>NZ_OZ224509.1:7500-3997500 GCF_964020775.1 Allobosea minatitlanensis | reverse complement strand
TTCCTGCTCCCGGTTCGGCAAGGACGACAACGACTTTATGGCGGGCCAGCAGATCTTCCTCGGAGATCAAACCTTCGCCATGATCAAGCAAACGGGGGATGTAGTCAGACTGCATGGAAAGAATATATGCCTAGTGAACAGGCCGATCCAATGCGATTTGCGGCATACTTGCTTCTCCACGCGGAAGATTTAGGCCGTGCGGTCTTTAGTCCATCTTCGGTCAAGGCGATGCGTCGGTGCCGTCTCGCTCCTTCCGCTTGGTACGTAAGGCGCTGGTCAATACGCGATGCCTTGGATGGCCGGAAAAGCTCATTACAGCTTTTGACGGTATGGCCATCAAACCGGCCATCTGGCTATAATTTTTAGGATATGATTTTCTCTATCACTATGATATCATATAGGAATTGAAGATATTAAAGCGGCCAGTAAAGCGGCCACAGAAGCGGTATATATGCCTGTTAGGGATGATGGTGAAGGGACTGGGCTTTTCGAGCCGTTGATGGTGGGCGACGGTAGTCCCCTGCGCGGACAGCTGGGCGACCTTGCTCTTACCCTTGCGGAGCGCTCGGCGGCCTTCCGCAGCAGCCTGCCAGCCTCGATCGCCAGCGCGCTTGCTGACCTCGTCCGCTCCATGAATTGCTACTATAGCAATCTCATCGAGGGGCATAATACCCATCCCGTCGATATCGAGCGCGCGCTTGCCGGCGACTATAGCGACAATCCGCAAAAGCGCGATCTACAGCTCGAAGCCAGGGCGCATATCGCTGTCCAGAAATGGATCGATGAGGGCGGCATTGCGGGCAGCGCGACCGAGCCCGCAGTGATCTGCGAAATCCACAAGCGCTTTTGCGAGCTGCTACCGGCCGAGCTCCTATTTGCCGAAGATCCGGTAACGCACGAGAAAATCGAAATCGTTCCGGGCGAGCTGCGCGAACGCGATGTGCAAGTCGGGCGGCTCGTCGCGGTCAGCCCCGGCGCCGTGCCGCGCTTTCTGGATCGCATGCATCAGGCCTATGGACGGCTTGGGCGAACCGAGGCGATCCTTTCGGCTGCCTGCGCGCATCATCGCCTCCTGTGGGTCCATCCGTTCATCGACGGAAATGGCCGTGTCGCGAGATTGATGTCTTATGCCATCCTTTTGAAGGCGCTCGACACGCGGGGGCTTTGGTCAATCGCACGGGGACTGGCGCGCAAGGAGGCTGCCTACAAGGGGCATCTGGCCGCCTGCGATCTGAAGCGCCGCAACGACCTCGACGGGCGTGGTACTCTCAGCGAGGAAGAGCTCGCGAAGTTCACGCGTTTCTTCCTCGAATGCTGCATCGACCAGGTGGAGTTCATGGAAGGGCTGATGAAGCCCGAGCGCCTGCGCGATCGCATCATGATCTGGACCGAAGAGCAGATGCGCGCAGACCTCCTGCCGCCAAAATCCGACGTTGTTCTGAAAGCACTGCTTTATCAGGGCTCGCTTGAGCGCGGCGAGGTTGCAGAGCTCTTGAATGCGAGCGATCGAACGGCGCGGCGCATTACCTCCGCGCTGCTTGAAGCCGGCGTAATCAGTTCCGAGACGACGCGCAGCCCATTGTTTCTTGCGTTTCCGGCGAAATATGCGGACCGCTGGATGCCGGGGCTGTTCCCGCCTGAAGACTGACCGCGGCTAGAACGGAAGCGCTCCGGTCGCGAAACCAAACGCCAGTGACAAGTCAGGTACGAGCACGACATCGACACCGGCGATTGGCGGAAGCCCCGGCGAAGCTCTCAGCACGATTTTGTCGATGCCCATGCCGACAAGCGCGCCGAGATCGAAATGCCATTCCATCCCGCTCCTGCGCTCCCAGGTATCGAATGCCTGTTCGGCATGTTCGTCGGTCTGCTCGAACGACCAACCATTCACATAGCAAAGCTGCTCCAAGGCTTGTTTGTAGCGGCCGTCGATCTGCGCTTTCCCGAGGTGCTTGATGGTGTGGCAGGTTGGGCAAAGGGCTGCCAAGCGTAGCAGCTTTTGAACACCGATGCCGGGCGTGGCCGGATCTTCGAGATATTGCCATTGCTCGTTGCATTCGACCGGCCAGTCGGGTCCTCTCCCGCCGCATACCTGACAGCGATGACCAGCTTGCTGCGAGCACTCTCTACGCAGCGCCTCCCAAACCTCGGCAGGCAACAACGATCGCAGATTGACGCCCCAGCACGGCGCCGGGACCATTTCGGAAACGATATAGGGCGGTCTGGCGTCCGGCTGAAACATTCGCGGCAGCCACCGCTCGAATTTCGCGCGCGGCGTCTCCGTGGAAATACGCCAGCCGCGTCCTTCCATATCCCAAAAGGCCCCAGCTCGCTTTGCCGCATCTTTGTCCGCGAACGGCACATTCAGAAAAATATAGGACTGTTCTCGCTCCATCCCTGATAAATACATCAAATCATTGTGCTTTTGCAAAAAGGCTGGAGTCCAGCTCAAGGGGATAGCTCGCGACGGCGCCGGGGGCGCCGCTGTCTCGTCGCGGCCTGTATCTCTAATTCCGGCGCAGGCTGGGACGTTACATAGCCCGGTCGAGTTCGAAAAGAAGATCGGATTAGCTTAACCGACTGTCCACGAAACCGGGAGCAGGCCAAATAGCCGAAATTTGCCCCGCAATCGACGAAACCGAAAACCTGGCCGCGAATCGTCTGAAAGAGCGCGAGCATTTCCGGTTCGTAGATCACCTCCGGTGCCAACAGGCGTCACCGAATGGAAACCTGAATAAACTGTCGGCACCGAGCTTCAGGACGATGTTGCGCTGCGGTGCCACCTTGCGAAGCTGGGATGCGATCCTCCCATAGCCTTTGAAGTGGCTTTGGCTGCAGGATCTGCGACGACCGGCGCAAGCCGGACAGTGTCAGCCGCTCGGTCAACGAAATGCCCCCTGACACGATATCCGACATCGGTCACCTTCAGAGCGCCAGGATGCGTCACGTATTGATTGGAATATAGAGACCGGCGAGCCAGGAAAGTCTCGTGGCGGAACGGTTGTTGTCGGATCAGACCATTTGAAGGCGATCGTAGAAATCGAGATGGGCAAGGGCGGCCTCGGCCCAGAGCCCGGCGAGGTCGACGCCGATCGCCTCCGCCTTGCGGGCCTGGGCGGCGAGCACGGCCTCGGCGAAGCGCTCGGGAGTGGCATCGACCGGGCACAGGATCGTCGACGGATTGTCGATCTTCGCCTTCAGTGTTGGGGCGAGCGCGAATTCGTCCTGCCTCTCGGCTTCAGTCGAAACCAGCGGGATCGCGAGCTGGCTGACCGCCTGGAAGCTGCCGCGCCGCGTACTGATCCCGTCGGTGAACGGCAGCAGGAAGACGTCAGCGGCCGAAAGTGTCGCCATCAGATCGCCTTCATCATCGATCCGGCCGCGGAAATCTAGCCACGCGGCGACGCCGAGCTCATGCGCCAATGCCATGAAAGCCTCGCGATCCTTGGGCTTATCCCAGAGGAAGTCGCCGCAGATCAGCAGGCGCGCCTTGACGCCACGCTTATGTAGTGCCTGCACCGTCTGCAGCAGGACATCGGGCCGCTTGCTCGCATAAAGCACGCCGAAATAGCCGATCACGACATCGGCTTCGCTTGCGCCGCGGCCGCGCAGCTTTACCCGTTCCGCCGCGACCCGTTCGGGATCGATCTGCGCCGGCATGATGTTGGGGCCGATCGGGATGACCGGCGCTGCCTGCTTCTTAGCCGCGCCGACCAACGGCGTCGCCAGGAAACTCTCCCGCTGCTGCGGCGAGACAAAAACGAAGCCGTCGCAGGCCAGGATATCCGGCACCATGGAGAGATAGCGCAAGCGATTGAGCGAGGCCCATTCGTGCAAGGTGATAGCGATGCGGCCCTTGCGGGTCATCAATCGGGCTGCCAAAAGCGCCGAGCCCGGCACGACGCTGTTGCCCCAGCCCTCGATCGGCATCTGGAAGTGCACGATGCGGTTGCGCTCCAGTTCCTCGGCGATGGCGCCGATGAAAGCGGTCGGGCGTTCCGGCTCGATCGTCCGGACCGCGACGAAGCCTGGGCGCAACGCATTGACGGCGTCGGCGAGGCGATGGGCATAGTCCATCACTGCGCAGGTAACGGGCCTTGCCGAGCCGAAGATGACGACCGATGTGGCGGGGGAGGAGGGGTGCATGCGCCTGCGGTTGTGCGGTGGGCGAGCGCCTCCTGTGGCACAACTTTCCTAAGCTTGCGTTGAGGCGGCATCATGATCGTTTCTTCACCGCATCGTAGGCGTTCTTCCGAGAACTTAATCGAGCGACAGGATGCGCCGCGGATCGATGCGCCCGCGTGCCAGGTCCCAGAGCGCGAGCAGATTGCCCTTGAGCCGCCCGCGTCGATCAATCAGGCCTCGGGGCAGCAGGCTGCATACTATGTTGGCTACGAAGGGTGCAGCGGACAGGCGTAAGGCACGTGCCCGGCGCATCGTGCCCTTGCGCGCCAGATACACCGTATTGGCGATTTGCGAATAGCCGAAACGCACCCCGGAGGTGCGGCCGGACTTGACGGCGCGATGAACGCCGCGCAGCACTGTGGCGTGTACGATCCGACCCTCGGCTGCGAGCAGGCTGCAGAAATCGACGTCTTCCTGCCAGCCATAGAGTGGTAGATTCTCGTCGAAGCGCGCTCCTGTGCGGCGAATCGCTGCCATGCGGAATATCATGTTGCAGCCATACGTGTTCTCTACCGGCCAGATATCGCCATCTTGCGGCGGCTGGTCGCCGGCCAGAACCGCCAGCGCCTCATGCAATCCGATTCCCGGACCGTGAACGCTGTCGGCAAGAACATGACCGGTTGCTGCGACGACATCCGGATTTTGCCCGAACAACCGCTCGGCCTCGAGGATGAAGCGATCCGCCGGCAGGTAATCGTCATCGAGGAATACGATCAGATCCGCATCGCCGGCCGCCTCGAGGATGGCATTGCGCTGAGCGGTCAACCCCCGAGGGCCTTTGATGCGTTCTGCCGCGATCGTCAGGCTTGCCGCATGATCCCAATCGACGTCATCGTCGGCGGAGGGGCAGATCAGGATACGCTGCGGGCGCAATGCCTGCCGATCGAGCTGGATGAGCGTGTCCCGCAAAACCTCGCGGCGGCCGGATGTGGCGATGCCGACGACGATGGCGGTCGGTCGGCTTGGCAACGTGTCAACCATGGTACCTCAACGTGCGATCCAGCGTAGGAAGGTTAAAGAGGGTGCCGCGCCGAAGAGGAGCGCGGCTGCAAGTGCCACGCTCGTCGCCAGCAGCAGGTCGCTGGCGAACAAATCCGTGCTCAGCCAGGCCAGTATCAGGGCCGCCACAGATGCCAGCACCGGCCACCAAGTCATGATGAAGGGTTGTCGGCGCAGCATGACCACCCCAAGGGCCGCTGCCGTTGCCGCTCCGCCGGCGGAGCCGGCGGCTATGGCTGTGCCGGCGCCGGGATGGAACGCCGCAGTCACCCAGGCTCCGGCGCAGGTCAGAATGCAGTCGAGCCCCGCCAGTCCGAGGATGGCGGGCAAACGGCGTTGCAGGTGCGCGGGTGTGGACAGCAAAGTGTGGGTGAGGGCTCGCAGCAAAGCCACGAGCATGATGAGCGGCGCTGTTCGCGTAAAGGAAGCCTGCAGGGCAAGCGGGACGAGGGCCAAGGTCGCGGCGCCGAGCAGCGCGATCAGCCCGGCGGCGCCGAGCAGGGCGGAGCCTGTCAGCAGGGCATAGTAGCGGCCGAGCTCGATCCGGAGGCCTTCGGAGCTGCCTTCGCGATCGAAGCGCGCCACCAGTTCGGGGTAACGCACCGCCTGGAGCGAGGTGATGATCATGCCGAACGGCCGCTGGAGCAAATCGAGTGCAAGCAGCGGCCCCGCCGCTGCGGCCGAACCGAGTTGGCTCGCGAAGATCGTCTTGAGCCCGAGCGGTGCGAGCACCCCGGCGACCGAAGCGCCGGCCGACACACCGCCATAGGCCAAATGGCGCCTGACGAGCTTGCCGTCCCATATGTGTGACCAGGGCAGACTGCGGCGCGACAGGATGCAGGCCGCCAAGCAGTAGACGAGATTTCCCGCCAGGACACCGGCTACAACATGGCCAAGTTCCCCGCCGAGCGCCGCGCCGGCGAGTGTCGTGGCGGCTAGGATCGTCGCGCGAGCGCCCTGGAGCCAGGAGAATAACCTAAACTCCTGCCGGAAGCGCAGCATGGTCAAATGCAATTCACCGCCGCCTTGCAGGATCGCCACAGCGGCGCCGATCAACCCGAGCCAGAGAGAAATGTCGAACAGTGCCGCAGCGACTACTCCCAAAAAGCATAGGGCAGAGCTGGCGATGAACTCGGCGATGATCACGCCACGTTCCGCCCGCTCACTTTCTTCGTCAGGGCCGGGGTAGAATTGGCTGCATGCGGAGCGGAGCCATTGAAAGCAGGCGATGTCGGCGAACTGGACGATTGAAACGAACAGCGAATAGGCGACATAGTTCGGTGCCGTCAGCAGATTGGAAACTGCGATCAGGAGGCCTAAGGCGAGAGCTGACTGATAGAGGTAAGACCCCAGCGCGACGATCTTGGCCATGGCCGCCTCAGGCCATCCGCCTCTGCGCCGCTGCGCCGAAATCGTCGACAATAACCAAGCACATTAGAACCTCCAGGCGGGCTCTCTTACCACTCAAAAGTTGAGGAAGCGCTGACGGCGGCTCAGCCTGACGATGCTCGTGCTCCACCAGGCCAATAACCCTGATGGTCGGTTCGCTCTCGAATGTGACGATACCGTAGAGTATCAACTCTATGGTGACGGATTCTCCTTATGGCCCGCATCGTATATGCCCGTGTCAGCACAACGGACCAGGATTTCGACATCCGGCTTGCCCGGTTGAAGGCGGCAGATTGTGAAACCATCGTTCTGAAACAGGATCGGGTGCATCGCGAAAGGGGCACACGGAACTGGAGACGATCGTGCAGTCCATACAAGTCGAAGATGAACTTGTCGTCTTGCGTCTCGATCGGCTTGGCCGTTCCACATCGCGAAGGAGCCTCGCTGCGGGTATTTGAGCCAGAGGTTCCGACCGCCGGCGACATTGGGCGGATGGTGATCACTATCCTCGGCATGGTTGCCAACATGGAACTGAAGTTCGTCAAGGATCGTCAGCGCGCCGGGGCTGCGCGAGCCGAGGGGTCCATAACGGCCGGAAGAAAAACACTGGCGGCGACGAAATCCGACGCCGCATTGCCACCGGTGCCAGCAAGGCCAGTGCGGCGCGCGATCTCGACGTTTCAAGGATGACAGTTTACAGAGCAGTGGTGAACGTTGACAGCCAATCAGACGTGTAGAGCGGTCAATGTTCCATCTTCGTTCTTTGGTTGGCCAAAATCGCAGCTTCGAGCTGGCGGAGCCTTCATCGGTTCGGATACCGTTTACCATCGGTTAAGCTTAGCGTTGCGGTGCCGCGATCCCACGGGCAATTTTGCGGCAAAAACCGAAGGCAGGCTCTCGAGGCGGAGGCGATCATGTCCATGGCGAGCCTTGCGACCGGAGGCCCTGATGCCGGCCGGCGCCCGATGACGCAGGCGTCAGGCTCGCTCGCGAGCTTCTTCGACGGGCTCCGGCCCGACTGGCATTCACGATGGGCCTGGGATCAATATGAAGCGACCATCCTGGGGCTGGCGCATCAGTTCGGCCTGCGCAGTGTCTGCGAGATTGGCGGCGGCCGTGATCCGCTGTTCACGCAGGAGGAGGCCGCCCGCAACGGCATAGAGCTGATTGTCAACGACATCGATCCCGGCGAGCTCGCCCTGACCGGACGCGGGCTCAAGACCGTGCGCTTCGACATCGCCGGCGATCTGTCCGAGCCGGACGTCGTGCGCGGCGGCTACGACATGATGGTCTCGCGCATGGTCTTCGAGCATGTCGACGGCGTCGAGCGCGCCTGGGCCAACATTCATGAATTGCTGACACCCGGCGGTGTGGCGCTGGCTTTCTTCCCGACGCTGTGGGCCCCGATCTTCGCGCTGAACCACGTCCTGCCCGCAAGGCTGTCGCGCGCCATCGTCCACGCCCTGTACCCAGCGCGGCGCGACGGCGGCGACGATCCGATCTTCCCTGCCTTCTACGATTGGTGCCGCGGCGATCCCGCAGTGCTCGCGCCGATGCTCAAGCGGGTGGGCTTCGCCGAGGTCCATGTCCAGCGCTTCTGGGGGCATGAGTATTTCGAGCGCATGCCCGGGCTGAAGCAGCTTGACCACGCCTTCAACGCGGCGGCGGCGCGGCTCGGCTGGAGTCTGGTCACGACCCATGCCTATGTTGTCGTCCGCAAGGGCGGGGGATGAGCCGGCGCGCCTGCGTCTTTCTCCTCCGGGTCTAGTGCGGCCAGCCCCCAGACGAGGCCCATCATCAGATAGAGATGGCGCCAATGGTCGGTATCGATCTGGAGGCCCTGGAAGATGGTGACGAAGAGCACCGACCAGATCGCGATGGCGTGCAGCTGGGTCGCGCCGCGTCGGAAGACCAGCCGCCAGCCGACATAGATGGTCACGACCGTCAGGGCGAACCAGCACAGCCCGCCGAGCCAGCCATAGGAGGCGAAGGCGTTGATGTAGACGTTATGCGGATCGGCCTGGTTGAAGTGCCAGCGGAAGCGCAGCGGCCCGAAGCCGTTGGGAGCGTCCAGCAGCATCGGGATGGCGCGCAGCTGGTTGCCGAAGCGGCCGGTGACGCCTTGGTCGTAATCCTGGTCCAGGCTGGCGCGGATCTCGAAGACGGCGCGCACCTCCTCAAACGACAGGGCGACCAGGAGCGCTGCGATCATGGCGATGAGCGCCGCCGCCGACATTCCCACGATCCGCGCCCGCGCGGCCGTATTCGGCGCTGCCAGGAAAGTCAGCGCGATCATCAGCGCGGCCGAGCCGGCGAACACACCCCAGGCGCCGCGCGAGAAGGTGAAGAACAGCGCGACGAGCGGGATGCTGAGAGCCGCCAGGCCGCGAATCATCCCGGTCTGCCCGGTCAGGATGCGTTGCAGCATGTAGACGAGCGGCAAGGCGAGATAGGAACCAAGCACGTTGGGGTCCTTGAAGGTGCCCGCAGCGCGGTTGTAGAGCGTGAAGACCTCGCCCAGCCCGGCGATGTCGAAATAACCGAGAATCCCCGCGATTCCCGCGATCCAGGCGGCGAACAGCCAGCCCCGGCGCAGGGTCTCCAGCCGCCCGGCCGCATCCTGCGACATGATGCCCGCGACAAAGACCGAGGTGATCATCAGATAGACCGAGACTGCGGTGAAGCGTACCGAGGCGCCGTCGGCCATCCAGGGGATGAGCGAGAAGATCCCGCCGATATTGTAGCCGAGCAGCAAGAGCGCGAAGGGCAGGAGCTTCTGCGAGAAGCGGATGCCGGTGAGCGCGAAGACGAACAGCACCAGGAGGAAGACGATCTCGTAGGGCGAGGGCTCGATCAGGGCGATCCCGCTCGATACGGCGAGCAGCCATAGCGCACCGCGCTTCAGCGCGGCATAGGAGATTGCCAGCCGCCGGTTAGGCGCCTCCTGTCGCGGGGTTTCAGCAAACGCGCTCAATAGGCGTTCTCGTTCTTGGTCAGGAGGGAGAACGGCGTCTTCAGCAGGATGTAGAGGTCGAGCAGGACCGACCAGTTCTCGATATAGTAGAGGTCGTGCTCGACGCGCCGCTGGATCTTCTCCTCGGTGTCGGTCTCGCCGCGCCAGCCATGGATCTGCGCCCAGCCGGTGATGCCCGGCTTGACCTTGTGGCGGGCGAAATAGCCGTCGACCACCTGCTCATAGGCGCGGTTCGCGGTGTGCGCGTGGATGGCGTGCGGCCGCGGGCCGACCAGCGAGAGGTCGCCCTTGAACACGACGTTGATGAGCTGCGGCAACTCGTCGATCGAGGTCTTGCGGATGAAGCGGCCGACGCGGGTGACGCGCGGGTCGTCGCGGGTGACCTGCCTGGCCGCGGCCTTGTCGGCCATGTCGTGGCGCAGCGAGCGGAACTTCAGCACCTCGACGGTCTCGTTGTTGAAGCCGTAGCGCTTCTGCCGGAAGAGCACCGGCCCCCTGCTGTCGAGCTTGACCGCGATGGCGGTCGCCAGCATCACCGGCGAGAGCGCGATCAGCGCGAGCGTGCCGACGATCTTGTCGAACAGCCATTTGACGACGACGTCCCAATCGGCGATCGGCCGGTCGAAAACGTCGAGGACGGGCACGGCGCCGAGATAGGAATAGGAGCGCGGGCGGAAGCGCAGCTTCGACATATGGGCCGAGAGCCGGATGTCGATCGGCAGCACCCAGAGCTTGCGCAGCATGGTCAGCAGCCGTGCCTCGGCCGAGATCGGCAGGGTGAAGATCACCAGGTCGAGCCGGGTGCGCCGGGCGAATTCGACGAGGTCGTCGATGGTGCCGAGCTTGGGATAGCCGGCGACGAGGTCGGGCGAGCGCGCATCGTTGCGGTCGTCGAAGACGCCGCAGATGCGCAGGCCGGTATCGGGCTGCGCCTCGAGCGCCTCGATCAGCGCGGCGCCGGCCTCGCCGCCGCCGACGATGGCGGTGCGCCGCTCGAGCCGGCCGGAGCGCGTCAGGCGGCGGATGGTGACAGCCGCGGCGAAGCGCCCGGCGATCAGCGCCGCGCCGCCGCCGAGATAGAAGCCGACCAGCCAGCCGCGCGAGATCTGGCTGCCGATCTTCAGCATGAAGATGATCGCGAGCGCGATCAGGAACAGCATGGTCCAGCCGCCGAGCAGGCGCACCGCCGAGCCGGCGAAATGGCGCAGCGCTCCGATCGGATAGAGCCGCAGCATCTGGAAGGTGACGAGCGTGCCGCCGGCGAAGGCCGGGATCGCGATCTGGTAGATGATCGCGGACGCGACGCTGCCCGCCACGTAGAGCCGGTAGACCAGCGTCCCCATGACCAGGACGATCGCGATGTCGAGCAGGCGCGCCAGCCCCTCGATCAGCACCGGCGACAGCGTCGGCTTGACCGGCATGGCCGCGATCCGCTCGGCGAGCGGATGGAAGCGGCGCGTCTGCCCGTTTCCTGATTGCGCGCCCGATGTCGCAGAGGCCGCGCCGGCGGCGTCCGCCTTCATCATGTCGCGGACATCGAAAGCACCCATGTACGTCAGTACCTTTGAACTAGGGGCGCAGCACGGCGGTGGAGTACTCCCAATTCGGCTCTATCCGAAATTGCTCTCGGAACGTTTAACTGGTCAGCGCGCTGCTTAGGCGGCTCGGCGAACCCGGAACCTGCTAGCTTGATGCGTAACCACACCGGGTGCCTAGGAGGTGTGGACGGATTGCCGCATGTCACTCAGCGAGGCTTCCTCTGTGATCAATGAGTCCTGAGCCTAGGCGGTAGTGACGAATTAACTATCTGAGCCAGCTAGGGATAGCGGCGAGTTTGACGAAGCTCATGAGGTGAGGAGTTTGTCGTATCGTGTTGCGACCCTTCGGAACTGCTTGAGCCTGTCGAAGAAGCGCTCGATCCGATTTCGCTCCTTGTAGAGTTCGATGTCATCGGTCCGTTGGACCTTTCGGTTGCGCTTGGGCGGGATCACAACCTCGGCGCCGGCTTGGGCGATCCTGTTTGCGAGGTGATCGGCATCGTATCCCTTGCAGGCGAAGTCTATCCAACGCTGGCGACCGTTCGGAATGGAACTCCCGCCGGAATGGGCTGCCTCTGCGCAGCCCGACCCGCGAAGTCACCGGGGGCGTCGGCCTTGGCGTGCCGGCCAGCGGCTCGACGCACTGGAAGAGGGGAGGGAGCGTGCGGAGCGGATCGCAAGGCGCCAGAACGCACGCGAACTGACGCGCCCTTGGATGTCGGTCTCGCCGGATTTGGCAGCGCGCCGGCGCGAGGCAGGAGCGAGGGCCAACGTCCGGCGAGTGCTTGATCGGGCCGGTTCGCCCGCCGTCAATCGTTGACGATCGCCCGCAGGAAACGACGGGTGCGCTTTTGGGCCGGATTGGCGAAGAAGGCGCGGGCCGGCGCCTCCTCGACGATTTCGCCGGCGTCGAGCAGCATCGCCCGGCTGGCGACGCTCTTGGCGAAGCCGATCTCATGCGTGACCACGACCATGGTCATGCCGTGGTCGTGATGGACCTGGCGGATCACCTGCAGCACTTCCTCGCGCATCTCGGGATCAAGCGCCGAAGTTGGCTCGTCGAACAGCATCACTGTCGGTTTCATCGCCAGGGCGCGCGCAATCGCGACACGCTGACGCTGGCCACCCGAGAGTTGGAACGGATAGGAATCGGCCTTGTCGGCCATCCCCACGCGCTCCAGCAGCCGGCGCCCCTCATCCCTGGCCTCGCGCGTCGAATGGCCGAGGATCTTCATCGGTGCGATCGCGATGTTCTGCAGCGCCGTCATGTGCGGGAACAGGTTGAAGTTCTGGAAAACGAAACCGGTCGAGAGCCGGATCGACTGCAATTCCCCCGGTGTGGCGGTTCCGACATTGCGACCGCCGACCGTGATGGCGCCAGAATTGATCGTCTCCAGACCGTTGATGCAGCGCAGCAGCGTGCTCTTGCCGCAGCCGCTCGGCCCGCACAGCACCAGCACCTCGCCCTCCGCAACATCGAGCGAAATTCCGTTCAGAACCTTCACCGCACCGTAGGATTTGTGGACATCCTGGATGCGGATGAAATCCGGCGCCGCCGGCATGGCGGGGACCACCTTCAGATCGGTTGCCATTTCTGCAGCCTTTCGATCATCCGCATGAGGACGGTGTAGCCCCAGATCAGCGCCACATAGAGCAGTGCCGCGCCGGTATAGAATTCGAGCGGGCGGAAGAATTGGACCGTCAACTCCTGCGCACGGAACATCACCTCGGGCACCGCGATCAGGACCGTCACGGTCACGTTCTTGATCACGGTGATATGGACATTGGTCAGCGAGGGCAGGGTGGCGAAGAAGGCCTGCGGCAGGGTGATGTAGCGCATCACCTTCCAGCGCGAGAAACCGAGCGACTGTGCCGCCTGCGCCTGCGTCTGAGGGATCGCCTCGAGCCCGCCCCTGAAGGCCTCGCAGGCGAGGGCCGCGCCGTTCAGCGAGAGCGCGATGATCGAGCTCGCCGTCGGCGAGAACGAGGCGCCGGTCAGGATCGGCAGCACATAGTGGATCCAGATCAGCAGCACCACCACCGGCAGCGTGCGGAACAGGTCGACGAAGACGATGGAAACACCGCGCACCAGCCTGCGGCGCGACATGCTCATCGCGGCCAAGGCGACGCCGATGAGCGTCGAAAACAGGATGGCTGGAAAGCTCGTCCACCACGCATGCCAGAGTCCCCAGGCGAGATATGGCCCGTAATCCGCGAGAATGCCGAATTGAAAGGTGTAGTTCATGTCCTGACCCGACCGGAGATGCAGGCGGATAGGGCCGTGCCGGCGAGCACGACACGGCCCGGATTGGCGGGCGGTCAGCGCGGCCCGATAGCGAGCTCGGGCGGCAGCTTCCACTTGTCGGCGAGGCTGCGGTACCAGCCGCGCAGTTGCATCGCCCGGACATAGGTGTTGAGGAACACCATAAGGTCGAGATCGGCGTAGCGAACGGCATGGTTCATGGTCGTCCACTCGGTCTTGTCGGGGGCGAACCGGACATTGCGCAGCTCGGTCGGCCGTTCCTCTGCGCGCAGTGCGTTCGAGACGGAATCGCCGATATAGGCGGTCGAGCGCCCCTGCATCACCTCCAGCACTGCCGCGGCGGTGTCGGCGAGCGGCGTCACCTTGGCGTTTTTGAAGCGGCGCTGGGCGAATTGCTGGGCAGCGGTGCCGGTGACGACCGAGACGACATTGCCGGCCTTGTCGAGATCCTCGAAATTCTGCACCGGGCTGTCGGCGCGCACCATCGCGGTCGAGGACAGGTAGCCGATCGGGTCGGTGAAGGCGACGGCGGTGGCGCGCTCGGGCGTGGCGCCGAGGCCGCTCATCACGACGTCCCATTGCCCGGCCTGAAGGCCGGCGACCAGCCCGCTCCAGGTCGTGTTGACGAACTGGACCTTGATCCCGGTCATCTGCTCGAAATTGCGGATGTCGTCGGCGATGAAGCCCTCGTACTCCCCGGTCTTTGGATTGAGCAGGACGAAGCGGTTCCAGGGCGCGACGCCCACGACCATCTTCTTCTCCTTGATGATCCGGTCCAGCGTCGGCCCGGCCTTGGCGGCCGTCGCCGAGAGCGCCGCGGCTGCCGCGAGAGCGGCCGCCAAGGTCATGGCTGCGATCCGTTTCAACATGCTGTTTCCCCTCCTTGTTCGGGGCTGTCTCTCCGGCAGCCCTTCGATTCCTTACGAACGCGGCTTCAGTGGACGGCGTCGGCGGCGAGGATGCTCTCGAAGCCGATGATCGGCGCCGTCGCGTCGGGGTCGATCAGGACGTCGAGTACGTAAGGCCCCTTCGCCGCCTGGCCGCGTGCAAGGCCGGCGGCGATGCCGGCCGGGTCGGCGATGCGCTCGCCGTCGCATTTCAGCACGCGGCCGAGATCGGCGAAGTCGATGTCGAGGAAGTCGCATTCGAGATAGCGGCCCATCACCTTCTGTTCCCAGTGGCGCTGGAAACCGAGCGTGCCGTTGTTGAAGACGACGACGAGGACCTCGACGCCGTAACGCGCTGCGGTTTCGAGCTCGTTGAAGACGTAGCCGAAGGCACCGTCGCCGGTGACGCAGACGACCTTGAGCGAGGGATCGGCCGTCTTGGCGCCGATCGCGGCGGGCAGGCTCCAGCCGATGCCGCCGGTGCCGCGCGGCGAAAGGATGAAGCGGCCGGCCTTCGGCACGTCGATATGGCTCATCGCCCAGCCGGTGACGTAGCTCGCATCGGTGACGATCAGGGTCTTCTCATCCGTCCGCGCCGAGATCTCGGCGAGCAGCCGTTCCGGCCGGATCGGGGTCTGGTCGGATTCGGCGACGGGGGAGAATTCTTCGCGCCAGTCGCAGGTCAGGGCGTGGAGGCGCTCGCGGCTCGCCGCATCGGTGCGCGCGAGCCCGTGCTCGGCGCAATGGGCCAGCAGATCGCGCAGCGTGTCGCGGACATCGCCGACCATGGCGACATCGGTCGCGAAATTGCGGCCGATCTCGACCGGGTCGATGTCGAGATGGATCAGCTTGGTGCCGGGCTTCGGCAGCGACCAGTCGCTGTAGCAGATCTGTCCGGTGCGTGAGCCGAGCACGAAAACGACATCCGCCTCGGCGAACAGCGTGTTCGAGATGCGGCCGCGGCCGTAGCGCCCACCCGTCGTCGAGCCGAGGGGGCCAGCCGCCAGCGGATGCGAATCGGGGATGGCGCCGCGCCCGGTCATCGTCGTCGCGACTGGCATGTCGAACAGCTCCGCCAGGATGCGGATTTCCTCTGCGGCGCCCGAGATGATCGAGCCGCCGCCGGCGATCAATAGCGGTCGCTGCGCCGCCGCCAGCAATTGCGCGGCAGCGGCGATCGACTCCCGGTTCGCCCGGACCCGGTTGGCCGGGAAATGGGTATAGGCCGGATCCGCCCAGGTCTCGGCCTCGGCTTCCACCGCCATCACATCGCCCGGGCAGAGCAGCACGATCGGCCCGGGGCGCCCCGTCGTCGCGATCCGGAACGCCTTGCGCACCGCGTCACCCACCTGCTCGGCCATGTCGATGCGGATGACTTCCTTGACATAGGGGCCAAGCGCCGCCGCGTGATCGAGCGCGCTGCTGGCATGCTTGTTCTTCAGCCGCAGCGCATGGTCCTGCACCAGCGCGATCACCGGCACGGATGAGCGCTGCGCCTCCAGGAGGCCGGTGATCAGATTGGTCGCGCCGGGGCCGAAGGTCGCCGCGCAGACGCCGGGGCGCCCCGTCACCTGGGCATAGCCATGCGCCATGATCGCCGCATGCTTCTCGTCGCGAACCGTGACGATGCGGGTGAAGGATCGGTCGACCGCGTGGAAGACGTGAATCGGGTCCTCCATCCCGAACAGGCATGTCACCCCATGGCTCTTCAGGGTCGCATAGAGCAGCGCGCCGCCGGTTCCTCGCATCGTCTTCTCCCTTGATGTCTTGATTGTGTTGCGTATTATGCAACATGTTGTTAATTTATCGTGGCGCTGCTTGCGCACAACGTCAAGCCGTAATGCGAGGCGGGATGAAATCGATCGAGAAGGCCGTCAGCGCATTGCAGCTCATGGTTGAATCCGGCGGCGAGCTGCGGGTCGGCGACGTCAGCCGACACCTCAAGGTGAACCGCAGCACGGCGTCGCGCCTGCTGGCCTCTCTGGCGGGCGGCGGATTGATCGAGCAGGATCCGCTAACCCAGCGCTACGGCGCAGGAATTCTCGCCGTCCAGCTCGCCGCCGGCTTCCACCGCAAGTTCGACATCGTCGAGCAGGCGCAACGGGAAATGGAGGCGCTGGCGCGCGAGACACAGCACACGGCCTGGTTGGGGGTGCTCTCCGGCGCCGAGGTCGTTGTGCTCAAGACGGTGCGTGGCTCGCAGCCGATCCAGTTTGCCGTCGAGCCCGGGCACAGGCTGCCGGCCCATGCCGCGGCGATGGGCAAGGCGCTGCTCTCGCTCAAGCCCGATGCGGAGATTCCCGGCCTGTTCGAGGGGCCGCTGACGGCGGCAACGAAACAGACGCTGCATTCGCTCGACGACCTGCTGCGGGAGCTCTCTCTGACGCGCCTGCGCGGCTACGCCATTTCCGATCAGGAGCTCTTCGACGGGGTGAAGGCGATCTCGATCGCCCTCACCGAGCGCCACAAGGGCACATCGATCGCGATCAGCGTTTCCTATCCGCTGTTCGCTCTGGCCGATGGCAACGATCAGCCGATCGTCGACGCGCTCCTCGCCTTCGGTCGCCGTTTCGGTGCCCGCATCGGCGATGATCGCTGGACGCGCTGAGTTGTCGACTTGGAAAGAACCCTCACCGTTTCACGTGTCGGCATCTACACGTCGAGCATACTGCTCTCTTTCAGCGAGATACCGATTTCGGCATCGTGCTCCGTGACTGTTCCTCCCATGATGCTTGAGGCCGAGCGATCGGACCTCGTCATTCTGAGGGGCAGCCACCACCTTGGCTCATCGCGAAGCGCCGGTCGATTGCGGCATCCAGACTTATCGGCAATCTTTGTCGGTGCAAGCGCTTGCCGTCGAAGCCGGGGGGCTCTGGTGGTCGCAGGGCCCGCATCTCGCCGCGCAGGCGAGATGCGGGGGATCGGCAGCGAGGCTGCCGGCCATGGCGAGCCCGGCGGGCGAAAAGCAGGAGGGCATCGTCATGGCAAGGAACACGTCGCGCAGACGCCCTCATTCCGAAGCCTCCTGAAAACCGAAGCGGCGATCAGGCGCCCTTCAGCAGCTTCTCCAGCTTCGCAATATAGGCCGGCGGCAGCTTGTTGGCGCGGGCGCCCTTGAGCAGGGGCTCGACATAGTGCGCCGGCGCTCCCGCCGGCCCCGACGGGTTGGGCATGTCGTAGGTCGTCGAATTGACGACTTCGCCATTGGCCGTGTGAAGGATGATGGACTTGTGGGCCCAATGGCCCTTGTCCGTGCCAGCCGACCTGTCCATCGCCGCCATGTCGCTGTCGGAGAGCTCGTAATGGACGCCCCAGGTCTCGGCGCCCTTGGACGGGACCAGCCGTGCGCCGTCATAGGCGCCGTCCGTGGTCTTGCCGAAGGAGAGTTCGTAATCCTTCAGACAGGCGATGCTGAGCGCCTTGGCCGACGGCGCGACGCCGTGGATCAGGTCGATGTCCATCAGATTGGCATAGGCGAAGTAGTTCACGTCGGTCTCCTTGGCAGATTTGGATTGTAAAGGGTCAGTTCATCCCGGCCCCTCGCGCAGGGCGTCCCAGGTCTGCGGCAGGGCTGCGAGCGGGGCGAGTGCGTCGATCTCGGCGGCGCGGTGGCAGCGCGCCCGCCGCCCCGGTGCAACGGTGGCCAGTTGCGGCGGCTCGCTCCGGCAGAGCGGCAGGGCGAACGGGCAGCGCGCGGCGAAGCGGCAACCCGGGGGCGGATCGACGAGATCGGGCGGACCGCCGGGGATGGCGATCGGCTCGTCGCGGCTGCCGAGGCGCGGCAGGGCGTTCTTCAGGCCGAGTGTATAGGGGTGGGCCGGCCGGCGGATGACGTCGCGCGTCGGCCCGGTCTCGACGATCTGGCCGGCATACATCACCGCGACGCGCTCGCAGTTCTCAATGACCAGGGCGAGATCGTGCGTCACCAGCAGCAGCGAGAATCCGAGCCGCTGCTGCAGCTCGCGCAGGCTGCGGAAGATCTGGTCCTGCACGACGACGTCGAGCGCCGTCGTCGGCTCGTCGGCGAGGACGAGTGGCGGCTCCAGCGCCAGCGCCATGGCGATGATGGCGCGCTGGCGCATGCCGCCGGAGAACTGATGGGGATAGTCGCGCGCGCGTTCCGGCGCGACGCCGACCATGGCCAGTAGCTCTTGCGTGCGGCGCCAGGCCTCGGCGCGCGAGACCTGGCGATGGGCGAGGATCGCCTCGGCGATCTGGTCGCCGACGCGCAGGACGGGGTTGAGCGCGTTGAGGGCGCTCTGGGTCACCATCGAGATGCCGGCCCAGCGCACGGCGCGGCGCTGCTCGGGGCTGGCGGAGACGAGGTCGCGGCCCTGGAAGGCGATGTGGCCGGCGTCGATGCGGGCATTGCCGGGCATCACGCCCATCACGGTCTTGAGCAGCGTGCTCTTACCGCAGCCGGATTCGCCGATCAGGCCAAGATTCTCGCCCTTGCCGAGTTCGAGGTCGATCTGGGCAAGGGCGCTGGCTGGGCCGCGCGGCGTGCCGTAGCTCGCGCTGAGGCCGGCGATCGAGAGCAGAGGGCGGGTGTCGTTTGCTGGCATGGCGTCAGCCCGTTCTCAGGCGCGGATTGACGACCTGCTCATAGGCGCGACCGACGAAATAGACCGCCGAGACCAGCACCATGATCGCGATGCCGGGCGGCACCACCCACCAGGGCGCGCGATACATCATCTGCGAGGCATAGGCGTCGTAGACGATCGAGCCCCAGCTCACCACGGAGGGATCGCCGAAGCCGAGGAAGCCGATGCTGGCCTCGGTGATGATTGCCCAGGCGAGCGCGAAGGCGATGCTGACCAGCGCGATCGGCATGATGTTGGGCGCAATCTCGCGATAGATGATGGCAAGATCGCTGGCGCCGGTGATATGGGCGGCGGCGACGAACGGCATCTCGCGTAGCGACAGCACCTGGGCGCGCACGACCCGCGCCGTCGAACGCCACATCACGAGCGTCATCGCGATCACCATCGTCGTCAGGCTGCGGCCGGTGAGCGAGAGCACGATGATGATGAAGGGCAGAAAGGGCAGGCCGAGGAACATGTCGGTCAGCCGCATCAGGAAGGAGTCGATCCGGCCGCCGAAATAACCGGCGATCAGGCCGATATTGACGCCGATCACGACGGTGCCGAGCGCGGTCAATCCGCCGACGAGCAGGGCGGGGCGGGCGCCGACCAGCATCTGGCTGAGCACGTCCCGGCCGAGCAGCGTGGTTCCGAGCCAGTGCTGCCAGGAGGGCGGCGCGAGCCGCAGCAGCTTGCCGGCGGCGTCGTAGTTGCGGGCGACCGGGTCATAGGGCGCGATCGCCGGCCCGAAGATGGCGAGCGCGAGGCAAAGGCCGAGGATCACCAACCCGATGGGACCGAAGGGGCCGCGCCAGACCGCGCGGAAGAAGTCGAGGATGATGGTCGGCATGATCAGGCGTAGACGATGCGTGGATCGAGCAGACCGTAGAGCAGGTCGGCGATGAAGGTGCCGAGCACGGTCAGCACGGCGATGAGCAGGAAGGCGGCTTGCGCGACCGGGTAATCGGCACGGCTGATCGCCTCGATCATCAGCAGGCCGAGCCCCGGCCAGGAGAACACCGTCTCGATCACCACCGAGCCGGCCACGGCCCAGCCGAGGATCATCGGCAGCGTCGTCGCCAGCGGCAGCAACGCATTGCGGGCGGCATGGCCGAAGAGGACGCGGCGCTCGCTCAGCCCCTTCATGCGGGCGAGCTCGATATAGTCCTCCCCGATGGTCGAGAGCATGGTCGAACGCATCAGCAGCAGCGGGAAACAGAGCTGGTAGAGCGTGTTGACCAGGAAGGGCAGCGCCAGATGGTGCAGGAAGTCGGCGGAGAGATACATCCGCCAGTCCTGTTCCGGGAATGCTCCAGGCGTGACGATATGACCGATCGGGAAGAGGTCGAGCTTGATCGAGAACAGCAGGATCGCGAGCATGCCGAGCCAGAACAGCGGCGCCGATTGCAACGCCGTCGCCGTGAACACCAGGCCGACCTCGGTGGTACCGCCGCGCCTCCAGGCGGCGACCGCGCCGATGATGGCGCCGAGCAGATAGGCGGCGAGCATCGAGGGCAGGATCAGCAGGATCGTGTTGAGCAGGCGGCCCTGGATCATCTCGAAGACCGGCCGGTTGGTCTGGAAGGAGAAGCCGAAATCGAGGACGCAGAGATTGCGCAGATAGAGCAGATATTGCTCGAAGAGCGGCCGATCGAGCCCGAATTGCTGGCGCATCGCCTCCTGCGCCTTGGGATAGAGCGAGGGGCTGATCACGGTCGCTGTCGGGTCACCCGGCAGCAGCCGGAACAGGAAGAACATCAGCGTCGCCATGGCGAACAGCGTCAGGACCATGTGCCAGAAGCGATGCAGGAGATAGCCGACCATGGTTCAGACCGCCGCTTGCGCGAGCGCGGGCGGCGGGACGCGCACGATGTCGGGGTCGGCCGAGGGGATCGCCGCGATCAGCGTGCGCGTATAGGCATCGCTCGGCGCCGACAGCACCGCTTCGACCGGGCCGGTTTCGACGATGCGGCCGCGATACATGATGGCGAGCCGGTCGCAGACCGCGCCGACCGTGGCGAGGTCGTGGGTGATGTAGAGCATGGCGATGCCGCGATCGCGGGCGAGGCGCTTGAGCAGGCGCACGATGTCCCATTTGATCGAGACGTCGAGCATCGAGACCGGTTCGTCGGCGACGAGGAAGCGCGGCTCCAGGATGATGGCGCGGGCGATGCAGACGCGCTGGCGCTGGCCGCCGCTGAGCTGGTGCGGGTGCTTGTCGAGATGGCTCTCCGGCGGGTTGAGGCCGACCTCGGCGAGGACGGACCGGACGCTTGCCGCCACTTTGGCGCGGTCGCGGACGCCCTGGTAGAGCAGCGGTCGTCCGACGAGTTCCCCGACCGTGTGCTGCGGGTTGAGGGCGCCGTAAGGGTCCTGGAAGATCATCTGGACCTGACGGTGGAAGGCCCTCTTGTCGCGGGTGCGGGCGACGGTGCTGTCGGTGCCGTCGATCCGGATCGTGCCGGAACTCGGTGTCTCCAGCCCGACCAGCAGGCGCCCGGTGGTCGACTTGCCGCTGCCGGATTCCCCGACGAGGCCGAGCACCTCGCCGGCGCCGATGTCGAAGCTCACGCCTTCGACCGCCCGCGTGACCTGGCCGCGGCGGCCGGGCAGCAGCGAGCGCAGGCCCGCCGCCGCGGCATAGTGCTTGGTCAGGTCGCGGACGTCGATCATCGGCGGAGCGCTCGCAGGACCGGCGGCGATCACTTGGCCGGGAAGCGCAGGGCGCCGTCCGGGCCCCAGCTATAGCCGGCCGCCTTCAGGATCGCCCTGGCCTTGTCGATGTCGTAGGCCGGCAACGGGATCGAAGCATCGTGCCAGAAGGCGTTGACCGGCACGATCGGCGTCGCGCTGCGGCCGGCATCGCCGCCCAGGACCTCTTCGATGATCGCCTCGTAGGGGATCGCATGCGCCGTGGCCTGGCGCAAAGCCTTGCTGGCGAGCGCGGGGCGGGCCGTGTTGTAGCGCATCGACATATGGCCGTTGGAGCGCGCCTGGATCAGCTTGATGTTCTTCTCGGCGGCGAATTCCTTCACCACGGTCGGCACGATCGGCTGGAAGGAGACGTCGATGTCGCCCTTCTTGAGCGCGGCGCCGACGAGTTCGGCCGAACCGAAGACGACGATCAGCAGATCGGAGGCCGGCTTGGCGAAATGGTCCGCCCGGCGCTGCAGCGAGATCTCCTGACCCTCGCGCCAGTAGCGCAGCGTGTAGGGGCCGCTTCCGACGAGCGGCATGTTGCGGAAGTCCTGCGGCTTGGCGATGCCGGTCTTCTCGACGATGTCGCCCCAGACATGCTTGGGCAGGATGAGCACCTGGCCGAGCGTGTTGATGATGAAGGGTGCGTAAGGCTCGGTAAGCTTGAAGCGTACCGTCGCGGCGTCGACCACCTCGACCGAGGCGAGCTTCTCCAGGTATTTCTTGAAATAGGCGGCATCCCAGCGCTTCAGGTAGTCGAAGGAGAACTTGACGTCCTCGGCGGTGACCGGCTTGCCGTCGTTGAAGCTGTGGCCCTGGCGGAGCTTGACCACCACGGTGGTCGGGTCGACCACCTCCAGCCCTTCGGCGAGCCACATGCGCGGCGAGCCGTCGGGCCCGAGCTCGACCAGCTTGTCGTAGACCAGGCTCAGCGTGTTGAAGTCCTCGACGATCGTCGCCGCCAGCGGGTTGAAGGTGCCTTGGTCGATGGTGCGGCCGATCTTGACCGCCGTGCCGGCCTTGGAGGTCAGGCGCAGCATGTTCCAGAGCGAGCGCGGCCCGTCCGATGTATCCTCATAGCCAGGGATCTCGACCTTGGCGGTGTTCATCGCAAAGGTGTTGACGACATAGGCGAGCACGGTTTCCGGCTGCTCGTCGGCCAGGACGCGTTGCAGTTCATGGATCACCTTGCGGCGCTCCTGCGCGTCATAGAGCGTGAGTTGCCTGGCACCGAGCTCGTCGACCTTCGCGTTGGAGAAGGAGCCGACATTGGAATCGCCCGGCGCGCTGTTGCGCGAATTGAACTGGGCGTTGGTGAAGAAGTCCGGTTCCGAACGCTGCGGCGAGCCTGACAGCACCGACATCACCACGTCGAAATCGTGCTCCTTGAACCATTTCGACAGCATCGGATTGGGGAAGGGCTGCGGGTCGAGCGTGACCTTGAGACCGAGCTTGCGCCAGCCTTCGGCGACATAGTTCGAGGTCTCGAAATAGTGCTGGTACTTGGCGGCGGGCCAGGTCAGTACCTTGATCTCCGGAACCGGCTGCTGCGCCAGAGCCATGCCGGTGCCGAGCCCGATCAGCGCGCCTGCGAATGCCGTCGCCAGCCTCATCGTCCTCCCCTTTCTTGTTCTATCGGGCCGGCAAGTTGCCCCGCGCCGTCATGCGAGCGCAGGTGTCGCGCCTGCCTGCCGCGTTCCCTCGCATCGGAAGCTAGGGCCGGGCAGGCGGCTTGCCCATTGCTGATTTCCGATGCAGATCATTCCAGATTGGAATGAGGATGTTGGGAGCGAGCCCCATGCGCAGGACCTTGCCGCCGACCCGGGATCTCGCCTGTTTCGAAGCGGTCGCGCGCCATCGCAGCGTCACCCGCGCCGCGGCCGAGCTCAATCTGACCCAGAGCGCAGTCAGTCGCCGATTGGCTGCGCTGGAGGAGCTGCTTGGCCAGAATCTGTTCCTGCGCGACAAGCAGCGGCTCACCCCGACCGTTGCAGCCGAGGAATATGCCGAGGAACTGCGCAGCCTGCTGAACCGGGTCGAGGTCGCGACCACCCGGCTGCTCTCGCATGGCCGCAAGGGCGGCGTGCTGACCGTCGCCTGCCTGCCGACCTTCGGCTCGCGCTGGCTGGTGCCGCGGCTGGCGCGCTTCATCGCCGCGCATCCGACCATCGACATCAACCTGATCTCGAAAATCCGTCCGTTCAGCTTCGAGGAGGACAAGGCGCATGCCGCGATCCATTTCGGAAGCCCGACCTGGCCGGGCGCCCGCATCCACCACCTGATGGACGAGCATGTCATCCCGGTCTGCGCGCCCCAATTGGTCGGCGGCGAAGCGCTGGCCGCCCCTGACGGCTTTGCCCGTCTGCCATTGCTGCAGCATACGACGCGGCCCTATCTCTGGCGCGACTGGCTGGCCGATGCCGGCGCCAGCGGCGTCAACGGCATCGCCGGGCCAAAATTCGAGTACTACTCCCTCGTCATCCAGGCTGCGATTGCGGGCATCGGCGTCGCGATCCTTCCGGATTTTTTGGTCCGGGAGGAAATCCAGTCGGGCGCGCTGATGGTCGCCTGCTCGCACCGGATGCGCTGCGAGGACGCGTATTTCGTCGTCTACCCCAAGCGCTTCGACGAAAACGTCAACGTCCAGGCCTTCGTCGGCTGGCTGCGCGATGAAGCGCGACTTTACGTTGACGGCTCATCTTAGACACGCTGCACAGTTATCATCCAGGGTCTTAGTGTCCTCTCTTGATTGGGGTCGTTAAGGTGCTGACCCGGAGACGGCCCGCTTGGTCCGGACCTTGACGCCGAAGGTGGCGGAGAGGATGCAGACGGCACAGGCAGCAGCCTGGTTCTCGCGGAAGAGCAAGGCGAACCCGAACGGCTTTTCGCTGCATGAGCGCGCATCAGGCCGTGTTCCCACGACCATGGCCCGCGTCTTCAAGGTTTCGCCGTCCGGTTATTGCGCTTGGCGCGGCAGGCCCGCCTCGCGGGCCGCTTGAATCGCTCGCGCTGCCGAACCGGGTCTGGCCTATGAGCCGCTTTCCGCCGCCCCGTCCCTGATGGCGAACCTCGCGTCTCCGCTCACGCGGACATGGAGAATGTCGTCGAAGGCTTGAGAGGCCTGCGACCGCCATCGGCCGGCGGGCGGGGTGTCACCGTCGTCTGGGATGTCCAGCCGTTCTTCGCCACGGACTATGGCTGCCGCGAGCTGGAGAACCGCTGGCCGGTCGAGCCGAGCGCACGATGTTCCGGGCCGGCTCGGCGTCGAAGCTGTTCGCCCGGGCGGCGATGCAGCTTGTCGAGCAGGGGAACTCGATCTCGACGCCGATGTGAACAAACATCCGCTCGATTTCCGGATCCCGGCGACCTATGCGGCGCCAGTAACGCTTCGGAACCTGCCTGACGCCTCAGTTGCCGACGTCCAGCGGCGCCGTGCCGGTGGGCTTGCCGTCGGCGCCCAGCGTGATGCGCTCGATGCGGGCCTCCGCCTGCTTCAGCAGCGCGTCGCAGCGCGCCTTCAGCGCCTCGCCGCGGGTGTAGATGGCGATGGATTCCTCGAGCGGCACGTCGCCGCGCTCGAGCCGCGCCACGATGCCCTCAAGCTCCTTCAGCGCCACCTCGAAAGGCAGCTCCGCGACATCGGCATGGGGTCCAGCTTGGGTCTTGTCTTCGCTCACAGCCTGATTCCTCTTTGCCGCAAGCTTATCGACCGGAGCGCGCTCCGCCGCAACCCGCCGCGGCAGCGCCGGCCGGAAATTGCTGCAGCCGCTCCCCCTGGCGCCGGGCCGGGAAGCGCGCGCCGCCATTGGGATCGACCCGGGGAGATGGCGATGATCTAGACCGGGAGAGCGGAGGTCTTCTTGATCGTCCGCAGCGTCAGCGTCGACTGCACGCGCGTCACGCCGGGCAGTTGCGTGAGGATGTCGGTGTGGATCCGCTCGAAATCGGCGCTGTCGCGATAGATCACCCGCATCAGATAGTCGTGCGCGCCCGCCAGCAGATGGCATTCCAGGATCTCCGGCAGGTCCTGCACGGCCTGCTCGAAGCTCTCCAGCGAGGCGCGGCCCTGCTGGTCGAGGGTGACGAAGACGAAGGCCGTACCCGGAAACCCGGCCGTCTTGTCGTCGAGCATCATCGCATAGCCGCGGATCAGCCCGCTCTCCTCGAGCTGGCGCACGCGCCTGAGGCAAGCGGAGGGCGACAGATGCACCTTCTCGGCGAGGTCCGAATTGGTGATGCGCCCGTCCTGCTGGAGGATGCGCAGGATGGAGCGGTCGCGCGAGTCGAGTTCGATCGTCATGATGTCGGCTTGTCCTCCCGCGCGATCAATCGTCGCAAAATCCGGCGAAGGCAAGCGGGCGCGAAAGCCCGGCAGTATCCACGGCTGGACGCCGCAGGCCCGCAGGAAGTTGCGGCCGGGGCCGCGCCTCATTCCAGCGGCAGGAGGAAGGGCTTTCCCTCGAAGGCATCGGCGCCGCGGCCGATCCGCTCGATGGCGCGGATCATCCGTCCGCCGCGCCCGAGCGCCGCATCGGCGAGGGCGACGAGGCGGGCATTGGGCGTCGCCGAGGGGGAGGCGCGGCGCAGCGCATCGGCGGCGTCGCCCTCGTCGCGCCCCGGGGCGAGCGCGCAGGCCGTGATATAGGCCGCGGCGGTCGAGCGGCTGATGCCGGCCCAGCAATGGATCACGAGCGGCGCGGCCCGGTCCCAGGCCCTGACGAAGGCGAGCAGCCGCTCGACATGCTCCCGGCCCGCCAGAACATGGCCGTCCGTCGGCTCGCTGATGTCGGACATGCCGAGGAACAGATGCCGGCTTTCCGCGATGCCCGCCGGCCGCTCGACCCTGCCGGCGACGTTGATCAGCGAGACGAGATGGCTCGCGCCGCAGGCCGCCACGGTGGCGTCGAGCTTCGACAGGGGGGAAACATGCAGGGTCGGCAAACCGGGGCTCCGTCGCTGTGCCGTGGCGGCTTCGGACGATAGCATGATCGACAGCCATGCCGCCCGCATGACATGGAGGCGGCCGAACCGTTCCAGCGCAGCGAAAGGCCGCCATGAACCTCTGGTTCCGCCTCATCTGGCTTCTCGTCACCTCCCGGCAGCGTCCGCGGCTGGACCTGCCGGGGGAGGGCTCGCTCCTGCCGTTCCGCGTCTGGTTTCACGATCTCGACGCCAGCCTGCACATGAACAACGGCCGCTACTGGACGCTGATGGATCTCGGCCGCACCGACCTCGTGCTGCGCAGCGGGCTGTGGCGGGCGATCCTGCGGCATCGCTGGCTGCCGGTGGTCAATGCCGGCACCATCCGCTTCCGCCGCGAGATGCGGCTCTTCCGCGCCTTCAGGCTGGAGACGCGCATCCTGTGCTGGGGCGAGACCTGGCTGGTGATGCAGCACCGCATGCTGATGCGGGGGCGCGACGGCGGCGAGATCGTCGCGGCGGTCGCGCTGGTGCGGGCGGCGCTCTACGACCGCCGGGCGAAGGCCTATGTGCCGGTGGCGCGGCTGCTCGCGGAAATCGGCATCACCGCCGAGAGCCCGCCGGCAAGCCCCGAGGTCGCCGCCTTCCTGGCGTCGGAGGAGGCGATGCGCAGCGCCGCGGGCGGCGAGCGCTAGCCGTTCCGCCCGCGCTGCAACGACGCCCGACGGGGCAGGCGGGCGAGACGACGCCCAAGCCTGAGCATGCGTCAGGCGCAGGGGCGCCAGCGCCCAATCGCGCTCGCCAGAGCCTCGCGATTGCCGGATAGCCCTGTGTCGAGGCCGCCTGCGGAACCGGGCGCGGCGCGGCCCGGGGGAGGACATCCGCGGTGAAGCTTCCATTGTGGGGCAGCGCTCTGAGCGCGACGCTCCTGGTGCAGGTCGCCAGCTCCTTCGCTGCCGCGGCGATCCCGCTCCTCGGCCCGATCCTGACGCTGCGCTGGGGGCTGGCGCCCGAGAATATCGGCTACATCTCGGCGATGACCTCGGCGGGGATCTGCTGGTTCCTCGCCTGCGGCGGCCCGATGCTCGACCATTACGGCCCCGTCCGCACGCTTCAACTCGGCCTCGCCTGCGTCGCACTGGGGCTCGCCCTGCTGGCCCAGCCGGTCGCGGCGGTCGGGCTGGCCGGGGCGCTGCTGGTGGGGCTGGGGCTCGCCCCGAACACGCCCGCCGGCAGCCAGATCCTGATGCGGACCGCGCCGCCGCGCCACCGCACCCTCGTCTTTTCGATCAAGCAGGCCGGCGTGCCGCTCGGGGGCGCGATGGCGGGGCTCGCGGTCGCGCCGCTCGTCCTCGCCTGCGGCTTCTCCGGCACGGTCGCGGCGCTCATCGCCGTCGTGCTCGCCTGTGCCCTGCTGGCGCAGATCTTCCAGCGCCGTCTCGACAGGGAGAGCGGCACCGTCAGGAAGCGCTGGGCGCGCATGTTCCTCTCGCCGACCTCCTTCGGCCGCGCCGCGCGGATCGTCTCGGCGCATCCGTCCCTGCCGATGCTGACGGCGATCGGCGTGGCGTTCTCGATCACCCAGGCCTGCGTCACCGCGTTCACGGCGACCTTCATGGTGACGCAGCACGGCAGAAGCCTGACGGAGGCCGGCGCCTATATGGCGGTGCTGCTGACCGCGAGCACGATCGCCCGCATCTTCTTCGGCTGGGTCGCGGACCGGCTGGGCAGCGGCCAGTCGCTGCTCTGCGCCCTGGCGCTGGGGGCGAGCGCGGCGATCCTGCTCCTGGTCTGGCTCGCCGCGGGCCACCCGCTGCTGATCTATGGCTGCATGATCCTGGTCGGGGTCACGACCATGGGCTGGAACGGCGTCCATATGGCGGAGCTCGCCCGGCTTTCGCCACCGGAGCTGATCGGCGACGTCACCGCGGGCGCCAGCCTGTTCGGCTTCGTCGGCTCGGTCTGCGGCCCGCTGGTCTTCGCCTTTCTGGCGAGCCGGACCGAGAGCTTCGCCTGGTCGTACCTGCTCGTCGCGGGCCAGCTCGGCGCCTTCGGGCTCTTCGCGCTCTGGTCCCGGCTGAGGGCGTCCGCCGGATAGGGGCGGGCGAAGCGCTTCAGCCGGCGGCGGCCAGCGCCGCCTCGATCGCCCGCCCGACGGCGAGGATGCGCCGGTCCTGCCCGCCGGCACCGGCGACCATCAGCCCGACCGGAGCCTCGCCATCGCGATGGCAGGGCAGGCTCGCGGCGCAGCCGTCGAGGAAGTTGATCAGGCTGGAATTGCGGAGGATCAGCAGATTCGTCGCGCCATAGGCCGCCTCGTCCGCCAGGTCGGCGATGCGCGGCGCGACCACGGGCACCGTCGGCATCAGCAGCGCATCGAAGCCGGCGAGCCGTGCCTCGACCGCTCCGATCCAGCCTTTGCGCGCCGCCACGAGGTCGAGATAATCCGCCAGCGCCATCTCGGCGCCGCGCCGGATGCGGACCAGCACGCGCGGATCGTAGCGCTCGCCCGCCTCGGCGATCAGCGCGCGGTGCCAGTGCCAGGCCTCGGCGGCGGCGAAGCTGCCCTTGGCCTGGAGGCCGGCGAGCCCCGCGAATTCCGGCACGGCGATCTCGATGATGCGGGCACCCGCGCGCGCGAGCGTGTCGAGGGCGCGCCGGAAGGCGGCGGCGACGGTCGCGTCCATGCCGTCGAGTGCGAGCGTGGTCGGCACGGCAAGCCGCAGGCCGGCCATCTCGGCCGGCGCCGGAACGGCCTCGCCGGAGCCCGACAGCACCGCGTCGAGCAGGGCGCAGCAGGCCAGGCTCGGCGCCAGCGGGCCGATCGAGTCGAGGCTGGTCGAGAGCGGCAGGCAGCCCGCGCGCGGCACGCGCCGCGCCGTCGGCTTGAAGCCGGCGATGCCGCACAGCGCGGCGGGAATGCGCACCGAGCCGCCGGTATCGGTGCCGATGGCGGCCGCCGCCATGCCGTCGGTCACCGAGACGGCCGCGCCGGAGGAGGAGCCGCCGGGAATGCGCCCGCCCGCCCGGTCGAACGGGTTGAGCGGCGTGCCGTAATGCGGGTTGATGCCGAGGCCGGAGAAGGCGAATTCGGTCATGTTGGTGCGGCCGACCAGCACCGCGCCGGCGGCCAGAAGCCGGTCGACGATCGCGGCGTTCGCGGTGGCGGCCGGGGCGCCGTCAAGAGCGATGCTGCCGGCCCTGGTCGTCTCGCCGGCGACGTCGAACAGGTCCTTAATCGAGATCGGCAGGCCTTCCAGCGGGGAACGCACGAAGCCCGCCTGGCGCATCAGGTCCGAGGCGCGCGCCGCCGCGAGGGCACGCTCGCCATAGAGGCTGGTGAAGGCGCGCGGGCCTTCGCCGGTGCCGGCGCGGGCCAGCGCCGCTTCCGTCAGGGCCTGCGAGGTGGCGCGGCCCGCGGCGAGCGCATCCTGCAAGGCGGAAAGGGTCTCGATCATCGTCAGCTCGCGGTGGTCGCCGGCCCGACCGGCTCAAGGCCCCGAGGCCTAGCAGAGTCCCGCCGGGCGGGCGATTGATTTCCGCCGCGAACATGGTTTCCTGCGGCGCAGGACGAATGCGGGGGCCTCGATGAATCATCCAGAACCGGTCGCGGCGGTGCCGGGCCGGCCGATCGCCGGCATGCGGCCCGCTCTGATCGGCTTCGGCGGCGCCCCGCTCGGCGATCTCTACCAGCATCTCGACGAGGACGTGGCGCAGGAGACGGTCGCGGCCGCGCTCGCCGCCGGGATCAATCTCGTCGACACCTCGCCGCTCTACGGCCACGGCCTCTCCGAGCATCGCATCGGCGCGGCGCTGCGGCGCGTCCCGCGCGACGGCGTCATCGTCTCGACCAAGGTCGGGCGCTGGATGAAGCCCGGCGCGCCGAAGACCGACGGCTCCGGCTATCGCGGCGGCCTGCCGCACCCCGCGGTGATCGACTATTCCTATGACGGCGCGATGCGCTCGCTGGAGCAGTCGCTGCTCCGGCTCGGCACCGACCATGTCGACATTCTGCTGATCCACGACGTCGACGTCTGGACCCATGGCGAGCAGATGGAGCAGCGCTTCGCCGAGGCGATGGACGGCGCCTATCGCGCGCTGGAGGTGCTGCGCGCCTCCGGCGCGGTCAGGGCGATCGGCGTCGGCGTCAACGAGGCGCAGATGTGCGAGCGCTTCGCCCGGGCCGGCGATTTCGACGTGATGATGCTGGCCGGGCGCTATTCCCTGCTGGAGCAGGGCGCGCTCGACGGCTTCCTGCCGCTGGCGTTGGAGAAGAACATCGCGGTCATGCTGGCCGGCGTCTTCAATTCCGGCATCCTCGCCACCGGCGCCCGGCCCGGCGCCTATTACAACTACCGGCCGGCTCCGCCCGAGATCCTCGCCAGGGTCGCGCGGATCGAGGCGGTCTGCGCCGCCCATGGCGTGGCTCTGCCGCAGGCGGCGCTCGCCTTCGCCGCCGCCCATCCGGCGGTCGCGACCGTCGTCCTCGGCGCCGTCACGCCGGAGGAGGTCGCGCGCAATCTCGACCTCGTCGCCCGCCCGGTGCCCGCCGCGCTCTGGGACGATCTCAGGGCCGAAAGGCTCATTCCCGACCACGCTCCGGTGCCGGCATGCTGAAGACCATCGACCCGCTCCTCGGCCCGGACCTGCTCTGGCTGCTCGCCGCGATGGGCCATGGCGACGACCTTGCCGTCGTCGACGCCAACCATCCGGCCGAGACGATCGCCCGGGCGACCATTTCGGGCCGCATCGTCCGCCTGCCGGGGCTCGCCATGGCCGAGGTCGTGCGCGCCATCCTGACCGTGCTGCCGATCGACGATTTCGAGCCCGATCCGATCCGCCGCATGCTGGTGGTCGGCGATGCGGCGGCCGTGCCCGCGGTGCAGAAGGAGGTCGAGGCCGCGGTGGCCGCGGCGCGGGCCGCCCCCGTGCCGCTGCCGGGCCTCGAGCGCTTCGCCTTCTACACGGCGGCGCGCAGGGCCTTCGGCGTGGTGCAGGTCGGCGACGCCCGGCCCTATGGCTGCTTCCTGCTCCGGAAGGGCGTGATCGCCGGCTGAGCCGGCGACCGGCCCGCTTGCGTCAGATCGAGCGGGTGACGCCGCCGTCGACGCGGATGTTCTGGCCGGTGATGTAGCCGGCATCGGCCGAGAGCAGGAAGGCGACCGTGCCGGCGATCTCGTCGGCGCTGCCATAGCGCTGCATCGGCACGCTGGCGCGGCGCGCCTCCGTCGCCGGCAGGCTGTCGATCCAGCCCGGCTGCACGTTGTTGATGCGGATGTTGTCGGCGGCGTATTGGTCCGCATAGATCTTGGTGAAGGTGGCGAGCCCGGCGCGCGCCATCGCCGATGTCGGGAACATCTCGCTCGGCTCGAAGGCCCAGGCGGTGGAGATGTTGACGATCGCGCCGGATTTCTGCCGCTGCATCACCGGCGTGACCAGGCGGATCGGCCTGACCGCGCTGAGGAAATAGACGTCGAGGCCCTTGTGCCAGTCCGCGTCGGTGATGTCGACGATCGGCGCGCGCGGACCGTGGCCGGCGCTGTTGACCAGCGCGTCGATCCGCCCCCAGCGCTCCAGCGTCGCGTCGACCAGCCGCTTCACGTCGTCGCTGGACTGGTTCGAGCCGGTGACGCCGAGGCCGCCGAGCTCGGCGGCCAGAGCCTCGCCCTTGCCCGAGGAGGACAGGATCGCGACCTTGTAGCCGTCCTTCGCCAGCCGCCGCGCCGTGCTCGCCCCCATGCCGCTGCCGCCGGCGGTGACGATCGCTACCTTGTCCATGTCCTGCTCCCGCAAATCGCTGCGCATAGGCGGCCATTCTTGAACCGCCGCCGCCTGCGATGCCACAGCAAAGCCGCATGAGCCGGGCCGTGCTTCCGCATGGCGGACATGAATGAGCAACCGGAGCCGGGATCGGCGCCGAGGCTCAGACGCCCTCGCCGAGGTTGCGGATCGCGATCCGGTCGATGAAGGGCGCATCCGCCCCCTCCTGATGGATCTCGATCTCGCCGTCGCGCACCCGGACGCGGATCAGCGTTCCGCCCGCGCCGCGCCAGTCGACGGTCTCGCCGTCATCCTCGTAGAGCTCGCCGGTCGCGCCTTCGACGAGGCCGCAGACCAGGATCTCGCGCAGGTCGCCGATGCCGGCCGGATCGCCGAGCGGGATCAGCGCGCCGGCGCGGACGAAAACCGGCAGGCGGCCGAGCGGCGCCGGCACGGTCGCGACCGCGCCGCCGGCGAAATGCCGGCCCGTATGCCAGTCGTGCCAGCCGCCCTCGTGCCGCGGCAGGTAGACGCTGCGCTCCCGCGCGCCTTCCTCCAGCACCGGCGCGACCAGCAGGTCGGGGCCGAGCATGAAGGCGTCGTCGGTCCTCACGGCTTCGGCGTCCTGCGGGAAGTCCCAGAGCAGCGGGCGCACCGCCGGGGTACCGTCGCGGCTGGCCCGCCACATCAGCGTGTAGAGATAGGGCATCAGCCGGTAGCGCAGGGAAATCGCCTCGCGCACCTGCGGCACCATCTCCGGATACATCCAGGGCAGGGTGACGACGCCGTCCTCGTTCCAGGAGTTCATCACCATGCGCGGCCAGAGCGAGCAGAACTCGTTGAAGCGCACGAACAGCTCCGGCCCCGGCGTCGGGCCGTGGAAGCCGCCGACATCGTGGCCGATGCTGAACATTCCCGACAGGCTCATGTTGAGGCCCTGGGTCAGGTTGTAGCGCAGCGTCTTCCAGGCGGTCTCGTTGTCGCCCGACCAGGTCTGGGCATAGCGCGAGATGCCGGCGCAGCCGCCGCGCGTCACCGCATATTGGCGCTTTCCGGGCTGGCGGGCGCCCTGCGCCTCGTAGGAGAGCTTGGTCATCAGCAGCGGCTGCGCCGGGCGCGCCAGCGCCTGCCGGAAGGGGCGGCCGTCGCCGTCGCAGACGGCATCCTCGTCCCAGATCTCGTATTCGTTGTTGTCGTTCCAGACCGTGGCGAAGCCGTAGTCGAGCAGCGCCGTCTCGATGCCGTCGCGCCACCAGACCCGGCCCTGCGGATGGGTGAAGTCGAGATGGAAGCCGAGCCCGTCCCAGAACTGCGCGACGGCCGGCTGGGCCGTCTGGCCGTCCTTGACGAGGAAGCCGCCATCCAGCGTCTCCTTCAGCCGCGGATGGTCGTCGAGCAGGCAGGGCTTGAGGTTCGCGACGGTGAAGATGCCGGCGTCGTTCAGCCGCCGCATCGTCGCCCTGGGGTCCGGGAACTTGTCGCGGTTCCAGTTGAAGGCGTAGCGGCGATGGCCGATCTGCGTGTAGCCCGAGCCGAAATGGAACGAGTCGCAGGGGATGCGATGCGCTTCCAGCTTGCCGATGAAGTCGCTGATGCGGGCATCGGCGTCGGGCGCGTCGGCGATCGCCATCGAGGTGACGCCGAAGCCGAGGGACCAGAGCGGGGCGAAGGCCTGCCCGCCGGTCAGCCAGGAGAAGCGCCGGACCACGTCCGGCACGGTCGGGCCGGCCAGGACATAGTAGTCGAGGTCGCCGTCATCGCCTTTCCAGGAGCGGAACAGGCCGTGGTAGTTGTCGAGCGTGCAGCCGAAATCGACGCTGCCGGTCGAGAGGTTGTCGTAATAGACGCCATGCGCGCCGGCCGGCCCGTCGACGATGAAGAAGGGCAGCATCTTGTAGAGCGGGTCGGAGAGTTCCGCGTCGAAGCCGCAGGGGTCGACCGCATCGATGGCGAAGCGGCGGCCGGTCCGGTCGAGGGGGCCGGCCTTGTCGCCCAGCCCGTAATGGCGCTCGCGCTCGTCGCGCGCCATGTAATGCGCCAGCGCGCCGGTGCGCGGGGACACCAGATAGGCCTGCGTCGCGCGGTCCTGCAGGAAGGGCCGGTCCTCGCCCTCGCGATGCCAGGCGATGCCGAAGGGCGCGAGCGTGACCACGGCCGAAAGGCCGGCGCCTTCGATCACGACCTTGTCGTCGTCGGCCGTGATCTCCGTCCTGGGGCAGGAGAAGCCGGAGTGATCGTCGCGCCGACGGCCCTCATAGGGCGGCTCCAGCCCGCCGGGGGCGATCGACCAGCCGCGGTCGAGCCGGTAGCCGTCCTGCGGCTTCAGCGTCACCCGGCCGATATCGCTCTCGAGGATGCGGACGGCCAGCGTGTCGCCGCGCCCGAGATCGAACAGGGCGGCTTCGCCGTCGCGGCCGAGATAGCGGCCTTGCGTCAGGGCTTTCATGGGATGGTCTCCGAACCTCGAAATCTCACTCGCCGTCTTTCCGCGGCTTCGCGGAGCGAAGAGCCCGGAACCCGGAGCCGATGCCGTTGTCGATAGAATCGGACGGCTCAGCCTCTCTCGAGAGCGCATCGGCTCCGGGTTCCGGGCTCAGGCCTGAGGCCTGCCCCGGAATGACGGCGCACATGTTCAAATCCTGACCGACTGGCCCGCCTCGTCGAACAGATGCAGGCTCTGCTGCGGGAAGGCGAGCGCGACCGTGCTGCCGCGTTCGTGCCCGCTCTGGCCGTCGAGCCGCAGCGTGATCTGCGGCAGGCCGGCGCTGCGGCCGTAGAGATAGCTCTCGCCGCCGAGCCGCTCGACCAGCTCGATCGCGAGCGGCAGCCCCCGGCCCTCGGGAGCCAGGGCCAGATGCTCGGGCCTGATGCCCAGCGTCACCGCCGCTCCGCTCGCCAGCAGGCCGGTCTCGCAGGCGACCTCATGCCCCGCCTCGCCCAGCGCGACCTTGCCGGGCTCCGTCACGCGGCCGGGCAGCAGGTTCATGCGCGGCGAGCCGATGAAGCCGGCGACGAAGAGATTGTCCGGGCGGTTGTAGAGGTCGAGCGGCGTCCCGACCTGCTCGATGCGGCCGCCCTGCAGCACGACGATGCGGTCGGCCAGCGTCATCGCCTCGACCTGGTCGTGGGTGACGTAGATCATCGTGCCGCCGATCTCGCCATGCAGCGCGGCGAGCTCCTTGCGCGTCGCGACGCGCAGCTCCGCGTCGAGATTCGAGAGCGGCTCGTCGAACAGGAAGATCTTCGGGTCGCGCACGATGGCCCGGCCGATGGCGACGCGCTGGCGCTGGCCGCCGGAGAGCGCCTTGGGCTTGCGGTCGAGATAGTCGGTGAGCCGCAGCATCCCGGCGGCGCGCTGCACGCGCCTGTCGATCTCCGCGCGTTGCAAGCCCATGTTCTCCAGCGCGAAGGCCATGTTCGCATAGACGCTCATATGCGGATAGAGCGCATAGGACTGGAACACCATGGCGAGCCCGCGCTCGGAGGCCGGCAGATGGGTCGCGTCGACCCCGTCGATCGCGATGGTGCCGCCGGTGATCTCCTCCAGCCCGGCGATCGAGCGCAGCAGGGTCGACTTGCCGCAGCCCGACGGGCCGACGAAGACGACGAACTCGCCGTCGGCGACCTCGAGGTCGATGCCGTGCAGCACCGTCGTCGCGCCATAGGCCTTGCGGACGCCGGAGAGCTTCAGTTCGGCCATGCGGAGCTCACTTCCCTCATTTCATGCCCGTATTGGCGATGCCCGTGGTGATGAAGCGCTGCAGGAAGACGAAGACCAGCGCCACCGGCAGCAGCGTCACCACCGTCATCGCCAGCAGGTAGTGCCACTGCGTCTGCAACTCGCCCTGGAAGGCGTTGAGGCCGATCTGGAGGGTGTAGGATTCGGTCTTGGTCAGCACGGCCAGCGGCCAGAGGAACTCGTTCCAGCGCCACATGATTGAGAAGATCGCCAGCACCGCCAGCGCCGGCATGGCGAGCGGCATGACGATGCGCCAGTAGATCTGCCATTCCGAGGCCTTGTCCATGCGCGCGGCCTCGATCAGGTCGCGCGGCAGGGTCAGCATGTACTGGCGCAGCAGGAAGACGCCGGTCGGCGTCGCCGCGCCGGGCAGGATCACCGCCCAGAGCGAGTTCACGAGGCCGAGCTTGGTGATCACCAGATAGACCGGCACCAGGATGATGGTGATCGGGATCATCAGCGTGCCGATCACCATCAGCATCACCGCCGTCTTGCCCTTGAACTCGTAGATCGAGAGGGCATAGGCCGCCATCGAGTTGATGATCAGCGTGATGATGGTCGCGACCAGCGTGACGAAGACCGAGTTCCACAGGAAGCGCGTGAAGGCGAAGCGCTCCAGCGGCTCGGTGTAGTTCTCGGTCGCAAGCTTGAATTCGCGCACGGGGCTGCGCTTGTCGATCGGCACGCGGATGACCTCGCCTGGATTGGCGGGATCGACCATCTGCGCCTGGATGCCGACGCGCCGGATCTGCGCCAGCACGCGCTTGCTGCCGTCCGGCATCTCGACCTCGAAGAGCGGCAGCTTCTGGGCCTGGCCGGGCACCGCCACCTCCTTCTGCGACATTGGCAGCAGCGAGGGCGGGAATTCGAGCAGCCCGGCCTGGGTCTTGAAGGAGGACAGGCCGAGCCAGAGCACCGGGCCGAACATCAGCACGACGCCGAGCGCCAGATAGGCATAGGCCGCGATATCGGTCCAATGCCAGCGGCCGGGCTTGCGCCGGGCGGCCATCATGCGGGTCAGCTTGTTGCCGCCGGACCGGCTCATGCGGCCCCCTTGCGGCGGCTCGCCGCGAGCTGGGCCAGCGTCAGCGCGAAGAGCACCACGCCGAGCACGACGGAGGCCGCGGCCGCCAGGCCGAAATTCTGGACCTGGTTGGCGAAGGCGGTCTCGTAGATGTAGTGCACGATCATCAGCGTCGCGGTGCCCGGCCCGCCGCCGGTCAGCACGAAGACCTCGTCGAAGGTCTGCACGCCGCGGATCAGCGCCAGCACGATCACCACGATCATGTTCGGCCAGAGCAGCGGCAGGGTGATGCGCCAGAACACGCGCCAGCGCGGCGTCGCGTCCATCTCGGCGGCTTCATAGAGATCGGCGGGGATGGCCTGGAGGCCCGCGAGCAGGATCAGCGTGTAGAAGCCCATATGGGCCCAGATCGAGACGAAGACGATCCAGAACATCGCCCAGCCCGGATCGACCAGGAAGAGGATGCGCTCGCCCCCGAGCGAGGTGATCGCGGCGTTGAGCAGGCCGTCGCGCTGCAGGATCCATTTCCAGGTCAGCGCCACCACCACCGGCGAGAGCAGCACCGGGAAGAAATAGACCGCGCGGAAGAAGCCGCGCGCCCGGATCTTCATGTTCAGCACCACCGCCGTCAGCAGCGAGAGCAGCACCATCGCCGTGACCTGGAAGATTGTGAAGCGGGCGGTGTTGGCGACGCCGCGCCAGAAATGGTCCTCGCGGCAGGAGGAGGGGTCGAGGAAGGAGCCGCAATCGAAGAGATAGCCGTATTGCTGCGCCCCGACGAAAGGACGCTCGCTCGGGAACAGCCCCGCCCCGCCCGTGACCGAGAAGACGAAGTTGATGAGCAGCGGCAGGAAGACGAAGAGCGAGAAGAAGGCGAGGTTGGGCAGGATGAAGACATAGGCCATCCGCCGCTCGCCGATCAGGCGCTGGAGCGCCCGCATCGGCCAGTCGACGAGCCGCATGAGCAGCGCAAGCGGCGCGGCGAGGCTGCCGGCGCCGCCCGCGCCGTCCCGGCGCGGCTTTGTCTCCGCGGCGGCCATGGCTCTTACTTCTTGCGCTCGGCGATCTGCTGGGCGACGTCGGATTCGATGCGCTTATAGGCCTCGTCGAGCGTGCCCTCGCCGGAGATCGCCTGGCCGAGGCGGCTGATCACCGCGTTGAAGATGACGCGGTTGTTGACATAGCCCTGCAGCTTGTAGGCGACCGGCGAGAGCTGCGCGACCTGGTCCGAGAAGACCTTGAGCGCGGCCTTGGCCTGGGGGCTTGCATCCTTGTAGTCGAGGCCCTTGGCGGCGATGCCGAGATGGCCCGGCACGAACAGCGAGCGGGCATAGAACTCGCTCAGCACCGGCTCGCTCGCCAGATAGTCCATCACCTTGGCGACGGCTTCCGGATTCTTGGTCGTCTTGATCGCGACGAGGCCGGCGCCGCCCGGCATGCCCGAGCAGTTGCCCGCGCCGCAGGGCGAGGGGACCGCGACCCAGTCGAAGGCGTCGCCGACCGTCTTGTCGAACTGCGCGATCTGCCAGGAGCCGGAATGGTAGAGCACCACCTGGGCGTTCTTGAACTCATCATTGGCGCCGCGATAGGCGGTGCCGGAGACCGAGCCCCAGAGCTCCTTCTTCATCACGCCGCTGTTGTGCCAGTCATAGACCAGCTTGGCGGCGCGCTTGAAGCCGTCGTCGATCACGGCCGGCTCGCCCTTGTCGTCGAAGACCTTGGCGCCTTCCGCGACCGCGACCGAGAAGAAGCGATGGCCGGACCGGTCCATGGCGAGCGGGAACGGCGCCTGCACCTTGTCGGCCACCGCCTTGACCGCCTTGCCCCAATCCTCCCAGCTCGCCTTGGCGCCGGGCAGGGCGATGCCCGCCTGCTCGAACAGCGTCTTGTTGACGAAGGGGCCGGTGACGGTGAGCTGCGTCATGAAGCCGGTGATCGCGCTGGAATCGCCTTCCGGGCGCATCCAGGGCAGGAACGGCCCGAAATTCTTCTCCCAGTAGGAAGCATCCTTGAGATAGGGCCGCAGGTCGAGCGCGTAGCGGGCGACACCGCCGAGGTCGACCACGCGGGCGATATCCGGCCCCTGGCCGGAGGCGAGCTGCACGGGCAGGTTCTCGGTGATCGCCTTGTAGGGCACCTGGTCGAGCGCGACCTTGATGTCCTTGTTCTGTGCCTCGAAGCGCTTCAGCAGGTCGGAGACGACCTCGCCCTCATTGCCGTCGGAATACCAGGCGATGCGCACCGTGGTCTGGGCGAAGGCGGTCGTGGCCATCAGGCCGATCGCGAGGCCGGCCGTCGCGGCGAAGGCGGAAATCCGGTGTGTCCTCTGCATGGGCTTCATCCCCTGAGCAAATGCGACGCCTCGTCGAGCGTCTTGACATCCACTAAGGCAAACGTTTGCCTAGCTTGTCAACGGGCAGCCCTGCCGGCATGGCTGTCTTAGCCGGCTTCGCACCGGCCGATGGCGGCGGAAGATGGGAGGTCGGCGGCAGGATGGCGCCCGGAACGACGGCTAAGGCGGGAAAGCTCCGGCAGGAGGCCGTCTCGCTCGCCACGGTGGCGCGGGAGACCGGGGTCTCGATGTCGACCGTCTCGCGCATCGTCAACGGCAAGAGCGGGCGCGCCTCGGCCGCGACGGTGGCGCGCGTCGCCGAAGCGATCGAGCGGCTGGGCTACCGCCCCAACCCGGTCGGGCGCGCGCTGCGCCGGCGGGCGAGCCGGGTGGTGGCGATGCTCGCGCCCAATCTCGACAACCCCGCCATGGCCGCCATCGCCGTCTCGACCGAGGCGGCTTTGCGCGCCGCCGGCTATGTGATGATCCTGTGCGACACCCATGACCGCCCGGAATTGCAGGACGACTACCTCCAGGCGATGCGCGACCAGTTCGTCGCCGGCTACGTCATGGTCAGCGCGGTGCGCAGCCGCGGCCTCGAGCAGGCCCTCGGGCGCGGCGATCCGGTCGTCTTCGTGGCGCGGCGCAACCCGCTCGGCGGCGGCGCCTATGTCGGGATCGACAACCGCGCCGCCGGCGCCGACGCTGCCGATTTCATGCTGGCGCAGGGCATCGACCGGCCGGCCGTGCTGATGGCGGCGCAGAACATCTCGAGCACCGCCGAACGCGCCGCCGGCTTCGTCGAGCGGCTGGTCGCGCGCGGCGTGCCCGAAAGCGAGATCCGGCGGGCGAGCGCGCCGGGCCTGTCGCATATCGAGATCGGCTATGCCGCGGCGCGGATATTGGTGGGCGCGGGCGGCTGGCCGCGCGGCCTCCTCTGCGTCAGCGACCTGATCGCCTATGGCGCCTATCGCCTCGCGGTCGAATCGCGTCTGGAGATCCCGCGCGACTGCAGGCTGGTCGGCGTCGACGGCAACGCCCTCAACCGCTGGATCGCGCCCTGGCTGAGCTCGATCCGCATTCCCTATGAGAGCTTCGGCGGGCATGTCCTCGAACAGTTGCGCCTGCTCTGGAGCGGTGCGGCCACCGCGGAGATCCATGTGCCGCACGAGGCGCTGCCCTGAACGCCGGCCGCCGGCCGGGTACCGCCCCGGCCGGCGCGCCGCCCCGGCCGGCGGCCAGAGGTCGGGAAGACCATCGGCGTCGCGGTGAGGCATTCCGCTGCTCGTTGCGCCTGTCCTGCGCCGCGCTGCGGGAGGACGCCGCCGCGCTCAGCCTGCCGGAGCGGCTGGGGACGATCGAGGCCAATCCGATCCGCGAGGCGCTGGAGGCCCATCGCCGGGACGTGAAGGCGATGCTGGAGGCGCTGCGCATCCCGCGCAAGACCTTCCACGACAAGCTCGCGCGCTACGGCATCACCCGCGCCGCCTACGAAGCCGGGTGAGGGGCGGGCGGGGTGCCCGACGGGTCGCCCGCGCCGTTTACCGTCCGCCGTCGCGCTGCCTTCCGCGCCTTTCGGACGACTATCCCGGCCTCGCGACTTTCAATAAGCTGTCGGCAAGGCGGCCCGGGGGTTTCCGCCCGCGGAGCTTCCGATGCAACGGAGCCGTAACCGCCGGAGACGGCGCAGAGGGGTCAAGGAGAGTCCATATGAAAAAACTGTTGCTGGCGACGCTGTCGGCGTCCGCCCTGATGGCCGCGCAGCCGCTCGCGGCCAAGACCCTGGTCTACTGCTCGGAAGGCAGCCCGGAGAATTTCGCGCCGAGCGTCAACACCACCGGCACCTCCTTCGACGCCGGCGCCCAGATCTACGACACCATCGTCCAGTTCGAGCGCGGCGGCACCAAGGTCCTGCCCTCGCTCGCCGAGAAATGGGACATCTCGGCCGACGGGCTGACCTACACCTTCCACCTGCGCAAGAACGTCAAGTGGCAGTCCAACAAGAGCTTCAAGCCGACGCGCGACTTCAATGCCGACGACGTGATGTTCATGATCGAGCGGCAGTGGAAGGAGGACAACCCCTATTACAAGGTCACCAGCTCGAACCATTCCTACTTCAACGACATGGGCATGCCGAAGCTGCTCAAATCGGTCGAGAAGGTCGACGACTACACCGTCAGGATCACGCTGAACCAGCCCGAGGCGCCGTTCCTCGCCGATCTCGCCATGCAATATGCCGGCGTGCAGTCGAAGGAATACGCCGACGCCATGCTCAAGGCCGGCACGCCCGAGAAGCTCGACCAGGACCCGGTCGGCACCGGCCCGTTCTACCTCGTCCAGTACCAGAAGGACGCGATCATCCGCTACAAGGCCTTCCCCGACTACTGGGCCGGCAAGGCCAAGATCGACGACCTCGTCTTCGCGATCACGCCGGACGCCTCGGTGCGCTGGGCCAAGCTCCAGAAGGGCGAATGCCATGTCATGCCCTATCCGAACCCGGCCGATCTCGACGCGATGCGCAAGGACGCCAACGTCCAGATCCTCGAGCAGCCCGGCCTGAACATTGGCTATCTCGCCTACAACACCACCAAGAAGCCGTTCGACGACGTGCGCGTGCGCCACGCCATCAACAAGGCGATCAACAAGAAGGCGATCATCGACGCGGTCTACCTGTCGAGCGGCATTCCGGCGATCAACCCGATCCCGCCCTCGATGTGGTCCTATAACGAGACGGTCAAGGACGATCCCTACGATCCGGAGGCGGCCAAGAAGGAGCTCGCCGCGGCGGGCTATCCGAACGGGCTGGAGATCGATCTCTGGGCCATGCCGGTGCAGCGCCCCTACAACCCCAACGCCAAGCGCATCGCCGAACTGATGCAGGCCGACCTCGCAAAGGTCGGCGTCAAGGCCGAGATCAAGACCTATGAATGGGGCGAGTATCGCAAGCGCCTGCAGGCGGGCGAGCACCAGACCGGCATGTTCGGCTGGACCGGCGACAACGGCGATCCGGACAACTTCCTGCACACGCTGCTCGGCTGCGACGCGGCCCAGAACAACGGCGGCAACGTCGCGAAGTTCTGCTACAAGCCCTTCGACGACCTCGTCGTGAAGGCCAAGAGGATCACCGACCAGGCCGAGCGCGAGAAGCTCTATCGGCAGGCGCAGGTGATCTTCAAGGAGCAGTCGCCCTGGTTCACCATCGCCCATGCGATCCAGCTCAAGCCGATCCGCAAGGAGGTGAAGGACTTCAAGCTCTCGCCCTTCGGCCGCCACACCTTCTACGGCGTCGATATCGCCAAGTGAGCTGGCCAAGTGAGCTGGCCAAGTGAGGCTGGCCCAGTGGCCAGGCCGGGCCGAATGAGCTGGCGCGGCTGATGCATTGCCGACGGATGCGGCCCGCGGGCCGCATCCTTTCGGGCGGAAGGCGAGGGGCAGCCGGCCCTGCGCCGGATTCCGTCCTGCCACCATCGAAAGAAACCGCCATGGTCGTTCGCGCCTGTACCGCCGCCATCGCCCTGGGGCTGAGCGTCCTGCTGCTGCCCGCCGCCGCCGGGGCGCAGACGCTCGTCGTCTGCTCCGAGGCGAGCCCAGACTTCATGAACCCGCAGTTCAGCAGCCAGAACACCGCCTATGACGTGGCGGCGCAGGTCTATGAGCGGCTGACGGCGACGCAGCGCGGCGGCTCCCAGATCGTCCCCAGCCTCGCCGAATCCTGGACCATCTCGGATGACGGGCTGAGCTACACCTTCAAGCTGCGCAAGGGCGTGAAGTGGCACGCCAACAAGGCCTTCACGCCGACCCGCGACTTCAATGCCGACGACGTGGTGTTCTCCTTCAGCCGGATGTCCGACGAGGCGAATCCCTACAACAAGGTCGGCAGCGGCAACTACCAGTTCTTCACCGAGATCGTGAAGCCGAGCTTCAAGTCGATCGAGAAGCTCGACGACTACACGGTGCGCCTGACGCTCTCCAAGCCGAACGCGCCGCTGCTCTCGGCGCTCTCGGTCGAGCCGATGTCCATTCTTTCGGCGGAATATGCCGCGGCGATGAGCAAGGCCGGCACGCCGGAGCAGGTCGACCTCGTGCCGATCGGCACCGGCCCGTTCTCGCTCGTCGCCTATCAGAAGGATGCGATGATCCGCTTCAAGGCGGTGCCGGACCACTGGACCAAGGCCGTCGGCGACCGCGACCGCATGGCGCTGGTCAACGACCTGATTTTCGTCATCACGCCGGACGCCGCGGTGCGCTTCGCCAAGGTCCGCTCCGGCGAATGCCAGATCGCGCGCTATCCCAATCCGGGCGACCTCGCGGCGATGAAGGCGGATGCCAATCTCAACGTCCTCCAGGGCAGCATCGCCGACCAGAGCTTCCTCGCCTTCAACGAGCGCAAGAAGCCCTTCGACGACAGGCGCGTGCGCGAGGCGCTGGCCTATGCCACCAACATCCCCGCCATCATCGACGCGGTCTATCAGGGCACCGGCAAGGCCACGGCGGCGGCGGTCCCTCCGGCCTTGTGGTCGCATGACGAGGCGCTGAAGCCGCGCCCCTACGATCCCGAGAAGGCCAAGGCGCTGCTCAAGGAGGCCGGCCTGCCGGACGGCTTCGAGACGACGCTCTGGGCCATTCCGGTGGTGCGCGCCTATATGCCGAACGGCCGCCGCGCCGCCGAGCTGATCCAGGCCGACTGGGCCAAGATCGGCGTCAAGGCGACGATCCAGACCTTCGAATGGGGCGAGTATCTCAAGCGCGGCCGGGCCGGCGAGCATCAGGTCGGCATGTTCGGCTATACCTGGGACTATCCCGATCCGAGCCAGATCCTGCTCTCGGGCTGGACCTGCGAGGGCGTCAAGACCGGCGCCAACCGCGCCGGCTGGTGCAACCAGGAGGCCTCGGACGCGCTCGCCAAGGCCAATACGATCACCGACCAGGCCGAGCGGGCCAAGCTTTACACGCGCTTCCAGGAGCTGTTCCACCAGGACGTGGCGGGCCTGCTCTTCGCCAATGCGCAGGCCTTCACGCCGGTGCGCAAGGAGGTGAAGGACTACAAGATCCACTTCTTCGGCGGGCAGCCCTTCTTCGGCGTTTCGCTCGCGAAGTGAGGTTTCTCACCGTTTTGTGGTGAAAGACGCGCGAAAGCGCCGGCTTTGCGATCATTGCGATGCCGGCGCGGTCCCGGGTCACGATGTTGCGCCGCGGCGGAGCGGATCTTTGCGGGCCTGCCGTTCCGGCCCTCGCGGCGCGGTGCCGGGATGCCGGAACGGCGGCGATTCGCCTCTCCGATCGCCTTGATATTTGGCCGGATCTGGTGTTTGCGCTGCGCCGGATTTCGCTTTTGAATAAAACGAGAAGACAAAAACGCCGCGCGCGATGCCCCGTGCCGGCCGATGAGACTGGCAAAACCATGCTCCGCTTCATCCTGACACGGGTCAGCCTCGTGATACCGACCTTCATCGGCATCACCCTGCTCGCCTTCTTCCTCGTCCGGCTGGTGCCCGGCGACCCGATCGAGACCATGGCGGGCGAGCGCGGCATCGATCCGGCCCGCCACGCCCAGCTCGTCAAGGAATACGGCTTCGACAAGCCGCTGCTGACCCAGTACGGCGTCTATATCGAGCGGGTGGTGCAGGGCGATCTCGGCAAGTCGATCGTGACGCGCGAAAACGTCCTCTCCGAGTTCGGCCAGCTCTTCCCGGCCACCATCGAGCTCGCGCTCTGCGCCATCCTGATCGCGCTCATCGTCGGGCTGCCGGCCGGCATCATCGCCGCGGTGAAGCGGAACTCGATCTTCGACCATGGCGTGATGGGCATTTCGCTCACCGGCTATTCGATGCCGATCTTCTGGTGGGGGCTGCTGCTGATCCTGCTGTTTTCGGTGCAGCTCGGCATCACGCCGGTCTCGGGCCGCATCGCGGTGCAGTACTTCATCGAGCCGGTCACCGGCTTCCTCACCATCGACAGCCTGCTCGCCGGCGACATCGACGCCTTCTGGTCGGCGCTGTCGCATCTCGTCCTGCCGGCGATCGTGCTCGGCACGGTGCCGCTCGCCGTCATCGCCCGCATGACCCGCTCGGCCATGCTGGAGGTGCTGGGCGAGGACTATATCCGCACCGCCCGCGCCAAGGGCATGGCGCCGATCCGCGTGGTCGCGCTGCATGCGCTGCGCAACGCGCTGATCCCGGTCGTCACCGTCATCGGCCTGCAGGTCGGCACGCTCTTCACCGGCGCGATCCTGACCGAGACGATCTTCTCCTGGCCCGGCGTCGGCAAATGGCTGATCGAGGCGATCAGCCGGCGCGACTACCCGGTCCTGCAGGGCGGGACCCTGCTCCTGGGAATGGTCGTGATGAGCGTCAACCTGCTGGTCGACCTGCTCTACGGCCTGATCAACCCGCGCATCAGGCATGCAAGATGAACCGTCCCTCGCAGTCCCGCTCCCAGCGGAGCCATCGCTCATGACCGCCGAAACCCTCGAAGCCCCCGCCGTCGCCGCGCCCAGCGGCACGCCGCCTCATCCGGCCCGCGAGTTCTGGACCTATTTCAGCGCCAATCGCGGCGCCGTCGCAGGCCTCGTCGTCATCGTGCTGGTGCTGCTCTGCGCGCTCTTCGCGCCGCTGATCGCGCCGCACGATCCCGACATGACCAACAACGCGGTCTTCCTGAAGCCGCCCTTCTGGCAGGAGGGCGGCTCGATCTCCTACCCGCTCGGCACCGACGCGATCGGCCGCGACATCCTCTCGCGCCTGCTTTACGGCGCGCGGCTCTCGCTGGTGATCGGTATCGCGGTGGTGGCGCTCGCCATCGTCGTCGGCGTCGTGCTCGGCCTGATCGCCGGCTATTTCAAGGGCATTGCCGATATCGCGATCATGCGCTTCATGGACATCCTGATGACGATGCCGAGCCTGCTGCTCGCCATCGTCATCGTCGCGATCCTCGGCCCCGGCCTGATGAACGCGATGCTCGCCGTCGCCATCGTCGTGCTGCCGCATTACGTCCGCATCACGCGCGCCGCCGTCATTGCCGAAACCTCCAAGGATTACGTCGTCGCGGCCAAGGTCAGCGGCGCGCAGACGGTGCGGCTGATGTTCTCCGAGATCCTGCCGAACTGCGCGGCCCCCCTCATCGTGCAGGCGACGCTCGGCGTCTCGACCGCGATCCTCGATGCGGCCGCGCTCGGCTTCCTCGGCCTCGGCGCCCAGCCGCCGACGCCGGAATGGGGCACGATGCTGGCCGACGCCCGCGAATTCGTGCTGCGCGCCTGGTGGGTCGTCACCTTCCCGGGCCTCGCCATCCTCATCACCGTGCTCGCCTTCAACCTTCTCGGTGACGGCCTGCGCGATGCGCTCGACCCCAAACTGAAGCGCTGATCCCATGCCCCTGCTCGAGATCGAAAACCTCAGCGTCGAGTTCCCGACCTCGCAGGGAACGCTGCGCGCCGTCGACCGCATCGACCTCACCCTCGAGGAGGGCGAGGTGCTGGGCGTGGTCGGCGAATCCGGCTCCGGCAAGAGCGTCACCATGCTCGCGCTGATGGGCCTCGTCGGCTATCCCGGCCGCGTCCGCGCCGACAAATTGCGCTTCGACGGCCGCGACCTCCTGACCATGTCCGCGCGCGAGCGCCGCCACATCACCGGCAAGGACGTGGCGATGATCTTCCAGGAGCCGAGCACCAGCCTGAATCCATGCTTCACCATCGGCTTCCAGCTCGCCGAGACGCTGCGCAAGCACGAGGGCATGGACCGCAAGGCGGCGAAGCGCCGGGCGATCGAGCTTCTGGAGCAGGTCGGCATCCCCGCGCCGGAAAGCCGCCTGACGGCCTTCCCGCATCAGCTTTCCGGCGGCATGAACCAGCGCGTCATGATCGCGATGGCGATCGCCTGCAACCCGCGTCTGCTGATCGCCGACGAGCCGACCACGGCGCTCGACGTCACCATCCAGGCGCAGATCCTCGAACTCCTGATGTCCTTGCAGCGCGAGCGCGGCATGGCGCTGGTGCTGATCACCCACAATATGGGCGTGGTGGCCGAGACGGCGCAGCGCATCATGGTGATGTATGCCGGCCAGATCATGGAGGAGCGCAAGGTCGACGCGCTCTTCGCCGACCCGCAGCATCCCTATTCCGCCGCGCTGCTCGCGGCCCTGCCGGAGCGCAGCGAGAACGCGACGCGGCTCGCCACCATTCCCGGCATGGTGCCGGGCCTCAACGACCGGCCGAAGGGTTGCCTGTTCAGCCCGCGCTGTGCCTATGCGACCGCGCATTCGCGCAATGTCCAGCCAGAGCTGCGCGCCTGGATGGACGGTCGCGTGCGCTGCCATTATCCGCTCGGCGATCCGAACCGCGATGCCGAGCGCGCCCGTGACGAGGCCGGGCTGACGACGGAGGCGACGCGATGAGCACCCCCGTCATCGAAGCCCGCGAGCTCACCCAGATCTATCCGGTCAAGCGCGGCCTGTTCCAGCCGCCGGCGCAGTTGCAGGCCGTCAACAAGGTCTCCTTCGCGGTCGAGGCCGGGCGCACGCTTGCCATCGTCGGCGAATCCGGCTGCGGAAAGTCGACGCTGGCGCGCATGGCGACGCTGATCGAGACCCCGACCTCGGGCGCATTGACGCTGGACGGACTCGACGCCGTGCATCCGCCGGCCAGCGAGCGCAAGCGCCTGCGCCGTACCGTCCAGTTCGTGTTCCAGAACCCCTATGGCTCGCTCAACCCGCGCAAGAAGATCGGCACGATCCTGGAGGAGCCGCTCAAGATCAACACCACGCTCTCCAAGGCCGAGCGCACGGAGAAGGCCCGCGCCATCATGGCGAAGGTCGGCTTGAGGCCCGAGCATTACAACCGCTATCCGCACATGTTCTCGGGCGGCCAGCGCCAGCGCATCGCGATCGCGCGCTCGCTGATCCTCTCGCCCAAGGTCGTGGTTGCGGACGAGCCGGTCTCGGCGCTCGACATCTCGATCCAGGCCCAGGTGCTCAACCTGCTCGCCGACCTGCAGGAGGAGCTGAAGCTCGCCTATCTCTTCATCTCGCATGATCTCAGCGTGGTGCGGCACATCGCCCATGACGTCATGGTGATGTATCTCGGCAACGCGATCGAGCATGGGCCGAAGGAGCGCATCTACGCCCGTCCGCTGCATCCCTATACGCAGGCGCTGCTCGCCTCGACGCCGCGCGTCGACGCGGCCAAGCGCGAGCGCATCGTGCTGCGCGGCGAATTGCCCTCGCCGCTCAACCCGCCGAAGGGCTGCGTGTTCTCGACGCGCTGCCCCTTCGTGAAGGATCGCTGCCGGGCGGAGCGTCCTGAGAAGCGCGAGGTCGACGGACGCCTCGTCGCCTGCCACTACGCCGAGGATTTCCTCGCCAAGGCGGCATGAGAAAAGCCGGCTCGCGGGCCGGCTTTTTTGCATCAGGTCAACAATCTGGAGCCGTGCGGGGCGCTTGCGACAAGCGCCCCGATCAATCCTCGTCCTCTTGGAGGGCGCGCCCGCCATCGACGAGGATTTCGCGCTTTCCGGCGTGGTTGGCGGGACCGACGATGCCCTCGTTCTCCATGCGCTCCATGATGGAGGCGGCGCGGTTGTAGCCGATCTGGAGGCGGCGCTGGATGTAGGAGGTCGAGGCCTTCTTGTCGCGCAGCACGACGGCGACCGCCTGCTCGTAGGGGTCGTCGCTCTCGACCGCGCCCATGCCGGTCTTGTCGAAGACGGCGCCGTCCTCGCCGCCCTCGGCCTCCTCCTCCTCGGAGGTGACGGCGTCGAGATAGTGCGGCCGGCCTTGCGTCTTCAGATGCGCCACCACCTTCTCGACCTCGTTGTCCGAGACGAAGGGGCCGTGGACGCGGGTGATGCGCCCGCCGCCGGCCATGTAGAGCATGTCGCCCTGGCCCAGGAGCTGCTCGGCCCCCATCTCGCCCAGGATCGTGCGGCTATCGATCTTCGAGGTGACCTGGAAGGAGATCCGGGTCGGGAAGTTCGCCTTGATCGTGCCGGTGATGACGTCGACCGAGGGGCGCTGCGTCGCGAGAACCACATGGATGCCGGCGGCGCGCGCCATCTGGGCGAGGCGCTGGATCGTGCCCTCGATCTCCTTGCCGGCGACCATCATCAGGTCGGCCATCTCGTCGACGATGACGACGATATAGGGCAGAGGCTCGAGGTCCATGACCTCCTCCTCGTAGATCGCCTCGCCGGAATGCTTGTCGAAGCCGGTCTGCACCGTGCGGGTGATGACCTCTCCCGCCGCCTTGGCCTCCTGGACCCGGGCGTTGAAGCCGTCGATGTTGCGCACCGAGAGCTTCGACATCTTCTTGTAGCGCTCCTCCATCTCGCGCACCGCCCATTTCAGCGCGACGACCGCCTTCTTGGGATCGGTGACGACGGGGGTGAGCAGATGCGGGATGCCGTCATAGACGGAAAGCTCGAGCATCTTGGGATCGACCATGATCAGCCGGCACTCCTCGGGCTTGAGCCGGTAGAGGATCGACAGGATCATCGTGTTGATCGCGACCGATTTGCCCGAGCCGGTGGTGCCGGCGACGAGGAGGTGAGGCATGCGGGCGAGATCGGCGATGACCGGCTCGCCGCCGATGGTCTTGCCGAGGCACAGCGCCAGCTTGTGCTTGGTCGCCTCGAAATCCTGGCTGGCCAGAAGCTCGCGCAGGAAGACGGTCTCGCGGCGGGTGTTGGGCAGTTCGATGCCGATGGCGTTCTTGCCCTGAACCACCGCCACACGCGCCGACACAGCGCTCATCGAACGCGCAATGTCGTCCGCAAGCGAGATCACGCGCGAGCTCTTGATGCCGGGAGCGGGTTCCAGTTCATAGAGCGTCACGACCGGCCCGGGGCAGGCCTGGACGATCTCGCCGCGGATGTTGAAGTCCTCGAGCACGCCTTCGAGCAGGCCGGCATTCTGCTGCAGCACCTCGACCGGCATGGTCTCGGCGCGGTCCTCCGGCGGCTCGGCCAGGAACTCGATCGGCGGAAGCTGGAACCCGGCCTGCGGCTCCGGCCGGCGGGCCGGCGCCGCCTTGCGGATCGGCGCGGCCGGCGGAGTCGGCGGTGTGACGGCTTCCGCGACCTCGTCCTCGGGAGGAGCGATCGCGGGCAGGGGCGGCGGCGGCGCCGGCGCGGGAGCCGGGGCCGCGCCGATCTGCAGCGCCACCGGCTGGGGCGCCAGCGAGACGCGCAGATTCACCGAATAGCTCGGCCAGGGCGCCGCCGCGAGCGGAACGGCCGCCGGGGCAGGCTCCGCGACGTCCATGGCCGCGTCCTCGAAAAGCGCTTCCTCCGCCTCTTCCGCGCGGATGCTCCGGGGCGCAGCGGGAGCCGCTGCGCCGGTGGGCGCGGGCGCCCCGCCGTCGTCGCGACCGATCTCCGGCACCAGATCCCAGAAGGCGTGATCCGAAAGGAAGGCGAAGGGGTTCGCCCGCGGCGCTTCGGCGGCCGGCGGCGGCGCGGTCTCGACCGTCGTCACCGCCGTCGGGGCCGGCCGGCTCTCCGCCATCGCCTCGTCCGACCAGGCTTCGCCCGTCGAGGCCTCGTCGGTCAGGGCTTCGTCGACGACGGCCTCGGCCGGCGCCGGCTCCTCGATCGGGAGGAGATCGGCTTCCCGTCCGGCGGCCTCGGGCGCCGGCGGCGGCAAGGCGGCGGCACCGTCCGGCATGCCCCAGATCTCGTGCATCAGATGCTTCGGCGTGCGCCAGAAGCGGACCCGGGTCGAATCGGCGAGCGTCACGGCCGGCGGGTGTCCGCCGCTGAACAGCAGAGGCGGGCTCTGCCGCTCGGCCTCCGCCGCCGGTTGGTCGGGCCTCGCCTTGCCCGGCGTGCGGGACTGGCGGACATAGACCGGCGCGGTTGCTGCGGGCGCGTGCCCCGCCACGGCCTCCGGCCTGTCGGCGCGGCCCGTGCGGGCTGGCGCTTCATCTGTGGAATGAGCCTGATATTCGCTCGATGCGAAGCTGTTTGCTCGCTGATGACGGTCGCGTTTATACATAGAAGACAGCGAACACTACGACTGACTGATCCGGTCTTCTTCCCTAGAGGGGCAGGGTTAACGGCGCATAAACGGATGGCCGAAAGCCGGGGACAGGCGCCTAGAGATAAGGCGGCGTGCAGGCGCTGACGACGATGCAGCGTTCCGTGCCGATATTGCGGAAGCGGTGCGGCACGCGGCTGTCGAAGAGATAGGCCTCGCCCGGGCCCAGCACCTTGGCCTGGTCGCCGACGGTGACCTCGAGCTCCCCGGAGAGGACCACGCCGCCCTCATGCGAATCGTGCTTGAGCATGGCGACGCCGGTATCGGCGCCCGGCTCGTAGGATTCGTGCAGGATCTGGAGATTATGGGCCTGGGCGTCCCCGACCTGGCGGAACGACATCCGCCCCCGGCTTTCGCCGCCATTGACCTGATGAAGCCGCGAGGTCAGGTCGATCAGCTCGTCGGCCTCGAAGAAGACCCGGTCGCGCGGCGTCCGGCGCTCGTCGAAAAAATTGACCATGCTCATCGGCACGCCGTCGAGGATCTTGCGCAGCGAGGCGACGGACGGGCTGTTCCGGTTCTGCTCGATCAGCGAGATCAGGCTGTGCGTCACCCCCGAGCGCGCGGCGAGTTCGCGCTGAGAAAGCCCGGCGGCCAGCCGGATTTCGCGTAATCTGCCGCCGACATCGAAGCTCATTGCCATCCCCCTTCGCCATGCGGGCCTGACGCCCTCGGCGCGTCTCGCCATGCCCCGGGCGCTGGTCGAGGCCTCTTGCGCCGCTCAATATTCTGAGCAATGCTACCACAGAACCAACAAGAAAATCATGTGACGGGGAACAGGCGAGGTGGAATAATTTTCACGATCCGGGTCGGCCGTTCAGATCAGGATGCTCCGTGCGCCTCCGCCGGACCCGGCGCGACGGGACCGTTGCCGCCTGCATCGATCGCCATTTGTTCTGCCGGGCCGGACTGTTCTTGCCGTCGCGAGAATTCACGTTGAACGCGAGGGGCCGCGCACGTCATGACACGCGCAGATACCGTATTGTTGAATGGCCGTATCTTCCTCGGCCTGGCGGAGGGGTTCGCTGAAGCGCTGGCGGTCGCGGACGGAAAGGTCCTGGCGGCGAGCTCCGCGGCCGAGATCGCCGCGCTGCAGGGGCCGGGCACGAAAATCGTCGATCTCGCCGGGCGCGTCGCCATCCCCGGCCTCAACGACGCGCATATGCATCTGCTGCCGCTCGGCCTCGCCATGGGCGAGGTCAATCTGCGCCCGGAGGAGGGCGTCAACGGCATCGACGAGATCCTTGGGCGCATCGCCGCCGCCGCCAAGGGCCGCAAGCCGGGCGAATGGGTCGTCGGCCGCGGCTACGATCATAACGAGCTCGCCGAGCGGCGCCATCCCACGGCCGAGGAGCTCGACCGCGCCGCGCCGGACAACCCGGTCTACATCAAGCGCACCTGCGGCCATGTCGGCGTGGTCAACAGCCGCGCCCTGGCGGCCGCCGGCATCGGCCACAACACGCCGAGCCCCGATGGCGGGCTGATCGAGCGGCGCGGCAACCGGCTGACCGGCCTGCTCGCCGAAAGCGCGATGCGGCTGATCGTCGAGGCGATGCCGCGCCCGAGCGCCGCCGAGCTGAAGGCCGCGATCGAGACCGCCGGGCACTACATGCTGTCGCAGGGCTTCACCAGCGTGATGGACGCCGCCGTCGGCATGACCGCCGGCATGGCCGAGCTCGAGGCCTATGAGGAGGTCGCGCGTGCCGGCACGCTGCCGGTCCGCACCTGGGTCTGCATCTATGGCAACGCCGACGGCATCGGCGACGCGGCCCATGCGGCCGGCTACCGCTTCGGCCGCGAGACCGGCCTCCTGCGCTACGGCGCGATGAAGGTCTTCGGCGACGGCAGCGCCGGCGGCCTGACCGCGGCGATGAGCGAGCCCTATCTGGTCGGCGACCCCGCCAATCGCGGCATCTTCATCTATCCCGATGCCGATATGCATCGCTATCTCCGGCATTATCACGAGCTCGGCTACCAGCTCGCGATCCACGCCATCGGCGACGCCGCGATCGAGCAGGTGCTCTCCGGCATCGAGAAGGCCGACAGCCCGGAGCACCCGATCCGCGGAAGGCGCCACCGCATCGAGCATTGCGGCTTCCTGACCGACGGCCAGCTCGCCCGCATGGCGGCCGCCGGCATCGACCCGGTGCCGCAGCCGGCCTTCATCTACGAGTTCGGCGACCTCTACGTCACCAATCTCGGCCAGGCCCGCGCCGATGCCTCCTACCCGATGCGCAAATGGCTCGATGCCGGCCTGCACGCGGCGGCGAGCTCGGATGCGCCGGTCTGCGCCACCGACCCGTTCAAGAACCTCTTCACCATGGTCACCCGCCAGACCAAGCGCCACACCGAGATCGGCGGCGCCGAGCGGCTGAGCATGGCGGAGGCGGTGCATGCCTACACCCTGCTCGGCGCCTATACCCAGTTCGCCGAGGACAGGCTCGGCCGTCTCGTCCCCGGCCAGCTCGCGGACATCGCCGTGCTCTCGCAGGACATCTTCGCGGTGCCGGTCGCTGCGGTCGAGAACGATCTGCGCTGCGACCTGACGCTGCTGGCCGGCGAGGTCGTCTTCGACCGGCACGGCCAGCTCGCCGCCGCGGCGCAATAGGCCGGGGGACTGCGAATGCTGCGACATACGCTGCAAAGGCTGCTGCTGGTCCTGCCGGTCATGCTCGGCGTGCTGCTGATCGGCTTCCTGCTCATGCAGGTGGTGCCGACCGATCCGGCGCAGGTGCGCGCCGGGCCGACCGCGACGCAGGACGTCGTCCAGGCGATCCGCGAGGAGCTCGGGCTCAATCAGCCGCTCTGGAAGCAGTTCGCCATCTATATCGGCCGGCTCGCCCAGGGCGATCTCGGCGTCTCGATCATCAACAACGTCCCGGTGACGCAGGAGCTCGGCGCCACCATCGGCCCGACGCTCGAGCTGATGCTCGCCTCCCTGGTCTGGGCGATCCCGCTCGGCATGCTGCTCGGCACGGTCGGCGCCTATTACCGCGGCTCGCTGCTCGACCGGGCGATCATGGCGGTCTCGGTCGGCGGGGTCTCGCTGCCGGTCTTCTTCCTCGGGCTCGGGCTGATCTGGCTCTTCGGCTTCAAATACCCGATCCTGCCCTTCACCGGCCGCACGGGGCCGCTCTGGACCTGGGAAGGGCTTCAGGGCGTCATCCTGCCGGCGCTGACGCTGGGCGGGGTCTTCGTCGGGCCGGTGGCGCGGATGACGCGGACCTCGGTGCTCGACGAGCTCGGCGCCGACCATGTCCGCACCGCCCGCGCCAAGGGGCTCGGCGAGAGCACCGTCCTGCTGCGGCACACGCTGCGCAACGCGCTGGTGCCCGTCGTCACCCTGATCGGCCTGCAGATCGGCTTCCTGCTCGGCGGTGCCGTCGTCACCGAGTCGGTGTTTAGCTGGCCGGGCATCGGGCGGCTCGCCGTCGGCGCCATCCTGTCGAGCGACCTGCCGATGGCGCAGGGCACGATCATCGTGCTCTCGCTCGGCTTCATCCTGATCAATCTCGCCGTGGACGTGCTCTATGCCGTGCTCGACCCCCGCGTGAGGGGCGCCTGATGAGCTCCGCCAGCGATCCCCTCTCCCGGACCCCGAAGGCGGTGGATGCCGCCCTCAGCATCGTCGCGGCAGCGCCGGTGCGCCGGAAATCCGTGCTGAGGATGCTGCTCTCCGATGTCGGCGCTTGCATCGCGCTCGCCCTCGTCGTCCTCGCCATCCTCGGTGCCGTGTTCGCGCCCTGGCTCGCCCCGACCGACCCCTATGGCAACGACCTCGCCAACACGCTGAAGGCGCCGGGCGAGGCCGGCCTGCTCGGCACGGACGGGCAGGGCCGCGACATGATCACCCGCCTGCTCTTCGGCCTCAGGACGACGCTGCTGATGGGCTTCGCCTCCGTGGTCTTCGGCTGCGTCATCGGCGGGATCATCGGTTTCGCCGCAGCCTATTACCCGCGGCTCTCCGGCGTGCTGATGCGGCTGATGGACATCCTGCTCTCCTTCCCGGCCATTCTGTTCGGCCTCGCCATCGCGGCGATCTTCGGGCCCGGGCTTCTGGCCGTCATCATCGCGCTGGCGATCGCGACGGTGCCCTTGATGGCGCGCGTCGTGCGCGGCTCGGCGCTGGTGGTGCTGCAGCAGGGCTATATCGAGGCGGCACGCTCGCTCGGCCTGACCGATCTGCGCATCATCCTGCGCTATGTGCTGCCGAACTGCCTCTCGGCGATGTTCGTCTTCGTGACGCTGCGCTTCGGCCAGGTGATCCTGCTCGGCGCGGCCCTGTCCTTCCTGGGGCTGGGCGCGCAGCCGCCCACCGCCGAGCTCGGCGCGATGGCGGCGGACGGGCGCAACTTCCTGTTCTTCGCGCCGCATGTCTCGGTCCTGCCGAGCCTGGTGATCTTCCTGGTCGTGCTCGCCTTCAACGTGCTCGGCGACGCCTTGCGCGACGCGCTCGACCCGAAGCTGCGCAAATAGCGCCGGCCCTTCATCCGTCACTGGCGTTCGAGAAACGAAAACAGGGGATTTGCTCGATGATGAAACGATACGCTCTGCTTCTGGCCGGCGCGGCCGGCGCGGTTCTGGCGGCGGCTCCGGCCGTCGCGCAGCAGAAGGCGCCGCTCTCGATCCTGCGCGTCATCGACGCCGATAACTACGACCCGATCCGCTCGACCGCGACGGCGGCGGCCGAGGTCATGTACATGCTGGCGGATACGCTGGTGACGGTCGATTTCGACATGAAGACGATCAAGCCGGGCCTCGCCGAATCCTGGACGGTCTCACCGGACGGCAAGACCTACAGCTTCAAGATCCGCAAGGATGTGAAGTTCTGCGACGGCCGGCCGATGACCATCGACGACGTGGTCTATTCGCTGAAGCGCTGGACCGACCCGGCCAACAAGTCGCCGGTCTCCTTCCGCGGCGGCCCGGTCAAGGACATCCGCGCCGAGGGCGATTCGACGCTGATCTACGAATTGAAGGAGCCCTACAGCGACCTGCTGTTCCAGATGGCGCTGTCCTTCGCCTCGGTGGTCGACAGGAACACGGTCGAGAAGCTCGGCCAGAATTTCGGCGTGCAGGGCTTCAACGGCACCGGTCCCTATTGCTGGGTCAAGTGGACGCCGCGCCAGGAACTGGTGATGAAGAAGAACCCCTATTACAATTGGGGTCCGCCGATCTACAAGGATCCGAAGCCGCAGATCGACGAGATCGTCTGGAAGATCATTCCGGAATCGAACACGCTGATGGCCGCGATCCAGGCCAGGCAGGCCAACGTGACCTATTACATGCCCTATATCGCGCTCGACACGATGCAGCGCATCCCCGGCATGACGGTGCAGCGGCAGGAAAACTACATCTACGACATCTTCATGGGCTTCAAGGTCGACAAGCCCGTCTCCAGCGACAAGGCGATCCGTGAGGCGGTCAACATGGCCGTCGACAAGCAGGCCATCGCCAAGGCGATCTTCTTCGGCAAGGGCCAGGTCCTGCCCTCGCTGCTCAACCCCGCTGTGCTCGACTACGACAAGGAATCCGCGGCGGCGATGCCGAAGCACGATCCGGCGGGCGCCGCCAAGCTGCTCGACGAGGCCGGCTGGAAGCCGGGCGCCGACGGCATCCGCGAGAAGGACGGCAAGAAGGCGACCTTCACCGTCTACGGCATCCGCAACGACGTGAACCCGCGGATCTCCGAGGCGATGCAGGCGGACCTGCGCAAGGTCGGCATCGATCTGAAGATCCAGCTCTGGGACGCGACCGTCGCCTGGGGCAAGCTCGCCACGCAGGAATTCGACGCCTTCTACATGGCCTATCCCTATGTGACGGCCACCGAGGCGCTGAACCTCTACTTCGCCAGCCGGCAGGTGCCGACGCCCAACCGGATGAACTGGAAGGACCCGAAGACCGACGAACTGCTCAAGGCGGCCGCGACCGCCACCGACGACAAGGCGCGCAAGGAGGCGATCGGCGCCGTCCAGATGCAGCTCACCGACGCCAATGTCTGGGTGCCGCTGGTCTCGCAGCCGCTCTGGGTCGTGGCCGGCGATCGCGTCGAGGGCGTGCGCGCCCACGGCATCTACGGCGCCGGCCTCTACAAGGGCCTCGACATCAAGCTGAAGCGCTGAACTGCATCGGCGCCGCGCGGCAGGGGCCGCGCGGCGCTTTTCCAGGGTTCGGGAGGAAGGAAGCATCGTGACGATCACGGTCATCAAGAACGCCGACGTCGTTGTCGCCTGGGACGCCGCGGCCGCGCGGCATGTCTATCTCACGGGCGGCGACGTCGCCTTCGCGGACGGCACCATCCGCTTCGTCGGCAAGCGCTATGACGGCCCGGCCGACGAGACCGTCGACGGGCGCGGGCGCATGGTCATGCCGGGCCTCGTCAACATCCACTCGCATCCCTCAAGCGAGCCGCTGAACAAGGGCTTCCTCGACGAGCTCGGCTCGCCCGCCCTCTACAACTCCTCGCTCTACGAATTCATGCCGATCCTGCGGGCGGACGCGGAAACCGTGCCCGACTGCGTGCAGGTCGCCTATTCGGAACTGCTGCTGTCCGGCGTCACCACCCTCGCCGATCTCTCGGTGGCCCATCCGGCCTGGCTCGATCTCGCGGCCGAGAGCGGCCTGCGCGTCTGCGTCTCGCCGATGTTCCGCTCGGCGCGCTGGTACACGAAGAACGGCCATGTCGTCGAATACGAATGGGACGAGAAGGCCGGGCAGGCGGCGATGGCGCAGGCCTTCGACCTCATCGAGCAGGCTGAGAACCATCCTTCCGGCCGGCTCTTCGGCATGGTCTGCCCGGCGCAGATCGACACCTGCAGCGAGGGGCTGATCAAGGAGAGCCACGCCGAGGCCAGGCGCCGCAACCTGCCCTGGCAGATCCACGCCGCCCAGTCGACGGTCGAGTTCCATGAGATCACGCGCCGCCACGGCGTCTCGCCGATCCAGTGGCTGGAGAAGCTCGGCGTTCTGGGCGGGACGAGCATCATCGGCCACGCCATCTTCCTCGACGATTATCCGCGGGTCGGCTGGCACAGCCGGCGCGACCTCGCCTTGCTCGCCGAGACCGGCACGCGCGTCGCGCATTGCCCGACGGTGTTCCTGCGCCGCGGCATCGCGCTCGACGATTTCGGGCGCTATCGCCGCGCCGGGGTCAGGATCGGGCTTGGCACCGACACCTATCCGCACAACATGCTCGAGGAGATGCGCCATGCCGGCTACGTCGCCCGCCTGATGGCACAGAGCCCGCGCACCCTGACCACCACCGACCTGTTCGAGGCGGCGACCACGGCCGGCGCGGCCGCGCTCGGGCGCGACGACATCGGCCGGCTGGAAGCGGGCACGAAGGCCGATCTCGTGCTGGTCGATCTCGACCATCCGATGATGCAGCCGCATCGCGACCCCGTCCGCAGCCTGGTCTATGCCGCGGCCGAGCGCGCCGTCGACCGCGTCTATGTCGACGGCCGGCTGGTGGTGCGGGACGGCACCGTCCTGACCATGGACTATCCGGCCGCGGCGCGGCGCCTGCATGCGGGCCAGAAGCGGACCGAGGCGGCGGCCCCCGGCCATGACTGGGCGCATCGTCCCGTCACCGATTATTCGCCGCTGACCTTCCCGCAGGGCTGAGGCGGGCTGGCACGATCGCGGCCGCTTCGCCCGTCCGGGCTGGCGAGGCGCGGACCCGGAAACCATCCTGAGGCGCGCCGCCCTTCGATGGATTCCGGAGCGCCGCAATGCGCCGTCACCGATTGCCGAAGCGTGCCGACCCTCAGTAAGTCTCCGGCACATACATCTCCGGCGGCACGGGATGGCGCAGATAATCCGGGTTGCGCACGCGCCCGGGCAGGACGATCTCCGGCTTCGGCACCTCCTCATAAGGGATCTGGGCGAGCAGGTGCGCGATCATGTTGAGGCGGGCGCGCTTCTTGTCGACCGCCTGCACCACCCACCAGGGCGCATGCGCGGTGTGGGTGCGCTCCAGCATCTCCTCCTTGGCGCGTGTATAGTCTTCCCAGTGCACCCGGCTTTCCAGGTCCATCGGCGAGAGCTTCCACTGCTTCAGCGGATCCTCGATGCGCATGCGGAAGCGGAACTCCTGCTCCTCGTCCGTGATCGAGAACCAGTACTTGATCAGGACGATGCCGGAGCGCACCAGCATATGCTCGAAATCGGGGACCGAGCGGAAGAACTCCTCCAGCTCGTCGGGGGTGCAGAAACCCATCACCCGCTCGACGCCGGCGCGGTTGTACCATGAGCGGTCGAACAGCACCATTTCGCCCGCCGTCGGCAGATGCGGGACATAGCGCTGGAAATACCACTGGTTGCGCTCGCGCTCGGTCGGGGCGGGCAGGGCGACGACGCGGCAGACGCGCGGGTTCAGCCGCTGCGTGACGCGCTTGATGGCGCCGCCCTTGCCGGCCGAATCGCGGCCCTCGAACAGCACCACGACCTTGAGCTTCCTGTACTGGACCCAGTCCTGCAGCCGCACCAGCTCGTGCTGCAGCCGGAAGAGCTCGCGGAAATAGACCCTGCGGTCGAGCCTGCGCTCGCCCGGGCCGCTGAATTCCTCCGCCGCCAGATCGTCGAGGCGGTCGTCCTCGAGCTGCAGTTCCAGCTCCTCGTCGAAGCTGTCGACGATCTCGTCCTTGATGCGGTCGATGGTGTGGGGCGACATGGTCTCGGCTCTTGGTTGCGGCGGAGCGGACCGGCAGGCGGGGCGGCCGCGCAAGCCGCCCGCGGCGGCATGGCGAGGCGCCGCAATGCCGTTCTCCGCCAGTCCGGGCCCGGTCGCCGGAACTATCGCCGGCTCACATGACGGCGCGATGAAGGCGCGGTGAAGGCGGGTCGGGTCGTGCGGCCCCGCCGATCGCTCGTGTCCCGCAGGTCGGACGGGATTCGCCGGCAGGGGCAGATGCGCGATCGCCGGGCCACCCGCGAGGGCGGCCCGGCGATCGCTGTCGCCCGTCGTGCTCGCTCGATCAGCGCACGTCGAAGCGGTCGAGATTCATCACCTTGGTCCAGGCCGCGACGAAGTCCTGCACGAACTTCTCCCCGGCGTCGGCGCTGGCATAGACCTCGGCCAAGGCCCGCAGGATCGAGTTCGAGCCGAAGACGAGGTCGGCGCGGGTGCCGGTCCATTTTGGCGCGCCGGTCTCGCGATCGGTGCCCTCGAAGACGTCCTTGGCCTCGGAGACGGCCTTCCACTGCGTGCTCATGTCGAGCAGGTTGACGAAGAAGTCGTTCGTCAGCGCGCCCGGACGGTGGGTGAGCACGCCGTGCCTCGAGCCGTCGGCATTGATGTCGAGGGCGCGCAGGCCGCCGATCAGAACCGTCAGCTCCGGCGCGGTCAGGGTCAGGAGCTGCGCCCGGTCGATCAGCGCCACCTCGGCCGGGATCCTGGCCCCGGCCTTCTGGTAGTTGCGGAAGCCGTCCGCGGTCGGCTCCATCACCGAGAAGGCATGGATGTCCGTCTGCTCCTGCCTGGCGTCGGTGCGGCCCGGCGTGAACGGCACGGTGACGTCATGCCCGGCGGCCTTCGCCGCCATCTCGACGCCGGCATTGCCGGCGAGCACGATCAGGTCGGCCAGCGAGACGCGCTTGTCGTCGTCCGCCTCCTTGTTGAACTGGCGCCGGATGCCGTCGAGCACCGCGATCACCTTGGCGAGCTGCTCCGGCCGGTTGACCTCCCAGTCCTTCTGCGGAGCCAGGCGGATGCGCGCGCCATTGGCGCCGCCGCGCTTGTCGCCGCCGCGGAAGGTCGAGGCGGAGGCCCAGGCGGTGCCGACCAGCTCCGAGACCGAGAGGCCGGAAGCCTTGATCCTGGTCTTGAGCGCGGCGGCATCGGCGGCGTCGATCAGCGGATGGTCGACCGCCGGGACGACGTCCTGCCAGATCAGCTCTTCCTTCGGCACTTCCGGGCCGAGATAGCGCGAGCGCGGGCCAACGTCGCGATGGGTCAGCTTGAACCAGGCGCGCGCGAAGGCCTCGGCGAAGGCCTGGGGGTTTTCCAGGAAGCGGCGCGAGATCTTCTCGTAGACCGGGTCGAAGCGCAGCGACAGGTCGGTGGTCAGCATCGTCGGCTTGTGCTTCTTCGACGGGTCGTGGGCGTCGGGGATGATCGCCTCGGCGTCCTTCGCCTCCCACTGGATCGCGCCGCCGGGGCTGCGCGTCTGCACCCATTCGAATTTGAACAGGTTCTCGAAGAAGAAGTTGCTCCACTGCGCCGGGGTTTGGGTCCAGGTCACCTCGATGCCGCTGCCGACCGTGTCGGCGCCGTGGCCGGTGCCGTAGCTCGAGACCCAGCCGAGGCCCTGCGCCTCGAGATCGGCCGCCTCGGGCTCCGGCCCCTTGTACGACTCGGCCGCCGCGCCATGGGTCTTGCCGAAGGTGTGGCCGCCGCCGATCAGCGCCACGGTCTCCTCGTCGTCCATCGCCATGCGGGCGAAGGTCTCGCGGATGAAATGGGCGGCCGAGAGCGGGTCGCCATTGGCGCCGGGCCCTTCCGGGTTGACGTAGATCAGCCCCATCTCGGTGGCGCCGAGCGGCGCGTCGAACTTGTCGAGCGGGCGATGGGTCAGCCAGCCGGTCTCGGCGCCCCAGTTGACGTCATGGTCGGGCTCCCAGCTATCCTCGCGGCCGGCGGCGAAGCCGAAGGTGCGGAAGCCCATCGTCTCCAGCGCGACGTTGCCGGTGAGGATCATCAGGTCGGCCCAGGAGATCTTCTGGCCGTATTTCTGCTTGATCGGCCAGAGCAGGCGCCGCGACTTGTCGATGTTGACGTTGTCGGGCCAGCTATTGAGCGGGGCGAAGCGCTGCTGGCCGCGGCCGCCGCCGCCCCGGCCGTCGGCGAGCCGGTAGGTGCCGGCCGCGTGCCAGGCCATGCGGACGAATTGCGGGCCGTAATGGCCGAAATCGGCGGGCCACCAGGACTGCGAATCGGTCATCAGCTTGCGCAGATCGTTCTTCAGCGCCTCGTAGTCGAGCGTCTTGAACGCCTCGCGGTAGTCGAAGGAGCCGCCGAGCGGGTCGGATTTGGCCGAGTGCTGGTTGAGGACCTCGACGGGGAGCTGGTTCGGCCACCAGTCGCGGTTCTGCCGGGTGGCGCCGCCATGGGCGACGGGGCATTTGCCGGTGCTGTCGTCAGTCTTGGCGTTCATCTCACTCTCCGGGCTGAATGGGCCAATGGCTTGGTTCCGCGGGTGGAAGGGACCGGCTCCGCAGCGCCGTCCCCGCCATCGATCGGGGTGACGGGCGGATGCGATGTCCGGCCGGGCCAGCGCGGCAGGCGGCGGGCTCCGGCAAATTCCGGCGGCATCGCGGCCTGCATGGCGCATGGCGATCGGAGCATCTGCGTCCCCCCTTCGCTGCATGCCTCTTATCAAAGCCGTTTCATTATATTAATTCCGATTTTCTGATTGTCGGGATAAGTTTTAATTATGCCAAATCTGACAGTGCGGCAGCTCCGCTATGTCGAGGCCCTGGTGCGGCACGGCCATTTCGGCCGCGCGGCGGAAGCCTGCGCGATCTCGCAGCCGGCCCTGTCGATGCAGGTCAAGGCTTTCGAGGAGGAGCTCGGCGTGCCGGTGTTCGAGCGCGGCGGGCGCCAGTTGCGCCTGACTCCCTTCGGCGAGGAGGTCGTCGCCCGGGCGAGGGACATCCTGCGCGGGCTCGACGAATTGGAGGGCTTCGCCCGCGCCTCGCGCGGCGGGCTGGTCGCCAAGCTGCGCATCGGCGTGATCCCGACCGTCGCGCCCTATCTGCTGCCGGCCCTGATCGGCGAGCTCGGCCGGCTGCATGACGGCATGGACCTGCATGTGCGCGAGACGCTGACGCCGAAGCTGGTCCAGGAGCTGGCCGAAGGCCGGCTCGACATGGCGATCGTCGCCCTGCCGGTGTCGGAGCCCTCCCTGGCGGAGGTCGCCCTCTTCACCGAGAGCTTCGTGCTGGTCCGGCCGCGCGAGGACGAGGGCAAGCCGGTGCCCAGCCCGGCCGCGCTGCGCGAGATGCGGCTGCTGCTGCTGGAGGAGGGGCATTGCTTCCGGGCCCAGGCCCTGGCCTTCTGCGACATCAGGCAGGGCAGCATGCCGCCGCGCGACCTGCTGGACGCAAGCTCCCTCTCGACCCTCGTCCAGATGGTCGATGCCGGCCTCGGCGTCACCCTGATCCCGGAAATGGCGGTGGCGGTCGAGACGCGCTCGGCTTCCGTCTCGGTCGCGCGCTTCGGGCAGCCTCATCCGTCGCGCACCATCGGCATGGTCTGGCGCAAGCGCAGCCCGCTCGCGCCGCAGCTCCACCAGATCGCGGATGTGGTGCGCCGGGCGGCGGAAGCGCCGCGGCAGGGGCAGGGCGGGCCATGCGGGCCGGCCTGACCGGAGGGCGGCTCAGCCGGCGATCTCGGGGCCTTCCAGGCATTCCTCGAGCTGCCGCAGCAGGCCCTGCAGCTCGGCCAGGCGCTCGCTGCCGTAGCGGCTGGTGATCTCGCGGTAGATCGCCTCGGATTCGATGCCGGCACGCGCGATCAGGTCGAGGCCCTGCGGCGAGATCGAGACGATGCCGCGGCGCAGGTCGGAGGGCGAGGTCCGGCGCAGGACGAGGCCGCGCTCGTCGAGGTCCTTCAGGATGCGCGACAGGCTGGGCCCGAGCAGGAAGGTCGCCTCGGCCAGCTCCGTCACCTCGAAGTCCTCGCCGGAGGTGAGGGCGCGCAGCACGCGCCATTGCTGCTCGGTGATGCCGAAACGCCGGAGGCTCGCCCGGAAATGGCGCATCACCGCCTCGCGCGCCCGCAGCAGCGACATCGGCAGCGATTTCGAGAAGTGCCGGATGCGGATGCGCGCCGCGGCCTGCTCGGCCTCCCGCGGCGCTGCGCCGGAACGACCCTGGATGGGTTCGGACATGGAAACTCCCAGAAATCGGGCGGCGCGGCGGGCGAATCCGCGCCCGCGCCGCCCAGGCCTCAGGCTACCACCTTCTCCGGAAGGCCACGCTGCTTCAAATATTCCCGATAGTTGCTGGTCTTGAAGTTCAGCGTCTCGTCGGCCTCCTCCATCTGGACGGAGATCCCGAGCGGCCGTGCCGCGGTCACGGGGGCGAGCAGCGCCTTGGCCGCGGCGAAGACGCGGCCGGCCGCCTCCTTCTTGTCCGCCTCGGAACGGCCCTTGGCGATGCGCAGCAGCACATGCACGAAGGCGTTGTCGGGATGGCCGTCGACGATCAGGTAGTTGGCGACGGGCACGCCGCGCGTGCGGGCGCCGGCGAAGGGAAACACCGTCCCGTCGCCGATGAGCGCGTCCTGCACCGTCTTCAGCAGCGCCGGCACGTCGAGGCTGGCTTCGAGATTGCTGGAATATTCGACCCAGATGTGAGGCATGGCAGCGGTTCCGTGGGCTTCAGCGGAGGGAGGCGATGGCGGCGGCGACGCCGCAGCCGGGGGCCGGCACCTTGTGGCCGAGCGCCGTCAGGCTGAGCTCGAGATAGTGCAGGTCGGTCAGGATGTCGGCCTCGCTGATCTGCCCCATCGTGCCGATGCGGACGACTCGGCCGTTCAGCTTGTTGCGGGCGCCGGCGATGACGGTGTTGTAGGTCTCGTACATGTGCTTGACGATCGGGCCGGCCGTCAGCGGCTCGGGGACGGACGCGACGACGACGGTGCGCGAGGCGGTGGCGGGATCGCCGAAGGCCGGCAGGCCGAGCGCGACGCAGCCCGCGCGCAGGGCGTCCGAGAGCCGCTTGTGGCGGGCGAAGACCTGCGGCAGGCCTTCCTCATGGATCGCGCGCAGCGCTTCCTGCACGCCGAACAGCAGGGAGACCGGGCAGGTGAAGGCGGTCTCGTGCTTGTCGACGGTGGCGAGCGCCTTGCGCATGTCGAGATAGAAGCGCGGGCAGCGGTCGTCGCGCTCGATCACCTGGCGGGCTTTCCCGCTGACGCTGGCGAAACCGAGGCCGGGCGGGCACATCAGCGCCTTCTGCGAGCCGGTGACGACGATGTCGAGGCCCCATTCGTCCTGCCGCAGCTCCATGCCGGCGAGCCCGCTGACGGAATCGACCAGGAACAGCGTGTCGCGGTCGCGCAGCAGCCTGCCGATCGCGGCGAGGTCGGTCACCGCGCCGGTCGAGCTCTCGTTATGGACCGTGATGACGGCGCGGTAATCCGCCGTCTCCAGCTTTGCCGCGACCACGGCCGGATCGGGCGCCCAGCCCCATTCGGTCTCGATGACGTCGACCTCGGCGCCGAGCGCGCGCGCGATCTGGGCGTAGCGGTCGCCGAACTGGCCATGCGCCAGCGCCAGCACCTTCTCGCCCGGCGCCAGCACGTTGACGAGGCTCGCCTCCATCACCCCGGTCCCGGAGGAGCCGAAGGTCAGCACCGGCGCCTGCGTGCCGAAGAGCGGCTGGATCAGGCGCTGGATCTCCTCCAGCACCACGCGCATCTCGGGGCCGCGATGGTTGACGATCGGGCGCGCCGTCGCCTGGCGGATGCGCTCGGGGATCGAGATCGGGCCGGGAAGCCGGAGGCGATAGGGGTAGGAGGGCGAGGACGTCACGGGAAGGGACTCCGGAAGGCTGGGCTTGGCAATGGCCGGCGTTTCGCCGGTCAGTGGATGACCTGCTGGATGAACTGGCGGGCCCGCTCGGTGCGGGGCGCGGAGAAGAAGGCGTCGGGCGCGCCGATCTCGGCGATGGAGCCGTCGGCCATGAAGACCACGCGGTCGGCCACGGCGCGGGCGAAGCCCATCTCGTGGGTGACGCAGATCATGGTCATGCCCGTGCCGGCGAGCGCGATCATCACGTCGAGCACCTCCTTGACCATTTCCGGGTCGAGCGCCGAGGTCGGCTCGTCGAACAGCATCACGTCGGGCTCCATCGCCAACGCGCGGGCGATGGCGACGCGCTGCTGCTGCCCGCCCGAGAGCTGGTTCGGGAACTTCAGGGCCTGCTGCCCGATATGGACGCGCTCCAGCAGCTCCATCGCGCGCGCCTCGGCGGCGGCGCGCGGCATGCGCTTCAGCTTGATCGGCCCCAGCGTCAGATTGTCGAGGATCGACAGGTGCGGGAACAGGTTGAAGTTCTGGAAGACCATGCCGACGCGCTGGCGGATCTTCTCGATATTGTCGTCGTCCTGGGCGACGCGCTCGCCGGCGACGGTGATCGTGCCCTGCTCATAGGCCTCCAGGCCGTTGATGCAGCGGATCATCGTCGATTTTCCCGAGCCTGACGGCCCGCAGACGACGATGCGCTCGCCCGGCTTCACCGCAAGGTCGATGTCGCGCAGGACATGGAACTGCGAGTACCATTTGTTGACGCCGGCGAGCCGGATGAGGGGATTATCCATGGCGCGATGATCCGTTCAGGTGCGCTCGGCGCGCGCGAAGCGGGCCTCGATGGCGCGGCTGTAGCAGGAGAGCCCGAAGCTCATCAGCCAGAAGACCAGGCCGACGATGAAATAGCCCTCGGCCTGGGAGCCGGCCCAGAGCGGGTCGGAGACGCCGGCCGAGACGATGTTGAGCAGGTCGAACAGGCCGACCACCATCACCAGCGTCGTGTTCTTGAGCAGCGAGATCGTGGTGTTGACCACCCCCGGCACGACCTTGCGCACGGCCTGCGGCAGGATGATGTGGAGCATCGTGCGCCAGTAGCCGAAGCCGATCGCCATCGCCGCCTCGTACTGGCCCTTGGGCAGCGCCTGCAAGCCGCCGCGCACGACCTCGGCCATATAGGCGGCCTCGTAGAAGATGATGCCGACGACGGCGAGGGCGAGCGGGTCCGGCTTCGTGCCCGAGGGCAGGAAGAAGGGCAGCATCACGATCGCCATGAACAGCACGGTCAGGAAGGGCACGCCGCGGCAGAACTCGATGAAGCCGATGCAGAACCAGCGGACAAGCGGCATCCGGCTGCGCCGGCCGAGCGCGAAGAGCACGCCGAAGGGCAGCGAGAAGGTGATGCCCGAGACCGCGAGGATCAGCGTCAGCAGCAGCCCGCCCCACTGGTCGCTCGGCACCACGGTGAGCCCGGCGAAGCCGCCATGCAGCAGCAGGAAGGTCGCGACCGGCAGCACGATCATCATGAAGAAGCCGGCATAGGCCTTCGCCGGGATGCGCGGCACCATCAGCCAGACGAGGCCGGCGACCAGCAGCGCGAAGGCGATGTCCGGGCGCCAGCGCTCCGCCGGCGGATAGAAGCCGTAGACGAATTGCGAGGCCTTGGCCGAGACGAAGGCCCAGCAGGCCCCGCTCCCGGTGCAGTCGGCGCGGCTGGCGCCGTGCCAGGTCGCGTCGAACAGCGCCCAGGGCACGATCGCCCAGGCGATGGCCCCGAGCACGGCGATGACGCCGAGCGACAGCAGGCCATCCCGCCAGGAGGCGAAGAGGCGCCGCCGCAGCCAGGACACGGCTCGCGCGGGCAGGGCGCCGGCGCTCCCCGGGACGGGCCGGGCGCGGCCGGCCGGCAGTGTGGCTGCGTCGGTCACCGTTCGACGATCCTGGTCATGTGGTTGAACAGGTTGATCAGCGCGCCGATGAGCAGGCTGATCGCGAGATAGACGGCCATCGTCATGGCGACGATCTCGATGGCGCGGCCGGTCTGGTTGATGCTGATGCCGGTGAAGACGCCGACGAGGTCGGGATAGCCGATCGCCACCGCGAGCGACGAACCCTTGAGGATGTTGAGATACTGGTTCGACAGCGGCGGCAGCAGCACGCGCACCGCCTGCGGGATGACGATGAAGCGCAGCGTCTGCCACCAGCCGAAGCCGATCGCGGCGGAGGCCTCGCGCTGGCCCTTGTTGACCGATTGAATGCTGGCGCGGACCAGCTCGCCGATGAAGGCGGCGTTGTAGATCGCCATGGCGATCACCAGCGCCGACAGTTCCGGCACCAGCACCCAGCCGCCGGCGAAGTTGAAGCCCTTGAGCCGCGGCACGGAGATGCCGAGCCCGGCGCCGCTCAGGCCGATCGCCAGCGCCGGCACCAGCAGGAGAACCGCCAGCGCCGGCAGCCAGGCATTCACCGAGCGGCCGCTGCGCTCGGCATAGCCGGTCAGGCTGCGGAACAGGGCGAGCGCCGCGGCCAGCCCGACCAGGACCGCGAGGGCGAGCAGGCCGGGACGGTCGGTCGTCAGCGCCGGGACGAGGATGCCGCGATTGGAGAGATAGACGGCATCGCCCAGCGAGATCGCCGCGCGCGGCGCCGGCAGGGCGCGCAGCGCGACATTGTAGAGGATCAGGATGTGCAGGAGCTGCGGCAGGTTCCGCACGATCTCGACATAGATGCGCGCGGCGCGCGACATCGCCCAGTTGCCGGAGAGCTGCGCGATGCCGACGGCGAAGCCGAGGATGGTCGAGAACAGGATGGCGAGCACGGTGACCAGCAGCGTGTTGGTGATGCCGATCAGGAAGACCCGCCAGTAATTGTCGCTGGCGGTGTAGGGAATGAGGTGGAAGGCGATCTCGAACCCGGCTTCCTGCCAGAGGAAGTCGAAGCCGAGCTTGAGGCCGCGCGCCGCCAGATTGTCGTGCAGATTGCCGACCGCGACGCAGGCGAGGAGCGCGAGCGCCGCGACGAGCAGCCCCTGATAGAGCCAGCCCATGACGCGCCGGCGGCCGAAGCGAGGGCGTCTTGTCGGCAGGGAAGCGGCAGATGAGACGGTCATCGGTGGCGGCGTCGCAACTCGTCGGGGGAGGGGAGGCCGGCGGCTGGCGCCGGCCCCGATGGCCTGTCCTCAGCGCAGCAGCGGCGCGGACATCAGGCCCTTGTTGTTCCAGAGGTTGTTCAGCCCGCGCTGCAGCTTGATCGGGCTCTTCTCGCCGAGATTGCGCTCGAACATCTCGCCATAGTTGCCGACGGCCTTGATGGCGTTGAGGGCCCAGGCATTGTCGATGCCGAGCTTGGTGCCGAAATCGCCGGTCGCGCCGAGCAGGCGCTGGACCTCCGGCGAGGTCGAGCTCGCCTTCATCTGGTCGACATTGGCCTGGGTGATGCCCAGCTCCTCGGCGGCGATCAGCGCGTTCAGCGTCCAGGCGACGATGTCGCGGAAGCGGGCGTCGTCCTTGCGCACGACCGGGCCGATCGGCTCCATCGAGATCAGCTCCGGCAGCACGACCCAGTCGTCCGGGTTGCCGAGCTTGGAGACCGCGCCGGCGAGCGCGCTGAGCACGTTGGCGTAGACGTCGCAGCGGCCGGAAGCCAGGTTCTTCTCGTTCTGGTCGCGCGTATTGGCGGCGACGGGCGTGAACTTCATGTTGTTCTTGCGGAAGAAGTCGGCGAGGTTCAGCTCGTAGTTCGAGCCGGCCGAGACGCAGATCGAGGCGCCTTCGAGCTCCTTCGCGCTCTTCACCCCGAGCGACTTCTTCGCCAGGAAGCCCTGGCTGTCATAGAGATAGACGCCGGGCCATTCGACGTTCAGCTCGATGTCGCGGATGAAGGTGTGGGTCGCGGTGCGGGCCAGCACGTCGATGCCGCCCGACTGCAGCGTGGCGAAGGCCGTCTTGATCTCGAGCGGCACGTATTTGATCTTCTCGGCGTCGCCGAGGACGGCGGCCGCGACCGCGCGGCAGAAATCGACCTCGAAGCCCGACCATTTGGCGTTGCTGTCGAGCGTGCTCATGCCGGTCTGGACGCCGCTGGAGACGCCGCAATTCAGGGCGCCGCGCGCGGCGATGGCCTTTTGGGTCGCGCCGCTTTCGGCCGAGGCGGCCGTCGCGGCCAGCAGCAGACAGCCGGCGGCCAGCGTCCAGGGGTTGCGCAGATATCCGAGCATTCAGTCCTCCCAGTGTCGGCGGCGGGCGGTGCGGATGGCGGATCGCCCCCACGCTCCGCTCGAAGTGACATATAACATGTTAATTATCAAGTTAATTATATTGCCGCGGGACGCTCGGGGTCATTCGTCCGGGCGTCGCGCGGCGTTCCGCGTCAGGCGAAGAAGCAGCTCACGGTTCCGAGCGGCCCGTAATCGCCGACGATGGTGTCGCCGTGCCGCGCCTCGACCGGGCGGATGAAGGAGCCGGCCAGGACGATCTGGCCCGCCTCGATCCGGGCGCCGTATCGCGCCAGCCGGTTGGCCAGCCAGGCGATGCCGCGGGCCGGATGGTTGAGCACGCCGGCGCCCAGCCCGGTCTCCTCGACCTGCCCGTTGCGCGAGACGATGGCGCCGACCCAGCGCAGATCGACCTGGTCCGGCCGCATGGCGCGCCCGCCGAGGACGATCCCGGCATTGGCGGCGTTGTCCGACACGGTGTCGACGATGGTGCGCGCCTGCTTGGTCTGCGGGTCGACGCGCAGGATGCGGGTGTCGAGGATCTCGAGGGCCGGCGTGACGTAGTCGGTTGCGTTCAGCACGTCGTAGACCGAGACGTTCGGCCCCTTCAGCTCCGACTTCATCACGAAGGCGATCTCGGCCTCGATGCGCGGCTGGATGAAGCGGTCCGGCGGGATCTCGCTGCCGTCCTCGAAGCGCATGTCGTCGAGCAGCACGCCGGAATCGGGCGTGTCGATGTTGAGCGCGTATTGCATCGCCTTGGAGGTGAGGCCGATCTTCCAGCCGATGGCCTGGCGGCCGGCGGCGCGCTTGCGCTCCATCCAGGCGCCCTGGATCGCATAGGCGTCGTCGAGCGTCATCTGCGGGAAGCGCAGCGACATCAGGCCGGTCTGCCGGCGGGTCTTCTCGGCCTCGTCGAGGCTGAGGGCGGCGGCGGCGATATCCTCGGATGTCAGCATGGTTCAGGCCTCGTCGGCGATGGTGTTGCGCAGCAGGCCGATGCCCTCGGCCTCGACCTCGACGACGTCGCCGGGCCTCAGCCAGATCGGCGGGTCGAAGCGCGCGCCGGCACCGGTCGGCGTGCCGGTGATCAGGATGTCGCCCGGCACCAGGGTGGTGAAGGTCGAGACGTAATTGATGATCTTGCGGAAGGAGAAGATCATCCGGCTCGTCCGGTCGCTCTGGCGGACCTCGCCGTTGACCCGGGTGGTCAAGGCGATGTCGGCGAGCTGCGCCTCGTCGGCGAAGGGCACCAGCCAGGGGCCGAGCGAGCCGGAGCGGTCGAAGTTCTTGCCCTGGGTGACGTTGAACTTGGCGTGGCGCACCCAGTCGCGGATCGTTCCCTCGTTGGCGAGCGTCAGCGCCGCGATATGGCCGAGCGCGTCGCGCTCGGCGATGCGGCGGCCCGGCTTGCCGATGACGATGGCGATCTCGCCCTCATAGTCGAGCTGCTCGCTTTCCGGCGGGCGGATCAGCGGCTGCTCATGCGCCGTGAAGGAGCGCAGGAAGCGCGGGAACAGCGAGGGGTTCGGCGGCGCCTCCTTGCCGTCCTTGTACTCGGCGTTGCGGTCGGGAAAGTTCACGCCGACGCAGATGATCTTCTCCGGCGCGAGGGTAGGCAGCGCGTAGCGCAGGCCCTCGAGCGGCAGGTCGGGCGCCAGCGCCGCGCCGGCCTCGGCCAGGGCGCCGAAGGCGCCTTGCGCCACCACCTGCTGCAGCGTCGGCCATTGCGCCCGGTGGCGTGCGGACAGGTCGACGACGCCGCCTGCGGCGATCAGGCCATAGCGCGTTTCATCGCCATGGGCGAAACTGACGAACTTCGAAACCAAGGGGTGTTCCTCGCAAACGGCACGACGGGGCGCGCTGGGGCCGCAGACGAAGCGGGCATGGCGGTGCCGCACGCTCGCGACCGAGCCCGGTTCCGCCTCGCCGCCGCATCATCTAGTTATCATGTTAAATAGATGGCTGCTCGCTCTGTCAATCCGCCGCGGGCGCGCCCGGCGCGGGCAGTGCCGGCCTGTGGACGGGCAAAGTGGGAGCCTCCCGCCGGGCGGCGGGGCGCCGCGCTGCCGCGCGGAGCCGGGCGGTTGCGCAGGCGGGTCGGCCCGGGAGGTTATCGCAGGAAGTAATAGGCCGTCAGCAGGGCGGCGATGCCGGTGACGATCCAGCGGATATAGGCTTGGCTGACGCGCCTTGCGGCGTAGATCCCGGCGAAGCCGCCCAGGGTCGCGCCGGGGATCAGGAGCAGGGCGCCGCTCCAGTCGATGACGCCTCCGCCGATGAAGACGACGACCGCCATCAGGGCGATGCTGATCGAGAGCAGGTTCTTCAGCGCGTTCAGCCTGTGGTAGTCGCTGCCCTCGGTCAGCCCGAGCGTCGCCAGCATCATGATGCCCATGCCGGCGCCGAAGAAGCCGCCATAGATCGCGGTGACGAGCTGCAGCAGCCCGCGCGCCGCGCGCCTGCCGGGGCCGGCCTTTGCGGCCTGGCTCCGCGAGCGCGGCAGATAGGGGCCGGCGACGAACAGCCCCGTCGCGAACAGCAGCAGCCAGGGCACCAGCGCCGAGAAGGACTTGTTGTTCATCGCCAGCAGCAGCGTGCCGCCGATGATGCCGCCGATGAAGGAGACCGCCAGCAGGCCGAGGGCCGTGCGCCAGTTGCCGAGGATTTCCCGGCGGTAGCTCAGGGAGGAGGCGAGATAGCCCGGCAACTGGGCGATGGCCGAGGTCGCGTTGGCGGTGATGGCCGGCATCCCCGCCATCGTCAGCGTGCCGAAGGTGATGAAGGTGCCCCCGCCGGCGATGGCGTTGACGACGCCCGAGGCGAAACCCGCCAGGAAGACGAGCAGGACCATGTCGAAACCCATCGCCTGCCGCTCCGCCCCCTGTGGAAGATGGCCAGCCCGCACGGCGATGCCGATGGCTGGCGCATGGTAAGGATCCGGCGCGCGCATAGATAGCGCTGCCGGCGATGTCAAACGCCGTCGCCGGCTCGCCTGGCCCTGCGGCTGCACTCGGCGCGGGGAGAATGGCCGTCATTGCCGCCTGTCCGGATCGGATCGTCCGGGGCCGCCGATGATGTCTCCGGTTTGATCTTCGATCAGTTCAAAAGAGAGCGGCGGGCGGGGGTGGATATTTTCAGTCATTGGTTTGTAATAGCTATAAATTCAGCTTGGAACTATAATATAGTGATAAGATTCAATTTGCGAATCTTTTGCCAATGGAATAATCGGCTCGCCGACAAAATGGTGGGCTGGGTTATGAAAAGAAATTATAGGATTATATCTGTTTTAATCTTGGCTGCGTCGGCTCCGTTAGCCGGCGCGAAAGCCCAGTCGGCACCGCCTGCGGCGGCCGAGCCGGGCACGATCTCGCTGGATCAGATCACGGTCACCGCCGAGCGCGGCGCCAAGCAGGTTCTCGACGTTCCCGGCACGGTCAGCGTGATCACGCGGCAGGAGCTCGACGATCGGATCATCCGCGACACCCAGGACCTGATCCGCTACGAGCCCGGTGTCAGCGTCAACCGCATCACCAGCAGCACCGATCCGTTCAGCAATTACGGCGGCTTCACCATCCGGGGCGTCGGCGGCAACCGCGTCCAGATGCAGGTCGACGGCTCGCGCGTCATCGAGCGCGTCACCGACGGCAACCGCGACTTCGTCGACCTGCCCTTCCTGAAGAGCGCGGAGATCGTGCGCGGCCCGGGCTCGGTGCTGTGGGGCGCGGACGCGATGGGCGGCATCGTCGCCTATCGCACGCTCGACCCGGAGGACCTGCTGAAGGGCAAGGACAAGCCCTATGCGGTGCGGCTCAACTCCGCCTATGACAGCCTCGACCGCTCCTTCGTCAAGACGGGCATCGCCGCCTTCCGCTTCTCGCCGATGCTGGAGGGCATCGTCGGCCTCAGCCACAAGAGCGCCCACGAGGCGAGGCTGACCAAGGCCCGCGCCGATGGCGGGCGCTGGGGCTGCCCGGTGCCGACGCTGCGCTTCCTGCCTTGCGACAAGCTCAACCCGCTCGACGTCACGGTCTGGAACAGTTTCGCCAAGCTCGTCTTCAAGCCGACCGGCGACCACACCTTCAAGCTGACCGGCGAATACTACGACAGCGATTCGACCGTGAACCAGCTCTACAACTACAATGTCGTGAGCGGCGGCGTCCGCAACGGTCCGAACATCCGCAACCAGATCAAGAGCCGCAAGCGCATCGCGCTGGAGCATGAATGGGATGCCGGGCTGAGCTTCCTCGATTCGCTGCGCTGGCAGGCCTCGTTCTCGCCGCAGGAGCGCACCTTCGTCACCAACAACCTGCAGACGCTCGCCAACGGGCAGCAGCGCTTCACGCGCGGCCTGCACGACTATTCCGAGCAGTTCTCGCAGCTCGACATCCAGGCGAAGTCGAGCTTCGCGCTCGGCCCCAGCTTCCACCGCCTGACCTACGGCTTCCAGGGCGACATCACCCGGACCGACTACAAGCGGCAGGACGACGTCAGGAACCTCGCCACCGGCGTCACGACCACGACGCTCGCCGGTGGCTTCAACTTCGCCAACGCCACGACGACGCGCGCCGACATCTTCCTGCAGGACGAGATCGAGCTGCTCTCCGGCCGCTGGACGATCACGCCCGGCATCCGCTATGCGACCTACAACATCGATCCGCGCATGGGCCCCGGCTATGTCATCGTGCCGGGCAAGGAGCCGCGGGAGCTCGACTCCCGTAAGTTCATTCCGCAGATCGGCACGATCTTCAAGCTGGACGAGACCTACTCGCTCTATGCGCGCTATGCGGAAGGCTTCAAGATGCCGACCGCCGAGCAGCTCTACACCTCGCTGCCTTCGACCACCTTCAACCTGATCCCGAACCCCGATCTGCGGCCCGAATCCGTCCGCTCCTACGAGGCAGGCCTGCGCGGCAAGTTCGCCGATGGCTGGTTCTCGGTCGGCGTCTTCCACGCGCGCTACAAGGACTTCATCCAGTCCTTCTACGAGATCCCCGGGACCATCGACATCACCTACCGCAATCTGTCGCAGGTGCAGATCTCGGGCATCGAGGCCTCGGCCGAGTGGCGTTTCCACGAGCGCTGGCTCGCCAATGTTTCGCTCAGCTATCAATACGGCAAGCAGCGGGTCGAAGCCGGCGAAGCGCGGACGCCTTTCGACGTCAATCCGTTCAAGGCCGTCACCGCGGTGAAGTATCTGATGCCGGAATACGGCCTGGAGGCCGAGGTGATCGGCACCTTCGCCGGCGGCGTGAACCGCGCCAGCTCGCCGAGCCTGTTCAAGGCGGGTGGCTACTCGGTGTTCGACGCCTATCTGAACTGGAAGCCGACCTCCTTCATCACGGTGCGCGGCGGCGTCGAGAACATCTTCGACAAGCGCTACTTCGCCAACCTCGTCGGCGGCACGAGCTATGAGAAGGTGCCGTCGCCCGCCTCGACCGCGGCGAGCAACCCGCTCGAATTGCAGACCGCGCCCGGCCGCACCTTCAAGCTCGCCGCCACGGTCGAATTCTGAACCCGGCAGCGAGACGCCGCGCCCCGGCGCGGCGAAACGGCGGCGCTTCGACCGAGACCCCGGAGCGCCGCCCCCTTTTTCGGAGACCATCATGACCAGCACCGCCAGGCCGCGCGAAAAACTGAGCGCGCAACCCGCCGAGATCCTGAAGAGCCTGCCGGCGATGGGCCGGCTCATGCTGAGCGCGCGCACCGGCGGGGCAACGCATGAGCGGATGGGCGCGGTCGAGACGGTGGCCGTCGAGGCCGGGTCGGCACGGCTCTCGGGCGCCTGCCATGACAGCCGCATCGACCTCGCCTGCGTCGCCGATATCGTCGCCGACCGCACCAGCCGGATGCGCGAGCGCGTGCTGCCGCGCCTGGAATGCCGGGATGCGGCCGGGGAGACCCTGTTCAGCCTGATCGGGCTCGACGGGCTGGAGCCCTTCGACGCGGCGCTGGAGGGCTTCGGCCCGGGCGAGGCGCTGGAGCCGGTCCAGCGCGAGGCGCCCGGAAGCGGCGGGCCGGCCGAGGTGCCGGAGGACGATCTCGGCGCGCGCAGCTTCGCGGCGATCCGCGCCAGCGGCGAGGACGTCGCCATCGTGATCGAGCGGCCGGGCCTGTTCCAGCACTGGCGCGGCGCCTTGCCCGAGCCGAAGCCGGCCATGGGGTTCGTCAACATCATGCAGCCGGATTTCCATCTGCATCTGAAGGCCGGCGCCGTCTCCGGCTGGGAGCGCGAGGCCGAGGGCCCGGCCACCATCCTGCATGCGCTGGACGCGCAGGGCGGCCGCTTCGGCCTCGCCTTGCGCGGCCCGGCCGCGGCCTTCGCCAAGGTGCCGAAAAGCCATGCCGTCCGCGGCTGAGGCCGAGGGCGGGCGCGGCCTGCTGGCGCATCCGCGCGCCGGCTGGCTCTGCCCGGCAACGGGCCGGGAGCTGCCGCAGCCGGAGCTGATGCGGGCGATGGCGGCCAGGCGCGTCGTGCTGCTGGGCGAGACGCACGACGTCGCCGAGATCCATCGCTGGCAGCTCCATGTCGCGGCCTTCCTGCGCCTGCTGCGGCCGTCCCTGGCGATGGGCTTCGAGATGTTCCCGCTCCGGGTCCAGCCCGTGCTCGACGCCTGGATCGAGGGAGCGCTGGACACCGCCACCTTCCTGGCGCGCAGCGACTGGGACGCGGTCTGGGGCTTCGATCCCGCGCTCTATCTGCCGCTGTTCCATTTCTGCCGCCAGCAGCGGGTGAAGATGCTGGCGCTGAACTGTCACCGTCCGCTGGTGACGCGGGTCGGGCAGGTCGGCTGGGAGGCGATCCCGGTCGGGGAGCGCGACGGCGTGACGCCGTCGGCACCGGCGAGCGAGGCCTATCGCCGCTATCTCGCGGCGATCACCGGGCGCTTCGCCGGGCCGGCGCGGCCGGAGGCGATGGCGCCCGAGCGCTTCGACCGCTTCGTGCGCGCGCAGCAATGCTGGGACCGTTCCTTCGCCTGCCGCATCGCCGATCACCTGGCCGCGGCGACGGACGATCCGCTCGTCATCGGCATCATCGGCCGCGGCCATCTCGAATACGGCCACGGCACGCCCTACCAGCTCCGCGATCTCGGGATCGAGGATGTCGCGGTGCTGCTGCCGACCACGGCGGCGGAGCATGATCCGGCGGAATTCGCCGGCATCGCCGATGCCGTCTTCCGGCTCGACACGCCGGAGCCGCCGCAGCCGCGCCGGACCCAGCCGCGGGCCGCGTCGTGAGGGCGGCGCTGGGGCGGATCGCGCGGCTGACGCGGCTGTGCGTCGGCGGGCCGGGCGGCAGGATCGGCGCCCTCTATTTCCTGATGATCTTCGGGCTCGGCCTCGCCGGCGTGCAGATCGGCGTGCGCCTGATCGCCTGGACGGCGGATTTCTACAACGCCTTGCAGAAGCTCGACGTCGACGGCGCCCTGCGCCAGATCGCGATCTTCTTCGGGCTGATCGCGGTCAGCGCCTCGCTCCATCTCGCCAGCACCTATCTGCGCAAGATGCTGCAGATCCGCTGGCGCCATGCGCTGACGGAGGCGGCGCTCGACCGCTGGCTCGCCGGAAAGGCCTTCTGGCATCTGCGCGACCGCACCGATCACGGCCTCGACAACCCGGACCAGCGCATCGCCGAGGATTGCCGCATCTTCGTCGACAAGCTGACGGCGGAGGGACTCGAGCTGGCGACCAATATCGTCGCGCTCACCACCTATGCCGCGATCCTGTGGTCGCTCTCGACCTTCCCGCTCGCCTTCGCCGTGATGGGCGTCTCCGTCGAGATTCCGCGCTACATGGTCTGGGCGGCGCCGCTTTATGTCGCGCTGGCGAGCGGCGTCACCCATCTGCTCGGCCGGCCGCTGAAGGCGCTCTCGGTCGAGCAGCAGCGCCGCGAGGCGGATTTCCGCTTCGCGCTGATGCGGATGCGCGAGCATGTCGAGGCAGTGGCGCTGGCCGATGGCGAGCCGGCGGAACGGCGGCTGTTCGGCGCGCGCTTCGCGTCGATCGCCCGCAACTGGCGCAGCCTCGCCAAGCGCGACCTGGTCCTCGGGCTGTTCACCCGGCCCTATTTCCAGACCGTGCTGCGCATTCCGCTCTTCCTTGCGCTGCCGGCCTATCTCGCCGGGCGCGTCAGCTTCGGCGGGCTGATGCAGATCGGCTCGGCCTTCCAGAACGTCGTGACCACGCTGTCCTGGTTCGTCTTCTCCTATCGCGACCTCGCCGAGCTCGCCGCTGCCGCCAGCCGCCTGTCGCATTTCATGCAGGCGGCCGAGAATGCCGCCGCTCCGGCCACCCGCCCGGCGCTGCACCCCTCGGCCGATGGCGCGCTGGCGCTGAAACAGGTCGTGCTGGAGACGCCGGGCGGCCGCCGGCTGCAGGCCCTGCCGGAGCTGCGGCTGGCGGCGGGCGGCGGCTACTGGCTGTCGGCGCCGTCCGGCCATGGCAAGAGCTCGCTCGCCAAGGCGGTGGCCGGGCTGTGGCGCCACGGCGACGGCCGGATCGAGCGGCCCTGGGGGCGGATCGTGGTTCTGCCGCAGCAGCCCTATCTGCCGCTCGGCGATCTGCGAACCGTGCTGTCCTATCCGCTGCCGCCGGGCGCGCTCGACGACGACGCCCTCCGCCGGGCCCTGGAGCAGGTCGGCCTGCCGGCCCTGTGGACGCTCGACGCGGCAGGCTGGAGCGAGGCCCGGCGCGGCCTCTCGGGCGGCGAGCGCCAGCGCCTGGCGCTGGCCCGCGCCCTGCTCCAGAAGCCGGACTGGCTGGTGCTGGACGAGGCGACGAGCGCGCTCGATCGCGCGGGCGAGGGGCAGGTCCTCGCGGCCCTGCGCGCCGCGCTGCCGCTGGCGACCCTGATCGTCATCGCCCATCGCGAGCCGGCCGGCCTCGGCCCGCTCGAGCTGATCGAACTCGACAGGGCCGTGCCGGTGCGTGACGACGCGGCATTTCCGGCCTTGCGCTCGGCCTGAACCGGGGCGCCGCCCGGCCGGTGCCCAGCGCGAGCCGGCGCGCGAATTCCTATGGAATTCCTATGCCGCGGCGTTTTCGCCCGTCTCGAAACCCTATGCGCGCCTCCCGATAATTCATGCACGGCCATTCGGCTGACCGGCTTCGCGCCGCCGCCGGCGGCAGGGCCGGCCTGCGCCTGCGCCGATCGCAACGCCCGGTCGAAAGGACCACGGCAATGGATATCGCCATGCTCGCGCTCGGCTTCGCCTTCTTCGCGGCCAGCCTCGCCTACATCCGCGCCTGCGACGCGCTCTGAGGGGTCCCCATGCTCGTCGACTACCTTCTCGGTGGGGCGGTGACGGCGATCCTGCTCGTCTACCTCACCTATGCGCTGCTCCGCCCCGAGCGGTTCTGACGGCGCCCGGCGCAAACGGAAGCTTCTGCCATGACTCTCAACGGCTGGATCCAGATCCTCGTCTTCTGCGCGCTCGTCGTCGCGCTGACGAGGCCGCTCGGCGGCTATATGACGCGCGTCTTCAACGGCGAGCGCACCTTTCTTTCGCCCCTGCTCGCGCCGGTCGAGCGCGGGCTCTATGCCCTGGCCGGCACGCATCAGCGCGAGGAGCAGCACTGGAGCGCCTATGCGGCCGGGCTGCTGCTGTTCAACCTCGCCGGCCTCGTCCTGCTCTACGGGCTGCAGCGTTTCCAGGGCCTGCTGCCGCTGAACCCGGACGGCATGGCGCCGGTGGCGCCCGATCTCGCCTTCAACACCGCCGCGAGCTTCGTGACCAACACGAACTGGCAGAACTACGGCGGCGAGAGCACGATGTCCTATCTCTCGCAGATGCTCGGCCTGACCGTGCAGAACTTCGTCTCGGCGGCGACCGGCATCGCCGTCGCGGTCGCGCTGATCCGCGGCTTCGCCCGCGCCTCGGCCCGGACTGTCGGCAGCTTCTGGGTCGATCTCACCCGCGCCACGCTCTACCTGCTGCTGCCGCTCTGCATCGTGCTGACGCTGGCCTATGTCGCACTCGGCATGCCGCAGACCCTCGATGCCGCGGTGACGGCGACGACGCTGGAAGGCGCGCAGCAGACGATCGCGCGCGGTCCCGTCGCCTCGCAGGTCGCGATCAAGATGCTGGGCACCAATGGCGGCGGCTTCTTCAACGCCAATTCGGCCCATCCTCTCGAGAATCCGAACGCCGTCACCAATCTGATCCAGATGGTCTCGATCTTCGCGATCGGGGCGGCGCTGACCAATGTCTTCGGCCGCATGGCCGGCAATGAGCGCCAGGGCTGGGCGATTCTCGCCAGCATGGGCGTGCTGTTCCTCGCGGGCGTGCTCGTCTGCTACGGGGCCGAGGCGGCCGGCAACCCGCTCGTCCAGGCGCTCGGCCTCCAGGGCGGCAATCTGGAGGGCAAGGAGGTCCGCTTCGGCGTTCCGCTCTCGGCGCTCTTCGCCGTCGTCACCACGGCGGCCTCCTGCGGCGCGGTCAACGCCATGCATGGCAGCTTCACCGCGCTCGGCGGGCTGATCCCGCTGGTGAACATGGAGCTCGGCGAGGTCATCGTCGGCGGCGTCGGCGCCGGCTTCTACGGCATCGTGCTCTTCGTCGTGCTGGCGATCTTCGTCGCCGGGCTGATGGTGGGGCGCACGCCGGAATATCTCGGCAAGAAGATCGAGGCCAAGGAGGTCAAGATGGCGATGCTCGCCGTGCTCTGCCTGCCGGCCGGCATGCTGATCTTCACCGCCATCGCCGCGGTGCTGCCGAGCGCCGTGGCCTCGGTCGGCAACAGCGGCCCGCACGGCTTCTCGGAGATCCTCTACGCCTACACCTCGGCCGCGGCCAATAACGGCTCGGCCTTCGCCAGCCTCTCCGGCAACACGCTCTGGTACAACCTCACCCTGGGCATCACGATGCTGATCGGCCGCTTCCTCGTCATCGTCCCGGCCCTCGCCATCGCCGGCTCGCTCGCCGCGAAGAAGTCCGTGCCCGCCTCCGCCGGCACCTTCCCGACCGACGGGCCGCTCTTCGTCGGCCTGCTCGTCGGGGTCATCCTGATCGTCGGCGGCCTGACCTTCTTCCCGGCGCTGGCCGTCGGCCCGATCGTCGAGCATCTCGCGATGCTCGCCGGCCAGAGCTTCTGAGGAGGCGGCCATGGCGAGCTGCCTGCGCCAATTGCGCCGCGAGGCCGTCCACCGCGACGCCCCGGCGCGGGAAACCGACAGGGCGCTCCTGCGCCCCGCCACCCTCATCCTCGGCCTGACGGTCGCGCTGTTCCTCGTTCTGCTGCTCGTCCGGGCGCTCGCCGGCCTCCTTGCCGCCGTCTGAGCCGGACCCGACACCACTCCGCCGGAGTCTCTCATGAGCCAGTCCAAATCCGCGAGCCTGATCGACGCCCGCATCCTCGTGCCGGCGCTGGGCGACGCCTTCCGCAAGCTCGACCCGCGCAGCCTCGCCCGCAACCCGGTGATGTTCGTCGTCGCCGTGGTCTCGCTGCTGACGACCATCCTCTTCCTCAAGGATCTCGCCACCGGCGGCGCCGATCTCGGCTTCACCTTCCAGATCGTCCTCTGGCTCTGGTTCACCGTGCTCTTCGCCAATTTCGCCGAGGCCGTGGCGGAAGGGCGCGGCAAGGCGCAGGCGGATTCGCTGCGCAGGACCCGCACGGAAACGCAGGCGAAGCTGCTTTCGGGCGAGGAGCGCACGCAGTTCCGGCTCGTCCCCGGCACCGCGCTCAAGGTCGGCGACGTCGTGCTGGTCGAGGCCGGCGACATCATTCCCTCCGACGGCGAGGTGATCGAGGGCGTCGCCTCGGTCAACGAGGCCGCGATCACCGGCGAATCCGCCCCGGTCATCCGCGAATCCGGCGGCGACCGCTCGGCCGTCACCGGCGGCACGCAGGTGCTCTCGGACTGGATCTGCGTGCGCATCACCGCCGCCGCGGGCTCGACCTTCATCGACCGGATGATCGCGCTGGTCGAGGGCGCCGAGCGCCAGAAGACGCCGAACGAGATCGCCCTCAACATCCTGCTCGCCGGCATGACGCTGATCTTCGTGCTCGCCACTGCGACGATCCCGAGCTTCGCCGCCTATGCCGGAGGGTACATCCCCGTGGTGGTGCTGGTCGCGCTGTTCGTGACGCTGATCCCGACCACGATCGGCGCCTTGCTGTCGGCCATCGGCATCGCCGGCATGGACCGCCTCGTGCGCTTCAACGTGCTCGCCATGTCGGGCCGCGCCGTCGAGGCCGCGGGCGACGTCGATACGCTCCTGCTCGACAAGACCGGCACGATCACGCTCGGCAACCGCCAGGCGACCGCGTTCAAGCCGGTGACCGGCGTCAGCGAGCAGGAACTGGCCGACGCCGCCCAGATCGCCTCGCTCGCCGACGAGACGCCGGAAGGCCGCTCCATCGTCGTGCTCGCCAAGGAGAAATACGGCATCCGCGCCCGCGACATGGCCGCGCTCCATGCCAGCTTCGTGCCCTTCACGGCGCAGAGCCGGATGAGCGGCGTCGATCTCGAAGGCGCGCAGATCCGCAAGGGCGCCGTCGACGCCGTGCTGACCTATGTCGAGGCCGGCGCCACTGGCGCGCGCCCTGCCGCCGGGGCGGTGCGCGAGGTCCAGGCCATCGCCGCCGAGATCGCCAAGGCCGGCGGCACGCCGCTCGCCGTGGCCAAGGACGGGCGCCTGCTCGGCGTCATCCACCTCAAGGACATCGTCAAGGGCGGCGTGCGCGAGCGCTTCGCGGAACTGCGCCGCATGGGCATCCGCACCGTGATGATCACCGGCGACAATCCGATGACCGCCGCGGCGATCGCGGCCGAGGCCGGCGTCGACGACTTCCTCGCCCAGGCGACGCCGGAGAACAAGCTCACCCTGATCCGCGAGGAGCAGGGCAAGGGCAAGCTCGTCGCCATGTGCGGCGACGGCACCAACGACGCGCCCGCGCTGGCCCAGGCCGATGTCGGTGTGGCGATGAACACCGGCACGGTCGCGGCGCGCGAGGCCGGCAACATGGTCGATCTCGACTCGGACCCGACCAAGCTCATCGAGATCGTCGAGATCGGCAAGCAGCTCCTGATGACCCGCGGCGCGCTGACCACCTTCTCGATCGCCAACGACGTCGCCAAGTATTTCGCGATCATCCCCGCGATGTTCCTGGCCTTCTACCCGCAGCTCGGCGCGCTCAACATCATGGGCCTCGCCACGCCGCAGAGCGCCATCCTCTCGGCCATCATCTTCAACGCGCTGATCATCGTCGCGCTGATCCCGCTGGCGCTGAGGGGCGTGAAGTACCGGGCCGTGGGGGCGGGCGCGCTGCTGCGGCGCAACCTCGCCGTCTACGGGCTCGGCGGCCTCGCCGTCCCCTTCATCGGCATCAAGGCCATCGACATGGCCGTGACCGCGCTGCACCTCGTCTAGGGAGCCGCAACCATGCTCAAGCAGATCCGCCCCGCCTTGGTGATGATCGTCGCCCTCTCGGCTCTCACCGGGCTCGCCTATCCGCTGGCGATGACCGGGATCGCCCAGGCCGTCTTCCCGCGCCAGGCCAATGGCAGCCTGGTCGAAAGGGACGGCAAGGTCGTCGGCTCCAGCCTGGTCGGCCAGAACTTCGCCGGCGAGCGCTATTTCCACGGCCGGCCCTCGGCGACCACCGGCGCCGACCCGAGCGACGCGACGAAGACCGTCGAGGCGCCCTACAATGCCGCGAGCTCCGGCGGCTCCAATCTCGCCCCGACCAACCGGAAGCTGATCGACCGCATCAGGGCCGAAGCCGAGGCGCTGCAGGCCGGGAATCCCGGCGCGCCGGTGCCGATGGACCTGGTGACGGCCTCCGGCAGCGGGCTCGACCCGCATATCTCGCCGGAAGCCGCCTATTTCCAGGTCGCGCGCGTCGCCGCGGCGCGGGGCGCCGACCCGGCGACGGTCAAGGCTCTGGTCGACGCCCATGTCGAGCCGCGCACGCTCGGAATCCTGGGCGAGCCGGTGGTCAACGTGCTGGCGCTCAACCTCGCTCTCGACGGCGCGGCGCGACGCTGACACAAAGGCGGCAGCGGCTTTCTGCCCCGCCGCGGCCTCGTGAACCCGCCATGCCACCCGCCGAGAACCATCGCGAGACCAGGGCGAGGCCCTCGCCCGAGGCGCTGCTCGAAAGCGCCCGGCGCGAGGGGCGCGGGCGCCTGAAGATCTTCCTCGGCGCGGCGCCGGGCGTCGGCAAGACCTACGAGATGCTGACCGCCGCCAGGGCCCGCAAGGCCGAGGGCGTCGATGTCGTGATCGGCGTCGTCGAGACCCATGGCCGCAAGGAGACGCAGGCGCTGGTCGACGGCTTCGAGATCGTTCCGCGCCGCAGCATCGACTACAGGGGCCGCACGCTCGACGAGATGGACCTCGACGCCATCCTCGCGCGCCGTCCCGCGCTCGTGCTGGTCGACGAGCTCGCCCATACCAATGTTCCCGGCAGCCGGCATCCGAAGCGCTATCTCGACGTCGAGGAACTGCTGTCGCAGGGCATCGACGTCTACACCACGCTCAACATCCAGCATGTCGAGAGCCTGAACGACGTCGTCGCGCAGATCACCCGCATCCGCGTGCGCGAGACCGTGCCGGATTCGATCGTCGACCGCGCCGACGACATCGAGGTCATCGACCTCACCCCGGCCGATCTGATCAAGCGGCTGGAGGAGGGCAAGGTCTATCTTGGCAACACCGCCCGGCGCGCCATCGCCAACTATTTCGCGCCGGGCAACCTGACGGCCCTGCGCGAGCTGGCGCTGCGCCGCACCGCGCAGCGGGTCGACGAGCAATTGCTCAGCCATATGCAGGAACACGCGATCTCGGGCCCCTGGGCCGCGGGGGAACGCATCCTGGTCTGCATCGACGAAAGCGCCGGGGCGCCCGCGCTGATCCGCCATGCCAAGCGCCAGGCCGATCGCCTGCGCGCTCCCTGGAGCGCGCTCCATGTCGAGACGCCGCAGGCCGCGGCCTTGTCGGAAGCGGCGAAGACGCGCATCGCCAATGCGCTCCGGCTGGCGGCGCAGCTCGGAGGCGAGGCCGTCACCTTGCCGGGGCAGGATGTCGCGGGAGAAATCCTCCGGCATGCGGCCGCCGGCAACGTCACCCAGATCATCGTCGGCAAGCCGGCCAAGCCGCGCTGGCGCGAGTGGCTGGGGCCTTCCGTCTCGCATGAACTGATCAACCGCGCCGGCGATATCGGCATCCATGTCGTCGCATTGCCGGACCAGCAGGCGGACGAGGCCGGCGCCGTTCCGGCCGCCGGCAAGCCCGGCTTCTCGCCCAGGCCCTATCTCGCGGCGATCGCCTATGTCGCCGCCGCGCTCGGCGCGGCCGAACTGCTCAGCCAGATCATGGACCTGCGCAACATCGCGCTGGTCTTCCTGACCGCAGTGCTCGCCTCGGCCGTGACGGCGGGGCTGTGGCCGGCCCTCTTCGCCTCGCTGCTGAGCGCGCTCGCGCTAAATTTCTTCTTCATCGCGCCCTTCTACACCCTGACGATCAGCGACCCCGAGAACGTCGTCGCGCTCGGCTTCTTCCTGCTCGTCGCCCTGATCGCCTCGAACCTGACCGCGCGCGTCCAGCGCCAGGCCAATGCCGCCCGCCAGCGCGCCCGGACGACGGAAGACCTCTATCTCTTCTCCAAGAAGCTCGCCGGGACCGGCACGCTCGACGACGTGCTCTGGGCGACCGCCTTCCAGATCGCCTCGATGCTCAGGGTCCGCGTCGTCATCCTGATGCCGGGGGAGGGCTCGCTTGCGGTCCGGGCCGGATATCCTCCCGACGACACGCTGGTCGACGCCGACATCGCCGCCGCGCGCTGGGCCTGGGAGCATGATCGCCCGGCCGGGCGCGGGGCGGACACGCTGCCCGGCGCCAGGCGGCTCTACCTGCCCCTGCGCACCGGGCGGACGGCGATCGGCGTGATCGGCCTCGACGACGACCGGCAGGGCCCGCTCCTGACCCTCGAGCAGCAGCGCCTGTTCGACGCGCTCGCCGACCAGGCCGCCGTCGCGGTCGAGCGCATCCAGCTCGTCGACGATGTCGACCGGGCGAAGCGCGCGGCCGAGGCCGACCGCTTACGCTCCGCGCTGTTGACCTCGATCTCGCACGACCTCAAGACGCCGCTGGCCTCGATCATGGGGGCGGCGGATACCTTGCGCGACTATCGCAGCGTGCTGCGGGAGGAGGACCGCGCCGCGCTGCTCACCACCCTGGTCGACGAATCCGAGCGGCTCAACCGCTTCATCGCCAATCTGCTCGACATGACCAGGATCGAATCGGGGGCGATGGAGCCCAATGCGGCGCTGGTGGATCTGGCCGAGGTGGTCGGCAGCGCGCTCCGCCGCGCCGCCAAGATCACGGCCGGCCATCGCGTCGAGACCGCGCTTCCCGCCGACCTGCCGATGCTCAGCCTCGATCCGGTCCTGTTCGAGCAGGTGCTGTTCAACCTGATCGACAACGCCGCCAAATACGCGCCGGCGGAAACCGCGATCGCGATCCGGGCCCGGCAGGACGCCGGCGCGATCGTCGTCGAGGTCGCGGATGAGGGGCCGGGCCTGCCCGAGGCCGATCTGGAGCGGATCTTCGACAGCTTCTACCGGGTCAGGAAAAGCGATCGGGTCCGCGTCGGCACCGGGCTCGGCCTCGCCATCTGCCGCGGCTTCGTCGAGGCGATGGGCGGTACGATCCGGGCGGGGAACCGCCGGGACCGGCCGGGCGCGATCTTCACCATCCGGATGCCCGTCGAGGCCCGGCCGGAGGAACGGGAGCCGCTGGCATGACCACATCCGCCGTCAAGGTCCTGGTCGTGGACGACGAGCCGGCGATCCGGCGCCTGCTGCGGGTCGGGCTCTCGACCGAGGGCTACGCCATCCGCGAGGCCGAGACGGGGCGGGAGGCGATCGCGATGGTCGCGCAGGATCGGCCCGATCTCGTCATCCTGGATCTCGGCCTGCCGGACATGTCGGGCCAGGAACTGCTCCGGCTTTGGCGGGCCGAGGCGCTGGCGCTGCCGATCGTGATCCTGTCGAGCCGCACCGACGAGGCCGGCATCGTCGCGGCGCTGGAGAGCGGCGCCGACGACTACGTCACCAAGCCCTTCGGCATGAAGGAGCTGGCGGCGCGGCTGCGCGTGGCGCTGCGCCACAAATTGCAGCAGCAGGGCGAGAAGCCGGTCTTCCAGACGGGCGAGCTCTCGGTCGACCTCGTCAAGCGCATCGTCCGCGTCGGCGGGCGGGAGGTGAAGCTCTCGCCCAAGGAATACGACATCCTGCGCATCCTCGTGCAGCATGCCGGCAAGGTGCTGACGCACCAGTACCTGATGAAGCAGGTCTGGGACGCCTCGGCCGATGTGCAGTATCTGCGCGTCTATGTCCGGCAGTTGCGCCAGAAGATCGAGCGCGCGCCCGACCAGCCGCAATACATCATGACCGAGACCGGCGTCGGATATCGCCTCCGCGAGGCCGATTGATCCCGCCGGCGTCCCTTCTCCCGGGGCGCACCGCCTCCTGTCCGGACGAGCAGCCATGCAGGCCACAGACCTCATTCGCCCCGAGCACGTCATCCCGCATCTGGCGGCGCCGTCGAAGGCGGCTCTTCTCCAGGCGCTGTCCGGGGAGGCGGCGGGCAGGCTCGGCCTCGACGCGGAGGCGGTCTGCGCGGCGCTATGCCGGCGCGAGGCCCTCGGCTCGACCGGCGTCGGAGACCGCGTGGCGATCCCGCATGCGCCGATCGCCGGGCTGAAGCGGCCTTTCGGCCTGCTCGCCCGGCTCGACCGGCCCGTCGCCTTCGATGCGATCGACGGCGAGCCGGTCGATATCGTCTGCCTGCTGCTGACGCCCGGCGGGGGCGGGCGGGCCTCTCTCGACGCGCTCGCCTGCATCGCCCGCCGCCTGCGCGCGCAGGATGTCCGCGACCGGATCCGCCGGGCCGACGGCCGCCGGGAGATCCACGCCGCGCTGCACGAGGCGGGCTGACGGCCCCGTCCGGGAGAGGGGGCGCCCGCCGGGCTCTTGCTCATGCCGCCTGCAGGACGTCTTCGCCCTTCTGCCAGTTGCAGGGGCAGAGCGCCTCGGTCCGCAGCGCGTCCAGCACGCGCAGCACCTCCTGCGGGTTGCGCCCGACCGAGAGATCGTTGACCGAGACGAAGCGGATGAAGCCTGCCGGGTCGACGATGAAGGTCGCGCGCAATGCGACGCCCTCGTCCGGGTGGAGCACGCCGAGCGCGGCGCTGAGCTCGCGCTTGATGTCCGCCAGCATCGGGAACGGCAGGGTCTCGAGGTCGGGGTGGCTCCGGCGCCAGGCGAGATGGACGTATTCGCTGTCGGTGGAGACGCCGTAGATGACGGCGTCGCGCTCTGCGAATGCGCCGGCGAGCTCGCCGAAGGCGGCGATCTCGGTCGGGCAGACGAAGGTGAAATCCTTCGGCCAGAAGAAGATCACCTTCCATTGTCCCGGGGCGCTCTCCCGTGTGATCCGGGTGAAGGCCGTGGCCGGGTCGGTCGAGACGACGGCGGGCAGGTCGAAGGCGGGGATTTTGCAGCCGATGGTGAGCATGGTCTGACTCCATTCGCGGTCGGATGAGGGACGAGGCGGATCGACCCGCCCCCATCCGCAAGGGCGGTCCGCGATCCCGGTCTGGCGGCGAGGGGCCGGCCGTCGCGTGCTGCGCGCGTCAGGCGCCGGCGTCGCGGGCTTCGGCAGGGAGCGGCCGCGGGCGCCTGTGAAGGCGGCAGGTCACGGACCGGTCCCGATGCGGCGGAGGCGGACGACGACGTCGACCTTGGTGATCTCGTAGCCGGCGGGCGGGGCGGGCAGCCCGCCGACGCTGATCCGCCCCGGCTCGATGTCGATGATCCGGTCCTCGGCCTCGATGTAGAAATGGTGATGGTCGCCGGTGTCGGTGTCGTAATAGGCCTTGCCGCCACTGACGCTGACCCTCCGGATCAGGCCGGCCTCGTCGAATTGCGACAGCGTGTTGTAGACGGTCGCCAGCGAGAGCGAGATGCCTTCGTCGATGGCCTCGAGATGAAGGTCGTCCGCCGTCAGATGGCGGTGTCCCTCGCCGAACAGAAGCGTTCCGAGCGCGATCCGCTGGCGGGTCGGACGCAGGCCCGCCTGCTTCAGGATCGCGCAGGCCCCGGCAGGCGACATCCGGGCCCTGTTGCGCTCGGCTTCGAGGCGGCTTCTCGTTTCAGGCGGCACGAACAGCATCGACGGTCCTTCCGGATGGACGAGGCAAGGCGGCAGCGCGGGGCGCGAGACGCCGCCGTCGCCGGCGGCTCTCGCCGCCCTTCCTTGCAATTGAGCCTCAATTGCATAGCGGCGCCCTCCATGGTCGTCAATTGCATTTGCAAATCAGTTGCAATTATATAGATGCACGGCGCTCCGCCTTCCGTCCGCGGAGCTTTCGCAGCCTTTGCCGGAGATCCCGATGAGCCGCCCTGTCCTCCGACGCCGAGCGCATTTGCCCGCCGCATGCGCTTTCTCCTGCCTGGCGCTGGCCTCGCTGCCCGTGCGGGCGGCGGACCCGCCCGGCCTGCCGGTCCCCGCGGGAACCGAGGCGAGGCTGCTCGAGCGCGAGCGTCTCACGGGCGATTGGGGCGGCGCGCGCACGCGCCTGGAGGACGCCGGCCTGAGCTTCGGGCTGACCGCGACCGGCGACATCTCGGCGAACCCGGCCGGCGGCCTGCAAAGAGGCCGCGGATTTTCAGGCCTGCTGCAGTTCGGCCTGGACCTCGATCTCGAAAAGATCGCGGGCTGGAAGGGCGGCGCCTTCCATGCCGGCGCCTTCCTGATCGGCGGTCATGGCCTGTCCGGCAAGTTCCTCGGCAATCTGATGCCGATATCGAACATCGAGGCGGATCCGGCCGGACGGCTGGCGGAAGCCTCCTTCACGCAGACGCTGCTCGACGGCAAGCTCTCGATCAGGATCGGCCAGCTCCTCGCCGACAGCGAATTCGCCACCAGCGAGACGGCGGGGCTCTTCGTGAACTCGGCCTTCGGCTGGCCCGCCCTGCACGGCATCGTGCTGCCGGGCGGCGGCCCGGCCTATCCGGTGCCGGCTCCCGGGGTGCGCGTCGCGTTCAAGCCGGGCGAGGCCTGGACCTTGCAGGCCGGCGTCTATAGCGGCAATCCGCTCGGGCGAAACGACAGGAACCGGCACGGGCTCGCCTTTCCGCTGAACCAGGGTGCCTTCGCCATCGCCGAGGCGGCCTATACGCATGATTTCGGCGGCGGGGTGACCGGCACCTACAAGCTCGGCGGCTGGTACAATTCGCGGCGGTTCGACGATCTGCGGTTCGCGGCGAACGGCCTCCCGCTGGCCGATCCGGACGCCGATCCGGATCCGCGGCGCCACCGCGGCAACCTCGCCTTCTACGGCGTCGTCGATCAGGTGCTGTGGAAGTCCGCCGACGCCGAGACGACGGGGCGCAGCCTCGCCGGCTTCGCCCGGCTGGTGCTGGCGCCGGAGAAGAACCGGAGCCATGTCGATTTCTACGCCGATGCCGGCCTCACCTATACCGGGCTGCTGCCCGGCCGGAAGAACGACGTCGTCGGCCTCGCCGTCGCCTATGCCAGGGTCAGCTCCAGCCTGCGCCGGCTCGACCGCGACATGACGACCTTCGCCGGGGAGGCCCGGCCGCTACGGTCCTCGGAGCTGGTGGTCGAGGCCTCCTATCAGGCGCAGGTCGCGCCCTGGCTCAAGCTTCAGCCTTTCGCGCAGTGGATCGTCCGTCCCGGCGGCGGCGAGCCCGATCCCGACAAGCCCTGGCGCAAGATCCCCAACGCCGCCGTGCTCGGCCTGCGCAGCGTCGCGGCGTTCTGAAGCGGCCGGCGGGGCTTTCTCTGTTTTGCAAATCAATTCTACTTGCAAAACGGGGGAGGCTTGGGTAATGGTCATTCGATTTTGCAACTCATTCGCAACAAAGAGGCATCCATGCTCGATAGGACGCGACGCTCGATTCTCGCCGGTGCGGCGACGGCGGCTTTCGCCGCCGTGCTCTGCGCCCTTCCGGCCGCGGCGCAGGAAAAGTTCAAGGCGGTGACGACCTTCACCGTCATCGCCGACATGGCGAAGAACGTCGCGGGCGATGCCGCGATCGTCGAATCCATCACCAAGCCGGGGGCGGAGATCCACGAATACCAGCCGACGCCGGGCGACATCCAGCGCGCCCAGGGCGCGCGGCTGATCTTCGCGAACGGGCTCAATCTCGAGCTCTGGTTCCGCAAGTTCTACCAGAACCTCAAGGACGTTCCCGAGGTCGTCGTCTCGAAGGGCGTCGAGCCGATGGGCATCACGCAGGGCCCCTATAGCGGCAAGCCCAATCCGCATGCCTGGATGTCGCCGAAGAACGCGATCGTCTATGTCGACAATATCCGCGACGCCTTCATCCGGCACGACCCGAAGAACGCCGAGGCCTACAAGGCCAACGCCGCCGCCTACAAGGCGAGGATCGAGGCCGCCATCGCGCCGATCCGCGAGACGCTCGGCAAGATCCCGGCGGACAAGCGCTGGCTGGTGACGAGCGAGGGCGCCTTCTCCTATCTCGCGCGCGATTTCGGGCTGAAGGAGCTCTATCTCTGGCCGGTCAATGCCGACCAGCAGGGCACGCCGCAGCAGGTGCGCAAGGTCGTCGACGCGGTCAGGAAGCACCAGATTCCGACGGTGTTCAGCGAAAGCACCGTCTCCGACAAGCCGGCCCGGCAGGTGGCGCGCGAGACCGGCGCCCATTACGGCGGCGTGCTCTATGTCGATTCCCTCAGCGAGGCGGACGGGCCGGTGCCGACCTATCTCGACCTGCTGCGGGTGACCTCCGCCACGGTTGCAAAGGGCCTCAACGAAGGGCTGACGCAATGACCGTCGCGGTCGGCGACCTCGCTCGCCCCGCCGCTTCGGCGGCGGGAAACGGCATCTCGGTGACCGATGCGACCGTCACCTACCGCAACGGCCATACCGCGCTGCGCGACGCCAGCTTCAGGATCCCGACCGGCACGATCACCGCGCTGGTCGGCGTCAACGGCTCCGGCAAGTCCACCCTGTTCAAGGCGATCATGGGCTTCGTGCGGCTCGCCAGGGGCGAGATCCGCGTGCTCGGCATGCCGGTCGAGCAGGCGCTGCGGAAGAATCTGGTCGCCTATGTGCCGCAATCCGAGGAGGTCGACTGGAACTTCCCGGTGCTGGTCGAGGACGTGGTGATGATGGGCCGCTACGGCCATATGGGCCTGATGCGCCGGCCGAAGCCGGCCGACCATGAGGCGGTGGCGGCGGCGCTGGCCCGCGTCAACATGAGCGAGTTCCGCAAGCGCCAGATCGGAGAATTGTCCGGCGGCCAGAAGAAGCGCGTCTTCCTCGCCCGCGCCCTGGCGCAGGATGGCCGCGTGATCCTGCTCGACGAGCCCTTCACCGGCGTCGACGTCAAGACCGAGGACCAGATCGTCAAGCTGCTCCGGGAGCTGCGGGACGAGGGCCGCGTCATGCTGGTCTCGACCCATAATCTCGGCTCCGTGCCGGAGTTCTGCGACCGCACCGTGCTGATCAAGGGCACCGTGCTCGCCTATGGGCCGACGGTCGAGACCTTCACCCAGGAGAATCTCGAGAAGGCCTTCGGCGGCGTGCTGCGCCATTTCGTCCTGAACGAGGCGCAGAACGGCAGGCCGACGCCGGTCGGCGTCTTCACCGACGACGAGCGCCCGCTGATCCTGCAAGGCGGGAAGGCGGCGGCCCGCGGCTCCGGCGGCGTGTACGGGGACCGGACATGACGCCCGAATTCCTCGAGCCCTTCACCTATGACTACATGCTGAACGCGATGTGGGTCTCCGCCCTCGTCGGCGGCGTCTGCGCGTTCCTGTCCTGCTATCTCATGCTCAAGGGCTGGTCGCTGATCGGCGACGCGCTCTCGCATGCGATCGTGCCCGGCGTCGCCGGGGCCTATATGCTCGGCCTGCCCTTCGCGATCGGCGCCTTCTTCTCCGGCGGGCTTGCCGCCGCCGCCATGCTCTTTCTCAACCAGCGCACCAAGCTGCGCGAGGACGCCATCATCGGCCTGACCTTTTCCTCCTTCTTCGCGCTCGGCCTGTTCATGGTCTCGCTGCGGCCGATGGCGGTGAACATCCAGACCATCGTGCTCGGCAATGTCCTCGCCATCACGCCCGGCGACACGCTGCAGCTCGCGATCATCGGCTTCGTCTCGCTCGCCATCCTGCTGGTCAAATGGAAGGACCTGATGGTCACCTTCTTCGACGAGAGCCATGCGCGCTCGATCGGCCTCAACCCGGCCCGGCTGAAATTCATGTTCTTCGCGCTGCTCTCGGCCTCGACGGTCGCGGCGCTCCAGACGGTCGGCGCCTTCCTGGTGATCTGCATGGTGGTGACGCCCGGCGCGACCGCCTATCTGCTGACCGACCGCTTTCCCAAGCTGCTGGCGATCGCCGTCGCCATCGGCACCCTGACGAGCTTCATCGGCGCCTATGCCAGCTATTTCCTCGACGGCGCGACCGGCGGCATCATCGTCGTGCTGCAGACGGCGATCTTCCTGATCGCGTTCCTGTTCGCGCCGAAGCACGGCCTGCTTGCGGCCCGCAGGCGCGCCGCGCAGGCGCTGGAGGCCGCCCGATGATCGACGCGCTGCTCGCGCCTTTCCGGTTCGACTTCATGGTCAACGCGCTGGTGATCTCGGCGGTGGTCGCCGTGCCGATGGCGCTCCTGTCCTGCTTCCTCGTCCTGAAGGGCTGGTCCCTGATGGGCGACGCGATCAGCCATGCGGTCTTCCCCGGCGTGGTCGTCGCCTATATCGCCGGGATTCCCTTCGCCGTCGGTGCCTTCACGGCCGGCATGCTCTGCGCCGTCGCCACCGGCTTCCTGAAGGACAACAGCCGGATCAAGCAGGACACGGTGATGGGCGTCGTCTTCGCCGGCATGTTCGGCCTCGGCCTCGTGCTCTATGTGAAGGTGCGCTCGGAGGTGCATCTCGATCACATCCTGTTCGGCGACATGCTCGGCGTCTCCTGGCACGACATCGCCGAGGCCGGCGCCATCGCGGCGGTCACGGCGGGCGTCATCGGCGTCAAATGGCGGGATTTCCTGCTGCACGCCTTCGACCCGGCGCAGGCGCGGGCGGTCGGGCTGCGGGTCGGCCTGCTGCATTACGGCCTGCTCGGCCTGATCTCGCTGACCATCGTCGGCGCCTTGCAGGCGGTGGGGCTGATCCTGGCTGTGGCGATGCTGATCGCGCCCGGCGCCATCGCCTTCCTGCTCGCCCGCCGGTTCAGCGCAATGCTGGTCCTGTCGGTGGCGATCGCGGTGGCCGGCTCGTTCCTCGGGGTCTATCTGTCCTTCTTCATCGACAGCGCCCCGGCGCCGACCATCGTGCTGCTGCTCGCCATCGCCTTCATCCTCGCCTTCGTCCACAGCAGCCGCAAGGCGGCGCGGATCGAGGCGCGCGAGGCGCCGGCCGCCTGAGCCGGTCCTGCCGCGCCGCGGCTGCGCCGCCGGCGCGGCGGGCCGGTTCACCAGGCGAAGCGCGGGATGCAGTAGCGCGGATGCTGGTCGTCGCGGGCGAACAGGGCGAAGCAGCTTTCCGCCTCGGGGGCGTCCCCGTCCGGCCAGACCAGCTCGTCCTTGTGGATGCCGCCCGCGATGAAGCAGGCGCCGATGCCGGCATTGGCGGCGCCGGCGACATCGTGGGCGAGCGAATCGCCGACGGCCAGGACCTTCTCCGGCGGCAGCCCCATGATGCCGAAGCAGCTCCGGTAGATTCGCGGATAGGGCTTGCCGTGATAATGCACCTGCCCGCCGAGCTCCTCATAGGCGAGGGCGAGCAGCCCCGGCGCCTCGTGGAGCCGGCCGCTGGCGTGCACGCGATGGCGATCGGGATTGCCGCAGATCATCGGGATCCCCCGCGCCGCGCCGCGCTCCAGCAGGGGCCTCCAGCCCGGCAGCGGCTGCCTTTCCGGGTCAAAGGTCAGGTTCAGGATGAAATCGGCCTGGTCCGGATCGGCGGTCAGGCTGAAGCCGAGGCCGTCGGCGAGATATTCCTCGCCGGGCCGCGCGATCAGCAGGCAGCGCTCGCCGAGGTCGCGATAGGCGGGCTCGTCGCGCCGGAGCAGCGCCTCATGCGCGTCGTCGCCGGCCGAGACGATGTGGTGGTAGAGCTCGCGGCCGAAGCCCATGCCGGCGAGCACCGCCTCGTTCTCGCGGCCGCGCCGGCCCGAATTGGACAGGATGATGATCGTCTTGTCGGCGGCGCGCAGGCGCTCCAGGCAGTCGACGGCGCCGGGATAGGCGGTGGTGCCGTCGTGCAGCACGCCCCACTGGTCGAGCAGGAAGCCGTCATAGCGCTTCGCCAGCGCGGCCACGCCGACGGGAAACAGGGTCTCGGCCCGGAGCTCAGACGATGCGGGAGCGGACATAGGCGGAGAGCGCCTCGCTGACGATGACGATGCCGAGGATGGCGATCAGGATGACGAGCGCCTGCGACCATGCGAACTGGTTGATCGAGGCGTAGAGCAGCAGGCCGATGCCGCCGGCACCGACGAAGCCGAGCACGCTCGATTCGCGGACATTGATGTCCCAGCGATAGATCGTGGTGCCGATCAGGACCGGCAGGATCTGCGGCAGGATGGCGACGCCATAGACCTGCAGGGTGGTGGCGCCGGTCGATTCCACCGCCTCGACCTGCCCGGCATCGACCTCCTCGATCGCTTCGGCCACGAGCTTGGCGATGAAGCCGACCGAGCGGGCCGCCACCGCGCAGATGCCGGCGACGGGGCCGGGGCCGAAGATCGCGACAAAGACCAGGCCCCAGATCACCGTGTTGATCGAGCGCGAGAGCACCAGCATGGCGCGGCCGATCAGCCAGGTGCCCTGGTTCCAGGTGGTGTTGCGCGCCGCCAGGAAGGCGACCGGCAGGGCGAAGACGACCGCGATCATCGTGCCGAGCGTGGCGATGTGCAGCGTCTCGATCAGCGGCTGGACGATGCGGGGCAGATAGGACCAGCGCGGCGGCCACATCCGCTCGACCAGGTCGACCGCCTGCTCATGCGCATCGGCGAAGAAGGCCCATTCGATGTCGAGCGCCGAGACCGACCAGGCGGCGGCGAGCGCGATGCCGCCGAGCCAGAGCCAGTGGACGATGCGCTCGCGCGGCGAATAGCGCTCCCAGCGGTCCGGATAGGTGCGGGCGGGTGCGGTGCCGCGCGGCGGCTGCTGATGGGCCGTCATCTCAGCCTCCGCCTGGCCCAGTCGCTGAACCATTCGCCGAAGGCGACCATCGCGGCGATGGTGAGCAGGATCGCGCTGGCGAAGTCGAAATCGTAGCGTGTGAAGGAGGCCGACAGGGTCTGGCCGATGCCGCCGGCGCCGACGATGCCGATCACCGTCGAATGGCGCAGATTCGAATCGAGCCGGTAGATCAGCACGCCGAGCGTCTTGACCAGCACCTGCGGCACGACGGCGTAGAAGAAGGTCTGGCCGAAGCTCGCCCCCGTGGCGCGGATCGCCTCGACCGGGCCGGGCTTCATGTTCTCGATGTCCTCGGCCAGCATCTTGCCGAGGAAGATCGCCGAGGAGAAGGCGAGCGTCAGCAGGCCGGCGACCGGCCCGAAGCCGAAGAGCTTGACGAAGAAGATCGCGATGATGACCTCGTGGAAGGTCCGGCCGACCACGATGAAGGCGCGGGCCGCGAGATAGAGCGGGCGCGGCGACAGGTTGGCCGCCGCGGCAATGCCGAGCGGCACCGAGAAGACGGCGCCGGCGATCGTCGCGGCGATGGCGATCTGGATGCTCTCGGCCATGCCGGTCAGCAGCAGGTGCCAGCGCGAGAAATCCGGCGGGACCATGCGTTCGAGAATGGTCCAGGCGCGCGGCAGCCCGGCGAGGACGCGCGCAGTGTCGATATTGAGCGTCGAGAGCGACCAGGCCAAATAGGCCAGGACGACGGCCCAGAAGGCGAGACGCCGGCCGGGGCTGCCGAACAGGCCCGGTGCGCGCCAGCGTCTCGGATAGGAGGCGGTCGCCGCCATCATGAGGTCATGCCGAGCGAGGCCATGGCGGCCGCTCCCGCCGGGATGTCCTCGTCCTCTTCCTGCGGGCTCGACCAGTCCTCCTCGCCATAGATCTGCGTCAGCGCCGCCTCGGTCAGGGAGCCGGCCTCGGCGTCGAAGACGATCAGCCCGTCCTTCATGCCGATGATACGGTCGGCATAGGCGCGGGCCAGCGCGACGTCGTGGATGTTGATGATCGCCGGCGTCTGGCGCTCGGCGACCAGCTCGCGCACCAGCCGCATGATCTGGCGAGAGGTTTTTGGGTCAAGGCTCGCCGTCGGCTCGTCGAGCAGGAGCAGGTCCGGCCGCTGCATCAGGGCGCGCGCGATGCCGACGCGCTGGCGCTGGCCGCCCGAGAGCGCGTCGGCGCGCCGGTCGTGATAGCCGGCGAGCCCGACCCGGTCGAGCAGGGCGAAGGCGGCCTGGATGTCCTGCGGCGGGAAGCGATAGCGCAGCGCCGCGAGAAGCCCGACATAGCCGAGCCGCCCCGAGAGCACGTTCTGCATCACGGAGAGCCGCTCGACCAGATTGTATTCCTGGAAGATCATGCCGATGCGGCGGCGCGCCGCGCGCAGGCCCTTGCGGTCGAGCGCGACGATGTCCTGCCCGTTCAGCAGGACGCGGCCGGCCGTCGGCTCGACCAGCCGGTTGATGCAGCGGATGAAGGTGCTCTTGCCGGCGCCGGAGGAGCCGATCACCGCGACGAGCTGCGGCCGGTCGATGACGATGTCGACGCCGCCCAGCGCCTTCTTGCCCGTCGGATAGACCTTGGCCAGCCCTTCGACGGCGAGCAGCGGCCGGGGCCTGCCCGCGGCCTGAACCTCTGCGGCCATCAGTCGCCCTTCAGCTTCGAGAGGCCGTCCTGGGTATAGGTGATGCCGCTGTTGCTCTGGATCAGGATGATGTCGCCCCACGCGTCCTTGTAGTTCAGCTCCTTGAAGCCCTTGGTGTCCTTGAATTCCTTGCCGAGGGCGGAATTCACGAAGTCGAAGGTCAGGAAGGCTTCCTTGATCTTGGCCTGCAGCTCCGGCTTGAGGTCGTAGGCGATGCCGAAGGCCGTGCGCGGGAAGGGGCTGGATTCGTAGACGATGCGGATGTCGTCGCGCTTGAACATGCCGCGATCGGCCATGCGCTCGACCACGCTCGAGGCCACCGGGGCGGCGTCGTAGTCCTCGTTGACCACGCCCATGATCGAGTTGTCGTGCTTGCCGGAATAGAGCACCTCGTAATCCTTGCCCGGCTCGACGCCCTTCTCCTTGAACAGGATGCGCGGCGCGGTGTCGCCGGAATTGGAGGAGGGCGCGACATGGGCGACGCGCTTGCCCTTGAGGTCGGCGATGCTCTTGATCGGCGAGTCCTTCGGCACGATGAGCTGCAGCGTGTAGCCGATCGAATTGTCCTTCTTGGCCATGGCGACGATCGGGACGAAGCCCGCGAGATTGACCGCGAAGGGCGTCGGCCCGCTGGCGACGCCGGCGATGTGCAGCCGGCCGGAGCGCAGCGCCTCGACCTGCGCCGCATAGGATTCGGCGCCGAACCATTTGACCTTCTTGCCGGTGACCTTCGCCAGATGGGTCAGGAACTCGGCGAAGACGTTCTCGTAGACGGCCGGGTCCTCGACCGGCGTGTAGGAGAAGATCAGCGTGTCCGGGTCCTTCTGCTTCGCCGGGTCGGTCGGCGTGTCGGCGAGGAGGTCGCGGTTGGCGTCGCAATAGCGCGCGTCGAGGGTGCCGCGATTCGGGCAGTCGTCCGCCAGGGCCGGGCCGGCGAGGCCGAAGGCAAGCAGACAGATGGACGCGAGTTTCGCGCGCGACATGGCGACCTCCCTGGAACCCGGCGCCCTTTGTGACGGCGCTCGTGTAAGATTTCTTCCATCCTGATCAAAATCGCTCAGGCGTGCAAGGGCTCCCGGGGGTCGGGACCGCCGGAATGAGCGCCGTTACGCCACGCGCCAGCGGGTCGCGCCCTTGCGCCAGGCCGCGGCCAGCGACCGGGGCGGCTCGGCATCGATGACGACGAGCGTGCCGGGCCCCGGCGTGGCGATCCGGGCCGTTCCGACCTGGTCGAACTTGCTGCGGTCGGCGACGAAGATCGCCCGGCCCGCCCGGCCGATCGCGGCCTGGCGGACGGCGATCTTCTCCAGGTCGAAATCCATCGGCGCGCCGTCCTCGTCGAAGCCGCCGAGGCCGAGGACGGCGCAGTCGAAGCGGAAGTTCAGGATGCTGGCGACCGCCGCCTGCCCGACCAGCGAGCCGTTGGCGCCGCGCGTCGTGCCGCCCGTGACCACGATGTCGAAGATCCCGGCATTGCAGAAGATCTGGGCGACGGCGACGCTGGCCGTGACCACGCGCAGCCCCGGCTTGTCGAGCAGGGCCCGGGCGACGGCCTCGACCGTGGTGCCGACATCGAGGAAGACCGAGGCGCCGGGGGGAACGAGCTCGGCGACGGCGCGGCCGATGCGCTGCTTGCCCTCGGGCGCGACCGTCAGCTTCTGCGCATAGGCCGAGCGGATGCCGCCGGAGGCGAGGCCCGCCCCGCCATGGAAGCGCTGCAGGAAATTGCCGGCCTGGAGGCGGATGATCTCGCGCCGCACCGTCTGCGCGGACACTCCGAAGCGCTCGGCCAGGGTCTCGATCGTGGTGAAGCCGAGTTCCTGCACGAGCCTCAGGATCTCGCGCTGCCGGGGCGTCAGGGTGGCGGGGGCGGGGGGAACGGGGCTCATCGTTTCGGCTGGTCGCGGGCAGGGGCGCGGGAGGCTCGCATGACGGCGCCCGATGTCAAACCGCGCCCTTTGCGCCTGGCGCGGCGGCGCGGGCTCGGGTTGCCGGCCCGGGGCCTTTGCCGGGGTTGGAGGAATTCTTCCACAGACGAGGGTGACAGGTGGCCTCGTTCCATGACAGCTTTGTGACGGAAGCTGCGGCAACGGCAGCCCATGGGCCTTCGCCGCCGATCGGGGCGGCGGAGGGCCCGGCAAAGGGAGGGGTTCAGGATGTTTACCCGTAGAGCGGTTCTTGCGGCCACTTTCGGCCTTGTCGCGGCCGTTTCGAGCGCCTCGGCGCAGGCGCCGTCCGGCAAGGTCACCGTCGTGACCTCGTTCTCCAAGGACGTGACCGACCCGATCAAGAAAGCCTTCGAGAAGGCGGTGCCCGGCGTTTCGCTGGAGGTTCAGAACCGCAACACCAATGCCGGCGTCAAATTCCTGGAGGAGACCAAGGCCAACAACCAGGTCGACCTGTTCTGGGCCTCGGCGCCCGACGCCTTCGAGGTGCTGAAGGGCAAGCAGCTCCTGATGCAGTACAAGCCGAAGGCCACCGGCATTCCCGAGAAGATCGGCTCCTATCCGATCAACGATCCGCAGGGCTATTATTTCGGCTTCGCCGCCTCCGGCTACGGCATCATGTGGAACGAGCGCTATGCCAAGGCGAACAAGCTGCCCGAGCCGAAGGATTGGGAGGACCTCGCCAGGCCAGTCTTCTACGACCATGTCTCGATCGCCTCGCCCGCCCGCTCGGGCACGACCCATCTGACGATCGAGACGATCCTGCAGGGCGAGGGCTGGGACAAGGGCTGGCGCACGATCAAGGCGATGGCCGGGAACTTCAATTCCATCACCGAGCGCTCCTTCGGCGTGCCGGAGGCGGTGAATTCCGGGCAGGTCGGCTACGGCATCGTCATCGACTTCTTCGCCTTCTCGGCGCAGGCCTCCGGCTTCCCAGTCAAGTTCGTCTATCCGACCGTGACGACGGTGGTGCCGGCCAATGTCGGCATCGTCGCAAATGCGCCGAACAAGGCCGGTGCCGAGGCCTTCGTCGAATTCCTGCTCTCGCCGGCCGGACAGGAGGTTCTGCTCGAGCCGAGCATCCGGCGCCTGCCGATCAACCCGGCGGTCTATGCCAAGGCCGGCCCCGACTATCCGAACCCCTTCACCGATCCGCGCTTCCAGAAGATGATCGGCTTCGACGTCGACAAGTCGGAAGGCCGCACCGCCGCCGTCGACACGCTGTTCGACCAGCTCATCTCCTTCCAGCTCGATGCGCTGAAGGGCGTGACCAAGGCCCTGCACGAGGTCGACGCCGCGCTCGCCAGGAAGCCGAACCCGCAGGCCAAGGCGCTGGCCGACGAGGCCCGCGACCTGATCGCGGCCATGCCGGTCTCCGAGGCGCAGGCGTCGAGCGCCGAGGTCAAGGGTGCCTTCACCGGCGGCAAGCAGAAGGGCGCCCGGCAGGCCGAGCTCGAAAGCCAGTGGGCGAACTTCGCCCGCGAGCATTACGCCAAGGCTAAGTCCAAGGCGGAGGAAGCGCTGAAGGCGGCGCGCTGATGAAGCGCGTCATCCCGTGCGCGCTGCGGCATGCGATGCCGCTGCGCAGACACGGGACCGCGCGCCGAGCGGGCGCCGCTTTCCTGCGTGCGCGACGCGAAGGCGCCCTTTCCTGCCGACGGTCTCGCATCTGCGCAGCAGCACGATGTGCTGCAGCGTGCGGGATGACCATGGGCTCGACGACGCCATGACCGCCGTTCCCACAACCGCCGCACCCCGCGCCCGCCGCCTCTCGGCCACGCCCGGCCAGATCGTGCTGGCGCTGGCGATCGCGGCCTTCCTGCTGCTCTTCCTCGTGCTGCCGGTCGGCACCGTGCTCCATGCAGCCTTCACCGAGAAGGGGACGGGCAGCTTCACCCTGATCAATTTCTACGACTTCGTCCGCACCGAGCTGTTCATGCGCTCGCTGTGGAATTCCTTCTACGTCTCGGCGATGTCGGTGGTCTGGGCCTCGGTCTTCGCGCTGCCGCTGGCCTATCTGACGACGCGCTTCGAATTTCGCGGCGCGGCGATCGTGCAGACGCTCGGCTTCCTGCCGCTGATCATGCCGCCCTTCGTCGGCGCGGTGGCGATGCAGCTCTTCTTCGGCCGCAACGGCTCGGTCAACCTGCTGCTCGACGACTGGTTCGGCTTCAAGATCGGCTTCATGGAAGGGCTGAACGGCGTCGTCCTGGTCCAGTCTATCCATTATTTTCCGTTCATCCTGATCAACCTCTCGGCGGCGCTGCGCAATATCGACCGCGCGATGGAGGAGGCCGCGCAGAATCTCGGCTGCTCCGGCTTCAGGCTGTTCCGCCGCATCGTCTTCCCGCTGGCGCTGCCGGGCTATCTCGCCGGCGCCTCGCTCGTCTTCGTCAAGGTCTTCGACGACCTCGCCACGCCGCTGCTCCTCAACGTCAAGGACATGCTGGCGCCGCAGGCCTATCTGCGCGTCACCTCGATCGGCATCGCCGATCCGATGGGCTACGTCATCTCGGTCGTGCTGATCGCCGCTTCGGTGCTGGCGATGTGGCTCTCGGCGGCGGCGCTGAAGGGGCGCGACTATGCCACGACGCAGCGCGGCGGCGGCGGGCTCGCGAGGCGGCGGATGCGGCCGGGCGAGGCCGTGCTCGGCTATGGCGTCGTGCTGCTGATCCTGGCGCTGGTGCTGGCGCCGCATCTGGGGCTGCTGCTGCTCTCCTTCGCCACGGTCTGGTCGTTCTCGCCCCTGCCGGACGGCTATACGGTGGCGCATTACGCGCGCGTCTTCGGCGAGAGCTCGCTCTACATCAAGAACACGCTGATCTATGCGACGCTGGCCGGCGGCATCGACGTGGTGCTCGGCATCGCCATCGCTTATCTCGTGCTGCGCACCAGGCTCGTCGGGCGCGAATGGCTGGACTGGGCCGCCTCGGCGGCGCTCGCCATCCCGGGCGTCGTGCTCGGCATCGGCTATCTGCGCAGCTTCTACGGCATCACCCTGCCGGACGGCACGCCGCTCGCGGCGCTCTGGATCACCATCGTGCTGGCGCTGGCGATCCGGCGGCTGCCCTATGCGCTGCGCGCCTGCCATGCCGCGCTCCAGCAGATCTCGGTCTCGCTCGAGGAGGCGGCGGAGAATCTCGGCGCCACCAAGGCGCGCACGGTCCGCCGGGTCGTGGTGCCGCTGATGGCGGGCGGCATCCTCGCCGGCTTCGTCACCAGTTTCGCGACGGCGGCGGTCGAGCTTTCCGCGACGCTGATGCTGGTGCAGTCCAATTCCGACGCGCCGCTCGCCTATGGGCTCTACGTCTTCATGCAATCGGCCGCGGGGCGGGGGCCGGGCGCGGCGCTGGGCGTGGTCGCGGTGCTGCTGGTCGCGCTCTGCACCTATCTCTCGCATCTCGTCATCGAACGCGGCCAGAAAGCCAAGGGACTGGGCCATTGACCATGAACGCCGCTTTCCGCGCCACGCCCGCCGTCTCGGTCGAGATCGAGGGCGTCAACCTCTCCTATGGCGACAACCATGTGCTGAAGGATGTCAGCCTGGCGATCAGCCCCGGCGAGTTCTTCGCCTTTCTCGGCCCCTCCGGCTGCGGCAAGACCACGCTGCTCCGGCTGATCGCCGGCTTCAACCAGGCCGATACGGGCCGCGTCCTGATCGGCGGCAGCGACATCTCCCGCCTGCCGCCCTGGAAGCGCGATGTCGGCATGGTCTTCCAGTCCTACGCGCTCTGGCCGCATATGACGGTCGCCGCCAATGTCGCCTTCGGGCTGGAGGAGAAGGGCGTTCCCCGGGCGGAGATCGCGCGGCGGGTCGAGGAGGCGCTGGCGATGGTCGGCCTTGCCCATCTCGCCGGCCGCCGGCCCTCGCAGCTCTCCGGCGGCCAGCAGCAGCGCGTCGCGGTGGCGCGCACCATCGCGGTCGAGCCGAAGGTGCTGCTCCTCGACGAGCCGCTCTCCAATCTCGACGCCAAGATGCGCGTGCAGGTGCGCCGCGAATTGCGCGACCTGCAGCAGCGCCTCGGCCTGACCACGATCTTCGTCACCCATGACCAGGAGGAGGCGAACACGATCTGCGACCGGATCGCGGTGATGAACGACGGCACGGTCCAGCAGGTCGGCACGCCGATGGAGCTCTATGAGCGGCCCGCCAATCTCTTCGTCGCGAATTTCCTGGGCACCGCCAATATCCTCGACGGCAGGCTCGTCGGCAGCGGCGGCGAACGCGCCTTCGTGCTCGGCGACGGGCTCAGCCTGCCCGTCCCGGCCGGGGCCGTCCTGCCGGCGCAGCCGAAGCTGCTCTTCCGGCCCCAGCATGCGGCGCTGGAGCCGGCGGGTGCGGTCGCCGGCGAGGCTCCCGTGCTGCCGGCCACCGTCGCGCGCTACGAATTCCTCGGGGCGACGATCCGCTACGGCGTGGCGGTCGGCGGCGCCGAGATCGCCGTCGACGTGCCGTTCCGGTCCGGGCGCGACCTCTATGCGGTGGGGACGCCGGTCGGGCTGAGGCTGGCGGCGCCCGCCCTGTGCTGGATGGAGCGCTGATCCCGTGGCTCCGGCCTGCGATCGGTGGCGGGGAAGCGCCGCTGCACGAAATGGAGCGCGAAGATCGCCGGCTCGCGCTATCCGGAAGGCGCCGGGGCCGGCGCCTCGTCAGGGCGTGGTCCTGCGCCTGCTCGCGGCGGTGCGCACCCGCGCAGCCGCCGGCGCCTGCTGCTGTCGGTCGCCCCAGCAAAGGGCGGCCTGCTCCCGCAGGGCGCGGAATTCCGAAGCGGGGCTGCGCGTCGCCATCATCAGCGCGACGGCCGCCATCTCCAGGATCTCGTGCGTGGCCTGGGGATCCTCGGCCTGTCCGCGCCAGACCTTCAGCCAGTGATCGAAGGTCGTCGGCCGCGCCCCGCGGCGCAGATTGTCGCGCGGCGAGGGTGCAAGCTCGATCTCGGCGACGTCGCCCTCCGCGAAGCGCTGGAGGCCCCGGCCCTTGCTCGGGCCGAGCTCGAACACGCCGCGCCCGCCATGGCCGATCAGGGCCTCGCCCTCGCCGAGAAGCCTGAGCGCGTCGGCATGGATTCCGGGGTAGGACGGCCGGTGGGCGCCGATCAGGCTTGCCGGCGCGCGCAGCGGATTGAGATGGCGGACGCCCATATTGGCGAGGGTGTGCAAGCCGAATAGCCGCCGCAGCCGCAGCAGGCCGATGACCGGCGCGGCGAAGGCGGCGAGCGGCAGATAGACGATGCCGTGCTTGCCGAGCCCCCGCTTCGCGGCGGCCAGGGAACTCGCGACCCGGATGCCGAGCGCCCGGCAGTGCAGGGCCAGGAGATCGCCATTGCCGCCGGTCGAGCCGCTATGCCCGTGCAGGATGACGGGGTGGCCGGCCCGCGCGACCAGCGCCGCCGCCTGAAGGAACCAGAACGGGTGCCGGCCGCGCGGCGAGATGTAGACCGGCCAGTCGAGCGCCGCGCCGGCGTCGAGGGGCGGCGCCGGGGGCACGATCCTGCGGGCCGCCCTGATGAAGCCGCCGAGCTCGCTCGCGGTCTCGCCGCGCCGATGCAGCGCGATCACCAGCGCCCCGACCTGCTCGGGGTGGACGGATTCGGCCAGGATGGCCGAGAAGGCGTCGTCGGCCTCGTCCAGGGTCAGGCTACGGGCGCCCGCTCCGGCGCCGGTGGCGCGCACATAGCCCATGAAGCGGGAGACCGCGTCCGCCGGCCTGCCGGCATCGGGGGAGAAGGCGCTGCGCCAGGGTTCCGGCCGGATCTCGTCCTTGAGCGGGAGCGGCTGCTCCTCCGCGGCCTCCTGCTCGGGGGAGAGCAGGGCGCGCGCCCGGGAGAGCACCTCCCTGACGGGCTCGCGCATGGCCTGGGCCCTGACGGTCGGCACCATCCTCTGCCCGGCGCTGCGGGTGAAGATCGCGTCGCCTGTCGCCATGCGGAGCTGCGCCAGCGCCCGGCTGACCGCGGAGGGGCTCAGCCCGAGCCGCTGCGCCGCCCCCCCGACGCTGCCCTCCTCCAGCAGGATGTCGAGCGTCGCCAGCAGGTTGAGGTCGGTGGGGGCGGAGGTGGGGCGCGACATGGCCTGACGGATGAAGGAGCGGAGAGGATAACGGGAGGATGACAGGGAAAGTGTTCTTTCCGCAACATCTCAAGGCAATTTCTCGTGAGCTTGTTGCGCGTGATGAAATATAGAATCGTTACAAACAGCGTTCTCCTTGAGATTATGGGCGGTTTTGCCGAAAGGTCTTCGTCGGGAGAATGATTACAAAGAGAGTTCCATAATTTATCATTGCTTGCGGTTGCTCTGAACGGTAGCGCCTTCATCCGTCACTTACACCTGCGGTTTCGCTTTGTCTTGCTCGATATGCCTTCAACGGCGCGGAGGACGAGGCGTGGCAGGCTGCAAGACAATCAGTGGGCGAAGGAGAAGGGCATGTTGGGGCAAGCCGAGGCGGCCGGGCCGGGAGCGGAATGCGGGAGCGGGAAGGCTTCCGGCGGCGGGTGGGCACTGAAGGGCGGGATCTCGCTGCTGGCCCTCGCATTGGCGGCCGCCCTGCCGGAAGCGGCGGCGGCCCAGCAGGGCCAGGCCGCGAGCGGGGCCGATCTCGACCTCGATACGATCACGGTCACCGCTTCCTCGACCCAGTATACGGTCCGCGATGCGCCGGCGAGCGTCTCGGTGATCGGCGAGCAGGAGATCCAGCGCCGCCCCGTCAACGACGTCGACGAGATCCTGCGCGAGGTGCCCGGCGTCAATATGGGCTTCGGCAGCGACGGCAAGCGCGGCATCAGCATCCGCGGGCTCGGCTCCGGCTACACGCTGATCCTGGTCGACGGCAAGCGCGTCAATGCCGGGCTGACGAATCTGCGCCACGGCAACGGCGACAGCAACTGGGTCCCGGTCGAGGCGATCGAGCGGATCGAGGTGGTGCGCGGACCGATGTCGACGCTCTACGGCTCGGACGCCTTCGGCGGCGTCGTCAACATCATCACCAAGCGCCCGGGCAGCCGCTGGGGCGGCTCGGTCTCGGTCGAGACCATGGTTCCCGGCAACGCCAAGGCCGGGCGCAGCGACAAATCCGCCTTCACCCTGTCGGGGCCGCTGATCCCGGACACGCTCTCGCTGCGGATCTACGGCAACTATGCCAGGCGCGGCGACGACGAGCCCGGGCTCAACCTGCTCAATACCGGCCGCTACGGGCTGCGCAACTATGACGGCAGCGCCATGCTGAGCTGGACGCCGAACAGCGACCATACGGTGGATCTGGAGGTCACGGCCAGCGAGCAGAAGGCGACCGGGGAAGTGGACGAACTGGAGGGCGGCGTGTCGCGCGGCCCCTCGCGGATGACCCGCGAGACCGTCTCGCTCTCGCATAAGGGCAATTGGGGCTTCGGCACCTCGACCCTGACGGCCTCGGCCGAATTCGCCACCAATCACAGCCGCACGGTCACGGCGGGGCTGCCGGTCGACAACAGCATCGACGCCAATCTCTACACGCTGGAAGGCCGCTTCAGCCGGCCCTTCGACCTGTTCTTCCGGCACAACCTGACCGTCGGCGGCACTGTGCAGCACGAGACGCTGGACGACCCGCAGAATCTCGGCAAGACCAACTCCGTCACCAAGTCGACGGGCACCACCGACACGAGCCTCACCAATTACGCGCTCTATGTCGAGAACAACACCACCCTCACCGACAAGCTGATCTTCACCCAGGGGCTGCGCGGCGACTTCCACGAGAAGTTCGGCGAGCACGCCTCGCCGAGGCTCTACCTCGTCTACAATCCGACGGATTCGCTGACCTTCAAGGGCGGCTGGTCGACGGGCTTCAAGGCGCCCAATCTGCGCCAGCTCAACCCGAACTGGGTGACGACCTCGCGCGGGCGCGGCTGCGGCGCGGTCGGCGGGCCCTGCGAGATGGTCGGCAACCCCGACCTCAAGCCGGAAACCCTCGACGCCTTCGAGGTCGGCGCCTATTTCGACGGCGCCCTCTTCGGCATCCATGGCTGGAAGGCGAGCGCGACCTATTTCTACAACGACATCCAGAACAAGATCACCTCGGCGCGGGTCGCCTCGCTGATCCTGCCCAACGGCACGAAATACGTGCAGCAGGTCAATGTCGACCGGGCCCGCACGCAGGGCATCGAGGGCAATCTGACCGTGCCGCTGCACGAGCGCCTGACCTGGACGACCAACTTCACCTATCTGATCGAGGCGGTGAATCTCGAGACCAAGGAGCCGCTGAGCGCCTCTCCCGAGCTGTCGGTCTATTCCGAGCTGAGCTGGAAGGCGACCGAGAAGCTCTGGCTGAACCTGTCGGCCAACTATCTCGGCAAGCAGGTCGATTATGTCGCGACGTCGGAGACGCTTACGGCCCAGGTGGTCAAGCCCTATACCATCTTCAATCTCGGGGCGACCTACCAGATCCGCGACGATCTCAGGCTGAAGGCCGGCGTGCTCAACCTCTTCGACAGGCAGGTCTCGACCGGCAGCAACTACACCGAGGAAGTCCGTCGCTACTATGTCGGGCTGAACGGCACCTTCTGAGCCGGAACCCGGCCCGTCACGGCCGTCGCCGCCGGCGGCGGCCGCTTGCGTCATCCTCCATAACCCAGGGAGCTATCCTCATGATGATCTCGCGCCGGGGCTTCGCCTCATGGTTCGCCTCACGGGCGGCGGCACTCTCGCTCGGCGTCGGCCTCGGCCTCGCGCCGGCCCTCGCCGAGCCGATCAAGATCGCGCACGCCAAGGGCGAGACCACGCTGCCCGCGACGCCGCGGAAGGTGATCGTCTTCGATCTCGCCTCGCTCGACACGCTCGACGCGCTCGGCGTGTCCGTCGCCGGCGTCCCGGGCGGCAACCGCCCGCGCTATCTGGCGAAGTACGACGCGGACAGCTACGCCAAGGTCGGCACCCTGTTCGAGCCGAACTACGAGGCCGTCGCCGCGGTGGGGCCTGATCTCATCATCGTCGGAGGCCGCTCCGGCGCCAAATACGAGCAGCTCGCCAAGCTCGCGCCGACCATCGACCTCACCTCCGACGCCAAGGACCCCTATGGCAGCGTCCAGCGCAACGTCGCCACGCTCGGCCGGATCTTCGGCAAGGAGGGCGAGGCCAAGGCGAGGCTCGACCGGCTGCAGGGCTCTGTCGACGCGCTCAAGGCCAAGGCGCCGTCGGTCGGCAAGGGGCTGCTCGTCCTCACCACCGGCGGCAAGATGAGCGCCTATGGCCCGGGCTCGCGCTTCGGCCTCCTGCATGAATTCGGCGTGGCGCCGGCGGTGACCGACCTCAAGGTCGGGCGGCACGGCCAGCCCGTCTCCTTCGAGTTCATCCGCAAGGCGAATCCGGACTGGCTGTTCGTGATCGACCGCGACGCCGCGATCGGCCGGGAAGGCGCGGCGGCGAAGCTGCTCGACAACGAGCTGGTCGCGCAGACGACGGCGTGGAAGAAGAAGCAGGTGGTCTATCTCGACCCGGTCAACTGGTATCTGGTCGGCGGCGGGCTGACCGCGATGCAGGCCACGGTCGACCAGCTCGTCCAGGCTTTCGCCGGGGCGAACTGACGGAGCGTCGAAACCGAGCGCATGCGGCTTTCCAAACCTCCGCCGTCGCGTTACCTGCGCCGCATGCGGCTTCTTCCCATCTCGGCCCTGTTCGTCCTGGCCCTGGCCGCGACGAGCCTGCTCATCGGAGCGGGCGGCCTGTCGCCGGCCGAGCTGCTCGCCGGCGGTGACGAGGGCCGGCTGCTGCTGCTCGCCAGCCGGCTGCCGCGGACCTTCGCGCTGATCCTCACCGGCGCCTCGATGGCGGTCGCCGGCATGATCATGCAGCTCATCGCCCGCAACCGCTTCGCCGAGCCCTCGACGGCCGGGACGGTGGAGTCGGCCGGGCTCGGCATGCTGACGGTGACGCTGCTCGCGCCCGGGGCGCCGGTCCTGCTGCGGATGCTGGTCGCGTCCGCCTTCGCGCTCGCCGGCACCTGCCTGTTCCTGGCGCTGCTGCGGCGGGTGCCGCTGCGCTCGCCGCTGGTGGTGCCGCTGGTCGGGCTGATCCTCGGCGGGGTGATCAGCGCGATCTCCAGCTTCATCGCCTATCGCTACGATCTGCTGCAGTCGCTGGGGGCCTGGACGACCGGGGATTTCTCGGCCGTGCTGCGCGGCCGCTACGAGATGCTGTGGCTGGCGCTGGCGCTGACCGGGCTCGCCTGCGTCGCCGCGAACCGCTTCACCGCGGCCGGGATGGGGCGCGACTTCGCCACCAATCTCGGCATCGACTATCGCCGCGTCGTGGCGTTCGGCCTCTCCATCGTCGCCATGGTGACGGCGCTGGTGGTCGCGACCATCGGCATGATTCCCTTCCTCGGCCTGATCGTGCCCAACATCGTCAGCCTGATCATGGGGGACAACATGCGCCGCTCGGTGCCCTATGTCGCGCTGTTCGGCGCCGCCTTCGTCCTCGCCTGCGACATTCTCGGCCGGGTGCTACGCTATCCCTTCGAGATTCCCGTCGGCACGGTGATGGGCGTGTTGGGCAGCGGGATCTTCCTGTTCCTGCTGCTCCGGCGAGGCGCGCGTGCGGGTTAGGGCTCCTTCTCCGCGCGCCGTGCTGATCCTGCTCGGCCTGCTGGCTCTGGCCGCGGCGGCGGGCTTCATGACCATCGGCCTGACCGGGCGGCTCGACTTCGTGCTGCCGCTGCGCGCGACCAAGCTCGCCGCGCTGCTGCTCGTCGGCTATGCCGTCGCGGTCTCGACCGTGCTGTTCCAGACCGTCAGCGGCAACCGCATCCTGACGCCCTCGATCATGGGGCTGGACGCGCTCTATGTGCTGATCCAGACCGTGGTCGTCTTCCTGTTCGGAGCCGCCGCCTTCGGCGCGGTCGATGCGCGGCTGGTCTTCCTGGTCGAGGCGGCCAGCATGATCGGCTTCGCGGCCGTGCTCTATCGCTGGCTCTTCCTCGGCGCGCGGCACGGGCTGCATCTGCTGCTGCTGGCGGGGGTGATCTTCGGGGTCTTCTTCCGCAGCCTCTCGAACCTGCTGCAGCGGATGATCGACCCGACCGAGTTCGTGGTGCTGCAGGACCGCTTCTTCGCCAGCTTCAACACCATCGATCGCGACCTGCTCGGGCTCACCGCCGTGATCGTGCTGCTGGTGTCGGTCGCGGGCTGGCGGATGCGCCATGTCTTCGACGTGCTGGCGCTCGGCCGCGACGCCGCGATCTCGCTCGGCGTCCCGCATCGCGCCACCGTCACGCGCGTGCTGCTGATGGTCACGGTGCTGGTCAGCGTCTCGACGGCGCTGGTCGGGCCGGTCACCTTCCTCGGGCTTCTCGTCTCCAATCTCGCCTACCAGCTCGTGCGCTCGCACCGCCATGTCCTGATCCTGCCGGCGGCGGTGCTGATCGCCTGGATCTGCCTGGTCGGCGGGCAGGTGGCGCTCGAGCGCGCCTTCGGCTTCGACACCGCGCTCAGCATCGTGATCGAGTTCGCGGGCGGCATCGTCTTCATCCTGTTGCTCTTGCGCGGAGGCCTGCGGTGATCGAGATCAGCGGCGTCAGCAAACGCTATGACGAGACCGTCGTGGTCGACGACGTCTCGATCACCCTTCCCCGGGCCGGCATCACCGCCGTGGTCGGCCCGAACGGCGCCGGCAAGTCCACGCTGCTGACGATGATCGGCCGGCTCGTCTCGGCGAGCGCCGGGCGCATCGCGGTGGACGGGCTCGACGTCGCCACCACGCCCGGGGACGTGCTGGCGCGGCGGCTCTCCATCCTGCGGCAGGACAACCACATCGTGTCGCGCCTGACGGTGCGCGATCTCGTCGCCTTCGGCCGCTACCCCAGCTCCAAGGGCCGTCTCACCCGCGACGACGCCGCGCATATCGAGCGCGCGCTCGCCTATCTCGGGCTCGAGGCCCTGGCGGAGCGCTTCCTCGACGAGCTTTCCGGCGGCCAGCGCCAGCGCGCCCATGTCGCCACGGTGCTGTGCCAGGACACCGACTATGTGCTGCTCGACGAGCCCCTGAACAATCTCGACATGAAGCATGCGCGCGACATGATGCGGCTCGTCCGCCGCATGGCCGACGAGCTCGGCAAGACGATCGTGATCGTGCTGCACGACATCAACGTGGCCGCGACCTATGCCGACCGGATCGTGGCGATGCGCGACGGCCGGATCGTCCGCTCCGGCCCGCCGGAGGCGATCATGACCTCGCAGGCGCTCGCGGCGATCTACGACATGGAGATCGAGGTCGCGCGGATCGGCGATCGGATGCTCGCCATCCCCTATTAGAGCGTCGGGCCGAATATCGTACGCGGCACGGCGCCTACCAGGCCGCCAGGCAGCGCCGCGCGACGTATTCGGTCGGCGTCATCTCGAAGCGCCTGGCGAAAGCCGTCGTGAAGGCCGCGCTCGTCCCGAAGCCGATCTGCCGCGCCACCGCGCTGACGGGCATGCGCTGACCCGCCAGCAGCTCGAGTCCGCGCATCATCCGCGCCTCGCGCAGCAGGTCCCGCCAGGACATGCCGAGTTCCGCCCGGCACTGCCGCTGCAATGTCCGGCCGGACAGGCCCGAGGCGGCCGCGGCACCTTCGAGCGAGGCGTCGCCGAGATGATCGCGCAGATACAGGGCGACCCGGCGCATCGGCTCCGACTGGACCACCGGCAGCCACAGCATCCGCTTGTTGGCGAACCACTCGGCGCACAGACCCGACAGGGTCCGGAAGAACATCCGCGCGGTCCCCCCGTCCGCGACCTGCGCCGGCGACCAGCGCACCGCCCGCGCCAGCATCTCCCGCGCCAGCGGCGTCGCGGCCGTCGTCCAGCAGCCGTGATGGATCCAGGCCGCGTCCGCGGGCTCGAGATGCGCCACCAGCAGCGTCGTGCCGGGCGCCGAACGCATCCTGAAGGCGCGGTCGGCCGGTACGAAGATCAGATGCCCGGCCACGATCAGCCAGCCGCCCGCGGCGCCCTCGACGTCGAGCTGCCCGGTCTCGACCAGGATCAGCTTGTGCATCCGGTCGCCGGGAGACGCCTCGCAGAGCTGCGCCGTCACCGTTTCGGCATAGGGGGCCGCCGCGTCCTCCGCGGCGATCAGGCGCCGCGTCGACGCTTCGGGCGCGAAAGGCCGCGTCAATCGCTCCAGCCGGTCGCGTGTGCTGACGCTCAAGAAAAATTCCTTGCCAGTTTTTTCAATTTACGACAGCCTCCCCCTCCTAGAACGAAGCGTTCCTGATCGCAAGGACGCTCATGGGGAAACGGCTTTGATGGCTGCGTTTGCGCCAGAAGGCGTCGAGGAATCGGGGGCACGCCCGCTGCTGTCGATTGCCGGCCTGTCGAAATCCTTCGGCGGCACGCAGGCGGTGCGCGATGTCTCGTTCGACCTGCGCGCCGGCGAGGTCCTGGCGCTGCTCGGGCAGAACGGCGCCGGCAAGTCGACCGTCATCAAGATCCTGGCCGGCGTGCACCTGCCCGATGCCGGCGCGATCCGGCTGGCCGGGGCGCTCCACGATCCGCGATCGGAGCCCGGCGGCATCGCCTTCATCCATCAGGATCTCGGCCTGCTCGACTGGATGACGGTCGCAGAGAACATCGCCATGGCGCAGGGCTATCCGCGGCGGCTGGGGCTGGTGGACTGGCGCGCGGTCGAGGAGCAGGCGCGCGCCTCGCTGGCCGGGATCGCCGACGGGATCGACCCGCGGCAGCGGGTCGGCGATCTGTCGCGCACGGAGAAGTCGCTGGTCGCCATCGCCCGCGCGGTCGGGATCAGGGCGCGCGTCCTCGTGCTCGACGAGCCGACGGCGAGCCTGCCGCAGGGGGATGTCGAGACCCTGTTCAGCGTGCTGAGGAAGCTGCGCTCGCGCGGGGTCGGGATGATCTACGTGTCCCATCGCCTCGACGAGGTCTTCGCCGTCTGTGACCGCCTCGTCGTGATGCGCGACGGCCGGGTGGTCGATCAGAGGCCGGTCTGCGACGCGCAGCCCGACAGCCTGATCGAGACCATCGTCGGGCGCCGGCCGGACAGCGTCTTCGTCCGCTCCGAGCCGCCGCCGCCCCAGCCGATGCTGGTCTGCGAGGATCTGCGCTGCGGCGGCTCGCCGCCGCTGAGCTTCTCGGTCGGCCGCAGCGAGATCGTCGCCCTGGTGGGCCTGCGCGGGGCGGGGCAGGAGCTGGTCGGCCGCGGATTGGCCGGCGCCGCCGCCATGAGCGGAAGGGTCACCCTGGAGGGGCGGCCCGTCGCGGCGCGGTCGCCCCAGGACGCGATGCGCTGCGGCCTCGGCTTCGTCGGCGGAGACCGGCTGGCCGAAAGCGTCGCCGCTCCGCTGACCGTCCGCGAGAATCTGTTCATCAACCCGGCCGCGCTCGGGCGCGGCGGGCTCGACCTGCGGACGCCGGCGGCCGAGCGCCTGGAGGCCGTCGCCCTCGGCGACCAGGTGCGGCTGCATCCCAACGATCCCGACATGCCGATCGAGATGCTGTCGGGCGGCAATCAGCAGAAGGTGGTGGTGGCGCGCTGGATGCGCATCGGGCCGAACCTGCTCATCCTCGAGGACCCGACGGCGGGGGTGGATGTCGGGGCCAAGGCCGAGATCTACCGCCTGCTGCACGAGGCGCTCGGCCGGGGCCAGGCGATCCTGCTGGTCTCGACCGATTTCGAGGAGGTCGCGGCGATCTGCCATCGCGCGCTCGTGTTCCGGGACGGCGCCATCGTCGCGGAGCTCGCCATGGCCGAGCTCACGGTCGCGGTGCTGACGCGGGCCGCCGCCATGGGCGCAGCGCACAGGCATCACTGAGGGCACCCACCAACGGAGCGTATATGGCCAGCATCAAGTCCGCAGCGCTCGAACCGACCGAGCTCGACCTCGAAGGTCTCGGCCCGGGCCAGCGCGTCCTGCGCCTTCTTCCCGTCTACGGCCTGCCGATCCTGATGGTCGCGCTGATCGCGCTGTTCTCGATTCTGCTGCCCGAGACCTTTCCGACCCTGCTGAACCTGCGCTCGATCCTGGCCGACAAGTCCATCATCGCCATCCTCTCGCTCGCCGCCATGGTGCCGATGATGGCCGGCCGCATCGATCTCACCGTCGGCTACGGTATCGTGCTCTGGCACATTCTCGCCATCGCCCTGCAGACGCAGTTCGGCCTCGACTGGCGCGTCACCATCGTGATCGTGCTCCTGCTCGGCTGCCTGCTCGGCCTGATCAACGGCCTGCTGGTCGAGATGGCGCAGATCGACAGCTTCATCGCCACGCTCGGCACCGGCACGGTGCTCTACGCCACCGCGCTCTGGTACACGGGCGGCCGCCAGGTCATCGGCATGATCCCGCGCGATTTCACCGCGCTCTACACCTCGCAACTGTTCGGCCTGCCCATCGCCGCCTTCTACGTCCTGGCGATCAGCCTGATCCTGTGGATCGCGACGGAATATCTCCCGGTCGGCCGCTATCTCTACGCCATCGGCGGCAACCAGCGCGCCGCCGCGCTGAACGGCATCCCGACCCGGCGCTATGTCATCGGCGCCTTCGTCGTCTCGGGCCTGCTCGGCGCCGTCGCGGGCGTGATCCTGGCCGCCCGGCTGCGTATCGGCCAGGCGAGCGTCGGCCTCGAATTCCTGTTGCCGGCGCTGGTCGGCGCCTTCCTCGGCTCGACCACGATCCGGCCCGGCCGGGTCAATGTCTGGGGCACGGTCGTCGGGGTCGGCATCCTGGCGGTCGGCATCTCGGGCATCCAGCAGTTCGGCGGCCAGTTCTATGTCGAGCCGCTGTTCAACGGCGTGACGCTGCTCGTTGCGATCGGCATCGCCGGCTACACGCAGCGCCGGCGCCGCCTGCGGCCTCCGGCCCCGCCGAGGCCGACCGGCGCCGAAGGCGCCTGAACATCCTCCGCGCCGGCGCTCGATCGCCGTCGCGGCCGGCCACAACCAAGGGAGGAAAGAAATGGGCACACGCATTTGGCAATTGCTGCTCGTGATCGCGCCGAGCCTGCTGCTCGCCCCGGCCGCGCGCGCCGACGCGGTTTCGGACGCCAGGGCCTTCGCGGCCAAGATGTCGGCGCCGGCGGCGCCCTGGGCCGGCCCGACGACGGGCCCCAAGGCGCTGCCTGGCAAGACGATCGTCTACATCTCCACGGACCAGAACAATGGCGGCGCCCGCGGCGTCGGCGAAAGCGTCAAGGAGGCGGCCGACGCGATCGGCTGGAAATACCGCCTGCTCGACGGCCAGGGCTCGGTCTCCGGCCGCACCAGCGCGATGAGCCAGGCGATCGCGACCAAGCCCGACGTGATCGTGCTCGGCGCCATCGACGCCACCGAGCAGTCGAGCGCGCTGGAGGATGCGGCCAAGCAGGGCATCGTTCTGATCGGCTGGCATGCGGTGGCGCATTCGGGCCCCGCGCCCAAGCTCTCGCTGTTCACCAACATCACCACCGACCCGCTCGAGGTCGCCCGCGCCGCGGCCTCGCTGCCCTGCGCCGAGACGAACGGCAAGGCCGGCGTCGTGATCTTCACCGACAGCACCTATGAGATCGCGGTCCGGAAGGCGCGCGCCATGGAGGCGCTGATCAAGGAGTGCGGCGACAGCAAGGTGCTCGAATTCGTCGACACCCCCCTGGCCGAATCCTCGACCCGCATGCCGCAACTGACGACCTCGCTCCTCCAGAAATACGGCAAGAGCTGGACGCATTCGCTCAGCATCAACGACCTGACCTTCGACTTCATGGCGCCGTCCCTCGCCGCCGCCGGCATTCCCGGCGACGGGGCGCCGCTCGCCGTTTCGGCCGGGGACGGCAGCGGCGCCGCCTTCCAGCGCATCCGGCAGAAGGAATACCAGCAGGCGACCGTGGCCGAGCCGCTGCGGCTGCATGGCTGGCAGATCGTCGACGAGGCGAACCGCGCCTTGAGCAAGCAGAAGGACAGCGGCTTCGTCGCCCCCGCCCATCTCTTCACGGCCGCGAATATCGGCTCGGACGGGGGGCCGAAGGACAATTACGACCCCGACAACAATTACGCCGCCATCTACAAGAAGATCTGGGCCGGCCAGTAGCAGCGCTCGCCCGGGCCGGCGGCGTGCCGGCCCGGGCGATGCTTCCCCTCCACGCTCCAAAACCTGGATCGACCATGTCACAGGACCTGCCGAAGCCGGATTATGCCCGCAACCTCAAGCTGATCGGCCATTCCGACCAGGGCGGCCGCCCCGACGGCGTCCAGCTCATGGTCAACAAGGGCCATGCCATCACGGGCCACATGTTCTCGAAGGGGTTCAGCGTCGTCGACGTCCGCGATCCGCGGCGGCCCAGGGCGGTGAACTACATCCCGGCGCCGCCGAACACCTGGAACATCCATCTCCAGACCTTCGGCGACCTCCTGCTGGTCATCAACGCGAAGGACATGTTCGCCTCGGCCGAGTTCCAGGACGAGAAGAACTATTATTCGGGGGCGCTCGGCGAGAAGGTCGGCACCGCCGCGAGCAGCCCGGCGGTCCGGAACTGGACGGCCGGCATGGCGGTCTACGACATCGCCGACCCGGCTCACCCCCGGCAGATCGGCTTCCTGCCGGTCGCGGGCGGGGGAATCCACCGCATCTGGTACACGGGCGGGCGCTGGGCCTATGTCTCGGCGCTGCTCGACGGCTTCACCGACTACATCTTCATGACCGTCGACCTGGCCGATCCGACCAGGCCGCGCGAGGGCGGCCGGGTCTGGCTGCCGGGCATGAACGCGGCCGCCGGCGAAACCCCGAGCTGGCCGGCGCATCGCCGCTTCGGCCTGCATCACGCCACGGTCAGCGGGACGACGGCCTATGGCGCCTGGCGCGATGCCGGCCTCGTCGTCATCGACGTGGCGGACCCGGCCGCTCCGGCCCTGAAGCTCCACCACAACTGGTCGCCGCCCTTCAACGGCGGCACCCATAACTGCCTGCATCTGCCGGCCCGCGACCTGCTCGTCGTCGCCGACGAAGCCGTGCTCGACGATTATGAGGACGGCTTCAAGCCGATCTGGCTGTTCGATGTCCGCGATCCGATGAAGCCCATCAGCATCTCGACCTGCCCGGAGCCGGACGATGCCGACTACCGCCGCAAGGGCGGCCATTTCGGCCCCCACAACATCTACGAGAACCGCCCCGACGGCTTCGTCAGCGACCGGCGCATTTTCGCGACGCAGCAGAACGCCGGGATCCGGGTCTACGACATCGCCAACCCGTTCCGGCCCGAGGAGATCGCCGCCTTCGTTCCGCCGCAGCCGCCGCGGCTGATGGACCATCGCCCCAACCGCCCCAGGGTCATCCAGTCCTGCGACGTCTATGTCGACAGGGAGGGGCTGGTCTACGCCAACGACTACAATGGCGGGCTCTCCATCCTCGAACTGACGGTGTGAGCGGCGGCTGCCGCGGAACTGGGGGGCGCCCCGCCGCAAGGCCCGGAGCATCGGCCCCGAAAACGGGAATGCGGGTCTCGAAAAGCCGAGGCGGAAGCAGGGCGTCAGCCTGCGGCGGCCTCGCTCTTCCGCTTCCTGCGCAGAGCCTGGAGAAGCGCGGTCCCCCTTCAGGGCCAGGAGCAGGAGGAAGGTCAGGGTCATGACGATGCAGGCCGCCGCCGCGATGGCGGGGCTGATGTTCGCGCGCAGCGAGGAGCGCGGCAGGCGCCGGCGGCGAGGCGAGCCCGCCGCCGAGCAAGGGCGGGGTGCTTCCTGTGGGGCCGACCGGTCGGGCACGGGCATCTTCCCGCCCGTCCACGGAACGCGACCCGCGGATCCCGTCCTCTCGCGGATTTCGGCTTGGGCGCGCGCCTTGGCTCAGTCGCGCAGCAAGGCCATCGCCGCGTCGACGCCGCCTCGCTGGTGCGGGACGTCCGCCGCCGCGAGCCCCATCTCGACCCCGGCCAGCGCGCCGATCAGGCTCAGTTCGTTGCATTCGCCGAGATGGCCGATCCGGAAGACCTTTCCCGCGACCTTGCCCAACCCCGAACCGAGCGAAATGTTGAAGCGCTCGAGGGCGATCCGGCGGAAGCGGTCCGCATCGTGCCCTTCCGGCATCATCACGGCCGTCAGCACCGGCGATTGCTCCGCCGGGACTTCGCACAGCACCTCCAGCCCCCAGGCCTGAACGGCAGCGCGGCAGGCATCGGCGAGGCGCCGATGGCGCGCGAACACGTTGGCGAGCCCTTCTTCCTGCAGCATCGCCAGCGCTTCCCTGAGCCCGTAGAGCAGGTTCGTCGCCGGCGTGTAGGGGAAGAAGCCGCCGGCGTTGAGCTTGATCATCTCCTGCCAGTCCCAGTAGGAGCGCGCCATCCTGCTGGAGCTGGCCGCAGCCAGCGCCTTTTGCGAAACCGCGTTGAAGCTCAGTCCCGGCGGGAGCATCAGCCCCTTCTGCGAGCCGGAGACCGTGACGTCGACCTGCCATTCGTCGTGCCGGTAGTCGACGGAAGCGAGCGACGAGATCGTGTCGACCATGAAGAGGGCGGGGTGTCCGGCGGCGTCGATCGCCCTGCGGATCTCGGCGATCCGGCTGGTCGCTCCCGTCGAGGTTTCGTTGTGAACCACCATCACCGCCTTGATGCGGTGCGCCTTGTCGTCCGCGAGATGCGCCTCGATCGCGTCCGGATCGGCACCGCGGCGCCAGTCGCCGGGGATGAAGGCGACTTCGATCCCGAAGCGCGCCGCGATCGCCTTCCAGAGCGTCGCGAAATGCCCGGTCTCGGCCATCAGCACGGTGTCGCCGGGGGACAGCGTATTGACGATCGCCGCTTCCCAGGCGCCGGTCCCGGAAGAGGGATAGATCACGACCGGCTGGGTCGTCCCGAACACGGTCTTGCAACCCTCCAGGACGGTTCGGCCGAGTTCCGCGAACGCCGCGCTGCGATGGTCGATGATCGGCATCGCGATCGCTCTCAGGATCCGGTCCGGAATCGGGCTCGGTCCCGGGATGTTCAGAAAGTGCCGCCCCTGCATGGCCTCGCCTCCGGTCAATGGGCCGCGCCGCGGCGGCCGTGTTTGGCTTCGTGGTTCGTCGTGTCCCGCCGCCTGCGGCCTCAGGCCAGCAACTGCTCGCGCGACAACCCTCTCCGGGCGAGGGCGGGCAGGATGTCGTTGTCCTGCGCGAGGTCCCGGCCGTAGAGGGCGGAGAAGATGGCGAGGCCCGCCTGATGCAGCGGCATCGGCACTCCGGCGAGGCGCCCCAGCTCGGCCAGCGGCAGAAGCCCGAAGGGCACGTCCTCCAGCGTGTAGCGCGTCTCGATGGTGGCGGGGCCGAGCGTGACCGGCTGCGTCCCGGCGAGCATCCGCGAGGTCTCGCCCAGCGGCGCGTCCGGCACGCCATAGGTCAGCGAATAGTGCTCGCGCATCGTTCTCACCTGCACGCCGAAGGCCGCGGCCAGGGCCAGCCGCTCCGCATCGATCGCTTCCAGCAGGCGCCCGACCGCCATCGTCATGTTCTCGCTCTGGCCCCAGGCTTCTCCCTTCTCCATGCGGGTGAAGTTGGCGAGCGCCAGCGCCATATGGCTTTGCGGATTGACGTTGCTGAGGGAGACGGCGAGGAGACCGTCGACGGCGCGGAAGCGGTCGCCGAACAGGCTGCGGCAGAGCGCGAGCCCTTCGTCGGCCAGGCGGCGGGGCAGGGTGGCGATATCGACCTTGCTGCGGATCGTGGCGATCCTGACCGTGTGGGGGCCGGTGCGGCGGGAGCGGAGAATCGTGGTGCTCAGCGCCACGACGGGCGCTTCGACGCCGCGGTCCGCGAGCAGCCGCGACAGGTAGAAGGCGCCCAGCGAGGCATGCGAGGAGATGATGACGGGCTGCCCCGCCCGGAGCAGCGGCGCCATGGCGTCCATGACGTGCTTGTGCCCGTTCGCCGGCAGGGCGACCAGCACCGCGTCGGCGCCTGCGAGCGCGGATTCGCAGCTCTTCGCCACGTCCGGCCGGAATTCTCCCTCGATCTTTCCTTCGCTGACGAGTGCGGCTCCCGCGGCGAGCGCCTCCGTGCTCCTGCCGCTCGGCGACCAGAGCACGGCGTCGTGCCCGCGTTCGGCGAGAAAGGCGGCTGCGGCGAAGGCGGCAGCGCCGGCTCCCATGATGGCGACGCGCATCGGGCGATCCTCAATTGAAGAAGCGGCTGGGGCGGAATGCGGAGAGTTCGTCGCGGCTGCGCCCATGCACGAGTTCGTCGGCGACGGCTTCGCCCAGGAAGGCTCCCAGCGTCACGCCGCTATGCGTCACCACCGCATAGTAGTTCGACAGGCCCGGAACGGGGCCGACGGCCGAGTAGCTGTCCTGCGGAATGGGGCGCGTCGCGATGCGGACGGCCTCGACGGGGACGTTCTTCAGCGCCGGAACGGTCCTGGCGGCCCGCCGCATCAGCTCCTGCGCCAGCGGATGGCCGGGCAGGGCGCCTTGGTCGTCGGCGAGCAGGCGGTCGAGCTCGTTCGAGCGCAGCAGGAAACGGCCGCCGCCATCGGGGCGCATATTGATCAGCGGGGTGCGAAGCGCGCTTCTGAGAGGGGCGCCGGCGGGTGGCGTATAGGCGACGATGCCGAGCGTCGGCGCCAGCGGGATGCGGTATTCGGGCGCCGGGACGATGTCGTTGAGCCACCGGCCTGCGCAATTCACCACGACGTCGGCCTCGATCGTGCGGCCGTCCTCCAGCACGACGCCGCCGCAGCGGTTCCCGGCCAGCATCAGCCGGGCCGCGCGAGCCTCGAGGAGGCTGGCGCCGTGACGCTCCCGGGCCGCGCCGATCAGGGCGCCGGAATAAGGGACGGGGTCGAGCCAGCCGTCGCGGGGGTAGTGAATGACGGGCGCGCTGCCGATCGCCTCGGGATTGATCTCCGGCTCGAGCCGGCGCACGTCGTCCAGCCCGAGGACCTCCGCCGGATAGCCCCAGGCGACGAGCTGCTCCAGCTTCGCCATCGGATCGCTGCCGTCGCGGCCGCCGGCCTCCGCTTCCGCGTCCTGCCATTGCAGCACGCCGGGCCGGTGATACCAATTCGCGCCGGGGAATTCGGCCAGAATCGCCTCATGCGCCTGGCGCCCGGCGAAATTGAGCCGGAAATAGGCCTCGGATGTCAGCTTCTCGCAGGCGTTGACCCAGGCATAGGTCACGCTCGACGTGCCGCCGCCGGGCCGCCGCTCCTCGACGACGGTCACATCCGCTCCGGCCTGCGCGAGGCGATAGGCCACCGACGAGCCGACGACGCCGGCCCCCACAACAATTGCTTTCATTGTCCAGTCCTCGAGAGGTCGGGGTCGATCGGCGGGGCGTTCAGCCCTTGCCGACCAGGATGCGGTCGAGCCCGTAGATGCGGTCCACGACGGCCATGAGCAGGAAGGTGAGAAGGATGACGACGGTCGAGACCGAGGCGACCAGCGGGTCGATCGACTCCTCGATGTAGTGGTACATGCGTACCGGCAGCGTCATCGAGGACGGGGTCGCGACGAACACGGTCATCGTCACCTCGTCGAAGCTCTGGATGAAGGAGATGACCCACCCGCCAGCGACGCCGGGAATCATCAGCGGAAGGAGCACCCGGCGGAACACGGTCCATCGTGAGGCTCCGAGCGAGATCGCCGCGCGTTCGATGGCCGGATCGCTCGTCGTCAGGGCCGCCAGGACGAGGCGCAGCCCATAGGGAAAGATCACCAGCACATGAGCTCCGAGAAGCCCGGCGAAGGTTCCCGTCGTCCCGATCTGCGTGAAGAAGCGCAGGAAGGCGACGCCGAGCACGACATGCGGGATGATTAGCGGCGACAGGAAGAGCGCGACCAGGCCTTCCCGCCCGGGAAAGCGATGGCGCGCCAGGGCGAGCGCCGCCGGCACGGCCAGCAGCATCGCCAGCGTGGCCGAGAGGAAGCCCAGCAGGATGCTGAACCAGAAGGCGTCGATGAACTGGCTATGGTCGAGAATGGCCCGGAACCAGCGCAGCGAGAGCGCCGAGGTCGGCAGGGACAGCAGGTTCGCGGGCGTCAGCGACATCCACATGACCACCACCAGCGGCGCCAGCATGAAGGCGACGAACAGGGTGTGGAAGGCGATCGCGAAGGCTCCGTTGCGGCTCATTGCGCGAACCTCGCATAGCGCCGCTCGACGATGCGGTTATAGGTCAGCATGATCGCGGCGTTGACGGCGAGCAGGACGATGGCGATCGCGGCTCCGAGCGGCCAGTTCAGCGTCCCGAGGAATTCGTCGTAGGTCGCCGTGGCGACGACCTTGAGCTGCCGCCCGCCGATGATCGCCGGGGTTGCGAAGGCGCTGGCCGCCAGGGCGAAGACGATCAGCGACCCCGACAGGATGCCCGGGACGACCTGCGGCAGCACGATGCGCCGAAAGACCGTGAATTCGCTGGCGCCGAGCGAGCTCGCCGCCCGGATCACCTTGGGGTCGAGGCGCTGCAGCGCGGCCCAGACCGAGATTACCATGAACGGCACCGCCACATGCACCAGCGCGATGACGACGCCCTGAACGGTATAGAGCATCGGTATCGGGCTCGAGGCGAGGCCGAGGGCCGCGAGGACCTGGTTGATCACGCCGTTCCGGCCGAAGAGCAGGGCCCATCCCAGCGTGCGCACGACGACCGAGATGAGCAGCGGGCTCAAGGTCACGATCAGGAAGATCGAGCGCCAGGGAGCGCGCATGCGCGACAGGAAATAGGCTTCCGGGGCGCCGATCAGGATGCAGATCGCCGTCGTCGCCAGCGCGATGCCGACCGTGCGCAGGAAGATGGCGTGATAATAGGGGTCCCCCAGCGTATCGGCGTAGTTGCCGAATGTCAGGCCGCCCGTCCGGCCCGTGTTCAGGTCGAAGGCCTGGAAGCTCAGGCCGGCGATCATCACGAGGGGAGTGACCAGCAGCGCGGCGAAGAACAGCAGCGCCGGCAGGCTCAGGAGATAGGGCGCGCTCCGGCGCCTGGCGCTAGCCATGGGCGGCCTCCGGGACGATGGCTGCATCTTCCGCGGCCCAGGCGATCGACACCGCATCGCCTTCCCCGAAGCGCGGGACGCCGCGATGCGGCTCCGACACGAGCACGGCGCCGACCTGGGTGTCGACCGAGAACAGCCAGCAATTGCCCTGGAAGACGCGCGATTGCAGGAGGCCCTCGACCGTGCCCGTGCCGGGAGCGCCGAGCCGGACCTTCTCGGGGCGCAGCGCGATCGAGACGGCGTCCCCCGCCGCCAGCGAATGGCGAAGCCGCCCGCCGACCTCCGTCGCCAGGCCGTCGATGCGCAGGCGCGCGAGCGCCCCGTCGACGGCCGCGACCTTGGCCGGGATCTGGGAGGATCGCCCGACGAAGGCGGCGGCGAAGCGGCTGGCTGGCGCGTCGTAGAGCGTCAGCGGGTCGGCGAGCTGGACGATGCGGCCGGCATCCATCACGGCGATCTTGTCGCAGGTCGCGAGGGCCTCGGCCTGGTCGTGCGTGACCATGATCGTCGTCGTGCCGACGCGCCGCTGGATGGCGCGGATCTCGATCTGCATCTCCTCGCGCAGCTTGGCGTCGAGATTGGACAGCGGCTCGTCGAGCAGGAGGAGGGCGGGCTCGATGGCGAGGGCCCGCGCCAGCGCGACCCGCTGTTGCTGCCCGCCGGAAAGCTGGCGCGGATAGCGCTCGCTCATGGCCGACAAATGCACCAGGTCGAGCGCCTGGCGGACCTTCCCCTCCCGCTCGGCGCGGCCGATCCCGCGCATCTCCAGCCCGAAGGAGACGTTTTCCGCCACGGTCATGTGCGGAAAGAGGGCGTAGCTCTGGAACACGATGCCCATTCCGCGCCGGTTCGCCGGCACGCCCGCCAGGTCCCGGCCGTCCAGAAGGACGCGCCCGCTGCTGGGCTCCTCGAACCCCGCCACGATGTTCAGGGTCGTGGTCTTGCCGCAGCCGGAAGGCCCGAGAAGTCCGACGAATTCTCCCGGTTCGATCGCCAGGTCGATGCCGGCGAGCGCCGTGAAGGCAGCGAAACGCTTCGTGAGCGCCTCGAGCGCGATCTTAGCCATTGTCTGGAAAGTCCGTTCTGGAATGCCCCGGCCGGGCGAAGCCGGCCGGGCCGGGAAGGATCAGCGTTCCACTTCGCGATTCCAGCGCTGCGTCCAGGCCGCGCGGTGCTGGTTGACCACCGGCCAGTCGATCTTTGCGAGCTTGCCGACGGCCTCGTCGCCGACGGCAAGCCCCTCCTTCTCCTCCGCGCTGAGCTCGGTCTTCCGGTTGACCGGCCCGTAGCCCGCCTTGGCGAAGACCTTCTGGATGGCGGGCGAGAGCATGTGCTGGATGAATTTCTGCGATTGCGCGGGGACGTCGCTGTCGACGACCGGGCACATCGTCACCATCAGGGCGGCGGCGCCTTCCTTCGGCTCCACCGCCTCGAGCGGCAGGCCTTCCTTCCTGAGGGCGACGGCGCGCGAGCGGGCGATGACCGTCATGGCGATCTCGCCGCTTTGCAGGAGTTCCTCCAGTTTCGGGGCGGAGGGGGCGAAGGTCACGATGTTCGGGCGGATCTCCTCCTTGAAGGCCTTGAAGCCCGGGTCGATATTCGCCTCGCCGCCGCCCTTGGCGCGGGCGACCATGATCAGGCCGTGGAGGCCGGTCGTGCTGGCGGCGCCGAGCAGCGCGACTTGGCCCTTATAGGCGCTGTTGCCGAGATCCGCCCAGGATGCCGGGGCCGGAAGACCCTTCTCCTTGAAGATCTTGGTGTTGTAGACCGGCGCGGTGACGCCGATGCCGAAGGCGATCGCTTGCTCCGACAATTTCGCGATCGGATAGATGTCGTCGAGGACGGGCGCCTTCTGGATCGGCGCGCAGAAGCCGAACTGCACGGCCTGGTACATCGGGCCGTCATCGACGATCGCGATGTCGATTTCCTGCTTGCTGCGCTGCGCCTGCAATTTCGCCAGCGTCGCGGTCGACTGGCCGGCGACGTACTCGATCCTGACGTTGTTGGCCTTCTCGAACGGCGGAATCACGGATTCGCGCATGAGCCGCTCGAAGGAACCGCCATAACCCGCGACATACATGGTATCCTGCGCGCGGGCGCCGGACGATACCGCCGCCATGGCCAGCAGCGCCGCCCCGATTGCCGTCGGACGGATTCTGCGACGTGGAGAACTCATAGCTTCGACCCCTCGGTTCTTATCCTGGTTGACCGCAGGGTTTCGACGAGAGGGTTATATGTCAATTGACGAAATCTGGATCGCTCGATCCGGATTTGATATGAGTAGGTTCGACCGCCTCGTGGCGGCGGCCTGCCGCCCGCGCCCGACAGCACCGGCAGTCTGGATCCTCCGGCTTCGAGGCGCCTTGATGTGACGCAGATCAGCCACAAGCATTGGGAGGCCTTCAACGCCGTCTTGCATGTCGGCAGCTTTACCCAGGCCGCGCGCCTGCTGCGAACGTCGCAGCCTTCGATATCGAGGCTCCTGAAGGAGCTTCAGGAACGCCTCGGATTCGCGCTGTTCACCCGCGCCGACGGGCGGAGCTGGCCGACGGCCGAGGCGCTTGCCCTCCATGACGAGGTCGAGCGCAGCTTCGTCGGGCTCGAGCGCATCGCCGAGCGGGCCGCGCAGATCAGGGAGCGGCGCGTGGAGCAGCTCCGGATCGTCAGCATGCCGGCGCTGGCCCATCAGTTTCTGCCGGCCGCGCTGGCGCGTTTCCTGGCGGCCCGGCAGGGGGTGGCGGCCGCCTTGCAGGTGCAGCGCTCCGAAACCATCGCGTCCTGGGTCTCGACGCGCCAGTTCGATATCGGCTTCGCCATGCTGCCGATGGAAAAGCCGGGCGTGGACATCGAGCTTTTCGACCCGGCCATCGGGGTCTGCGTGATGCAGCCGGACCATCCGCTGGCCGGGCGCGAGGTCGTCACGCCGCGGGATCTGCACGGGCTGCCCTTCGTCGGCAAGGGACGCGACAGCTTCGTGCATTTGCCGCTGCAGCAGGCGCTGGACGACGCGGGCGCCGTACCGGACATCCGTGTCGATACGCCCATCGCCGCCATAGCCTGCGAATTGGTGGCGAATGGAGTGGGCGTTACGGTCACGGACCGCTTCACGGCCGGCGCCTTTGCCGCCAGGGGATTGGTCTGGCGCCGTTTCCAGCCCGACGTACCTTACAATTTCGGCGTGCTCTTCCCCTCGCACAGTCCACGGACCGAGCTCGTGAACGAGTTCATGCGCTTCCTGCGCAGCGATTGCCTCGCTCCCTGACGCATCCCGATCCTGCTGGGAAGCGTGCGGCCATCCCCGTCGCCCGGTCTCGGGCGCTGCGTTCAGCGCGGCCGCGAGAAGGCCTGCGTCAGTTGGTCGATCGCACCCTGCAGCGACTGGGCGCCGCCGCCGGAGAGATACCAGGCGGGCGCGTCCAGATAGACGACCTGCTTCGTCTTCCAGGCCGTCGTCTGCCCGACGAGCTCGTTGTCGAGCAGGGTCGCCGCTGCCTGGCCTTCCTTCTGCCGCCCGATGGCGGCGTCGCGATCGAGCACGAAGAGCCAGTCCGGGTTCGCCTTCCGGATGAGCTCGTAGGAGATCGGCTGGCCATGGACGCCGGGCTTGATGTTTGTCATGGCCGGGGCGACGCCGAAGACGTCGTGGATCATGCCGAAGCGGGAGCCCGGACCATAGGCGCTGATCCGGCCGCCGGTGACGAGCAGGAAAAGGCCCTTGCCGGCCTGCATCGCCTTCTGGCGCAATGCGGCGACGGAAGCCTGGATGCGCGCGACCAGCGCCGCCGCCTCCCTGTCCTTGCCGAAGAGCTGGCCCAGCGTCGCGATGTTGACCAGGTCGCTGGCATAGGGCTGGGCGGCGTCGCCGGTCAGGTCGAGCGTCGGCGCGATCCGGGAGAGTTCGGCATATTTCGCGCGCGAGCGGCCGCCGACGATGATGAGGTCCGGGCCAAGCGCGCTCAGCGCCTCGTAATCGGGCTCGAAGAGCGAGCCGATCCGCGCATAGCGCTTGTCGGCATAGCCGGCGAGATAGGACGGCATGGTGAAATCCGGCACGCCGGCGACGGGAACGCCGAGCGCATCCAGCGTGTCGAGCGCCGTCAGGTCGAAGGTCGCGACCCTGGCGGGAATGCCGGGCAGGGACAGTTCGCCGCGATCATGCTTCACCGTGACCGGCGCGGCATGAGCCCGGCCGCCGGCCGCGGGGATGGCGAGCAGGGCAGCGCCGGCGATCTGGCGCAGGAACTGGCGGCGGTCACATGGCATGGTTCGGACTCCTGGAGCGATGCGCCAGCGATGATCTAGCGTCTGCCGAACAGCGCCAGCAGGCCGTCGGCCAGCGCCCCGCGCCAGACGAGATAGTCGTGGCCGCCGGCATAGTCGCGATAGGTCACCTCATAGTCGCGTGCAACGAGCACGTCGCGCAGATGTCGTGAGGTTTCGAGGATGCCGTCGCCATGAGAGGGGCTGCCGCCCTCGAAGAGGCCGGCGCTCAGGAAGAAGCGCACCGGCAGGCGCGGCGAGCGGGCGAAGAGCGCGGCGACGTGGTTGGGGCTGGCCGGGTCGCTTCCGGGGGGATGCCACCAGAACGAGCCGGACAGGCTGATCGCATTGCCGAACCGCGCCGGGTGCCGGAAGGCGACCGTCGCAGCCGCGAGCCCGCCGAAGCTCGATCCGGCGAGGATGGTGCGCGCCGCATCGTGCTTCAGCCCCGTCTCCGCCAGGACCCGCGGCAGCAATTCCTCGGCCATGAAGTCGGCGAAGGCGGGATTGCCGGGCAATTCGCGCCCCCGCGCCTCGCGGTCGGCATTGGCGACGAAGACCGCCACGGTCGGCGGCAGGGCGCCCGCCGCGATCATCGCGTCGAGCATGCGCGGTGTCGGCACCTTCGACTGGTATTCCGGGCCGTCGAAGACGAAGAGCAGGAGATTGTCGGGGCGGCCCGCATCGAAGCCCGGCGGGCGATAGATCGTGATCTGCCGGCTGTTGCCGAGACGAGAGGAGGCGATGGAGCCGTCCGTCGCCGTCCCGGCAGGCGCCTGGGCCCGGTCGAGCCAGGGCTGCGCCGGCGCGGCCGGCAAGACGACGGTCGATTCCCGGTTGAAGCGGTCGGGCGCGTCGCCTGGCCAGGAATGCCGGTTGAGCGGGTCGGCCTGCGCCGTGGCGAGGATGGCGATGCGGCGCTCGCGGGCGGAGCCCGGCAGGTCCGGCACGTCGGGCGCGAGCTTGTAGGAGAGGCGCGTCTCCGCCGGCACGAGATAGCTGCGATACCAGACATCGCTTCCGGGCAGGCGCTGCATCTCGTCATGGTCGCCGCTCGGCGCGCCGAAAATGCGGACATTGCGCCTTGCCCCGCGATACAGGAAGGTGAGGATGGTCTTCCCGTCGGGGCCCGGCTCGACGAGAGGCGCGCCTGTCCGCTCGGCCTCCTGCCAGAACGCGTCGGCGGTGCCGCCGGCCGCGATCTCGGCGGATAATCTTGCGATCGCGGGGCTCAGCGGCGGCTGGGGCGTGAACCTCTGCTGCTCCCGCGCGAGGTGCTGGGACAGGCCGATCGTCACGCTGCCCGGGCTTGCGGCCGTCACCTGCAACACCTGTCCGGCCTTCTCGGCCACGAAGCGAAATTCGCTGCGGCCGCGCCCCGCCGTCACCAGCCGCCTGACCGGCCCGCCATCCGCATCCGCGAGATCGACGGTCACGGAACCGGCCGGGCCGCCATCGACGAAGCCGGCGAGATAGTCCCCGGCCCGGGCCTGCGGATCGAAGCGTTCCGGCGCCGCCTGCTTCAGCGCCACCGTCTGCGGCCGATTCGGGGCGAGCCTCGTCAGGGCGGCGGCCGGGCCGGCGACCGTGAGCATCGCGGCGACGAGCGCCGATGATCGGGACAGGCTCACCATGTGTATTTGAGCTGCGCGGTTACGACGCGTCCGGCGCCCCACCAGCAGGCATAGGCGCTGTTGCAGGAGGAGACATAGCGGCGGTCGGCGATATTGCTGGCATTGAGCTGCGCGCTGAGCCCCTTGAGCGTCGGATTGGTCTTGCCGAAATCATAGCTGATCATGGCGTCGAACAGCGCGACCTCCGGGACCTTGAAGGTATTGGTGTCGTTGCCCCAGCTCTCGCCGATATAGCGGACGCCGCCGCCGAGGCTGAGGCCGGCGAGCGCGCCGCCGCGGAAATCGTACTTGGCCCAGAGGGAGCCCTGATTGCGCGGAATGCGCGTCGGCATCTTGTGCAGGATCGTGCTGTCCAGCGAATCCGTCACCTCGGACTTGATGTGGCTGAAGCTGGCGAGCAGGGTCAGCCCCTCCAGCACCTCGGCCCGCGCCTCGAGCTCGAAGCCGCGATTCCGGATCTCGCCGATCTGCGTATAGGGGTCGGCGAAGGTCTTGCGCGTCAGGACGTTCTGCTGGGTCAGGTCGTAATAGGACGCCGTCACCTGATAGTTGGCGCCCTGCGGGGCGAATTTGAGCCCCGCCTCGAATTGCCGGGCCTCGGTCGGCTTGAACGGCGCCTGCCCGGCGGCCGGCGTCTGAAGGACGGGCTCGAAGGAGGTGCTGTAGCTGACATAGGGGGCCAGGCCGTTGTCGAAATTGTAGATCGCCCCCGCGCGCCAGGTCGTCGCGCTGCTGTCGACCGAGGTCTTGGCATTGCCGGCGAGGTGGTCCGTCACGCTGGTCTCGGCCCAGTCGCGGCGGAGGCCGAACAGCAGGTTCAGGCGGCCGATCTCGATCTGGTCCTGCACATAGACGCCGAGCTGGCGGGCGCGGGTCCGCGTATCCGTGCTGTAGACGACATTGGTGTCGCCGGGGTCGCCGTAGACGGGGTTGGTCCAGTCGATCGTGCTGGTTCCGCTGGCATAGCCCCACTGGTAGTCGCGCTTCGACCACTGGTAGTCGAAGCCGGTCAGAACCTTGTGCTTCAGCGGGCCGGTGAGGAAGTCGAGCTGCACCTGGTTGTCGATCACGAACTGGTTCAGCTTTTCCGGCCCGGCGCCGGCCTTGCGGGTGAACAGGTTCTGGTTCGCGCCCGATCCCATGCTCCATTCGACCATCGTGCGGAAGTCGGTGTCGATCACGCTGTAGCGCGCATTCTGCCGAACCGTCACGATATCGTTGAAGCGGTGCTCGAACTGGTAGCCGATCGAACTCTGCTCGCGCTTGTACCGGTCGAAATTCGGGTCGCCCATGAAGAAGCTGCGCGGCACATAGCCATAGGCGGAGCGGTAGCGGGTGCCGGCCGATTCGAGGAAGTTCCGGTAACCGGCATCCGGCTCGTTCTGGTAGAAGCCGAGCACGGTCAGCCGCGTCTGGTCGCTGGGGCGCCAGGTGAAGGACGGTGCGATGGCGAAGCGCTTCTGCTCGACATGGTCCTCCTGGCCGTCGACGCTCATGCCGAGACCGACCACCCGATAGGCGAAGTGCTCGCCGACCGGGCCGCCGATATCGAAGCCCGCCTCGGCGCGCGACCGGTTCCCCGTCCTGACGAAGACCTCGCGATGCGCCGCGAATTGCGGCATCTTGCTCACCAGATTGACGATGCCGCCGGGATTGGCCTGGCCGTAGAGCACCGAGGCCGGCCCCTTCAGCACCTCGACGCGTTCGAGCAGGTAGGGATCGACCTGCCCGAACGAATCCGAGCCGTAGCGCAGCCCGTCGAGATAGCGCGGCACATAGGCGAAACCGCGCACGAACATCTCGTCATGGAGGTTCGAGGAGCCGCGATATTCCGTCATCACGCCCGGCGTGTAGCGCAGCGCCTCGGCGACCGAGTTGACGGACTGGTCCTCCATCTGCTGGCGCGGCACCACGCTGACCGACTGCGGGGTCTTCTCGATCGGGGTGTCGGTCTTGCTGCCTGCGCGGCTGACCTGGGCGATATAGCCCTGGACGGGGCCGTTGCCGGTTTCGCCCTGGACAGTGATGCGATCGAGCTCGATGGCGGCGCCCTGCGCCTCCTGGGCCCGCGCATGCCCGGCCAGGAGGGCCATCAGGCTGGCTCCGGCCAGCAAGGCGAAGGAACGGGCCGCTGCCACGGAGGTCCGGCGGCCGGCCGTCACGGGCAGCCAATCAAAGGTCGGTAACAGTGTCATTCGGGTGCCCAGCCAGCAGGAAGCGCAACGCGCCAAGGTTGCAGCGCAAAATGTGATTGGGTCGTTTGCTTGTCAAAGCTTTACTTTTTGCCGATTTCAGCAAAAACTTATGCGTAAACGCTCCATGGCGGACGATTACCTTCTTTAGAATACTTAAATACTGGAACTGGAATTTTGATACAGGACGGTCATATCGAGAGCGTCACCCCTCTGGGGGTGGCCAGGGTCGCTGGCCTGCAAGGCTGGCCGAGCTGCAACCCGTCCTTCCGTACCGAGCAGATCACGCCTTATGTTCAGGTCTTCGTGCTGCTGCACGGCGCCCAGCATTTCCGCGTCGACGACAAGACCTTCCACTTCGATGCCGGCCATGGCGACCGCTGCCGGCCGGTCGCGGGCCTGTTCTGCGTGACGAGGCCGAGCGCGCTGACCTTCCTGACCGAGACCGACACGGCGATGCGCAAGGTGCGGGTTTCGGCGCCGATGAGCTGGATCACCTCGCTCGCCGGCGAGCAGGGGGCGCGGGTCCCCGAACTCGCGCGCTTCTTCTCGCAGCATCTCAGCCACCATGCCTTCGAGCCGCCGCCGCATCTCGTCCAGCTCGCCGAGCAGATCCTGAATCCGCCTCCCATGCTGCATGGCGAGCTGCTGACGCTGTATCGCCAGTCGCGGGGCCTCGAGATCATGAGCGATGTGTGCCGGGCCCTGATCGACAGCGAGGGCAAGGAATTGGCGCGCGGAACGGCGACGGCGATGCGCCAGAGCGTCAGCGCGCGCGACTACATCCTCGACAATCTGCGCGGCACCTTGAAGATCGAAGCCATCGCTTTCGAAGCCGGCACGAGTCCCAGCGCCCTGCAGCGCTGCTTCAAGGAGCATTATGGGGTGACCGTCGTCGAGTTCATTCGCCAGTCCCGGCTCGAGGCCGCCAAGGACGCGCTTGAACAGGGCGAGCTCACCATCGCCCAGGCCGCCCACCTCGCCGGATATGCCCATCATTCCAACTTCACGACGGCGTTCAAGCGCGCCTATGGCGTGACGCCCAAGATGCGGCGCCGCTAGATGCTCTGCCTCTTTGGTTCTGCAGCGGCTTTTCCCAAAAACCGCGTTCCGCTTTTAGGGCCGATGCGCGAGCGCGGCTTCCTCCGATGCCGCAACGCGAAACGGATAGGGCATGAACGCCGCCAGGGCCGCGTTCATCAGCCTGCCGAGCACGGCCTCGCGCCTCGCCGCATCCGGCTCGATCCGCGCCGCGCCGGCGACCCATCGCCCGAGCTGCCTGCGCCGTTCGCGGGACCAGGCCTTGTAGAGCCCGGCGAAGCGCGGCGACTGCTCGGGCCGCTCGGCCCCGTCGAAGACCAGGGCGAAGCGCTCGCCGCGCCGGAGCAGCGCATCGCATTCCGCGACGACGCGCTCGGCCTCCGCGTCGGGGATGCGGGCCGGCATGGTCCAGCGCACGACCGGCCAGGACGAGCTGTCGATCATCGCGCCGCGCTTCAGAACTTGATCGCGGCGCCGACGCCCATCGTGGCGCCGCGCGCATAGACCGTGCCGTAGACCGGCGCGCCGGTCAGCACGCTGGTGCCATAGGGCTGGGCGAAGGTGACGTAGCGCTTGTCGAGCAGGTTCTCGCCGAAGAGATAGGCCTCGCCCTTCTCCCATTCGACGCCGAGCCGGGCGGAGAGCAGGTGGACCGCCTTGAGCTTGGCCAGGTTGCCGGCCTCCGAATAGCGCGGGCCGATATAGTTGTAGCCGACGCGGGCGAGCAAGTTCCCCGGCCCGAAGGCCGCGATGCCGAGCGGGGCGCGATAGGTGACCGAGGCCTTGCCGGCCCATTCCGGCACCTGCGGCAACTGGTTGCCCTTCTTCAGCCCGGCCTGCGCGGCGGCCGCGGCGGCGGGCACGTCGGTGATCTCGGTCGAGGTGTAGGTGATGCCGCCGGCGATCTCCCAGTTCTCGGTGACGCGCCAGCTCGCATCGAGCTCCACCCCGTAGCTCTTGGTGTCGAGATTGAGCGACTGCTGGGCGAAGTTCTGCAGATCGTAGGCTAGGATCTGCTCCTTGCTGACGTCGTTGTAGAACAGGGCGGCCGAGACCTTCAGCCGATCGTCCAGGAACGAGCCGCGGCCGCCGATCTCGTAGGCGACGATGCTCGACGAATCATAGGGCGTGCGCGGCACGCCGGCCCACATCAGCGAGTTGAAGGTGCCGAAGCCACCGCTCTTGTAGCCGCGCGAGACGCTGGCGAAGCTGGTGAGCTTGTCGGTCCAGTCATAGGAGAGCGAGGCCCGGCCGGTCCAGAAATTATAGTCCCTCTTGCCGCCCTCGGCGAAGGCCGGAACCGTACCGGGCGTGCCGTCGTTCCAGAATTCGCCGTCATACTTCTTCTGTTCGCGCGTATAGCGGCCGCCGAGCGAGAGCTTCAGCCGGTCGATCACCGGATAGGTCACTTCGCTGAAGACCGCCTGGCCGGTCGTCGTCTGGTGCAGGTTGTCGAAGCCAGAGACGGCAGGGCCGTAGACGAAGACGTTGCGCATCGAGAACAACTTCGCCTCGTCGCGATAATAGGCGAGGCCGGCGATCCATTGCAGCGTCTCGCCCGGGTTGGAGCTCAGGCGCAGTTCCTGCGTGAAGCGGTTCTGGTCGATGTTCCGGTCGAAGTAGTTGCCGGCGATGTTGCCGAAGGCGTCGAGCGGCAGGCCGGTGATGCGGCTGCCGAGGAAGAAGTCGGCGCCGTTATAGGTCAGGTCGGCGCGGAGCGCGTTGTAGGAGGTCTGCGAGGTGAAGGTGAAACGCTCGAAGCTGTGCTCGAACTTCGACTGGAAGGCGTAGTTCTTCGTGACCTCCCGCCCCAGGTTCTGGGCCGCCAGGATCGGGAAGCCGTCGCCCTTCAGCGCATAGTAGACCGGCACGCCATCCGAGGAATCGGCGCTGCCGCTGAGCGTCCAGGTGGTCCGGTCGGTCGGCGTGAAGCGCAGCGTCAGGCGGCCCGTCGCGCTCTGCTCGCGGCCGAGATCGGGGCCGACGACGTTGTTGACGTAGCCGTCGATGCCGCGAAGGCGGAAGGCGATGCGCGCGCCGAGCTTGTCCTTGATCAGCGGGCCGCCGACCGCGCCTTCGAGCAGGCGATGGTTCTGCGTGCCGTATTCCGAGCGCAGATAGCCTTTCCAGGTGTCGTCGGGCAGGGCCGGCACCAGATTGACCGCGCCGCCCGTGGTGTTGCGGCCGAACAGCGTGCTCTGCGGCCCCTTCAGCACCTCGACGCGCTCGAGATCGAGATAATTGGCGTTGGAGGAGCCGATCGGCAGCGGCGTGCCGTCGACGAAGGTGAGCACCGAGGAATCGTCCGGGCCGAGCGGGAACAGGATGGGCCCGACGCCGCGCATGATCAGGAACGAGGTCGAGCGGTCGCCGAAGCCCGGTATGTAGACGCCGGCGACATCCTTCAGCGCCGCGGGCGCGTCATAGGCCCGCTTCTCGTCGAGCTGGGCCCGGCTCTGCACGTCCACCGCGAAGGGGATCTCCCGCAGGGTCTCGTCGCGCCGGCGCGCGGTCACCGTGATCTCGTCGAGCTGGAGCACCTGCGCGTCCCGGCCTTGCGCCCGGGCGGGCTCGGGTAGCGGGCAGAGCATCCCCGCGAGCGCCGTCGTCGCGAGCAGCATGAAAGGGCTGGCGGAGTGGCTGAAGGGCCGCTTCATGAGGGTCGGGCTCCGTGGGGTGAAGAGGTGTGAAGGTCGTCGCCGCGCCGGCGCGCGCGCCAGGCGACGAGCGCGCCGGCAGCGCAGAAGCCGGCCGCGAGGCCGAGCAGCAGGGGCAGGCCGCCGCGGCCGAGGACGAAGCCGGAGGCGATGGCCGAGACCGTCGCGACGAGGGCATCGATGCTGGAAAGGGCCGCGGCCTGCGTCGTGCCGCGATCGCCGGCGCAGATCGGCAGGACCAGCGCGCGGAAGACGACGAAGAAGGCGTAGCCGAGCGCCATCACCGCGAGCGACAGGGCGATGGCGACCATCGGCTCGGCCCTGACGCCCGAGAGGGCGAAGCCCGCGAAGCAGAAGGCCGAGGCGAGGCTGACCAGGAGCGCGACGCGCCAGACCTCGCTGCCGCGCAGCACCAGCCCCGTCGCCCAGGAGGCGATCACGCCGACGCCGTTGGCGCCGATCGCCGCCACGAGGCCGATCTGGCCGAGGCTCAAGCCCGCATCGACCTGCAGCACGGGCAGCATGCCGCCGGCAAGGCCGAGGCCGCCATGGCCGAGCAGCGAGAAGGCCAGCCGCCGGCGCGCCGGGACGCTTCTCAGGAAGCGCCAGAGGCCGGACGCCGCGTCGGGGCCGTTCCCGCCCTGGTCCGTCGCGGTTCCGCCGCCCGGAAGCAGCAGCGCCGGCAGCGCCAGCCCGGCCGTGATCAGGACGAGCAGCAGGATGATGCCGCTCCAGCCGGCGCCGTCGCAGAGCATGATGCCGGCGCCCATGACGAGGCCGCCCAGCGCGAAGCCGATGCCCTGGAGCGGGGCAGAGCGCACCCGCGCCTCCCGCGGGAAGCCGGCGAGCAGATAGCCGTCGAGCGCCACGGCCGCCGTCGCGATCGCCATGATCGCGAGCGTGGCGACGGCGATGATGCCGGATGTGCCGCCATGGGGCTCGAAGGCCGCGAGGCTCGCCGTGATCGCCACGGCGAGGGCGAGGCAGACGAGCACCATGCACCGGAAGACCGGCGCCTGCTCCCGGCCGAGGCGGGCCACGACCGGAGCCCAGGCGACGCGTAGCGCAAAGGGCAGATAGGCCAGGAAGACGAGATTGGCGGCTTCCGGCGGCTGGCCGGCCTGGCGCAGGCTCGCCGGCAGGATGTTGTAGATGAAGAAGAGGGGGACGGCGGCCGCGCCATAGACCGCGCCGATGCCGAGGCGCAGCGAGCGCTGCAGCGGCAGGGGTCGAGCCATGCCCGCAGCGGCGGAAGGCGATGCCAGACTCATCTCAGCCTCCATCCGGCCGCACGCTCCTGCGCCTGCCAGAGCCGGGCATAGAGCCCGCCCCGCGCGAGCAGTTCCGGATGCCGGCCTTCCTCGACGATCCGCCCCCGATCCATCACATGGATCCGGTCGGCTTCGGCGATGCTGCGCAGGCGATGGGCGACGACGACGAGGGTGCGTCCGTCTTCCAGCGCCGCGACCGCCTGCTGGATGGCGCGCTCGGTCAGCGGATCCATGGCGGAGCTGGCCTCGTCGAGCAGCAGGATCGGCGCGTCCTTCAGAAGCGCCCGCGCGACGGCGACGCGCTGGCGTTCGCCGCCCGACAAGGTGCGCCCGCCTTCGCCGATCACGGTATCGAGCCCGTCCGGCAGGGCCGCGATCAATTCCTCCAGCCTTGCCGCGCGGATGGCGGCGGCGAGCCGGGCTTCGTCGGCGCCGGGCGCGCCGAGCAGGATGTTGGCGCGCAGCGTGTCCCGGAAGAGGTGGACGTCCTGGTTCACCAGCGCCGTCAGCGCCTGCAGCCGGGCCGGCGGGATGTCCGCGATATCGACGCCTCCGACCGTCACGCGGCCGCTCTGGGGGTCGAAGAAGCGCATCATCAGGCCGACGACGCTCGACTTGCCGGCCCCGCTCGGCCCGACGATCGCGGTCATGCCGCCCTGGCGGGCGGCCAGGGCGATGCCGTCGACCGCGCCGCGCCTGCCGTCATGGCTGAACGAGACCCGTTCGAGCGCGAAGTCGAGAGGCGTGCCCGGCTCGCGCCCGCGATGCGCGAGCGCCGGTTCGGCGAGGAAGCGGGCCATGCCGGCCTCGGCCTGCATGCCGAGGCTGAACGGCAGCATCTGCCCGAGCACCGCCGCCGACAGGGCGTGGCCCGCCGCGAGCCCGAGCAGCAGCGCCGGGATCAGCGACGGCGCGGCCTCGCCGCCCCGCCAGGCCAGGATCATCAGCGCCAGCGGCAAGCCGGCGCCCATCAGCGTCGCGGCGACGCCATGGAGCGAGACCAGGACGGGCGTATAGCCGAGCATCAGGCGGCGCAGGCGGTCGGCCGCCTCGGCGAAGCGGGCGAAGGCGCCCTCGCCGGCGCGGAAGGAGCGGAACACCGCGATCCCCTCGCCATATTCGCCGATGCGCTGGCTGATATCGGTCAGCTCGGCGTTGCGGCGCGCGATCACCCGTTTCAGGAGGCGTCCGGCCACGGGCAGAGACAGCAGGCCGAGGCCGAAGGCGAAGAGAACAGCGAGTGCGGTCGCCGGGTCGAACCAGGCCGCCGCCAGCAGCAGGCACAGCCCCGCGGCGAGCCCCCCGAACAGCCGGTTCAGCGTGAAGGTCGAGGCTTCGTTGATCCAGCGCCCGTCCTCGGTGACGAGGCTTGCCAGCCGCGCCGCACTCCAGCGCCCGAGCGCGCCGAGCGGCACCGCCCGCATATGCGCGACCAGCCGGTTGCGGATCGCCTCGGTCGCGACATTGCCGGCGCGGAATCCCGACGACCAGGCGAGGCGGATCAGCACAATGCGCAGCGCCACGGCGGCGACCACGGCGAGGGCGTAGGGCAGCAGCGCCGGCAGGTCGGCGGGGCCCTGCGCCAGCCGCATCAGGCCGAGCGCGACGGCGACCACCGGCCCTGCCGTCATCAGCCCCTCGAGGAAGGTGAAGAGCATGGCGCGCCGGAACAGGGCGCGCGCATCGCCGAGATGGGCGTGGATGAAGGCGAGCAATCTCATGGGCGGGCCTCCGCCGCGAGCGCGGGCCGGGCGGCCTGTTCGTCACGGCGTCCATCGGCATGGCGATGATGGGCGACGGCTTCATGCGCCGCGAACATCCGGGCATAGAGCCCGCCCTGCTCGACCAGCGCGGCATGGCTGCCGCGCTCGGCCACGCGGCCGGCATCCAGGACCAGGATCTCGTCGGCATGGACGATGGTGTGCAGGCGGTGGGCGATCACGATCAGGGTGCGCTCGCGCGCGAGGTCCTCGATCGCGTCCTGGATCAGCGCCTCGTTCTCGGGATCGGCGAAGGCCGTGGCCTCGTCGAGCACGAGGATCGGCGAGTCCTTCAGGATGGCGCGCGCGATCGAGATGCGCTGGCGCTCGCCGCCGGAGAGCCCGAGGCCGCGCTCGCCGACGATGGTGTCGTAGCCCTGCGGCAGCGCCGCGATGAAGTCATGCGCCCGGGCGCGCCGCGCCGCGTCGATCACCGCGTCGCCATCGGCGTCGGGTCGGCCGAGGCGGATATTGTCGGCGATCGTGCCGGCGAAGAGGAAAACCTCCTGGAAGACGAAGGAGACGGCACGGTTGAGCGCGTCCGGCGCCAGCTCGCGGATATCGACGCCGCCGATCGAGACGGCGCCGCTGCCGACGTCGTGGAAGCGGGCGATCAGCCGCGCCAGCGTCGATTTGCCGGAGCCGCTGGGCCCGACCAGGGCGAGGCAGCGCCCCGGCGCCACCGTGAAATCGACGCCATGCAGCACCTGCCGCGCGCCATAGGAGAAGCTCACATTCTTGAAGCGCAGCAGCCTGTCGGCCGGCTCGCCCGGCGCGGCGCTGACCGGAAGCTCCGGGGCGGCGAGGACCGCGTCGATGCGGTCGAGCAACTGTACCTGGCGCATCAGGCGATGGCTGATGCCCTGCAGCGAGGTGAAGACGTCGCCGAGCCCGTAGGCGATGGCGAGGAAGGCTGCCAGCGTCGCCGGGCCGAGCCAGCCCTGCGCCGCCATCAGCAGGCCGGCGGGCGCGGCGAAGAGCAGATGGCTCGAGAGCAGCACCTGCGCGGCCGAGCCCGGCACCACGGCATGGTGCATCCAGGCATCGGAGAAACGCGTCATCTCAGCGAAGATGCGCTGCGTCCGCGCGGTGGCCTGTTCGTCCTGGTTGAAGGCGCGCACCGTGGGCAGGCCGTCGGCCATCTCGGCGACCGTCTCGGCCATGCGGGACTGGATCGCGAGATAGTCATGCGTCGGGCCTTCGCCCTGCTTCATCACACGCCCGATCAGGACGAGCCCGAGAGCGATCGGGAGAAGCGCGAGCAGCGTCAGGCGCCAGTCGATGGCGGCGAGCAGCGCGAGCGCGAGGACCGGCGCGACGATCGCCGCGCTGAGCTCCGGCACGAGATGGGCCATGCCGTCCTCGACCCCCTCGACATCGTCGAGCAGGATGGTGCGCAATTCGCCCTTGGAGCGGTCGTCGAAGAAACCGAGCGGCACGCGTGCGAGCTTGGCGGCGAGCGCAAGCCGCAGTTCCTGCTGGGTCTGGAAGGCGATCCGGTGCGACAGGCCGGTCGCCAGCGAGAAGAACAGGTGCCGCGCGGCCACGGCGCCGAGCGCGAGCCCTCCGACCAGGCCGATCCATTGCCAGTCGACGCCGCCATCGAGGATAGCCGCGAGCGCGGCGGCGGCAGCGGCATAGGGCGCGAGCGAGAGCAGCGCCGCCAGCGTCCCGCACAGGATCGAGAGCAGCAGGAGCCAGCGCCGCTTCCGCATCATCGCGAAGAGCCGCATGGCGACGGCGCCGATCGAGACCGAGGCGCGCGGCTCGGTTGCGGCCTTCGCCGCCTTGTCGTTGTCCGGCCCGCGCGCGTCGACGGCGAGGGCCTCTGTGGAAGCGCTGACCGTCACGGCAGACCTTCGATCCGAGGATGGACCGTCTTCTTATTGGCGCGCTGAAGGCGCCTCCATGCATCTCGCCTTTGCCGGCCGTAGTTTTTCCTTTGCGCGCCCGCAGGATTTGGAAGGGTTACAGATCCTGGCGCGGCGAGCGGCCGAAACGCCGGCGATAGGCGGTGGCGAAGTTCGCGGGGCTGGAGAAGCCGACGCGATAGCCGACCTCGGCGATCGACAGGCGCCGCTCCCGCACCAGCACGCGCGCGATCTCCAGCCGCCGTTCGCGCAGATAGTCGATGATGGTCGAGCCGAAGGCCGCCTTGAAGGCCTGCCGCAGGCTGGTTTCGTTGAGGCCGACGATGCGGGCGAGTTCCGGGACGGCGGGCGGGTCGGCGAGCTGGTTGTCGAGGATCAGGCGGGCATGCTCGGCATGCTCGCGATGCGAGCGGGAGAGCTGCGGCATCCCGCGCCGCTGCTCTTGGAAGATGCCCGCGACCTCGACCAGCGCGGACAGCACCCGGCTCTCGGAATAGAGCTGCGCCAGCCTGCCCTGATAGGGGTTCTCCGCGAGTTGCAGGAGATGGGCGCGCAGGGCCGTGCGGGCCTCGACCTCCTGCCAGAGGAAGCCGTCGGCGAAGCTGTCCAGCATCGTCTCGCAGCCGCTCAGCCCGGCCTCTTCCCCAAGCTCGCGGAGGAACTCGGCTCCGACATGGAAGCCGCTCATCCGGCAGACCTGGCCGGGCCTTTGCGCCGAGCGGATATCGACCTGATCGCTCACGCCCAGCAGCGTCGGCACGCCGATCCGCGAGGTCGCGATCGAATGGCCGTCGACGAAGCCGGTATGCTCGCCCGCGAGAAGGATGCCGACGAACAGGCTCGGCCGGTAGGAGCCCACCACCCGTTCGTCGTCGAGATATTCGAGGTCGCAGCCGGTGAGATGCACCGATGGCCTGATCGGCTCGATCCAGTAGCTGCCGCGGGCGAAGGAAACGCCGGTCTGGAGCACCTGCCGCGGCGCCGCGATCGACAGGTAGACTGTCCCGTCGAGATAGGCCTCGACGTCCCTGTAGGAAATCTCGCCGCTCACATGGAGTCGATGATCCTCGGAATATTCAATCATGCATCAGCATTGCGGGCCAGCGCCAACCGTGGCGGAGGCTGCACAGTACAATGTAACAAAAAATCCTTCAAACCATTGTTTTCAATATGTAATTAGAACGCTTCCATAGTGCTTCGCGCCGGCATTGCGGTTCGTCGCGGCGCCCTGCGCATTCATCGGGCTCGATCCGGGCGATGTGTCGTGCAGCACCACGTCGATGGCGAGCTACCGGCGCAGGGGATCGATCGAGCGGATCGTGTGGACGCGCCGCACCAGCTCGTCCGCGCCGCACGGCCAGATCACTCGATTGTCCGCTCCGGCGCCCGGCCAGACCGGCTCGCGCCCCGGCGGCGGGATCAGCACGCTGACATCGCCACCCGCGCCGCGGCGTGCAGCTCGGGTTCGTCAGCCATTGCGGGGGCCTCCACGGTTCAGGAGCCAGATCAGATAGGGTCCGCCGATCAGCGCGGCAAACAGCCCGACCGGGAGCTGATAGGGAAAGACGACGAGTCGCGCGAGCCAGTCGGCGGTGATCATCACCCCGCAGCCGATCAGCATGGCGGCGAGGAGCTGGTCGCGGCTGCGCGCGAAGCCGGCGAGACGCGCGAGATGCGGCGCGATCAGCCCGATCAGGCTAAGCGGGCCGACCAGGAGCGAAGCGACCGCCGTCGCCAGCGCGGCCATGGCGGCGAGGCAGAGGCGGCTGCGCGTCACGGCGAGCCCGAGGCTGCGGCCGGTCGCCTCTCCGAGCGGCAGCAGGTCGAGCCAGCGGCTGGCGAGCAGGAGCGGCGCGATCAGCACGATGCAGGCGATCAGGCCGGTCCAGGCCTCGAAGACGCCGGCCCGGTTGGTCGAGCCCGAGAGCCAGACCAGCAGCAGATAGGCGCGCAGGTCGCCCTGGGCCATCGCTGTCGAGACCACGGCCATGCAGAGCGCCCCCATGGCGATGCCGGCCAGCAGCAGGCGCTGCGGGCCGATGCCGGGGCGGGCGGCGAAGAGCAGCATGACGACCAGCACCGCCAGCGAGCCGCCCGCGATGCCGGAGAGCATCGCGAAGGGGCTCGTCGGCATCAGGGTGAGCGCGAGCAGCAATCCGACGCCGCCGCCGGCGCTGACGCCGAGCACCTCGGGCCCCGCGAGCGGATTCGCGGTCAGGCGCTGCATCAGGCAGCCGGCGGCCCCGAGAAGCGCGCCGGCCGTGCCGGCCGCGGCGAGGCGCGGGCCGCGGAAGGGCAGCAGGTCCCAGAACAGCGCGCCCGTCGCCCAGCTCCATCCGGCCGGCCCGCGGCCGAGCAGGAGGCCGAGCGCGGCCACCGCCAGGATGAGGCCGGCCAGCGGAGCGAGCGAACGCAGCGATCGCGCCGCCCGATAAGATCCCCATGCGGCGTCCTGCGCCTGCGGCGGCAGGGCGAGGGGAACCCGTCGCATCAGCCAGAGCAGGAGCGGCCCGCCGAACAGGGCGGTCGCCGCGCCCGTCGGCGCGAGATCGTTGAAGCCGGAGCCGAGCAGTTGCACGGCGCTGTCGGTGATCGAGAGCAGCAGGGCTCCGAGCGCCGGCGCCGCCAGCAGCATCTGGCGCGGCGTGCGGGCGCCGAGCTCGCGCGCCAGGGCCGGCGCGGCGAGGCCGACGAAGCCGATCACCCCGACCTCGGCGGTGACGCTCGCCGCCAGCCAGACCGCGATGCCGAGCACGGCGAAGCGGGCGGCGGGCAAGGTGAGGCCGAGGCCGTGCGCCACATCCTCGTCGAGGCCGAGGAGGGTGAGCGGGCGCAGCAGCAAGGCCGCGGCGGCGGCGCTCAGGGCGAGGCGCGGCGCGAGCGCGAGGACGGCGTCCCAGCTCTGCTGGTTGAGCGAGCCGGCGCCCCAGATGAACAGCGACAGCACATATTCGCCCTTGGCGAGGATAACGGTCGCGCTCGCGGCCGCCGCGACGAGCGCGACGACCATGCCGGAGAGAACGACGGTCATCGGATCGAGGCCGCGCCGCCAGCTCAGCCCGAGCACGAGCGCGACGGCGGCAAGGGCGCCGGCCAGCGCCACGCCCTCCCGCGATGCGGCGATCAGCGCAGGCGCGTAGGCGGAGGCGACGGTGAGCGCGAGCTGCGCCCCGGACGCGATGCCGAGCGTGGAGGCATCGGCGACCGGATTGCGCAGCACGCGCTGCAGCAGCATGCCCGCAAGCCCGAGCGCCGCGCCGCAGACCAGCGCGGTGGCGGCCCGCGGCATCAGGCTGTGCCAGAGCAGGATGCTCTCGAGCGTCCGCGCGAGCGCGGGCGAGGCCGGCAGGGCGGGCCGCGTCGCCACCACCGCCGCGAGCAGTGCCGCCGCCGCCAGCGCGGCGAAGGCCCAGGCGCCGGAGCGCCCGCCGAGCCGCGGGCGAGCAGGTCCGGCGGCGTCAGCCACGGGCCGCCTCCGCCGCGAGCAGGCCCTCGGTCAGCAGCCGGGCGAAGCGCCGTGCTGCGGGCAGGCCGCCGTAGGGATTGATCGAGCCGATCCGGAGCAGCCGGCCTTCGCGCAGATTGGGCAATGCGTTCCAGAAGGCGCTGCGCGCGAGCGTCTCCATGGCGCCGGGCGGCACCGGCGGAATCAGGGCGATCTCGGCTTGCGGCACCTGCGCCAGCGCCTCCAGCCCGATCGGCGCCGTGGCGGAATAGCTCGTATGGTCCGTCCAGGCATTGGCGAGGCCGAGCCGCCGCAGCACCTCGCCGAACATGCTGTCGTCGCCGAAGACGCGGAAATGCCTGGCATCGCCGAGATTGATGGGAATGACGGAGCGTGTCGCGAGCGGTTTCAGCCTGTCGCGCAGGGCCGCGAACTCGGCCTCGGTCTCCGCGACGTAACGCTCCGCCGCCGCCGCCGCGCCGAGCCGCTCCCCGATGCGGCGGGTCATCGCCAGTGCCGGCTCGTAGGGCGGCCGGCCCGGCGCATAGACGGAAAAACTCTCGACCGGCGCGATCCGGCGCAGGCGCGGCTCGGAGCCGGCATAGAAGCTCGACGACAGGATCAGATCCGGCCGCGACAGCAGCAGCAGTTCGAAATTGACGGAGCCACGCAGACCGAGATCGGTGACCTGCGCAGGCACCGCAGGCTCGACGGCGACCTCGCGGAACTGGCGCAATTCCGGCGCCGCGACGGGCGGCAGGCCGAGCGCGAGCAGGGTCTCCAGCACCGACCAGTCGACGGTCGCGACGCGCAGGCCGCCGGCCCGCGCCGGCCGGGCGCAGCCCGCGGCCGCGATCAGGCCAAGCGCGGTGCGGCGCGTCGGATGTGCCGTGAATCCGGTCATGCGCGGCACTACCACAACGGAAGGCCGCAGCGCAGCGCCGCGGCCCTCGATGCGTCGCCGGCGGGCCTCACCAGCGATAATTCGCCGAGACGGTGACGGTGCGGGCATCGCCGTAGCTGCAGCTCGAAAAGTCCTGGCAGCTCTTCACATAGGCCTTGTCGAAGAGGTTGGTGACGTTGACCGCCAGCCCCCAGTTGCCGACCTTGTAGCGGATCGCGGCGTCGACCAGCGTCGCGCCCGGCACCTTCAGCGTGTTGGCGTTGTCGGCCCAGGACTTGCCGACATAGCGCACGCCGGCGCCGAGGCTCAGCCCCTTCAGGACGCCCTCGGTGAAGGTGTAGTCGGCCCAGCCCGATGCGGTGATCTCGGGCACGATGAACGGCGTCTTGCCGACCAGCGACGGGTCGGTGTGCTTGCTGATCTCCAGGTTGAACGCCGTCAGCGCGGCCAGCACCTTCAGGTTCTCGGTGAGGTTGGCCTTGGCCTCGAACTCGAAGCCGGTCGAGGTCACCTGTCCGAGCTGCTGCTGGGCGAAGGCGTTGAAGAAGGTCGGTGCGGGGACGAGGACGTTGTCCTTGACGATGTGGAAGACCGAGGCGGTGAACAGCGCATCGACGAAGGTGGGCTTGTACTTGATGCCGCCCTCGACCTGCCAGCCCTTCTCCGGCTTGAACGGCAGGAAGACGCCGGGGACGCCGGTCGAGGTGCCGTCGAAGACCGGGTTGAAGAAGGTCGCGACGCTGGCATAGGGCGTCAGCCCGTTGGCGAATTCATAGGCGAGGCCGGCGCGCCCGCTGAAGGCCCCCTCCTTGTCGTCATAGCTCGGCGAGAAGGCGAGCGTGGCCGGGCTCACCGACTTCTTCTCGGCATAGTCGTAGCGCCCGTTGAACGTCGCCAGCCAGCCGCCACCGAAGCGGATCTGGTCCTGCAGATAGACGCCGATCTGATGGTGCTTCAGCTTCTGATCGAGATAGACGAAGCTCGCCCCTTGCGGCGCCCCGTAGACCGGGTTGGTGACGCTGATCGTCGTCCCGCCGCCCGATGCCTGGACATGGTCGATCTCGAAATACTTGTAGTCGAGGCCGATCATCCAGGAATGCTGCAGCGGCCCGGTGTCGACCTTGCCTTCGAGGCGGTTGTCAATGGTGAAGGTGTTGACCTTGGTGTGCTCCTGGAAGCCGATCCGGTAGAGCTGGTAGTCCGGTCCCAGCGGCTGGAAGCCGTTGCCGAAGGGCGCGTCGGGCCCAGCATAGCCATAGCCATAGGGGCCGAGCTGGGAGCCGCGCATCTGGCCGTAGCGGGCGTTCTGCGAGAAGGTCACGCCGCCGAAATCATGCTGGAACTCGTAGCCCAGCATCGTTGTGACCCGCTTCTGGCTGTCGATCGACGGCTCGCCGAGGAAGGCGTCGCGCCGGATCTTGCCGAAAGGCGCGTTCACCACCGTGCCGACATAGGGCAGGAAGTTGCCGCCGGAATGGATCTGGTCGAGATAGCTGTAGGCGCCATAGGCGGTGATGCGGGTGGCGCCGTTCGGCTGATAGGTGATCTGCGGCATGATCGTGCCGCGGAAATCGTTGGAATAGTCGGTGTACTGGTCGCCGCCCGAGAGCTTGCCGGTCAGGCGGGTGCTCCACACGCCCTGCTTGTCGCTGAGGCCGGCATCGATGCCGACATAGGCATTGCCGAAATTGTTGATGCCGGCTTCGACATAGCCGAAATTCCTGCCGTTCGGCCGCTTGCTGACCAGGCTGACGATGCCGCCGGGGTTGGAGCCGCCATAGAGCACCGAGGCCGGGCCCTTCAGCACCTCGACCCGCTCCAGCATGAAGGGGTCGATCTGGAAGCCGCCGAAACCGTAGCCATAGAGCTGGAGGCCGTCGAGATAGACGCCGGTCTGTGTCGCCTGGAAGCCGCGGATGAAGAACCAGTCCGTATCCGGGTCGGCGCCGAAGGGCTGCGCGGTGACGCCGGCCGTGTAGCGCAGCGCCTCGTCGACCTTCAGCGCCTTGCGGTCGTCGAGCTCGTCGCGGCCGATGACCGAGACCGATTGCGGGATGGCGGTGATCGGCGTGTTGCTCTTCGAGCCGGTGGTGGAGCGCGTCGCGACATAGCCGTTGACGGGCCCGGTCGCCGTCTCGGCCCGGCCCTCGACCGTGATCGTGTCGAGCTGGACCGTCGGGGCGGGCGCGGTCTGCGCCAGCGCGGCGGCTCCGTATAACAGCGCCGTCAAAGAAGCAGTCGAGTAAAGAACAAGGTTCTTCATCATGTCTCGTCGATAGCACATGGCCGGCTCAAGCCCCAATATTGCGTGCCGTACAGGAATAGGTCAAAATTAGAACCATTCAAAATACAGCCACTGCTTTGCATAGCGGCGTATCATTGGCGGTCAATTCTGGATTGATCGTTCCTGTCATGTATTGAACGTTCCTGGGCAGGCGGGTAGAATTGCGATTGTCGCGTTGCATTTTGAACACGCGCTTTGACGCGATTATCCGGCCGCAGGAGGGTCAGGATGGGTTTCCAGCCAGGCATGCGATCGGTCCGCGAAGGCATCAGCGTGATCGGCTCGCTCAAATGCCGGAGCTGGAACGGCGTCATCGCGGATCTCTGGCAGGCGGAGTGCCAGGCCGGCGCCACGGGCGAATACGTCTCGGACCATCCGCGGCTCTTCATCGTCCTCGACAAGGCCGGCGGCAGCTTCGAGACGCGGCTCGAGCCGTCGGAGCCGGGCATCTCGCCACGGGGCGGCGCGCATGGGATCAGCTTCATGCCGGCCGGTGTGCCGGTCTGGGGGCGCACGCAGCAGCGCATGCGCATCCGCCATCTCGACCTGCATTTCGATCCCGCCGGCGTCAGCGAGCGCCTGGGCGAGGCATTGTCGCGCGAGCTGCTGCGGCAGCCGCGCATCATGTTCTCGAATGAGCGCATCCAGATGCTGGCGCGGCTCATCGCCGGCGAATGCGCCGAGCCCGATGCCCGGCACGACCTTTATGGCGACAGCCTCGTCCTCGCGGTGCTGATCGACCTGTTCGGCGTCGCGCGCGAGGCGCCGCGCCGCCGGACGCCGCTGACCAGCCGGCAGCTCAAGACTGTGACGGACTACATCGCCGAGCACGCCGCCGGCAGGATCCGCCTGCAGGATCTCGCCGGTCTCGTCGGTCTGTCGCAATCGCATTTCAGCCACGCCTTCAAGGCCTCGACCGGGCTGCCGCCGCATCAATGGCAGCTCAAGGCCCGGATCGAGCAGGGCCAGCGGCTGCTCGCCGCCGGCGACCGGTCGCTGACCGAGGTCGCCGTCGAAGCCGGCTTCTCGGACCAGGCCCATTTCACGCGCGTGTTCCGGCGCATGGTCGGGGAGACGCCGGCCGCATGGCGGCGCAGCACGCTGGACAGGGCGCTGTCGCTGGATTGAGGCCAGCAGGGACGGGACGCGCTGCCGGCCTTCAGGGCTTGAGCTGCTTGGGCGAGAGCCGGAAGCGCTTCCGGAAGGCGACGGACAGATGGGCGGGGCTGTATCCGACGCGATAGGCCACCGAGGATACGTTCATGTCTCCCGCGCTCAGCAGCCGAGAGGCCTCCTCCAGACGCAGCGACTGGAGGTAGCCATAGACGCTGTCCTCGAATACGCGCTGGAAGCCGGCCTTGAGCTTGCGCGCATTGAGGCCGGTGGCCGCGCTGAACTCCGCCAGGGACGGAGGGTTGCGCAGGCGCGCCGCGCGGATGTCCCGCGCGAGGTGGAGCTCGATGTCGGAGGTCGCCAGCCGGGGAAGGTCGCGCGGCTCCGATGCGTCGAAGGCGGCGACGGCATGGGCGGCGATCTCGAGCGCCTTCCCCGACTGCGGCTGGTCGGGAAGCTTGCACAGGAGCTCGCCGCCCTCCACGATGACGAGCTTCAGGCGCGAGCTCGCGCCGTGGGCAGGCAGCCGGCGCCGCAGCCGCTCAGACGGCGCGTCCCAGCGGGGCACCGCTCCCCGTGCGCGAGGTGATGAGCCCATAGTGCTCGACGCGCCTATGCGCTGCAAAATTGAAGATCGTCTCCTTGCCGAAGCGCGTGGCGTCGAGATCGCAGGCATGGACGAGCAGCCCGTCCTCCTCATGGTCGAGCTCGCCGACGATCTTGCCGTCCGGCCCGGCGATCAGCGTGCCGCCGAACAGGGCATGCCCGTCCTCCACCCCGGCCTTGGCAACGGCTACCACCCAGGTCGAGTTCTGATAGGCGCCGGCCTGCACCGACAGGCGATGGTGGAAGAGGCGATCGGCCAGGGTTTCCGTGCTGGAATGGCCGTTCGCGGTCGGCGTGTTGTAGCCCAGCACGATCATCTCGACGCCCTGGAGCCCCATGATGCGATAGGTCTCGGGCCACCGTCGATCATTGCAGATCGCCATGCCGACCAGGCCGCCTTCGAAAGCCCAGACCGGGAAACCCAGGTCGCCGGGCTCGAAATACCGCTTTTCGAGGTGCTGATGCGCCCGGCTGGGGTCGTATTCGGCATGGCCCGGCAAATGCACCTTGCGGTATTTGCCGGCGATTCGCCCGGTCTTGTCGACGAGGATCGAGCTGTTGAAGTGCCGCCCTTCCGGCGTCAGCTCGGCATAGCCGAAATTCATCGCGATCTGCAGCTCCCGCGCCCTGTCGAACAGCGGCTGCGTCTGCGGGCCGGGCATGGCGGTCTCGAACCAGCGATCCGCCTGGGCGCGATCCTCGTAATGCCAGCGCGGAAAGAAGGTCGTCAGGGCGAGCTCGGGGTAGACCACGAAATCGGCGCCGCGCATCTTCGCCTGCTCCATCAGGGCGATCATCCGGCTGACGACCGAAGCACGGTCGTCAGCCTGATGGATAGGGCCGAGCTGAGCCGCAGCGACGGTGAGAATGCGCGACATCGATAGAACTCCATGGCAAGGCGCGCCCCATGCGGGCCCTGGAGAATCTAGCCGAGTGCTCCCAGAACAAGCATATGCTAATTTCCGCGCCATTCATAAGGGAGGGTTATGGGCATGGCGATGAATCTGCGGCAGATCGAGATGTTCCGCGCGGTGATGGCGACGGGGTCGATCAGCGGGGCGGCGCGGCTGCTGTCGGTCTCCCAGCCCGCCATCAGCCGGCTTCTGTCCTATACGGAAGACCGGCTCGGATTGTCCCTCTTCGAGCGCGTCAAGGGCAGGGTGCAGCCGACGCCCGAGGCGCGCCTGCTGTTCGCCGAGGTCGAGCAGGTCCACCAGGGGGTGGCCCGGGTCAACGAGCTCGCCGATGAGCTGCGGCGCGGCGCGGCCGGCTCGGTCCGGCTGGTCGCGAGCCCCAGCGTCGGCCATATGCTGGTTCCGAAGGCGATTGCCCGCTTTCGCCAGGCTCATCCGGAGGTGCGCGTCGAGCTCGAGATCCTGACGCTCGCCGACCTGATCGCCCGCATCGCGAGCCATCGCGCCGATCTCGCGGTGACGTCGATGGCGGTCGACGATCCGACGGTCAAGGCGACGCAGATCGGCGAAGGCCGCCTCCAGGTGATCTTTCCCGCCGGCCATCCGCTCGGCGAGAAGCGGGTGGTGAAGCCGGCCGACCTCGTGCCCTATCCGATCATCGGCTACGGTTCGCAGACGCCCTACGGCATGGTCGTCAGCCGCGCGCTGAGCGGCGCGCCGAAACCCATCCGCTTCAATGCGCAAGTGCGCTTCACGCCCAATGCCTGCTGCCTCGTCCAGGCCGGCGGGGGTGTCGCCATCGTCGATGATTTCGTGCTGATGGACAATGCCTGGCCGAATATCCGGTCGCGCCCGCTGGTGCCCAAGATGGCGACGCGGCCCCATCTGCTGTCGTCGCGGATCGAGCCGCTGTCGCGCATCGCCCGCAGCTTCGTCGACGGTTTGCGCACGCTGCTGCCGGCGGCGCCCGACGACGCCTTTCCTTCATGACGGGCGATGCGGAAGGCGATCGAATGAGGAGGCCGGAAGCGGCCATAACACGCCATTATGATTTCGCGAAAAATTGGTATTTGATTTGATCCGCGCTGCGGTTCCTTCTGCTGAGAAGGGAACCGGCAAAAGGATAATCGTGATGTTCAAGTTCATGTCGACCGCGGCCAGGGCCGTCCTCGGAGTCGCGGTCGCGCTCGGCGCCGCGACGGGAGCGGCGCGGGCCGCCGACAACGTCCACCTCATGCTCGACTGGATTCCGACGGGCGATTACGCGCCCTACTATGCCGGCATCGCCTCGGGGATCTATGCGCGCAACGGCATCACCCTTCGGATCAGCCGCGGCAACGGCTCGGGCGACACGCTCAGCAAGGTTGCCGGCGGAGCCGCCGATATCGGCATGGCCGACATCTCGGCGCTCTTCACCGCCCGCCAGCGCAGTTCCGTGCCGCTGAAGATGATCGGCGCGGTCTATGCTCACTCGCCCCATTCCCTTTTCGTGCTCAAGGATTCGGGGATCACGAGCTTCAGCGGCTTGGAAGGCAAGAAGATCGGCATCACGCCGGGCAACAGCCACAGGCTCTACTTCCCGGCAGTGGCGGCCGCCGCCCACACCGATCCGAGCAAGATCGAATGGGTGACCGTTGACGGCTCGGCGATGGGGCCGCTGCTGATCGCCGGCAAGATCGATGCGATGCCGTCCTACTCGACCAATTTCTACTACCAGAACAAGCAGGCGCAGAAGGCCGGCAAGGAGCTCGCCTTCCTACCCTTCGTCGAGGCTGGCTTCGCGATCTACTCGCTGGCGTTTCACACTTCCGAAGCGACCATTCAGAAGCGACCCGAGATGCTGCGCCATTTCATGAAGGCGACGCTGGAGGCCTGGGATGCCGCGCGCGCCGATCCGCAGGCGGCCTGCGAGGCCCATGTGAAGGCCAACCAGCAGGTCGACCTCGACGACTGCCTGGGCAGCCTGAAGGCGACCCTCGCTTTCATCTTCACCGACCATGCCAGGGAGGCGGGTGTCGGCGGCATCACGGCCGAGCGGCTGAAGAAGACCTACGAGGTCGTCGCGAAGGCCCAGGACCTGGATATCTCGGTCGATCCGCAGACGGCGGTCGACATGTCCTTCCTCCCGGCCAGGCAGTGAGCATCCGGCGGATACTGGCGGCCCTGGAGGCCTATCGATGATTGACATCAAGCAGGTCGGTCAGGTCTTCGGCGCGGTCGGCAATGGCGGCGTGAGAGCGCTGCAGGGCATCGACCTGACGGTGAAGGATCGCGAGATCGTCACGCTGGTCGGTCCCTCCGGCTGCGGCAAGTCCACGCTGCTGCGGCTGGTTTCGGGCCTCGTCGCGCCGACGGAAGGGAGCATCTTCATCCGCGACGAGCGGGTCACCGGGCCGCGCCAGGACACCGGCATCGTCTTCCAGGCGCCGACCCTGCTGCCCTGGGCGACGATCGTCGAGAACGTGATGTTTCCGTCGACCATCATGGGCCGCGCCGACGAGGCGGCGCGGCGCCGGGCGAAGGACCTGCTCAAGGTGGCCGGCATCGCCGATTTCGCCGAGCACCGCCCCCGCCAGCTCTCCGGCGGCATGCAGCAGCGCGCCGCGATCTGCCGTGCGCTGGTGCACGATCCCGACATCCTGCTGATGGACGAGCCCTTCGGCGCGCTCGACGCGCTGACGCGCGAGATCATGACGATCGAGCTGTTGCGGATCTGGTCCAACACGCCCAAGACCATTCTCTTCGTCACCCATTCCATTCCCGAGGCGGTGATCCTGGCCGACCGCGTGGTGGTCATGTCCCCGCGCCCCGGTCGGATCGCCGAGATCATCGACGTCGACCTTCCGCGGCCGCGCGACTTCTCGCTCTCGGGCCATCCCGAATTCCAGCGCTGCACGGGCCGCATCCGCGACCTGATCTTCGGCGAACAGGGGGCGCGCTTCGATGTCGAACACTAGGCTCCCCGGCTGGCTGAGCGCGAGCCGCGAATTCCTGATCCCGCTGCTCGCGCTGCTCGTGCTGATGGCGGTGTGGGAGGCGAGCGCCCGGCTCTTCGCCATTCCGGAGTATCTGCTGCCGTCGCCCTCGCGCATCGTCGAGGACATGGCGGCGATGGGCGGCCAGCAGCTCGGCGAGCACATGGTGGCGACGCTGCGCACGGTGCTGTTCGGGTTCTTCCTGTCGATCGCCGTCAGCTTTCCCCTGGCCGTGCTGATCTCGTCCTCGCGGCTCGCGGCGGATGCGATCTACCCCCTGCTGGTGCTGACGCAGTCGGTGCCGAAGGTGGCGATCGCGCCGATCCTCGTCGTGATGCTCGGCCCCAACGAGATGCCGCGCGTGATCGTGACCTTCCTCGTCGCCTTCTTTCCGCTGGTGATCGCGATGACGACCGGCCTGCTCGCGGTGCCGTCGGAGTTGATCGAGCTTGCGCGCTCCTGCCGGGCGAGCAAGCTGCAGGAGCTGTTCCGGGTGCGGCTGCCCTTTTCGATCCCCTTCATTTTCTCGGGACTGAAATCGGCGATCGCGCTGTCGGTCGTGGGCGCCGTGGTCGGCGAATTCGTCGCGGCCGAGCGCGGGCTCGGCTACCTCATCACCTCGGCGACGGCCTTTTTCAAGGTGCCTGTCGCCTTTGGCGCGATGCTGGTCCTGGCGCTGCTCGGCATCGTTCTTTTCCAGCTCATCGTGGTGGCCGAGCGGGTCTTCTTCCCCTGGGCCGCCGCCGAGGAGCGGCGCTGATGGACATGGCGGGTCGCCCAGCATGAAGAGCGCGCTCTACACCGTCATCCGCAACGCGCTCGTCCTGCTGCCGGGCCGGGCGCAGGCCGACGCCGTCGACCTCCTGCTCGAGGGCGACATGATCCGCGAGATCGGCCCGCGCGGGCTGGCCGCTCCGGAGGGCGCGCAGGTCGTCGATGCCGCCGGCAAGCTCATCCATGCCGGCCTGATCAACGCCCATACGCATGCGCATGGCGCGCTGGCCAAGGCGATGGGCGACCGCTGGTCGCTGGAGCTGCTGCTTGCCGCGGGCCCCTGGATCAGCGGCAACCGCAGTTTCGAGGACAAGTATCTCTCGGCGGCGCTGAACGGTGCCGAGATGGTCCTGAAGGGGACCACCGCTTGCTACGACCTGTTCTTCGAGGTGCCGGCGCCGACGGTGGAGGGCATGGAGGCGATCGCACGCGCCTATCGGGATGTCGGCATGCGGGCGACCATCGCGCCGATGGTGGCGGACCTGACGCTCTACCAGGCCGTTCCCGGCCTCTACGAGGCGCTGCCGGAAGCTCTGCGGGCCGAGGTCGACCGCTTCCGCCTGCAGCCCTATGAGCGGACGCTGAAAGGCTTCGAGACTTTCGTCCGCGACGGGCGCGTCGACGGCGAGAGGCTGAGGATCGCGCTGGCGCCGACGATTCCCCTGCACTGCACCGACGATTTTCTCGGCGCCTGCCGCGACTGCGCCCGGCGCCACGGCCTCGCCCTGCACAGCCATGTCTCGGAATCGAAGATCCAGGCGCTCTCGGGGATCAGGCGCTATGGCCGTACGCTGACCGCCCATCTCGACCGGCTCGGCCTCCTGGGGCCGGACTTCACCGTGGCGCATGGCGTCTGGCTCGATGACGAGGATATGCGCATTCTCGCCGGCCATGGCGCTTCCGTGGCGCATAATCCCGCCAGCAACATGCGCCTCGGCAGCGGGCTCGCCGATGTTCGGGCCATGCTCGAGGCCGGCGTCAATGTGGCGATCGGAACGGACGGCTCCAACAGCGGCGACAATCAGAACATGTACGAGGCGACCCGGCTCGCCTCCTTCGTGTCGAAGGTGCGCGGCCCGGAGGTGGACGGCTGGCTGACCACGCCGGAAGCCCTGCATGCGGCCACCGAGGGCGGCGCCCGCGCGCTGGGCTTCGACCGTATCGGGCGGATCGCGACCGGCTACAAGGCCGACCTCGTCTTTGTGGACCTCGGCCATATCAACTGGCTCCCGCACAACCACACGGTGAACCAGATCGTCCATGTCGAGGACGGCACCGCCGTGCGCGACGTGATGATCGGCGGGCGCTTCGTGGTCAGGGACGGACACCTTTTGACGCTCGACCTGGCCAGGCTCGCGCAGCAGGCCGAGGCGGCGCGCGAGCGGCTGACGGCGGTCAACGCGCCGATGAAGCTGCTCGCCGAAAGGCTGCAGGAAGCCGTGGCGCGGTTCTGCGTCGGCCTCGCCCGCGAGCCCTATCGGGTCGAGCGTTACGGGGCGCCCTTGCGCTGAGGCGGACCGCGGGCGTCGTTCGCCGGGCGGGCTTCAGCCCAGGCCGGCATCGAGCCGGCGCACCGTCTCGGCCAGCACGCGCGCGCCGTCGCCGGCCTGCCCGGGCGTGATCGATTCCTCCGGCGCGTGGCTGCGTCCGTCGAGGCAGGGTACGAAGATCATGCCGATCGGTTCGGTCCGGGCGACGAAGACGCCGTCATGGCCGGCGCCGCTGGGCAGGTTGCGCGTGGCGAGCCCGAGCGAGGCTGCGGCATCGGCGATGGCCTTGCGGATCCCGGCTGCGCAGGCGGTGGGCGCGACATGGCTGATCGGTTCGACCGCGATGGCGAGGCGCAGCGCCTCCAGCGTTGGCCGCAGGTCTCGCAGCAATCCGGCGCCGAAGGCCGCGACCGCCGCTTCGTTGCCGGAGCGGACTTCCAGCGTCAGCACGGCTTCGCCCGGCACGGCATTGGCCGCGTTGGGGCTGACCTCGATGCGCCCGAAGGTCGCGACCAGCGGCTGCTCGTCGCGCGCCGTCGCCAGCGCCCGCTCATGGGCGGCTTCGACCAGCTTCGCGGCGCCGACCAGCGCATCGGCGCGCAGCGGCATCGGCGTTGCGCCGGCATGGTCGGCCCGGCCGGTGACGGTGATGCGCTCCCGGCGGATGCCGACGATGTCGGTCACGATCCCGATCGGGATGCGCTCGTTCTCCAGCACGCGGCCCTGCTCGATATGGAGCTCGACATAGGCGGCGACGCCATCCGCCGGCCGCCTGGCCGAGGCGATCTCATCCGGCCGGCCGCCGACGAAGGCGATGCCGTCGCGCAGCGTCATGCCGTCCGGGCGGGCGAGGGCGAGGTGCTGCTCGCTCAGCGCTCCCGCGAGGGCGCGGCTGCCGATGCAGGAGAGGCCGAACTCGCTGGGCTCCTCCGCGAGGAAGTCGACGACCTCCAGCGTATGGCGCAAGCGCTCGCCGCGCTCCCCGAGGCTCTGGGCGACCTCCAGCGCCGCGATCACGCCGAGGATGCCGTCATAGCGGCCGCCGGAGGGCACCGTGTCCGAATGCGAGCCGATCAGGATCGGCTTCAATGCGGGATCGGCGCCGGGGAGGCGGCCGAAGAGGTTGCCGGCCGCGTCGAGCCCGGTCTCCAGCCCGGCGCCTCGGAACTGCGCCGCGAGCCATTCCCGGCCTTCGAGGAAGCGCGGCGTGAAGGAGCGGCGGGTCCAGGGACGCTCGGGGTCAGTGATCCGCGAGAGCGTTTCGAGACGCTGCCAGAGCCGGTCCTGGTCGATCGCCATGGCAGCTCACGCCGTGGGGCGCAGGAAGCGGCCGTCTCCGGCCTTGTTGCAGATCCGCTGACCGTCCCAGGCGAGCCGGCCGCGAACATAGGTGGCGGCGACACGGACGCGGAGCTCGCGGCCTTCCATCGAGCTCCACCTCACGGCCGAGAGGCTCTTGCCCGGATCATGGACGAAGCGGCCGGGTTCCAGCACGGCGATGTCGGCATCGGCTCCCGCTTCGAGCCGGCCCTTATCGGCGAGCAGGAAGGCTTTCGCCGGGCCCTCGCAGAGCTGCTTCACCACGATGGTGGGCGGGAGCCCGTGCTCCTCGCAGCCGGTCCAGAGCGCCGGCAGCAGGGTCTCGATCCCCGGCCCGCCCGAGGTGTTCCTGAAGATGTTCGGGTCACTCTTCTTCTCCAGCCCCCAGGAGACGTGATCCGACGAGATGAAGTCGCAATGGCCGGCGGCGAGATGGCTCCAGAGCAGGTCGCTCTCGGCCTTGGGGCGGATCGGCGGGTAGTGCTTGATCCTGGCGCCGAAGCGCGGGCCGTGCTCCTCGGCATTGAGCATGAAATACTGCACGCAGCTCTCGACCGTCGCCTTGTGGCCGGCGCGCTTGTACATGTTGCAGATCTCGAAGCCGCGCGCGGTCGAGACATGGACGGCGTGGGCGCGCGCGCCGGTCTCGGCGCCGATCTCGTAGATCCGGGCCGTCGCGAGATTTTCGATCAGTGCGGTGTGGGCGCGCAGGAAGGCGTCCGGGCCGGTGTCGCCCGCCTCGATCAGCTTCGCGATGTTGCGCCTCGTCATCTCCTGGTCCTGATTGTGGACGCCGCAGAGCAGGCCGGTCGGCTCGATCAGCCTGAAGGCTTCGTAGAGCGTGTCGTCGCCGATGCGCGGAAAACGCGTCGGATTGGCCTCGAAGGTCGAGAACTTGAAGGCGCAGGCGCCTGCCTCCACCAGCCCGGGAATGGCGTGGAGCCCGTTCTCGACGGCGATCGTGGCATAGAGCGCGACATCGACATGGGCGTCGCGCTCGACCACCGCGACCTTCGCGTTGAAGAGCCTGGCGCTGGTGACGGGCTCGGGCTCGTCATAGGGCATGTCGACCATGACCGTGACGCCGCCGGCCGCCGCGGCGCGGGAGCACATGCCGATGCCTTCGTGATCGGCCTGGCTGCCGGAATGGACCTGGCCGTCGATCACGCCCGGCATGATCCAGTGGCCGCGGAAATCCTGGGTTTCCCGGGCGGAAGGCGGGGCGCCGGCGCCGACCTTGCCGATCTTGCCGCCGCTGACGGCGACATGGCCGTCTTCGATGACGTGGTTGGACAGCACGATATTGCCGCGCAGGACGAGATCGAAATCGGACATTTCGGGCCACTTCGCAAGAATGATGATCTGCAGGGAGAACTTAGACGAAGCATTCTCAAAACAACGAATACCAATTGATGCCTTATGCATAACAGCCGATTATGCGCCTCTGTCCCGGTTTTGGGGTCCTCGCGTCAGCGATGGCCAGGGCGGAGGCTGAATGTCCCGGAGGCTGTATCGGAAGAAGAAACCGCGGATTTTTCGTGAGCCTTAAGCGGAGGAAGAAGACGATGGCGTCCGCGCGGATGTTTCGCCTCACGCTCAAACTGGCCGCTTCTGGACCAACTGCTACCATGCCTATCCGGCCTTCGGCGGCTACAAGCAGCCGGGCATCGGCCGCGAGACCCACAAGATGATGCTCGCTGCCGGCAGACCAAGAACCTGCTGGTCAGCTACGCGCCGAAGAAGCTCTGGCGCGACGCCGTCCTACATCGGCGCGGCGCAGTTCGAGGCCTGGAGCATACCCGCCTGATTCTCGACGTCGTGCCGGGGCGCGGCGGCATGTTCTCGCTCGATAACGGACGCGAGCGGAGGTTTCTCGTGAGGTCCGATCGCGTCCGGGAGTGAGCGGCAGCCGTGACGCCGGCTCCCGCCCGAAAGCCGGCCGCGCCTAAGGCCCGGTCTTCTTTCCGCGCGCGTCGGCGACGGCCTGCCTGAAGCCCTGGTAGTCCAGGGTCGAGGTGCGGAACGGGCCGACGAGATAGGTCGGCGTGCCCTGGAGCCCGAGCGAGTCGGCCTGGGCCATGTTGCGCTTCAGCAGGGCGACGATCCGGTCGCCATGGGCGTCGAGATCGGCCTGCAGGCGCGTCAGGTCGAGACCGGCATCCTTGAGCGCGGCCGATATCTGTTCCTTGCTCAACCGTCCCTTGGTCGCCATCAGCGCGTCATGCGCCCGCTGGTAGCCGCCCTGATAGGCCGCGGCGAGGGCGAGCTGCGCGGCATGGACCGAGGTTTCGCCGATGACCGGCCAGTCCTTGTAGACCAGCCGGATCTTGCCGTCCTCCTTGACGATGCGCGCGAGGTCGGGGGCGGATTTCTTGCAGAACGGACAGTTGTAGTCGAGAAAGGCGACGATGGTGACATCGCCCTTCGGGTTTCCCGAGACCGGAGCTTCCGGATCGTTGAGGATGGCCTCGACGTCGATCCGGGGCGCCGACTGGGCGGATGCGGGGCCCGGCAGCCCGAGGGCGAGGAGCGGTATGCCGGCGAGGATGGCCCGGCGGTGATGGAGCATGGATCTGAGCCCTTTTTCGGTGTCGGAAGGGTGCCGGGGGCGTCGCTGCCTTGGCGAGCGCAGCAGGCCCGGCGACCGCCTCCGCGCTTGCCTTGCGGTGAACGGATGCGGCCATCGGCACCGGCCAGCTTAAGCCAGCCTTAAGCTGGCGGAGGTTTCCGGGGGCAGGGAAGAAAGATGCGTGTCCTGATCGTCGAAGACGACCCCATTCTCGCCGACGGGCTCGCCGTGGGCCTGCGGTTCCACGGCGTCTGCGCCGAGGTGGTCGGTTCCTGCGCCGATGGCCGGCATGCTTTGGCGGCCGGCGCCTTCGACGCGATCGTGCTCGACCTCATGCTGCCGGACGGCTCGGGCCTCGACCTGCTCGAAAGCCTGCGGGCGGCCGGCGAGCGGCGGCCGATTCTTCTGCTCACGGCGCTCGACGAGACGCGCGACCGGATCGCCGGCCTCGATCGCGGCGCCGACGACTATCTGGGCAAGCCCTTCGATCTCGACGAACTCGCCGCCCGCCTGCGCGCGATCGTGCGGCGGGGCGAAGGCCGGGCTGCCGCCACCATTGCCGCGGCCGGGCTCGTTCTCGACCCTGGCAGCCACGGCGTCTCGCGCGGCGGCGTCCCTCTCGACGTGACGCGGCGGGAATTCGCCATTCTGCGCGCCCTCGCCGAGCGGCCGGGGATCATTCGCTCGCGCGCCGAGCTGGAGGAGCGGCTTTATGGCTGGCAGGAGGATGTCGAGAGCAACGCGATCGAGGTCCATGTCCACAATCTGCGCCAGAAGCTCGGCCGCGGGCTGATCGAGACCGTGCGCGGCCTCGGCTATCGCCTGAGGCAGGCGCCGTGACCTCGCTGCGGGCCAGGCTGTTCCTCATCCTGGTCGTGGCCACGGGCCTGATCTGGCTGGCGGCGACGATCTGGATCTATCTCGGCACGAAACGCGAGCTCGAGCACGTCCTCGACACCAGGCTCCAGGAGGCGGCGCGCATGGTCGCCTCGCTGGTCCGCGACGATGGCGGGGCGGGCGGCGCCGCGATCGCTGCCGCGCCGCAGGCCGCCAATGGCTATCAGCGCCAGTTGTCCTGCCAGATCTGGTCGCTGGACGGGCACCTCGTCGCGGCATCGAGCTCGGCGCCGGCCGAGCGGCTGACCGAGGCGGCGGAAGGCTTCTCCTCCAGCCTCGTCGCCGGCGAGCCCTGGCGGGTCTATGCCATCGAGGACGCCGCCAGGGGCGTGCGCGTGCTGGTCGGCGACAGGCTCGGCCTGCGCGACCGGCTGGTGCAGGACCTCGTGCGCGGACTGGTCGCTCCGGCCCTGCTGATCCTGCCGCTCCTGGCAGGGCTGATCTGGCTCTGCGTCGGCCGGGGGCTGGCGCCTCTGAAGAGCATCGCCGCCGATCTCAAGGGCCGCGCCGCCGACGACCTCGCACCGCTGCCGCCCCGGGACATCGCCGAGCTTCGCCCGCTGACCGAGGCGCTGAACGGGCTGTTCGGGCGGCTCGAGGCGGCGCGGCGGCATGAAAGGGCGATCACGGCCTTCGCCGCCCATGAGCTGCGCACGCCGCTCGCCGGCATCCGGACCCAGGCGCAGATCGCGAGGGCAGCGGAGGACGGCACGATGCGCCTGTCGGCGCTCGATAAGATCGTCCAGGGGGTGGATCGGACCGCCCGCCTGATGAGCCAGCTCCTCGCTCTCGCCCGCCTCGACGCCGGCACCGCCTCTCCGGCGGCGGGCCCTGTCGTGCTCGGCCCGCTGCTGCGGGAGATCGACAGGGAGCGCTCGCGGAGCGATCTCGTCGTGGAGATCGACCCGGCGCTCGACGCTTTCGCCGTTGCGGGCGACCCCGACACCCTCGCGGTGGTGCTGCGCAACCTGCATGAGAACGCCTGCGTCCACAGCCCGCATTCGGGACGGGTGCGATGGCGCCTCGAAGGCCGAAGTGGGCTTGCCGTGGAGGATGAGGGGCCGGGCATCCCGCCCGACGAAATCCCGCTCGTCACGCAGCGCTTCTACCGCGGACGCGGTTCCGTGGCGGCCGGAAGCGGGCTCGGGCTGGCGATCGTCGAAGTGGCCCTGACCCGGCTCCGATGCGGCGGGATCCGCTTGGAAAACCGCAGCCCCCGAGGCTTGAAGGCGACGGTCACCTTCCCGGTCGAGGGCGAACCGCGCTCCTGAAGGGCGGCCCCGCCGGGCGCTTGCGGCGCATGCTGCTATCCGCTTCGCCCGACGCGGCAGGAATGCAGATTGTTCGTCGAGGCTCTCGGCCGTTCCCGATCCCGATCCGCCGGAGCCATCGCCACGTCCCCGGCCATAGCGGAAAGGAACGCCTTGTCGATGATCGCCATGGCGCGCGGGAATCACCGAAGGGGTATGACGGTGCGGTCGCGCAGGCCTCGCGCAGCGCCGGCTTCAGTTTCACGCTGGGGTTGCTGGCGCCCGATGCGGCAGCAAAGGGACTGGTGACGCAAGGTCGGTGGCACGAAGTCGCGCCATAAAGGCGGCTGCCGGCCAAACCGTTGCCGACTATCCACTTCTTGTCGCGAAATGCGAGAAGAAGTGGTGCCCAGGAGAGGACTCGAACCTCCACGGCTTTCACCACTGGTACCTGAAACCAGCGCGTCTACCAATTCCGCCACCTGGGCAACGGCGGTTCGTGTACGGGGGGCGCGGCGCGCTGTCAACGGCCTCCCGAAAAGAATTGTGCCGGCTCCCGTCCCGGCTGTTGAAAAGCCGATTGCGGCCCCGCCGTTCCGCGCCCCGCGAAAGACCGGGGAGCGCGGCCTGGGGCCTCTCGCGAGCGTGCGCTGCCGCAGGCCGGAGCGTCGGCATGACCGCCCTGCGCCGCAGCGCGCAAAAGGGATTTCCACTTTCGCGGCATATGATCTAGGAGGACGGAACCATTCTAAACGGAGCTTTCCCGATGGCCGTTCAAGCCCCGTCCCAGCAGCTCGTCACCGTCTTCGGCGGCTCCGGCTTCCTCGGGCGCCATGTCGTGCGCGCCCTGGTCAAGCGCGGCTACCGGGTGCGCGTCGCCGTGCGCCGGCCGGATCTCGCCGGCTTCCTGCAGCCGCTCGGCGTCGTCGGGCAGATCCATGCGGTGCAGGCCAATCTGCGCTATCCCGCCTCCGTCACCGCCGCGGCCATGGGTGCCGATGCGGTCGTCAATCTCGTCGGCATCATGAAGGAGAGCGGCCGCCAGAGCTTCGGCGCCGTCCAGGCCAATGGCGCGCATGCGGTCGCCCTGGCCTGCGCCACGGCCGGCATCGGCCGGCTCGTGCAGGTCTCGGCGCTCGGCGCCGATGCCGAATCGCGCTCGGCCTATGCCCGCACCAAGGCCGAGGGCGAGGCCGCCGTCCGCCAGGTGGTTCCGCAGGCGGTCATCCTGCGCCCCTCGGTGATGTTCGGGCCCGAGGACACGTTCTTCAACCGCTATGCCGCGATGGCCCGGATGCTGCCGGTGCTGCCGCTGATCGGAGACGGGGAGGTCCGGCTGCAGCCGGCTTTCGTCGGCGACGTGGCCGAGGTCGTGGCCCGTGCCGTCGACGGCGGCATCGCGCCCGGCCAGGTCTACGAGCTCGGCGGCCCGGAGGTGATGAGCCTGCGCCGGATCGTCGAGGACATCTGCAAGGTCACCGGCCGCAGGCGCCTGATCGCGCCGCTGCCGCTGCCTCTGGCCGGCGTCGTGGCGCGCGTGCTCGAGGTGGTCGACACCCTCACGCTGGGCCTGCTGCCCAACGAGCTCAAGCTGACGCGCGACCAGGTGCTGCTGCTCGGGCAGGACAACGTCGTCTCGCCGGCGGCGGTCCGGGAAGGCCGCGATTTCGCCGGGCTCGGCATCGCCCCGGTCTCGGTCGAGGCTGAGGTGCCGTCCTATCTCTGGCGGTTCCGCAAGACCGGGCAGTTCGAGGGGGCCCGCACGGCCTGAACCGGCGGGCGACCCGCCATGGCGTTCGATCTCGTCATCTACGACTGCGATGGCACGCTGATCGACAGCGAGACGCTCTATGCCGAGGTCAGCCTCGCTCTGTGCCGTGAGGCCGGCCTGACGGCCTGGACGCTCGAGGATTATTTCAACAATCTCGTCGGGATTCCGCTCACCGCGGGTTTCGCGGTCATCGAGGCGGCGCTGGGCCGCCCGCTTCCCGCCGATTTCGAAAGCCGGATCGAGGCCGGCGTCGCCGCCCGGCTCGCCGGTGAGCTGCGGGCCCTGCCGGGCGTGCGCGCGGCGCTGACGGAGCTGGCCGGGCGCCGCTGCGTCGCCTCCTCGACCAGCCTGGCGCCGCTGCGGCACAATCTCGGGCTCGCCGGCCTTCTCGACCTGTTCGATCCGCATGTCTTCTCGGCCTCGCAGGTGGCGCGCGGCAAGCCGGCGCCGGATGTCTTCCTGTTCGCCGCGTCGCGGATGCAGGCGCGGCCGGAGCGCTGCCTGGTGCTTGAGGATTCGGTGCCGGGCGTCGCGGCGGCGCGGGCGGCCGGCATGCGCGTCGCGGGCTTCGTCGGCACGGCGCGCGACAGGGCGGCGATGGGCGAGCGGCTGCTGGCCGCCGGCGCCGCGCTGATCGTCGAGCGCTACGAGGACTGGCCGCGGGCGGTCGCCGGGCTCGCGGGCTGAGGGGCGGCCTGGCCGCTCAGAGCATGCTCGGCAGCACGCGGTCCGGCGGCTTGTGCCCGTCCATGAAGGTCTTGATGTTGACGATGACCTTCTCGCCCATCTCGGCGCGGCCCTCATGGGTGGCCGAGCCCAGATGGGGCAGCACCACGACCTTGTGCTGGCGCGCGAGCCTGAGCAGGCGCGGATTGATCGCCGGCTCCTGCTCGAACACGTCGAGCCCGGCGCCCGCGAGCTCGCCGGCTTCCAGCATGCGGGCGAGCGCCGTCTCGTCGACGATCTCGCCGCGCGCCGTGTTCACCAGGATGGCGTCCGGCTTCATCAGCTTGAGGCGGCGGGCCGAGAGCAGGTGGTAGGTCGCCGGCGTATGCGGGCAGTTGACGGAGACGATGTCCATCCGCGCCAGCATCTGGTCGAGCGAATCCCAGTAGGTCGCGCCGAGCTTCTCCTCGATGCGGGCGTCGACGCGGCGGCGGTTGTGGTAGTGGATCGAGAGGCCGAAGGCGGCGGCGCGCTTCGCCAGCGCCTGGCCGATCCGGCCCATGCCGACGATGCCGAGCCGCTTGCCGGTGATCCGGCGCCCGAGCATCCAGGTCGGCGACCAGCCGGCCCATTCGTCCTCGGGAATGACACGCGATCCTTCGGCGATGCGCCGCGCCACGGCGAGGATCAGCGCCATCGTCATGTCGGCGGTGTCGTCGGTCAGCACGCCCGGCGTGTTGGTGACGGTGATGCCGCGCTGCACGGCGCTGGCGACGTCGATATTGTCGACGCCGTTGCCGAAATTGGCGATCAGCTTGAGCTGCTCCCCGGCCTCGGCGATGGTCGTGGCGTCGATCCTGTCGGTCACGGTCGGCACCAGCACATCGGCCGTCTTCACCGCCTCGATCAGGGCCGCCTGCGACATCGGCTTGTCGTCGATGTTGAGCCTGGCGTCGAACAATTCGCGCATCCGGGTCTCCACCACGGCCGGCAGCTTGCGCGTCACCACGACCAGCGGCTTCTTCTTCGACATGGCGGTTCCCTTCCTGGCTCGCCGGATTGGCTTTTCTCCCTCAACGCGCCGTTAACCCTGGTGGCCCAGGAATGGGAGGCGGCGCCGTCCGGTTCCCGTTTGTCTAGGCGGCGCGCCGGCGGATGACAACTTGCCCTTTCGCCCGAAAGCGGGGGCCCTAGGAGAGCGATCGATGCTGAGCTTGCGGGTGCGGCCCCTCTTCATGGCGGGCTTCCTCATCGCCGTGACGACAGCGGGGGCGCGCGCGCAGGACATGCAGGCGGGCTCGGTCACGGGGTTGCCGGTGCCGCGCTATGTCAGCCTGAAATCGGACCGGGTGAACCTGCGCGAGGGACCGTCGAAGGAGCACCGCACGCGCTGGGTCTACCAGCGGGCCGGGCTGCCGGTCGAGGTGACGGCGGAGTTCGAGACCTGGCGGCGGGTCCGCGATGCCGACGGCACCGAGGGCTGGGTTCTCCACAGCCTGCTCTCCGGCCGCCGGACGGCGCTCGTCGCGCCCTGGTCCAAGAACAGGAAGGAACTGTTCCCGCTGCGCAGCGCTGCCGATGCCAACGCCGCGGTGGTCGCCGAGCTGCAGCCGGGCGTCGTCACCAGCGTCGCCTCATGCGCCCATCACTGGTGCCGCGTCAGCGTCCGCAACATCAGCGGCTATATGCCTCAGGAGAGGCTCTGGGGCGTCTATCCGAACGAGACGGTCGACTGAGGCGGCCGCGGCCCCGCCTCGGGAGCGGCTCAGCCTTCGATCTTGCGCAGCCGCACGACCACGTCGACATGCGAGATCTCGTAGCCTTCCGGCGGCGTCGGCAGGCTGGCGACGTCGATCTCGCGGGCGGGGATGTCGATGACGCGGTTCTCGCCCTCGACCACGAAATGGTGGTGGTCGTGGCTGGCCGTGTCGAAATAGGTCTTGTTGCCGTCGATGGCGAGCTCGCGCAGCAACCCCGCCTCGGTGAACTGGCGCAGCGTGTTGTAGATCGTCGCCAGCGAAACCGGGATGCGCTCCCTGACCGCTTCCTCGTGCAGCATCTCGGCGCTGATGTGCCGGTCGCCCTTGGCGAACAGCACCCAGCCGAGCGAGACGCGCTGCCGCGTAGGCCGCAGCCCCACCCGGCGCAGCTTCTGGCGGATGTCGTGGAACGGGCACCCCTGACGCATGCTCGATCCGTAGGCCTCGTCCCGGGAAACCAGATCGCCCATGCCTTCGCCGTGTCCCTTCTGCCTGCGGCGGGCACGCCATGCGCCCCGTCTCGTTTGGAATTCATCTGAAATGTAGGGCTTCGGCCGGGCCGCCGCAAGCGCGGGGCTCGTGCCAATCTACTGACAGCGGTTTTCGCCAGGCGGGACGCGGCCGTGCCGCGGCTGCCTCCGCCGGGACCTTCCGCAGCGTTCGCAGCGTCGTGTGGGTGAGCGTTCCTGCGCCCTTTCGTTTTCCGTACGCGGCGTGTTAGGCACGCAGGCATCTTCGTCGGCCGTTCGGCCGTCACCAGGCAACGGAGCAGGAATGCAGCGTCAATCGTCTTTCAGCTACGAGGAGATCCTCGCCTGTGGCCGCGGGGAGCTGTTCGGGCCGGGCAATGCGCAGTTGCCGCTGCCGCCGATGCTGATGTTCGACCGCATTACCGAGATCGCCGAGGAGGGCGGCGAGCACGGCAAGGGCATGGTTCGCGCCGAGTTCGACATCAAGCCCGACCTCTGGTTCTTCGACTGCCATTTCAAGGGCGACCCCGTCATGCCCGGCTGCCTCGGCCTCGACGCGCTCTGGCAGCTCACCGGCTTCTTCCTCGGCTGGCTCGGCCTGCAGGGCCGGGGCCGGGCGCTCGGCGTCGGCGAGGTGAAGTTCGCCGACCAGGTGCTGCCGACGGTCAAGCGCGTTGTCTACGGCGTCGACTTCAAGCGCGTCTTCAAGTCGAAGCTCGTCCTCGGCATCGCCGATGGCTGGCTGGAGGCCGACGGCAAGCGCATCTACACCGTCAGCGACATGCGCGTGGGCCTGTTCAAGCCGGAAGCGGCCTGAGGAAAAACGCAAGCCGACCTTGCGTGCGGCGCCCTTACGGTCCATTTGCGCCGTTGTGAATCCAGAGCGGCGCGGCCCGTCCCGCCGTGGGCGAAGAGCTGGCGAAAAGCTGGAGTGAAGCGAGCATGAGACGCGTCGTCGTCACCGGGATGGGTATCGTCTCGTCCATCGGCAACAACACCCAGGAGGTGCTGTCGTCGCTGAAGGAAGCGAAATCCGGGATCGTCTTCGTGCCCGAATTCGCCGAGCACGGCTTCCGCAGCCAGGTCGCTGGCGTGCCGACTCTCGATCCCGCGACGGTGCTCGACCGGCGCGCCATGCGCTTCCATGGCGGTGGCTCGGCCTGGAACCAGGTCGCCATGGAGCAGGCCATCGCCGATGCCGGCCTGGAGCCGGCCGAGGTCAGCAACGAGCGCACCGGCATCGTCATGGGCTCGGGCGGCCCCTCGACCCGCGCCCTGATCGACGCCTATGACAAGGCGCGCGAGAGCGGCTCCTCCAAGAAGGTCGGCCCCTTCGCCGTGCCCAAGGGCATGTCCTCGACCGCCTCGGCCACGCTCGCCACCTGGTTCAAGATCAAGGGCGTCAACTATTCGATCTCCTCGGCCTGCGCGACCTCGAACCACTGCATCGGCAACGCCTATGAGCTGATCCAGTGGGGCAAGCAGGACGTGATCTTCGCCGGCGGCTGCGAGGAGCTGGACTGGACGCTCTCCGTCCTGTTCGACGCCATGGGCGCGATGTCCTCCGACTTCAACGACCGCCCGGCGGTCGCCTCGCGCGCCTATGACGTCGCCCGCGACGGCTTCGTCATCGCCGGCGGCGCCGGCGTCGTCGTGCTGGAGGAGCTGGAGCACGCCAGGGCGCGCGGCGCCAAGATCTATGGCGAGGTCGTCGGCTACGGCGCCACCTCCGACGGCTATGACATGGTCGCGCCGTCGGGCGAGGGCGCGGTGCGCTGCATGCGCATGGCGCTGGAGGGCGTGAAGGCCAAGGTCGACTACATCAACCCGCACGGCACCTCGACCCCGGTCGGCGACGGCAAGGAGATCGAGGCGATCCGCGAGGTCTTCGGCTCGGGCGAGAAGAGCCCGCCGATCGCCGCGACCAAGTCGCTCACCGGCCATTCGCTCGGCGCGACCGGCGTGCAGGAGGCGATCTACTCTCTCCTGATGCTCAACAACGACTTCATCTGCGAGAGCGCCCATATCGACGAGCTCGACCCCGCCTTCGCCGACATGCCGATCGTGCGCAAGCGCATCGACAATGCGGGCTTGGGCTGCGTGCTCTCCAACTCCTTCGGCTTCGGCGGCACCAACGCCACCATCGTGATGAAGCGGCTGGAGGCGTGAGGGCATCATGCTTCCCCTGATGCAGAACAAGCGCGGCCTCGTCATGGGGGTCGCCAATCAGAACTCGATTGCCTGGGGCATCGCCAAGACCCTGCACGCGCATGGCGCCGCGCTCGCCTTCACCTATCAGGGCGAGGCGCTGGGCAAGCGCGTCAAGCCGCTGGCCGCGAGCATCGGCTCCGACCTGGTCATTCCCTGCGACGTCGAGGACATCGCCTCGGTCGATGCGGCCTTCGCGAAGCTGGACGAGGTCTGGGGCGGCGATCCCGAGCGCAACACGCTCGACTTCCTCGTCCACGCCATCGGCTTCTCCGACAAGAACGAGCTCAAGGGGCTCTATGCCGACACCACGCGCGAGAATTTCTCGCGCACCATGGTGATCTCCTGCTTCTCCTTCACCGAGGCGACGAAGCGGGCGGCGGCGCGCATGCCCCATGGCGGCAGCGTCATCACGCTGACCTATGGCGGCTCGACGCGCATCATGCCGAACTACAACGTCATGGGCGTGGCCAAGGCGGCGCTGGAGGCGAGCGTGCGCTATCTCGCCGGCGATTACGGCCCGCGCGGCATCCGCGTCAACGCGCTCTCGCCCGGTCCCGTCCGGACGCTGGCCGGCGCCGGCATCTCGGATGCGCGCGCCATGCTGTCCTGGCAGCGCGCCAATTCGCCGCTGCGCAAATCGGTGACGCTGGAGGAGATCGGCGGCGCCGCGCTCTACTACCTCTCCGACCTGTCGGGCGGCGTCACCGGCGACGTCCATCATGTCGACGCCGGCTATCACATCACCTCGATGCCGGTGCTCGAAAGCCTGCGGGCGGCGGACCAGGGCGAAGCCTGAGGGCCGCCCGGATGATGCGGCGCGAGGCGGTCGTCGCCGTCGGGGAAGACGACCTCGTCGCCGCCCAGCGGCTGATGCTGCGCGACGGCTTTCGCCAGCGCTCCAGATGGTGGAAGCAGGCCCTGCTCTGCTGCGTCGCCACGGCCTATTTCGCCCTGCTTCTCTCCGGCGCGGTTCCGGGCGGGCTGGCGGGAGCGATCGCGCTGGCCGGCGTCGGATCGCTGCTCCTGGTCTTCGGCCTGCCGGTGGTGATCGTGCTGCTGCTCGGCCGGCGCGCGGCCCGGCGCAATCTCCGCGCGGTGCCGGCCTTCCAGGCCCCCTTGCATTATCGCTGGGACGAGGAGGGCCTCAGCGTCGAGACCGTATCCGGCCATTCCATGCATCGCTGGCCGTCCTATCGGCGCTGGCTCGAGAACGACGCCCTGCTCCTGCTCTGGCCGCATCCGGCCACCTACCAGATCCTGCCGAAGCGCAGCTTCGAGCCGGCGCAGATCGAGGAACTGCGTCGCTTCCTGTCGCAGCGGACCGGAACCTGAAGCCACCGCCCAAGTTTCCCGGTTTTCGAACGGAGGTGGCCATGGCGATAGTCAGGTACGAAGTCGTCGAGCATGACGGGGGCTGGGCCTACAAGGTCGGCGACGTTCTGTCGGAAACCTTCCGCTCGCACGAGGCCGCGCTGAAGGCGGCCACCGAGGCGGCGGCGCGCCAGACGCTCGCCGGCAACACCGACGGCATCGTCTATCAGGACGGCGACGGCCAGTGGCACGAGGAGCTGGCCGACGGCAAGGACCGTCCCTCGACCGAGGTCATCGACGAACCCTGATTCAAAGTGGCCGGCGCTCCGGTTCAGCGCGCGGTGAAGAAGGTCAGCAGCACCTTGTTCTTCTCGCCGAGCAGGCAGAGGAAGCGGCGCGGCTTGTCGGAGCGGTCGGTGCGCAGATAGGCCTCGGCCATGACGATGCGCGTCACCGGAATCGCCTCGATCTTCGCCTCCGACACGGCGACGGTGGCGCCGTCCTCGTCGATATAGATGTCCTTGATCTCGGGCTCCTTCGCCGAGAGCGCGTCGAGCGCCGCCTTCTTGCAGGTCGCGATCTCGGGCGTCGCCGGTTTGGTCGGCGCGATTTCCTGCGCGAAGGCGGGCGTGGCGGCGAGCAGGGCGGCGATAGCAGTCGAAACGGGGAGCTTCATGCGGGGCACTCACGTGAAAGGTGAGAGCTGAACGCGCGAGGAGGGCGCCGGTTCATGCCGCGTGTCATCCCGTGCGCGCTGCGGCGCGCGGTGCCGCTGCGCGGACACGGGACCGTCGGCAGGATGAAATATCGACCGTCCGGTCCATGTCGAAACCTTCGACGATCCCCTGGAAGCGATTGCGTGCGAGAAGGTCATCCAGACATCGCGCCGGGCCTGGAAGGTCGCGCTCATCGAAAGGCAACCCGGCGTGGTCGGACCGCGCCGGGTGGTAGGAGCCTCTGTCGTCACGCGGTCCGGTATATGCGCTGCGGCATTCACATGCCGCAGCGCGCACGGGATGACACCCTCGATGAGCGTTACAATCCCAGCTTCTTCTTGCGCTGGCCGAGCGTGCGCAGGCGCAGCGCGTTGAGCTTGATGAAACCCGCCGCGTCGCGGTGGTCGTAGGCGACCGCGCCTTCCTCGAAGGTGACGAGGTCCTGGTCGTAGAGCGAATAATCGCTCGACCGGCCGATGACGTGGACGCCGCCCTTGTAGAGCTTGAGGCGGACCTCGCCGGTGACGAATTCCTGGCTCTTGTCGATCAGCGCCTGCAGCATCTCGCGCTCGGGCGAGTACCAGAAGCCGTTATACACCAGCTCGGCATATTTCGGCATGATCTCGTCCTTGAGATGGGCCGCGCCGCGGTCGAGGGTGATCGATTCGATCGCGCGGTGCGCGACGTTCAGGATCGTGCCGCCGGGCGTCTCGTACATGCCGCGGCTCTTCATGCCGACGAAGCGGTTCTCGACCAGGTCGAGCCGGCCGATGCCGTTGTCGCGGCCGAGGTCGTTGAGCTTCGCCAGCAGCGTCGCCGGGGAGAGCTTGACGCCGTCGATCGAGACCGCGTCGCCCTTCTCGAAGCCGATGGTGATGACGGTCGGCTTGTCGGGCGCCTCCTCGGGCGAGACGGTGCGCGAGAACACATAGTCCGGCACCTCCTCGTTCGGGTCCTCCAGCACGCGGCCCTCCGAGGAGGAGTGCAGCAGGTTGGCGTCGACCGAGAAGGGTGCCTCGCCGCGCTTGTTCTTGGCGATCGGGATCTGGTGCTGCTCGGCGAAGGCGATGAGCTGCTCGCGCGAGCGCAGATCCCATTCGCGCCAGGGCGCGATCACGGCGATGTCGGGTTTCAGCGCATAGGCGGTGAGCTCGAAACGGACCTGGTCGTTGCCCTTGCCGGTGGCGCCGTGGGAGACGGCGTCGGCCCCGACCTGCTCCGCGATCTCGATCAGCCGCTTGGCGATCAGCGGCCGCGCGATCGAGGTGCCGAGCAGATAGACGCCCTCATAGGCGGCGTTGGCCCGGAACATCGGGAAGACGAAGTCGCGCACGAATTCCTCGCGCAGATCCTCGATGAAGATGTTCTCCGGCTTGATGCCGAGCAGCAGCGCCTTGTCGCGCGCCGGCCCCAGTTCCTCGCCCTGGCCGAGATCGGCGGTGAAGGTCACGACCTCGCATCGATAGGTGGTCTGCAGCCATTTGAGGATGATCGAGGTGTCGAGACCGCCGGAATAGGCGAGGACGACCTTCTTCACGCTGCTGTCAGCCATCTGTTCGATTTCCTTCTGGCAGCCCCCATGGGCCGCGTTTCGGACGCAATGGCGCACTATCCCAGCCATGGGAGCGACGCAATCGGAACCTTCTGATCGATTCCGTGTCATCCGCTGATGGATCGCCGGAACCGGCTTCGCCCCTGCAACGCGAGCGTGCGTCCTGCGCGCTTGCCGTCGGGTCTCGCAGGGCACAAGCTCGCGGGGCGCGACACGAGATGACGACCTGTTCGGAGGCTGAATGCCGAATCGTCCCGTTCTGGACTTCTGGTATGAGTTCGCGTCGCCCTATTCCTGCCTGAGCGCCCTGAGGATCGAGAAACTGGCCGAGGAGGCCGATGTCGCCCTGCGCTGGCGGCCCTTTCTGCTCGGTCCGATCTTCGCCGCGCAGGGCTGGAACAGCTCGCCTTTCGCGATCTATCCGAACAAGGGCCGCTATATGTGGCGCGATACCGCCCGGCGCGGCCGGCGGCTCGGCATCGAGATGCTCAAGCCCGAGAACTTCCCGCAGAATTCGCTGGCGGCGGCGCGCCTCGCCCTGGCCGGGCGGGAGGAGGGCTGGACGCCGGCCTTCTCCCGGGCGGTCTTCCGGGCCCAGTTCTGCGAGGGGCGCAACATCGCCGACGAGGTCGTGCTCGGCGCCGCGCTGAAGCAGGCCGGCGGCGAGCCCGGCGCCGCGATCCCGCTGTCGCGCAGCGAGGAGGTCAAGGGCCGCCTGCGCGCCGAGATCGAATATGCCCGGTCGATCGGCATCTTCGGCGCGCCCTTCTTCGTCACCGGGGACGGCGAGCCGTTCTGGGGAGACGACCGCCTGGAGGAGGCGCTCGGCTGGGCCCGCGACGGGCGCTGAGACCCTGAGACGCGCGCGCCGGCTCCTGGCCGGTCAGCGCGTCCCCCGCTCCGGCTCCGGCTCCGGCTGCGGACGCGACCACGGACCGCGGGCGGCGTTCTCCTCGACCATGGTCGGCAGGTCCTGGCGCTCGGCGAGCTTCGGCGGGTGGGGCGGCATCGCCGGCATGCGCCCGCCGGCGGTCTCGATCAGCGCCTGCACGCGCTTGGTGACGGAGGGATGGGTCGAGAACAGATCGGCGAAATCGTCCGGGTCGTTCTCGAAGCACATATCCATCACGCCGGAAGGCACGCCGTCGATATCGGCCCGGCCCGAGATCTTGAGCAGGGCCGAGATCATCGCATCGGGATTCTTGGTCAGTTCCACCGCCCCGGCATCGGCGAGGTATTCGCGCGAGCGCGACAGCGACAGCCGGACCAGCACCGCCAGGAACCAGGAGACCGCGATCACGGCGATGCCGAGGAGGACGGCGAAACCGTTGCCCTTCTTCGAATCGTCGGAGGAGACGCGGATGTTGCTGCGCCCGAGGCCGCGGAAGACGAGCTCGCCGGCAAAGGAGATCACGCCCGCGATCACCACGGCGATCACCATCAGCCGGACGTCGCCGTTGCGGATATGGGTCAGCTCATGCGCCAGGACCGCCTCGACCTCCTGGTCGTCGAGCTGGGCCAGCAGGCCGCTGGTGACGGTCACGGTGAACTGCCTGTCGTTGACGCCGCTGGCGAAGGCGTTGAGCGCGTCGCTCTGCATGATCGCGAGCTTCGGCATCGGCAGGCCGCGCGAGATGCACAGGTTTTCCAGCATCCGGTAAAGCTTGGGGTTGTCCGCCTGGCTGATGCCCTTGGCTCCCGTCACCGCCCCGATCATCGCGACATTCATGCGGAAGCCGAGGAAGACCCACAGGACCGTCGCCAGGGTGATGAACGGGAACCACGAGCGGAAGACGCGGTTGGCCTCGCCTAAAACGGACTGCCCGCGCGGCACGCCGCCATAGCCATAGGCGACCAGCAGCAGCCCCCAGGTGGTGAGATAGACCAGCAGGAAGAGCCCGGCGATCAGGAGGTTGGACCTGATCCGGTTGTTGCGCTGATGGGTATAGAGCCCGAAGGCCTGCGCCATCGCAGCCGCTCCCTTGCCGTAAGCGCCGGTCCTGCCGTCAGAACTTCACGCTCGGTGCGGTCTCGATCTGGCTGCGGGTCTCGGGGCCGACATCGAAGAATTCGCGCTGGCTGAAGCCCATCTGCGGGGCGAAGAGAACGGCCGGGAAGGCCTGGATCGCGGCGTTGAACTCGCTCACCGCATTGTTGAAGAAGCGCCGGGCCGCCGCGAGCTTGTCCTCGACGTTGCCGAGGTCGACCTGCAATTGCTGGAAATTGGCGCTCGCCTTGAGGTCCGGATAGGCCTCGCCCAGCGCCAGCAGCCGCCCGACCGCGCCGGACAACTGCTGCTCGGCCGCCGCCTTGTCGTGGACGCTGCCCGCTCCTTGCGCGGCGTTGCGGGCGGCGATCACGGCGTCGAGCGTCGATTTCTCATGGGTGGCGTAGCCCTTCACCGTCTCGACGAGGTTCGGGATCAGGTCGTGCCGCTGCTTGAGCTGGACGTCGATATCGGCGAAGGCCTGGTTGACGCGCTGCCGCATCGCGACCAGCCCGTTATAGGTCATCACCAGATAGATCGCGAGGACGACGACCAGCCCCAGAATGATCCAGCCCATGAAGCGCTCTCCCCAAGCCCGCGCGATGCCGGGCGACAGAGTGGCATGAAACCGGGCGGGCACGGAAGCCGCGCCCTTCATCGCGATCTTGACGCGGCCGACGCTTCGTGCCGGACGGAGACGGCGCGGAAAAAACGCGGTTTCCCGGCCGATCCGGCCGATGGCCCTTGCCCTGATGCCGCGCTTGCACTAAATCCCGCCTGTCCGAATGGCCGTGATCCATCATGCGCCGGGGGCGGCCTCCGAGGCTGGCTCCCGTTTCGTGCTGGAAACGCAGCCTGCGGATGCGGATCTCTCCGGCGGCTCTGGTGCCTGCGGCTCTTCGACGAGCCGGAAGCCTCCCGAGCGGAGGCGCCGACGGCAGCGATCCGGCCTGCAACACGAACCGAAGGCACCATGCCGGACATCCGCGGGATACGCGGCCGGCTCCCAGGAGATTACATGTCAGCAGTTGAGAGCTACAACGCGGGCCGCGAGGATTTCGCCGCCCTGCTCGAAGAGTCCTTCACCAAGAACGAAGCCCTCGAAGGTTCCGTCATCAAGGGCAAGGTCGTCGCCATTGAGAAGGACATGGCGATCATCGACGTCGGTCTGAAGACCGAAGGTCGCGTCGCGCTCAAGGAATTCACCGGCCCCGGCCGCGAGCAGGAGCTGAACGTCGGCGACGAGGTCGAGGTCTATCTGGACCGGATCGAGAACGCGCTCGGCGAAGCCGTCATCAGCCGTGACAAGGCCCGTCGCGAAGAGAGCTGGGTCAAGCTCGAGAAGGCCTTCGAGGCCCGCGAGAAGGTCACCGGCATGATCTTCAACACCGTCAAGGGCGGCTACACCGTCGATCTCGACGGCGCCGTCGCCTTCCTGCCGCGCAGCCAAGTCGACATCCGTCCGATCCGCGACGTCGGCCCGCTGATGGGCCAGCCGCAGCCCTTCGAGATCCTCAAGATGGATCGCCGCCGCGGCAACATCGTCGTGTCGCGCCGCACCGTCCTCGAAGAGACCCGCGCCGAGGCGCGCTCCGAGCTGGTCGCCTCGCTCGAAGAGGGCCAGGTCATCGACGGCGTCGTCAAGAACATCACCGAATACGGTGCGTTCGTCGACCTCGGCGGCATCGACGGCCTGCTGCACGTCACCGACATGGCGTGGCGCCGCGTGAACCACCCGTCCGAGGTCGTGACCATCGGCCAGACGGTCAAGGTCAAGATCATCAAGATCAACCAGGACACGCACCGCATCTCGCTCGGCATCAAGCAGTTGCTGGCCGATCCGTGGGACGGCATCGCCGAGCGCTATCCGGTCGGCACCCGCCTCAAGGGCCGCGTGACCAACATCACGGACTACGGCGCGTTCGTCGAGGTGGAGCCGGGCATCGAAGGCCTGATCCACGTCTCCGAGATGTCCTGGACCAAGAAGAACGTCCACCCCGGCAAGATCGTCTCGACCTCGCAGGAAGTCGACGTCGCGATCCTCGAGGTCGATCCGGTCAAGCGCCGCATCTCGCTCGGCCTCAAGCAGACGCTCCGCAACCCGTGGGAAGTCTTCGCCGAGCAGCATCCGCAGGGCTCGGTGGTCGAGGGCGAGGTCAAGAACAAGACCGAGTTCGGCCTGTTCCTGGGCCTCGAAGGCGACATCGACGGCATGATCCACCTCTCGGATCTCGACTGGAACCGTCCGGGCGAGCAGGTCATCGAGGAGTACAAGAAGGGCGACGTGCTGCAGGCCGTCGTTCTCGATGTCGACGTGGAGAAGGAGCGCATCTCGCTCGGCCTGAAGCAGCTTGGCGGCGATCCCTTCGTGGATGCCGGCGAGTTCAAGAAGGGCCAGGTCGTCACCTGCGAGGTGGTCGAGGTCAAGGACTCCGGTCTCGACGTCAAGATCGTCGGCACCGACATGATGACCTTCATCAAGCGCGCCGAGCTGGCGCGTGACCGCGCCGAGCAGCGCCCCGAGCGCTTCGCGGCCGGCGAGAAGGTCGATGCCCGCGTCGTCCTCTTCGACAAGAAGGCCCGCAAGATCCAGGTCTCGATCAAGGCCCTGGAGATGGCCGAGGAGAAGGAGGCGATCGCCCAGTTCGGTTCGCAGGACTCCGGCGCCTCGCTCGGCGACATCCTCGGTGCCGCCCTCAAGAAGGCCGGCGACAAGAAGTGAGGTTTCGGCTGCTGCGGCAGCCGGCCTTCGAGATCAGCCCGCGCGGAGAAATCCGCGCGGGCTTTTGTTTCGGTTGTCATCATTCATGGGTTGGCGGTGGTCATCCCGGGCGAAGCGCAGCGTAGACCCGGGATCCATGCCTGAACCTTTGCCGGAAACGATCCGGCATGGATCCCGGATCGGCGCCGCTTCGCGGCTTGTCCGGGATGACGGCGCGATTGTTGGCCGCGCATCGCCTAGTGAGGAGAAGCATCATGACCCCCGCCGCCATCGGCATCGACTTCGGCACCACCAACAGCGTCGTCGCGCTGGCGGGAGCCGACGGCAAGGTCGTGACGCGCTCCTTCGCGACACGGCAGGGCGCGGTCGACGCCTATCGCTCGGCGCTGATGTTCTGGCGCGAAGGCCGGCCGCCGCAGAGCCGCATCACCCATGTCAGCGGCCCCGACGCGCTCGACATGGCGCTCGGCATGACCAGCGAGCACCGCTTCCTGCAATCGCTCAAGACGCATCTCTCCAGCCGCGCCTTCCAGGAGACGCGGCTCTTCGGCAAGCTCTTCCGGCTGGAGGATCTGATCGGCGTCTTCCTCGGCGACCTGACCAAGGGGCTGGCCGATGCCGCGACGCTGCCGCTGGTCTCGGGCCGGCCCGTCGTCTTCGCCGGCGAGCGGCCGGACGAGGAGCTGGCGCTGGGGCGCCTGAAGGGTTCCTATGGCAAGGCGGGCATGGACCAGGTCGATTTCGCCTATGAGCCGCTCGGCGCCGCCTACTGGTACGCCCGCGAGCTGAAGACGCCGCAGACCATGCTGGTCGCCGATTTCGGCGGCGGCACCAGCGACTTCTCGGTGATGCGCTTCGAGCCCGGCGAGCGCGGCGGGCTGGAGGCGATCCCGCTCTCCCATGCCGGCGTCGGCGTCGCCGGCGACACCTTCGACTACCGGATCATCGAGCACGCCGTCTCGCCGGCGCTGGGCAAGGGCACGGAATACCGCTCCTTCGGCAAGCTGCTGCCGGTGCCGGCGCATTACCACGCCGCCTTCGCGCAATGGCACAAGCTCTCGCTGATGAAGAGCCGCGAGACCATGGCCGAGCTCAACGCCCTGATCCGCGAGGCCGTCGAGCCCGGCAAGCTCGAGGATCTGCTGACCGTGATCGAATACGATCTCGGCTACGAGCTCTACCGCGCCGTCTCGGCCGCCAAGATCGCGCTGTCGGAACGGGACGAGACGGTGCTGCGCTTCGTCCAGATGGGCGTCGCCATCGAAAGCCCGATCCGCCGCCTCGATTTCGAGCGCTGGATCGCCGAGGATGTCGGCGCGATCGAGATCGCGCTCGACCGGGCGCTGGCGGATGCCGGCGTCGACGCCGGCCGGATCGAGGCCGTCTTCATGACCGGCGGAACCTCGCATGTGCCGGCGGTGCGAGCCCTGTTCGACCGGCGCTTCGGCGCGGGGAAGGTTCATATCGGCGACGCCTTCCGCTCGGTCGCGAGCGGGCTCGCCTTGGTCGCGCGCGACCGGGCGCGCGCCTCGGTCGCGGCCTGAAGCGGCGCCGGGCGCCTTGCCCGGCCGGCGCGACGGGGTTACACCACGGGCCCCAGAGCACGCGCTGATCGGATTGCGGTGCAATCTGATCAGGTCACGCGTTCCCTATCAATACGTTAGAGACGGATCGATCAGGTTGGCCCAGCCTGATCGATCCGTCCCTCGCCGACTGGAGTTCCCCGATGGCGTCCGATGCCGATCTGCTCGCCGACCGCCGCAATCTGCGGCGCAAGCTGACGCTCTGGCGCGTGCTGGCCGTCCTGGGGGTGATCGCGGCGGCCGTCATCGGCGGCCTCGCCTGGCGCGGCGATGGGCCGATCTCCCTCTCCAGCCCGCATATCGCCCGCGTCTCGATCTCGGGCTTCATCTCGGGGGACCGACGCACCCTGGACCTGATCAAGTCGGTCGGCGACAGCAAGGCGGTGTCCGGCGTCGTGCTCGACATCAACAGCCCCGGCGGCACCGCCTCCGGCGCCGAGGCGCTGCATATCGCGCTGCGCGAGCTCGCGGCCAAGAAGCCGGTGGTCACGGTGGTCGGCGGGCTGGCGGCCTCCGGCGGCTATATCGCGGCGATGGGCACCGACCATATCGTCGCGCGCGAGACCTCGCTCGTCGGCTCGATCGGCGTGCTCTTCCAGTATCCCAATGTCAGCCAGTTGCTGGGCACGGTCGGGGTCAAGGTCGAGGAGGTCAAGTCGAGCCCGCTGAAGGCGGCGCCGAACGGCTTCGAGCCGACCTCGCCCGAGGCGCGCGCCGCGCTGCAGAGCGTCGTCGACGACAATTACCGCTGGTTCAAGCAGATGGTGCGCGACCGGCGCCGCCTCGACGACGCCCAGCTCGGCGCCGCCTCCGACGGGCGCGTCTTCTCCGGGCGCCAGGCCCTGGCCCTGAAGCTGATCGACGAACTCGGCGGCGAGCGCGAGGGCATCGCCTGGCTGGAAAAGGAGAAGAAAGTCGCCAAGGACCTCAAGGTTCGCGACTGGAGGCCGCGCAGCAGCGCCTCGCGCTTCGGGCTGTGGAGCCTCGCCGAGGTGGGCGCGCGTCTCGCCGGCCTCGACGGGCTGGCGGCGTCGATCGCCCGGGCGGCGGATCAGCCCGTCGGCTTGCGGCTTGACGAGCCTCTGGCGCTCTGGCAGCCTGCCGCTGAAAAGTGATGTTGATACAAATGGTTATACTCCAGCGATGATTAAATCAGAACTTGTTCAGCGGATCGCCGAGCAGAACACCCATCTCTATCAGCGCGACATCGAGAACATCGTCTCGGCGATCCTGGACGAGATCGTGAAGGCGCTGGCGCGGGGAGATCGGGTCGAGCTGCGCGGCTTCGGCGCCTTTTCCCGCAAGGCGCGCTCGGCCCGCATCGGCCGCAACCCGCGTACCGGCGACGCGGTCGAGGTCGAGGAGAAGTTCGTGCCCGTCTTCAAGACGGGCAAGGAGCTGCGCCTGCGCCTCAACGGCAAGGCGTGAGCGCCGGGTCGTCGCGCGTCCTGTCGGAGGCGATGACGATGATCCATCTCATTGTTGGAGCGTCGGATTCTTCCGAAAAGTGGATTCCATTTTTCCGGCCCGACGCTCGAGAGCCGGCGGTTTTGCGAATGCCGCCACGGAGATTGCGATGAAGGCCTTCTTCAAGGCGCTGGTGCTGGTGCCGATCGCGCTGCTGATCGTGCTGTTCTCGATCGCCAACCGGGCGCCGGTGCGGATCTCGCTCGACCCCTTCAGCCGGGATCTACCGACGCTGTCCTATGAGGCCCCGCTCTTCCTGGTCGTGCTGGCCGCGATCTTCCTCGGCGTGCTGATCGGCGGGCTGGCCTCCTGGCTCGCCCAGGGCAAGCACCGCAAGGCGGCGCGCCGCAGCCGCCGCGAGGTCGAGACCCTGCGCTCGGAGACGCAGGCCCTGCGCTCGGCCGTGCCGGACTCCGCCCTGCCGGCGCTGACCGACGGACGGAACTGATGCGCCTTTTCGATGCGGCCGAGATCGACGCCGCCCTGAGCTATCCCGGCCTGATCGACATCCTCGACGAGGCCTTCCGCGGCGAGGTGATCGCGCCCAAGCGGGGCCAGTACGCCATCGAGCGCCCGGGCGAGGCCGACGCCGTCCTGCTGACCATGCCGGCCTGGAGCGGCCCGGCGGCGGAGAAGCCCTATATCGGCACCAAGATCGTCTCGGTCTTCTTCGGCAACGGCAAGCGCAACCTGCCGGGAGTGATGGGCGCCTATCTGCTGATGGACGGCGCAACCGGCCGGCCGCTCGCGGTCATGGACGGCAACCGCCTGACCACCTGGCGCACCGCCGCGGCTTCCGCCCTGGCCTCGCGCTACATGTCCAACCCCGAGGCCAGCCACATGCTGATGGTGGGCGCCGGGGCGCTCGCTCCCTTCATCGTCAAGGCGCATCGCTCGGTCCGGCCCCTGACCGACATCGCGATCTGGGCGCGTCGGCCCGAGGCGGCCGAGGCCACGGTGGCGGAGCTGGCGAGGGAGGGCATCGCCGCCCGCGCCACCACCGACCTCGAAGGCGAGGCCCGCACCGCCGACATCATCTCCTGCGCCACCAACGCCACCGAGCCGCTGATCCACGGCCACTGGCTCAAGCGCGAGGCGCATCTCGATCTGATCGGCGGCTTCACCATGCAGATGCGCGAGGCCGATGCCGACGCGCTGCATCGCGCCCGCGTCGTCGTCGATTCCAGCAAGGCGATCGACGAGGGCGGCGACGTCGCCGTCGCCATCGCCGAGGGCAGCTACAGCGCCGACAAGGTCGCCGGCACGCTGGCCGATCTCTGCCATGGGCGCATCGAGGGCGGGGTGGCGGGCGGCGGCATCACGCTGTTCAAGTCCGTCGGCGTCGCGCTCGAGGATCTCGCCGCGGCGGTCGCCGTCTGGGAGCGGGGCGAGGGCGCCTGATCGCCTCAGCGGCGCGAGCGAACGATGCCCGGCACGATCGAACTCACCGAGGAGGAGCGCAGCTATGTCGCGCAGGGCGCCGCCGCGAAGGCGGGCTTCCTGCCGGCGCTGCTGGGCTGGCTGCCCTATCTCGGGCCCGTCGTCCTGTTCGGCGCCTATGGCGTCGCGATCCGGGACCTGACGGCGGTCGCGCTGGCCTTCGCCTGCCTGCTCGGGCTGAATCTGTGGTGGCTTCACGGCCAGAGCCGGTCGGCGGCGCTGTTCCGGTCGGTCTGCGCGAAGATCCAGGCGGCGGCGTCCGGCCGGGCGGGGCCGGGCGCGCCTTCCGCTTGACCGGCGCTCGCCTCGCCGCCGAAGCTGCCCGCATGGGTCATCTGCGCCGAATCATTCCGCTTCTCCTCGTCATGGCCGGCGCGCTGCCGGCGGCCGGCCTGGCGCAGTCCACGGCCGAGCAGGAGGCGAGGACCCGCGCCGCCAATCTCGCCCAATGGCCTGATGCCGCCCGCTCCCTCTTCGGCCGGAAGACGACCCCGGCGCATCTGCCGCCGCGCGCGATCGGCTCCTATGCCCGCGGCTGCCTCGCCGGCGGCGCGGCGCTGCCGCCCGACGGGCCGAGCTGGCAGGTGATGCGGCTCAACCGCAACCGCAACTGGGGCCACCCGGTCCTGATCGACTATCTCGAGAAGCTCGCCCGCGACGTGCCGCGCATCACCGGCTGGGCCGGGCTGCTGGTCGGCGACATGTCGCAGCCGCGCGGCGGGCCGATGCTGACCGGCCATGCCTCGCACCAGATCGGCCTCGACGCCGATATCTGGCTGACGCCGATGCCGAAGGGCAGGCTCGACCGCGACCAGCGCGAGAACATGCCGGCGGTCAACATGGCCCGCGCCGACTGGCGCGACGTCGATCCGCGCGCCTGGACGCCGGCTCATGTCCGGCTGCTGCGCGCCGTCGCCGCCGATCCGAAGGTGGAGCGCATCTTCGTCAACCCGGCGCTGAAGGTCGCGCTCTGCCGCGAGCCCGGCGACCGGAGCTGGCTCGACAAGGTCCGGCCGATCTGGGGGCACAACTACCATTTCCACATCCGGCTGGCCTGCCCGGCCGGCATGGCGAGCTGCGTGCCCCAGGAGCCGCCGAATTTCGGCGATGGCTGCGGGGCCGAGCTCGCCGGCTGGGTCGAGCGCCAGTACAAGGCGATCTTCCACCCGCCGAAGCCCCGGCCGGGACCGAAGCCGAAGCCCAAGCCGCCGCTCTCGCTCGACGCCCTGCCGCCCGAATGCCGGCAGGTGCTGGCGGCGCCTTAGGGCTGCCAGCCCTCGCCCTCGGCATGAAATCGCTCATGGGGGCGGCCGGCCTTCAGCGCCGCGCCGTGCGCCCGGAGCTGTAGGCGAAGGGATCGTGGCCCGGGGTGATCGGCTGCGCCTCCTCGGAGTCCTGCTGGTCGACGACGCCGGAGCCGCCGCCGTCGCCGAGCACGGCCTCCTCCTCCGAGGGCTCGACCGCGCCGGGCAGGGCGAGCGGCCCGGCCGCCTCGCTCGGCAGCGGCTGCGGCCGGAAGCGCGGGCGCTCCTGGCTCTGGCGCTCCTGGCCCGAGCGCTCCTGGCCCTGGCGCGCGTCGTATTGCTGGAGAAAGCGCATCTGCGAATCCAGGCTGTTGTCCTGGCGTCCGCTATTGGCGACCGGGTAGCCGCCCTGCACCGCGCCCGGCGGGCGCAGCCCCCCGCTCGGCTGGCGCAGCATCGGCCCGCCGGCATAGGCGGTGGCGGCGGGCGCGGCGCCGCGCGTCGTCGCCGGGGCGGGCGCGCTCTGCGCCGAGGAATAGGTCCGCGACGGGTCCGGCGGCGGCAGGTTGTAGTTCGGCGTGTATTTGATGATCGGCTTGCAGATGTGCCGGCCCTTGGCGTGGCGGGCGAGGTCGATATGGATGTGGTCGTAATGCATCGGGTCGGCGCCCGGGCCGAGCACCGTGCCGAAATAGGTGCAGGCGCCGACGAAGATCTCGCGCAGGAAGTTCTGCTCCTCCGGCGAGCCGCGCCAGCCATCCTTGACCGTGACGACGCGGTTGTCGTTCAGCCGGAAGGAGAACACGTCGACGGCGTTGCCGAAGGCATGCTCGGAGGTGCGCGTCGTATAGGAGCCGTTGTTCATGGCGCGGCAGGAATAGGAGCCGGCCCGGATCTCGATCACCTGCGCGCCCAGGATGTTCATCGCGGCCGGCTGCACCACCTCGGCGAACCACCGGTCCGTCGTCGCCACCACGGGGCAGGCGAGCAGGGCCGGGCTCTTCAGGTTGACGCTGCCGTTCTGCAGGGCGGTGACCTTGAGCGGCTGCTGCATGCCGCAGGTCCCCGGCCCGTCGATCGCCTTGCCGCGCAGGCTGACATAGCTCGAGAGCTGCACCTGGCCGGAGGACAGGCAGGCCGCTTCCGCCTGGTCGCGCCAGGGCGCGCGCTGGGCCTTCTGGAATTTGCCGCAGCCGGCCAGCCCGGCGGCGCCGGCGAGGCCGAGTGCGATGATGGCGAGTTTCACGCGTCGCATGACCCATCAAATGCGAAGCGTTTGGTGAACGGTTTCTCAACCGACTGCGCCCCGGCCGCCACAGCCCGATTAACTTTGGCGAGGTGGTGAACGCCGGCTTAATCCGACGCTTCCGGCGTTAACCGGCAGGGCGCGCGCCGGGCCGGGCCGCCGCGACGGTCGAGCGCCAGCACAGTTGCGCGGCAAGGCGAGATGAGCCCGGCGCAGCTCCGGAAGAAGCCGTCGGCGCCGCCGGGAAGCGACTGCGGAGACCAGAAACATCCCCAAATCTATTCAAGGCTTTAACGTCGATTTAAGCATGATCTAGCCTTCGCCCCGGTGGCGCCACGATGCTGCCCCCTTGCGGCCGCCGTCGGTTCTGGTAGTTTCTGCGACAGGTCAATGACACAGGAGGGTGTGATGTCCGTCACGCTACGTCTCGACCGATTGATCATGGGAGCGGCCTTCGTTTTCATGATGGCGATCGTTTTGGGAGCGTTCTGACAAGGGTCAGTCTCGGAGTTTTCAGGACCGCAAGAGCCATAACAGGACGACGCCGCCGGGACCTCTCCCGGCGGCGTTTCCATGTCTGCGGCCGGACGGTTCCGGCGCTTTCAGCTTTCGGGGCAGGGCGTTTCCGTGACCTGCCAGGACATCAGGTTGGTCACCCGCCCGCAGGTCGCGATCCTGCGGCCCTGCGTCGTGCGGATGCAGGAGGCGGCGCCTTCCGCGACCTTGCGGCCGTCGTTCCAGCAGAAGCAGAGCGGTTCGGGCGCCTGGGCCAGGCGCGGCCCGTCGAGCGGGATGGCGGGCTCGCCCGCCCCGGCGCTTTCGGTGATGAGCAGGAGCACCGCGAACGCCAATAGCCAGCGCAGCAGGCGGTGTCGGCGAGGCCTCGGTTCGTCCGCGAACATGGCGCTCTCCCTCCGCCCGGTCCCGGTGGGAGGGCGGGCCGCCAGTCTAGCACAGCTTGCCGGCGGCTGCGACTGAAACCCATGCCGGATCGAAACGCTTCGGCCTTGAAACGCCTGGTCATGCCGCCCGGCCGGCGCGCAGCCGCCTTGCGGCCGGCGGGCGCCTTTCCCATATTGACGCTCGCTGAGCCTATGGAGGCTCCGGGAGGAAAAATGTCTCTGATCTCGCTCGCCCGTCACGGACGTGCCGTCGCCCTGGTCGTTGGAGCCCTGATGCTGGTGCCGCTGGCCGCCGAAGCGCGCCCCGGCGGCGGCCGCAGCTTCGGCAGCCGCGGCACCTTCACGCGCAGCGCGCCGCCGCCCACCCAGACCATTCCGGGCGGCGCCCAGCCTTTCCAGCGCAGCGCGCCCTCTTCGCCCTCCTATGCCAATCCGGGCATGGGTGCGGGCGCTGCCGCCCAGGCCGCCCGCCCGTCCTTCGCCCGCAACATGATGATGGGCATCGGCGCCGGCCTGCTCGGCGCCGGGCTGTTCGGCCTGCTCAGCGGCTCGGGCTTCTTCGGCGGTCTCGCCTCGCTCGGCGGCCTGCTCGGCTTCCTGCTGCAGATCGCCCTGATCGTCGGCGCCGTGATGCTGGCCATCCGCTTCTTCCGCCGCCGCTCCGAGCCGCAGCTCGCCGGCGCCGGCGCGCCCTATGCGCGCGAGGCCTATGGCGCGCGGCCGGATGCGCCGCGGCCCGGTTTCGGCGGTGGCGCGGCGCAGCCCGCCGCCACGCCGATCCAGCTCGAAGCAGCCGATTTCAATGCCTTCGAGCGCCTGCTCGGCGAGATCAACACGGCCTATTCCAACGAGGACGAGGCCGGGCTGCGCCGGCGCGTCACGCCGGAGATGTTCGGCTATTTCGACGAGGATCTGACCGAGAACGCCCGCCGCGGCGTCGCCGACCGCGTCTCCGACGTCAAGCTGCTGCAGGGCGACCTGTCGCAGGCCTGGCGCGAGGGCGCGACGGACTACGCCACCGTCTCGATGCGCTTCAGCCTGGTCAACGCGCTCTATGACCGCCAGAGCGGCCGCGTCGTCGAGGGCGACGCCAATGCCGTGCAGGAGGTCAGGGAGTTCTGGACCTTCCAGCGCGAGCGCGGCGGCGCCTGGCTGCTCTCGGGCATCCAGCAGGCGGCCTGACCGCCTCCACCGCAATGTTCGATCCGTGGACGGCCGGGGCGACCCGGCCGTTTCCATGTGGAGCGCCGAGGCGCGGTTTCGGGTGTCGCGGCCCGGCGAACCGGCTTATAGCGGGGTTTGCCTACCCGGCCGCTTCCGGCCGCACGCATTTCGGAGCCTGCCCATGAGTGACATGCGTCTCGTCGTCGTCGGTGCCGCTGGGCGCATGGGCCGCATGCTGATCAAAGCGATCGACCAGGCGCAGGGCTGCCGGCTCGCGGCGGCGGTGGAGCGTCCGGGCTCGCCCGCCCTCGGCGCCGATGCCGGCCCGCTCGCCGGCCTGCCGCCGCTCGGCGTCACCGTGACGGGAGACCCCGCGGCGGCCTTCGCCGGGGCCGATGCGGTGCTCGACTTCACCGCGCCCGGGGCGACCGTCGCCTTCGCGGAGCTGGCGGCGCAGGCCGGCATCCTCCATGTCGTCGGCACCACGGGGCTCGAGCCCTCCCATCTCCAGGCGCTGGCCGGGACGGCGCGGCGCATCCCGATCATCCGCTCCGGCAATATGAGCCTCGGCGTCAACCTGCTCGCCGCGCTGGTCCGCAAGGTCGCCGCGACCCTCGGCACCGACTGGGACATCGAGATCGTCGAGATGCATCACCGCATGAAGGTCGATGCCCCCTCCGGCACCGCCGTGCTGCTCGGGGAGGCCGCCGCCGAGGGCCGCGCCGTCGAGCTCGCCGAGCAGCGCGTCGCCGGGCGCGACGGCATCACCGGCGCGCGGGCGCCGGGCACGATCGGCTTTGCGGCGCTGCGCGGCGGCACCGTGGTCGGCGACCACAAGGTCATCTTCGCCGGCGCCGGCGAGCGGCTCGAGCTCGCCCATGTCGCGGAGGACCGCAGCCTCTTCGCGCAAGGCGCGGTGAGGGCGGCGCTCTGGGGCCGGGGCAGGGCGCCCGGCCTCTACTCCATGGCCGACGTGCTCGGCCTCGACGCGCTCTAGGCGGAGCGGGCCGATGACGCGCCTCGCCGTCGTCCCGGGCGTCTATCACTGGCCGGGCCGGCTCTCGGCCGGCGAGCAGGGCGCCCTGCTGGCGGAGCTGCGCGCCGTGGTGCGGCAGGCGCCCTTCTTCCAGCCGCGGATGCCGAAGACCGGAAAGCCCTTCTCGGTGCGGATGACGAATTGCGGCCCGCTCGGCTGGGTCTCCGACGAGGCCGGCTACCGCTACCAGCCGCTCCATCCCGAGACCCGCGAGCCCTGGCCGCTGCTGCCGGCGCCGCTGCTGGCGCTGTGGGAGGAGCTCTCCGGCTATCCGCATCCGCCGGAGGCCTGCCTCGTCAACCACTACGCCGCCGGTGCCAGGATGGGCCTGCATCAGGACCGCGACGAGCAGGAGTTCGACGCGCCGGTGCTCTCGGTCTCGCTCGGCGACGCCGCGCTCTTCCGCATCGGCGGGACGGCGCGCGGCGGCAGGACGACCTCGCTGAAGCTCGCCTCAGGCGACGTGCTGCTGTTCGGGGGCGCGGCGCGGCTGGCCTATCACGGCATCGACCGCATCCTCTCCGGCTCCTCGACGCTTCTGCCCGAGGGCGGGCGCATCAACCTGACGCTGCGCCGGGTGACGAAGCCGGATTGAGAGGCGCACCGGCCTATCCGGCCGTGCCGCCCGGCAGCCTCGGGAACGACCAGCCGAACAGCAGCGAGCCGGCCCTGAGCCCGAGGCAGGTGACGGCGCCGCCGAGCATGACGGCAAGGCCGCTCAGGCCGAGCCCGACCAGCAGGGCGGTGGCGACCGCGCCGGCCGTCGCGGCCGTGACGTAGAATTCACGGCTCCACAGCACCATCGGCCGGTCGCCGGCGAGGATGTCGCGCAGGATGCCGCCGAAGGTCGCGGTCATCGCGCCGAGCGCTACCGCCGACATCACCGGCGCACCGGCATCGAGGCCCCGCAGCGTGCCGATCACGGCGAAGAGCGAGACGCCGACCGCATCGGCCCAGAGCAGCAGGCGCCGCCCGCTCCAGCCCTCGAGCATGCCCGGGCGGAAATAGGCCAGCGTCCAGCCAGCGAGCGCGACCGCCGTGCAGATGACGACATCGGCGGGATCGCGCACCCAGAAGGCGCCGTGCCCGAGCAGCAATTCGCGCAGCGTCCCGCCGCCGACGCCGGTGACGGTGGCGAGCAGGATGAAGCCGAACGGATCCATGCCCTTGCGGGCGGCGACGAGGGCTCCGGTCAGCGCGAAAATGGCGACGCCGGCGCCCTCGAACATGGATCGGCGGCTTTCTCTCAGTGGCTCGCGGGCTTGTCGCCGCCGTTCTCGCCGGCCGGCGGCGGCTCCGCGGCCTTGGGCGCGCCGGCCGAGACGCCGACCAGGGCCGGGCGCAGCACGCGCTCGCCGATCTTGTAGCCGACCTGGACGACCTTCGAGACGAGGCCCTTCGGGATCGCCGCGTCGGGCGCCTCGAACATCGCCTGGTGCAGGTTCGGGTCGAATTTCTCGCCCTGCGGGTCGACCTTGCGGATGCCGTGGCGCTCCAGAGTCTTGAGCAATTCGCGCTCGGTCAGCTCGACGCCGTCATAGAGCGCCTTGAGCGTCGCGTCGGCGCCGCCGCGGGCCGCTTCCGGCACGCTCTCCAGGGCGCGGCGCAGATTGTCGGAGGAGCCGAGCAGGTCGCGGGCGAAGCTCGTCACCGCATAGGCCTTGGCATCGGCGAGCTCGCGCTCGGTGCGCCGGCGCAGATTCTCCATCTCGGCGAGCGTGCGCAGCAGCTTGTCCTTGAGATCGTCGCGCTCGGCCTGGAGCGCCGCGGTCCCGGCCTCGCTGCCGCCTTCGGCGGCCTGAGGCTGTCCGGCGGCGTTGGCCGCGGCTTCGAGGTTCGGGTCTTCCGTCGCAGGGTTCTGCGTCATCGCGTCTTCCAATTCCCTTCATCCGGCTCGCCGCGCCCGTTGCCCGACGCCATGCGATCGTCTCACGGTGCGCGGCCGCAGTCGCTGCCGATATCGGTCTTATGTTGGCCTAAATCAAGCTCGCGCCGGGAGTTTCGTCCGGGCCGAAGCCGCCTTGGCCCCCTCGAACTCGAAGACCTCGAGCAGCGCCTTGCGAATCGTGAGCTGGCGCGCCGTCGAGGTGATCTTCGCATGGGTCAGGTCGGTGACGTAGAAAACGTCGACCGCCTTCTCGCCGAAGGTCGCGATATGGGCGGAGGCGATGTTGAGGTTGAGCTTCCCGATCGCGGTGGTGAGGTCGTAGAGCAGGCCCGGCCGGTCGAGCCCCGAGACCTCCAGCACCGTGTGGCGGCTGGAGAGCACGTTGTCGATGACGATCTCCGGGGCGAGCTGGAAGGTCTGGCCGCGCGGCGGCGGCGCGCGCCGCTGCGCCACGAGGTCGGCGATCCTGATCTCGCCCTTCAGCGCCCGCTCGATCGCGGCGGCGATGCGCTCGGCCCGGCGCAGCTCGTCGTCGTCGCGGTCGAAGGCGCGCGAGACCGAGATCGTGTCGAGCACCTGCCCGTCGCTGGTGGTGAAGATCTGCGCATCGGCGATGTTGCCGCCGGCCGCGGCGCAGGCGCCGGTGACGATGGCGAGCAGCCGCGGATGGTCGGGCGCCAGCACGGTCAGCTTGGTGACGCCGCGGAACTGGTCGGTCTCGACCATGGTCGCGGTCAGGCGCCCGGCCTTCTCGGCCGCGCGCAGGAAGCGGGCGTGCCGCTCCTGGTCGGCGATGTCGACCTTGATCCAGTAGGCCGGATAGTGGCGCGCGATGTAGGCGTCGCGCTCCTCCTCCGGCCAGTCCGCCAGGCGCTGGCGCAGCTCCTCCTGCTTCTGGGCGACGCGCGCCTTGCGCTCGACGGCCGAATGGCCGCCGGTGAGAACGATCTCGGTCTCGTAGTAGAGCGTGCGCAGGAGCTGGCCCTTCCACCCGTTCCAGACGCCGGGGCCGACCGCCTTGATGTCGGCGACGGTGAGGATCAGCAGCAGCTTCAGTCGCTCCAGCGTCTGCACGGTGGCGGCGAAGCTCTCGATCGTCTTCGGGTCGCCGAGGTCGCGGCTCTGGGCGATGGTCGACATGTCGAGATGGTGCTCGACCAGCCAGGCGACCGTCTCCGTCTGGCCCGGCGTCAGCCCGAAGCGCGGCCCGAGCTTGCGCGCGATGCGCGCCCCCGCGATCGAATGATCCTCCGGCCGGCCCTTGGCGATGTCGTGCAGGAACAGCGCGACATAGAGCGCCCGCCGGTTGGCGATGCTGGGCATGATCTCGTTGGAGAGCGGATGCTCGGCCTCCAGCCCGCCCGCGTCGATCTCGGCCAGCACGCCGATGGCGCGGATCAGATGCTCGTCCACCGTGTAGTGGTGGTACATGTTGAACTGCATCATCGCCACGACCCGGCCGAAATCCGGGATGAAGCGGCCGAGCAGCCCGGATTCGTTCATCCGCCGCAGCACCACCTCGGGCGAGCGCCGCGCGGTCAGGATCTCGAGGAAGATGCGGTTGGCCTCGGGGTCGGTGCGCAGGCCGGGCGTCACCAGCCGGAGAGACTGGGTCACCAGCCGGCTCGTATCGGGATGGATGGCGAGGTCCTCGCGGCTGGCGATCTGGTAGAGCCGCAGCAGGTTGACCGGGTCGCGCTCGAAGGCGCTGTCGTCGACGACGGCGAGGCGCTGGCCCTTCAGCGTGAAGTCGGTATGGCCGAGCGCCCGCACGCGCTTGCGCTTGGCGAGGGAGCCGAGCAGATGCGACAGGCTGGCGCGCGGCTTCTGCTGGCGCGCCTCCAGCGCCGCGCAGACGATGGCGGTGAGGTCGCCGACATCCTTGGCGACGAGGAAATAGGCCTTCATGAAGCGCTCGACCGGCTCCTGGCCCTTGCGGCCGGCATAGCCGACCGCGGCCGCGACCTGGCGCTGCAGGTCGAAGGACAGCCGCTCCTCGGCGCGGCCGGTGATGAAGTGCAGCCAGCAGCGCACCCGCCAGAGGAAGTCCTCCGAGCGCCGGAACATCTGGAGCTCCTGCCGGTCGAACAGCCCGGCGGCGACCAGATCGCGCGCATCCTGCACGCGATAGGCGTATTTCGCGATCCAGAACAGGGTGTTGAGGTCGCGCAAGCCGCCCTTGCCGTCCTTGACGTTGGGCTCGACCAGATAGCGCGAGGCGCCGGCGCGCTGGACGCGCGTCTCGCGCTCCGACAGCTTCGCCTCGGTGAAGGCCGCCGCCGTGCCCTCGACGACCTCGGCGTCGAAGCGCCGGACCATCTCGTCGAACAGCGCCCGGTCGCCGGCCAGGAAGCGCGCCTCCAGCAGCGCCGTGCGGATCGTCATGTCGGCCCGCGCCTCGCGGATGCAGTCGTCGACCGAGCGGACGGAGTGGCCGGTCTTCAGCTTCAGGTCCCAGAGCGGGTAGAGCATCGACTCGACCACGCTCTCGCCCCAGGCGGTCTGCTTGTGCGGGAACAGGAAGAGCAGGTCGACATCCGAGCCCGGCGCCAGCGTGCCCCGGCCATAGCCGCCCACCGCGGCGACCGCGATATGCTCGGATTGCGAGGGGTTGTCGGCCGGATAGAAATAGCCCGTCGCCGCCTTGTGCAGGGCGACCATGACCGCGTCCATCACCGCCGAGAGCCGCTGCGCGCAGGCGAGGCCGCTGCGCTGCGCGACGAGGATCGCCCGGGCCGAGTCCCGGCCGTCGTCGAGGAGCTGCCGCAGCGCGGCGACGAGGAGCCGGCGCTTCTCGGCCTTGTCGCGCCGGTGCCCGGATTCGAGCAGCCGGGCCGTGCCGGCTTCGGCATCCTGCAGCATCTCGGGCAGCGGCAGGGCGGGCTTCTCGGCGGGGGCTGGCACGGCGGCAGGATCTCGTGGGGGCGCCTGTTTCTATCATGGTGGGGAGCGGCGACGGAAAGGTCAAATTAAACGGAATAATATGTGAATTACGGATAATGACATAGTGGATTGTATTGTTTGACATACAGAACGATCAGACCTAAGAAGCGGATACGCGCCGATTTGAGCCGTCAGCTTGCGGGCGCGAAACAAGTGCAGCTAAAGCGTGGGGAAGGGGCGTCTGCGCCCGCATCCCTCGCATCGTCGCAAGAGGGATCACCCGATGACCAGCATCACCCGCCGCCTCGCGCTCGCCGCCCTGGCCGCCGCCGCGCTCGCCGCCCCGGCCCTGGCGCAGCCCAAGGAAATCCGCCTCGACTACGCGACCTACAATCCCGTCAGCCTGGTGCTGAAGGAGCGCGGAACGCTGGAGAAGGCGCTGGAGGCCGAGGGCATCAAGGTGCGCTGGGTCTTCTCGGCCGGCTCCAACAAGGCGCTCGAATTCCTCAATGCCGGTTCGATCGATTTCGGCTCCACCGCCGGCGCCGCGGCGCTGATCGGCAAGATCAACGGCAATCCGATCAAGTCGGTCTATGTCTATTCGCGCCCCGAATGGACGGCGCTCGTCACCGGCGCGAAGAGCGAGATCACCAAGGTCTCGGACCTCAAGGGCAAGCGCATCGCGGTCACCCGCGGCACCGACCCGCATATCTTCCTCGTGCGCGCGCTGGCCGACGCCAGGCTGACCGAGAAGGACGTCAAGCTCGTCCTGCTCCAGCACGCCGATGGCCGGCTCGCGCTGGAGCGCGGCGATGTCGAGGCCTGGGCCGGGCTCGACCCGCTGATGGCGGCGGCGGAGGTCGAGAGCGGCGCCAGGCTGTTCTACCGCAAGGCCGAGGACAACACCTGGGGAATCCTCAATGTCCGCGAGGCCTTCGCCAAGGAGAACCCGGACCTCGTGCGCAAGGTGCTCGCCGCCTATGAGGAGGCGCGCCGCTACGCCCTCGCCAATCCCGCCGGGCTGAAGAAGGTGCTGGTCACCTACACCAAGCTGCCCGAGCCGGTGATCGAGCGCCAGCTCAGCCGCACCGAGCTGACCCATTCCGCCATCGGCCCGGCGCAGATCGAGAGCATCACCGCGGCCGGCGTCGCGCTCAAGGATGCCGGCGTCCTGCCTGCCGCGACCGATGTGAAGGCGGCGGTGGATTCGCTGGTCGACCGCAGCTTCGTCGCGACCAACTGAGGCGCGCCCGGGCCGATGAGCGCCGTCGAGGCAGGAGCGCTAGATACGGTCGAATCCGCGCCGCGCGGCAGGGCGGCGCCGGCCCGCTCCGGCCTGGCCTGGCTCGGCTTTGTGCTGCCGCTGCTCCTCGCCTTGCTCTGGGAGGCGCTGGTCGCAGCCGGCCTCGCCAATGGCCGGCTGATGCCGCCGCCCAGCGTCGTCGGCCGCACGCTCTGGGAGCTGGCGGCATCCGGCGAATTGCTGACCCATGCGGCGGCGACCCTGTCGCGGGTCGGCGCCGGCTTCGGCCTCGGCGCCCTGGCGGGGACGGTGCTCGGCGCCCTGACCGGGGCCCTGCCGGTGGCGCAGCGTCTGCTCGACCCCACCTTGCAGGCGCTGCGCGCGATCCCCTCCATCGCCTGGGTGCCGCTCTTCATCCTCTGGCTCGGCATCTTCGAGGCCTCGAAGGTCGCGCTGATCGCGGTCGGCGTGTTCTTCCCGGTCTATCTCGGCGTCGCCGCCGCGATCCAGGGCATCGACCGCAAGGTCGTCGAGGTCGGCCGGGTGTTCCGCCTGTCGCGGCTGGCCATGGTCAGGCGCGTCCTGCTGCCGGCGATCCTGCCCGACTGGATCACGGCGCTGCGCTCGGGCCTCGGCCTCGGCTTCATGTTCGTGGTCGCGGCCGAGATCATGGGGGCGAGCGAGGGGCTCGGCTATCTGCTCGTGGACGGCCAGCAGCTCGGCCGCCCCGACACCATCATCGCGGCCATCATCAGCTTCGCCGTGCTCGGCAAGCTGGCCGACGGCCTGCTCGTCGCCATCACGCGGCCCTTCCTCGCCTGGCAGGATACGGCGCGCGACAAGCTCTGAGAGCCTCAACCGTGCTGAGTTTCGACCGGCTGTCCAAGACCTATGCCGACGGCACCCACGCCCTCTCGGCGATCGACCTCACGGTCGGGCGCGGCGAGATCGTCGCCCTGCTCGGCGGCTCCGGCTGCGGCAAGACCACCTTGCTCCGGCTCGTCGCCGGGCTCGACCGGCCGAGCGAGGGCGCGATCCGCCTCGACGGCGAGGTCGTGGCCGAGCCGCGCGCCGATGTCGGCGTCATCTTCCAGGAGCCGCGGCTCTTCCCCTGGCTCTGCGTGGCCGAGAATGTCGGCTTCGGCCTGTCGCATCTCTCGGCCTTCGAGCGCGAGGGGCTGGTGACCAATGCGCTCGTCCGCGTCGGCCTCGCCGGCCATGAGAAGCGCTGGCCGCGCGAATTGTCCGGCGGCCAGCAGCAGCGCGTCGCCATCGCCCGCGCCCTCGTCACCCGGCCGAAGCTGCTGCTGATGGACGAGCCCTTCTCGGCGCTCGACGCCACGACGCGCGCGAGCCTGCACGGCCACCTGCTGGCGCTCTGGCAGGAGAGCCGCCCCACCGTCGTCATGGTCACGCATGACGTCGAGGAGGCGGTGACGCTGGCCGACCGCATCGTGGTGATGCAGCCGAAGCCCGGCCGCGTCTTCGACGAGCTGGGCAATCCGCTCGCCCGCCCGCGCGACCGGCTCTCGCCGGCCTTCGAGGCGGCCAAGCGCGAGGCCCTGCGCGCGCTCGACCGTTCGTTGCGCCACGAGGCCCCGCATCAGGAGAAGGCGGCCGAGACGGCCGGCATGTGGTGGTAGCGGCCGCGGGGCGCGCCGGCCGCGCTGGCTTCGCGACGCGCATCGGCCTATCAGCCGCCAGACGCGCCGCCCCGGCGCCCCCAACATGATGTGAACGGGAGGATTGGTTCCATGGACGTCACCGCGCTGCGCGCCCTGCAGGCTCCGCTCAAGGACGGATACCGCAGCAACCCCGAGGCGGCGGTCGTCACGCTCAAGGCCCGGGGCGAGCTCGACGACCAGCATATCGCCTGCAAGGTCGAGACCGGCCGTGCCATCGCGCTCGCCGGCCTGCATCCGGCGACGGGCGGTTCGGGCGCCGAGCTCTGCTCCGGCGACATGCTGCTGGAGGCGCTGGTCGCCTGCGCCGGCGTGACGCTGAAGGCGGTCGCGACCGCGCTCGAGATCGAACTGAAGAAGGGCGTCGTCCGGGCCGAGGGCGATCTCGACTTCCGCGGCACGCTCGGCGTGGCCAAGGACGCGGCGGTCGGCTTCAAGGCGATCCGCCTCTTCTTCGACGTCGAGACCGACGCGCCGCAGGAGAAGCTCGACACGCTGCTGAAGCTCACCGAGCGCTACTGCGTCGTCTTCCAGACGCTGAACGTCAAGCCGGAGCTATCCGCCGCGCTCAATCGCGGCTGAGCAAAAAAGGCGTCGCATGGCCGTCCGATCCTGCGCTCCCGCTTGAGCCGATCCCGCTCGAGCGGGCATAACGGATTCCTCCGGTTTCGGGCGCGGACGATTATGTCCGGCCCCCGTCCGCCACCGGAACGATTTGAGCGCTGATATTGCGGAGAGCCTGTCATGCCCGTCATTGCCGCCATCGTCGGAGCCGTCTTCACCGGCGTGATCTACTGGATGCTCTGGGGCGGCGGCATGGAATATCTGCGCGATTCGCTTGCATCGCATGGTCAGCAGAAACACCGCGAAAAGCTGCAGCAGCGGCGCGCGGAAGCGGAGACCGAGTCGCGCCGCGTGGCGCTGCGCACCTTGCCGGAAACCCGCGACGGCGCCGTCGCGCTGATGTGCCTGGTGGCGTCCGAACGCGGCGAGCCGACCAGCGAGCAGCGCGACATGATCCGCTCCGAAATGAAGGCGATCCTCGAATACGGGGCCGATCTGGAGGAGCGCCTGGCACTGGCGCAGCATGCCGTCTCGCGCGCGCCGTCGCGGACCATGGCGATGCTCGACCTGCGCGATCTGATGCGGCCTCATCTGACGGCGGCCGAGTTCGGCGAGCTCTTCGCCATGCTGCGCCGCGTCGCCGCGCTCCATGGCGGTCCGACACAGGGGCAGGAGAGCCTGATCGCCGAGGCGGAGCGGACCTTGCCGCCTCACAGATAGGACGGTCGACGCAGTTGTCCGACCCCGCAGGCCTTATTCCGCCGCGCGCTTCAGCTCCAACCCCTTGGCGAAGGGCAGCTTCGGCTCGCTTGTCTCGTCGTCGAATTCGAGCGCGCCGATCTTCTCGGCGCGGCTCGTCACCTTGCCGGCCGAGGTCTTGATCTGGCCGACATCCTCCTGCGCCTGGCGGAAATGCGTGTCGAGCTTGTCGACGCGCTCGCCCAGCCGCCTCACGTCGTCGAGCAGCTTGCCGACCTCGGTCTGGATGACGCGGGCCTCCTCGCGCATCCTGGCATCGCGCACCAGCGACTGCATGAGCTGGATCGCCAGCGCCAGCAGCGAGGGCGAGACGATCATCACGCGGGCCCGGTGCGCCCGCTGCACGACATCGTCGAAATGCTCGTGCAGATCGGCATAGATCGATTCCGACGGCACGAAGAGCAGGGCGATGTCCTGCGTCTCGCCGGGCAGGAAATAGCGCTCGGCGATATCCTTCACATGCACGCCGACATCGTTGCGCACGCGCTGGCCGGCTGCCTTCCTGGCCTCCTCGCCGCGGGCCTCGCGCAGCAGCGTGAAGCTCTCCAGGGGGAATTTGGCGTCGATGACGAGGCCGCGCCCGTCGCCGGGAAGCGTCACGAGGCAATCCGGCCGGCGCCCGTTCGACAATTGCGGCTGGAAGGCGAAGAAGGCGGCGGGCAGCCCGTCGCGGACGATCGCCTCCATCCGGCCCTGGCCATAGGCGCCGCGCGCCTGCTTGTTGGCGAGCACGTCGCGGAGCGTCACCACTTCCGAGGTGAGGTCGGTCAGGTTCTTCTGGGCGGTGTCGATCACGGCCAGCCGCTCCTGCAGCTTGCCGAGGCTCTCGCTGGTCTGCTGGACGTTGCGCTCGAGCCCGGCGCCGACCTGCTGGCGCAAGCCGTCCATCCGCTCGGCGACGAGGCGGGCGAGATCGCCCTGCCGTGTCGAGAGGATCTCGGCCATCGACTGCATCCGCCCCGCGAGCTCGGCCTGCTGGCGGTTCATCTCCGCCACCTTGTCGTCCATCTCGCGGGCGCGCTCGGCCGCCATCGCGGCCTCGATCGCGCGGCTGCGGCTGCCGCGCCAGCTCGCCACCACCGCGATCAGCAGCAGTGCGAGGCTCAAGCCCGCGAAGCCGAGCGCCGCTTCCGCCCAGGTCACGGGCCGTTCGAGCAGGGTGAAGGCGATGGCGTTCATGCGGAAAGGCTAACCGATTCGCGCGCGGATGGCGAACGAAAGCGGAACAGTTTGACCGCTTGCCCACAAATGCTTATGTCCCGGGCTCAACAGCTCTTTTCCTGCGGAATCCCATGGCCATTCGCCCGCTCGTCATCCTGCCCGACAGCCAGCTCCGGCTCGTCTCGAAGCCGGTCGAGGCCGTCACGCCCGAGATCCGGACGCTGGTCGACGACATGTTCGAGACCATGTACGACGCGCCCGGCATCGGGCTCGCCGCGATCCAGGTCGGCGTGCCGCTGCGCGTCGTGACCATGGACCTGTCGAAGCGCGAGGCGAAGGACGAGGAGGAGCCGGAGCCGAAGAGGCCGCAGGTCTTCATCAATCCCGAAGTGACCTGGTCCTCCGCGGATTTCAGCGTCTACGAGGAAGGCTGCCTCTCGATCCCGGACTATTACGAGGAGGTCGAGCGGCCGGCGCAGGTCAAGGTCCGCTATACCGATCTCGACGGCAAGACGCAGGAGATCGCGGCCGACGGCCTGCTCGCCACCTGTCTCCAGCACGAGATCGACCATCTCAACGGCGTGCTCTTCATCGACCATCTCTCGCGGCTGAAGCGCGAGCGCGTCACCAAGAAATTCGCCAAGGCCGCCAAGCGCTCGGCAGCCTGAGGTTTTCGGGTCCGCCGGCCGCCCTTCCGGGCGGAGCCGGGCGCAGGTCCGGGAACCATGCCGGAGCGCCGGCGCGAGAGGTTCAGGCATGGATCCCGGGTCGCCCTGCGGTAGCCCGGGCTCACGGCCGCCACGGAGTTATGGTCAGCATATGAGCTTGCGCGTCATCTTCATGGGCACGCCCGATTTCGCGGTGCCGGTGCTGACCGAGATCGTCGGCCAGGGCCACGAGGTCGTCTCCTGCTATACGCGCGCCCCCGCGCAGGCGGGCCGCGGGCTGGAGCTGCGGCCCTCGCCGGTGCACAAGGCGGCGGAGCGCTTCGGCATCCCGGTCCTGACCCCCGCCAGCCTGAAGAGCGACGAGCAGGCCGGGATCTTCGCCTCCCATCAGGCCGATGTCGCGGTCGTCGTCGCCTATGGCATGATCCTGCCGCAGGCGATCCTCGACCTGCCGGAGCTGGGCTGCCTCAACCTGCATGCCTCGCTGCTGCCGCGCTGGCGCGGCGCCGCGCCGATCCAGCGCGCGATCATGGCCGGCGATGCCGAGAGCGGCGTCTGCGTGATGAAGATGGAGGCCGGGCTCGATACCGGCCCGGTCGGCATGGTCGAGACGCTGGCGATCGGGCCGGACATGACGGCGGGAGAGTTGCACGACGGGCTCAGCATCCTCGGCGCCGATCTGATGGTGCGCGCGCTCGCGGCGCTCGGCCGCGGCGCCCTGCATTTCACGCCGCAGGCGGAGGAGGGCGTCACCTACGCCGCCAAGATCGCCAATGCCGAGGCGAAGCTGAGCTGGGCGCGCCCGGCGCAGCAGGTGCACGATCTCGTGCGCGGCCTCTCGCCCTTTCCCGGCGCCTTCGCCGAGATCGACCTCGGCAAGGGGCCGGAACGGCTCAAGATCCTGCGCACGGCGCGCGCCGGCGGCGCGGCCGAGCCGGGCACCCTGCTCGACGACGAGGGCACGGTCGCCTGCGCGGTCGGGGCGGTGAAGCTGCTCCAGGTGCAGCGCGCCGGCAAGGCGCCGATGAGCGGGGCGGAATTCCTGCGCGGCGCCCGGCTCGGGGCGGGCGACAGGCTCTGATGAGGTGGTTTCTCACGCGGTCGTCCCGGGCGGAGCGAAGCGGAGACCCGGGATCCATGCCGGAACGGTTCAGGCATGGATCCCGGATCGGCGCCGCTTCGCCGCTTGTCCGGGATGACGGCCCGGAGAATGGGATGAGCGCCTGATGCCGCGCTACAAGCTCGTCATCGAATATGACGGCACGCGCTTCTCGGGCTGGCAGCGCCAGGCGAGCGATCCGTCGGTGCAGCAGAGCGTCGAGGAGGCGGTCGAGGCCTTCTGCGGCCATCCCGTGCGGCTGCATTGCGCCGGGCGCACCGATGCCGGCGTTCACGCCCTCCACCAGGTCGCCCATGTCGATCTCGACAGGGAATGGCGCAGCGATGTGGTGCGTGACGCCAGCAACGCCCGGCTCAAGGCGCTGGTGCCGGTCAGCGTGCTCCAGGCCGAGATCGTGCCGGAGGATTTCGACGCCCGCCTCTCGGCGAGGCGCCGCTACTACATCTACCGCATTCTCGACCGGCGCGCGCCGCCGGCGCTGGACCGCAACCGCGTCTGGCATGTGCCGGTGAGGCTCGACCACGAGGCGATGGACCGCGCCGCCAAGGCCCTGCTCGGCAAGCACGACTTCACCACCTTCCGCGCCGCCGAATGCCAGGCCAACAGCCCGATCCGCACGCTCGACCGGCTCGACGTCCGGCGCGAGGGAGCGGAGATCGTGGTCTACACCCATGCCCGCTCCTTCCTGCATCATCAGGTCCGCTCGATCGTCGGCTCGCTGAAGATGGTCGGTGCCGGGCGCTGGCCGGAGGCGAAGATCGGCGCGGTGCTGGCGGCGCGGGATCGCTCGCAATGCGCGGCGCTCGCGCCCTCCTGCGGCCTCTATCTCGCCGGGGTAGACTACGAATAGGCCTGCCTCAGAGCAGCCCGAACAGCCGCAGCACGCCGTAATCGAGCACCACGCTGGCGATGACCAGCGGCCAGGCGATGCCGTTGCCGGCGCCGAAGGCGGCGCGCGCCACGCAATAGCGCAGGCGCAGCACGATCGCGGCGAAGAAGGCCGATTGCACCAGCGCCAGCGTGGGGGGCGCCCAGCCGAGCGCATAGACCGCCGCAGGCACGGCCATGAGGCTGGCGGAGACGATGCCGGACCAGTTCCAGGCGATGACGAAGCTGGTGAAGCGCGGCGCCTGCGCCAGCTCCGGCCGGATCACGATCAGGAAGGCCGGCACCACCAGGATGGCGAGCGACAGCGCCGCCGCGACCGAAAGCGCCAGCATGGGCGCGCCGAGCAGGCCGCCGGCATTGCCGAGCCCGGCCGCCAGCCGCATCGCGGCGAGGATTGCGATCGTCGCCGGCAGCATTAGCGCGAAGGCCAGGAAGGAGCGCCAGAATCCGTCGCGGCTGAGGTCGAGCTCGGGCAGCGCCTCGGCCCCCTTGCTCATCAGGCGCCAGGAACCGCGCAGCGACCGCGCGACATCGTCGGCATCGAGCCTCATCGCGAACTCCATCACAAAACCTTAGACTTTCGTCTAGGTCAGATAATGGTCCGCTTCGCGGGCAGGTCAAGCCCTATGCTGCGCTGCAAAATAGCGGGCGAGCAGGCGATGCGTGATCCGTTCCAGCGCGAGGAGGTCGGACACGGCGACGCATTCGTCGACCTGATGCATGGTCTTGCCGACGACGCCGTATTCGACGACGGGGCAATAGCTCTTGATGAAGCGGGCATCCGAGGTGCCGCCGGTCGTCGACAGCGCCGGTCGCTTGCCGGTCTCGGCCTCGACCGCGTCCGCGACCATCGCCACGAAGGGGCCGGGCTCGGTCAGGAAGGCGACCGAATTGGTTGGCCGGAAGCGGATCTCGTAGCGTACCGTGTTGCCGGCGGCCTCGCGCAGCCGGCGCTCTATCTCGGCGGCGAGGGTTTCCGGCGTCCAGCGATCGTTGAAGCGGATGTTGAAGACGGCCCTGGCCTGCGCCGGGATGACGTTGGTCGCCGGGTTGCCGACATCGAGCGTCGTCACTTCGAGATTGCTCGGGTCGAAATGCGTGGTGCCGGCGTCGAGCGGGGTCGCGTCGAGCGCGGCCAGCAGGCGCACCATGCCGCGGATCGGATTGTCGGCGAGATGCGGATAGCCGACATGGCCCTGTGTGCCGTTGACGGTCAGCTCGCCGGTCAGCGAGCCGCGCCGGCCGATCTTGATCATGTCGCTCATCGCCGCCGGATTGGTCGGCTCGCCGAGCAGGCAATGGTCGAAGCGCTCGCCGCGCTCATGCGCCCATTTCAGCAGCTTCACCGTGCCGTTGACGGCCGGCCCCTCCTCGTCGCCGGCGACCAGGAAGGCGATCGAGCCCGGCGCCTCCGGATTTTCGCGCCGATAGCGGATCGCGGCCGAGACCATCGCCGCGAGCCCGCCCTTCATGTCGCAGGCGCCGCGCCCGTAGAGGACGCCGTTCTCGATCGTGGCCGCGAAGGGCGCGCGCGTCCAGGCCGCCTCGTCGCCGACCGGCACGACGTCGACATGGCCGGCGACGACGAAGACAGGGCCTTCGCTGCCGATCCTGGCATAGAGGTTCTCGACATCCGGCATGCCGGGCTCGCTGAAGACCGGGCGGTGCACCGCATAGCCTTCCGCCGCCAGCACCTGCTCCAGCAGCGCGAGCACGCCGGCCTCGGCCGGCGTCACCGAGGGGCAGCGCACCAGCGCCTGCGTCAGCGCGACCGGGTCGGCGGGGTCGAAATCGAGGGGAGGGGCGGAGCGGGTCGGTGTGGCGGTCATTCCGCCGCTTTAGCACCCGCCACGGCCGTCGCAAGCCCGGATTCGCGCGGGTCGCGCTGCGCCGAGGGCATCAGGCCGAGATCGATGAGGGCGACGACCCAGGCGATCGTCCCGATCGCCTCCATCGAGGGCCGCCAGCCAAACGGCACATGCGGCAGCAACTGCTCCGGCAGGACGATGGCGCAGACCAGCAGGATGCCGAACAGCGAGGAGCCGCCGCGGTCCCGCGCGCGCTTCGCGGCGAGCGCCGACCAGGGAAACAGGGCGAAGGCCTTGGCGAAGGCGACCGCCTGCACCGCCGAGGCCGGGTCGGTCAGATGCGGGGCGAGCCGCTGGACCGCGAACAGGGCGAGCGCGACCGTGGCGCTGCCGAGCCAGAAGGCCCTGAGGCCGATGCGGCCGTCGAGATCGGTGAACAGGCGGATCGGGGACATGAGTCAGGCTCCGTTGCCCTTCTTCTCGCATGCCGCCGCCGCGGATTGAAGCTTATGGTGAATAAAAGGTTAACGCGATCCCAAATCCTTGTCCGGTCTCAGAAAAGGCTTGAACGCGGCGAGGCGGGCCGCTAGCTGCGAAGGCTTGTCGCGGCGGTTTTCCCCGGCGGGGGGCCGAAACGGCCCCTGTGTCGACGTGCCGGCCGAAGCGGCCGGAGCAGTGAGGTTTTCGAGCATGACCATCCGTTTCCATCGCGGCGATCTTCCGGACGGCTACGATGCCGGGGCGAGCGTCGCGATCGACACCGAGACGCTCGGCCTCAACCCGCATCGCGACCGGCTCTGCGTCGTCCAGCTCTCGCGCGGGGACGGGACGGCCGATGTCGTGCAGATCCCGAAGGACGCCGGGCGGCCGAAGAACCTGGTCCGGCTGCTGGAGGATCCGGCGGTGCTGAAGCTCTTCCATTTCGCCCGCTTCGACGTCGCCGTGCTGCGCCATGCCTTCGGCGTCGTCACCACCCCGGTCTACTGCACCAAGATCGCCTCGAAGCTGGCCCGCACCTATACCGACCGCCACGGGCTGAAGGACCTGGTGCGGGAGCTGCTCGGGGTCGAACTGTCGAAGCAGCAGCAATCCTCCGACTGGGGCGCCGACACGCTGAGCGAGGCGCAGCTCTCCTATGCCGCCTCCGACGTGCTGCACCTGCATGCCTTGCACCAGAAGCTCGAGGCGATGCTGGCGCGCGAGGGCCGGGGCCAGCTCGCCAGGGCCTGCTTCGACTTCCTGCCTGCCCGCGCCGAGCTCGACCTCGCCGGCTGGGAAGAGACGGACATCTTCGCCCATACTTGACATTTTCTAAGGTTTGCGGCGTCTGTCGGCACGCCAAAGCGGGGAATGTCCCGCTTCCCTTCCGAGGGGCGAGCGGCGCGGGGGCGCGATGCGGTTCGTCTTGGTTCATCGCGCGTCCTGTCGGGCGCGATAACGATGGTCCGCCGTGTCGGTATCGCATCGGATGCTTCCGAAAAGTGGATTCCACTTTCGGTCCGATGCCTTAGCGACACGAAAAAGCCGTGAGCGACTGCCATTGCGCGGGGCATGACTGTGGCAATGACCTTCAACAACCCGACCGCAGGGCTATCGGCACATGCCCTGCGCCGGAAGGCCGCCTTCGTGGCGGCGCAGCGGCACACCCGGCTCGTCCGCATCCTGCGCCGCGCCATCCCGGTCGTCGCCCTGGCTTCGGTGCTCGGCCTGATCGTCGTGCCGTTCCTCAATCCGCTGCGCGGCAAGCTCCAGAACGTCTCGATCGGCTCGGTCGGCATCTCCGGCGGCAAGGTCAAGATGGAGACGCCGAAGCTCTCCGGCTACCGCAAGGACAACCGGCCCTATCAGGTGACGGCCGAGAACGCCTATCAGGAAATCCGCAACCCGACGCAGGTCGAGCTCCAGACCCTCGTCGCCCGGATCCAGATGGAGCGCGAGGGCTGGGTGACGGTCAATGCGCGGACCGGGCTCTTCGATACGCAGAAGGAGAAGCTCAGGCTCGTCGACGACGTCAAGATCCGCACAGAAAGCGGCCACGACATGAGCATGCGGACCGCCGATGTCGACTTCAAGGCCGGGACGGTCGCCTCCAAGGAGCCCGTGACCGTCCATATGGACCAGACGACGGTTGACGCGAACACGCTCGACGTGAAGAACAACGGCGAGGTGATCGCCTTCGAAGGACGTGTACGGGTGCTGATCAAGAACGCGCCGGCCGGGACCATCGCCGGGCCCGAGCGCGAGGGCAGCACGCCGATGCCGGAACTGTTGAAGGCGAAGCCGGCGGCTTCCGCCGGGCCCGCAGCGCCGCAAGGCAATGAAAAGAGGCAGTGACATGAGAGCGCCGGCTCAGACGTTCCGTTTCATGCGCGCGCGCCGGGTTGCCACGCTGCTGGCGGCCGCCGGTCTTGCGCTTCTGGCGGCATCCCAGGACGGCTTCGCCCAGCCCAGGCAGAAGGGCGGCAACGCCTCCTCGCCGCTCGGCGGCCTGGGCGGCGACAGCAAGGAGCCGATCAAGATCGACGCCGACAAGCTCGACGTGCTCGACAAGGAGAACAAGGCGGTCTTCACCGGCAATGTCGTCGCCGTCCAGGGCGAGACGACCGTGCGCTGCACCGTGATGACCGTGCTCTATGAAGGGCGCGGCGGGCAGGGCGCCGCCGCTTCCGGCAAGGCGGCCGCGCCGGCGGCGCCGGCCCCCGCGGCGGGCGGCAAGGACCCGGCCAACGACAGCTCGATCAAGCGCATCCTCTGCAAGGGGCCGGTCACGGTCGTCTCCAAGACCCAGGCCGCGACCTCCGACAACGCCGAATTCGACCGCGCCAACAATCTCGTGATCATGACCGGCAATGTCGCGCTCAACGACGGGCCCAACATCACCCGCGGCGAGAAGCTGACCTACAACACGGTGACCGGCGTGGCCAATGTCGAGACCAGCAAGGGCGGCCGCGTGCAGGGCTTCTTCGTGCCGAACTCGACCGATGCGAACAAGGCCGAAGCCGGCAAGCCCGGCGCCAAGCCCGCCGCCAAGCCGACGAACTGAGTTGCCTCAAGCGATCCGGGCCGCAGTGACCGCCTCCGAAGCTCCCCTCCGCACCCCCACGGCGCCGGTGAAGGCCGCAAGCGGCCGGGGCGTGCTGTCGCGCCTGCGCGGCCTGTTCGGGCGTCGCCCGGACGCGGCCCGTCCGGGCGACGCCGGGCAGATCGCCGCCGCGATCGGCGGCCCGGGCATCCTGGCGGTCTCGGGGCTGCGCAAGAGCTATGGCGGGCGCACCGTCGTCAGCGACGCCAGCCTCTATCTGCGCCAGGGCGAGGCGGTCGGCCTGCTCGGCCCCAACGGTGCGGGCAAGACCACGATCTTCTACATGATCACCGGGCTGGTCGGGGCCGATCTCGGCGTCATCTCGCTGGAGGGCAACGACATCACGCCGCTGCCGATGTATCAGCGCGCCCGGCTCGGCATCGGCTATCTGCCGCAGGAGGCCTCGATCTTCCGCGGCCTCTCGGTGGAGGACAACATCCGCGCCGTGCTCGAGGTGGTCGAACCCAACCGCCGGGCCCGCGAGCGCCAGCTCGACCAGCTCCTGGAGGAGTTCAGCATCGCGCGGCTGCGCAAGGCGCCTTCGATCGCGCTTTCGGGCGGCGAGCGCCGCCGCTGCGAGATCGCCCGCGCGCTCGCCGGCAAGCCCTCCTTCATCCTGCTCGACGAGCCTTTCGCCGGCATCGATCCGATCGCTGTCGGTGACATCCAGGCGCTGGTCCGCCAGCTCACCGATCGCGGCATCGGCGTGCTGATCACCGACCACAATGTCCGCGAGACGCTGGGCCTCGTCGACCGCGCCTACATCATCCATTCCGGCCGCGTGCTCACCGAGGGCTCTCCGGCCGAGATCATCGCCAATCCCGATGTGCGTCGGGTCTATCTCGGCGAGGATTTCCGCCTCTGAGGCGTCGCCGTCCTGCCGTCATTGCGAGCGGAGCGAAGCAATCCGGGGACGGCCGCCCCCAAGGATCGCTTCGTCGCTTCGCTCCTCGCAGCGACGACGGAGCAGCCCGTCGACCGGCTTGCCCGGATCCGCGGCAGGGGCTTTGACGCGGCGCCGTCCAGACGCTAGGGTCCTTTCCGAAAGCAAGAAGCGTGCCGCTGGCGCGCCGTCGCAGAAGGGCCTTTCGCGCATGGCGATGATGCCGCGCATGGAATTGCGCCAGGGACAGTCCCTGGTGATGACGCCGCAGCTCCTGCAGGCGATCAAGCTCCTCCAGTTGTCTCATCTCGAGCTCCAGAACTTCGTCGAGGGCGAGCTGGAGCGCAATCCGCTGCTCGAGCGCGACGACGGCGCCGACCCGCCGGCGGAGGCGAACGGCGCCGACGGACCGCTCGCGGCCGATGCTGAGAGCTTCGCGCGCGCCGAGAGCCTGAACACGCTGGAAGGCATGGAAGGGCGCCTCGGCACCAGCCTCGACAACGTCTTTCCGGCGGAGCAGCCGAGCGCGGCGCGCAGCGACGCCGCCGGGACCGAAATGCTGCCGGTGATCGGCGGCAGCTACGGTTCCTCGGGCGGCTCCTTCGAGGAGGGGGCCGAGGGCTTCGAGAGCAGCCTCACCGCCGAACTGTCGCTGCACGACCATCTGAGCGCCCAGCTCGACCTCGCCGTCAGCGACCCCGGCGACCGGATCATCGGGCGCCATCTCATCGACGCGGTCGACGACAGCGGCTATCTCGGCGAGCCGGTCGCGGATTTGGCCGCGCGGCTCGGCGTCGCGGTCGCCCGGGTCGAGGCGGTGCTGGCCGTCATCCAGGGCTTCGACCCCTCCGGCGTGGCGGCCCGCGACGTCGCCGAGTGCCTGGCGATCCAGTTGCGCGAGCGCGACCGCTTCGACCCGGCCATGCAGGCGCTGGTCGCCAACCTGCCTCTCGTCGCCAGGCGCGACTTCGCCGCGCTGAAGCGGGTCTGCGGCGTCGACGACGAGGACATCGCCGACATGGTCGCCGAGATCCGCCGGCTCGATCCCAAGCCCGGCCGGGCCTTCGGCGGCTCGGCGGCCGAGACCGTGGTGCCCGACGTCTTCATCCGCGCCGCGCCGGACGGCTCCTGGCTGATCGACCTCAACCCCGACACGCTGCCGCGCCTGCTGGTCAACCAGACCTATCACGCCCGCGTCTCGAAATCGGCCCGCAGCGACCAGGAGCGCGCCTTCATCGCCGAATGCCTGCAGACGGCGAACTGGCTGACCCGCTCGCTGGAGCAGCGCGCCCGCACCATCCTGAAGGTCGCCAGCGAGATCGTGCGCCAGCAGGACGGCTTCTTCGCCCATGGCGTCGAGCATCTGCGCCCGCTCAACCTCAAGACCGTCGCCGATGCCATCGGCATGCATGAATCGACGGTTTCGCGCGTCACCTCGAACAAGTACCTGACCTGCTCGCGCGGCGTCTTCGAGATGAAGTACTTCTTCTCGGCGGCGATCGCGGCGACCGGCTATGGCGAGGCCCATTCGGCGGAGGCGGTGCGTTTCCGGATCAAGCAGATGATCGACGAGGAGAGCCCGCGCGAGGTGCTCTCGGACGATGCCATCGTCACCCGGCTCAAGGCGGGCGGCATCGACATCGCCCGGCGCACCGTGGCGAAATACCGGGAATCGCTCAGGATCCCGTCCTCCATGGAGCGGCGGCGCGAAAAGGTCGCGATGGCGCTGGGCGGGCGCTAGAAGCCGCTGGCTCGGCTCGGAAACAGACGCTCATCCCGGATCTCCGCGGAGTTTATCCTTGGGCCGATCGAAGATCGGAGCCGAGGGCTGCCTTCGGGGTGACCCGCGTTTCCAGGGAATAGCGGCACGCTCCAGGAAGCGGTCCGTCCGGGGCGATTCAGCGCGCCGATCCGGCTCCGCGCGATTTTGTTCCAAAGCGCCGCCGCATGGATGTCATGAGGGGCGTGGCTCATTGACATCCCGGACTCGCAGTCCTTAGCTCCTCTGGATGGCCGAACACTGGCCATGGCTAACAAGGGGAAGCAGTCCATGAGCTTGCGAATCTCCGGCAAGAATCTCGATGTCGGCGAGGCCCTGCGCGGCCAGGCCGAGGAGCGGGTCGCTGCGGCCGTCAGCAAATATTACGAGGGCGGCTATCAGGGGCATGTCACCGTCGACAAGGACGGTTCTGCCTTTCGCACCGACACCGTCATCCATCTCTCCTCCGGGATCACGCTGGAAGCCACCGCCACCGCCCATGATGCCTATGCCAGCCTGGACAAGATGGCCGAGCGCATCGAGAAGCGGCTGCGTCGCTACAAGCGCCGGCTGAAGGACCGCACCGGCGCCAATGGCCGCGACTCCGGGATCGAAATCCCCAGCTATGTGATCGCCGCCCCGGGCGACGAGATCGAGGAGGTCGACGGTGATTCGGGCGCCGACAACCCGGTCATCGTCGCCGAATCGACCAAATCCCTGCACAGCCTGACCGTCGGCGACGCCGTCGCCGAACTCGATCTCACCGGCGCTCCGGTCGTCGTCTTTCGTCATGCTGGCAATGGGCGCATGAACATCGTATATCGCCGCCGCGACGGTAATATCGGCTGGATCGACCCGCCGGCATCGTTGTCATAAGGCCGGCGGAATGACCGCACCGGCCGTCGAAACTTGACCCGTTTGCCGCTTTTCGGCGGCACGGGACATGCATGGACGGGCGAATGACGCTGACCGATCTCCTGAGCCCAGCCGCGGTGATCTCGCCGCTGCGGGCCAACGGCAAGAAGCAGGCTCTGCAGGAGCTTGCCCAGCATGCCGCCACTCTCACGGGTCTTCCCGAGCGCGAGATCTTCGAGGCGCTGCTGCAGCGCGAGCGCCTCGGCTCGACCGGCATCGGCGACGGCATCGCCATCCCGCATGGCCGCATGCCCGGCACCGACCGGCTCGTCGGCCTGTTCGCGCGGGCCGACAAGCCGATCGATTTCGACGCGCTGGACGGCCAGCCCGTCGACATCATCTTCGTGCTGATCGCGCCGGAAGGCGCCGGCGCCGACCATCTCAAGGCGCTGGCGCGGGTCGCGCGCGTGCTGCGCAACCAGCCCGTCCTGGAACAGATCCGCAAGATCCGCGATCCGGCAGCGATCTATGCCGTGCTGGCGGAATCGGCGGCGCAGGCGGCCTGAGAGCCTCCGGCCTTATGACCGCAATCCCGTCGTCATTCCGGGCTTGACCCGGGGGTCCATGCCAGAACCCTTTTGGCAAAGGCTCAGGTTTCGATTCCGGATCTCCGCTTCGCTCCGTCCGGGGTGACAGCGGATCTGTGGCGCAGGCTGCGTTTCGACTGATTAAAGACTGCTTGGACGCGGATGCCCGAGCGGCTATGACCCCCGCCAGAAAGGCGCCGCGCCAGCCCTGAGCCGCGCGCGGCGCGATCCGCTCCGGAGCCGCTGGTCATGGCCTATACGCATGTCGATCTCTTTCCTCTCGGCGAGGACAGGACGCCCTATCGCAAGCTCGGCAGCGAGGGCGTCGGCGTCGAGGCGATCGGCGGCCGCGAGGTCCTGACCGTCTCGCGCGAGGCGATCCGCCGGCTGTCCGAGCAGGCCTTCATCGACATCAACCACCTGCTGCGGCCGGCCCATCTCGCCCAGCTCGCAAAAATCCTCGAGGATCCCGAGGCGACCGCGAACGACCGCTTCGTCGCCTATGATCTCTTGAAGAACGCCAATATCGCCGCCGGCGGCGTGCTGCCGATGTGCCAGGACACCGGCACGGCGATCATCATGGGCAAGAAGGGCCGCATGGTCTGGACGGAAGGGCAGGACGAGGCGGCGCTCGGCGAGGGCGTCCACGACGCCTATCTCAAGCGCAACCTGCGCTATTCCCAGGTCGCGCCGCTGTCGATGTTCGAGGAGAAGAACACCGCGACCAACCTGCCGGCGCAGATCGACATCTATGCGGAAGGGGAGGACGCCTATAAATTCCTCTTCGTCGCCAAGGGCGGCGGCTCGGCCAACAAGACCTTCCTGTTCCAGGCGACGCCCTCGCTGCTGACCAAGGAGCGGATGATCGCCTTCCTGAAGGAGAAGATCCTGACGCTCGGCACGGCGGCCTGCCCGCCCTATCATCTCGCCATCGTCATCGGCGGCACCTCGGCCGAGCAGAACCTCAAGACCGTCAAGCTCGCCTCGACCAAATATCTCGACGAACTGCCGACGCAGGGCTCGCCCTCGGGCCACGCCTTCCGCGATCTCGCGATGGAGGAGGAGATCCACAGGCTGACGCAGTCCCTCGGCGTCGGCGCCCAGTTCGGCGGCAAGTATTTCTGCCATGACGTGCGCGTGATCCGCCTGCCGCGCCACGGCGCCTCGCTGCCGATCGGGCTCGGCGTCTCCTGCTCGGCCGACCGCCAGGCGAAAGGCAAGATCACGAAGGACGGCATCTTCCTCGAGGCGCTGGAGACCGACCCCTCGAAATACCTGCCGGATGTCGACGAGGCGAAGCTCGGCGGCGATGTCGTCAAGATCGACCTCAACCGGCCGATGAGCGCGATTCTCGCCACACTCTCGCAGTACCCGGTGAAGACGCGGCTCTCGTTGACGGGCACCATCATCGTCGCGCGCGACGCCGCCCACGCGAAGATCCGCGAGCGGCTGGAGCGCGGCGAGGGCATGCCGGACTATTTCAGGAACCACCCGGTCTATTACGCCGGCCCGGCCAAGACGCCCGAGGGCTTCGCTTCCGGCTCCTTCGGCCCGACAACGGCGGGGCGCATGGATTCCTTCGTCGACCAGTTCCAGTCCTTCGGCGGCTCGATGGTGATGCTGGCCAAGGGCAACCGCTCGGCCGCGGTGCGCGAGGCCTGCAAGAAACATGGCGGCTTCTATCTCGGCTCGATCGGCGGGCCGGCGGCGCGGCTGGCGCAGGACTGCATCCGCAAGGTCGAGGTGCTGGAATATCCCGAGCTCGGCATGGAGGCGGTCTGGCGCATCGAGGTCGAGGATTTCCCGGCCTTCATCGTCATCGACGACAAGGGCAACGACTTCTTCAAGGAGCTGAACCTGGGATGAGGCTGGCGCTTTCCTTCGCATTGGCGGCGCTGCTGGCGGGGCCGGCCCTGGCGCAGCAGCCGCGCCCCGCGACCTGCCCGCGCGACCTGTTCCAGAACGAGGCCGGCTTCCGCGTGCAGCAGACGCGGCTGGCGCAGGTGGCCAATGCCGATCAGGCGACGCAGTGCCGCGCCTATCGCGACCATGTGGCCTATCTGCAGAAATCCCGCTCGGTCTTCGCGACCTGCCAGAGCGGCGCCGAGCGCGCCCGCAATGTCGGGGAAATGGATTCGGAGCTGGTGAATTACCGCGCCCTCATCGCCAATCGCTGCGGCGGGCGGTAGGCTATATGCTGGTGGTTTGCTGACGCCGTCATTCCGGGGCGGCCCGCTGGGCCGAGCCCGGAACCCATGAACACTGCCGGTAGGAAGGAGGCTGTGGCCATCGTCTTGCCCTTTCCCCGCTGTCGTGTTCATGGGGTCCGGGCTCTTCGCTGCGCGAAGCCCCGGAATGACGGGTTTTTCCAATCCGCGCGTCGCTCCGATACGAAAGGCCCTCGCATGACCGACCAGCCGCAGCCGCCGTTCCAGATCGCCGTCGTGCCGGTGACGCCGTTCGAGCAGAATTGCGCGATCATCTGGGAGAGCAAGACGAAGCAGGCGGCGATCGTCGATCCGGGCGGCGACGTGCCGAAGTTGCTCGCGGCCATCAAGGAGCTCGGCGTCACGCCGGTCGCGATCTGGCTGACCCACGGCCATCTCGACCATGCCGGCGGCGCTGCCGAGCTGGCCGAGGCGCTGTCGATCCCGGTCATTGGCCCGCATGAGGGCGACAAGTCCCTGCTCGACGGCCTGCCGGAGCAGGGGCTGCGTTTCGACATCCACGGCCTGCGCGCGGTCACGCCGACGCGCTGGCTGAAGGACGGCGACGAGGTCTCGCTCGGCGATCTGGTCTTCTCGGTGCGGCATGTGCCCGGCCATTCGCCGGGAAGCGTCACCTTCTTCCAGAAGGATCTGCGCTTCCTGCTGGCGGGCGACACGGTCTTCGCCGGCTCGGTCGGACGCACCGATCTGCCCTATGGCAGCCATGCGACGCTGATCTCCGGCATCCGCGAGAAGCTCCTGCCGCTCGGCGACGACGTGCAGTTCCTGCCCGGCCATGGACCGGCCAGCACGCTGGGCGAGGAGCGGCGGAACAACCCGTTCCTGCAGGAGTAAAGCACCGGCCCGAGAACGGAAGCGCGGTTCTCGGGAGATCCGATGCTCCAGCGGGTCGCCGGGCCCGGCTCAGGCGGCCGCGGAGAACTGGTCGAAGGCCCGCAGCGCGTCCGCGGCATACATCAGGGCCGGGCCGCCGCCCATATAGACCGACATCGCCGCGACCTCGGCGATCTCCTGGCGCGAGGCGCCGAGTTCGGCCAGCGCCTTGGCGTGGAAGCCGATGCAGCCGTCGCAGCGCTGGGTGATGCCGATGGCCAGCGCGATGAATTCCTTGCTCTTCCGGTCGAGCGCCGCCTCGGCGCCGGCGGCTGCGCCAGGGCGCCGAAGCCCTTCATCGCCTCGGGCTGCAAGCCGCGCAGCTCCCGCATATAGGCCGAGATGTCCCGGGTGAGGGCGGGATAGTCCTTGCTCATGATCGGCCTCGCTGGCTTGACGATTCATAAATTTATAATATCATAAAAACATGAATTATGAGCAGGAGCAACCGCTGGCCGAGGCCATGGCGGAGAAGGCCGGGATGGTGGCGGATTTCCTCAAGGGGCTCGCCAACCCGCATCGGCTGCTCGTGCTCTGCGCCTTGTCGAAAGGCGAGCTGAGCGTCGGCGAGCTGATCGCCCAGACGGGGATCGCCCCGACCTCGATGTCGCAGCATCTCGCCAAGCTGAAGGCGGAAGGGATCGTCGACTTCCGGCGCGACCACCGCACCCTGCATTATTTCATCGCCCATCCGGCCGTGATGGAGCTGATGACGGTGCTCTATGTCCATTTCTGCGGAAGGCAGCCCTCATGACCCGTTCGATCACCCCGCAGGACGCGCAGCGCCGGCTGGCCACGGGGGAGGCGCTCCTGATCGATGTCCGCGAGCCGGCGGAGTTCGCCGCCGGCCATATCCCGCAGGCGATATCGCTGCCTCTGGGCGCGCTGCCGCAGGCGCTCGCCGGCCTGCCGGCAGGCCGGACATTGATCTTCCAGTGCCAGAGCGGAGCCCGGGGCGAGCGGGCCTGTGCGATCGCGGAGGAGATCGGCTCCGACGGCGCCGGTCTTGCGGCCAATCTCGCGGGCGGCATCGCCGCCTGGCGCGCCGCCGGCCTGCCCGTCATCGGCGAGAGCCGTGCGCGGCTCTCGATCTTCCGCCAGGTTCAGATGATCGTCGGCGGCGCGGTGGCCCTGCTCGTCGCCGCGGGCTTCGCCGGCCTGACCCCGGCCTTCGCCGCGGCCGGGCTGCTGGGAGCGATGCTCGCCTTCGCCGGCGCCACGGGCTGGTGCGGGCTGGCGCTGCTGCTTGCGCGGCTGCCGTGGAACCGCCCCTCCGCCATGGGCTGATCCTTCCAGAAACGCCAACGGCCATGCAGCAGAACGGTGCGCGTACATCCGGCGTCACACGTTCGGCTCATGGCCGTCTTCAGCGGCAACGGAGGGCTGTGGAACGCCCTCGACATCGTCGCAGAGCTGAGATGGGGAGGGCGCGGCGGGATTACAAGCCCCCGGCGGCACAGGATTTCCGCCACACGTAAAGCGCGTCCGGCTCGCCCTCTTCGTATGTGAGCACCGGAAGCGCAGAAAGCGCCGTCAATCGACCGCCGTAGCGGCGTTGACGGCGGCCTCTGGATCAATCTTTCGCGCGCTCGACATAGGAGCCGTCGGCCGTCATCACGACGATGCGGGTGCCGACGCCGATATGCGGCGGCACCGCGGTGCGCACGCCGTTGGAGAGGATCGCCGGCTTGTAGGAGGAGGAGGCCGTCTGGCCCTTGGTCACCGGCTCCGTCTCGACCACCTCGAGCACCGCCCGCTGCGGCATCTCGATTGCGACCGCCCGGTCCTCGAACATCGACAGCGTCACCGCCATGTTCTCCTGGAGATAGGGCGCGGCATCGCCGACGACGTCGCTGGAGACGTTGATCTGGTCGAAGGTCTCCGGGTTCATGAAGACGAACTGCTCGCCATCCTGGTAGAGATAGGTGAAGTCGCGGTCCTCGACATAGGCGCGCTCGACCTGCTCGGTGGTCTTGTAGCGCTGGGTGACCTTCACCCCGTCGGCGATGCGGCGCATGTCGATCTGCGTCGTCGGCGTGCCCTTGCCGGGGAAGAAGCTTTCGGCCGAGAGGACCGTGCACAGGTGCCCGTCGACTTCGAGGACGTTGCCCTTGCGGACGGAAGAGGCGATGACCTTGACCACGTGAATGTCCTTACTGGTGCGCTGCGCGCCCGCGCGCTATGCAAATTCCTGTCGCCGCGCAACTACCGCATTCGCGCGCGAAACGAAAGCTTTGCGACGCATCCGGCACGAGATTCGATGAGTTCTTCCCCGACGCCGTTCTGGCGGCCCGACATCCATGCCGACCGCCGTCCGGCCCTGCTGGCGCGCGGGCGGATCAAGGCGGCGCTGAGGCGCTGGTTCGAGGCGCGCGGCTTCACCGAGGTCGAGGCGGCGGTCCTGCAAATGTCGCCCGGCAACGAGACGCATCTGCACGGCTTCGCGACCACACTGATCGACAATGCCGCGGCGGCGCACCCCTATTACCTGCACACCTCGCCTGAATTCGCCGCCAAGAAGCTGCTGGCGGCGGGCGAGGAACGCATCTTCGATTTCGCCCGCGTCTTCCGCAACCGCGAGCGCACGGCGTTGCATCATCCCGAGTTCACCATGCTGGAGTGGTATCGCGCCGGCGCGGATTACGAGGTGCTGATGCGGGATTGCGCCGCGCTGATGGCCGAGGCCGCCGGCGCCGCCGGCGCCGCCACCCTGCGCTGGCGCGGCAGCGAAGCCGACCCCTTCGCCGAACCCGAGCGCCTGACGCTGCACGAGGCCTTCGCCCGCCATGCCGGCATCGATCTGCTCTCGACGGTCTCGCCGGACGGCGAGACCGACCGGGCGGCGCTCGCAGGACAGGCGGTCGGGGCCGGGATTCGCCTGGCCGAGGACGATAGCTGGTCCGACATCTTCAGCCGCGTGCTCTCCGCGCGCATCGAACCGCATCTCGGCCGCGGCCGCGCCACGATCCTCTGCGAATACCCGATCAGCGAGGCCGCGCTCGCCCGGCCCAAGCCCGGCGACCCGCGCGTGGCCGAGCGCTTCGAGCTCTATGCCTGCGGCGTCGAGCTCGCCAACGCCTTCGGCGAGCTCACCGACCCGGCCGAGCAGCGCCGCCGTTTCGAGGCCGATATGGACGAGAAGGAGCGCATCTATGGCGAGCGCTATCCGATCGACGCCGATTTCCTGGAGGCGCTGGCGCTGATGCCGGCGGCCTCGGGCATCGCGCTCGGCTTCGACCGTCTTGCGATGCTCTGCGTCGGCGCCCGCCGGATCGAGGATGTGCTCTGGACGCCGGTCGCGGAACCGGGCAGGGGAGGCGCATGACCGCGCATCTGCCTCCCGGCGGCCAGCCCTTGCGCAGCATCGACGCGCTCGTCGGGGCGGGCCTCGCCCCGCCCGCGCGCCGCGAGGCGCTGCAGCAGGTGGCCGAGCGCTACGCCGTCTCGGTGACGCCGGCCGTCGCCGGGCTGATCGATCCCGCCGATCCGGCGGACCCGATCGCGCGCCAGTTCGTCCCCGATGCGGCCGAGCTTGAGACGCTGCCGCAGGAGCTGGCCGATCCGATCGGCGACGAGGCCCATTCCCCGGTCGAGGGCGTGGTCCATCGCTATCCCGACCGGGCCCTGCTCAAGCTCGTCCATGCCTGCCCGGTCTATTGCCGCTTCTGCTTCCGCCGCGAGATGGTCGGTCCCGGCGGCGACGCGCTGACGGCTAAGAAGCTCGACGTCGCGCTCGCCTATCTCGCCTCCCGGCCGGAGATCTGGGAGGTGATCATGACGGGCGGCGATCCCTTCATCCTCTCGGCGCGCCGCGTGCGCGAAGTGGCGAAGCGCCTCGCCGCGATCCCGCATATCAAGGTGACGCGCTGGCACACCCGCGTGCCGGTGGTCGATCCGGGCCGGATCACGCCGGATTACGCGAAGGCGCTGCGCATTCCCGGCAAGGCGAGCTACATCGCCATCCACGCCAACCATCCGCGCGAGTTCACGCCGGAGGCCCGCGCCGCGATCGCGGCGCTGGCCGATGCCGGGCATGTCCTGCTCAGCCAGTCCGTGCTGCTCAGGGGCGTCAATGCCGATGTCGACACGCTCGGCGCCCTGATGCGCGCCTTCGTCGAGAACCGGATCAAGCCCTATTACCTGCACCATCCCGATCTCGCGCCCGGCACCTCCCATTTCCGTTTGACGCTGGAGGAGGGGCAGGCGCTGGTCAAAAGCCTGCGCGGCAACCTTTCGGGGCTGTGCCAGCCGGCCTATATCCTCGACATCCCCGGCGGTGCCGGCAAGATCCCGGTCGGCCCCTCCTTCCTCTCCGGCTGCGACAGGCCGGGCGTGGAGGCGGTCGCCGAAGACCGGCATGGCGGGCTGCATCCCTATCCGCCGGCCTGAGGCCTCGGCCCGAAAAGCGGAGTCCGGTTTTCGGAAAAGCCGATGCCGAAACGAGCATAAGGACATCGACATGCAGGACAAGCTGCCGCTCGCGATCGTTTCCGACATCGCCTGCCCCTGGTGCTTCATCGGCAAGACCCGGCTGGAGACGGCGCTGGAGCGCTACGGCATGGCCGAGCGCGTCGCCATCACCTGGCTGCCCTATGAGCTGAACCCGGAAATGCCCGAGGAGGGCATGGACCGCACGCGGTATCTCGACGGCAAGTTCGGCCCCGGGCGGCGCAAGGAGATCGAGCTCAAGCTCTCCGAGGCGGCGCTGGAGAGCGGCGTCACCTTCAACTGGGCGAAGGTGACGAAGAGCGTCAACACGCGCCTCGCCCATATGCTGGTCGCCGCCGCCTCGACCGTGCAGCGCGGCAGCGACATGACGGCGGCGCTGTTCAAGGCCTATTGGCAGGACGGGCGCGATGTCGGCGATCTCGAGACGCTGGTCGGGCTCGCCGTCGAGCAGGGCTTCGACGAGCAGGCGGCACGCGACGAGCTCGCCAACGACGAGTTGCGCGAGACGGTGATCGGGCTGGAGAACCATGCCCGCGAGGTCGGCGTCACCGGCGTGCCCTTCTTCATCGTCGATGGCAAGCTCGCCGTCTCGGGGGCGCAGCCGCCGGATGTCTGGGGCCAGGTCTTCCGGCAGGTGCTGGCGGCGCAGCAGCCGCAGATGCCGCAGTTCTGAGGGGCGCCCGGGAAACCGGGCTTTCCTCCCAACGGCTCTCAAAGTCTTGAAGCCGGGCGTCACAGCGCCTGCGCGACGAGGCGCACGAGCGCCGGCCCGCCGAGCGACACGCCCGACAGGAACAGCAGCAGGAACACGATCTGCCGCATGGCGCGCTGCGTCAGCGGCGGCGGATAGCGGCGGGCGAGATGAGTCGCCGCCATCACCATCGGCACGGCCAGCAGCCCTGAGAGCGTCGCGGCCGGCGGAAACGGGCCGGAGGCGGCGACGAGCCCGGTCCGGAACGCGGCATTGACGGCGAAGATCGTCACCAGCGTCTCGCGCACCACGACATGCGGCAGCGGCTGGCGGTAGAGATGGTAGACCACCGGCGGGCCGGAGGTGGAGAACATCCCGCCCATCACGCCCGCAATGCCGCCGAAGACCAGGAAGCTGAGCGGCCCGGAGGGCCGCTGGCGCGGCGGCGGCTTCCGCGCCAACTGGACGCTCGAGACGATGATGGTGGCGCCCAGCGCCAGCCTGAGCCAGTCGGCGCGGCTTTCGGCGAGCCAGTCCAGCAGGAAGAAGCCGAGGCAGAGGCAGGGCAGGCCCGCCAGCATCACCAGCCCGAAGCTGCGCCAGTCGACGTCGCGCCAGCCCTTCGTCAGCATCTGCGCGGCATTGACCAGCGTCAGCAGGCTGACCAGCATGGCCGCCTCGGGCAGGGACAGGAGCCCCGTCAGCCCGACGCCGCCCATGGTGATGAGCCCGAAGGCGAAGCCGGTCAGCGTCTGGGCATAGGCCGCGACCCCCGTCAGCAGCAGCAGGCCGGTCAGCGCGGTCCAGGACATCCTCGGCTCCTCGAAGGAAGAGCCCGAAGGCCTAGAAGGACAGGCGGGAAAGGGGAATATCCTTCTCGGAATGGCGCGGATGCGTGGAAGATCGTTCCGTTGCGCGTCGCGGCGGGCCATGCGCTTGCATCCCGCTTCGAATCATGCGCCTTGCCCCGGAACCCAGGGAGCCGGCCGATGCAGAAGATCAACGATGTCCGCGACCGCCTGATCGTCGCCCTCGATGTGCCGACGGTGTGGGACGCTTATCGCCTCGTCTCGACGCTGGGCGACGGCGTGACCTTCTACAAGATCGGCTATCGCCTCGCCTTCGCCGGCGGGCTCGACCTCGCGCGCCAGCTCGTGGCCGAGGGCAAGAAGGTCTTCCTCGACCTCAAGCTGCACGACATCGGCAACACCGTGAGGGAAGGCGTCGAATCGCTGACCAAGCTCGGCGTCACCTTCCTCACCGTCCACGCCTATCCGCAGACCATGCGCGGCGCGGTCGAGGGGCGCGGCGACAGCGCGCTCAAGCTCCTCGCCGTCACGGCCCTGACCTCCTATGACGACGGCGACCTGCGCGATGCCGGCTACGGGCTCGCCGTGCGCGATCTCGTGCGCCTGCGCGCCGAGCAGGCCCGCAGCGCCGGCATCGACGGCATCGTCTGCTCGGCCGCCGAGACCGGGATCGTGCGCGAGGTCATCGGGCCGGACATGGTCATCGTCACGCCCGGCATCCGCCCCTCCGGCAGCGCCGCCGGCGACCAGAAGCGCACGCTCACCCCGGCGGAGGCGATCCGCATCGGCGCCGACCATCTCGTCGTCGGGCGTCCCATCATCCGCGCGGCCGACCCGCGTGCGGCGGCGGGCGCGGTCATGGACGAGATCGTCGCGGCTTCGTAAGCTCCGGCCCGGAACCCGATTCAGCCAACGGATTGCAACCATGCCCAAGGGATATGTCATCGGCCGCGCCAAGGTCACCGACGCGACCAAATGGGCGGCCTATGCCGCCAGATCCTCGGAGGTGATGAAGATCTATGGCGGCACGCCGATCGTGCGCGGCGGCCAGATGACGGTGGGCGAGGGCGAGGGCCGCGCCCGCAACATCGTCATCGAATTCGCGGACTTCGCCTCGGCGCGCGCCTATCTGTTCTCGCCGGAATATGCCGAGGCCCGCAAGCTGCGCGAGGGCGCCGGCGAGATCGACCTCGTCGCCGTCGAGGGGGCCTGAGCCATGGCGAAGGGCTACTGGATCGCGCGCGTCGACGTCGAGAACGCCGAGGCCTACGCCAAGTACCGCTCGCTCAACGCCGTCGCCTTCGCCAAATACGGGGCGAAGTTCCTGGTGCGCGGCGGCGAGTACAAGCTCGCCCGCGGCGAGGGGCGCAAGCACAACGTGGTCATCGAGTTCAAGGACGAGGAGACGGCCCGCGCCTGCTACGCCTCGCCGGAATACCAGGAGGCGGTGAAGCACCTCAGCAGCGCCGGCCAGTCCGACCTCGTCATCATCGGCGGCTATGACGGCCCGCAGCCGGGCGAATAGCCCAGCCTCATGCTCCGGGTCATCCCGGATCTCCGCTTCGCTGCGTCCGGGATGACGGCGTGTTTCAGGGAGAGCAGTCGTTGACGGATCGCCTTTCCGACCCATCGGCGATGCTCACCGCCATCGGCGTGATCAGCGGCACCTCGATGGATGCCATCGACGTCTCGCTGGTGACGAGCGACGGGCGCGACCGGCTGAGCTTCGGCCCCGGCGCCTCCTATCCCTATCGCGACGGCACGCGCCGCACCCTGCAGGCGGTCGTCGCCGATGCCCAGCGGGCCTCGTCCGAACCCCTCGCGGAGCTGGAGGCCGCGGTGACGGCGGACCACCTCGCCGCGATCCGCAGCTATGTCGCGGACCAGGGGCTCGATCTCGCCGGCATCGATCTCGTCGGCCTGCACGGCCAGACGATCTACCACCGCCCCGAACGCCGCTTCACCCGCCAGCTCATCGACGGTCAGGCCGTGGCCGATGCGCTCGGCATCCCGGCGGTCGACCGCTTCCGCGACGCCAATGTCGCGGCCGGCGGCGAGGGCGCTCCCTTCGCGCCGCTCTATCACCGCGCGCTGGTGCAGGGGCTCGGCCAGCCGGTGATGGTGCTGAATCTCGGCGGCGTCGGCAACGTCACCTATGTCGACGGCGAGACCGTGATCGCCTTCGACACCGGCCCGGCCAGCGCCATCCTCGACGATTTCGTGCTGCGTCGCCTCGGCCGCCCCTACGATGCCGATGGCGCGCTGGCGGCGAGCGGCCGGGTCCATGACGATCTCGTCGCCGGCTTCATGGCCAATCCGTATTTCGACCGGCCGGCGCCGAAATCGCTCGACCGCAACGATTTCCACCGCCGCGCCCAGGTCGTCGAGGCGCTGCCGGATGCCGACGGCGCCGCGACGCTCGCCGCCTTCACCGTCGAGAGCATCGTCGCCGCGCTGCGCCATGTCCCGCAGCCGCCGCGACGCTGGCTGGTCGGCGGCGGCGGCCGGCTCAACCGACACTTCATGGAACGTCTCGCCCGGCGCCTCGGCGTGCCGGTCGAGCCGGTCGAGGCCGTCGGCTGGGACGGCGATGCGCTGGAGGCGCAGATCTTCGCCTATTTCGCCATCCGCTCGGTGCGCGGCCTGCCGCTCAGCCTGCCCGCGACGACGGGGGTGCCGCGGCCGCTGACGGGCGGGCGCCTGCACAGGCCGCGCGGACGAGCCTGACGGGCCCGGCCCGCGCCCCATCGCTCGGCCCGGGGCGCACAGGCTGCCTGGGCTCCGCTCTCGACCATGAAACGCCAATCTCTTTGAACCTGCGCGCGCGCCGGCGCGACGAAGGGATACGGACGCGCGCGCTGCCCGCTTCGGCCGGGTCCTCCGGCCGGCGCCGCGACTGCCGCGACGGCCCCGGACAACAGGGATGGATAGCTCGATGTCGCTCCAGTTCTCGGTTCCCAGCCATGCCTGCGGCCGGCCGCTCCCGGCCCGCGGCCTGCCCGCCTCCGAGACGGGCTGCACCTCCTCGAAAGCCGTCTTCGTCATCGATGCCCATCTCAACGTCGCGTTCAGCAATCGCGGTGCCCGGAGCCTGTCGGGCGAGGGGCTGGGCGGGCCGGACCGTTTCACGGCGGCGGACAAGGATTTCATGGCCCGCCTCCAGCTCTGGCTGAAGCGCTGCCCTGCCGGCGGGGCTCCGGGCGAGGTCCGGCTGCCCCTGTCGCTCGCCGGCGGCCGGCAGGTCGCCATCGACGCGGTTCATCTGGAGAGCATCGACCTCTTCGTCCTGACGGTGGACGATCCCGAGGCCGCCATCGGCCGCAAGCGCGGCCAGGTCGCGCGGGCCTGCGGCCTGACGCCGACGGAGGAGCGCATGCTGGCCCTGATCGTCGAGGGGCTCGACACCGTCATCGCCGCCAGGCGGCTCGGCATCGCTCCGACCACGGCCCGCACTCATCTCCAGCGGCTCTTCGCCAAGACCGGAACGGCCCGCCAGAGCGAGCTGGTTCGCTTCGTCGCGACCTATGTCGAGGAGCCGCGCTGAGCGGCGGCCCGCCGCTGCCGCCGGCACCATTGGCGGGCCGGGTCGCGTAGCCCTGCCGCGCCAGCCGGAACTCCGGCGCCGCCGGCGCCTTTCCTCCGCGCTTCCTCTCCTGCGCCGCCGCCCCGCACAGGCCGCTCTCGGTTCGGCCCCGCTTCCGGCAGGGACGGGCTCCGCGGCGCGGATCAGGGACCCATGCCCAGCCCCGACCGTGAGCGCTCCGGCTTGAAACCCGGATCGTCGCTTCATGCCGTGCCGGATGACCGCGACAGGGTGGCGAATGCGCCCCAGCGGCCGATTGACGCGGTTCGGATTCGGTGTCATGTTTCTGTTAATGGAACTTAAGTTCCATTTTTTGGAACTTCCTGGGGCGGAAGAATGACGATCCTGTCGGCGGCCGCGGATGTGCTTCGCTGCTTCTCCAGCACGCGGCATGACGTCACCGTCACGGATCTCGTCGCCTTGCTGGGCATGCCGAAGAGCAATGCCTCGCGCCTGCTCAGGTCGATGCGCGACGAGGGCTTCCTCGAGACCATCGGCGACAGCAAGCGCTACCGCCCCTCGCTGCTGCTCAACCAGGTCGGGCAGCTCTACCGCTTTGCCGCCTCGCTGATCGACCGGGCCGACGCCGTGGTCGGAAGCATCTCGGACCGGATCGGCCATACGGGCTATATCAGTGTCCGGCGCGGCGAGGAGATCATCGGCGTCACCGCCCATCCGGGCCGCCACGCGCTCAGGGTCGTGACCGCGATCGGCGACCGCATTCCCGCCTTCGCGTCCAGCACGGGCCGCGCCCTGCTCGCCCGGCTGACCGACGACGAGGTCCGCGCGCTCTATCCGGCCGGCTTCACCGCGCCCTCCGAGACCGCGCCGCGGGACATGGACGAGCTGCTCGCCCGGCTGGCCCGCGTCCGCGGCGCCGGCTTCGCCGAATCGCATGACGAGGCGGTGCGCGGCGTGCGTGCCATCTCCATCGCGGTGGGCGACCCCGCCACGGGCGACGAGGTCGCGCTCTGCATCTCCTTCCCGGCCGCCACGGTCGAGCCGGCCGAGCGCCTCGCCATCATCCGCTCGCTCGGGGAGGGCGCCGCCGAGATCGCGGCCCTGACCCAGGACAAGCGCTTCTTTCCCCTGAATCCCTCAATCCCGGAGACCGCTCCATGAGCAATCGTTGGCGTATCGGCTTCGACATCGGCGGCACCTTCACCGATTTCATCCTCTATGATTCGCAGGAGCGCTCGGTCCGGCTGCACAAGCGCCTGACCACCCCGCACGACCCCTCCGAGGCCGCGCTGATCGGCCTCGGCGAGCTGACCGAGATGGCCGGTATCACGCTGGCCGATGTCGGAGACATCGTCCATGGCACGACGCTGGTCACCAATGCGGTGATCGAGCGCAAGGGCTCCAAGCTCGGCCTGATCACCACCAAGGGTTTTCGCGACATCCTCGAAATGGGGACGGAGCAGCGCTACGACATCTACGACCTGTTCCTGACCTTCCCCGATCCGCTGGTCTCGCGCGAGCTGCGCCTGGAAGTGTCCGAGCGCATGGACCGTGACGGCAAGATCGTGACCCCGCTCGATCCGGAGGCCGTCCGCCACGCCGCCCGCGAGCTCGCCGCCGCCGGCTGCGAGGCGGTCGCGATCTGCTTCCTCAACAGCTACCGCAACCCGGCCCATGAGCAGGAAGCGGCTCGCATCGTCCGCGAGACCTGCCCGGAGCTCACCGTCTCGCTGTCGAGCGAGGTCGTGGCCGAGATCTGGGAATATCAGCGCTTCGTCACCACGGCGGCCAACGCCTATGTCCAGCCGCTGATGCGCCGCTATCTGGAACGATTGGAGCGCGAGCTCGCCGCCCGCTCCTTCCGCGGCTCGCTGACGCTGATGCATTCGGCCGGCGGCCTGGTTTCGCCCGAGACGGCGCGCACCTTCCCGATCCGCCTGCTGGAGAGCGGCCCGGCCGGCGGCGGCCTCGCCACGGCCCTGTTCGGCGAGCTTGCCGGCCATAAGGACGTGATCTCCTTCGACATGGGCGGCACCACCGCAAAAGCCTGCATGATCGAGGACGGCCGCGCCGAGATCGCGCCGATGCTGGAAGCCGGCCGCGTCAACCGCTTCGCCAAGGGCTCGGGCCTGCCGATCAAGGCGCCGGTGATCGACATGATCGAGATCGGCGCCGGCGGCGGCTCGATCGCCGCGATCGACGAGGTCGGCCTGCTCAAGGTCGGCCCGCATTCGGCCGGCTCCGATCCGGGTCCGGCCTGCTACGGCATGGGCGGCACCAGGCCGACCGTGACCGACGCCAATCTCGTGCTCGGCTATTACGATCCGAAGTTCTTCCTCGGCGGGCGCATGGCGCTGGATCTGGAGGCGGCGCGCAAGGCCGTCGCGACCGTGGCCGAGCCGCTCGGCCTCTCGGTCGAGGAAGCCGCCTGGGGCATCCACAAGGTCGTGGTCGAGAGCATGGGCGCCGCTGCCCGCGTCCATCTCGTCGAGAAGGGCAAGGACCCGCGCCATTACGCCATGGTCGGCTTCGGCGGCGCCGGCCCGGCCCACGCCGTCGATGTCGCCCGCGTGCTCGGCGTCAGGCAGGTCATCATCCCGCCGGCCTCGGGCGCGGCCTCCGCGCTCGGCTTCCTCGCCGCGCCGCTCTCCTTCGACATGGTGCGCTCGCTGCCGGTCGAGTTCTCGGAAGGTTTTGATGCCGCCGCCGTCAACGCGCTGCTCGGCCAGCTCGAGGAGGAAGGCCGCAAGCACCTGACCGAGGCCGGGGTCAAGCCCGCCGACGTCACGGTCGAGCGCTCGGCCGATATGCGCCTCGTCGGCCAGATGCACGACATCTCCGTGCCGCTGCCCGCCGGCACCATCGACGCGTCGAGCCTCGACGCGATCCGCGAAGCCTTCAGCAAGGCTTATTCCGCCCGCTATACCTCGGTTTATGAGGGCGCCCGGCTGGAGGCGATCAACTTCCGCGTCCGCTGCGCCGGTCCCGTCCCGACCTTGTCGCTCTCCGGCGCGGCCGGCGGCGGCGATGCCTCTGCCAAGGTCAAGGGTACCCGCAAGGCCTGGTTCGAGGGCGGTTGGAGCGAGGCGAAGGTCTATGACCGCTACGCGCTGCGTTCCGGCGACACCGTCGCGGGACCGGCCATCATTGAGGAGCGTGAGGCGACCACGATCGTCCCGCCCGGCGACAGCGTCGTCATCGATGATGTGCTGAACCTGCTCATCCATGTCGCCCAGCCCAACGCGGCCGAGACCACGATCACCGCCGACATGCCGCTGGCCGAGGCCGCGCGCCGGATCGAGGCCGATCCGATCTCGCTGGAGATCATGTGGAGCCGGATGATCAACGTCGTCGAGGAGATGTGGCTGACGGTGTGCCGCACCGCCTTCTCGCTGGTGATCTCGGAAGCGCAGGACTTCGCCTGCGAGCTGCTCGACCCCGAAGGCGAGACGCTGGCGCATTCGCCCCGCGCCATGCCGGTGTTCAACCTGACGCTGCCGCGCGCGGTCAAGGCGCTGCTGGAGCGCTATCCGGCCGAGACGCTGAAGCCCGGCGACGTGCTGATCACCAACGATCCCTGGCTCTGCGCCGGCCATCTCTTCGACATCGCAGTGGTGACGCCGGTCTTCCTCGGCGACCGCGTCGTCGGCCTGATGGGCACGGTCGGCCATGTCTCCGACATCGGCGGCACCAAGGATTCGCTGCGCGCCCGCGAGATCTATGAGGAAGGCTTCCAGATCCCGCCGATGAAGCTCTACGAGGCCGGCAAGATCAACGAGACCCTCGTGCGCCTGCTCGGCGAAAACGTGCGCAATTCCGAGCAGGTGCTCGGCGACCTGCACTCCTTCGTCGCGGCCAACGCCATCGGCGCCGAGCGGCTGCAATCCTTCCTCACTGATTACGGCATGCAGGATTTGCGCGCGCTCGCCCATGTCGTGCAGAGCCGTTCCGAGAAGGCGATGCGCGACGCCATCCGCGCCATTCCGGACGGGGTCTATCACGGCACCGCCTCGAACAACCCGCTCGGCACGCCGATGCATTACCCGCTGGCGCTGACGGTGAAGGGCGACACGATCCATCTCGACTTCGCCGGCGCCCCGCCGCAGCTCCCGCAGGGCGGGCTCAACTGCACGCTCAACTACACGATGGCGCATGCGACCTATCCGCTGAAATGCATGCTGACGCCGAATGTCCGCGGCAATGCCGGCTGCTACCGCGCCTTCACGGTCGAGGCACCGAAGGGCTCGATCCTGAACTGCGACAAGCCGCTAGCGGTGAACCTGCGCACCCGCACCGGCTGGTATCTGGCGCCGAACATCTTCCGCGCTTTGTCGGAGGCTGCCCCAAGGCAGGTCCAGGCCTTCACCGGCCTGCCCGTCGCGGCGAGCGTCTATGGCCGGGACGCGGCCGGCGACACCTATTCCGACATGCTGTTCTGTGGCGGCGGCCAGGGCGGCTCGGCTCAGGGCGACGGCAAGTCGGGCCTGCTCTACCCGACCTCCGCCGCGAACACCTCGATCGAGACCTTCGAATCGCGGGTGCCGGTGTTGGTGGTCGAGAAAACCTATCTCGCCGATTCCGGCGGCGCCGGAAAGCATCGCGGCGGCCTCGGCCAGCGCGTGCGGCTGCGCAAGCTCTCCGATGACGGCCTGCCGACGCTGGTCTCGCTCTATCCGGAGGGCGTCAACAACCCGATCCCGGGGCTGTTCGGCGGCAAGGCCGGCGGCGGCGCCTCCGGCCGGGTCATCGACGAGCAGGGCCACGTGCTGAAGGATGTCGGCACCGGCGAGCTGGTCCAGGTCAGGCAGCCGCACGAGATCGTCGAGCTCGTGCTCGCCGGCGGCGCCGGCTACGGCCCTGCCGCCGAGCGCTCGCGGGAGGCGATCGCGCGCGACATCGCGCTCGGGCTGGTCTCGCCCGAGGCGGCCAAGCGCGATTACGGCGTGCAGGGCGCGCATGCCACGCAGGATGTGGGCGAGGCCAAGGCCGGCATCCTGGTTGCTTGAGGCAAGGGACGAAACACCGATAGCCCGACAAGGGGCATGAGAGGGGACGTAAGGCATGACCAATCCGACTGAAGGGGTGCCTCACCGGCACCCCAGCCTGTTCGAGCCGGCGACGCTGGCGCTGATCGCGATTCTCTGCGTCTTCGGCTCGATCATCGGCATGCAGCTTCTGGTGTCGCTCGGCATCACGGCGAACACCTCGCTGATCGGCGCGCTCGCGGCCATGGCGCTGGCGCGCGTGCCGCTCGCCGCTTTCGCGCGCTACCGCTCGATCCATGTGCAGAACCTGGCCCAGAGCGCGATCTCCTCGGCCACCTTCGGCGCGGCCAACAGCCTGCTCCTGCCGGTCGGCATTCCCTGGCTGCTCGGGCGGCCGGATCTCGTGCTGCCGATGCTGGTCGGCGCCTTCTTCGCGATGCTGCTCGACGCCTATCTGCTCTACCGGATGTTCGATTCCCGCGTCTTCCCGGCGACGGGCGCCTGGCCGCCGGGCGTCGCCGCCGCCGAGGCGATCAAGGCCGGCGACGAGGGCGGCCGCAAGGCCGTGCTGATGGGCGTCGGCTTCGTCACCGGCATCGTCGTCTCCTTCGTCAAGGTACCGCTCGCCTGGATCGGCTTCGCCGGCTCGACGGCGGTGACCGGCATCCCAATGTCGGCCTTCGGCGTCGCCTTCATCGGCAATATCTGGGCGCTGACGATGTTCGGCGTCGGCCTGCTGCTGCGCGGCTATTCCGGCCAGCTCTTCGGCGGCCCGATGTTCGAGACCATCATCCCCAAGGGCGATCTGATGGCCGCCTATATCCCGCACGGCTTCATGATCGGCGCCGGGCTGGTGGCGCTGCTGCAGGTCGGCGTGCTGCTGTTCCACCGCAGCGAGGCCAGGCGGCAGGCGGAGGTCGAGGCCGGCGTCTCCGATGCCGAGGTGCGCGGCGCGCTCGGGCTGGGCACGATCGGCTATCTGGTGATCGCGGTGTTCATCGCCCTGATCGGCGGGCTGATGACCGACATGTCGATCGGCATGCTGATCCTGTTCGTGCTCTACGCCGCCTTCGCGGCCTATGTGCACGAGCTGATCGTCGGCCTCGCCGCGATGCATTCCGGCTGGTTCCCGGCCTTCGCCGTGGCGCTGATCACGCTGATCATCGGCATGCTGATCGGCTTCCCGATGCCGGCGCTCGCCCTGCTGGTCGGCTTCTCGGCCGCGACCGGCCCCGCCTTCGCCGATATGGGCTACGACCTCAAGGCCGGCTATCTGCTGCGCGGCAACGGCGCCGATCCCGCCTTCGAGCGCGATGGCCGCCGCCAGCAGCTCTTCGCCGCGATGTTCGCCTTCGTCATCGCCGGCGCGGTGGTGCTGTTCTCCTACCAGTCCTATTTCGACCGCAATCTGGTGGCGCCCGTCGACAAGGTCTATGCCGCGACGATCAAGGCCGGCGTCGCGCCGGGCGTGGCCTGGCAGCTCTTCATGTGGGCGATTCCCGGCGCGATCCTGCAATTCATCGGCGGGCCGAAGCGGCAGATCGGCGTGCTCTTCGCCACCGGCCTGCTGATCGCCTTCCCGATGGCGGGCTGGGCGGTGCTGGTCGGCATCGTCTGCCGGCTTATCTGGGAGAAGCTGCGCGGCGCGAGCGGGGAGGGCGACATGGAGGTCTTCGCCGCGGGCGTCATCGCGGGCGACGCGATCTTCTCCTTCTTCGATTCGGTCATCAAGAACTTCCACAAGCCCTGAACCAGGCGAAGCCCCGGGACGGCCGTCCCGGGGCTTCGCGCTTTCCGGAAAGGAGCATCGTCATGGGCAAGCTCGGAACCCTCACGATCGGCCAGGCGCCGCGAGCCGACATCACCCCGATCCTCGACGTGGTGCTGGCGGACGAGCTGCCGCGCGTCCATGCCGGCATCCTCGACGGCCTGAGCCGCGGCGAGATCGAGGAGGATTTCGCGGCGGTTCCGGGCAAGCCCGTCCTCATCACCAGGCTGCTGGACGGCTCCTCCGTGGTCATCGACCGGGCTCGCACGGAGGCGGCGGCCCAGCGCAAGCTCAACGCTCTGGAAGCCGAAGGCTGCACCACGATCCTGATGCTCTGCACCGGGCATTTCGAGACGCTCGCGACGAAGCAAGCCCGCTTCCTCGAACCCGACCGCATCCTGCCGCCGACGGTGGCCGCGCTGACCCGCGGCGCGCAGCTCGGCATCGTTGTGCCATTGGCCGAGCAGATCGACAGCGAAGCCGGCAAATGGGCGCCGCTGGCCTCGGCCCCGATCTGCGCGGCGGCCTCGCCCTACCAGGGCGACCTAGGTGCCGTCACCGCGGCGGCCGAGGACCTCCGCCGCCGTGGTGCCGAGGTTCTGCTGATGGACTGCATGGGGTTCGTCGAGAGCCATCGGCGAGCGGCCGCAGCGGCGGGCCTGCCGGTCATCCTCTCCAACAGCCTGATCGCCAAGCTCGCCTCCGAACTGGTCTGAGAGGCTTTGCGGGCATCTGAGCCCTCATCCCGAGGGGGCTGCCGACCGGCTGCGAGGCGGGGGAGGGGCTTTGCCTCGCCGGGCCGGCCTCCCGCTTTCGCATGGGATCGCCCCGAAAACCGCATGCCGTTTTCGGGACCGCTGCTGTAACGTTCCCGCGATAGCGAGGAGCATTTTCCGATGACGTTGACGGCCGAAGCGATCGAAACCCTGAAGGCCGTCTCGACGGCGACGCTGACCACGGTCCTGCTGAAGAAGGGGCTGCGCAATGTCTGGCTGCGTGGCGCCGCGCCGCTGCGGCCCGGCCAGCCGCGCCTCGTCGGCCCGGCCTTCACGCTGCGCTTCGTACCGGCCCGCGAGGATCTGGCGACGCCGGCCTCCTGGGCCTCGCCGATCTCCACCCGCGCCGCGATCGAGGCCATGCCCGAGGGCTGCGTCGCGGTGGTCGATGCGATGGGCGTCACCGATGCCGGCATCTTCGGCGACATCCTCTGCGCCCGGATGCAGAAGCGGGGCGTCGCGGCGCTGGTCACCGACGGCGTCGTGCGCGACGTCGCCGGCGTGCTCGAAACCAACCTTCCGGTCTGGTGCCGCGGCGTCGCCGCCCCGCCCTCGGTCGCGGGCCTGACCTTCGTCGCCTGGCAGGAGCCGATCGGCTGCGGCGGCGTGGCGGTGTTCCCGAACGATATCATCGTCGTCGACCAGGATGGAGCGGTGCTGATCCCGGCCGGGCTGCTCGCTGCGGTGCTTGCCGAGGCCCCCGAGCAGGAGCGCATGGAAGCCTGGATCATGACCAAGGTCGACGAAGGCGCCTCGCTGCCGGGGCTCTATCCGATGAATGCCGAGACGAAGGTGCTGTATGAGGCGTCGACGAAGTAATATAATAGCTTGAATTTTATTCCTAAATTATAGTAATTGTTTATTTAATTAATCTAAATAAGGGGTGTTGGGGATATTGTGTGACTTCCCTTTGATTGCATGAAAGCTGTCGCAATCGGAGTCTGACGGGTTGCGCAAAAATTCGACTCGCTAGGCCGCAAGCCCATTGCCGGCACCCTGGCATTAGGGTCGAGACTCAACGCAGCCCGTGAGCGACGAGCGCTGCAAGGCAGAGCGAGGCCAGATAATTTCTGGCAAGCTTGTCGTAGCGGGTTGCGATGCGCCTGAAGTCTTTGAGGCGGCAGAACATGCGCTCGATGGCATTGCGCGCGCGATAGCGTTTGCGGTCGAAGGGATGGAGGAACCTGCGATGGTCCTTGTTGGGGATGACCGGGCGCATGCCTCTTGCGATGAGATTCTCACGGATCCGATCGCTGTCATAGGCCTTGTCGGCCAGAAGCTCACTCGCCGGTGGAGCGGCGTCGAGCATGACGGGCAGCATCCTGATGTCGGCTGCCTGTCCGGGCGTGAGCGCGAATCCACCGCGCCATCGATGCCGCTAACGGCTAAGCCGAACCCGGCAGGTTCGAGGAAAGCCTTGGCTGAGCGCGAATCCCCGGTCATCGCCAACGCTGGAGGTAGTGTTCAGCATGGTGGGTCCGTGTGGCCACTTCCGCTGCAGTTCGGTATGCGCCCCGGGGAGTCATTGTCATATTGGCCGCACCGGAGTTTGCTCAATCCAGTCCAGCTACGCTGCCGACGCCAGCCGCGAGGGCAAGTGTACGGTGACACAATCGATTCTCAGCTTTCCCCCAAAAGGTGAGGATGAACCTGGCGGTCGTCCACTCGGGGCGGCTCCGTATGCGCTCAAGTCAAAAGCTGCTCAATACGATCTGATGCCCCCTCGTGGGGATAGTGGGCGTGCATCGCCATTCACCGGACACTATCCAGGCGCATGGGCGGGTCGCTACAGGGCAGCCTAGGCACTGTCTGCATTCACCGTAACCAGAGCATGGCGCAAGCGAGATGGACAAATCCCATGAAGGCGGTGATAGTTTTCTCACATCTGAGGGCGATGCGTCGGAAGCGTTTGAGCTTGTTGGAGAAGCACTCGACCTGATGGCGCTCTTTGTAGAGGCGCCAGTCGATGGGCTGCTTGGCGGAACGGCTGGGGTTGGCCTTGATCTGTGCGTTCGTCCCAGACTGTCAGCAATGAAAGCGCGCAACGGATCGGCGTCATAAGCCGCGTTGGCGATGACATGGCCGACGCCCTGCAAGCCGGACAGGAGAGCCTCGGCCTGCGGGCTACCCCCTATTGGCTCGGCGTCGGGTGGATACGCAGCGGCAGGCCGATGGCATCGACCGCCGCGTGCTGCTTGGTCGTCAGGCCGCCGCGCGAGCGACCGATCGCGGCAGCTTCAGCCCTCCTTTGCGCCCGTCGCATCGGCATGGACCTTCGAGATCGCGCTGTCGATCAGCACATACTCAAAGTCCGGCGTGTCGGCCAAGGCATGGAAAAGCCGCTCCCAGACGCCAGCATGCGACCAGCGCCGAAAGCGTGCGTGAACCGCAGTCCATTTGCCGAACACCTTCGGCAGGTCACGCCAGTGCGCCGCGTTGCCGGCCATCCATAGAACCGCATCAACAAACAGCCGATTATCAACCCCGCTTCACCCGGCGTGCCAATCCGCCCCGGCAAATACCCCTCGATCCGACTCCATTGCTCATCCGTCAGCGCTCGTCTGCTCAAGGTTTCTCTCCATTCGGAAACCTTGAATCAGAACTCAACAACAACGGGAAGCCATGAATGCAGACAGTGCCTAGACTTTCTTGAGCGCAGATCTTAGAAAAGAACAAAATTGAGGGCTCCACATTCGTGCGGCCTTATTCGGTAGGCGAATGGAAAACGTAGTGTCACGCACAAAAATTACCTTGCTCGTGTTTCTGCTCTTAGTGATAATTATTTTAATGTCAGATCATGTGATAACAAGATTTAATTTTTTTGGATCTCCCGAGGTCAGATTTTCAGGAAATATATCAATTTACAATTACAATATTAATAAAATAAAAGAGGCTACCATAAGTGGCGATAGACTAGAGTCGAAGCTTTCAATTATTAAGAATGCAAATGATTTTGTGCATAAAACAACATATAATTGCTATCCTAATAATTTTCGTCTTTCGATTATCGAAAAAGTATAACGAAACTTCGATCGAAGGATTATGTATTTGGTGATGGATTGCTAACAAGTCGGATGGTCTGCGGATTTTGCCATCAGCGGGCATATAGACTTGTTCGTTTGATTCGAGATAGCGGTTTCAATGCAGAAGTATTCGGAATTGGAGGTCATGTTGTTGCTCGTGTTTTGGTAGATAATATGTATTATGCCGTTGATCCTGATTATGGAGTCGGGCCATTTTTATGGCATAGCGAGGATAGGGTTTTGTCAGACACGGTGCGCGAAGCATACGAGCATTCGGACGCCGCAATGACTGAATCTGATCGTAATAATATGTCGGAGTGGTATATTTCGAAAGAAGACAATGGAAAGTATATGTATCTGGATGAGCGGGAAAAACAGCAGAAATTGATTTTCTTTCAATCGGATATAGTTTTCTTTATGTTCCTAATTGTGGGAAGTGTTATTGTCTGGAGCCTGTATGCGTTCCGCTCCCGGTGCCGCAAGCGGGCCTGATCTGAGACCCTGATCTCTCTCCAGATTTGAGTACCGTCCGTCACTCAAGGAGCCCCTTACGGTTTACGGAAGAGCAAATCATCAGGATATTGAAGCAGTAGGAGGCTGGGCGGCGCCGGCGAATATCTGCCGCAAGTATGGCATCTTCGCAGCGGCCTTCTACAAATTCAAGGCGAAGTATGGTGGGATGGACGTGTCGGACGCGCACCGGCTGAAGACCCTCGATGACGAGAATACCCACCTCAAGAGGCTGCCGGCCGCGCAGTTGCTCGACAACGCGATCCTGAAGGATGTCGCCGCAAAACATGGTTACGCCCGATGCGAAGCGGAAGGTGGTGGCTCATGCCTGCACGGTGCATGCGATGAGCCGGCGTTGAGCGTGCGAAACGACAACAATCAGCGTCCAGCACGGCCCGCTTCCGGGGCGACATCATCTCGGAATCAGGGAACGCCATCATCTCGGAAACGGGTGGCGGCTTCGTCGGAATCGGCACTACCGCGAGGAGAAGTTGCAGGCGCGCCGGCGAGACGGTCGCAAACGGGCCTTAGGTGGTGTGGACGGATTGGCGCATGTCGCGTTTTGAGGATTCCTCTGACGGGTATTGTCTGCTTCATGGAGAGCCGACTGCTTTGGAGGTCGGCGATGTCCCGAAGATGGCGGATGCGGATTGGTCGGTGGCGCTGGAGGTGTTCCGCGCCTTGTTGCCGCGCCGGGGCGACAAGGGCCGAAACGACCGGCTGTTCCTCGAAGCGCTGCACTATTTCTCGGTTCATAACATCACCTGGCGGACGTTGCCGGAGCGGTTCGGCAAGTGGAACAGCGTCTGGAAGCGCTTCGACCGGTTGAGCAAGGCGGGCGTGTTCGAGACCTTCTTCGATCACCTCGCCTCGCTGTCGTCCTCGGCACACCTCGTGCAGATGTTCGACTCGACCATCGTGCGCGCCCATGTCTCGGCGGCAGGCGCCAAAGGGGGCAGCAAGGTCAGGCGCCCGGCCGCTCCCGTGGCGGTTTCTCCGCCAAAATCCATCTGAAGACCGACTTCGACGGCCATCCCATCGCCTTCGATCTGACCGGAGGCGAGAAGAGCGACGCGCCGCATTTCCCGATCCTGCTCGGACACGGCCCCGACATCGACCCGGGTGCCACTGTCGGTGACAAGGGTTATGCCAGCAAGGCAAATCGGCAGGCGGCACGGTCACGCGGCATCATCCCGGTCATTCCGCACAAGGTGAACGAGAAGGACAAGCCCGGCTTCTTCGCGAAAGCCCTTTATCGCGGGCGTGCCCGCATCGAGCAGACCGTCGGCAAGCTCAAGCGCTTCAAGCGGGTCGCCCTACGATGCGAGAAGGCCAAGCGAAACTTCACAGCCATCGTCGCCCTCGCAGCAGCATTCGTCTTGGTCAAATCCGTCCACACCGCTTAGGGCTTGTAGGGATTCATCGTGAATTGATGACGGCGGCGACGAGATGGATCATTGCCGCGAAGCTTTTGGTCGGTTTTGTCGGCTCGCATTGCGATGCGCTTGAACTCCTTGAGCTTGCAGAAGAAGTTCTCGATGAGGTGGCGCCATTTGTAGAGCTCGCGGTCGAGCGGCAGCGGGGTTTTGCGGCGTGGGTGCTGCGAGATGACGATCTTAGTCCCGCGGGCGTTGAGATCTTCGACGATCCAGTTACTGTCGAAGGCCTTGTCGGCGATCAGGCCGCCGAAATCGATGCCTGCCAGCAGGGGCTCGACGCCGACCGTGTCGAAGCGGTGACCAGGCAGCAGTTCGAAGCGCACGAGATTGCCCAGTGCGTCGGTCAGCGCAAGGATCTTAGTGGTCATGCCGCCCTTGGAGCGGCCTATGGCTTGGCTCTGAGTCCCCTTTTGCGCCCTGGCCATGGCGGTGGACCTTAACGATGGTGGCGCCGACCATGGCGTATTCCATGTCAGGTTCGTCCGAACAGGCCTCGAAAAGCTTCACGAAGGCATCGGCCTTGCGCCAATCGCTGAAGCGCCGGAACGCTGTGCTCCGGTTGCCGAAATGGGCCGGAAGGTCGCGCCAAGGGCTTCCCGTCCGCGCGATCCATAAGACCGCCTCGATGAAAAGCCGGTTATCCTTACCACTGCGGCCCGGGTCCGCAGCCTTCCCCAGACAATGCGGCTCCATCTTCGCCCATTGGGCGTCCGTCAAGACAAAACGATCCATCAAAAGCTTGAATCACATCCAAATCTCCATGAGAATCCCCACAAGCCTTAGAGCGTTTCTGGTTTAATCCGGATCATATCCAGCGGCTTTGAAGTCGTTGGCACATTCGGTCGGCGAGAAGAGGTCGACGATCGCGCCGACTGCGTCCCACAAGGCACTGATGGAGCGCTCTGCTCTGGCTCGCAGCCTGGCCTTCAGCTTGGCGAAGGCATTCTCGATCGGGTTCATGTCCGGGCTGTAGGGCGGCAAGAAGGACAGCGTCGCGCCCGCGCGCTCGATTGCCTCGCGGACGCCGGCCGGCTTGTGGGCGGGCAGGTTGTCCATGATGACGATGTCCCCCGGCTTCAGTGTCGGGACCAGCACCTGCTCGACATAGGCGAGGCAGACGACGCCGTTCATAGCGCCGTCGTAGGCAAAGGGCGTCGTCATGCCGCCGAGACGCAGGGCTCCGGCGAAAGTGGTCGTTTTCCAATGGCCGTGAGGCACGCCGGCCCGGCAGCGCTCACCGCGCGGAGCCCGACCGCGCAGGCGGGCCATTTTGGTCGAGAGGCCGGTCTCGTCGATGAAAACAAGGCTCTGTGGATCGAGATCGGGCTGGGCCTCGAACCAGTCACGCCGCCGCTTCAGGACGTCGGGACGCTCCTGCTCCAGTGCATGGGCGGACTTTTTTTGTACGTCCAGCCCCGGCCCCGAAGCCAGGTGCTCAACGCGCTGCGGCGGATGGAGACGGTGCGTTCGCTCAGGAGCCGGGCCGTCATATCGTGCAGCGTGATGTCCCTCTGCTCCTCGATCACTTCGATGATGAAAGTCGCGTGCGCATCCAGGCTCGAGCCCCGGCGCCGGCCTTGTGGCCGAGCCGTCAGCTCACCTGTCCGAGCCCGCGCGATCCACCGGATCGCCGTCGAAATCCCGACCCCGAAACGGGACGCGGCCTGCCGAGCAGAAAGCCCATCCGTGGAGGCCTTCACAACACGCACGCGAAGATCGTCGCTCAAAGCCAGCGCCATCGTCCACCTCCTTCAACAGGCAGGTTGAATCAGCACAGCACCGGTTCGTCACATCACAATCGATTCAACGATCAACGGAATTGCTCTAGACACGCGCAGGCCCATGCTCATGCAGGATCAGGCCAATGCGCACTCAAGCGTCGATTTCTTTCCGACACGATCGCTGACGGTCGTCGCTTCAGGAGGCTTCTCCATCTTCGACGATTGCACGCGCGGGTTCCTAGCACTCGTCGCCGACACTTCGCTCTCAGGCCAGCGCGTGGCTCGGGAACTGGATGGTGTCATTGGTCTGCGCGGCCGGCTGGATACTATCGTTTCCGGCAACGGCGCCGAGTTCGCCTCGATGGCAATCCTGCACTGGTGCCAGTAGGCTGGCGTCGATTGGCACTACATCGTCCCCGGCAAGCCGAGGCTGAACGCTTTCGTCGAGAGCTGCAATGGACGCTTCCGGAACGAGTGCCTCAATGACAGGTTGTTCTCGACGCATATCGAGGCCGGCAGCGCCATCACCTCATGGAAGGAGGGTACAACCGCCACCGACCTCACTCGGCTCTCGGCAACATAACGTCCGCGGAGTTTGCCTTCAAATCCCAGCCGGAAAGACAGGTCGCCTGAGGCCAGAAGTGAAACTCAAGACTCTCCCGCGGATCGGAGGAGAGAAGGGTTCCAGGTCATTCGCGGCACAGTTTGTTTCGGTAAAGTTTCATATAGTTATTTGCTAGAGCTTCTGAAGAATAGCTGCGCTGTATAAACTCTGCGGCCTGCGCTCCGGTATCGCGCCAAACCGGAAGATTTTCGGCGATGGTTTTCATCGTTTCGGCAAGTATTTTCGGTGCTCGCGGGGGAACGAGCAAACCAAAAGAGCCGTTATCCAGCGCTTCGCGGTTGCCGCCGACATCCGTGGCAATCACGGGAAGGCCGCAGGCCAAAGCTTCCAGCAAGGCATTGGAAGAACCTTCCTCATGGCTCGGGAGAACAAAAATATCCATGGCGGACAGCAGGTTGGGGATGTCGTGACGCGCACCCAGGAATTGCACTTTTTCGGTGATACCAAGTGCTGCGGCGAGCGCTTTTAACTGCGCGCCGAGGCCGTCGTCGCGTCCAACTATGAAGAGTTTCGATGGAGGAATGGTTGCTCGCGCGACTGCAAATGCCTCCAGAAGATCGGCTTGCCCTTTGTACGGGATTAGGTTCGCGACGTTGATGAATCCGATTTCGCCGGCTTGAAGGCCGAGCTTTTGGCGAAGAGGCCATCTCTCCCCATCAACGGAGGCAGTACGGGTCGTCAGGCTGTCGAGGCCATTACGAATGAGGATGAGCCTGCTTGGTTCGATACCGTCGCGCGCTGCCGTGTCATCGGCGACAGCTTGGCTGTTGACAGTCACGACGTGGCTCAACTTGTTGGCGATGCGGTCGAAAATCCGCCACCAAGGATAACGATCTTGATGTGTCCCCAATCCGCGGCGGCAGGTGATGACCAACGGTACGCCGGCCAAGCGCCCGGCAACGGCTCCCATGAAGTTGGTCAAGGGCAGGTAGGCCTGTAAGATTTCGGGCTTGGTCGTGAGCGCCAGCCACCATAAAGCGACGAAGGCGCGAACAAATGTCGCGAGATTCCCGAGCTTGGCGAGGTGCGCAATCCTCCTAGCATGCGTGGCGACATGAACCGTGACATTCTCGGCATCGAGCCGCGGCCGCAATGGTCCGCTGCCATCGAACACGAAGACTTCGCAGTGGACGCCCAGACGCACAAGACCCTCGATAAGGACCACCATCTGCCGTTCGGCTCCCCCAGCCGAAAGAGAGCCTATGACAAAAAGAGCCTTCTTTGGATTCTCCAGGCTCTTCTCGTCTTGATGTGCGCCGGTTTTAGATTCGATCGTCAGCATTGCGGACAAACAGGAACTCGGTATTGGCTTCCCCTGTTGCGATCTTCTCGAGTTTGAAGCCGAGTTTCTCGACGAAATCGATGGCTTCCTTGTCGTAGACAAATTCCATCGGCCACCCGCCGAGCCAATCGCGGATGTCCGTAAAAATGCTCATGCCGCGGTTCTTTTCATATTCGCGTTTGCGCTGAAGGAACTCGGGAAGCCTCCGGATGTCTTTCCTCATTTGGAAGCGCCAGACATACCAAAGGTCCATTGCGCGGCGCCGCATCCAGCCGGAAGCGACGTATTTGCGTTTGATATCGAGCCAAAACTCCGGTGTCGGGTCGATCTGCACGTTGGCTGCGTATAAAGCGATATAAAAAAGGCCTCCGGGCTTTACACGGCTCGCGGCATTCTGGATAGCATGCCAGACCTCGCCAGTATGGTGCAGAACTCCCCAAGAATAGACGAAATCATAGGTTGAGAGCTTCGAAATATAATCATCGTCGAGAACTGAACCTTGCTCTGCGGTCCAATTTTCCGGGTGGCCAACCTGCTTCTGAATAAATTGAGTCGCTTTTACCGAATTGGGGTCGTAGTCGAAGCCATGGATTTTCGCTGCACCAGCTTCAAGCATTGCGACTGAATGCAGACCGCTCCCGCAGCCGATATCCAGAACCGTCAACCCGTTGAGGTTTTCACGCCCCATGAACTTGAGGATGTGCTGTTTTGAAATTTCGACTTTTTCCTTGCCGAAATTTTTTTTGAATGAAATCGTGCCAGTTCCTTCCGAACTCGAAGCGTTGTTCTTCAGTGTGGCTCATAGAAAGACGACCTCATTGGATCTATCTGCAAATGCATAAATGTTTTTAATATCGTCAATGGCGCGTCGCATTCCGAAGCGTGCCACAGCGAATTCGGGCCCGTGCTGCGCTGCAGCATGGCGCCAGCTTTGGTCGCGAAGGAGCGCCACCAGGCGTGCTCCCGCAGTTTCTGCATCATCGTGCTCCAACACCCATCCGGAGCGGCCATGGTCCACGGCTTCGGGCGCGCCGCCAACACGCGTCGTCACGACAGGCACGCCCACGAACTGGGCTTAAATGAGGACATTGGGCAAGCCTTCGGCGCGCGATGTGAGTAGCAAAAGATCCATATCTACCATTGCCGCTTGAGCGCCTGTTACAATGCCGATGAAATGCACTGAACCGGACAGATCGGGTTGTCTTGCTCGCTGCTCGAGGGAAGGCCGCAAAGGTCCGTCTCCGACAATCAAGAAATGTGCTTCAGGAATATCGCGGCGAACGCGCGCTGCGATCTCAAGCCACAGGAACGGTCGCTTCTCCTCGCTAAGACGGATGACTGTTCCGACAACCGGTGCTTTGTCAGGGATACCTGCAATTCGCCGGTAATGCCCTCGATCTGCTCGATAGCTTAACCGCGTCTCCTCGTCAAACGCATAGCCATTTCGCGTTACAAGGATTTTTCCGGCGGGCAGACCAAGCCATTCTTCATAGGCGCGCGCGCCCATTTCGCTGTTGTTGACCATCACGACATTGCGTTGCTTGGCCAGCCAGCGATAAGCCTCACGCATATATGGTTGGTGAAATCCGAAGTTCTGCGGAGGCAGGCTTCGCTGCGATAAAATGATAAGCGGGACTCCCGTCAGGACAGCAGCGATACCGCCTTTGACGTTGATCTCGTCCAGCCACAGATGGGCGATCCGGGGAAGCTCGGCATTGAGCGTCATCGCATAATTTGTTACCTCATGAAGCTCCCCGGGAAGGGAAGCGATGGCGCTCGCAACGTGCGCCGGCAGATGGTCACCCTGGCTGCCGATGATTGTGGCCGGTACTCCGGCAGCATCGAGATCGGGGAGAAAAAAACGCTGGGATGGATTCGATAAGCCGATGCAGGCTACCGAAATTCTCGTGCGGGTTTCCGATGCGATGGCTTTTGTGATCGAGACCAATTGGCGCTCGGCGCCACCCGGGCCGAGGGTGCCGATCATCATCAACGTGCCGTTGCGTGGACTTGATCTGGGCGTTTCAATCAGAGGTCGCGATAAAACCAGGTGTGCTTGACGAAAGCGACGGCGATAGTGGATGTCAGGGAGCGACAGCACGAATTCCGCGAGAGTCTTGGCGAGCCTTTGATGTAACGTCAGTTGATCCGCAGGAACAGACAAAAGTGGGCGCAACGGCGCGAGGCTTCCCCATGTTCGGGAGAGCATGCGCCGAAGCAGTGCATGCCACCGGCGTCTTTCGAACAGATGTGCGACACGGCGAGTTCTATGGAGCGCAGAAGATCGGCTAATAATCCTGCCGTACATCCCGTGAAGCACGCGGCGTGCAAGATTTTCCATCAGTAGGTCGCGCCTTAAGAATCGATTCGTCGGCCCACGTACATGAGATTACTTTCGGATCCTATTGTAGCCTTTTCGTTATTGTGCAGTTTGGTAATATAGTCGGGAATCGGGAGTGGCTGCCCATCCGCACCTAGCGGACCCATGGAATCCGGATCCCAGGGAAGCAAGACAGCAGGGTCGAATCCCAGTCGATGCGTCACGATTTCTTCAAAGCCGAACTGTGCAAGCAGGGCGGGTAACGTCTCTTCGTTGAAGGAGCGTACATGCTGCCAGCGGTGAAAGAGCTGATTCGAAACCGGGCAGTAAATCATGCCCATCTCGAGATTTTCGTTGTTTGGTGTGGTTATGATCAGCGTACCACCGGGGCGCGTGAATTCAGCTAGGCGATTAAGAGTGACATCCAGTTCTTCGTCGAGCACATGCTCAATCACTTCTGACATGATGACGACATCAAAAAGATGTTTCGCCTGGGGGCCGATCACACCCAGGAAACCCGGGATACCGGACAACGAGGTCTCCAGGGCGGAAATTCTTCCCTCTGCCGGCTCGTATGCTGCGGCTTGAAAGCCCTGCTCGCAAAGCAGTCGTACAAGGTCGCCATCACCTGCTCCGAAGTCGAGAATCTGACCTTGCCGTGACAGCAGGTGCTTTATCGCAGCCAGCAGGCTGGGGCCGGCCTGCTTGGCGAAATTGAGCTGGACCAAGGAGGTCTGTGCAATCCCGTTCCAAAAACGGTTGACCAGCTCCGGCGTCCATTTCAATCGCTCAGGTATCATTTGTGTGCAATCCTTCGGTCCTAGGCAAAATGATGTGGAATGGTTTCACTGCTTAACGATTATCGCTTGGCCAGTCGGCAGCATGGCGATCTGCTCGGGCTTCGCGGCAAAAAATTCGTCGGCCGCTTGTTTGGCGCCTGGACAGGAGCTGAAGCCATAGTCGTCGAGCAGAAAGATGCCCCCTGGAACCAGGTTCGGGTAAAAGAAGTTCAATGAGGAGAGCGTCGCCTCGTAGAGGTCGACGTCGATGTGGACGAAGCGCATTTGCCGGTCGGCGATCTCGCCGAAACGATCCGGAATCCAGCCCTTATAGGTCCGGTAGTTTGACAGGCCTTCGAGTGTGGCGTGAAGCGCGCTCTCCGGCGTGGTCAGTGATCCGCGCTGCCAATACGAACCGTCGACAGGAAGAGGGTCGGCTAGGCCTTCGAAACTGTCGAACAGATGCACCAGAGAGGGAGTACTCTCCGCAGCCTTGCACATGAGGTACGCGGACGCGCCCTTATAGGCTCCGCATTCGGCCATGTCGCCATCGAGATGTTCGACCAGCCGCAGGAGTTCGCGCAATGTGTACTTGCGATCGAACGAATGCCAGTTACCTGGGTCCATGATGTGTTCGTAATAGGAAATAAATTCGCGATCTTCGAGAAACAGTCGACCGTATTCGCTGAACTTGTACTTTGGATAGATGGCCGTCGATAGGGTTTCCGCGGCGATGTAGCGATCCCATTCGGCGGTTTCGGTCGACAGGCCGTGCTTGAGAGCCTTGAGCAGAGTGTGAGCGTTGTTGGGAGCTAGGCCTTCGATCTCGAGCGCCAGGTCGCAAATCTCACTGTTCGGCGCGGAACGGGAGCGTTCGTTCCGCCGGTTGCCGCCCATCATGCTCAGGCGCTCGACAACGGTTTTCAGTTTCATGTTAACGCCTCTGCCGCGGGCTTCCCTTGATCCATAGTGGACGCCGCGACCACTGCGAGTGTACTGTCAAGGTTGACGATCGAGGTGGTGAAGATGCCGGTTGTGCCAACGACGCGGAACTGCAAGGCGTCTTCGATGAAGTCGATCTTAGTTCCGTCCGCCAAGCGCGCGGCGCCTAATGTCACAAAGTAGTCTCCTGCCGCGAGCCACATAGTGCCATCGCATGTAACGGTTAGCACGTCCCCGCTGTGGGCGGAGTAGGCCTGCTGCGTGGCCGTGAGGTTTGTCTTCCCCCAGACGACAGTGCCCTTCCGATCCTTGATGGCGAAGCCGAAGGAGAGGTCCTGGATATCCTCCCGGCAGGCGAGACGCATCTTTAGCCGGAAACGTGCTCCGCTCGCCACGATTGGCATGTCACGATCCTGCCCATCGACAAGCCCCCAATCGAGAAGCTCGGCTTCGCCCGACCCGTAGCGCGCGCCGGTCGCCTGGGAGGAAGACGGTGAAGGCGCTTGCGTTTGTGCCGCCTGCGGTGTCAGCGCGGCTATAGGCGTATTCTCGGTGACCAGTGTCGCCTCCGATGGACTACCCGCGGGAGGCGGTGCGGCGTCGGGGATGGAGACGGATTCCAAGGTTGTGTTCTCAGGCTGCTTCGCGGCCGGGGATTGGCCGAAGAGCAGGTTATGATAAAGGACGGTCATGGGCTTGGCATCGCCTTCGGCGAATACCGCGCCGTTCTCTAGGATCATCGCCCTGTCGCAGAATGTCGTGATGGTGTTGGTGTCGTGAGAAACAAGCAGGACCGTCGCGCCCTTTTTCTTGAGCTGCTGAATCCAGCCGAAACACTTCATCTGGAAGCGTGCGTCGCCTACCGAAAGGGCTTCGTCGACGATCAGGATATCCGGATCGACGCTGATCGCCGTGGAGAATGTGAGGCGGGCCTGCATGCCAGTCGAGTAGGTCTTGAACGGCTGGTCTATGACGTCGCGCAGTTCGCTGAAATCGATGATCGAGTCGATCTTACGGTCGATTTCGATACGCGTCATGCCCAGGCATAGTCCGCCCATGAAGATATTCTCGCGGCCGGTGTAATCGGGATGGAAGCCCGTGCCGAGCTCGAGAATTGCGGTGATGCGGCCGTTGATGTCCAGGTCGCCGGAAGTGCGCTCCAGCGTGCCGGCGATGATCTTCAGCAATGTCGACTTGCCGGCGCCGTTGCGTCCGAGGATTCCTACGATTTCACCACGCTTGATCTCGAGATCGATCGAGCGCAGCGCCACCTGCTCGGTATGACGCGGCACGCCACGTACGATCTCGAGAAGCGGATCGATCGGGCTGGCGTAGTGCCTATAGGCCTTACGCAGTTTACGGGCTCGGATTGCCGGTTCCGGCGCGTTCATAATGCGTCACCAAGGAAGGGTCTGAGCCGGGAAAACGTGGCCCAGCCGATGGCAAAAGTCAGAAGGGCGCTGATCGGATAGATGATCCAGGCTGCGGGATGCTGGAAGCTGCCATGGTAGAGGGCATCCTGCCAGCACCAGACCTGATAGCTGAACGGATTCAACATAAACACCCGGTGCATGATAGGGGGAAGCGCTTCGGGATTGTAGAGGATCGGCTGCGCGAACAGGTTGACCGAGCAGAATACCGTGACCACGTCCCGCAGGTCCCGGAAAAAGATTCCGAGCACGGACAACAGGAGTGCTATGCCCGTCATGGCCAGGAGTTGGACGACGATTAGGAAAGGAGCGGTCAACACCATGAGTGTCAGCGTTCCGGACCATGCGGCGTAGGCAATGGTGAAGACGAGGGCGACGGAATAGGGCAGCGCAGTGGCAATCGCGGATTTGACCGGCAGTACTTCGACCGGGAAGACGATCTGCTTCACAAGACTGGTATGCGAGGCCAGGATTGTCGACGAGCGCGCGAGAATGTCCTGAAAAGCGAGCCAGGATAGCACGCCGGCCAGGACATTGACGGCAAAATCGCGCTGATCCCCTCCGGTGGAGGCGAAACGCGTCGGGAACACATAGGCGAACAGGAAAGTGTAGATCAGCATGAGCAGCAGCGGGTGCCCATAGGCCCAGAGCACGCCTAGGGTCTGGCCAACATGCCGATCTTTCAGTTCCCGTTTGACGAGTTCCGCGATGAGGTATCGGTTGCGTGCGAATGAATCGAATGGCGCGGGAAGGGCGATCACAAAACCACCTCTGGATTGGCGTCGAGCCAAGACTGCGCCATCAAGACATTCCACAGAGGATAGGCCCAGTCGGCTCCGCTCAAATGAGCCTGCCACCGTTCGCGGATCGGTTCAGGGTGAAACAGGCCTTGCTGTTTGAGGCGCGCCTCGGACAGCAGATTCTCAGTCCAGTCCCGTAGCGGTCCACGCAGCCAAGCCGCGAGCGGCACACCAAAACCCATCTTCGGTCGATCCAGCAACTCGCGTGGCACGCGGCGATAAAGCACTTGCCGGAGCGCCCATTTGCTGACGCCGTCTCGCACTTTCATGTGCTGGGGAAGCCTCCAGGCAAATTCGACCACACGGTGGTCGAGCAGGGGAACGCGGGCTTCCAAGGCCACGGCCATGCTGGCACGATCAACTTTCGTCAGGATATCGTCAGGCAGATAAGTCAATGTGTCGAACAGCATCATCCGATCGAGAAAATCCGGCACGGTGCGTTGCAAGTGCTTATCCCAAAGGGTGCCCTTCATCTCGTCGCCGCCAATAACGACCGTTTCGGGGGCGTGCCAATGGCTGAGCATTTGCCGATAGAGCCCATCGGGATCCTGGCTGAGCAGGGCGGTCGCGTACCGTTTCGCCTTCGATCCGAAGCGATCCTGGCGAAGGCGGCTCGGCAGGATCTGCCCTAGCTTATCGAGTATGGCCGCAGGCATTGCGAGGAGCCCATGCGCTGCGATCGTGCGCAAAGGCGAAGGCGCAAGCTGCTGCTTGCGCCACAGGTCGAGAGCCAGCGGATAGCGACTATATCCAGCAAATAATTCGTCGCCGCCGTCGCCGGACAGCACGACCTTCACATGTTGGCGGGTCAACTCGCAGACGAGGGCCGTCGGAAGCTGAGAAGAATTTGCGAAGGGTTCATCGTACCAATGCGGCAACTTCTCGACCATGCCGAGCGCGTGCTCGGCCTTGGCATAAAGTTCGGTATGCTGCGTGCCGAGATAGCGGGCGATCTCCCGAGCGTAGGGGGCTTCATCATACCCCTTCTCGGAGAAACCTATCGAGAAGGTATTGATCTTTCCGCCCGTGGTCTCCGTCATCAGCGCGGTCACGAGCGACGAGTCGATCCCGCCTGACAACAGAGCGCCAATCGGCACGTCGGCGACCAACCGCCGGCGCACTGCGTCAAGCAGGAGTTTATCGAGGCGGTCGAGAGCATCTCCATCAGCAATATTCGACGGACTAGCTACCGCTTTTTCGGCGATCGTGCGCAAATTCCAGAATGGCTCGACCGTGACGCTGCCATCGCGGCGCGCTCGAAGCAGAGTGCCTGGCTCGAGTTTTTGCACGCCCTTATAAATCGTCAGCGGTGCGGGGATGTAGTTATGGCGCATGAATGACGCCATGGCAGACCGGTCGACCACGGGTGTCCAGCTTGGCACCGCCCGGAGCGGCTTCAATTCCGAACCGAACAGGAGCAGGCCGTTCGCAGCGCTCCAGTAAAGCGGTTTGATGCCGAGACGATCGCGAGCAAGAACGAGCTCTCCCGTCTCCTTGTCGAACAGAGCGAACGCGAACATGCCGATAAGGCGCGGCAAAACCCGTTCGACGCCCCACTCTGCGAAGGCCTCCAGCATGATCTCGGTGTCGGAGTGCCCTCGGAGCGTGCGGCCGGTTCCTGCGAGATCGGCGGCGATCTCGTCATGCGAGTAAATTTCGCCGTTGTAGATGATGACGAACCGGCCGCAGGATGACATCATTGGTTGAGCACCGGCAGGCGAGAGGTCACGGATCGACAGCCGTCGGTGGCCGAAGCCGACGCCGCGGACCTCGTCATACCAAACGCCCCGCGCATCCGGTCCGCGATGAGCGAGGGTGTCGATCATGCGATCAAGAGACTCGGGTGACGGTAGGGGGGGGCCTGCCGTTCGTCCGATCCTTACAAACCCGGCAATTCCGCACATGCCGATCGCTCCTTAGATATGCTCGCGGCGCTGTTCGGCAGCCGAATACCATTCGGCTATTGCGAGGAGCCCCTGTCGCAACGTGTGACTTGGCTCGTAGCCCAGCAATCGCCGGGCCTTGCCGATATCGGCGAGCGAATGCAGAACGTCGCCTTTCCGGGGGGGCTTATATTGCGGCACGACGTCGGTGACGTGCGAATGCAGTGGACTCAACGCTTCTCGAATATACGCGACGAGCTGATTGAGGCTTGTGCGCTCTCCGACAGCCACATTGTAAATTTGATTGGCCGCGCCCGCCTTGTCGACCGTAGCTGCGAGCAAATTAGCTTGCACTGCATTTTCGACATAACAGAAGTCACGACTATTCTCGCCATCGCCGAAAATCTCGATGGGGAGGCCCTGGATTGCCGCGGAAATCCATCGGGGAATGACCGCAGCATAAGGGCCGTTCGGATCTTGCCGGCGACCGAAGACATTGAAATAGCGTAGGCCGACCGTTTCGATGCCGTAGAGCTTTCCGAAAACGTCGGCATAGAGCTCATTGACGTATTTCGTGACGGCATAGGGTGACAGCGGTCGTCCGATTACGGCTTCGACTTTTGGCAGGGCTTCATGATCGCCATAGGTCGAGCTTGACGCGGCGTAGACGAAGCGGCGCACGCCGGCATTATGGGCCGCGACTAGCATTGTGAGAAAACCGTCAATATTGACGGAATTGGACGTGAGCGGATCGTTGATCGAGCGAGGCACACTGCCGAGCGCAGCCTGATGCAGAACGAAGTCAACCCCTTGTACGGCGCGCTCGCAGGTCGGCTTGTCGCGGATATCACCCTCGATCATCGTGAAACGAGCGAACTGATCGGGGGAAACCTTCTCGGCAACCTCTTCCAGATTGTGCCGATGGCCCGTGGCGAAATTATCCAGACCCACCACGGTCTGATCCAATCGAAGGAGAGTTTCGAGCAGATTGGAGCCGATAAACCCGGCTACTCCCGTTACCAGCCATGTCCTAGGGTGAGCGCCGAGGCGCTCCTTGACGGCAGCATATCTCGGCACCGGCACCATCGGATTCCATCTTTCCTTCGTCAAAGGCGCGAGAGATTATCGGCGCCGAATCGACGCTCGATAATCCTTCAAATTAAAGCCGCAAAAGCTCGACGCCCTCAGGGCGTTCGGTGCGATCGAGTACGGACTTGATGTCTACGACGAGGCTGCGTTTGCCATCTTGAGGTAAGAGGCTCTTGATGATGTCCCAGCCGGATTTGACGTATTCGTCATGAGCAACGGCCAGAACGACAATCTCTGACTGGCGCAAGTCTTCAAGCGATTTCAAGGGAAGATCGTATTCATGCTTGACTTCTTTCGGGTCAGCGTGGGGGTCGTGGACATTGACTTCCCACCCGAAAGCCTCCAGTTCCCGAACGATGCTTACCACGCGCGTATTGCGCGTATCGGGCACATTCTCCTTGAAAGTTAACCCCAGAACCGCGGCTTTGCGAGGCCCGACCCGACCTGCGCCGAGTTTTGTCAACGCGCTACGTGCGATCCATTCACCCATCTGATCGTTGATGCGACGACCAGCAAGAATCACATGCGGATGATAGCCAACCATCTCCGCTCTGTGTGTCAGATAGTAAGGATCGACGCCGATGCAGTGGCCGCCAACAAGTCCTGGCGTAAAGCGCAGAAAGTTCCATTTCGTGCCGGCAGCAGCCAAAACGTCCGCGGTATCGATGCCAAGTTTTGAAAAGATGACGGAGAGCTCGTTCATCAACGCTATGTTGAGATCGCGTTGGGTGTTTTCTATGACCTTGGCAGCTTCCGCGACCATGATTGACGGAGCCTTATGGACGTTCGCCTTGATCACACTGCCGTAAACGTCGGCAACAATGTCGAGCGTCTCTTGGTTCTGCCCCGATACGATCTTTGCGATCGTTTCGAAGCGGTGCTCGCGGTCTCCCGGATTGATACGCTCAGGTGAATAGCCCACGAAAAAGTCGACGCCGGCCTTGAGGCCCGAAAAACGTTCCAAAACGGGAACGCACTCTTCCTCAGTTGCGCCCGGATAGACCGTTGATTCGTAAACGACGATACCGCCCGTTCGCAGCGCCTTGCCGACGGTTTCCGAGGCGCTGGTCAGCGCCTTGAGGCATGGCCTCTTGGCATTGTCGATTGGCGTCGGCACAGTCACGATGAAGAAATCCGCGGCTTTGAGATCAGCAGAATCCGTAGTGTAAGTTAGTGACGGAAAACGCAATTCGTGCGGCTCGACCTCGCGGGTGCGGTCAATGCCGGCGCGCAACTCTTCGATACGACCTTGATCGATGTCGAAGCCGATAACTCTGGCACCTGACCGGCCAAATGCGACCGCGACAGGAAGGCCAACATAACCGAGGCCCACGACGGCTATTATTCTATTCAAGATGCGACACTCCTGCAGCGCTACAAAACATAGCTGCAGCGGCTCGAGAGATGATTTTGACCCGCCTATATCACGCGTGCAGGCCACGATCTACCGCTCTCATTAGGCGGTGTGGACGGATTTGACCAAGACGAATGCTGCTGCGAGGGCGACGATGGCTGTGAAGTTTCGCTTAGCCTTCTCGCATCGTAGGGCGACCCGCTTGAAGCGCTTGAGCTTGCCGACGGTCTGCTCGATGCGGGCACGCCCGCGATAAAGGGCTTTCGCGAAGAAGCCGGGCTTGTCCTTCTCGTTCACCTTGTGCGGAATGACCGGGATGATGCCGCGTGACCGTGCCGCCTGCCGATTTGCCTTGCTGGCATAACCCTTGTCACCGACAGTGGCACCCGGGTCGATGTCGGGGCCGTGTCCGAGCAGGATCGGGAAATGCGGCGCGTCGCTCTTCTCGCCTCCGGTCAGATCGAAGGCGATGGGATGGCCGTCGAAGTCGGTCTTCAGATGGATTTTGGCGGAGAAACCGCCACGGGAGCGGCCGGGCGCCTGACCTTGCTGCCCCCTTTGGCGCCTGCCGCCGAGACATGGGCGCGCACGATGGTCGAGTCGAACATCTGCACGAGGTGTGCCGAGGACGACAGCGAGGCGAGGTGATCGAAGAAGGTCTCGAACACGGCCGCCTTGCTCAACCGGTCGAAGCGCTTCCAGACGCTGTTCTACTTGCCGAACCGCTCCGGCAGCGTCCGCCAGGTGATGTTATGAACCGAGAAATAGTGCAGCGCTTCGAGGAACAGCCGGTCGTTTCGGCCTTGTCGCCCCGGCGCGGCAACAAGGCGCGGAACACCTCCAGCGCCACCGACCAATCCGCATCCGCCATCTTCGGGACATCGCCGACCTCCAAAGCAGTCGGCTCTCCATGAAGCAGACAATACCCGTCAGAGGAATCCTCAAAACGCGACATGCGCCAATCCGTCCACACCGCCTAGATCAAAAGATATGGCCCGGCCGCCTATTTCCTGCAGATGGCTCTCGCAGGGTGCTCGGCCTGGTTCCGTCTGTTGATGGGCGGGGGCGGATCATCTACCCGGGTCCCAAGCCGTAGCGCCAACTCGTCCGGAGCGCTGCGCAAACCGTCAGGGCTGGATCCGGGGCTGGCAGCAATCGATGGCGATCGAGCGTTTCGATACGGTCATTCTGGGCGCGGGTGCCGCAGGAATGATGTGCGCGATCCAGGCCGGAGCGCGGGGCGGGCGTGTCCTCGTCGTCGACCATGCCAGGGCACCCGGCGAGAAGATCCGGATCTCCGGCGGCGGGCGCTGCAATTTTACCAATACCGGGACGAGCGCGCGCAATTTCCTGTCCGGCAACCCGCATTTCGCGAAATCCGCGCTCGGCCGGTATACGCCGCGGGATTTCATCGCATTGGTCGAAAAGCACGGCATTCCCTATCACGAAAAGACGCTTGGCCAGCTCTTCTGCGATGACACCGCCAAGGACATCATCGCGATGCTGCTGGACGAGATGGCGCGCGCCGCATGCGAATTGCGCCTCCGGACCACGCTGGCGGGCGTGGCGCGCAGCGATGACGGCTTTGCGATCACGCTCGCGGGAGCGGAGGCCGCCGAGATCCGCTGTCGGCATTTCGTCGTCGCATCGGGAGGGAAATCCATCCCGAAGATGGGAGCGACCGGCCTCGGCTATCAGATCGCCGGCCAGTTCGGCCTGGCCGTCACGGAAACGCGCCCCGCCCTCGTGCCGCTGACATTCGGGGAAGACGCGCTCGCCGGATTTCGCGAACTCGCCGGCCTTGCCGTGGGTGTGCGGGCGACCTGCGGCAAGATCGCGTTCGAGGAGGCCTTGCTGTTCACGCATCGCGGCCTTTCAGGTCCCGCCATCCTGCAGATATCGTCCTATTGGCGCGAGAAGCAGCCGGTCCGGATCGCGTTCCTGCCGAGGCAGGACGTCTTTGCCGCCTTGCGCGCCGCCAGGCAGGAGAGCGGCCGCCGAAGCATCGCGAATACGCTTGGCGATCTCCTGCCGAAGCGGCTCGCCGCCTATCTCGCGGAAACGCAGGGCTGGAGCGGCAGCATCGGCGCCGCGAGCGACAAGAGGCTGGCCGCGATCGCCGCTGCGATCCAGGACTGGGAGGTCATGCCCATCGGCTCGGAAGGATACCGGACCGCCGAAGTGACGCTCGGCGGCGTCGACACGGCCGGCCTGAACTCGAAGACGATGGAGGCGAGGGCGGTCGCAGGCCTGTATTTCATCGGCGAAGTGGTCGACGTCACGGGCTGGCTCGGCGGCTACAATTTCCAATGGGCATGGTCGTCGGGCTGGGCCGCAGGGACAGCCATCGCCGAAACTACCGGCTGAGGCGATGGCCGCTACGCGCGGGGCGCCAGCCGCAAGGCGGCGCAGGTGCGAGTCGCGCTGCGAACAGCACAGCCGCTGAACAGGGCTGGGAACCGCGACAGGGAATGCAGGGAACGCGAATTTGGCGGAAGTCCGCCACAGAATTCTGAGAATTCAAGGAGATTTGGAGCGGGCGATCGGGATCGAACCGACGACATTCAGCTTGGGAAGCTGACGTTCTACCACTGAACTACGCCCGCATGCCGGATCCGCGGTCGGGCCTCGACGGCGCATCGCAGCGGGGCGTTCTTAGCGTCTCCCGCGCCCGGTGTCATCCGGCATTTTGCTCCTGGCCGCGCGCCTTGCTCTGCGCGAGGGGAGGGAGAGGCCTGCGGCGGAAGGGCTCCCGCCCCGTGGCGCGCGGGCCGGCGCGCCGGACGCGGCGAACAGGGCCGCGCCGTGTCCCTCGTCCCGAAAGGCCGGGCCGCGGTCGGGGTGCCGGGAAAAATTGCTCCGGCGCCGCATCGGGAGAGACGATCTGGGTCGATATCGCTGTGCATTTGACGGCCTTTTCCGGGTGCCTCCGCTAGGTTGGCGCAATCTTCAGGCTTCCGAAGAAAAAGGCTTCGTTTCTAAGGGTTTGTTCCACATTGCCCGTTGGCGGGCACTCGTTGCGGCGACGGCGCTGATCTGTTTCGGCCCGCGCGGAGAGGCGGCCGCCGAGACGCTGACCATCGCGCAGGGCAACGATATCCTCTCGCTCGACCCGGCCAACCACGGCAACAACAGCACCGAGTCGGCGCTGGTGAACATCTACGACGATCTGGTCAACAAGGACTTCAGCCGGGGGCAACTGCGCTTCACGCCGCGCCTCGCCCTGTCCTCGAAGACCGAGGACAACATCCACTGGACCTTCAAGCTCCGCGACGACGTCTACTGGCACAATGGCGACAGCTTCACCGCGCAGGACGTCAAGTTTACCATCGAACGCTCGCAGCAGGACAAGAAGCCGGTCAATTCGTCCAAGTTCCGCCGCATCAACTCGCTGGAGGCTCCCGACGACATCACGCTGACCGTCGCGGCCGGCGGGCCGGACATCCTGCTGCCGCACGCCTTCGTCGGCAACGGCGCCGGCATCCTGCCCAAGGCCGCCTTCGAGAAGGCCGGCGGCAAGGAGGCTTTCTTCAAGCAGCCGGTCGTCACGGGCCCTATGTCTTCCAGCAGTGGAAGACGCGGGTCGGGGAGGGGGATGAAACCATCCGCCTTTCCTGACGACCGCGAAAATATCCTGCCTGAGACGATTGTCAGTATAGATAAATATACTTATTTTTTGACAAGTATTGATCGCATGTCGCGCCTGGATACGAAATGTCACGGGCGAGCTCGCTCGCGCCAAGACAATCGTTGGAATCGTGCCATGCCTGATCTGATCACGCGATCGTCCCCTCTCGATCCGAAGGCGGAGGCTCTGCTCGAAGGTCTGATCGCCGAATATGACGGCCGCTACGGGGTCAACAGCCGCCCGGGCGGTGCCCGTTCCGAGATCCTGCGCTATCCGGCGGAAGCCTTCGCGCCGCCGCTCGGGGATTTCCTGCTGCTGCGGCGGGGCGACGAGACCATCGCCGGCGGCGCCTTCATGAGTCATGATGACGAGACCGCCGAGCTCAAGCGCATCTGGACGCGCGACGATCTGCGGCGCCAGGGGCTGGCCCGGCGCATCGTGCTCGCGCTCGAGGAGGCGGCGGCCGCGCTCGGCTACACCCGCACCTATCTCACCACCGGCTTCCGGCAGCCGGAGGCGACGGCGCTCTATCTCTCCCTCGGCTACCGGCCGCTGTTCGATGTGAGCGTCGATCCCTCCCTCTACCGTTCGCTGCCCTTCGAGAAGCATATCGGCGCCAGGGCGGGCACGGTCGGGACCACCCCGGTCTATCCGCCCGCCGCCTCGCTCGAGGAGGCGACCGCCCGCGTCGCCGTCGTCAAGGCGGCGCAGGAGGCCAGGATCGCCGCCCGCTTGGCGGCCCACCGGGCTGCCGCGGCGTAGCCGGCGGCAACGGCCCGTCCGGCCGGGTCCGGGCCATCGCGGCAGATGACGGCTTCGGCCGGTTCGAGAGCACATCATGACATCGCAACGAAACAGTTTCGCGGCCCTGGAGACGCGGATCGGCGCGATCATCCCGCATGACGACCATGTCGAGCTGCGTACCGATGGCGAGACGATCCGTGCCGGTCGCGTCGTGGTCAGCGCCGGAGCCTGGGCCGCCACGCTGCTCGGGCACGAATTCGCCAGCCTGCTGCGCCCGACGCGCGAGATCCTGCACTGGTACGGGCTCGCGCCCGGGGCGCCGGGCGCATGGGCGGATGCGCCGGCTTTCATCTGGGCCACCGGCGCGCGGCAGGGCTTTTACGGCTTCCCGGCCTTCGACGGGGAGGTGAAGGCGGCGCATGGCGAGAAATCCGTCTTCGTCAACCCGGACACTTTCGACCGTTCGAGCGACGAGGCCGAATCGCGCACATTCTACGGCCGGGCGATCCAAGGGCGGCTCAACGGCCTGCGCGGCGAAGTCTCGCGGCACCGGACCTGCCTCTACACGGTTTCGCCCGATGGCGGCTTCGTCATCGACGCGTGGCCGCAGAGCGAGCGCGTGCTCGTCGTGTCGCCCTGCTCCGGACATGGCTTCAAGCATTCGGCCGCCATCGGCGAGGCGGTGAGCCAGCACGTGTTGGACGGCGCCAGCCGGATCGACCTGTCGCCCTTCCGGCTCGGGCGCTTCCGGGCGTCGGCCGGCAGCCACGCCGGCTGACGGGCGCGGCCGGACCGGCCGCGACGATCGCCCGCTCCCCGTCTCGCCTCTGATGCAGCGCAAGCGGCACGGTCGCTCCGTCGCGGCCCGAGCCGGCATCGTCTGCCGCGAACGGCGTCTTCATGGATGGCTCGCGGGCGTCGCCGAAGGCTGCCGAGCGATACGTCAATACCGCCTCGCAAGCGCATTGCAGAGCTGACCTGGCAGGGAGCGAATGCTCCCTGCTTTTCTACGTCGAAGGAGTACGTAAGGTTATTTCTATCAAATAGTGAAGTAAATCACATTGACATAGTGAAAATTATCACGTGTGCCGAGTTTACAACATAATCAAGATAGATATAGAAAAGTGAATATTTTCACCGTTCGATATTGCCAATGAAAATATGTTCATTGCGGGCTGACCAAAGGGATTCGGCCGAGACAAATACCAATTCAATTGGAGGTATTGATGAAGAGCTTCGTTTCAGCATTGGGCATGGCTACGGCAGCCTTCGCCGTTGCCACCAGTGCCGGTGCGGCCGATCTTCCCTCGCGGAAGTCTGCTCCGGTCGAATACGTCAGGGTCTGCACCGCCTATGGCGCCGGCTTCTTCTACATCCCGGGCACTGACTCCTGCCTGCGCATCTCGGGCCGCGTCCGCGCCGAATACGCCGTCGGCCAGCGCTATGGCGATGCCCAGGACGCCTATGGCACCCGTGCGCGCGGCCGCCTCAACGTTGATGCCCGCACGGCCACGGCCTATGGCACGCTGCGCACCTTCATCCGCTACGAGCTGACCAACAATACCGGCGTCTATGCCTCCAACTCCGCCGGTTCCTCGTTCAGCTCCGGCCAGTTCAACACCGGCTCGGGCGTTCCGGGCGTCTATCGCGGCTCGGCCGGCACCGGCTCGCTGCTCGATCTGGCCTATGTCCAGTTCGGCCCGATCACCGCTGGTCGCGCCCAGTCGTTCTTCGACTTCTACGCCTCGGACCTGAACTTCGCGTCGATCCGCACGGCTGACTCGCGCGTCAACCTGCTCGCCTACACCGCAACCTTCGGCTCGGGCTTCTCGGCAACGGTCTCGGCCGAAGACCGCACCTCCGGCACGGTCAGCCGCGAGCTCGGCGGCGCCCCGAACCTTCCGCTCGGCACGAATGCGATCGGCATCGCGCGGGCGAATGCGGCGCGTGCGGCCGCCGGCCTCGGCCCGCTGGGCACGGCTGCCAACGGCCTGGGTGCGGTGACCGAGGGTCAGGATTTCCCCGATCTCGTCGCCTCGCTGCGCGTCGACCAGGGCTGGGGCTCGGCCCAGTTCTCCGGCGCCATCGGCTCGCGTCGCTATTCGATCGGCGCGGCGGGCGGCGGTTCCAACGTCACGGTCGGCGCCACGACCTACACGTCGACCGCTCCGGTGTCGGGTCCTGTCCGCGGCAATCCGCGCGGCGATGAGCTCGTCTGGGCCGTGCAGGGCGGCGTCAAGATCAACCTGCCGATGCTCGCCGCCGGCGACGCCCTGTGGCTGCAGGCTGCCTATGCCGACGGCGCCCTCGGCTATCTCGGCTGGTCCAGCAACTCCTTCGGCCTGGGTCGGCTGGGGCGCCTCGGATTGTCCGACGCCTCCGTCGACGTCGTGACCGGCAACGTCAAGAACTCGACCGGCTACTCGCTCGTCGCGGCGTTCCGTCACTTCTGGACCCCGACCCTGCGCACCGAGATCGGCGCGTCCTATTCGGCGCTGAACCTCAAGTACCTGGACTCGAACGCGCTCAACTTCGCCGCCGCGAACAATCTCGTCGCCCGCTCGCTGGATCCGAAGGAATTCCTGCTCGCGGCCAACCTGATCTGGTCGCCGGTTTCCGGCCTCGATATCGGTGTCGAAGTGCTCTACTCGCACCTCGACGTCCGTTCGCCGGTGGGCTCCGTGAACAATTGGGCGACCCGCAGCAACGTCTTCGGCATCAAGTCCGAGGACTCGATCTCCGGCCGCCTGCGCGTGCAGCGCGACTTCTGATGCAAACCCGGTCCCCGGCCTCGGCCGGGGACCCCTTCGCTTCGCGGCCAGATCCGGCGGGGCGGTTGGGAAGCCGTTTTCGGCTCTCACCCAAGAGTAAAAACTGTCTCGTTGAGGGTTTGACGATGAACAGTGAGCAATGTCGCGTCGCGCGCGCGATGATGGGCTGGACGATCAAGCAACTGAGCAGGAAAGTCCGGGTCGCTCAGCGGACGATCAGCGAATTCGAGACGGAGGGGCGCGTCCGCCCGGAAATCAGGTCGCGGATCAGGTCGCTGTTCGTCGTCAGCGGGATCGAATTCATCGAAGACGATGACGGTATAGGTTTGAAGCGCCGCTTCAATCTCGATGAATATCTCGGCCGGGAAGAGGACAGGGCTTCCTACCTCCCGATCGCGGAGCTGGCATCGCCCATGGCCGATACCGCCGGCTGACGCCGCCCGCATACCCCATTTGGGGCATTCGCCGCGGGTCGATTGGCTGGATAACCGGCTCCGAAGGCGGAAGACCGCCGAGAGGGGATGCTGCGAAGCGCCGCGGGCGCGCGGATTGGCCGAATGCGACGCTGCGGGGGTTGCTGGCGGAGGCTGCAACCGAACCGACGGCGTCTGGATCAGGGGAAGGGGCATTGACGAAATGACATCGAGACGAAACCGGAAGCGGCGCCGACCCTCCTTAACGCATCCGCGGATTCGACCGCATTGGTTGCGGCGTTCCGGGTGAAGCCATGCTGACTGCAACTCACATGGCGATCGAGGTTCCATTACCCGCCCCGTTTCTGAGCGGCAGCTTTCCCAGGAGGCAGTTTGCCAAGGGGGCCTTCATCAAGCAGCCGGACGACAGGAGCGGAAATATCTACCTGATCGAAGCGGGCAAGGTGGTGCCATTCTTCCTGGGGCCTCAGGGGCAGGACGTGCCGTTCAAGGAGCTGGAAGCGGGGGATTTCGTCGGAGACCTGTCGGCTTTCGGCAGCGAGGAGCCGGCGACCTATTTCCAGGCGATCGAGGACACGGTGGTGCTCGTTCTGAATCGCGGGCAGTTCCTGGAGGCGCTGCGGACCGTGCCGGAATTCGCCGAGCTGGTGACGAAGACGCTGTATAGCCGCCTGCGCATCATGAAGCAGCTCTACATCGAAAGCCGCCTGCTGCCGATGAAGGCCCGCCTCTATGCCGAGCTCATCCGTCACGCGGTCCGCGATGCGCGAGGCCGGCTGCGGATCGTTCCGGCGCCGACGCATGCCGAACTGGCGCGCCGGATCGCGTCACAGCGCGAAACGGTGACCAAGCAGATGAGCCATCTCGTGAAGATGGGAGTGATCGACAACTCCGCCGGATATATCGAGGTTGCTGACGAGGCGTACCTTCGATCGGAGATCGGTAAAGAACTAGGTTTCCTGGATTTCAAGTAAGACAAGGACTGTCGATGTGAGTTTATTCACAGAAATCGTCGACAAAAATGATAGTGTCTTTCTTGGTTGAAGCCAAGCTGGTTCTCAACCTCCAAAAGAGACCCGACTTGAGGAGGCGGATCCCAATGTCCGCCTCCTCTTTTCGTCGCGGTGAGGGCCAGCCGCAGTCAAGGGAGCCGGCGCCCGAGGTCGATGCAGGAGGCCGCTGGCCTGGGCTCATCCTGCCGGCGGCGCGCCTGTCGAACCCGATGACGCCGCGGGTCGCTTGGCCAGAGGCGCGAGGCTGCGGATGAAATCCGCTTGCGACTGACATGCCGTCTTCGCCAGGACCTTCTTGAGCTGGGAGCGGACGGTCTCCCGCGAAACCCGGTGCGCGACCGCGATTTCGTTGACGGAGAGACCGTCGAGGATGCGGTTGGCCACGGCGGCCTCGGCGCGCGTCAGATCATAGAGCTCGCAGAGCAGCGAGGCCTCGATCATCAGCTCCCGGTCCGAGGTCGTGACCACCAGCATCGCCTGCGCCCGCGAGAAGATGTCGCGCGCCTGCCGCCTGATCGGCAGGACATGGATGATGCAGGCGGCGCCCTGGTCCTTGCCCGGCACCGGGATCGAGCGGGTGTCGCCGAGACGATCCTGCGCGAGGTTCGCCAGGGCTTGCCGAAGCAGCGCGTCGGCCCGCTTGTCGTCGAGCGCGATCTTGTCGCGGGCGCGGATGATGATCGGACCTTGCAGGGCCGCGAAGCGCGGATTCATCGCCATGACGTTGCCCGTGCCGTCGATCAGCGCCGCCGGGGAGCCGGCCTGCTCGAAGGAATCCAGGCTGACCTGGGCGCGCTGCATGTGGAGCTTGGCAGCGAGAACTGCCGCGCGTGCCAGATGTGGCCGGATTCCGTCGAGGAGCGCGATCTCCCTTCCGCCGATCGGGCCGCGGTCGTAGCGGCGCTCGAGCGAGAGGATGATGTGGTCGCCGGTCGCCGAGCGCACATGCGTTGCGGCTGCCCAGCCGAAGCCGTTCGGAACGAGGAAGTCGCGATAGACCGGCATCTCGGCCATTTCGGCATCGCTGAAGACGTCGTGGTCGCCGACGAAGCCTGTGCCGCAATGGGCCAGCAGCCCTTGCATCCGGGTGTTTCGCTGCATCCACCCATCGTCGATGAAGCGTTGGACGAGCGGGCGAATCGAGTCGCTGCTCATCCAGTTCGTCCCGTGCGGCGAATGGCTGAATAGCAGGCCGCCTTCGCAACCCGCCAGTTGCGAAAGCCGCGCGATGGCGGCGGGCCACATCTCCGGGATTGCCGCCGCCTCGTAGAGCATGGCCGCCGCATCGCCGAATTCGCTTGCGTCCATCATCAATGTTCGTCCCCCGATATTCGAGATGCTGCACGACGATGATCCCGTCAATCGTCACCCTGATGGGGGATGCCTCCCGCAGGGGCGCGGTGGCAAATGGACGAACGCTCCACGCGCCGAAAGCAAGTATGCCTCTACGGAAAGGCGAACCATGTCTTCCAATAACCTGCTCGCCGGCGCCGTCGCCCTGAGCTTCGTCGTCGGCTCCTCCGCGCTCGCTGCCGATCTGCCCTCGCGCAAATACGACCTCGTCGCGCCGCTCGCCCCCGCCTTCACCTGGACCGGCTTCGATGTCGGGGCGAATGCCGGCGTCGCCTGGACCCATGGCACAACGCGCCTGGCGCCGTTCGATCCGAGATGGTTCGACATCATCGACCAGTTCGGCGGCTGGCGTAAGAGCGGCAGCGATATCGGCTTCAGCGGCGGCGGCCAGCTCGGCTACGATTACCAGTTCGGGAGCATCGTTCTCGGCGCCGAAACCGATTTCAACCATGTCGACGCCAAATCCCGGTTGAACGGCCAGGGAGGCTTTTCCCTTGCCGACCTCGGCACTGTGGAGAACGCCTTCTCCGCCCGGTCGCGGGTCGCGTGGTTCGGCACGCTGCGCGCGCGCATCGGCCTCGCGCCTATGGAGCGCCTCATGGTCTACGGAACCGGCGGCCTCGCTTATGGCCTGGTCAAGAGCACGGCGGTCGAGACTATCGGCCTTTACGACCTTGCCGGGACGAACGTCTTCAGCCTCCCTTCGACCGGCTCCAAGAGCGGAACGCGCCTAGGCTGGACGTTGGGCAGCGGCGCCGAATACGCTTTGACCGACCATGTCTCGGTGAAGGCCGAATATCTCTACGTCGATCTCGGAGGCAGCGCTTCAATACCGCTTCCTCCCTGGGCGCCACCGAGGTCCGCGTCGATCGCAGCACGAAGTTCAGCGTGGCCCGGGCGGGCGTCAATTACCGCTTCTGACCGAGTGGGGGTGTGCGACTCGCCCAGGATGGGCGTGCCTCCGCTCCGGCATGGAATCCCGGCAAATTCGCCCGTCGCCGCCTGACAGGCGCCGCGCCTTCATCCCGCCTCGAACAACCGATGCGCCATCGGGTTGCCGTCTGCGCGCGGCCCCGCTTCCGCATCCCCGCCATTGCGAGCAGCCTGATGAGCATCGTCTCTCACTCGCGTGCAAGAGCGCGCGCGTCGTTCAAGATGATCGCCTTGGCGATGGTCGCGGCCGCTTCCGTCGGCGGCGTCGCTCATTATCGAAGCGCCAAGTCGGCTTCCGCGAAGGAGGTCGCCGCGAAGGCTCGCCCCGCAATGGCGGCGGAGCTGGCGCGGGCGCAGGAGGGCTTCGTGCTGATCGCCGGGGATTCGCACGCCGCGGCCCTGCATCTTCCCTGCGACAGCGTGAATGTCGCGGTAGGCGGGCTCAAGGCGCATGAGGTCCGGGCCCATCTGGCGCAGTTGCCGATGCCGGTTGAGCCCTCCGCCGTCCTTCTCGTCGTCGGCACCAACGACGTCCTCCGCAAGCAGAGCCCGCTGGAGCGGGTCGACGATTGGGTCTCCGCGGTCCGGCAGGTCGTGGGGCGCTTCCGCAAGGTCGTGGTGACGGCGATCCCTCCCGTTGGCGAGGAACTGGCCGCCATATTCGATCCCGACGCCATTCTCGTCTATTCCCATCGCCTTGACCATCTCTGCTCCGGGGGAGGCTGCGTCTATGCCGATCCCTGGAACGCGCTCAGGAGCCGGCTTTTCGGACAGGCGAGGCCGGGCGCCCTGGTCGACGGGCTGCATGTCGCGGATCACACGGCCGCCGTGCAAGAGCTCGCCGACGTTCTGTGCCGGGATCAGGCGCAGCGCGCCGACGGCGTCGAGACGGTGAAGGTCGACTGAGCCCGTTCCGCTCCCGGAGGCCGGCTTGATCGGAAAGATCGAGGAGGGCGCGCCGAAAAACGGACGCCGGCAAATCCGCGTCAGGTCATCATCGTCATGGAGGAGCGTGCCGCATAGCCGCGGATTTCGCACAGACCGGCGCACCATGTTCCGTAGGTGTTCGACAGAGGCTGCCGAGCGCAGCCTTGCGCGGTCAATCTTGAACCCTTGATCTGATTGAAAGCGGCTGGTGCTGCCAGCGAGGATTGAACTCGCGACCTCTCCCTTACCAAGGGAGTGCTCTACCACTGAGCTACGGCAGCAGGATCGTCAGCCAAATCGCGGGCGTTTGCCGGGGCATGTGCGGCGCGACTTCGTTGCGAAGCGGCGCCCTGATGCCACAAGCGCGCGGCCGACGCAACCCGCTCTCTCAATCGGGCAGCAATAACCGTGGATCGATCCGGAAGAGCCTGCCGTCGCCGATCAGATGCGCGCTCAGCTCCCGGCCGAACAGGGGCCGGAAGGCCGCATCGCGCAGATTGAGGCCGCCGGCATAGGCACCCATCGCCGGCATCACGCAGCGCCGCGCCGACAGGGCGAAGCAGCGCCGCCGGATCGCCCGCCCGCGCATCCTGACCTTGGCTGCCGGATGCAGATGCCCGGCGATCTCGCAGCCGGCCTCCGCCGGGTCCGGCTCGTGGCGCAGCGTCACCCCGGCGAGGCTGAGGCTGACGGCGCTTTCGCCGCCCATGGCCCGGCTGATCGCCGGGTCGTGGTTGCCGGTGATCCAGAGCCAGTCGCGGCCCTGCTGGAGCAGGCGCAGCGTGGCGCGCGCCTCCGGCAGGAGCCGGGTTTCCGCCGAACGGTCATGGAAGGAATCGCCGAGCGCGATCACGCGCGCCGGCCGGTGGCGGCGGATCGCTGCGCCGAGCGCGGCGAGCGTCGCGGTCGAATCATAGGGCGGCAGCATCACGCCGCGCGCCGCATAGGCAGAGCCCTTCTCCAGATGCAGGTCGGCGACGACGAGGGTGCGCTCATCAGGCAGCCAGAGCGCGCCGGAAAGATCGGGCGCGAGCGCGAGCCGGCCCAGCATGAAGGCCTCGCGCGTCTCCGCGGGCCTCCTGGCCGGTATCGTGGCCGCCGCCGTCACGCCATCGCCTCTTCCGTCAGCATCGCTTCCGCTTCCGCCAGAATCTCGTCCGCCGCCTCGCCATAGACCGCCTCGCGCCCGATCTCGAGCATCACCGAGACGCCCAGAGGCGAAACATGGTCCAGCGGCTGATGCACGATTCGGCCGCTGATCCGTGTCAGCATCTCACCCAGCCGGCGAATGTCGAGCAGTCCCGTCGCCGCATCGGCCCGCGCGGCCTTGAGCAGGATGTGGTCGGGCTCGTGCCGGCGCAGCACGTCGTAGACGAGGTCGGTCGAGATCGTCACCTGCCGGCCGCTCTTCTCCTGGCCGGGGAAGCGCCGCTCGATCAAGCCGCCGATGATGGCGCAGGAGCGGAAGGTGCGCTTCATCAGAGCCGATTCCGCCAGCCAGTCCTCGAGATCGTCGCCGAGCATGTCCTGCGCGAATAGCTCGTCGAGATCGAGCGCGCCGCGTGCGATCGCCGCCGTCATGTCGCCAAGCGTCCAGCAGGCCATGCCGTAATCGTTGCAGACGAAGCCGAGCGGGCGCATCCGGGTCCGCTCCAGCCGCCGCGTCAGCAGCATGCCGAGCGTCTGGTGGGCGAGGCGGCCCTCGAAGGGATAGGCGACGAGATAGAAGCGCCCGCCGCGTGGGAAGGTCTCGACCAGCAGCTCGCCCGGCTTGGGCAGGCGCGATTTGCGCTGCTGAGCATGCAGCCAGGCCGAAACCTCCTCGGGCAGCGTATGCCAGAGGCCGGGCGAAGCGAGCATGGCGCGCACGCGGGCGGCGAGGAAGGTCGAGAGCGGGAACTTGCCGCCATCATAGGAGGGCACCTTGGGGTCGGTGCCGGTGGTGGTGCGCGAGCAGACCGCCTCGTTCTCGATGATGCCCTCGAAGCGCAGCACCTCGCCGGCGAAGACGAAGGTGTCGCCCGGCACCATGGTCTCGGCGAAATACTCCTCGATCTCGCCGAGCACGCGCCCGCCGCGCGTGATCATGCCGGGCTTGCCCGCACGCGCCCGGCCGAGCCGGACCTTCAACATCGCCGCCTCGACGATGGTGCCGACATTCATGCGGTATTGCTGGATGACGCGGGCATTGCTGGCCCGCCAGAGGCCGTTCTTGTCCTGCCTGAGCTTGGCGAAGCGCTCATAGCTCTTTAGCGCATAGCCGCCGGTCGCGACGAAATTGACGACGGCGTCGAAATCCTCGCGGGCGAGGTCGGCGTAAGGGGGGGCGGTGCGGACCTCCTCATAGAGCGCATCGGCCTGGAACCCGTCCGAGCAGGCGACGCCGAGCACATGCTGGGCGAGCACGTCGAGCGCGCCGATGCGCGGCGGCGGGGTATCCTGCGCCGCCTCGTGCACGGCTTCGAGCGCGGCGCGGCATTCCAGCAATTCGAAGCGGTTGGAGGGCACCAGCAAAGCCTCCGAGGGCTCGTCCATCCGGTGGTTGGAGCGGCCGATGCGCTGGATCAACCGGCTGGCCCCCTTCGGCGCGCCGAGATTGACGACGAGGTCGACATCGCCCCAGTCGATGCCGAGGTCGAGCGTCGCGGTGCAGACCACGGCCTTGAGCCGCCCCGCCGCCATCGCCGCCTCGACCTTGCGGCGCTGCTGGGCGTCGAGCGAGCCGTGATGCAGCGCAATCGGCAAGCTGTCGTCGTTGAGGCTCCACAGCGCCTGGAAGGCGAATTCCGCCTGCATGCGCGTGTTGACGAAGACGAGGGTGAGCTTGTGCGTGCGGATCGCCTCATAGACCTCGGCCATGGCGTGCAGGGTGGTGTGTCCGGCGATCGGCAGGCTGCGTTCGGTGTCGAGGATGCCGATGCGCGGCTTGGCGCCGCCCGCGACCGTGACGAGCCCGGCCGGCGTCTCGCTGCCGCCGAGATAACGCTGGAGATCGGCCGGCTCGCGCACCGTCGCCGAAAGGCCGACGGTGGAAACCTGCGGCGCCAGCGCCTTCAGTCGCGCCAGATCGAGCGCCAGCAGGTCGCCGCGCTTGGAGGTGACGAGCGCGTGCAATTCGTCGAGCACGATGCGGCGCAGGTTTGCGAAGAAGGGCGCGGCGTCGCGATGCGAGACCAGCAGCGCAAGCTGCTCCGGCGTCGTCAGCAGGATATCGGGTGGGCGCTGGATCTGGCGCGTGCGCTTGGCGGCGGAGGTGTCGCCGGTGCGGGTCTCGATGGTGACGGCCAACCCCATCTCGCGCACGGGTGCTTCGAGATTGCGGGCGATGTCGACGGCGAGCGCCTTCAGCGGCGAGATATAGAGCGTGTGCAACCCGTCATGCCGGCCCCCGCGCTCGCTGAGCTCGACCAGCGAGGGCAGGAAGCCGGCGAGCGTCTTGCCGGCGCCGGTCGGTGCGACCAGGAGCGTCGAGCGGCCGGCGCGGGCCTCCTCCAGCAAAGCGAGCTGATGCGGCCGCACGCTCCAGCCGCGCCCGGCGAACCAGGCCTCGAAGGCGGGAGGGAGCGGGGAGGGGGCGGCCATGCCGGCCGAGGATAGGGGGCTCCGCGGGAGAACGAAAGGGGAATGACGGAACCGGCGCGCGGCGGCCGCATGGCCGCTGCCAAGCCGGGGCGGGATCGGCGGTTGTGAAACCGCTTCGCCCGCCGCAGATTTGCGGAGGATTGCGGGCGATGTGGAAGGCGCGGGACCTCATGAACCATTCCGTGAGCGGCGAGCCCTTGCCGAAGCTCGTCCGCCCCGTCGCCGTTTTCGACGCCGGGATCGGCAGCTATGCGGCGGTCGCGGCCATCCGGCGCCTCCTGCCCGAGCAGGACATCCTCTATTTCGCCGATCGCGCCAGCTTTCCCTATGGCGGCAAGGACCGCGCCGAGCTCCTCGCGATCCTGCGGCGCACGCTCGGCTACCTCGACGGCTTCGCCCCGGCGGCCATCCTCGTCGCATCGAACGCGCCTTCGATCACGGTCCTGGACGATCTCGCCGACGTCAGCGCCGCCCCGCTGTTCGGCGTCCGCCCGCCCATCGCGGCGGCGCTCGACCATGCAGGATCGCGGCAGGTGGCCGTGCTCGGCGTGCGCTCGATGGTCGAGAGCCCGGAGCTGCGCGCCTATGCCGAGGCACAGGCGGGGAGCCGGGCGGGGCAGGTCCGTCTCGTCGACGCCTCGCCGCTCGTGGAGCTGGTCGAGAGCGGCGCCTTCCTCTTCGCGCCCGACCGGACGCAGGCCGAGGTCGACGCCTTCCTGGAGGCGCTCGACGCGCGCCATCCGGGCATCGCGGCCTTCACGCTGTCGAGCACGCATCTGCCGTGGCTGCGCGGCTTCATCGAACGGGCGCGGCCCGGGCGGCGGCTGTTCGACCCGCTCGAAGACGCGCTCGCGGCGATCGTCCCGCATGCGGTGCCCGGCGGCGGCGAGACCCTGGCCCTGGTGACGGAGGACGAGCGCTACAGCGCGGCCGATTTCCGCAGGATGCTCGACCGCCTCGGGGTCGCCCTCCCGCTGCACACGGTCCGGCCTTAGCGCCTCGGCCCGGGAGGTGGAACGCGGCTTTCGGGAAAAGACGGTGCAAAATCACGGAGCTGGAGCCTCGGACCGCAGGCGGTGCGCCTTTCCGGGGCCGGGCGGCAAACGGCCTTCACCGCTTTTCCGCCACGATCAGCAGGCCGGGCACCGGCGCCCCGCGATCCTGCCTTATGCTGGCGGGCTCGACCCTTATCGGAACGAGCCCCGCTTCCTCGAGCCGCTGCCGCAGCCAGCCTTCCGCATGCGCGAACCGCCGATCCTCGCCGACGATCACGCCCTCGCCCTGATGGCTCTGCGCCGTGAAGGCGAAGAGCCCGTTCGGGGCCAGCACCCGCGCGCTCTGGGCGAAGCAGGGCGCGAGCGCGCCGAGATAGATGAAAACATCGGCCGCGATCACCAGCTCGGCCGATCGGTCGGGGCGGCTCGCCAGGAAGGCCGTCAACCCGGCGACGGCGAGCTTGTCGTAGAGCGGCGCGCCGTCGGCCTGCTTCTTGGCCTGCGCCCGCGCGATCATGCGCGGCGAGAGATCGCAGCCGGCGAGGAAGCCGCTCTGCGCGCGGATCGCCTCGCCCATCAGCCCGGTGCCGCAGCCGAGATCGTAGACCGTGCCGAACCGGAAGGCCCGCCCGGCGTTGTCGCAGCAGCGCTTCAGCGCATCCTTGAGCATGGCGGGGGCAGTGTAGTGCAGGGCCTGGGTGAGGTGGCTGTCGAAACGCTCGGCATAATCGTCGAACAGCGCGCCGGAGAAGGTCTCCGACGTCGCCTGCTCGGCGGGGATGGCGCCGATGCGGGCGAGGTCGAGCCTCGCCCCGAAATGGTCGTTGGGATCGAGATCGAGGCATTGCCGCCAGGCGGTCGCGGCGTCCTCCCTGTGGCCGAGAGCCTCCTGCGCGAGCCCGTAGAGATGCCAGGCCGGCGCGAAGTGATAGGCTTCGGCCAGCACCCGGTCGAGGATCTCGGCCGCGGCCAGGGCGTCGCCCGCCTCGAGCGCGGCCCTCGCCAGCAGGTAGCGACGGTCGAGCACCGGATCGCCGGAGCTGGCGAAATGCATGGTCTGGCCCTTGTCGATGATGCAGGCGGCTCCAGAGCCAAAACGGCAGCGGGAACATTCGCCTTTTGGAGCAGGGCGATGGCGGGCGGAAGAGGCTGCGGATGGCGGGCGCAATGAGGCCGGCCGGGCCGGGCGCCCGCTGGCGCCCCTCCGAATTGCTGCTGCCGACGCCGGCCGGGCTCTATTGCCCGCCGGCCGATATCCATATCGATCCCGTCCGGCCGGTGGCCCGCGCCCTGATCACCCACGGCCATTCCGATCATGCCCGGGCCGGCCATGGCGCCGTGCTGGCGACGCGCGAGACGCTGGCGATCATGGCGCTGCGCTATGGCGAGGGCTTCGCCGGCTCTCGGCAGGTCGCGCTGCCGGGCGAGGCGATCCGGATCGGCGAGGTCGATTTCCGCTTCCTGCCGGCCGGTCATGTCCTCGGCTCGGCGCAGATCGCGGTCGAGAGCCGGAACTTACGCATCGTCGCCTCCGGCGACTACAAGCGCGAGCGCGACCCGACCTGCGCGCCCTTCGAGCCCGTGCCCTGCGACATCTTCATCACCGAGGCGACCTTCGGCCTGCCGGTCTTCCGTCACCCGCCGGCGGCGGGAGAGGTCGCCAAGCTGCTGGAATCGGTCCGGCTCTTCCCGGAGCGGACGCATATCGTCGGCGCCTATTCGCTCGGCAAGGCGCAGCGCCTGATGGCGCTGATCCGCGAGGCCGGCTACGAGCGGCCGATCTACATCCATGGCGCAGTCGAGAAGATCACCGCCTTCTATCGCGAGGAAGGCGTCCCGCTCGGCGAGACCCGCCTCGTCGCCGGGCAGGACCGCAAGGCGCTCGGCGGCGAGATCGTGATCTGCCCGCCCAGCGCCACGCAGGACCTGTGGGCGCGCCGCTTTCCCGACCCCGTCACCGCCTTCGCCTCGGGCTGGATGCGGATTCGCGCCCGCGCCCGCCAGAAGGGCGTCGAATTGCCCCTGGTCGTCTCCGACCATGCCGATTGGGACGACCTGCTCGCGACCATCCGCGAGGTCGGGGCGGGCGAGATCTGGGTGACGCATGGCGAGGCCGATGCGCTCGTCCACTGGTGCGGAACGGCGGGCCTCAGGGCCAGGCCGCTGCATCTCGTCGGCTATGGCGACGAAGGCGAGGCGGAGACCGAAGCGGAGGCCGCCGATGCGCCGGAAGCCTGACGGCTCAGCGGGTCTCGGCCACGACCGGCCGGTTCGGCGCCGCCATCTCGACCAGCGCCGCCGCGATGTCGCGGGCGAGGCAGTCATAGCCCGCATCGCTCATATGGAAGCCGTCGGTCCAGAGCGCGGATTTGAAGGCCTCGGCGTCGCTGTCGTGCCATTCCCGCATCGTCTCGTAGCGGGTGAAGACCGGGACCGCCTTGTGCCGCGCGACCTCGGCGATCGCGGCCACGAAGCGGCGATAGGTCTGCGGGTCGCGCACCCTTGGGAAGAATTGCGGGTCGAGGATGGCGAGCGGCGTCTTCGCCCGCCGGGCCAGCCGGATGCCTTCGCCGAGCATGTCGCGGAAGGCGTCGAGATCGCCGCCCTTGACCGCGTCGTTGGTCCCGACCTGCCAGATCACCAGATCGAAGCGGCGCTCGCTAAGGGCCGTCTCCAGCCGCGCCAGAGTCTGCGGCGCGGTCTCGCCGCCGATGCCGGCATTGACGATCTCGATCTTCGATTTCGGCCAGGCCTTGCCAAGCAGGGCCTGCAGCCGGGCCGGATAGGTCCTGTCCCTGGCGCTGGCGCCGATGCCCTCGGTCGAGGAGGAGCCGATGGCGAGGATGGCGAGGGGGCGCCCCCGCGCGACCGCCTCGGCCAGCGGCGCGAGGGTGGCGTGCGACTGCACGATCGGCGTCTCGCGGCAGGAGAAGCCGGCGGCCTGGGCCGGGGCTCCGGCCGACAGCGTCGCGGCGATGACAGGCCAGGCGAGAAGGGACCGCATCGCGGCACGCATCGGCAGGGATCTCCCTTGGATGATCGTGCCGCTACGGAACCGCGGATGAATGGTGGCTGAACGATGCGTTGCAAGGCCGGACGATCGCGGGGCGGGGGCGGGAAAACCGCCGCATGTGGCCGGAGGGTGACGCCATGAACCGCTTCGCCTGGCTGCTCGACCGGCTGGCCTATGAGCCGCGCCGCAACGCCAAGCTCGCGCTGATCGCCGATTATCTGCGCGCCACGCCCGATCCGGATCGCGGCTATGCGCTGGCCGCGATGACGGGCGGCCTCGTCTTCCGCAACGCCAAGGCCGGGCTGATCCGCGCCTTGATCGCCGAGCGGACCGATCCGGTGCTGTTCGCTCTGTCCTACGATTATGTCGGCGACCTCTCCGAGACGGTCGCGCTGATGTGGCCGGCGCGGCATGGCGCCAACGCGACGCCGCATCTGCCGGAGGTCGTCGAGAGCCTGCGCGAGGCCGGCAAGACCGATCTGCCGCGCCTCGTCGCCTCCTGGCTCGACGCGCTCGACGAGACCGGCCGCTGGGCGCTGCTCAAGCTCATCACCGGTGCCTTGCGCATCGGCGTCTCGGCCCGGCTCGCCAAGACGGCGGCGGCGAGCCTCGGCGGCGTGCCGCCCGACGAGGTCGAGCAGGTCTGGCACGGGCTGGAGCCGCCCTACGCCGAGCTCTTCGCCTGGCTGGAAGGCAGGGGGCCGCGGCCGGAGGCGCGCGATCCCGCGCCCTTCCGCCCGGTCATGCTCTCGCATCCGCTGGAGGATGGCGATTTCGACAGGCTCGACCCGGCCGCATTCGCCGCCGAGTGGAAATGGGACGGCATCCGCGTCCAGGCGGCGAGCGGCCGCAAGGCGGATGGCACGCGCGTCACCCGGCTCTATTCGCGCACGGGCGAGGACATCGCCGGCGCCTTTCCCGACCTCGTCGAGGAGCTGACGCAGGATGGCGCGCTCGACGGCGAATTGCTGGTGATGCGCGACAGCGCCGTTCAGAGCTTCAACACGCTGCAGCAGCGGCTGAACCGCAAGACCGTGACGGCGAAGATGCTGGGCGAGTTCCCCGCCCATATCCGCGTCTACGATCTCCTGGTCGACGGCGAGGAGGACATCCGCCATCTGCCTTTCGCGGAGCGGCGCCGGCGGCTGGAGGCCTTCCTGTCGCGGCTCGCCAGCCCGCGCTTCGACCTTTCGCCGCTGATCCCCTTCGCCTCCTGGCGGGAACTGACGGCGGCGCGCTCCGATCCGGCCTCGGCCGGGGCGGGGGCCGATGCGGAGGCCGTCGAGGGCTGCATGATCAAGCGCCGCGATTCGCCTTATCTGCCGGGCCGGCCCAAGGGCTATTGGTGGAAATGGAAGCGCGACGCCCGGCTCGTCGACTGCGTGCTGATGTATGCCCAGCGCGGCCACGGCAAGCGCTCTTCCTTCTATTCCGACTATACCTTCGGTGTCTGGCGCGTCGCCGCCGAGGGCGGGCTCGAGCTGGTGCCGGTCGGCAAGGCCTATTTCGGCTTCACCGACGAGGAGCTGCTCGAGATCGACAGATATGTCCGCAAGAACACGCTGAACCGTTTCGGCCCGGTGCGGGAGGTGAGGCATGCGGCCGAGAGCGGCCTGGTCTTCGAGGTCGCCTTCGAGGGCTTGCAGCGCTCGACGCGGCACAAATCCGGGCTCGCCATGCGTTTCCCCCGGATCAATCGCATCCGCTGGGACAAGCCGCCGCGCGAGGCCGACCATATCGAGGTGCTGGAAGCGCTGTTGCCGACCAATGGCTGAGACCGGACGGGTTGCGGCCATGCGCTTGGAATGCTTGTGATCCGCCCGGCCCCTGGGGCAAAATATCGGAATCGCTGCCGCGGCGGCGAGCGAGGGCATTTTCGGGCGCGGCCGGAGACGGCGGGCGCGGGACATGCGGTGGAACAAAAGATGAGGGCGTTTCCGCGCGGCGGACACGCTCCGGGAGGGGCGCGATGAGCAAGCAGCCTGCGACACGGATCGTCGTCGCCGACGATCATCCGCTCTTTCGCGGCGCGCTGCGGCAGGCCGTCTCGCACGCCATCGCCGGGGCGGAGGTCAGCGAGGTCGGCTCGCTCGAGGCGTTGACCGAGGCGCTGGCCGGCGGCGGCGACGCCGATCTCGTCCTGCTCGACCTCAGCATGCCGGGCGTCCAGGGCTTTTCCGGCCTGCTCTTCCTGCGCGCCGACCATCCCGAGATCCCGGTCATGGTCGTCTCGGCCAATGACGATCCGGCGGTGATCCGCCGCTGCATCGAGTTCGGCGCGCTCGGCTTCCTGCCCAAGACGGCGGATGTCGCGCAGATGGGCGAGGCGATCCGCGCGGTGCTCGACGGCGGCGTCTGGACGCCGCCCGGCGTCGATCTGACGGCGCCGGTCGATGCCGAGGTCGCCGACATGGTCCGCCGCCTCTCGACGCTGACGCCGCAGCAGGTGCGCGTGCTGATGATGCTGTCGGAAGGCCTGCTCAACAAGCAGATCGCCTACGAGCTCGGCGTCTCCGAGGCGACGGTGAAGGCGCATGTCTCGGCGATCCTGACCAAGCTCGACGTCGACAGCAGGACGCAGGCCGTCATCGCCGCCTCGAAGATCGCCGGCACCGCCTGGGCCAATCTCGGGACCGGCTCGGCCGCGTGAAGGCGAGGGCCTGGCGGGACGGGCGGCCGCGGCTGTGCAGGCGGCGTTCAGCCGCCGTTCAAGCGCGGCGCGTTTCAGGTTAAGACAGCGCGGAAGCGCCCCGGAACGGCATGGGGCGCAACAGGATGGCCATCGCTTCCATGGAACGTTTTCTCGGCGGCTCGCCGCTCAGCGTCCTCGTCAGGCTGATCTTCGTTTCGCTGCTGGTCGGGGCCGCCATGGCCTTTCTCGGCCTGTCGCCGCGCGGGCTCTACGAGGCGGCGGCCCGCTTCGTGCGCTCGATCACCGGGCTCGGCTTCGGCGCGGTCCGCGAGGTCGGCCAATGGGTCGTCGCCGGCGCGTTGATCGTGGTGCCGCTCTGGCTGCTGATGCGGCTTTTCGCGGCGCGGAAATAGATTCGCCTGAGCCACGCCGTCATTCCTGCGCCTTAAAGCCCTTCGCCGCGCGCGATCGCGGCGGCGTCGCGGCCGATCAGGGCGGTGAGGCGCGGCAGCCCCGCCCGGCGCGCCTGCGAGGCCAGCCCGGCCTTGATCTCCCGCACCAGCCCCGGCCCCTTGTAGACCAGCGCCGAATAGAGCTGCACCAGCGTCGCCCCGGCCCGGATCTTGGCGAAGGCGGCCTCGGCCGAATCGACGCCGCCGACGCCGATCAGCGGGAACTGTCCTTCGACGCGCAGGAAGGTCTCGGCCAGGACTTGGGTCGAGGCCGCGAAGAGCGGCTTGCCGGAGAGCCCGCCGGTCTCGGTCCGGGCGGCGCTGCGCAGCGTCGCCGGCCGCGCCACCGTGGTGTTCGAGACGATCATGCCGTCCAGGCCGCGCCTGCGCGCGACCGCGACCATGCCGTCGAGCTCCGGCAATGTCAGGTCCGGCGCGATCTTGAGCAGGACGGGTGTGGGCGCGCCGCCGGCCGCGGCCTCGTCGCGCGCCGCCAGCGTGCGGGCGAGCAGGTCGTCGAGCGCGCTCTCGGCCTGCAGATTGCGCAGGCCCGGCGTGTTCGGCGAGGAGACGTTGACGGTCAGGAAATCCGCGAGCGGCGCCAGCCGCCGCGCCAGGACGGCATAGTCCTGCTCCCGGTCGGCCGAGTCCTTGTTGGCGCCGAGATTGACGCCGACGAGGCCGCCGCGCCCGCGCCGGGCGGCCAGGCGCCTGGCGACGGCCTCCATCCCCTCGCTGTTGAGGCCGTAGCGGTTGATGACGGCCGCGTCCTCGGCGAGCCGGAAGACGCGCGGCTGCGGATTGCCGGGCTGGGGCAGCGGCGTCACCCCGCCGACCTCGACGAAGCCGAAGCCGAGCCCCAGCGCGCCGTCGATCGCCTCGGCATGCTTGTCGAAGCCGGCCGCGAGTCCGACCGGATTGGGGAAGGACAGGCCGAAGGCCTCGCTCGTCAGAACCGGATCGTCCGCCGCCGGCTTCAGGGCCGGCGCCGATGCCAGCGCCATCACCGTCATCCGGTGGGCCTTCTCCGCATCCATCCGGTGGATCAGGGGGCGGGCGAGATGGAAGAGACTGGCGAGCATGGCGGGTCTTTAGAGCATCCGGCGCCGGGGTGGGTACGGATTTTTCGTCGCAGAAGACGGGCTCAGCGCGGGACGTCGAGATCGTCCGGAAGCGCGTGGCTTCCATCGGCTTCCAGGGGCAGCGGCGCCACCCAGCGCACGGCCTTCGGATCGAGCGGCGCATAGAGATGCGGAAACGGCGCGCCGCCTCGCGAGGGCTCGTAACGAAGCGCGTCGCCGAGGCGCGAATCGGCGACGGCGATCAGCAGCAGCCCCTCCTGCCCGGCAAAATGCTTCGCGGCGGTCTCGGCGAGCTGGGCGCCCGTCGAGAAATGGATGTAGCCGTCGGCAAGGTCGACCGGGGCGCCGTCGAAGCGGCCGCTCCGCTCGGCTTCGGCCCAGAGCGCGGCGGGACATATCTTGTAGATCAGCGGCATCGGAAGCCTCCTGCGCGAGCGGCTGGAGACGGCATAGACAGTGGCAGCAGCTTTCCGCAAGCGGGCTGAGGGTATTGCGCGAAAGCGGATTGAAATCTTACAGAATAGGGGATATTTCCTACATCTATCCCCGTCAAACGGCAAGAGCCCCGCGAGGCCCCGACGATGCTGTCACACCACCAGATCTGGGAGGCGATCGACACGCTCGCCCAGCGCTACGGCTTCACGGCTTCGGGGCTGGCCCGCAAGGCCGGGCTCGACGCTACCACCTTCAACCGCTCCAAGCGCATCGGGCCGGACGGGCGGGAGCGCTGGCCCTCGACCGAGTCGATCGCCAAGATCCTGGCCGCGACCGGCGCCTCGCTCGACGAGTTCATGAGCGTGGTGCTCCGTCGCGCGCCCGCCCCGGCGCGGACCATCCCGCTGATCGGCTTCGCCCAGGCGGGTTCGGGCGGCTTCTTCGACGATGGCGGCTTTCCGGCCGGGACCGGCTGGGAGGAGGTCGCCTTTCCCGGCGTGACCGACGAGAAGGCCTATGCGCTGGAGATCTCCGGCGATTCGATGCTGCCGCTCTATCGCGACGGCGACACCATCATCGTCTCGCCGACCGCGACGGTGCGGCGCGGCGACCGGGTCGTGGTCAAGACGGTGGAGGGCGAGGTGCTGGCCAAGCAGCTCAAGCGCCAGACCGCGAAGACCGTCGAGCTCGCCTCGCTCAACCCCGAGCATCCCGACCGGACCCTGAACCTCGCCGACCTCGCCTTCATGGCCCGCGTGATCTGGGCGAGCCAGTAGGCGGTGGTGGCAAGGCGCCGGCCCCGGCCGTCATTGCTGCGCCTCGCAATGATGGGAAAGGAGTGCCACGGCCCCGCGGACCGTCAGTGTCCGTTGCGCCGCAGCGGCAGCGAGATCCGGAAGACCGCGCCGACCGGCGCCGGCTCCAGCGCGATCGTGCCGCCATGGAGCCGGACGAGCTCGGCCGCGACGGCGAGGCCCAGCCCGGTGCCGCCGGGCGTGACCGAGCCGCGGAAAGCCTGGAACAGGTTGGCCTGGGCGCGCTGCGGCACGCCGGGGCCGTTGTCGATGACGCGCAGCGTCACGGCGCCGCCCGCCGCCGCCCCGGTGACCGTCAGGGTCGGCCGGCTGCCGGGCTCGGCCCCCGCCTGGGTCAGCGCCTGGACGGCGTTGCGCATCAGATTGGTCAGGACCCGCGCCATCTGGTCGGGGTCGCAAGGGGCGACGAGCTCGGCCGGGACCTGGTTCTCGAAGCTGAGCTGCCCGATCTCGGACAGGCCCAGCAGTTCGGCCTGCTCGGCGACGAGCTGGCGCAGCGCCACCGGCCGGATCGTCGGCGTCGCCTCCGCGGCGCGGCCATAGGCGAGGGTGGCCTGGCAGAACTCGATGGCGCGGCCGAGCGTCGCGATCAATCGCGGCGCGAAGCGGCGGATCTTGGCGTCGCGCGTCTCGACGAGCTGGTCCGACATGAGCTGCGCCGCCGCCAGCATGTTGCGCAGATCGTGGTTGATCTTGCTGACGGCGAGGCCGAGCTCGGCGAGGTGCTTCTTGGTGCGCAACTCGCCGGCGAGCGTCATCTGCATGCGGGCCAGCGCGCGCTCCGCCTCGCCGATCTCGTCGGCCCGGTGCGAGGGCGCGATGATCCGCTGCGGGTTCTCGGGCTCGGCCTCGAACTCCATCACATTGGCGGCGAGCCGGCGGATCGGCTCGACGATCAGGGAGTTCAGCGCGACATAGACGGCGAGCGCCGTGAGGCCGATCAGCAGCAGCGAGATCAGCAGCAGGCTCCAGGAGAATTTCAGCATCGCCCGCCTGAGCGGCGCCTCGTCGATGACGATCTCGACGAAATCCGCGCCGCCAACCGCCTCGCCGACGACGCGGATCGGCATCGGGGCCGGCGCCACCAGCACCGCCACGGCCTCGCGGATCGAGGTCCACCAGTCGAGCTGGCGCAGGTCGACGGAGCGCGAGACCTCGGGCGGCGGCATCGAATCGAGGCTGAGCAGCCGCCGCGCGCCGCCGACCCGGGCGGCGATGGCGCGGGCGCCGACGCCCATCAGCAGGCGGTTCTCGCTGCCCTCCGGCAGGCCGTCCTCGGGCGCGCCCTCCAGCACCAGCGCCGCGACCTGCGCGGCCGCGATCCGGTCGTTCAGCCAGTTGCGGCGGAAATTGGCGATGGAGGGCACGTAGATCAGCACCTCCGCCAGCATGACGAACAGCACGGTGACGAGCAGGAGCTTGGCCGAGAGGCCGAGCCGGGTCAGGCCGCGCGGAACGCTGATCGACAGGTCGTGTCTGGGCGCGCCGGGCTCGAGCATCGAGGCGATCCTAGCCGAAACGGCGCAGAAAGCCGATGAGGCGGCGCAGGCCTGGGCTTGTCGTCGCGCCGGCGTGGAAGCCGAGGGCCGCGCGCCGGGAGGCGTCGCCGAGCGCCAGAGCCGGAAGCGGGACCTCCGCCATCTCGGTGACGGCGAGCCCGGCCTTCAGCGCCAGGCACCAGGGCGCGATCAGCTCGGCGGCGCCGTCGCCGACGATGGTCACCCCGCGCAGCCGGCCCTTCCGGTCGGTCACGAGCTTGATATGGCCCTCGGTCCGCCCGGCTGCCGCGGCGGCTGGCACCTCGGCGAAGGGCCAGCGCAGCACCCGGACCCGGCCCGGTCGGGCTTCCCGGCCGGTGTCGCCGAGCGAGGCGACCTCCGGCCGGCACCAGGCCACCCGCGGGGAGAGCGCCGGAGCGACCGCGCCGTTGCGGCGGAACAGCACGCTGCGCAGCACGATGCCGACATGGTCGTCGCCGGCGGCGCTGCCCGATCCGGCCGCCGCGCCTCCCGCGCAGCTTCCCAGGGCGAATATCCGCCGGTTGGCGGTGCGCAGGCTCCTGTCGACGATCACGCCGCCGGAATCGGCGCGGATGCCCGCCAGATCGAGGTCGAGGGCGTCGATATCGGGCTTCCGCGGGCCGGCCACGAGCAGGCGCGAAACCGGGAGCGTGCCGTCGCCGTCCGGGCCCGAGACGGTGAGGCTCAGGCCGCCCCGGCGGCCTTCCGCCTGCACGATCGCGCTGTCCTCGTGCAGAGCCACCCCTTCGCGCAGCAGGCGCTGGCGCAGGATCAGGGCCGCCTCGGCATCGTGCTCCGGCAGGATGCCGGCCGGGCAGACCAGGGCGACGGCGCTGCCGAGGCGGGCGAAGGCCTGCGCCAGCGCAACGGCGGCGCCGTTGCCGCCGAGGACGCAGAGCCGCTCCGGCAGGCGCGTCAGCCCCGGCAGATCGTCCTCGCTGAGGACCAGGGCCGGGTCGAGCGCGGCGAGCCCGGGCAGGGCCGGAATCTCCGGCCGCGAGCCGGTCGCGATGGCGAAGCGCCGGGCCTTCACCACGACGTCCCCGACCGCGAGGCTGCCGCGGCCGATGAAGCGGGCCTCGCCCCGCAGCAGGCGGATGCCGAGGGCGGCGAGTCGTTCGGGCCGCTGGTTGGCGGCGCTGACGGCCAGCGCCCGCTGGATATGGTCTTGGATCCGCGCCTCGTTGACCCGCGGCGCGTCGAGCTGGAATCCGAGCCGGCCGGCCTCGCGCGCCTCCTGCACCCGGGCGGCGGCCGCGACGAGGGCCTTCGCCGCCAGCGCGCCTTGCCGGCCGCCGGCGGCCTCGCGCTCGACCAGCACGACCGGCGCGCCGAAGGCCGCTGCCGCCGCCGCCAGCGCGATACCCCTGTCGCCCGCGCCGATGACGCAGAGATCGGGGGTCAGTGCGGCGGGTTTCGCCGCCTTGGCCGTGGCCTCGCTCACCGGATGATCCGTTCCGCCTGCTTTCGCCATCGCAGATGCGTCGTTGCGATGGCGGAATCAAGGTCGCCCGCCGCAGGTTGCCGCATTCAGGCGACGTGGCGGCCCTTGGTGTCGCGCTTCAGGGCCGCGAGGCTCTCCGGCTTGCCGAAGAGATAGCCCTGGGCCCGGTGAGCGCCGAGCAACTGCACGGCGATGCGCTGCTGCTCGGTCTCGATGCCCTCGACCACCACGTTCATCTGCAGGCGCCGGGCGAGCTGGCAGACCGCCTCGATGATCGCCTTGGGCGCCTCGCTGGTATGGACGTCGCGGGCGAAGCTCTGGTCGATCTTCACCTGGGCGATGGGATAGGCGGAGAGATAGCCGAGCGCCGAATAGCCGGTGCCGAAATCGTCGAGCGCGAAGCTCACGCCGAGCGCCTTCAGCTCCTCGAGCACGGCGAGGGTCAGCTTGTTGTCCTCGATCAGCAGCGATTCCGTGATTTCGAGCGTCAGCCGCCGCGAGCTCAGCCCCGAGGCGATCAGCGCTTCCTTGACGGTGTCGATCAGGCGGCGCGGCTCGCGGAACTGCAGCGGCGAGACGTTGACCGAGACGCCGATGCCCGGCTCCCAGCCGGCGGCGTCCTTGCAGGCCTGCCGGATGGCCCAGTCGCCCATGGTGGCGATCAGCCCGGACTGCTCGGCGATGGGGATGAAGACGCTGGCCGGGACCATGCCGCGGGTCGGGTGGCGCCAGCGCATCAGCGCCTCGCGCGACACGATCGCCTGCGTCTTCAGGTCGACGATCGGCTGGTAGAACAGCTCGAGCAGGCCGTCGCTGCAGGCCTTGCGCAACTCGACTTCGATCTCGTGCCGCTCGAGCATCTCCTCGGCCATGGCCGGGTTGAAGAACATCAGCGTGTTGCGGCCGGCCGACTTCGCCTTGTAGAGCGCCGTGTCGGCATGGCGCAGCAGGTCGGCCGGGGAGGCGCCGTCATAGGGCGCCATCGCGATGCCGATGCTGGCGGTGACGTAGACGGTCTTGCCGTCGACGTCGAAGGAACGCGTCATGCTGTCGATCATGCGCTGGGCGATGGCCGAGACGATGCTGTGGTCGCCGGAGGGCAGGATCAGCAGGAACTCGTCGCCGCCGAAGCGCGCCAGCATGTCGTTGCTGCGGGTGGCGCCGCGCAGGCGGCTGGCCGTCTCCATCAGCACCAGATCGCCGATATCGTGGCCCAGGCTGTCATTGACCTGCTTGAAGCCGTCGAGATCGACATAGAGCAGCGCGAAGGCCTCGCCGGTCCGCTCGAGCCGCGCGAAGGCCTCGTCGATATGGCGGTTGTACTCGAAGCGGTTGGCGAGCCCGGTCAATTCGTCGAAGCGCGCCATCTGCTCGATGCGGGCCTCGGTCCGCTTCCGCTCGGTGGCGTCCTCGGTCAGCATCAGGATGCCGCCCTCGGCGGCCGGGGCGAAGGTCACGACCAGCACCAGCCCGCCGCGGGTGACGACCTCCTGGCTCGCCGCCTGCTGCGTCGACTGCACCGAGACCAGCGCCGAGCGGATGTCGCGGAGCTGCTCGGAGCTGATGACCTGGCGCTCGACCAGGAAGCGCGCGATCGCCGTCAGCGGCGTGCCGGGCAGGGCGAGCGTCTCGGGCAGGCCGTAGAGCGCGCTGTGCGGCGCGTTGCTGACCGCGAGCTTGAGGCTCCTGTCGAACATCGCCAGCCCGTCGATCATCGTGTTGAGCGCGGCGTCGAGCGTCAGGTTCTGCGAGTGCAGCGCGGTGGCCAGCGCCTTCGACTGCTTGGTCGCCTCGCTGAGGGCGAGCAGGTTGCGATGCAGCGAATTGGTGATCGCGATGTTCGCCGCCACGTACAGGAAGGCGAAATAGCCGATATATTTGTAATAGGGATTGTTGGCCCCGATCAGGCCGATCGCCATCGGGATGCAGAAGGTCAGCAACTGCACCGCGACGAATTTCGGCCGCCCCGCATTGCGCGCGACATAGCCCGAGGCGAGCGCGATCGTCGATGAAACCGAAGTGATGTGCGCGGCGGCATCGTCGGTATGCACCAGCGCGACGTAGCAGCTATAGCCGAGCACGGCGCTGAAGGCCGTGGCGCCGAGGAAATAGTCGCGGTCCCAGCGCCGCGTCTCGGCGTAGCTGTCCTTGGCGTGGTTGCGGCGCCGATAGGCGATGAGGGTGACCAGCCGCAGCGCCACGACCAGCGCGACCAGCAGCGTCAACTGGATGAAGACCTCGTGCCGGGTCGAGACCCAGCAGAGAAACGGAGTCAGGATCCCGGCGATCCCGCCGGGAATGATCGAGGCGGGGGAGGAGAACAGCGAGTTGACCAGCAGGGTATAGCCGGTCAGGTCGAAGTCATCGTCCCGCTCGCGCCGTCCTGTGGCCATCAAACGCCGGAAAGCGTCTGCCATTCACTCCTGCCTTTGCCGCTGCGGGCGGCTCGATGCGTGAGATGTCCGGAGGTCTCACGTCATCTCAAGCTTTAGGCGGGCAGAAGTAAATGCTTCGTGAGGGAAGGGCCCCATCCTCGGCCGCGCGCCCGCAGGAACGGGCGTTTCCCGTCCCGCGGATTGAGCGGCAGGAGGCCTTGCAGCCGCCGGTTGCCGTCAGGCGGATTCCGTCTGGCGCTGATAGACGCGCGCCAGCATCCGGTCCTGGGTCTGGGCGATGCGCTGCAGCTTCGAGATCGCGCTCGGGCTCAGGCGCAGCATGCAGTCGGCCCAGATCTGGCCGAGATGAGAGAGTTCCTCGCGCAGGTCGCCGGCCCGCCGGTTGAAGGCGGTGAACAGCGCCGTCTTGGCCGCGTGGATCGGCAGGGAATCGGCGCAGTATTTCCGAATCCAGGCCTCGCCGGTGCCGGTCGGCACCACGGCTTCCAGCCCGCCGGCCTCCATGAAGGCCTGGGCGCTCATCTCCTCGCCCGACATCAGGAGCTTCTCGGCGGCGCGCGCGCCCATCCGCCGCGACAGGATCGCGACCGCCGTGATCGGGAAATGGTTGAACTTGATCTCGGGATAGACGAACGAGGCCTGCTCCTCGGCGATCATCACGTTGCAGGAGCGCGGCGCGTCGATGCCGCCGCCGATCGCCTTGGCGTGGATCGTCGAGAGCGTCACCACCAGCCCGTTCAGGCCGCTGCTGTTCCAGATCGCGCCCTCGGCGGAGAGGCGCGCATATTCCGCCAGCGCCGCGCGGTCGTTCTTCGCCAGGCAGTCCAGATAGAAATCGAGATCGCCGCCCAGCGTGAAGAAGGGGCCCGTCCCGCGGAAGGCGAGGAAGCGCACCGGCGCGCGGTGATACTGGTCCGCAGCCCCCCAGAGCGCCGAGATCGCGGCCTGGATCTTCACCAGGCTGTCGAGCAACTGCAGCGTGAAGACCGGCTTGAGCTCGGGGCGGATCGTCACCCACAGCGTCTTGATCGCCGATTCATAGGCGAGCTCCACCTCGGGCAGGAACCCCGCCTTGTAGCGGATGGCGTCGATCACCTCGCAGCTTTCGAGGAGAGCCGGACCGGCGCGGTCTTCATTCAACGCAAACGACTCGAACATGACGCCACCCTCGCAACGTGAATGCCGCCACCGTAAACGAGCTTAACAAACTGTAAACGCATTCCACCGGAAATGGTTAATTTCATTAATGTTTTCATGTTACCTATGGTCATCTTCCGTCGCGTTCCGGCACGCAGCCGCGTGGCGCCGGCAAGATTCGCGCCGGGAGGAGCCGGCCCGGAGGGCGGCACGGCATGCGGCGATGGCGGGGATTCCAGGCGGAAGCCGGCCTCGGGGGGAGGAGATGCCCGAGGAGCGGGAGAATGTGCGCGCCGGCGGCTTCGCGGCTGTCGCAGAACGGGACGCCGCCTGCCCGGATGCGGGACGCCGGACGGGCGCCGCTGCGCGCCCGCGCTTGTCCCCAGCCGGCTCTGCGGCTAACCATGTCGCCGCGAATTCGCCGCGTTCCCGCGTTCAAACCTTGATGCCGAGTTGATGCCGTGACTCGCCAGACCGCCGACGACGAGAAGCAGGCGCGCCTTGCCGCCGCCCTCCGCGAGAACCTGAAGCGCCGCAAGGCACAGGCTCGCGCCCGTCGCGCGGAAGAGGCGCAAGCCCACGGGCATGACGCGGCGCCGCCCGTTCAGGCCGACACCCGGCGGACCTGACCCTCCTTATTCATGACGCGCCGCGGGCCCGAAGCCGCCGGCCGAGTAGGACCTGACGATGGACAAGATCCGCATCACCGGCGGCCAGCGCCTCAATGGCGCGATTCCGATTTCCGGCGCCAAGAACGCCGCCCTGCCGCTCATGATCGCGAGCCTGCTGACGGACGAGACGCTGACGCTGACCAACGTCCCGCGCCTGTCGGACGTCACCGCGCTCTCGCGCATCCTCTCCAATCACGGCGTCGACCGCACGGTCGCCGGCAAGCGCATCGGCCAGTCGGCCGAGACCGGCCAGACCATCTCGCTGACCGCCCGCCAGATCGTCGACACCTGCGCGCCCTACGAGCTGGTCTCGACCATGCGCGCGAGCTTCTGGGTGATCGCGCCCATCCTCGCCCGGATGGGCGAGGCCAAGGTTTCGCTGCCGGGCGGCTGCGCCATCGGCACGCGCCCGGTCGACCTGCTGCTGATGGCGCTGGAGAAGCTCGGCGCCGAGATCGAGATCGAGAACGGCTATGCGCTGGCCCGCGCGCCCCAGGGCCTCAAGGGCGGCGAGATCGTCTTCCCGAAGGTGACGGTCGGCGGCACCCATACCGCGCTGATGGCCGCCGTCCTCGCCGAGGGCACGACCGTGATCGAGAACGCGGCGCGCGAGCCCGAGGTCACCGACCTCGCCGCCTGCCTCGTCAAGATGGGCGCCAAGATCGAGGGCGCCGGCACCTCGCGCATCGTCGTCACCGGCGTCTCGCGCCTCGGCGGCGCCCATCACGCCGTGCTGCCGGACCGGATCGAGACCGGCACCTATGCGATGGCCGTGGCCATGACCGGCGGCGACGTGGTGCTGGAAGGCGCGCGGGCGGAATTGCTGCAATCGGCGCTCGACGTGCTGGTCAAGGCCGGCGTCGAGATCAGCGAGACCAATGAGGGCATCCGCGTGCGCCGCAACGGCCACGGCATCGACGCGGTCGATGTCGACACCGACCCGTTCCCCGGCTTCCCGACCGATCTGCAGGCGCAGTTCATGGCGCTGATGACCAAGGCCAAGGGTACCTCGCGCATCCGCGAGACCATCTTCGAGAACCGCTTCATGCATGTGCAGGAGCTCGCCCGCCTCGGCGCGAAGATCCGGCTCGACGGCGACGTCGCCCATGTCGAGGGGGTCGGGAAGCTCACCGGCGCGCCGGTGATGGCGACGGATCTGCGCGCCTCGGTCTCGCTGGTGATCGGCGGCCTCGCGGCCGAGGGCGACACCACGATCAACCGCGTCTACCATCTCGATCGCGGCTTCGAGGCGCTGGAAGCCAAGCTCGGGCGCTGCGGCGCCGTGGTCGAGCGGATCAGCAGCTAAGTCGCGGCGGTTGATTTTCTCGGTGCGGCTCGTCAGAACGATGTCATGTCTGACGACGCCGCCGAACCGCTCAAGCTCGTCGCGCTCGACGCCGACGACCTCGCCATCGTCTCCGCCCATCTCCAGGATGCGGTGCTGAAAGCGGCCGACATCGCCTATCTGCCGGCCGAGAAGCGCTTCGCGCTGGCCGTGCGGCGCTTCGACTGGGAAGGCGCCGTGCACGGCAAGCGCCGGCGCCGGCTGTCGGCCCTGCATTTCGACCGGGTGCTCGGCGTCCGCAGCGCCAGGCTCGACCAGAACGACGCCGGCAAGGTGCTGAACCTGCTCGCCATCACCTTCGAGCAGAACGACGAGCCGGCCGGGGACGTCACGCTGCATTTCTCGGAAGGCGCCGCGATCCGGCTTTCGGTCGAGTGCGTCGAGGCCCAGATAAAGGATCTCGGCCCGGTCTGGGAAGCGGTGGCGACGCCCGGCCATCCCGACGCCTGATCGCTGCCTTTTTTCGCACCGCGGCCGCTTCAATCGCCCCAGCCCTTCGTCTAAAGAACGCCTCATCCCGGACAAGCCGCCTCCGGTGGCGCCGATCCGGGATCCATGCCTGAACCGTTCCGGCATCCGGGCCTCCCCGCGGTCGCCCGGGATGACGGCTGCGGGGAACGGCTATCGGACTGCCAGCTTCGAGGACACCCATGCCGATCAGGCTCGACGACAGGGATGCAGGCTTTGCCGAAGGCTTCGCGGCGCTGCTTTCCGCCAAGCGCGAGGTTTCGGAGGAGGTCGACCGCGTCGCCGCCGACATCATCGCCGAGGTCCGCGCGACGGGCGATGCGGGGCTGATCGCCTATACCAGCCGCTTCGACGCGCTCGACCTGACGCCGCAGACCTTGCGCGTCGGCGAGGCCGAGATCGACGCGGCGGTCGCGGCCTGTCCGCCGGAGCTGCTGGCGGCGCTGGAGACGGCGCGCGAACGCATCGAGGCCTATCACCGCCGCCAGAAGCCCGAGGATTCCTGGGTGAAGGACGAGGCCGGCGTCGAGAGCGGCTGGCGCTGGAGCGCCGTCGAGGCGGTCGGGCTCTATGTGCCGGGCGGCACGGCGAGCTACCCGTCCTCGGTGCTGATGAACGCAATCCCCGCCAAGGTCGCCGGCGTGCCGCGCATCGTCATGGTGGCGCCGACGCCGCGCGGCGAGACCAATCCGCTCGTGCTCGCCGCGGCCCGGCTCGCCGGCGTCGACGAGGTCTACCGCATCGGCGGCGCCCAGGCTGTGGCGGCGCTGGCCTATGGCACGCAGAGCATTGCCCCCGTCGCCAAGATCGTCGGCCCCGGCAACGCCTATGTCGCCGCCGCCAAGCGCCGCGTCTTCGGCCAGGTCGGCATCGACATGATCGCCGGCCCTTCCGAGGTGCTGGTCCTCGCCGACCGCAGCGCCAATCCCGACTGGATCGCGGCCGATCTGCTGGCCCAGGCCGAGCACGACGTCTCGGCCCAGTCGATCCTGATGACCGACGATGCCGGCGTCGCCGACGAGGTCGAGAAGGCGGTCGCCTCCCAGCTCGGGACGCTGCCGCGCGCCGAGATCGCGGGGAAGAGCTGGCAGGAGTTCGGCGCGATCCTGCTGGTCGCCGATCTCGAGGCGGCGGTTCCGCTGGTCGACCGGATCGCGCCGGAGCATCTCGAGATCGTCACGGCCGCTCCCGAGCGCCTCGCCGGGCTGATCCGCAATGCCGGCGCGATCTTCCTCGGCGGCCATACGCCGGAGGCGATCGGCGACTATGTCGGCGGCCCGAACCACGTCCTGCCAACCGCCCGTTCCGCCCGCTTCTCCTCGGGCCTCGGCGTCGGCGATTTCATGAAGCGGACCTCGCTGCTGAAATGCGGGCCGGAAGGGCTGCGCCGGCTGGCCCCGGCCGCCACGCATCTGGCCGAGGCCGAGGGCTTGCAGGCGCACGGCCGTTCCGTGACGATCAGACTCAATCTCTAGGGGCGCGCGCGCCGGTTGGCCGGAACGGGCCGGCCGGAGCGCCGTCGCGAGGCGCCGCCCTGGCGGTGCAGTCACAGGAGGAGCGATGCCCGCCGGCCCGTCTTCGGAAAAGCAGTCCCTCGTCGGCGTCACGCTCGACGAAACCTCGCTGGGGCGCGGCTCGCCCGACCAGGAGCACGAGCGCGCGATCGCGATCTACGATCTGCTGGAGCGCAACCGCTTCGCCGTGCCCGGCCATGACGGCGGGCCCTATCTCGCCCATCTCGCGCTGGTCGAGCGCCGGCTGGTCTTCGACATCAAGCAGGCGGACGGCGCGCCCATCGTCACGCACCATCTCTCGCTCACGCCGTTCCGGCGGATCGTCAAGGATTACGAGCTGATCTGCGAGAGCTACTATGCCGCGATCCGCACGCAGACCCCCGAGCAGATCGAGGCGATCGACATGGGCCGCCGCGGGCTGCACGACGAGGCGGCCGGCATTCTGGTCGAGCGGCTGGCGAACAAGGTCGAGGTCGATTTCGACACGGCCCGGCGCCTGTTCACGCTGATCTACGCGCTGCATTGGAAGGGCTGACGCGCTTGGAGCCGACAACCTCTTCAAGCGGAGGGAGGCCCGGTTCGCCTGAAGACGATGCCCCGGAGGCGCGCTCGCCGCCGCGGAAGGTCCAGAGCGTGCTCTTCATGTGCGCGATGAACGCCGTGCGCTCGCCGATGGCGGAGGCGCTGGCCAAGCACTTCTTCGGCAAGTCGATCTATGTCCAGTCGGCCGGGGCCCGCAAGGGCGAGGCCGACGGCTTCGCCCGGACGGCGCTGGAGGAGATCGGCATCGATCTCAGCCGCCACAAGCCGAAATCGGTGGAGGAGCTGGAGGAGTGGGAGGGGCTGAATTTCGACCTGATCATCTCGCTCTCCCCCGAGGCCCATCACAAGGCGCTGGAGCTGACGCGGACGCTGGCGGCGGAGGTCGAATACTGGCCGACCATGGACCCCACCCTCGTCCAGGGCTCGCGCGAGCAGAAGCTCGACGCCTATCGCGATGTCCGCGACGGGCTGGCCCGTCGCATCAAGGAGCGGCTCAGGCGCTGATATCGCGCCGCGTTTTCGGATCCGCTCGGAAACCGGCCTGTCATTGCGAGCGCGGCGAAGCAATCCAAGGGGACGGGGTGAGACGTTCAGCCCCATCCTCCTGGGTCGTGCTTCGTCGCTGGCGCTCCACGCAGAGACGGCTGGCCCGCCCTGATCGAGGCGGGCGGCGCTCTACCTGACCAGCACGGCGCCGCCGCAGCGCACGCCGGTGACCCAGCTATCGGCCTGTCCGAGGCCGATGCCGAGCGTGCCGAGGATGCCGGTGAGCAGGCTGTCGAGCGGCGTCACCGCATTGCCGACGATGCCGCCGACCAGCCCGTCGAGCCCCGGCAGGCCGAGGCCCAGCCCCAGCGCCTCGACCTCCAGCCTGAGGTCGCCGACCAGGCGCCCGAGCAGGGTGGCGACGAAGTTCTGCGTCGAGGTGGTCTTCTTGTCGCCGCGCAGGATCTCGGCATAGCCGAAGCTCACCGGCGTCTCGGCGAGGTTGGTCATCGTCACATGGGCCCGGGCGTTGACCTTGGCGAGCCCGATGACGTTGAGCAGCGTCGCGGCCGGCGGGTTGGGCGCGGTGCGGAAATTGTTGAACTCCGCCATCGAGACCTGCCCGATCCAGGCATCGACCAGCGCCGGCTTCACGCCGAGCGTGACGCGCGAGGTCGAGACGTCGCCCGGCGCGCATTGCAGGGCGGTGAGCTTGGCCGTCGCCGCCGCGAGTTCCAGATAGAGCGGCAGCCTGACGAGCGAGGCGACGCCCGAGCCGACGAGGTCGACGGTGAGCAGCAGGCGGGTCTGCGCCGTATGGACGCTCGCCCCGGTCCGCCCGATCCGCACCATGGCGCCGCCGACCGGGCGCTCGCCGATGCCGAGCTTGAGATTGACCGCCGCGATGCCCGGCAGGTTGAGCGCCAGCCCGACATCGACCTGTCGCTGGCCGTTGGCGATCTGCGCGACCGCCGAAACGAGGTCGAGCGCCGAGAGCGAGGCGGCGAGCGGCTTCGGCCCGGAAACCGGCCGGTCTCCGGCCGGCCCGAAGGAAACGAGCTTGGTCAGGTCGACCGGCAATCCGCCGGCGGCGACGGAAGCGAGCCGGCCGAGCGCGGCGGTGGCGGTGCCGCTGCGGGCGTCGTTGTCGCGCGAGGCGTCGACGATGGCGGACAGCACGTCGCCGAGCCTGGCATGCGCCTTCAGCACGTCGTCATAGCTCGCCGCGGTCAGGTCGAGCCGGGTCGCCAGATGCTTCGAGACATCGAAGAGGTCGACCCGCGCCTTGAGCAGCTCCTCGTAGTCCATCACCGAGAGCGAGACGCCGCCGCCGAGCAGGCTGCCGAGCAGGCCGTTGAGCAGGCCGCCATCGAGCCTGACCAGGCGCGAGCCGATGGCGAAGGCGGCCTGCGCGTCCTGATAGGCGATGGCGCTGCTGCCGATCGGGACGTCGCCGGCGTCCATGCTGATTTGCGTCGGGGACGGCTTCGCGCCGGGCGGCAGCGGCGGTGCGGCGCGCGAGGCGGCGAAGGCGCGCCCGAGCAGGAGCGGCGTCAGCGTCCGCATGTCGATCCTGACGGCGTTCGCGCTGGCGGCGGGGCCCGGCACGAAGCGGTCTTCCGGCGCCTTCGCCGGGTCGGGCGTGTAGGTGCCGGGCTGCACGGCGCTAATGCTCTCGCCCGGGAAGCCGTTCTTGCCGGCGCTGGCCTGGGCCGCGGCCTGGGCGCGCGGGATGTCGCTGGCGGCCGCCAGCGCCGCGAGGTCGTTGGCGGTCTGCAGCTTGCGCTTCTCGTAGAAGAAGCTGCCGACATCGACCGCCATGGCGCCGAAGCCGAGCAGGGCGACCAGCGAGATCGCGAACAGGATGGCGGCGCCGCCGCGTTCGTCGCGATGAAAATCGGTGATCTTGCGCATGACGAGCCCTCCCAGCCCGATGCCGTGGGTTCAGTAGCCGCCGCGTTGCACGACGGCGCGGCGTTCGATCAGAGGCTGTGGCAGCGCGACGAGCAGGCTGAGCCGGTCATAGAGGGAGCCGGTCATGTCGTAGCTGACCGCGACCTCGAAATCCTGCCGCTGCGGCCCGGTCTGGAGCGTCCGCACCTTGACCTTGGCAGGATCGATGAAGGCATAGGCGTCGGCATGGGCCGCGACGTAATCCTGTGCGATCCGGGCGCGCTCGGCGTCGCTCAGGCCGGCGACGGACGAGCGCGCCGCTTCGGCCGCCATCTGCTGGACGCTGTGATAGATGCCGAAGACGTAGCCATAGCCCATGATGCCGAGCAGCAGCAGCAACAGCACCGGCGCGACGAAGGCGAACTCGATCGCGCTGGTGCCGGCCTGGTTCCTTCCGAAAGATCCCAATGAAGCAATCATCGCGAAAGTCCCGATGGAAATAACAACCATAGGTTGTGTTCGACTCCTTGACGAAGCCTTAACGCGCGGGTCCGGCCGCGTTTCTGCTTAAGCGGGGCTTCCTGGTTTCAGCGGCATTTTAAGCGGGGTCCCGGGGGAACCGTCAGGAGATCCCGAACCGGCGCGGGCTTACCAGTGCCGCCCGGGCCCGACCGGGCCGATGCCGAGCCAGATGCCGAGGCTGGCGGCGATGTCGGCGAAGCTTTCGCGCCGGCCGAGCGGCTCAGGCACGATGCCGGGGCCGAAGGCGAGGATCGGCACATGCTCGCGGGTGTGGTCGCTGCCGCGCCAGCTCGGATCGTTGCCGTGATCGGCGGTGATGACGGCAAGGTCGCCGGGCTTCAGCGCTGCCTCGATCCGGGGCAGCAGCCTGTCGAAGGCTTCGAGCGCCGCGGCATAGCCGGGAATGTCGCGGCGATGGCCGTATTCGGTGTCGAAATCGACGAGATTGACGAAGCAGAAGCCGCCATCGGGCAGGCCGTCCCAGGCTTCCAGCGCCGCCTCCACCATCGCATGGTTGCCGAAGGGCTTGACCTCGGTGCCGGTGGCGCGATGGGCGAAGATGTCGCCGATCTTGCCGACGGTGACGACCGCGCGTCCCTGTGCCGCCAGCCGGTCGAGAATCGTCTCCTCCGGCGGCGGTATGGCGAAATCCTTGCGGTTGCCGGTGCGGGTGAAGCCTTGCTCCGGCGACCCGGTGAAGGGCCTTGCGATGACGCGGCCGATCCTGAGCGGATCGACCAGAGCGCGCACCGTCCGGCACAGCGCATAGAGCCGGTCGAGCCCGAAATGCTCCTCATGCGCCGCGATCTGGAGCACCGAATCGACCGAGGTGTAGCAGATCGGCTTGCCGCTCCGGATATGCTCGGCTCCGAGCTCCTCGATGATCGCCACGCCCGAGGCGTGCCTGTTGCCGAGGATGCCGGGCAGGGCGCCTTCCTTGACGATGCCGGCGACGAGCTCGGGCGGGAAGGAGCTTTCCAGCGCAGTGAAATAGCCCCAGCGGAAGTTCACCGGGCAGCCGGCGATCTCCCAATGGCCGGAGGGCGTGTCCTTGCCCTGGCTCAGCTCGACGCCGTAACCCCAGCGCCCCTGCGGCTGCGCCGGCTTCGCCACGCCCGCGAGCGGCCGCCCGGTGGAGGCCTCGCAGGCATGGGCGAGGCCGAGCCTGACCAGGTTCGGCAATTGCAGGGGGCCGCTGCGCAGCCCCTCGCGGTCGCCGCGCCCTGCGGCGCAGGCCTCCGCGATATGGCCGAGCGTGTCGGAGCCGGCATCGCCATAGGCGGCCGCATCCGCGGCGCCGCCGCAGCCGACCGAATCCAGCACGATCAGAATGGCGCGGGTCATGGTCACTCCCTCACGGCGGCCATGCCGGCCGGTTCGAGGTTGAGCGCGGCGGCGAGCAAGGCCTGCGTATAGGTCTCGCGCGGCCGGGCGAAGACCTCTTCCGCCGGGCCCTCCTCGACGACCTTGCCATTCTGCATCACGACCAGCCGGTGCGAGAGCGCCCGCACCACCTTGAGATCGTGGCTGATGAAAAGATAGCCCAGCTTGCGCTTCGCCTGAAGGCCGCGCAGGAGGTCGACGATCTGCGCCTGGACCGACATATCCAGCGCCGAGGTCGGCTCGTCCAGCACCACGAATTTCGGATCGAGCGCCATGGCCCGCGCGATCGCGATGCGCTGGCGCTGGCCGCCGGAGAATTCGTGCGGATAGCGGTCCATCGCCGCGGGATCGAGCCCGACATCGGCCAGCGCCTGCGCCACCACCTCGCGGCGCGCGGCATAGGACAGCCCCTTCTGCTGCACGCCGAGTCCCTCCGCCACGATCTCGGCCACCGACATGCGCGGCGAGAGCGAGCCATAGGGGTCCTGGAAGACGACCTGAAGGTCCTTGCGCTTCGGCCGGACCTGCTTGCTCGACAGCCCGTCGATGCGGTCGCCGAGGAAGACGATTGGCCCCTCGGACGAGATCAGTCGCAGGATGGCGAGGCCGAGCGTGGTCTTGCCGGAGCCGGACTCGCCGACAACGCCCAGAGTCTCGCCCTCGCGCACCCTGACCGAGATGCCGTCGACCGCCTTCACATGGCCGGTGACGCGGCGCAGGAAGCCCGACTTGATCGGGAACCAGATCTTCATCGGCCCGGCTTCCAGCAGCGTCGCGGCGTCGCTCGGCACCGGCTCCGGCCGCCCCTTCGGCTCGGCCGCGAGCAGGCGCTTCGTATAAGGATGCTGCGGATCGGCGAAGATCTCGGCCACCGGCCCCTCCTCGACGACCTTGCCCTTCAGCATCACCACGACCCGGTCGGCGATGCGCCGCACGATGCCGAGGTCATGGGTGATGAACAGCATCGCCATGCCGAGCCGGGTCTGGAGCTCCTTGAGCAGCTTCAGGATCTGCGCCTGCACGGTGACGTCGAGCGCGGTGGTCGGCTCGTCGGCGATCAGCAGGTCAGGCTCGTTGGCGAGCGCCATCGCGATCATCACGCGCTGGCGCTGCCCGCCCGAGAGCTGGTGCGGATAGGCGTCGAGCCGGCTTGCGGCATCGCGGATGCCGACGAGGCCGAGCAGTTCGAGCGTGCGGGCACGGGCCTTCTCGCCGCGCAGGCCCTTATGCAGCTCGAGAATCTCGCCGATCTGCTTCTGGATCGTATGCAGCGGGTTGAGCGAGGTCATCGGCTCCTGGAACACCATGGTGATGTCGTTGCCGCGCACCTTGCGCATCGCATCCTCGTCGGCGGCGATCAGGTCCTGCCCCTTGAACAGCACCTTGCCGGAGGGGTGATGCGCCGCCGGATAGTTCAGCAGCTTCAGGATCGACAGCGCCGAGACCGACTTGCCCGAGCCGGATTCGCCGACGATCGCGACGGTCTCGCCCTTGTCGATCGCGAACGAGACATGGTCGACCGCGAGCGTCTCCCTGCCGCCCTGGCGGAAGGCGACGGAAAGGTCCTCGACCGAGAGGAGAGGCGCACTCATGCGAAGGTCTTCCGCGGGTCGAAGGCGTCGCGCACCGCCTCGCCGATGAAGATCAGCAGCGACAGCATCAGCGCGATGACGGCGAAGCCGGAGAGGCCGAGCCAGGGCGCCTGGAGATTGGCCTTGCCCTGCGCCAACAGCTCTCCCAGCGAGGGCGAGCCCGGCGGCAGGCCGAAGCCGAGGAAGTCGAGCGAGGTCAGCGTCGTGATCGAGCCGTTGAGGATGAAGGGCAGGAAGGTCAGCGTCGCCACCATGGCGTTGGGCAGGAGGTGGCGGATCATGATCGTGCGGTTGGAGAACCCCAATGCGCGCGCCGCCCGGACATATTCGAAGTTCCGCGCCCGCAGGAACTCGGCGCGCACCACCCCGACCAGCGAGACCCATGAGAACAGCAGGAGGATGCCGAGCAGCACGAAGAAGCCCGGCGTGATGATCGCCGCGACGATGATCAGCAGGTAGAGCGCCGGGATCGAGGTCCAGATCTCGATCAGCCGCTGGAAGATCAGGTCGGTCCAGCCGCCGAAATAGCCCTGCACGGCGCCGGCCGCGATGCCGATCACCGAGGAGACCGCGCAGAGGATCAGCCCGAACAGCACCGAAATGCGGAAGCCGTAGATCAGCCGCGCCACCACGTCGCGGCCCTGATCGTCGGTGCCGAGCCAGTTCCATTCGAGGTCGCGGCAGGTCGAGCCGCCGGTGCGCTCGGCGATCGGTTTGCACTGCTCGTCCTTGAGCAGCCATGTCGGCGGGGCAGGGGCGGGGACGGGCAGGTCGAGATTGTTGGTATTGTAGCTGTAGCGGATCGGCGGCCAGACCGCGAAGCCGTTGGCCGCGATCTCCTTGGCGATGACGGGATCGCGATAATCGGTCGTGGCGAGGAAGCCGCCGAATTTCTCCTCCGGATAGTTCACCGCGACCGGGAACAGCCACTCGCCCTTGTAGCGCACGAGGAGGGGCCGGTCGTTGGCGATGAACTCGGCGACGAGCGAGAGCAGGAACAGCGCCAGGAACAGCCAGAACGACCACCAGCCGCGCTTGTTGGCCTTGAAATTGTTGAGGCGGCGCCGGTTGATCGGCGTCAGCTTGAGCCAGCCCTGGCTGGCTTCGACCGGCGCGAGCGGGGCATCGGCGCGCAGGGACGGCGGCGGGATATCGAGCAGGGTGTCGCTCATGCTCAGCTCTCCCGCGTCTCGAAATCGATGCGGGGATCGACCCAGCTATAGGTCAGGTCGGTGAGCAGATGCACGAGGAGGCCGATCAGCGAGAAGATGTAGAGATTGGCGAAGACCACCGGATAGTCGCGGTTGACGATCGCCTCGAAGGAAAGCAGGCCGAGCCCGTCGAGCGAGAAGATCGTCTCGATCAGCAGCGAGCCGGCGAAGAGCGCGCTGACGAAGGCGCCCGGGAAGCCGGCGATGACGATCAGCATCGCATTGCGGAAGACATGGCCGTAGAGCACGCCGCGCTCGGAGAGACCCTTCATCCGCGCGGTCAGCACGTATTGCTTGCGGATCTCGTCGAGGAAGGAGTTCTTGGTCAGCAGCGTCGAGGTCGCGAAGGCGCCGAGCGCCATCGCCGTCACCGGCAGGCAGATATGCCAGAGATAGTCCTTCACCTTGCCGATCAGCGAGAGATCGCTCCAGTTGTCGGAGGTCAGCCCGCGGAGCGGGAAGATCTGCCAGAAGGAGCCGCCGGCGAAGAGCACGATCAGCAGGATCGCGAACAGGAAGCTCGGAATGGCATAGCCGACGATGACGACGGCGCTGGTCCACGTGTCGAAGCGCGAGCCTTCCTTCACCGCCTTGCGGATGCCGAGCGGGATCGAGATCGCGTAGGAGATCAGCGTCATCCACAGGCCGAGCGAGATCGAGACCGGTAGCTTCTCCTTGATGAGCTGGAGCACCGGCGCGCCGCGGAAGTAGGAGCGGCCGAAATCGAAGCGGGCATAGTCGGTCAGCATCTTCCAGAAGCGCTCTGGCGCCGGCTTGTCGAAGCCGAACTGCTTTTCCAGTTCCTTGATGAAGGCGGGGTCGAGCCCCTGCGCGCCGCGATAGGCCGAGGCCTCGCCGCCTTGTCCACCGGCATCGCCGCCCTGGCCGCCGCCCACGCGGTCGGCCGCGCTGCTATTCGGGTTCTGGAGCTGCGAGATCACGCGCTCGACCGGGCCCCCCGGCGCGAACTGCACGATGATGAAGGAGACGAGCAGGATGCCGAACAGGGTCGGCACCATCAGGGCGAGACGCCGGGCGATATAGCTCAGCATGGCGCCCCGCCGTCATTCCGGGGCATGGCGAAGCCATGAGCCCGGAACCCATGAACACAGCGCTGCGGAATGACCGGTTTTCCCGCTAAAGCAGCCTGATAATGTCCAGCGGTGTTCATGGGTTCCGGGCGCTTCGCTGCGCGAAGCCCCGGAATGACGTCGAGGTTCCGCACCATCACGCCTTCCCGATCCGCTTGGCCTTCTCGGCGTCGTACCACCAGATGCCCGGCGCGCCGGAGCCGTATTTCGGCTTGGTCTGCGGCCGGTCGAACATGTCCCAATAGGCCAGCCATTCCTCGTCGTTCCACCACATCGGGATCCAGTAGCGGCCGGCGCGCAGCAGGCGGTCGAGGCATTTCGCGGCGGTGATCGCCTCGGCGTAGCTGTGCGCCTGGCCGATCCTGTCGATCATCGCGTCGACCGCCGGGTCGCTGATGCCGTTCTGGTTGCGCGAGCCGCGCGTCCTGGCGGCTTCAGAGCCATAGACGACGCGCAGCGTGTCGCTCGGGATGGCGCTGCCGCCGAGGGCGCGGGTGATGATGTCGAAATCGAACTCGTCGAGGCGGCGCTGATACTGCGCCGGATCGACGAAGCGCGAGGTGGCGTTGATGCCGAGCCGCTTCAGATTGGCCTGGAAGGGCTGGGTATGCGGCTGGAGTGCCGGGTTGGAATCGAGGAACTCGATCTCGAAGGGCTGGCCGTTCGGCAGCTTCAGCACATTGCCCTCGCGCTTGCAGCCGGCGGCGCGCAGCATCTCGTCGGCCTTGCGCAGCAAGGCGCGGTCGCTGCCGGAGCCGTCCGAGACCGGCGGCAGCCAGGGCTCGCCGAAGACCTCGTCCGGCACCTTGCCGCGCCAGGGCTCGAGCAGGGCGAGCTCCTCCGGCGAGGGCTTGCCGACGGCCTTGGAATCCGAGTTCTCGAAATAGGAGGTCAGCCGCTCGTAGAAGCCGAACATGATGGTCTTGCGCGTCCATTCGAAGTCGAAGGCGAGTCCCAGCGCCTCGCGGATGCGCGGATCGGCGAATTTCTCGCGCCGCAGATTGTAGATCCAGCCCTGCGAGGCGACCGGGGCCGTCCGCGGCAGCGTGACCTTCTGGACCTTGCCCTCCTTGATGGCGGGGAAGTCGTAGCCGGTCGCCCAGATGCGCGAGGTGAACTCCTCCTGGAAGGTGACGACGCCGCTCTTGAAGCCCTCGAAGGCCACCTGCCGGTCGCGGAAATACTCCCAGCGCACCCGGTCGAAATTATTGGTGCCGACATTCACCGGCAGGTCCTTGCCCCAATAGTCGGGGACGCGCTCGAACTCGATGAAGCGGCCCTGCTCGAAACGCCCGACCTTGTAGGCGCCGGAGCCGAGCGGCGCTTCCAGCGTCGAGGCGGTGAAGTCCCGCGTCGACCAGTAGGCCTCCGAGAACACGGGAAGGCTCGCCACGACCAGATGCAGGTCGCGCCCGCGCTTCGGCGAGAGCTGCACCACGGCGATGTCGTCGCCCTCGGCGGTGGCCGAGACCATCTCGTTGAGGGTCAGCCGGTAGGAGGGGTGGCCCTTCTCCTTGAGGATGTTGAGCGAGAAGGCGACGTCCCGGGCGGTGACGCGCGAGCCGTCATGGAACTTCGCCTCCGGCCTCATCCGGAAGCGATAGGTCAGCTTGTCGGGCGAGACCGCGACGCTTTTCGCCAGGAGCCCGTAGAGCGAGCCCGGCTCGTCGCCGGAGCCTGCCATCAAGCTGTCGAAGCAGGCATCCATGCCGGCCGCGCCGTCGCCCTGCAGCACCCAGATGTTGAGGGTGTTGAAGGTGTCGAAGCTCTGGTTGCCGCTGGCGCTCTTGATCTGCACCGTCAGGGTGCCGCCCTTGGGAGCATCCGGGTTCACATAGGGGAAATGCGGGAAGTCCGGCGGCAGGGCGAGGTCGCCGAAGGTCGAGAGTCCGTGCAATTCGGCTTCCTGCGCGCGCGCTGCCCCGGACGATGCCGGCAGGGCGGCCGCGGCCGCCATGACGCCTCCGGCTTCCAGCAGCCTGCGGCGTGTGATGCGCATCGCCATCGTCTCGCGTCTCCTTCTCCGATTCGCCGTCTTCTTGTCGCGCGTGGACGCTGCAACGGCAATGCCGACGATCAGGCCTGCATTCTCGTCATGGTGAAGGCGGGAACGAGGCGCGGCAAGAAAAAGCCGGCAAGAAAAAGCCGGCAAGAAAAAGCCGGGCGGCGGCCGAGCAGGGACGGAGGCGTTCCCGGCCGAAAGGCCGGGTAAAGAGGTCCTCGCATGCGAAGATCGCCGCGCGTCCGGCGGGACGGCGGCGATCCGGGATCGGTGCTGGGGAAGCGCGGCGCGCGCAGGCAAGCCGGTCAGGGCTTTGGCAGCGGCTTCGGTGAATCCGACAGGGTGTTGAGATAGGCGACGACGTCGGCGCGGGTCTGGGGGTTGCTGATGCCGGCGAAGGACATCGCGGTGCCCGGGACATAGGCCTTCGGGTTCTTCAGGAAGTGGTCGAGGCCGTCGGCGTCCCAGGTCTTGTCGTTGCGGCCCTTCATCGCGGCCGAGTAGCCGAAGCCGTCGACGGTGCCTTCGTTGCGGCCATAGACGTCGAAGAGATGCGGGCCGACCTTGTTGGGGCCGCCCTTCTCGAAGCTGTGGCAGGCCTTGCAGGCGGCGGTCGCCTTCTCGCCCTTGGCGACGTCGGCCTTGGCGAGGCGCTCGACGATCGGGGGGTCTTCCGCCGGAGCGGGCGCGGCGCCGCCGGCGGAGGTCGGCTCGGCGCTCGGCAGGTCGTAACCGGGAACGGCCGGCTTGTGCGGCGCGAAGGCGATGCCGGCCACCATCTGGAGGCCCATCACCACGAGGAGCGTGGAGAGTACCGCACCGGCGATCTTGTTGGCTTCGATATTCATCGTATCCGAACCCTGGAGCCTTCCGCGGCCAGGGCGCGGGAGACGGAGATAGCGGTTGGCCGGAGTCTTGAACGGCTCCAGCCTCGGATGCTGCTTAACCGCTTTGCGCGCTTGATTGCAACTCGTATAAGCGCGCTTCGTTTCGAGAACTTTTCGCCGTCGCCGCCGCTCCGGTGCGGCGTCCCACCGGGCCTGCCGCCGATCATGCCGAATCCCCTGATTCTCATCCCCGCCCGCATGCAGGCCTCGCGCCTGCCGGGCAAGCCGCTCGCCGACATCCATGGCGAGCCGATGATCGTCCATGTCTGGCGCCGCGCCATGGAGACGGGGCTGGGACCCGTCGTCGTCGCGACGGATTCGCCCGAGATCGTCGCGGCTGTGGAAAAGGCCGGCGGCCGCGCCGCGCTCACCCGCCCCGATCATCCGTCCGGCTCGGACCGCATCAAGGAAGCGGCGGACCTCGTCGACCCGCAGGGCCGCCACGACGTCATCGTCAACGTCCAGGGCGACCTGCCGACCATCGACCCGCGGGTCATCGTCGCCTCGGTGGCGCCGCTCGCCGACCCGGCGGTGGACATCGTCACCCTCGCCGCCGTGATCACGCGCGAGGAGGAGAAGACGGAGGCGAGCGTGGTCAAGGCGATCGGCAGCGAGATCGGCCCCGGCCGGATGCGGGCGCTCTACTTCACCCGCGCGACCGCCCCGAGCGGGGAGGGGCCGCTCTACCACCATATCGGCCTCTACACCTATCGCCGCGGGGCGCTCGACCGCTTCGTCGCGCTGCCGCAATCGCCGCTGGAGCGGCGCGAGCGTCTGGAGCAGTTGCGCGCCGTCGAGGACGGCATGCGCATCGACATCATCGTCGTCGACGACGTGCCGCTCGGCGTCGACACGCCCCATGATCTCGATCGCGCCCGCGCGATCCTGAAGTCCCGTGCAGGAGTGTGAAGCGTCCCATGTCCTTCGTCGTGTCCTACCAGGGTGAGCCCGGAGCCTTCTCCTCGCAGGCCGCCCTCCAGGCCTTTCCGGACTGCGAGCTCCTGCCCTGCGCCACCTTCGAGGACGCGCTCGCCGCGGTCAGCGACGGCAAGGCGCGCTACGGCATGATTCCGATCGACAACTCGATCGCCGGCCGCGTCGCCGACATCCACCATCTGCTGCCGCGCTCGGGGCTGCAGATCGTCGGCGAGCATTTCCTGCCGATCCGCTTCCATCTGATGGGCGTTCCGGGCGCGACGCTGGGGACCGTCAAGACGGTGCAGAGCCACATCCATGCGCTCGGCCAGTGCCGCAAGATCATCCGCAAGCTCGGCCTCAAGGCCGAGGTCGCCGCCGACACCGCCGGCTCCGCCCGGCAGGTCGCCGAGGCGGGCGATCCGACCCGCGCCGCCATCGCCCCGCGGATCGCCGCCGAGGTCTACGGCCTCGACATCCTGATGGAGGACATCGAGGACGAGAAGCACAACACCACCCGCTTCGTCGTGCTCTCGAAATATCCCGAATATGCCCGCCAGGGCTCCGGCAAGACGGTGACGACGCTGATGTTCCGCGTCCGCAACATCCCGGCCGCGCTCTACAAGGCGATGGGCGGCTTCGCCACCAACGGCATCAACATGACGAAGCTCGAAAGCTACATGGTCGACGGGCTGTTCTCCGCGACCATGTTCTACGCCGATGTCGAGGGGCATCCGGACGATCCGGCGCTCAGGCGCGCGCTCGACGAGCTCGCCTATTTCTCCAAGGAGATGAAGATCATGGGCGTCTACCCCGCCAGTGATTTCCGCTCCACCATCGAGGAGCCGGCGGAGTAGCCGCGCAGGACTGGGAACCGCGCCGTCATTCCGGGGGCGGGCCTCGAGGCCCGAGCCCGGAATCCATGAACACGGCGGTTCCTCGGAAATATCGATCCGGGGAGCTTCATCGTCCCATATCGTGTTCATGGGTTCCGGGCTCTTCGCTGACGCGAAGCCCCGGAATGACGGCGTGTTTCTCTGATCGTCTTCAGGCCGCCTCGACCAGGCGCGCCGGCGCGCCCTTGCCGCGCACCTCGGCTTCCTCGAATTCCGCTTCCGCGATCGCCCGGCCGAGCGCCTCGTGCAGCGCCTTGGCGGTTTCCAGGGTCAATTCGACGCCGGCCCGCGCCCCGGCATCGAGCCGGGCGTTGACGAAGTCCAGCGTGATGGCGTCCGCCAGCGGCGCGTGGCGGGCATGGTCGTAGGCGACGACGGCCTGCGTCAGCGGAAACCAGCCGTCGCCGCGCTTGGCCATGCCCTCGACGGGAACGATCTCGACGATCGATGTGCACATGATGCGCCCTCCGGTTACGACAGGTGCTTGCCGAAGAAGGCGAGGAGCTTGCTCCAGCCATCCATGGCCTGCTCGGGACGATACATCGGCCGGTGCCAGTAGAAGAAGCCGTGGCCGGCGCCGTCATAGCGGTGGAATTCGTAGGCCTTGCCGTGCTGCTTCAGCTCGGCCTCGTGCTGGTTCACCTGTTCCGGGCTCGGCGCCCGATCCTCGTTGCCGAAGATGCCGATCAGCGGGCAGGAGAGGTCCCCCGTCAGGGTGTTCGGCGAGACCGGCGTCTTGGCGTTGAGATCCTCCGGCGGCATGATCACGCGCCCGCCCCAGAGCTCGGCGCAGGCGTCGACGTCCTGCTTGCGGCAGGCGTAGAGGAAGGCGTGCCGCCCGCCCGAGCAGGAGCCGAACAGGGCGACCTTGCCGTTATGCTCCGGCTGGCTGCGCGCCCATTTCACGGCAGCCTCGGTATCGCCGACGACCTGCGCGTCCGGCACGCCGCCCTCGGCCCGCACCCGGGCCGCGACGTCGTCCGGAGTGCCCGGGCCGGAGCGCTCGTAGAGATTGGCGCAGATCGCGATATAGCCGTGATGCGCGAAGCGCCGCGTCGTCTCGATATAGAACTCGCTCCAGCCGGGCAGGTGGTGGACCAGCACCACCGCGGGAAAGGGGCCGGGCCCCTCGGGCTTGGCGACATAGGCGGTGACGGGAAAGCCGCCGTCGCCGGCGATGGTCACATTGGCGCAGCTCATGCCTCGGTAGAAAGACATCGCGGTCCTCCAGCAGTGTCCGGCCGGCGCAGGGAGCGCCGGCTTCAGGCCGTCTGCGCGATGAAGCGGGACGGCTTCAGATCCGCTCGCCCTCCAGCGCCCAGGCGCGGACCAGCGTGTTGGCGATGGCGATGTGCTGCGGGCAGGCGAGGCCATCGGGATGCCGGCCGTCGAGCATCTGCAGCACCTCATCGCGCGGGAACCAGCGGCCGGCCTCGAGCTCGGTCATGTCGAGCGTGATCTCGTCGCCCAGCGCCTCGGCGATGCAGCCGACCATGATCGAGGAGGGGAAGGGCCAGGGCTGCGAGGCGACGTAGCGGACCGTGCCGACCCTGAGGCCGGCTTCCTCCCAGCTCTCGCGGCGCACCGCGTCCTCCAGCGTCTCGCCCGGCTCGACGAAGCCCGCGATGCAGGAATACATGCCCGGCGCGAAGCGGGCCTGGCGTGCGAGCAGGCAGCTTTCGCCGCGCGTCACCAGCATGATCACCACCGGGTCGGTACGCGGGAAATGCAGCGCGCCGCAGGCCGTGCATTCGCGCCGCCAGCCCGAGGTTCCGGCGACGGTCTGGCCGCCGCACTGGGCGCAGAAGCGGTGCCGGGCATGCCAGTCGAGCACCGCCTTGGCCTCGCCGAGCGGGCCGACCTCGTCCTCCGGCACGAGCCGCTTGAGAGCGACCGAGCGCAGATCGGTGACGACCAGCTCGGGGCGCTCCTTCAGCGTCTCCGCCAGGGCGCGGTCGAGCAGGCGTCCGAAGCGCGGCGAGCCGTCCTCGGCCATGCCGAGGAAGATCTCCTCCTGCGCCGGACCGAGCATCTCGGTCTCGCCATGGCTGAACCAGACCGAGAGTTTCTCGCCGTCGACGCGGTTGAGGATCGGCGTCTCGCCGGCCACGGCGGCGATCAGCGTGTCGGAGCGGTGACGCAGCGCCGTCACCGCATCCGGCTTGTTGCGCAGATCCTCGCGCCGGTCGAGCCGGTTGATCGCGAAACCGGTCAGGGAAGAGCGTTCGCGGCGCAAGGGAACATCGTTCATGGGTCCGTCCTAGACCCGCGACACCCTGTCGCGCAAGCGCTCCTCAATCATGCCCGCGCCCGCGCAGAAGCTGGATGATCCCGGAGAAATCCGTGCCGCCTTCGCCCCAGGCATTGTGCAGTCCGAAGAGCTGCGCCGCCGCCGCCCCGAGCGGGGTCGAGGCGCCGGCGGCCTGGGCCGCTTCCTGCGACAGCTTGAGGTCCTTCAGCATCAGGGCCGAGGCGAAGCCGGGCTTGTACGCGTTGTTCGCCGGCGAGGTCGGCACCGGCCCCGGCACCGGGCAATAGGTGGTCAGCGACCAGCACTGGCCGGACGAGGTCGAGGCGACGTCGAACAGCGCCTGATGCGAGAGGCCGAGCTTCTCGGCCAGCACGAAGGCCTCGCAGACGCCGATCATCGAGATGCCGAGGATCATGTTGTTGCAGATCTTCGCAGCCTGCCCGTTGCCGGCGCCGCCGCAATGCACGATCTTGCGGCCCATTTTGGCGAGGATCGGCTCGCCCCGGTCGAACGCCTCGGCGCTGCCGCCGACCATGAAGGTCAGCGTCGCGCCCTTGGCGCCGCCGGTGCCGCCCGAGACCGGGGCGTCGAGCGAGGGGCAGCCGCGCTCGGCCGCTAGCGCATGCGCCTTGCGCGCGCTCTCGACGTCGATGGTCGAGGAATCGATCAGCAGCGTCCCCGGCTTCACCGCCGGCAGGATGTCGGCCCAGACCGAGAGTACGTGCTTTCCGGCCGGCAGCATGGTGACGACGACCTCGGCCTCGGCCACCGCCTCCTTCGCCGAGCCGGCGATGCCGACCCCCATTTCCGCGGCGGCATCCTTCGACGCCTGTACCAGATCGAAGGCCTTGACGCTGTGACCGGCCTTGGCGAGGTTCCCGGCCATCGGGCCGCCCATATTGCCGAGGCCGATGAAGGCGATGTTGGTCATTGGCGCGTTTCCTTCCATTCTGGTTGACGGAATACCTTTTACGGAATAGCTTTCCTAGGCATGATCCGATCCTTCGCGCAGCGCGATGCCGAGCTGCTTTTCAACGACAGGCCGATCCGGCGCTTCGCGGCGATCGAACGGATCATTCGCCGCAAGCTCTTGTTGCTTCACGCCGCTGCGAGGCTCGACGATCTGCGCATTCCGCCGGGCAACAGGTTGGAGGCTTTGCGCGGCGACAGGGCGGGGCAGCATTCGATCTGCATCAACGATCAGTGGCGGGTCTGTTTCATCTGGAAGGACGGGGAGGCGCATGATGTCGAAATCGTCGACTATCACTGACGCGGAGGCCCGGTCGGGCCTCACCGATCCGCCGCTCGCGCCGATCACACCCGGCGAGATCCTGCTCGAGGAGTTCATGAAGCCCCTCGGCGTCAGCCAGAACAGGCTCGCGCGGGACATCGACGCGCCCGTCAGCCGCGTCGCAGGCATCGTCAAGGGCGAGCGGGCGATCACGGCCGACACGGCGTTGCGCCTCGCCCGGTTCTTCGGCACGTCGCCGGAGATATGGATGACGCTGCAGAGCGATTACGATCTGCGCCTTGCGCGGCGGGCGTCAGGCGGGGACATCGAAAAGCGCGTGAGGCCGCTCGCCGCCGCATAGCTCAATTTCCCTTCGCGCGTCCCACCAGCCCGCGCGCGACGATCATCCGCATCACCTCGTTGGTGCCCTCCAGGATCTGGTGGACGCGCAGGTCGCGGACGATCTTCTCGATGCCGTAATCGGCGAGATAGCCGTAGCCGCCATGGATCTGCAGCGCCTCGTTGGCGACCGAAAAGCCGGTATCGGTGGCGACGCGCTTGGCCATGGCGCAGAGCCTGGTCGCGTCCGGCGCCTTGGCGTCGAGCGCCGCCGCAGCGCGCCACAGGAAGGTACGCGCGGCCTCCAGCTCGGTCGCCATGTCGGCGAGCTTGAACTGCAGGGCCTGGAAATCGGCGATGGCCGAGCCGAAGGCCTTGCGCTCCTTGGCATAGGCGAGCGCCTTGTCGAGCGCGGCCTGCGCCCCGCCGAGCGAGCAGGCGCCGATATTGAGCCGGCCGCCGTCGAGCCCGGCCATGGCGATCTTGAAGCCGATCCCTTCCGGCCCGAGGCGGTTCGCCACCGGCACGCGGCAATTCTCGAAGATCACCGCCCGCGTCGGCTGGGCGTTCCAGCCCATTTTCTTCTCGTTGGCGCCGAAGGAGAGGCCGGGCGTGTGCTTCTCGACCACGATGGTCGAGATGCCGGCCGGGCCGGGCTCGCCGGTGCGCGCCATCACGACATAGACATCGGAGATGCCGGCGCCGGAGATGAACTGCTTCTGCCCGTCGAGGACGTAGTGGTCGCCGTCCAGAACCGCCTTGGTCTTCAGCGCGGCGGCGTCCGAGCCGGCACCGGGCTCGGTCAGGCAGTAGCTCGCCAGATGCTCCATGGTGCAGAGCTGCGGCAGGAAGCGCCGGCGCTGCTCGTCCGAGCCGTAGCGGTCGATCATCCAGGCGCACATGTTATGGATCGAGATATAGGCCGCGACCGTCGGGCAGCCGGTCGAGAGCGCCTCGAAGATCAGGGCAGCGTCGAGCCGCGTCAGCCCGGAGCCGCCGACATCGTCCCTGATGTAGATGCCGCCCATGCCGAGCGCGGCGGCGGCGCGCATTTCCTCGACCGGGAAATGCTTCTCCTCGTCCCAGCGCGCGGCATGCGGGGCGAGCGTCTCCGCGGCGAAATCCTGCGCCATCTCGCGGATGGCGATCTGGTCTTCGGTGAGAGCGAAGGCGTTCAAGGCTGGCCCTCCTGATCAGTGAGATAGTCCCGCCGCGCCGTCGCGCGCAATCGCGACGAAAGGCCCGGCCCGTCGGATCGGGATGGCGAGCGGAAGGGAAACGCGCGGTCGGGCGTGGCGTCGCGGCTGCGTGGAGCCGGGAGGAGCGCTGCCGGCACCTCGCGATGCGCCGGCAGCAGGGATGGCAGGGAACGAGCCCCGGCAAGTAAGCCGAAGCGAGGATGCGGACCGGCGCAGCGCTCGCTTCATGGCCTCCTCCGATGGCGCCTCAGCTCATCGTCGGGATGACGAAGCTGGCGCCGTCCTTGATGCCGCTCGGCCAGCGCGCCGTCACCGTCTTGGTCTTGGTGTAGAAGCGGATCGAATCCGGCCCGTGCTGGTTGAGGTCGCCGAACGAGGAGCGCTTCCAGCCGCCGAAGGTGTAATAGGCCAGCGGCACCGGAATCGGCAGGTTGATGCCGACCATGCCGACCTGGACCTTCGAGGCGAAGTCGCGCGCCGCATCGCCGTCGCGGGTGAAGATCGCGGTGCCGTTGCCGTATTCGTGGTCGTTGGTGAGCTTCAGCGCCTCTTCATAGGTGTCGGCGCGCAGCACCGAGAGCACCGGCCCGAAGATCTCCTCCTTATAGATGCGCATGTCCTTGGTGACGTGGTCGAACAGGCAGCCGCCGACATAGAAGCCGTTCTCGTAGCCCTGCATCTTGAAGTCGCGGCCGTCGACCAGGAGCTTGGCGCCTTCCTGGACGCCGATGTCGACATAGGACTTGATCTTCTCCATCGCCGCCTTGGTCACGACCGGGCCGTAATCGGCGCTGAGGTCGGTCGACGGGCCGATCTTCAGGCCCTCGACCCGCGGGATCAGCCGCTTGACCAGCTCGTCGGCGGTGGCCTTGCCGACCGGGACCGCGACCGAGATCGCCATGCAGCGCTCGCCGGCCGAGCCGTAGCCGGCGCCGATCAGCGCGTCGACCGTCTGGTCCATGTCGGCGTCGGGCATGATGATCATATGGTTCTTGGCGCCGCCGAAGCACTGCACGCGCTTACCCGCCGCGCAGCCGCGGCTGTAGATGTACTCCGCGATCGGGGTCGAGCCGACGAAGCCGACCGCCTTGATCTCGGGATGGTCGAGGATGGCGTCGACCGCCTCCTTGTCGCCGTTGACGACGTTGAGGATGCCGGGAGGCCCGCCGGCCTCGATGAAGAGCTCGGCGAGGCGCATCGGCACGCCGGGGTCGCGCTCGGACGGCTTCAGGATGAAGGCGTTGCCGCAGGCGATGGCGGGGCCGAGCTTCCAGAGCGGGATCATCGCCGGGAAGTTGAACGGGGTGATGCCGGCGACGACGCCGAGCGGCTGGCGCATCGAATAGATGTCGATGCCGGGGCCGGCGCCGTCGGTGAACTCGCCCTTCATCAGGCCCGGCACGCCGAGCGAATACTCGATCACCTCGACGCCGCGCTGGATGTCGCCCTTGGCGTCGGGGATGGTCTTGCCGTGCTCGCGGGCGAGGAGGTCGGCGAGCTCGTCGTTGTTCTGCGCGATCAGGTCGAGGAACTTCATCAGCACGCGGGCGCGGCGCTGCGGGTTGACGGCCGCCCATTTCGGCTGGGCCTCGGCGGCGTCCTTCACGGCGGCGTCGAGCTCGGCGGCGGTGGCGAGGGCCACCTTGCCGATCACCGTGCCGTCCATCGGCTGGTAGATGTCGGCCGTGCGGCCAGAGGTGCCGGCGACGTTCTTGCCGCCGATGAAATGTCCGACCTGACGCATGGGCGCCCTCCCTACGAATTGCTGTTGTGGCGATCCTGCCGTTTCCCTACCATTCACGTTTGCGCACGGCTATAGCGAGAGTGGTACGCCAGCCGTGCAAAAAAACAAATATGAGGAGGGAGGCTTGGAGCGCTTCGACTGGGACGATCTCCGTTTCTTTCTGGCGGTGGCGCGCTCCGGGCGCCTGACCGCGGCGGCGCGGCGCCTCGGCGCCGACCATGCCACGGTCTCGCGCCGCGTCACCTCGCTGGAGGAGGCCCTGAAGGCGAAGCTGTTCGAGCGCCGCCCGCAGGGCTACACCCTGACCGCCCATGGCGAGCGCCTGCTCGCCAAGGCCGAGAGCATGGAAACCGAGGCGCTCGCGATCCAGAGCGACATCGGCGGCGCCGACATGGCGCTGTCGGGCACGGTCAGGATCGGCGCGCCGGACGGCTTCGGCACCGCCTTCCTGGCGCCCCGGCTGGCGCTGTTCGCGAAGTCCTATCCGGGGCTGGAGATCCAGCTCATCGCCATGCCGCGCCTGCTCTCGCTGTCGAAGCGCGAGGCCGATGTCGCGATCACGCTCGCCCCGCCGAAGGAGGGCAAGGTGGTGGCGCGCAAGCTCGCCGACTACCGCCTCGGCCTCTACGCCTCGCGCGACTACCTCGCGCAGATGCCGCCGGTGACGAAGCCCGACGACCTCTTCGCGCATCGCATCATCGGCTATATCGACGACCTGATCTTCTCGCCGGAGCTGGACTATCTCGACGAGGTCGCCAAGGGCCTGCGCGCCCATGTGCAGAGCTCCAGCGTCATCGCGCAGATGAACGCCGTGGTCGCCGGCGCCGGGATCGGCGTGATCCATCATTTCATGGCCGAGGGGGACGCCCGGCTCGTGCCCGTCCTGCCCGAGGCGGTGCAGATCACCCGCTCCTTCTGGCTGCTCGTCCATGCCGATCTGAAGGACGTCGCGCGGGTGCGCGCCATCGTCGATTTCATCGTCCGCGAGGCCAAGGGATCGCGCGCGCTGCTGATGGGCGAGCCGAAGCCGGAGCTGCGCGCCGCGGCGGAATAGTCGGGCGTCGGGGGATGGCGGGCCGCGTCAGGCTTCCTGGCCGGCGGCGCAGACCCGGTTGCGGCCTTCCTGCTTGGCCGTATAGAGCGCCCGGTCGGCCCTGCCGAGGCTGGCGTCGAGGCTTTCGGAGACGCCGATCTCGGCCACGCCGATCGAGACGGTGAGCGACAGCTCGGCGCCCCCGAGCAGCAGGGGCTCGCGCGCGATCTCCGCGCGGATGCCTTCGGCGAGCCGGCAGGCGGTGGCGAGGTCGGCGCCGGCGAACAGGATCGCGAACTCCTCGCCGCCGACTCTGGCCAGCAGGCGGGTTTCGTGCTCCGCGAGCCGGCTGAGGTTGCCGGCGACCGAGCTGAGCACCTTGTCCCCGCCGTCATGGCCGTAGCGGTCGTTGAGCTGCTTGAAATGGTCGATGTCGAGCAGCGCGATCGAGACCGGGAAGCCGGCCTTCTGGGCGGTCCCGATCAGTGGCGGTCCCTGCTCGAAGAAATGGCGGCGGTTGAACAGGCCGGTCAGGTAGTCGCGGGCGGCGAGCTCCTGGAGCTGCTTGAGCTGGGTCAGCGTCTCGACATTCGAGGCGATGCGGCATTGCAGCTCCTCGAGCACGAAGGGCCGCGAGACGAAGTCGTGCGCCCCCGCCTTGAGGAAGCCGGCGGAGGTCTTCCGGTCGGTCGAGGAGGAGATGCCGATCAGGCGCACCTTCGGATGGCGTCGGCGGATGCTGCGGGCGAGCTCGAAGCCGTCCATGTCGGGCATGTAATAGTCGCTGACGACGAGCTGGAGGTCGGGATTGGCGTCGAGCAGGGCGAGCGCCTCGGCGCCGGAGCTGGCCTCGACCACGACATATTGCTGGATCGCCAGCATGCGGGCGAGCACCTTGCGGGTGGTGCGGGTGTCGTCGACGACCAGGATGCGGGTGTGGCGGTTGTCGAGGGCGCGCTTGACCGTGCCGACCAGGTTGCCGAGCGCGAATTCGCTGTCCTTGAGGACGTAGTCGATGACCTCGCGCTCCATGATCCGGCCGCGCGTGGCGAGGTCGAAGGTCGCGGTGAAGACCACCGTCGGGATGCCGTGGGCCACCGTCCAGTCGAGGGCTTCCCCGCGCGGCGCGTCGGGCAGGTTGAGGTCGACCACCGCGATCGCATAGGCCCCCGGCGCGGCGACAATCAGCTCGCTCAGATCCTTCAGCGAGGCGCAGGTGGTGACGGGCAGCCCGGTTTCCGCTTCGAGGAACTGACGCAGGGCCAGGGCAAATGTCCGCGAGTCCTCGATCACGAGGATGCCGCGCGCGTCCTTGCGGAGCCCGTCATGTCCAAGAGCCGTGGTCAAAGCATTCATGCTCCATCTACGGCGGCGCCAAGCTTAATTTTCCGTCACGATTTTCCGGCCGGCGCCGCGATCCCGCCGGCCTAGAGCATCGGCCCGAAAAGGGGAACGCGGTTTTCGCGAGGAGCCGATGCAAGGTCAAAGAACGGGAGCGCCGGGCTGAATACGGCATTCGGTCCGGTGCGCTAGATGCGCCAGGGCAGCACATTCTGCGGCAGCCGCCGGCCGAGCAGGTCGAGGGCGAGCATCGCCGCGAGGATCACGGCGGAGGCGCTGATCGCGATCGCCGCCGCCTCGCCCGCCAGCCCGGCCTCCTTGAGGCTGAACAGCACGACGCCGAGCGTCTCCGTGCCGGACGACCAGAGCAGCGCCGAGACGGTCAGCTCGTTGAAGGCGACGAGGAAGACCATCAGGGCCGAAACCGCGGCCGCAGGCGCCAGGATCGGCGCCACGATGAAGCGCAGCATCTGCCAGAGCCCGGCGCCGTCGAGCCGGGCCGCCTCCTCGTGATGCGCCTCGATCTGCGCCATCGCCGCGACGGGCGCCTTCAGCGCCAGCGGCAGGAAGCGGGCGAGATAGGCGAACAGGATGATGAAGGGCGTGCCGTAGATGCTGACGCCGATCAGCGGCAGCGGCTTCAGGAAGAGCAGGATGCAGGCGATCGCGAGCACCACGCCGGGCAGGGCATAGGGCAGCTCGACGACGAGCTCGACCGGGCGCCGGAGCCTGCCGAGGCGCCGTTCCAGCCCGTAGGCGAAGGCGATCGAGACCAGCGAGAGCAGCACGGCGGCGCTCGCCGCGAACCAGAAGGAGTTCCAGAAGGCCCGGACGGTCACGGCCTGGCGCAGCAGCACCTCGGCGAATTTGTCGAAGGTCAGGCTCTGCCAGGAGAGCGGCACGCCGAGCGCCGGGGTCAGCGCCTCGCTCAGCAGCGCCAGGAAGGGCAGGCCGAGCTTGACCGCAAGCAGCAGCCAGAGCGCCGCGGCGACCAGCGGCCTTGCGCGCCCCAGCAGCCAGAACGGCTCCAGCGGCCTTTCGATCTCGACCCTGCCGCCCTGGCGGCGGGCGACCGCCATGCCGGCCAGGATGCCGAGCGCGGCGACCGCGCCGACGAGCAGCGCCAGCGCCGCCGTCTCCGGCAGGCTCTCCGGGCCGAAGCTCGACAGCCGGCGATAGATCAGCGTCGGCAAAGTGAGGTAGTTGACCGGCAGGCCGAGCAGGGCCGGGATGCCGAAATTGCCGACGCCGGCGACGAAGGCGATCAGCCCGGCCGCGATGAGCTGCGGCCGCAGCACCGGCAGGATGATGCGGGCGGTGATGGTCGCGGGGCCGGCGCCTTCCATCTGCGCCGCCTCGACCAGGGAGTGCGGGATGCCGCGCAGCCCGGTCCAGAGCGTGATCGCGACCAGCGGCGCGTGATGCAGCGCCATCACCAGAATGATCCCGCCGCGCCCGAGCAGCGGGTTGGCGGAGCCGGGCTCCGGCGCCAACCCGAGCAGGGCGAGGATCTGCGAATTCGGCGCCAGCAGGCTAAGGAAGGCGAGCGCGGCCACCTGCGGCGCGATCATCATCGTGAAGACGAAGGCGAAGGCGAGCGGGCGCTTGCCGCGGATATCGGTGACGCCGAGTGCCAGGGCGACCACGCCGCCGAGCCCGAGCGCGCCCAGCGCCGAGAGGAGCGAGGTGTCGAGCGTGTGCAGCGTGGCGGCGACGGCCGAGCGGCCGGTCATCGCGGCGAGGGCGGCCTCCGGCGCGAACTGCCAGCCCGGCGCGAAGGCAGCGAGCGCCAGCCGCAGGAAGGGCAGCCCGCCGAGCAGCAGCGCGACCGCGACGACGAGCGCCGGCAGGGCGGCCTCGGCGGGCAGGCGGACATGCGGAAGCGGGGCCGCCGGAACGGACTCCCGCTTCCGGGAGAGGCGCATGGCCAGCGTCACGGCGCCGGCCATGCGGAAGCCGAGGCCGGCATCACTCGAAGATCGCGCTGAAGCGCTTGCGGGCGGCGTCCGAGTCGGCGAGCGCCTTGGCGGCATCGAAGGGCATCAGCTTGATGGCGTCGCGGGCGGGGTAGCCGGCCGGCAGCGCGACATCGGGGCGCGCCGGGACGTAGCCCTGCTTCAGCGCGACCTCCTGCCCGTCCTTCGACAGCACGAAGTCGATGAAGGCGCGGGCGGCGGCCTCGTTCCTGGTGCCCTTCAGGATGGCGACCGGCTCGCTGACGGAGGAGACGCCCTCGCTCGGGAAGACGAAGGCGACGGGAGCGCCCTTGGCCTTCTCGCGGATCGGCATGAAGTCGACGATCATGCCGTAGAGCTTCTCGCCCGTCGCGACCTGGCGCAGGATGTCGCCATTGGCGCCGGCGGCGAGCGTGCCGTTCTCCTTGAGCGCCTCGTAATACTTCCAGCCGTCCTTGAGGTTGCCGGTCAGCGTGATGGTGTGGATCAGCGCGGCGCCCGAGTTCAGCGGGCTCGGCATGGCGACCTGGTTCCTGGCCTCGGCCTTGGTCAGGTCGAGCCAGCTCGTCGGCTTCATCGTCGCCCTGGTGTTGTAGACGATGCCGGTGGTGATCAGCTTGGTGGCGAACCAGGCCTTGCCGGGGTCATGGATGCCGGCCGGGTAGGCCGAGACGTCGGCCTTGTCGTAGGCTTCGAGCCGGCCTTCCTTCTTCAGCCCTTCCATCGTCACCGAATCGGCGATCAGCAGCACGTCGGCCTGCGGGCTGCCTGCCTCGAACTCGGCCCGGAGCTTGGCGAGGATGCGCGGCGTGCCGTCGCGGACGAAGGAAACCTCGACCTTGGGGTACTTCGCCTTGAAGGCGTCGATGGTCTGCTGGGCGTCGGTGTTCGGCTGGCTCGTATAGAGCACGAGCTTGCCTTCGACGCCCTGCGCCTGCGCGCCCGGCGCCGCGAGGGCGAGGCCGGCGGCAATCGTGAATGCGCTCAAAGCCTTACGCTGCATCTGACTCTCCATCTCTGGCCGCATCTGCGGAATGGCGCTGGCGGTAGCTGCTGGAGATGACAGTTCCATGAAGGGGCCGGCGGGACGGCCCCGCCTCCGGGATTGCATGGCGGCATTGCCATGGCGGGCTCGCAATGGCAGGTCAGAGGCGCCACATTGCAACCGACCGTCCAAGCACGAAGACACCGGGAACAGATCATGGCTTCCAAGCTCGACCAGCTCCGCGAGATGACCACCGTCGTCGCCGACACCGGCGATATCGAGGCGGTGCGCCGGCTCAAGCCGGTCGACTGCACCACCAACCCGACGCTGCTGTTCAAGGCGGTCGAGACCCCCGCCTATGCCCATCTCGTCGAGGAGGCGATCGCCTGGGGCCGCAAGCAGGGCGGCGGCGACAAGGCTGTCCAGGCGGTCTGCGACCGCCTCGCCGTGAGCTTCGGGACCGAGCTCGCGAAGATCGTGCCCGGCCGCGTCTCGACCGAGGTCGACGCCGACCTCTCCTTCGACGGCAAGGCGACGATCGAGAAGGCGCGCGCCATCATCGCCGCCTATGAGGAGCGCGGCGTCGGGCGCGAGCGCATCCTGATCAAGATCGCCTCGACCTGGGAGGGCCTGCAGGCCGCCAAGGTGCTGCAGGGCGAGGGCATCGACTGCAACCTGACCCTGCTCTTCGCCCTGCCGCAGGCGATCGCGGCCGCCGATGCCAGGGCCTTCCTGATCTCGCCCTTCGTCGGGCGCATCCTCGACTGGCACGTCAAGGCCGGCGGCGGCCCCTACACCGCCGAGACCGATCCCGGCGTCGTCTCGGTCCGCAGCATCTACGCCTATTACAAGACCTACGGCATCGACACGGTGGTGATGGGCGCCTCCTTCCGCAACACCGGCGAGATCGAGGCGCTGGCCGGCTGCGACCGGCTGACCATCGGTCCCGGCCTGCTCGACGAGCTCGCCGCCGCGAGCGGCGAGCTGCCGCGCAAGCTGAAGCCCGAGGCGCCCGGTCAGGCGCCGGCGAAGCTGGCGCTCGACGAGAAGGCCTTCCGCTTCGCCATGAACGAAGATGCGATGGCGACCGAGAAGCTGGCGGAAGGCATCCGCGGCTTCGTCAAGGACCTGCGCAGCTTGCGCAAGCTCGTCGCCGAGAAGCTGGCCTGAGCATGGCCGGGCCGCGGATCGCCGTCGTCACCGGCGGCGCCGGGGGGATCGGGGCGGCGGTGGCCGCCCGGCTCGCCCGGGACGGGCTGACGCCGGTCGCCTGGGACATCGCGGCGCCGGCGGCGGCGGGGCCGGCCCATATCCGCTGCGACGTCGCCGACGAGGCTTCGGTGGCAGCGGCGACCGCGGCGACCGAGCGCGAGCACGGCCCCATCGCCGTGCTCGTCAACAATGCCGGGCTGACCGGCCCCTCGACCACCGTCGCGGACACGCCGCTGGCGCAATGGCGGAAGATCCAGGCGGTCAACCTCGACGGCGCCTTCCTCTGCGCCCGCGCCGTCGCGGCGGTAATGATGCCGCGCGGCTATGGCCGCATCGTCAACATCGCCTCGCTCGCCGGCAAGGAAGGCACCCCGACGCTCTCGGCCTACAGCGCCGCCAAGGCCGGCGTGATCGCGCTGACCAAGGCGCATGGCAAGGAACTGGCCGGCACCGGCATCCTGGTCAATGCCGTCGCTCCGGCGGCGATCGAGACCGATCTGCTCCGGCAGATGAGCGAGGAGACGGTGCAGACCATGATCGGCAAGAGCCCGCTCAAGCGCCTCGGCACCGTCGACGAATTGGCGGAACTCGTCGCCTGGCTGGCGAGCGAGCGCTGCACCTTCTCGACCGGGGCCGTGTTCGATCTCTCCGGCGGCCGTGCGACCTATTGAGGCGCGAGCGCCGCATCGGATTGACGCGGCGGTTGTGCGGGGGTCTCATGGCGGGGTTCGACTGGCGGTCGCGATCGTCGATGGCCGCCTCCAAGGAGCCGGTTCGCCATGAGCACACCCTCTGAAACCTCCGCGCCTCAGCCCGCCTCGCTCGGCTCGCATCTCGTTCCGCTGCGGCGGAACTGGGGCTGGCTGATGGCCGCCGGCATCGCCCTCATCGTCCTCGGCGTTCTCGGCCTCGGCGCGGTCGCCCTGCTGAGCGTCGCGAGCGCGGTCTGGTTCGGCGCGATGATCTTCGTCGGCGGCATCGTCGTGCTGTTCGACGCCTTCCGCCATCAGGGCTGGAAGAGCCGGCTGCTGCACATCCTGATCGGCCTGCTCTATCTGGCGGTCGGCGTGGTCACCTTCGTCAATCCGCTGGTCGCCACGGCCTCGCTGACGCTGCTCGCCGGCTGCGGCCTGGTGGCGACCGGCGTGCTGCGCCTGGTCGTCGCCTTCCAGAATCGCGAATTGCCGTTCTGGGGCTGGGTCGCCTTCTCGGGCTTCCTGTCGCTCGTGCTCGGCGGCCTGATCTTGGCGCAGTGGCCGGCCTCGAGCCTGTGGGTGCTCGGAACCTTCCTCGCCATCGAGCTGATCTTCCAGGGCTGGGCCGCCGTCGCCCTGGCGCTGGCGATCCGCTCGACCTTCGACGGCGAGCGCGCGCAGCGCTGAGCCGTTTCAGCGGGCCGCCGGCTCGGCCGGGCCGGGCGCCGGCTGGCCGAGCGAGGCGGTGGCGGCCGCTCCCGGAGCCGTCGCCCGGAAGAAGCTGCGGCCCCCGGCGGCCGCGGCCTGCAGACGCTCCTTCCAGCCCCTGTCGCCCGGCGTGCCGCCGAGTGCGGCGAAATCTCCCGCGGCCGGAGCATCGGCGCTGCGGCCGCGATAGACCAGGATGCCGCGGCGCGTGACCACGATATCGCCGCGCCGCAGGGTCGGATCCTTCAGATGCCAGTCGGGGTCGGCCGCCGGATCGAGCCGGACCGCCGCCGGCTTCGGCTTCGCAGCGACCTCGGGCGGCCGGCGCCGCGCCGGGCGGCGCAGCGGCTCGTCCTGCTCATAGATCGGTGTCGCATGGAGGCGCGGACCGCCGAAGATGGCGCGCGCCAGCGAATCGAACAGCCCGGCCGCCTGCGCCTGAGAGGCGCCCGGCAGGGTGAGCGCGGTTACGATTGCGAACCTTGCCAGGCCTGCGCGCGCCATTGCCGCTCTCCTCCTCCCCCGACGGGAGTGACGAGCTTTGGTCGCGCGAGGGCCGTGGCAGGTTCAATGCCGCGGCGGTCGTCCCGGCGGGCCGATCAGCCCTTGCCGCGCGCCGCCAGCGCCTCGGCCCGGATCGTCGAGAGCGACTTGGCCGGGGTGATCGCCTCGGGATCGAGCAGGCAGTGGATGATCGCGGGCTTGCCGCTCCGCACCGCGCGCTCGAAGGCGGGGGCGAATTCCTCGGTCGTCTCGACGCGCTCGCCATGGCCGCCGAAGGCCTTGGCATAGGCTGCGAAATCCGGGTTCTTCAGCGTCGTCGCCGAGACCCGGCCGGGATATTCGCGCTCCTGATGCATGCGGATCGTGCCGTACATGCCGTTGTCGACCACGACGACGATCACCGGCAGATCGTACTGCACCGCCGTCGCGAAATCCTGCCCGTTCATCAGGAAGCAGCCATCGCCGGCGAAGGCGACGACGGTGCGTTCCGGGAAGATCCGCTTGGCGCCGATGGCCGCCGGCACGCCATAGCCCATCGAGCCGGAGGTCGGGGCGAGCTGCGTCGCGAATCTGTTGAAGCGGTGGAAGCGATGCACCCAGGTCGCGTAATTGCCGGCGCCGTTGCACAGGATGGCGTCGTCCGGCAGGCGGCTGCGCAGCCAGCGCACCATCTCGCCGGGATGGAACCGCCCCGGCACCGCGGCCGGCTGCTCGCTCCAGGCCACATAGGCCTCGTGAGCCGCCGCGCCCGCGCCGGCCCAGGCCGGAGCCTCGGGCGGCGCGATCGCCTGAAGCGCCGCGCAGAAGCCGGCGGGCGAGGCGTTGATCGCCAGCGTCGGGCGGTAGACCCGTCCGAGCTCCTCCGGATCGGGATGGACATGCACCAGCGGCCGGCCCGGGTTGGGAATGCCGAATAGCGTGTAGGACTGGCTCGGCATCTCCGAGAGGCGCCCGCCGACCAGCAGGACGAGGTCGCTCTCCTTGATGCGCGCCAGCAGCTTCGGATTGATGCCGATGCCGACATCGCCGGCGAAATGGGGATGCGCGGCCGGGAACAGCATCTGGCGGCGGAACGAAACCGCTACGGGTAAGTCGAAGCGCTCCGCGAAAGCCTGGAAGTCCGCGATCGTCTCCGGGCTCCAGCGCGAGCCGCCGAGGATCGCGATCGGCGACTTGGCCGAAGCGAAGCGCCTGGCGAGCTCGTCCATCTGCGCCGCCGAGGGATGCTGCTCGGTGACCTTGTAGGGCTCGGCATCGGCGACCTCGGCGAGGTCGGTCAGCACGTCCTCGGGCAGGGCGATCACGACCGGGCCGGGCCGGCCGGAGGTCGCGACATGGAAGGCGCGGCTGACGATCTCCGGGATGCGCGCGGCATCGTCGATCTCGGTCGCCCATTTGGTCATGGTGCCGAAGACGGCGCGGTAGTCGAGCTCCTGGAAGGCCTCGCGCTCGCGCATGCCGCGCTCGATCTGGCCGACGAAGAGGATCAGCGGCGTCGAATCCTGGTCGGCGATATGGATGCCGGGCGAGGCGTTGGTGGCGCCGGGGCCGCGCGTCACGAAGCAGATGCCGGGCTTGCCGGTGAGCTTGCCGGCGGCCTCGGCCATCATGCAGGCGCCACCCTCGGCCCGGCAGATGGTGACGTTCATCGCGGCGTCGTGCAGCGCGTCGAGCACGGCGAGATAGCTCTCTCCGGGCACGCAGAAGGCGTCGGTGGCGCCATGGATCAGAAGCTGGTCGACAAGGATCTGTCCGCCGGTGCGAGGTGTGGTCATTGACGGCGTTCCCGCTGGTTGGCTAAGTTGGTCAGGTTGAAGGAGGCCGTGATGACGCGCGTCACCGTGCATGAGGCCAAGACGCATCTTTCCCGCCTGCTCGAAGAGGTCGAGAAGGGCGGCGAGGTTGTGATCTCGCGCCGGGACAAGCCGGTCGCGCGGCTGGTCCCGATCGAGCAGCCGCGCCCGGAGCGCAAGCCGGGGCGGATGAAAGGGCTGTTCGAAATCGGCGACGAGATTTTCGATCCCCTACCCGAAGATGAGCTGCGCCTGTGGGAAGGGAGGGATGATTGGGACTTCTCCTCGACTCCGCGACGCTGATCTGGTGGGTGCTGGATAGTGGTCGGCTGAGTGTTGCTGCCAAGCACGCCATTCGCTCCGCTCCGAGAATCTTGGTGAGTTCGGTGACGGCGATGGAGCTGGCGACCAAGTTGCGCATCGGCAAGCTGCCCCAGGTCAAACCGCTTGTCGAAGCCTTCGCCGCGCAATGTTCGGCTGAAGGCTTCGAACTGCTGGCGCTTCGCCATGAGCACGCCCTTGTCGGGGGCACAATTCCAGGCGAGCATCGCGATCCCTTCGACCGCATGCTTGCCGGTCAGGCGATCGTGGAAGATTTGACGATCATGTCTCCCGACCTCGCCTTCGACGCGCTCGGCGCACGCCGTCTCTGGTGAGCGCCGCATTCAGCCGCCTCCGCCCCAGGCCGGATCGTTCAGGATGTCGTCCGCGTGCTCGCCGAGTCTTGGGCTCGGGCGCCCCGCCACCTGCCGCACGCCGTTCATGACGATGGGCGAGGCGACGGTCGGAATGGTGCCTGCCTTCGCGGCCTCGCTCGGCAAATCGACCCTGACGCCGCGCGCGATGACCTGCGGGTCGGCGAAGACCTCGCCGATATCGTTGATCGGCCCGGCCGGCACATGGACCTTTTCCAGCGCCGCCAGCAGGTCGGCCTTGGCATAGCGCTGGCAGAGCAAGTGCAGCTTCGCCGTCAGCGCGACGCGGTTCTTCACCCGCGACCTGTTGTCGAGATAGTCGGGATGGTCGGCCAGCGTCGGCTCGCCCAGAACCTCGCAGAGCTTGCGCCACTGCCCGTCATTGCCGGTCGCGATGATGATATGGCCGTCCGCGACCGGGAACACGTCATAGGGCACGATGTTCGGATGGGCGTTGCCGAGCCGCGGCGGCGGGTTGCCGCCGACCAGATAGTTCATCGCCTGGTTGCCGAGCACCGCGACCTGAGCGTCGAGCAGGGCGAGATCGAGCGTCGCGCCCTCGCCGGTCGCGTCGCGCTGGCGCAGCGCCGAGAGGATGCCGACCGTGGCGTAGAGCCCGGTATAGATGTCCGCGACGGCATAGCCCGCCTTCATCGGCGCGCCCTCAGGCTCGCCGGTGATCGACATCGCCCCGCCCATGCCCTGGACGAGGAAGTCGTAGCCGGCGCGCGGCGCATAGGGGCCGTCCTGCCCGAAGCCGGTGACCGAGCAATAGACGAGGCGCGGGAAGTCCTTGCGCAGCGAGGCGGCGTCGAGCCCGTATTTCGAGAGGCCGCCGACCTTGAAGTTCTCGATCACCACGTCGGCATGGGCGGCCAGCCGCCTCACCAGCGCCTGCCCCTCCGGCGTGCGGAAATCGGCGGTGATCGAACGCTTGCCGCGATTGGCGGCGTGGAAATAGGCGGCGGAGAGATGCTCTTCGCCCGCGCCCTCGACGAAGGGCGGCCCCCATTTGCGGGTGTCGTCGCCTTCCGGCGCCTCGACCTTGACGACGTCGGCGCCGAGATCGGCCAGGAGCTGGCCGATCCAGGGACCTGCGAGGATGCGCGCCAGTTCGAGGACGCGCAGGCCGGTCAGCGGTGGGGTCGAAGTCATCGGGCTCGATCCGCGCCGTCATCCTGGCCGGAGCGAAGCGGAGAGCCGGGATCCATGTCTGACCGCCGATCGGCGCCGGTCCGGCATGGATCCCGGGCCGACCTGCGCTCGCCCGGGATGACGCGGAGGGGGTGGGGAGGGCTCAGAAGAACGCCTGCAGGCCGGTGATCGCCCGCCCGAGGATCAGCGCATGGACGTCATGCGTGCCCTCATAGGTGTTCACCGTCTCGAGGTTCGCGGCGTGGCGCATCACCTGGTACTCGATCTGGATGCCGTTGCCGCCGTGCATGTCGCGGGCCGCGCGGGCGATGTCCAGCGCCTTCCCGCAATTGTTGCGCTTGACCAGCGAGATCATCTCCGGGGCCATCTTGCCCGCGTCCATCAGGCGGCCGACGCGCAGGCTACCTTGCAGGCCGAGCGTGATCTCGGTCAGCATGTCGGCGAGCTTCTTCTGGTAGAGCTGCGTCTGGGCCAGCGGCTTGTTGAACTGCTTGCGGTCGAGCCCGTATTGCCGGGCGCGGTGGAAGCAGTCCTCGGCGGCGCCCATCACGCCCCAGGAGATGCCGTAGCGGGCGCGGTTGAGGCAGCCGAACGGGCCCTTGAGCCCCGAGACGTTCGGCAGCAGGTTCTCTTCCGGCACGATGACGCCGTCCATGACGACCTCGCCGGTGATCGAGGCGCGCAATGAGAGCTTGCCGCCGATCTTCGGCGCCGAGAGCCCCTTCATGCCCTTTTCGAGGATGAAGCCGCGGATCTGGTTGTCATGCGCGGCCGATTTCGCCCAGACGACGAAGACGTCGGCGATCGGCGAGTTCGAGATCCACATCTTGGAGCCGGTCAGCCTGTAGCCGTCGGCGACCTTCTCGGCGCGGGTCTTCATGCCGCCGGGATCGGAGCCGGCATCCGGCTCGGTCAGGCCGAAGCAGCCGACCCATTCGCCCGAACCCAGCTTCGGCAGGTACTTCCTGCGCTGCTCCTCGCTGCCATAGGCATGGATCGGGTACATCACCAGCGAGGACTGCACCGACATCATCGAGCGATAGCCGGAGTCGATGCGCTCGACCTCGCGGGCGACGAGCCCGTAGGAGACGTAATTGGCGCCCGCGCAGCCGTACTCCTCGGGAACCGTGACGCCGAGCAGGCCGAGCTCGCCCATCTCGTTGAAGATCGAGCGGTCGGTCTTCTCGTCGAGATAGGCGTCGTGGATGCGGGGGGCGAGCTTCTCCTGCGCATAGGCGCGGGCCGTGTCGCGGATCAGACGCTCGTCCTCGGTGAGCTGCTCGTCGAGCAGATAGGCGTCGTCCCAGGTGAACTTCGCGAGCTTGTGGCTGGCGGCCATGGTTGTCGTCTCCCTTGAACCTGTTGCGGTGTCATCCCGGGCGACCGGAGGGAGACCCGGGATCCATGCCGGAACGGTTCAGGCATGGATTCCGGCTCTGCGGTTCGCTCCGGCCGGGATGACGACGCGGATGTTGTTAAACCTGCCGATTACGCATCCACGTCGAAGCTGACGCCCTGCGCCAGCGGCAGCGTCGTGCCGTAGTTCAGCGTGTTGGTGGCGCGGCGCATATAGGCCTTCCAGGCATCGGAACCCGCCTCGCGGCCGCCGCCCGTCTCCTTCTCGCCGCCGAAGGCCCCGCCGATCTCGGCGCCCGAGGGGCCGATATTGACGTTGGCGATGCCGCAATCGGAACCTTCGTCCGAGACGAAGAGCTCGGCCTCGCGCATGTCCAGCGTGAAGATCGAGGAGGACAGGCCGGCGCCGACCGCGTTCTGGATCGCGATCGCCTCCTCGATCGACCTGTACTTCATCACATAGAGGATCGGGGCGAAGGTCTCGCGCTCGACCGGGCCGCACTGCTTCGGCATCTCGACCAGCGCCGGCCGGACATAGAAGCCGCCGGAACCGACATCGACCTTCTCGCCGCCATGGACCTTGCCGCCCTCGGCCTTGGCCTCGGACAGCGCCTTCTGCATGCCCTGATAGGCGGCCTCGTCGACCAGCGGGCCGACCAGCACGCCGGCCTCGCGCGGATCGCCGATCTTCACGCTGGCATAGACCTTGGCGAGCTTCGGCACGAGCTTGTCATAGACGTCCTCATGCACGATCAGGCGGCGCAAAGTGGTGCAGCGCTGGCCGGCGGTGCCCATCGCCGCGAAGGCGATGCCGCGCAGCGCGATGTCGAGATCGGCCGAGGGCGCGACGATCGCGGCATTGTTGCCGCCGAGCTCCAGGATGGCGCGGGCGAAGCGCGCGGCGAGCTTCTGGCCGACTTCCTTGCCCATGCGGGTCGAGCCGGTCGCCGAGACGACCGGGACGCGGTGGTCGTTGACCAGCACGTCGCCGATCTCGCGGCCGCCGATCAGCAGCTCCGAGAGGCCGGCCGGCGCCTCGGGGCCGAAGCGCTTCATCGTCTTCTCGACGATGGCCTGCACGGCGAGCGCCGTCAGCGGGGTCTTCTCGGAGGGTTTCCAGACGACGCTGTCGCCGCAGACGAAGGCCAGCGCGGCGTTCCAGGACCAGACCGCGACCGGGAAATTGAAGGCCGAGATCACGCCGACGACGCCGAGCGGATGCCAGGTCTCCATCATCCGGTGGTTCGGGCGTTCGGTCGCGATGGTGAGGCCGTAGAGCTGGCGCGACAGGCCGACGGCGAAGTCGCAGATGTCGATCATCTCCTGCACCTCGCCGAGGCCCTCGGAGGTGACCTTGCCGGCCTCCAGCGTCACCAAGAGGCCGAGATCGGCCTTGGCGGCGCGCAGTTCCTCGCCGAGCAGGCGGACGAACTCGCCGCGCCGCGGCGCCGGCACCTTGCGCCAGGCGAGATAGGCGGACTGGGCCCGGCCGATCGCGGCCTCGGCCTCGGCGGCGCTGGTCTCGCGCAGCGTCGCGACGCTCTCGCCGGTGATCGGCGAGCGCGCCGACAGGCCCGCGGCGGCATAGGCGGATTCGGCGACGCCGAGGCGCTTGAGCAGGGCGAGCGTGTCTTGGGGAAGGGAGGTCGTCATGCGTTTGATCCTGATCGCCAGCGAACCACAGCCCTCATCCTGAGGAGCGCTTCCGACGGAAGCGCGTCCCGAAGGATGCTCCAGCCGGCCTCCATGGTGCGGACTGGAACATCCTTCGAGACGCCGCTGCGCGGCTCCTCAGGATGAGGGCTCGTATCGGGCCGCGGGGGCGGCCCGGCATTCACAGCGGAGAATGCCCTCTTTCCTAGTGCGGGGGCAACCGATATGTTCTCACCACTTGGTGAGTTTTATTCATGGATGACGCCATCGTTCCCGGCCGCCTCTCGGTGCCGTCCCTCTCCGCGCTGGCGGCTTTCGAGGCCGCGGCGCGGCACAGCAGCTTCACCCGCGCGGCGGAGGAGCTGAACCTGACCCAGGGCGCCGTCAGCCGGCAGGTCGCCCATCTTGAGGAGGTGCTCGGGGTCAGCCTGTTCGAGCGCGTCAAGAAGCGCGTCAGCCTCACCGTCGCGGGCGCGGCCTATGCTGCCGAGGTGCGCGACGGGCTGTCGCGGCTCGCCGCGGCGACCGTCTCGGCGATGGCCTTCCGGGGGGCGGCCGGCGTGCTCAACCTCGCCATCCTGCCGACCTTCGGCACGCGCTGGCTGATCCCGCGCCTGCCGCGCTTCACCGAGGCCCATCCCGGCATCACCATCAATTTCGCCACCAAGCTGGTGCCCTTCGACTTCACGCGCGAGCCGCTCGACGCCGCCGTCCATTTCGGCGACCCGGTCTGGCCCGGGGCCAGGCTGCACCGGCTGATGGGCGAGGAGATCGTGCCGGTGGCCTCGCCGGCGCTGGTCGCCCGTTTCGGCCTGTCCGAGCCGGCCGACATGCTGAAGGCGCCGCTGCTGCAGCAATCGACCCGGCCGCGCGCCTGGGCGAACTGGCTGGAAGAGCAGGGCCTGCCGCCGCAGCGCGCCTTGATGGGGCCGCGCTTCGAGCAGTTCGCCATGGTCTCGCAAGCGGCGGTGGCGGGCTTGGGCCTCGCGATCGTGCCGCGCTTCCTCGTCGAGGAGGAGCTGCGCTCCGGGGCGCTTGTCATCCCGGTCGAACGCTCGCTGATCGGGCGGGAGGGCTATTACCTCGTCTACCCGGAGGAGAAGGCGAGCCTGCCGACGGTGGCGGCGTTCCGCGACTGGCTCCTGGCGGAGTGCGCCCCTTCCGCCTGATGCCCTGGAGCGAAGCGGCGCCCGGCAGGCCGCCCGGTCGCCGCTTCGCGCTTGGCGCATGCCTCGCGCTCTCGCCTCTCGACAAGCGCGCCCGGCCGCGTCATTCATGCGAAGAATTCACCAACCGGCTCCCTGCGGAGCCGTCGCGCGAGGCCCGCCATGCCGTCCGTCTCCGAAACCGCCAATGTCGTGATTTGCGGCGGCGCCGCGATCGGCTCCTCCGTCGCCTATCATCTCGCGGCCGAGCCCGGCTTCTCCGGCAAGGTCGTGGTGATCGAGAAGGACCCGACCTACCGCTACTCCGCCTCGGCCTTGTCGGCCGCCTCGATCCGCCAGCAATTCTCCAGCGCGGTCAATATCCGCATCTCGCTCTTCGGCATCGACTTCCTGCGCCATATCGGCCGCCATCTCGCGGTCGACGGCGAGGTGCCGGCGATCGACCTGCACGAGGGCGGCTACCTCTATCTCGCCGACGCGGAGGGCAAGAAAATCCTCGAAGCCAACCACAGGCTTCAGCGGCAGGAAGGCGCCGATATCGCGCTTTACGGCGCTGAGGCGCTGCGGGGCAGATTTCCCTGGCTGAACACGGAGGATCTCGCCTGCGGCAGCTACGGCGTCAGCGGCGAGGGCTGGTTCGACGGCTGGGCTCTGCTGCAGGCCTTCCGCAGGAAGGCGCGCAGCCTCGGCATCGAATACCGCCAGGGCGAGGTCGCGCGCTATCTCACCGAGAACGGCCGCATCACCGGGGTCGAGCTCGCCGATGGCGGCCGCATCGCCTGCGGCGCCGCGGTCAACGCCAGCGGCACCCATGGCGCCAGGCTCGCCGCCACCGCCGGCGTCGCGATCCCGGTCCGGTCGATGAAGCGCTACATCTTCACCTTCCACTGCAAGGGCGATGTCGGGAACTGCCCGCTGCTGATCGACACCGCCGGCGCCTGGTGCCGGCCGGAAGGGCAGCGCACGGCGGAGGGCCAGCTCTTCATCGGAAGCTGCTCGCCGCTGACCCCTGAGCAGGACGTCGAATGGATCGAGACCGATCCGGCCGCCGAGGACGTCGACTGGCCCTTCTTCGAGGAGGCCGTCTGGGCGCCGCTGGCGCATCGCATCCCGGCCTTCGAGCAGATCAGGCCCGGCCGCGCCTGGGCCGGCCCCTACGACATGTGCGGGCTCGACCACAACGCCATTGTCGGCCCGGCCGTCGGCCTGCCGAACCTCTATCTCGCCAACGGTTTCTCCGGGCATGGCCTGCAGCAGTCGCCGGCGGTCGGGCGCGGCATCGCCGAGCATATCGCGCATGGCCGCTATCGCTCGCTGGACCTTGCCGATCTCGGCCACGAGCGCATCGTGGCGGGCAGGCCGCTGGCGGAGGCCAACATCATCTGAGCCGAAGCGTCCCCGCGCGAAGCGGATGCCGGTTCGCATCGCGAGAATGCGGCAAGCCGAGAGGAGCCAGCCATGGTCGACCCCGCTTTCGTCCTGACCATGGCGCGCTACAACGCCTGGCAGAACGAGAACCTGATGGCCGCAGCGGCCGGGCTGACGGACGAGGCGCGCAGGCTCGATCGCGGCGCCTTCTTCAAATCGATCCACGGTACCTTCAACCACATCCTCTGGGCCGACGAGGTCTGGCTGAGCCGGCTCCTCGGCACGGAGAAGCCGACGGTCGGCGGGCGCGGCTCAGCGGCCTATATCGAGGGCTGGGACCCGTTCTGCGCCCGCCGGCGCCAGCGCGACCGGGCGATCCTCGACTGGGCGCAGGGCGTGCAGCCCGACTGGCTGCGCGGCACCCTGATCTGGTATTCCGGCGCCGCCGGCCGGGAGATGGGCAGGCCGCGCGCCTTCGTCATCGCCCATCTCTTCAACCACCAGACCCATCATCGCGGCCAGATCCACGCCATGCTGACGGCGGCCGGCGCCAAGCCGGACGACACCGACCTCTTCCTGGTCGACGAGGCGCGTTGAAGCAGCACCGTCATCCGGGGCGACCGGACGGGGATCCGGGATCCACGCTTGAACTTTTATCGGATGGGCTCGGGCATGGAACCCGGCCCTGCGCTTCGCTTCGGCCGGGTTGACCCGTGTTCCGGGTCTTCCGCCGAGGGCTTTGGTTCAACGCCTTCGGCTTTCCCTGCGGCATCCTCATGCTGCGGCGGGACGGCGGCGGTGGCGTGCTGGCTCAGCCTCTGGAACAGGCCGAGGCCGACCAGGATGAGCACGGCCAGCAGCACCAGCAGGCCGGGATAGACGATCTCGGCGATCGTCTCGCGGGTGGTCTTGGCGATCAGCACCAGCGCCTCCAGCGAGAGCGCCACGATCATGATCGACATGAACTTGGTCAGCGAGCCGCGCGCCTCGGCGGGGCGGCGCATCTCGCGATCCGCCATCACCTCCTCCTCGAACAGGAACTTGCCGACATTGGCGACGGCGACCGCGATGATGACGAGGCCGATCGCGTCCAGCATCGCGCCGAGCGCGTCCTCGCCGTTCCAGTAGCCCGTGGCCGTGCGCCAGACCGCGACGCCGATCAGGATCACGGAGGCGCAGAGCAGCGCGAGAGAGATCACGGTGTAGAGCAGCCGGCTGAAGACCGTCATGTTTTTCCCCTGTGCCTGCTGCCGACAACCGATGGTGCTCCCGCCGGTTCCGCCCGGCGGTGGCGATGCGGGTCTCGATGCATCCCGGCGCTGCATGGCCGTCCCGGCGGCGCCGTCGATTGTCCGCGGCCGCGATCCATGCTCCATGCGCAGGATCCCGCCGGAGCGCTCGCCCATGCCCGAGACGACGACACTCGCGACTTTCGCCCTGATCGCGCTCGGCATGGTGCTGACGCCGGGGCCGAACATGATCTACCTGATCTCGCGCTCGATCGCGCAGGGCAGGGCGGCGGGGTTGATCTCGCTCGGCGGCGTCGTCCTCGGCTTCGTCGTCTACATGGTCTGCGCCGCCTTCGGCATCACGGCGCTGCTCTTCGCGGTGCCTTACGCCTATGACGTGCTGCGACTCGGCGGCGCGGCCTATCTGCTCTGGCTCGCCTGGCAGGCCGTGCGCCCCGGCGGCCGCTCGCCCTTCCATCTGCGCGATCTGCCCCATGACGGGCCGCGCAAGCTCTTCGCCATGGGCCTGCTGACCAGCCTGCTCAATCCGAAGATCGCGATGCTCTATCTCGCGCTGCTGCCGCAATTCATCGACCCCGCCGCCGGCCATGTGCTGGGCCAGTCGATCGTGCTGGGCTTCACCCAGATCGTCGTCAGCGGCAGCGTGAACGCCTTGATCGCGATCGCGGCGGGCAGCATCGCCCTCTTCCTGAGGACGCGGCCCTTCTGGTCGCTGGTGCAGCGCTGGCTGATGGGCACGGTGCTGGCCGGCTTCGCCCTGCGCATGGCGATGGAAGCCCGCCGCTAGCTGCCGATGGGCGCCCTCGAAACCGCCACGGAGGCGGGCCGGCCGGGCCTGCCCGACCTGTTCACCGGCTTCCTCAAGATCGGGCTGATGGGTTTCGGCGGCGTCGGCCCCGTGGCGCGGCACATCATCGTCGCCGAGCGCAACTGGCTCGACGACCGCGCCTATGCCGAGCTGATGGGCATCTGCCAGGCCCTGCCCGGAGCCAACACCGTCAACGCCGCCGTCATGCTGGGCGACCGCTTTCGCGGCGCGGCCGGGGCGCTGACCTGCGTCTTCGCGCTGATGGCCATGCCGCTGCTCTCGCTGGTCGCGCTCGCGAACATCTATGACGCGGTCTCCGGCCATCCGCTGGCGCAGGTCGCGCTGACCGGCGCGGCCGCCAGCGCCGCCGGCCTCATCCTCGGCACGGCGGCGCGGCTCATGGCCAAGGCGGGGCTGGCGCGCTGGGCCTGGCTCATGGCGGCCGCCGCCTTCCTCGCCGTCGGCGTGCTGCGCCTGCCCATGCTGCCGAGCCTGCTGGTGCTCGTGCCGCTCGGCCTCGCCGCGGCCTCGCTCGGAGCGCGGCGGCTCTGATGGAACGCGGCGTCCTCGGTCAGCTCGTCGTCACCTTCGGCACGATCTCGCTGATGGCGATCGGCGGCGCCAATGCCGTGGTGCCGGAGATTCACCGGCAGATCGTCGAGATCCTCGGCTGGATGGACGCGCCGACCTTCGCCCGGCTCTTCGCCATCGCCCAGACCGCGCCGGGGCCGAACGTCATGCTCGCCAGCATCGTCGGCTGGCATGTCGCCGGGACGGGCGGCCTGCTGGTCGCCACCGCGGCGATGCTGCTGCCGTCCTCCGTGCTCGCGCTCGTCTGCAGCCGCGGCTTGCGGCGCTTCGGCGACAACCGCATCGTCCGGGTCGTCACCCTGGCGCTGGTGCCGATCGCGCTCGGCCTGATGCTGGCGAGCGGCGCGGTCGCGGCGCTGGCCGCCGATGCCGGCCTCTTCGGCTTCGCGATCACGGCGGCGACGGCCTTCGTCACCTACCGCTCCAAGGTGAACCCGCTGGTGCCGATGGCGGCGGGAACGGCGGTCTATGTCGCCGCCTGGTCAGCCGGCCTGCTGTGACGCGTCCCGGCGGCATGCGCGGCATGAATGGCGTCGCCGCGGCCATCCGCCATTGCCGCATGCCGCCCAGCCGCTAAGCTGCCGGCCTTGTCCCATCCGGAACGAATGCGAGTGAGCCGATGAGCGCGTTGACCCCCGAGGAACAGAAGGTCACGGAGTGGCTGGCGAACCGCAAGGAGGGCATGGTCGCGCTGCTGCGCGAGCTGGTCGACACCGATTCGGGCTCCTACGACAAGGCCGGCGTCGATGCGGCCGGCGCGGTCCTGGCGCGCTTCCACGAGGCCAACGGCCTCGCGGTCGAGATCGTGCCGGACAGCCGCTTCGGCGATGCCGTCAAGGCGCGCCTGCCCAATCCGGCGGCCAACGACCAGCGCCCGGTGCTGCTGCTCGGCCATCGCGACACGGTCTTCCCCAAGGGCGAGCCGACGCGCCGGCCCTTCACCATCAAGGGCACGCGGGCCTATGGCCCGGGCGTCGCCGACATGAAGAGCGGCGTGGTGATCGAGGCTTTCGTCGCCGCCGCCTTCGCCGAATGCGGCGGGCTCGCCGCGCCGCTCATGATGCTGACGACCAGCGACGAGGAGATCGGCTCGCCCTCCTCGCGCCCGGTGATCGAGGCGGCGGCGCGCGAATCGCGCTGCGTCTTCAACGCCGAGCCGAGCCGCCTGCCGGCCGGCACCGATTTCGCGAAGGACCACAGGCAATCGGTCACCAGCGGCCGCAAGGGTGGCGTCTTCATGCGCGCCGAGTTCACCGGCAAGCCGGCCCATTCCGGCGCGAATTACGAGAAGGGCGCCTCGGCCATCGTCGATCTCGGCATCAAGATCCCGAAGCTCCAGGGCCTCACAGATCTGGAGAAGGGCGTCACCGTCAATGTCGGCCTGATCGGCGGCGGCCAGACCGTCAACACCGTCGCACCGAGCGCCTGGTGCGAGATCGACCTGCGCTACGTCACCGCCGCCCAGCGCGACGAGATGGTCGGCAGGATCAGGGCGATCGTCGAGACGCCGGAGGTCCCCGGCACCGGCGCCGCGCTCTCGATCAAGGGCGAGTTCCTGCCGCTGGAGCGCTCCCCGGAATTGGCTGCGCTCTACGACACCTATCGCGAGGCGGCCGCGGCTTTCGGCATCGGCGTGACGGCGGAATTCACCGGCGGCTGCGCCGATTCCGGCTTCACCGCGGCGCAGGGCACGCCGACCCTGTGCAGCGTCGGCCCGATCGGCGGCATGGCCCATACGCCGGACGAGTTCCTCGAGGTCGAGAGCCTGGTGCCGGCGGCGCAGGTGCTGGCGCTCGCGGTGATGCGGGCGGCGGCCAAGGTGGAGTGAAGGAGCTCAGCGGCAGAGCAGATCGATCTTGCGGCTGAGCGAAGCCTCGTCCTCGCTCAGCCGGTCGGTCAGCACGTGCAGCCAGTTGAAGCCGACCCAGAGTTCCAGCCGGTCGTCGATTTCGGCAGGCTCGAATTCACCGCGCTCGGCCGCGCGCACGAACATCCGGCGCGGTGAGGCGAGGCGTTCCGGCATGAACTTGAAGCGCAGGGCGGCGAGCGCCGTCTCGCTGGTCTGCGCCTCGGCGACCAGCCCCCGGAAGACGCGTCCTGCCGCGTCCTCGCGCCAGAAGCGCCAGAGATTTATCGTGTAGCGCAGCAGGTCGGCGCGCAGCGAGCCCTCGTCCGGGACGGGAATGGCGGCGTCCTTCTCGACCCCGTAGATCGCGATGAACAGCTCGGCCTTGTTCGGCCACCAGCGATAGATCGTCGGCTTGCCTGCGCCGGCGCGCCGCGCGACCTCCTCGATCGAGAAGCCGGCATAGCCCTTTTCCGCCAGGAGGTCGCGCGCCGCCGCCTTGACGGCGGCTTCGGTCTCCGGGCTGCGTCGCGCGCCGATCGAGGCACGGCGCTTCGGTTTTGTCTCCATTCCCGCGAACCTCATCCGCGCATCGCTCCGGTCCTTGACATAACGAAACGGTCCGTTTAATTCAATCAATAGAAACGGAACGTTTCGTTACATGAAGATGCCCGATGACCCGCCCCTCGTTTTCGCGCCTGGCCTCGCGCTTGCGTTTTCTGATCGTCGCGATCGCCGGGGCCTACGCGGCGATCAATCTCGTCCTCGGGGCGCTGGCGCCCTTCACCGCGGGCTGGTCCATCCCCGGCGTCACGGCCCTGGCCGTGCCGCCCATGGTGGTGGCGATGGTCTACGGCGTGATCCCGATCGCCTTCCGCTTCGGCGCGCCGCGCTGAGCGGATTCCGCCCGCAGGGCAGGGTGCTAGAACGCCTCTTCCCAATTGCGGCTGAGGCGCATGGCGCAGTTGATCATGCCGACCATCGAATAGGTCTGCGGGAAATTGCCCCAGAGCTCGCCGGTCTTGAGGTCGGCGTCCTCCGAGAGCAGGCCGAAGCTGTTGCGCCGCTGCAGGATGCGCTCGAACAGTTCCTTGGCCTCCTCGTGGCGCCCGATCGCGTTCAGCGCATCGACATACCAGAAGGCGCAGATCAGGAAGCCGGTGTGCATGTAGCCGAAATCGTCCTGCGTGGCGTAGCGCAGCAGCAGGTCGCCGCGCTTCAGGTCGCGGCCGATCGCCTCGACCGTGGCGACGAAGCGCGCGTCCTCCGGCTTGACGAAGCCGATCTCGGCCAGCAGCAGCAGCGTCGCGTCGAGATCCTCGCCGTCGAAGGTCGAGACGAAATGGCCCTTCCGCTCGTTCCAGATCCGCTCGGCGATGATTTCCTTGAGCCGGCGGGCATGGTCCTTCCAGTATTCCTTGCGGTCGGCCCGGCCGAGCGTGCCGGCGATGCGGGCCAGCCGGTCGCAGGCCGCCCAGCACATCACGCTGGAGAAGGCGTGCACGGCCTCCTTCTCGCGCAATTCCCAGGGGCCGGCATCGGGCTTGTCGAAGACGGAGAGCGCCAGCTCGCCCATGCGCTCGAGCTGGGCGAAGAGCGTGTCCTTGCCGGGCTGGATCAGGCGCCGGTCGAAGAAGGAATGCGTCGCCGCCAGCACCACCGCGCCATAGCCGTCGTTCTGGATCTGCACGGCCGCGCCGTTGCCGAAGCGCACCGGCCGGTGCCCGCGATAGCCCGAGAGATTGCCGGCCTCGAACTCGGTCAGCGTGCCGCCGCGGGTGATCGGATAGAGCGGCGGCAGGTGCTCGGCGCCGCTTTCCGAGAAGGAATCGACGATATTGGTGATGAAGCCGAGATAGTCCTCCATCGTCCGGGTCGTGCCGAGGCGGTTCAGCGCATGCACCACGAAATAGGCGTCGCGCAGCCAGCAATAGCGATAGTCCCAGTTGCGCTGCGTGCCCGGCGCCTCGGGGATCGAGGTGGTCAGCGCCGCGACGATGGCGCCGGTCTCCTCGAAGGCGCAGAGCTTCAGCGTGATCGCGGCCCGGATCACGGCGGTCTGGTATTCGAAGGGGATCGAGAGCGAGCGCACCCAGTCGCGCCAGTAGTCGGTGGTCTTGTCGAGGAATTCGCGCGAGGTGGTCTCGATCTCGGCACGCAGCGCCTCGTCCGCGCCGATGAAGAAGGAATAGGTCTGGTCGACCGCGAAGGGGATGCCTTCGACGACATAGGAGAGGGGCGCGTTGGTGGTCAGCCGGATGGTCTGGGCGGCGCCGACGAAGCGGACATGGTTGGAGCCGCGCGTGACCTCGTCCGGCTCCTCGCCGATGCCGAGGCAGGGCCTGACCAGGACGCGGATGCGCGGCCGGCCCGAGACCCGCCGCACCCGCCGCACGAGCTGCGGCGGGCGGAAGAAGCGCTCGTAGCGCACGAAGCGCGGCGCGAAATCGAGGATCTCGATGGCGTTGCCCTGGTCGTCGGAGAGGACCGAGGAGAGGATCGCGGTGTTGTCGAGATAGCTCTGCTCGCAGCGCGTCATGCCGACGAGCTCGATCGCGAAGAAGCCCTTCTTCGGCGCCTCGTCGCCGTCATCCGCCTCGTTGTCGATCAGCGAGCAGAAGACGGGGTCGCGGTCGAAGCGCGGAAAGCAGCCCCAGACGATGCGGGCGCGCCGGTCGATGAGCGCGGCGATCGAGCAGTTGCCGATCACGCCGAGGTCGAGCGAGGCGGAGTGATGCCCCGCGGCCGTGGTCGTTACGGTCATGATCAGTCCTGGTTCGTCCGGGCGAAGTCGTCGGCGGAAAGATGGCCGCTTTCGGCGGCTTCGAGAAGGATGTGGCGCAGCGCCGTCGGCGATGCCAGCCGCAGGCCGGCCTGGCTTTCGCGGTCGGCGCCGATCCGCACCGACAGCCCGCCCATCGCATTGACCGCCGCGAAGCCGTCCTCGTCGGTGATGTCGTCGCCGATGAAGACCGGCCGGCGGCCGGCATAGGCCGGCTTCGCCATCAGCCAGGCGATGGCGTGGCCCTTGCTGGCGTTCGCCGGCACGATCTCGGCGACCGACTTGCCCTCCTGCAGGCGCACGCCCGGTCCGATCCGGGCGGCGGTGCGGCGCATCAGCGCCAGCGCCTCGTCCTGGAGCGAGGGGGCGAGCCGCCAGTGCAGCGCGACGGAGACGCGCTTGTCCTCGACGAGAATGCCGACATGGCTGTTGGCGAAGCGGACGAGGTCGCGCAGCGCCTCGCGCAGGCTGCCGGGCTGGGCGGACTGCGCGTGCAGTTCGCCGTCGAGCCGGATCTGCGCGCCGTGCAGGCCGGCGATGTCGAAACGATGAGGCGCGAGCATCGCGTCGAGAAAGGCGATCGGCCGGCCGGACACCAGGGCGAGGGCGCCGCCCAGCGTCCCGCGCAGCGCCGCGAGCGCGGGCGCCACGCGCCGGTCGAGCTTCACGTCTTCCGGCGAGGGGGCGATCTCGACGAGCGTGCCGTCGAAATCCAGGAAGAGAGCGAGCTGCTGGGCGGCGGGAGCGGTATCGGAAGCGCTGCGGGCAGATATGGGTTCGATCAGGGTCGTCATGATTCTGTATCTGTGCGGAGAAGGCGGCAGAAGAACGGCCGCCTGGCCCGCGAATCCTTTCGTTTGAGCGATTTCTCGACCGTGGCCGCTGAAAATTCGTCCTCGGGGTTGTCTCGATCTACTGAGAGCCTAACATAAGGACCACGATTTCCCCGCAGGGTCGCCATCGCTTCGCCACGCTCCCGGCTCTGCTCCACGGAAACATTACGTCTTTTCCGGCGTTCTGTTCCGGCCGCCGGTGGCGAAAATCGGGCGGCCTTCCTTCGGAGAACTCGCCGCCTATGCGCCTGGTCGTCGTTTCCAACCGCGTCACCATCCCCGATCGCCACGAGAAGGCGACGGCAGGGGGGCTCGCGGTCGCCTTGCGCGAGGCGCTGGAACGGCATGGCGGCCTGTGGTTCGGCTGGAGCGGGGTGGTCGGCGCGGCCCGGCAGTTGCGCGAGACCCAGCGCGGCAACGTCACCTATGCGGTGACCGATCTCAGCGAGGCCGAGCGCGAGAGCTATTATCTCGGCTTCTCGAACCGGGCCCTCTGGCCGATCATGCATTACCGGCTCGGGCTGACCGAGTTCCAGCGCAGCGACTATATGGGCTATCTCGGCGTCAACCGCCGCTTCGCGCGCGAGCTGGCCGGGATGATCCGGCCCGACGACGTCATCTGGATCCACGACTACCACCTGATCCCGCTCGCGGCCGAGCTGCGCCGCCGCGGCGTGACCAACCGGATCGGCTATTTCCACCATATCCCCTGGCCCTCGGCCGACACGCTGACCGCCCTGCCGTTCAGCGCCACGCTGGTGCGCACGCTCGCCGCCTACGATCTCGTCGGCGTGCAGACGCGGCTCGACGCCCGCAATCTGGTCGATTGCCTGGTGATGCTGTGCGGCGCGAAGTTCGATGGGCGGCGCGTCCGTCTCGGCTTGCGCGAGACGGCGGTGCGGGCCTTCCCGATCGGCATCGATGTCGAGGCGTTCCGCCGGCTGGCGGCGGCCTCGGTCCGGCAGGCGGCGACGCCGCTGCGAGCGACGCGCGAATCGCTCGGCGAGCGCAAGCTGGTGATCGGCGTCGACCGGCTCGACTATTCCAAGGGCATCGTCCAGCGGCTCGAGGCCTTCGGCCAGTTCCTGCGCAGCCATCCCGAGGAGCGCGGCCGTGTCGGCCTGCTGCAGATCGCCCCGCCGTCGCGCAGCGACGTGCCGGAATATGCCGAGCTCGACCGCATGTCGGACGAGGTCGCCGGCCGGCTCAACGCCCAGCTCGGCGAATTCGACTGGACGCCGATCCGCGTCGTCAAGAAGGCCTATTCCCGCACCGCGCTGGCCGGTCTCTACCGCAGCGCCCAGGTCGGGCTGGTGACGCCGATGCGCGACGGCATGAACCTCGTGGCCAAGGAATATGTCGCGGCCCAGAACCCGGCCGACCCCGGCGTGCTGGTGCTCTCCCGCTTCGCCGGCGCGGCGCAGCAGCTCGGCGAGGCGCTGATCGTCAACCCTTACGACACGCACGAGGTCGCGGAGGCGATCCGCACCGCGCTGGCGATGCCCAAAAGCGAGCGCATCCGCCGCTTCGAGGCGCTCTATCAGATCATCGAGGCGAGCGGCATCCACTGGTGGACGCGGTGCTATCTGGAGGCGCTCGCCGGAGAGCCCGTCGCGGCGGAGGATGTCGAGCCGCCCGGCAAGGCCGGGGCCAAGGCCGAGACGCCGGCCCGGCGCGCGGGCGCGAGATCGGCGCGATCAACGACCCGCCCGGCCGCGCAGGAGCGCGGCGAGGCTCGGGACGCCTCCGCCGGCCCGGGCCGGAAGCGGGCTTCCGCGGCCGGCGAGGCCTCGCATCTGACCCTCGTCCGTTGAGGCGAAGGGGCGGCCGGGCGCCCGCCGAAATCGGCGCGCGATCGTTTCCCGCGCGGCGCCCCGCGCATCAAGCTCTTGCCGAAGGCGGGTTTTGGTCGCTAGAAGGCGCAAGGACCCGAGCGGGCGACTCGGGGGTCTGGACAGGCATCGTATCGTCGATGGCTGAGGAGGCGGGCGGAGGGCTGAGATCGATGCGAGGCGCTCTCGGAGGACCGGGCGTTCTGCTGCGCCGCCTCCGCGAGGTGATGGCCGCATCCATCAGCCCGCAGGAGCGACTGGACCGGCTTGTCGTCCTGATCGCCGGCAATCTCGTCGCGGAAGTCTGCTCCGTCTACGTCCTGCGCGAGGACGGCTCGCTCGAACTCTACGCCACCGAAGGCCTCAACCGCGAGGCGGTGCACCTCACCACCATGCGCGCCGGCGAGGGCCTGGTCGGCCTCATCGCCAGCGAGGCGGAGCCGCTGGCGCTGTCGGATGCGCAGGCGCATCCGGCCTTCTCCTACCGTCCGGAGACGGGCGAGGAGGTCTACCGCTCCTTCCTCGGCGTGCCGATCCTGCGCGGCGGCGCGGTGATGGGCGTGCTCGTCATCCAGAACCGCGCCTCCCGGATCTATTCCGAGGAGGAGATCGAGACGCTGCAGACCACCGCCATGATCATGGCGGAGATGATCGCTGCCGGCGGCCTCAAATCCCTGGCGGCGCCGGGCGCCTCGATCGGCCTCGACCGGCCGATCCATGGCGTCGGCGTCTCGCTGGCCGACGGCGTCGGCCTCGGCCATGCGGTGCTGCACGAGCCGCGCGTCGCCATCACCAACCTCATCGCCGAGAATCCGACCGCCGAGGTCAACCGGCTCGAGGCCGCCATCGGCGAGATGCGCGCCTCGATCGACGAACTAATCGAGCGCGGCGACGTCGCCCATACCGGCGAGCATCGCGACGTGCTCGAGACCTTCCGCATGTTCGCTCATGACCAGGGCTGGCTGCGCCGCATGCGCGAGGTGGTGCTGACCGGCCTCACCGCCGAGGCCGCGGTCGAGCGCGTGCAGTCCGACACGCGCGCCCGGATGCTGCGCCAGACCGACCCCTATCTGCGCGAGCGCCTGCACGATCTCGACGACCTGGCCAACCGCCTGCTGCGGACGCTGACCGGCAAGGCCAACGGCGTCGCGCGCGAGGACCTGCCCGAGAACGCCATCTTGGTGGCGCGCTCAATGGGGCCCGCGGCGCTGCTCGACTACGACAGGGCCCGCCTGCGCGGGGTCCTGCTCGAGGAAGGGGGCCCGGCGAGCCATATCGCGATCGTCGCGCGCGCGCTCGGCATTCCCGCGGTCGGCGAGGTCGTCAACGCCACGGCGCTGGTGCAGCCGGGCGACGCCATCATCGTCGACGGCCAGGCCGGCGAGGTGCAGATCCGCCCGCAGCCCAACGTCGAGAACGCCTACAAGGACAAGGCGCGGCTGCGCGCCCGCAAGCAGAAGCAGTACGAGAAGCTGAAGGAGCTGCCCGCCGTCACCAGGGACGGCGTCGGGATCACCCTGCAGATCAATGCCGGGCTGATCATCGACATGCCGAACATCGCGGCGACGGCGGCCTCCGGCATCGGGCTTTTCCGCACCGAATTGCAGTTCATGGTGGCGCAGCACATGCCGACCACCGCCGAGCAGCAGGCGCTCTATGCTGCCGTGCTCGATGTGGCGGGCGAGCGGCCCGTCACCTTCCGCACCCTCGATATCGGCGGCGACAAGGTGCTGCCCTATATGGAGCGGATCGAGGAGGAGAACCCGGCGCTGGGCTGGCGCGCGATCCGCATCGGCCTCGACAAGCCGCGCCTGCTCAGGGCGCAGTTGCGCGCGATGCTGCGCGCCGGCGCCGGCCGCAACCTCAAGATCATGCTGCCGATGGTCGCGACGACCGAGGAGTTCCGCCGCGCCCGGGTGATCCTGCGCCGCGAGCAGGCGATGCTGGAGAAGCAGGGCGTGGCGCCGCCGCGCGACCTGCGCGTCGGCGTGATGGTCGAGGTACCCTCGCTGCTGTTCGAGCTGCAGGAGATCGCGCGTGAGGCCGATTTCCTCTCGATCGGCACCAACGACCTGATGCAGTTCCTGTTCGCGGCCGACCGCGAGAACAAGCGCGTCGCCGACCGTTTCGACCCGCTCAGCGTCGGCGCCCTGCGCGCCCTGCGGCGCATCGTCGATGCGGCGGAGGAGGCCCGCTGCCCCGTCACGGTCTGCGGCGAGATGGGCGGCAGGCCGCTCGAGACCATGGCCCTGATCGGTCTGGGTTACCGGGCCTTCTCGATGTCGGCGGCCTCGATCGGCCCGGTCAAGGCGATGCTGCGCGCGCTCGATGCCGGCAAGCTCCGCGAGCGGCTCGACTGGATGCTCGCCTCGCCCGAAGGCACGATCAACCTGCGTCCGCAGCTCGCGGCCTTCGCCTCCGAGTTCAAGGTGCCGGTCTAGCGCCGCTCCCCGGCTGCGCGGCCCGCTTTTCCGTTCGTTCCCAGAGTTCCCCCATGTCCCTACAGCTCCCTCAGGATCGTCTCGACGCCATCGTGGCGCGTCATGCCGCGGCGACCGAGGAGATCAACCATGCCGCGGACCCCGCCCGCACCGTCGAGCTCGCCAAGGAATTGTCGGAGCTCGATCCGGTGGTGGCGGCCATCGCCTCCTGGCACCGGGCGCAGGAAACCCTGGCCGAGGCCGAGGCGCTGATCGCGGACCCGGCGACCGAGCCCGAGTTCCGCGATCTCGCCTATGAGGAGCGGGACGGCGCTCGGGCCGAGATCGAGGCGCGCGCCCGCGAGATCCTGATCGCGCTCCTGCCGAAGGACGCCGCCGACGAGCGCGGCGTCATCCTCGAGATCCGCGCCGGCACCGGCGGCGACGAGGCCTCGCTCTTCGCCGGCGACCTGCTGCGGATGTATCAGCGCTACGCCGCCCAGAAGGGCTGGAGCGTCGATGTCCTGACCGAGAGCGAAGGCACGGTCGGCGGCTACAAGGAGGTCATCGCCGAGATCAGCGGCCGCGGCGTCTATGCGCGGCTGAAATTCGAATCCGGCGTCCACCGCGTCCAGCGCGTGCCCGATACCGAGGCGAGCGGGCGCATCCACACCTCGGCGGCGACCGTCGCCATGCTGCCGCTGGCGAGCGAGGTCGACGTCGCCCTCAACGACGCCGATATCCGCATCGACACGCTGCGCTCCGGCGGCGCCGGCGGCCAGCATGTCAACAAGACCGAATCGGCCGTGCGCCTGACCCATATTCCGACCAATACCGTCGTGCTCGTGCAGGACGAGCGCTCCCAGCACAAGAACAAGGCCCGCGCCTACGAATTGCTGCGCGCCCGCCTCTACGATCTGGAGCGCAGCCGCGCCGATGCCGAGCGTGCCGCCGACCGGCGCGCCCAGGTCGGCTCCGGCGACAGGTCCGAACGCATCCGCACCTATAACTTCCCGCAGGGGCGCGTCACCGACCATCGCATCAACCTGACGCTCTACAAGCTCGACGAGATGATGCAGGGCCTCGTTCTCGACGAGATCATCGACGCGCTGACGGCCGAGCATCAGGCGCGGCTTTTGTCGGAAGAAGATGTCGCTTGAAGGGGCGGCGATGAAACCAAAATCTTCTCCTCGCGTTGATGACGCATCGACACCAGGAAAGGGGGCTTCTTCCCATGCTCAAGACCGTATCGATGATCGCGATGGCCGGGCTGATGACGCTGGCGGTCAGCGGCGTCTCGCAGGCGCAGGAGCGGACCATGCGCAAGCTGACCTCCGGCCCGCCGGCCGCGCTTCAGGGCTCGATGACCCAGGCCCAGGCCCGCAAGGCCTGCCGGCTGGAGATGCGCGGCGCCCGCGAGAGCAAGAAGTCGCTGCGCATCAAGATGAAGCAGTGCGTCGACCAGAAGATGCAGGGCAACGGCTGAGGCCGGCTGCCGTTCGCAGCGCCGGATCGGGCGAAGGCGCCGCGCCGACCGTGAGGGAGGCGCGACGCCGCGCCGTGCCGATCCTGCGCGCGGCCGGCATCGCCGCGGCCGGGCTCGAGGCTAGGCTGCTGCTCGAAGGCAGCGTCGGGACGCGCGCGCTCGATCCGGAACGCGCGCTCGACGCCGCCGCGGCGGCCACCTTCGCCGGCTACCTGCAGCGTCGCGCCGCGGGCGAGCCGGTCTGGCGCATCCTGGGCGAGCGCGAATTCTGGGGGCTGACCTTCCGGCTGTCGCCGGCGACGCTGGAGCCGCGCCCGGACAGCGAGACGATCGTCGAGGCGGCCCTGGCGCAACTGGGCGCGCGCCGCGGCGAAAACCTCTCGCTCCTCGATCTCGGCACCGGGACCGGCTGCCTGCTGGTCGCGCTGCTCAGCGAATGCCCGCAGGCGCGGGGGCTGGGCGTCGATCTCTCGGAGGAAGCCTGCCGCACCGCGGCCGGCAATGCGATGCTGAACGGCGTCGCCGCACGGGCCTCCTTCCGCAAGGGGAGCTGGGCCGAAGGCCTTGCTGGCGCCTTCGATCTCATCGTCTCGAACCCGCCCTATATTCCGACCGCCGAGATCGCGACACTGTCGACGGAGGTGCGCGAGCATGACCCGCTCCTCGCGCTCGACGGAGGGGCCGACGGGCTCGGACCCTACCGGATCTTCGCGCGCAGCCTGCCGGCGCTGCTGGCGCCGGGCGGCTTCATCGTCTTCGAGATCGGCGCCGGGCAGAAGAACGACGTTGTTGCGATCATGGCGGCCGGGGGGCTTGAACTCCGGGGCAGCCGTCATGATCTTGGAGGTCATGAGCGCGCGCTGATCTTCGCGCCCGCCTGAAATACACAGGCTTTTGGTCGATTTCGCTTGGAGACGCGGCGAAAAGCGGTTATGCAGCTTCCAGCCGAAGCTGGCGGCGTCAGAGCCGGAGCCTTGGGCGGCCCCTTCATCGGTAGGCCTTTGCCCAGGATCAGCGTTTGTTTGCGGGCATGTTCCCTGAAGCGATGCGACTGACAGGCCAGATTGGACACCGAAGGCGCCGCGGCGCCGGTCGGCTCGCGGGGGATGCCCCCCTTTTGGATAAGAGCGCGTGAAGACCAGAAACGGCGCAAGGCCCCTTCAGGTCCACTCAGTCCGACACAGCGTCGCAACCCGCTGTGTATCGAAACGCGCATGACGACGCCACGGTTGCTTTGAACACAGAAGCGCGAGACAGACGCGAAATGAGACCAGGTCAGAACCGGCGTATGCGCGGCCGTAACAATAACGGCAACAATAACGGCAATCGTAAATCTCCCAACCCGCTGCAGCGTAGCTACGAGTCCAATGGACCGGACGTAAAGGTCCGCGGCACGGCCCAGCATGTCGCCGAGAAATATCTGCAGCTCGCCCGCGATGCGCAGTCCTCGGGCGATACCGTTGCGGCCGAGAGCTATTTCCAGCACGCCGAGCACTATTACCGCATCCTGCTCGCGGCGCAGGAGCAGATGACGCAGCAGTTCGGCCATACCTTCCCGCCGAATCGCGCCTTCGTCGAGGTCGAGGACGAGCTCGAGGAAGAGGGCGACGAGGATGGGCAAGGCGGCTTCGTGCCCGGCTCGGGACCGCAGCCGGATGTCCGCGGCGCCAACGGCCATATGAACGGCAACGGCAACGGCAACGGCTATAACGGTCATGGCGGCCAGCGGGCCGAGGGCGAGGCCGGCGAGGGCCAGCAGCAGGGCGGCCAGCGCTTCGACCGCCAGAACCGCCGCGACCGCTTCAACAACGAGCGCCGCTTCGACCGGCAGGATCGCGGCGAGCGCCGCTTCGATCGCAACGGCGAGGGCGGCCAGGGCGGCTACACCCCGCGTCCCGACGCGCCGCGCTCCGACATCCCCGTCGGCGGAACCGAGGAGGCGGTCGAGGCCGCCGCCGAGCAGCAGCCGCAGGCCGAGCGCGCTGTCGAGCGTGCCGAGCGCCCGCAGCGCAGCGAGCGGCGCCCGCGCCGCGAACGGCAGCCCGAGGCGGAGGCCGAGGACGTCTCCGGCGCCCTGCCGTCCTTCCTGACCAACCCCGTGCGCGCCGCCGCGCCGGCTCCCGCCGAGCCCGCCGCAGCGCCTGCCCCGGCCGAAACCGCCGCGCCGGCTCCGGCGCCAGCGGCGGCGGAAGGCTCCGCCGAGGCGGAGGCCGCTCCGGCCAAGCGGACGCGTCGCCGCCGCTCGCCGCGCGAGGTCATGGACGCGCTCGGCTCCGAGGCTGACGGCCCGGCCGAGTGAGCCGGCGACCAACGGAATGAGAAAGGGCCCGCAAGGGCCCTTTTTCGTATCCGGGCCCCGGCCGCCGCGTCAGGCCGTGTCGAGCGCGGCGGAGGCCTCGGCCGGGACGAGGACGTCGCCCTCCCGCACCACGCCGCCGGCGAGGATGCGGCAATAGATGCCGCAGTCGACATGCCCGTAATTCTTCATCAGGGCCTTTGGGATCTGCATGTCCCGGGCGCCGCTGTCGGGGTCGACATTGGTGGCGGCGCAGCGCTCGATCCGCTTGATGACCTGGAGCTTCAGGCCGCCCGGGCCGCCGATCTCGCGGCCGACGAGCTCGTTCTCGGCCCAGGGCTGCAGGCCGCTGACCATCAGATTGCCGCGGAAGCGCAGCGGATCGACCGGCCGGCCGAGGCGCGCTTCGAGGTCGGCGACGCTGGCGAGGTTGATGATCGAGACGAAGCCCGAACGCGAATCGGTGAAGCGGTAGGTCGGCGGCGCCGTCAGCAGCTTCGGCGCGCCGCGCAGCTCGTCCGGCATGAAGTCTTCGAAGAAGCGGGTGATCGCCGCCCGCCCGCTCTCGCTGTCGGTCGCGGCGCGCAGCACCTCGCGGCCGCCCTGCTGGATGACGAGCTCGCCGGTGGGGTCGTCATAGCGGCTGCGCAGCCGCGCCAGCGACTCGTTGCGCATCAGCATCAGATATTTGATCTTCGGCTGATGCACCGGCTCGCAGGCATCGAAGCCGGAGGGGCCGTTCTCGATGGCGAAGAGCCGGTCGCCCGGAAAATAGCCGCCGGTCGGGAGCGCGGCTTCCGGGATCCGCTCCGGCGAGAGGCCTTTCACGGGGTAGCGGTAGAGCGTCTCGATGCGCATGGTCGGTCCGGCGGTTGGAAGGCTTCGGCCATCGCAGCCTTGGCGAGGGCCGAGGAAGCGGGGCGTTCGGGTCGGCGGGGACCATATCCGCCTTCCAGCCCCCTGACAGATCAAATTCTGTATCCGTTTCGATCATTCCTCCGCATCCTCGCTTTCGCTGACCGAGCGCGTGCAGCCCCAGCCGGCGAGGACGCCGTCGGTGTCGCCGGCGACGAAGAAGCGAGCCGCATCGCGGTCATAGCCCTCCGCCAGCAAGCGGTCGTAATCGGTATAGACGTGGCGGGCATGGCTGCCGAGCGCCAGCCACAGCGCCGTCGCGGGCGGCAGCTCCTTCATGTGCCGCCGCTCGGCGAGAGCGATCACCGCCTCGGCGTCGGAGAGCGGAATGCCCGGTGCCAGCGCCCTCAGCGCCCTGCGAATCGCCTGCTGTCGCCTGGTCCCGGCCATGCCCGATCTGGGCCTGCCGCGGGCGCCGGGTCAATTGTCGGTCGCCCCTCTTCCGTTGCGCCGATGTCACACTATCTTGATGGGCGAGGGGCGGCCCGGAGCGGCGCCCCATCCTGACGGAAGGGCAGCGGAACCCGTCGCCACGGGGCGCGTTTCGCGGGCGGAGTGACGTGAATGAACATCGAGAAATATACGGATCGGGCCAAGGGTTTCCTCCAGGCGGCGCAGACGATCGCCTTGCGCGAGGGCAACCAGCAGTTCACGCCGGAGCATCTGCTCAAGGCGCTCCTCGACGACAATGAGGGCATGGCGGCGGGCCTGATCGACCGGGCCGGCGGCAATTCCAGGCTCGCCCTGCAGCTCACCGACCAGGCGCTGGCCAAGCTCCCGAAAGTTTCGGGCGGCGGCGCCGGCGGCCTCAACCTGACGCAGGGCCTCGCCCGCGTCTTCGACGCGGCGGAGAAGGCGGCGGAGAAGGCCGGCGACTCTTTCGTCACGGTCGAGCGGCTGCTGCTGGCTCTGGCGATCGAGAAGGACACCGAGGCCGGCAAGGCGCTGTCGAAGGCCGGCGTCACGCCGCAGGCGCTCAACGCCGCGATCGAGGCGATCCGCAAGGGCCGCACCGCCGATTCCGCTTCGGCCGAGCAGGCCTATGACGCGCTGAAGAAATACGCCCGCGACCTCACCGCCGCGGCGCGCGAGGGCAAGCTCGATCCCGTGATCGGCCGCGACGAGGAGATCCGCCGCACCATCCAGGTTCTCTCGCGCCGGACCAAGAACAATCCCGTCCTGATCGGCGAGCCCGGCGTCGGCAAGACCGCCATCGCCGAGGGCCTCGCTTTGCGCATCGTCAATGGCGACGTGCCCGAGAGCCTGAAGGACAAGGAACTGCTCGCCCTCGACATGGGCTCGCTGATCGCCGGCGCGAAATATCGCGGCGAGTTCGAGGAGCGGCTGAAGGCCGTGCTGACCGAGGTCTCGGCCTCCGACGGCGGCATCATCCTGTTCATCGACGAGATGCACACGCTCGTCGGCGCCGGCAAGACCGACGGCGCCATGGACGCCTCCAACCTGCTCAAACCCGCGCTCGCCCGCGGCGAACTGCACTGCATCGGCGCGACCACGCTCGACGAGTACCGCAAATATGTCGAGAAGGACGCGGCGCTGGCGCGGCGCTTCCAGCCCGTCTTCGTCGAGGAGCCGACGGTCGAGGACACCATCTCGATCCTGCGCGGCCTGAAGGAGAAGTACGAGCAGCATCACCGCGTCCGCATCACGGATTCGGCGCTGGTCTCGGCCGCGACCTTGTCCAACCGCTACATCACCGACCGCTTCCTGCCCGACAAGGCGATCGACCTCGTCGACGAGGCCTCGGCGCGGCTGCGCATGCAGGTCGATTCCAAGCCCGAGGAGCTGGATTCGATCGACCGCGAGATCGTGCGGCTCAAGATCGAGCAGGAGGCGCTCAAGAAGGAGAACGACGCCGGCTCGAAGGAGCGTTTGAAGCGGCTCGAATCCGAACTGGCCGATCTGGAGGCGCGCTCCGACGCCATCACCACCAAGTGGAAGGCGGAGAAGGACAAGCTCGGCCAGGCGGCGGAGATCAAGACCAAGCTCGACAATGCCCGCAACGAGCTCGCCCAGGCGCAGCGCAAGGGCGAGTACCAGCGCGCCGGCGAGCTCGCCTATGGCGAGATCCCGCAGTTGGAGAAGAAGCTGGCCGAAATCGAGGAGAAGGGCGAGAGCGCCGGCATGGTCGAGGAGGCGGTCACGCCGGACCATGTCGCGCAGGTGGTCTCGCGCTGGACCGGCGTGCCGGTCGACCGCATGCTCGAAGGCGAGAAGGAGAAGCTGCTCCGCATGGAGGAGGTTCTCGGCTCCCGCGTCGTCGGGCAGCGCGAGGCGGTGGAGGCGGTCTCGACCGCCGTCCGCCGGGCGCGAGCCGGCTTGCAGGACCCCAACCGGCCGATCGGCTCCTTCATGTTCCTCGGCCCCACCGGCGTCGGCAAGACGGAACTCACCAAGGCGCTGGCCTCCTTCCTGTTCGACGACGAGACGGCGCTCGTGCGCATCGACATGTCGGAATACATGGAGAAGCACTCGGTCGCCCGGCTCATCGGCGCGCCTCCCGGCTATGTCGGCTATGAGGAGGGCGGCGCCCTGACGGAAGCCGTCCGCCGCCGGCCCTATCAGGTCGTGCTGTTCGACGAGATCGAGAAGGCGCATCCGGACGTGTTCAACGTCCTGCTGCAGGTTCTCGACGACGGGCGCCTGACCGACGGCCAGGGCCGCACGGTCGATTTCCGCAACGTGCTGATCATCATGACCTCGAATCTCGGTTCGGAATTCCTGGTGAACCAGCCCGAGGGGCAGGACAGCGACGCGGTCCGCGACGAGGTGATGGGCGTGGTCCGCCACGCCTTCCGGCCGGAATTCCTGAACCGGATCGATGACATCATCCTGTTCCACCGCCTGCGGCGGCAGGACATGGGCGCGATCGTCGACATCCAGATGAGGCGGCTTCAGAAGCTGCTGACCGATCGCAAGATCACGCTCGAGCTCTCGAAGGAGGCGCGCGAGTGGCTGGCCGACAAGGGCTACGACCCGGCCTATGGCGCGCGCCCGCTGAAGCGCGTGATCCAGAAGTCGGTGCAGGATCCCTTGGCCGAGGCCATCCTCGCCGGCGAGATCAAGGATGGCGAGACGGTGCCCATCACCGTCGGGCCGGGCACGCTGATGCTCGGCCATGTCGCGGCCGTGAAGGAGAAGCGGCCGGCCGGCGTGGCGCTGAACTGAGGCCACGCGCCTTCCCTTCTCCCCTTGCGGGAGCAAGGTGGCTCGGCGAAGCCGAGACGGATGAGGGGTCTCGCTACCTTCGGGAAGAAGCGTCGCTGAAGCTGCACCGACGATTCAGCGCAGTGCGACCCCTCACCCCAACCCTCTCCCGCAAGGGGAGAGGGGGCCGGCCGGCGCTATCCCCGCTTCAGCAGAAACACCGCCTGCGCGCCGAACAGGTTCCAGAACCACCACGGCGCATTGACACCGACCTTGCCGCCGGCGGCGTCGAGCGCCACGGCCCGCTCCTTCTCCGCCCCGACGAGATCGCAGAGCGCGACGAAGTCGCGGATCGTGCAGAAATGGATGTTCGGCGTGTCCCACCAGCTATAGGGCAGGGCCTCCGTCACCGGCATCCGGCCCTGGAAGAAGACCTGCGCCCGCATCCGCCAATGCCCGAAATTCGGGAAGGAGACGATGGCGCGCCGGCCGATCCTGAGCATCTGCTCCAGCACCAGCCGCGGATTGCGCGTCGCCTGGATCGTCTGGGACAGGATGACGTAATCGAACGAATCGTCGGGATAGTCGGCGAGATCGGTATCGGCGTCGCCCTGGATCACGGAAAGACCCCGCGCGACGCAGTCGGCCACGCCTTCGCGCGAGAGCTCGATGCCGCGCGCATCGACCTTGCGGGTCTCCGCGAGCAGGGCGAGCAGCGCCCCGTCGCCGCAGCCGACATCGAGCACGCGCGTCTCCGGCTGCACCATCTCCGCGACGAGCTTGAGGTCGATGCGGTGGGTCTGGGTGTCGGTCAGCGCCATCGTCAAAGCCCCCGCGCCCGCGCCGCCGCGCTCAGGAAGCCGCGCGTGGTGGCGAAGAGGTTCGGCTCGTCGAGCAGGAAGGCGTCGTGGCCCTTGTCGCTCTCCAGCTCGACGAAGGAGACCGAGGCGCCGGCCGCATTGAGCGCATGCACGATCGCGCGGGAATTGGCGGTCGGGAACAGCCAGTCCGAGGTGAAGGAGGCGACGCAGAAGCGCGTCTTGGTGCCGGCGAAGGCGCGCGCCAGCACGCCGTCATGGTCGGCGGCGAGGTCGAAATAATCCATGGCGCGGGTGACGTAGAGATAGGAATTGGCGTCGAAGCGCTCGACGAAGCTCAGCCCCTGATGGCGCAGATAGCTCTCCACCTGGAAATCCGCGTCGAAGGAGAAGGTCGGCGCCTCGCGATCCTGCAGTTTGCGGCCGAACTTCCGGTGCAGCGCCTGTTCCGACAGATAGGTGATATGCGCGCCCATCCGCGCGACCGAGAGCCCCTTGGCGGGCCGGGTGCCCTCTTCGAGATAGCGCCCCTGCCGCCAGTCGGGATCGGCCATCACCGCCTGCCGCCCGACCTCGTGGAAGGCGATGTTCTGGGCCGAATGCTTGGCGCCGGTCGCCAGCGGCAAGGCCGAGAAGACGCGCGCGGGATAGCTCGCCGCCCATTGCAGCACCTGCATGCCGCCCATCGAGCCGCCGGCGACGCAGAACAGCGTCTCGATGCCCAGGCGATCGACCAGCGCAGCCTGCGCCCGCACCATGTCGCGGATGGTCACCACCGGGAAGGACAGGCCCCAGGGCTTGCCCGTCTCGGGGTTGGTCGAGGCCGGGCCGGTGGTGCCCGTGCAGCCGCCGATGACGTTGGCGCAGATGATGAAGAAGCGTTCCGTGTCGATCGGCTTGCCCGGCCCGATCATCGCCGTCCACCAGCCGCCCTTGCCGGTGACCGGGTTGCGGCTGGCGACGTACTGGTCGCCGGTCAAAGCGTGGCAGACCAGGATCGCGTTGGATTTGCCGGCGTTCAGCGTGCCATAGGTCTGGTAGGCGATCTGCCAGCGGTCGAGCACGACGCCGCAATCCATCAGCAGCGGCGCCTCCGGCCCGAAGCGCGCGACGAGGCTCGAAGGCTCGTTCGCTTCCTTCAGCGGGTCGGCCAGGCTGGGGGAAAGATCGCTCATATCGTCAGCTTCGGCAGCGGGATTTGTCTTGCCGGTCCATTCGTTCGGAAAATCGAACTAGCGATGCCGCGTGACGGCGGCGCTGTCAACGCGGGATTGCGCTGCCGGCTTTGCCAAGGCGCGGCGGGAGCGCTAAGGAGCGTGGCTCTGCCGGAAAGCGCGTAGCCCATGACCGAAGCCGCCCCGACCACTCTCGCCGACCTCCGTGCCGGGATCGACCGCATCGACAGCGAGATGCACGCGCTGCTGATGGAGCGCTCGCAGATCATCGAGACGCTGATCGCGGTGAAGAAGACGCAGGCCTCCGGCTCCGCCTTCCGCCCCGGCCGCGAGGCCGACATGATGAAGCGCCTCGCCCTGCGCCATAAGGGGCTTTTGCCGCTCGACACGGTCGAGAGCATCTGGCGCATCATCATCGCCACCTTCACCTATGTGCAGGCGAACTATTCGGTTCATGCCGACGTCTCCGGCGGCGACCCGGCGATGCGCGATTCCGCCCGCTTCCATTTCGGCTTCACGGTCCCCTTCGTTCCGCATGAGGATGCCCGCGCCGTCATCCGCGCCGTGGCGGAATCGGCCGGCGATCTCGGCATCTTCCGCATGGACCAGGGCGCCAGCGCCGGCATCTGGTGGCGCGACCTGATCGGGCCGGACAAGCCCAAGATCATCGCGCGCCTGCCCTTCATCGAGCGGCCGGACCACCCGGCCGGCACGCCGGTCTATTGCGTCGCCAAGCCGCTGGCCGATGCCGCCGTGCGCGAGATCGTGCTCTATGCCGCCCGTGTCGAGCGCTGGTCGGAAGGCTTGCGCCACGGCCTCGCCGAGCATCTCGCCGAGGTCTCGGCCTCGGCCGCCGACGGTTCGCATCTGTCGCTGCTGGTCGCCGCCTCCGGCGAGGTCGACCAGGCCGCGATAAGCGACGCGCTGGCCCCTGCAGGCCTCAGCGACTTCTCGGAAGTCGGCAGCCACGCCGCCCGCTTCGCCGTCGCATCCGCCCGTTCCTAGCCGCGATGATTTTCACCGTCTGAAACCACGACGCGGTCATCCCGGGCGACCGCAGGGAGACCCGGGATCCATGCCTGAACGCTGCCGGTCGACGCTCAGGCATGGATCCCGGATCTTCGCTTCGCTCCGTCCGGGATGACGGCGTGGTGACGAGATCGAAAGAGCTGCATCATGACCGCCTCCCGCCCCATTCCCCGTCCCGGCGTCCTCGACATCGAGGCTTACGTCCCTGGCAAATCCGCCGCGCCCGCCGGCGTGAAGCTGCACAAGCTCTCCTCGAACGAGACGCCGCTCGGCCCGAGCCCGAAGGCGGTCGAGGCCTTCCAGGGCCTTGCCGCCAAGCTGGAGTTCTACCCGGACGGCTCGTCGAGCCGGCTCAAGCAGGCGATCGCCGGCCGCTACGGCCTCGACCCGGCGCGGATCGTCTGCGGCAACGGCTCGGACGAATTGCTCGAGCTCGTCACCAAGGCCTATCTCGGCGCGGGCGACGAGGGCATCTACAGCCAGTACGGCTTCCTGGTCTATCGCATCGCCATTCTCGCGGCCGGCGGTAAGCCGGTCGTCGTGCCCGAAAAGGACTATACCGCCGATGTCGACGGCATCCTCGCCGCGGTGACGCCGAAGACGAAGATCGTCTTCCTCGCCAACCCGAACAACCCGACCGGCACCTATCTGTCCTTCGACGAGGTCAAGCGCCTGCAGGCTGGCCTGCCGCCGCATGTCCTGCTGGTGCTCGACGCCGCCTATGCCGAATATGTCCGCCGCAACGACTACGCCGCCGGCCTCGAGCTCGTAGCCGAGAGCGAGAACGTCGTGATGACACGCACCTTCTCGAAGATCTACGGCCTCGCCAATCTGCGCATCGGCTGGCTCTATGCGCCGGCCGCCATCGTCGATGCGCTCGAGCGCATCCGCGGCCCCTTCAACGTCAACGGCGCGGCGATCGAGGCCGGCGCCGCGGCGATCGCCGACGAGGCCCATGTCGCCGCCGCGATCGAGCACAACGAGACATGGCTCGCCTGGACCACGGCCGAGCTGGAAAAGCTCGGCCTGACCGTCACGCCCTCGGTCGGCAACTTCATCCTCATCCATTTCCCGAAGGAAGCAGGCCGGACGGCGAAGGACGCCGACGCCTTCCTGACGCAGCGCGGCCTGATCCTGCGCGCCGTCGCCTCCTACGGCCTGCCGGACGCGCTGCGCATGACCATCGGCTCCGAGGAGGCGAACCGCCTCGTCGTCGCCGCGCTCGCCGATTTCCTCGCCGGCAAGGCCTGACGCCGATGGCAGAGAGCTTCGCGCCGCGCCGCAGCGAGCCGGTCTTCGGCCGCCTCGCCATCATCGGCATCGGGCTGATCGGCTCCTCGATCGCGCGGACGGCGAAGGAGCTGAACCTCGCCGGCACGATCGTCCTCTCCGATCGCGACGGGGCCGTTCGTCAGCGGGCGCGCGAGCTCGATCTTGGCCATGCCGTCACTGACACGGCGGCCGAGGCCGCGCGCGACGCCGACCATATTGTCCTCTGCGTGCCGGTGGGCGCCTGCGGCGCCGTCGCGGCCGAGATCGCGGCCGCGCTGAAGCCGGGGGCGATCCTCTCGGATGTCGGCTCGGTCAAGGGCGCGGTGGTCGATGCGGTGCTGCCGCATCTGCCGGAGGGCGTCTCCTTCGTCCCGGCGCACCCCGTGGCCGGCACCGAGAATTCCGGTCCCGATGCCGGTTTCCCGAGCCTCTTCCTCAACCGCTGGTGCATCCTGACGCCGCCGGAGGGCACGGATGCCGGCGCGGTGGCGAAGACCCGCCAGCTCTGGGAAGGCATGGGGGCGCTGGTCGAGGTGATGAGCGCGCAGCACCATGATCTCGTGCTCGCCATCACCAGCCACCTGCCGCATCTCATCGCCTACAACATCGTCGGCACGGCCGAGGATCTGGAGGCGGTGACGCAGTCGGAGGTGATCAAGTTCTCGGCCGGCGGCTTCCGCGATTTCACCCGCATCGCGGCCTCGGATCCGACGATGTGGCGCGACGTCTTCCTGCACAACAAGGAGGCGGTGCTGGAGATGCTCGGCCGCTTCAACGAGGATCTGGCGCTGCTGACCCGCGCCATCCGCTACGGCGACGGCGAGACGCTGCACAGGCATTTCACCCGCACCCGCGCCATCCGCCGCGGCATCGTCGCGCTCGGCCAGGAGAAGCCGGAGACCGAGAAGCTGCGCAAGGATTGAGGTGCCGGGCGCCCATCGGCCCGACCTCGCCGGCCGGCCGCATGCGCCGCGCGAAGCTGTCTCGGCCGGGCATTGTGCGCGATATCGAGTATGGCTTGCCAAGCCCCGCGGCGGCTGTTACAGCGCCACCCGTCGCCGCAATAGCTCAGCTGGTAGAGCACCTCATTCGTAATGAGGGGGTCGGGGGTTCGAATCCCTCTTGCGGCACCACTTCTTCTTCCATCATTGTCCATAGACGTGTTGAGGCGGGCGAAAACAGGCCGAAAAGCGCTTGTTTCTCAGTCGGTCCGTCCGCTGCCGTCCAGCGGCGTCCATTGACAGCCAAAAGCTTTGTTGGTCTTTCTGTTGGTATCAGCGCATACCAACGCGGGGTGATACCAACATGCCGCTAACCAACGTGGCGATTCGAAACGCTAAGCCGACCGGGAAGCTTCAGAAACTTTCGGACGGAGCCGGCCTGCAATTGTGGGTGATGCCTGCCGGGTCTCGTCTCTGGCGTCTCGCTTATCGCCATCAGGGCAAGCAGAAACTCTTGGCGTTAGGCGCCTATCCGACAATGGCGTTGTCACAGGCGCGCGACCGGCGTGAGCGGGCGCGCAAACTCCTTGCCGATGGTATCGATCCGGGCGAGCAGAAGAAGGCCGACAAGAGGGCCAAGGCGCTTAGTGACGCAAATACCTTCGGCGCCGTAGCCGACGAGCTCCTTCGGAAGAAGGAAGAGGACGGCAAGGCAGAGCGCACATTGGAAAAGACGCGTTGGTTGTTCGATCTCGCAAAACCGTCGCTAGGCGACCGACCCATCACAGAAATCAGCGCTCGCGAAGTTCTCGACGTTTTGGAGCGTGTTCAAGCCAAGGGGCACCGGGAGACCGCCAAGCGCCTGCGCGCCGTGATTGGTCAGGTTTTCCGGTTCGCCATCGCGACCACGCGAGCCGCCAACGACCCGACCTTCGCGCTTCGGGGCGCGCTACTGGCGCCGAAAGTGAAACATCGTGCGGCCCTGACCAAAGAAGATGACTTCGCCGGGCTGCTGCGGGCGGTTGACGGGTTTCAGGGGCAGCCGACCACGAAGGCCGCGCTTCAACTGATGGCGCTGCTATTTCCTCGGCCCGGCGAACTGCGCCCGGCTGAATGGTCGGAGTTTGATCTGAAGGAAGCGGTTTGGACGATTCCCGCCTCGCGTATGAAGATGCGCCAAGAGCACCGGATTCCTTTGCCGAGTCAGGCGCTAGCGATCCTGAAAGACCTTAAGACCCTGACCGGGAACGGGAAACTGGTCTTTCCGGGCTACGGCATCAGCGGGGGCGAGGGGCGGACAGTAGCCCCGCGTCCGATCAGTGAGAACACGCTGAATGCCGCGCTGCGCCGAATGGGTTTCGGCGCAGACGAGATGACGAGCCACGGCTTCCGGGCTGCTGCGAGCACGCTCCTGAACGAAAGCGGAAAGTGGTCCGCCGACGCAATCGAGCGTGCTTTAGCGCATCAGGATAAGGATGCTGTTCGCCGCGCATATGCTCGCGGCCAGCATTGGGATGAGCGCGTGCAGATGGCTCAGTGGTGGGCCGACGAACTCGATCGGCTAAAGGCCAAGCGGAAGGGCAGGCCCGAATAGCAGGTGCCTCCCTGTCCGAAATTATTGACCAACTGTAGAGTCCGGGCTTTCATTTTCAGGAGGTTTTGGGGAGAAAGTGGCGCTCGATAGTTGGCATCTGCGCTTTCGATTGAAGCTCATATCCCGAGCGGCTAGCCTCCCAAGCGTTTTTGCGATGGGGCGAAGTTGAAATGAGCCGTTGTTTTGTAATTCAGCCCTTTGACGGCAGCGCGTTCGATGCTCGATTTGATGAGGTTATAGCGCCAGCGATCAAGGCGGCGGGGCTTGAGCCTTACCGTGTCGATCGCGACCCGAGCGTTAGCATTCCGATCCAAGATATCGCTGACGGCATTCGCAATTCCGTTCTGTGCGTCGCCGACATTTCGATCGACAACCCAAATGTCTGGTTCGAATTAGGTTATGCGATATCGGCCAATAAAGAAGTCGTCATGATCTGCTCGGACGCTCGGCAATCCGGCCAAGTTTGATCGTGAAGCCCGATCGAACGATGACATGCATTGATCACTTAGGGCGCTTCAGAATCGTGTGCGGCACGGCGCCGTCCTGGATATGAACGATCAGTTCGCGAAGAATGCGGGCGATGTATTCGCTATCGCTGACCCCGAGATGGCTTCCGTCTTCGAGGGAACCCTCTTCGAGAGCAGTGGCGAGTTGAGCCGCGTAGGCAAGATTTTTGAGCATTGTGTTCTCCAAGGCATGGTTCGCCGTTCACCGCGCGGGATTGCGTGGCGTTTTGGGCGGTCGTGTTGAAGGGAAGCGATCCCGACAAATCGGGATGATCAACGAAATCGAGTGACAGTCAAGTTATTGAATTTACAACGGATTTATCCGTTTAGGTCCGTTGGTTATCCGTTGGCGATCCGTTGCGTTAAGGCGGTCGTTCAGCTTTTTTGATTGGGCTGATGATTCCCCCCGCCTATGATCGGTGCGCTTTCGAGGAAGGCGAGCCAGTCCTTCTCAAGCACGAAAGTTGCCCGGCCAATTTTTCGCGCGACCAGACGCCCGGCCGCGATTTCGTTATAGATCGCCGAGCGGCTGATTGGTCCGTGCGGCTTTGCGATTTGACTAATCCGGTAGGCGGTCATTCACTGGCATCCTTGGTCGTCCATGTTCGTCTAAGTTTGCGCGGAACATGAACGGCGACGAGGCTATTTTGGTCGCCTGATCACACATTCGGCCTGCATCGGCCCCGGCGCGGTCAAAGACTCACCGCGCGAAATGTTGGTAGGATTGTTGATATTATAATGAAATTCTGTTCGGAAAATCGTTATTTACCAATTGGATGGAGAATTTTTGCGCAGCCCTCTTGCGCACCATCCTCCTCCTTTCCGCAGCGCATATCGTCCCGGTGGCTCGCTCACCCCGAGGTCGGCCGCATGCCGCCAGGCTTGCGCTTCAATGCGCCACCAGGGCCTGCAGAGCTGTCGGCTGGACCGAGACCTTTCCGATGAAGGGACGGTCATGGGTGAGGATTACGAAATAGGCCGCTGAAACGACGATGACGTAGAGATGCGCGGCGACGATCTGCATGCGGAAGGCGTGGCTGTTGCAGATCACGATCGACAGCAGGGTCGCGGTCGAGATCAGCCACATCGCGAACCATTGCGCCCAGGAGACGCCGGACTGCGACGAGGCGAGCCGGGCGAGCCGCGCCTGCCGGATCTCGATCAACCGGTCGAGCAGCGGCCCATAGGCCGCCGAGCCGCCGGGGGCCGCGTTCTGCCGCGAGACGTGCTCCAGCGCGCCGAGCAGGTGCCGCTCGGACTGGTCGAAGACCGGGTCGTCCGTCGGCGTGCTGGCTGCCATGGCGGGCCAGTCGATGGCGATCACGCCGCTCAGATAGGCGCGCAGGCGCGCGAGAAGCATGGCGCGGGCCTCCTCGGGGAGTGCGGTCGACAGGATCATCGCGCTCTCCACCGCATCCGCCTCGCGCTGGACGGCGTTGCGCGCCGACACCGCGTCGTTCCAGATGCCCGCCGCGGAAAAAGCCACGATCAATGCGAACAGCGCGCCGCTGGTGTTGATGATCGAATCCCGGATCGGCAGAGGCTCGTCCGGCGGATAGCCGAGCCGCGGCACGCAGAAGCGGACGAGCCCGATCAGCAGCCAGCAGACCAGGGTGCTGATCGACAGGATGACGATGAACATCGGTGCCAGCGGCAACTGATGGAAAACGATGAACATGCCCCGAATCCCCCTGCTGCCGGCGAGCGAGCTTACGCCTGATTCCGGGCGGCGATGGAGAGGGCAGGCGCCGTCGCGGCGGCGAAACCTCAGGTTTTTTCGCGCCGGCGAGCCTGGCGGAGCCGTTCGGGGGGAGCCAGGCTAGGCGAAGCGCTTGGCGCCGGCGACGCTGAGCACGACGACGCCCGTCGCGGCGACCATGCTCCAGGCGATCGGCTCGTGCAGCAGCAGCCCGGCCAGCAGCAGCCCGAAGAAGGGTTGCAGGAGCTGGAGCTGGCCGACGCCCGCGATGCCGCCGAGCGCCAGCCCGCGATACCAGAAGACGAAGCCGACCAGCATGCTGAACACCGAGACATAGCCGAGCCCGAGCCAGGCGGCGGCATCGATGCCGTCCCAGGATGCCGGGAGCTGGATCAGCGCGAGCAGCGCCATCGCCGGCAGCGACAGGAACAGCGCCCAGGAAATCACCTGCCAGCCGCCGAGGCGGCGCGAGAGGGTGGCGCCCTCGGCATAGCCGAGCCCGCAGAGCACGACCGCGGCGACCATCAGCCCGTCGCCGGCGAGGGAACCGCCATCGCTGTGGAGCAGCGCGAAGCCCGCGACCGTCGCGCTGCCGAGGAGCGAGAACAGCCAGAAGGCCGGCCTCGGACGCTCGCCACCGCGCAGAACGCCGAAGATCGCTGTCGCCAGCGGCAGCAGCCCGATGAAGACGATCGAGCGCGCCGCCGTGATGTGCAGCAGCGCCAGCGCCGTCAGCAGCGGAAACCCCACGACGACGCCGAGCGCGACGATGGCGAGGGGGAGCAGGTCGCTCCGCGCCGGGGCCTTCTGGCGCAGCAGCGCGAGGAAGACGCCGCCGAGCAGCGCCGCGATGACGGCGCGGGCGCAGGTCAGGAACAGCGGCGAGAAGCCGGCGACGGCGACGCGCGTCGCCGGCAGCGAGCCGCTGAAGATCACCACGCCGAGGAGCCCGCTGCCCCAGCCCTTGCCTGCAAACGACATCCTGCCTCGCTTCCCGCCCCGGCGGCGCCGCGACCGCCGGCGCGGCCCGAAATCCCCCGAAGCCGGCCATGGTCTAGGCGGCCGGGGCCGTGCGCGACAGAAACAATTCCATACGATCGGCCGAAACTGTATGGGTATCATGGGCAATACGGTGACGCAGGATGAGCGACAGGCGCAGGCAGACCCGGACCGAGGACGTCATGGCCGCCATCCGGGCGCAGGCGGCGGCGCGCCAGCTCGCGCCGGGCGAGCGTTTGCCTTCGATCCGCCGCTGCGCCGCGGCGATGCGGGTCTCGCCGTCGACGGTGGTCGAGGCCTATGACCGGCTCGCGGCGGAAGGGCTGATCCGCGCGCGTCCCGGCTCGGGCTTCTACCTGACCGGGCACGGTTTGCCGCCGCTGAGCCTGGCGCGCCCGGCGGTGCCGCGGGCGGTCGATCCCTTCTGGGTCTCGCGGCAGTCGCTCGATGCCGAGGCGGACATGCTCAAGCCCGGCTGCGGCTGGCTGCCGGCCGGCTGGATGCCGGAGGCGGCGCTGCGCCGCGGATTGCGGGCCCTCGCGCGCGGCAGCGACGCGGTCCTCGCCGATTACGGCAGCACGCGCGGCTCGCTGCCGCTGCGCCGGCTCCTGCTCGGGCGTTTCGGCGAGGAGGGGCTGCACCTGTCGCCGGAACAGCTCCTGCTGACGAATTCGGGGACGCAGGCTGTCGACCTCATCTGCCGCTTCCTGCTCCAGCCCGGCGACACCGTGCTGGTGGACGATCCCTGCTACTTCAATTTCCGGGCCTTGCTGCGGGTGCATCGTCTGCGCCTGCTGAGCGTGCCCCGCACGGCTTCGGGCCCGGACCTCGCCGCCTTCGAGGCCGTCGTGGCGGCGGAGCGGCCGCGCCTCTACATCACCAATTCGGCGCTGCACAACCCGACGGGCGCGAGCCTCTCGCCGCAGGCGGCCTATCGGGTGCTCGGCATCGCCGCCGCGCACGACATGACGATCGTCGAGGACGACATCTTCGCCGATTTCGAGCCCGAGCCGTCGCCGCGTCTCGCCGTGCTCGACGGGCTCGAGCGGGTGATCCGCGTCGGCAGCTTCTCCAAGACGCTCTCGGCCTCGGTCCGCTGCGGCTATGTCGCGGCCCGGCCGGACTGGATCGAGGGGCTCGTCGACCTGCAGATCGCGACCAGTTTCGGCGGGCCCAGCCCGCTGGCCGCCGGGCTGGTCGCCGACATCCTGGCGAGCGGCGGCTATCGCAAGCATATGGAGGAGATCCGCCGCCGGCTCGCCCAGGCCCGGCGCGCCGTGGCGCCCAGGCTGGAGGGGCTGGGCATCACGCCCTGGCTGATGCCGCGCGGCGGCTTCTATCTCTGGTGCCGCCTGCCGGAGGGCGCCGATCCGGTGCGGCTCTCGCATCTGGCGCTGGCCGAGGGCGTCGTCCTGGCGCCGGGGAACGTCTTCAGCGTGGCGCAGACGGCGGGCGACTTCATGCGCTTCAACGTGGCGCAGATGGGGGAGCCCCGGGTCTATGCGGTGCTGGAGCGGGCGCTGCGGGCCTTGCGGCAGGGCTGAGACGGGCGCCGGCGGCGCAGGTCCCGGCCGAGACGGGCGCACTCGTCAGCGCGGCGGGCGGCTGGTATAGCGGCGCGACGGAATTGCGGGCCGCCGCGCATCGGCGCGGCCGCGGCCCAGAGAAGGACGGAAGTTCAGCCCATGCATCTGAGGATCGGCACGCGCCGCAGCCCGCTGGCGATGGCCCAGACCCATCATGTCATGGGCTTGATCAAGGCGAAGGTTCCGCAGGCCGAATTCACCCTCTGCCAGATCGCGACGATCGCCGACCGGGACCGGAAGTCGGAGTTCCATCAGTTCGGCATGGTCGGGGTCTTCGCCGTCGAGCACGAGCAGCAGCTCGTCAAGGGCGAGGTCGACTTCGTCGTGCATTCGCTCAAGGACCTGCCGACGACGCTGCATGAAGGGCTGACCCTCGCCTCGGTGCCGGAGCGCGAGGACCCGCGCGACGGTCTCTGCGGCGCCACCATGCTGAGCCTGCGTCAGGGCGCCCATGTCGGCACCGGCTCCCTGCGCCGCCGCGCCCAGATCCTCAGCCTCAGGCCCGACGTGACCGTGGTGCCGATCCGCGGCAATGTCGGCCCGCGCCTCGCCAAGATCGACGGCGAGGACGCGCTCGACGCCGTCATCCTGGCCTGCGCCGGGTTGAAGCGGCTGGGGCTCGACGAGGCTTCTTCGGAGGTGCTCGACGCGATGCGCTTCCCCTATGCCGTCGGGCAGGGCGCGCTGGGGCTCGAGGCGCGGGCCGGCGACGAGGCCGTCATCGCGGTGCTGAAGGCGATCGAATGCCCGAAGGCGCGGGCCGAGGTGGAGGCCGAGCGGGCGATGATGCACGCTCTCGGCGCCGGCTGCAGCCTGCCGGTCGGGGCCTGCGCGGAATGGAAGGACGGTGCGCTGACGCTGCACGCCCAGGTCACTTCGATCGACGGTTCCGAGCATGTCGTCGCTGCCGAGTCCGGTCCGCCGGAGCAGGCGGAGCGGATCGGGGTCGCCGCGGCCGAGGTGCTGAAGCAGCGCGGCGGGGCCAGGATCCTCGAGACCAGCTTCCGCGGCTATTATCCGAGCTTCAAGAGCCTCTGACGCCGTGCGGGCGGCTGCCGGCGCCTGATTGTCGGGAAAGCGGGAGCCCCGGCCACCGCCAGGAGGTCCGGGGCTTGTGAAGGCGTCGCCGCCTATTCGGGGCGGCTGTGGCCTTGCGGCTTGGCGCCTTGGGCTCAGAGCGTCTGCGCGATGTCGCGGTGACGCGCGGCGAAATGCGCCGCCTCCTGCCGGAACAGCATCCAGGCCGGCTGCGGGCTCTCATGCCCGGGCGCCTGCATCGACATGGTGAACGGGCCCTTGTTGCCGGCCGGCTTGTCGGGGTCGATCCGGGCTGCACGGCACATCGCGCGGGCGATCCGCTTGATTCTCTCTTCGTCCATCTCCCTCTCCGCCGTGAAGGTTCAGCAGCGGGGGAACGCCGAATCGGCGCTGCGGGTTCCTCCCTGGAGAGAATTAGTTTATCCAGCGATTCCAGATGATTATGCGGATTTGCTGATTTTTTCGGCACCGCTGCGGCCAGGCTCGCCTTTGCCGGCGCCTCGGGCGTGGCGGCTGCCGGAGATAGGCAGGAACGCCAGGGCGGCGCCTCTCGCCGGGGGAGCCCGGCCAGCTCAAGATGCTCCCCTTAAGTTCAGCATATTCACCGCTGGCGGACAAGCGGTTGCAGCCAGGGGCATGTATGCGCTGAAATCAGTGGTGGCGGTGCCGGTGAACCGCCAAGACTGTCAAAAAAATTGAGCGGGACAAAAAATTGAGCGGGGGATGAATGACGCGGCGCGTGCTGATTGCCGAATTCATGCATGAGACGAATACGTTCAGTGTTCAGCTCACGGACGAGGCCGCCTTCCGGGCGCATGGCGCCTATCGCGACAACGAAATCCCCGAGGCCTTCCGGGGCACCCGCAGCGCGATGGGCGCCGCCTTCGAGGCGGCTGGGAAATTCGGCTGGAGCCTGGTCCATCCGCTGGTGACCGGCGCCAATCCGTCGGGGCGCGTCACCGATGCCGCCTTCGACCTCTTTGCCGGATGGATCGTCGGAGCGGCCGACGGGGTCGACGGCGTGCTGCTGCATCTGCACGGCGCGATGGCGACCGAAAGCTCCGACGACGGCGAGGGCGAATTGCTGGCGCGGCTGCGCAGGCGCATCGGCCCGGACGTGCCCGTGGTCGTGGTGCTCGACCTGCATGCGACCGTCACGCAGCTTATGGCCGACAACGCCAATGCCCTGATCTCCTACCGGACCTATCCGCATATCGACCAGTACGAACGCACCTGGCAGGCGGCCGAATTGCTGGAACGCGCCATGAAGGGCGAGATCCGGCCCAAGGTCGCGCTCGCCCGCCGGCCGATCCTCTATGCGCTCGACGGCGGGCGCACGACCTCGCCGCCCTTCCTGGAGCTGCTGCGCCGCGGCGATACGCTGGAGGCTTCCGGCGAGGCGCTGGTCGTCAGCGTCCAGGCCGGCTTCTCCTCGGCCGACGTTCACGATATCGGCCCTTCGGTCGCGGTCACGGCCGATGATCGCGGCAAGGCTCAAGGCATCGCCGAGGAGCTGATGGACTATGCCTGGGAGCAGCGCCATTTCTCCTCGATCCATTTCACGCCGCTGGCGGAAGCCATCATGCGCGCCAAGGCCGGCGAGGCCGATGCCGGCAAGCCCGGCGCCAAGCCGCTGGTGATCTCCGATTATTCCGACAATCCCGGCTCCGGCGCCTATGGCGACGCCACCCATCTGCTGCGCGCCGTGCTGGCGGCGAAGCTGAAGAATGTCGGCTTCCATGCGATCTGCGACCCGCAAGCCGTGCTTGCGGCGCAGGCTGCCGGCGTCGGCAACCGCGTCCGGCTGAAGCTCGGCGGCAAGGTCGATCCGACGATGGGCGGCGGGCCGCTCGATCTCGACGCCCATGTCGTGGCGCTGACCGACGGCCATTTCATCTGCTACGGCCCGATGGGCGGCGGCACCTGGCGCCATTACGGGCTCTCGGCGCTGCTCAGGGTCGACGATGTCGAGATCGTCGTCATCACCCATAACGGCCAGGCGACGGACCTCGCCCAGTTCACCTCGCTCGGCGTCGATCCGACGCGGAAATCGACGGTGATCGTCAAGTCGATGCAGCATTTCCGCGCCGCCTTCGAGCCGATCGCCCGCGAGGTGCTGGAGGTCGATACCGGCGCGCTCTCGACCCGCAATTTCAAGGAGCGGCCCTACCGGAAGGTGCGCCGGCCGATCTTCCCGCTCGACGACATCTGACCGCGGGCCGGACAGGGCCGGCGCCGCGACAGGCATTCAGGAGGAAACCATGGCAGTGCAGGCCGATATCGTGTTGCGCAACGGCCCGATCTGGTGCGGGCGCGAGGAGGGCGTGGTCGCGGCGCTGGCGATCTTCCGCGACAAGGTTCTGGCCGCCGGAAGCGAGGCCGAGATCGCGCCGCTGATCGGGCCCAGGACCCGCGTGATCGACCTGAAGGGGCGGCTGGCGACGCCGGGCCTCAACGATTCGCACCTGCATCTCGTCTCGCTCGGCATGACCATGGGCTGGGTCGATTCCAAGCCGGAGGCCGCGCCGACGCTGGAGGCGCTGCTCGACGCCATCGCGGCCCGCGCCGCGCAGTCGAAGCCGGGCGAGTGGATCCTCTCGCGCGGCTACGACCAGACCAAGCTCGATGTCGGCCGCCACCCCCGGCGCGAGGAACTCGACCGCGCCGCGCCGGACAATCCCGTCATGCTGGTGCGGACCTGCGGCCATATCGCCATCTGCAACTCGCAGGCGCTGCGCCTCGGCGGCATCGACGAAAGCTCCCCGACGCCGCAGGGCGGGCTGATCGAGCAGGAGAACGGCCGCCTCACCGGCCTGCTCGCCGAGAATGCCCGCGCCCCGGTGCAGGCCGCGATCCCGCCCGCGACCGAGGAGGACATCATCGCCGGCATCGAGCGCGGCGGCCGCTACCTGCTCTCGCTCGGCATCACGAGCTGCATGGACGCCGCCGTCGGCCAGAAGGGCGGCTTCGGCGAGATCGCGGCCTACGCCAGAGCCAAGCGCGACGGGCGCCTGCCAGTGCGCACCTGGCTGACGCTGCTCGGCGACGACGGCCGCTCGATCGTGCCGCAATGCCATGAGGCCGGGCTGATTTCCGGCACCGGCGACGACATGCTGATGATCGGCGCGGTCAAGCTCTTCCTCGACGGCTCGGCCGGCGGCCGCACCGCCTGGATGAGCGAGCCCTATCTCGGCGAGGACAAGACCAAAGGCGTCTGGATGTGGGAGGATGCCGAGCTCGAGCGCATGGTGATGGACGCCCATGTGAAGGGCTACCAGCTCGCCTGCCACGCCATCGGCGACGCCGCGATCGAGCAGCTCATCACCGCATACGAGAAGGCGCTCGCCGCCCATCCCGATCCCGACCGCCGCCATCGCATCGAGCATTGCGGCTTCTCGACGCCGGCCCAGCACGCGCGCATGGTCAAGGCCGGCATCTATCCCTGCCCGCAGCAGGTCTTCATCCATGATTTCGGCGATGCCTATGTGGAGGTGCTCGGGCCGGAGCGGGCGCTGCCGAGCTATCCTTTCCGCACCTGGTTCGATCTCGGCCTGAAGCCGGCGACGGGCAGCGACGCGCCGGTCTGCGACCCGAACCCCTTCCCGAACTTCCACACCATGCTGACCCGCAAGACCTGGAAGGGCACGGTGATGGACGCTGCGCAGCGCGTCTCGATCGAGGAGGCGCTGCAGGCCTATACCGAATACGGCGCCTTCTCGCAGAAGCGGGAGCATGTGAAAGGCCGGCTCGCGCCGGGCTTCCTCGCCGATGTCGCCGTGTTCTCGCGCGACCTGCTGACCGCCGACCCGGCCGATATCCTGAACGATACGCGCTGCGACCTCACCATCCTCGGCGGCGAGGTCGTCTACGAGCGGGCGCCCTGACCGAAGGGCTAAACCGGCAAGGGGCAGACAAGCGCGGCAAAGCCGCTATGGTTCCACTTGGAAGCAAAAACTCCGGATCAGCCGGAGCCGATGAAGAAACGGGAGGAGCAATCGTGTTGTTGAAGAAACTGGCCTTCGCCACCGCATTGACGCTGGCGGCGTTCACCGTGCAGGCGCAGGCCCAGGAGCCGCGCCATGGCGGGACGATCCGCTTCACCGCGCCCTATGGCGCGTCCTTCGTCAGCAATGACAGCCATGTCTCGAACCAGATCCAGGACGAGATCTACGGCTATGCGCTGCACAGCATGCTCTACAAATGGGATGCCAAGAACGGCAAGCCGGCGCTCGACCTCGCCAAGAGCGTGACGGTCTCGCCGGACGGCAAGACCTACACCTACAAGCTGCGCGACGACGCGCTCTTCCATAACGGCCGCAAGATGACGGCCGACGACATCATCTGGTCCTATACCCGCATCATGGACGGGTCGAAGAACTATCCGGGTGCCCGCTACATCGCCCGCATCGTCGGCGCGACCGACGTCCAGAAAGGGACGGCCAAGGAGATCTCCGGCCTCAAGAAGATCGACGACTTCACCCTGGAGATGACGCTGACGGACAAGGCCGATCCCGGCTACTTCCTGTTCCAGGCGACCACCGCGATCATGCCCGCCAAGGAGGCGCAGGCGCCGGACTTCTTCAACAAGCCGATCGGGCTGGGTCCCTTCAAGTTCGTCGAGCACGTCCCCGGCTCGCGCATGGTCTTCGAGAAGTGGGAGAAATACTACCAGCCCGGCAAGCCCTATGCCGACAAGCTGGTGATCTCGCCGATGGGCGAGGCGGCGGCGCGCGACGTCGCCTTCCGCAACAAGGAGATCGACGTCTCGATCCTGGGCTCGACCCAGTATGTCGCCTACAAGGCCGACCCGAACCTGTCGAAGGGCCTGCTTGAAGTCGCGGAAGTCTTCACCCGCAACATGGGCATGAACCCCGCGTTCAAGCCCTTCTCCGACAAGCGCGTGCGCCAGGCGATCAACTACGCGATCGACAGCGACCTGATCATCAAGCGCCTGGTCCGCGACAAGGCCTATCGCGCGGTGAGCTGGCTGCCGCTCTCCTCGCCGGCCTTCGACAAGAACGCCAAGCCCTATGCCTATGATCCGGAGAAGGCCAAGAAGCTGCTGGCCGAGGCCGGCTATCCCGACGGCTTCGAGTTCGAATGGACCGCGACGCCGAACGAGAGCTGGGGCATCCCGATCGTCGAGGCGACGATCCCGATGCTCGCCAAGGTCGGCATCAAGGTGAAGGTCAAGCCGGTCGAGACCTCGGCGCTGGGCGGCGTCATCGTGAAGGGCGATTTCCAGGCCTATATCTGGTCGAACACCTCCGGCCCGGATTCGCTGACGGCGCTGAAATGCTTCCATTCGTCGACGCCGCGCTCCTCCTGCAACTACACCACCTTCAAGAACGCGGCCTATGACAAGCTGATCGACGACGCTTCGGCCGAGACCGATGCGGCCAAGCAGCTCGAACTCCTGAAGAAGGCCAACGCCCTGCTGCAGGACGAGGCCCCCGTCTGGTTCTTCAACTACAACAAGGCGGTCATGGCCTATCAGCCCTGGCTGCACGGCCTCCAGCCGAACGCGACGGAGCTCGCGCTCCAGCGCTATGAGGACCTCTGGGTCGACGCCACCTCGCCCGCGGCGAAATAGGCCGCGCTACGCCACCCGGCCTAGCCGTCCGGGTGGCGGAACCGCTCCGGTCATCCCGGACAAGCGGCAAAGCCGCGCCGATCCGGGATCCATGCCTGAACCGTTCCGGCATGGATCCCGGGTCTGCGCTTCGCTCCGCCCGGGATGACGCTGGAACAAGACCTTTCCGATAGCGGCATGCCGGCCCGCCGCAATCAGGAGCTCGCCATGCTGCCTTATGTCTCTCGCCGCCTGCTGCAGGCGGTCCCGATCCTGCTGGCGGTCGCGGCGCTGATCTTCGTGCTGTTCAGCGTCATCCCCGGCAATTTCGCCACCAGCCAGATGGCCGACGGGCGCAGCAATATCGACGCCGAGACCATCGCGCGGATGAACGAGCAGTTCGGCCTCAACGACCCGCTGCCTTTGCGTTTCGCCAAATATGTCGGCGGGCTCGCCACCTTCGATCTCGGCGATTCCTTCCGCACCCGCCAGCCGGTGACCGGGCTGATCGGCGAGCGGCTCTGGCCGAGCCTGCAGCTCGCCTTCGCCGCCATGCTCTTCGCCGTCGTCGTCGGCGTGCCGCTCGGCTTCCTGGCGGCGCTGAAGCCGGGAAGCTGGGTCGACATGCTCTCGATGGTCTTCGCCGTCTCGGGGCTGTCGCTGCCGATGTTCTGGCTGGGCCTGCTGCTGATGTACGCCTTCGCCCTGACGCTCGGCTGGTTCCCGAGCTTCGGCTATGGCGACGGCGACCCGCGCTACATCGTGCTGCCGGCGATCGCGCTCGGCGTCTCGCCGCTGGCGCTTTTGGCGCGAACGGCCCGGGCGGCGGTGCTGGAGGTGATGCATGCCGATTTCGTCCGCACGGCTCGCGCCAAGGGTGCCGGCTCCTATCGGGTGATGCGCTGGCATGTCGCGCGCAACGCGCTCGTCATCGTGCTGACCACGCTCGGGCTGCAGTTCGGCTCGGTGCTGGGCCAGGCCGTGGTGGTCGAAAAGCTGTTCGCCTGGCCGGGCCTCGGCTCGCTCCTGGTCGACAGCGTCACCTGGCGCGACATCCCGGTCGTGCAGGGCTGCATCCTGACCATCGTCCTGTTCTTCCTCGTCGTGAACATCGCCGTCGACGTGCTCTGCGCCGTCGTCGATCCGCGCATCAAGTACAGCTAGGTCGCCCGCATGAAGTTCCGTGCCAATCTCTGGATCGGCGCCACCTGCTTCGCGCTCGTCGTGGCAGGCGGCGTCTTCGCCCCCTGGTTCGCCCATACCGACCCGGTGATGGACGCCAATCTGATGAATGCCGAGATCCCGCCGGGCTCGGAATTCTGGTTCGGCACCGACGCGCAGGGCCGCGACATCTACAGCCGCGTGCTCTACGGCGCCCGCATCTCGCTGACGGTCGGCATCGTCTCGCAGCTCATCAACACGGTGATCGGCGTGGCGCTCGGGCTCTCGGCCGCCTATTGGGGCGGCTGGTGGGACGATTTCGTCAACGGCCTCACCAATATGATGCTGGCGATCCCCTCGCTGATCTTCGCGCTGGCGATCATGGCGATCCTCAATCCGGGCCTGACCAGCCTGCTGATCGCGCTCGGCCTGACCAACTGGTCCTTCACCTGCCGGCTGACGCGGGCCGCCGCGCTCTCGGTCAAGCAGCTCGGCTATGTCGAGGCGGCGCGCTCGCTCGGCTATGGCACTTTCCGCATCATGCTGACCCAGATTCTGCCCAATGTCGCCGGCCCGATCATCGTCATCGGCACGCTCGGCATGGGCGGCGCGGTGCTGGCGGAGGCTTCGCTCTCCTTCCTCGGCCTCGGCATCCGCCCGCCCTTCCCGAGCTGGGGCTCGATGCTCTCGGATGCGCGCGACCAGATCTCGACCGCGCCCTGGATCTCGATCTTCCCGGGCCTGGCGATTTTCCTCACCGTGCTCGGCCTCAACCTGCTAGGGGACGGCCTGCGCGACATCCTCGATCCGCATTCCCAGCTCCGCAAAGCCTGACCAGAGACCGATGACGACCGAAGACACGCTCGATCCGCCGCTCGAAACCGTCCGCTTCCATGGGCTGAGAGCGGGGCCGAAGCTGCTTGTCTTCGGCGCCGTCCACGGCAACGAGACCTGCGGGCCGAACGCGATCGCGCGCGTGGTCGAGGATTGCCGCGCCGGGCGCGTCTCGATCCGGCGCGGCGAGGTCACCTTCCTGCCGGTCGCCAATCCCAAGGCCTATCGGCAGAACACCCGCGAGGGCGACCGCAACCTCAACCGCGACCTGCGCGTGCGGCCCCAGCCGGCCGACAACGAGGACCGGATCGGCAATCGCCTGACCGCCATCCTCGAAGAGCACGACATGCTGCTCGACGTCCATTCCTTCACGGGGGAGGGCGTGCCCTTCGTCTTCTTCGGGCCGCAGGACAATCGCGGCACGCTCGAGCCCTTCCGCCATGCCGCGGCCGAAATCGCCTTTGCCGGCTGTCTCGGGGTCGAGCTGATGATCCATGGCTGGCTCGACATCTATGTCCGGCTGATCGCGGCGCGCGAGCGGCTGAACCTGCCGCGCCTCGCCGTCACCGAGGGCTTCGGCACCACCGAATACATGCGTTTCGCCGGCGGTTACGGCGTGACGCTCGAATGCGGCCGGCATGACGATCCGGCCTCCGTCGAGGTCGGCTACCGGGCGATCCGCAACGTCCTCGCCCATCTCGGCCTGACCGACGAGGCGCCGCCCGCCGCGGCGAAGCGCACCGTCGTCCATATGGACGACCTCGTCATCTGCGAGGCCGAGGGCGACCGCATCGAGGGAACGTGGAAGACCGGGGATAGCGTCGCCAGCGGTACCCCGATCGCCCGCCGCGCCGACGGCACGGTCGTGACCATGCCGCGCGACGGCTTCATCATTTTCCCCAACCCCAAAGCGAAGCCGGGGGAGGGCATCTGCTATCTCGGCACGCAGAGCACCCGGACGCCGTGACGCGACGGCGCCGCGCCCATTCGATCCCGCTTTCCGCTCCGGGCGCGCCGCCCTGTCGCGGCATCCCGGGATGAAGGCCGAAGGCGGGCGGTTCAGCCTTCGCTCCTGGCCTTGCTCTCGCCTTTGGCCTTGCCGTCTCGGCTCAGGTCGATCTGCTTCTGCAGCCCGAGCAGCAGGTTGAAGGAATCGACCGGCGTCAGCCCGGTCTCCTTGGTCCGGCGCCATTGCCCCGAAGCGGTCGCCGTCAGCCCGTCGCCGAGCGCCCGCTGGTATTCGAGCCCGATGCTCTTCTGGTCGGAGCGGGCGTCGAGCCCGACATAGTCGTCGGTCTTGCGCCGCGCCACCAGGCTCACCGCGTTGCGCTCGTCGATCCTGGCGGTCAGCTTCGCCTCATGCGTGGTGACGAGGTCGATGACCGTGAAGGGCAGCGTGGTGTCCTCGACGGCGCGGTTCGAGCCGAGTTCGAGCGTGAGGGCCTTCCAGGGCAGCTTGAGCTTCGCCGTATAGAGCAGGCTGTCGACGGTATCGAACTCCTTGTCCGGGAAGGTGGCGCGGAAGGGCGACAGCGAGCCTTCCAGCGCGGCCTCGCCGATCAGGGTCGAGAAGAACAGGTTCGGTTGCAGCCGGTAATGGTCGCGGCGCAGCCCGATATAGTCCATGCCGTCGAAATAGCGCAGTTGCGAGGCGCCGAAGGAGAAGCCGATCTCGGTCTGCCCGCTCTTCCAGGCGAGGCCGGCGGTTCCCGCGAGCGTCCCGAAGTTCTGGTTGTGCGGCAGGAAATCGCCGAGATTGAAGACGTTGCGCTCGTTCAGCGCCGTGACGCGCGCCTCGGCGCTGCCGAAGAGGCGAAACGGGCCGATCCCGTGGTCGATCCGCTCGCGCCAGGCCAGGCTGCTCTTGCGGCGCGACCAGGTCTGCTCGTCGCCGGCGGTGAGGGAGGACTGGATCACCGTCGCCGCCCCGGGGCTGAGGCTGTGCCTCAGCGTCAGCGCATGGGCGCGCGAGGCGGCGAGGTTGCGCGGGTCGTATTGCGTTTCCAGCAATGTCAGGTTGAGGCCGTAGCCGTCCTCGATCGTGCCGTGAAGGTAATCCCAGCTTGCATAGAGCGCGGCGACGGGGCTGCCCTTCTCGCCCTCCACGCCTGACGGATTGCTGTCGAAGCCGCCCTTCAGCCCGACGACCGCGACCGAGCGCTCCGGGATTGGCGAAGCATTCTCGGCGCCGGACGCCGTGCGGGCGCTCGCCACAAGGACCAACGCCAGAGGAATGGAGAGAACATGCTTCATGTCGCCCTCGATGATGTGGCGACGTTAGATATCTATACTTAATATTTGGTTTCCATATGTATGTATTCAAATAGGAGTTCAGAATAGTAAATAGATATACATGAACATTGTCTTCATAAGTATTTGTCGATTCCGGGTGGTCCTGCCGTTAACGGTAGCAAGTATGGTTAACCAATGGATAAGGTTGTCTTGGCGGATATATGCAACTTATACGATGTGTCATCGCTTCGATGCCCGGAGCGACACCAGGGGAGAGTGAGATGAAATACGCGTTTGTACTCGCTGCGGTTGCGGCTTTCGCTGTGTCGCCGGCCCTGGCGGGCGGCCGTGGCGGCTCCTTGGCGGGCGGTTCCCTGCTGGGCGGCGTCCTGGCGCCGGTCACGGCGGCCGTCTCCGGCGTCCAGCTCAATGCGCTCAACAATGTCAGCGTGCTGAGCGGCAGCCCGATCGCCAACGGCAACAAGCTCGGCGTCGTCGCGCCGGTCAAGGCGATCGTCAGCAAGAACGGTCTGGTCGGCGGCCTGCTCGGCGGCCTCGGCCTGGGTCACGGCTGCGGCTGCAACTGAGTCGGGTCGGCGGAGGAGGGAGGCCCGGCCTTCCTCCTCTCGTCCCGGTCAGGCCGGCGCGATCGCGATCAGCAATTCGCCGGCCGCGGCCGTCGCGCCCGGCCTGGCCGCGACCCGCATGACGGTTCCGGCCGCCGGGCTTTTCAGGTCCATGAACAGCTTCATCGATTCGAGCACGGCGACGGTCTGCCCCATGGCGACACTGTCGCCTTCCTTCACATGGATGGCGGCGATGGTGCCCGGCATGGTCGCGCGCACCGAATCGCCGGCGCTGCCCGCCGCCTGGCGGGCCGCCGCCTCCGCCGCGACGGCGAGCGCGATCTCGACGCGCCCTTCGCGGGCGCCCCAGCGCAGCCACACCCCGCCCTCGTCCCGCACCGCATCGACCGTCAGGCGCCGGCCGTCGAGCATCGCCGGCCAGCGCGTCGGCTCGCTCCGCTCCGGCAGGGCGACAGTGGTTTCGCCGCTTTCCGCCACGACGCGGAAGCTGCAGTCCCGGCTTTCGACCTTGAGCCGGCGGGACGTGCCGGCATCGCTCAGCGCAAGATGGCTCGTGCCGGGTCTTCCGGCGGTGCCGAGCACCCTGAAATCGCCCAGCGCGCCCCAGGGGCCGGCAGCCCTCGGCCCGGTGCCGCTCAGCCAGATCGCGGCGGCGAGCGCATCGCGCGCGCCAGCCTCCTCCCGGCGCGGCCGCCAGCCGGCGGGCCAGGCCTCGGCGATGAACAGCGTCGTCGCCTCGCCAGCGGCAAAGACCGGCTGGCGCAAGGCGTCGACGAGGAAGGGCCGGATCGTCGCCGGCCCCAATACGGTCATGCGCGCGAGGCCGTCGGCGAGGCGCCGACGCGCCGCCTCGCGGTCGGGGCCATGGGCGATGACCTTGGCCAGCATCGAATCGTAGAAGGGCGAGACCGTGCTGCCGGTTTCGACGCCGCTGTCGACGCGCAGGCCCTCGGGCTCCCGCCAGAGCGCGATCGTGCCGGTGTCGGGCCGGAAGCCCTCATCGGCGCGCTCCGCGGTCAGCCGCGCCTCGATGGCGTGGCCGGTGCAGGCGATCTCCGCCTGGCCGAGCGGCAGCGTTTCGCCGGCGGCGATGCGGATCTGCCATTCGACGAGGTCGAGCCCGGTGATCGCCTCCGTCACCGGATGCTCGACCTGAAGCCGGGTGTTCATCTCGAGGAAGAAGACGTCCTGCGTCACCGCATCGACCAGGAATTCCACCGTGCCGAGATTGTCGTAGGCAATGGCGCGGGAGAGCTTCAGCGCGTGCCCGTGCAGCGCGGCGCGGGTCTCGGGCTTGAGGTTCGGCGCCGGCGCCTCCTCCAGCAGCTTCTGGTTGGAGCGCTGCACCGAGCAGTCGCGCTCGAACAGATGGACGATGTTGCCGTGCCTGTCGCCGGCAACCTGCACCTCGACATGGCGCGGCCGCGTCACGAATTTCTCGATCAGCAGGCGCCCGTCGCCGAAGGCGGCCTCGGCCTCGCGGCCGGCGGCGGTGATCGCGGCGTCGAGATCGGCCTCGGCCTCGACCTTGCGGATGCCCTTGCCGCCGCCGCCGGCCGAGGCTTTCACCATCACCGGCAGGCCGATGCGCAAAGCCTCGCGCTTCAGCGTCGCGGGCGACTGGTCGGCGCCGTCATAGCCCGGTACGCCAGGGACCCCGGCTTCGCGCGCGATCTGCTTGGAGCGGATCTTGTCGCCCATCGCCGCGATGGCGGAAGCGGACGGGCCGATGAAGGCGATGCCGTTCGCCTCGCAGGCGGCGATCAGGTCGAGCCGCTCCGACAGGAAGCCGTAGCCCGGATGGATCGCCTGCGCGCCGGTCTGCAATGCGGCCTCGATGATGCGGTCGGCGCGCAGATAGGAGTCGCGCGCCGGGGCCGGGCCGATCGGCACGGCCGTGTCGGCGAGCCGGACATGCAGCGCGTCCGCGTCGGCCTGCGAATAGACCGCGACGGCGCGGATGCCGAGCTTGCGGCAGGTGCGGATGATGCGGCAGGCGATCTCGCCGCGATTGGCGATGAGGATTGTGTCGAACATCAGTGCACCTTTGTCATTCCGGGGCTTCGCGCAGCGAAGAACCCGGAACCCACGACTGGGCGGGCGTTGAAGTCTGGAATCGGGTTCACCCAGTCGTGGGTTCCGGGTGCGGCCCGTCGGGCCGCCCCGGAATGACGGTGGAGGTTGTCCCGCATCGCCGTCACATCCGGTAGACCGGCCGCTTGCCGGTGTCGCGCGGTTCGCCGGCCGCGAGCGCGAGGCACAGCCCCAGCACGTCGCGCGTCTGCGCCGGCTCGATGATGCCGTCGTCCCAGAGCCGGGCGGTGGCGTAATAGGGGTCGCTCTGCTCCTCGAACTGGGCGCGGGTGCGCCGGTCGAGCTCGGCGATGGCCGCTTCGTCCGCCGTGCCCTTCAGCGATTGCCGGCGCAGTTCCGTCACCACGGTCGCGGCGACCTCCGGGCTCATCGTCGCGATCCGGGCATTGGGCCAGGAGAACAGGAAGCGCGGGCGGAAGCCGCGCCCGCACATGCCGTAATTGCCGGCGCCATAGGAGCCGCCGATCAGCACGGTGTATTTCGGCACCCGCGCATTCGAGACGGCATAGACCAGCTTGGCCGAATGCTTGGCGATGCCGCCGCGCTCGGCCTCGGTGCCGACCATGAAGCCGGTGATGTTCTGCAGGAACAGCAGCGGAATCTGGCGCTGGTCGCAAAGCGCGATGAAATGCGCACCCTTGATCGCGCTTTCCGAGAACAGCACGCCGTTATTGGCGAGGATGCCGACCGGATAGCCGTGGATATGGGCGAAGCCGGTGACGAGCGTCGCGCCGTAATCCGGCTTGAAGGCGCTGAAGGCGCTGTCGTCGACCATGCGGGCGATCACCTCGCGCACGTCATAGGGCCGGCGCAGATCGGTCGGCACGATGTCGACCAGATCGGCCGGGTCGAGCCTCGGTGCGGCGGGCGCCTGCAGCGGCGGCGTGATCCTGCCGATCTCGCCGAGCGCGCCAACGATCTCGCGCAGCTTGGCGAGCCCTTCCATCTCGGTCAGGGCGAGATGGTCGCTGACGCCGGAGGTGAGCGTATGCATTTCCGCCCCGCCCAGCGTCTCGCCGTCGACGATCTCGTGCACCGCCGCCTTCACGATCGGCGGGCCGCCGAGATGAATGCGCCCCGTCCCCTTGACCATGATGACCTGGTCGGACAGCGCCGGGATATAGGCGCCGCCGGCCGTCGCGCCGCCGAAGACGATCGAGATCTGCGGGATGCCTGCGGCCGACATCCGGCACTGGTTGTAGAAGGAGCCGCCGAAATGGTCCCGGTCGGGGAAGACCCGGTCCTGCTCCGGCAGGAAGGCGCCGCCGCAATCGACGAGATAGAGGCAGGGCAGGCGATGCTCCTCGGCGATCTCCTGCGCCCGCAGATGCTTGCGCACCGTCTCGGCGAAGAAGGAGCCGCCTTTCACCGTGGCGTCGTTGGCGATCAGCATGCAGGCGCGGCCCTGCACGATGCCGATGCCGGTGACGATGCCCGCGCCGGGCACCTCGTTGCCGTAGAGCCCCCAGGCCGCCAGCGGCGAGAGTTCGAGGAAAGGCGTCTGCGGATCGAGCAGGAGGTCGATGCGCTCGCGCACCATGATCTTGCCGCGCGCCTCGTGCCGGGCGCGCAGCTTCTCGCCGCCGCCCTGCGCGACGAGGCCGTGGCGCTCACGCAGCGTCTCCAGCATGGCGAAGAGCGGGGGAGGGGTGGCGATCGCTGAAGAGGTTGCTTCCGACATGCCGACTCCCGCTGGTTGTCATCCCGGGCGAGGCCCTTGGGCCGATCTCCGATCGGCCCAAGGATGAACTTCGCGGAGACCCGGGATCCATGCCTGAACCGTTCCGGCAAGGATCCCGGATCGGCGCCGCTATCGCGGCTTGCCCGGGATGGCCTGTTCTTCTTCTGGCAAATGACCGAGCTTGATCTCGCCGCGACATTCACCTACCTTCCGGTAGGTAGTCCGATCGCGGCGCCGCGGTCAAGCAGGGAGGAAGCCATGTCCGCCGTCGAGACGCTTGCAGGCGGGGGCGCGCGCCGCTCGCCCTATTTCACCGAGGAGCACGAGGCGCTGCGCGACCAGGTCCGCCGTTTCGTCGAGACCGAAATCAAGCCGCACGCCCTGCAATGGGAGGAGGACGGCTTCGTTCCGCGCGAATTGCTGCGCAAGATGGGCGCGCTCGGCTTCTTCGGCATCCGCTACCCGGCTGAATATGGCGGCTCGGAGATGGACACGCTCGCGACCGTCGTGCTGGCGGAGGAGCTCGGCCGCTCGACCTTCTCGGGCGTCGCGATCACGGCGCTGGTTCATACCGACATGGCTTCGGTCCATATCGCCAATGCCGGCTCCAAGGCGCAGAAGGACAAGTATCTCCCCGATATCATCGCCGGCGAGAAGATCGTCGCGGTCGCCGTCACCGAGCCCGATGCCGGCTCGGACGTGAAGGGCATCCGCACCACGGCGCGGCGCGAGGGCGACCATTACGTCCTCAACGGCGCCAAGATGTTCATCACCAACGGCGTCCATGCCGATCTCTACTGCGTCGCCGCCAAGACAGATCCGCAGGGGCGCCCCTCGCAATCGGTCTCGATCTTCATCGTCGAGAAGGGCACGCCGGGTTTTTCGGTCTCGCGCGCGCTCGACAAGCATGGCTGGCGCTCCTCCGATACCGCCGAGCTGTCCTTCGTCGATTGCAAGGTGCCGGCCGAGAACCTGCTCGGGCAGGAGGGCCGCGGCTTCTACGCGATCATGAGCAATTTCCAGAACGAGCGCACCGTGATCGGCGCCATGGCGATCGGCGAGTCGCAGGCCGCGATCGACCTGACGCTGGATTATGTGAAGACGCGCAAGGCTTTCGGCGCGCCGCTCTGGGAGAAGCAGGCGATCCGTCAGCGCCTCGCGGAGCTCTCGGGCAAGGTCGAGGCCGGGCGCCAGCTCGTCTATCACGCCGCCTGGCTCGATGCGCAGGGCTTCGACGCCACCCGCGAGGTCTCGATGGTCAAGGCCTATTGCGGCGAGCTGGTCAACGAGGTGATGTATGACTGCCTGCAGTTCCATGGCGGCATGGGTTATATGCGCGAGAGCGCGATCGAGCGCATGACCCGCGACGCCCGCGTCCAGTCCATCGGCGGCGGCGCCACCGAGGTGATGCTCGAAGAGGTGGCGAAGCGGCTGTGATGACGCTCCACCGTCATTCCGGGGCATCGCGTAGCGATGAGCCCGGAACCCGTGCACTCGGGTTTATCCGGACGATGCGCGACGAATCCGGCGCCTCTCGTGGCATGGGCGGTGTTCATGGGTTCCGGGCTCGGGCCTTCGGCCAGCCCCGGAATGACGGGGGCGGACAGTGAGCGCCTCGCCGGAACGACTCCAGCGCGACACCGAAACCGGCTCCCGCCGCCAGATTCTCGACCATGCCGCGCGGCTACTGCGCAATGGCGGCTATCACCAGACGACGTTGCGCGAGATCGCCGAGGCGGTCGGCATCCGCAAGGCGAGCCTCTACTACCACTTCGCCTCGAAGGAGGAGATCGTCGAGGCCGTGGTGAATGACGGCGTGCGCTTCGTGCATGAGGGCGTCGTCGCCGCGCTCGCCGCGACCGAGGGCGAGGCTCCCCGAGTGCGGCTGGAGGCGGCGATCCGCGGCCATCTCGCGGCGCTGCACGGCCATGGCGACTACACCACCGCCAGCATCAAGGTCTTCAATTTCGGTGCCGCGCCGGCCCCGGAGAGCGTGCGCGCCGTGCGTCGTGCCTATGAGGAGGTCTGGCGCGGGCTGATCGCCGAATTGCAGCAGGCCGGCGCGCTGCCGCGAGAGCGCTCGCCCGATGTGCTGCGCAATTTCCTGCTCGGCGCCCTCAACGGCTCGACCGACTGGTACCGCCCGGAACGCCACGACATCGCGACGCTGGCGCGCGAATTCGCGGCGCTGATCTCGCCGGAAGCGGCCTGAGCGCTCCGTCCCGGATGCAGGGGCTCATGGCGTGGAACGACTGGCGGAGGCCGGGCAGCTTGCTACGATGACGGCTGATTGCCGCCATGGCGGCCCTGCCAGAGGATTCTCCAGCCGATGCGTGCCTTCTACCATCCCGAGCAGGCGCTCCACGATCCCCAGCAATATATGCGTTTCGGCAAGGTCGTCGCGCCCAAGGACCTGCCGGAGCGCACGGACAAGCTGCTCGGCGCGCTGAAGAAACACGGCATCGCGCCGGAGCGGCCGGCCGCCCACGGCGTCGCGCCGATCCTCGCCATCCACGACAAGGGCTTCGTCGATTTCCTGCAGACGGCCTGGAGCCGCTGGCAGGAATTGCCGGCCGAGCGCGGGCCCGAGGTCTGGCCGAGCACCTTCCCCTATTGGAGCGGCCGGCCCGAGGAGGATGTCCGCCCGCCCTGCCGCCCGACCGGCTTCATCGGCCAGCTCGGCTGGTATCTGGGCGATCTCTCGGTTCCGATTGGGGAGCATTGCTGGCATTCGACCCTGCGCTCGGCCGAGACGGCGGTCTCCGCTGCCGATGCGGTCCTGTCGGGCGAGCACGCCGTCTATGCGCTCTGCCGCCCGTCCGGCCACCATGCCCGTGCCGACCGCGCCACCGGCTTCTGCTACGTCAACAACACGGCCGTCGCCGCCCAGCGCCTGCGCTCGACATTCGGCAAGGTCGCGATCCTCGACGTCGACGCCCATCACGGCGACGGCACGCAGCAGATCTTCTACCGCCGGCCCGACGTGCTGACGGTCTCGATCCATGCCGACCCGTCGAACTACTATCCCTTCTATACCGGCTACGAGGATGAGCGCGGCAACGGGCCGGGCGAGGGCTTCAACCTCAACCTGCCGCTCGCCCATGGCGCCGGCGGCGCCGAGATGCAGGCGGCCGTCGACTGGGCCGGCAGGGCGATCCGCGATTTCGGTGCCGAGGTACTGGTCGTGGCGCTCGGCTACGACGCCCATAAGGACGACCCGATCGGCGTGCTGAAGCTGGAGGCGTCCGATTTCGGCACGATCGGCCGGCAGGTGAAGGCGCTCGGCCTGCCGACGCTGGTGGTGCAGGAAGGCGGCTACGCCATCGCGGCGATCGGCGATTGCCTCGATGCGTTCCTGGGCGGGTTCAAATAGCGCCCGTCATCCCGTGTCAGCGCCGCAGCGTGAAACGCTGCGGCGCTGACACGGGACCGCGAGCAGAATGAGGCGCCTCTTCCTGAAGGCGGTCCCGCATCTGCGCAGCGGCTGCTCACGTGCCGCGGCGCGTGCGGGATGACACCCTTCAGATCGCCGCCTCGATCAGGAACGGCCCCTTCTTCGCCAGCGCGGCCTTGAACAGGCTGGCGAACTCCTCGGCCGTGGTCGCCCGGGCGGCTTCGACGCCCATGCCGCGCGCCATCGACACCCAGTCCAGCGCCGGCTCGTCGATATTGAGCATCAGCGTGGCGTTGCGGCCGAAATCGTTGACGCCGACGGCGCGCATCTCGCCATGCAGGATCTGATAGGTCCGGTTGGCGAAGACGACCGTGACGACGTCGAGATTCTCGCGCGCCTGCGTCCACAGCCCCTGAACCGTGTACATGCCCGAGCCGTCGGCCTGCATGCCGATGACCTTGCGGTCCGGGCAGGCGACGGCCGCGCCGACGGCGAGCGGGATGCCTTCGCCGATCGCCCCGCCGGTGAGCTGGATGTAGTCGTGCTGCGGCGCGCTGTGGCAATCATAGTAGAAGCTGCGGCCCGACGAGACGGATTCGTCGCAGACGATGCAGTTCTCCGGCAGCAGGGCCGAGACGATGGCGCAGGCCTTGTCGGCGTCGAGCTTGCCGGTCGGCAGGCCGGGCTCATCCTTGCGCGGCGGGGCGATATAGGCCGGCGCCGTCTTCGTCGCGCCCGTCTCCTCGGCGAGGGCGGCGATCGCGGCCGGCAGGTCGTCGCCGGGGCTGGCGAGGGTCGCGACCTCGCAGCCCTCGGGGACGAGCCGGCCGGGCTTGCCGGGATAGGCGAAGAAGCCGACCGGAACCTGCGCGCCGACCAGCACCAGATAGTCGACGTCCTTGAGCTGCTCGAGCGCCTTGTCGATCGGGTAGAAGATCTTCGGCATGGCGACGCGGCCGGCGCCGCGCTGGATGCGCCCGTTCGACATCTGGCTGAAGATCTTCGCGCCCGTCGCGGCGCAGATCCGGGCCGCCATCTCCATCGGCTGCTCGCGCAGCGCAAGGCCGGTCAGCATGATCGCGGCGCGCGCGCCATGCTTGCGCAGCCCGGCGGCGACGGCGCGCAGCGTGGCCGGATCGACCTGCTTCAGCGCCGGCAGCTTCACCGGCTTCAGCGCGGCGGGCTCGACGCTGTTCCAGGCACAGTCGGCCGGCAGGATCACGGTGGTGACGCCGGGAAGGGTCAGGGAGGCGACATAGGCCTCCTCGATCGCCGGGCCGACATCCTGCGCCGAGGCGATGCGCCGGACGAAATGCGACATCGGATGCGCCAGGCTCTCGATGTCGCTGGTCAGCGGCGCGTCGTGCTGGAGGTGATAGGTGGCGTGATCGCCGACGACATTGATCATCGGGGTGCGGGCGCGCCTGGCATTGTGCATGTTGGCGAGCGCGTTGGCCATGCCGGGGCCGCAATGCAGCAGCGTCGCGGCCGGCTTGTCGGCCATGCGGGCATAGCCGTCGGCGGCGCCGGTGACCACGCCCTCGAACAGGCCGAGCACGCAGCGCATCTGCGGCTTGCGGTCGAGCGCCGCCACGAAATGCATCTCCGAGGTGCCCGGATTGGCGAAACAGACATCGACATCGTTGACCAGCAGCGTGTCGCAAAGGCGGTCGGCACCGTTCATCCGGGAAACCTCAGAAAGACTGGAAGAGAACAGAGGCGAAGCGCCTCGCGCGGATGAGGGGAGAAAATTGCGGAGCGGATGTCAAACGAGAGAATGTCATGGCTTTCCCAAGCGGCCGTGATCGGCCGCTTGACGGATTTGCATAGGCATTTAACGTCGCTTGGAACGAGGCTTGCATCGCGCCGGGAATGAGGCTCCGGATCTCCGGGGCGGCGGTGCGGGCCGGACAATGCAGGGGAAGGTTTCAACCATGGCAGCATTCACGCGCATCGGCACCGCGCTCGGCCTCGGCCTCGCGGCATGTCTCGCGGCCGGCGGCGCGCAGGCGCAGACGAAGGTCGCGATCGGCATCTCCGGCTGGACCGGCTTCGCGCCGCTCGTCCTGGCCAAGGAGGCCGGCATCTTCGCCAAGAACGGCCTCGACGTGACGATCAAGAAGATCCCGCAGAAGGACCGCCACCTCGCCATCGCCTCGGGCGACGTCCAGTGCGCCGCGACCACGGTCGAGACCTGGCTGGTCTGGGATGCGGCCGGGATCAAGACCAAGCAGATCTTCCAGCTCGACAAGAGCTACGGTGCCGACGGCATGGTGGTGCGCAAGGACATCGCCGCGATCAAGGACCTGAAGGGCAAGACCGTCGCGGCCTCGGCGCCGGGCACCTCGCCCTATTTCGCGCTCGCCTGGATGCTCAAGGAGAACGGCCTGTCGGTGAAGGACGTCAAGGTCGTCAACATGGAGCCCGGCCCGGCCGCGCAGGCCTTCATCGCCGGCCAGAACGACGCCGCGCTGACCTACGAGCCCTATCTCTCGGCGGTGCGCGAGAAGCCGGATGCCGGCAAGATCATCGCCACCACCCTCGATTATCCGATGGTGATGGACACGGTCGGCTGCACGCCGGCCTTCCTCGCCGACGAGAAGGCCGCGGCCGCGCTGACCAGGAGCTATTTCGAGGCCCTCGACATGATCAAGAAGGACCAGGCCAAGGCCTATGAGATCATGGGCGCCGATGTGAAGCAGACCGGCGAGCAGTTCGGCAAGTCGGCGGCCTATCTGCGCTGGTCGGATGCCGAGGGGAACAGGACGTTCTTCGCCGGCGAGTGGCAGGCCTTCAACGCCAAGGCGGCCGAGGTGCTGCTGGAGATCGGCCTGATCAAGGCGAAGCCCGACCTCGCTTCTCTGGTCGACACCCGCTTCGTCGAGGGCAAGTGAGGCGAGGGCAAGTGAGGCGAGGGGCATTCTGAAAGCAGCGAGCCATTCCGGGCGACCGCAGGGAGGCCCGGGATCCGTGCCGGAGCTTGGCTTGCGGAGGCTCAGGCATGGATCCCGGATCTTCGCTCCGCCGCGTCCGGCATGGCTCCGTCGTTCCGGATATTGCCTGGCATGACCGAACCCGCTTCTCGGCACGAGGGCCGCAAGGCGACCACGGGCTGCGAACAGGCGGCCCCGATCCTGCCGGATGTCCTGGAGCCCGGCCTGCATGTCGTCTTCTGCGGCACGCAGGCCGGCGCCGCCTCGGCGGCGCGCGGCGCCTATTACGCCGGCCCGGGCAACAAGTTCTGGACGATCATCCATCAGGTCGGGCTGGTGCCGGAGCGGTTCGCTCCGGAGCGCTTCCGCGAGCTGCCGCGCTGGGGCATCGGCCTCACCGACGTCGCCAAGCGCAGCTCGGGCCCGGATTCCAACCTGCGCGGCGACCATTTCGACGTCGCCGGCCTGCGGGGGCGGATCGCCGCGCATCGCCCGCGCCTGCTCGCCTTCAACGGCAAGCGCGCGGCGCGGGCCGCGCTCGGCGCGGCCGCCGGCCCGCTCGCCTATGGCCGGCAGCCCGGCACCTTCGCCGGCGCGGGAATCTTCGTCCTGCCCTCGACCTCCGGCGCGGCGGCGGGCTACTGGTCGCCCGAACCCTGGAAGGAGCTGGCGCTCGCCATGACGGAGCTCGACACGCCATGAAACCGCTCAGGCCCGTCTCGGCGACGGAGCGCATCGGCTACGGCATCGCCTTCTTCGCGCTCTTCGTCGCGCTCTGGTCGGCCGCCACCTTCGGCGGCTATGTGCAGCGCCTGTTCCTGGCCGACCCGCTGACCATGGTCGGCGAAGGCTGGAGCCTGATGACCCGCTACGGCTTCGGCTTCGACATCCTGATGACCGTCTGGCGCGTCGTCGGCGGCTTCGTCCTGGCGGCGCTGGTCGCCCTGCCGCTCGGCATCCTGATGGGCGCCTACAAGCCGATCGAGGCGTTCCTGGAGCCCTTCGTCTCCTTCGCGCGCTATCTGCCGGCCTCGGCCTTCATTCCCCTGCTGATCCTCTGGGCCGGCATCGGCGAGACCCAGAAGCTGCTCGTCATCTTCCTCGGCTCGGTCTTCCAGCTCATCCTGATGATCGCGGTCGCGGTCGGCGGGGTCCGGCGCGATCTCGTCGACGCCGCCTACACGCTCGGCGCCAGCGACCGGTCGGTGGTGCGCCGCGTGCTCCTGCCCAATGCGGCGCCGCAGATCGCCGAGATCTTCCGCCTCGTGCTCGGCTGGGCCTGGACCTATGTCATCGTCGCCGAGCTGATCGGCTCGTCCTCCGGCATCGGCCACATGATCACCGACAGCCAGGCGCTGCTCAACACCGGGCAGATCATCTTCGGCATCATCGTCATCGGGCTGATCGGCCTGGTCTCGGATTTCCTGTTCAAGGCGGTCAACCAGCGCCTGTTCCCATGGGCGCGCCTATGAGCAAACTCGTTATCGAGAATGTCGGCAAGGTCTTCCCGGGCCAGCACGGCGCCGAGCCGACGCGGGCGCTGATGCCGACCACGCTCACCGTGGCCGACAACGACTTCATCGCCATCCTCGGTCCCTCGGGCTGCGGCAAGTCCACGCTGCTGCGCATCGTCGGCGGGCTGGAAAGCGCGAGCGAGGGCCGGGTCATGCTCGACGGCGCGGCCGTCGCGGGGCCGGGCGCCGATCGCGGCTTCGTCTTCCAGAGCTACACGCTCTTCCCCTGGCTCACCGTGCAGCAGAACATCGCCTTCGGCCTGCGCGAGAAAGGCTTGCCGGAAGCCGAACGGCTGAAAATCGCCCGCGACTGGGCCGGGCGCGTCGGCCTCTCCGGCTTCGTCGACCATTTCCCGAAGCAGCTTTCCGGCGGCATGCAGCAGCGCACCGCGATCGCCCGCGCGCTCGCCAACGACCCCAAGATCCTGCTGCTCGACGAGCCCTTCGGCGCGCTCGACAACCAGACCCGCTCGCTGATGCAGGAGATGCTGCTCGGCATCTGGGAGCGCGAGCGCAAGACCGTGCTTTTCGTCACCCACGACATCGAGGAGGCGATCTTCGTCGGTTCCCGCGTGGTCGTGATGAGCGCCAGGCCGGGGCGGATCAAGGCCGACATCCCGGTCGAGCTGCCGCATCCGCGACCCTACACGATCAAGACCAGCCGGGAATTCGTGGCGCTGAAGGAGCGGCTGGTCGAGGAAATCCGCGCCGAGGTCGTGGCCGCCGGGCCCTGAACCGGGCTTGCGCTCCCGCAGGGCGGCCATGCTTCCTTTGCGGGCTGTCGGGAATTATGCTGCGCTGTCATGCCGCAGGCGAGGGGCACCCTTGCATTCAAACGGAGTTACGCCCAGCATTTCTCTTGCCATCTTTTGAACAACAAGGGGGCGCTGCCGAAGGTGGGGCCAATGCGTTCACTGGTTGCAAGGATGCTGTCGCGGCTGGCGATCGAGCCGCGGATAGACGTGGTTTTTCCGGACGGGACGCTGCAGACGGTCGGGCATGGCACGGTGCCGCGGCTGCGCATGCGCATCGTCGATACGCCGACCGAGCTCAGGCTCGCGCTCAACCCCGAACTCGCCCTGGGCGAAGCGGTCATGGACGGGCGCGTCGTCGTCGAGCAGGGCTCGCTCTACGACCTGCTCGACGCGCTGGTGGCGGCGGTCCACAAGGCCAGGCCGCGGGGCTGGGGCAAGACGCTCGCCGGGCTGCGCACGGCGCTGCGGCGTTTCCACCAGCACAACACGCCGGCGCTGGCGAAGCGCAACGTCGCGCATCACTACGATCTGAAGAGCGATTTCTTCAGGCTCTTCCTCGATCCCGACATGCAGTATTCCTGCGCCTATTTCGCCCGGCCCGAGATGACGCTGGCCGAGGCGCAGCTCGCCAAGAAGCGCCATATCATGGGCAAGCTCGACCTCGCGCCGGGCCAGCGCGTGCTCGATATCGGCTGCGGCTGGGGCGGGATGGCGCTGTCGATCGCGGGCGAGACGGGAGCTTCCGTCACGGGCATCACCCTGTCCGAGGAGCAGCTCGCCATTGCCAGGCAGCGCGGCGCCGAATCCGGCCTGCCGGTCGAATTCCGGCTGCAGGACTACCGCCACCTGACCGAGAGCTTCGACCGCATCGTCTCGGTCGGCATGTTCGAGCATGTCGGCGTCGGCTACTATCGCGACTATTTCCGCAAGGTCCGCGAACTGCTGACCGATGACGGCGTCGCTTTGATCCACACCATCGGCCGCTCCTCGCCGCCGGGCGCCACCAACCCCTTCATCGCCAAGTACATCTTTCCCGGCGGCTATATTCCCGCCATGTCGGAGGTGGCGGCGGCGATCGAGAAGGAAGGGCTCGTCATCACCGATGTCGAGGTGCTGCGCATCCATTACGCCGAGACGCTGAAGGCCTGGCGCGAGAACTTCCTCGCCCGGCGCAAGGAGGCGGTGGCGATGTATGACGAGCGCTTCGCCCGGATGTGGGAATTCTATCTGGCCGCCTCCGAGGCGAGCTTCCGGCATGACGATCTGGTGGTGTTCCAGTTCCAGCTCGCCAAGAAACTCGACGGCCTGCCGGTCACGCGCGGCTATATCGAGGCGCGCGAGGGCGAGCTTGGGCGGGAGCCGGCTGCGGCGAAGGTTGCCGGGTCGGCTTAGGCAAGCCCCGCCTGCGTCATTCCGGGGCGCCGCTAGGCGGCGAAGCCGGAACCCAGAACCGATGCGGGTCTTCAAAAGGGCTTTTGCCGGTGCGCCTCTCAATCAGGCACGCCGGTTCTGGGTGCCGGGCTCTTTGCTGCGCAAAGCCCCGGAATGACGGCGCGGTTGCAGCTTAAGCCGGCTCCGGCCCGACATAGCGGGCGCGAGGCCGGATCAGCCGGCCGGTCTCGTTCTGCTCCAGCGCATGGGCGATCCAGCCCGTGCAGCGGGCGGCCGCGAAGATCTGGAAGGAAACGTCCGGGGCCAGCCCGAGCCGGGCCGCGATCGCGGTCAGCACGAAGTCGATATTGGGCTCCTCGCCGGTCAGCGCCGCGACGGCCCGGCGCACCTCCTCATAGGCCGGCGGCAAGGTGAAGGCCGCGAGCAGGCCGCGCGCCCGCGCATCGCCGTTAGGGTAGAGCGGGTGGCCGAAGCCGGGCAAGGGCACCCCCGCCGCGAGGCGGGCGGAAATCGCGCCCTTCGTCCCGTCCTCCGCGATCTCCCGCATCAGCCCGAGCACGCGCGACGCCATGCCGCCATGCAGCGGCCCCGAAAGCGTGGCGAGCCCGGCCAGCACGCAGGCTGCCAGCGAGGCGCGCGTCGAGGCCGCGACGCGGACCGCGAAGGTCGAGGCGTTGAGCTCATGGTCGGCGAGCAGAACGAGAGCGCGGCGGATCAGGTCGGCCCCGCGCGCATCGCAGCCCCAGGCCTGCGCCAGCCGAAGATGGATCGGCCCCTGGCCCGGCCGCCCGGCAATGGCGTCGACCAGCGCGTCGAGCACCGAGGCGGCCTCGAGATAGAGCGCCTTCTTCGCGCGCCCGGCCATGGCGGCATCGCCGGCGGCGCGCGCGGCGATGACCGCGAAGATCCGCTGCCGGGCCGGTGCCTCCGGGACGATCGTGAACAGCGGCGGGAAGCGCTGCGAGCCGCAATCCCAGAGCAGCCGCGCGACATCCTCCAGCTTCGCCGTCTCGGCCAGCTTCTCGGCGTCCTGCCCGCGATACCAGAGCCTGCCGCGCTGGATCGTGGCGATGCCCGAGGCCAGGATCGGCTCGCCGAAGGCGATCGCATCCTCGGCGATGGCGGCGGGCTTGCGGCCACGCGCCTTGCGCCGTTCGAGCCGCGCCACGTCCTCGGCCCGGTAGAGGCGGCGTCGCGAATCGGCCGCGTCGCCGCGCACCTCGATCAGCCCGCGGCTGACATAGGCGTAGAGCGTCTGCGGCTTCAGCCCGAGTCGCGCCATTGCCTGTTGCGCCGTCAGCCAGTCGTTCATCGGAATATATATTGATTATATCGATCAAGATTGATTCTAGCGCCGAAGCTCACGATCCTCAAGGCGTCAGATGTTGAGGAGAATCCGCCATGTCCGATGGCCTTGAAGATGTCGTTGCCGCCCATACCGTGCTCTCGGAGGTCGATGGAGCGGCGGGCCGGCTGGTGATGCGCGGCCACAGCCTGGACGCGCTCGCGGGCCACACCTCCTTCGAGGAGATGGCGGCGCTGATGCTCGACGGTTTCGTGCCGAATCTGCCACGACAGAAGCAGTTGCAGGTCGCGCTGGGCGAGGCCCGCAAGGAGCTGTTCGAGACGATCGTCAGCGATGCCGTGCCGGCGGCGCTCTCGCCCGTCGAGATGGTCCGCGCGATGACGGCGCTGATCCCGGACGGCGAGGGCGCCGGCGTGGTCCTGAAGCTGCTGGCGGCGCCGGCGGTCTTCACCCCGGCGGCGCTCAGGCTGCGGCGCGGGCTCGCCCCGGTCGCGCCCGATCCGTCCCTGTCGCAGGCGGCCGATACGCTGCGCATGCTGACCGGCGCGGCGCCGACCCCGCAGCAGGCCGCCGCGCTCGACACCTATCTCGTCACCGTGGCCGATCACGGCCTCAACGCCTCGACCTTCGCCGCGCGCGTGGTCGCCTCGACCCGGGCCGGCCTGGTCTCGGCCGTGCTGGCCGGGATCAGCGCCCTGAAGGGGCCGCTTCATGGCGGCGCGCCCGGCCCGGTCATCGAGATGCTCGACGCCATCGGCGCGCCGGCCGATGCCCGCGCCTGGCTGGAGGCGGCGCTGGACCGGGGCGACCGGCTGATGGGCTTCGGCCACCGCATCTACCGGGTGCGCGATCCGCGCGCCGACGCCCTGAAGGGCGCGATCCGCCGGCTCGGCGCCGATGCCGGGCGGCTCGCCTTGGCCGAGGCGGTCGAGCAGGCGGCGCTCGCCATCCTGCGCGAGCGCAAGCCGAACCGGACGCTGGAGACCAATGTCGAGTTCTACACGGCGCTGCTGCTGGAGGCGCTCGGCTTCACGCCGGATTCCTTCACCTGCGTCTTCGCGCTGGGCCGGACGACGGGTTGGCTCGCCCATGCCCATGAACAGATCGCCGGCGGCAAGCTGATCCGCCCGCAATCGGTCTATGTCGGCCCGCAGCCGCGGCAGGCGGCTTAGGCATCGGACCGGAAAGTGGAATCCGCTTTTCGGAAAAATCCGATGCGCCAGCAATGAGATGGATCATCCGTAAGTACGCGCGATGACCTAGCGCGCCGGGGCCAGCTTCACGACGAACAGCTCGCCGCCGTTCCGGGCGGCGAGTTTTGCTGTGGCGGGAGCTGCGAGGACGGCGCTGTCCCCGGCGGCGAGCGCCGTGCCGTCCACCTGCCAATCGCCTTGATGCGCCACGAGAACCAGCAGTCCCCGCTCGGCCGCGATCTCCCGCGATCCGCCGCTCAGCCTTTCGACGCTGTGGCGCCACGCCCCGCGTCGGCTCATGACATTCAGATCGTCGATCGGCCCGTCGACCAGCACGCCCTTCACGCCCCGGTCCGCGGCGAAGAAGAACGGGGCGGCGGTACGGTCGAGCGAAACCGTCTCGCCGTCGTCGAAGGCGAGGCGGATGCCGTTCCCGGTCAGCACCGACAGCGTCCGGTCGATGCCGGGGAAGGCGGAGAACGGCCCGTCTGCGCCCACATGCGCCATCGAGATGCGCCAGTCGAAATCGCTGAGGGGGGCTCCCTCGGGAAAAACCGCGATCTCGGTGGTGGTGCCGCCGCCGTTCTTCCAGGGCATGACCTTGCAGTCGGCGGCGCGGATGATGCGCATGATCCTTGTTTCTCCGCTCGGAACCGCGTGTCATTCCGGGGCATGGCGAAGCCATGAGCCCGGAACCCGGAACCGATACCCTACCCGAATGAATCGGGGAGTTTGCAGAACCAATGCGAAGATCGGCATCGGTTCCAGGTTCCGGGCTCGGCGCTGGCGCGCCGCCCCGGAATGACACGAAGGCTCAGCCCAGGATGCCCGGCAGGTCGAGCCCCTTCTCGCGGGCGCAGTCCAGCGCGATGTCGTAGCCGGCATCGGCATGGCGCATCACGCCGGTCGCCGGGTCGTTCCAGAGCACGCGCCCGAGGCGGGCGGCGGCGTCCTCCGTGCCGTCGGCGCAGATCACCACGCCCGCATGCTGCGAGAAGCCCATGCCGACGCCGCCGCCATGATGCAGCGAAACCCAGGTCGCGCCGGAGGCCGTGTTGAGCAGGGCGTTGAGCAGCGGCCAGTCGGAAACCGCGTCCGAGCCGTCCTTCATCGCCTCGGTCTCGCGGTTCGGCGAGGCGACCGAGCCGGAATCGAGATGGTCGCGGCCGATCACGACCGGCGCCTTCAATTCGCCCTTGGCGACCATCTCGTTGAAGGCGAGGCCGAGGCGGTGGCGGTCGCCGAGGCCGACCCAGCAGATGCGTGCCGGCAGGCCCTGGAAGGCGATGCGCTCGCGCGCCATGTCGAGCCAGTTGTGCAGGTGCGCGTTGTCGGGCAAGAGCTCCTTCACCTTGGCGTCGGTCTTGTAGATATCCTCCGGATCGCCCGAGAGCGCGGCCCAGCGGAACGGGCCGATGCCGCGGCAGAACAGCGGGCGGATATAGGCCGGGACGAAGCCCGGGAAGGCGAAGGCGTTCTCCAGCCCCTCTTCCTTGGCGACCTGCCGGATGTTGTTGCCGTAGTCGAAGACGGGCAAGCCCATCTGCTGGAAGGCGATCATCGCCTCGACATGCTCGCGCATCGAGGCGCGCGCCGCCTTCTCGACCGCCTTCGGATCGCCCTCGCGGCGCTGCTTCCACTCGCCCATGGTCCAGCCCTTCGGCAGGTAGCCGTTGACCGGGTCGTGCGCCGAGGTCTGGTCGGTGACCATGTCGGGGCGGATGCCGCGGCGGACCATCTCGGGCAGGATCTCGGCGCAGTTGCCGATGAGGCCGACCGACTTCGCCTCGCCGGCCTTGGTCCAACGGGCGATCATCTCCAGCGCCTCGTCGAGCGTCTGCGCCTTCTCGTCGAGATAGCGGGTGCGCAGGCGGAACTCGATCGAATCCGGATTGCACTCGACGGCGAGGCAGGAGGCGCCGGCCATCACCGCGGCCAGCGGCTGCGCGCCGCCCATGCCGCCGAGGCCGCCGGTCAGGACCCATTTGCCCTTGAGGTTGCCGCCATAGTGCTGGCGGCCAGCCTCGACGAAGGTCTCGTAGGTGCCCTGCACGATCCCTTGCGTGCCGATATAGATCCAGGAGCCGGCCGTCATCTGGCCGTACATGGCGAGCCCCTTCCTGTCGAGCTCGTTGAAATGATCCCAGTTGGCCCAGTGCGGCACGAGGTTGGAGTTGGCGATCAGGACGCGCGGCGCGTCCTTGTGCGTGCGGAACACGCCGACCGGCTTGCCGGACTGGACGAGCAGCGTCTCGTCGGCCTCGAGCCCGCGCAGCGCCGCGACGATGCGGTCGAAATCCTCCCAGGAGCGCGCGGCCCGGCCGATGCCGCCATAGACGACCAGCTCATGCGGGTTCTCGGCGACGGTCGGGTCGAGATTGTTCATCAGCATGCGCAGCGGCGCCTCGGTCAGCCAGCTTTTGGCGGTGAGCGCGGTCCCGGTCGCGGCGCGGATGGTGCGGGTGTTGTCGAGGCGGGTCATGAACGGCTCCGTTCGATGGCTGCTGCTGCGGCAAGCGCGGCTTCGATGATGGCGGACAGGGCGCTCTGCAGGCTGGCGGCCTTCGTCGCGTCGAAGGTCCAGGGCGCGGCTTCCTCGGCGAGATAGGCCGAGAGCGCGATCTCCATCTGCAGCGCGTGGACGCCCTCGAAGGGGCGCCCGTAATGGCGCGTGATCCAGCCGCCCTTGAAGCGGCCGTTGAGGATCTGGGTGAGAGGCTGGCCGGCCATGGCGGCGACGGCTGCGGTCTCGACGCCGGGCGCGCAGCTCTGGCCGGAATTGGTGCCGAGGTTGAGCGTCGGCAGCGTGCCCTCGAACAGGCGCGGGATCACCGACTTGATCGAGTGGCAATCCCAGAGCACGCAATAGCCGTGCTCGGCCTTGACCCGTGCGATCTCGTTGGCGAGCGCCGTGTGATAGGGCTGGAAATAGGCCGCCTTGCGCCGCTCGATCTCGGCCGAGTCCGGGGCCGTCCGCCAGATCGGCGCCCCGTCGAAGGTCGTGGTCGGCACCAGCTCGGTCGTCGCCTGGCCCGGATAGAGCGAGACGCCGGCCGGGTCGCGGTTGAGGTCGATGACGAAGCGCGAGAGCTGGGCCTCGACGATGGTCGGCCGGAACGGTGCGGCGAAGCCGTAGAGCTGGCGCATATGCCAGTCGGTATCCTCGACCAGCTTTCCGCGTTCGTTGAGCTGCGCCGTGACCTCCGAGGGAACGCCGGTGCCGGGATGCGGCATCGAGAGGATGAGCGGGGAGGGGCCCCGCGTCACGGTGACGATCTCGGTGCTCATGCGCTGCACTCGGCAAAGCTGTCGAGGCCCGCCGCCTTGCCGACGGCGCCGGAGAGCACGAGCTCGGTCGCGGCCGCGAGGTCGGGAGCGAGATAGCGGTCCTCGGTCAGCGGCGCGATCTTTTCGCGCAGGAGCGCCAGCACCGGCTCCAGCCGGGCGCTGGTCCTGAGCGGGCGGTGATGCTCGATCGCTTCCGCCGCCGCCATCAGTTCGACGCCGATGACGCTGGCGGCATTCTTCGCCATGTCGATCAGGCGGAAGGCGCCATGCGTCGCCATCGAGACATGGTCTTCCTGGTTGGCCGACGTGGGAATGGTGTCGACGGAAGCAGGATAGGCCTTCTGCTTGTTCTCGGAAGCCAGAGCCGCAGCCGTGACCTGCGCGATCATGAAGCCGGAGTTCAGCCCGGCATCGCGGGCGAGGAAGGGCGGCAGGCCGCTCATCACGGGGTCGACCAGCAGCGCCATGCGGCGCTCGGAGAGGTTGCCGATCTCGCAGACCGCCATGGCCAGGATGTCGGCGGCGAAGGCGACGGGCTCGGCGTGGAAATTGCCGCCCGAGACGATCTCGCCGGGGCCGAGCACCAGCGGGTTGTCGGTGACGGCGTTGGCTTCGATCGAGAGCGTCGCGGCGGCGTTGCCGATGAGGTCGCGCACGGCGCCCATCACCTGCGGCTGGCAGCGCAGCGAATAGGGGTCCTGCACCTTCGTATCGCCATGGCGGTGGCTCTCGCGGATGGCGCTGCCGGCGATCAGGTCGAGCAGGATTTTCGCGACCTTGATCTGGCCGGGCTGGCCGCGCAGCGACTGGATGCGCGGGTCGAACGGCGTGTCGGAGCCCTTCAGCGCATCGACGGAGAGCGCGCCGGCGACGAGCGCGGCATCGAAGACGCGGGCTATTGCCGCAAGCCCGGTCAGCGCGATCGTGGTCGAGACCTGCGTGCCGTTGATCAGCGCGAGGCCTTCCTTGGCGCCGAGCGCGAGCGGGGTGAGGCCGGCGCGCTTTAGCGCCTCGGCCGCCGGCAGGGTCTCGCCCTTCAGGCGGATCTCGCCGAAGCCCATCAGGGCCGCGGTCATATGGGCGAGCGGGGCGAGGTCGCCGGAGGCGCCGACCGAGCCCTTGGCCGGGATTACCGGCAGGGCGTCGGCGCCGAGCGCGCCGGTCAGCGCCTCGATCACGGCGGGGCGCACGCCGGAGGCGCCGCGCGCCAGGCTCGCCGCCTTCATCGCCAGCAGCAGGCGCACCACGCCGTCGGGCAGGGCAGGGCCGGTGCCGACCGCATGCGAGAGGATCAGGTTGCGCTGGAGCGTGGCGAGATCGGCATCGGCGATGCGGACGCTGGCGAGCTTGCCGAAGCCGGTATTGACGCCATAGGTCACGGTGCCGGCGGCGACGATCTCCTCGACGATCTTCTGGCCGGAAGCGATGGAGGTGGCGCTGTCGCCGCCGAGCGAGGCGACGGCGCCGTCGAGGATGGCGCGCCAGTCGGTGAGGCGGGCTGCGCCCGGGTTCAGCGAAACCGTGGTCATTGTCCGTTCCAGATGCGGGTGTGAAGCGGGTTGAAGCCGATGCGGTAGGCGAGCTCCGCCGGGCGCTCGATCTCCCAGATCGCGAGATCGCAACGCTTGCCGGCCTCGATCGTGCCGATTTCCTCCTGAAGGCCGAGTGCCTTTGCGGCATGGCGGGTCAGGCCCGCCAGCGCCTCCTCAGGCGTCATGCGGAAGAGCGTGCAGGCCATGTTGAGCACCAGGAGCGGCGAGGTCAGCGGCGAGGAGCCAGGATTGGCGTCGGTCGCCAGCGCGATCGCCGCGCCGTGCTTGCGCATGAGCTCGATCGGCGGCTTCTGCGTCTCGCGCAGGAAATAGAAGGCGCCGGGCAGCACGACCGCGACAGTGCCGGCCTTGGCCATGGCGACGACGCCGTCTTCGTCGAGATATTCGAGATGGTCGGCGGACAGCGCGCCCATCTCGGCCGCGAGCCTGGCGCCGTGGAGATTGGACAACTGCTCGGCATGGAGCTTGATCGCGAGGCCCTTGGCCTTGGCGGCCTCGAAGACCTGCCGCGTCTCCTCCGGCGAGAAGGCGATGCCCTCGCAGAAGACGTCGACGGCGTCCGCCAGCCCCTCGGCCGCGACGGCATCGAGGATCGGGCCGGCGACGAGCGCGGCGTAATCGCCCGAGCGGCCCTTGTATTCCGGCGGCACGGCATGGGCGCCGAGGAAGGTGGTGCGGACGGTGACCGGCCGCTCGCGGCCGATGCGGCGCGCGACGCGCAATTGCTTGAGCTCCGCCTGCTGCTCCAGCCCGTAGCCCGACTTGATCTCGACGGTGGTGACGCCCTCGGCCATCAGCGCGGCGAGGCGCCGGTCGGCGGAGGCGAAGAGCGCGTCCTCGCTCGCCTCGCGCGTCGCCTTGACGGTGGAGAGGATGCCGCCGCCGGCCCGCGCGATCTCCTCATAGGTCGCGCCCTCGAGACGAAGCTCGAACTCATGCGCGCGGTCGCCGCCATAGACCAGATGGGTGTGGCAATCGATCAGGCCGGGCGTGATCCAGCGGCCGGCGCAGTCGACGGTCTCGGCCGCGGCGAAGGCGGGCGCTTCGGCGCGCGGACCGACGTAAAGGATGCGCCCCTCGCGGCTTGCGATCACGCCGTCTTCGATTGTGCCATAGGGTGCGTCGATCGCCGGCGACATCGTCGCCAGCCGCGCATGGGTCCAGAGCTTGTCGCAAGCCAGCGTTTCACCGGGCGCTTTCGCCACCGCGCATCCTCCCGCTACTCTTTGATCGAGGCCTATGCTATCTAATTGCATATGCAAATGGCAAGCGCGTATTTGCATATGCAATTGAACGAGCAGCGAGACAGTGGAGCGAAGCGGTGACCGAGACCCTGCATCTGGCCGAGGCGCTTCTGCCGCAAGGCTTTGCCCGCAACGTGAAATTGACCGTCGATGACGGCTTCGTCACGGCCGTCGAGCCGGATGCGGCGCCGGCCGGCGCGGGGCTCCGCTTTGCGGGTATTGCGCTGCCCGGCATGCCGAACCTGCACAGCCACGCCTTCCAGCGCGGCATGGCGGGGCTATCCGAAGGGCGGGGCGCGCCGGAGGATTCCTTCTGGACCTGGCGCGAGGTGATGTACCGCTTCCTCGACCGGCTCGATCCCGAGGACGTGCAGGCCATCGCAGCCCAGGCCTTCGTCGAGATGCTGGAGGGCGGCTTCACCGCGCTCGCCGAGTTCCACTATCTCCATCACGACAGGGACGGGCGCGCCTACGCCAATATCGCGACGATGGGGCAGGCGATCGCCTCCGCCGCGCAGGAAACCGGCCTCGGCCTCACCTTGCTGCCGGTGCTCTACCGATTCGGCAATTTCGGTCAGGCGCCCTCGGTCCATGGCCAGCGCCGCTTCGTCAACCAGCGCGACGCCTATCAGCGCCTGCTGGAGGGGAGCGCCGCGGCGATCCGCGATCTGCCGGACGCCCGGCTCGGCGTCGCGCCGCATTCGCTGCGCGCGGTCGCGCTCGACGATCTCGGCTGGGTGGCGTCGCTGCGGCCGCATGATCCGGTCCATATCCACGTCGCCGAGCAGGTGCCCGAGGTCGAGGCCAGCCTGAAGATCACCGGCCGGCGGCCGGTCGAATTGCTGATGGATACGGTTCCGCTCGATGGCCGCTGGTGCCTGATCCATGCCACCCACCTCTCCGATGCCGAGCGCGACGGCATCGCCCTGAGCGGCGCGGTCGCGGGCCTGTGCCCGATCACGGAAGCGAGCCTCGGCGACGGCATCTTCGACGGCATCCGCTATGCGCAGGCCGGCGGCGCCTATGGCGTCGGCAGCGATTCCAACATCCAGATCGACGCGGGCGCCGAACTGCGCCAGCTCGAATATTCGCAGCGCCTGCGCGATCGCCGCCGCGCGCTCTTCGCGGCGGAGCATGCTTCGACCGGGCTCGCGCTCTGGCAGGCGGCCTGCGCCGGCGGCGCGCGCGCCTGCGGCCGCGCCATCGGCGCGATCGCGCCGGGCCATCGCGCCGATTTCGTCACGCTCGACGCGGATCACCCGGCCATCCTCGGCAAATCCGGGAGCGAGGCCCTCGACAGCGCGATCTTCGCCGCGAACGCCCTGCCTTTGCGCGATGTCGTCGTCGGTGGCAGGAGTGTCGTCGCAGAGGGGCGGCACATCGCCCGCGATTCGGTGCGGGCGCGCTTCGCCGGGGTGATGCGGCGCCTGCTCGCGGCATAGGCAAGGCAGGTCGGGACAGACGATGGCGGAGACCCAGCCCGACGCGGTGAAGCTGGACGGCGCCGGGCCGGTCTACGACCAGATCCGCCGCGCGATCCGCGACCTCGTCGTCAGCGGGGCCTGGCCGCCGGGCACCGGCGTGCCGCCCGAACATGCGCTGATGGAGCAGCTCGGCGCCTCGCGCATGACCGTGCACCGGGCGCTGGTGCAACTGGCCCGCGAGGGCCTGATCGTCCGCCGCCGCCGTTCCGGCACCATCGTCGCGAGCCCTCCGGCCAGCCACGCCATGCTCGACATCCTGTCGATCCCGGAAGAGGTGGAGCAGCTCGGGCAAGCCTATTCCTACGACGTTCTCGCCCGGGGCGACGGCCGCCCGGCGGCGGAGGTCGCCGAGCGCTTCGGTCTGCGGCGCTCCGACAAGGTGGCCCATCTCCTTGTGCTGCACCGTGCCGACGGCAAGCCGCATGTGCTGGAGGAGCGCGTCATTCACGTCGCGGCCGTGCCGGGCGTGGCCGGGGAGGATTTCGCGAAAACTCCGCCTGGCGACTGGCTGCTGCAGCACAGCCTCTGGTCGCAGGCCGAGCATGCGATCAGCGCCGTCGGCGCGCAGGCAGAGGAGGCGGGGCTGCTCGCCATCGCGGTCGGCGAGCCCTGCCTGCTGGTCGAGCGGCGGACCTGGAACCAGGATCGCCCGGTGACGGCGGTGCGCCTGCTCTATCCCGGCCCGCGCCACCGCTTCGTCGGGCGCTTCGGCCCCTATGGTCAGATCTGACAGGCGGCCAGGTTCTACCCACGCCCATGCTTGAGCGCAGCGTCGCTTCGCCAGCCGCAACGAAAAGGCCCGCCAGTGCTGGCGGGCCTTGCGATGCGTTTCTTCGCGGCGGCGCTCTCAGCAGTCGTAGACCACGCGCCGGCCCCACTCGTCCCGTCCGTAGCAGCGCTGGGGGGTCGCCGCGCCGCCGATGATGGCGCCGCTGGCGCCGCCGATGGCCGCTCCGGCCAGGGCGCCGCCGGCGCGGCCCGTGGCTGCGCCGCCGATGAGAGCGCCCGCGCCCGCGCCGATCAGGGCGCCCGTGCCCGCATTCTGTTCGCGGGGCGTGCAGGCGCCGGCGCCGATCGCGGCGCCCAGCGTGATGATCAGCATCATTTTCTTCATGCAAACTCCTCCTCTCGATTGCGCCTGTCTCTTCCCGATCCCAACGGCGCGGTGCGGCGAAGGTTCCGGTCCGGCTGCGGCGGGAACGGGGCGGGATGGTGGCGGGAGCGGGGAAAGGCCGCCGCCGCAAGCCTCCTCTCCAGGCGCCCGCCTCGCGGCCCCGGACGACCGGCAACGCAGGCGCGATCCGTCGGAACCTTCGCCACGACGGTGAGTTGCTTCGGCGAGTTGGTCAACGGCTCCCGGCCGGCAGGCCGCGGGGCGAGCAAACCGGATGGAGCGAACGATGACGATGTCCAATGCTGCTGGCGGCGCGAATCCGCTGATCGCCGGCGCGCGGGTCGCCGGCACGGACGTTTACAACGTCGCGGGCGATCACCTCGGCGAAATCTACGACATCATGCTCGACAAGCAGACCGGCAAGGTCGCCTACGCCATCATGTCCTTCGGCGGCTTCCTGGGGCTCGGCGAGAAATACCATCCCATCCCCTGGAGCGTGCTCGACTACGACCCGCAGCGCGGCGGCTATGTCGTGCCGCTGACGAAGGAGAAGCTCGAAGCGGCCCCGATGTATGACAGCGAAGGGGAGCCCGACTGGGAGGACAAGGCTTATGGCAAGCGTGTCCACGACTACTACGGCACGATGCCCTACTGGATGATGTAGCGGCAGCCAGACGCAGGTCGCGGCGGTCGCTATCCCCCCAGCCGAACCGTCGCGACGGCGGGATGCGGGCCGAAAGGCCCGCATCTTCTTTTTCCGGGGGCGTTTTCGCGCGGGGCACCGCTTTTTTTGCCGCGGGCCGGAACTTTGCCGACGGGCTCCGCGTCTGATCTGCGGGGGAAACGACGAGCCGCCGCGGCTTCTTCCCGCGGAAGGCTTCCCTTCAATCAGGAAGACACATGCACATCCGCTATGGCTACCGGATCGAGCTCGTCTGCGAGCACGACACGCCGATCGTGACTCTGCTGGACGTCCACCCTTCGCGCCGCCGTGACCTCGTCAGGCCGGACGAGATGCGGGTGACGGCCCTGCGCGATCCTTCGCGCCCGCTCGCCGTCACCCAGCACCGCGACGCTTTCGGCAATATCGGCCGCCGGCTGGTCGCCCCGCCCGGCGGGGTCAGGCTGGAGTCGGAGGGGGTGATCGAGGATTCCGGCGAGCCCGACCGCCAGTTCCCGGAGGCGCAGGAGGTGCCGCCGTCGCAATTGCCGCACGAGGTGCTGCCCTATCTGCTCGGCAGCCGCTACTGCGAGACCGACCGGCTCTGCGACCAGGCCTGGCATCTGTTCGGCGAGGCTGCGCCGGGCTGGGCGCGCGTCCAGGCCATCGCCGATTTCGTGCACAACCATCTCAGCTTCGGCTACCATTTCGCCCGCAGCACGCGCACCGCCGCCGAGGCCTTCCAGGAGCGGGTCGGCGTTTGCCGCGACTTCGCCCATCTCGCGGTCGCGTTCTGCCGCTGCATGAACATCCCGGCCCGCTACTGCAACGGCTATCTCGGCGATATCGGCGTGCCGCCCGATCCGGCGCCGATGGACTTCAATGCCTGGTTCGAGGTTTTCCTCGGCGGGCGCTGGCACACCTTCGACGCCCGCCACAACCGGCCGCGCATCGGCCGGATCGTCATCGCCCGCGGGCGGGACGCGACGGATGTGGCGATGCTCAGCACCTTCGGCCGCCATGCCCTGGGTTGCTTCGAGGTGGTCACCGAGGAGGTCGAGGCCTTGCCGGTGCCGATCGCGCTGCTGGATGCCCCCGCGCGACCTTACGGGGCCGGCCAGGCCGCGGCCTGAGCCGCCTCGCCGCGCGGGGAAGGCCCGGTATTCCGTCACGGTCGAGCGATGCGATACACGGTCGTCGTCAATGCCCGCGCGGGCACGGTTCTCCAGGCGGGCACCGCAGCCTTCGCGGCGCGGCTGCAGGCCGCCTTCGCCGCGCGCGGCGCGCAGGCCGAGGTGAGGCTCGTCCCGCCGCGCGACGTCGCCGGGGCGCTGGCGCTGGCCGTCGCGGACGGCGATGCGGTTCCGGTCGTCGCCGGGGGCGACGGCACCATCAACGGCGTGCTGCCGGTGCTGATCCGGGCGGGGCGGCCCGTCGGCATCCTGCCGCTGGGGACAGTCAACGTGCTCGGGCGCGATCTCGGCCTGTACGGCCCGCTGGAGCGGCAGGTCGCGGCGCTCTGCGACGGCGAGCCGGTGGCGATGGATGTCGGGCGGGTGAACGACCGGCTGTTCCATTCGCTCTCCGGCCTCGGCTTCTTCAGCCTGATGGCGCGCGAGCGCGAATCGGCCCGCCGGCGCATCCCGTTCAGCCGCGGCGCCGCATTTGCGCTCGCGGCGGCGCGCTCGATCCTGTTTACCCGATCGATCGCGGTGGAGATCGGCGTCGGCGGGAACAACCTCGTCGTCGAGGCCGATGCGGTGCTGATCACCGTCAACCGCTTCGACGGGGCCGAATGGCGCCGCGAGGCGCTCGACGGGGGCGTCTTCGAGGTCCATGTCCTGAATGCCGGCGGCCTTTATTCCCGCAGCAAGGCGGCGCTTTCGGTGGTTTCCGGCGGCTGGCGGGCCTCCGGCAACCTTGCCTCCTTCCGCGGCGACGCGGTCGTGCTGCAGCGGCGCGACAAGCGCCGGGGCCACGTCACTTTCGACGGGGAGGTCGAGCGCAAGGCGGGGCCTCTGTCATACAGCCTGCTTCCGCGGGCTTTTCGCGTTATAGCGGCGCGCGCGACGAAACCTTGAGAGAGAAGACCGCATGTCCCGTTCCGCATCCGGCAGGGTTCCCGCCCTGCTGCATCCCAGGCTCGTCGTTCCGGCGGTGGCGGGGCTGCTGTTCCTGGCGCTGGCCGCCGCCATCGCCTCGGGCCGCAGCTTCGCTTTCGACCGGAGCCTGATCCTGCTGTTCCGCGAGCCGGGCAATCCGGCGGTTCCGCTCGGCCCGGCCTGGTTCCAGGAAGCGGTGCGGGACATGACGGGGCTGGGCAGCTTCGTCGGGCTGTTCTTCATGATGGTGGGGGCGACGTTGGGGCTCTGGATCTGCGGCCGGCGCCGCCTCGCCGCCGGGCTGGTCGCCAGCGTGCTCCTGGCCGTGCTCGTCAGCAGCGGGCTGAAGATCGCGATCGCCCGCGAGCGGCCCGACATCGTCGCCCATGCCGCCCTGACCTTCACGGCGAGCTTCCCCAGCGGCCACGCCTTCCTCTCGGCCGCGGTGCTGCTCAGCATCGCCGGCTTCGTCGGGCTCGCCTCGCGGCGCGACGACATCGCCCTGTTCGCGTTGCTCCTCGCCGCGACGATGATCCTGCTGATCGGCCTGAGCCGCATCTATCTCGGCGTCCACTGGCCGACCGACGTGCTTGGCGGCTGGTGCCTCGGCGTGGTCTGGTCGAGCCTGGCGACGGCCTGGGCCGGCCGACGGGCGAGCGATCTCGATCCCGCGTGAGCCGCCTCCCGGTCATGCGAGGGGTCTAGCGCATGTCGATGGTGGCGTTGACGCCGAGATCCGGCGTGCGGCCGAGGATCTTGGCGGTCGCCAGCTTGAAGGCGACGAGCACGCTGCTGGACGGCCCGTCCCAGATTTCCGCGGAGACCGGCGTCAGCGCCAATAGCCCGGCATCCGGGTCGTCCGGGCCGTTCGGGAACCAGGCGCCCGCCATCGGCGTCCAGATCTGGTGGAGCAGCTCGCGGTCCGTGACCTCCGAGGCCGTGCAGGCGATCGCCGCATAGAAGTTGCGGTCTTCCTGGCTGATGGCGACGGAGACGGAGGGCGAGTGCAGCGCCGCCTCGATGATCCCGGTATGGCGGTGGGTGATGAAGAGCAGGCGATGACGCTCGCGGTCGATATGGCCCGCCATCGGACGGGTCTTCAGCATGTCGCCGGCGATCAGCGACACCATGTAGACCGGATGGGCGTCGAGCGCCGTCCAGATCCGTTCCTGCCATTCCGTCTCCGACATCGCCCCCTCCTGCGACGCGATATCCGCTGTCCGAACAGGTGAAACGCGCGGCGGCCGGCGGCGTTCCACGATCACCGAACTTTTGCGCGGAACTTTTGCGCGGACCGGCGGTTTCGCCTCCCGCCGCGGCCCCGGCCGCCTCATTCGGGAAAGCCCATGCCTGCATCGCGCAATCTGCTGATCGTTCTCGTCGTCGTGCTCCTGGCGGCGCTCGCCGTCACCGGCTACTCCCTCTATCAGGAGAAGAAGCAGCCCGACGGGGTCGAGATTTCGGTCGGCAAGAACGGGCTCTCGATCCAGCAGAAATGAACGGCCGAGGCGGCTGCGCGCCTTGCGGGCAGCGGATGGCGGGCAGGCGCGAGGGCATTGGCCTTCGCGGTCCAAAGAGGTTAACACCGCCTGCAGGACACCGTCTTCCGTGGGAGTGAAGCTGATGAATGCGCCCTTCAAGAACCTGATCGACGGCGAATGGACCGCCGCGGCTCACGCGTCGCGCAACATCAACCCCTCCAATACCGGCGACGTCGTCGGCGAATACGCGCAAGGGACGGTCGAGGACCTGAACAACGCCGTCGCGGCGGCCAAGGCCGCCTTCCCGGCCTGGAGCCGCACCACGCCGCAGGAGCGCTACGAGGTCCTGAAGAAGGCCTCCGACGAGATCCTCGCCCGCAAGGACGAGCTCGGCCGGCTGCTTTCGCGCGAGGAGGGCAAGACCCTGGCCGAGGGCATCGGCGAGGCCGCCCGCGCCGGCCAGATATTCGCCTTCTTCGCCGGCGAATGCCTGCGCGCCGGCGGCGAGATGGTTCCCTCGGTGCGCCCGGGCGTCGGTGTCGAGATCACCCGCGAGCCGGTCGGAATCGTCGGCATGATCACGCCCTGGAACTTCCCGATCGCGATCCCGGCCTGGAAGATCGCCCCGGCGCTGGCCTGGGGCAACTGCGTCGTGATCAAGCCGGCCGATCTCGTGCCGGGCTCGGCCTGGGCGCTCGTTGACATCATCCAGCGTGCCGGCCTGCCCAAGGGCGTGCTCAACCTGGTCATGGGCCGCGGCTCGGTCGTCGGCCAGGCGCTGCTCGAGCACAAGGACGTCGCGGCGATCTCCTTCACCGGCTCGGTCGCGACCGGCCGCAAGGTCGCGGCCGCCTGCATCGCCTCGAGCCCGATGAAGAAGGTCCAGCTCGAGATGGGCGGCAAGAACCCGCTCGTCGTGCTCGACGACGCCGACCTGAAGACGGCGGTCGAGGTCGCGGTCAACGGCGCCTTCTTCTCCACCGGCCAGCGCTGCACGGCGTCCTCGCGCCTGATCGTCCAGGCCGGCATCCACGACAGATTCGTCGAGGCCTGCATCGAGCGGCTGAAGGGCGTCGTCGTCGACGACGCGCTCAAGGCCGGCACCCATATCGGCCCGGTCGTCGACCAGAGCCAGCTCGACCAGGACCTGAAATACATCCAGATCGCCAAGGACGAGGGCGGCAGGCTCGCCTTCGGCGGCGAGCTCCTGAAGCGCGAGACTCCCGGCTTCTATCTCCAGCCGGCGTTGTTCACCGAGACCACCAACGCCATGCGCATCTCGCGCGAGGAGGTCTTCGGCCCGGTCGCCAACATCGTCCGCGTCAAGGACTATGACGAGGCGCTCGCCGTGGCCAACGACACCGAGTTCGGCCTCTCCTCGGGCATCTGCACGACCTCGCTGAAATACGCCACGCATTTCAAGCGCAACAGCGAGGCCGGCATGGTGATGGTCAACCTGCCGACGGCGGGCGTCGACTATCACGTGCCGTTCGGCGGCCGGAAGGGCTCCAGCTACGGTCCGCGCGAGCAGGGCGCCTACGCCAAGGAGTTCTACAGCACGGTGAAGACGGCCTACACGCTGGCCTGATCTCGGAACAGGCTGCGGTCGCGGCGGTTGATCGGGAAACGCACTTCTCCCGATCGGAGCCGCGACATGCACCACCCCGACCCGAAGACGCGCGAGATCGTCGATCTCGCGCTCGATTGCTACAAGCACTGCTTCGGCATGGCGACGACGCATTGCCTCGCCGTCGGAGGCGCCCATGCCGAACCGGGGCATCTGACGCTGATGCTGGCCTGTTCCGAGATCTGTCGGACCATGGCCCATCTGCTGATGATGGCCTCGCCGCATGCCAGGCATCTCGCCCCGGAATGTATCGAGATTTGCGAGGCTTGTGCCGCCGATTGCGAGCGCCTCGGCGGCATGGAGGATTGCGTCGCGGCCTGCCGCGCCTGTGCGAAGGCGTGTGCCGCCCTGTCGTGACGGGCGCTCAGCCGACCGGAATCACGTCGACCGCGACCCCGATCTGCTGCGAGCCCGGCCCGATCACCACCCCGTCGAGCGGCGCGACATTGGCATAGTCGCGGCCGATGGCGGTGACGATGTGGTCGTCGGCGACGATCAGGTCGTTGGTCGGGTCGAGCCCGATCCAGCCGGTTTCAGGCCCGCACCAGAGCAGCGCCCAGGCATGGCTGGCATCGGCGCCTTCCAGCCGCCTCTGGCCGGCCGGCGGGATGGTGCGGATATAGCCGCTGACATAGGCCGCCGGCAGGCCGAGGCCGCGCAGGCCCGCGATCATGATATGGGCGAAATCCTGGCAGACGCCGTGGCGCCGGGCGAAGGCCTCGGCCAGGGGGGTCGAGACCTTGGTCGCGTCGGGATCGTAGGCGAAGTCCCGCCGGATCCGCGCCATCAGCTCGCTCGCGGCCTCCAGCACCGGCCGCCTCGCCCCGAAGCTCTCGCGTGCATAGGCGATGACGGAGGCGACCTCGGGCACGAGCCGGCTGGGATAGAGGTGATGGGCGGGAGAGGCGGGCGCGAGGCTGCAGGAGGCGAGCGCCAGCGCCGCGACCTCCTCCCAGCCGCGCGTCAGCCCGGGATAGGGCGGGGCCGGGCGCTCGACGGCGACGCGCGCGCGCATCTCGACCTTGAGTTCGTGATGCGGGCTGGCGATCGTCGCCATCGTCATCCGGTTGCCGAAGAAGCAGGGCGCGTCGCTGCGCTCGGCCGGGCGCGGCGTGATCAGCAGTTCGCTGCTCCGCACGTGCTGGCCCGACCCGTCGCGCGGCAGCAGCCGCATCACGCAGCGCGCGAAGGGCACCTGCCGGCTGTAGTCGTAGGTGGTGACGTGGCGGACGTCGTAGATCACGCGATGCCCGTCAGTCGCGATCCTTCCGGGCCGCTGTTCTGGAGGAAGTACCGGTCGGCGATGGCGGCGGAGAGCCCCATCAGCAATTGCTCGAACAGCAGGATGCTGGTGCGGTCGAGCCGGCCGGCCTCGGCGATGCGGCAATCGGCGGCGAGCCGCAGCACCAGGCGGTAGGGCGTCTCCAGCATGCCGTCCTCGGCCAGCGTCGGCAGGCCCCTGATCTCGGCCTCGAGCCGCTCGACCTGAAAGGCGACCGAGCGGGGATTGTACGGGTCCAGCATGACCAGGTCGAGCACCGGCTGCAGGCTCGCCCCGAGCAGGTAGCGCGAGCGATAGGTGATCTGCGAATCGGTCAGGTCGAGCAGCGCGTCGAGGGCTTCGCCCGAGGGCTCGTTCTCGGTGAATTGCCGGGCGAAGCGGCAGGTCGCGATGCCGCGCTCCAGCCGCCGCCCGATATCGAGGAAGCGCCAGCCCGCGCCGCGCACCATGTTCTCCTGGCTGAGGCCGGAGAAGGCCGCGAGCGTCTTCAGGGCGCGGTCGGCGATCTCGTAGGCCTCGCCCTCCGAGGGCCTGCGCCCGTCCTGCGGCGTGAGCTGCTTCTGCAGGTCGCCGAACAATCGCCAGGCGTCGACCGAGAGCCGCTCGCGGATGACCGAGGCGGTGCGGCGCGCCTCCCGCACCGAGGCGGCGGCGGAGCCGTAGTCGTCGAGGCTGTAGAGCGCCGAATAGGCCTGCGCGGCTGGGTTTCGGCCGCGGTCATGCGGAGCCGCCCCCCAGGCGACGAGAAGCTCGGCCAGCCGGCGCACCGTGTCGCCGCGTCCCGGCGAGGGATCGGAATCGATCAGCCGGCCGAGCAGGGCGCGCACCAGGCGCAGCGTCGCCTCGCCGCGTTCCAGATAGCGCCCGAGCCAGAACAGGTTGTCGGCGGCGCGGCTCGGCAGCGTGCCGGTGACGCGCTGGATGCTGATCCGGTCCGGCGCCGGCAGGAGCGTGATCGGCTCGACCGGCGCGTCGGCGGTGACCCAGACATCGCTGGAGCGCACGCCGTTGCGCAGGCTGACGGCGCGTGCGTCCGGCTCCTCCGAGATCCGGCAGAAGCCGCCGGGCATCACCTTCCAGCCGTCCGGCGTCGCGGCGGCGAAGACGCGCAAGGTCATCGGATGCGGCTCGAGCCGGCCGTTCTGGAACACCGGCATGGTCGAGAGCCTGACGACCTCCTGCCCGACATAGTCCAGGCCGCGCGCAGCGATGCGGGCGCGCAGCGCCGCGCGCCCGGCCGCTGGCAACTCGCCGGCGAGCACCGATTCCCGGCCGAGCTCGCCGCCGGCGCTGCGGAAGGCGGGCGCGACGCTCATCTCGTCGAGTCGCGCCAGCACGGCCTCGCGCTCCCGCGGCTGGCCGCACCACCAGGTCGCGATATTCGGCAGGATCAGCTCCTCGCCCAGCACCTGCCGCGCGAGGGCGGGGAGGAAGCCCATCAGCGCCCGCGCCTCGACGACGCCCGAGCCGAGGCCGTTGGCGACATGGACCTGGCCGCCGCGCACGGCCTGCACCAGCCCGGCGACGCCGAGCGCCGATCGCGCATTGAGCTCGAGCGGGTCGGCGAAATCGCCGTCGATGCGCCGCCAGATCACATCGGCGCGCTTGAGCCCGGCGATGGTGCGCACATGCACCCGGCCCTCCCGCATCAGCAAATCGTCGCCTTCCACCAGCAGGAAGCCGAGATAGCGCGCGAGATAGGCCTGCTCGAAATAGCTCTCGTTGAGCGGGCCGGGCGTCAGCAGGCAGATCCGCGGCTCGACCCGCCGCGACCGTGCCACCAGCCCGGCCCGGAAGCCCTGGAAGAAGGCGGCGAGCCGCTCGATGTTCATGCTGCGGAACATGTCCGGGAAGGCGCGCGTCAGGGCCAGCCGGTTCTCCAGCGCGTAGCCGGCGCCCGAGGGCGCCTGGGCGCGATCCTGCAGCACCCACCAGCGCCCGTCCGGCCCGCGGCCGAGATCGGCGGCGTAGAGCTGCAGCGCGCCGCCGCCCGGCGTGCCGTGCAGGGGGCGCAGGTAATCCGGGCTGCCGGTGACGACCGCCGCCGGCAGCAGGCCCTTCGCGACGAAGTCGCCGGGGCCGTAGACGTCGTCGAGCAGGCGCGCGAGCAGTTGCGCCCGCTGCGCGACGCCGGCGGCGATGCTCTGCCATTCGGCGCCGGGGATGAGAAGCGGCACATGGCTCAGCGGCCAGGCGCGCTCGCCCGCGCTGGGATCGTGCGTATCGATATCGCCGTGGACGCGATAGGAGACGCCGGTATCGTGGACATGCCGGTCGGCGAGGCCGAAGCGCTGCCGCAACTCGTCCGGCGACAGCGCGCACCATTCCTGGAGGAAAGGTTCCCAGTGGGGCCGCACGGCCCCTGCCGCGTCGACGAGCTCGTCATGGGTGCCGGGCAGGGCGCGATAGCCGGCGAGCAGCGCCGCGCGCCGCTCCTCCTTGGTGCGTCCAGACCGGATGCGGCCCTGCACTGCCATGCGCTTCGCTCAGACCCATGCCGGGCGCCGCATATCCGGCCGGGGCGGGACTGCGGCGCTGCGTTCCTCCGGCGGAATCGCCGGACCGGCGGGACTATGACCGATCGCCTCGCGGCGCGCGAGCCGTCACGCCGTCGCCGCGCGGGAATTCGTGCCGGCGCTTCGCCGGCGAAACCGGCCTCGCGCGCCGCGCGGCGCCGGGAGACATGGCGGCGGCGCGTTCTTTCTCCTTTGCAAGCCGGCCGAACCGTCTCACTCTGGCCGCAGCGATCGGCTAGCCGAATCCGGAGAGCCGTACGGAGTTGCGAGTGCCATGGACGCCATCGTCGATCAGGGGCTGCGGCCCGAAACCATTCCCGAGCGCACGCCGGTCCCGCCCTTCGATCTGGTGATCTTCGGCGCCGGCGGCGATCTCGCCCTGCGCAAGCTCTTCCCGGCGCTGGCCCAGCGCAACCGCGAAGGGGTGCTGCCGGAGGAGAGCCGGGTTCTCGCCGTCGTCCGCAAGGAGGAGGATGTCGAGGGCCTGCCCAGACAGATCGCCCAGCGGCTCCGCGAGGAAGGCATCCCGGCCGACCAGGTCGAGACCTTCCTGCGCAGGCTCACCATGGTGCTGCTCGATGCGCTGAAGCCCGAGACCTACACGTCGCTGAAGAAGGCGCTCGGCGAATCGGAGCGGGTGCGCTCCTTCTATCTCTCGACGCCGCCCGACCTGTTCATCCCGATCTGCGAAAACCTCGCCAAGGCGCAGATCCTGACGCCGACCTCGCGCGTCATCCTGGAGAAGCCGCTGGGGCGCGATCTCGCCTCCGCCCGCCAGATCAACGACGCCGTCGCGCGCATCCTGCCGGAAAGCCGGACCTACCGGATCGACCACTATCTCGGCAAGGAGACGGTGCAGAACCTGCTCGTCCTGCGCTTCGCCAACACGCTGTTCGAGCGCTCCTGGTCGAGTCGGGACATCGACCATGTCCAGATCACGGTGGCCGAGACGGTCGGGCTGGAAAGCCGCGCCGGCTATTACGACAAGGCCGGCCATATGCGCGATATGGTGCAGAACCATCTCATGCAGTTGCTGACGCTGTTCGCCATCGAGCCGCCGAACATGCTGGAGGCCGGCGCCGTCCGCGACGAGAAGATCAAGGTGCTCAAGGCGCTGCGCCCCATCGTCGGGCCGGATGTCCAGCGCTACACCGTGCGCGGCCAGTACGGGCCCGGCCAGATCGACGGCCAGCGCGTGCGCGGCTATGCCGAGGAGCTGGGCCATGCCTCCAACACCGAGACCTTCGTCTCGATCCGCTGCGAGCTGGATAGCTGGCGCTGGGCCGGCGTCCCGATCTATCTGCGCACCGGAAAGCGCATGGCGCAGCGCTATTCCGAGATCGTCGTCACCTTCAAGCCGGTGCCGCATTCGATCTTCGGCAACGGCACCTGCGACCGGCTCGACGCCAACCGCCTGTTCATCCGCCTGCAGCCGAACGACGGCGTCCAGCTCCAGCTCATGATGAAGGTGCCGGGCTCCGGCCGGCTCAAGATCGTGCCGCGTCAGCTCGACCTGCGCTATTCCACCGCCTTCGACGAGCGCACGCCCGACGCCTATGAGCGGCTGCTCACCGACGTCATCCGCGGCGACCAGACGCTGTTCATGCATCGCGACGAGGTCGAGCAGGCCTGGGCCTGGGTCGATCCGATCATCGCCGGCTGGCAGGACTACACGCCGCATCCGCACCGCTACGCGGCGGGCTCCTGGGGGCCGTCTCAGGCGATCGGCCTGATCGAGCGCGACGGCCGCTCCTGGGCCGATCCGGACCTGGTCTGATGGCGGGCGGAGCCGTCGCCTGGCAGCGCTTCGCCACGCTCGCCGATGCCTCCGAGGCGCTGGCGGAAGCGGTCGCGATCCGGCTGAAGGATCTGCTGGCCCGCCAGGAGCGGGCCTCGCTGGTGGTGCCAGGCGGCAACACGCCGGCGCTCTTCCTCGCCGCGCTCGGCCGGCAGGAGCTGCCCTGGGAACAGGTCACGCTGCTGCCGACCGACGAGCGCTTCGTCGCCGCCGACGATCCGGCGTCGAACGAGCGGATGCTGCGGACGCAGTTCGCACCGCTGGCGCAGGGGCGCGTCCGGTTCCTGTCCTTCCACGGCCATGGCAGCGACATCGAGGCCGCCGCCTCGCAGCTCTGCGCCGAGCTCGCCGAATTGCCGCCGCTCGACCTCGTCGTCTCCGGCATGGGCGCGGATGGCCACATCGCCTCGCTCTTCCCGGGCGCGGAAGCGAGTTTCGACGCCGTGCCCGACAGCGGCATCGTGGTCGCGCGTCCGCCGGGGCTGCCGCCGCGCCTGTCGCTGTCGCCGAGGAGGCTGGTCGAGGCGGGCTGGGCGGGGCTGCTCGTCTCCGGCGCCGCCAAGGAGGCGGTGCTGAAAGGGGCCGGCAGCCGCTCCGTGCCGCTGCCGGTCGACATGCTGCTTGGCCGCATGCGGGGGCTCGACGTCTATTGGGCGAAGGAGTAGGGCAGGCCAGCGAGCCCGTTTTCCGTCTGCAAATCGATTGAAAGACCAAGCCATGGACGAAGCTGCCGCGATTGCCCGGCTGAAGAGCTGCGGAGTCATCCCCGTCGTCGTGATCGAGGACGCCTCGCGCGCCGTCGATCTCGCCCATGCGCTGGTGGCCGGGGGCATCGACGTCGTCGAGGTCACGCTGCGCCGTCCCGCCGCGCTGGAGGCGCTCGCCGCCATCGCGAAGTCGGTGCCGAAGGCGCTGGCGGTGGCCGGCACGGTCGTCGCCCCGGCGCAGGTCGCGCAGGTGAAGGATGCAGGCGCCCAGGCCGTCGTCAGCCCCGGTTTCAGCGAAAGCGTGGACGAGGCGCTGCGCCAGGCAGGGCTGCCCTGGCTGCCGGGCGTCGCCACGGCGTCCGACTGCATGCGCGCCGTCGCGGCCGGCCGCGTCGCGGCGAAGTTCTTTCCGGCCGAGCAGGCTGGCGGCCCGCCGGCGCTGAAGGCGCTCTCCGGGCCGTTCCCGCAGATGAGCTTCTGCCCGACGGGCGGGGTCGGCCTGAAGAATCTCGGCGATTACCTCGCCCTGCCGCAGGTGATCTGCGTCGGCGGCTCCTGGCTGGTGCCGGCCGACGCCATCGCAGCGGGCGACTGGAAGCGGATCGAGATGTTGGCGCGCGAAGCGAGGGAAGCGTTCCAGAAGGCGCGGGGATAAGAAGCAGGGAAAGAAGCGCGCCATCCCGCATCTGCGCAGCAGCACCGCGTGCCGCGGCGCGTGCGGGATGACATCCTATGACAGCTTCTCGCGCACCATTTCCGCGATCGCGAGCGAGCTGGTCAGCCCCGGGCTCTCGATGCCCAGGAGATTGACCAACTCCGGCACGCCATGCACCTCCGGCCCGTCGATGCGGAAATCCGGCATCGGCTCGCCCGGCCCGTGCAGCTTCGGCCGGATCCCGGCATAATCCGCGACCAGCGCCCCGTCCGGCAGCGCCGGCCAATAGGTCCGGATCGCGGCGTAGAACTTGTCCCCCCGCGCGGGATCGACCACCAGATCCTGGTCGCTCCCGACCCATTCGACATCGGGGCCGAACTTGACCCGCCCGCCCATGTCGATGGTGGCGTGGATGCCGAGGCCCGCGGCCTCCGGCACCGGATAGACCAGATGGGTGAAGGGCTGCCTGCCGGTCAGCGCGAAATAGTTGCCCTTGGCATAATGCTGCGCCGGCACATGTTCAGGCGGAAAGCCGTCGAGCAGGCCGAGCAGCTTCGGTGCGCCATGTCCGGCCGCGTTCACCACCGTCCGCACCGTATAGGTCGCGGGCTCCGCGCCGCCGAAATCGACGCTGAACCCGTCCGCATCGCGCCGCCAGCCGGTGATCGGCGTGTTCAGCGCGAGCGAGCCGCCGGCCGCCTCGCACTCGCCGAGCAGCGACAGCATCAGCGCATGGCTGTCGACCACGCCGGTCTCGGGCGAGAGCAGGGCGATCTCGCAGCGCACCTCCGGCTCCATCGCCCGGGCTTCCGCGCCGGAGAGCCAGCGCAGGGTTTCGACGCCGGAGGCCCGCGCCCGCGCCATGATCGTCTCCAGCGCCGGCTTCTGGCTTTCGGAGGTGGCGACGATCAGCTTGCCGCAGATCCTGTGCGGCAGGCCGCGCTCCTCCAGATAGCGGTAGAGCTTCCTGCGGCCCTCGACGCAGACCTTCGCCTTGAGCGAGCCGGGCGGATAGTAGATCCCGGCATGGATGACTTCGGAATTGCGCGCCGAGGTCTGGGTGCCGATGCCCTCGGCCGCCTCCGCTATCACGACTTCGCGGCCGGCGAGCGCCAGTTCGCGGGCCGCTGCGAGGCCGACGACGCCGGCTCCGATCACCAGGCAATCGATATCGCTCATGCCGTCCTTCTCCGGCCCATCCCGGCTGGCCGGGATGGGCTGCTCGATGGCGAAGCCAGCCGAAGCCGGCCTCGCGGCGCTCAACTGCGCTGCGGCATCGCGATTTCGATCAGGCTCGCCCAGTAGTTCACGCCGACCGGGATCGCCTGGTCGTTGAACTCGTAGGCCGGGTGATGCAGGCCGGCCGAGTCGCCGTTGCCGATATTGATGAAGGCACCGGGGCGCTCCTCGAGCATGAAGGAGAAATCCTCGGAGCCCATGGTCGGCGGGACGTTGGTGGTGATCGAGTCGGAGCCGAACACCTCCTTGGCGACGCTGGTGACGAAGTCGGTCTGGCCGTGATGGTTGAAGGTCACCGGATAGCCGAGATGGTATTCCAGCTCGTATTTCATGCCGAAGGCCTTCATCACGCCGTCGACGATCTCGGTGATGCGCTTCTGCGCGAGGGCGCGGGTCTGCGGCGTTAGCGTCCGCACCGAGCCCTTGATCTCCGCCGTCTGGGGAATGACGTTGAAGGCCTCGCCGGCATTGAGCGCGGTGATCGAGACGACGATCGACTCGAGCGGGTCGGCATTGCGCGAGGCCACCGTCTGCAGGGCGCTGACCAGCGCGCAGGAGGCGACGATCGGGTCGTTGACCCGGTGCGGCGCGGCGGCGTGCCCGCCCAGCCCCTCAATCTTGAGGTGGATGCGGTCGGCGGCGGCCATGGCCGGGCCCTTGGCGATCTCGAACTTGCCGACCGGCACGCCCGGCTTGTTGTGCATGCCGTAGACCTCCTGGACGCCGAAGCGCGAGATCAGCCCGTCGTCGATCATCGCCTTGGCGCCGGCGCCGCCTTCCTCGGCCGGCTGGAAGATCAGCACGGCGGTGCCGTCGAAGTCGCGGGTCTGGGTCAGGTAGCGGGCGGCGCCGAGCAGCATGGCGGTGTGGCCGTCATGGCCGCAGGCATGCATCTTGCCGGGGACGGTCGAGCGGTGCTCGAGATTGGTCTCCTCATGGATCGGCAGGGCATCCATGTCGGCGCGCAGGCCGATGACCTTGCCGGAGCCCTGGCCCTTGCCCTTGATCACGCCGACCACGCCGGTCCGGCCGAGGCCGGTGACGACCTCATCGACGCCCCATTCCTTCAGCTTCTCGGCGACCAGGCCGGCGGTCCGGTGTTCCTCATACATCAGCTCGGGATGGCGGTGGATGTCGCGGCGGATCGCCGTGATTTCGGGGGTCAGCGCCGCGATGATGTCGGTCTTGGGCATCTTGTCCTCTGAGATGGCTTGAGCGACCGCGCAGAAAGCGGGTGCCGCCGCGCAAGCTAGACCAGTCTCCCGCCGCCTGTCCAAGCCGTCCGGCGCGCAGGGGATGGGCATTGGCGGTATGGCGGAAGCGATCGGGAGCCGCAGGCCGTATTGTGAACGAGCGTTCATCGGATCTCCGCAAAGCAGCCGAATAAATAAAACGGCGCTCAGCCATGATTTGGCCTTTTCCAGCCAATAGCGAAGCGGCCTCTCCGCTCAGATCGTTCGCGATTGCCGATCTGACTTGGCTCACCTTCCCCATCATGTCTGGTTGATTATGCGTCGATTAATGTTGCTTGCGTGCCTGTCCGCGCTCTTGCCTGCTGCCGCCCTGGCCGACGAGCCGATCCAGAAAGTCTCCTTCCAGCCGCAGGTGAAAGGCCTGAACTGCCTCAAGCCCGAGACCCGCTCGATGATCACCGAGCTCGTCGCCAAGATCGGCCCGATCCAGATCACCTCGACCTGCGGCGGGCGCCACGCCCGGCATTCGCAACATTATCTCGGACGCGCCATCGATTTCCGGCCGCTCGCGACCTCGCCGCGCAAGGCCGCCGCCGCGGCCCGCTCTCTCGCGGCCGTCGGCGGCGTCGGGACCTATTCGAACGGCCTCGTCCATGCCGATGTCGGCGCGCGCGAGGCCTATTGGCACGGTCACAAGCGCAGCCGCTATGCCGCGGCCCGCAAGCGCGGCCGCTATGCGCGCCTCGCCCGCAATGGCGGCTGACGCAACCTCGGCCCGCCTCAGCGCGGCGCGGCGGCCAGCGGATGCCGGAAGACCAGATCCTCGGGATCGGGCCTTTCGGCGTCGGCGTCGGGCCGCGCGCCCAGCCGCTCCGCCACCGCGGCCGAGGCGGCGTTGCCCCGGGCGACATAGCTCACCAGGCTGGCGGGCCTCAGCGTCCGGACCGCCCAGTCCCGCAGGGCGCCGGCCGCCTCTGTGGCGTAGCCATGCCCCTCATGGCCGTCATAGAGCAGCCAGCCGAGCTCCTTCTCGGGAAAGAGCGGGCCGTCATTGATGCCGACCTGTCCGATGCAGGCGCCGTCCGCGCGCAGCGTCACCATCAGCGCGCCATGCCCGAAGAGCGCCCAGCAGGCGACATCGTGGCAGAACATGCCCCAGGCCTGGCGCAGCGGGAACGGGCCGCCCATCGCCGCCGATCGCGGCGAGGCCATGAAGGCGGCATAGGCGGGAAAATCGGCTTCGGCCAGCGGCCGCAGAATCAGGCGCTGCGTCTGCAACGTTGGAACGGCATGGTCGCTCATGCGGCGGTTTCTAGAGCCCGAGCGCCGGCGCGGCTAGGGTATCGGCCCGAAAAGCGGCGCGCGGTTTTCGGGAAAAGCCGATGCAGGATCGAGGAGCCGGAGCATCGGACTGGATACGATATCCGGTCCGATGCCCTAGACCGCGAATTCGCCGCGCCAGCGCGCCACCTCCTCCAGAGCGACATTCGAGCCGCAGAGCACGAGGCCGATGCGCTCTCCGGGCTGGAAGCTGTCCTTCCGCGCCAGCGCCGCCGCGACGACGCAGGCCGCGGCGGGCTCGACCAGGACGCGCTCGTTCTGCAGCAGCCAGACCAGTTCCCGCACCGCCTCGGCGTCCGGCACCACGACGATCTCCGACAGGAGCTGCCGGGCGGCGGCCATGGTCCGCTCGGTGGCGAAGGGGGCGCCGAGCGTGCGCGCGATCGAGCTTGGGCGGATCGGCACCGGCCTGCCGGCCTCCAGCGCCTGCGTCATCGTCGTCGCGCCTTCGGTCTCGACCCCGTGCAGCCGGACGGCCGGGTCGAGCCCCTTCAGCGCCGTGCCGACGCCGGCCGCGAAACCGCCGCCGCCGATCGCGACGAAGACATGGTCGAGACGGCCGCCGGCATCGCCGGCGAGCTCGAGCCCGAGCGTGCCGTGCCCGGCGATGATCGCCGGGTCGTCATAGGAATGGACATGGACCATGCCCTGCCGCTCGTATTCCTCGGCCCTGGCGAAGGCGGCGAGCGAATCCGCGCAGAGCGCGACCTCGCCGCCGGCCTCCTGCGTCAGGCGGATGTTGAGCGCCGGCGTCGCCTGCGGCATCAGCACCAGCGCGCGGGTACCCATTGCCCGGGCGACCAGCGAGACGGCGATGGCGTGGTTGCCGCCGGAGACGGTGACGACGCCGCGCCTCAGCTCCGCCTCGCTCAGCCCCGTCAGGCGGTTGTAGCAGCCGCGCACCTTGAAGGAGCCGGCGAGCTGCAGGCCTTCCAGCTTGATCCAGGTCTCGACCCCGAGCCGGGCCGAGAGGCCGGCGCTGTGGTAGGTCGGCGTGCGCCGCACCTTGCCGGCGATGCGCGTCGCGGCGGCCTGCACATTGGCGAGGGTGACGTCGAAATCCATGGTCGCGCGGTCCTGTTCGTCTGCCCGGGTTCGGGCGATACGAGAGCGTGCGGCGGGGGCATGCGTCAAGAACCCGCCGCGACCGGGCTTGTCCGCGGCCGGGCTCAGCCTCTAGCCTGCCGGCACGGAATCTGCCTGCGGCGGGATGCGGGAGCCTCGCGGCCCGGCGGCGTCCCGCTACCGGGCCTGATGCGAACGTTCCGAGGGAGAGATGCCGTGACGATGACGCCGAGAGAGATGCTGGCCAGGCTGGTTTCGTTCAATACGGAATCGCAGCGCAGCAATCTCGACCTGATCCATTACTGCCGGGACTATCTGGCCTCGCTCGGCGTCGAGAGCCGGCTGGTCCCCAGCCCCGACGGGGAGAAGGCCAATCTCTATGCGACGATCGGCCCGCAGCGCGACGGCGGCGTCATCCTCTCCGGCCATACCGACGTGGTGCCCGTCGCGGGCCAGAGCTGGACCTCCGACCCCTGGACGCTGACCGAGCGCGACGGCCGGCTCTACGGCCGCGGCGCCTGCGACATGAAGGGCTTCGACGCGATCGCGCTCGCCTTGGTGCCGGAGATGCTGGCGGCGCCGCTGACCCGGCCGATCCATATCGCGCTCTCCTACGACGAGGAGGTCGGCTGCCGCGGCGCGCGGGTCATGATCGCCGCGATGCAGCAGCATGGGCTGAAGCCCTCGGCGGTGATCGTCGGCGAGCCCTCGATGATGCAGGTCGTCACCGGGCACAAGGGCGTGCTGCGCATGCGCACCACGGTGCGCGGCTATGCGGTGCATTCGAGCCGCGTCGACATCGGCGTGCCGGCGGTGATGGTCGCGGGCGAGCTGGTTCACTGGCACACCGCCACCATGGCCGAGAACAGGGCGCGGGCGGCGGCGGAGAGCCTCTTCGAGCCGCCCTATTCGACGCTGCATGTCGGCGAGATCGCCGGCGGCTCGGCGGTCAACATCACGGCGGAGCGCTGCAGCTTCACGCATGAGGTGCGCGGCATTCCCGGCGAATCGCTCGACGACTACCAGGCCCGCTACCGGGCGAAGGCGGCCGAATGCGAGGCGGCGATGCAGGCGATCGCGCCGCAGAGCGGCATCGACATCGAGGTCACCTCCGAAACGGCGGCGATGGGGCCGGAGGAGGCGGGCGCGGCCGAGGCGCTCTGCCGCCGGCTGACCGGCGACAACGGCCGGCACGTCGTCGCCTATGGCACCGAGGGCGGCCTGTTCCAGCAGGCGGGCTGGTCGACGGTGGTCTGCGGTCCCGGCGACATCGCCCAGGCGCATCAGCCCGACGAATTCCTCGCGATCGAGCAGCTCGAGGCCGGGACGCGCTTCGTGCGCCGGCTCATCGCGGAGCTGTCGCGCTGAGCCGGCTGCGGCGGGGCCTGGAACGGCAGGGGCCTTGCCGCGTTGCCGACACAGCAGAGGAGGGGAGATGCCGCGCGGATTGGCTGCCGCCCTTGTGTCTGCGTGGCTGGCCCTTCTCGCCCCGGCCGCGGCGCAGGCTTTCGTCTGGGCGCGCTCGAGCGACGCGCTGACGCTCGACCCGCACGCGGTCGACGAAGGGCCGACCGTCGCCCTGATCCAGAACATCTATGAAGGCCTCACCGAGCGGGACCGCACCGGGCGGCTCGGCCCGTTGCTCGCCGTTTCCTGGCGCATGCTGCCGGAAGATCCGCGGGTCTGGGAGTTCAGGCTGCGCGGCGACGTCTTCTTCCAGGACGGGAGCCGGTTTTCGGCGGACGACGTCGTCTTTTCCTACCGGCGCGCGATGCAGCGGAACTCCGGCTTCCGCGACCATCTCGCCACAGTGGTCGCGGTGGAGAAGCGCGACGAGCTCACCGTGCGCGTGATCACGCGCGGACCCAACCCCGCCTTCATCGAGAGCACGCCGACGATCTTCATCATGAGCCGGGCCTGGACGGAGCGGCATGGAGCCGCGCTCGTCCCGGAGGAGCCGGCCTCCGGCGCCTCTTTCGCCAATGCCCACGCCAACGGCACCGGCGCCTTCATGCTGGTGTCGCGCCAGCCGCGCGTCAGGACCGAGCTGCGGCGCAACGACGGCTACTGGAATCGCGGCCATGTCCCGCTCGGCCTCGCCGAGCTGACCTATCTGCCGATCCCGCAGGCAGGCGCGCGCATCGCCGCGCTGCTCGCCGGCACCGTCGACTTCCTGCAGGACGTGCCGATCCAGGAGCTGCCGCGCCTGCGCGCCCAGCCGGGGCTGACGGTCACCTCCGGCGTCGAGAACCGCGCGATCTTCCTGGGTTTCGACCTGGCCTCGCCGCGCTTGCGGGCGACGGAGGCGGGCGGGCGCAATCCCTTCGCCGATATCCGCGTCAGGCGCGCCCTGGACCTTGCCATCGATCGCGACCAGATCCAGCGTATGGTCATGCGCGGGGAGGCCCTGCCGAGCGGCGTCGTGATCCCGCCCCTCGTCAATGGCTGGACCCGCGAGCTCGACACGCCGCCGCCCTTCGCCCCGGAGCGGGCGAGGCGGCTTCTCGCCGAGGCCGGCTATCCGAAGGGCTTCTCCACCACGCTCTATTGCCCGAACGACCGCTATGTCTTCGGCGAGGAGACCTGCCACGCCGTGGCCTGGATGCTGGGCCGGGTCGGGGTGCGCGTCACCGTCGTCGCCTGGCCGCAGGCCGAACTGTCCCGGGCGCTGCTGCGGACGCCGGGCCCCGACTTCTTCCTCGCCGGCTGGGGCGCGCCGACCTATGACAGCGAGCAGGTCTTCTCGGCGCTCTACCACACCCGCGACCGGCTGCGCGGCTTCTACAACGCGACCGGCTACAGCGACCCGCAGACCGACGAGATGATCGACAGGCTGTCGCGCGAGATCGACCGGGGGCGGCGCGACGCGATCATCGCCGAACTCTGGCAGAAGCTCCGGGGCGAGCTGATCTACCTGCCGCTCTACGACCAGACGCTCAGCTATGCGATGAAGGAGGCCTACGACATCCCCGTCGACGTCTCCAACATGCCCAAGCTCAAGCTGGTCGCGGCGCCGAGCCCGTAGGCCCAGGCCGATTCGAGATTCCAGAGCATCGGCCCGAAAAGTGGAAGGCGGTTTTCGGGAAAAGCCGATGCAGAATCAAAGAGCTAGATGCTCTAGGAGCCGGAGGCCGGAGGCGTCCCCGCCCTGGGGCGGGCAGGGCTGGCATGCCGCGTCGGCAGCGGCACCGCCGGTCGGTCGGTCCGGTACTGTCCGCGCGCGATCGCGCCGAAGATCAGCACCACGGCGGTCAGCGTCATCAGCCACCAGGGCAGCAGCGGCGCGAAGCCGAAGGTGCCGAGCGCGAAGGCGGTGGTGAACGCCGCGACGCCGCCGGCCGAGAGGGCGCCCGGCATCCGCCCCGCCGCCCTGATCGCGAAATACAGGCAGGCGGCGGCCGTGGCGGCGCCGACCAGCCCGAGCTCGTACCAGGTCTCGAACAGCAGCGTCGCCGGGGCCGGCTGCGGCAGCACGCCCGTCATCTGGCCGCGCAGCACGGTGTCGAGGCCGTGGCCGGTGACCAGCTCGACCGGCGACTGCCGGATGACGTCGGCCCAGATCGACAGCATCTGCGCGAAGTCGCTGGAGCCGTCCGGCAGGAGCGAGACGAGCGGCGCCAGCAGGAAGGGCAGCAGCGGCGCGAACAGCATCAGCCCGGCGACGATGGCGGCGATGGCCCGGGTCGCCCCGTCGCGGCTGGCGGTGACCGCCCCGAAGGCGACCGCGCCGAAGATCATCGCCATCGTCTCGCCGTCCTCGAAGCGGGTCAGCGCCAGCAGCCCGACGACCAGGGCGAGCCCGAGCGCGGTCATCCCGCGCTCGCGCGAGAGCAGCCAGGCCAGGGCGGGCCAGGCCATGATGAGGATGATCGAAACGCCGCGCTCGACGGCGCCCTGGGGCGCATCCGCATGGCGCAGCGCCGCGACGACGATCAGCCCGAGCGCGAAGACGCCGGCGATGCCGGTGCCCAGCGCGGCGAGGTTGAGGTTGGAGGCGCGCATCCGCTCCGGCAACGCGGCAAGCCCGACGAAGCCGAGGGCGACGGCGAGCGCCAGATTCCCCGCCTTCTCCGCCGCCGTGCCCGGAAAGGGACTCCAGACCAGCGAGAGCACCGACCAGGCGATCAGCCCGAGCAGGATCAGGCCGGGGCGGCTGAGCAGGGCCGCCTTGAGCGCGGCGAGGAACTGGCCCGGCTCCTCCACCAGGGCCGCGATGATCAGCAGGCTGATCCCGATCGGCACCAGCACCACGGCGGCGCGGCGCGAGACCAGCGCCGCCAGAGGCAGGACCAGGACGAGCGTGGCGAAGCCGATGCGCCGCAGCAGCCGGGCGGCGTCCGCGGCCGGGTCGAGCTGGGTGGGGGGAGAAGGTCGGTTCATGCGTTCCGGATCGATGACGGGCCTCTGGCCAGCCCGGCCGCCCGGATTGAGCCGCCGCCACCCTAGCGGCAGACTCCGGGCCCGGCTGTAGGTGCGCGGCAACACTCGGCCGGCATCTCGCCAGGAGCCGATCCTCGCGCGGAACGCTGGCACCTGCCGCGGCTTCGTGAGATGATTCGCCGATGACCCGCCTGGCCGCCATTCCCTATGCGAGCGATTTCAGCATCGACGCCTTCATGCACGGCGTCGTCGCGCGGCTGCGGCGGCGCGGCCTCAGGCTCGGCGGGGTGATCCAGCACAACGATGCCGAATGCGCCGACCGCTGCATGGCGATGTCGCTCGAGGATCTCGCCAGCGGCGCCCGCTTTCCGATCAGCCAGGATCTCGGCCCCGCCGCCGAGGGATGCCGGCTCGACGCCGCCGGGCTGGCCGCCGCCGCTTCCGCCTTTGCCGGCGCGCTCGCCGAGCGCGCCGATCTCGTCGTCGTCAACAAGTTCGGCAAGCAGGAGGCCCTGGGCGAGGGCCTGCGCGACGAGATCGCGAAGGCGGTGATGGCGGGGCTGCCGGTCCTGCTCGCGGTCCGGCTGGATTTCCTTCCGGCCTGGCGCGCCTTCGTCGGCGAGGACTGGGCCGAGCTCGCCGCCGATGCCGACACCGTCGAGCGCTGGGTCATCGATGCGACGCGCCTTGCGGCCTGACCGCGCCGCAACCCCCGCCGCGCGGTCGCCCGCTGCCGGCGTGCCGCGATGAGCGGCGCCGTGCCGGCGGCGACGCCGGGCCTCGTCCTCGCCGGCGGCCTCTCCCGCCGCATGGGCGGCGGCGACAAGCCGCTCCGGATGCTGGCCGGCCGGCCGATCCTCGCCCATGTCGTGGAGCGGCTGCGCGGGCAGTGCGACGGCCTGCTGATCAACGCCAATGGCGATCCCGCCCGCTTCGCCGCCTACGGCCTGCCGGTGCTGGCCGATACGGTGCCGGGCTTCGCCGGGCCGCTCGCGGGCATCCTCGCCGGGCTGGACTGGCTCGCCGCCGCGCGGCCGGGCGCCGGCTGGCTCGTCAGCGTCGCCGCCGACACGCCTTTCGCCCCGAACGATCTGGTCGCCCGCCTGCATGCCGCCCGCGCCGCGGCCGGGACGGCGCTGGCCTGCGCCGCCTCCGCCGGGCGGCGGCATCACGCCATCGGCCTCTGGCCGGTCGAATTGCGGCACGATCTGCGCGCCGCCCTGGCCTCGGGCGAGCGCCGGCTCGGCCGATGGACCGAAAAGCATGGCGTGGCCGTCGCCGAATGGCCGGCCGAGCCGGTAGACCCCTTCTTCAACATCAACACGCCGGAGGAACTGGCCGAGGCGGATGGCCTTCTGCGGCGACTGCGTTAGCGAAAGCCGAGTTCGGGTCCTCCCGGACGCAGCGCCCGGGTCCGATCTTCGATCGGCCCGAGGATAAACGCCGCGGAGATCCGGGATCCATGCCTTTGCCGGACAGGCTAGCGCATCGGACCGAAAAGTGGAATCCACTTTTCGGAAAAATCCGATGCACTAACAATAAGATAGATCATCGTTACCGCGTCCGAAAGGACGCGCGATGATCTAGGGCACGGATCCCGGGTCAAGCCCGGGATGACCGCGTCTTTCTGAACAGAATCGACAGGCTCTAACGACCTCCGCCCTCCAGCAGCGCCTTCAGCGCCGCGAGGTCGCGCGCCACCATGCCGGCATCGGCGGCCATCTCGTCGTCGGACATGCCGGGGCGCTGGAACAGGGTGAAGATCACCTCGGCGCCGTCGCCATTGGCGACGACGCGCATCGGGTTGTGCATGGCCGGGCCGCCATCGGGGATCACGGCATGGTCGAGGACGCCATGGTTGTTCGGCTCGCTGAACAGCACCCGCATCCGCCCCATCGGCGTCTCCGCCTGCCAGGTCATGCCCTCGACATGGACGAAGCTGTGGCCGAGCCCTTCGGCCCATTGCGGGAAATGCGCGGGGTCGGCGAGGAAGGCGTAGACCTCCTCGGCCGGCCGGGCGATGCCGATGCTGATATGCCGGGTGGGGAAGACGGCCATCGCATGCCCTCCACTGCTCGCGTTTAGAACAAAGGAAGAACATAAAGCCCGCGCCGTCAAGCGCCTTTCGACGCCGGCGGCCGGTGCTCTCGAGGCTGCTCCATGTTCACGGAGGCACGCTGCGGCGCTCGGCGCTCTACTCGATCACGATGCGCGGCGCCGCCCGCGTCGCGCCGCCGAGCGAGGCCTGCACCTGCCGGGCGAGCGCCAGATAGGCCTTGGCATGGGCGCTTTGCGGCTCGCTGGCGACGATCGGCCGGCCGCCGTCGGAGGTCTCGCGGATCGGCATGGCGAGCGGGATCTCGCCGAGGAAGGGCACGCCGAGCCGCTCCGCCTCGTGCCGCGCCCCGCCATGGGCGAAGATGTCGGAGCGGTGCCCGCATTCCGGGCAGATGAAATAGCTCATGTTCTCGACCAGGCCGAGGATCGGCACCGCGACCTTGCGGAACATGGCCACGCCGCGGCGCGCGTCGAGCAGGGCGAGGTCCTGCGGCGTCGAGACGATGACCGCGCCGGCGAGCGGCACCTGCTGGGCCATGGTGAGCTGGGCATCGCCGGTGCCGGGCGGCATGTCGACCACGAGCACGTCGAGATCGCCCCAGGCGACCTCGCGCAGCATCTGCGTGATCGCCGAGATCACCATCGGCCCGCGCCAGATCATCGGCGTCTCCTCGTCGACGAGGAAGCCGATCGACATCACCTTGAGGCCATAGGCCTCCATCGGCGCCAGCGTCCGGCCCGAGACGATCTGCGGCTTGCCGGCGATGCCGAAGATCTTCGGCATGGAGGGGCCGTAGATGTCGGAGTCGAGCACGCCGACCTTGAGCCCGAGCGTCGCCAGGGCGACGGCGAGATTGGCGGCGGTGGTCGACTTGCCGACGCCGCCCTTGCCGCTCGCGACCGCGATGATCTGCCTCACGCCGGGCACGCCCGCGGGCTTCGGCGGCGCGCCGCCGGGGCGATGCGCCTGCTGGCGCGCCTGCATCCCGGCGGAGGCCGGCGCCTTGTCGGCGGTCAGGCCGACCAGCACCTGCGTGACGCCGGGCAGCCCGCCGACCGCGCTTTCCGCCGCCCTGCGCACCGGCTCCATCGCATGGGCCTCGGTCGCGTCGATGCCGATGGCGAAGATCACCTTGCCGCCGTCGATCAGGATGTCCGCGACACGGCCCGACGCCGCGAGCGATTGCCCGCTCGCCGGCAGCTTCACCAGTTCGAGCGCCCGCAGGATGTCGGCTTGGGAAAGGCTCACCTCGGAAGACTCCGTACGTTGCGCGGCCGTCTCAGGCCGCCTTGCGGATGTGGAAGACCAGCGTGCGGCCTTCGCCGGCCCGCTGCTCGATCGCGTCGCCGGTCTCGCGCGCCAGGTTCGGCAGGTCGATCGCCGCCATCGGGTCGGTGCAGCGGACGACGATCAGGCTGCCGGCCGCCGCCGTGCCGAGCGCCTTGCGCACATGCAGCACGGGCAGGGGGCATTTCAGGCCGCGCAGATCGAGCGCAATCGTGTCCATGGTCGCGCCCGGTCGGGTCGTTGAGGTCGTCATGCTTCATATGATGGCTGTCCGGGCCGGGGCAACCTGCCTCGTCGCCGCGGCTTGACCGGCCGGCGCCTGGCAAGGGAGAAAGCGCAGGGGCTGCGGCATCGGCCGCGGCTGCCGGAGAGGCGGATTGCGATGGCAGCGGACGGTCGAGGGCAGCGGGAGCCGCGATGGCGCGCCTGAAGGGCATCGGCCCGGGCCGGGCGATGATGACGGTCGACGAGGCCGGCCGGCGCGCGGCTTCGCTGGCCGCTCCGGTCGCCGGCGTGGAGACGCTGCCGCTGGCCGAGGCCGACGGGCGGGTGCTGGCCGGCGACATCGTCGCCGGGATGCCGCTGCCGCCCTTCGCCAATTCGGCCGTCGACGGCTATGCGCTGCGCTTCGACGATCTGGCGGCGGCTGCCGAGACCCGCCTGCCGCTGCTCGGCCGGGTCACGGCCGGCGAGGCGGCGAACGCGCCGCTCGGCCGCGGCGCCCTGCGCATCTTCACCGGCGCGCCGATTCCGCCGGGAGCCGACACCGTGGTGATGCAGGAGGACGTGACCTGCGACGGCGCCGTCGTGGCGCTGCCGCCGGGCTTGCGCCGTGGCGCCAATCTCAGGCCGGCGGGCGAGGATGTCGCCCAAGGCGAGCGCGTGCTCGCGGACGGGCACCGCCTGCGTCCGCAGGATCTCGCCCTGCTGGCGGCGCTCGGGCTCGCGCGCGTCGCGGTGCGGCGGCGCCCGCGCGTGGCACTGTTCTCCACCGGCGACGAGCTGACCGAGCCCGGCCGCCCCCTGCCGCCGGCCGGGATCTACGACGCGAACAGGGCGTTGCTGCGCGCCCTGCTGGCGCGCGCCGGCATCGAGACTCGCGATCTCGGCATCCTGCGCGACGAGCGCGACAGCCTGGCCGCCCGGCTCGGCGAGGCGGCGCGCGACTGCGATCTCGTGATGACCTCCGGCGGCGTCTCGGTCGGGGAGGAGGACCATGTCAGGGCCGCGCTGACGGCGCTCGGGACGCTCGATTTCTGGCGCGTCGCGATCAAGCCGGGCAAGCCGGTCGCCTTCGGCGCGGTGGCGGGCACGCCTTTCCTCGGCCTGCCGGGCAATCCGGTTGCGGTCTTCGTCACCTTCGCGGTGGTGGCGCGCCCGCTGCTGGCGCGGCTGGCCGGGACGGCCTGCGCGCCGCTTCTGCCGGTGCCGGTGCGGCTTGGCTTCGCGCATCGCAGCAAGCCCGGGCGGCGCGAATATCTGCGCGTCTCGGTCGCGCCCGCGGCGGACGGGGTTGCGCTCGCCCGGCGGCATCCCGGCGAGGGGGCGGGCTCGCTCGCTTCGCTGGCGCAGTCGGACGGGCTGGTCGAGATCGCGGAGGAGCGGCCGCTGGCGGAGGCGGGCGAGATCCGGCCCTTCCTGCCCTATTCCGCCCTTCTCGGCTGAGCCGGCGCGGCCGCTCAGTCCCGCCGGAAGACGACGCTCGCGCCCCAGCCGAAGAACAGCGCGAGCAGGACCGTGACCAGCCCGTAGAGCCAGGGCCAGTCATAGGCGCCGGAGGCGAGGCGCTGTTCCGTGCCGGTCTTGATCACCTCGAAATTGGTCTGCTGGCGCGCCAGCGGCACGCCGCCGGCATAGAGCACCACGTCGACGGTGTAGGAGCCGGTCGGCGCCGTCGCCGGCACGTCGATGGGCGCGCTGAACAGCGCGCTGGAGAGGAAGGTCACGCCCCGCTCCTCATAGGCGTAGAGGCCCTTTCCCTGCATGATCCGCACCAGGCTTTCGCGGAACAGGGTGGTCGAGGCGCTGTCGTCGTACCAGCCCTGCGAGGTGCGTTCGGCGTTGAGCAGGCCGACGCGGTCGCGCCGGGCCGTCTCCGGGCTCATCATCTCGGCGATCGGCCGGCTGCTCGCGACGAGCAGGAAGACCGGGTTTTCCGGGAAGCGGCGCTGGGTGGCGTTGATCCAGATCGGCCCGAGCCGTTCCTTCTGGCGCACCAGCAGCATGCGGCGCGGGCCGCGCACCGTGACGACGATGTCGTAGGGGTCCCCGCGCGAGACGCTGCGCCCGTCGCGCTCGACCTGGCCGAAGACGGTGAGCTGGCTGCCGGTATAGTTGGAGGTGATCTGGATCTGGTGGCTCGACATCGCCGCGATCAGCGTCTCGGCCCGGCCGGCGGCGATCCCCGCGGGGAGGAGCAGGAGCAGCAGGGCGGCGAGATGCGGGAGCCGTCTCATCGCGCGCTCTCCGGCACGACCACGGAGAAGGGCTCGCTCGGCGCCAAGAACAGCTCGATCGCGAAGCGCAGGCCGACCGAGAGGATCAGCAGGGCGAGCAGCAGCCGGAAGGATTCGACGTTGAGGTTGCGCGCCGCCCTGCCGCCGAACTGCGCGCCGATGACGCCGCCGAGCAGGAGCAGGGTGGCGAGGATGATGTCGACGGACTGGTTGGTGACGGCGTGCAGCAGCGTCGCGCCCGTCATCGTCACCAGGATCTGGAAGAGCGAGGTGCCGACGACGACCGCCGGCGGGATGCGGAAGAAATAGATCAGCCCCGGCACCAGGATGAAGCCGCCGCCGACGCCGAGCACCGCGCCGATGAAGCCGATGACGACGGCGAGCAGCGCGATCGGGATCACGCTGCAATACAGGCCGGAGCGCGGAAAGCGCTGCCGGAAGGGCAGGCCCATCCACCAGGGATGCATGCCGCCGCGCCGCCTGCGCCGGGCCGGCTTGCCCGCCCGCACGCGCAGCATCGCCCTGAGCGCGTCGTAGAGCATCAGCCCGCCGATGATCGAGAACAGCGTGACATAGGACAGGGTGATGACCAGCTCGAGCTGTCCGAGCCGCCTCATCGCGTTGAAGAACAGCACGCCGAGCACGGTGCCGACGATGCCGCCGGAGACCAGCACGCCGCCGAGCTTGAGGTCGAGCGCCCTGCGCCGCAGATAGGTCAGCACGCCGGTCATCGAGGAGCCGGCGACCTGCGCCGCGACGGTGGCGACCGCCACCGCCGGGGGAATGTCGAGGAAGATCAGCAGCGGCGTCAGCAAAAAGCCGCCGCCGACGCCGAACAGCCCGGAGATGAACCCGACCGCGCCGCTCAGGCCCAGCACCATCAGCACGCTGATCGGAAGCTCGGCAATCGGCAGGTAGATCTGCACGTCTTTCCCTCACGGACGGCGCCCGGGCGGTCCCTGGGCGCCGCTGATTCTAGGCTAGCCGGGTTAAGGCGAACTGTCGAAAAGAGAAGACGGGCGCTCGCGCGGCCCGTCTCCGGAGACGATTCATCTTCCTGCCGCGCCGATACGTCGGAAGCATGACGTATCGGCGGAGCCCGGCGTATCGGGCTGAACATCGTATCCGGTCAGATCCGCCGGCTCGTCGATCCTGCGGCGGCTCGCCCCGGACAACCGCGTTCCGCTCTTCGGGCCGATGCTCTAGCTGCGCGACGGCTTGCCGGGTTTCGCCGCCGCGGCGGTGGGGCCGGCATCCCAGCCCTTCGGGGGCGGCGCGACCTCGTTGGCGGCGGCGTCGAGCGGCTTCGGCTTCCACTCGGCGGCGCGGGCCTTGGCGGCGGCGAGCTCGTCGGGCTTGAGGCGCTGGGCGACCTCGTCGCGCTTGCGGGCGGCGTCCTCGTCGCCCTGGCCCGCCGCGACGGTGAACCAGACATAGGACTGCGCCAGGTCGGTCGGGGCGCCGAGGCCGCGCCCGAGCAGGACGGCGAGGTTGTACTGGCTGTCGCGCACGCCGAGCTCCGCCGCCTTGGCGAACCAGGCGGTCGCCGTGGCGTAGTCCGGCTTGCCGGCCGCGCCCTCGGCCGAAAGCACGGCGAGGTTGTGCATCGCCTTGGCGTTGCCGCGCTCGGCGGCGCGCTGGTACCAGATCCGCGCGAGCGCGATGTCGCGCGGCGCTCCGACGCCCTTCTCGAACATGTTGCCGAGGCGGAACTGCGCCGGGGCGAGCCCGGCGACGGCGGCGCGCTCGAACAGGCGCAGCGCCAGCTTGGGGTCGCGGCTTCCGACGGGACCGTCGGCGGCGCGGCTCGCCAGCTCGTAGACGGCGCGCGCATCGCCGTCGAGCGCCGCCTTGCGCAGCCCGGCGCTGCCGAGCCCGGCCGGCAGCTCGCCGAGGCCGGTCACCGGCTGGACCGGCTCGGGGGCCGTGGCGGTCTCCGGAGCCGCCTGCGGCGCCTCCAGCGAGGGCAGGTTCGCGGCGGTGGAGGGAGTGGCGAAGGATGCGGCCTCGCCGTTTCCGGCCGTGGCCGTGCCGGAGGGGGCTGAGCCGGAGGCGGGCGACGCGGCCGAGGACCGGTCCTTGGCCGGCACCGGCTCGGCCGGCGCCGGGGCAGGCGCTTCCGAGGGGGTCGCGGCGGGCGCGGCCAGGCCGCGGCTCTGGTTGCTGACCGTCCTGGTGTCCTTGCGCAGCGTGGTGGTCACCACCTGGGCGGTGCCGAGCGCCAGGATCAGGGCGGCGAGGCCGAGCAGCAGCGGCCGCTTGCGCTTCTCCATGATCTCGCGCAGGCGGTTCGGGCTCTTGGCGGCGGGTTCGGCCGTGGGCGCGGGCGCGGCCGCGGCCTCGCTCGCGGCCTTGGCCGAGCGGCGCGCGGCGGCGATCAGGCTCTGGCGCACCGATTGCGCGTCCGGGCTCGGCGCGGCGGCCTCCGGCCGCGGGCGGCCGGAGCCGGGCTCTAGCGGCAGGTCGAAGGCCGAGGCCGGCAGGGCGAGGCTCGGCTCGGTGCGCCTGGCCGCGCCGCCGGCCGGGCCCGGGCGGCCCGGCATGGCGAGGTCCGGCTCGCGCGGCTGCGCGGCCGTCGACTGTGCCGGCTCCGGGCGCATCGCCGCTTCGAGGGTGCGCGCGGTGGCGGAGCGTCCCGCCGCCGGCTTGCGCTCGCCCAGCAGCTCGCCTTCGAGATTGGCGAGGCGGCCCATGATCGCCTCAAGCGTCTGGTTGAGCGCGCCGAGCGCGTCCTGGGTCTGGCGCTCGGACGAGATCTGCGTGTCGCGCAGGCCGGAGACCAGGCTCGACAGCTCGGTGATGCCCTTGCCCGGCGCGGGCGAACCCTTGCCCTGGGCCAGCGCGGCCCGCTCGGCGGCGGTTTCGTCCCGCATCGAGCGCAGATGCACGACGAGGTCCTGCAAGGTGCGCTCGAGGCCGCTTTCGGCGCTGCGCGTCGCGGCGGCCTCGTCGAGCCTCGCGGCGATGCCGGCGATCTGCTGCTCCAGCGCCTCGAAGGAATCGGAATTCGCGCCCGGCGTGCCGGCCTCGTCGATCTTGTCGGCGAGATGGCGCAGCATGTCCTCGATCGGGCGCAGGTCGGCGGAAGCTTCGCGGGTTTCGGCCATGCGGGCGAATTCGCTCGAGGCGGCGATGCTCTCGATCCGCTCGGCCAGCGTTTCGATCTGGCGGATGACGGCGGCCGGGCTCTGCGCGGCGAGCTGCTCGACATGCTGCTGGAGCAGGTCGATGCGCCGGTCGAGCTGGTCGGCGGGGCGCTGCGTCGCGACCTCGTCGAACTTCTGCGACAGCCTGTCGATCTGCTCGGCGAGCGCGGCCAGGGGCGCGGCCTCGAAATCGCGCGGCCGGCTCGAAAGCAGGCTGCCGCGGATGTCGTCGATGGCGGCGGAGAGGCTGCGCATCTCGCGCATGTCGGGCTGGGTCTCGCGCAGGCGGCCGATCTCGAAGCCGAGCATGGCGATCTGCTGCGACAGCTCCTCCAGCCGGTGGTCGCCGTCCTTCTGCGCGAAGAGGCCGCGCAGCTCGGCCATGTCGCGCGCCAGCGGCGCCAGATCGACACCGGCGCCGCCGGAGGCGAGGGCGTCGACCCTGGCGGCCAGCTCGGCGATGTCGTGCTGGAGACGCGGGTGGTCGCCCTGGGCACGATCGCGCGACAGGCGGGAGACCTCGGCCTCGAGCCGGGCGAGCGGCTTCAGGATCGGTTCGAAATGGTCGCGGCCGGAGAGCTTGTCGAGGCGCTCGCCGAGGGCGGCGATCTTGCTTTCCAGCGATGCGGCGCGCTCCGCGGCGAAGGGCGCGGCCGGCCGCTGCTGCGCCGCGCCGCGTCGCGCCTCGGGCGAGAGCCGGGCGCCGAGCTCGCGCAGATCCGCGCGCAGCGCCGAGATGCGCTCCTGGGAGGAGGGCTCGGTCGGTGCCGGTTCGTCCTCGTCGCGGTCGAGCAGGCGCTGGCGCGAGCGGATGTCGGTGACGGCCGCGGCGAGCCCGTCGCGGCTGAAGGCCAGCCGGGGGGAGCGTTCGCCGGCGGCCGGCTGCCGGGTTTCGCCGGCGCGGCGCTCGATTTCGACGATGCGCTCGCCCATCGTCTTGATCGCTTCCGCGATGACGCTGGTGGCCCGCTCCTGGCGTTCGGCGGCGGCCCGCTCGCCGGAGGCGAGGCGATCCTCGGTCTGCTCGATCCAGCGGGCGATCGAGTCGAGCGCGCCCGCAGTGCGTGCGCTGGTCTCGCGCGTCAGCTTCTCGGCGGTGGCGGCCTGGCGCACCAGCGCGTCGATCTCCGAGCGGGAAGGGGTCTGGCGGACGATGCGGGGCGCCGTGTCGGTCTTGCCCTGCGAAAGCTGGGCGAGGCGCTCGGACAGCGCCGCGATGTCGAGCTGCTCCGGCGGTGCTGCCGGCGCCTCGGCCTCGAAGGCGTCCTCATGCGCGTCGCGGATCTTGTGGTCGAGCCACGCGCCCAGCGTCATGCCGGCGCGGCGGGCTGCCGCCTTCGCCGCATCGCGGGTTCTCGGATCGACGCCCTTGACGCTCCAGGGCAAGCTGTTCGCCATCTTCGTGCTCGCCTCCAGGGCCTTGTCTCGCGGCAGGGCGGCTCCCTGCGCACCGCAGCCACCGCGCGATCCGGCGATCCGTGAAAGGAAGGTTGACGAGGTCACGGGACCGGTCCGCGCCTCCGAGATTTCGCCGGCATGGTAAACACCGGGTTAAGAATTCCGCCTCACCCGTTAATTTTCCGCGAAGAGGCGCCGGGCGATGCGTCATTTGGGCACATTTAACCGTAACTTACCCCGCGCCGGGCGGATATTACCTGACGCTAGGAGAGGGCATGCCGCATCATGGCGGCTCAAGCATCGGCGACGCTGCCAGTATGAGTCGGCGGAGCGATCCCTCTTTCTTCAAGGATTGAACGCATGTCGCGCCACAGCACGGCTTTGGCGGGTTCCTCGATTCCTGAGACCCGTGCGGACACAGACCCGGCCGGAGAATCCGACGCCGGCTTCACCATCAGCGATCTCGCCCGCGATTTCGGCGTGACGCTGCGCACCCTGCGCTTCTACGAATCCCGCGGGCTGATCGCCCCGGCGCGCTCGGGCATGACCCGCATCTATTCGGCCCGCGACCGCGCCCGCCTGGCGCTGATCCTCAAGGGCAAGCAGCTCGGCTTCACCCTGGTCGAGATCCGCGCCATGCTCGCCAACGAGGACAAGAAGGCGGCTTCCGCGGACAAGTCGGCGGCGGTCGGCGGCCTCCACCTGTCGCGCGAGCAGATCGTCGAGCAGCTAGATCTGCTGCGCAGCCAGCGCACCGAGATCGAAGACGCCATCAAGGAGCTGGAGGACGCCCTGGGCCGGCTGGGGCCGGCCTGAGCCCGGCTTCCTCCGCCCCCTTTCCCGGCCGGCCTGTCCCGGCTTTCCCGAAACCCCGGCTCCACCGGGGTTTTTTCATGGCGGGCCATGGACCGGCCGGAGCGCGGCGCCCACATTGCGGCGGCGGCCTTGCGGCTGGGCAAGGCCATTGCAAGTCGGCCAAGATTGTTTATATATGAACTATCTTGCGGCGGCACCCCGACGGATGCCGCCCTGCGACGTGAGGGAGGACCACGATGCCGGTCTACAAGGCGCCCGTCGACGATACGCTTTTCCTGCTCAACGACGTTTTCAGCATCGCGCGCTACAACAACCTGCCGGGCTTCGCCGATGCCAGCGCGGATGTGGTTGAGGCCGTGCTCGGCGAGGGCGCCAAGCTTTGCGAGGAAATCCTCCAGCCCCTCAATTATTCCGGCGACCAGGAGGGCTGCACCCGCAACCCCGATGGCAGCGTGACCACGCCGAAGGGGTTCAAGGAAGCTTATGAAGCCTATGCCGGCGGCGGCTGGATCGGCCTCGCCATGGACCCTGAATATGGCGGGCAGGGCCTGCCCTACACGCTCGGCGCCGTGATGAACGAATATGCCTCCTCGGCCAACATGGCCTTCGCCATGTATCCGGGCCTGACCATGGGCGCGATCGCCGCGCTCCATGTCCATGGCTCGGAGGAGCAGAAGCGGGCCTATCTGCCGAAGATGATCGACGGCACCTGGTCGGGCACGATGAACCTGACCGAGCCGCATTGCGGCACCGATCTCGGCCTGCTCAAGACCAAGGCCGTGCCGAACGGCGACGGCTCCTACGCCATCACCGGCACCAAGATCTTCATCTCGGCCGGCGAGCAGGACATCACCGAGAACATCATCCATCTCGTGCTCGCCCGCATCGAGGGCGCGCCGGCCGGCACCAAGGGCATCTCGCTCTTCGTCGTGCCGCGCAACAGGATCGACGAGGATGGCTCGGTGGGCGCCAATAACGGCGTCACCTGCGGCTCGATCGAACACAAGATGGGCATCCACGGCAACGCCACCTGCGTGATGAACTACGACGGCGCGCAGGGCTGGCTGGTCGGCGAGGCGAATCGCGGCCTCAACGCCATGTTCGTGATGATGAACGAGGCCCGCCTCGGCGTCGCCATCCAGGGCCTCGCCCAGTCCGAGGTCGCCTATCAGAACGCGGTGGCCTATGCGAAGGAGCGCCTGCAGGGCCGGGCGCTGACCGGCGCCAAGGAACCGTCCAGGCCGGCCGATCCGATCATCGTCCATCCGGACGTGCGCCGCACGCTGATGTCAATCAAGGCCTTCAACGAGGCGGCCCGCGCCTTCGTGCTCTGGAACGCGCTGAAATCCGATGTCGCCCATCGCTCGGGCGATGCGGCCGAGCGCCAGGCGGCCGACGACCAGCTCGGCCTGATGACCCCGGTGCTCAAGGGCGTGCTCACCGATATCGGCTTCGACAACGCCGTGAAGGCGCAGCAGATGTTCGGCGGCCATGGCTATATCGCCGAGACCGGCGTCGAGCAGTTCGTCCGCGATGCCCGCATCGCCATGATCTACGAGGGCGCCAACGGCGTGCAGGCGATGGACCTCGTCGGCCGCAAGCTCGGCCGCGACGGCGGCCGCGCCATCATGGCCTTCTTCAACGAGGTCGGCGGCTTCATCAAGGACCATGCCGAGGACGAGGGGCTGAAGCCCCTACTCGGGCCGCTCCAGCTCTCGCTCGGCCATCTCCAGCAGGCGGCGATGTGGTTCATGAACAACGCCCTCGCCAAGCCCGACAATGCCGGGGCCGGCGCGACCGACTTCATGCATCTGCTCGGCCTGGTCTCGCTCGGCTATATGTGGGCGAAGATGGCCGGCGCGGCGCAGGAGAAGCTGAAGGCCGGCGCCAATGGCGCGACCGAGCGGATGAACGCCAAGCTGGTGACGGCGCGCTTCTTCATGGAGCGCACCTTGCCGGAGACGGCCGCCCATCTGGCACGGATCACCGCGGGCGCCGACACCACCATGGCGCTCGCCGCCGACCAGTTCTGATACAAGAGGTCGTCGGCAATAGGCTGTCGGCAGTCGGCTTGAGGCGCCCCGACTGCCCATTGCCCACTGCCCATAACGGGAGGCCCCCATGGCAGACGCATTCATCTACGACCACGTCCGCACGCCGCGCGGCAAGGGCAAGGCCGACGGCTCGCTGCACGAGGTCACCGCGATCGAGCTCGGCACGCAGGCGCTGCGCGCGATCAGGGAGCGCAGCAATCTCGATCCGCTCCTGGTCGAGGACGTGGTGATGGGCTGCGTCGACCCGGTCGGCGAGGCCGCCGCCGACATCGCCCGCACCGTCGCGCTCAAGGCCGGCTACGGCAAGGAAGTGCCCGGCGTGCAGATCAACCGTTTCTGCGCCTCCGGCCTCGATGCGGTGAACCTCGCCGCGGCGCAGGTCATGTCCGGCCAGAAGGAGATGGCGATCGGCGGCGGCGTCGAATCGATGTCGCGCGTCGGCATGGGCGCCTCGGGCTTCGGCATCGCGGTCGATCCATCCGTCGCCATCGACACCTATTTCATGCCGCAGGGCGTCTCGGCCGACCTGATCGCGACGAAATACGGTTTCTCGCGCGACGACGTCGACGCCTTCGCCGTGCGCTCGCATCAGCGCGCCGCCCAGGCCTGGAAGGAGGGGCGCTTCCGGAACTCGGTGATCCCGGTCACCGACGTCAACGGCCTCACCATCCTCGACCATGACGAGACCATCCGGCCGGACGCCAACATGCAGGCGCTCGCGAGCCTGAAGCCGTCCTTCGTCCAGATGGGCGAGATGGGCGGCTTCGATGCGGTCGCGACGGCGGCGCATCCCGATGTCGAGTTCATCAACCACGTCCACCATGCCGGCAATTCCTCCGGCATCGTCGACGGCGCGGCGGCCGTGCTCGTCGGCTCGAAGCGGGCCGGCAAGGCCGCCGGCCTGAAGCCGCGCGCCCGCATCCGCGCCTTCGCCACGGTCGGCTCCGACCTCGCGCTGATGCTGACCGGCCCGATCGACGTCACCGAACGCGTGCTGAAGAAGGCCGGGATGACGCTGAAGGATATCGACCTCTTCGAGCTGAACGAGGCCTTCTCCTCGGTCGTGCTGCGCTACCAGCAGGCGCTCGACATCGACGACGCCATCCTCAACGTCAATGGCGGCGCCATCGCCATGGGCCACCCGCTCGGCGCGACCGGCGCGATGGTGCTGGGCACCGTGCTCGACGAGCTGGAGCGGCAGGACAAGCAGACCGCGCTGGTGACGCTCTGCGTCGCGGTCGGCATGGGCGTCGCCACCATCATCGAGCGGGTCTGAGCGGAAGGGCAGGGAGAGAGATCATGAACCTCACCAATTTCCGCTTCGAGACCGACGCAGACGGCATCGCGGTCGCGACCTGGGACATGCCCGGCCGCTCGATGAACGTCATCACCCCAGAGGTGATGGAGGAGCTGGACCGGATCGTCGACAAGGTCGTCTCGGACGAGGCGATCAAGGGCTGCGTCGTCACCTCCGGCAAGGAGAGCTTTTCCGGTGGCGCCGACCTCACCATGCTCCAGGGCCTGCGCGATCTCTATGTGAAACTCGCGAAGGAGAAGGGTGAGGCGGTCGCACTGCAAAACTTCTTCGACGAGAGCCGCAAGCTCTCGCTGCTCTACCGCAAGCTCGAGACCTGCGGAAAGCCCTTCGCCGCCGCGATCCATGGCGTCTGCCTCGGCGGCGCCTTCGAGCTTTCGCTCGCCTGCCAGTACCGCGTCGTCTCGGACGATGCCGCGACCCGGGTCGGCCTGCCGGAGATCAAGGTCGGGCTCTTCCCCGGCGGCGGCGGCACCCAGCGCGTGGCGCGCCTGATGCAGACCGGCGACGCGCTCCAGATGATGTTCAAGGGCGAGCAGGTGAAGCCGCTGCCGGCGCGCAATTCCGGCCTCGTCCACGCCGTCGTGCCGCGCGCCGAACTGATCCAGAACGCCAAGGACTGGCTCAAGGCCAACCCGCAGGCGACGCAGCCCTGGGACCAGAAGGGCTTCAAGCTGCCCTCCAACAAGGTCCATTCGCCGGCCGGCATGCAGATCTGGCCGCCGGCCAACGCGATCTATCGCCGCGAGACCAACGACAACTACCCGGCGGCGCGGGCCATCCTCTCGGCTGTCTATGAGGGGCTGCAGCTTCCGATCGACCTCGCCCTCAAGGTCGAGAGCCGCTATTTCGCGAAAATCCTGCGGACGAAGGAGGCGGCCTCGATGATCCGCTCGCTCTTCGTCTCGATGCAGGAGCTGAACAAGGGCGCCCGCCGCCCGGCCGATGTTCCTCCGTCGAAGCTGAAGAAGGTCGGCGTCGTCGGCGCCGGCTTCATGGGCGCCGGCATCGCCTATGTCACGGCGCTGGCCGGGCTCGAGGTCGTTCTGGTCGATCGCGACATCGAGGCGGCCGAGAAGGGCAAGGCCCATTCCCACAAGCTGGTTTCCGACCAGATCATGAAGGGCCGCGCCAAGACCGCCGACCGCGACGCGCTGCTCGCCCGCATCAAGGCGAGCGCCGATTATGCCGATCTCAAGGGCTGCGACCTGATCGTCGAGGCGGTGTTCGAGGACCCGAAGGTCAAGGCCGAGGTCATCGCCAAGGTCGAGGCGGTGGTCGGCCCGCGCACCATCTTCGGCTCCAACACCTCGACCCTGCCGATCACGGGGCTTGCCCAGTCGAGCCAGCGGCCGAAGAACTTCATCGGCATCCATTTCTTCTCGCCGGTCGAGAAGATGCTGCTGGTCGAGGTCATCATGGCGAAGAAGACCGGCAAGAAGGCGCTGGCCATGGCGCTGGATTTCGTCCGTGCGATCAGGAAGACGCCGATCGTCGTCAACGACACCCGCGGCTTCTACGCCAACCGCTGCGTCGGCAACTATCTGCGCGAAGGCCATCTGATGCTGATGGAGGGCGTGCCGCCGGCGATGATCGAGGCGGCGGGCAAGCAGGCCGGCATGCCGGTCGGGCCGCTCTCGCTCAATGACGAGGTCGCGATCGACCTGGCGCTGAAGATCGTCAAGGCGACCAAGGCGCAGCTCGGCGACGCGGCGGTCGATCCGCAGCAGGAGAAGCTGCTCGTCGCCATGGTCGAGACCAATGGCCGGCTCGGCCGCAAGAACCGCAAGGGCTTCTACGACTACCCGGAATCCGGGCCGAAGCGGCTCTGGCCCGGCCTCGCCGATCTCGTCGGCAAGCGCCTCGATCCCGACAGCGTCGACATGGAGGAGCTGAAGCAGCGCCTCCTGGTGACGCAGGCGCTGGAAGCCGCCAAGACCTATGAGGAAGGCGTCGTCACCGATCCGCGCGAGGCCGATGTCGGCTCGATCATCGGCTTCGGCTTCGCCCCCTTTACCGGCGGCACGCTGTCATACATCGACAATATGGGCGCGGCCGCCTTCGTGAAGCTCTGCGAGCGCCTGGCCAAGAAGCATGGCGAGCGCTTCAAGCCGAACCGGCTGCTGAAGCGCATGGCCAGGACCGGCGAGAGCTTCTACGCCACGGCCGAGGCCAAGGCGGCCTGAGCCTTCCGGTTCAGCCCGCCAGCCGCGCGCGCAACAGCGCCACGAGCCAGTCGGCGAAGACCTGCAGCCGGCGCGACAGGTGCCGGCGGTGGGGATAGAGCAAGGTCATCGGCATCGGCGCCGCCCGGTGCCGGGGCATCACCTCGACGAGCTCGCCGGCGGCGAGATGCTCGGCCACGTCATAGGCCGGGATCTGGATCAGGCCGAGCCCGGCGAGGCAGCAGGCGATATAGGCCTCCGCGCTGTTGACGGTGACGCGCCCGGGCAGGGCCCGCGTCCGCGGCGCGCCGTCTTCCAGCCACTCCCAGGGCTCGATCCGCCCCGTCGTCGGCGAGGCGTAGTTGACCGCCCTGTGTCCGTCGAGATCGGCGGGATGCCGCGGCGTGCCGTGGCCCGCGAGATAGCCGGGGCTGGCGACATTGATCAGCGGCAGTTCCCCGACGGAACGTGCGATCAGCCCCGAGTCGCTCAGCGGGCCGACCCGCAGCACGCAGTCGATGCCGTCCTCGATCAGGTTCGCCGCCTTGTCGGTAACGCTGAGCTCGATGTCGATCTCGGGATAGCGGGCGAGGAAATCGGGCAGGGCGGGCGCGACGATCAACCGCCCGACCCGGCCGGGCACGTCGACCCTGAGCCGTCCCGCGGGGCTGGCGGCGCTGTGGCGGAACAGCGCCTCGGTTTCCTCGACATCGGCGACGAGCCTCGCGCAATGCTCGTAGAAGGCCATGCCGTCCTGCGTCGCCGAGACGCGCCGGGTCGTGCGCTGCAGCAGGCGCGCGCCGATGCGCTGCTCGAGCGTGGCGACCGCTGCCGAAACGGAGGAGCGCGGCAGCCCGAGCGCCTTGGCGGCCTGGGTGAAGCTCTCGCATTCGACGACGCGGGCATAGATGCGGAAGAGATCGATGCGGTCCAATTCCGGCTGTCCGATTGTTCGCGATGCCTGACCAGTGATGTCCCGGATGCGAGCTTTATAGCCGATTTACTGACGATATCTTGCGGCTATCGATGACGAGCGAACAGGAGCAGGCGATGGCCGATCACGGCATCAAGGGTAAGACGGTTCTGATCGCGGGCGGCGCCAAGAATCTCGGCGGCCTGCTGGCGCGGGACCTGGCGCAGCATGGCGCGAAGGCGGTCGCCATCCATTACAACAGCGCCTCGGCCAGGGCCGCGGCCGAGACGACCGTGGCCGCGATCGAGGCGGCCGGCGCGCAAGCTTGCGCCTTCCAGGCCGACCTGACTTCGGCCGCCGCGATGGAGAAGCTCTTCGCCGATGCAAAGGCGGCGATGGGGTCGATCGACATCGCGGTCAACACCGTCGGCAAGGTGCTGAAGAAGCCGATGGTCGAGATCGGCGAGGCCGAGTTCGACGAGATGAGCGCGGTCAATTCGAAGACGGCCTTCTTTTTCCTGAAGGAGGCCGGGAAGCATGTCAGCGACAACGGCAAGGTCTGCACGCTGGTGACCTCGCTGCTCGGCGCCTTCACGCCCTTCTATGCGAGCTATGCCGGCACCAAGGCGCCGGTCGAGCATTACACCCGCGCCGCCTCCAAGGAGTTCGGCGGGCGCGGCATCTCGGTGACGGCGATCGGGCCGGGCCCGATGGACACGCCGTTCTTCTATCCGGCGGAGGGCGCCGATGCTGTCGCCTATCACAAAACGGCCGCCGCGCTCTCGCCTTTCTCGAAGACGGGGCTGACGGATATCGAGGACATCGTGCCCTGGATCCGCTTCCTCGTCTCGGAGGGCTGGTGGATGACCGGCCAGACCATCCTGGTCAATGGCGGCTATACGACGAAGTGAGCTTGCCGCAGGAACGGCGGCAGGCCTGCGGAGCAGGCGCATCATTCGATCGAATGATGCGCCTTCCGGCAACATCGGCAAGCGCTGTCCGGGTTAGGGGCGGCTCCGCGAAGCCTGGAGGCGGGGCCGCGAACGAGAAGTCGGAAGAAGTCCATGCCGTCGCGGCCGATCCTGAGCTTTCCCGATCCGCGTCTGCGCGTGGCGGCAGCGCCCGTCACGCGCTTTGACGCCGATCTGCGCGAGCTTGCGGCCGATCTGCTCGACACGATGCGGGCGGCCCCCGGCATCGGCATCACCGCGCCGCATATCGGTGTGTCGCTGCGGCTGGTGGTGCTGGAGCCGACCCCCGGCGACGTCCGGACCTATGCCAATCCGGTGCTGGACGGCGTCTCGCGCGAGACGATCAGCCATGTCGAGGGCAGTGTCTCGATGCCCGGCGTGACCGAGGAGCTGGAGCGCCACGCGCATGTCCGGGTGCGCTATCACGATCTCGACGGTGTGGAGCGGAGCGAAGAGGCGCACGGCCTGCTCGCCGTCTGCCATCAGCACGAGATCGACCAGCTCGACGGCGTCTTCTGGATCGACCGCCTGTCGCGGCTCAAGCGCGACAGGCTGATTGCCCGCTATCGCAAGCTGCGGCAAGGATAAGAGCGCGACTAGAGGTCTACTTGTCGCCGTAGGTCCGTTGAAGAATGGCCAGCAATTGCCGCCCTGTATCTTTGTCAAATTGGATTGTTTGGCTGAGTTTTCCAGGGATTGCGCGATCCGCAGAGCCAAATGTATCGATTTGGATAATGGGGCCTGCGGCCCCATTCCCAAAAATTTTCAACCGTGCATGAACGGTGCTTGGGTGAAGCACCCCTTCAGCCGGGCCAATTTCAATGGTCTTAATACGGGCCACTGAAACGCTCAGCCTCAGTTCGCGACGGCCCGGATCGTCCGGCGCAGCTTGCCGATCAGCTCGTCGACCTGCGACTCGGTGATGATCAGCGGCGGCGAGAAGGCGATGGTGTCGGCCGCGGTGCGGATCATCAGCCCTTCCTCGTGGAAGGCGCGCTCGATCACCTCGTAGCCGCGCTTGCCCGGGCCCTCCGCGCGCGGGGCGAGGTCGATGGCGCCGACGAGGCCGAGCGTGCGGATGTCGACGACGTTGGGCTCGCCCTTCAGGCTCATCACCGCATCGGCGAAGGCGCCTTCCATGGCGCGTGCCCGCTCGAACAGCCCTTCCTCGCGATAGATGTCGAGCGCCGCCAGCGAGGCGGCCGCCGCCAGCGGATGGCCCGAATAGGTGTAGCCGTGGAACAGCTCGATGACGTTGTCCGGTCCGCCCATGAAGGCCTCGTAGATGTGCTTGCGCACGATCACGCCGCCCATCGGCACGGTGCCGGAGGTGACGCCCTTGGCGAAGGTGATCATGTCCGGGATCACGCCGTAGCGCTCCGCCGCGAAGGCGAAGCCCAGCCGCCCGAAGCCGGTGATGACCTCGTCGAAGATCAGGAGGATGCCGTGCTTGTCGCAGATCTCGCGCAGGCGCTGGAGATAGCCTTTCGGTGGCGGCAGCGCGCCGGTGGAGCCCGCCATCGGCTCGACGATCACGGCGGCGATGGTCGAGGCGTCGTGCAGCGCGACGATCCGTTCGAGGTCGTCGGCGAAATGCGCGCCGTAGTCCGGCTCGCCCTTGCTGAAGGCCTGCTTCTCGCGGTCATAGGTATGGGCGAGATGGTCGACGCCGCTGAGCAGCGAGCCGAAGAACTTGCGGTTGTTCGACATGCCGCCGACCGAGATGCCGCCGAAGCCGACGCCGTGATAGCCGCGCTCGCGGCCGATCAGCCGGGTCTTGGCCGCCTTGCCGGTGACGTTCCAGTAGGCCAGCGCGATCTTGAGCGCCGAATCCGCCGCCTCCGAGCCCGAGCCGGCGAAGAAGACGTGATCGAGATCGCCGGGCGCCAGCGCCGCGATGCGGGCGGCGGCGGCGAAGACCTTGGGGTGGCCGTACTGGAAGGAGGGGGCGTAGTCGAGGTCGCGCGCCTGGGCCTGGATCGCCTGGATGATCGGCTCGCGGGCATGGCCGGCATTGCAGCACCACAGACCCGCCGTGCCGTCCATGACGGGCTTGTTGTCCGGCGTGTAGTAGAACATGCCCTCGGCGCGCGCGACCATGCGCGGATTCCTCTTGAACGACCGGTTGGCCGTGAACGGCATCCAGAAGGCTTCGAGATCGTTCGGCGAGGCGATGGGGGCGGCGGCGGTCATCACGGCATCCTGTGGATTAACGTTCGTTCAACCTAGCAGGTCGATGCAGGGTGTAAATCGCGTCGCTGCGGGGCATGGCTAGGCCGCGCCGCGAATCCGCCATGTCGGATTGGCAAGATGACCTGACGTCACCGACCGCAGACCTGCCCGAAGGGGCGAGAACCGAATGGACCCCCGATGGGCGATAGCGCCGATGATCACGAGCGGCTTGATGAAGAGGCCGTTGCGTCGATTCGGGCCGGTCTCGCTCGCGCTCTGGCTTCGGACGCCTTCAGCGCCGCACCTCAGCTCTCGGCCTTCCTGAGCTTCGTCGTCGAGCGCACGCTCGAGGGCCGCAGCGCCGAGCTGAAGGGCTACACCATCGCGGTCGAGGCGCTGGGCCGTCCGGCCGATTTCGATCCGCAGGCCGATCCGATCGTGCGGGTCGAGGCCGGCCGGCTGCGCCGCGCGCTCACCCAGTATTATGCGGGGGACGGCCAGAACGACCCGGTGCGGATGTCGATGCCGGTCGGCGGCTATGTGCCCGCCTTCGAATTCGTCGCCCCGGGCGCCGGGGCGGAAGGGCAGGAAGCGGAGGCCGGCGAGGAGGAGGCCGGGGAGGGCGAAGACGTCGCCGCCCTCGTCGACCCGGCCGCGCGGCGCTGGCCCGCGGCCGCCCTTGCCGGGCTGGGCTGCGCCCTTCTCGCGCTGCTGGTCTGGTATCTGGAGCCCTTCGGCCGGCATCCCGCGCCGCCGGCTCCGGGTTCGCCGCCGCCGGTGCGTGCGGCGGCGACGGCGCCTGCTCCCTCCTCCGACATGATCCAGACCGTCGCGGTGGCGATCGCCGCGCCGCGGGTTCCCGAGGATCCCCGGATCGCCGATGCGCTGCGCCGCGTCTCGGAAGCGTTCGTCGACGTCATGGCGCGGTTCGACGACATCGTCATCGTCAAGGCGCCCGCGCCCGGCGACGCGGCGCCCAAGGACGTCGACTACGTCTTCGAGATCAGCTCCGTCTCGACCGGCAGCGTGCTCGAGGGCTTCGGCCGGCTGCGCGCCGCGAAGGACGGGCGGATCGTCTGGACCACCTCCGCCACCCGGCCCGCCGGCGAGGAGTTGCAGGATCAGGACCTGGCGGACATCGGCCGGCGCGTCGGCACGCGGCTGGCGGAGCCCTTCGGCATCATCCATGCCGATTTTCGGCAGAACGGAACCTCGTCGGCGATGCAATGCATCTTCCAGGCCCTCGACTATCGCCGTTTCCTGACCGACGAGAAGCGCAACGCCACCCGGGAATGCCTGGCGAAGCTCGTCGAACGGGACCCGGAATTCTATCCGGCCTGGGCGCAGCTCGCCATGCTCGGCGCCGAGGAGGCTGCCGCCGGCCCGGAGGCCGACCGGCGCGCCATGCTCGACAACGCCCTCTCGGCCGCATTGGTGGCGATGCGCCTCGCGCCGTCCGGGGCGCGGGCGCAGCAGGCGATGATGGACGTTCTGTTCCTGCGCGGCACCGCCGGCGATGCGATCAAGGCCGGGCGCGAGGCGCTGAACCGCAACCCCTACGACCCCGACGTCATGGCCGATCTCGGATCGGTCTATGTCCGCCTCAACCGCCCGGCCGAAGGGCTGCCGCTGCTGGAGCGCGCCGTCATGCTGAGCCCCGGCCGGCCGCCCTCCTATGATTTCTACGCCTATCTCGCAGCCTATCTCACCGGGGCGAAGCGCCTGTCGGAGACCTATGCGTCCGTGCTGGCGGCCGACAGCACGCCCTGCAGCCTGCTCGGCCAGGCGCTGCAGGCCGCCGCCAACGGCGATTCCGCCAAGCGCGACGCTGCTCTGCAGGAGCTCGGCAAGCGCATCCCGCGTTTCGCCGCCGATCCCTATCTCTACCTGACGCGGAAGGGCTTCACCGCCGAGCTGGCGCAGCGGATCGTGGCCGATCTCGGATTGCCGGCTCCCTGAACGCGCCGAGGAGCCGGTCCTTCCGGTCTCGCAGGGCGGCTCCGGGTGGCGCCGCGCGGTATGGCTCGCTTGTCGGCGCGCGCGGGCGTATCCTCGCGCAAGCGTTGTGATTCGCCCCTCCATTTCCCGATCAACCCCGACGCGCGAGCGCTGCCTTGGCTCCTGTGCGCCTGAAAGCCCTGCATCCCCTGGCCGGCGCCGTCACCGGCGTTTCGCTCGGCGCCGCCGTCGCCCTTCTCGTGCCGGGCCCGCTCGGGCCGGCGCTGGGCCTGCTGGCGGCGGGGGCCGGTCTGGCGGCGAGCCTCCGGGCGCTGGAGCGGCGCAATGCCGAGCACCGCGAGCTGCTCCTCGCCGGGCTCGGCGAGGTCAAGGTGCGGCTCGCGACCGGGGCCATCCGCATCGATGCCCTGTCGCAGCGCGTCGAGCTGATGCCCATGCGCGACGTCGACGCAGCCCCGGCCCGGGCCGCGATCAACGAGCTGACCGCCGAGGTCGGGCTGCTCGGCGACCTCATCCACCAGGTCGCGACGACGCTCGCCGACCATGACGAGAAGCTGCTGCGCCTGCCGCAGGCCGCGCCGCAGATGCCGGCATCGCCGCTCGCGGCGCCGGCCCCCGCCCCGGAGGTGCGCCTCGATCCCGAGGCGGCGCGCCGGGAGCACGCCGAAAAGCTGGCGGCCGAGCGGGCCGCCGCCGCCCGGGCCGCGCGCGAGGAGGCGCAGGCCGAGCGGGCCGCCCTCATCGGCGCCGCGCTCAGCGACGGGCGGGTCGAGGTGCAGTTGCAGCCGATCGTCTCGCTGCCGCAGCGCCGGACCCGCGGCTACGAGGCGCTGCCGGGCCTGAGGCTCGACGAGAACACGCTGCTGCTGCCGCATGAATTCCTCGAGATCGTCGATGAGCGCGGCCTCGGCCAGACGCTGGACGCGCTCGTCCTGACCCGCGCGCTCGCCATCGCCCGCCATCTTGCCGCCAAGGACGGCGACGTCTTCATCACCTGCAATTTCAGCGCGGCGACCTGGGCGTCCTCGCGGGCCCTGGCCGCGCTGACCCGCATCCTCGAGCGCTATCGCGACCATATCGGGCGCCTCGTCATCGAGATGCCGCAGGCGGTGTTCCGGTCGCTCGACCCGACGAGCCTCGGCCTGCTCGGCGCGATGTCGGCCAATGGCGTGCGCTTCGCGCTCGATCAGGTCGCGGATCTGCGCCTCGATCCGCGTTCGCTGTTCGATCGCGGCATCCGCTTCGTCAAGGTCCGGGCGGCGCTGCTCGGCGCCCATGCCGAGGGGCGCGTCGCCAGCGACATCGCGGCCGGCGACCTCGCGGCGCTGCTCGGGCGTGCCTCGATCGCGCTCGTCGCCGAGGGGGTCGAGGACAATCCGATGGCCGCCGACATGATCGAGCTCGGCGTCGGCATGGGGCAGGGCAACGCCTTCTCGCCGCCGCGCCCGGTGAAGCCCGAGGTCTTCGCCGAACCCGCCCCGGCTGCCCCGGCACGGGCAGAACCGCCGACCGCTCGGCCCACGGCCGAGGTGCTGGATTATCCGCAGCCTTCCGCGCCCGCCGCGGCGGAGGCCCAGCCGAAGCCCGAAAGGCTGCCCTTCCGCGCCGTGCTGCGCCGCGCCAGCGCCTGATCGGCCGTCCCAGCGTCGCGACGGCTCCCTCCAGGCGCGCAACGGAGCCCTCCCGAAAGCGGTTTCCCCTTTCCGGCCCGGTGCTTTGGATCGTCGCGCCTCCTTCCGGATGCGGTAACGATGATCTATCTCATTGCTGGCGCATCGGATTTTTCCGAAAAGTGGATTCCACTTTTCGGTCCGATGCTCTAGAGCAGGCCGCGCTGCCGCCTGGCTTCACCCATGGGAGAGACTATCGTGCCGATGACGGGCTCCGAACCGGTTGCCGCCCTTTCGGGGTTTTCGCAGATCGCCGGACGCTTCGACCTCTGCTTCTGCGATGTCTGGGGCGTCGTCCATAACGGCGTCGCCGCCTTTCCCGGCGCGATCGAGGCCCTGACGAAAATGCGCGCGGACGGTACCGCGGTGGTGCTCATCACCAATGCGCCGCGCCCGCGCGACCTGATCGCGCGGCAGCTCGACGGCTTCGGCGTGCCGCGCGCCGCCTGGGACGCGATCGTGACCTCGGGCGATGTCTGCCGCGCGCTGATCGGCGCGCGCGCCGGCCAGCCGATGTTCCGGCTCGGCCCCGACCGCGACCTGCCGCTGGTCGCCGGGCTCGACGCCCCCGAGGCCGGGCCGGCCGAGGCCTCCTATGTGCTCTGCACCGGGCTCTTCGACGACGAGGCCGACACGCCGGAGACCTATGCCGAACTGCTCGCCGGCTTCGCGGCGCGCGGGCTGACGATGATCTGCGCCAATCCCGATCTCGTCGTCGAGCGCGGCGGCCGGATCGTGCCCTGCGCCGGTTCGGTCGCGCTCGCCTATGAGGAGATCGGCGGCGAGGTGATCTATGCCGGCAAGCCGCACCGCCCGATCTACGACGTGGCGCTGGCGCTTGCCGAGGAGAAGCGCGGCGCGGCGATCGCGCGCGACCGGATCTGCGCCATAGGCGATGCGATCCGCACCGACATCGCCGGCGCGGCGGAATTCGGCGCCGCCGGCATCATGGTGCTGGCCGGCATCCATGCGCAGGACCTGATGCAGGCCTCCTGGGAGGAGCGCCACGGCTGGTTCGGCCGCCAGACGCACCGTCCCGACTACGCCATTCCGCATCTGGTCTGGTGAAGGGCCTCAGGCGGCGCAGACGGATTCGATCTTCGTCTTCAGGGTCTGGGCGTTGAACGGCTTGACGATGTAGTTGCTGACCCCGGCCTTGCGGGCGGCGATGACGTTTTCGGTCTTCGATTCGGCGGTGACGATGATGAAGGGCGTCTGCGCCAGCTTCTCCTCCTCGCGCACCCGCTGCAACAGCTCGAAGCCGCTCATCGGCTCCATGTTCCAGTCGGAAATGACGAGGCCGTAGCGCTTGTCGCGCATCTTCTCGATCGCGGCCGAACCGTCCGAGGCGTCGTCGACATTCTCGAAGCCGAGCTGCTTCAGCAGGTTGCGGATGATGCGGATCATCGTCTGGTAGTCGTCGACGACGAGGATCGGCATGGACGTGTCGAGAGCCATTGGGATGCTCCAGGCATGACGGTTCCGGCACCGGACCGTCCCGGCGCCGCGCCGCGCGATCGAGGCGGCCTCCACTCGTCTCCGGTGATAGCCCCGGCGCGTTGCAAAGGGGTTAATCCGATCTCCGAGTGACCAAAGGGAAGGCGCCCGTCCGCACCAAAGTCCAATTGCCGTTTTTTTGCGGTTGCGAGACGATCGGTCGTCGAGGTCGGGGGTTGGGGGACCGCCAGAAGCCACGAGAGATCCATGACGGTTCAGCCCGTGCCCGGCACGCTCTATACGGTCCATGCTTTCGAGGATCTGGCGATCGGCCAGCGCGAGAGCCTGATGCGCACGGTGATGGAGCGCGACGTCGCGCTCTTCGCCGAGCTCTCGGGCGACGCCAACCCCATCCATCTCTGCGACCGCTTCGCCGCCGGCACCCGCTACGGCCAGCGCATCGCCCATGGCATGCTGAGCGCGAGCCTCGTCTCGGCCCTGCTCGGCACGCGTCTGCCCGGTCCCGGCGCCGTCTATCTCTCGCAGACCCTGACGTTCCTCAGCCCCGTCAAGATCGGCGACGTGGTTACCGCCCGCGTCGAGGTGGTCGAGCTGGTGGCGGAGCGGCGCCGGGCGCGGCTGTTCTGCGAATGCCTCGTCGACGGCAAGGCCGTGATGGAAGGCGAGGCTTGGGTCGCGATGCCGCCCGGAGCCGCGGCCTGACGTCCGCGCGCGGCCTGCGGCCTTGACGCCCCGCCGGCCTTGGCCGCAAAGACGAGCGTCGCCCGGCTGTCCGGGCCAGTGGACGTTCTCGATCGATGCCATCCCCAGCCGATGAGCCGCCGTGCCGTGAGCCGGTGGCCGTGGTCCTCGACCTCGACAAGCCCGTTCCCGACGCCTTGCGCGGCGCCGTCCTGGCGCTGGGCAATTTCGACGGCGTCCATCGCGGCCATGCCGAGCTCGCCCGCGTCGCCGCCGCCATGGCGCGCAATCTCGGCACGCGGCCGGCCGCCTTCACCTTCGAGCCGCATCCGCGCAGCGTCTTCCGCCCGGAGGAGCCGGTCTTCCGGCTGACCTCGCCGCAGCTCAAGCTCGAGGGGCTGGCGCAAGCGGGCTTCGCGCAGGTCTTCGTCCTGCCCTTCGATCGCGACATCGCGGCGATTCCCGCCGAGCGCTTCGTCGACGACCTGCTCGTCGGCCGGCTCGGCGCGGCGGGCCTCGTCTGCGGCTACGACTTCCATTTCGGCAAGGGTCGCACCGGCTCGCCCGAGACGCTGCAGGCCCATGGGCTGGCCGCGGACATCCCGATCGCGGTGGTGCCGCCTCTGTCCTGGCAGGGCGAGCCCGTCTCCTCGACGCTGATCCGCGCCGCGCTGGCGGAGGGGGACGTCGCCCGCGCCGCCGCCTTCCTCGGCCGGCCCTGGACCGTGCGCGGGCTCGTCGTCCATGGCGACAAGCGCGGCCGCGACCTCGGCTATCCCACCGCGAACATGCATCTTGCCCGCGATTGCCGCCTGCGCCACGGCATCTACGCGGTCAGGATGAGGATCGACGGCGTCTGGCATGACGGCGTCGCGAGCTTCGGCAGCCGCCCGACCTTCGACGACGGCGCGCCGCGGCTGGAGACCTTCGTCTTCGATTTCTCGGGCGACCTCTACGGCAAGCGCGTCGACGTCGCCTTCGTCGACTGGCTGCGCGGCGAGGCGAAATTCGACTCGCTCGAGGCGCTGGTCGCCCAGATGGACGCCGACAGCGCCCGCGCGCGCGAGATCCTGGCGAAAACGCCGCCCTTCCTTCCGTGAAGGCTGCCTGCTCGATCGCCCGCGCGTCGATAGGACGCGAGAACGGCGCTCGATCAGGACATGGTCGCATCGGATCGAATCCGAAAAGTGGATTCCACTTTTCGGTCCGATGCGATAGAAGCCCCTCATGCCCGCCGAACGCGCCATTCTGATCGATCTGTCCCGGCGAATTACGGGCCCGGCTGCCGCCTCGCGCTAGACAGGTGCGGGCGCTTGCGCAGTCCGGGTTGAAGACCGCTTTTCCCGTTTCAAATGCGGATGCGCCGGAGCCCGACGAGAGGCCCGCCGTCCCGATTGTCCGAGCCGGAACATGACCGACAAGACGAAGACCGCCCAGGCCCCGCAGGGCGCAGAAGCAACCGCCGACGGCGTCGATTACGCGCAGACGCTGTTCCTGCCCCAGACCGAGTTCCCGATGCGCGCCGGCCTGCCCCAGCGCGAGCCTGAGCTGCTCGCCCGCTGGGCCAGGATCGACCTCTACCGCAAGCTGCGCGAGGCCGGGCAGGGACGCGACCGCTTCGTCCTGCATGACGGCCCCCCCTATGCCAACGGCAACATCCATATCGGCCATGCGCTCAACAAGGTGCTGAAGGACCTGGTCACGCGCTCGCAGCAGATGCTCGGCCACGATTCCAACTATGTGCCGGGCTGGGACTGCCATGGCCTGCCGATCGAATGGAAGATCGAGGAGCAGTATCGCGCCAAGGGGCTGAACAAGGACGACGTCCCGGTCGTCGAGTTCCGCAAGGAATGCCGCGCCTTCGCCGAGCACTGGGTCGACATCCAGCGCAACGAGTTCAAGCGCCTCGGTGTCGAGGGCGACTGGGCCCATCCCTATCTCACCATGGCCTATCCCGCCGAGGCGCAGATCGCCCGCGAGATCATGAAGTTCGCCGAGACCGGCCAGCTCTATCGCGGCTCCAAGCCGGTGATGTGGTCGGTGGTCGAGAAGACCGCGCTGGCCGAGGCCGAGGTCGAGTACGAGGAGCATGTCAGCGACACGGTCCATGTCGCGTTCCCGCTGCTGAATGCACCCGCCGCGCTCGCCGGGGCCTCTGTCGTCATCTGGACGACCACGCCCTGGACGATCCCCGGCAACCGCGCGATCTCCTATCACCACAAGATCGGCTATGGGCTCTACAGGGTCACGGCCGCGCCCGAGACCAACTGGGCCAAGACCGGCGCGACCTATATCCTCGCCAAGAACCTGGCCGAGAGCGTCTTCAAGGCCGCCAAGGTCGAGGCGTTCGAGCTGGTCGCGGATGTGCCTGCCGATCAGCTCGCCGGCCTGACCGCCGCCCATCCCCTGCGCGGCCGCGGCTACGATTTCGACGTGCCGCTGCTCGACGGCGATCACGTCACCGACGACGCCGGCACCGGCTTCGTCCACACCGCGCCGGGCCATGGCCGCGAGGACTTCGACATCTGGATGGCGAATGGCCGCATGCTGGCCGAGCGCGGCATCGAGACCCGCATCCCCTATACCGTCGACGCCGATGGCCGCTTCACCAAGGAAGCGCCGGGCTTCGAGGGCGCGCAGGTCATCACCGACAAGGGCGAGAAGGGCGACGCCAACGAGGTCGTCATCAAGGCGCTGGTCGAGGCCGGCAACCTCGTCGCGCGCGGACGGCTGAAGCACCAGTATCCGCATAGCTGGCGCTCGAAGAAGCCGGTGATCTTCCGCAACACGCCGCAATGGTTCATCGCCATGGACAAGCCGATCGGCGAGGCCGGCGCGCCGGATGCGGCCGATCCCAAGCCCGTCGCCGGCGGCAATGCCGACACGCTGCGCAACCGCGCGCTCAAGGCGATCAAGGAGACCGAATGGGTGCCGGCGGTGGGCGAGAACCGCATCACCGGCATGATCGCCAACCGCCCCGACTGGGTGGTCTCGCGCCAGCGCGCCTGGGGCGTGCCAATCACCGTCTTCGTCGACAGGGAGACCAAGGACATCCTCGTCGATGCCAAGGTCAACGCCGCCATCGCCGCGGCCTTCGAGGCGGAGGGCGCCGATGCCTGGTTCACCGACACGGACGGCGCCCGCTTCCTCAAGCCCTTCGGCTACGATCCGGCCAAATACGAGCGCGTCACCGACGTGCTCGACGTCTGGTTCGATTCCGGCTCGACCCACGCCTTCACCCTGGAGAAGCGCGCCGATCTGAAGACCCATCGCGTCGTCGATGGCGGCAAGGACCGCGTGATGTATCTCGAAGGCTCGGACCAGCATCGCGGCTGGTTCCATTCGAGCCTGCTGGAAAGCTGCGGGACGCGCGGCCAGGCGCCCTTCGACGTCGTCCTCACCCATGGCTTCTGCCTGGACGAGAAGGGCGAGAAGATGTCGAAGTCCAAGGGCAACGTCACCGCCCCGCAGGACGTCATCAAGGATTCGGGCGCCGACATCCTGCGCCTCTGGGTCGCGGCGGCGGATTATTCCGACGATCTGCGCATCGGCAGGGAGATCCTCAAGACCTTCGTCGAGACCTATCGCAAGCTGCGCAACACCCAGCGCTGGATGCTCGGCACGCTCGCCCATTTCAGCGAGGAGATCCGGGTTTCCGATCCGCAGACCATGCCCGAGCTGGAGCGGCTGATGCTGCACCGCCTCGCCGAGCTCGGCCCGCAGGTGATGGAGGCCTACCGGACCTACGACTACAAGAAGGTGGTGTTCCTGCTCTCGCAGTTCATGAACACCGAGCTCTCGGCCTTCTATTTCGACGTGCGCAAGGACGCGCTCTACTGCGATCCGCAATCGAGCCATGTCCGCAGGAGCGCGCTCACCGTCGTCGACCATCTCTTCCGCTGCCTCACGACCTGGCTGGCGCCGATCCTGGTCTTCACCGCCGAGGAGGCCTGGCTGGAGCGTTATCCGCAGGTGAAGGCCGAGGACGGCTCGGTGCATCTCGAGCTCTTCGTCGAGGCGCCGGAAAGCTGGCTCGATCCCGAGCTGGCCGAGCGCTGGAGCAAGATCCGCCGTGTGCGCCGCGTCGTCACCGGCGCGCTGGAGCTGGAGCGCGCCGCCAAGCGCATCGGCTCCTCGCTCGAGGCCGCGCCGCAGGTCTTCGTCTCCGATCCGGATTTGCTCGCGGCGCTGTCCGGCGTCGACCTCGCCGAGGTCAGCATCACCTCCGGCATCGGCATCGACGGCGGGGAGGGACCGGCGGAGGCCTTCCGCCTCGCCAACGTGCCGGGCGTCGCGGTGGTGCCGCACCGCGCCGACGGCGTCAAATGCGCCCGCTCCTGGAAGTATTTCGATCCGGCGACGGCCGATCCGGCCTATCCGCTGGTGACGCCGCGCGACGCCAGGGCGCTCAGGGAACGCGGGGTCCGCGCCTGATGACGCCGGCCCGCCGCCTCGGCCTCGCCACGGTGCTGACCGTCTTCGTGGCGGACCAGCTCCTGAAATGCTGGCTGCTCTACGGCGTCGGCCTCGCCGAGAACGGCCCGTTCGATCTCGCCCCCTTCCTGACGATCGTGCTCGCCTGGAATCGCGGCATCTCCTACGGGCTGTTCCAGCAGGGCACGGATATCGGCCGCTGGCTGCTGGTGGTGGTCTCCGTCGTCGCGGCGGTCTGGCTCTGGCGCTGGATGTGGCGGGCGCAGGCGCGCTTCACGGTGTTCAGCCTGGCGCTGATCATCGGCGGCGCGCTCGGCAACGGGCTCGACCGGGCCTGGTACGGCGCCGTGGTCGATTTCGTCCATCTCCACTGGGGCGGTTTCAGTTGGTATATCTTCAACATCGCCGATGTCGCGATCGTTGTCGGCGTGCTGGGTCTCCTGTATGAGTCCTTCCGGCCGGCTGGGGAAAAGACGGCTTGACGACGATTTCGCCATCCTTTCGCCGTTCGTCTGTGGTTGAGGCAGGGGCGGGATTGTCCAAAGGGAGATTCGACATGGCGCAGCGCATCCGCGTGACGCATCTTTTGCTCGCCGGGGGGCTTGTGCTTGCGGCTCAGCCTGCGCTGGCGCAGGAAGGCATGTTCTTCAAGAATCTGCTGGAAGGCGTCGTCGGCGGCAGGGGCCAGGGCGACGACATCGACTACCGCGAGCGTCCCCCGCTGGTGGTGCCGCCGAATTCGGCCCTGCCGCGTCCGCAGGAGCCCGGTGCCGCCCGCAGCGCCGCCTGGCCGACCGACCCGGACGTCGAGCGCCGCCGGAACGAGAAGAACGTCGTTCCCTATGTGCTGACCGAGAAGGCCCGCAACAACACCCTGCTGTCGCAGGAGGAGCTGCGCCGCGGCCGCATCTCGGCGCGCGCCCCGCAGCAGCCCAACATCCCCGCGGCGGACAACAACAACTACGAGAACCAGATCAAGCCGATCATCATCGGCAAGGAAGTCGCGGCGCATCGCAACCAGGAAGCCGAGACCGCGCTCACCTATGGCTCGGAGCCGCCGCGCCGCATGCTCACCGAGCCGCCCGTCGGCTACCGCATGCCGGCCGCCAGCGCGGCGCTCGGCCCCGGCCGCTCCGGCCCGGTCGAGGACAAGCAGGCCTCCGGCCAGCGTGAATTCGTGACCGGCCAGCGTCCGCTCGTCGAGGCTCCGTCGGAATAGCGCCGGCGGCGGGATCGGGAGGGGCCTGACCCCTTGCCGAATCCCGCTCCTCCGACCAAGTTTCCCTTTCGGGGCGGGCGCGTCGCGCCCGCCCTTTCTCGTCCTGGAGCAGCCTTGCGCGATGCGGCGCGTGCGGGCGATGCGACACAACGCAACCTTGGAGCGGGCCCGCGCCCCGGAACGGCGCGCGACGGCTCGAATGTGGAGACGGCATCCGGTGAAGAGTCATGCGCGCCAGACCGGTCTGGCCGAGCCCGTCGAATCCTTCCGGCTGGATAATGGCCTCGATGTCGTGGTGGTGAGCGACCGGCGCGCCCCGGTGGTGACCCACATGGTCTGGTATCGCAACGGTTCGGCCGACGATCCGGCGGGCAAGTCCGGCATCGCCCATTTCCTCGAGCATCTGATGTTCAAGGGCACGAAAGCGTGGCCGGCGGGCGAGTTCTCCAAGATCGTCGCCGGTTACGGCGGGCAGGAGAACGCCTTCACCTCCTATGACTACACCGCCTATTTCCAGCGCGTGCCGAAGGAGCATCTACGCGCGATGATGGATTACGAGGCCGACCGGATGACCGGCCTGTCCTTCGACGAGAGCGTGGTCGCGCCCGAGCGCGACGTGGTGCTGGAGGAGCGGCGCATGCGCGTCGATTCCGACCCCGCCGCCCAGCTCGGCGAGGAGTTCTCGGCCTCGCTCTTCTTCCACCACCCGTATGGCACGCCGATCATCGGCTGGGAGCACGAGATCGAGCGGCTGAACCGCGACGACGCCTTCGCCTATTACCAGCGCTTCTACACGCCCGAGAACGCCATCCTCGTCGTCGCCGGCGACACCGATGCCGCCGAGGTCCGCCGTCTCGCCGAGGAGACCTATGGCAGGATCGCCGCGCGCGGCGCCGCCCCCGTGCGGGAGCGCCCGATCGAGCCCGAGCCGCGCGCCTCGCGCCGCGTCCAGCTCAACGATCCGCGCGTGCAGCAGCCCGCTCTGCGCCGCGGCTGGCTGACGCCGACCTATACCAGCGGCAAGGCGGAGGAGGTCTTCGCGCTCGAGCTCGTCGCCGAGATCCTCGGCGGCGGCACCACCTCGCGGCTCTATCGCAGGCTCTGCGTCGAGGACGAGGTGGCGGCCGGCGCCAGCGCCTATTTCATGGGCTCGATGGTCGATCGCGCCGCCTTCCAGCTCTCGGTCAGCCCGCGCCCCGGCGTCGCCATGGCGACGCTGGAAGGCGGGCTGGACGAGGCGCTCGCCGCCTTCCTCGCCGAGGGGCCGACCGAGCTGGAGCTGGCCCGCGCCCGCACCCGGCTCGTCGCCGAGACGGTCTTCGCCCGCGACAACCAGGCCTCGCTCGCCCGCATCTTCGGCTCGGCCCTGGCCGTCGGCGAGACGGTCGCCGACGTGCTCGCCTGGCCGCAGCGCATCGAGGCCGTGCCGCGCGAGGCGGTCGTCGAGGCCGCGCGCCTCTACCTCAGGCCGGACCGCAGCGTGACCGGCCTGCTGCTGCCGGCCTGACGCCGCCATTCCGATGCCGCAAAGAGGCGGGGCCCCCGGCCCGGCCGACAGGAAACGCCATGAACGCGCCCCTTCCGACCCCGAAGCTCAACACCGCCGGCCCGGCCATCGCCGTCCAGACCGTGCGCTCGCCCGGCGGCATCGAGGCCTGGCTGGTCGAGGAACACAGCCTGCCGCTGATCGCCGTCGATTTCGCCTTCGACGGCGGCTGCTCGCGCGACCCCGCCGATGCCGCCGGCAGCGCCTATCTGATCTCCGGCCTGCTCGACGAAGGCGCCGGCGATCTCGATGCCGAGGCCTTCCAGGGCCGCATGGCCGATCATGCCATCGGCCTCGGCTTCGATGCCCGCCGCGACGATTTCCACGGCTATCTGCAGACGCTCTCCAGCCATCGCGACACGGCCTTCGAACTGCTCGGCCTCGCGCTCAACAAGCCGCGCTTCGACGCCGACGCGGTCGCGCGCGTCAAGGCGCAGATCGTCGCCGGCCTGCAGCGCCAGGCGCAGAACCCGGAGGCGCTCTGCCGCAACGCGCTCTATGCCGCGGCCTTCCCCGGCCACGCCTATGGCCGCCCGGAGAAGGGCGACATCGACAGCGTCTCCCGGCTCGAAGCGCCGGCGCTGCACGCCCTGGCGCCGACCCTGCTGGATCGCGCCGGCCTGAGGATCGTCGTGGTCGGCGACATCGTGGCCGACGAGCTGGCCGGGCGCCTCGATGCGCTGTTCGGCGGCCTGTCGGCCGGCAGCCCGCGCCCGCGCCCGGCGGCGCCGCTGCCGTTGCAGGGGCTCGGCCAGACCCATGTCCTCGATCTCGACGTGCCGCAGACCGTCATCCGCTTCGCCGGGCCCGGGCTGATGTGGGACGATCCCGATTTCATCCCGGCGAGCGTGCTCAACCATATCCTCGGCGGCTCGGCCTTCACCTCGCGCCTGTTCATGGAGGTGCGCGAGAAGCGCGGCCTCGCCTATGGCGTTTCCTCCAGCCTGCTGCCGCTGCGCGAGAGCGCCATGCTGGTCGGCGGCACCGCCACCCGCAACGATCGAGCCGCGGAATCGATGAAGGTGATCCGCGAGGAGATGGCGAAGCTCGCCACTGAGGGGCCGACCGAGCACGAGGTCGAGGAGGCCAAGCGCTACATCATCGGCTCCTATCCGCTGCGCTTCGACACCTCGCCGAAGATCGCCGGCGAACTGCTCAACCTGGCCCTGCGCGGCGACACGCCCGACTTCCTCGCCACCCGCAACCAGCGCTTCGCCGCCGTCACCCTGGCGGATGTGAAGCGGGTGGCCGGGCGCCTCTTCGGCCAGCCCGACCTGCTGGTCGAGGCGGTCGGCCGGCCGGTCGGGCTCGCCTGAACCGGCCGCCCGGGGCTAAGCTTCGGGCAGGAGAATCGTCTGCGACCATGACCGTCCGCCGCCTCGACCCCGTCCTCGTCGACCGCATCGCCGCCGGCGAGGTGATCGAGCGGCCGGCCGCGGCCGTGAAGGAACTGGTCGAGAACGCCATCGACGCCGGCGCGCGCTCGGTCGCGGTCACCATCGCCGGCGGCGGGCGCGAACTGATCCGCGTCGTCGACGACGGCGCCGGCATGACGCCGGAGGACCTGGCTCTTGCCGTCGAGCGCCACGCCACCTCGAAATTGCCCGACGGCGACCTCTTCGCCATCGGCACATTGGGGTTTCGCGGCGAGGCGCTGCCTTCGATCGGCTCGGTCGCGCGGCTTTCGATCGCGACCCGCCGCCGCGATGCCGAGCAAGGCTGCGGCCTCGTCGTCGAGGCGGGCGAGAAGGGCGTCGTCCGCCCCGTCGCTGCGGCCCCCGGCACGCGCATCGAGGTCAGCGACCTTTTCGTCTTCACCCCGGCGCGGCTCAAATTCCTGAAGAGCGACCGGGCCGAGGCGCAGGCCGTCTCGGAGATGCTGCGGCGCCTCGCCATCGCCCATCCCGAGATCCGCTTCTCGCTCGAAGGCGAGCATGCCGGCCATTTCGACTGGCCGGCCGAGCCGATCGGCGAGGAGGGCCTGCTGCGCCGGCTCGGCCGGGCGCTCGGCCGCGACTTTCCCGAAAACGCGCTCAGGATCGACGCCGAGCGCGAGGGCTTCCGCATTTCCGGCTTCGCCGGCCTGCCGACCTTCCATCGCGGCACCTCGGCCGGCGTCCACATGTCGGTCAATGGCCGGCCGGTACGCGACAAGCTGCTCCTCTCGGCGGTGCGCGGCGCCTATGCCGATGTCGTGCCCTCCGACCGCCATCCGGTGCTCTTCCTCGACATCGGCTGCGATCCGCGCTCGGTCGACGTCAATGTCCATCCGGCCAAGAGCGAGGTGCGTTTCCGCGACCCGGCGCTGGTGCGCGGCCTCGTCGTCTCGGGGCTGAAGGCCGCGCTCGCCGCAGCCGGCCACCGCGCCACCACGACGGGCGGCGCCCGCACGCTTGACGCCTTCCGCGCCGTGCTCTCGATGGCTGGCAGCGGCAACGCGATCCCGCGCCCGGCCTTTCCGGAAACCGCCAATTGGAGCGCCCCGCCTTCGGCCTCCTTCGGGGCCGCGCAGGCCGGCTTCTCGGATTTCGCCGCCTCCTCGGCCGAAGCCCGCGCCCATCTGGCCGAGCCGGCGCCGGACGCGCTCGACCGGCCGCTCGGCGCCGCCCGCGCTCAGCTCCACGAGACCTATATCGTCGCCCAGACCCGCGAGGGCGTGGTCATCGTCGACCAGCACGCCGCCCATGAGCGGCTGGTCTATGAGCGGCTGAAAGCCGAGCGCGCCCGTTCCGGCATCGCCCGCCAGCCGCTGCTGCTGCCGGAAGTCGTCGAGCTCGATCCCGTCGATGCCGATCGTCTCAACGCGGCGGCGGGCGAGCTCGAAGGCCTCGGCCTCGTCCTCGAGCCCTTCGGGCCCGGCGCGGTGCTGGTGCGCGAGGCGCCGAGCCAGCTCGCCGGCGGCAATCTCCAGCGCCTCGTCCGCGACGTCGCCGACGCGCTGGCCGAGCACGGCCAAATCTCTTCAGCTCCCGGTTCGCTGGAGCGCCGGCTCGACCATGTGCTGGCGACGATGGCCTGCCACAACTCGGTCCGCGCCGGCCGGCGCATGCGGCCCGAGGAGATGGATGCGCTGCTGCGCGAGATGGAGGTCACGCCCAATTCCGGCCAGTGCAACCATGGCCGGCCGACCTATGTCGAGCTGAAGCTCGCCGATATCGAGCGGCTGTTCGGGCGGCGCTAGATCATCGCGCGCCGTTCCGGACGCGGTAACGATGGCCTATCTCGTTGCGGGTGCACCGGGTTTTTCCGAAAAGCGGATTCCAGTTCTCGGTTCGATGCCCTGGCGCCATTTACCCTAGCGCCATCATAGATACGATGATATCAACCTTTCATGCTTCTCGATGGAACGTCGCAGGCGATTGCGCATTCCATGAGCATGCTCAGGCAAGCCGAACGCCGCTCTGGTTGCGGACGGCCGGAGCCGAACCGCGAAGGAACGAGCCATGGCGACGCCCAAGAACACGATCTGCGTCTGGTACGAGAAGGATGCCGAAGCCGCCGCCCGCTTCTATGCCGAGACCTTCCCCGACAGTGCGGTGGGCGCCGTTCACCACGCCCCGGCCGACTTCCCCTCCGGCAAGGCGGGCGATGCGCTGGTCGTCCATTTCACCGTCGCGGGCATCCCCTGCATCGGCCTCAATGGCGGGCCGGCTTTCCGGCAGAGCGAGGCCTTCTCCTTTCAGATCGCGACCGACGACCAGGCGGAGACCGACCGCTACTGGAACGCGATCGTCGGCAATGGCGGCCAGGAAAGCGCCTGCGGCTGGTGCAAGGACAGATGGGGCGTCAACTGGCAGATCACCCCGCGGGTGCTGACCGAAGCCCTGGCGGCCGGCGGCGAGGAGGCCAGGCGCGCCTTCACCGCGATGATGGGGATGCGCAGGATCGACGTGGCCGCGATCGAGGCGGCGCGGAAAGGGTGATGGGCGGGCGCGCCGTCTTCACGCCGCCCGCAGGATCGTCACCAGCGTCTCGCCATAGGCGCGCCGCTCCAGCTCCGCGAAGCCGTCCGGCAGCGCGATCTCGGCATCGGCCGCCTCTTCCAGCATGACAAGCGCGTCCTTCTCCAGCCAGCCGCCGGCGCGGGCGGAGGCGAGCGCCTTCTCGCCGAGCCCCTTGCGATAGGGCGGGTCGCAGAAGACGAGGCTAAACGGCGCCATGCCGGTGATCGGGCCGAGCTTCGTGGCGTCGCGCCGGAAGATGCGGCTGAAGCCGGCAAGCCCGAGCGCCATCTGGTTCTCGCGGATCAGGCCGCGTGCCTCGGTTCCGTCATCGACGAGGAGGGCGAAGCCCGCCCCGCGCGAGAGCGCCTCGAAGCCGAGCGCGCCGGTGCCGGCGAAGAGATCGAGCACGCGCGCACCCTCGACCGCGTCGCCATAGGCATGGGCGAGCACGTTGAACAGCGATTCGCGCAGCCGGTCCGAGGTCGGCCTGATGCTGCCGATCCCCGGTTTCGGGCTGGCGAGCGAGCGCCCGCCCAGTCGTCCGCCGACGATCCGCATGGCTCAGCCGCGCTTGCCGCGCGGGCCGCCGGGGCGAGGGCCCTTGCCGCCCGGACGGCTGCCGCCGGGTTTGCCGCCCGGGCGTCCGCCGAAAGGCTTGTCGCCGAAGCCGCGGCCCCGCGGCCTGTCGCCGGCCGGCCGCTCGCCGAAGCGGCGAGCGGGGCGCTCCGCGCCGTCGCGGGGCGCGCGCTCGGAGCGTTCGCCGCGGGGCGCGCGGTCCTGCCAGGGGCGCTCATCGGCGCGATCGCGGCCGCCGGCTTCGTCGCGCGGGCGCCGGGCCGGCCTTTCGCCGACGCTGCGCACGGGCGGGCGCGATAGGCGGGTCTCGCCGCTGCCGCGCTCATTGCGGGGCTTGCGGTCCGGCCTGCGCCGGCTCTCCGGCTCGGCGGCTTCTTCGCGCGCAGGGGCGCTGATGCGCTCGACCAGCACGCGCCGGCCCTTGGGATCGGCGATGGCCTTGTCGCGCTTGCGCTCGACCGCGCCGGTCGCCTCGCGGACCTCGCGCTCGACGCGCGGATCGGCGCCGCGGCGCGGCGGCGCCTTCCGGACGCGCTGCGGCTCGGTCTCGGCGTCGCGCCAGACGCCGCGATTCCAGGACTTGTCGCCGCGCAGTTCGCGCACCGCTTCGCGCTTCGTCTCATGCGCTTCGTCGCCGGCCTCGCGCCGCCGGCGCGGACGATCCTCGGCCGCCGGCGCACGGCGCGGCGCGCTCGGCAGAGCGTCGCGGCGCGGCGCCTCGAAATCGGCGCCCGCCCTGGCCGCGAGCTCTGTGCCGAGCTGGTCCTGCAGCACGCGCGAGCGGACCTCTTCGACCTCGCCTTCCTCGATGTCGCCGAGCTGGAACGGGCCGAAGGAGATGCGGATCAGCCGGTTCACCGCGAGCCCGAGATGCTCGAGGATGGTCTTGACCTCGCGGTTCTTGCCCTCGCGCAGATCGACCGTCAGCCAGGTGTTGAAGCCCTGCTGGCGCTCGAAGCGGGCGATGACCGGGCCGTAATGCACCCCATCGATCTCGACGCCGTCCTTCACGGTGTCGAGCTTGTCCTGCGTCACCTCGCCGAAGGCGCGCACGCGGTAGCGCCTGAGCCAGCCGGTCTCCGGCAGCTCCAGAACCCGCGCCAGCCCGCCATCGTTGGTCAGCAGCAGCAGGCCCTCGGTGTTGATGTCGAGCCGGCCGATCGAGAGCACGCGCGGCAGATCCTCCGGCAGCGCCTCGAACACGGTCGGGCGGCCTTCCGGATCGTGGTTTGTGGTCACCAGGCCGCGCGGCTTGTGGTAGAGCCAGAGCCGGGTGCGCTCGCGCGCCGGCAGGGGCTCGCCATCGACCAGCACGACGTCAGTCGGCTTCACATCGAAGGCCGGGCTGTCCAGCACCGTGCCGTTCACGCTGACGCGGCCTTCCGCGATCATCGCCTCGCTGTCGCGGCGCGAGGCGACGCCCGCCCGCGCCATCACCTTGGCGATGCGCTCCGGCTCCTGCGCCGCGATCAGCTTGCCCTCGGCGGGGGCTTCCTCGCGGGCACGATGTGGCCGCTCGCTGCGCTCGGCCCGCTGCGGCCGGGGACGCGCGAAGCGCCTCTCGCCGTCGCCGGCTTCGTGACGGCGGGGCGGCCGGCCAAAGCCGCCACCTGCCGGTCGTTCCGCCCGTTCAGCGCCCTCGGGACGCTCACGGAAGACACGCTCGCCGCCGCGCTCGCTGCGACGGGGACGCTCCTCGCCGCTCCTTTCGCGGAAGGGGCGGCCTTCGCCTTCGGGCTTGAATCGTGCCGGCCTTTCGCCGTCAGCCCGGCGCGGACGCGGGGCGCTGCCCTCAGTCGGCTTGCTGAAACGGCGGACAAGGCGCTCCTCGCCCTCGGAATGGCCGCGGAAGGAGCGGCGCTCGCCGGCTTCGCGAAAGCCCTTGCGTTCGCCGCGGGCTTCACCATCGCGTCCGCCGAAGCTGCGCCCGCCCGGGCTCTTGCTTCCCGGCCCTCGGCTTCCGGCGCCCTTGCTTCCGGGACCCTTGCTTCCGGGACCCTTGCCGCCGAAGCCTCGGCCGCCGCCACGGCTGCCGGCGCCGCCGCCCTTGCCCGGGCCGCGGCTTCTGTTGTTGTCGTCGTCTTTCATGACTGCTCCTGAGCCGGCCGAGCACATCCGCTTTGCGGGAAAGGCCTGGCTCGCTTATTCGCTATAACCGGCGCTTGTAGCAGAGGCTTTTCCTCGCCGCGAGCACCAAAGCAGGGGTTCTCGATGCCGCAGCCGCAACCATCCTCCGCCATCGACGCCATGGCGCTGGCCTTCGACGAGGCGAAGGCGGCGGCGGCGCGCGGCGAGGTGCCGGTCGGCGCGGTCGTGATGCGCGAGGGCGCGGTGCTGGCCCGGGCCGGCAACCGCACGCTGGAGCTCAGGGACCCGACCGCCCATGCCGAGATGCTGGCGCTGCGGCTGGCCTGCGAGGCGATCGGCAGCGAGCGATTGATCGGCTGCGACCTCTACGTCACGCTCGAGCCCTGCCCGATGTGCGCGGCGGCGATCTCGTTTTCCCGCATCCGGCGGCTCTATTTCGGGGCGGGCGATCCGAAGGGCGGCGCGGTCGAGAACGGCGTCAGGCTCTATGACAGCCCGACCTGCCACCATGTGCCGGAAGTCTATGGCGGGCTGCGCGAGAGCGAGGCGGCGGCGCTGCTGCGGGACTTCTTCCGCGAGCGGCGCTGAATGACGGAGAGTTTGCGCGCAGCTCGGGTCAGGTATCCGACGAGGTGATGCCGAATTTCTGCGCGAGCTGGGCCCGGTCCATGCAGGAGACGTCGTAGGTCACCTGCCGGCCCTTGAGTTCCGGGCGCCTGGCGAATTCCTTGGTCATGGTGTGGGTGATGGCATCGATGCGCGTCTCGCAGGCCTGCGCGGTGGTGAAGCCCATCTCGCTGATCCGCGATGTGGTGCAGTGCGGCTCGCCCGAGACGCAGGCCATGATGACCATGGTGAAGACATCCATGCGGAATGCTCCTGTCGCTTCGGGTTGAGGCTGCGCCGGTATGGTTAGCGAGCGGTTAACGGCAGGCGAGGCGACCCGGACAGCCAAGCAAGAGACGGGCCGTCAGGCAAGGCTGCGCCAGCAGAGATAGGCGCCGAGCGCCAGCAATCCTGTGAAGAAGCAGATCCTGAAGGCCGCGGGCGAGATGCGGTTGCGGACGAATTGCCCGGCGCCCATCCCGAGCAGGGCCGGGGCCAGCGCCAGGGCCGATTGCCAGGCGACCGTCAGGTTGAGCGCGCCGGCCCCGATCAGCCCGAGGGAGAGGGCGAGCGTCGAGACGATGAAGGAGATGCCGAGCGCCTGCACCAGCTCCTCCTTGTCGAAGCCGAGCGCCTGCAGATAGGGCACCGCCGGCAGCACGAAGACGCCGGTCGCGGCGGTGACGACGCCGGTCGCGAAGCCGACGGCCGGGCCGAGCCAGCCCTCCCAGCCGGCGGGCACGCGCAGCTTCGCCGCCTTGAGGCCGACGGCCGCGTAGAGGATCAGCGCCGCGCCGAGCCAGAGCGTCGCCGTGCCGTCCTTCTCCTGCTGGAGCAGCCCGGCGCCGGCCCAGGTGCCGAGGCAGATGGCGAGCAGCATCGGCCAGAGCCGGCGCAAGGTCGCGGCGAGCTTCGGTCCCGTCGCGATCTGCCAGCCATTGGTGACGAGGTTGGGCACGACCAGCAGGGCCGCCGCCTGCGCCGGGGCCATGACGACGCCGAGGATGCCGACCGCGATGGTCGGCAGCCCGAGCCCGATGACGCCCTTGACGAAGCCGGCGAGCACGAAGGTCGCGGTGACGAAGAGAAGCAGAGCCGTGTTGTCCATGTCCCGCTTCTGGCATCGCCATGCCCGCCTGTCGCCGGTCGATGCTACGGCCGTCACCGTAGCGTCCCCGCTTGCGATAGCGCACCGGCGGCGCATCATGCAGCCATGAGCACGCCGAACAGCTATTCCGGTCCCTATCTCGCGGAGATCGCCCATCTGATGGGCGATCCGGCCCGCGCCAACATGCTGCACGCGCTGATGGACGGCCGCGCGCTGACGGCGAAGGAGCTCGCCTGGCTCGCCGGCGTCGCACCGCAGACGGCGAGCGGCCATCTCGCCAAGCTGATGCAGGGCGGGCTGCTCGCGGTCGCGGCGCAGGGCCGCCATCGCTATTACCGCCTCGCCGGGCCGGAGGTTGCGCAGGCCCTCGAAGGGCTGATGGTGCTGGCGAACAGGGAGGGCAGCGGGCGCCGCCTGCCGTCCCGAGTCGGGGCGGAACTGAGCTTCGCCCGCACCTGCTACGACCATTTCGCCGGCAAGCTCGGCATCGCCATCCATGACGCGCTGATGGCGGGCGGCCACCTCGCCGTCAGCGAGGGCGGCTATGCCCTGACCGCCTCCGGCAAGGCGATCTTCGTCGCGCTGGGTGTCGATCCCGACCAGAGCGGCAGGAGCCGCCGCGCGGCCCTGCGCCCCTGTCTCGACTGGAGCGAGCGCCGGCCGCATCTCGCCGGCCATCTCGCCGCCGCGCTCGCCTGCCGCTGCTTCGAGATGGGCTGGACGCGCCGCCGCAAGGACAGCCGCGCCGTGACGCTGACCGGGGAGGGGCGCTCGGTGCTGGAAGCGGCCTTGCCCGGCTTCCGCTGCGATGCGCCGGAACCGGCCGTCACCCCGTCGCGGCGAGAGCCCGCTCCAGCGCCCGCTTGACCTCGTCCTTGACCGGCTCGGCTGCGGCGAGGATCGCTTTCGCCTTGAAGAAGTCGAGCCCGCCGACGCCGTCGAGCCCGCTGCGGATCAGGATGTCGGGCGGCTGCCGCTCGACCATGCGCTGCACCAGCGTGCGCGTCAGGATCTGCGAGGCGCCGACGATCGCCTCCATCGCGCCCGGCACGCGGCCGTCGCTCGCGGCGACGGGCGCCGCGCTGACATCGACCGCCAGCACGATCCGGCCGGGCGCCATCAATCGCTCATAGGGCAGGGGGTTGATCGCCCCGCCGTCGATCAGCACATGGCCGCCGAGCGCGACCGGCCGCACCAGTCCCGGAATCGCGAGCGAGGCGGCGACCGCCGGGGTCAAAGGCCCTTGCGACAGCGTGACCTCGACATGGCGGTGGTAGTCGGCCGCCGTGGCGCTGAAGGGAATGGCGAGCTCCTCGAAACGGTCGGGCACCGCCTCCGGCCAGAACAGGTCGAGCAGGCGCTCGCCATCGATCAAGGCCGGGTTGCCGAGGCCGCGCACGAGATCGGCGATCTTGCCGATGCGGGCATCGAGCAACCTCGCCACGACCCGCGGCCGATCCCGGAAGCTGGCGAGGACGTGCTCGCGCAGTTCGGCGCCCGAAAGCCCGGCGGCATAGGCGGCGCCGATGATCGCGCCGATCGAGCAGCCTGAAATCGCCGCGGGCTTGAGGCCGAGCTCGTCGAGCGCTTCGAGAACGGGAATCTGGCTCAGGCCCCGCGCCCCGCCGGCGCCGAGCACCAGCGCGACCTCGCCCGTGAACGTTTTGGGCGCGGATCGGGACGCGATTGGACGGCGCGGTGACATCAGCCGAATCTGGGCCTTGCCGCCTTCTCAGGCAAGCGGCTGCGCCAGGAAGGGCTTCAGCGCGGCGAGCGTCGCCTGCGGGTTCTCCTCCGGCAGGAAATGGCCGCTCTCGATCGCCTGCCCCTGCGCCTGCGGCGCAAAGCTCTCGCGCCAGATTTCGAGGGGGCTCGCGCCCTTGGCCGGAATGCCGGCCTCGCCCCACAGGATCAGGGTCGGGCAGAGGATGCGCTTGCCGGCGGCGAGATCGGCCTTGTCCTGCGCGACATCGGTGGTGGCGCCGGCCCGGTAGTCCTCGCAGGCCGCATGGATGCGGGAAGGGTCGCTGAACGAGTTGGCATAGGAGCGCAGCGCCAGCGGATCGAACAGGTCGAGCTTCTTGGCCCGGCTCCAGCTCGCGATGGTGTGGTCGAGCCAGCCGACGGGGTCGGCCTTGAGCAGGTTTTCCGGGGTCGGCTCGGGCTGGGCGAGGAAGGTCCAGTGATAGACCTGCATCGCGCGGGACGCATTCATGCCGTCCCACATCGAGACGGTCGGGATGATGTCGAGCAGGGCGAGCCGCTCGACCCGGCCGGGATGGTCGAGCGCCAGCCGATAAGCCACCCGCGCGCCGCGGTCGTGGCCGATCACCCCGAAGCGGAGATGGCCGAGCGCCTGCATCAGGGCGACGATGTCCTCGCCCATGCCGCGCTTCGTATAGGTCGCCGTTCCGCCGTCGCCATGCGGCGCCGCCGACCAGCCATAGCCGCGCAGATCCGGGCAGACGACAGTGTGGCTCCCGGCCAGCTCGGGCGCGATCCGGTGCCATTCGGCATGGGTCTGCGGAAAGCCGTGGATCAGCACGAGCGGGGGGCCTTCGCCGCCGACGCGGGCGAAGATCTTGCCGACCGGACCGTCGATCCAATGGGCCTTGAAGCCGGGAAACAGGCTGTCGATGTTGCTCATGCCGGGAGCATAACCCCGGCATGGGCGGGCTGTCAGCCTTGCTCGCGCTTCACCGCCTGCCAGCCGATGTCGCGGCGGCAGAAGCCTTCGGGCCAGTCGATCAGATCGACGCCCTGATAGGCTTTCGCCTGCGCCTCGCTCGCGCTCTTGCCCAGGCCGACGATGTTGAGCACGCGCCCGCCGCTGGCGACGAGATCGCCGTCCTTGAGCTTGGTGCCGGCATGGAAGACAAGCACGTCGTCGAGCGCTTCCGCCTTCTCGATGCCGCGGATGACGCTGCCGGTCTCCGGCTGGTTGGGATAGCCCCTGGCCGCGAGCACCACGGTCAGCGCCGTCTCGTCCTTCCAGCGCAGGTCGACGGCGCCGAGCACGCCGTCGCAGGCGGCGAGCAGCGCCGGCACGATGTCGCTCTGCAGCCGCGGCATCAGCACCTCGCATTCGGGGTCGCCGAAGCGGACATTGTACTCGATCAGCTTCGGCCCCTCGGCCGTGATCATCAGCCCGGCGAAGAGCACGCCCTGGAACGGCATGCCGCGCCTGGCCATGCCGGCGAGCGTCGGCCTGATGATCTCGTTCATGACGCGCCCTTCCATGGCGGGCGTCATCACCGGGGCGGGCGAATAGGCGCCCATGCCGCCGGTATTGGGGCCGGTGTCGCCGTCGCCGACGCGCTTGTGGTCCTGCGCCGAGGCGAGCGCCAGCGCATGGGCGCCGTCGCAGAGCGCGAAGAAGCTCGCCTCCTCGCCGATCATCCATTCCTCGATCACCACCTCGGCCCCGGCGCTGCCGAGCCCGCCCGCGAACATCATGTCGATCGCCGCGTTGGCCTGGTCGAGCGTCTCGGCCATCACCACGCCCTTGCCGGCGGCGAGCCCGTCGGCCTTGACCACGATCGGCGCGCCCTGCCTTGCGGCATAGGCCTTGGCGGTGTCGGCACTGGTGAAACGGCCGAAGGCGGCGGTCGGGATGGCGAACTGGGCGCAGAGCTCCTTGGTGAAGCCTTTCGAGCCTTCGAGCTGGGCGGCGGCCTTCGAGGGCCCGAAGACCTTGATGCCGGCCTCCCGCAGATCGTCGGCGATGCCGGCGACCAGCGGTCCCTCCGGGCCGACCACGACGAGGCCGATCCCCTGGAGCCGGCAGAAGGCGACGACGGCGGCATGGTCGGAGATGTCGACCGCGACGTTCTCGCCGCATTGCGCCGTGCCGGGGTTGCCGGGGGCGATGAAGAGCTTCTCGCAGAGCGAGGAGGCCGATATCGCCCAGGCGAGCGCATGTTCGCGGCCGCCCGAACCGATCAGAAGAATCTTCATGGCATCCTCTCTGCTCCGTCACCGGCGAAATAGCGGCCCGGCGCCCCGGCGGCAACGCTTCTTCCGGCAGCGCGGTCCCGCTATGGTCCGGCCATGAACAGCGAATCGACCCTGCCGGCCGGCAATGCGCCGGAATGGAGCGTCTCGGATCTCTCCGGCGCGCTGAAGCGCACCATCGAGGACGCCTTCGGCTTCGTGCGCGTGCGCGGCGAGATTTCCGGCTATCGCGGCCCGGTCGCCTCGGGCCATGTCTATTTTTCGCTGAAGGACACCAACGCCAAGATCGACGCGGTGATCTGGAAGGGCGTCTTCGGCCGGCTGAAGACGCGGCCGCAGGAAGGGCTGGAGGTCATCGCCACCGGCAAGATCACCACCTTCGCCGGCAAGTCGAGCTACCAGATCGTCATCGATTCGCTGGAGCCGGCCGGCATCGGCGCGCTGATGGCGCTGCTCGAGGAGCGCCGCCGGAAGCTCGCCGCGGAAGGGCTCTTCGCCGAGGAGCGCAAGCGGCCCATCCCCTATCTGCCGCGGGTGATCGGCGTTGTCACCTCGCCGACCGGCGCGGTCATCCGCGACATCCTGCACCGGCTGGAGGACCGCTTTCCCCGCCATGTCCTGGTCTGGCCGGTGCGCGTGCAGGGCGAGACCAGCGCGGCGGAGGTCGCCAACGCCATCGCCGGCTTCAATGCTCTGGCGCAAGCCGGGCGCATCCCGCGGCCGGACGTCATCATCGTCGCGCGCGGCGGCGGCTCGCTGGAAGACCTGATGAGCTTCAACGAGGAGATCGTCGTGCGCGCCGCCGCGGCCTCCGGGATTCCGCTGGTCTCGGCCGTCGGCCACGAGACCGATACGACGCTGATCGATTTCGCCGCCGATCTGCGGGCGCCGACGCCGACGGGCGCGGCCGAAAAAGTCGTGCCGGTGCGGGCCGAGCTGATGGGCTTCGTCGCCGATCTCGCCCGTCGCCACGACGGCGCCATGCGCCGCCTCTCGGACCGTCGCCGCAGCGACCTGCGCGCGCTGGCCCGCGCTCTGCCCGGGCCGGAGGCGGTGCTCTCCGGGCCGCGCCAGCGGCTCGACCTCGCCTCGACGCGGCTCGCCCCGGCGCTGGCCCGCAACGCGCGCGCCCACGAGCAGGCGCTGCAGGGCCTCGCCCGGCGCCTGGAGGCCCGCTCGCCCCGCATCGCGCTCGCCCGGCTGCGCGCCCAGCTCGACGGCTTCGCCCGCGTGCTGGCGGCGGCGCGCGGCAATGCGATCGCGAGCGAGCGCACCCGCATCGCCCATGCCCGCGACCGGCTGGCGACGCTGGAGCTGCGGGCCGGCAACGCCTTCGGCCAGAGCCTGATCCAGCGCCGCGAGCGGGGGGGCTGCTCGCCGACCGCGCCCTGCGCGCCTTCGGGCAGGGGCTGCACCGGCGCCGCGACCGCCTCGACTCGCTCTGGGCTCTGATCCGCTCGCTCGGTCCCGAGGCCGTGCTGGCGCGCGGCTATGCGCTGATCCGCGACGAGGGCGGCGCGCTCATCCGCAGCGTCGCGCAGGCGCAAGCCGGGCAGGCCCTGACGGTGCAGGTTGGCGACGGGCGCTTCGAGGCGGTGGTCCGCGGAGCGGGAGGAACCCCCTCGAAGCCGCAGCCTCGCCCGGCTCGCAGGGAGTTGCCGAAGTCGGCCCAGGGCGATTTGTTCTAGAGCATCGGACCGAAAAGTGGAATCCACTTTTCGGAAAAATCCGATGCGCCAGCAATGGGATAGATCATCGTTACCGCGTCCGAAAGGACGCGCGATGATCTAGGCGGTTGCCGGCAATCATCGGGCCCTCGTCCTGCGGGACGCGATCCCCGTCGGAATGGCTCCTCAGGATCTCGGAGACCGGACAGGAGAAAATCAAGGCGCCTTCAGGAAGGCGTCGACGCGCTTCAGCGCGTCCTCCCGCGCCGCCGGGTTGGTGCCGACCGTGACCTTGCCGGTGCCGCTGGCGGAATAGGCGATGTTCTCGCGCTCCTTCACCTCCAGCCTGGGATGGTCGAAATCGTGGACCGCCCCGGGATAGAGCACGAATTCGACCTTTTCGCCGCGCCCCTGCGCCGCCTTGGCGAGGTAGCTACACGGGCCGGCGGGGGTCCAGTCGTCGGCTTCGCCCATCAGGATCAGCAGCGGCACTCGTGCGGCGAAGCTCGGCGATTCCGACTGGGCCCGGCAGCTCGGATAGAAGGTGACGGCGCGCGTGAAGTCGGGCCGGCCATCGGCCGGGCGGCGATCCTTGCGGATGGCGGTGAGCACGCTCGAGCCGCCGCCGGCCCAGCCGAGCAGGGCGATGCGGCCCCCCCGGATGTCGTCGCGCTGCTGCAGCCAGATCCGGGCGGCGGCGGCGTCCGCGACGCGCTCGCGCCCGGCCCGCACCGTCAGATCCTTCACGCCGCATTGCGAGCCGAGCCCGCGCGAGCCGTAGCTGTCGGGCATCAGCACCGCGAAGCCTGCGGCGGCGAGCCGCTCGCCCCAGTCGGCATGGCGTAGCGAAAGCTTGCCTTGCTCGCGCCACAGACCGCCGCAACCATGCAGGGCGACGACGGCCGGAAACGGCCCCGTCCCCGGCGGCCGGAAGAAGACGCCGTCGAGATGGCCGCCATCCATGGGAATGGAGACGCGCTCATACCCGCCGGCCAGCGCGGCCGACGCCCAGAGCAGCGCGAGACTCAACACGTACGCCGACAGGCGCCCGATACTGGACATTCCCAACCTGAAGATTATCTCAGACCGGCGAGTATCCCGGCTTTCCGTTTCGCGTTCAATGATTTAATGCGGTTTCGATGAATATCAGCGAGCGTCTTCCCAGCCCCGCTCCCGAGGCGGTCGTCGATTACGGCCATGGCGAGTTCCGCGTGATCAAGCCCGGCGGCTTCGTGCGCTGCGCCGTCACCGGGGCGCCGATCCGTCTCGACGATCTGCGCTATTGGTCGGTCGAGTGGCAGGAGGCCTATGCCTCGCCGGAAGCCGCCCTGCTAAGGCTGCGGCGCGCCGGCCGCGCCTGAAGCCCCTTCCAGCAGCGTCTCGATCCGCTTCGGATCGTCGAAGACCAGCCTGACCGGCACCACGACGAGCCGCTGCCGCTCGGTTTCCGGCCAGAGCGAAGCGAGCTTGGTCATGTCCTTTTCGGTCGTGGCGACGAGCAGATTGCCCGAGCGGGCTTCCGCGATGATGCCGGCCACATCCGCCGCCGTATAGGCATAGTGGTCGCCAAAGGCGCGCTCGCTGGCCACATTCGCGCCGAGCGCTTCCAGCGTCGCCCGGAACTTCTCCGGCCGGCCGATGCCGGACAGCGCCACGATCTTCTGCCCGCGCAGCGCGTCGGCGGCCCGTGCCTCGGGCTCCAGCCGGCCGGCCAGCACCGCTTTGCCCTGCCTCCGGGCCGCTTCCGCGACGCGTTCCCCCGCTGCGCCCGCCCCGATCACGATGACCGCGTCGGTTCGTCCGAGCTGCCCCGCCAGTGGCGCCCGCAAGGGCCCCGCCGGCAGGCAGAGGCCGTTGCCGGTGCCGCTCGCGCCGTCGACGACGGCGAGCCGCAACCGCTTTTCCAATGCCGGGTTCTGCAAGCCGTCATCCATCACGATGACGCTCGCGCCATTGGCGCGGGCCAACGTCGCGCCGGCAATGCGGTCGCGGGAGACGATGGTGCGGGTGTGGCGCGCCATCAGCATCGCCTCGTCGCCGACATCGGCAGGATTATGCCGTGCCGGATCGACCTCGACCGGGCCGGGCAGGCGGCCGCCATAGCCGCGCATCAGCACGAAGGGCATCTCGCCGCGCGCTTTCAGCAGCCCGGCGAGCGTGATGGCGGTCGGCGTCTTGCCGGCCCCGCCCGCGATGAAATTGCCGACGCAGATCACCGGCACGCCGGCATCCGTGCCGGGCCTGCGCATGCGTCCGAGCGTGATGGCGCCGTAGACCCATCCGAGCGGGGAGAGGAGCCGGGCGAGCAGTCCCGGCCGGTCGCGCCACCAGAAGCGCGGGGCGTTGAGCATTAAGAGGCGCTCTCGCGCTGGCCCAGCGCGACGCGCATCAGCAGGGGCTCGATCGCATGCAGGGTGCGGTTGATCGCGCCGCCGAGCTCGGTCGCGGTGTGTCCGGCCGCGCGCGCCGCCTGCCGGGCGCTGGCCGGGTCGCTCAGCCAGCGATGCACCGCGCCGGCCAGCGCCTGCGCGTCGGCGACCGCGCGCGAGCCGCCGTCGCGGTCGAAGGCGGCGAAGATCTCGGCGTTGTTGTGGACATGGGGGCCGTGCAGCAGCGCGCAGCCGAGCTTGGCCGGCTCGATCGGGTTATGCCCGCCGATGCCCTCGACCAGCGAGCCGCCGAGGAAGGCGACCTGCGACAGCCGGTAGAGCAGGCCGAGCTCGTTCAGCGTATCGGCGACGTAGAACTCGACGTCGCGCTCGGGATTCTCGCCATTGGCCCGGCGTGCCGCCGCGACGTCGTTGGCCTGCGCCAGCGCCTCGATCTCGGGGCCGCGCTGCGGATGGCGGGGGGCGACGATGGTGAGCAGCTTCGGCAGATAGGGCTTCAGCGCCAGATGGGCGGAGAGCACGAGCTCGTCCTCGCCCGGATGGGTGCTGGCGGCGATCCAGACCGGGCGCCCGGTGGTCATGCCGTCGAGGATGGCGAGGGTGTCGGCGTCGGCCGGCGGGGCGGGCACGTCGAATTTGAGGTTGCCCGCGACGCTGACGCGCGGCGCGCCGAGCTGCGCCAGCCGCTCGGCATCGGCCTGCGACTGGGCGAGGCAGGCCTCGAAGCAGGAAAGCAGGAAGCGCGCGGCCTGGGGCCGCTTGTACCAGCGCGCGAAGGAGCGCTCCGACATCCGGCCGTTGACCATCACCACCGGCACGTTGCGGCGCTGCGCCTCGATCAGCAGGTTCGGCCAGATCTCGGATTCGCAGATCAGGCAGAGCTCGGGCTGCCAGTGCGCGAGGAAGCGGCGCATGTAGCGCGGCACGTCGAGCGGGAGATACTGGTGGATGGCGCCGGCCGGCAGCCGCGCCGCGAGCAGCCGCGCCGAGGTCACGGTGCCGGACGTCACCAGCACGGCCAGCCCGCGCTTCTGCAGCCTGGCGATCAGCGGCAGCAGGGTCACCGTCTCGCCGACGCTGGCGCCGTGCAGCCAGATGAGCGGGCGGTTCGGCCGCCTGACGCTGGCGAAGCCCCGCCGCTCGGCCAGCCTGTCCGGGTCCTCCTTGCCGCGGCGGCGGCGCCACTGCAGCAGCCCGGCGGCGACGGGTTCGAGCAGGGCGGTCGCCAGCCGGTAGCCGCGGATCAGGGCGCCCTTGCCGCTCATGCCGGCGTCCCGGCCGGCTGCCGGGCGGCTTGCAGCTCGCGCAGCCCGGCGCCGGGGTCGCGGCTGCCGACGAGCTCGTAGGCGCGGGCATGGACGGCGTCGAGGCTGGCCTGGACGGCGAGGCGCGCCGCTTCCTGCGTCTGCGGGTCGGCATCGCGCGCGACCGTGATCGGCTCGCCCACCACGATGGCGCAGCGCCCGAAAGGCAGGCCGATCGAGGCGCGGTCCCAACTGTTGAAGTCGATGCGCCGGCTCGTCACCACCGCGACGGCGCGGATCGGCCGGCCGGAGGCGCGCGCCAGCGAGACGATGCCCGGCCCGGCGATGCGGGCCTGCTTCGGGATATCGGCGGTCAGCACCATCGACTCGCCGGCGGCGAGCCGCTTCACCATGGCGAGGAAGGCGGCGGCGCCGCCCTTCTCGCGGATCTTCCGGCCGAGCGCGCCCGAGCCGCGGATCGCGCCGATGCCAAGCTCGCGCAGGGCGATGGCGTTGAAGCCGCCGTCGCCATGGCGGGAGACCAGCGAGGCGGCCGGCATCCAGTCCGGCCGCGCGAAGGGGATCATGATGTGCTGGCCGTGCCACATCGCATAGATGAGCGGCAGCTCCGGCCTGACCTGGTCGTAGATGTCGGCGGGCTCGAACACGATCCGGTTCGTCCGCCGCACCAGGCGCAGATAGCCGGCCAGCAGCCGGCCGAGCGTTTCCTGTGCCATGCGGGTCTTGAGGATCGAGAAACCCATTTGCCTCTGATCTTGCTTGCGGTCTCGGTTCAGGCCTTGGGCCGTCGCGCGCTTGCCGGGCGCGGTGACGGCGATCTGTCCCATTGTCGTCGCCTCGGATGGCTCCGACAGGCGGCTCCGGCTCCCCGGTTCGGCGCTATGCCGCCTCGGGGTCGAGCAGGCGGTGGAGATGGACGATGAAATAGCGCGTCTGGGCCTGGTCGACCGTCTGCTGGGCCTTGGCCTTCCAGGCCATATGGGCGCTGGCGTAGTTCGGGAAGATGCCGACGATATCGAGCTTCGACAGGTCCCTGAAGGTGATGCCGTCGAGCGAGTCGAGTTCGCCGCCGAAGACGAGGTGAAGAAGCTGCTTCTGGTTCGGTTCCGCGCTCATCGTTCTCTCCAGCAGGATAGCCCCGCGCCCCCATAAGCCATCCCGCGCGCGGGCGCGAGCGGGAGCGGCTCTCCGCGTTGAAAAATTCAGCCCGGCTGCGCCTGGGGGTGCAGTTGCGCCAGGGCGTCGAGCAGGGGCGCCGCGAGGGCGCCGGCGCTCGCCACCAGCATGCCGTGCACCGGCGCCGGCCGGTTGTAGGCGACGGGCGTGCCGTCGCCGCCGCTCAGGCGTCCGCCGGCCTCGCGCAGCACGAGATCGGCGGCGGCGAGGTCCCAGTCGCGCGCGTCGGGCGAGATCAGCCCGGCGTCGATGGTGCCGTCGGCGATGCGCGTCAGCCGCAGGGCCAGCGACGGGATCCTGCCGACGGGCTCGAAGGGCTGCACCCGCGCCAGCGCGTCGAGCATCGGCTTCGGCCCGGCGATCCGGGCGCCGGCGAGCTTCCCGAGCGCCGAGCTGCGGATGGTCTCGCCGTTGCGCCGCGCGCCGCCGCCGATGACGGCGGTATAGGTCGCGGCGCAGGCGGGGGCGTGGACGATGCCGAGGACCGGCGCGCCCTCGTCGAGCAGCGCCACGCAGACCGCCCAGTCCGGCGAGCCGCCGATATAGGCGCGCGTGCCGTCGATCGGGTCGACCACCCAGACGAAGCGGCGGGACAGGCGCTGCGCGTCGTCGACGGTTTCCTCGGACAGCCAGGCGGCCTCGGGAAGCAGCTCCGAGAGGCGTATGCGCAGGAAGGTGTCGACGCCGATATCGGCTTCCGTCACCGGCGAGCCGCCGCTCTTGGACCAGGTCCGCGCGGCGGTCTTCTCTCCCGGGCGGAACAGGTCGAGGGCGATGGCTCCGGCTTCGAGACAGCTCTCGCCCGCCGCCTTCAGCAGGTCGGCGGCGAGGGGTAGCGTGGATGCGCTCATGGCTTCCCTATCGACCGCGAATGCCGCGGTTTCAAGCCGAAAATGCGCCGGCGGATCGAAAGATTTCGTCAAGCATCACGCCGGAAAGCGGCGTTTTCGGGGGCGATCGACCGCAAAACACGCTCCTTTAACCCAACCCATTAAGCGCTCGGACACGCCTGGGACACATCCTCGCAGGGCAAGCACGAGAGCCCCGGCATCGACAGAGGGCTCCGCTGCGGCAGGGATCTAGAGAGGCGTTATTACCGATGGCCAGCGTCACGCCGGCTGCCGGAGAGGGCGGCTTTGCGCCGTACCTCTCCGGTGGACCGACTTCCACCGCGATCGTTTCCCGCAACCCGATGCCGTGCCGCGCCTCGGCGCCTGGCATCGAGCGCGTCGGCTCCGTGCGCATCCTGCGCGGCGCGGCCGGCTGGAGCGGCGTCGCGCTGCGGCTGGCGAATCCGGCCGGGGACGACGAACGTTTCGAGCTCGCCTTGACCGCGGGCGACGGCCGCTCGATCGTCGTCGCCGGGGTCGATCAGGAGGATGCGGTCGCGCTCTGGCGCGATTGCGGCCGCCGGAGCGGCCTGCCGCTCCTGCTCGAATCGGTCGACGGCAAGGTCACGGCGCCGTTTCCGCAGATCGGCCGCGTCGCGCTCGGCCCGGTGCGGATCCGCCGCCGCCACGCCTTCCTCAACGGGCGCCGCCCGCGCTTCCTGACGCGCCGCAAGCCCGGCCGGCTGGCCGAACTGCCGCTCGTCGCCGCGCCCGAGCGGCAGGCCGATTAGGCGAGCAGGTTCCGGGCGACGGCGTCGAGCGCGAAGCCGGCGGCGAGCAGCAGCCCGGCATACTGGTTGGAGCGGAACAGCCTGAGCGCCAGCGCCGCGCCCGCCCCCTCGATCCGGCTGACCTGCCAGGCGAGATGGGCGGCGAAGGCGGCGAAGCCGAGCCAGGCGAAGGCGCCGCCGCCGACCAGCCAGATCGCCGTCCCGCTGAGCAGGGCCGTCAGGGCGAAGCACAGCCCCACCGCCTCGCGCGTATGCTCGCCGAAATAGCGCGCGCTCGACTTGATCCCGACGATGGCGTCGTCCTCGATATCCTGCATCGCGTAGATGGTGTCGTAGCCGACGGTCCAGGCGATGGCGGCGGCATAGGCGAGATAGGCTGGCGCATCGAGCCGGCCGAACACGGCGCTCCAGCCGAGCAGCGCGCCCCAGGAGAAGGCGAGCCCCAGCACGAATTGCGGCAGGTTGGTGATGCGCTTCATGAACGGATAGATCGCCACGATCACCAGCGAGGCGAGCCCCAGCACGACGGTGAAGCGGTTGAACTGCAGCAGGATCGGCAGGGCGAGCAGCGCCTGCGCGATCATGAAGAGCAGCGCCGCGGTGACGCTGACCTGCCCCGAGGGCAGCGGCCGGCCGCGCGTGCGCGCCACCTCGGCGTCGAGCTTGCGGTCGATGATGTCGTTGAAGGTGCAGCCCGCTCCGCGCATCAGGATGGCGCCGAACAGGAACAGCAGGCAATGCCATGGATCGGGATAGGGCCGGCCGGCGGCGATCGCGGCGAGCCCGGCCCCCCACCAGCAGGGCAGGAGGATGAGCCACCAGCCGATCGGGCGCTCGATCCGTGCGAGCTTCAGGAAGGGGCGGCTCGCCCGCGGCGCGCGGGTGTCGACCCAGTGGTCCTTCAGCGCGTCGGGGAGGGGAACGTCGCGCCCCGGAACAGGGCCGGCATGGACGGGGTCGGGCATGGCCGGCGCGACTCCGGCCTAGAGGGCGCCGCGGGGGACCTTCAGCCCGCCTCCGGCGCCGCTGGTGATCGAATCGGCGCCGCCGAACGGGTTGGCGCTCTGCGCCTGCTGCTGCGCGCGGCGCTGCATCGCGGCCTGCTGCTTGACGGCGTTGCAGGCCTGGCCGCGGAAGGTCGCGACCTTCTGGTTATCGGCCTTGAGGCCGTCGATGAACGAGCCCGGGATCTGGCACCAGTCCTGATTGGCGGTGGCGAACTTCACGGTCTCGTTGCCGTTCTTCACCAGCGTGCCGAAGGTGCTGCAGGCTTCCTGCGGGGTCATCTTGCGCTTGGCCTTCTGGGCGGCGGTGATCTTGCCCACCAGCGCCTGCCGCGCCTGCAGCAGCTTCTGGAGCGGTTCGCAGCCCGAGACCTGCGCGCTGGCCGGGGAGGCGATCAAGAGCGAAGCCAGGGCGAGGCTGAGCGTCGCTGCCAATCCCGATGCCATCCTGAGCCGCATGATGTCCCTTCTCCGCTTCCCGGCCGCCCGGGCCGATCCCTGAACATCTCCTTAACAGCAGGCGTCGTTGACGCCAACGACTCTTGCAAGCGACTCGCGAGCGGCTCTTGCAACTGCGTCTGCCATCGTGGAGGAAGCGAAAGCCGTTAGGCCAGGATTGTGGCGGTTTTTGCGCCGCTTTCGAGAGATTCGTTGCCGGAGGAGCGGCCGAGCCGATGTCCATTCCCGATTTCGCCCGCCATCGCCTGCATCTCGACGCGGCTTTCGCGGCCGGCGCGGAGCTGCCGCTGGAGCGCGACCAGGCCAATTATCTCCTCAACGTGCTGCGTCTGCGGACGGGCGATGCGATCCTCGTCTTCAACGGGCGCGACGGCGAATGGCTGGCGCGCGTTGCCCCCGAGGGCCGCAAGCAGGCGCGGCTGTCCTTGGAGAGGCAGGTGAAGGCGCAGCCGCCGGCCGCCGATCTGCACTATCTCTTCGCGCCGCTGAAGCATGCCCGGCTCGACTACATGGTGCAGAAGGCGGTCGAGATGGGCGCCGGCCTCCTCCAGCCGGTCATCACCCGCCGGACGCAGGTGGCCAGGCTCAACGGCGAGCGGATGCGGGCCAATGCGATCGAGGCGGCCGAGCAATGCGGCATCCTCGCCTTGCCGGAGATCGCGGCGGAGAGGCCGCTCGCGGCGGCGCTGGCGGCGCTCGATCCCGACCGCCTCCTGGTCTTCTGCGACGAGGGGGCGGAGCGGGACAGCCCCCTCGCGGCGCTGCGGTCGCGCGCGCCGGCGCCGCTCGCGGTGCTGATCGGCCCGGAGGGCGGCTTCGACGCGGGCGAGCGGCGGCTGATCGGGGCGCGCCCCAACACGCTGGCGATCTCGCTCGGCCCGCGCATCCTGCGCGCCGATACGGCGGCGGTCGCGGCGCTGGCCGTGGTGCAGGCGGCGCTGGGCGACTGGGCGAGCCGCTGAGCGCCTGCCTTCCGGCCCTGCCGCCAGCGCTTGCCGGCTTTTCGAGAATGGCGGCGCCAGGTCGTTGTCGCGCGTCGGGCTCTCGCCTATGTCTGTCTGCCCCACGCCTTGAACCCGCGGCCAGCCGGCTGCCGGGAGCTTTGGCCCTGTCGCCTGTTCTGCCGGAGCGCCCATGGCTCGCGATGTGACCGACACGACCCCGATCGGCTCCAAGGAGGAGCTGATTTCCTGGATCGCCGAGGGCGAGAAACCGGAAGCGCGCTTCCGCATCGGCACCGAGCACGAGAAGTTCCCGTTCTACCGCCAGGATCTCGCTCCGGTGCCCTATGAGGGTCGCGACGGCGCCGGCGGCATCCGCGCCCTGCTCGAAGGCATGCAGCGGCGGCTCGGCTGGGAGCCGATCGTCGATGACGGCCGGATCATCGGCCTCGCCGGCCCGGACGGCGGCGGGGCGATCTCGCTGGAGCCCGGCGGCCAGTTCGAGCTGTCGGGCGCGCCGCTGGAGGACATCCATCAGACGCAGGCCGAGCTCGCCGCCCATCTGGCCGACGTCAAGGCGGTGGCGGAGCCGCACGGCATCGGCTTCGCGGCGCTGGGCGCCTCTCCGCTCTGGACGCGGGCGCAGACGCCGGTGATGCCCAAGGGCCGCTACAGGATCATGGCGAACTACATGCCGAAGGTCGGCACGATGGGGCTCGACATGATGTTCCGGACCTGCACGGTGCAGGTCAATCTCGACTTCGCCAGCGAGGCCGACATGGTGCGCAAGCTGCGCGTCTCGCTGGCGCTGCAGCCGCTGGCGACGGCGCTCTTCGCCTCCTCGCCCTTCCTGGAGCGCAGGCTGAACGGCTTCCAGTCGCTGCGCTCGGAGATCTGGCGCCACACCGACAACGACCGTTCCGGCATGCTCGCCTTCGCCTTCGACGAGGGCATGTCCTACGAGGCCTATGTCGACTGGGCGCTCGACGTGCCGATGTATTTCGTCAAGCGCGGCGAGATCTATCACGACGTCGCCGGCGCCTCCTTCCGCGACCTGCTGGCGGGCCGGCTGCAGCAGCTTCCCGGCGAATGCGCCACCATGTCGGACTGGGCGAACCACCTCTCCACCTTGTTCCCCGAGGTCCGGCTGAAGCGCTTCCTCGAAATGCGCGGCGCCGATGCCGGCCCGGCCGACATGCTGACGGCGCTGCCCGCCTTCTGGGTCGGGCTGCTCTATGATCGCGGCGCGCTCGACGCCGCCTGGGATCTGGTCAAGGGCTGGAGCGCGGAGGACCGCCAGGGCCTGCGCGACGCCGCGCCCAGGCTGGGCCTCGACGCCGTCGTCGCCGGGCGCAGGCTCGGCGAGGTCGCGGCCGACGTGCTCGAGCTGTCGCGCGCCGGCCTCGCCCGCCGGGCGCGCCGCGACGCTTCCGGCCGCGACGAGAGCATCCATCTCGCTCCCTTGCAGGCGATCCTGGCGCGCGGCGAGACGCTCGCACAGCGCCTTGAGGCGCGGTATCGCGGCGAATGGGCGGGCAAGGTCGAGCCGGTCCTGACCGAGCTGGCGCTGTAGGCCGCGCTCGCGGCGGAAAAACGCGCGAAGCGCCGGATTGCAGCGGTCGGATTAACGATTTGGCCGCAGCTCGCGCCTAACCTAGCGGCATGGATCGGATCCGCGCCAGTTCTGTCGTGTTCCGCCGCGATGAGCGCGGCACGACAGCCATCGAGTACGGGCTCGTCGGCGTGCTGGTCTCCCTCGCCATCATCGCGGGGGCGATGCAGACCGGCGAATCCGTCCGCGGCTTCTTCGAGATGGTGCAGAACGCCTTCCTGGCGCTCTGAGCGCCGCTACTCCGCTGCCGTCTTGAAGCTCGCCAGATTGTCGAGGCTCTGGATGATGTGCTCGGCCAGCGCATTGGAGAGCACGGAGGGGTCGAAGCGCGTGCGCAGCAGGCCGATCTTGCAGGAGGGCAGCGTCGCGAAGCCCTCCGACGGCCCGAGGATCCGCATTCCGGGCCTGACCGCGCTCTCGGGCAGCACCGAGACCGCGAGCCCCGCCACCACAGCCGCGCCGACCGCGGTCGAGTTCCAGCTCGCATAAAGCACGCGGAAGCGGCGGCTCTTGGCCTCCAGCGCGTCGACGGCGGCCTGGCGCCAGTTGCAGGTCGGCCGCCCCAGCGCCAGCGGCAGCGGGTCCTCCTCATGCACGGTGTGGCGCGCCGAGGTGACCCAGAGCAGCGGCTCGATGCGGATGATCTCGCCCTGGCCGCGGTTCTCGACATGGGTGATGATGGCGAGGTCGATGTCGCCGGTGGCGATCCGCTCGGCCAGCATCGGCGTCGGCTCGCAGACCACCGTGACCTCGGCGCGCGGGTTCGAGCGCGCGAAGCGGGCGAGGATTTCCGGCAGGTAGCGGTCGGCGTAGTCGTCGGGCACGCCGAGCCGGATGCGCCCCTTCAGATCGGCATCGGTGAAGGTCGCGACGCATTCGAGATTGAGACGGACGATCCGGCGGGCGTAGTCGAGCAGCCGCTCGCCGTCCTCGGTCAGCTTGGCGTGGCGGCCGTCGCGCCCGAAGAGCGGGCGCCCGATGCGTTCCTCGAGCCGCTTCATCTGCATCGAGACGGCCGATTGCGTCTTGAACACGATCTCGGCGGCCCGGGTGAAGGAGCCGGTATCGGCGATGGCGACGAAGGTCTTGAGCTGGTCGGCGTCGAGCACATGGGCCATGGCGATCTCCGGCGAGCGATCATCAATATCCGTGTTGTCAAACATCATAAGCATTCGTTTGGCTGATGACCAGCCTGCCGATACTGTCCAATCGTTCTCCGGGATTTCGGCCAGTGGGTGCGTCCGGGCCGAGGGAGGGCGCCGATCCATCTCGCATTCCGTTGGGAGGCCGTCATGCTGATCATGACCATTGCCGCGAAGTCGCTGTCGTCCGTTCCGGCCGGCGTCCTGCGTCTCGCCGCCGCCGGAGTCCGGATGCCCGTCGTCCTTCTGCGAGCCCTGATCCATCGCCGCGAGGTGATGCGTCTCGCCGAGCTCGACGAGCGCGGCCTCAAGGATATCGGCCTGGTGCGCTCGGACGTTGCCGGAGCGCTGGCGACGTCCTGGCTGCGGGACCCTTCCGCGGTGCTGGCCTCGCGCTCGCGCGCCAGCGCCGACATCGCCCGGGCGCGGCGCGAGCACGCCTCGCGCCATGTCGCCGCTCCGCCGGCCGGGTCCGGGCCGGTGCTGGCGAAGGACGCCGATTTCAGGGTTGCACGCTGCGCCTGACCCCTTGGCGCTGCGTCCCTGCGGGCGGAAGCTTCGTGCTTCCGCCCTTTTTTATGCCCGCAGCCCGCCGGAATGCGCGTGTGGCGCATTCCGGGCGCGCGCCTAACGCATTTTTATCGTTTTGGCTGAAATGTGTCCGCGGGAGCGGCCCGCCGGCCGCCGGACAGGTGGCACGGGCATGACGTTCTCTCTGCGCCTCGCGGATCTGAGGATCCGCACCAAGATCGCGCTTCCGCTGGTGGCGATCGGGCTGATCAGCATCGGCACCGCGCTCTATGCCGGGCGTGAGAACGCCCGCATCCAGAAGAGCTATGCGGAGCTGATCGACCAGCGCTCCACGGCGATCCTGGATTCCGCGCAGTCGACGCTGGCGACGAGCTACGTCCTGCGCGACCTTTACAAGGCGATCGCCTATCCCGAATACATGAAGCAGAACGCGACGAGCATCGAGGATGCCCGCAAGGGCTACGAGCTCGCGCTCCAGCAGCTCGTCGACGCGAAGATCAGCTTCCCCGAGCGCCATGCCGAATTCGACGCCCTCTCGCGCGCGATCGCCGGGCTGAAGCCGAAGATCGACGACGTTCTCGGCCAGGCCTCGCGCGACGAGGACCTGCCGGCCCTGTCGGTGATGTCGGAGCTCGATCGCGCCTTCGCCGCGATCATCGCCGATGCGGTCAGGCTCAACGGCGCGATCAAGAGCCAGACGCAGGCCGACGGCCTCGCCCTCGACGCCGAGGCCAAGCGGCTCGACCTGATCCTGCTGGTCCTCTCCGTCGCCGGTGTGCTGCTCGGCCTGGCCGGGGCGATGCTCCTGGCGCGGCGCTCGATCACCCGGCCGCTCGACACGCTCAAGGCGCGCATGGACGACCTTGCGGCCGGCGACTACGCGGTCGAGGTCGACGGCCAGGGCCGCCGCGACGAGATCGGCGCCATGGCGCGCGCGGTGCAGGTGTTCAAGGAGAACGGCCTCGCCGTCCGCCGCCTCGAGGCCGAGACGGCCGAGGGCCGCGAGGCGACCGAGGCGCAGCGCCGCCTCGCCGAGCAGGAGCGGATCGCCCGCGCCCGCGAGCAGGAGGCGCTCGCCGCCGAGCAGCTCAAGGTGATGGCGGCGCTCGGCGAAGGGCTCGACCGGCTCTCGCAGGGCGACCTGACCTGCCGCATCGAGGCGGAGCTCGCCGCCGAATACGAGAAGCTGCGCGACGATTTCAACCTGGCGGTCGCGCATCTCTCGGAGACGATCCGCACCATCCAGGCGACCTCCGGCGATGTCGCCAACGCCGCCCGGGAGATCAACACCGGCGCCGACGACCTCTCCAGGCGCACCGAGGAGCAGGCCTCATCGCTGGAGGAGACCGCCGCCACCACCGAGCAGCTCGCGGCTTCCGTCAAGGCTTCGGCCCAGGCCTCCCAGCAGGCGGTCGCGCTCGCCGACGAGGCGATGGAGGTCGCGCGCAAGGGCGGGGCGATCGTCCATGACGCGGTCGACGCCATGGCGCGGATCGAGGCGGCCTCGCGCAAGATCTCGGACATCACCACCGTCATCGATGAGATCGCCTTCCAGACCAATCTGCTCGCCCTCAACGCCGCGGTCGAGGCGGCGCGGGCGGGCGATGCCGGCCGCGGCTTCGCGGTGGTCGCTTCCGAAGTGCGCACCCTCGCCCAGCGCTCGGGCGAGGCGGCCAAGAGCATCACGGCGCTCATCACCGAATCCGGGGCCGAGGTCGCCCAGGGCGTCGGCCTCGTGCGCTCGGCGGGGTCCGCCCTGGAGCGGATCGTCGAGGCCTCGCAGAAGGTCTCCGCGACCGTCTCGGACATCTCTTCCGCCGCGGCCGAGCAGTCGAACGGCATCGACGAGATGAGCCAGGCCGTCGCCCATATGGACGAGATGACCCAGCAGAACGCGGCGCTCGCCGAGCAGAGCGCCGCCTCGGCGACCGCGCTCGCCGGCCAGATCCAGCGTCTCAACGAGCTCGTCGCCAGCTTCCGCACCCGCGACGACGCCGCGGAACTGCACGCCATGGCCGCGGCGATGGCGCGGGCGGATCAGGGCTGGTCGCGGCGGCGGCAGGGCTGAGCCGGCGAAGCCTCCGGGTTTTCAGCGAACGACGCCGTCATTCCGGGCTCGATCCGGCATGTTTCCGGGTAGAACCGGCGCGTTCTAGCGCCGCTGGCCCCCGCCGAGCATGGCGTCGAGGATCGATTTCAGCGCGTTCTGGTGGTCGTCCTGGATCTGGCGGCCGTGCTCGAACATCTGGTTCAGGGCATCGAGGCCGATGGAGCCCGGACCGCCGGCGGAGGAGGGCGGCGGCTCGTCCGGCGCGGGCTCCGGCGCGCGACGCTGCTGCGGAGCGCTGCGCGGCTGCGCCTCGGGCGCGGCCCCGCCGGCCGCCGCGCCGCCGAACATGCCGCCCAAAATCTGCCCCAGCATGCCGCCGAACGGGTCGGCGGCGGGGCCGCCGGCATTGCCCTGCGACTGCGGCTGCGGCTGGCCCGGGGCCGCGCCCTGCCCGAACATGCCGCGCAGGATTGCCTCCATCGGGTTGTCGGGCATTTGCGGCTGCGGCTGAGCCTGCGGCGCCGGCTGGGCGCCCGGCATCTGGCCGCGCATCATCTCGGCGAACTGACCGAGAATGCCGCCGAGCCCGCCGCCGCTGGCCGATTTGAACAGGCCGCCCATCAGGATCGAGGCGATCACCGGCAGCATCTGCTTGAGGATGGCCTGGCTGACGCCGCTGGTCGCCGCCGCCTGCGCCGCGATGGCCTGGCTGACCTCGCGCGAGCCGAAGAGCTGGCCGAGCACGTCGTTGCCGGCCGCCTGCGCATCCGGCGGAATGCCGCCGCCGGCCTCGAAGAAGCGCGCATAGGGCGAGGCGGTCATCATCTGGGCGAGCGAGCCGAAGGCGTAGGGGTTCTGCGTCTGGCGCTGGAGCCCCATGGAGAAGGCCGGCAGCAGGGCGTCGAGCGCGGCCTGCGTCTGCTGCAGGCTCAAGCCGTATTGCCGGGCCATGTTCTGCATCGCCTGGCCGTTCTGGGCCGATTGCATGATCTCGAACAGATTCATCGTCGACGCCTCCAGGCCGGCTTCAGCTCCGCGCCTCGGCCGACGATAGCAGGGTGTCCTTGTCTGGCAAATCGAGACCGCCCCGTCGTTGCAGGGCCTCGCGCTCCAGCCGGGCGATGCCGCGATAGGCGAAGGCCAGCGCCAGCACGCCGAAGGCGACCGCGCCCAGCGCCGAGCCGGCGAGCGCGCCCTTCGGCCCGGCCATCTGCGCGCCGGCAAAGGCGAAGGGCATGGTGCCGAGCGTCGCCCGGCCCCAACTGAACAGCGTCGACAGGAACGGCATGCCGAGATTGTTGAAGGCGGCGTTGGCGACGAAGAGCATGCCGACGAAGAGCCACATTGGCCCGGCGATCAGGCAGAAGAAGTCGACCAGCTCCGCCGTCAGCCCCTGCGCCTGGAACACCGCGACGATCACGCCGCGCAGCGACAGCAGCACAAGCCAGGCGACGAGGACGCAGCCGGTCGCGAAGATCGCCGAATTGGTCAGCCCCCGCCGCATCCGGTCGAAGCGCCCCGCGCCCCAGTTCTGCCCGAGGATCGGGCCGACCGCGCCCGAGAGGGCGAAGACGGCGCCGAAGGCGACCGGCACCAGCCGGTCCATGATGGCGAGCGCCGCCACCGCCGCGTCGCCGAAGCGGGCGACGACGCCGGCGAAGACGGCGTTGGCGATCGGGTTGGAAAGATTGGTCAGGATCGCCGGCCCCGCGATCGCGAAGGTCCGGGCGCTGTCCTGCCTCACCCGGCGCCAGCGCGGGCGGGCGACCATGTTGTGGCGGATGACGGCCGCATGGAAGCCGGTCGCGACGATGACGACCCGCGCCAGCACCGTGGCGATCGCCGCGCCGTCGGGTCCGAGGCCGAAGCCGAAGATCAGCAGCGGATCGAGCCCGGCGGTGGCGAGGCCGCCGAACAGCGTCACCAGCATCGCCCGGCGCGCGTCGCCGATGGCGCGCAGAACGGCCGAGAAGCCCATGCCGACCGCCATCAGGACGTTGGAGGGCAGCGCGATATGCAGGAAGGAGAGCGCGACCGCATAGGACTGCTCGCGCGCCCCGATCGCGCGCAGCAGCCAGGGCAGCAGCGGCAGGACGACGAGCGACAGCGCGAGCGCGGCCAGCGCCATCAGGACCAGCGTCGAGGCGGCGATGCGCCGCGCGCCCTCCCTGTCGCCGGCGCCGATGCTGCGCGAGGTCAGGGCCGCGACCGCGATCATCAGCCCGACATTCACCGAGACCATCAGATAAAGCACGATGGTGGCGTAGCCGACGCCCGCCGTCGCCTCCGGCCGCCCGAGCCAGGAGACGTAGAGCAGCGAGAGCAGGTCGACGACGAAGACCGCCATCAGGCCGACAGAGCCGGTCGCCGTCATCACCGCGACGTGGCGCATCAGCGAGCCGTCGACGAAGACGGCCCGCGGCGGGCCGCTCGGAATCCGGGTCATCGTTCCGGCTCGCCCACGCCGCCGACCAAGATCTGCGCGCCGCCGTCCTCGATCACCTCCCGGGTCTCGTCGGTGAGCGCCTTGGGCTTGCCCTTCGGCGTGACGAGGGGTTCGGGCATCACGCGCGGAACCTGGTTGAGCGCCGCCGCGAGCCCCTCGTGGAACTGGATCTCCATGCGCTGCGCGTCGCGGTCGCGGACATGGTCGATGACGAGGTCGGCCTCGTCGCGGGTCAGCCCGACCGCCTCCAGCGTGACCCGGCCGAAATCGAGGGCCGATTCGAAGGTCTCGCGCATCTGGTAGTCGACATTCGCCTTCATCAGCTCGATGGCGTGGATGCGGTCGAAGGCTCGCGCATGCACGCGCACATTCGGGAATTCCGCCTTCACCATTTCGAGGGTGCGCAGCGCGGCGTCCTTATTGTCGACGCAGATGCAGATGATGCGGGCCTTGCCGGCGCCGGCGGCGCGCAGCACGTCGAGGCGGGTGCCGTCGCCGTAATAGACCTTGAAGCCGAAGCGCGCCGCGGCCCGGATCTGCTCCACGTCGGAATCGATCACGGTGATGTTGACGTGCTGCAGCAGCAGCGCCTGCGTCACCACCTGGCCGAAGCGGCCGAAGCCGATCACCATCACCTGGCTGTCGTCGATGCCGTCGAAATCCTCGTCCATCGTCTGCGCGCCGATGCGCGCGAGCAGGGCGCTGTCGAGCAGCTTCGCCACGACCGGGCCGAGCAGCATGCTGATCGCCGCCAGTGCCGTGACGATCGCCGCCTGGCGCGGGGCGAGAAGGCCGTTGGCGAGGCCCAGCGGCAGCAGCACGAAGGCGAATTCGCCGGCCGGCGAGAGCAGGGCGCCGGCGCGCAGCGCCTCCAGCGTGGTCGAGCACGACACGCGCAGGATCGAGGCGACGACGGCGATCTTGAACAGCACCAATAGCGGCGCGGCGACGGCGAGCAGCAGCGCGTTCTCGGCGACGAGCTTGAGGTCGAGCGACATGCCGACCGCCATGAAGAACAGGCCCAGCAGCACGCCGCGGAACGGCTCGATATCGGCCTCGAGCTCATGGCGGAAATGCGAATCGGCCAGCATCACCCCGGCCAGGAAGGCGCCCATCGCCATGGAGAGACCGACATGTTCCATCAGCAGCGCCGCGCCCAGCACGATCAGCAGGGCGGCGGCGGTCATCACCTCCTTGGCGCCGCTATTGGCGAGGATGCGGAAGATCGGGTTGAGCAGGTAGCGCCCGGCGAAGACGATCGCGACCAGGGCCGCGATCGCGATGCCGAGGCTGCCCAGCGCCCGCATCGGGCTGCCGGATTCGGCGCCGGTCGCCGCCAGCAGCGGCAGCAGCGCCAGCACCGGCGCGATCGCGATGTCCTGGAACAGCAGGATCGAGAAGGTGCGCCGGCCATAGGTCTCGTTGCCGTCGCCGCGCTCCTCGAGCAGTTGCAGGGCGATCGAGGTCGCCGACAGCGCGAGCGCCACGCCGACCGCCACAGCGCCCCCGCCCGAAAGGCCGAAATACCAGCCGGCGAAGCCGATGCCGGCGGCGCTCAGCCCCATCTGGGCCAGCCCGAGGCCGAGAATGTCGCGCCGCATCGAATAGAGGCGCGCCGGCTGCAGTTCGAGCCCGACCAGGAAGAGCAGCAGCACGACGCCGATCTCCGCCGTGCCCCGGATGGCGCCCGGGTCCTTGATCACGCTGAGCACGGAGGGGCCGATGAGCACGCCCGCCGCCAGATAGCCCAGCACCGCCGATTGCCCGAGCTTGCGGAACAGCGGCACCGCGATCACGGCGCCGGCGCAGAAGGTCAGGATCGGCGGCAGATAGCTGGCATGGGAGGCGGCATCGGCCATGGGCGGCTCACGCTGAGGGGACAGCCGACTCCGGCGCCGGCCGCTCCTATCTAGGCGCTCGTCCCGCCGAGCGCGAGGGGCAAACGCCGGGGGGCCTGCCCCCCGCGTGCAGCGGGGCGCCGCTCGGCTCAGTTCCCCAGGGCGCCCTCGGGCGATCGCGCCCCTTGCATGTTCTCCTGCATGCTCTCCCGCATGTCCTGCGCGCCCGGCCAGGCCGAAAGCGCGTCGAGCCCGCTGCGCAGCTCGTCGGGGCCGGGCGCGGTCAGCGTCGCCTCCAGCGCCGCATGCTGCGCATGCCAGACGGGCAAGGCGGCGAGCAGCCGGGCGTGTCCGGACGCGGTCAGCGAGATGCGCCGGGCGCGCCTGTCGTCCGGGTCCGGCGCCACGGCGGCGAGGCCCTCGCGCACCAGCGGCTTCAGCGCCGCCGTCAGCGTGGTCCGGTCCGTGCCGAGCAGCTTCGCCACCGCGCCGATGACGGGCGGCTGCGGCCGGTTGAGCGACATCAGCAGCGAGAACTGCTCGTTGGTCAGGCCGTGCGGCCGCAGCGCCTCGTCGAAGCGGCGCGCCAGCGAGCGCGCCGCGCGCTGCACATGCAGGCACAGGCAGCGGTCGCGCACATCCAGCGTGGCCTGGAACGGGACGGTCGGGGCAGGGCTTCGCATCATCCTACTCTGTTGGTATCAACCTATAAGTCAATGCATGCCGGCGTTTCCTTGACATCGCCTCGTTCCCGCCGAATGAAGACGCTGGCCCGACCGGAGACCGCCCCAGACGTGACCAAGCCGCCGCTCGATATCCTGCTCTGCGCCCCGCGCGGCTTCTGCGCCGGGGTCGTGCGCGCCATCGACGCGGTGGAGAAGGCGCTGAGCCTGCATGGCGCGCCGGTCTATGTCCGCCACGAGATCGTGCACAACAAATATGTGGTCGAATCCCTGAAGCGGAAAGGCGCCGTCTTCGTCGCCGAGCTGGACGAGGTGCCGGACGAGACCCGGCCGGTGATCTTCTCCGCCCATGGCGTCGCCAAGGCGGTGCCGGCCGCGGCGAAGGCGCGCAACCTCTTCGCCATCGACGCCACCTGCCCGCTGGTGACCAAGGTCCATCGCGAGGCGGAGGTGCACCACAAGCGCGGCCGCCACATCCTGCTCGTCGGCCATGCCGGCCACCCGGAGGTGATCGGCACGATGGGGCAGCTTCCCGATGGCGCGATCACCCTGATCGAGACGCTCGCCGACGTCGCGGCGCTCGAGCCGCCGCCGGGGGCGGCGCTGGCCTACGTCACCCAGACGACGCTCTCGGTCGACGACACCCGCGGGATCGTGGAGGCGCTGCAGCGGCGCTTCCCCGACCTGATCGCCCCGCACAAGGAAGACATCTGCTACGCCACGACCAACCGCCAGGAGGCGGTGAAGCGCGTCGCCCCGCTGGTCCAGGGGCTGATCGTGGTCGGCTCGCCCAATTCCTCGAACTCGCAGCGCCTGCGCGAGGTCGCCGAGCGCGCCGGCTGCCCGGTGGCGCGCCTCGTCCTGCGTACCGACGAGATCGACTGGTCGGTCTTCGGGGCGATCCGCAGCCTCGGCATCACCGCGGGGGCGAGCGCGCCGGAGGTGCTGGTCGAGGAGATCATCGACGCCTTCGCCGAGCGCTACGAGGTCCGCGTCGAGACGGTCTCGACCGCCAGCGAGGACGTGTTCTTCCCGCTGCCGCGCGAATTGCGCGGTGACGCGGCACCGGCCGCGGCCGAATAATCCCAACGAGAAAGCGACCGCCTTGGCCGTCTATACCGAAGTGCCCGACGACGAGATGGCAGCCTTCGTGGCGCGCTACGGCATCGGCGATCTCCTCTCCGCCAAGGGCATCGCCGAGGGCGTCGAGAATTCCAACTACCTGCTGCGCACGACCCGAGGGGCCTATATCCTCACCCTCTACGAGAAGCGGGTGAACCCGGACGACCTGCCCTTCTTCCTCGGGCTGATGCAGCATCTGGCGGCGCGCGGGCTGATCTGCCCGCAGCCGGTCAAGGACAGCCGCGGCGAGATGCTCGGCCGCCTCGCCGGGCGGCCCGCCGCCATCGTCACCTTCCTCGACGGGCTCTCGGTGCGCCGGCCGACCGCCGCGCATTGCCAGGAGCTTGGCAAGGGGCTGGCGCAGCTCCACGCCGCCGGGGCCGATTTCGCCATGGAGCGGGTGAATGCGCTCTCCGTTCCGGGCTGGCGCCCGCTGGTCGAGCAGGCCGGGGCCGATGCCGACAAGGTCTCGCCCGGGCTGGCGCGCCGCATCGCGGCCGAGGTCGCGGTGCACGAGGCGAGCTGGCCGCAGGCTTTGCCGCGCGGCGTCATCCATGCCGATCTCTTCCCCAACAACGTCTTCTTCATCGGCGACAGGCTCTCGGGGCTGATCGATTTCTACTTCGCCTGCACCGACGCCTTCGCCTACGACCTCGCCATCTGCCTGAATTCCTGGTGCTTCGAGGCCGACAGCTCCTTCAACCTCACCAAGGGCCAGGCGCTGCTGGCGGGCTATGAGAGCGTCCGGCCGCTGGAGGCGGCCGAGGTCGAGGCCCTGCCGCAGCTCTGCCGCGGCTCGGCGCTGCGCTTCCTGCTGACGCGGCTGGTCGACTGGCTGAACGTGCCGCCCGGCGCCCTGGTCAAGCCGCATGATCCGCTCGAATACGACCGCAAGCTCGTCTTCCACCAGCGCGTTGCGGACGCCCGCGAATACGGGCTGAAGCGGTGAGCGGCACTGTCGAGGTCTGGACGGACGGGGCCTGCTCCGGCAAGCCCGGCCCCGGCGCGCTTGGGGCCCGCCCCATTCGCGCAGCCAGGAATCGCCGGGGCCTGCCATGAGCGGCACCGTCGAAGTCTGGACGGACGGCGCCTGCTCGGGCAAGCCCGGCCCCGGCGCGCTTGGGGCCCGCCCCATTCGCGCAGCCAGGAATCGCCGGGGCCTGCCATGAGCGGCACCGTCGAAGTCTGGACGGACGGCGCCTGCTCGGGCAACCCCGGCCCCGGCGGCTGGGGGGCGATCCTGTCCTATAACGGCGTCGAGAAGGAACTCTCCGGCGGCGAGGAGCTCACGACCAACAACCGCATGGAGCTGATGGCGGCGATCGCGGCGCTGGAGGCGCTGAAGCGGCCCGTCACGGTCGCGCTGCATACCGACAGCCAGTATCTGCGCCAGGGCATCACCGGCTGGATCCATGGCTGGAAGAAGAACGGCTGGAAGACCGCCGACCGGAAGCCGGTGAAGAATGTCGAGCTCTGGCAGCGCCTCGACGCGGCGCTCGGCCGCCACAAGATCGAGTGGAAATGGGTCAAGGGCCATGCCGGCGACGCGATGAACGAGCGCGCCGACGCGCTGGCGCGGGCCGGCATGGCGCCGTTCAAGCCCGGGCGTTAGGGCAGCTTCGGGCTGCCCGTGCGCTTGTTGAGATGCTGGCGCTGCGCGGCGATCGTGGTGGCTGGCGGGCTTCGCCGAAGGCCGCGAGGCATGAATCGGGGATCCAGGCCTCGGTCGGAAGCGCTCGGGCATGGATCCGGGTCGAGCCCGGGATGATCCGCGTGCTTCCGACTGAGCTCAGCAGGTTCCCGGAAGAACCCTGGATGGCCTCCAGGCTGCGTGCCGGCCGGAGGAGCCGGCCGTCAGGCCGGCAGGACGACCACCTTCGTCTTGACCGGCGTGCGGTCGTAGAGGTGGATCATGTCCTGGCTGAGCAGGCCGACGCAGCCGCTGGTGATGCCGGAGCCGATCGATTCCGGGTCGCTGCTGGCATAGATCGTATAGAGCGTGTAGGCGCCGTTCTGATAGAGATAGAGCGTGCGGGCGCCGAGCGGGTTATCGAGGCCGCCGGGCATGCCGCGGGCGTATTTGGCGGCCTCGGGCTGGCGCTTGATCATCTCCCTGGGCGGGGTCCAGGTCGCCCATTCGGCCTTGCGCCCGACATAGGCGTCGCCGCTCCAGCGGAAACCGTCGCGGCCGACATTGGCGCCGTAGCGTGTGGCGTTGCCGTCGCCCTCGATGCGGTAGACATAATAGTTGCCGGGGTCGACGATGATCGTGCCGGGCTCTTCCCTGGTCTCGTAGCGCACCGTGCGGCGATAATATTTCGGGTCGACCTTGCTGATGTCGACTGCCGGGATCGGGAATTTCTCCTCGGGCACCGGCCCGTAGACCCGCTGCGCCTCGGCGAAGCTCATGCCGTCGGATGCGCAGCCGGCCAGCCCGAGCGCCCCGAGGCTCGCCGCCGAGCCGACGAGGAAGGAGCGGCGGCCGAGAAGGCCCGGCCGAAGCCCCGGCGAAGCGGCCGCGTTCATATCGCCGGTCGTGGCGTTTCCACCGTCGATGATCATGGTCTGGACTTTCCGTGTCTTGCGGCGCGATGCGAGAACGGGCCGGCCCGCGCCCGCCCGCCATCCTGTGGGGCCGAGATTGCCGCGACATGGTTCGGCTGGCAAGCACGGTCTTTCCACGCTTGCCAGCGCAAGAAGGCGATTTGGGGGCTTGCCGCGCCGACGCGCGTCCGGCGCCTCAGCGCCAGCCGAGCGCCGGCGCGACATGCTTCAGGATCGCCTCGATCACATGCGCGTTGTAGTCGACGCCGAGCTGGTTGGGCACGGTGAGCAGCAGCGTGTCGGCCTCGGCGATGGCCTCGTCCTGCGCCAGCTCCCTGACCAGCCTGTCCGGCTCGGCCGCATAGCTGCGCCCGAAGATGGCGCGGGTGCTCGCGTCGATATAGCCGATCGAATCGTCGCTCTTGCCGTCGCGGCCGAAATAGGCGCGGTCGCGGTCGTCGACCAGCGCGAAGATGCTGCGGCTCACCGAGACGCGCGGCGCGCGGGCATGCCCCGCCTCCTTCCAGGCGTCGCGATAGGCGCGGATCTGCTTCGCCTGCTGGATGTGGAAGGGCTCGCCGGTCTCGTCGTCCTTGAGGGTCGAGCTCTGCAGGTTCATGCCGAGCCTGGCCGCCCAGACCGCCGTCGCGTTCGAGCCGGCGCCCCACCAGATGCGTTCGCGCAAGCCCTCGGAATGCGGCTCCAGCCGCAGCAGCCCGGGCGGGTTGGGGAACATCGGGCGCGGGTTGGGCTGCGCGAAACCCTCGCCGCGCAGCACGTCGAGCAGGACCTCGGCGTGGCGGCGGCCCATATCGGCGTCGCTCTGGCCCTCGGCCGGCTGGTAGCCGAAATGGCGCCAGCCATCGATCACCTGCTCCGGCGAGCCGCGGCTGATGCCGAGCTGGAGCCGCCCGCCGGCGATGAGGTCCGCCGCGCCGGCGTCCTCGGCCATGTAGAGCGGGTTCTCGTAGCGCATGTCGATCACGGCGGTGCCGATCTCGATGCGCTTCGTCCGCGCGCCGATCGCCGCCAGCAGCGGGAAGGGCGAGGCGAGCTGCCGCGCGAAATGGTGGACGCGGACATAGGCGCCGTCCAGGCCCAGCTCCTCCGCCGCGACGGCAAGCTCGATCGATTGCAGCAGCGCGTCGCCGGCCGATCGCGTGCCGGATTGCGGGGAGGGCGTCCAGTGCCCGAACGAGAGGAAGCCGATCTTCTTCATGGCGAGCCTATGGCTGATCGCGGGCGGGCCGCGTTCCGGAAGGGAACCTTCCCGCGGCCCGCTTCTCAAGCCGGCCGCCGAAAAGGCATGCCCCACATATAGGACCCCGATCGCGGCTTAGGATTGCGCCGATGCAAGAACGACCCTGCGCCGGTGCAGGCCGGGCTGCATCGGTGCGCTGACCCGGGGCGCCTCAGCCGAGTGGCTGGCGGTAGACGATGAAGCCCGATTTGTCGGCGACCTTGTTGTAGAGTTCCTGCGCCTGCAGGTTGCTCTCATGCGTCTGCCAGTAGACCCGGAAGCAGTTCTTCTCCCGCGCCATCCGGTTGACGGCCTCGATCAGCCTGCGCCCGACGCCGCTGCCGCGCGCTTCCGGCGCGGTGAACAGGTCCTGCAGATAGCAGATGTCGCGGTCGCTCCAGGTCGAGCGGTGGATCACCCAGTTGGTGATGCCGAGGGCCTTGCCGTCGCGCAAGGCGATGAACCCGCCCATCGGCTCCTGGCCGCCGGTCAACCGCCCGAAGGTGACGTCGTCGATCCGGGCGGGGAGCGTCGCTTTGTAGAAGGTCAGGTAGCCGTGCCAGAGCGGCGTCCAGGCGGCGCGGTCGGCGGCGGTGAGCGGGCGGACGGTGATCTCGGGCATCGGCTGGTTCCTCCGGAGCGTGAGGTTAGCGCTCGCCTGCAATCCTGTCTTATGAGAAGCAGCGATCGAAAGGATCAAAGGAACAGCTTGCTGTTGCGAAAAGGGAGCCCGAAGCTCGGCGAAACAGCCCGCTCCCGATCCGTTGCGGATGCCACAACTCCTTGAAGCCGGAGCTAGAGCAATTCCGCAATTCTTCGAATCGCGGAATTGCTCTAGGCTGTTGTTTTAACGCATTTTCTTCACGCGAACCGGTGTCCACTTCGCTCGAAAATGCTCTAATTGCTCAGCATCCGCTGCCCTTCTGGTAGTCGCATGAACTCGACAGCTTCAACTGTCTCGCCGTTAACGTGGACACGCAGCCCTTCGCAATATGCGAAGGCAGGCCCCTCGATAGGTCTTCCGATCTCGCGTAAAAGGAAGATCGCTCCAATTTCGAGAAGCGTACCGTATGTTATGATCAAACCACAGCCTTTCTCAGGAATTTTTGGTAAAATAGATTTCCAAGATGCAACTTGCTTAGAGGCAAGTATTTGGTGTTCAGGAAATAGAGACAGGCGATGATCAATTTTTTCTAATGACGCAGGCCATTCAAGTTGCTCTGAAAGGGCTTCCGGGTAGAGGCCGATCTCTTCAGAGATATCGTTAAGCGCAAACCCCATCGCTACGGCGGTCTCTATTGCTCGTGCCAAATTGCTCGTGAGGACTGCTTCATAGGGTCCGAGATGTGCGCCCACTCGTCGAGCCAATTCTACCCCATCCTGTGATAGGTGTTGCCCAGGCTTTTGGCGCATCGAATGTCGCCGGATATCCAGTATCTTCACCGAAGTTTCCCTGCGAGAAATTAATCGGTCCTACGGAGACTTCCCTGCTTTCGTCGATCAGTAAAACCGAGCGATGATTGTCGCTTAAATCACCCCTCGCACCGTGTAAAATCCTATGAGACATATCGTAAATGCTATTTTTGTCCGACCGGACAGCGTTCTCCTGGCTCGACGAAGCATACATCGGAAGAGTTATCCCGGCCTATGGAGTTTTCCGGGCGGCCACGTTGAAGCAGGCGAAAGCTTCGACGAGGCGTTGGTGCGGGAAGTCGGGGAGGAACTCGCTGTGGCGCCTGTAAGATTTGAGCCCTTTATGGAGATAGCAGACCCTCATGTCGCAGTAGGAATGATCACGTATCATATGTATCTGGTCAGCGAGTGGCACGGCACTCCTAAGATCCTGGATACAGAACACTCCGAACTTCGCTGGTTCTCAGTTGGAGAAGCCTGCCTGCTAAGCAATCTCGCACTTGAGGAGTACGTCTACCTCTTCGAAAAGCTGCGCGAGCTAAATGGCTGACGGCGACCCGACCAAGACCTGTGCCGGATCAAGTCGATTGCTCTCCGTCGCCCCATAAAACCCGCGCAGCAGCGCCGCGCGGGCTCGAAATGCGTTGGACCTGGCCTCAGAGTTGGCCGAGCATCGCCTCGGCGCCTGAGGCCTCGGCCTTGCCGGCGGCTTCCTCGACGTTGAGGGCCGTGACCACGCCGTCCTCGACCACCATCGAATAGCGCTGCGAGCGGGTGCCGAGGCCGAAGCCGGAGCCGTCCATGGACAGTCCGATGGCCTTGGCGAAGTCGGCGTTGCCGTCGGCCAGGAACTCGATCACGCCGGCGCCGCCCGAGGCCTTGGCCCAGGCGTCCATCACGAAGACGTCGTTGGTCGAGGTTACCATGATCGCATCGACGCCCTTCGCCTTGATCTCGGCCGCCTTGCCGACATAGCCGGGCAGGTGGTTGCGGTGGCAGGTCGGGGTGAAGGCGCCGGGAACGGCGAAGAGCACCACCTTCTTGCCCTTGAACAACTCGTCGGTCGTCTTGGCGGCCGGGCCGTCGGCGGTCATGACCCGGAACGTCGCCTGCGGAAGCCTGTCACCCACCTTGATGGTCATGAGCCTGTTCTCCATGAAGCCTGCGGCTGCCGCGCCGCCTCGAGAACGCGCCGCCCGGATCGCAAGGCGGTCCGGAGGCCCGTTCTCTCCCGATATCTGAGAGACGGATCCGGCTCTCGCCGCTCGACTTACGGCTTGGCGGTCGGGATGTCGAGTTCGAGCCGGGTCTCGACCGGCTTCGGCGTGCCGCGCACGGTGAAGATCAGCGGGATCGGCCCGGAGGCGCCCTTGGGCCGGTCGTTGATGCGGATCTGCGCGGTGATCAGGCCGTCGGCCTGCGGCGTCAGATGGGTCTTGCCGAAGGACCACATGCCCGGCCCCTCGACGAAGACGTCCTCGATCGAGCCGTCCTGCGGCACCTGCAGCGTCAGCTTGATCCCGGGATCGACCACGGTGTCGTCGAGCTTGGCCTCGAGGATGGCGGGCTTGCCGCCATGCGGTCCGGGCTTGACCGGCGCCGGCACGCGCGCCTCGTAGCTTTCCAGCCGCGGCGACACCACCGTCGTCACGCCCGGCTCGAGCCACAGGCTCGCCTCGCCCTTGACCGGAACGCAGATCTTCTCGCAGACGGCGTAGTCGAGCTTCAGCACCACCATCACCGGGCGCGATGGATCGACCGGCTGGACCGAGACCGGGATCACCACCTCGCCGACATAGCCGATCGAGTAGCCGGCCGAATCCTGGAAGCGCTCCGGCACCGGCCAGCGCACGTCGAGCCCGCCGATATTGGTCGAGCCGGCCCAGTCGAAGGCCGGCGGCACGCCGAACTGTCCGGGGCTGCGCCAATAGGTCTTGTAGCCCGGCGACATCACGATCTCGACGCCGACGCGCTGCTTGCCGGTCGGCGCGGTCGGCCCGGCGATGAGCCTGAGCTTGGCGTGCTCGGCGATCGACCATGGCGAGGTCGCGGCCTCGTTGGCCATATCCTGGGCATGGGCGGCGGCGCCGAATGCGAGATGGCCGAGGGCCAGCAGGGACAGAATTCGATTCACAGCCCTGCCTTATCCATTGCCAAGCTGAAAAGCGAACAAAACCTCTGTCCTTCACCCGAACGGGACGGCGCCGAAAACGCTGCCGCCGCGTCCGGGACGGGCGTGGCGGGATGATCGATCATGCGTTTTCGCAGGCGAGATTTGCGCATGATTGGGGCACAATCGCGGTGACGTATTTTTGTGCCCGACGACGATTTCCCGCATGCGGAAAAGTGATCTAGCATGGACGCCATGAAGATTGGTTCGCAATCGAAGCTGGGTGGCCGCAGCTATCTCGACGGGCAGTGCCTGATCGCGATGCCCGGCATGGCCGACACGCGCTTCAGCCGCAGCGTCGTCTATGTCTGCGCGCATTCCGAGGACGGGGCGATGGGCATCATCGTCAACAAGCCGGCGGCGGACACGAAATTCCCCGACCTGCTCGTCCAGCTCGACGTAATCCCCTCCGAGGAGATCATCCGCCTGCCGAGCCGGGCCGAGAAGATGCAGGTGCTGCGCGGCGGCCCGGTCGAGACCAAGCGCGGCTTCGTGCTCCACACGGCCGACTTCTTCCTCGAATCGGCGACGCTGCCGATCGACGACGGCATCTGCCTGACGGCGACGCTCGACATCCTGCGCGCCATCGCCGTCGGCACCGGGCCGGAGAATGCGGTGCTGGCGCTGGGCTATGCCGGCTGGGCGGCGGGCCAGCTCGAAGCCGAGATCCAGTCGAATGGCTGGCTGCATTGCGAGGCCGACCCGGCGCTGCTCTTCGACGAGAGCGTCGAGACGAAATACCAGCGCGCGCTGAACAAGATCGGCATCGACCCCGCCTTCCTGTCGCGGGATGCGGGCCACGCCTGAACCTCTGCCTCCGTCATTCCGGGGCAGGCCGCGGGCCCGAGCCCGGAATCCGGCACCGATGCCTTGTGTCGCGAAGGCGCCGATGGCGCCTGCACGTCACGATGAGCCGCATCGGTTCCGGGTTCCGGGCTCTTCGCTGCGCGAAGCCCCGGAATGACGGCCGCGCTCAAGCCGCCTCGGTCGCGGCGGTCTTGGCGCCCATCAGGCGCCGCGCTTCCGCCGCCGTCATCGGCTGGCCGAAGATGTAGCCCTGCGCATACTGGCAGCCGAGCTGGTAGAGCTCGATCGCATCCGACTCGCTCTCCGCGCCCTCGGCCACGACGTCCATGCCGAGATCGGCGGCGAGCTGGACGATCGAGCGCAGGATCACCGGCGGGCGGCCATTGCCCATCTGGCGCACGAAGCTCTGGTCGATCTTGATCGTGTCGAAGGGGAAGCGCTGCAGATAGGACAGCGAGGAATAGCCCGTGCCGAAATCGTCGAGCGAGAGGCCGGCGCCGAGATCGCGGATGCGCTGCAGCATCTGCGCGGCATATTCGGGGTTCTCCATCACCAGGCTCTCGGTGATTTCGAGCTTGAGCGTGCCGGGCAGCACGCGCCGGCGCCCGAGTACCGTCTTCACGTCATGCAGCAGGTCGTGGCGCAGGAGCTGGCGGCTCGACACGTTGACGCTGGCGAAGATCGGCGGCTCGACCTCGAGCGCCGCCTGCCAGGCCTCGAGCTCGCGGGCGGTCTTGTCCATGACATAGACGCCGAGATCGACGATCAGCCCGGTCTCCTCGGCGATGGCGAGGAAGTCCTGCGGCATCAGCCGGCCTTCGCGCGGATGGTCCCAGCGCACCAGCGCCTCGAAGCCGGCGATGGTCCGGTCCTCCAGCCTGACGATCGGCTGGTACATCACCTGGATCTCGTTGCGCTCGATCGCCCGGCGCAGGTCGCTTTCGAGCGCCAGCCGGTCGTTGCGGTCGGTCCGCATCGCCGGCACGAAGACCTCGATGCGGTTGCCGCCCTGGCGTTTGGCATGGGCCATGGCGAGCTCGGCGTTCTTCAGCGCGTCGTCCCTGCGCGAGGCCGGCGCGGGGTCGAACAAGGCGAGGCCGATCGAGGGCGTCAGCACGATCTCGCGCTCGGCATAGGTGATCGGCGTCGAGACGGCGCGGCGCACCAGCTCCGCCAGCGCCAGGATGCGCTCGGGATCGCGCTCCGAGACGAGGATCATCGCGAAGGTGTCGCCGCCGATGCGGGCGAGCGTGTCCTGCGCCCTGAGCAGGCGCCCGAGCCGGCGCGCCAGCGTCAGCAGGATCGAGTCGCCGGCCGAGAAGCCGACGGATTCGTTGACCTGCTTGAAGCGGTCGACGTCGATGACCAGCACGGTCGGGCGGATATTGTCGTCGGCGCGGGTGAAGCCGAAGATCGCCCCCAGCCGGTCCTGGAACAGCTTGCGGTTGGGCAGGCCGGTCAGGTTGTCGTGCACGGCGTCGTGCAGCATGCGCTCCTGGGCCGTGCGCTGGTCGGTGACGTTGGCCAGCGTGCCGATCACGCGAATGACCTCGCCGTCCGAGCCGATCACCGGCCGCGCCTTGATGTTGAGCCAGTGATAGGCGCCGTTGGCGGCGCGCAGGCGCACGTCGAGATTGAGCTTGCCGCGCCGCTGCTCCAGCATCGCGTCGAGCGTGACGCGATAGCGGTCGCGGTCGGCGACATGCATATGCTCCAGCCAGCGCGCGGCCGAGCCTTCGAGCGCCCCTTTCGGCAGGCCGAGCAGCGTCTCGATCTGCGGCGAGACGAAGACCTTGTCCGAGCTGACGTCCCAGTCGAAGACGAGGTCGCCGGAGCCCGAGAGCGCCAGCGCCCGCCGCTCGGTGTCCGAGACCAGGCCCTGCGAGATCGCGCCGCCGGCGAAGGCGTGCTGGATCACGGTGAAGCCGATCAGCAGCACGATCAGCACGAGGCCGCCCAGCAGGGCAGGCGCCACCAGGTCGCGCTGGAACTGCCCGGTCACGGTGAAGCCGGCCGCCGTCACCCAGACGGCGAGCAGGAACCAGGTGGGGATCAGCATCACCGCGCGCTCGTAGCCATGCGTCGCCAGATGCACGACGAGCACGAAGCCGACCGCCGCGACCGCCGCGATCGAGATGCGCGCGATCCCCGACGCCATCGGCGCGTCGAAGACCGCAAGCCCGATCAGGCCGGCGAGGCCGAGGATCCAGATCGCGGTGACGTGGCCGTAGCGCACATGCCAGCGCTGCAGGTTGAGATAGGCGAAGAGGAAGACCAGCAGCGTCGCGGCCAGCACGACCTCGGCGCCGGCCCGGTAGATGCGCTCGATCTGCGGCGTCAGCGGGAAGAGGCGCTGGAAGAAGCCGAAATCGAGCCCCGCATAGGCCAGAACGGCCCAGGCCAGCGCCGCCGCGGCCGGGAAGATCACCGCGCCCTTGACCACGAAGATGATGGTCAGGAATAGGGCGAGCAGCCCGGCGATGCCGATGATGATGCCCTTGTAGAGGGTCAGCCCGTTGGTCTTCTGGCGGTAGGCTTCCGGCTCGTAGAGATAGAGCTGGGGCAGGTTGGGCGATTTCAGCTCGGCGACGAAGGTGACCGTCGTTCCGGGGTCGAGCGTGATCAGGAAGACGTTGGCGTCGGGGCTCGCCTCGCGGTCGGGCGAGAGGCCCTGGCTCGCGGTGACCGCCTCGATGCGGCGGTCGCCGAGGTCCGGCCAGACCACGCCGGAGCCGATCAGCCGGTGGAAGGGCGCGACCAGCAGCCGGTCGATCTGTTCGTCGGAATCGTTGGTCAGCGCGAAGACGATCCAGTCCGGCCGCGCGCCCGCCTCGCGCGCCTTCACCGCGATGCGCCGGACGATGCCGTCCTGCCCCGGCGCGGTCGAGATCTGGATGACGTCGCCGTCGGATTTGTTGCGCTCGACGATGTTGGTCAGGTCGATGACCGGCGCGTCGATCGGTACCCGCACCGCCTCGACCGCATTCGCCGTCCCGATGCCCGCGCAGCAGAGCCACAGGGCCAGGCCGGCGACGGCGAGGCCGATCCGGAGAATTCGCTCGGAAATGGACAAGCTGCGCTCGGCTATCAGGCGGGATAGGTTCATTCGATATTTAAGCAAAACTCCTACCGGCCGCTCGTGGCGAGGGCAAGGCAAAGCGCGCCTGCCGTCCACCATAGCGGTCACGGGATGAGGCCCGGCAGGCGGTCGGTCGAGAGGGCGGCATAGAGCAGGTGGTCGGCCCAGGCGCCGTTGATCTTGAGATAGGCCCGGGCCAGCCCCTCATGCCGGAAGCCGACGCGCTCCAGCAACCGGCGCGAGGGCTCGTTATTGGGCAGGCAGGCGGCTTCGACGCGGTGGAGCGCCAGCTCCGAGAAGGCGAAGCGCAGCGCCCCGCGCACCGCCTCGGTCATATGGCCCTTGCCGGCATGGGGCTTGCCCATCCAGTAGCCGAGCGTGCAGGCCTGCGCGACGCCGCGCCGGATCAGCCCGAGCGTCAGCCCGCCGAGCAGGGCTTCCGTCTGGCTGTCGAAGACGAAGAGCGAATAGGCCTCGTCGGTGGAGATCTCGCGCGCGGCGCGCTTGGTCCGCAGCCGGAAGGCGGCGCGCGTCAGGTCGTCCTCGTTCCAGCTCGGCTCCCAGGGCGTCAGGAAGGCCCGGCTCTCCATGCGCAGCGCCGCCCAGGCCGGATAGTCGTCGAGCGAGGGCGCGCGCAGATAGAGATTGGGGGTCCGGATCAACGGGCGGCTCTGCGGCTCGCTGGGGAAGCGGAAGAGCGCCATCGCCGGTCAGTCCGCCGCTCGGGCCGCCTGGCGCAGCCGCTTCGCCGGCGGCAGGCCGTGGATGGGCCCGACCGCCGCGATGGTGGGCTGATGCCCGAGCAGCGAGCGGCCCGCGGCGCGCACATCCTCCAGCGTGACGGCGTCGAGCCGGGCCGCGAGCTCCTCGCGCGGGATCGCCCGGCCGAAGAGCAGGACCTGCCGCGCCATCTGCTCGAGCTTGCCGCCGGGGCTCTCGAGCGAGGCGAGCAGCCCGACCTTCATCTGGGCGCGGGCGCGGGCGACCTCGACCTCGCTGACATCCTCCGCCGCCTGGCGCAGGCAGCCGAGCGCGACCTCGATCAGCTCGCCGGCATCTTCCGGCGCGGTGCCGGCGCCGATGCCGAAGACGCCGCAATCGGAGAAGGGCCAGTGGAAGGCGTCGATGGCATAGGCGAGGCCGCGCTGCTCGCGCACCTCCTGGAACAGCCGCGACGACAGCCCGCCGCCGAGCACCGAGGCGAAGATCTGCAGCGGGTAATGCTCGCCCTGCGCGAAGGGCAGGCCGGGCAGGCCGAGCACGAGATGGACCTGCTCCTCGTCGCTGCCGATGCGGGCCTCGCCGCCGCGATATTCGCCCGGCTCCCGCGCGAGCGGCTGGGGCGGCTGCGGCGGCAGTCCGGAGAGGTGCTCGCGGGCGAGGGCGACGAGCGCGGCGTGGTCGACGGCGCCGGAGGCGGCCAGAACCATGTTGCCGGCATGGTAGTTCCGCGCCAGATAGGCGCGGATCGCCTCGGGGGTGAAGTTCTTCACCGTCTTGGCCGTGCCCAGGATCGGCCGGCCGATCGGCTGGTCGGGGAAGGCGGCCTGCAGGAAGCGGTCATACACCAGGTCGTCGGGCGTATCCTGCACCGCCGAGATCTCCTGCAGGATCACGCCCTTCTCGCGCTTCAGCTCCTCGCCGGTCAGGGCCGGCGCGGTGACGATATCGGCGAGGATGTCGACCGCCAGGCCGAGATCGGCGCCGAGCACGCGGGCGGTGTAGCAGGTGTATTCGACGCTGGTCGCGGCGTTGAGGTCGCCGCCGACGCTCTCGATCTCCTCGGCGATCTGGCGCGCGCTGCGCCGGGCCGTGCCCTTGAAGGCCATGTGCTCTAGCAGATGGGCGAGGCCATGCTCGTGCGGCAGCTCGTCGCGCGCGCCGGCGCCGATCCAGATGCCGAGCGAGACGGTCGCGGCATGGTCCATCCGCTGCGAGACCACGCGCAGGCCGGAGGGCAGGGTGGTCAGGCCGACATCGGGATCATGCGCGCCGCGCTTCTCGTCCGGCGCCACGATCTCGGCCGTCTCGGCGGGGTGGGCGATGCTCACGCTGCGGCTCCCCGCACGGCGCGGGCATGCTCGCGCACGAATGTCTCGACCGCGGCGAGGTCGTTCGGCAATTGCGTGACCCGTTCCCTGCGCTCCATCAGATCCGCGAGATGGGCGGGCAGCGCCGGCTCGACGCCGCAGGCCGCCTTCACCGCGGCCGGGAACTTCGCCGGATGCGCCGTGCCGAGCACGATCATCGGCGTCGCCGGATCGCGGGCGAGCTTCTGCCGGGCGGCGCCGATGCCGATCGCGGTGTGCGGATCGGCGAGATAGCCGCTTTCGGTCCAGGTCTCGCGGATCTCGGCCGCGATCTCGGTTTCGCTGAGGGCCGCCGCGTCGAACTCGCTGCGGATGCGGGCGAGCGGCTCGGGCGCGATCTCGAAGCGTCCCGATTGCTGCAGCGACTGCATCAGCCGGCGGACAGTGGCGCCGTCGCGCCCATGCGCCTCGAACAGCAAACGCTCGAAATTCGAGGAGATCTGGATGTCCATAGAGGGCGAGGTCGTCGCCTGGACGCCGCGCATCTCGTAGACGCCGCTCGCCAGCGTGCGGGGCAGGATGTCGTTGCTGTTGGTGGCGATCGCCAGCCGCTCGATCGGCAGGCCCATCCGCTTGGCGACCCAGCCGGCGAGGATGTCGCCGAAATTCCCGGTCGGCACCGTGAAGGAGACCTTGCGGCCCGGCCCGCCCAGCGAGACCGCCGCGGTGAAGTAGTAGACCACCTGCGCCGCGATCCGCGCCCAGTTGATCGAGTTGACGCCGGACAGCCCGATCTCGTCGCGGAAGGCGTGATGGTTGAACATCGCCTTCACCAGGTTCTGGCAGTCGTCGAAAGTGCCTTCGACCGCGATGGCGTGGACGTTCTCCGCATCGACCGTGGTCATCTGCCGGCGCTGCACGTCGGAGACGCGGCCCTGCGGATAGAGGATGAAGACGTCGACGCTCTTCAGCCCCTTGAAGGCGTCGATGGCGGCGCCGCCGGTGTCGCCCGAGGTCGCGCCGACGATGGTGGCGCGCTGGCCGCGCTGGCCGAGCACATGGTCCATCAGCCGCCCGAGCAACTGCATCGCCACGTCCTTGAAGGCGAGCGTCGGGCCGTGGAACAGCTCCAGCACGAAGAGGTTGTCGCCGATCTGCGTCAGCGGGCAGACGGAAGGGTGCCGGAAGGTGGCGTAGGCCTCGCCGATCATCCGGCGCAGCGCGCCGGCTTCGATGTCGCCGTCGCTCAGCGCGCCGAGGATGCGCTCCGCCACCGCCGTATAGGGTTTCCCGGCGAATCCCGCGATCTCGGCCGCGCCGAGCGCCGGCCAGCTCTGCGGCAGATAGAGCCCGCCGTCGCGGGCGAGCCCGGTCAGCAGCGCGTCGGAAAAGCTGAGCGCCGGGGCTTCGCCCCGGGTGGAGACATGCAGCACGATCTTGGGCCTCGATGATCTATGGTGATGCTATAGGCCGCTCCGCCGCTTTCGGCAAAACGGTTTGCGAGGGAGGCGTGCCCGGTCAGGCCGTCCCCGCGCCCGATCCCTTGCGGGATTGCCAGACGAAGGCCGCGAACACGCCGATCAGCGTCAGCGCCAGACCGAACCAGGTCAGCGCATATTGCAGGTGGTTGTCGGGGATGCGGGCGATCAGCTCGCGCACGTCGACGCCGGCCGGCGGCGTCAGCCCGTCGCCCTCGCGCGCGGCTTCGAGATAGAAGGGCGCCGGCGGCAGGCCGAGCGAGCCGGCGATCGCGGCGGGGTCGCGCGTATAGAATTCGCGGATCGCCGGCAGGTCCTCCGGCGTGAAGGCGTTGCGCGTCTCCGGCGCGCGCAGGAAGCCGGCGACCGTCGCCGGGCCCGCAGCCGGGCCGATCTGGCCGAGCCTGCCTTCCGGCACGAAGCCGCGATTGACCAGGATGACGCCGCCATCCGCCAGCCGGAAGCCCTGGAAGATCCAGCGCCCGAAGCCGGAGAGCTGGCGCGTGCCGGGCGGCCCCGAGGCGATCGTGGTGCGCACCCCGGCGACATGGTCGCCGATGAAGCTGCCTGTGGCGACGACATGAGTCAGGTCGAGCGCGGCCGGGTCGAGCTTCGACCAATCGGCGCTGGGCGGCATCGGCGCCGGCGCGCCGGCAGCCTGGGTTTCGAGCCGCTCGATATAGGCGTGCTTCAACTGCATCCGCTCGAGCTGCCAGGCGCCGAGCCCGCAGAGCAGGGCGGCGCCCAGCGCGGTTAGCAGCGCCGGCAGGAGCAGGCGCGGCCGCCTTGGCGTGGGGGCCGGGGCCGTCACGTCCGGCGCCTGCCTTCCTCGGCCTTGTTGGCGTATTGCAGCGCGACTGCGAGCCCCTTCATCGGCCGCAGCAGCGCCAGGCAGACGACCAGCGCCAGCGGAAGCCAGATGACCAGATGCAGCCAGATCGGCGGCTCATAGGCGATCTCGACAGAGAGCGCCGCGCCCAGCACGAGGAAGCCGGCGATGAGCATGATGAAGACGGCGGGGCCGTCGGCCGAATCGGCGAATTTATAGTCGAGCCCGCAGGCGCTGCAGCGCGGCTTGAGCTTCAGGAAGCCGTCGAACAGCGCCCCTTGTCCGCAGCGCGGGCAGCGTCCCGAGAGGCCCGTCGCATAGGGCGAGGGAGGGGAGGGGTGGTGTTCTGCCATCGGAACCTCCTGAACGGAAAAGGCGGCCTCGCGGCCGCCTTTCGTCTGCGCGACCGCCGGGTGCGCGCGGGCAGCCGGTCAGTGCCCGGCCGCGGTCTGGGCGCCGGCGCCCCAGACATAGATCGCGGCGAACAGGAACAGCCAGACGACGTCGACGAAATGCCAGTACCAGGCGGCGAACTCGAAGCCGAGATGCTGGTCCGGCTTGAAGTGGCCGAGATAGGCCCGGTAGAGGCAGACCGCCAGGAAGATCGTGCCGATGATGACATGCGCGCCGTGGAAGCCGGTCGCCATGAAGAAGGTGGCGCCGTAGATGTTGCCGCTGAAGGCGAAGGCGGCGTGCGAATACTCGTAGGCCTGGCACAGCGTGAACACCATGCCGAGGATCACGGTCAGCCACAGTCCCTGCTTCAGGCCGGCCCGGTCGTTGTTGATCAGCGCGTAATGCGCCCAGGTCACGGTGGTGCCCGAGGTCAGCAGGATCAGCGTGTTGAGCAGCGGCAGGTGCCAGGGATCGAAGGTCTCGATGCCCTTCGGCGGCCAGTGCCCGCCGGTGAACTCGTAGCGGAGGAAGTTGATCTTCTCGTAGGAGAACAGGCTGGCGTCGAAATAGGCCCAGAACCAGGCGACGAAGAACATCACCTCGGAGGCGATGAACATGATCATGCCGTAGCGGTGATGGATCTGCACGACGCGGGTGTGGTGGCCTTCGCGCTCCGCCTCGCGGACCACGTCCGTCCACCAGGACAGCATGGTGTAGAGCACGCCGAGCACGCCGACGCCGAAGACCAGCGGGCCCAGATGCATGCCGCCGACCGCCAGCGTCTTCATCCACATCACGGCGCCGATCGCCATGACGGTGGCGCTGGCCGCGCCGACCAGCGGCCACGGGCTCGGATCGACGAGGTGGTAGTCGTGGTGCTTCGTATGGGCCCCGGCCATCGTATTCGGTCTCCGCGTGCGTCTTCTTGTGCGCGCTTCCTGATGAAGGCGCTTTTACAGTTTCGGATTCTTCGCGTCACCCTTGGCGTTGCCCGCCTGGCCCTCGGCGACCGGCTGCCCCGCCTTGGAGGCGAAATAAGTATAGGACAAGGTGATCGCCTTGATGCCGTCGAGCTCGCGATTTCCGGCGATTTCGGGGTCGATGTAGAAGACCACCGGCGCCTCGAAGCTCTCGCCCGGCTTCAGCGTGTGCTCGGTGAAGCAGAAGCACTGGATCTTGACGAAATAGGCGGCGCTCTGCTCCGGCGTGACGTTGTAGGTCGCGATCCCGGTGACCGTGCGGTCCGAGCGATTCGTCATCTTGTAGAACACGGTCTGGGTGACGCCGACCTGGGCCTTGATCTCCGGGCTTTCCGGCTGGAACTTCCAGCCGAGACCGGGCGCGACATTGGCGTCGAAGCGCACGGAGATGGTGCGGTCGAGCACCTTGCCGGTCGCGGCGGTCCCGACCTGCGGCGTGCCGCCGAAGCCGGTGACCTTGCAGAACAGGTCGTAGAGCGGCACCGCCGCGAAGGAGGCGCCGAGCATGCCGAAGGCCACGCCGACGCAGATCAGCGCCGTGCGGGCCGCCTTCCTCGCCTGCCGGTTTTCGGGCGCCCTCGTCATCACAGCGGCCGGTTCAGGATGGCCGGGCCGGTCTTCACCAGCGTGACCACGAAGAAGAAGATCACCAGCCCGCCCAGCACCAGGGCCAGCGCGACCGAGCGGCGGCGGCGGCGGGCCATGTCCTCGGGCGAGAACGGGGCCGGCGCGGGCTGCGGTTTGCGGTTCTCGCTCATCCGATCACCTTCGGCAGCGCCCATAGCAGGCCGAGGCCGTTCTCCGCCAGCAGCACCGCGAAGAGCAGGAACAGGTAGAGGATCGAGAAGCCGAACAGCGAATAGGCCGCCTTGACCGCCGGCTGGCCCTCGGTGCGCCGCCAGACGCGGATCGAAAGCCCGATCATGGCGAGCCCGGTCGTGACCGAGACGACGAGATAGAGCAGCCCGCCGAAGCCCATCAGCGCCGGCAGCACGGCGACCGGCGCCATGATCAGCGAATAGAGCACGATCTGCCGGCGCGTCGCGGCGGGGCCCGCGACATTGGGCATCATCGGGATGCCGGCGCGCGCATAGTCGCCGGACTTGACCAGCGCCAGCGCCCAGAAATGCGGCGGGGTCCACAGGAAGATGATCGCGAACAGCACCAGCGAATGCCAGCCGAACTGGCCGGTCACCACCGCCTCGCCGATCATCGGCGGAAAGGCGCCGGCGGCGCCGCCGATGACGATGTTCTGCGGCGTCCAGCGCTTCAGCCACATCGAATAGACCACGGCGTAGAAGAAGATGGTGAAGGCGAGCATCGCCGCCGCGAGCAGGTTGGCGACGAGGCCGAGCACCAGCACCGAGCCGATCGACAGCGTCAGCCCGAAGGCCAGGGCCTCCGAGGGCAGGATCCGGCCCGCCGGAATCGGCCGCTTGGCGGTCCGGCTCATCAGCCGGTCGATATCGGCGTCGTACCACATGTTGAGGCAGCCCGAGGCGCCGGCCCCGACCGCGATCGCCAGCAGGGCGGCGGCCGCGAGCACCGGATGCACCGAGCCCGGCGCGGTCGCCATGCCGGTCAGCGCCGTCATGATGACGAGCGACATCACCCGCGGCTTCAGCAGCGCGAAGAAGTCGCGGGCCTCGCCGGGCGAGGCGGCCATGACGGCTTCGGAACGGGTCTCGAACGCAGCGGACATCAGTCGGATCGTCTTCGTACTCTTCGAACGGCGCCGTTCGGGCGCGGGTGGCGTCGCGGGCGGGGGTGGAGCGCCCGTCTCCGGAACGCCTCGCCGAGGCGCTCGGGGGAAGGGCGGCGGCGGGCCCGGTGGCCCGCCGCCGGTGGTCTCAGTGGTCCGAGCCGGCGATGCGCGGCAGCGTCTCGAACTGGTGGAAGGGCGGCGGCGAGGACAGGGTCCATTCCAGCGTCGTCGCGCCTTCGCCCCACGGATTGTCGCCGGCGAGCTGCTTGCGGCTGAAGGCGACCACGATGCCATAGAGCCAGATCAGCAGGCCGGCGGCGAAGATGTAGGAGCCGATCGACGACCAGAAATGCCAGCCTGCGAAGGCGTCCGGATAGTCGACATAGTGACGCGGCATGCCGGCGAGGCCCAGGAAGTGCTGGGGGAAGAACAGCAGGTTCGCGCCGATGAAGGCGACCCAGAAATGCAGCCTGCCGATCCAGTCCGGCATGATGTAGCCGCTCATCTTCGGGAACCAGTAGTAGAAGCCCGCGAAGATGCCGAACACGGCGCCGAGCGACAGCACGTAGTGGAAGTGGGCCACCACGTAGTAGGTCGCGTGCAGCGAGCGGTCGAGGCCGGCATTGGCCAGCACCACGCCGGTGACGCCGCCGACGGTGAACAGGAAGATGAAGCCGATCGCCCAGATCATCGGCGCGGTGAAGCGGATCGAACCGCCCCACATCGTCGCGATCCAGGAGAAGATCTTGATGCCCGTCGGCACCGCGATGACCATCGTCGCGAACACGAAATAGCGCTGCGTGTTGAGCGAGAGGCCGGCGGTGTACATGTGGTGCGCCCACACGATGAAGCCGACCACGCCGATCGCGACCATGGCGTAGGCCATGCCGAGATAGCCGAAGATCGGCTTCTTCGAGAAGGTCGAGACGATGTGGCTGATGATGCCGAAGGCCGGCAGGATCATGATGTAGACTTCGGGGTGGCCGAAGAACCAGAACAGGTGCTGGTAGAGCACGGGGTCGCCGCCGCCGGCCGGATCGTAGAAGGTCGTGCCGAAGTTGCGGTCGGTCAGCAGCATGGTGATCGCGCCCGCCAGAACCGGCAGCGACAGCAGCAGCAGGAAGGCGGTGACCAGCACGCCCCAGGCGAAGAGCGGCATCTTGTGCATGGTCATGCCGGGCGCGCGCATGTTCAGGATCGTGGTGATGAAGTTGATCGCGCCCAGGATCGAGGCCGCGCCGGCCAGGTGCAGCGACAGGATGCCGAAATCGACGGCCGGGCCGGGATGGCCCATCGTCGAGAAGGGCGGATAGACCGTCCAGCCGGTGCCGGCGCCGTGGGCGCCCGGCGCGCCCTCCATGAACATCGAGATGATCATCAGGACGAAGGCGGCGACCGTCAGCCAGAACGAGATGTTGTTCATGCGCGGGAAGGCCATGTCCGGCGCGCCGATCATCAGCGGCACGAACCAATTGCCGAAGCCGCCGATGACCGCGGGCATGACCATGAAGAAGATCATGATCAGGCCGTGGCCGGTGACGAAGACGTTGTAGCTCTGGCCGTTGGCGAAGATCTGCACGCCCGGATACATCAGCTCGATGCGCATCATGATCGACAGGAAGCCGCCGACCAGGCCCGCCATGATCGAGAAGATCAGGTAGAGCGTGCCGATATCCTTGTGGTTGGTGGACAGGAGCCAGCGCCGCCATCCGGTCGGATGGTCGTGATGGGCCTCCTCGTGGCCGTGAGCGTGCGATGCCGCGGTTGCCATGATCTCGTCTCCTCGGCGACTTACTTGGACGCGGCAGCGAACTTGCTGCCGGCGTCTTCGGCATTGGCGAATTTCTGCTTGGCCTCGTTCAGCCAGGCGGCGTAGCGCTCCGGGCTGACGACGCGGAAGGCGATCGGCATGTAGGCGTGGTTCTGGCCGCAGATGAAGGAGCACTGGCCGTAATAGATGCCCTCGCGCTCGGCCTTGAACCAGGTCTCGTTCAGGCGGCCGGGGATCGCGTCGATCTTGATGCCGAAGGACGGCACGGTGAACTTGTGGATGACGTTGGCGCCGGTGACCTGGATCCGCACGATCTTGCCGACCGGGACCACGGCCTCGTTGTCGACCGCGAGCAGGCGGGGCGCCTCGGCGGCGGCGATCTTGTTGGAGGAGATCGCCTCGGCGCGGGCCTTCTCGTCGAGCATCAGCGAATCGAAGCCGAAATTGCCGTTGTCCTGGGCGTATTCATAAGACCAGTACCACTGCTTGCCGGTGACCTTGATGGTCATGTCGGCCTGCGGCACCTCGAGCTGCAGCTTGAGCAGGCGGAAGGAGGGGATCGCGATCACGACCAGGATCAGGACCGGAATCACCGTCCAGACCACCTCGATCAGGGCGTTGTGCGTGGTCTTCGAGGGAACCGGATTCTTCTTCTCGTTGAAGCGGAAGACGACATAGACCAGCAGCGCGAGCACGAAGATCGTGACCGAGAAGATGATGATGTTCACCCAGTCGTGGAACCAGTGGATGAACTCGGCGACCGGGGTCGCGGCACCTTGCAGGTTGATCTGCCAGGGCGACGGCATACCGGTGCCCGCCAAGGCAGGAGCGTTCGCCAGCACGATGGCGGCAAGGGCCGCTATGGCGGCGGTTGCAAGGGTCCTGCTCAGAAATCGCATCGGTCCGACTTAGCTCCTCAATCGACCTGCATGGGAGCCGGAGCTCGGGTCCACGCACGAAGGGGCGACCGCGAGGTCGCCCTGCTCTTCGGGATTGCGATAAATCAAAGATCACGCTTGCGCCAGAGGGGCAATGCCGAGAGCGCGGCGGGGCGTGCGGCATAATCACGCGAAGCCGTGTTGGAAGTGCGGCACGAAGGCGCGGGCCGCCTTGACAGGGCCGGGCCTGCATGGTCGGAACGCATTTCATGTTGATGGCGGCGGGATTCCGCGGCGAGGCCGGGCTTTTGCCTGAATTCTGCGCTCCTGCTGAAATTCGTGCGCATGATGCGGTTTGGAAGGATGGCAGGGATGAAGAGGATCCTGGGGGCGTTCGGCGTGCTGGCGCTGACGCTCATCGCGGCGGGGCTCGCCGCCGGCTCCGCTTTCGCGCAGGGGACCGTGCGTTCCACACATGGCGACTGGCAGATGCGCTGCGAGGTGCCCCCCGGCGCCAAGGCCGAGCAATGCGCGCTCGTCCAGAACGTCGCCGCCGAGGACCGCCCGAACCTGACCCTGCTCGTCATCGTGCTGAAGACCGCCGACCAGAAGAGCCGGCTGCTGCGGGTCGTCGCGCCGCTCGGCGTGCTGCTGCCTTCGGGGCTCGGGCTCAAGATCGACGACAAGGATATCGGCCGGGCCGGCTTCGTCCGCTGCCTGACCACGGGTTGCGTCGCCGAGGTCGTCATGGACGACACGCTGCTCAATCAGCTCAAGGGCGGCAAGAACGCGACATTCATCGTATTCCAGACTCCGGAGGAGGGGGTGGGCGTGCCCGTCTCCCTCAACGGCTTCGGACCGGGCGTGGAGGCGCTGCCGTGATCGACCAGACTTTGACTGCGGGCCGCTGGCTCGCTTTGCCGCTGCTCTGCCTGGGCCTCGCCGGTTGCGGCTCGTCCTCCTCGACGGGGGAGCCGAGCGCGGCCCAGAAGCTCGGCAACGTGCTGATGTTCCAGTCCACCACGCCGCCGCCCGTGGACCAGTTGCCGAAGGACGAGGACGACATCACCGTCGTCTGCCCCGAGGTGATCGTCGCCGATGGCGGCGCGGCGCTGCGCGCCCAGTCCGGGCAGGATTCGAGCGGCCTGCGCTACCAGATCTCGATCACCAACGTCGCGCGCGAATGCACGCCGACCGGCAATGGCGGCTTCCGCCTCAAGGTCGGCGTCGAGGGCCGCGTGCTGCTCGGGCCCGCGGGCGGCGCCGGCACCTATGGCGCCACGCTGACGACCACCGTGACGCGCGGCACCAGCGTCGTCGCGCGCCGCGCGGCGCGGGTCGGCGGGACCATTCCCGGCGGCCAGGGCGGGACCGATTTCAGCCATGTCGAGGACGGCATCGTGGTGCCGCCGGGCCAGAGCGATGTCGAGATCATCGTCGGTCTCGGACAGGGCGGCGCCGTCTCCCCGGCGCGCCATCGCCGCCGCTAGCGCGCGGCCGGCCGGCCGCGAGAGGGTCCGGCCGGCGCCGTTCGGCACCGTGACGGCTTTGCCGTGAAAGAAGGCGCCCCCCCCGATTGACTGGGCCGGCGCCTTCTGTATCTCTGCCCCAGCCGCATATCCCCGCGGGAGAGACCGGGCCTGATCCGTCAGGGCCGGCGCCGAAGGCGCAACCGCCCCGGAAACGCTCAGGCAAAAGGACCGCTTGGGGATTTGGCGCTCTGGAAAGCGGCGGGAGCGATCCCGCCCACCGACGGGTGTAACTCGTCCGGCCCGCGGGCCGGGCGGGGAAATCTCTCAGGTTCCGAGACAGAGGGGGCGCGCTCCGGACATCCGTCCGGCGCTTGCGCTCGATTCTGGAAGGGGCCGCCATGGCTGTCGAAGCCGCTGACGCTACCAACGAAGCCTCCGGCGCCGCTGCGCCGCTGAAGACGCCGCTCCACGCCCGCCACGTCGCGCTCGGCGCCCGCATGGTGCCCTTCGCCGGCTACGACATGCCGGTGCAGTACCCGACCGGCATCCTCACCGAGCATAACTGGACGCGCGAGAAGGCCGGGCTCTTCGACGTCTCGCATATGGGCCAATGCTTCCTGATTGGCCCCGATCACGAGACCACGGCCAGGGCGCTCGAAGCGCTGATTCCCGCCGACATCGTCAATCTCGCCCCCGGCAAGCAGCGTTATTCGCAGCTCCTCAACGAGGAAGGCGGCATCCTCGACGACCTGATGGTGACGCGCTCGATCGATCCCGACGAGGATGGCGCGCTCTATCTCGTCGTCAACGCCGCCTGCAAGGATGCCGACTACGCCCATATCGAGGCGCGCCTGCCGGCCGATGTGAAGCTGGTCAAGGCCGAGCACCGCGGCCTGATCGCGCTGCAGGGGCCGGGCGCCGAGGCTGCGCTCGCAAGGATCGCCCCGGAAGCCGCCGAGATGGGCTTCATGACCTCGCGCAGCATGAAGGTCGCCGGCATCAAGGCCAATGTCAGCCGCTCCGGCTATACCGGCGAGGACGGCTTCGAAATCTCGGCGGCCGCGACCCGGATCGGCGAGATCTGGGACACGCTGCTGCTCGACGCCGATGTGAAGCCGATCGGCCTCGGCGCCCGCGATTCGCTGCGCCTCGAAGCGGGCCTGTGCCTCTACGGCCATGACATCGACACCACGACCTCGCCGATCGAGGCGGGGCTGAACTGGTCGATCCAGAAGCGCCGCCGCGAGGAGGGCGGCTTCCCCGGCGCCGCGCGCATCCAGCGCGAGTTGGCCGAGGGCCCGCCCCGCATCCGCGTCGGCCTGAAGCCGGAAGGCCGCGCTCCGGCCCGCGAGGGCACCGAAATCGCGACGCCCGAAGGCGAGGTGATCGGCACCGTGACCTCGGGCGGCTTCGGCCCGACGCTGAACGGCCCCTGCGCCATGGGCTATGTCGTCAGGGCTCATTCCGCGCCGGGCACCCAGCTCAACCTGATCGTCCGCGGCAAGCCGCTGCCGGCGGTCATCGCACCGATGCCCTTCGTGCCCAACGGCTACAAACGCTGATCGCCTTTTCCGATTTTTCGCCAGGAGGAAACCATGGCCGAGACCCGCTACACCAAGGACCACGAATATATCCGCATCGAGGGTGACACCGGCACGGTCGGCATTTCCGACTATGCGCAGGGTCAGCTCGGCGACGTCGTCTTCGTCGAGCTGCCGGCCGTCGGCACGGCGCTGGCCAAGGGCGGCGAGGCCGCGGTGGTCGAGAGCGTCAAGGCCGCCTCCGAGGTCTATGCCCCGGTCTCCGGCGAGGTCGTCGAGGTCAATGCCGAGCTCGAAGGCGCCCCCGGCACCGTCAACGAGGACCCGGCCGGCAAGGGCTGGTTCCTCAAGCTCAAGATCACGGATCCGGCCGAGCTCGACGCCCTGATGAGCGAGGCCGAGTACCAGAACTACGTCAAGACGCTCTGATCCGGCGTCGTCCCGCATGCGCTGCGGCACGTGAGTAGCTGCGCAGATGCGGGACCGCTCTCAGGACAGGCGCCTTCTCGTCGCACGGTCCCATGTCTGCGCAGCGGCATTCACATGCCGCGGCGCGCACGGGATGACACCCGGAACGGAACCATTCCATGCGCTATCTCCCGCTCACCGAGACCGACCGCGAGGACATGCTCGCGCGCATCGGCGTCTCCGATATCGACGCGCTGTTCAGCGACGTGCCGGCCGGCAAGCTTCTGAAAGGCCCGGTCGACCTCCCGCGCGCCAAGGGCGAGCTCGAGGTCGAGCGCATCCTCGGCAAGATGGCCGGCAAGAACGTCGCGGCCTCTTCCGTGCCCTTCTTCGTCGGTGCCGGCGCCTACAAGCACCATGTCCCGGCGACGGTGGATCACCTGATCCAGCGCTCGGAATTCCTGACCAGCTACACGCCCTACCAGCCGGAGATCGCGCAGGGCACGCTGCAATATCTCTTCGAGTTCCAGACCCAGGTCGCGGCGCTGACCGGCATGGAGGTCGCCAACGCCTCGATGTATGACGGCTCGACCGGCACGGCCGAGGCCGTGCTGATGGCGCATCGCGTCACCCGGCGCCGCAAGGCGGTGCTCTCGGGTGGCTTGCATCCGCATTACACCGCGGTGGTGCAGACCCTGTCGGAGATGGCCAGTGACGACGTCGTGGCGCTGCCGCCGGACGTTTCCGCCAGCGAGGACATCCTCTCCCGGATCGACGACAGCGTCTCCTGCGTCGTCGTGCAGTCGCCCGACGTCTTCGGCAATCTGCGCGACCTGAAGCCGATCGCCGAGAAGGCCCATGCCCATGGCGCGCTGCTGATCGCGGTCTTCACAGAGGTCGTCTCGCTCGGCGCTGTGACGCCGCCGGGCGCTCAGGATGCCGACATCGTCGTCGGCGAGGGCCAGTCGATCGGCAATGCGCTGAATTTCGGCGGCCCCTATGTCGGCCTCTTCGCCGCCAAATCGAAATATATCCGCCAGATGCCCGGCCGGCTCTGCGGCGAGACGGTCGATGCTCAAGGCCAGCGCGGCTTCGTCCTGACGCTCTCGACCCGCGAGCAGCATATCCGGCGCGACAAGGCGACCTCGAACATCTGCACCAATTCCGGCCTCTGCGTGCTGGCCTTCACCATCCATATGACGCTGCTCGGGCAGGCGGGCCTCGCCCGCCTCGCCGAAGTGAACCACGCCAATGCCGTGAAGCTCGCCGACATGCTGGCGGGGGTGACGGGCGTGAGCGTGCTCAACGAGAGCTTCTTCAACGAGTTCACGGTGAAGCTGAAGAAGCCGGCGGCCGAGGTCGTCGAGGTGCTGGCGGCCAAGGGCATCCTGGCCGGCGTCCCCGTCTCGCGGCTCCTGCCCGCGGCCGGGCTGGACGATCTGCTGATCATCGCCTCGACCGAGGTGAATACCGATGAAGACCGGGCGGCCCTGGTGGCGGCGCTCGTGGAGGTGCTGTGATGCTGAACCGTCAGGGACGTCCCACCCAGGCCGGCGAGACCGCCCATGAGGAGCGCGCCACCTTCACCGGCAACAAGGCGCTGCAGCAGATCGAGCCGCTGATCTTCGAGATCGGCCATGGCGAGGTGACCGGCGTCGATATCGACAAGCCGGTGCCGTACAAGTCGCGCCTCGGCAAGCATGCGCGCCAGGGCGAGATCGGCCTGCCCGGCCTCTCCGAGCCCGAGGCGATGCGCCATTATGTCCGCCTCAGCCAGAAGAACTACGGCATCGACACCGGGCTCTTTCCGCTCGGCTCCTGCACGATGAAGCACAATGCCCGCCTCAACGAGAAGATGGCGCGGCTGCCTGGCTTCTCCGACGTGCATCCGCTGCAGCCGCTCTCGACCGTGCCCGGCGCGCTCGAGCTGATGCTGGAGCTCGCCCGCTACCTGATGACGCTGACCGGCATGCCGGCCGTGGCGCTGTCGCCGAAGGCCGGCGCCCATGGCGAGGCCTGCGGCATGATGGCGATCAAGGCCGCCATCGCGGCGAAGGGCGAGGGCGCGACCCGCAACGTCGTGCTGGTCCCCGAATCGGCCCATGGCACCAACCCGGCGACCGCGGCCCTGATCGGCTTCTCGGTGAAATCGGTTCCGGCCCGTCCGGACGGCACCGTCGCAGTCGAGGACGTCAAGGCCCTGCTCGGGCCGGACATCGCCGCGATCATGCTGACCAACCCCAATACCTGCGGCATCTTCGAGCCGCAGATCGTCGAGATCGCCGCGGCGATGCATGAGGCCGGCGCCTATTTCTACTGCGACGGCGCCAACTTCAACGCCATCGTCGGCAAGGCTCGGCCCGGCGATCTCGGCGTCGACGCCATGCACATCAACCTGCACAAGACCTTCTCGACGCCCCATGGCGGCGGCGGCCCCGGCGCCGGCCCGGTCGTGTTGTCGGAACGGCTCGCCCCCTTCGCGCCCGTGCCCTTCATCCATGTCGAGAACGACAAGCCGCATCTGGTCGAGACGCGCGAGGAAGCGCCCGCGGGCAACAAGCCCTTCGGCCGCATGACCGCATTTCACGGCCAGATGGGCATGTATGTCCGCGCGCTGGCCTATATGCTCAGCCACGGCTCGGACGGCATGCGCCAGGCTTCCGAGGATGCGGTGCTCAACGCCAACTATATCCGCGCCGGCCTCAGTGACCTGATGTCGCTGCCCTTCCCGGACCACCCCTCGATGCACGAGGTGCTGTTCGACGACGAATGGCTGAAGGGCACTGGCGTCTCGACGCTCGATTTCGCCAAGGCGATGATCGACGAGGGCTACCATCCGATGACGGTGTATTTCCCGCTCGTCGTGCATGGCGCCATGCTGATCGAGCCGACCGAATCGGAATCGAAAGCCTCGCTCGACCTCTTCATCGCGACTTTGCGCGATCTCGCCATGGCGGCCAAGGGCAACGACAAGGAGCGCTTCACGGCCGCTCCGCATCACGCTCCGATCCGGCGCCTCGACGAGACCCGCGCCGCCCGCCAGCCGGTGCTGAAATGGCAGAAGCCGGCTCCGGCGAAGGCGGCGGAGTAAGGAATCCCGGCCCGTGCTGACGGCGTTCGTCAGCATGGTGAAAGGCGCCCGCCGCTTCTTAAGCATTCCTTGACCATGTCGCGGAATGATCCCCCGGTGCCGCTCTCTGCGGCTCGGGGGTTTTCATGTTCATGCGTCCCTTCCTCGCCGCGACGGCCGCCATCCTTCTGGCCTCGACGGCGGTCGTGCGCGCCAACGAGCCGAGCTATGGCCCCAACACCTATGACCGCACCCTCCAGGCGCTGATCGCCCATGAAGAGGTCGCCAATCGCGGCGGCTGGCCGAAGGTGCCGGCCGGTGTCACCGCGCTGAAGCCGGATTCGCAGGGGCCGGACGTCGCCGCGCTGAAGCAGCGCCTCGTCGCCAGCGGCGACCTGGCGGCCGAGGACCAGCCGGGCGATGTCTATGACGCGGCCGTGGTCGAGGCCGTGAAGCGTTTCCAGCGCCGCCACGGCCTCTCCGATCTCGGCACCGTCGGCCGGCTGACGCTGCGGGCGCTGAACACCTCGGTCGAGACGCGGCTCAACCAGCTCACCGCGACGCTGGAGCGGCTCAAGGGCAACGGCTTCAACTTCGCCCATCGCTATGTCGTGGTGAACATTCCCGGCGCCAGCGTCGAGGCGGTGGAGGACGGGCAGGTGCGCGAGCGCCATCTTGCCATCGTCGGCCGCCCGGATCGGCCCTCTCCGGTGATCCAGGCCAACATCACCTCGGTCAACCTCAATCCCTACTGGACGGTGCCGATGTCGATCGTGCGGGCCGACATCATCCCGCATATGCGCAAGGATCCGGGCTTCATCGCCAAGTCGAACATGAAGCTGCTCGGCGCCGAGAACAAGGAGATCGATCCGGCCAGCGTCAACTGGGCCACCCTGACCAACCCCTATTTCTACGTCCGGCAGGAGCCGGGGCCGACCAACTCGCTCGGCCAGCTCAAGATCGACATGCCCAACAGCGACGCGGTCTATATGCACGACACGCCGTCGAAGACGCTGTTCCGCAACGATGTGCGCTTCAATTCCTCCGGCTGCGCCCGGATCGAGGGCGTGCGCGACCTCGCCGCCTGGCTGCTCGAGGGCACGGAGTGGACCCGGCAGGCGATCGAGGATGAGATTGCCAAGGGCGAGCGCAAGAACATCCCGCTCAAGAAGGCGGTGCCGGTGGCCTGGGTCTACCTGACCGGCTGGCAGGGCGCCGACGGCCAGGTCCAGTTCCGCGACGACATCTACGGGCTCGATACGCCGCAGGGCATCGTCACCTCGACGATCCAGCCGCGCAAGCCGAAGCCGAAGGCGGCGGTGGTGCCGCCGGTGCGCCCGGCCGCGGCGCCGATGGCGGCGGCGGGCAATCCGGCGGCCGTCCAGACGACCGCCAGCAACTGACGCCGCCCGAAGCTGCCGCCGGCATCCGCGGGCGGAGCCCGGCGCCGGGCCGGGAGGCCCGCGCGGAAGAGGGCGCCTTCTCGCCCCGGGATGCCCGGAGGCGCGGGGCCCGGCATGACGCCTCTCTCTCGCTCTCTACCCTGCGAAAACAAGAAACGCCGCGCTCCGGGGAGCGCGGCGTCTTCATCTCATGCCGGTCGGCCGGAGGCTCAGTTGAGCTTGGCCTTGACCTCGTCGAGCCCGGAGGCGAAGGCGGCGTCGCCGGCCTTCCCCGCCATCTGGCCGCGCAGGATGCTCTCGGCAGCCTTGGTGGCGGCCTCGGCGGCGGCGGCGCGGACCTCGGCCTCGGCCTGGCTCTCGGCCTGGGCGATCTTCTCCTCGGCCGCCTTGGTGCGGCGGGCGACGAAGTCGGCGAGCTTGGCCTCGGCTTCCGCCGCGAGGCGCTTGGCCTCCTCATTGGCGGAGGAGACGATCTCGGCGGCCTCGGCCTCGGCGGCCTTGCGCTTGGAATCGTACTCGGCCAGCAGCTTTTCGGCCTCCTGGCGCAGGCGGCGGGCCTCCGCCAGCTCCTGAGCCACCTTCTCGCCGCGTGCGTCCAGGCCCTTCACGATCAGCTTCGGCACGCCGAACTTGACCAGGATCGCGAGGAAGATGACGAGTGCGACGCCAACCCAGAAAGTATCCATCAGAACTCTCCTCAGCCGCGGGCCAGGGCCTGGTCGACCGCTTCCGTCGCCTCGGCGGCGGTGGGGGCCTGGCCGGTCAGCTTGGTGACGATCGCGACCGCGACGTCGCTGCCGAGGCCGCGGACATTGCTCATCGCCGCGGTCTTGGTCTTGGCGATGGTCGCCTCGGCCTGGGCCAGCTTGGCGGCGAGCTCGGCCTCGGTCGCGTGGCGCTTGGCATCGCTTTCCTTGGCGCCGGTCTCGCGCGCCGCCTGGGCGATGCCCTGGGCGTTGCTGCGGGCCTCGGCGAGGGCCTTCTCATAGGCCTGCGCCATCTCTTCGGCCTTGGCCTGCATCGCGGCGGCCTGGTCGAGGTCGCGGCCGATGGTGCCGGCGCGCTCTTCCAGGATCTCGCCGATGCGCGGCAGCGCGATCTTCGACATCAGCCAGTAGAGCACCGCGAAGGTGACGGCGAGCCAGAACAGGTTGCTGGCGAAGTGAGCTGGGTCGAAGGGCGGGAAGGAGGCCTTCTCGCCGCTCAGGCCATGCTCGGCAGCCTGCGCCGCTCCCGCCGCCAGAGTGGCGAACGAGACGGCGGCCAGCGGCCATCCTTGTCGCACGAACCCTGAAGATCGAACCGGCATAGCGTGCCTTTCAGCGCAGAGAAAAGGGAACCGTCGCGCGTGTGGCCGGGCGGCCGGGACGCGCGACGCGAAAGCGGTCGACGGAAGGGTCAGACCACGAAGAGCAGCACGAGCGCGACGACGAAGGCGAAGATGCCCAGACCTTCGGCGAGCGCCGCGCCGATGAAGGCGCGCGGGAACTGGCCGTCGGCGGCCGAGGGGTTGCGCAGGGCGCCCGAGAGGAAGTTGCCGAAGATGGTGCCGACGCCGATGGCGGCGAGGCCCATGCCGAGCGAGGCGAGGCCGGCGCCGATGAACTTGGCTGCAACAGGATCCATGATGTTTCTCCAGTGGGAAGGCTAAAGGGCGGGTTGAACTCGTCCGGGCGCTGGCCCGGCCTCAGTGGCCGGGGTGCAGCGCGTCGTTGAGATAGACGCAGGTCAGGATCGCGAAGACATAGGCCTGCAGCACGGCGACGAGGACCTCGAGCGCCGTCAGCGCGACGGCCAGCAGCAGCGGCAGCGGCGCGATCGCATAGTTCAGCACGGCGCCGGAGCCGAGCAGCACGACGACGAAGCCGCCGAAGACCTTGAGCGCGATATGGCCGGCGAGCATGTTGCCGAAGAGACGCAGCGAGAGCGAGACCGGGCGCGACAGGAAGGAGACGGCCTCGATCAGGATCATGAAGGGCAGCAGCCAGCCGGGCACGCCCGACGGCACGAACAGGCCGAAGAAATGGCTGCCGTGCTTGGCGATGCCGTAGATCAGCACGATGCTCATCACCAGCACGGCCAGCGCCGCGGTGACGATGATCTGGCTGGTGACGGTGAAGGAGCCGGGCAGCAGGCCGAGCAGGTTCGAGGCCAGCACGAACATGAACAGCGAGAACACGAAGGGGAAGAATTTCAGCCCTTCCTTGCCCATCACGCCGGTCATCGTCGAGGCGACGAATTCATAGGTCATCTCGGCGAGCGACTGCAGCCGGCCGGGAACGACCGAACGCTGGCTCGAGCCGTAGATCATGATTGCCGAGACGACGGCGAGCACGATCACCATCCACAGCGAGGTGTTGGTGAAGGAGAGGTCGAGGCCGAACGGCTTCAGCTCCACGATCGGAGCGATGTGGAATTGGTGGATCGGATCGATTCCGCCGCCAGCCGCCATGGTCTCGTCCCTCTTCGCGCGGCTTTGCGAGCCGCCCCTTCGGTCAATCTCTCTTCGGGTCCCGCATCGACCCGGAGGTCGGGCGCGAACCGAGCCGATAGACGGATTTGAAGCCCGCGATGGTTCCGATCGCCAGGAAGGCGATCAGCAGGAACGGGGACGTTCCCAGCCACCGGTCGCCGAGGTACCCGATCAGGGCGCCCGCGATGATGCCGCCTGCGAGATCCGTCGCGGCGCGAAAGCCTGAGGACATCGCGCCCGCGAGGGCCTTGTCCTCTCCAGCCGGACCCGCGCCCGGCTTTTCGTTCTCTTCCGCCCGTTTGATCGCGGACTTCAGGGAACCCAGTCTTGCGCGCAACTCCGAGTCTGAGGCGTTTGGGTCGGGTTCGGTCATGGCCTTGGCTCCGTCTCGATCGCGAAAGCGCCGCGATCCGGCGAAAAACCACTATAACCACGACCAAACCCGCGCATCGAGCCGTCGTCAGCACGGCCTCCTTTATTGGCAGCCCCCCGCGCTGTCAAGGCAGGTGGATAATGTCTAACGCATTGGAATATCTATAAATTCTGGCAAAGTGCGACAATCTTGCCGCATTGCGGGACGGAATGTGGCATTTTTTCAGCGGGGCGGGGCCGTGCTGCAACGCATCCGCCGCGCGCCGGGGGCGCGTTGTCGCGCCGCCATTGCCGGAGAAGGAAGCCGGGAAAGCGATCCCGGAAGGCCGGCCGGAGCGCCCGATCCTTCCGGATGGCGCGGCTGCGCAATGCCGGGATGGTTCCCGGTCACATCGGTACGCTCTATCCGGCCTCGCGGATGCGTTCGGCCGTCGCCAGGTCGACGGAAACCATCTGGCTCACCCCGCGCTCGGCCATGGTGACGCCGAACAGGCGCTCCATCCGCGCCATGGTGATCGGGTTGTGGGTGATCAGGATGAAGCGCGTCCGGGTGTTGCGCGCCATCTCCACCAGCAGGTCGCAGTAGCGCTCGACATTGGCGTCGTCGAGCGGGGCGTCGACCTCGTCGAGCACGCAGATCGGCGAGGGATTGGTCAGGAAGACGGCGAAGATCAGCGCCGTCGCGGTCAGCGCCTGCTCGCCGCCGGAGAGCAGCGTCATCACCTGCGGCTTCTTGCCGGGCGGCCGGGCGAAGATCTCGAGCCCGGCCTCGAGCGGATCCTCCGAATCCACCAGCTTCAACTCCGCTTCGCCGCCGCCGAACAGCACGCCGAAAAGCTGCTGGAAATGGCCGTTGACGATCTCGAAGGCGGCGGCCAGGCGCTCGCGCCCCTCGCGGTTGAGCGCCCCGATCGCCTGCCTGAGCCGCCGGATCGCCTCGGTCAGGTCGTCGCGCTCGCTCGACAGCCCCTCGCGCTTGCCTTTCACCTCGGTCAACTCGTCCTCGGCCCGCAGATTGACCGCGCCGAGCCGTTCGCGCTCGCCCTTGAGGTTGCCGAGGCGCCGCTCGACCGCTTCCGCCTCGGGCAGGGGATCGCCGGTCCTGTGTCCGGCGATGGCCTGCAGCCCGTCGAGCCCGGTTTCCAGCCCGTCCTCGATCTGGCGGGCGATGTCGCCGACGCGCTGGCGCGCCGCATCGCGCCGCGCCTCGGCCGAGGCGCGCTGTTCGCGCGCGCCGGAGAGACCTTCGAGCGCGATGCGCGCCTGCCGGTCGGTTTCCGCGAGGGCCGCCTCGCCCGCGGCCAGCCTGTCGGCGGCCTCGCGGCGCGCGGCCTCGGCCTGCTCGATCTCGGCGACGAGGCGCCGCCTTTCCGAGAGAAAGGTATCGGGCGCTTCCAGCAGGAGCTTGCGCTCGTCGGTCGCGGCCGCGATGCGCAGCCGGCTCTCCGCGGCGCTCTGGCTGCTCGCATCGGCACGCTTGCGCCAGGCGGCGATGTCCTCGGCGATGGCGGCGCGGCGCCGGGTCCGCAGCTCGGCTTCCCGCGCCAGCGTCTGGAGCGCCGCACGCGCGTCGGAGGCGGCCGCCCGTCGCTCCCCCAGGAGGGCGCGCGCCTTCAGCAGGCCGGTTTCGAGCGCGGCGGAAGCGGGCAGGGCGGCAAGCGCCCCGGCCTGCTCGGCGGCTTGCGCGCCGGCTTCCGCCGCGTTCTGGCCGAGACGGCTGATCGCCTCCGTCAGGCCCGAAAGCCGCGCCGCCGTCTCGGCCGCCTTGCGCTCGGCCGCGGCGAGCTGGTCGCGGCCCTGGTCGAATTGCCGCCTGGCCTGCCGCGCGGCCTCGATCGCGGCGGCTTCCGCCTGGGCCGCCTCGCGCGTCGCCGCCGTCGCCGCCTCCAGGGCCTTGCGGGCCGCCTCGGCCGCCGCGCGGGCGGCGGCGGCCTCGCGCTGGAGGTCGTCGAGCCGATTCGTCTCGGCCAGCCGACGCGCCGCGGGGGAGGGCGCATCGGCCGCGCTGGTGAAGCCGTCCCAGCGCCAGATATCGCCCTCGCGCGAGACCAGGATCTGCCCCGGGGCGAGCAGGGCGCGCAATCGCTCGCCCTCGGCGCGGGCCACCACGCCGATCTGGGCGAGGCGGCGCCGGAGCACGGCCGGAGCTTCGACATGGCGCGCCAGCGCCTCGGCCCCGGCCGGCAGGGCGGGATCGCCGCTGCCGGGCCCGGTTTCGCGCCAATGCACCGGAGCCGATGGATCGGCGGAGGCGTCGAGATCGTCGCCGAGCGCCGCGCCCAGCGCGACCTCGAAGCCCTTCGCCACCTTGATCGCGGCGAGGATCGCCGGCCAGCGATCTCCCGATGCCGGAGCCAGCAGCTTGCGCAGCGTGCCGATCTCGGTGTCGAGGCGCTGTGCCCTGCGGTCGGCTTCGGCGAGCGGCGCGCGAAGCTGGGTCTCGCGCTCGCGCAGGCCGGCGAGCGCCGCGCGCGACGCGGCCGCCTGCGCATCCGCCTCCCGCATCGCCGCCTCGGCCCGGGCGAGCGCTGCGCGCAAGCCGTCCAGGGGCGCGCCGGTGCTGGCGCTCTCCAGCGCCGCCTGGTCGCGGCGGAGCCTGTCGCGCTCGGCCTGGGCGCGGGCCTCGCGCTCGCGCGTCTCGCGCAGCGCCCCCTCCAGCGCGCCGCGGCGGGCGGCGAGATCGGACAGCGCGGCCTGCGCCGCATTCTGCTCGGCCTCGGCGGCGGCCAGCGCCTGTTCGGCCTCCGCCAGCGCCGCCGAGGCGGCGGTCGTGGCGCCGTCTGCGCCCTCGCTCTCGCGGGCCAGCGTGGCGTCTTCCTCGGCGAGCCGCGCCAGGCTTTCGGCCGCGTCCCGGCCGATGCTCTCCTGTCGCGCCAGATCGGTCTGCAATTCCGCCAGCCGCTTGCCGAGCTCCTCGGCCCGCTGCCTGGCGCGGCGATTCTCGGCTTCCAGCTCGTCGAGCCCGCGCTTCAGCCGGACCAGCGCGGCGGCGGCCTTCGCCTCGCCCTCGCGCAGGGCCGGCATGCCATGGGCGGCGATGGCCTGTCTTTTCGCCGCTTCCGCCTGGATGCCGGTCTGCTCCGCGACGGCGCGCACCGCCTCCTCCAGCACGCGCTCGGCCTGCGCCTGCTGTGCGCGCGCCGCGTGCAGCGCGATCAGCGCCAGCATTGCCTCGGCCCGGCGGATATCGGCGGCGAGGCTGCGATAGCGCCCGGCTTGCCGGGCCTGCCGCTGCAGGCCCTCGATCTGTCCGTCGATCTCGCCGAGCACGTCTTCGAGCCGGGTCAGGTTCTCCTCGGCGCCCTTCAGCCGCAATTCGGCCTCGTGCCGGCGGCTGTGCAGGCCGGCGATGCCGGCGGCGTCCTCGAGGATGCGCCGGCGCGACTGCGGCTTGGCCGAGATGATCTCGCTGATCTGCCCCTGCCGGACGAGCGCGGGCGAGCGCGCGCCGGTCGCCGCATCGGCGAAGAGGAGCTGCACGTCCTTGGCCCGCACCTCCTTGCCGTTGATGCGGTAGGTCGAGCCCTCCTCGCGCTCGATCCTGCGGGTGACCTCGAGAATGTCGGCCTCGTTGAAGGCGGCCGGCGCCTTGCGGTCGCTGTTGTCGAGGGTCAGCGCGACCTCGGCCATGTTGCGGGCCGGGCGCTCGTTCGAGCCGCCGAAGATGACGTCGTCCATCCCGGCGCCGCGCATGTTCTTGAACGAGCTTTCGCCCATCACCCAGCGCAGGGCTTCGACGAGGTTCGACTTGCCGCAGCCGTTCGGCCCGACGATGCCGGTGAGGCCGGGCTCGATCGGGAACTCCGTCGGCTCGACGAAGGTCTTGAAGCCGGTGAGCTTGAGGCGCGTCAGATGCATGGTTGCATCCCGGCGCCCCGAAATCGCCCGGCTCTCATCCGTCGAGGCGCCGCTGCGCGGCTCCTCGCAACGCGGGCCGGGCCGGGTCGGATTTTCCGGGCGTGCGCCGGTGTGTGCCGCTCACTGCGCGAGCAGCGGCTCCAGCACCTTGTCGAACTCGGCGATCGAGACCGCACCGGAGACTCTCTGCCCGTTGACGAAGAAGGTCGGGGTGGAATCGATGCCGGCCTTGGCGCCGGCGTCCTTCACCTGGGTAATGGCGTCATAGATGTCCTGCCTTTTCAAGCAGGCCTCGAAGGATTCCTGGCTGAAGCCGGCCTGCTTCACCAGCGCGGACAGCGCGTCGACCGGCTTGTCGACGAAGGCCCAGTTCTTCTGCTGGGAGAACAGCAGGTCGGTCATCGGGTAGTATTTGTCGTTGCCGTTGCAGCGGGCGAGCATGAAGCCCGCCGTCGCCAGCGGGTCGAGCGGGAATTCGCGCAGCGTGAAGCGGACCTTGCCGGTGTCGACGTATTTCTTCTTCAGCTCCGGCCAGGTCGTCTCGTGGAAATGGGCGCAGTGCGAGCAGGTCATCGAGGCGTATTCGATGATGGTGACCTTGGCGTCCGCCGGGCCGAGCCAGACATCGCCGAGCGGGCCGGCATCGGGCAGCTTGGTCTGGGCCCGCGCGGCGGGCGTGCCGACCAGCGCGGCGGCGGCGATCCCGGCTGCGCCGGTCAGGAGCTGTCGCCTGTTCGTCATCGTCAGGGGTCCTCGAAGGGTCAAAGATCGAAATCGGGAGCTATAGAGGCCGGCGCATTGTGGCAAGAGCGCTTCCGCCTCTGGGCGTGCCTGCTCACGAAGCCGTGTCATTCCCGGCCCGAGCCGGCCTGCCGCTGCCTTTGCGCCACGGCGCGCCCGAGCCGGGCGAGGGCCTCGCGCAGGCCGGGATCGGCGATGGGCGAGACCTGGTCGTCGATCCGCGCGGCGGCGGCTGCCTCCAGGGCGGGCGCCGGGCGGGCGGGGGCGGGGGGCGGCGCCACCGGGCCCTGCTTCAGCACGAGCTTGCCGACGGCGCGCCAGCCGAGATGGGTGTTGACGCGCTCGACCACCAGCGGGCCGAGCTGCTGCATCTCCAGCGCGAAGGCGCCTTCGACGCGCACCACCATCGTCGCCGGCTGGGCCGCCTCGCCGGGGCCGGGCCGTCGCTTCGGCCAGTCGATCCTGAGCGGGCGCGAGCGCGCTGCCAGCCTTTCGCCGACGATCTCCGGCCAGAGCGAGACGATGGCGCGCCCCGCGAAACCCTGCGCGGCGAGCGCAGGGGCGATGCAGTCGTCGATCAGCTCTGCGAGAGGCTTGGCGGACATGGCCGCATTGTGGGCATCGGGCGCGATCGCCGCAAGCGCTGCATCGAGACGTTTGCGGCGATCGCGCACTGCGATACACCGGCGGAATGACGTCACAGGCCCGCGCCTCCGACCTTCTCGCCTGGTACGACCGGCACCGGCGCGCCCTGCCATGGCGCGCCGGTGCCGGCGAGCGGCCCGACCCCTATCGCGTCTGGGCCTCGGAGATCATGCTCCAGCAGACCACGGTCGCGGCGGTGAAGCCCTATTACGAGCGCTTCATGGCCCGCTTCCCGACGGTGAGGGCGCTGGCCGAGGCGCCGTCCGAGGAGGTCATGCAGGCCTGGGCGGGGCTCGGCTATTACTCCCGCGCCCGCAACCTCCATGCCTGCGCGCGGGCCGTGATGGCGAACCATGCCGGCCGCTTCCCCGACACCGAGGAGGCCCTGCGCGCCTTGCCCGGCATCGGCGCCTATACGGCCGGCGCCGTCGCCGCCATCGCCTTCGACCGGCCGGCGGCCGCGGTGGACGGCAATGTCGAGCGCGTCATGACGCGGCTCTTCGCCATCGCGGAGGAACTGCCGGGCGCAAGGCCCCTGATCCGGGAACGGGTGCTGGCATTGCTGCCGCATGACCGGCCGGGCGACTTCGCCCAGGCCCTGATGGATCTCGGCGCCACCATCTGCACGCCGCGCAATCCCGCCTGCGGGATCTGCCCCTGGCGCGAGCCCTGCCGGGCGCGGGCCGAGGGCGTGCAGGAGAGCTTTCCGCGCAAGGCGGCGAAGAAGGCCGGCGTCACCCGCTACGGCGCCGCCTTCGTGCTGACCCGGGCCGATGGCGCGATCCTGCTGCGCACGCGCCCGGCAAAGGGGCTGCTTGGCGGCATGGCCGAGGTGCCGACCAGCGAATGGCGCGCCGATTACGAGCTCGACGGCGCGGCCCAGGACGCGCCGCTGCCGATGCGCTGGAGCCGGCTGCCGGAGCCGGTGCGCCACGTCTTCACGCATTTCCCGCTGGAGCTGACGGTCTTCACCGCCGGGGTGCCGCAAGGCGTCGCGGCGCCGGCGGGGATGCGCTTCACGCCGCTGGCGGCGCTCGCCGGCGAGCCCCTGCCCAGCGTGATGCTCAAGGTGGTCGAGCGGGCGGGCCTTGCCCGCCCGGAGAGGCGATAGCCGTCAGCCCGCCTTAGCGAGCTCGCTGCGGGCGGCGCTGCGGAACACGTCGATCGAGACGAGCTTGTCCTCGCGCTCGACATGCCAGAAGGTCCAGCCATTGCAGGCGGGCAGGCCCTGCGCCAGCGCGCCGACCTTGTGGATCGAGCCGATCGCCGGGCCCAGCATCAGCGTGCCGTCGGCGCGGACCACGGCCTTGTGGCGGCGCTTCTCGTCTATCACGGTCTCGCCGGCCTTGACCAACCCGGATTCGACCAGGCTGAGGAAGGGGATGCGCGGCTCGGTGCGCTTCGACGGCGCCGCGGCGAAGGCCTCCGGCGAAAGCGGCTGCACCGCCGCGATGCGCGCGCGCGCCGCCTCGGCATAGACGGTTTCGCGCTCGAGGCCGATGAAGCGCCGGCCGAGCGCCTTGGCGACGGCGCCCGTCGTGCCCGTCCCGAAGAAGGGGTCGAGCACCACGTCGCCCGGGTTCGAGGCCGACAGCAGCACGCGGGCGAGCAGCGCCTCCGGCTTCTGCGTCGGGTGCACCTTGGCGCCGTCGGCGCCCTTCAGGCGTTCCTCGCCGGTGCAGAGCGGCAGATACCAGTCCGAGCGCATCTGCAGGTCGTCGTTGCCGCCCTTCAGCGCCTCGTAATGGAAGGTGTATTTCGACTGCTCGCCGCGCGCCGCCCAGATCAGCGTCTCATGCGCGTTGGTGAAGCGCCGGCCGCGGAAATTCGGCATCGGATTGGCCTTGCGCCAGACGATGTCGTTCAGCATCCAGAAGCCGAGATCCTGCAGGATCGCGCCGACGCGGAAGATGTTGTGATAGCTGCCGATCACCCACAGCGCGCCGTCGGGCTTCAGCACCCGCCGCGCCGCCTGGAGCCAGGCCCGCGTGAAGGCGTCGTATTCGGCGAAGGAGGCGAACTTGTCCCAATCGTCGTCGACGGCGTCGACGAGGCTGTCGTCGGGTCGGCGCAGATCGCCGCCGAGCTGGAGATTATAGGGCGGATCGGCGAAGACGAGGTCGACGCTGGCCGGCGGCAGCGCGTTCATCGCAGCGACGCAGTCGCCGACCAGGACCTGATCGAGCGGCAGTTCACGCGGAACGCCGATCTGATCGGGAAAGCTGTGATTGGGAAGGCCCTTGGCCTTCATCCGAGCCCCCAGCGCGGGCCGTCCGGTACGCGAAACCTGAATCCGGACGGGAGCGCTGGCGGTCCCGGTACGCGAGATACCCATGACGCCAAGACCGTTACGCAACTTCAACGGGGGCGATACTGGCGAGTCAGGGTAAAGGCTGGGTTTCCGGTTTGAAAAAAATGCGTCCCATTCTGGGGCTGCAACTTTTGCCTAGCTCATTGGCAGAAAAGGGAAATTCGTAAACGCGCGTTAACGCGCGGGGCTTCCCTTGGGGCAGGCCGGAGGTGCCGGCGGCAAGCCCGGACGCCGCCCGGCCCGATGCCCGCGAGCGTTGCCGGAGAGGGGCGCAGGCCGCCTCGACCGCATGCCGCCGGGGGGGCCGGCCCGCCTCCGCCGATGAGGGCCGGGACCGGGCGTGCCTCGCGCGGGATGGGCTGCCGGCGAATCCTGCCCTACCGGAACCAGACGCCCTTCACCGGCGCGAAGGAATAGCGGTGCTCGGGGCAGGGGCCGTGCTCGGCGATGGCGCGGCGGTGACGGGGCGTGGCATAGCCGGCATGGTCGGAGAAGCCATAGGCCGGGTAATGCCGGCACAGCCGCGCCATCATCCGGTCCCGCGTCACCTTGGCGACGATCGAGGCGGCCGCGATCGAGGCGACCTGGCCGTCGCCCTGGATGATCGCCTCGCAGCCGCAGGCGAGCACCGGCGGATCGTTGCCGTCGACGAGGACATGCAGCGGCGGCAGCGGAAGCCCGGCGACGGCCCGGCGCATGGCGAGCAGCGTCGCCTGGCGGATATTGACCGTGTCGATCTCGCTGGCGGTGGCGCTGGCGACGGAAACGGCGAGCGCCCGCTCCATGATCTCGCCGAACAATTCCTCGCGGATGGGCGCCGGCAGCTTCTTGGAATCGTCGAGCCCGGCCGGCACGCGCGCCGGATCGAGGATCACCGCCGCCACCACGACCGGTCCGGCGAGCGGCCCGCGCCCGACCTCGTCGATGCCGGCGAGCGGCCACAGGCCGCCGGCGATGGCGTGAGTCTCGCGGGTGAAATCGGCAGGCATGGCGGGGTTATGCAGCAACGGGCCGTTTCAGGCCAGACCGATACCGTCCTCTTGTGTTTGGTCCTCCGTCGGTGCCGTCCCGGACAGGGCCATCCTGGACAAGTGGCTTCAACGGCGCCGATCCGGGGGCCATGCCGGAGCGCTGCCGCTTACGGCTCGGGCCCGACTTTCGGCCCTCCGCTTCCTCAAGCCTGTGGCGGCCGGGCTTCCGGGACAGGCACCGCCGTCAGAACAGGCTCAACTGCGCCTTCTCCTTTTCCGGCTTGACGAACAGGTCGGTCCTGAGCCGCTTGCGCGTCGTGTTGAAGCCGATGCGCTCCGCCGCCATCTCGAAGCGCCGCCCGACCATCCAGGCATAGGGGCCGGAGCCGACCATGCGCTGGCCCCATTGCGAATCGTAGTCCTTGCCGCCGCGGGTCGAGCGGATCAGCGACATCACGTGGCGGAGCTTGTCGGGGTGATGCGTCAGCAGCCAGTCCTGCACGATGTCGCGCACCTCCAGCGGCAGCCTCAGCAGCACATAGCCGGCCTCCTGCGCGCCGGCGGCCTTGGCGGCGTCGAGGATGCGCTCGATCTCGTGCTCGTTGATCGCCGGGATGATCGGCGCGACCAGCACCGAGACGGGGATGCCGGCCTCGGCGAGCGCCCTGATCGTCTCCAGACGCTTGCGCGGCGAGGCGGCGCGCGGCTCCATGCCGCGCGCGACCTTCGGGTCGAGCGTCGTCACCGAGAGCGCGACCTTGACCAGCCCCTTGGCGGCCATCGGCGCCAGGATGTCGATGTCGCGCTGCACCAGCGCCGATTTCGTCACGATCCCGACCGGGTGGTTGAACCTGGCCAGCACCTCCAGCACCTGCCGCATGATCCTGAGCTTCTTCTCGATCGGCTGGTAGGGATCGGTGTTGGTGCCGATGGCGATGGTGCGCGGCTGGTAGGAGGGGGAGGAGAGCTCCTTCTCCAGCAGTTGCGCGGCATCGGGCTTCGCCGTCAGCTTGCTCTCGAAGTCGATGCCGGGCGAGAGGCCGAGATAGGCGTGGGTCGGCCGGGCGAAGCAGTAGACGCAGCCATGCTCGCAGCCGCGATAGGGATTGATCGAGCGGTCGAAGGAGATGTCGGGCGAATCGTTGCGCGTGATGATGCTGCGCGCCTTCTCATAGGCGATCTCGGTCTTGAAGGCGGGCAGCTCGCCGAGCGAGCCCCAGCCGTCGTCCTCGGCGACCCGCTGCTCGGCCTCGTAGCGCCCGCCCGGATTGATCGTGGCGCCGCGTCCGCGCCGCCGCTCGGGGTCGATGCGATGACCGGCATGGGCGAGCGGGTCGGCCGGCGCGACGCGCGCCGAGATCGACATCGGCTCGCTGTCCTGCCGCCTGAGCGGCTGGGCCGTCGGCATCGGCCGGGAAGTCGGTCTGGCCTGGCGCATGGTGTCCCATCCTGCGGGGCGCCGGGGAATCGCTGCCGGTCGCCGAAGCTGAATGTGAACATAACGAGAACAAAAGGCAAGGGCAGGATTGCGGCATGCTGCGTCGCGTCATAGAGATGGCGGATGCTCACAGCCGTGATCCGCGCGCCCGGCCACGCGCCGGCCCTCGCCGCGACCTTCGCCGTGCTGATTCCGGCGGTGGCGGAGGGGATTCTCGGCCATGCCGTGGTGGTCGACACGGCGGGGGCGGACGACCTCCGGCGCATCGCCGAGGCGACGGGGGCCTGCTATCTGCGCGCCGGCGCCGCCGAGGCCTGGCAGCGCGGGGCCGAACGGGCGAGGGGCGACCGGCTGCTTCTGCTCGACGCCGGCGACGTGCCGCAGCCGGACTGGCTCCCGGCGGTCGAGCGCCATCTGCTGCTCGCGCCTTGCAGGCCGGCCCTGCTGCCGCTTGGCGGCCTTGCGGCCTCGTTGCGCGAACGGGTCGCGATCGCCCGGGCTCCGCGGCAGCTCAGGGCGGGCCTGATCCTGCCCAGGAGCGCGGTGCTCGCCGGTCGGCTGGAGGCTACGGCGCGACGGTTGTCGGCGGAGCGGGAGAGAGCGGGGCGGTAGGGCGCGCCGCCGGGCTTCGGCCCTTCCATGGCTTCGACACGATCATGCCTCACAAAACCCGCGACGGACACATCGCTGGGAGGCGGCATGACGGATTCCGACAGCTATCTGCTCGGCCGGACCGAGGCCGAGGTCGAGCGGCTCAAGCGCCAGATCACGACGCTCGCGCCCGATTCGCAGGAGCAGCTCGACCGGCTCGGCATCAGGCCCGGCGAACGGGTCGTCGATCTCGGCTGCGGGCCCGGCGGAGTCCTGCATCTTCTGGCCGAGCGCGTCGGCCCCGGCGGTTCGGTGCTCGGCCTCGATCGGGGCCATGAATTCGTCGCGCTGGCGCGCCGCTTCGTCGCCGAGCGTGGCCTGACCCAGGTCGAGGTTCGCGAGGGCGACGCCTATGACACCGGCCTGCCGAAGCGGAGCTTCGACGGTGCCCATATGCGGCTGCTGCTGGTCAATGTTCCCGAGCCCGAGCGGGTGGTGCGCGAGGCCGTCTCGCTGGTGCGGCCGGGCGGCTGGGTCGCGAGCTTCGAGGCCGATTACGTGCCGCATTGTTTCGATCCGCCCTTGCCGGCCTGGAGCCGCCTTCTCGAAGCCTATACGGCGCATGCGCGAGCGCAGGGCATCGACCTGTCGGTCGGGCGGCGCATCCACCGGCTGTTCCGGGATGCGGGCGTGACCGACATCCGGGTCGACGCCATCATCCATGTCTTTCCGGCCGGGCACGAGCGCCGCGGCTTTCCGCGAAGCCTGATCGCCAACAGCCGCGGCAAGTTGGTCGAAGGTGGCTTCGTCGCGCGGGACGATCTGAAGCGGGATCTCGCGGCGCTCGAAAGCCACCTCTCCCGGCCGGACGTGCAAGTGACGTCCAACCTGTTCTTCCGCCTCACGGGGCGGCTGCCGGACTGACCGGTCGTCGGCAAGGAAGCGCCCCGCCGGCAGGGCCGACGGGGCGGGAAGGGAATCGAAACGGAGAGCGCCCTCATCGGTCGCCGCTGAGGGCGGGGCGGTTCGACGAGCTCTGCGAAATCCCCGCATGCCGGCAGGGGGACGGCCTCCCGTCAGACCTGATTCCGGAACGTGTCGCAGCTCTGCATCGAGCCCGACTGGAAGCCGGTGTTGAACCACTTCGTCCGCTGCGCCGAGGAGCCGTGGGTGAAGGAATCCGGCACGACGACGCCCTGCGCCGCCTTCTGCAGCTTGTCGTCGCCGATGGCCGAGGCGGTGCGGATCGCCTCCTCGATATCGCCCTGGTCGAGCCGGCCCATCGCCTGGATGTTGTGGGCCCAGACGCCGGCGAAGCAGTCCGCCTGCAATTCGATCCTGACCGAGATCGCGTTCGCATCGCGCTCGGAGGAGCGCTCGCGGATCTGGTTGGCCTTCGGCAGGATGCCGATCAGGTTCTGGACATGGTGCCCGACCTCGTGGGCGATGACATAGGCATAGGCGAAGTCGCCGCCGCCGCCGAGCTTGCGCTGCATCTCCTGGAAGAAGGAGGTGTCGAGATAGACCTTGCGGTCGTTCGGGCAGTAGAACGGCCCCATCGCCGCCTGCGCCACGCCGCAGCCGGAGCGGTTGATGCCGGAGAACAGCACGAGCTGCGGCGCCTGGTAGCGGGTGTTGGCCTGCTGCGGCAGCACCTTGGTCCAGACGTCCTCGTTCTGCGCCAGCACGGCCGAGACGAAGCGGCCCATCTGGTCCTGCGGCGGCCCGGAGGACTGGCGCGTCTGCGGCGTCTGCTCGCGCCCGCCGATGCCGCCGATCATCTCGGCGCCGCCGATCAGCAGGCGCGGGTCGATGCCGAGCGCCCAGCCGAGCAGGCCGAGCACGACGATCGTGCCGAGGCCGAGGCCGCCCCTTCCGCCGGGCATGCCGGCGAAGCCGCCGCCGCTTCCCCGCCGGTCCTCGAGATTGTCGGACTGGCGGTAATCTTCCCACTGCATGGACAGGTCCCCGACGTAGCTTCCCGCAATTTCGCCAACTGTGCCGATGAACTCAAGAGGCGACGGCTTCAAGTCGTCTTTGCCGGCGGCGCCTGAACGCAGGCCGACTGCGCCGGTTCGGCCTCCGCGCTCCTCGCAACGACAATGACGGCTCAGGACGCTTGAGCCGGGCCTTCCAGCGCCGCCCTGAGCGCGCGCAGGTCGCGCCAGCTCAGGCGCTTGTCGAGCGGCCGGCGCAGCAGATAGGCCGGGTGCAGCGTCGCGATCGCGCGGATGCGCCGGGTGCCGGTGTCGTACTCCACCCATTTGCCGCGCGAGGCCATGATGCCCTTGAAGCCGAGCAGGCCCTGGGCCGAGGGCGCGCCGATGCAGACCAGGATGTCGGGGTCTGCGAGCTCGATCTGGCGCTGGATGAAGGGCAGGCAGATCGCCACCTCCTGCGGCGTCGGCGTGCGGTTGCCCGGCGGGCGCCAGGGCAGCAGGTTGGCGATGTAGACGTCCTCCTTCCGCGACAGCCCGATCGCCGCCAGCATGCGGTCGAGGAGCTGGCCGGAGCGGCCGACGAAGGGCAGGCCGATCCGGTCCTCGTCGGCGCCTGGCGCTTCGCCGACGATCATCACGCGGCCTTCGGGGTTGCCGTCGGAGAAAACCAGGTTCTTGGCGGTCGCCTTGAGGGCGCAGCCCTCGAATTTCGCCAGCGCCTCCCTGAGCTCCTCGAGCGTGCCCGCCTCGCGCGCCAGCGCGCGGGCGCTCTGGGTGGCGTCGTCCGGCGCGGTGGCGGCCGCCGCGTTCGGGCGGCTGGCGGCCAGGCGGAGCGGCTGGCCGGGCGCGCGCGCCGGCGCCGCACGCTGCGCCGGCGCGGCGAAATGGTCGTGCGCCTCGTCGTCGAGCGCCTCGGTGACGCCCATCTCGGCGTACCAGCTCAGGAGTTCGTAAGGGCTGGCCTCGTCGGGAGGGGCTGGATCGGACAGGCTCATAGCCTGATCCTATACCTGCTAGAGCCGCTTCGCGAGCCTTCGCGGTTGCAAAACGAACCGGAGGCTTGGATAGAGGGTTTCCAGACTGGCCGCGACCGATCGTTGAGCGGATCGGCGAGATAGTTTATATATAAACAATTGGCGAGGCGGTTTCGCCTGCGGAGGATGGGATGGACCTGAAGGAAGCGCAGAGCGAACCGCGCGAGAGCATGGACTACGACGTCGTGATCGTCGGCGCCGGCCCCGCAGGGCTCGCCGCCGCGATCCGGCTGAAGCAGCTCGACGAGACCATCTCCGTCGTCGTCGTGGAGAAGGGCGCCGAGGTCGGCGCGCATATCCTCTCCGGCGCCGTGATCGACCCGATCGGCCTCGACCGGCTGGTGCCGGACTGGCGCGAGGATCCCGAGCGTCCGCTGACCACCGCGGTCGAGGAAGACGTCTTCTATTTCCTGACCGAGCCCAACGGCATCCGCCTGCCGAATTTCGGGATGCCGTCGCTGATGAACAACCACGGCAATTTCGTCGGCTCGCTCGGGCTGGTGGCGAAGTTCCTGGGCGCGCGGGCCGAGGCGCTCGGCGTCGAGATCTATCCCGGCTTCGCCGCCGCCGAACTGCTCTTCAACGAGGACGGCTCGGTCGCCGGCATCGCCACCGGCGACATGGGTATCGCCAGGGACGGCACGGTCACGGACCGCTTCACCCGCGGCATGGAGCTGCGCGGCCGCTACACGCTGCTGGGCGAGGGCGCGCGCGGCTCGCTCTCCAAGATCGCGATCCGGAAATTCGCTCTCGACGAGGGGCGCGAGCCGCAGAAATACGGCATCGGCCTGAAGGAGCTCTGGCAGGTCAAGCCGGAGAAGTTCCACAAGGGCCGCGTCCAGCATTCCTTCGGCTGGCCGCTCGACAACGGCACCGGCGGCGGCTCCTTCCTCTATCATTTCGACGACAACCTCGTGTCCGTCGGCTTCGTCGTTCACCTGAATTACCAGAATCCGACGCTCTCGCCCTTCGACGAGTTCCAGCGCTTCAAGACCCATCCGCTGATCCGCGACACCTTCGAGGGCGCCAAGCGCATCGCCTATGGCTCGCGCGCGATCACCGAGGGCGGCTTCCAGTCGGTGCCGAAGCTGACCTTCCCGGGCGGGGCGCTGATCGGCTGCGCCGCCGGCTTCGTCAACGTGCCGCGCATCAAGGGCAGCCACAACGCCATCCTCTCCGGCATGCTGGCGGCCGAGAAGCTGGTGCCGGCCTTGCAGGCGGGCCGCCGGCACGACGAGGTCGTCGAGATCGAGAACGAGTGGCGCGACGGCCCGATCGGCAAGGACCTGAAGCCGGTGCGCAACGTCAAGCCGCTCTGGTCGAAGTTCGGCACGCTCATCGGCATCGGGCTCGGCGGCGTCGACATGTGGCTGAACCAGCTCTTCGGCTGGTCGCCCTTCGGCACGCTGAAGCACGGCAAGCCCGATTATGCGACGCTGAAGAAGATCGATGAGGTCAAGCCGATCGTCTATCCGAAGCCGGACGGCAAGCTCTCCTTCGACAAGCTGTCCTCGGTCTTCCTCTCCTCGACCAATCACGAGGAGGACCAGCCGGCGCATCTGAAGCTGACCGACCCGTCGGTCCCGATCACGCAGAACCTGCCGCTCTATGGCGAGCCGGCGCGGCTCTACTGCCCGGCCGGCGTCTATGAGGTCGTCTACGAGAACGCCGAGGCGAAGACCAATCCCCGCTTCGTGATCAACGCGCAGAACTGCGTCCACTGCAAGACCTGCGACATCAAGGACCCGGCCCAGAACATCACCTGGACGGTGCCGGAGGGCGGCGGCGGACCCGGCTACGCGAATATGTGATCGGCCCAGATCCCGCCCGTAAAGGCTCCGGCGTGGATTCCGGGTCGGAACGGGGAAGGCGCGGTGATTCCCCGCAAGCTCCGGAGAACGAACGGAAAAGGGCGCGCCGCAAGGCGCGCCCCTTGCTTTTCGTCAGGCCGGTCAGCCCTTGCGCACGATCGGAGCCGTCGGCTTCGGCTCCTCCTTGGCGCAGCCGGCGGCGAAGCCGGCGAGAAGAGCGACTGCGGCAAAGCTCAGGACAATCTTTTTCATTGCAATAATCCCAGAAAAGAAGCTTGCATGACCTGCGAGCCCAAAGAGTATAGAGGCGATATCCTTGGCTGATGACGGTTATTTCTTTGCGGTATCGCAGGGGCGATCGGTTTTCGTCGAGTGTTGCGCGGCCGCTACGAAAGCGCCGCATTCGCATGGGGGCCGGCTTGCCGGCTCGCCCGGAAACGGCCATCTTGACCGCCTACGCGAGCGATCACGGTCCGCTGGAAGAACGCCCCGGCACCAGAGCAGGATACGAAAAAGTGGGAACCGGTTTTTCGTGAGAATCCTGCGTGGAATTTTTCGAGTCGGGCGGCGGACCGAGGGAGTATGGCAGTCGTGACATTTTTGAAGAAGCTGCGTGCCTCCGGTACGGCTGCCGCGTTGTCTCTGGTCCTGGTGCTGCCCGTCGCCGCCGCGGCGCAGGGCGCGACGCCCAGGGCCTCCGAATTGCTCGAGCCGGCCGATACGCTCGAAGGCAACTATCTGGCGGCGATCGTCGCCGGCGCCTCGCGCGATCTCGGCGCGGCCTCCGTCTATCTGCGCGAGGCGATCAAGGAGGATCCGCGGAACAACGAGCTGCTCGAGCGCGCCTTCGTCGCCTTCCTGGCCGACGGCTCGATGCCGGACGCCTTCCGCGCCGCCGACCGGCTGATCCGCGTCGACCCCGGCAACGGCCTGGCGCAGCTCGTCATCGGCATCCGGGCGATCAAGCAGAAGAGCTACCAGACCGCGCGCAACCACCTGCAGCGCGGCGGGCGCGGCCGCGCCGCCGACATCACCGCGACGCTGCTCTCGGCCTGGTCCTATCTCGGCTCCGGCAATTCCCGCCGCGCCATCGAGATGCTGGAGCGGCTCAAGGGCGAGCCCTCCTACAATCTCTTCCGCGACTATCACGCCGGCCTGATCCTCGACGCGGCCGGGCGCCGCAACGAGGCGTCGAAGCGGCTGAAGAGCGCCTATGACGCCGAGAAGACCACGCTCAGGCTGGTCGACCTCTGGGCGCGCTTCCAGGCCCGCAGCGGCGATTTCGACGGCGCCGCCGCGACCTATGCCGATTTCGACCGCCTGTTGCCGAACCACCCGATCATCCGCGAGGGCATGGCGCTCGTCGGCAAGAAGGAGGCCCCGCCGCGCCAGATCGCGACGGCGCAGCAGGGGGCGGCCGAGGTGCTCTACGGGCTCGCCAGCGCCGGCAACCGCCAGGGCGATGAGGCCGCCGCGCTGCTCTATCTGCGCATGGCGATCTATCTCGACCCCAGCCACGACCTCGCCATCCTGACGCTGGGCGACATCCTCGAGCGCTCGCGCCAGCCCGAGGACGCCGTCGCCGTCTACGACAAGATGCCGCTGGCTTCGCCGTTGCGCCCGAATGCGGAGATCCAGGCCGGGCTCGCGCTGGAAAATCTCGGCAAGCACGACGAGGCGGTGAAGCATCTCGAGAGCGTCATCGCCGAGCGGCCCGACGACGTCGACGCGCTCGCCGCGCTCGGCAACATCTATCGCTCGCGCAAGCAGTTCGCCGAAGCCGCCGCGACCTACGACAAGGCGATCGACAAGATCGCCTCGCCCGGCCGCGCCAACTGGGACCTGTTCTATTTCCGCGGCATCGCCCGCGAGCGCATCAACCGCTGGCCCGAGGCCGAGGCCGATCTGCGCAAGGCGCTGGAGCTGCTGCCCGACCCGCTCGGCCGCGAGCGGGCGCTGGTGCTGAACTATCTCGGCTATTCTCTGGTCGACAAGCACATGAAGCTCGACGAGGCGCTCGACATGCTGCGGCGGGCGGTCGAGCTGCGCCCGCGCGACGGCTACATCATCGATTCGCTCGGCTGGGCCTATTACCGCCTCGGCCGCTACGAGGACGCCTCGCGCGAGATCGAGCGCGCCATGGAACTGCGCCCCTCCGATCCGGTCATCAACGACCATCTCGGCGACGTCTACTGGAAGACCGGCCGCAAGCTCGAGGCGAAGTTCCAGTGGAACCACGCCCGCGACCTCAAGCCGGAGCCCGAGGACCTGCCCAACATCCTGCGCAAGATCGAGCGCGGGCTGGACGAGCCGCCTTCGGCCAATGCCGGCGAGCAGGCGCCGGCCGAGAAGAAGGACGGCGGCTGACGCCCGCCCCGCGATGGAACCGGCACGCGACAGCAGGGCGCCGCCGGCGGCCGTGGCTGCCGCCGGGGTATTGCCCCTGCGGACGCGGGCCCGCGCCAAGGTCAATCTCGACCTGCGCGTGCTCGGCCGGCGCCCGGACGGCTATCACGAGCTGGAGAGCCTGGTGGCCTTCGCCGGGGTCGGCGACGAGCTGAGCCTCACGCCGCATGTCCCGTCCTCCCTCGCCATCGCCGGGCCGCGGGCCGCGGGGCTGGCGGCCGATGACGGCAATCTCGTGCTGCGGGCGGCGCGTGCCTTCAGGGAGGCCTTTCCCGGCGCTTCCATGGGCGCCTTCCGGCTGGTCAAGCGGCTTCCCGTCGCCTCCGGCATCGGCGGGGGCTCGGCCGATGCCGCCGCGGCGCTGCGCCTGCTCGCGCGGCTGAACGGCGTCCCCCTGTCGGACCGGCGCTTGCGAGCGGCCGCGGCGCGCGTCGGCGCCGACGTCCCGGTCTGCCTCGAATCGCGCGCGCGGCTGATGGCCGGCATCGGCGAGCGGCTCGGCCCCGTCCTGCGGCTGCCCGGCCTGTTCGCGGTGCTGGCCAATCCGGGCGTTCCGGTCGGGACGGTCGGCGTCTTCGGCGCGCTGGGGCTGGCCGCGGGCGAGACCTGCGCGCCCGCGCGCTGCGCTGCATCCGCGCCGCCCGCCGGGGCGGCCGAGCTGCACGCGGCGCTGGCCCGCTCCGGCAACGATCTCGCCGCGCCGGCGCAGCGGATCGCGCCGGAGATCGGCGAGGTTCTGGAGCGGCTGGCGGCGCTCCCGGGCAGCCGGCTCGCCCGGATGTCAGGCTCGGGCGCGACCTGTTTCGCCCTGTTCGACGATTGCGCGGCGAGCGCAGCAGCGGCGAAGGCCCTGGCGAGGGAGCGGCCCGGCTGGTGGATCAGGGCGACGTTGCTGCGCTGACCATCTGCGCACCTCAGTGAGCCCGTGCCACGCAGAAGTCGACGGCGTCGTTGAGCGCCTGCTTCATCGGCGAGGCGGGGAAGAGGCCGAGCGCATCCTTCGCCATCTTGGCGTAGTGGCGCGCGCGCTCGATCGTGTCCTCCAGCGCCCTGTGGCTGCGCATCAGCGCCCGCGCCTGCTCCAGGTCGCCGTCCCGGATCTCGCCGTCCTGCAAGGTGCGCTTCCAGAAGGCGCGCTCCTCGTCCGTGCCGCGGCGGAAGGAGAGGACGACCGGCAGGGTGATCTTGCCCTCGCGGAAATCGTCGCCGGTGTTCTTGCCGAGCTTGGCGGCGACGCCGCCATAGTCGAGCGCGTCGTCGATGAGCTGGAAGGCGATGCCGAGATTGAGGCCGTAGCTGCGGCAGGCGGCGTCGTTGGCCTTGGACGAGCCGGCGATCACCGGCCCGACCTCGCAGGCGGCGGCGAAGAGCTCGGCCGTCTTGCCGCGGATCACGGAGAGGTATTCGTCCTCGGTCGTCTCGGTGTTCTTGGCGACGGAGAGCTGCAGCACCTCGCCCTCGGCGATCACGGCCGCCGCCGTCGAGAGGATGTCGAGCGCGCGCAGCGAGCCGACCTCGACCATCATCCTGAAGGCCTGGCCGAGCAGGAAGTCGCCGACCAGCACGCTCGCCTCGTTGCCCCAGAGCATGCGGGCGGCGAGCTTGCCGCGGCGCATGTCGCTCTCGTCGACGACGTCGTCATGCAGCAGCGTGGCGGTGTGCATGAACTCGACCGAGGCCGCGAGCTTGACATGGCCCTCGCCCTCGTAGCCGCAGAGGCTGGCCATGGCGAGCGTCAGCATCGGCCGCAGCCGCTTGCCGCCCGAGGAGATCAGGTGGTTCGCGACCTCGGGGATCATCGTCACATCCGAGCCGGTGCGCGACAGGATCATGGCGTTGACGCGCTCCATGTCCTCGCGCGTCAGCGCCACCAGCGGCTCGATGCCGCTCTGGCCCGATTCCCGTTCCTCGAAGGATACGACGACACCCAATGGATAAACTCCGGCAGGACCCGCGCGCCGGGCGGCGTGCCCGGAGCCATTGCCACAACCGTCGCATGGGACGCCAGCCCCTGCAATCGCCCCGCGATGCCGCAGGCGCGTCAGAAGGCGCTTGCGCGCAGCCCCGGGCTCGCGCTCCATGGCCGCATGTACGAACTCGTCCGCACCAACGATCTGATTCTGCTCGGCGCCCTCGAGGCGCTGCTCGGCGCCGCCGATCTCGATTGCATGGTCGCCGACCAGCATATCAGCGCGCTGGAAGGCATGACCGGCGCCTTCCCCCGCCGGCTGATGGTGCGCGAGGGGGATCGGAAGCGGGCTCGCGCATTGTTGATCGAGGCCGGCTACGGCGCCGAGCTGCGCGATGAGTGAGGCGGACCCGGCCGGCGGCCTCGGCGAGATCGTCGAGGACCGCCTGCTCGGCGGCCGGCTCATCCTGCGCCAGCCGCGCAAGGGCCATCGGGCCGGAAGCGACGCGGTCCTGCTCGCGGCCGCGCTGCCGGCGCTGGGGGAGGGGCGGCTCCTCGATATCGGCGCCGGCGTCGGCACGGTCGGGCTGGCCGCGGCGCTGGCCGAGCCGCGGCTGCGCGTCACGCTGCTGGAGCGCGACCCGGAGCTCGCCGCGCTGGCGGCCGAGAACGCGGCGCTGAACGGCATGGACGAGCGGGTGCGGGTGGTCGCGGCCGATATCGCGGCGCGGGCCTCGGCGCTGTCGGGCCTCGGCCTCGCGCCCGCTGGCTTCGACGCGGTCGCGATGAACCCGCCCTTCTACCCGCCCGGCCGCACGCGCGGCTCGCCCGTGCCGAACCGCCAGGCGGCCCATGTCGCGGAGGGCGGTCTCGATGTCTGGCTGCGCGCGGCCCGCAGGCTGCTGAAGCCCGGCGGGTCGATCGCCGTCATCCATCATGCGCAGGCGCTGCCGGAACTGCTCGCCGGCCTCGGCATCGGCTTCGGCGGGCTCGCCATCCGGCCGGTCCACGCCTCGGCGGAACGTCCGGCGATCCGCGTCATCGTCACGGGGGTTCTGAACAGCAGAAAGCCGGCAGAGCTGCTGCCGGCTTTCGTGCTCAACGGGCCCGACGGGCACCTGACGGAGGCGAGCGAGGCGGTGCATCGCGGCCGGGCGCGCCTCGGCGGGGCCTACCAGTAGCGCGGGCCGTAGAAATAGCGCGGGCCGTAATAGGGGCGGTAGTAGCGCGGCCCGTAATAATAGCGCGGCGGGACCCAGTAGCGCGGGCCGTAATAATAGCGTCGCGGCCCCCAATAGCGCCGCGGCCCGTAATAATACTGCGCCTGCTGGATCAGCCCGCCGGCTGCGGCGACGCCGCCGCCGGAGAGAGCCGAGACCGGAGCGGCGGAGGCCGGGGGGGCGAGCAGCGCCGCGCCGCCGAGCGAGCCGGCCGCCGCAAGGCCCAGAAGCAAGGTCCGTAACATGAGATCCTCCATGAGTGACGCCGGCCTCCTCGGGCCGTCGGATCGTGCGTCGCCAGAACGGGCAGGCTAGGCCTGCGAATCTGAACGGCGCGAAATCGCGCCGTTCAGCCTGTCTTCAGGGAGCGGCCGGAAGGTGGCCGTATTGCGACGTCGCCGCCGGATCAGCGGCAGACGCGGACCGGGCGGACCACCCAGCGCCAGCCGTTCCAGACGCGCCGGTTCGACCAGAAGCAGCGCGGGCGATAATGCGGCCGGCCGTAATAGCGGCGCGGACCGCGATAATACTGCGCCTGCTGCAGCAGGTCGCCGGCAGGCGCGGCCTGGAGGGGCGCCGCGGCGACCGGGGCCGCGACCGGGGCGGCCGAGGCGGGAACCGTGGCGAAAGCGCCGGCGGCGAGGGTGAGGGCGCCGAAGGCGGCGGCGGCGATATGACGGGTCAGCATTGTAGAACTCCTGCTGGCTGTGGCCCGCCAGCCCGCTCGAGCGCTCACCCCGAACGCTGCGGACCGTGCGGATGGAGAGGTGATAGCCCATCGCAAATGAACGGAAGCTGTCTGACGCCGGCCGAGCCGGGCAGGGGCGAATCGGCTGGCCGGAGGGCGGGTGGAGCCGAAGCGCCGGCCCGGCCGGGAAAAGGAGATTCCCCTTTTCCGTCCGATGCTCTAATCACGCCGCCATCATCAGCGTTTTTCGGAAGGCTTTCGGCTCTTGTCCGCCCTCGTTTCGCATCCGCCCGCCTCGCCCTCCCCGGCGATGGACCCGACCCGCTCCTTCCAGGGGCTGCTGCTGACGCTGCAGCGTTTCTGGGCCGAGCGAGGTTGCGTGGTGCTGCAGCCCTACGACATGGAGGTCGGCGCCGGCACCTTCCACCCGGCGACGACTTTGCGCGCGCTGGGCCCCAAGCCGTGGAAGGCGGCCTATGTCCAGCCCTCGCGCCGGCCCAAGGACGGCCGCTACGGCGAGAACCCCAACCGGCTCCAGCACTATTACCAGTTCCAGGTCATCCTGAAGCCGTCGCCGCCGGACCTCCAGCAGCTCTATCTCGACTCGCTCAGGGCCATCGGCGTCGATCTCGGCCTGCACGACGTGCGCTTCGTCGAGGACGACTGGGAGAGCCCGACGCTCGGCGCCTGGGGACTCGGCTGGGAATGCTGGTGCGACGGCATGGAGGTCAGCCAGTTCACCTATTTTCAGCAGGTCGCCGGCGTCGAATGCGCGCCCGTGGCGGGCGAACTGACCTATGGGCTCGAGCGTCTGGCGATGTATGTCCAGGGCGTCGAGAACGTCTACGACCTCAATTTCAACGGCCTCGACGGCGAGGACCGCATCTCCTATGGCGACGTGTTCCTGCAGGCCGAGCAGGAATATTCCCGGCATAATTTCGAATACGCCAACACCGAGATGCTGTTCCGGCACTTCGCGGATGCGGAGGCCGAGTGCAAGGCCCTGCTCGCCGCGGGCGAGCCCGCGGCCGATGCCAACCAGCCCCGCCACGCACTCGCCCTGCCGGCCTATGACCAGTGCATCAAGGCCAGCCACATCTTCAACCTGCTCGATGCGCGCGGCGTGATCTCGGTCACCGAGCGGCAGAGCTACATCCTGCGCGTGCGCGAGCTTGCCAAGGCCTGCGGCGCGGCCTGGCTGAAGACCGCCGGCGGGGGAGCTGCGTGATGCCCGATCTTCTGCTCGAACTCTTTTCCGAGGAAATCCCGGCGCGCATGCAGCGCAAGGCCGGCGAGGACCTGAAGAAGCTCGTCACCGATGCGCTGGTCGAGCGCGGCCTGCTCTATGAGGGCGCGAAGGCCTTCGTCACGCCGCGCCGGCTGGCGCTGCATGTCGCCGGCCTGCCGGTGCGCGGCCGCGACGTCCGCGAGGAGCGCAAGGGCCCGCGCGTCGGCGCCCCCGAGGCCGCGATCCAGGGCTTCCTCAAGGCCGCGGGGCTCAACTCGCTCGACCAGGCCAGCATCGTCAGCGATCCCAAGAAGGGCGACAGCTACGTCGCCGTGATCGAGAAGCCGGGGCAGGAGACGATCCAGGCCATCGCCGAGATCGTGCCGGCGGTGATCCGCTCCTTCCCCTGGCCGAAATCGATGCGCTGGGGCAAGGCCTCGGCCGCAGGCGGCAGCCTGCGCTGGGTGCGCCCGCTGCATTCCATCCTCTGCACCTTCGGCGCCGAGACCGAGGACACGGAGATCGTGCCCTTCGAGGTCGATCGTCTCGTCTCGGGCAACGTCACCCATGGCCACCGCTTCCACGCGCCCGGCCCGATCACGGTGAAGCGCCTGGAGGACTATGTCGCCTCGCTCGAAAAGGCGAAGGTCGTGCTCGATGCCGACCGGCGCAAGGAGATCATCCTCACCGACGCCCGCAACCTCGCCTTCGCGCAGGGGCTCGACCTCGTCGAGGACGAGGGCTTGCTGGAGGAGGTCGCCGGGCTGGTCGAATGGCCGGTCGTGCTGATGGGGCAGTTCGAGGAGCGCTTCCTCGACATCCCCGGCGAGGCGATCCGCGCCACCATCCGCGCCAACCAGAAATGCTTCGTGCTGCGCGATCCCGCGACGGGCGCGCTCGCCAACCGCTTCATCCTGGTCTCGAACCTGATGGCCAGCGACGGCGGCGCGGCGATCACCGCCGGCAATGGCCGCGTCGTACGGGCGCGCCTCTCGGACGCCGCCTATTTCTGGCAGACCGACCGCGGCGCGCTGCCGGATCTCGAGACCTTCAGGGACAGCGCCGAGAAGCTCGGGCTCGATCTGGCCAAGCCGCTGGACCAGCGCATGGCCAAGCTCGACAAGCTCGGCGTCGTCTTCCACGCCAGGCTCGGCACGCAGGGCGAGCGCGTCCAGCGCATCGCCGCGCTGGCCAGGGAGCTTGCGCCGCTCGTCGGCGCCGATCCCGAGAAGGCCGAGCGCGCCGCCAAGCTCGCCAAGGCCGACCTGCCGACCGAGATGGTCGGCGAGTTCCCGGAGCTGCAGGGCCTGATGGGCCGCAAATACGCGGAGTTGCAGGGCGAGGACGCCTCCGTCGCCGCGGCGGTCGAGGAGCACTACAAGCCGCTCGGCCCCTCCGACCGCGTGCCGAGCGATCCGGTTTCGGTGGCGGTGGCGCTGGCTGACAAGCTCGACACGCTCGTCGGCTTTTGGCTGATCGAAGAAAAGCCTACCGGCAGTAAAGATCCTTACGCGCTCAGGCGAGCCGCGCTAGGCGTCATCCGACTGGTTATAGAGAACCAAGTTAGCTTGCTGCTCCGCAAGCACTTGTTTCAGCATGTTGGCAGAATGCCGCTGATAATGGAGATGACTTCAACGTTGGAGGGAGCGACTGGGCGTGTGCTGGGTAACGCCGGTGAACGCCCTGTGATTGCCGCCGACCTCCTCTCCTTCTTCCACGACCGCCTCAAGGTCATGCTCCGCGACCAGGGCGCGCGGCACGATCTCGTCGACGCCGTGCTGGGCGAGGGCGCTTCGGCCAATGACGACCTCCTCCTGATCACCCGCCGCGTCGCCGCGCTCGGCCGCTTCCTCGATACCGAGGACGGCAGGAACCTGCTCGCGGGCTACAAGCGTGCCGCCAACATCCTCAAGGCGGAGGAGAGGAAGGACGGGGAGGGCGCCTTCGCGGGCGCGCCGGACCTGCATCTCATCGCCGATGCCGGGCTGATCGAGGAGAAGGCGCTGGCCGTCGCGCTGGCGCAGGCGACGCCGAAGGCCGAGGCCGCCGTCGCCGCCGAGGATTACGAGGGCGCCATGGCGGCGCTCGCCGAGATCCGCCCGGCGGTCGATGCCTTCTTCGACAAGGTCACGGTCAACGACCCCGATCCGGCCTTGCGCGCCAACCGGCTGAAGCTGCTCAACCAGCTCCGCCAGGCGACCCGCGCCGTCGCGGATTTCGACCGCATCGCCGGCTGATATCCGCCGCCATGCCCGGGTTTCGCCCGGGCATGGCGGCAACCGGCGCCTGGAACCTATTCGCGTCCTGCGACGTTCTGTCCGCGAAGCCGACATGCCGCGAAAGCGTCGCGGCGGGCTCGGGGGGCCGGCGCTTCGGCCGAGACGCGGAGTTTTCAATGAACATCCTGATTTCGCTGCTGATCACCGTTCTCGTCATCGGCCTGGTGCTCTATCTGGTGCGGATGCTACCGCTCGACGGGCAGATCAAGAATGTCGTGCAGATCATCGTGATCGTCATCGGCATCATCTCGCTGCTGCGCTATCTCGCTGTTTTCTAAGGCGATTGACGGCGCGCTCGCGCTCGTCCACACTCGCCTAGGTCCAGAGGGCCCCGGACATGCCGTCGCGGGGCCCTTATCCGTTTCAGGGCGAGATCCGCGATGAACGCGCCGAACCGCACGGGCCATATCAGACTGACCTCCCATCCCGAGCCGGGCAGCGCCGCCGCGCGCTTCCCGATCCGATGGGGCGCCCCGACGGCGGCCGAGCGCGGGCCGATCATCGCATCGACCACCAATCCGGCCGACCGCAACGTGATCGGCGCCCATGGCGGCTCCTATTCGGTCTATCGGGCGCTCGCCATCTCGGCCCGCGCGATGAACCCGTCGCAGCGCCCGGACCTGACCAACACCCATCCCACGGCGGAGATCGCGCCGCAGCCGCAATGGGCCGACCCGAAGAAGATCGTCTCGCTCGACCCGTTCGGCCACACCGTGGCGCAGGATTTCGGCAAGCTGATCGGCGAGGGCATCGACATCCGCCCCTCGATCGCGGTCACCCGGGCAAGGCTCAACCTGCCCGAGATCCTGGCGGCGATGGGCGCGCACCGTCTCGCCGCCGACGGACACATCCTGCATGCCTCGGGCGACATCTCGGTCACCAAGATCGCGGTCGATCCGGTCTGGTACCTGCCCGGCATCGCCGAGCGCTTCGGCACGAGCGAGAACGACTTGCGCCGCACGCTGTTCGAGCAGACCGGCGGCATGTATCCCGAGCTGGTGACGCGGCCGGACCTCAAGGTCTTCCTGCCGCCGATCGGCTCGATCACGGCCTATGTCATGGGCGAGGTCTCGGGCCTCGCCGATCCGCGGCGGCGCATCGCCTGCCGCGTCCATGACGAGTGCAACGGCTCGGACGTCTTCGGCTCCGACATCTGCACCTGCCGGCCCTATCTCATCCACGGCATCGAGGAATGCGTGCGCGAGGCGCAAGGCGGCGGCGTCGGCCTGATCGTCTACAACCGCAAGGAAGGTCGGGCGCTCGGCGAGGTCACCAAGTTCCTCGTCTACAACGCCCGCAAGCGCCAGGAGGGCGGCGATTCCGCCGCGACCTATTTCGAGCGCACCGAATGCGTCGCCGGCGTGCAGGATGCCCGCTTCCAGCAGCTCATGCCCGACGTGCTGCACTGGCTCGGCGTCACCCATATCGATCGGCTGATGTCGATGTCGAACATGAAATACGACGCCATGGTCGAGAGCGGCATCGTCATCGGCGAGCGCGTCGCCATTCCGCCCGAGCTGATCCCGCCCGATGCCTCGGTCGAGATCGAGGCCAAGAAGGCGGCGGGCTATTACGCGCCCGAGGGCCTGCCGGGCGACAACGCGCTGAAGGCCACGGTCGGCCGCGACCTCGACAAGTTCTGAGCGACGAAAGCCGCAGATCCATGCCCGACATGCATTCCGAGGCGTTCCGCGCCCTGCTGAAACCTGCGGCCGTTCGCGCCCGCGCCCGGGAGATGCTGGAGCTCGGCCATGCCGGCCGGCTGCTGCATTTCTCCGTCCGGCCCGAGCGCCTGGAGGCCTGCGCCGACTACGTCCTCGACACCATCCGCGCGAACTACCCGACGCTCGACATCCCCTTCCATGCGCGCTGGCGCCATTTCGTCCTCGACGGGGAGGACCGCTGGAAGCGGCTCGACGCGGCGGCGGGCTTCGCCAATCCCGCTATTCGCGGCCGGGCCGCCTACGACCTCGCCGTGGTCAGCGTCCTGCTCGATGCCGGCGCCGGCCCCGACTGGCGCTATCGCGACGCGGCGGCGGGGCGCGAGATCGGCCGCTCGGAGGGGCTGGCGCTCGCTTCGCTCGACATGTTCGCCGCCGGCCTGTTCTCGAGCGATCCGGCCGAGCCGCTGCGGGCCGATGCGGCCGGGCTGAAGCATCTCGACGCGGCGGCGCTGGCGCAGGGCTTCCAGGTGCGGGCGGACAATCCGCTGCTGGCGCTCGAAGGGCGCGCCGCCCTGCTCAACCGCCTCGGCGAGGAGCTGGAACGGCAGGGCCTGTCGCGCCCCGGCGCGCTGTTCGACCGCTTCGCCGGCGAGGCCGAGACCGGGACCGTGCGGGCCGCGCATATGCTCGGCGAGGTGCTGGCGACCTTCGGCGGCATCTGGCCCTCGCGGCTGACGCTGGCGGGCGTCGCCCTCGGCGATACCTGGCGCCACCCGCTGATCGCGCCGGGCGAGCCGACCGAGGGGCTCGTCCCTTTCCACAAGCTCTCGCAATGGCTGACCTATTCGCTGATCGAGCCGCTGCAATGGGCCGGCATCGCCGTCCTCGACATCGACGCGCTCACCGGCCTGCCGGAATACCGCAATGGCGGGCTCTTCCTCGATCTCGGCGTGATCGCGCTCAAGGACGAGGCCGACCGGACCAGGCCGCACGAGGTCTCCTCGCCGCTGGTCGTCGAGTGGCGGGCGCTGACGGTCGCCCTGCTCGACGCGATCGGCGGCTTGATCCGCGGCAGGCTCGGCCGCTCTGCCGAGGAGCTGCCGCTCGCCAAGGTGCTGGAGGGCGGAACCTGGGCCGCCGGGCGGCGCATCGCGCGCGAAAAGCGTGTGGATGGCGGTCCGCCGCTCGCCATCGTCAGCGACGGCACGGTATTTTGACCCGCGCGGTGCAGGCAAAAGCACCGTCGCTCCGCGGCCTGTCCGGGATGACGCGAGAGAGCTGGGAACGAGAGGGAAACGGCGTATGACTTCGAGCCAGGATGACGGCGTCATCGTCGTCGACCACCCGCTGGTGAAGCACAAGCTGACATTGATGCGGGAGAAGGATCGCTCGACCAAGAGCTTCCGCCAGCTCCTCAACGAGATCGGCATGCTGCTCTGCTACGAGGTGACGCGCGACCTGCCGACCGAGATGGTCGAGATCGAGACGCCGCTGACGAAGTCGATGCAGCCGGTCATCGCCGGCAAGAAGCTGGTCTTCGCGCCGATCCTGCGCGCCGGCGTCGGCTTCCTCGACAGCATGCTGGAGCTGGTTCCGGCCGCCCGCGTCGCCCATATCGGCCTCTATCGCGACCCCGACACGCTGCAGGCGGTCGAATACTACTTCAAAGCCCCCTCCGACATCGCCGACCGCATGATCGTGGTGATGGACCCGATGCTGGCGACCGCCAATTCAGCCGTCGCCGCGGTGGAGCGGCTGAAGGAGCGCGGCGCCAGGGATCTGCGCTTCGTCTGCCTGCTCGCGGCGCCGGAAGGCATCGCCCGCCTGCGCGGCGCCCATCCCGATGTCCGCATCTGGACGGCGGCGATCGACGAGCGGCTCAACGAGCACGGCTATATCGTGCCGGGGCTCGGCGACGCCGGGGACCGCATGTTCGGCACGCGCTGAGGCCGGACAAGGCCCGCACCGTCCGATGCGGGCCCTCCGATGTGGAACTCGGGCCGGAAGGCGGCTGCTATTCGATGATCTCGATCACGCGACGGGTCCGCGGCTCGACGATGACCGCTTCGTCGTTCACCACCGTGTAGCGGTAGCCCGGCGCGCCATAGGCGTCGGGCACGGCGTGATAGGTCACGCCGCGCGCCGGCAGCACCGTGCCGACCTCGACCGGCTGGCGGACATGATACGACCGGACGTGCTGGCTCATCACATAGTCCCGGAAGGCCGAATGATCGGCGATCATCGTCCCGCCGGAAGGGTCGCGCGTCAGCGCGGGGCCGAACATCATCGGGCCGGCCAGGGCCGGGTCGCGGGTCGAGCCGCCCGAGGGATCGCGGATGATCGGGCCGGATGTCGGGCCGGATTGCGAGAAGGCGGTGGCGGGAAGGGCCGCGATGGCGGCCACGATCAGGATACGCTTGATCATCATTGTCCTCCGACATGGATCAGCCCCGTCCCAAGAACGACCTGGCGTCCCGGCGGTTCCCCGGGGCGGCGGCGATTCGAAAAAGCAAGGGCCCGCCGCGTCATCCGCGGCGGGCCCTGGCCGAAGGCGGCCAGACCTGAACGGCAGCGCCTCCGGCGCGGCGGCGTCACTCGATGATCTGGACGACGCGGCGGGTCTGCGGCTCGACGATCACCGGCCGCTCGTTCACGACGGTATAGCGGTAGCGCGAGGCCTGGGGGCCGTATTCGGCCGGCAGCGGGTGGTAGATCACGCCCTGCTCGGGCAGGACGGTGCCGACCGCCACCGGTTCGGCATAGCTGTAGGACGGCACCCGCTGCTCGACGACATAGCTGCGGAAGCGCGGGGTCGCCGCATCGCCGACGATCGCGCCGACCACGGCGCCGCCGACACCGCCGACCACGGCACCGACCGGGCCGCCCACCACCGCGCCGCCGACGGCACCGGCCGCCGCGCCGCTGGTCGCGCCGCCGACCGCACCGCCCGAAGGCTGGTTCTGGGCGAAGGCGACCGCCGGGGCGATGGCCAGGACGGACGCAAGAGCAAGCTTCTTGAACATGGGCTTTCTCCTTTCGAAGCGAACTTCGGCAGGAAAACCAGGGCAGAGCAAAAGCTGTTCCGGAGAAGGCGGGTCACGAGTTGTTAACGTTTCGCAACCCGCTCCGGAATCCGCAGGCCGCGCAAGAGCTTATCCGTTCAACCGGGAGTGATCGCGCCGTTCGCGACGGCCCGATCGTCGCCGGAGCCGAAACGAAAGCGGCGGGGACAGGCCCCGCCGCGCAGATCCTGGGTTTTCGGGCCGCTTATTGCTTCGGCGCGGCCGAGAGCGCGGGAGTCAGCTTGTCGGCGTCGCGCTTGATCAGGGCGGCGAAACCGGCCGGCGTCCGTTCCTCGGCCGTCGGCAGCACGGTGCCGAGATCGAGCAGGCGCTTCTTGGTGCCTTCGTCGTTCAGCGCCTTGTTCAGCGCGTCGACGAGCTTGTCCACGGCCTCCTTCGGCATCCCCTTCGGGCCGGCGATGCCGTTCCACGCCTCGATCTGGTAGTCGGGCAGGCCGGCTTCCTTGGTCGTCGGCACGTCGGGCAGGGCCGGCGAGCGCTGGGCCGAGGCGATGGCATAGGCCTTGATCGTGTTGGCGCGGACCTGCTCGGCGACCGAGACGATCTGGTCGCACATGAAGTCGACCTGGCCGGAGACGAGGTCGTTCAGCGCCGGGCCGGTGCCGCGATAGGCGACGGCGTTGATCTTCGGCGTGCCGAGAATGCCCTTGAGCAGGGTGCAGGTCGTCCAGGAGACCGAGCCGAGGCCGGCATGGGCCTCGTTCACCTTGTCGGTGTTCGCCTTCACATAGGCGACGAACTCCTTGAGGTCCTTCGGCTCGAAGCTCTTGCGCGCCACGATCAGGATCGGCGTGCCGCCGGCGAGCCCGATGGTCTGCATGCCGTTGATCGGGTCGTATTTCAGGCCGGGATAGGTGGCGGGCGCCGCCGAGAAGGTGCCCAGATGCCCCATCGCGATGGTGTAGCCGTCCGGCGCCGCCGTGACCGCGCGGGTGATGCCGGTGGTGCCGCCGGCGCCGGCGACGTTCTCGATCACGATCTGCTGGCCCAGCGTCTTCGACATGTTGTCGGCGACGATGCGCGCGATGATGTCGGTCGGGCCGCCGGCCGCGAAGGGCACGATCATGGTGATCGGCTTGGTCGGGTAGCCTTGCGCCTGCGCGCCGCCGGCGAAGGCCAGCGCGGTGGCGGCCGCGAGGCCGAGAACGAGCTTCTTCATGCGTATTCCTCCCTGTGGTCGTTGATGATGGAGCTTAAGGCGGGGGGCCGCCGCGGCAACCCCCGTCATTCGGTGAAGACCTCCTCGCGCTTCTTCGAGATCGCGGGCAGCAGCGCGATCGCCAGGACGAGCACGGCGACGATCAGCAGCGCCAGCGAGATCGGCCGCTCCTGATAGTCGATGAAGGTGTAGAAGGAGCCGCGCGAGATGATCAGCGCCTGGCGCAGCTTCTCCTCCATCAGCTTGCCGAGGACGAAGCCGAGCAGCATCGGCGCCGGCTCGAAGCCGAGCTTGATCAGGAGGTAGCCGAACAGCCCGAACAGCGCCGTGAAGGCGACGTCGAGCGGCTGGTTGTTCACCGAGTAGATGCCGATGCAGCAGAAGATCAGGATCGCCGGGAACATCAGCCGGTAGGGCACCTGCAGCAGCTTCACCCACATGCCGACCAGCGGCAGGTTGATGACGAGCAGCATCAGGTTGCCGATCCACATCGAGGCGACCATGCCCCAGAACAGCTCCGGGTTGCGGGTCATCACCTGCGGTCCGGGGATGATGCCGTGGATGGTCATCGCGCCGACCATCAGCGCCATCACCGCATTGGGCGGGATGCCGAGCGTCAGCAGCGGGATGAAGGCGGTCTGGGCGCCGGCGTTGTTGGCCGATTCCGGCCCGGCGACGCCCTCGATCGCGCCCTTGCCGAAGCGCGACGGGTCCCTGGCGATCTTCTTCTCCATGGTGTAGCTGGCGAAGGGGCCGAGCACCGCGCCGTTGCCGGGCAGGATGCCGAGGATGCCGCCGACGAAGGTGCCGCGCAGCACCGGCGCCGCCGCCTGTTTGATATCCTCCCAGCCCGGCAGCAGCCGGCCGATCTTGGCCTTGACCACGTCGCGCGCCTCGGGATTTTCGAGGTTGCGCAGCACCTCGGCGAAGCCGAACACGCCCATCGCCAGCACCGAGAAGTCGATGCCGTCCGAGAGCGAGGCGACGCCGAAGGTCAGCCGTTCCTGGCCGGTTTCGAGGTCGGTGCCGACGGTCGAGAACAGCAGGCCCAGCATGATCATGCAGAAGGCCTTGAGGATCGAGCCGCGTGCCAGCACGACCGCGAAGCAAAGCCCCATCACCATCAGCGAGAAATACTCGGCCGGGCCGAAGAGCAGCGCCATCTTGGTCAGCGGCGCGCCGAGCGCGGCGATGATCAGGGTGGCGACGCAGCCGGCGAAGAAGGAGCCGATCGCGGCGATGCCGAGCGCGATGCCGGCGCGGCCCTGCTTGGCCATCTGGTGGCCGTCGAGCGTGGTGACGACGGAGGTCGCCTCGCCGGGGATGTTGACCAGGATCGCCGTGGTCGAGCCGCCATATTGCGCGCCGTAATAGATGCCGGCGAGCATGATCAGCGCGCCCGTCGGGTCGAGGCCGAAGGTGATCGGCAGCAGGATCGAGATCGTCGCGATCGGCCCGACGCCGGGCAGCACGCCGATCAGCGTGCCGACGAGGCAGCCGGCGAAGCACAGCGCGATGTTCTTCAGCGTCAGCGCGACGCCGAAGCCCAGCGAGAGGTGGGAGATCGTCTCCATCATCGCTCAGATCCCCAGGAGCCAGGGCGCGAGCGGGATCGGCAGGCTCAGCGCGTATTTGAACAGCAGGATGCAGGCCGCCGACATCGCCACGGCGAAGATCAGCAGCTCCGGGAGCTTGCGGTCATCGGCGGCGAGCCCGGAGAAGAAGATCAGCAGCGGGCCCGCCACCATCAGCCCGAGCGCCGGAACCCGGATCGGCCCGAACTCGAAGCCGCGGATGGTGAGGCCGAACAGGCAGGCGCCGCCGAGCGCGAAGAAGATGCCCCTCCAGGACCAGCCCGCCAGCTTCTCGCCATGGTAGCGCAGGGCGGAGAGCGACAGCATCAGCCCGAGCAGCCCGCAGATCGCCGCGAAGGCCTTGGGCAGCATGCCCGGCCCGAGCTGGCGCAGCGTGCCGGCCGGCAGCTCCCAGGAGAAGACATAGGCGCCGATCGCCAGCAGGATCATGAACAGGCCGCCGGCGAAATCCTGCGTGGAGCGGATGCGCAAGCCCTGGGCTCGCTCTATCTGGTTCAAACTCATCAGGCTCCTCCGGCAGGCGATGGGGTTCGGGTCCGCTTGGGCGATTGTGCGGGTGGCAGGACGTGGCGCTCCTCGATCAGCGTCACGCTCTCGCGCAGGATCGCGAGGAAGTCGTCGCGGGCCGGCAGCTTCTGCTGCGGCCGCCAGGCGACGCCGACCAGCGCGCCGGGCGGCGGCGGGTCGAGCATCGCGCCGCGCAGGCGCCGCATCGTCACGCCGGGGAAGGAGAGGCGGGAGACCCAGTCGGGCGCCAGCGCCATGCCGAGACCGGCCGCCACCGCCGACATCATCGCCGGCTTCTCGGTCGCCTCGATCACCACGTTCGGCACGGCGCCGACGCTTTCGAAATAGGCCATGACGAGATCGTAAGCATAGGGCCGGATCCGCTTCGAGGGCACCACGAAGGGTTCGCCGACGAGGTCGTGCATGGTCAGGTGCTCGCGCGCGGCGAGCGGATGGTCGTCGCGCAGCACCACGAGCGGGCGCTCGACGCGCAGGATCTCGAAGGCGCAGTCGGTTGGCTTGCGCGGCGGGCGGACCAGGGCAAGGTCGAGCTTGCCGGCCTCCAGCATCTGCACCAGCGCGGCCGTCATCGCCTCGGCGAACTTGATCTCGATGCCGGGGAAACGCTTGCGGAAGGTCATCAGCGCTTCCGGCACGAAGCTCGACGAGGCGGCGTCGATGGCGCCGACGCGCAGCACCTTGCCGGAGGCCAGCGAAGCCTCGCGCACCGCCCGCGAAGCCTGCTCCATCTTGACCAGGATGCCCTTTGATTCCTCGAGCATGATCAGGCCGGCCCGGGTGAGGGCGACCTGCCGCGTGGTACGGGTCAGGAGATTGACGCCGAGCTCGTCCTCGAGCGCGCTGATCTGGCGCGACAGGGCCGGGGGAGCCACGCCCAGACGCTCGGCCGCGCGGCCGAAATGCAGCTCCTCCGCCACCGCGATGAAGCATCGCAGTTGCCGCACGTCCATGGTCGTCCCCTGTTCCCCGTATCGCTTGCCGCGATATCTCAGTCAGTGGGGCGTGCTGATAAAGCCTCCAGCCGACAAATCGACCCTAGGACAATTCATAATCTTTCGGCAATAAAGTCTTTCGGCCTAGGCTGGCCGTCTTGGCTCAGGCCGGCCGCAGGCGCGCCATCCTGAACAGCCGGCCGTCGATCAGGGCAAGCCCGACGAAGATCGCGGCCATGCCGGCGAAATGACGCGGCAGCAGAGCCTCGCCCAGCAGACCCGAGCCCAGCAGGATGGCGCTGACCGGGATCAGGAAGGTGACGAGCATCACATTGCTCGGTCCGGCCGTGCGCATGATCCGGAAGAACAGGAGATAGGCCAGCGCCGTCGAGATCAGTGCCAGCCCGACAAGCGCCAGAACGGCCTGGTGGGACGGCACCGGCAGGGTCCAGGGCGGATGCAGGACGAAGACGATCGGGAACATCATCAGCGTCGAGGCCGAGAGCTGGCCGGTGGCGGCGACCAGCGGCGACACGCCACGGAAGCGCCGGCCGAGCAGGCCGGAGAAGGCGTAGGAGACGGCGGCGAGAATGCAGGCGAGCTGTGCGGCCAGATGGGAGCCGAGGCCGCTGATCGCGTCGGGGCCCATCAGGATGGCGACGCCGACGAGACCGGCCAGCACGCCGCCGAGCTTCAACCCGGTCGCTTTTTCGTTGCCGGAGCAGTGCATCACCAGCACCGCGAAGATCGGCGTCGTCGCGTTCAGGATCGAGGCGAGGCCGCTCGCGATCTGCTGCTGCCCCCAGAGAAACAGGCTGAACGGGATCAGGTTGTTGAGGAGACCCATTCCGAAGAAGGCCAGCCACAGCTCGCGCCCGACGGCCATCGACTGCCCGGCAATGCGGACGACAAGGAGCAGCGCCAGCGCGGCGAGACCGACGCGGACCTGCACCACCGCGAAGGGCGGCCACTCCGCGACGGTCAGCTTGTTGAAGAAGAACGAACCGCCCCACAGGATCGACAGAACGATCAGCAGGAGCCATTCGAGCGGGCCCATACGCAGCGTGGGGGTGGAAATCGGCTGTGTCATGGCGGAAGCTCTGCTCGCTGGCCGGGTCATTCCGCGTCAGTAGGTGGCCGGACGAGGTCCGGCCACCCGGATTCTGGGCGGGCCTTTCCGCTCAGGCGGGCTCGGCGTCGCGCGCCTGCCACATCGCCTGGAAGGCCGGCCGCGCCTGGCAGGCCTCGAGCCAGGCCTTGACGTTCGGATTGGCGTCGAAGAGCTCGCTCGCCGGCCTGGCGTAGCGGATCACCTCGGCGACGTTGATGTCGGCGACAGTGAAGCGGCCGCCCATCACATGGCCCTTGCCGTCGGCCAGCGTCCTGTCGAGCACGGCGAAGGGCGCCTTCAGGGCGGCGAGGGCGGCCTCGGCCACCTCCGGCTTGCGCTTCTCCGGCGGGAAGGCGGCGAGATGCTGCTGCAGGCTGAGCGCGTTCGTCTCGCATTCCGTGGCGGCCCAGAGCGCCCACATGATCGCGAGCCCTTCCTCCTGCGCGTTCTGGGGCGCCAGCGGGCCGCCATGCTTGCGGGCGAGATAGAGGTTGATCGCCAGCGATTCGTGCAGCTTGAAGCCGTTGTCGTCGATGCTGGGGATATGGCCGTTGGGGTTGACCTTCAGGAATTCGGCGCTGCGGGTGTGGAGCGGCGCGCCGGGCGCGTCCGGGTCGGGCAGGCGGTAGGCCTGGATGACCGGCACATGGGTGAAGGGCAGGCCGAGCTCGTTCGCGAGCCAGATGACGCGCGTCGCGCGCGAGCGGTAGCAGCCGTAGATCGTCAGGGTCATCGCGTGAGGTCCGGTGTCGGATGCAGGATGACGGAGGTGCCGGCGGGCTGCCGGTTCCATCCCGGCCAGCATAGGCGGACGCCTCTTTCCGACAAGGCCCCGGAACCATGCTGCGCTGCCAAAAAGAGTTTGACGGCGCCGCCTTGCCGGTGCAGACAGCCGGATGTCGCCGGCCCATGCGGCCGGCACTCACAGGACAACCAGACCCGATGCCAACCGACAGTCCCAGTCGACAGTCGAAGCCGTCTGCTGCCGCCTCGCGCGGCTGATCCGGGTCCCCGGCTCAGCCGGGCGATCGGTGCGGACGGCCGATCGCCAGGATAAGAGCCATGAACGAGATTGAACTCGCCCCCGATCTGCTGTCGGTCGTCGTCGCCAAGACGCTGGCGGAGGAGCATGTCGCGGACATCGTCGAGATGCTCGACGAGCAGGACAGCGCCACCGTCGCGCATATCCTGCAGGAGCTGCCCTTCGAGCGCGCCGTCGACGTGCTCGACCAGCCCGAGCTGACCGACGCCGCCGAAGTGCTGGCGCTGCTCCCGGACGACCGGGCCGGCGCGCTGCTTTCGGCCATGTCGGCCGACCGCGCGGCCGACGTCTTCCAGGAATTCGACGAGGCGACCCGCCAGCGCCTCGGCGCGCGCATGGACCGCCAGATGCGCTCCGACCTGCGCAAGCTGCTGGCCTATCCCGAGCACAGCGCCGGCTCGATCATGACGACGGAGTTCGTCAGCGTGCCGTCGAGCTGGACGGTGCAGCAGACGCTCGACCATATCCGCCGCGTCGAGCGCTCGCGCGAGACGGTCTATGCGATCTACGTGCTCGATCCGGCGACCAAGAAGCTGGTGCGCGCCGTCTCGCTGCGCCGGCTGATCGCCGGCGATCCGTCTGCGCCTGTCGAATCGGTCGTGCCCGCTCACCGGCCGATCACCGTGGCGCCGGAGACCGACCGCGAGGACGTCGCGCGGCTGATCACGAAATACGACCTGCTCTCGGTGCCCGTCGTCGACGGCGAGGACCGCGTCATCGGCATCGTCACCTTCGACGACGTCATCGACGCGATGATCGCCGAGACGACCGAGGACGTGCAGAAGCTCGGCGGCATGGAGGCGCTCGACGAGCCCTATAACGAGATCGGCTTCTTCGCGATGATCCGCAAGCGGGCCGGCTGGCTCTCGATCCTGCTGCTGGGCGAGATGCTCACCGCCTCCGCCATGCAGTTCTTCGAGTCGGAGCTGGAGAAGGCGATCGTGCTGACGCTGTTCATCCCGCTGATCATGAGCTCGGGCGGCAATTCCGGCTCGCAGGCGACCTCGCTGATCATCCGGGCGCTGGCGCTGCGCGAGATCTCGCTGAAGGACTGGTGGCGGGTCATCCTGCGCGAATTGCCGTCGGGCCTCGTGCTGGGCTCGATCCTCGGCGCCATCGGCGTCGCCCGCATCGCGATCTGGCAATGGCTCGGCTTCTACGATTACGGGCCGCACTGGATGCTGATCGCGGCGACGGTCGGCGGCGCGCTGATCGGCATCGTCACCTTCGGCTCGCTGATGGGCTCGATGCTGCCCTTCCTGCTGAAGCGGCTCGGCTTCGACCCGGCCAGCGCCTCGGCGCCGCTGGTGGCGACCATGGTCGACGTCACCGGCCTCGTCATCTATTTCGGCGTGGCGGCGGTGATCCTGAGCGGCACGCTGCTGTAAGGGTGCCCGTCTTCGACCCGGGAATCGCGAGCGAGGGAGCGCCCTCTCGTCACGAGAGGCTCGGGGCAGGCCCGAGCATCAGGCGCCTGCCGGCGGCTCAGCGGCTATGCGACCGCCTCGGCCACCATCTCCGGATGCAGGCCGATCACCCGCACATAGGCGATGGCGAAATCAGGCGCGGTGGCCCGCGCCTGCTCCCAATCGCGCAGCGTGCCGACCGGCACCCGGAACCGGCTGGCGAATTCGGCTTGCGACAGGCCGAGCCCGGTCCGCGTCCGGCGGATCAGGCGCGCGCGCTGGCCCCGATCCAGCGCTTTGGCCGATGCGTCGAAATCCTCGGCGTCGATCGGATCAGCAGGCAGCGCGGTAGGCGCGTTCTTCACCTTTGTTGCTCCTTCTCACCGAGATGAAGCGGGGCAGATCACCCCGCCAGACGAAAACGCCGGTGAACAGCTTCTCCTCGACCAGGCCGACGACCTTGAACCGCTCCTCGCCGTCGATCTCGCGGATGGAGGGAATGATCAGATGATCGCTGTCCTCGAAGATCCGATCGCCGAAGGCTAGCGGCAGCCGGTGCTTCGCACGGTTGGCCGCGTCCTTGACGGGATCGAACCGATCGTCCGTCATCTGTAGCGATTATACGGGATTCCCGTATAGAGCGCAATCCTCTGCAAAACCGCGAGCGGTCGCTTCGATGCAAGGGCAGGCTTCGTCCTTAGGCTGCGCATCGATTGGTCGGCGCTCCTGGAGGGCGACCCATTTCCTGCCGGCCGCTCAGCTCGCCAGCACGCGCTGCGGCGGGAAGGTGATCTCGACCAGCGTACCTTCCTTCTTGACGCTGGTGATCGACATCGCCGCGCGGTTGGCCTCGACCAGCGCTTTGGTCAGCGGCAGGCCGAGCCCGGTGCCGCCCGAGCGGCGCGTCGTCGGCACCTGCCGGAAGGGTTCGAGCGCGAGCTTCAATTCGTCGTCGTCCATGCCGATGCCGGTGTCGCGCACCCGTAGGATCGCCTCGCCCTGGTCGCCCAGCGCCGTCGAGATGATGACCTGCCCGCCGGCATCGGTGAACTTCACCGCGTTGGAGAGCAGGTTGATCGCGATCTGGCGGATCGAGCGCTCATCGGCGACGACGGGCGGCAGCTTCGGCGAAAGCCCCGAGCGCAGCACGACGCGCGCGCGCTGCGCCTCCGGCTGCAGCAGCGCCACGGTCGAGAGCGCGATCTCGTTGAGATTGACCCCGACGAAGTCGAGCTCGAGCTTGCCGGCCTCGATCTTGGCGAGGTCGAGCAGGTCGTTGACCAGGCTGATGACGTAGCCGCCCGACTGGTGGATGTCTCGCAGATATTCCTTGTAGCGCTCGTTCTCGATCGGCCCGAAGCGCTCCTCGGCCATCACCTCGGCGAAGCCGATGATGGCGTTGAGCGGCGTGCGGATCTCGTGGCTGATCTTGGCGAGCACGTCCGATTTCTGGGCGCTCGCCATCTCGGCCGCCTTGCGGGCGTCGACCAGCTCGCCCTCGGTCTTCTTCCAGGCGGTGATGTCGCGCAGCACGGCGCAGAAGCGCGGCTCGGCGCCATGCGCGACCTGGCCCATGGTCATGAACAGCGGGATCCGGCCGCCCTGCCGCACCCGGCCGACGACCTCGCGCCCGTCGTTCAGCACCGAGGCGACGCCGCCGCCCTTGAGCCCTTCGAGATAGTCGAGCGCCGGGGCGTGGCTTTCGGCCGAGAACAGCAGGGTGAACAGCTCGCCCGTGACCTCGCGCTGGTCGTAGCCGAACAGCGCCTCGGCCGCCTTGTTGAGCGACAGGATGCGCCCGCGCTCGTCGATGGTGACGACGCCGTCGGTGGCGGTGTCGAGCATCGCGGTGAGCTCGGCGATGCGCCCGTCCCGCGCCTCGGCATCGAGCCGCAGCGCCTCGACGCGGGCCGCCGATTCCGCTTCCTCCGCCGCGAATTCGGCGGCGAGCTCGGCTTCCTCCGCCTCCTCCGGCGTCAGCACCGGCGCCTCGCCGCCGCCGGCCGGATGGCGGAAGGCCATCAGGGTCGCCGCCTCGCCGAGCCATTCGACGCTCGAGAGCATGGCGTCGACCCCGACCAACTGGCCGACCCGGTCGATCAGCGTCATCGAGCCGCCGCCGCTGCGGGACGCCTCCTTGATCAGCCGGCTGACGCCGCCGGCCTTGAGATCGGCGAGATCGGCGTAGTCCAGCAGGTCGAGCAGGGTGCGGTTGGCGTAGAGCGCCTCGTCGCCGCGATTGACCAGAACGGCGATCGGCAGCCGGTCCAGAATCTCGGCGTGGGAATTGCGCTGGCGGGCCGGCGCCGGCGTGCCGGCCTCGGCAGGGGCGGGAGCGCTCGCCTCCGCCTCCTTCACGCGGAGCTGCGCGACCGGTGGCAGGCGCGGCGCGTCATGCGGCTCGTCCTCGGCGAGCCGCGCGCCCAGCGCCTTGGCGATCTCGCGGAAGGCGTTGCGCTCGGCCGAGGTGAGATGAGCCTTCGACGGCTCCAGGACCGGCCGGATCGCGGCGTGCTGCCCGTTGCGCAGCGGCACGATATTGGCGGCGGGCAGATCCTGCGCTGCCGCTGCCGGCTCCGCCGGCTTCGTCGAGGCCCTGTCCGGGGACGCGGCGGCGTCGGGCGGCGGCGCATCGGCGCTCTCGGGAGGCGCGGGCTGCGTCGGCGCAGGGGGCGCATCGGCCGTGTCGTCGTCGCACTGGCCGGAGATCACCTGCCAGTCGCGGGCGGCGTCGGCTTCCGCAGGACGCGCCGACTCGGATGCGGGCGTCGCGGCGGGCGCGGGGGCGTCCGAGGGCAGGGCGGGGCCCGCCGGCGCCGGTTCGCCGGCGGGAGCGTCAGCGCATGCCGCGGCCGCCGCTTCGGCGGCGTCCATCGGCGGGGCCGGCGCCTCGTCCTGCGGGAAGGGCTCGCGCGCCTCCAGCCGGGCGATGCCGAAGCCGCGGAAGCCGGCGAACTGCCGGTCGGCGCCGAGCACCGGCATGCCGGAGAGCTCGACGGGGGCGGCTTCGCCCGGCGCTTCGGTGCGCCAGAGAACGACATGGCCGCTCCATGTCGCCGGGCTGCCGAGGCGGGCGAGCAGCCCGCCGCTGCGGTCGCTGAACTGGCGGCCGGCGAGATCGTCCCAGCGCTGGCCGACCAGTTGCGAGGCCGCGGAGGCGCCGGTCAGGACGGCGATGTTCTCGGAAAGGCGGGTCAGGCGGCGCTCCGCGTCGCTCTGCCACAGGAAGCGAATCGTCGAGGGCCGGGCAGCCGGGGCGGGCTCGGCCGGGGAAGGCGCTGCCGCCGTCGCCGGCTCGGCCGGGGCGGGAGCCGGCTCATCGGCCTCGGGCGGGACGGTGACGCCGAGGCGGCGCAATTCGGAAGCGGGCACCGCGATGGCGAGCACGCTGTGCCCGTCCTGCGGCCTCAGCAGCGTGACGCCGCAGGTGACGGGCAGCGCCGCGAAGCTCGCGGTCAGCCGCAGGCGCTCCAGCCTGACGCCCAATGTCGGGGCGAGGCCGCCGGCCAGCAGCGAAAGGCGTTGACGGGTGAGCGGCGGCAGCGATACGGCTGCCGGCGCGGCGCCGAGCAGGGCCCGGCCGGCCGCGTTCATGAAGCCCGGCCGGCCGGCCGCGGCGTCCCACAGGATCAGCGCGCCGCCGGCGGCAAAGGTCGTCAGGGCGGGGTCTTCACCCGCCGCAGCTCCCCATCGTGCCCAGTCCTGTCCGGCTTCGCTCATGCTGATCCGCTCGTCCGATCCGCCTCTTTATAGCTAACAAATCTTTAATAGCTTCCAAACGCGGACGAATCCATGGAACCGAAGATAGCTCTCCCGCTTCTCCTCGAAACAGCGTTAACGTAGCCGCGCGCCGGTCCCGTCGCATCGTTGTCATTGCACTGCAGTAATGATATTGCAGTGCACAATCAAATCGAGGCGCCTTTCGCAGCAGGAGGAACGATCATGGACAGCAAGCATTCCTATGAGGTGCCGGCAGAGATGCGCGAATTCGCCGAGCGCAGCGTAGAGCAGGCGCGCAAGGCTTTCGACGGTTTCATCGGTGCCGCGCAGAAGGCTGTGGATAGCGCGCATGGCTCGGCCGAGACCGCCCGCGTCAACACCCAGGAAGCGACCCGCAGGGCCATCGCCTATGCCGAGAACAACGTCACGGCGGCGTTCGACTTCGCCCAGAAGCTGGTGAAGTCGAAGGACCTCACCGAGGTGATGCAGCACCAGTCCGATTTCCTGAAGGCCCAGATGGCGGCGTTCCAGAACCAGATCAAGGATCTCGGCACCGCCGCCCAGGACGCGGCGGCCAAGGCCGCCGAGACCGTCAGCAAGGCCACCCGCGGCCGCTGAGCCCGCCTGCCGGGCAGCCCGCTCCCCGGCGCTGCCCCGAGACCGATGGCCGGGCGCTTCGCCCGGCCTCCCGCCCGTCCGCCGCTGAAGGAGAGCCGTGATGGTCAAGCCGCCTCCGACCCGAACCCGGGCCAAGCTCCCGGTCAGCCTGCCCCCCGTCAACGCGCTGTCCTCGGCCCCGGCCGATGGGAAGAGCGCCCCGCTCGCGCCCGCCGCCGGGCCGTCATCCGCGCCTGTGTCTGCGCCGGCCCCGTCCTCCTCTCCGCCTCCGGTTAGGTCGGCGGCGGCGCCGGCCGCCGCCCCGCCGGCCAGCGCGGCGCCTGCTCGGGCGAAGGCGCCGGGCAAGCCGCCGAGGAAGATCGTCTCTGCGAAGCTGCGGATCGAGAAGCCGGTGGCGAAGCTCGCGGCGGGGAGGCCGGCCGACCCCGTGCCGCCGGCCGCGCGCGAGATCCGGCCGGCTCAGCCCGGCCCTGCCGCGGCCAAACCCGCTGTGGGCAAGCCCGCTGCCGCCAAGCCGGTCGTTGCCAAGCCTGCCGAGCCGCCGAAGCCGGCGCCCGCCGCCCCGGCGGCCGCGCAGCCCGTCGCAGCGGCGCCGGTGGCGCCTGCCGGCAAGGAAGCGGCGAAGCCTGCCTCGCTCGATTCGCTGCCCTTGCCGCGCCCGCCGGAATTCGCCGCGCTCACCGGCGAGACGGTGATGAGCCAGGCGCTGACCATGGCGCGCGCCTTCGGAGCCCTGCAGGCGAAGATGCTGGAGCATGCCTGCTCCGAGCTGAAGGCGACATTGGGCGAGGCCGAGACGCTGGCGCGCAGCGACAGCGCCTCCGAGGCGATCGCGCTCCAGGCCAAGGCCGTGCGCCGCAGCTACGAATCCTATGCCGAGCATCTGAAGGAGCTCGCGCGCATCGCCAACGCGGCTCTGCGCAAGGGCTGAGCGGCCTTTCCGCGCGGTTGAAACGGCCCCGCATCGGCGGGTGCGGCGATGCGGACGGTTTTTCGCCGGGGAAGCGAATTACGCGGTTGCAAAAGCGCGGCGCCGGCACTAGGTTCCGCGCCGCTGGAGACCCCGCCTCGGCGCCGGGTCGGACAGCCTGTCATGGGCAGCCATAGCTCAGTTGGTTAGAGCGCTAGATTGTGGATCTAGAGGTCCCCCGTTCGAGCCGGGGTGGCTGTACCATTTCTTTCCGAAAATCCGTGGGGTTTCCCGAATCGATCGCGCCGCGGCCTGCGGTTGCGGCTCTGCGGCCGGCGCCGAACCGCGCTCTCCGAGATGAACGAAGCTGAACAATCGCGTTCACGAAGCGTTTGGGCTGGAGAGTGTTAAGTCGCCGGGAGCAGAAAGGGAGACCCTTCCATGCATCGGTTCACGATTGCAGCCTTCATCGTCCTCGGGGGCCTGGCCGCCGCGCCCGCCGCCTATGCCGGCGAGGCGCTCGCGCCATCCCTCGCGCAAGGGCTCGACCGGCAGCCGGCCGCCTACGCGATGACGGCGGCCAAGCGCGAGCGCCTGATGATCATCCAGGAGAACATGGCGCGGCAGCGCTATTACGGCCATCGCTACGGTTATCGCGGCGGCTACGGCTACGGCTATGGTTACGGGCGCCCTCCGGGCTACCCGCCCTACGGTCCCGCCTATGGCTACCGGCGCCACTATTACGACCATTGGTAGGAGCGCTCCGGCGCGCTCCGGCATCTGACCGGAAAACGGCTTCCGCGTTTCGCAGGAAGCCGGTGCCGGGACAAAGGGCGGAGCGCCGCTTCGCCCCGTCCTGTCCGCTATCGGCGGCGCGGCTCTCCGGGGCCGCGCCGTTTCATTTCCCCCAGCGCAGCGCCAGCGGGTCGAGCTCGCGCGCGAGTTCGAGCAGCCCTTCGCGAAGCTTGGGATGCAGCGGCGCCAGCGGGTGGCGCACCGCGTCCGACCGGATGACGCCGCCTTCCTTCATCACCGCCTTGGCGGCGCGCAGGCCGCATTGGCGGTTCTCGTAGTTGATGATCGGCAGTACCCGGGCATAGAGCGCCGCCGCCTGCTTGCGGTCGCCCGCGGCATGGGCGGCGAGGATCGGCTTGATCAGGTCGGGAATCAGGGCCGAGGTCATCGTGCCAGTCGCGCCGGCGTCGAGATCGGCCATCAGCGTGATCGCCTCCTCGCCGTCGAAGGGCCCGACGACGGCGTCGCCGCCCGCCTCGATCAGGGCGCGCAGCTTGGCGGCCGTGCCCGGCACCTCGATCTTGAAGTAGCGGACGAGCGGCACCTCCTTCGCCAGCCGGACCATGAAGGGCACTGTCATGGTGACGCCGGAGAGCGGGGCGTCCTGCAGGATGATCGGAATGCCGCAGGCATCGGTCACGGCCTTGAAGTGCTCGATCATGCCCTGCTCGTCGGCCTTGAGCAGCGCGCCGTGATAGGGCGGCATCATCATCAGCATCTTCGCGCCGGCATCGGCCGCGGCCTTGGCGCGGGCGGCGGCGATGCGGGTCGAGAAATGCGAGGTGGTGACGATCACCGGCACGCGGCCCGCGACCTGCTCGATCGAGAGCCGCATCACCTGGTCGCGCTCCTCGTCGGTGAGCAGGAACTGCTCGGAGAAATTGGCGAGGATGCAGATGCCGTCGACACCTTGGTCGACCATCAGGTCCATGACGCGGCGGTTGCCCTCGATATCGAGGTCGCCATTGTCGTGGAAGACGACCGGGGCGATCGGCAGGATGCCGCGATAGGGTTCGTTCATGGGGCAGGACCTTCGGCTGGGCTGAGGGTTAGACGGTGCGTGTTTCGCCCTGGCCGCGCAAGCGCCGCAGGCCCGCGCCGATCAGCGGCATGAACAGCAACACGAGGCCGATCGCCATCAGCGTGCCGACCAGCGCGTTCGACCAGAAGATCGAGAGCGAGCCCTGGCTGAAGATCATCGACTGGCGGAAGGCGTCCTCCGCCTTGTCGCCGATCACCATGGCGAGCACCAGCGGCGCGATCGGGTAGTCGAGCTTCTTGAAGAGATAGCCGACGAGGCCGAAGATCAAGGCGAGCCAGATGTCGAACTCCCGGTTCGCCGCGGTGAAGGCGCCGATGAAGCAGATCACCACGATTACCGGCCCGATGATCGCGAAGGGGATGCGCAGGATCGAGGCGAAGAGCGGCACCGTCGCCAGCACGATCACCACGGCGACGATGTTGCCGAGATACATCGAGGCGATCAGCCCCCAGACGAAGTCGGGCCGGTCGGTGAACAGGGTCGGACCGGGGTTGAGGCCCCAAATCATCAGCCCGCCCATCATCACGGCGGCGGTGGCGGAGCCGGGAATGCCCAGCGCCAGCATCGGCAGCATGGCCGAGGAGCCGGCGGCATGGTCGGCGGTCTCCGGGGCGATTACGCCCTCCGGCTCGCCCTTGCCGAACTTGTCCGGGTCGCGCGAGGAGCGCTTGGCCATGGCGTAGCTCATGAAGGAGGCGGCGGTCGGCCCGCCGGGGGTGATGCCCATCCAGATGCCGATCAGCGAGGACCGGGCCAGGGCGAGCCAGTAGCGCGGCAGCTTGGTCGCCGTGCGCAGCACGTCGCCGATGCGGACCTTGGCGGCGACGCCCTCGAATTTCAGCCCTTCCTCCATGGTCAGCAGCAATTCGCCGATGCCGAACAGGCCGATGACCGCGATCAGGAAGCTGACGCCCGCCAGCAGCACGTCGTATTCGAAGGTGAGGCGGACATTGCCCGAGACCGAATCCATGCCGATCGTCGCGAGCGAGAAGCCGATCCCCATCGAGACCACGGTCTTGAAGGGCGAGGCGCCGCCGAGCCCGATGAAGCTCGCGAAGGTCATGAAATAGACCGCGAAATATTCGGGCGAGGAGAAGCGCAGCGCGAAATTCGCGACCCAGCCGGACAGAAGCGTGATCAGCACGACGCCGCAGAGCGCGCCGAAGCCGGCCGAGAGGAAGGCGAAGGAGAGCGCTTCCGTCGCCTTGCCCTGCTTCGCCATGGGATGGCCGTCGAAGGTGGTGGCGACGGAGGAGGGCTCGCCCGGGATGTTGAACAGGATCGAGGTGGTCGAGCCGCCGAACAGCGCCCCCCAATAGAGCGAGGCGAGCAGGATGATCGCCGAGACCGGGTCCATGCTGAAGGTCAGCGGCAGCAAGAGCGAGACGCCGTTCGGCGCGCCCAGGCCCGGCAGCACGCCGACGAGCACGCCCAGCAGCACACCCGCGATCATCAGCAGGATGTGGTGGGCGGTGAGCGCGACCTCGAAGCCGTGCATCAGGTTGGCGATGTTGTCCATGCCTTGTCGCCGCTCTCAGAGACCGAGGAGGGGTTCGAGCGGCCCCTTGAGCAGGCCGATCTGGAAGAATTTTTCGAGCGCGAAATAGAAGAAGGCCGCCGTCAGAATGGCCGTCGCGAGGCTTGCGATCCAGCCATAGCCGCCCTGGAAGCGCATCGCGAAGACGAGATAGAGGATCGTCGCGACATACATGCCGAGCGTCACGCTCAGCACGACGAAGGCGACGAGCGGCAACAGGAAGGAGAGCACCCGCCTGCCGCGCGCGGCGTCGAGGAAGGCGTCAGCGAGCATCGCCTTGCCCGCCAGCCGCTTGCCGAACGTCAGCGCCAGCGTGCCGAGGCTCGCCAGCGCGACCAGCCCGCCGGCATAGAACGGGAAGGCGCCCGGCTGCGGCCCGCTGGAATCCCAGCCGATGCCGAATTCGAGCGAGCCCTTCACGATGACGAGCCCGAAGGCGAGGGTCAGGATCGCGGTGCCGATCTCGGCCCAGAAACGGGTTATCATGGAGCTGGCTTCCTCGTTGCCTGAGAAGCTGGAAACGCGTTCATGAATGAAAGATGCTGGTCATCCCGGACGGAGCCCTCGGGTCCGATCTTCGATCGGCCCAAGGATAAACTCCGCGGAGATCCGGGATCCATGCCTGAGCCTTGATCGAAAAGCACTTTGGCATGGATCCCGGGTCAAGCCCGGGATGACCCGCGTGTTTCAGAGCCGGATCAGCACGCGCTGATCCCGAGCCTTACTTCACCACCCAGCCTTCCGCCTCGAACACCTTCCTGTTGGCGGCGTCGTCCTTGGCGACGAAGTCGGTGAACTCCTGGCCCTTCATGAACTTCGCCGTCTGGGCGGTGCGCTGGATGAACTCCTTCCACTCCGGCGTCTGGCTGACCTTCTCCAGCACATTGGCGTAGTAGGTCACGGCGTCGGCCGGAACGTCGGCGGGCAGCCAGACGGTGCGCGGCATGCGGAAGGATTCGATCGGGATGCCGGCCGATTTGCAGGTCGGGACGTCGCCCCAGCCCTTGCCGTCATGGATCGGCTCGCTCTTGGCGAGCTGCTCCGGCGCGAACACGCAGAGCGGCTTGACCTGGCCGGCCTTCCACTGGCCGACATTCTCGTTGGGGTTGTTGACGTTGGAATCGATATGGCCGCCGGCGAGCTGCACCGCCGCGGCGCTGCCGCCCTGGAACGGCACGTAGATCCATTTGGCGCCGGTGGCGTCCTGGATCATCGAGGTCAGGGTCTGGTCGGTGTCCTTCGACTGGCTGCCGCCCATCTTGAAGCCCATCGGCTTGGCCTTGACCGCGTCGATATAGGCCTTGGCGTCGGCATAGGGGGCGTCGCCCTTGACCCAGAGCAGGAACTCGTCGAGCGCCATCGCCGCGACCGGCGTCAGGTCGGTGTATTTGTAGCCGAGCTTGGCGACATAGGGCAGCAGATAGGCGTTGTTGGTGCCGAAGATCACTTCGTTCGGGTCGCCCTTCTTGCCCTTGCCGTAGACATAGCCCTCGGCGCCGGAGCCGCCGCCCTTGTTCACCACCACGATCGGCTGTTCCATCAGCTTGTGCTTGGTGATGATCGCCTGGACGAGGCGCGCGAAATTGTCGGTGCCGCCGCCGGCGCCCGAGGTCACGACGAACTCGACGGGCTTGGTCGGCTCCCAGGCCTGCGCGGCACCGAAGCCTCCGAGGGTGAGCGCGCCCGCGAGCGCGGCGGAAATCGCGATGGTCTTCATCTGTTTCTCCCTGGCATGTTGATTGAACGACGCCGCTCTTGGATGGCGGCTTCGGTTGATCGGGGCCGGATCAGGCGGCCGCCTGCGCCTTCTCCCGTGCGTCCCGGGCCATCTTGATCGCCAGCGACAAGGCGGCGCGGCTGGCGCCGAGATTGGCGATGCCCTTGCCCGCGATCTCATAGGCGGTGCCATGGGCCGGCGTGCAGATCGGGAAGGGGAAGCCGCCGATCAGCGTGACGCCGCGGTCGAAGCCCATCAGCTTCATCGCGATCTGGCCCTGGTCGTGATACATCGTCAGCACCGCGTCGAAATCGCCGTTCTTCGCCCGCAGGAAGACGGTGTCCGACGGGAACGGCCCCTCGACGGTGAAGCCCCTGGCCCGAGCGGCCTCGACCGCCGGCGCGATCGTCTCGATCTCGTCGCGGCCGAAATTGCCGCCGTCGCCGGCATGGGGGTTGATGCCCGCCACCGCGATGCGCGGCGGGTTGAAGCCGGCCGCTCGCAGATTGGCGTCGGCCAGGGTCAGCGCCCGCAGGATGCGCTCCTGGGTGATGTTCTGCGCCACCGCCGAGAGCGGGATATGCGAGGTGACGCGCGCATTCCACAGCTTGTCGAGGATGTTGAATTCGCTCGCCGGCCCGTCGAAGCCGATGGCGTCGCGCACGAAGCGGATCTCGTCGTCATAGCCCGGATAGGCGAAGCGCATCGCCGCCTTGTTGAACGGGGTGAAGAACACCGCATCGGCCTTGCCGGCGGCGGCGAATTGCAGCGCCCGGCGGAAATTCTCGGTCGCCGCCTTGCCGCCGGCGAGCGTCGCCTGGCCGCGCCGGAGATCGGCCGGGTCGTGATTGGCGAGGTCGATGAAGAGCGGTTTGTCCGAGGTCGCGGGCAGCGCGTCCTCGGAGGCGACGAGCGCGACGTCCGGATCGACCTTGCCGTCGGCCGCGCCGAGGTCGAGCAGGCGCTTGTCGCCGAAAACGACGTAGCGCGCCGCGTCGCGCAGATCGGGCTCGCACAGCAGCCGCGCCAGCAGTTCCGGGCTGATGCCGGACGGGTCGCCCATCGCGATCGCGATGACCGGCTTTGCGCCGTTTCGGGAACTCTGCACCGCCGCTCTCCTTGGGGCGTGCCAGGGCCGGATCGCGGTACGATCGGGCCGGTCGCCTCCGTTGATGTCACTCGTCCCGGTCTGGCTAACACGGCGCCGGCACCGGCTGCAAGTATGCTGTATGCAGTATAATATGAAGCCGCTACAATGCCGCGAGAGGGCGGGGCAGGAGGCTGGCCGGCCGGGGACGGGAGAGCGAGCCGATGAATGTCCATGCCTGCCACGCGGCTGTTCGCGGGCCGGTCGCGGCCTGCCCGGTGCAGGCGCGGCGGATGCCTGGCCGGGAGGATACGTCCTTCGCCGGGGCGCCGGCCGGGCCGGGTTTGACAGGGCAGGGTGGCCATGGCGTAAACGCAGGCGACCCGGAACCGATGGCGGCACGATGAGCGAGGCAGCGACCGATTACCCCCGCATCACCCGCCGCACGCTGCATGACGAGGTGCTGGAACGCCTCCGCGACATGATCATCGAGGGTCGGCTGCAGCCGGGGCAGCGCATCAACGAGGGGCAGGTCGGCGCGCAGCTCGGCGTCTCGCGCACGCCGCTGCGCGAGGCGATCAAGACGCTGGCCAGCGAAGGGCTCGTCGAGGTCCTGCCCGCCAAGGGCGCGATCGTCCGCAAGTTTTCGGCGCAGGATCTCTACCAGGTGCTCGAGGTGCTGAAGGCGCTCGAGCAGCTTGGCGGCAGGATCGCCTGCGCGCAGGCCTCGGACGAGACGATCGCGGCGATCCATGCGCTGCATCGGCGCATGCTGGAGCTCTACCGGACGCGCGAGCGGCTCGAATATTTCAAGCTCAACCAGGCCATCCACACCGCCACCGTCGCCGCATCCGGCAACCAGGTGCTGGTCGAGATGCACGGCACGCTCCAGTCGCGGATCAAGCGCCTGCGCTTCATCGGCAATGAGGGGCCGGAGAAATGGGCCGGCGCCGTCGCCGAGCACGAGGAGATGATGGCGGCGCTGCTGAAGCGGGACGCGCAGGCCTTGTCGGCCGCGATCGGCAAGCACATGGATTCCACGCTGACGCGCGTCCGCGACGTGCTTTGAGCCGCGCGCTCACCGGGGCATGGGCCGGGCCGTCCCGGCGGGGCCGCGGTCTTGCGCCGGCTCCTCTTGAAGCGCGGCCGCGGCTTCGCCATATCTCGTTCAAGCGGAAGGGTTCGCCTTTCGCCCGCGGGATGCTGCCAGCGGCGGGTCCCGATGGTTCATGAGGCGCCTTTCGAGGGCTTCGGATATGACGCGCACGCCTAGCTTGTCCCACCCGTTCCTGCTCGGCTTCGACGATATCGAGCGCGCGCTGGATCGCGTCGCCAAAGGCGCGAGCGAGGGATATCCGCCCTACAATATCGAGCGGCTGCCCCGGACGGAGGACGAGCCCGACCGCCTGCGGATCACGCTGGCGGTGGCCGGCTTCGCGCGGGAGCAGCTCGAGATCACGCTGGAGGAAAACCAGCTCACGATCCGCGGCCGCCAGAGCGACGACAAGAGCCGGCAGTTCCTGCATCGCGGCATCGCGGCGCGTCAGTTCCAGCGCAGCTTCCTGCTCGCGGACGGCATGCAGGTTCTCGGGGCGGATCTGTCTAACGGCCTGCTCGCGATCGATCTGATCAGGCCGGAACCGGAGAGGTTCGTCAGGCGTATCGATATCATGAGCCGCGAATAGAGGACGGGAAATCGTCCGGCTTTGAAGGATGCGCCAGCGGTTTACGCATCTGTTCATCATTGAAGGCGCAGCATCGAACCGCATTCGCACTGCTCTGAAGGAGGGCGCGATGAAACAGGACAGGATTTTGACCCAGGACAACCCGCTGACCCCGGCCGAATTCGCGGCGCTCGGCACCGGCGAGGTCGCCTATCTCAAGCCGATGACTTCGGACGAGCTGATGCGGATCTTCCCGCAGGCTCCGAAGATCGAATCCGGCCTCAAGCTCTACACCCTGCTCTCGGCGGATGGCGCGCCGATCCTCGTGGCCGACACGCGCGAGGCCGCCACGGCCAATGCCTGGGAGCATGACCTCAAGATGGTCAGCGTCCATTGAGCATCGGCCCGCTGAGCGGATTTCGTTTGGCTGAGCGTTGACCCCGTCACTGCGAGCGTAAGCGAAGCAATCCGGTGTCGTAGAGTTCTACGTCTCGCTGGATTGCTTCGTCGCCGCGCTCCTCGCAATGACGGTTCAGGTCGTGGCCGCCACCGAGGCGACCGCCGCCTGCAGCCTTGCGATATCGGCCGGGGTCGAGAGGCGGTGATCGCCGTCCTTGACCAGCGTCAGCACCACCGGGTCGCCGCTGAGATGCTCCACCAGCTTGATCGCCTGCCGCCAGGGCACATCCGGGTCGCGCATGCCCTGCAGGATATGCACCGGGCAGCCGGCCCTGATCTCGCCGCCGAACATCAGATGCCGGCGCCCGTCCTCGATCAGGGCGCGGGTGATCGGCGTCGGCTCGGGCGAATAGTCCGACGGACGCAGCCAGACGCCTTTGTCGAGGATCGTGCGGCGGATCGAATCGGGCATCTGCGCCCACATCAGCTCCTCGGAGAAGTCGACGGCCGGCGCGATCAGGACAAGCCCCGCCGGCTGCAACGGCGTGCCGAAGAGCCTGCGGGCGGCGAGCAGGGCGATCCAGCCGCCCATCGAGGAGCCGACCAGGACCGGCGGCCGCCGGCACCGGCTCTCGATCATGGCGAGCGCGTCGCCGAGCCAGTCGGAGAGGGTGAAGGCGCCGAAATCGCCGTCGCTCTCGCCATGCCCGCCATAATCGAAGCGCAGATAGGCCCGGCCGTTGTCGCGGGCCCATTCGGCCAGCGCCTCGGCCTTGGTCGCGCGCATGTCGGAGCGGAAGCCGCCGAGCCAGACGACGGGCGCGCCTTCGCCCTCCTGCATCAGGAAGGCGAGGCGGCGGGAGGTTTCACCGACCTCGAGCCATTGCGGGGGCTGGCGCTCCAAGGCAATTCTCCTGTGACGAATCAGGGGGCCGCGGCGAATAGGGGCTGCGGCCGTCATCCGATAGGGGCATATTCGCCTCCGTTCACGAAAGTCCAGACCAACAGCCTCCAGAGCGCATGTCCTTCAAGCCGGGTGCCCATCTCTCACTGCCTTCGACCGAGACGCATCCGCTCGCCGGGCGCACGATCCTGCAGATCATCCCGGAGCTGGAAGCCGGCGGGGCGGAGCGCACCGCGGTCGACATCGCCAGGGGGTTGACCGATGCAGGCGCGCGGGCGCTGGTCGCGACCGAAGGCGGGCGACTCGTCGCCGAGTTGCAGGCAAAGGGCGGCGTCTGGCTGCCTTTCCCGGCCGCCTCGAAGAACCCGATCGCGATGGCGCTCAACGTGCGCAAGCTCGTCATGCTCTGCCGCGAGGAGGAGGTCGAGCTGATCCATGCCCGCTCGCGGGCGCCGGCCTGGGTCGCGCTCGCCGCGGCCAGGTTCCTGAAGCTGCCCTTCGTCACCACCTATCACGGCTCCTATAACAGCCGCTCGGCGGTGAAGACGCTCTATAACTCGGTAATGGCGCGCGGCGACGTCGTCATCGCCAATTCGGCCTATACCGCCGGGCTGATCCTGGCGAAGCACCCGATGGCGCGCGACAAGGTGCGCGTCGTCAATCGCGGCACCAATTTCGCGGCCTTCGCCCCGGCCGCCGTCAGCGCCGAGCGGGTGCAGGCGCTGCGCAAGGCCTGGGGCGTCGAGCCGCATCAGCGCATCGTGCTGCTGCCGGGCCGGCTCACCGGCTGGAAGGGCCAGCGCGTGCTGATCGAGGCGGCGCGCCTGATGCGGGACGCCGGCGACGCCGATACCGCCTTCATCCTGGCCGGCGACGCGCAGGGCCGCGACGGCTACGTCAAGGAGCTCGACGGGCTGATCGCCAAGGCGGGGCTGGAAGGGCGGGTGAAGCGGGTCGGCCATTGCAGCGACATGCCGGCGGCGATGCTCTCCGCCGCGGTGGTCGCCGTGCCTTCGACCGACCCGGAAGCCTTCGGCCGCGTCGCGGTCGAGGCGCAGGCGATGGGCACCCCCGTCGTCGTCTCCGATCTCGGCGCCGTGCCCGAGACCGTGCTCGCGCCGCCGCAGGTCGGGCCCGGCGAGCGGACCGGCTGGCACGTGCCGCCGGACGATGCCGCGGCGCTGGCGGCCGGCCTGCGCGAGGCGCTGGACCTGCGCCCCTCGGCGCGCGAGGCGCTGGCGCGCCGGGCGCGCATCCATGTCGAGCGGCATTTCTCGCTGGAGGCGATGGTCGCGGAAACCCTCGACGTCTATTGCGCGTTGCTGGGGCGCTGACCGGCTTTCGCGGCAGGAGATGCCCGTCGCAGCGGTGTCATGCATTGACAACGCGCATCATTGTGCAATGTGTCTGAATCAACGGCGCGAGCTGCGCCAAACACAGGAGAAGCCCCCATTCGCCGTCCTTACCGCGCCGCCCCCACCCCGACCAAGGAAGGTCCTCGCTCGAACCGTGACATCCGCGGGGTGCGCGAAGTCCAGCTCATCGACGATACCGGCGCAAACCGTGGTGTCGTGTCCTTTTTCGACGCGCTGAAGATTGCCGAGGATGCCGGTCTCGACCTGGTCGAGATCGCCCCGAACTCCGTTCCGCCCGTCTGCAAGATCCTCGATTACGGCCGCTTCCGCTTTCTCGAGCAGAAGAAGGCCGCGGAGGCGCGCAAGAAGCAGCGCACCATCGAGATCAAGGAGATCAAGCTCCGGCCCGGCATCGACAAGCACGATTACGACGTGAAGATGAAGGCCATGCACGGCTTCTTCGAGGAAGGCGACAAGGTGAAGGTCACCCTGCGCTTCCGCGGCCGCGAGATGGCGCATCAGGACCTCGGCGTGAAGGTGCTGGAGCGCGTCAAGGTCGACACCGCCGAGATCGCCAAGGTCGAGAGCGATTGGCAGCTCGAAGGCCGGCAGATGGTCATGGTGCTCGCGCCGCGCTGAGGCGTGCGTCACCCGCGATCGCTGCAGGTCAGGAAAATGGGCGCCGCTGGCGCCCTTTTTCATGATGGCTTGCGCAAGAGGCCGTCGAGCATCGCGCTGAAGGCGTCGGTCGCGCCTTTGAGCGCCGCTTCCGGGTCGGGCGCATGCGCGATCCATTGCGCCGCATGCTGGGTCGCGCCGAAGATCAGCGTCGCCACCGCTTCCGGATCGAGCGGCATCAGAACGCCCTCGGCGACGAGCGCTTCGAGGCTTCGGGCCATCATCCGGATGCAGTCGTTCTGGATCGGCCAGCTCCAGGGGTCTCCCAGCACGGCCGGTCCGTCGCGCAGCATGATGCGCTGGATCTCCGGCTCCAGCGCCATGGCGAGATAGGCGGCGCATTCGTCGCGGAACCCCGTCCAGCGATCCCCGGCCTTGGCGGAGACGACGCGCAGCCTGACCGTCATTTCCGCGTCGATCTGGTCGATCACGGCGGCGAACAGCCCCTTCTTGTCGCCGAAATGGTGATAGAGCGCGCCGCGCGTCAGCCCGGCCGCCGCCGTCATCTCGTCCATCGAGGCGGCGGCATAGCCCACCCTGCCGAACGCCGCGCGCGCGGCGGCGATCAGGCTGGCGCGGGTTTCCGCGATCATGTCGGCGCGAGGCCTGCGTGCCATCACATCCCTTTCACATACGGTCCGTATGTTAATTGACATGCGCCGCGTATGTAAAATAATCATTCACATACGCGGCGTATGCCGATCTCCCTCGGGACCCATCATGTCCAACCCCTATCGCGACATCTTCCGCGCGCCGGGCGCGCTCGCTTTCTCATCGGCCGGATTCATCGCCAGGCTGCCCGCCTCGATGGTCACCCTCGGCATCGTCACCATGCTTTCGGAGCGGCGCGGCGACTATGGCGTGGCCGGCGCCGTCGCCGCGACCTTCGCGCTGGCCAGCGCCCTGATCACGCCGCAGGTCTCGCGCCTCGTCGACCGCTACGGCCAGCGCCGCGTCCTGCTGCCGGCGGCCGGGGCGGGCGCCCTGGCGCTGGGCGGCCTGATGCTCGCGACCCGGGCCGGCGGGCCGAACTGGCTGCTCTTCGGCTTCGCGCTGCTCTCCGGCCTGATGCCGACCATCGGCGCGATGGTCCGGGCCCGCTGGACCGAGTTCTATCGCGGCACGCCGCAACTGCGTACCGCCTATGCCTTCGAATCGGTGGTGGACGAGATCATCTTCATCATCGGCCCGATCATCGCGATCGGGTTCAGCGTCGGCCTGTTCCCGGAGGCAGGCCCGCTCGCCGCCGTGATCTTCCTGGTGGTCGGCGTGCCGCTGCTCTGCGCCCAGCGGCGCACCGAGCCGCCGGTGCGCGCCCGCTCCGCCGAGATCGAGCGGTCGGTCGTCCGGCTCGGCGGGATGCAGGTCGTCGTGCTGGCCATGATCGCGATCGGCGCGATCTTCGGCACCGCCGAGATCTCCGCGGTCGCCTTCGCCGAGGCGCAGGGCCAGAAGGGGATGGCGAGCCTGGCGCTGGCCGTCTATGCGGCGGGCTCCCTGATCGTCGGCCTCGTCTTCGGCACGCTCAGGCTCAAGGCTTCGCTCGCGGCCCAGTTCGCCGCGGCGCTCGCCCTGGCGGCGGCGACGACCCTGCCGCTGCTGGCCGTGTCCGGGCTCGCCTCGCTGGCGGCGGTCTTCTTCCTGGCGGGGGCGGCGGTGTCGCCGACCATCATCATCGCCATGGGGCTGGTCGAGCGCCTGGTGCCGGCGCGTCAGCTCACGGAAGGCATGACCTGGGCCATCACCGGCATCGGCATCGGCATGGCGCTCGGCGCCTCCGCCGCGGGTGCGCTGATCGACCTCCTCGGCGCGCGCGGCGGCTTCTGGGTCTCGGTCTCGGCCGGCTTCGTCGGGCTGCTGATCACCCTCGTCGGCTATCGCCGATTGCAGGGCGAGCCCGAGCCGGCCGCCATCTGCGAGCCGGGCTGAGAGGCGGAAGGCCGGCTGCCGGGAACCCGGCGGCCGGCCCGCGCCGGGCTCAGCGGATCGGCGGGCCGTATTGCAGGCCGCCCTGCGTCCACAGCTTGTTGACGCCGCGCGGCAGCGGGTTGCTGGTCTTCGGCCCGAAATGGCGCTCGAAGCTCTCGCCGTAATTGCCGACGGCCTTGACGATGCGCACCACCCAGTCATTGGTCAGGCCCAGCGCCTCGCCGAACTTGCCCTCGGCGCCGAGCATGCGGCGGATCTCGGGATTCTGCGAATTCTTGGCCAGGTCCTCGACATTGGCTTGGGTCACGCCAAGCTCCTCGGCGTCGATCGTCGCGATCACCGTCCAGCGCACCAGGTCGAACCAGGCCGGATCGTTCTTGCGCACCCAGGGGCCGAGCGGCTCCTTGGAGATCACCTCCTGGAGCAGAACATGCTCGTCCGGATCCTTCAGCCGGCCGCGCGTGCCGGCCAGCGCCGAGAGGTCGGTGGTGTAGGCGTCGCAGCGCCCGGCCTCATAGGCCTGCACCGTGTCCTCCAGCGTGGCGAAGGCGACGGTCTCGAACTTGATGCCGTGGGTGCGGCCGTAATCGGCGAGGTTGAGTTCGGTGGTCGTGCCCTGCGCGACGCAGACCGAGGCGCCGTTGAGGTCCTTGACCGTGTTCACGCCGAGCTTCTTGCGCACGATGAAGCCCTGGCCGTCGTAATAATTGATCGCGGTGAAGCTGACGCCCTGGCCGATGTCGCGGCCGAGCGACCAGGTCGTGGTCCGGGCGAGCACGTCGATCTCGCCGGCCTGCAGCGCGACGAGCCGGTTCTTGCTCGACAGCGAGAGATAGCTCGCCTTGTCCGGATCGTTGAAGATCGCCGCGGCGAGCGCGCGGCAGACATCGGTGTCGAAGCCGTGCCAGACGCCGTCCTTGTCCTGCAGCGAGAAGCCCGGAACGCCTTCGCTGGTGCCGCAGATGATGTTGCCGCGCGCCTTGATCTTCTCGAGCGTCGACTGGGCGAGGGAGGGGCTGGCGGCGGCCGCCAGGGCGAGGCCGGCGGCCAGGCTGAGCAGGATGCGTTTCACGGGTGAGGCTCCGGTTGGAAAGGCGGGCGAGATCAATCTGCCTCTTTTGCGATGAAGCTGTGAAGCCGGTTTCCGCAAGGTCGTCGGCGAAGCCGGCTTTTCGCTTGCCAGCCGGCTTCTTTTCTGCGATAGGCCCGGCCTTCGATCGCCCGGCTGATAAGGGCTGCCGTGGCGGTCGTTCTTTGCTTCCTGAAAGCAAAATCTGGCCAAAGCCGCCGCGAGGCGTGCCGGCCTTATGACCGATAGGAGCTGAAATGCCCAAGATGAAGACCAAATCGGCCGCTAAGAAGCGGTTCAAGATCACCGGTACCGGCAAGGTGCTCTACGCCCAGGCCGGCAAGCGTCACGGGATGATCAAGCGGACCAACAAGCAGATCCGCAATCACCGCGGCACCACGACCCTCTTCGAGGGCGATGCGGCCAACGTGAAGAAGTACTTCCTCCCCAACGGCTGACGCCACCTGACACTCCGGAGATCATGACATGGCTCGCGTGAAACGGGGCGTGACGTCCCACGCCAAGCACAAGAAGACGTTCAAGGCCGCCAAGGGCTTCTATGGCCGCCGCAAGAATACGATCCGCGCCGCCAAGGCGGCCGTCGATCGCTCGATGCAGTACGCCTATCGCGACCGCAAGAACAAGAAGCGCTCCTTCCGCGCTCTCTGGATCCAGCGCCTCAACGCTGCGGTGCGCGAGCACGGCCTGACCTATTCGGTCTTCATCGGCGGCCTGATCAAGGCCGGCATCGAGCTGGACCGCAAGACCCTCTCGGCGATGGCGATCGACGACGTGGCTTCGTTCGCCGCTGTGGTCGAGACCGTCAAGGGCGTGCTCGGCCAGCCGGAGGCCAAGGCCGCCTGAGCGGACCGAACCGATCGGAATTGGAAAAGGCCGGCGGAAACGCCGGCCTTTTTCGTGTCTGCGGAAGCTCGCCCCGTCATTGCTTCGCCGCGCTCGCAGTGACGCCGGTGTCGGCAGACTATGTCTGCACGCTGCCGTTGCCCGGATGGTCCCAGCCGTCGCCGCCGCCGTCGACGATGCAGGCATAGGCTTCCTCCGGCGTGTCGGCATAGGCGAACAGCTTCAGGTCGTCGGGGCGGATGAAGCCGGCTTCGGCCATGGTGTCGAGCTTGAGCAGCCCCTGCCAATAGGCCTTGTCGAACAACACGATCGGCACCGGGTCCATCTTGCCGGTCTGCACCAGCGTCATGATCTCGAACAGCTCGTCGAGCGTGCCGAAGCCGCCGGGGAACACCACCAGCGCCTCCGCCCGCATCGCCAGATGCATCTTGCGCATCGCGAAATAGTGGAAGCGGAAGGTCAGGTCCGGCGTCGACCAGGCGTTCGGCTCTTGCTCGTGCGGCAAGGTGATGTTGAAGCCGATCGAGAGCGCGCCGGCTTCGGTGGCGCCGCGATTGGCCGCCTCCATGATGCCGGGGCCGCCGCCGGTGGCGATGACGTGATGGCGCCCGGCCTCGCCGTCGCGCAGCGCCCCGCCGCGTTCCGAGGCGAGGCGGCCGAAGGCGCGGGCCGCCTCGTACCAGCGGTTGCCCTCCCGCACCCGCGCCGAGCCGAAGACGACGATGGTGGAGACGACGCCGCGCGCCCTGAGATGGTCCTCGGCCTTCTGGTATTCGAGCATGAAGCGGGCGCCGCGGGTCGAATCGCCGAGGATGAAGTCGGGATCGAGGGCGGCGAGCCGGTAGGAGGGCGATTCCTTCTGGGCGGTGTTGTCGGGCAAGGCGTCCTCCTGTGTCGTCGCTCGCATCGCGCGAAAGCCGCCCCTTCTCGGAAGAAACCGCCGCCGAGGCAAACGGGCAGATCGTCGCCCTGCCGGGGAGGAGGGCGCTCGTTTCGATGCGATGCCGCTTCGCACTGGCATATGCCGGCCGTTCCCGCTAGAACGCGGCCGTTCCCACGCCTTCAAACGCTTGCGACCCGTTCATGACCGATATCGCCACCCTGGAACGCGACACCCTCGCCGCGATCGCCGCCGCCGCCGACGAGGCCGCCGTCGAGGAGCTGCGCATCGCGGCGCTCGGCAAGTCGGGCTCGGTCTCGGCCCTGCTCAAGACGCTGGGCGCGATGACGCCCGACGAGCGCAAGGAAAAGGGCCCGCTGATCAACGGCCTGCGCGACCGCGTGCAGGGTGCCATCGCCGCCCGCAAGGAGGCGCTGGGCGAGACGGCGCTGGAGGCGCGGCTCGCCTCCGAGCGTCTCGACGTCTCGCTGCCGGTGCAGGACGGGCCCGAGGCGCGCGGCCGCATCCACCCGATCAGCCAGGTCATCGACGAGATCACCGCGATCTTCGGCGATATGGGCTTCGCCGTCGCCGAGGGGCCGGATGTCGAGACCGACGACCTCAATTTCACCAGGCTCAACTTCCCGGTTGGCCATCCCGCCCGCGAGATGCACGACACCTTCTTCTTCGCGCCGGACTCGAACGGCGAGCGCAAGCTGCTGCGCACGCATACCTCGCCGGTCCAGGTCCGCACCATGCTGGCCGAGGCCCCGCCGATCCGCGTGATCTGCCCGGGCAGGACCTATCGCAACGATTCCGACCAGACCCACACGCCGATGTTCCATCAGGTCGAGGGGCTGGTGATCGACAAATCCGCCAATCTCGGCCACCTCAAATGGATCCTGGAGGAGTTCTGCAAGTCCTTCTTCGAGATCGATGACGTGAAGATGCGCTTCCGTCCGTCCTTCTTCCCCTTCACCGAGCCCTCGATGGAGGTCGACATCCAGTGCTCGCGCAAGGGCGGCGAGATCCGCTTCGGCGAGGGCGAGGACTGGCTGGAGATCCTCGGCTGCGGCATGGTGCATCCGAACGTGCTGCGCAATTGCGGGCTCGACCCGGACGTCTATCAGGGCTTCGCCTGGGGCATGGGCATCGACCGCATCGCCATGCTGAAATACGGCATGCCGGATCTGCGCCCCTTCTTCGAGGCGGATGTGCGCTGGCTCGCGCATTACGGCTTCCGCCCGCTCGACCTGCCGACCCTGACCGGCGGCCTCTCCTCATGACGGCGGCGACCCGGCAGGGGAGGGCGCGATGACGCCTGCGGGCTGGGCGGCGCTGGCCGCGGGGCTGCTGGTCGCGGTGAACCTGGCGAGCCAGGCCATCGCGCTCTGGCGGCTGCGCCGGCCCTTGCAGCGCTCGGCCCTGCTGGCGGAGCTGCCGCCCGTCACCATCGTCAGGCCGGTGCGCGGCATCGAGGCCTTCAGCCGCGAGACCGCCGTCTCGGGGCTGGAGCTCGACTATCCGCGCTACAGCACGATCTTCTGCGTCGCCGACGCAGACGACCCGATCGTGCCGCTGATCGAGGAGCTGATCGCGCAATTCGGGCCCGACAAGGCGCGGCTGCTCGTCGGCGACGTCGCCGTCAGCGCCAATCCCAAGCTCAACAACTGCGTGCGCGGCTGGGAGGCGGCGACGACCGACTGGGTCATCCTCGCCGATTCCAACGTGCTGATGCCGAAGGACTACATCCAGCGGCTGATGGCCGCCTGGCGATCCGATACCGGCCTCGTCTGCTCGACGCCGGCGGGCTCGCGGCCGCAGAATTTCGGCGCCGAGGTCGAATGCGCCTTCCTCAACGCCTTCCAGGCGCGCTGGCAATATGTCGGCGAGGCGCTGGGGCTCGGCTTCGCCCAGGGCAAGTCGATGCTGTGGAACAAGCCCTTCCTCGACGCGAATGGCGGCATCGCCGCGCTCGGCGCCGAGATCGCGGAGGACGCCGCCTCGACCAAGCTGGTGCGCGCCGCCGGCCGGCACGTCCATCTCGTCGGCCAGCCCTTCGAGCAGCCGCTCGGGCCGCGCCGCCTCGCCGATGCGGTGCAGCGCCAGTTCCGCTGGGCCCGCCTGCGGCGCGTCACCTTCCTGCCCTTCTTCGCGCTGGAGATCCTCTCCGCACCGCTGCTGCCGGCGCTGCTCGCGACCGTCGCGGGCGTCGGCTTCGGCCTGCCGTTCTGGCTCGGGCCGCTGCTGGTGCTGGCCGTCTGGTATGCCGGCGACATCGCGCTCTCGGCCGGGGTCGGCTGGTTCCTGAACTGGCGTTCGCCTTTTGCCATGCTGGTGCGCGACATCGCCTTCCCCGGTGTCTGGGCCTATGCCTTCATCGGCGGCGAGGTGAGCTGGCGCGGCAACGCCATGACGATCCGCGCCGACGGCGCCAACGCGCTCAACCAGGCGACGCCGGCCCTTTCGGCCACCAGCGCCAAGATTTCGACCGATCCCGCCCGACACTGATACGACGATGAAATTCACGATCTCCTGGCTCAAAGAGCATCTCGACACCGACGCCTCCGTTGCGGAGATCGCCGAGACCCTGACCCGCATCGGCCTGGAGGTCGAGGCGATCGAGGATCGCGCCGCCGCGCTCTCCGCCTTCACCATCGCCTATGTCGTCGAGGCGAAGCAGCACCCGAACGCCGATCGCCTGCGCGTCTGCATGGTCGACACCGGTGCCGGCGAGCCGGTGCAGGTCGTCTGCGGCGCGCCCAACGCCCGCACCGGCATGAAGGGCGTGTTCTCGCCGCCGGGCAGCTACATCCCCGGCAAGAAGATCACGCTCGGCAAGGGCGTGATCCGCGGCGTCGAATCGAACGGCATGCTGGTCTCGGAAGCCGAGCTGGAGCTCTCCGACGACCATGACGGCATCATCGAGCTGCCCGCCGATGCGCCGGTCGGCCAGCCCTACGCCGCTTATGCGGGGCTCGACGACGCCGTGATCGAGATCGCGGTGACGCCGAACCGGGCCGACGCGCTCGGCGTCGCCGGCATCGCGCGCGACCTCGCCGCCGCCGGCCTCGGCAAGCTGAAGAGTTCAGCCGTCCAGCCGCTGCGCGGCTCCTTCCCGTGCCCGGTCGAGGTCAGGCTCGATTTCACGGACGAGGACCGCAAGCTCTGCCCGGCCTTCGCGCTGCGCCTCGTGCGGGGCGTGAAGAACGGCCCCTCGCCGGACTGGTTGCAGGCGCGGCTGCGCGCCGTCGGCCTGCGTCCGATCAACGCGCTCGTCGACATCACCAATTTCATGACGCTCGACCGCAACAGGCCGCTGCATGTCTTCGACGCGGCCAAGGTGACGGGCGATCTCACCGTGCGCCGCGCGAAGGAGGGCGAGACCATCCTCGCGCTCGACGGCAAGACCTATACGCTGACCGACGAGCAGGTCGTGATCGCCGATGAGCGCGGCGTCGAATCGCTTGCCGGCATCATGGGCGGCGAGGCCTCGGGCAGCGGCGAAGGCACCACCGACGTGCTGATCGAGAGCGCGCTCTGGGACCCGCTCAATGTCGCCCGCTCCGGCCGGGCGCTCGGCATCAACTCGGATGCGCGCTACCGCTTCGAGCGCGGCGTCGATCCCGATTTCGTCCGGCCGGGCCTCGACCTCGCCACCGCCATGGTGATCGCGCTCTGCGGCGGCGAGGCCTCCGAGATCGCATTCGCCGGCGAGTTGCCCGACAGCCCCGGCGCGATCGACTTCCCCTGGTCCGAGGTCAAGCGCCTCACCGGGCTGGAGCTGCCGCAGGCGGAGATGAAGCTGGCGCTGACCTCGCTCGGCTTCCATGTCTCGGGCACGGGCGACCGGGTCAAGGTCGCGCCCCCCTCCTGGCGCGCCGATGTCGGCGGCAAGGCCGATCTCGTCGAGGAGATCGTGCGCATCGCGGGCCTGGACCGCGTCGTCTCGACGCCGCTGCCGCGCATCAGGGGCGAGGTGGTGAAGCCGGTTCTCACCGTTCTCCAGAAGCGCACCCGCACCGCCAAGCGCACGCTGGCCGCGCGCGGCCTGGTCGAGGCCGTGACCTGGTCTTTCATATCGCATGACCAGGCGAAGCTTTTCGGCGGCGGCTCGAGGAAGCTCGCCCTCGCCAACCCGATCGCGGCCGATCTCTCCGACATGCGGCCCTCGCTGCTGCCGGGGCTGATCCGGGCGGCACAGAACAATGCCGATCGCGGCTTCCCCGACGTCGCCCTGTTCGAGGTCGGCCAGATCTTCCTCAGCGACGAGCCGGAAGGCCAGCTCGCCGCCGCCGCCGGCCTGCGCCGCGGCACGGCGCGGCTCGACGGCGTCGGCCGCCACTGGGATGGCGGCGCTCGATCCGTCGACGCCTTCGATGCCAAGGCCGACGTGCTCGGCCTGCTCTCGGGGCTGGGGGTTCCGACCGGCGGCCTGCAGATCGTCGCGGGCGGCCCGGCCTGGGCCCATCCCGGCCGGTCCGCCACGCTGCAGTTCGGCCCCAAGGGCGTGATCGGCGCCTTCGGCGAGGTCCACCCGAAGATCCTGAAGGCGCTCGACGCCAAGGGCCCGCTCGTCGCCTTCGAGATCCATCTCGATGCGCTGCCCCTGCCGAAATACAAGCCGACCAAGGTCAAGCCGAAGCTCACCCTCTCCGATTTCCAGCCGGTGACCCGCGACTTCGCCTTCATCGTCGACAAGGCCGTGGCGGCCGGCGACATGATGAAGACGGGGCAGGGCGCCGACCGCGCGCTGATCGCCCATATCGGCGTCTTCGATCTCTATGAGGGGCAGGGCGTCGAGCCCGGCAAGAAGTCGGTCGCGCTCGCCGTCACGCTGCAGCCGGTAGAGAAGACCCTGACCGAGGCGGAGATCGAGGCTGTCGGCAGCAAGATCGTCGCGGAGATGGCCAAGCGCTACGGCGCGACGCTCCGGGGCTGAGCCGTCTTCCGTCATTGCGAGCCGCGCTCGCAATGACGGCGAGATTCTCACCATTGATCAGGATTATGTAATAATCCGGGGCAGAAGCCCCGGCGCTTTCGGGGTATCGGCAGGCGCATTGTTGCAGAATTCCGGCCTGATGAGTCTCACCGAGCTCCCCGTTTCCGACAATCTGTTCCCCGGCTTTCGCCTGCTCGACGTTCAAACGCCGGGCGCGCGCATCCGCGTGCGCGTCGGCGGCGAGGGGCCGCCGCTCCTGCTGCTGCACGGCTATCCGCAGACCCATGCGCTCTGGCACAAGGTCGCGGCGCGGCTGAGGGACCGCTTCACCCTCGTCTGCGCCGATCTGCGCGGCTATGGCGACAGCGACAAGCCGCCGACCGATTCCGCGCATCAGCCCTATTCCAAGCGCGCCATGGCGCAGGACGTGGCGCAGGTGATGACCGCGCTCGGCCATGAGCGCTTCTGCATCGGCGCGCATGACCGTGGCGCCCGCGTCGCGCATCGTCTCGCGCTCGACCATGCCGGGCGCGTCCTCCGCCTCGCCACGCTCGACATCGCCCCGACGCGGGAGATGTACGCCAACACCACCGATGCCTTCGCCCGCGCCTATTGGCACTGGTTCTTCCTGATCCAGCCCGCCCCCTTCCCGGAGCGGATGATCGGTGCCGACCCGGAGGCCTATTGGCGCAAGAAATGCGGCTCCGGCTCGGCCGGGATGAGCCCCTTCGCGCCGGAAGCGCTCGCCCATTACCTGCGCTGCTTCGCCGATCCGGGCACGATCCACGGCTCCTGCGAGGACTACCGCGCCGCCGCGACCATCGACATCCGCCATGACGACGCGGATGGCGGGCGCAAGCTGGCGCAGCCGCTGCTCGCCCTCTGGGGCGCCGACGGCATCATCGGCAAATGCTTCGACCCTCTGGCCTTGTGGCGCTCGCGTGCGCAGGATGTGCGCGGCCACGCCCTGCCGGGCGGCCACTACCTGGCGGAAGAGGTCCCGGACCTCGTCGCCGCGGAATTCACGTCTTTCTTCGGAGAAGCCGCATGAGCGGGATGACCACCAGCGGGACCAACCGCGTCTATCGGATCGCCGTCATTCCCGGCGACGGCATCGGCAAGGAGGTCATGCCCGAGGGCCTGCGCGTGCTCGAGGCCGCCGCGAAGACATACGGCTTCGAACTGCGTCTCGACCAGTTCGATTTCTCCTCCTGCGACTATTACGCCAAGCACGGCAAGATGCTGCCGGACGACTGGAAGGAGACGATCGGCGGCCATGACGCGATCTATTTCGGCGCCGTCGGCATGCCCGCCCAGGTGCCGGACCATGTTTCGCTCTGGGGCTCGCTGCTGCTGTTCCGGCGCGAATTCGACCAGTACGTCAATCTCCGCCCGGTGCGGCTGATGCCGGGCGTCCCCGGCCCGCTCGCCGGCCGCAAGCCCGGCGACATCGACTTCTTCGTGGTGCGCGAGAACACCGAGGGCGAGTATTCCTCGGTCGGTGGGCGGATGTATGCCGGCACCGAGCGCGAGATCGTTATCCAGGAGACGGTGATGAGCCGCGTCGGCGTCGACCGCGTGCTGAAATACGCCTTCGAGCTCGCGAGCCGCCGGCCGCGCCGGAAGCTGACCTCCGCCACCAAGTCGAACGGCATCTCGATCACCATGCCCTATTGGGACGAGCGGGTGAAGGAGATGGCGAGGAACTATCCCGGCGTCGCTGTCGACCAGTACCATATCGACATCCTGACCGCGCATTTCGTGCTGAACCCGGACCGCTTCGACGTGGTCGTCGCCTCGAACCTGTTCGGCGACATCCTCTCCGATCTCGGCCCGGCCTGCACCGGCACCATCGGCATCGCGCCCTCGGGCAACATCAACCCGACCGGCGACCATCCCTCGCTGTTCGAGCCGGTCCACGGCTCGGCGCCGGATATCGCGGGGCAGGGCATCGCCAATCCGGTCGGCATGATCTGGTCCGGCGCGATGATGCTCGACCATCTCGGCGAGCACGAGGCCGCCAAGGGCATCGAGGCCGCGATCGAGCGGGCGCTGGGCGATGCCCGCACCCGCACGCGCGATCTCGGCGGCACGCTCGGCACCGAAGCGGCCGGCAAGGCGGTCGAGCAGGCGCTGGGCTGAGCTGAGACAAGGGCCGGCGCGGCGCGGGCCGCGCCGGCCGCAGGAAAGGGAGCCGGCACGGGCCGGCGAGGACGTCGCCAACCATGGACCTGACATCGTTTTCTCTGGCCGACCCGCTGCTCTGGGGCAAGCTCTTCGAGATCATCCTGCTGAACGTCGTCCTCTCGGGCGACAATGCGGTGGTGATCGCCCTGGCCTGCCGGGCGCTCGCGCCCGCGCAGCGCACCAAGGGCATCGCGCTCGGCGCGGCCGTGGCCGTGGTGCTGCGCGTCGCCTTCACCGTGATCATCGCCTCGCTGCTCAGCATGCCGTTCCTGCGCATCGTCGGGGCCGGGCTGCTGATCTGGATCGCGGTGAAGCTGCTGGTCGAGGATGGCGAGCAGGACGAGGATTCGATCGCCGCCAGCAGCAAGCTCTGGAAGGCCGTGCAGACGGTCGCCATCGCCGACATCATCATGAGTCTCGACAACGTCCTGGCCATCGCCGGCGTGGCGCGCGACTCGATGGGGCTCCTGGTGGCCGGCCTCGTCATCTCGATCCCGCTGATCGTGGTCGGGGCCTCGCTGATCACCAATCTCCTGACCCGCTTCCCGATCCTGGTCTGGGCCGGCGCGGCGCTGCTCGGCTGGGTCGCGGGCGAGATGCTGGACAGCGACCCCTGGCTCATCGGCCATTTCGGATCGGAGCTTCTGCACCGGCTCGAATATCCCGCGGCGGCGCTCGGTGCGCTCCTGGTGCTGGGACTGGGCTATCTGATCAAATCGCGCCGGCCGGACCCGGCCCTCTGACAAGGGACTGACCGATGGATTTCGCCTCCTCGACCTTCTGGATCTCGCTGCTCCAGATCATCTGGATCGACCTGCTTCTGTCGGGCGACAATGCGGTGGTCATCGCGCTCGCCTGCCGCTCCCTGCCGGAGAACCGCCGCAAGCTCGGCATCTGGCTCGGCGCCGGCGCGGCGGTGGGGCTGCGCATCATCTTCGCGCTGATCGTCACCTATCTGCTCGGCGTGCCCTATCTGAAGATCGTCGGCGGGATCCTGCTGTTCTGGATCGCGATCAAGCTCGCGGTCGGCGAGGAGGAGGCGCATGGCGAGATCGAGGCGAGCTCGAGCCTGTGGAAGGCGGTGCGCACCATCGCCATCGCCGATGCGGTGATGAGCCTCGACAACGTCATCGCCATCGCCGGCGCGGCCAAGGGGCATCCCGAGCTCTTCATCTTCGGCCTGCTGCTCTCGATCCCGCTGATCATCATGGGCGCGCAACTGCTCACCTCGATCATCGAGCGCTTCCCGATCCTGGTCTGGATCGGCGCGGCGCTGCTCGGCTGGATCGCGGCCGAGATGATCCTGGGCGACGTCGCCGTGCTGCAATGGCTGCAGACGAGCCTGCCGGCCTGGGTCAAGACCGTGCCCGTCGACGTCAACCCGCTGGGCATCGGCCCGGCCGACCTGCCGCATTACGCGGCGGCGGCCATCGGCGCGGTCTTCGTCTGCGCGGTCGGCTATGCGCTGAGGCGGAAATCCGGCGGCGCGCCGGCCTGAGCCTCAGGCCCTGTCGAGAACGATCGCTGCGGCGGCCAGGGTTTCCCGGCCGCCGTTTTCGACGGTGCGCAGAAAGCCCTCCGCCGCGATGCCGCGCGAAGGGTCGTCGACATGGAAGCGCTCCGGCGAGGGGAACGACACGGCGAAGCTCTCCGGCGGATGGACGAAGCCGGTGCCGAGCGCCTTCACATAGGCTTCCTTCGCGGCCCAGAGCCGCGCGAAGGCGAGCGGGCGCGCGCCGGCCCCGATCGCGTCCAGCATGCTGAGCTCGTCCGGGTGCAGGGCCTCGCGCGGGACGATGCCGGCAGGGTCGACCAGCTCGACATCGACCCCGACCGGCTGCCGCGCCAGCGCCACCGCGACGATGCCGGCCCGCGTCGCCAGCGAGATGCGCAGGCCGCCCGCGCCGGGCCCGTCGATCCGGGGCTGGCCGGCGGGGTCATGGGCGATGACGCACCCGGCCCCGGCGCTGCCGAGCTGCCGCGCCACGACGAGGCGGGCCGTCCCGCGCCGCAGCCGCGACCGCTCCGCCAGGTTGCCCGGCCGCTCTTGCGTGTCCACCAGCCAGACGGCCGGATAGCTGGGCGCGGTCGCCGCGACGGAGTGGAACCAGTGCATGCCGGCGTTTATGGCATGGAGCCCGCGCCGAAACACGGGGTGGCGGGCCGGAGGCTCTGCTTCGCCTCCGGCCTCTGCCTTGCATGGAGCACATGCGCGGGCGCGGCCGGCATGCGTTGACCGGAACGCCCCTTCGGCCTTTGGAAGACGCCATGCAGCCTCACGATGCCGGATCGCCGCCAGCCGAAAGCGCCGCGCCCCTGACCGGGCGGGGCATGCTGCTCGGCCTGCGCCGGGTTTCGGTGCTGATGCCGGGCGTCGTCGTCTTCGCGGTCGCCTTCGGCGCGGCGGCCTCGGCCAAGGGCATGAGCCTCGCCGAGACCTTGCTGATGAGCGCCTTCGTCTATGGCGGCGTCTCGCAGCTCGTCGCGATGGAGCTGTGGCGGCCCGAATGGAGCTGGGGCGCGATTGCGGGCCTCGCCGTCGTCACCGCCACGGTCAACGCCCGGATGATCCTGCAGGGCGCTTCGCTCCAGCCCTGGTTCGCGCGCTACCCCAAGGCGGTGAACGCCTTCCACCTGTTCTTCTTCACCGATGCGAACTGGCTGATCGGCACGCGCTACCGGTCCGAGGGCGGCCGCGACCTCGGCGTGCTGGTCGGGGCGGGGCTCGCCCTGTGGGCCGTCTGGATCGTCGCGACGGCGCCCGGCCACATGCTCGGCATGCTGGTCTCCGATCCGCGCCGCTACGGCATCGACCTGGTCATGCCGATCTTCTTCGCCGCCATGATCGTGCCGCTCTGGCGCGGCCGGCGCGGCCTCGTCCCCTGGGCCGTCGCCGGCTGCGTCGCGCTGCTCACGGCGAAGCTGGTCGACGGCTACGCCTTCATCATCGCCGGCTCGCTGGCCGGGGCCGTGACCGGGGCCTTCCGCGATGACCCTGCCTGACCCCGGCTCCTGGGGAGCCCTGCTGGCGATCGCCGCCATGGCGGTCGCGACCTATCTCTGCCGCATCGCCGGCGTGGCGGCGATGAGCTTCGTGCCGCTGACGCCGCATGTCCGGCGCGGGCTGGCGGCGCTGCCCGGCTCGATCGTGGTGGCGACGGTGCTGCCCCTGATCGAGCGGCTCGGCCTCGCGGCGGGGCTGGCGCTGCTTGTGGCCGTGGCGGCGATGGCGGTGAGCCGCAGCGAGCTCGTCGCGCTCCTCACCGGCATGGCGGCGATCGCGGCGGCGCGCTTCCTCGGATTCTGATCCATCACCCCGCCCGATGGCTTTCATCACATCCCGTCATCGCGCCATGCGCGGCCGGCTGTTGACGGGGCGCGGCGGCGGGAGGACGGTGCGGCGGAGTAAAACCGACTGGAACGGAGCGCCGCTATGGCATGGTATTCTCAGACCTGGACCTGGTTCGACGGAGCCTGGCATGAAGGCAATCCCGGTCTCGTCGGCCCGCGCAGCCATGCGCTCTGGCAGGCTTCCAGCGTCTTCGACGGCGGCCGCTATTTCGACGGCGTCGCGCCCGATATCGAGCTGCACGCCGCCCGCGTGAACCGCTCCGCCGTGGCGCTCGGGCTCCAGGCCACGGTCACGCCGGACTTCATCGTCGAGAAGATGTATGAGGGCGTGAAGAAGTTCGCCCCCGGCACGGCGATCTATGTGAAGCCGATGTATTGGGGCGAGGCGGACGGCCCCTCCACCATCATGCCCGACCCGGATTCGACCCAGTTCGCGCTCTGCCTGTTCGAGGCCGCGATGCCGCAGCCGAGCAACGGCTTCTCGGTGACCAAGGGCCTCTACCGCCGCCCGACCTACGAGACCGCCCCGACCGATTCCAAGGCCGGCTGCCTCTACCCGAACAATGCCCGCATCCTCAAGGCCGCCAAGGAGGCGGGCTTCGACAACGCGCTGGTGCTCGACATGCTCGGCCATGTCGCCGAGACCGGCACCTCGAACATCTTCCTCGCCAAGGACGGCGTGGTGAAGACCCCGGTTCCGAACGGCACCTTCCTGAACGGCATCACCCGCCAGCGCGTGATCAAGCTGCTGCGCGGCAGCGGCGTCACCGTCGAGGAATGCAGCCTGCGCTACGAGGAGTTCGAGACCGCCGACGAGATCTTCATCTCCGGCAACTACTCGAAATGCATGCCGGTGACCCGGATCGACAACCGCACGCTCCAGCCCGGCCCGCTCTTCCGCAAGGCGCGCGAGCTCTACATGGACTTCGCCCACACCAAGGCCAAGGCCGCCTGAAACCTGCTATGGCGCGCCTCGCCACGCGATTGACCGAGCGGCTCGGCATCGCCCATCCGATCCTGTCGGCGCCCATGGCGCTGGCGGGCGGCGGGGCGCTGGCCGCCGCGGTGACGCGGGCGGGCGGCCTCGGCCTGATCGGCGGTGGCTATGGCGACGCCGATTGGCTGGAGCAGCAATTCACCGCGGCCGGCAATACCCGGATCGGCTGCGGCTTCATCACCTGGTCGATGGCGAAGAAGCCCGAGCTGCTGACGCAGGCGCTGGCGCACGAGCCGGCGGCGCTGATGCTCTCCTTCGGCGATCCGCGCCCCTTCGCCGCCGAGATCGCGGCTTCGGGCGTGCCCCTGATCTGCCAGTGCCAGTCGCTGGAGCATGTCCGGCAGGGGCTGGAGGCCGGCGCCGCGATCATCGTCGCGCAGGGAACGGAGGCGGGCGGCCACGGCGCCAGCCGCGCGACCTTGCCCTTCGTGCCGGAAGTCGCCGATCTCCTCGCCCGCGAGAGCCCGGACACGCTGCTGCTCGCCGCCGGGGGCATCGCCGATGGCCGCGGCCTCGCCGCCGCCCTGATGCTCGGCGCCGACGGCGCGCTGGTCGGCACCCGCTTCTGGGCGAGCCGGGAGGCGCTGGCGCATGAGCGCCACCAGGCCGCCGCCGTCGCCGCGACCGGGGACCGGACGGTGCGCTCCTCGCTGCCCGATATCGCCCGCCAGCTCGACTGGCCGAAACCCTTCGACATCCGCACCGCCAACAACGCCTTCATCGCGCAATGGGCCGGCCGCGATCACGAACTGAAGGCCGCGATCGCCACCGAGGCGCCGGCCTATCGCGAAGCCTTCACGGCCGGCGATCCCGACAGGGCCGCGGTGATCTTCGGCGAGGCCGCGGGGCTGATCGCCGATATCCCCTCGGCCGGCGAGATCGTCGGGCGGATGGCCGGCGAGGCCGCCGCGCTGCTCGGCCGGGCCGGGCGCTTCCTCGCCTGAGCCTCAGCGCACCAGCCTGAACAGCCCGGTCGCCTTCAGTCCGATGCCGGCAAGCGCGGCATAGATCGCCCCGGCCGCGGCCGACAGCGCCAGCACGCCGATCAGCAGCGGCTGGAAGGGCAGGGCGGCCGTCAGGTGCATGGCGCGCGGCGCCAGCCACCAGGCGAACAGGCCCGCCGCGACCGCCGCGCCGCCGACCACGGCGAAGAAGCCCGGCAGGCGCGGATCCGGCGTGGTCCAGCCGCGCTTCAGCCCGAGCACGAACAGGGTCAGCAGGTTGACCCAGGCTCCGGCGGCGGTCGCCAGCGCCAGGCCCGGCGCCCCCCAGTCCCGCCAGAGCAGCAGCTTCAGCGCCAGGTTGCAGGCGATGGCGCCGAGCGCGACCAGCATCGGCGTCATCGTGTCGCCGCGCGCCTGGAACGCCGAAACCTGCGAGCGCATCATCACGATGGCGGGCAGGCCGAGCGCATAGGCGAAAAGAACGGTGCCCGAGGCGATGCTGGCCTGGGCGTCGAAGGCGCCGCGCTGGAACAGCCCCGCGACGATCAGCTCCGGCACCGCGATGAAGGCGGCGACGAAGGGCGCGCTGGCGACGAAGGCGATGGCGAGCGCCCGGTTCTGCGCGCGGTTTGCGGCGGCCTCGTCGCCGCGCGCGATCGCCCGGCTCATCGCCGAGAGCGCGACCGTGCCGACGGCGATGCCGATCAGCCCGATCGGGAGCTGGTAGAGCCGTTCGGCATAATACAGCGCCGAATAGGCGCCGCGCGGCAGGAGCGAGGCGATGATGGTGTCGGCGAAGATCGCGATCTGCACGCCGGCAGAGCCGATCACCGCCGGCCCGAAGGCCTTGAGGAAGCGGCGCACGCCGGCATCCATATGCGGCCTGACCAGCCGGCTCGAGACGCGCGCGCGCCGTGCCGCGACATAGAGCAGGAGCCACTGCGCCAGCCCCGAGATCGAGACGCCCCAGGCCGCGGCATAGGCCGCGCTCGGAAACAGGAACGAGACCGACAGCGCCGCCATCATCCCGACATTCAGCAGGATCGGCGCCGCCGCGAAGGCGGCGAAACGGTCGACCGCGTTGAGCGTCGCGCCGAGGAAGGTCACCATCGTGACGAAGAGGAGATAGGGGAAGGTGATCCGCGTCAGCGCGACCGCGAGCGCGAAGACCGCAGGGTCCTCCTTGAAGCCGGGGGCGAGCAGCGTCACCAGCCAGGGCATCAGCGGCAGCGCCAAGGCCAGCAGCACGACCTGGATCAGGAACAGCACGGTGAACAGCCGGTCGGCGAAGAGATTGGCCGCCTCCTGCCCCTGCTTTTCCGCGACATGGGCATAGGCCGGCACATAGGCCTGGTTGAAGGCGCCTTCGCCGAAGATGGCGCGGAAATGATTCGGCAGGCGCAGCGCCACCGAGAAGGCGTCCATGGTCGCGCCGGCGCCGAGCACGGCCGCGAGCATGATGTCGCGCGCGAAGCCGGTGAGGCGCGAGATCAGCGTGTAGCCGCCGACCGACAGGATGTTTCTGAGCATGAAGGCCTAGCGGATCAGCGGCGGCAGGGCGTCGCCGCGCGGGTGGTCGACGGTGCGCGCCTCGAAGCCGACGCGCTCGCCGATGAGATAGAGCGGCCGGCGCTTCACCTCGGCGAAGATGCGCCCGACATATTCGCCGATCATCCCGAGCGAGACGAGTTGGATGCCGGAGAAGAACATGATCGAGACGATCAGCGAGGGGAAGCCGGGCAAATCGGTGCCGTAGAACAGCGTGCGCAGCAGGAAGTAGAACGCCGAGAGGGTCGCGACGCAGGCGATGATCGCCCCCGACCAGGTCGCGATCTTCAGCGGCACGGTCGAGAAGGAGGAGAGCCCGTCGAAGGCGAAGGAGAACAGCTTGCGGTAGCGGAATTTCGACTGGCCGTGCGCGCGCTCCGCTACCTCGAAGGGCACGCCGATCGAGCGGAAGCCGACCCAGGCGTAGAGCCCCTTGGAGAAGCGCGCCCGCTCCGGCAGGGCGCGCAGGGCGTCGACCGCCTTGCGGTCGAGCAGGCGGAAGTCGCCGGCGCCTTCCGGCAGGTCGGTTTCGCCGAACTGCGCGAAGATGCGGTAGAAGGCCTTGGCGAAATTGCGCTTCAGCCGGGTCTCGCCGATGCGGTCGGTGCGCTGGCCGTAGATGTTGAGATAGCCCTCGCGCCATTTCTCCAGGAAGGCCGGGATCACCTCCGGCGGATGCTGGAGATCGGCGTCCATGATGACGACGGCGTCGCCGAAGGCATGGTCGAGCCCGGCGGCGATGGCGATCTCCTTGCCGAAATTGCGGCTGAAGGAGACGGCGCTGATTCGCGGGTCGGCCGCGTTGAGCGCGCGGATGATGCCGAGGGTGTCGTCGCGGCTGCCGTCGTCGACGAAGACGATCTCCCAGGAGGCGACCTCCTTCGCCAGCACCGCCCGCAGCCGCTCGACCAGCGGACGCAGGTTGTCGGCCTCGTTATGGACGGGCACGACGACCGAGAGTTCCGGCCAGCGGGAGGCGCGGGGTGCGCGCGGGGCCGGTTGGGGCGCGATGTCCGACACGAAGGACCTCTTGCAAGGCGCCGCCGACAGGGTGACGCGCGACGCACAGAACCGTAAAGCTGGGCGGCCGACAAGCCCGTCGCTTCGAGACTTGCCCGGCTGAACCAGGGATTCCGACGACCATGGCGAACGGCTTCGTTCTCTGCGCCGATGATTTCGCCCTGACGGAAGGCGTCAGCCGCTCGATCCTGGAGCTTCTCGGCCGCGGCAGGCTCTCCGCCACCGGGGCGATGACCAACCGCCCGCATTGGCCCAGGCTGGCGCCGGAACTCGGCGCTTTTGCGGACGCAGCCGATCTCGGCCTGCATTTCAACCTGACCTGCGCGGCGCCTCTCTCCGCCATGCCGCGGCTGGCGCCGGGCGGCGCCTTTCCCGCGCTTAGCACGGTGGCGCGGGCGGCCGCGGCATCGGCGGCGGTCCGCCGCGAGATCGCCGCGGAGTTCGGCCGGCAGCTCGACGCCTTCGAGCAGGCGATGGGCCGCCCGCCGGATTTCGTCGACGGCCACCAGCATGTGCATGTCCTGCCGGGCGTGCGGCGCGCCGTCCTCGATGCGCTGGCGCGGCGTTACCCTGCCGGCTCGCTCTATGTGCGCGACCCCGCCGACACGGTCGCCGCGATCCGCCGGCGGGGCGTCGCGGTCGGCAAGGCGCTGGTCATCGCCGGGCTGGCGAGCGGCTTCCGCTCGGCGGCGCTGCGCCGGCAGTTGCGCGCCAACCGCGGCTTCGCCGGCGTCGCCCCCTTCGACCCGGGGCGCGACTTTGCCGCCGATCTCCGGCGCTTCCTGATCGCGCCCGGCCCGGCGCATCTGGTGATGTGCCATCCCGGCTTCATCGACGAGGAGCTGGCGCGCCTCGATCCCGTCGTGGCGACCCGGCCGGTGGAGCATCGCGCCATCGCGGCGTTCGTGCCGCCGGCCGGCCTGCCATTGCGCCGCTTCTCGCAGATCCAGGGCTAGCCTCCGCTGTCTTCTCGCCGGGGCGGTTGCACGGAAGATCGGGTCGCTCCCGGGGGCAGGCGGCCCCGCACAAGCAAATTATTTACCGTCCTGCGCCACTCTTCCGGCCGGGTGGAGGGGGCCGTTCGCTGATGGATGGCGCCGAGTCGAAGGGCGGTCGCTCGATGGCGTGGTTGATGCGGGCGGCCGGGACGGCTGACGACGGGCAGGCGGATCTCCGGATGAAGGGCCCGAGATCGCTCAGCCGGCAGATCGCGCTGGCCGCGGTGATCATCGTCGCGGCCGCGATCATCTTCGTGGTCATGGCCGTGTCCCGCTACAACGACAGCCGCACCCGGGCCGATCTCGACCAGAAGGCGACCGCGCTGACGCTGATGGTGGCGAATGCCGCGCCGTCGCCGATCCTGTCGCGCGACAACGTCATCCTGGGCAACATCCTCGAATCGCTGCGGCGCGACCCCGATTTCGACGCCGCCATCGTCGCCGACGATCTGGTGGCGCTGGCCTCGGCCGGCCGCAGCGAGGAGGCGCGGCTCTCGCTCACGGTGCGCTCGCTGACCAAGGCGCTCGGCCAGGAGCCCTGGGCGAAGCTGCTGAGCGCGGGCGCGATCGACAGCGAGGATGCCACCAGCATCACCAAGATCCAGCCCGTGCGCGTCTCGGGCAGGCAGATCGGCTATGTCGCCGCCCGCTTCGACAAGACCCGGCTGGTCGCGCGTGCCGCCTGGGAGCAGTTCGTCATCATCGGCCTGGGGCTCGGCGTGCTCGTCGTGCTGGGGCCGCTGCTCTGGATCTCGCTGTCGCGCACCATGCGGCCGCTGCGGGGCATGACCAACGCCATCGTCAGCATCTCGGACGGCAATCTCGACACGCCGATCGACGCGCTGGAGCGGCGCGACGAGATCGGCGCCATCGCCCGCGCCCTCGGCGTGCTCAAGATCAGGCTGGCGGAGCGCGCGGCGCTGGAGGAGCGGCAGAACCTCTCCGAATCGGAACGCCGGGTCCGCCAGCAGAATGTCGACGGCGCCATCGCGATGTTCCGCAGCGAGGTCGGCCTGGCGCTGGAGGCGTTCAAGAGCAATGCCGGGCGGATGCTCGAGGCCTCGGACGGGCTGGCGCGCGTCGCGGCGGAATCCTCCGAGCGGGCCGCGCGCGCCGCCGACAACGCCCATGACGCCTCGGGCAATGTCGAGAACGCCGCGCAGGCCGCGGAGGAGATGGGGGCGGCGATCCGCGAGGTCGAGTTCCAGGTGCGGCGGGTCCGCACCGAGATCGTCGAGGCCGCCTCGGCCTCGCGCGACACGGCCGGCTCGGTCCGCGAACTCGACGAGACCGCCCGCACCATCGGCGAGGTGGTCAACCTCATCCGCGACATCGCCGCCCAGACCAACCTGCTGGCGCTCAACGCCACCATCGAGGCGGCGCGTGCCGGCGAGGCCGGGCGCGGCTTCGCGGTGGTCGCCTCCGAGGTCAAGTCCCTCGCCGCGCAGACGGCGGATGCGACCGACCGCATCGTCTCGCAGGTCGCCGCCATCCAGGGCGCCACCGGGCAGGTCGTGCGCGCGATCCAGAACATCGCGGAGCGGATGAACGCCATCGAGACCTTCGCCAATTCCGTCGCGGTCTCGATCGAGCAGCAGGCGCTCGCGACCGGCGAGATCGCCAGCGGCGTGGCCATGGCCAGCTCCTCGGCCCTGTCCGTCTCGAGCGATCTCAGCGTGCTCGCCGACAGCGTCGAGGAGACCGGCCGCTCGGCGGAGCAGGTGAGCGGCGCCGCCGGCGAGGTGGCGGCACAGGCGCAGCGCCTGGATTCGACCGTGGACCAGTTCCTGCGCAGCGTCGCCGTCTGATCGCCAAGGGGCTGTCCCGTCATCGCTTCGCCGCGCCCGCAATGGCGCGCATCCCCGACCATAAAAAACGGGGCCGCGAGGCCCCGTTCCCGTCCCGATCCGCGAAATCGGCTCTTGCGAGGTCAGCCCTTGGCGGCCTTCTCGTAGAGTTCCGCGACGTACTCCCAGTTCACCAGGCTCTCGAGGAAGGCCTTGAGGTAATCGGGGCGGCGGTTGCGGTAGTCGATATAGTAGGAGTGCTCCCAGACGTCGACGCCGAGCACCGGCGTGCCGCCATGGACGAGCGGGTTCTCGCCGTTCGGGGTCTTGCTGACCGCGAGCTTGCCGCCCTTGACCTCGAGCCAGGCCCAGCCCGAGCCGAACTGGCCGACGCCGGCGGCGGTGAAGTCTTCCTTGAACTTGTCGACCGAGCCGAAGGCGTCGACGATCGCCTTCTCGAGCGCGCCCGGAATCTTGCCGCCGCCATTCGGCTTCATCCACTTCCAGAAGTGGAGGTGGTTGTAGTGCTGGCCGGCATTGTTGAAGACGGCGGCGTTCTTGCCATAGGAGCCCTTGACGATCTCCTCGAGCGACTTGCCCTCGAATTCCGTGCCCTTGATGGCGTTGTTGCCGTTGTTGACATAGGCGAGGTGATGCTTGTCGTGATGGTATTCCAGCGTCTCCTTCGACATGAAGGGCTGGAGCGCGTCATGGGCGTAGGGGAGATCAGGAAGAGTAAAGGTCATTAGGCCTCTCCTTGGGCTGTGAAATGGCTTGAATCAGAATGGCTTGCCATTCGGAGGCGGGGCCATGACAACCCTGCCGCTCCGGCTGGATAGTTAAGCGCCCCGGCGCGGCTCGACAACCGCCAAGACTGCGAAAAGCCCATGTTCCCTCGACAGGTGGCCATAATCGGGCCAGATTCCTCTTCTTAAGCCGGGTCGATTGGAAACTCTCTCTTATTCAATACGTTAGATATTGGCGCGTTTCCGCCCGCCTGCTGGGTGAGGCAAGCCCTGCATCGAGGATGCCGAATTGATCGCTGTTTTCTCTCTCGTCGGCCTCGCGCTTTTCGGAGGCGGCCTTTACGCCATCTATGATGGCTGGCCCTATCTGGTGCTGGAGCGCGGCTTCACCGAGGTCATCATCGGCTCGATCGCGGCAGCGGCCGGGCTCGTCATGCTCTCGCTGGCCTGGCTGCTGAGGGAGCTCCGGACGCTCCGCAGGGAGCTGGCCGGGGCGGCCGCGACCCAAGCCGCCGCGGCGCCGGTCGCCGAAGCCGCCTTGACGGCCGCGCCGCGCCAGGCGAGGCCCGAAAGCCCGGCCGCGACCCTGCCGCCGGCCGCGCCGGTCGCCGTCGGAGCCGCTGTGCTGGGCGCGGGAGCCGCCGCGGCCGTCGCCGTCGCGGAAACGCCCGAGGCGGGCTCGCCCGCTCCCGAGACGCTGGAGCGCGACCTGTTCGGCGCGCTGGTCGCGGAGCATCTCATTGCTCCCGACGCGGATGCGGATCTCGCGGAGGAGAAGCCCGAGCCGGCGCGCGACGAAGCCGTGGCGGACATGTTCGGGAAGGAGGCTTTCGGCATCGCGCCGGCCGTTCACGACGAAGCGGCCGCGGGCGAGCTGCCCGCCGAGGCGGCGCAGGCCGACGAGCCCGCCGCGGTCGTGGCCGCGTGGCCGCTACCTGACGAAACGCCTGACGCATCCGACGAGGCGGCGCAGGCGAAGGGCGAAGAAGCCGAAGGCCCGGCCGGTGATGCGGCGGATGACGCGGTTGCCGCGGAGCCTGAACCCGCCGCCGAGCCCGCCGGCCATGACGAATTCGCGGCCCTGCGCGAGAGCCTGACCAGCCAGCTCGGCGGCCTGCATCGCCCGGGCGGGCGGATCGAGCCCGCGCTGGCGCCCGAGGACGACCCCTTCGCCGAAGCGGAAGCCTGGATGGCCTCGCCCGGCGGGCGCCGGGAGCCGCGTTTCGATGCTCCGGCCGCGACGGCGGAAAGCGAAACCGCCCCGCCGGCCCCGGCATGGCCGCCACGAACCGAGCCGGCCCTGCCCGTCGCCCCGGCCGGTCGCGAGCCCGGACCGTCCGAGGAGGACGTCGCTGCGGCGCAGGACGAGCCGGTCGATCTGCCGCATGAGGCGGCGTCCCGCGAAGAGCAGGTCCCCGTCGCCGCAGAGCCGGCGGAGACCGAGGCCTTGCCGCAGGAGGAGCCCGGCCCGGAGCCGGCCGGCACGCAGGCCCAGGCGCCGGCCGCCTCGGATGAGGGGGTCGTCGGCGCCTATCAGGTCGGCGAGACCCATTTCACCATCTATGCCGACGGCTCGATCCGGGCCCGCACGCCGGAGGGCGAATACAGCTTCGCCTCGATGGACGAGCTCAAGGTCTATCTCGCCAGCGAGAAGAGCAGGCTCGGCGTCTGAGGCCGGGCCTCTCCGCGCAACGACGGGCGGTGCCGCTCAGGCGCCCGCCTAGGCCGCCGGCCAGCCTTCGCCTGCCGCCTTGATCGCGAAGGCATAGGCCAGCGCCGTCTCCTTCAGCGAATCGAAGCGCCCGGCGGCGCCGCCATGGCCCGCCTCCATATTGGTATGGAGCAGGACCGGGCCGCCGCCGGTCATGGTCGCCCGCAGCCGCGCCACCCATTTCGCCGGCTCCCAATAGGTGACGCGCGGGTCGGTCAGGCCGCCCATCGCCAGGATCGGCGGGTAGTGCTGCGCCGCGACGTTGTCGTAGGGCGAATAGCTGCGGATGTAGTCGAAGGCCTTGATGTCCCGGATCGGGTCGCCCCATTCCGGCCATTCCGGCGGCGTCAGCGGCAGGGTGTCGTCGAGGATGGTGTTGAGCACGTCGACGAAGGGCACCTCGGCGACGATGCCGGCGAAGAGATCGGGCGCCATGTTGGCGACAGCGCCCATCAGCATGCCGCCGGCGCTGCCGCCTTCGGCGACGATGCGCCCGCGGCTGGTGAAGCCGGCCTGCGCCAGCGCTTCGCCGGCGGCGATGAAGTCGGTGAAGCTGTTGCGCTTCTTCTCGCGCTTGCCGTCGAGATACCAGCGCCAGCCCTTGTCCGTGCCGCCGCGGATATGGGCGATGGCGTAGACGAAGCCGCGGTCGACCAGGCTGAGCGGCCGGGTGCGGAAGGAGGCCGACATCGCCGAGCCGTAGGAGCCGTAGCCGTAGAGCAGGCAGGGCGCGCTGCCGTCGAGCGCGAGATCGGCCCGGTGCAGGATCGAGATCGGCACGCGCTCGCCGTCGGCGGCCGTGGCGAAGATGCGCCGGACCTTGTAGGCGGCCGGATCGTGGCCGGACGGCACCTCCTGCCGCTTGAGCAGAACCCGCTCGCCGGTGACGAGGTCGTAGTCGTAGGTCTCGGTCGGCCGTGCCATCGAGGCGTAGAGGAAGCGCAGCGTATCCGTGTCGAACTCGTAGCCGGCATCCATGCCGAGGCCATAGGCCTCCTCGTCGAAGGCGATGCTGCTCTCGCCGCCGCCGGCCAGATCGCGGATCACGATCCGGGGCAGCCCGTCCTCGCGCTCCAGCCGGATCAGCCGGCCCTTGAGGCAGAGATGGTCGAGGATCAGCCGGCCCTGCCTGTGGGGAACGAGATCGCGCCATTGCTCCGGCGCGGGGTTGTCGAGCGGCGCCGTGACGATCTTGAAGTCCTCGGCACCGTCCGCGTTGGTCAGGATCACGAAATCCGCGCCGTGATGCTCGACGCTGTATTGCCGGCCCGGCCGGCGCGCGGCGACGAGCCGAAGCGCGCCCGCAGGGGAATCGAGGTCGAGCAGCCGGATTTCGGAGGTCTCGTGATCGCTGATCGAGATCAGCAGGAAGCGGCCGGACTGGGTCTTGTCGATATCGACGAACATGCCGGCATCGGCCTCGTCATGCAGCAGCTCGTCCGCCGTGGCGGCCGTGCCGAGACGGTGGCGCAGCACGCGCGACGGCCTGTGGTCGGCATCGAGCGCGACATAGAAGAAGGAGCGTGAATCCCGCGCCCAGACGATGTCGCCGGTGGTGTCGCCGACCGCGTCGGCGAGATCCTCGCCGGTCGCGAGGTCGCGGACTCGGATCCGGTGCAGCTCGGAGCCGGCCTCGTCCGCGCTCCAGGCCAGGAGCCGATGGTCGGGGCTGTGCGCCGTGTCGCCGAGGTCGAAGAAGTCCTTGCCGTCGGCCAGCGCATCGGCGTCGAGCATGATCTGCTCGCGGCCCTTGCGCAAGGGCGCCTTCCGCTCCGGGCGCGGGCGGCGGCAGATCAGCGGGTGCTCGGCGCCCTTGCGGTAGCGCGCATAGTAGAGCCAGGGGCCGTCCGGCTGCGGGACGCTGGAATCGTCCTCCTTGATGCGCCCGCGCATCTCCTTGACGAGCTCGCGCTGCAGCGTGCGGGTCGAGGCCATCAGGCTCCTGCAATAGGCGTTCTCCGCCTCGAGATAGGCGCGGATATCGGCCGGCAGCGTCTCGGGCGCGCGCAGGACCTCCTTCCAGTTCGGCGCGCGCAGCCAGTCGTAGTCGTCGCGCAGGGCGACGCCGTGGACGACGCTTTCCTTCGTCCTGATCTCGGCCCGGGGCGGCGCCGGCAGGCGGCGGGCTCGACGCGGCGCGCCGCTCTGATCGCGAGGGCCGGGGGCAGGGCGCATGACGGGTTCTCCTGGGCGGGTGAGCGAGAGGTAGAGGCCCCTCGGCGCGGTGACAAGACGCACGCGATGCGGGAAGGTTTACCTTGTCGTGTATCTGAAATCGCAGTCATGTCCGCATTTGAATATTGCGGCGGATCGATCTTGTTCCATTCATTTGTTCGCTTGCGTGACTAGTCAGTATCCATTACAGGCTGATCTCGATAGGTCGGGATCAATGATTCTGACGCGGGTAATGCCTGACACTATTGGCAAGAATGGCCAGGAGGCCGCGCTTCCAGAGACGGGCGATCGTCAAAGTCCACGCCAAGAACGATAAAGGAGCGACATAGCCATGGCTGAAAATGAAGGAGCGGACTTCATTGAGCTCACGGCAGACATTGTTTCTGCCTATGTTTCCAACAATTCAGTTCCTGCGTCCGACTTGCCGGCCCTGATCAGCGAAGTTCATTCGGCGCTGAATCGCGTGGTCGGCGGCGCGGCGCCGGTCGTCCCCGTCGAGGCGCCGAAGCCGGCGATCCCGGTCAAGAAGTCGATTACTGCCGATTATCTGATCTGCCTCGAGGACGGCAAGAAGTTCAAGTCGCTGAAGCGCCACCTGCGCACGCAGTACAATATGTCGCCGGAGCAGTACCGCGAGAAGTGGGGCCTGCCGCCCGACTATCCGATGGTCGCGCCGAGCTATGCCGAGGCCCGCTCGCAGCTCGCGAAGAAGATGGGCCTGGGCCAGCAGCGCCGCAAGCGCCGCTGAGACGCGCCGCGGGCTGCATCGCAGACGCATCGCAGCAAGCCATCGGACAAGCAAAGCCGCCGGGGATCCGGCGGCTTTTTTCATGCCGCCTCCAGCCGCGCCGCGGGGATAACCATCGAGCCGGGCTTGCCAAGCTGGATATAGGAATATAATCATATACCCTGCAAGCCGCACCGAAGACGCGCGGCGGGAAGCGAGGAACATATGATGAACAACGTGAGCGCAGTCGCTGACATGGCCTTGCAGGAGGCTGCCGGGGCGCGGCTGGCGGAGATGGCGGTCGCCGCCGCGGCCGGCATCCCGTCGCGCAAGCTCAGGGCCTTCAACCGTGGCCGCCGGCCGGTCGCCCGGGCGCGGCAGCGGGCGATGTACCTCGCCCATGTCGCCTTCGGGCTCACGCTCTCGCGCGTCGGCGTCTGCTTCGGGCGCGATCGCACCACGGTCCGCCATGCCTGCGCGCTGGTCGAGGACAGCCGCGACGATCCGCGCTGCGAGCTCGGCCTCAGCGCGCTCGAGGCGGCGCTCCTCGCCATCCGCTCCAGCCTGTCCGGCGCACCGCAGGAGGCGTCGCGATGACGGACGAGACCTTTCGCCGCGACCGCGACCGGCTGCTGCGGCATCTTGCCGAGCCCGGCGCCTATGGCATCGCCTCGCCGCTCGGCTGCGGCCGGATCGCGCTCTATCGCGAGCGTGGCGGCGCCAGCCTCGGCGCCGGCTATGTCGCGGCCGGGGCGGCGGCCGCGCTCGTCGCCGAGCGGCTGGCCGAATGGAGCGGCGAGGGCAGGCGCGCGCGCCTCGTCGCCCGGGCCGCCGGGCCGCCGCAGCAGGCGGCTCCGGCCGCGGACGCTGCGGCGCCGGCGCCCGCCCCGCGGATGGCGGCGCGCGAAAGCCCCTTGCTCTGGCTGCACCGCCGGCTCGGCCAGGATGGCAAGCCGCAGATCAGCGACGCCGAATTCGCGGCGGGCGAGCGTTTCCGGGCGGATATCACCCGGGCCGGCCTGTTGCCGCGCATGACGATGAACTGGGATGCGGCGCTGACGCCGGACGAGCGTGCGCCGGGGCCGCGCGATCCGGCCGGCGCTTCCGACGCCGCCATCGCCGCGCGCCAGCGCGTCCGGCGCGCCTGCGAGCGTCTGGGGCCGGAATTGTCGGGCCTCGCCATCGATGTCTGCGGCTTCCTCAAGGGGCTCGATCTCGTCGAGCGCGAGCGGCGCTGGCCGGCGCGCTCGGCCAAGGTGGTGCTGCGCGTGGCGCTGGCGACGCTGGCCGCGCATTACGGGACGGATCGCGTCGGCAGGGCTGCGGGACTCACGGCCTGGCTGGAGCCGGGAGCCCGGCCGGAGATCCCGCCCGCGGCCGGGACCTGAGGCGGCCCGGCCGGCGCGGGCGCCGCCTTAGGCCGCGGCGGCGGCCCGGGCGTCGCTCTTGATGCGCTCGATCATGGCGCGCACGCCGTTGGAGCGCTGCGGCGTCAGATGCGCGGCGAGGCCGAGCCGCTCATAGATGGCGAAGGCGTCGGTCGCGAGGATCTCGCCGGCCGGGCGGCCGGAGAAGATCGCGAGGGCGAGCGCGACCAGCCCGCGCACGATATGGGCGTCGCTGTCGCCGCGGAAATGCAGGCGCGTTCCGGTGCCGGGGCCGCCCTCGCTGCGCAGGTCGAGCCAGACCTGGCTGGCGCAGCCGCGGACCTTGTTGGCCTCGTTATGCGCTTCTTCCGGCAGCGGCTCGAGGCCCTTGCCGAGCTCGATCAGATAGCGGTAGCGGTCGTCCCAGTCGTCGAGCAGCTCGAAATTGGCGACGATCTCGTCGAGATTGGTGGTCATGTCCTGCCTTGCCGCCCTCGGCTTGAATGCGGGGCCGGCGCGCTCTCTTCCCGCGGCTCGCAGGCCGGCGTCAAGCATTCAACGCGGGACCGCGCGGCCGGTTGCGGCGGAGGCCATGGCGTCGAGCACGCGCCCGCGCGTTTCGGGGTCGAGCCCGGCCAGGATCTGCGCCGCCTCGCGCGCCGCGGTCAGGCTGCCCGTCGCGAGCCGCGGCTCGGCCTGGACCGCGCTCGCGATCTGGCGGACGGCCTGCGGCAATTCGGCCTCGGCCGGCTTGCCGCCATGGACCGGCGAATTCATCGCGATCAGGCCGATGATCGCGATCTTGCGCAGGAAGTAAGCCATTTCGTTCTCCGTCGCGGTTGGGGGCCGCGAGAGGGACCCTAGCCGGGGATCCGGAAAAATCGCGTCATTTCAAATGCTCAAATACGAGTCGAATGCCGCTGGCGATCTTCAGCTTCCGTTCACCCTGCTTTGAACTGCCCGGTCGGGCGCCGCAGCCGGTCCGGGCGGCGTAAGAGCATGATTTGACGTCATAAAAAACCGAAGCGGGGCAGTCCGGGGGCTTTCCGGCGGCTCCCGCCTTAAGCCCCGCTTAAATTCCCCGTGGCGAGATGGCCGGGAGCGGGCATGTCGGTCCGCGAGAGTTCGGGCGTTGCGTTTTTGATGGCGATGGCAGCACTGAGGACACAGGCGGCGGCACTGGTGCATGCATCGGTGCGGGCCGATTCCTGCGAGAGGGGGCGCCATGAGCGCTTCATCCTGTCGCGCCTGCTCGTCGGCGCCGCGGCGCTCGGCCTCGCCCCGGCCTATCTCGCCTGGCGCGGCACGCTCGGGGCCTTCGAGGCCGCCATGGTCGTGGCCGCGGCCCTGCCGCTGCTCGCCGTCTTCATCCTGTCCCGCAGCGGGCGGCTCGATGTCGCCCATGCGGTCTCGGCGGCGGCGCTGTCGCTCTTCGTCGTGACCCTGGCGGCCGTGACCGGCGGCGCGACCTCGCCGCTGCTCGCCGGGCTCGCCATCGTGCCGGTGGAGGCCGCGAGCTTCGGCGGCCGCAAATTCGTCTTCCGCGCCGGGGTGGTGGCGGTGACGGCGCTGCTCGGCGTCGTCGTGGCCGGCGAGATCGGCGCCTTCGCCGCGCCGCCAGCCTGGATGGGCCAGGCGATGCCGTTGCTCGTCATCGGCGCGCTGGTGCAGGCGCTCGTCGTCACCGCCCTGATGTTGCGCCGGCGCGACGCCGAGCTCGGCGAATACCGCGCCACGGATGCGCGGGCGCGGGCTCTGCTCGACCATGTCGGCGATCTGGTGACCTGGCACGATGCGGACGGCGCGGTCGTCTTCGCCAACGCCGCCGCCCGCAGGCTCGCCGGGGCCGAGCCGCGCGAGCTCGTCGGGCGCGGCCTGTTCGAGCGCGTGCATATCGCCGACCGGCCGCTCTTCCTGAAGGCGCTGAGCGACGCCGCCCATGGCGATGCCGGCGTCAGCGCCTGCTTCCGCACCCTGTTCGTGCCGCTCGATGAAGGCGAGGGGCGCGTCCCGGTCTCGCGCTGGCTCGAGATGCAGGCCCACCGTGTCGAGGACCGCCAGGCCCGCGACGGCGCCACCGTCGTCTGCGTGATGCGCGACGTCACCGAGCGCCGCGCGCAGGAGGAGGAGCGCGCCCGCGGCCATGCCGAGGCGCTGAAGGCCAACGACGTCAAGGCGAGCTTCCTGGCGACGGTCAGCCACGAATTGCGGACCCCGCTCAACGCCATCATCGGTTTCTCCGAGATGCTCAGCATGGACGAGGCCGGCCGGCTGGATGCGCAGAAGCGGGCGGAATATGCCGGTATCATCCACGCCTCGGGCAACCACCTGCTCGACGTCGTCAACACCTTGCTCGACATCTCGAAGATCGAGAGCGGTGCCATGTCGATCGCGCGCGATCCGCTCGACGTCGCGGCCCTCGCCAAGGATTGCTGCGCGCTGATGGCGCTGCGCGCCGAGAGCGGCGGCATCGCGCTCGAGCAGGTGCTGGGGCCGGCGCTGCCGCAGGTCGACGGCGACCGGCGCGCGCTGAAGCAGGTCGTGCTCAACCTGTTGTCCAACGCCATCAAGTTCACCCCTGCGGGCGGGCGCGTCACCCTCGCCGTGGTCCGGGACGGGGATGTGATCGACCTCTCCGTCTCCGACACCGGCATCGGCATCTGTGCCGCGGATCTGCCGCGATTGGGTGATCCCTTCTTCCAGGCCAAGGGCTCCTACGACCGCGCCCATGAAGGCACCGGCCTCGGCCTCTCCGTCGTGCGCGGGCTCGTCGGCCTGCATGGCGGGCGGCTCAGCGTCGAGAGCGCGCCGGGGATCGGCACCCGCGTCTCGGTGCGGCTGCCGATCGGCAGCGCCGGAATCGCCGAGCAGCCGGCCAGGATCGTGACCTTCGCCAGGGCGCCCCGCCGGGGCCTCGACACCAAAGAACCGCTTCGCCTGACCGCCTGAGAACGAGCCGAACCAATGTCCGCTACCATGGCCGCCCGCGCCCGCACCGGCGCCTCCCTGTCCGCCCCGGTCCGGCGGGCGCAGCCGGCGCGCCGCAAATCCTCTCCCTGGCTCGCGTCGCTGCTGCGCGGCGCCAGCCGGCGCCCGGGCCGTGCCCTGGTCTTCCTGGCTTTCGGGCTCGTCTCGCTCGCCATCGTCGTCAACGCGCTGATGTTCCAGAAGGCGCGCCACCCGCATCCGATGCTGTCCCGCTCCGGCGCGACGGAGGAGGCGCGCCCGGCCGCGGCCCTGCGGCGCGCCGAGCCCGCGCCGGCTCCGGCTCCCATGACGGCGCCGGTGGCGCCGCCGCCGGCCGATATCCCGGCGCTGCTGGCGCCGGCCCTGCCGCCGTCGCGGCCGACCGGCCTGTCGCAGGTCCAGCCGGCGCAGCGCGAGGCCGCGCCGCGGCCGCCGGCGGCCGTCACCACGGTCGCCCGCACGCCCGCGCCGGCCGCCGCCGCCCCGCGCGCCGCGGCTCCCGCGCCGCGCGATCCGATCGCCGATCTGATCAATGGCGGCGATTTCCGCCCGCCGGCGGAGATCCGGGGCGCATCGGCGCGTTCGGCCGCCGCCCCGCGCCGCACGGCAGCGAACTGAGGCGGGCGGCGCCGCGATGGCGCGTCTCACCAGCGAATTCTGGGTCTCGGCCTGGCTGCGCCAGGCGGCGCTCGACGGGCTGGTCGCGGTGCTGCGGCGGCGCGGCGCCGCCGAGGCCGGCGCCATTTTCGTCAAGCTCGACCGGCTGGACGGCAGGGCGGCGCTCTACGGCCCGGCACCGCAGGCTCTCGCCGCCGATGACGGGGTGCGCCGCTTCCAGCTCCTGCTCGAATCCGATCCGCTCGCGGTCGAGGATCGCGTCGCGCGCGAACTGCGCTTCGACGGCGATCTCTGGCTCGTCGAGATCGAGAACCGGGCCGGCGATCCGCGTCTGGAGCTGGCGCGGGACTAGGGCATCGGCCCCGAAAACTGGAACGCGGCTTTCGGGAAAAGCCGATACTCTCGCGTTTTCAGCGCTCCGGCGCGTCGCGCGGAGGCGTCAGCCGCGTTCCCGCTGCGGGCCGATCCGGCCGAGCACCTCCGACATCGCCGGCTGGCTCTCCGGCCGGAGGGCGCCGGCGCGCGCCGGCGTGCCGCTCGGGTCCATCGCCGGCTGATGCTGGCCGCGGCGCGGCGGCAGGGCCGGCGCCAGTCCGGCGATCTGCTGGACCAATCGCCGGGCGACGGCCGGCCGGGTCGCGCGCATCAGGGAGACCAGCGCGAAGATGCGTTCGACGGAATGGGCCGCCTCGTCCCCGAGCCGGATCAGAAACCGCGTCGCTTCCTCCACCGTGGCGCCGCTGGCGACGAGGGCCAGCGCGGCCAGCTCGCGCGAGGCGTCGCGCCGCATCGCATCGGCGAAGGCCGGGCCGCCGCCGAAGGAGCGGGCGATCGCGGCGAAGGCCAGCTCGTGATCCTCGCTGGCCAGCGCCAGCCATTCCGCGAAGGTCGCGGCCGCGACCGGCGTGAAGCGCTCGCCCGGATGCAGCGCCTCATGGGCGGCGAGCGAGTCCAGGATGGCGAGCCGCCGCTCGGGGCCCGCCTGCAGGAAGAGCGGCGCGAGGTCGAGATTGGCGAGGTCGGAACGGCCGAGGAGGCCGGGCCGGTAGGCCGGGCGGCTGCGGGCGCGCGCGATCAGGAGCGCGGCCGCCGTCCGGGGCAAAGGCGCCTCGGCATTGGCGATCAGCGCGAGGTCGAGCGCTTCCCGGTCGCGCTCGACCAGCATGAGCGCGGCGACGCCGGTCAGGTCCCGGCGCGCGGCGAGGGCCGCCAGCGTCTCGTCGTCGCCGGTTTCCGCCAGCCTTTCGATCTCGGCGGAGCCGAGCGGCAATCCGTGCCGCAGCATCTCGACGAAGACGGCGCCGCCGCGTGCGCGCAAGGCCAGCAGGACGGGCGCCGGCGCATGGGGCCAGCCGGAGAGCTTGCGCGCGAGGGCGAGGGCCGTCGTCTCGTCGACGGTCGGGATCAGCGCCGTCGCCATCTCCGCGAAGGCGGCGAGATCGTCGCGCTGCGGCTGGGACGCGGTCAGCAGCAGGTCGGCCTTGACGCGCAGCGAGACCTGGCTGAGGTCGAGCCCGCCCTCGCGGGCGAGGCGCGCGAGACGGGCGAGGTCGTGGGCGTCGGGCTTGGTCATCGAGGCAGGGATCCGGTGTCGCCGCGCAGATTATCCCCGAGGGTTTAAGACTGCGTTAACCACATTGGGCCGTATCTCCTTGATTTATCAATAGCATAGGCCGAGAAAGTTTTCACGAATTATCGCGAGTTGATTATTCCCGTTCCGTTCCCGTTCCGCGCGCCGCAGCTTTCTGGTCGATGTGGCGGCTGTATTTCATGACCATCTCGACGGACATCCCGACGATGGCGGCAATGCGCTGATGGCTCTTCCCACTGATCCGTTCATCGCAGACCTTGGTCGCGCGCAGGTCGTGCGGCGTGAAGCCTTTCAGCGCCGATCCTGCCTCGGTGGCAGCGAAATCGTTCCAGACATCTCGCATCGAGTTCGTGTTGTGACGCCTGCCGCTGTCCTGCATCACATAAGCGGCGCCCTTGAACTGCTTCCACCCATCGATGGTCTCGGCCTCCGCCTGGCTGAGGATGCACCAGTGCTGCTTATCCCCGAGCTTCTTGATCCGGCAGTTCAAGCCTTCTTGCTCGCGGCCGGCAGGCGTCATGCGGATGATGTCTGATATGCGCTGGCCTGTGGCCCGCCCGAGAATAGCAAACCGCTTGAGATCGTCGGGCGCGGCATCGGATGTTAGCGCCGCCCACGCCTCAGCGGAAAGAGGCTGCGCTCCATCCGGGTCTTCCTCGAACTTGTCTATCTCGCGGGCCGGGTTGTCCTTGCGCCAACCCTTCTGCACGGCGAGCTTCATCAGGGCACGAAGCTGGATCAGCACCATGTTGCCCATCGATGGGCGGTCGGAAAAGCTGTCCTGCATCTCCATGATGCCCGCCACCGTCGTTTCAGCGGGGTCCAGCTCGCCCCACATCTCTCGGATCGGGTTCAGCGCGGAATCGTAGGTCTTCAGTGTCCCGGCGCTCAGGCCCTTCTTTTCGAGCCGCGTGCGGTAGTCTTTGATCAGGTTCTTGAACGTGTTCGACGGAGCCCGCTGCTCTCCGGTGAGACGAGCGATTTCCGACCAGAACTCCGGGGTCCCGAATTCTGGCAGCTTGACGATAGGCCCAGCGTCAGGCTGCCCGCGACGCTTCTGGAAATACCAGTACGTCTTGTTCGGCTTGACCGTTCTGAAGACCCCGCTAGGCAGCGGCATGGCGACGGCCTTTCGCGGCATTGCGCACCCCCATCACAAAGGGATCATGCTGCTTTGCTTGGCTGTTGTCTGCAAGGTGCGCTTCCAGCGTCGGCCAATGCCAACGGATGATCTGGCCACGCTCGATCTGCGGACTAGGAATGAACCCAGCGCGCAGCCATGTCTCGAACGTGCCCGCGTTGATCGTGGCTGGATGGAGCAGCGCGGCAAGATCTACATGCTGATCCCCGCGAAAGTGGAGGCGGCTCGATGAACCGCCCCCTCTACTTCGGCGCTCTGATCCTCGCCTCCATTCCCGTCGTCCGCTTTGCGACGCTCCTGATGGAGCTGCGCGGATGATGGTTCCCGTTCCTCGCATGCTGGCTTCCTCCCCCTGTGTCCCGCGCGAGTGGTGGGGCGGCCTCAACAGCCGCCCCACCTGCCTTTTCCTCGGTCACGACGCGCAAGCCTGCCAGCACCCGCGCCACGACCTGATCCAACCGCTCCATGAGCGCTCCTTCCTTCGCCGCCTGACGCCCCAAACGTCAGAGATCGAAGGACCGAGATCATGGAAGCCAACCCCAAGAGCTTGGGTGATCTGCCCAAGGCCTATCAGTCGAGTACCCCTGACATGACTGTAGCCATCCAGGCACGTGCCCATATCGGCGCGGTGCTCCAGTTCGTTGCGCCCCAGCTTCCGCTCAAATCGGCTCTGCCGCGTGCGGCGGCCTTCATCGGCATCAACGCCCGCCGCGCTCGCGCGCTCTGGAACCGCGAAGCCCGAGCCGTCCTGGCTGAAGAGATCCACGCCCTTGAAGCCGCCCGCGCCCGGATCGCGGAGCGCATCATCACCCGAGAGATGCACCAGCATGCAAACACGATGGAGCTTTACGCCGCTCGTCTTGCGAGTGTCGATCCAGAGGGCAATCGGGCGGAGATTGATCGCCTTCGCAGAATGGCTCAGCGCGCGAGGCACTTCGCTTCTGACGAGGAGGCGGCGTAAATGATCGCCGTCCGCGAATACGCCTCCGCAGAGGAGATGCTGGCGGCCTATCGGGCGCGCCTTCGGCCGAAGGCTGCTGTCGTGCCGATCGAGCGTGTGCGCGTCATCGAGCCGGAGCCGGCGCCGGAGCCCGAGGAGATCCCCGACTTTCTCGCCATTCGGAAGCGGGAAGATTGGATCGACCTGACGACGAAGGCGGCGCTTCGCCCCGCGACGGCTTGCGTCATCCTCTCCTGCGTTCGCCGGAAGCCCTAACGCCGCTCTCGACGAGAGAAAGGTAAACCTCGTTCGGGAGGTTCGGCGTCGGGGTCGCGTTTCTAGCGGCAGCCACTAGCTCGCTCTCGATTTCATCAATAGTTGCTTTGGCATTGATGCCTGGCTGCTGAGCCAGCTTATCGAGCGTGAACTTGAAGCACAGCTCCATGGCGCTTCCAACAGCCCCCATGCGCAGCAGTTCGACGGTGTTCTTGTCCATATCTCAGCCCTCCCGTCTCGATCCTGACGGCGGCTCCTGAAAGAGTCGAGAGGTCAGGCCGCGAGAGCTTTCAGGGCGAGTTCGGGCTCCTTGGCTATAATCGTGAGGAGTGAACGTGCTGCCGGGTCAGGAGGGGTTCTCCCTTGCTCCCAATTGCGGAGCGTGGCGAGAGGCACCCGGATTGCCGTTGCAAAGCGCTCTTGCGTCATGTGTAGCGACAAACGGATCGTTTTCACGTCCTCGTCCGTGATTTCGCCGTCCTCTACCTGATGGCGGAGGATTTCGGCATCCGTAGTCGCTTCGATCCGAGCCCGGTCAAAAGTGGGGGGATTGTCGCGAAGGTCACTTAAAGACCGGCGAACAGTTGCCATAGCCTTCTCTCCTTCTGTTTGGCGCGTCGCGCGGAAATGATGCGCCTGATGCCGTCGCGGTCAGTGTATATCACCACAAGGATGATGCCTTGGACTGATCCAAGAGCCTTGATGCGAACCTCGCCATAATCATGGCGAGTGTCCTCGGCCTCCAAGACCGGTCCCAAGAATATCGACGCTGCGAGGTCGAAGCCAAATCCGCGCTCTCGCAGATTGCCTTCGCTTTTGCCCTCGTCCCATTCGAAATCCATAGCTCACACTACGCTTCGAGCGCAGAAAGAGCAAGTGAAATTACGCTTCAAGCGTATCTGAAAGAGTCCAGCATGGCTGAACTACCAGCAGGCTTCCAACTGATCGACGAACCGCCCTCCGATACTGGCAGTGGCCCGCTCGTCGTCAATGTCAGGCCGCACCAGAGGCAGAGCCCCGGACCGGCGCCGGCTGCGCTACCCGAAGGTTTCAAACTCATCGAGGATGCCCCGGCGCCAGTCGCGCCGGCCCCAGACGTGTCAATGGGCCGGTCCGCTCTTCTCGGAGCGCTTCAGGGCGCCACCTTCAATTTCGGTGACGAGATCGCCAGCGGCATCAATGCCGGTAGCCGTCATAGCGGCCCTCGTTCTGGCTCGGATTGACGACGTTCCCATCTCGTTCGCGGCGATAAGCCTCAAGGTGCCCATCATCCGAATAGTCGTCACCCATCGTTCTTCTCCTTCGCATCCGCAGGGGTGGACAGGGCAGAGCGGCCGGCTTCGGTGATGTGGTAGCGGAAATGCGTCGGCGAAAGACGCTCGATAGCTACCAGCCCCTTACGTTCGAGCGATGCTCGGCAGGCGCGCGCCGTGCGTTGGGAAGGCATATGCCAGCCGTAAGGCGCATTCGGGTTCTTGTCGTGCTTCGCCCGCAGGAATTGGAGCGCGCGAATTTCTGCTATGCCCAGCTTGCTCATTCTCCCATTCCCTTCTGATCCGGCGCTGGCGCGGGGGAAAGGGCGGCAAGCTTGCGCGCCCGGTCACAGACCGCGTGCCAGTCGGACGGTCGCAACTTGACAGCCTCCTTCGCGGGGAGGGTTCCGGCGCCGTTCTCTGCCCGCTGGACGGCCTTCATGAGAGATTTGATCGCGTATGCCTCCCCACCCGCAAGGGCGGGCTCGGGCGTCGCGGGAGAGGACAGGGCGGCCTCCAACAGCCGCCTCGCTTCATTCAAGCGTCGATCGTAGGACCGTTCCCCGCTGCAATAATCGTCCAGTTCAGTCAGCAGTCCTATGGCCGCCTCCCGCACGGCACCGCCCGCAGGCGAGGGCCAGAGGGCGTCCTTGCGCGTCTCGCGGAGCAGAGTGCCGAGCGACAGGTCGTTCAGGCCCGTCTCGTGATCTTTCGGCCATTCTCCCCCATCCTCAACGGGCGCCGCGGCCGGGGCGGAAGGGGTGGATTTCAGCGCCGCGAGATAGGCATGAACCGCCGCGCTGGCGTCCTTCAGGTAGTCGGGCGCGACGCGCTCTCCCGCCTTCCAGGCGTCACGACGTTTTGCGATAGCCCGCGCCGCGAGGGTGATTGGGGCCTCGTCCGCCTCCACACCGCCCGCCTCGGAGGGCGAGGGGCGGAGGAGTGCGACGATCTCTTCAGCCGCCTCATCGAAGCCTGTGAGGTAATGGCTGGCGACTGCGGGAGCGATCCCAGTCGCGTCGACCTTGATATGGCGCTTGAGGATGGCGAGAACCCTCTCGGCTTCTTCCCTTGCTGCTGGGGTGGGGCGGGTCATGCTGCGGCTCCGAAAAGGTCTGTGACGGGGCCAAGATCGCCCCACTGGTCAGCCATTGCCTCGGCAATGCCGGGGAAGAAGCGCGAGCGCTCGCGCCAGCGGTTCGGGCCGGGGGGCTGACGGTGAACACGGGCCTCGCGGCCATCGACGATGTCTGTCGGCTTCAGCGCCGGCAGGTTCTTCAGCCAGAAGCAGGTGCGCTTCACTTCTCCATGGCCGAACTGCCACGGCTGCACGCTTTGCGCCGGCTCGCGGTAGTTTTCGATCAACGCCTTCGCATGCCGGTGCATGACCGGGTTTTCGACGCAGATGCGGTCGATCGGCGCATTCCAGAACGCGGAGAACAGCGCCGCACCATCGGCAAGCTCATCCTGCATGTCGTCGACTGTCCGGCCCGGCGGTGGGACTGACAGCCAGCGCACCCCGGAATTGCAGAGCCGCGTGCACGGCGGATGAGCGACCATGAGCAGGTCCCACCCGTCGTTCAGGATGTCGCGGGCATCTCCGACGATATGCCGGTTGCTCCTGTCCTCTGCGGGCAGGAGGTCGCACGACCAGGCGTCATGTCCTCGGGCTGAAAAAGCCCTGCGCACCGTACCGCTGAACTCGCAGGCGACGAGCACGCGCATTGTGGGCGCTTCCCGCCCCTTCGTGTGCTCCCGCTCAGACATGGGGGGAGGTCCGGGGTAGGGGTGAAACCTGTTGAAAGCGGACACCCTTCGTTTCGGCTATGTCCCGCTTTGTTCCGGCAAGGCGTGAAAACTCATGCGATGAAAAAACAATCGCATAAGTCGAGGATTGGTAAGACTGCGTTAACCATGTCGGGCCCTGATGGTCTTGAGAGCTGCGACTCGGGGTGCGGCTTGCGCAACCTCCGTGGCTCCAGCGACCGCAACCACGCGCCGGGCAAGGAGGCGCTCATGGCCGACGTCATCCCCTTCGCGCTCTGGCGGCGCCACCGCCCGCGCTTCTGCGCCTTTCCGCAGGAGACGGCCGAGATCCTGTTCTTCACCGGCGTGCGCTACGAGCGCGCAGCCGAACCCGCGGCCGAGCGCAGCGTAAGGGCCGCCGCGGAGCCGGCCGCCGCGTCGCGCGGCCGCCGCCCGGCGCCGGGCAAGGCGGCCGGGCGCAGGAAGGCAAGGCGGCCGGCGTGACGACAGCTCCGTTCGCAAGGGCGTCCGGCCGGTGCCGCCCCGGCAAGATCGCTTCCGCCCTGCTGCCGGCCTGGCTGGCCTGCGCCTGCACCGCGACCACCGGCGATCTCGGCCGGCCGCGCCCGACCGTCTGGTCCCAGCTTCTGGCGCCCGAGGCGGGCTTCGCCGCGGCGGCCGGGCGCGGCGAGGCCGCCTCCCGCTTCCGCCTGACCGACGACGAGGAGCAGATGCGCGACCGCGCCTGGCGCTTCGTCATGCCGGCCAGCCCGAACAGCGTCTTCCAGGGCGAGGTCTCGAACCTGGCCCATACCCGCATCCTGCCGGTGGCGGCCCAGTCGACCGACGTCTCGGATTACTTTCGCGGGCTGACCGGAATCGCCTTCGCCTCGCAGGCCTCGCGCTACAACCGCATGACCGAGGACGCCAATGCCGACCGCCTGCTGATCGGGCCGTTCCGGGCCAATGCCATGCGGGTGGTGAGCATGGACCGGGTGAGGATGCGCACCGTCCAGGCCTCGCCCGATATCGCGCCGGAGAAGCAGGACCCGGCGCTGGCCCGGGTGATCGAGAACGAGGGGCTGATCTTCTGGGTCTGCGAGCGCCTCGATTTCCGCATCAGGAGCTACCGCCACGCGCTCGCCAATCTCGTCGTCGAGATGCCGTCGCGCGAGGCGGTCAGGGCCGAGCGCGCCATCATGGCGCTGGAGGCCGAGGCCGGCCCGCTCTGCAGGATGCCGCTGAACGACGCCTTCGGCGAGGGCGCGAAGCGCCCCGTGGTCTACAAGGGCTGAGAGCGCGGCGAGGCGAGGGGCTCAGTCCGCCGGGCCGCACCGGACGCCGCCGGCGAGGGCTTCCGCATCGCCCCGGTCGGAAGGCCGCTTGGCGAGCACCCGCGCCACGATCAGCCCGCGCTGCGTGTCCGACACCACGCGCAGCTCGCGGCTGGTCTCGCCCTCCTCGTCATTGGCGACGCGCTCGTCATATTGCCCCTCGGTGAGGACGAGGAATTCGAGCACGCCGCGGATCGCCGCCCGATCGGTGATCGCGTAGATCACGCCGCCGCCCTGGCGGTGCAGCGTCAGGCCGAGCGGCAGGGTCCCGGTTCGGGCCAGGACGCGCACGGGGCCGGCCGCGAGATCATAGGCGCAGACCGCGGTGATCACGTTGGGGTCGGCCTCCTGCAGGGCGGGGAGGGCGCCGGAGCCGCGCGCCAGCGGAACGATCTCGGCATGCCCCTCGGCGCCGAGCTCGCGATAGGCATGGGCCGCGTCGCGCTGCGACAGGACCGGAATCAGCAGGATCGTGACGATGTGCACGATCGCCGCGAGCATCAGGCCGGCCAGCGTCGTCAGGACGAGGCGCATGCCGGCGGCGCGCAGCCGCTGCGGCCAGCGGCGCTGCGCGGGTGCGGGCAGGGGCGCCGCGTCGTGGTCGATCGCGCTCATCGGCAATCCAGGCGGGCGATCCGCGGCAGGTTCGCCGCGCGCGTCTCGCCGGTCTGGCTGGAGACGGGCGTGTCGTAGAGCCGCAGCCGGAACTGGAAGCGGCCGGCAGCCGGCAGGGGCAGCCAGTTGCCGGATTGCGGCGCCGCCGCGGCGACGATCGACAGCGCGCCGTCCTCGCCCCGCACGATCTCGGCATCGCTGAAGCTCGCCCGGTCGAGCGGCAGGGCGAAGGGGCGGCCGGCGCCGTCGGTGACGCCGAGCGTCCAGCCGCGCGTCGTCGGCACGTTGCCGCTCAGCCGGTAGCGGCAGCGGCCGTCGAGATGGGCTCCGTCGTCGCTGCGCTCGGCGATCAGCTCGACCCCTTCGCCGGCGCCGAGCGGCAGATGGACGCCGCGCGCCAGATAGGCCCGCATATAGGGATCGACGCCGCGGCTGCCGCTGCCGGGCCAGGCCATCCAGGAGCCGACCTCGACCTTGCCCACCGCCGGCCGGCCGGCGACCGCCCAATGGGCGGAGACCAGCCCGAGGCCGGCGCCGAGCCCGAGGATATAGGCGAGATCGAGAATCCGCACGCTTGCCTTCCGCGCCCGCTCTGCGTCGCAGGCCGCCGGAGTTGAACCTCGCCGCCGCGGATCGTCAACCGCCAGCCGCCGCCTCGTCCTCCGGGGCTGCTTTGCGCAGCCTGTCTCCGGGCCTGCCGAGGGCGAGGCCCGAGGGCCCGCAACGACGGAAAGGACGAGGCCCGCCCCTCAGCGCAGCCGCGTCTCCGGCCCGGACAATTCGCGGATGCCGACCTGGAGCGGGCGGGCGGCGCTGCGCGAGGGCTCGATGGTCCTGAACATCGCCCCGACGGCCGACAGCACCTCGAAGGACTGCCGCGGCATATGGCCCGCGCCCGGCATGCCGGCGCCGAGCGGGTCGGGCGTGCTGGCGCCGGCCTTGGCGACGGCCGCCGCCTTCGGATCGACCGGCACGCCCGGAATCGGCTTCAGCTCCAGCCCGCGATGGGCGAACTGCATGACCTCCTTGAAGGTCATCGCCGGCAGCGCGCCGCCGGTCAGGTTCGCCGTCTCGGAGGAATTGTCGTTGCCGAACCAGACCGCCTCGACGAGGTTGCCGGAGAAGCCGACATACCAGGCGTCCTTGTAGCCGTTGGTCGTGCCGCTCTTGCCGGCCGTGACCACGCCGTCGAGGGCGGCGCGCCGGCCGGTGCCCTCGGTCGGCACCTTGGCGAGCATGAAGTTCATGTCATGCACGACCTGGGTGCTGAGCACCTGCTGCGGCTCCGGCTCGTCGCGGCTGTGGTCGTAGATCAGCTCGCCCTGCGAGTTGGTGATGTCGATCGCGGCATAGGGTTTGGCGCGCTTGCCGCCATTGGCGAAGACGGCGTAGCCGGCGGCCTGGTCGATCACCGTCACCTCCGCCGCGCCGATCGGCAGCGAGACCGTGTCGGTGAGCGGGGTGGTCAGGCCCATCGCGCGCGCCGTCGCCACGATCTTCTTGCGGCCGATCGCGGCGGCGCGCGCCTCATGGGTCTCGCCGGTGGCGCGGCCGATCGCGATCGACATCTGCACCGGGATCGAGTTGATCGACTTCGCCAGCGCCACATAGAGCGGCATCGAGCCCGAGAACGAGCCGCCATAGTTCTTCGGGCACCAGTTGCCGATGCAGACCGGCCGGTCGGTGACGATGCTGTTCGGCCGGTAGAGCCCGGCCGAGAGCGCCGTCGCATAGACATAGGGCTTGAAGGAGGAGCCGGGCTGGCGCAGGCTCGCCGTCGCGCGGTTGAACTGGCTCGCGCCGTAGTCGCGCCCGCCGACGATGGCGCGCACCGCCCCGTCCGGGTCCATCACCACCGTCGCCGCCTGCTTCACGCGATAGGCCGGGCCGTGCTGGCGCAGGATCGTCTCGATCGCCTCGTCGGCGCGCTCCTGGATCGCGGCATCATGCGGGGTCCTGACGGTGAGCACGCGGTCGGAGCCGAGCTTGCCCTCCTCGGCCAGCTCCTTCACCTGGTCGAAGGCCCAGTCGAGATAGTAGTCCGGGCTGGAATCGCGCTTGCGGTCGACCGGCGTCGCCGGGTTGCGCTTGGCGCTGTCGACCTGGCCGGCGGTCATGAAGCCGGCATCGACCATGGCGTTGAGCACGTCGTTGGCCCGCGCGCGGGCGGCCGGCAGGTTGACATGCGGCGCATATTTCGTCGGCGCCTTGAACAGGCCGGCGAGCATCGCCGCCTCCGCCAGCGAGACGTCCTTCACCGACTTGCCGAAATAATACTCCGCCGCCGCCGCGACCCCGAAGGTGCCGCCGCCCATATAGGCGCGGTCGAGATAGAGCTTGAGGATCTCGTTCTTGCTCAGCCGCGCCTCCAGCCAGAGCGCCAGGAAGGCCTCCTTGATCTTGCGGTCGAGCGAGCGCTCGTTGGAGAGGAACAGGTTCTTGGCGAGCTGCTGCGTCAGCGAGGAGCCGCCCTGCACCACGCCGGAAGCGCGGGCGTTGACGGTCAGCGCCCGGAAGGTGCCGATCACGTCGATGCCGAAATGGTCGTAGAAGCGCCGGTCCTCGGTGGCGATCACCGCCTTCAGCAGATGGTCCGGCATCTCCTCGAGCTTCAGCGAGTCGTCGTGCCTTGCGCCGCGATGGCCGATCGGGTTGCCGTAGCGGTCGAGGAAGGAGACGGCGAGCACCTGGCTCTTCAGCGCCTCCTCATTGCCGATGCGGAAGGCCGGCAGCGCCAGCATCAGCAGGAACAGCGCACCGACGATGCCGATGTTCAGCCCTTCGCTGGCAAGCTCGGCGGCGACGCGCCGGACGCCGGTGACGGTGAGGCGGTCGGCCTGGCTGCGGATGCGCTCATAGATCTCGCCGGCCCGGCGACCCGCGCCCCAGAGCCCGGCATCCAGCCATGAATCGACGGCGAGCGCTCCGCGCTTCAGCCGCGTCCTCCAGCCTGCCTTCCTGAACTCCATGGCCGTTCCAGGCTTCCCGAATGGCCCCCGACACAGTCCTGCCGCGCGATTGCCGCCTTGGCAACAGGAGAGCGCCCGGAATCGGACACATAATCACGACGCGCGCCCGATGAAGGGCGGCCCGGCGAAATCCTTATGCCAACGGCGTGAATCGACTGCAGGAAACGGGCCGGCGGCGCCGTCCCGGATCGGGACAGCCGCGGCTCGCGGGCCTGCCGCCCTTCCATCTTCCGCCGCATCGGCGCATAAGCCAGCCATGAAGCCGAGCAGCGCCGCAACCGAACCGTTCTGGCGAACCACGCCGCTGGAGGCGATGGACGCCGCGCAATGGGAGTCGCTCTGCGACGGCTGCGGGCGCTGCTGCCTCGTCAAGCTTCAGGACGAGGACACCGGGCATCTCTACGCCACCGATATCGGCTGCCGCCTGTTCGACGCCGGCAATTGCCGCTGCCGCGACTATCCCAACCGCTCCGCCGTTGTTCCCGACTGCATCACGCTGACGCCGCAGGAGGTGCGCACGCTGCCCTGGCTGCCGCCGACCTGCGCCTACCGCCTCGTGGCGGAGGGGCGGGACCTGCCCTGGTGGCACCCGCTCGTCTCGGGCGATCCCGAGACCGTCGTCGCGGCCGGCGTCTCCGTGCGCGACCGCGTCTTCGCCAATGAGGACGAGGTCCCGGAGGAGGAGGTGGCGGAGCGCATCGTCGCCTGGCCGCTGCGCTGGCCGCGGGCCGCGCGCAACCGGTCCGCGACATGAAACATCGCTATCTGTGCGGCTGCGGAAAGTTTGTTGCACCTGCTCATTGATTGTTCATGTCGTTTTGGGCATGACCGCCCCGTCCCGCCGCCCTGTGCCCATAGGGTAGGGGCGGCTCGCGCACGAAACTTTCGCATTGCCGCGGCGTTTGTTGGCGTCCGGCTGCAAACGAAGAGGTTGAAGTGATGGCAGGTGGGAAGTGGGTCTATACCTTCGGCGACGGCAAGGCCGAAGGTGAGGCCGGAATGAAGAATCTGCTCGGCGGCAAGGGTGCGAACCTGGCCGAAATGAGCAATCTGGGCCTGCCCGTCCCGCCCGGCTTCACCATCACCACCGAGGTCTGCACCTACTACTACGATCACGGCAAGCAGTTCCCGGCCGATCTCGACGCACAGGTCAAGGCCGCGCTCGCCGGCATGGCCAAGCTCACCGGCAAGACCTTCGGCGACCCCGCCAACCCGCTGCTCGTCTCGGTCCGCTCCGGCGCCCGCGCCTCGATGCCCGGCATGATGGACACCGTCCTCAATCTCGGCCTCAACGACGAGACGGTCGAGGCGGTCGCCAGGGCTTCGGGCGACGCCCGCTTCGCCTGGGACAGCTATCGCCGCTTCATCACCATGTATTCCAACGTCGTGCTCGACATCGACCACGGTCTCTTCGAGGAGGCGCTGGAGGACTACAAGGAGCGCAAGGGCTACCACCTCGACACCGACCTCAAAGCCGACGACTGGAAGGTGCTGGTCGGCAAGTACAAGGAGATCGTGAAGAAGGCGCTCGGCTCCGATTTCCCGCAGGATCCCGAGCAGCAGCTCTGGGGCGCGGTCGGCGCCGTCTTCTCCTCCTGGATGAACGCCCGCGCCATCAAGTACCGCGAGCTCAACAGCATCCCGGCCTCCTGGGGCACGGCGGTCAACGTCCAGTCGATGGTGTTCGGCAATATGGGCGACACCTCCGCCACCGGCGTCGCCTTCACCCGTAATCCCTCGACCGGCGAGAACGCGCTCTATGGCGAGTTCCTGATCAACGCCCAGGGCGAGGACGTCGTCGCCGGCATCCGCACGCCGCAGGACATCACGGAGGCGGCCCGCAAGGAGGCCGGCTCCGACAAGCCTTCGATGGAGACGGCGATGCCGGAGGCCTATGCGGAGCTCGTCCGCATCTACGGCATCCTCGAGAAGCACTATCGCGACATGCAGGACATGGAGTTCACCATCCAGGAGGGTAAGCTCTGGATGCTGCAGACCCGCTCCGGCAAGCGCACCGCCAGGGCGGCGCTCAAGATCGCGGTCGACCTCGCCGATGAGGGGCTGATCAGCGAGGAGGAAGCGGTCGGCCGCGTCGAGCCCTCCGCCCTCGACCAGCTCCTGCACCCGACCATCGACCCCAAGGCCGAGCGCCGCGTGCTCACCACCGGCCTGCCGGCTTCGCCCGGTGCAGCCGCCGGCGAGATCGTCTTCAACTCGGACGATGCCGAGGCCGCCAGGAAGGCCGGCAGGAAGGTCATCCTCGTCCGCGTCGAGACCTCGCCGGAGGACATCCACGGCATGCACGCCGCCGAGGGCATCCTCACCACCCGCGGCGGCATGACCTCGCATGCGGCGGTGGTGGCGCGCGGCATGGGCAAGCCCTGCGTCTCGGGCGCCGGCCAGATCCGCGTCGACTACGCCAAGCGCACGCTCTCGATCGGCCCGACGACGCTCAAGGCCGGCGACGTCCTCACCATCGACGGCGGCAACGGCCAGGTGCTGCTCGGCGAGATCAAGATGCAGCAGCCGGAGCTCTCCGGCGACTTCGCCAAGCTGATGAGCTGGGCCGACAAGGTCCGCCGCCTCAAGGTCCGCGCCAATGCCGAGACGCCGGAGGACGCCAGGACCGCCCGCAAATTCGGGGCGGAGGGCATCGGGCTCTGCCGCACCGAGCACATGTTCTTCGACGAGAGCCGCATCCAGTCGGTGCGCGAGATGATCCTCTCCGCTGACGACAGGGGCCGCCGCGCCGCGCTGGCCAAGCTCCTGCCGATGCAGCGCCAGGACTTCGTCCAGCTCTTCACCATCATGAGCGGGCTGCCGGTGACGATCCGCCTGCTCGACCCGCCGCTGCACGAGTTCCTGCCGCAGGGCGAGAAGGAGATCGCCGAGGTCGCCGGCGCGCTCGGCGTCACGCCGGATGCGCTGAAGCACCGCGCCGCCGAGCTGCACGAGTTCAACCCGATGCTCGGCTTCCGCGGCTGCCGCCTCGCCGTCGCCTTCCCCGAGATCGCCGAGATGCAGGCCCGCGCCATCTTCGAGGCGGCGGTGATCGCCGCCAAGGAGACCGGCAAGCCGGTGATCCCGGAGGTGATGGTGCCGCTCGTCATGGGCAAGCCGGAGCTCGACCTCGTCAAGGCGCGCATCGACGCCATGGCCAAGGCGGTGATGCAGGAGAGCGGCACGACCATCGACTATCAGGTCGGCACCATGATCGAGCTGCCGCGCGCCGCTTTGCGCGCCGCGGAGATCGCCGAGAGCGCCGAGTTCTTCTCCTTCGGCACCAACGACTTGACCCAGACGACGCTCGGCATCTCGCGCGACGACGCCTCCTCCTTCCTCGGCTCCTACACCGCCAAGGGCCTGCTGGAGGCCGATCCCTTCGTCACCATCGACCAGGAGGGCGTCGGCGAACTGGTGAAGCTCGCCGCCGAGCGCGGCCGCAGGGCCCGCTCCGGCATCAAGCTCGGCATCTGCGGCGAGCATGGCGGCGACCCGGCCTCGATCGGCTTCTGCGAGAGCGTCGGGCTCGACTACGTTTCCTGCTCGCCCTTCCGCGTGCCGATCGCCCGCCTCGCCGCCGCGCAGGCGGCGTTGGGGGCGATCAAGCCGAAGGACGGCTGAGCCGTGGCGGGCCCGCGGCTCAGCGGCTTCGGCGGCGGGCTGCTGCTCGCTCTCGGCTGCGGTTTCGCAATCCCGTCCGAGGCCGGGACGCCGGATCTTTGCAGCGGTCAGCCCGCCGCCATGCAGCAGCCCTGCCGCGAGGCGCTGAAGCTGCTCGTGCAGGGCGGCCCGCAGGAGTCTGAGCCCGAGCCGCAGCCGGCGCGCCGCATCCTGGCGACCGGCACGCCGGAGGGCTGGCGTTACGACTACGTCCAGCCGGGCGGCATGGGGCCCGACGATGCCTGCGTCGTGGCCGGCGAGCTGGTGGTTCCGGCCGACACGCCGGTGCGTCTTCTGGTGACGGCGAGCGATACGATCCGCCCCTGGCGGCTGCCGCAATTCGGCCTGGCCCTGACCGGGGTTCCCGGCCGGGTCGAGGAGGCGACCGTCAAGCTTCCGGCGGGAGAGGCCGGCGGCGGAGCTTCGGCGCCCGGGGGCGGCGAGCAGCCGGTCGCGGTCCGGGTGCTGGCGCCCGAGGCCTATGCCGAATGGGAGGGAAAGACCCTCCCTCCGTCCTGCTTCGCCTCCGGCTGAGAGGGAGGCGGGCGGCGCCGCGCCGCGCCGGTTTGCGCAGGCCGGCGATCAGTCGATCCAGAGGCCGTGCCTGCGGTGCCAGTCCCCGATCGATTCCTCCGGAGAGTCGTCGAAGCCGAGGTCGTTCGCCCCGATCGCGGGCTCGACCCAGCCGGCCTCGAAGCGCAGCATGACATGCGTCTTCTCGGGAGCCGGCGGCTCTCGACCGAGAAGCGGGCCGCTCCGCAGCGGCAGGAACCCTTCAGCGTCACGGGCATGGTTCAGCCTCCATCCGCCCGTGGACACGCGGTCGCGCGGCGTGGTCCGGCGGCCGTCGGGCGCCTTGCTGGACGTTTCTTGCATTTCGTGCTATCCGCACTGACGTAAGACGAGATGCGGCCGGGTTCTGGCCACTCCTCCGCTTGCTGGTCCCTCCGGCTCGTGGGCATGAATCAGATCCACCACACATCGCTACAAGGCCATGGCGAGGCGTCCGCGCGTCACGTCGTGTCATCACGATAGACGCGGGATCTGAATGCAAGGACATTTGCCATGAACAAGGGCACCGTGAAGTGGTTCAACGCCACCAAGGGCTACGGCTTCATCACCCCTGAGAACGGCGGCCAGGACGTGTTCGTCCACATCTCGGCCGTGGAGCGCGCCGGCCTGCGCGAGCTGCGCGACGGCCAGGTCGTCTCCTACGAACTCGTCGCCGATCGCAAGACCGGCAAGACCTCGGCCGGCAACCTCGTCGCCGAGTGAGATGACCGATCGACCGGGCGCGCTTCGAGCGCCCCGGTCCACGACAAGCCTGCCGGCGCTGTGGCTAGCGGTTCGCCGGCGGGACCGATTCTTCGATATCCAGGCCGGGTACGGGCCGGCGGCGCAGCCGAAACCACATGCGCCCCCCGTCGCCACGGCGCCCAGAAAGCTCCTTCTTGACAAAGTTTACCGATCTCGGCCTCGCCGAGCCCCTTCTCAAGGCGCTCGCGGCCGAGGGCTATGAAACGCCCACGCCGATCCAGGCGCAGGCCATCCCCCATATTCTGCAGGGTCGCGACCTGCTCGGCGCCGCCCAGACCGGCACCGGCAAGACCGCGGCCTTCGCGCTGCCGATGCTGAACAAGCTGCTGGCGACGCCGCGGCGCCTCTCGCCGCGCGCCGTGCGCGTGCTCATCCTGTCGCCGACGCGCGAGCTCGCCGCCCAGATCGAGGCCTCGACCCGCGCCTATGCCCAGTTCACCACGCTGAAATCGACGGTGATCTTCGGCGGCGTGCCGGTCGGCAAGCAGATCCGCGCGCTCGGCGACAAGATCGACATCCTCGTCGCCACGCCCGGCCGCCTGATCGACCTCGTCGACCAGCGGGCCGTCTCGCTGCGCGAGATCGAGTTCCTCGTCCTCGACGAGGCCGACCAGATGCTCGACCTCGGCTTCATCCACGCGCTGCGCCGCATCGCCACGCTGATCCCGAAGGAGCGCCAGACGCTGCTCTTCTCGGCGACCATGCCGAAGCCGATCCGCGAGATCGCCTCCGCCTACCTCACCGACCCGGTCGAGGTCGCGGTGACGCCGGTCGCCACCACGGCGGAGAAGATCGACCAGCGCGTCGTCTTCACCGAGCAGGGCGACAAGCCGGCGCTGCTGGCGAAGACGCTGAACGTGCCCGAGCTCGAGCGCGCCATCGTCTTCACCCGCACCAAGCACGGCGCCGACAAGGTCGTGCGCCAGCTCGGCCAGGCCGGCATCGAGGCCGCCGCGATCCACGGCAACAAGAGCCAGGGCCAGCGCGAGCGCGCGCTCGGCGCCTTCCGCGACGGCTCCTTGCGCATCCTCGTCGCGACCGACATCGCGGCGCGCGGCATCGATGTCGACGGCATCAGCCATGTCGTGAACTTCGACCTGCCGAACGTGCCGGAGACCTATGTCCACCGCATCGGCCGGACGGCCCGCGCCGGGGCGGCGGGCATCGCCATCGCCTTCTGCACGCCGGAGGAGCGCGGCGACCTCGCCGCCATCGAGAAGCTCACCGGCGTCAAGCCGGCGCCGATCGGCGAGGTGCCCTATTGGGACGGCCGCACGCCGAAGAAGCCGCAGCCCAACCGCGGCGGCGGCCGCGGCCAGCAGCAGGCCCGGCCGCAGGGCCAGGGCCGGCCGCAGGGCCAGCAGGCCAAGCGGCAGGATGGCAAGCGACAGGACGGCCCGCGCAGCCATGCCGGCGGCGCTTCGCGCCCGGACCGGACGGAGCGCCACGAGCACCGGCCGCGCAATGCCGAGCGGGCGCAGCGCCCCGATCAGGGCCAGCCGCGAAAAGAAACCGCTTCCGCGAAAGAAGGGCTTGGCGGCGTCGCGTTCTTGCAGCAAAGAACACAGCAACCACGCACCAACGGCGCCCGGCGGCGCGCGCACTGACGCGCGCTCGGCCAGAACGGGGCAGGCCTCTCCGATGACGGCCTGCCTCCGCGCCAGGAGCCGGATCCGGCCAGGTTGTTCGATCTGGCCGGCGAATCCGTCTCCGGACTACTGGTAGGGGCGCGTGCTCCGGTCAGATTGCCACGCAACCTGGCCGGCGCGTAATCCAGGGCTCACGAAGGACGACAGATGGCGAAAGAAGAACTGCTTGAATTCGACGGCACCGTGGTGGAGGTGCTCCCGGACGGCAACTACCGGGTCAAGCTCGACAATGATCACGTCATCCTGGCCTATGCGGCCGGCAAGATGAAGAAGAACCGCATCCGCACCATCGCGGGCGACCGCGTCATCGTCGAGATGTCGCCCTACGACCTCGACCGCGGCCGCATCAACTTCCGCCAGAAGACGGCGGGTCCGGCGCCCGGCGGCCCGCCGCGCCAGAATTTCCGCCGCCGCTGAGCGAAGCGATGCGCCTGTCGCGGAACGAGCTTCTCTTCGTCGCGCTGGGCGCCCTTCTCGGCGCCGTCGTCGCCTGTGCCGCGAAAGCCGGTCTCGTCGCGCGCGACGGGGCCTTTCCGCCTTTCGTCATCGTGCTGCTCGGCCTGGGACTCGCCGAATTGCTGTTCGGCCAGGCCACTGGCCGCTCGCCGGGCACGCTGGTCGGCATGCCGGCCCGCTTCCTCGCCTTCGTCGTCGGGGTCTGCGTTCTCCTGCTCGGCGAACGCTACGTCTGACCGCCGCGCGGCCCGGCGCTTCCCATCCGGACGGGCACAGGCCGCCGCGCCCAGAAAAAACCCCGGCGCGGGGCCGGGGTGTCAGTGGTCGTTTCCGTGGATGAAGGGTCTGCGTGAATCAGTTCGGCGCCGGGCTCAGTAGCGGGCGCGGGACCAGTATTGCGAACCGGGGCTGACCAGGACCTGGCGCTGCCGCGTCGCGTAGACGGCGGGGATCTCCTGCCGGACGACCCGGGTGGGACTCACCATCACCTTGCGCTGGCGCTGCGTGTAGACGGCGGGAATCGTCTCGTAGTCGACGCTCGCCGGCGAAACCTCGACCTGGCGGCTCCGGTAGCCGTATCGGGCGGGGACATCGACCCAGCAGCCGACGGTGTTGCCCCAGGCGTCCCGGGTGACTTCCCAGCGGCGGCCCGCCGGCGCGATCAGCACCTTTTCCGTGACGGTCTCGTAGACCGCCGCCCGGTGATGCGGGATCTGGCGGGCCGGGGCGATCATCACGTTTTCGGTGACGGTCTCGTATTCGGCGGGGACGACATGGCGCTGCACCTGCGCCGGGCGGAGCTGATAGGTCTCGTCCACGGTGCCGTAGACCGGCGGCGTGGTGACGAGGTTGTAGCAGGCCGAGCCGTGGCAGCCGCCGGCCTGGGCGGTGCCGGCGCCGAGCATCAGAAGGATCGTGAAGGCGGAGGCGGCGAGAAGCGGCCGGGATGTGAGCGAGCGCACCATGTTGGACCTGACCTGTCGGTTCCGGCGTCTCTGCGCCGTTTCTTGGGGTCAGGAAGCCCGCTCCGGGTGATGAACGCAAGGTAAACGCTGAAACAAGGTAAAATTAACCACATCCGCGGCGCGGCGGGTGCGGCCCGATCTTGCGTTCAACGACCTGGAATCGCTGGCGATTCCGTTCAGGTCTGGCCGGGGCGGAGCTGGTAGAAGACGTGCTGGCCGATGGTGTCCATCTTCTTCAGCCGCTTCGCCCAGTAGGGCCTGACATAGCGCGCGTGATAATGCGTCGAGGCGCCGACCTCGGCGAGATAGGTCGTGCCCTCATAGACCTCGCGGGCGATGCGCACGGCGTCGCGCCAGGGTCCGGGCTCGGTGATGCGCAGCGACTTGCCCTCGCAGGCGAAGGTGAACTGGCAGGAGAGGTAGCGGTTGGCGTTCTGGTAGACCGTGCCGCAGACGCTGTTCGGATAGAGCCCGCTCTTCACCCGGTTCAGCACCACCTGCGCGACGGCGGCCTGGCCCTCGGCCGATTCCGAGCGGGCCTCGAAATAGACCGCCTCGGCGAGGCAGCGCTGCTCGCGGGCCATGTTCTCCGGTGCGATCAGCCCGGCATAGCTCTGCCGCACGCCCGGCGCCGCGAGGCGCAGGTCCCGGCTGGCGGGGGCGGATGTCAGGGCGATCTGCTCCGGCTGCGCGCCATGCGGCGGCAGGGCGGGCGGCGTCAGCTCCGCCATGGCGATGGCGGAGCGCGGTGTCGAGGAGCCGTTCTGCAAGGCGACCGGCACGGCCGGCGAGGAACCGTCGATGCTGTCGAGATAGAGCTCCGCCTGCCGGGCGGAGGTGATCCGCGGCTTCGGCGAGACCGGCGAGGACTCCGACAGGGCCGGGTCGGTCAGCCCCTCGTCGAAGGGATAGGGCTCGAAATTGCGCGGCGGCCCGTCCACCGCCTCGGCCGCGCGCATCGCGTCGAGCGAGAAGCCGCCCGAGATGAGCCGGGGCTGCGTGTCGCCGAAGACGACCTGCTCCAATTCGAGGGAGGGCTGGCCGGTCAGCCCCGGCCGCAGGCTCGGCAGCATGTCGCCCTTGGCGGTGCGGTCGACCTCCGGGAAGCCGCTCGCCGAACGCTTCAGGTCCTCGCGCGGCTGCCGCGGATCGACCACGATGCGCCGCTCCGGATCCTCGAAGGACAGGCTCGTCCGCACGATCGCCGAGGTCAGCGCCAGCCCCGGCAGGCGGAAGGCGCTCGCCGCCACCAGCATCGAAGGGCCTTCGGCCAGCTCCGAGGCGGGGCCGGGCATGCTGCGCGGAATCAGGCTGGAGGGCAGGCCGGTCGGCCCGAAATTCTGCCCGGCCGAGGCGGTGAAGGACACCAGCAGCCCGACCGACAGCGCCCAGGGCGCGGCCGTGGCCGCGGCCCATCTGAGCCCCGGCGCCCGTCCGCCCCGCTTCCGTCTGTGAAGACGCAAATGACTCAAAACGACGCACCCGTCCCGGCGACACGGAACCGAAGACGGCCGGCGATTCCCCGTGTCCTCGTTGGAATCCGTTATCGCCTCGGTAAGGTTGAGCGGCGGTTAACGACGGAGCGTTCTTCGCTCCGATCGCCCTCGCCGTCGTTGCGCGGAGCAAGGCGACGAAGCGGTCCAGGGCACCGGGTTGAACGTCTCGCCCAGCCCCCTGGATTGCTTCGCTGTGCTCGCAAGGACGGCTGTGGCGTGGTCACCCATATCGCGGCCGTGATGTCGGGTTTCACGAAAACGCGCTGGTTGCAGCCGGGCCGAGCCGTTAACGTGTAGCCACACAGTCGCCATCTCGGAGAAATGCATGAGCTCCACCCCGGCAAGCGCCAGACCGGCGCGCAGCTACGCGCCGGAGATCATCGTCGCGGCCGGTTGCCTGATCGCGCTGATCACCTTCGGGCCGCGGGCCAGCGCGGGCCTGTTCCAGATCCCGATGACGCTGCAGTTCCACTGGGGCCGCGACATCTTCGGCCTGGCCCTGGCGATCCAGAACCTGCTCTGGGGCCTCGGCGCGCCCTTCGCCGGCGCCATCGCCGACCGCTACGGCACGGTGCGGGTGCTCTGCGTCGGCGCGCTGCTCTATGCCGCCGGCCTCGTCGTCATGGCCTATGCGACGACGCCGCTCCAGCTCCATCTCGGCGCCGGCGTGCTGATCGGCTTCGGTCTCTCCGCCTGCTCGTTCAATCTCGTCCTCGCCGCCTTCGGCAAGCTCCTGCCGGAGCAGTGGCGGCCGATGGCCTTCGGCGCCGGCACGGCGGCCGGCTCCTTCGGCCAGTTCCTGTTCCCGCCGATCGGCAACATCCTGATCGATACGCTCGGCTGGCAGCAGGCGCTGGTGGTCTTCGCCATGACGCTGCTGCCGGTGCTGCCGATCTCGGTCATCCTGGCGACGCGCAAGCTCGGGCCGGGAGCCGGCGCGGCCGCCGCGAGCCTGCCCAACCAGACGGTGATGCAGGCGCTGACCGAGGCCTTCCGGCACCGCAGCTACGTGCTGCTCGTGCTCGGCTTCTTCACCTGCGGCTTCCAGCTCGCCTTCATCACCGTCCACATGCCGGCCTATCTGCGCGACACCGGCCTGCCGGCCTGGGTCGGCGGCTGGACGCTCGCCGTGATCGGGCTGGCCAATGCCGCGGGCTCGCTCTCCTCGGGCTGGCTCTCGACCCGGATGCCGAAGCGTCATCTTCTCGCCTGGATCTATTTCGGCCGCGCCGTCGCGATCGCCGCCTTCATCCTGATCCCGGCGAGCCCGCTGACGGCGCTGACCTTCGGCGTGGTCATCGGCCTGTTCTGGCTTTCCACGGTGCCGCCGACCTCCTCGCTGGTCATGCTGATGTTCGGCACGAAATACATGGCGATGCTCTATGGCTTCGCCTTCTTCTCGCATCAGGTCGGCGGGTTCCTCGGCGTCTGGCTCGGCGGCGTCCTCTATGAATCGATGGGCAACTACCAGTTCGTCTGGTGGCTCTCGGTGGCGCTCGGCATCGCCTCGGCGCTGATCAACCTGCCGATCGTCGAGCGCCCGGTCGAGCGGCCGCAGGCGCAGCCGGCCTGATCCGGAAGGGGCTCGCCGCATGGGCGACGGGGTTGCGGCGGCGGCTCGCCCGCCGCTGCGACCTCGTCGGCCGTCGCGGCAATCGCCGCGCTACCCGGAGCCCTCGATCAGCGCCCTCTGCCGCATCAGTTCGCCGAAGCAATAGTCCATGAAGGCCCGCACGCGGGGCACATGGCGGATATCGGGATGGGTCAGCACCCACAGCCCCGTCGCGAAATCGGGATTGGGCGGCATCAGGCGCATCAGCCCCGGCCGCCGGTCGGCGATGAAGCAGGGCAGGGGACCGATGCCGAGCCCCAGCTCGACCGCCTCGGTGATGCCGAGCACGGCGGAGCTCTTCAGCGCGATCCGCTCGGGCGCGACATGCTCGCGCACGAAGCGCGCCGCCTTCACATGGGCGAGCTGGTCGCCGAGCGCGACCCAGTCGCGCCGGTAGAGCGCGGCGGGGTCGGCCTGTTCCGCCGTCGCGCCTTCGGCGGCCCGGCCGTAGATCGCCCAGGCGAGGGTGGCGACGCGCCGCCCGACCAGCGTCTCGCCCGGCGTGTCGCTGGCGCGGATCGCGACATCCGCGTCGCGCTTGGACAGGTTGAGCGCCTGGTTGCCGATCACGACATCGAGCCGGATCCCCGGATGCGCCTGCCGGAAACCGGCGAAGATCGGCAGCAGCAGATGCAGATGCAGCGTGTCGGTGGTCGTGACCCTGACCTCGCCGGAGGGGGCGACGTCGCGCCCGGCGAGGCGGCGGGAGAAGGCGGAGACGTCCTCCTCCATCCGGCCGGCCAGCGCCGCCATCTCGGCGCCGGCGACGGTCGCGACATAGCCGGTCTTGCGCCGCTCGAAGAGCGGCATCCCGACCATCTCCTCGATCTGGCCGAGGCGCCGGAACACGGTGGAGTGATTGACCGACAGCGCCGTGGCGGCGCCGGTCAGCCCGCCATGGTCGCTGATCGCCTTGACCAGGCGGAAATCGTCCCAGGCGAGCTTGGAAGCCATGGCGCGTCTTCTCCCGCCGCAACGCAAGCCGATATCTTGCATCGATGCAAGTTGACCATGCTGTGCCTTGGCCGAATGGCCCGGTCATCCCCGGGTCTTCCTCCGCTCGCCCCGGATGACCGCGCTATCGTGGTGCGGCCGCGCGGCGCAGCCGGTCGTTGATCGCCTCGCCCAGCCCCTGCTCGGGAATGCGGGCGACCGCGATGGTCGCCGGCCCGCTTGCGTCGAGGCGGCGCAGATAGCCGAAGAGATGGGCCGCCGCCTCGCGCAGGTCGCCGCTCGGGCTCAGATTGAGCGCCTGCGGATGGTCCTGCCGGTCGGGGCCGAAGCCGAGCCAGGCCTCGCCGTCGCGCGGCGCCTCGGCATCGAGCCTGACGCGCGCCGCCGGGGCGTAATGGGAGGCCAGCAGGCCGGGCGAGATCGGCGCATGGCCGGCGTCGCCGGCGATCGCCAGCGGGCGCCCGATCGCGTGCTCGATGGCCTCGCGCGGCACCCCGCCGGGACGCAGCAGGCGCGGCGCGCCGTCGAGGCAGGCGACGATGGTCGATTCGACCCCGACCTTGGTCGAGCCGGCGTCGAGCACGGCGTCGATGCGCCCGCCGAGATCGGCGAGGGCATCCTCGGCGCTCGTGGCGCTGATCCGGCCGGAGCGGTTGGCGGAGGGCGCCGCGATCGGCCGCCCGGCCGCCGCCAGCACCGCATGCGCGACGGGATGGGCCGGGACGCGCAGCGCCACGGTGGCGAGGCCCGCCCGGGCGAGGTCGCTCACCGTGCAGCCGGGAGCGGCCGGCACCACCAGCGTCAGCGGCCCCGGCCAGAAGGCTTGCGCCAGCGCCAGCGCATGGGCGTCGAACAGCCCCTGCCGGCGGGCGCTCGCCAGATCGGGCAGATGCGCGATCAGCGGGTTGAAGCTCGGCCGCTCCTTGGCGGCGTAGATGCCGGCGACGGCGGCGCCGGAGGTGGCGTCGGCCGCGAGGCCGTAGACGGTCTCGGTCGGCAGGGCGACGAGCCCGCCCGCCCGCAGCAGCGCCGCCGCCTCGGCGATTCCGGCGGCGTCGGCGGCGAGGCGCCTGGTCGGGCGGGAAGAGGAAGGTTGCTGATTCAAGCGAGATTGACCGGATATGGTTTATACATAAACTAACTCGCCGGCGGCGCGATACGGGACGAAGGTCGCGCTCGTCTGCGCGTGGCATAGGCGATAGTTCCTCGCTACCATCGCGGCAACGGCAAAAGCGGGGCGCGGCGGCGTTTCGGTCCGGCAGCGGCCCCAAGGAGATGATCGATGAGCTATCGCGCCCCGGTTTCGGACATGCTGGCGACCCTGCGCCATGTCGCCGGCCTCGACCGGCTGATCGCCGACGGGCTGGCGCCCGAGCTCGAGGGCGGCGTCGCGGAGGCGGTGCTCGACGAGGCGGCGAAATTCGCCGCGGACGTCATCGCGCCGCTGAACCGTGTCGGTGATCTCAACGGCTCGAAGCTGAAGGACGGCGCCGTCACCACCCCGCCGGGCTGGAAGGAAGCCTACAAGGCCTGGGCCGAGGCCGGCTGGAACGCGCTGCCGGCGCCCGAGGCCTATGGCGGGCAGGGCCTGCCGGCGCTGCTGCAATCGGCCTGCATCGAGATGTGGAACTCGGCCGCCTTCGCCTTCGCGCTCGGCCCGCTGCTGACGGTCGGGGCCATCGAGGCGCTGCATGCCCATGGCTCCGAGCACCTCAAGGAGACCTATCTCGCCAAGCTCGTCTCGGGCGAGTGGATGGGCACGATGAACCTGACCGAGCCGCAGGCCGGCTCCGACCTCAACGCGCTGCGCAGCAAGGCCGAGCGCGCCGGGGACGGCACCTATCGCATCACCGGCCAGAAGATCTTCATCACCTATGGCGAGCACGACCTGACGGACAACATCGTCCATCTGGTGCTGGCGCGCCTGCCCGACGCTCCTGCCGGCACGCGCGGCATCTCGCTCTTCCTGGTGCCGAAATACCTGGTCAATGCCGACGGCTCGCTCGGCGCGCATAACGACCTGCGCTGCTCCGGCATCGAGCACAAGCTCGGCATCCACGCCTCGCCGACCTGCTCCATGGCTTTCGGCGACAATGGCGGCGCGATCGGCTGGCTGATCGGCGAGGAGAATCGCGGCCTCGCCTGCATGTTCACGATGATGAACAATGCCCGGCTCAACGTCGCGCTGCAGGGCGTCGCCATCGCCGAGCGCGCCTATCAGCAGGCGCTGGCCTTCGCTCATGAGCGCAGGCAGGGCACCGCGCTCGACGCGCCGAAGGGCGCCCCGATGAGCCCGATCATCGTCCACCCGGATGTGCGCCGCATGCTGATGGACATGCGCGCCAAGACGCAGGCCGCCCGCGCCATCTCCTATCAGGTCGCCGAGGCGCTCGACCGTTCGCATCGCGAGGCCGACGAGGGCAGGCGCAAGGCGGCGGCCGAGCGCGCCGCCATCCTCACCCCCATCGCCAAGGCCTATTCCACCGATATCGGCATCGACGTCGCCTCGACCGGCGTGCAGGTCCATGGCGGCATGGGCTTCATCGAGGAGACCGGCGCGGCCCAGCATCTGCGCGACGCCCGCATCGCCGCGATCTACGAGGGCACCAACGGCATCCAGGCGATCGACCTCGTCACCCGCAAGCTGCCCCTGTCCGGCGGCGAGGCGGTCAAGGCGCTGATCGCCGAGATGCGCGGCATCGTCGCCGAGGTCGAGCGCGCCAACACGCCGGGCTTCGGCCATGCCGCGGCGCGGCTCGGCGCGGCCGTCGACGCGCTGGAGCGCGCGACGCAGTGGATGCAGGCGGCGCTCGGCGCGGCTCCGGCCGACGCCCTGGCCGGCGCGACGCCCTATCTCAAGCTCTTCGCGCTCGCGCAGGGCGGCACCGGGCTGGCGAGGAAGGCGCTCGCGACCCGCTCGGAGGCGGAGAGCGCCGGCGACCTCGCCACCGCCCGCTTCTATGCCGAATATCTCGCGGCCGAGGCGCCGGCCCTCGAGCTCGCCGTGACGGAGGGCGCCGGCGCCATCGCCGATGCGGCGGCGGTCTTCGCGGCGTGAATGGCTGGCGGCCTCGTTCAGGCCGGCGCGCCTTTGCGTGCGCGGATATGCAGGAACAGCGGCGCGACCCGCGTATCGGCGAGATAGGGCACCGCCCGCGCCGTCTGCGCATCGACGCGGGGCTCGGCCATATGCTCGATGGCGAGCCCGGCCGCGACGATCATCGCAACCCATTCGCTCAGGGTGCGATGGAAGCGCGGCACGCGGAACGGCTTGACCGCCGCCTTGACCTCGGCCGGCGCGGCGCCGAAGCGAAAGGTCTCGATCTCGCCGTCGACGCCGTCGAAATAGCGCCCGACCTCGATCGCGCGGATGCTGCCGTCCGCCTCGCGCAGCACCTTGCGATAGGGCGGTGCGAAGCAGGGATGCAGGATCGAGAACTGCAGGAAGCCGCCGGGCTTCAGCACCCGCGCCGCCTCGCCCAGGGCACGATCCTGCCGGGGCATGTCCATCAGCGACATGAAGGCGGTGGCGAAGTCGAAGCTGGCATCCGCGAAGGGCAGGGCGGTGCCGTCGGCTTCGCGATAGGCGATGCCGAGCGGCTGCGCGTCCTCGGCTTCGCGCGCGTGCCGCACGAAGGTCGGCGCCATGTCGATGGCGGACATGCGGGCTCCCGCCTGCGCCAGCTTGCGGGTGTTGCCGCCTTCGCCGCAGCCGATGTCGAGGCCGCACAGCCCCGCGATCGGCGGCAGGTCGGCCAGGAAGGCGGGCGTGTTCAGGCCGTCGCGATAGAGGTCGTATCCGGCGCGCGCATGCGCCGTCCAGGTTTCGGCATTGGCCTCCCAGAAGGAGGCGGCATCGGCGCTGTCCATGGCTCTGCTCCGGTTCGGGGGGAGGGGGGCTATAGAGCAGCGGTCGGTTCGTGGCTAGCCGATTTCCTTTCCACCCATGCGGGTCATCCCGGGCGCAGCGAAGCGGAGACCCGGGATCCATGCCTGAGCGTCTCCGGCAAAGGTTCAGGCATGGATTCCGGATCGGCGCCGCTGGCGCGGCTTGTCCGGGACGACGACGCTGGGATGGAGCGAGGGAGCCTATCAGGCTCGGGGGGGTCGGCATGAACACCGTCCCGCCGTCCCTCGCCGGCCGCATCTGCCTCGTCGCGGGCGCCTCGCGCGGGCTCGGGCGCGGCATCGCCGCGGCGCTGGGCGCGGCCGGCGCGACGGTCGTCGTCACCGGCCGCTCCAGCGAGGCCGGGCCGCGCACCGACCAGCGGCCCGAGACCTTCGAGGACGCCGCCCGCGAGGTCGAGGCGGCCGGCGGCAAGGGCCATCCCTATCGCTGCGACCACACCCGCGAGCGCGATGTCGACGGGCTGGTCTCCTGGTGTCTGCGCCGCTTCGGCCGGCTGGACTGCGTCGTCGATGCCGTCTGGGGCGGCAACGAGGGCTATGACGGCGAGCGCTACCCCGACGGCTCCGGCTACGGCACGCCGTTCTGGCGCCGTCCCGCGGCACGGCTGGGCGAGAGCTTCGAGAGCGGCGTCTATGCCCAGCTCCTGCTTGCCCGCGCGGTGGCGCCGGCGATGGTGCAGATGCGCTCCGGCCTGATCGTCACGGTGGGCTTCGACACCGGCTCGGGCTATCTCGGCGACGTCTTCTACGACCTCGCCAAGGCGGCGATGAACCGGCTGACCTTCGCGATGGCGGCGGAGCTGGCGCCCTTCGGCGTCACCGCGCTCGGCCTCTCGCCCGGCCATGTCCTGACCGAGCGCGTCCGCGATGCGGGCCTCGCATCCGAGACGACCGAGACGCCGCTCTATGCCGGCCGCGCCGTGGCGGCGCTGGCGGCCGACCGCCAGGTCGCGCGCCATGCCGGGCAGGTGCTGCGCGTCGCCGATCTGGCGCGCCTCTACGGCTTCACCGACCGGGACGGTTCGCAGCCGGGCCGTTTCACCATCACGGACGAACAGGGAGGCGGCGATGTCGCTCAAGGGTAAGACGCTCTTCATCACCGGCGGCTCGCGCGGCATCGGGCTCGCCATCGCGCTCAGGGCCGCGCGCGACGGCGCCAACGTCACCATCGCCGCCAAGACGGCCGAGCCGCATCCGAAACTGCCCGGCACGATCTATACCGCGGCAGCCGAGATCGAGGCCGCCGGCGGCGCATGCCTGCCGCTGATGGTCGATGTCCGCGACGAGGAGAGCGTCGCCGGGGCGATCGCCAAGACGGCCGAGACCTTCGGCGGCATCGACATCGTCGTGAACAACGCCAGCGCGATCCAGCTCACCAACACCGAGGCGACCGACATGAAGCGCTTCGATCTGATGCACCAGATCAACACGCGCGGCACCTTCATGGTCTCGAAATACGCCATTCCCCATCTGGAGAAGGCCGAAAACCCGCATATCCTGATGCTGTCGCCGCCGCTCGACATGAAGACGCAGTGGTTCGCGCCGCATCTGGCCTATTCCATCGCCAAATACGGCATGAGCCTGTGCGTGCTCGGGCTTTCCGGCGAGCTGGCGCGCAAGGGCATCGCGGTCAACGCGCTCTGGCCGCGCACCACCATCGCCACCGCCGCCGTGAAGAACCTGCTCGGCGGCGACAAGATGGTGCAGGCGAGCCGTACCCCCGAGATCCTGGCCGACGCCGCGCATCTGATCTTCTGCAAACCCTCGCGCGAATTCTCCGGCCATTTCCTGATCGACGACAGCTTCATGGCCGGCGAGGGCGTCACCGATTTCACGCCCTATCGCGTCGACCCCTCGGTGCCGCTGATGCCGGACTTCTTCGTGCCGGCCGACAGCCTGCCGCCGCAGGGCGTCAAGGGCGGGGTCTGAGGCAAGGCGCCCCACGCGCCGTCATGGGGAGGGGCGTGGCGACGAGGCAACCCAGGGGGACTGGGCGGCGCTCAGCCCCATCCTTCCCGGATTGCTTCGCTGCGCTCGCAATGACGGTAGCATGACGAGGCACCGTCATCGGTTTGACACGCGGCCCGGATCGGAGTTCCTGCCGATTCCCATCCCGCCCGTGCAGCGAGATTCGCGCCATGCTGACGATTCACGGCATCTGCCCGGATTCGGGCGACAGGCTCCGGCAGGCCAGCGCGGCCTCGGACGGGAGCTTGCCCGCCGATGCGATCTGGATCGACCTGCTCAACCCCACCCATGACGAGGACCGGCGCGTCGAGGAGCATCTCGGCATCGAGATTCCGACGCGCGAGGAGATGCACGACCTCGAGCCCTCGGAGATCATCTACACCGAGAACGGCGCCCGCTACATGACGGCGCGCGTCATCTGCCAGTCGGAGAGCATCGTTCCGAAGCTGGCCGACGTCACCTTCATCCTCACCGAGAAGGCGCTGGTCACCGTGCGCTACGACGAGCCCGGCGCCTTCAACATCTTCCTCAACCGGGCGACCAAGCCGGGCGGCTGCGGCCGGCAGCCCGAGGCGGTGCTCGACGGGCTGATCGAGGCGATCGTCGACCGCGCCGCCGAGGTGCTGCGCGGCGTCGGCGACAAGGTCGACATGGCCTCGCGCCGGATCTTCGCCGGCCGCGCCCAGGACGTCGAGCAGGGCGGCGTCTACCAGGTGGTGATCCAGCGGATCGGCCAGCACGAGCACATCATCTCGAATGTCCGCGAGAGCATGATGTCGATCGAGCGCGTGCTGCTCTTCCTCTCGGCCAACTACAACCGGCCGAAGAAGGCGGCGACCGGCTTCTCGGCCGAATGGCGCTCGGCGGTGCGCGACGTGCAGGCCATCGAGGAGCACGCGACCTTCCTCTCCAGCAAGCTGCAATTCATGCTCGACGCCACGCTCGGCCTCGTCTCGATCGAGCAGAACAAGATCATCAAGCTGTTCTCGGTGGTCTCGGTGGCGCTGATGCCGCCGACCCTGATCGCCTCGATCTATGGCATGAACTTCAGGGCCATGCCGGAGTTGGACTGGCGGTGGGGCTATCCGCTGGCGCTGGTCTCGATGGTCCTCTTCGCGGTGCTGCCCTATCTGTTCTTCCGCTGGAAGCGCTGGCTGTGACGCGGCGTTGCGGGCGGTTGCGCCAGAGCATCGGACCGAGAAGTGGAATCCGCTTTTCGGAGAAATCCGTTGCGCCAACAATGAGATCGATCATCGTTACCGCGTCCGAAAGGACGCGCGATGATCTAGGATCCGGATGACCCAGCCGCAGCTTCTCTCCGTCCTCCTCGTCGCCGGCATGATGGCCGCCTTCCTCTGGGGCCGCCTCCGCTACGACATCGTCGCGATGCTGGCGCTGCTCGCCGCGGTCGCGCTCGGGCTCGTCCCCGCCGCCGAGGCCTTCAAGGGCTTCTCCGACGACATCGTCGTCATCGTCGGCAGCGCGCTGGTGCTGAGCGCCGCGGTCGCCCGCTCGCGGATCATCGAAAGGCTGTTCTCGAAGCTGGGCTCCGGCACGGCCTCGACGCATTGGCAGGTGCCGCTGCTGGTCTTCTCGGTCGCGATCCTGTCGGCGATCATCAAGAACATCGGCGCGCTCGCGATGATGCTACCGATCGCCTACCAGCTCGCGCGCAAGGGTGGAAAATCCCCCTCCGTCTTCCTGATGCCGATGGCCTTCGCCTCGCTGCTCGGCGGCATCGTCACGCTGGTCGGCACCTCGCCGAACGTCATCGTCGCCCGCGTGCGGCAGGAACTCGGCGGCGAGCCGTTCCGCATGTTCGACTTCGCCCCGGTCGGCATCGTCGTGGCGCTCGCGGGCTGCGCCTTCCTCAGCGTCGGCTACCGGCTCCTGCCGCGCGGCCGGCGCGGCGCCGCCTCGCTCGACCAGGCCATCGCGATCAAGGACTACCTCACCGAGGCGCGGCTCGGCCCCAAATCGGCGCTGGCGGGCAAGACCGTCGCCGCGCTCAAGGCGCTGGGCGGCGGCAATGTCGAGATCGTGCAGATCCTGCGCGACGAGCGCCGCGTCAAGGCGCCCTTGCCCGATGCCGGGCTGCGCGCGGGCGACCTGCTGCTGCTGCGCGGCGACGCCGCCCTGCTCGAGCGCGTCGTGGCCGAGGGCGGACTCGACCTGATCGGCAAGGACCGGCCGACGGAGAAGGAGGACGCGCTCGACCCGGACCGCACGGCCGAGGCGATCATCGGCCCGGATTCCGTGCTGGTCGGCCAGTCGGCCGGCGATATCGGCCTGCATGCCCGCTTCGGGGTCAACATGCTGGCGATCAGCCGTTCCGGCGAGCGCTTCAGCCAGCGGCTGCGCGACATCCGGCTGCGGGCCGGCGACGTCGTGGTGATTCAGGGCGACGAGAAGCTGCTGCCGGAGAAGCTCTCGGAGATGGGCCTGCTGCCGCTGGCGGACCGCCTCGTGCCGCTGGGCTCGACCCGGCGCGTGGTGCTGACCGTCGCCATCGCGCTCGCGGCCGTGGCGACGCTGGCAGCCGGGCTCGCGCCGGTGCCGCTGGTCTTCTTCGCGGCGGCCGTGCTGCTCATTGCCTTCCGCTGCGTGCCGCTGCGCGAGGCCTATCGCAACATCGACGCGCCGATCCTGATCATGCTCGCCGCGCTGATCCCGGTCAGCGATTCGTTGCGGACGACGGGCACCACGGAGCTGTTCGCCTCCTGGCTGGCGCTGTTCGGCGCCGGGCTGCCGGGCTGGGCCGCCGTCGCGCTGATCCTGATCGCGGCGATGGCGGTGACGCCCTTCCTCAACAACGCGGCGACCGTGCTGGTGATGGCGCCGATCGGTGCGGGCTTCGCCCGGAACCTGGACTACAATCCCGACGCCTTCCTGATGGCGGTGGCGATCGGCGCGGCCTGCGACTTCCTCACGCCGATCGGCCATCAGTGCAACACGCTGGTGATGGGCCCCGGCGGCTACCGCTTCGGCGATTATGCCCGGCTCGGCGCGCCGCTCTCGCTGATCGTCATCCTGCTCGCCGTGCCGATGATCCTGCTGGTCTGGCCGCTGCGGTAGGGGCTCGGCGCCCGGCGGATGCCGTGCGGGCCCGGCTCAGGCCAGCACCCGCGCCATGACCTGCTTCAGCGCCCGGTCGTCGCGCTCCAGCCAGCCGGGAATCGGCAGGTCCTTCGAGCGCAGGAACTCCGGGTTGAACAGCTTCGACTGGTAGCGCGTGCCGTAGTCGCAGAGCACCGTCACGATGGTATGGCCCGGCCCCATCCGCTGCGCCAGCCGGATCGCGCCGGCGACGTTGATCCCCGACGAGCCGCCGAGGCACAGGCCCTCATGCTCCAGCAGGTCGAAGACGATCCGCACCGCTTCCGCGTCCGGGATCTGGAAGGCGGCGTCGACCGTCAGCCCTTCGAGATTGGCGGTGATCCGGCCCTGGCCGATGCCCTCGGTGATCGAGGAGCCTTCCGCCTTGAGCACGCCGGTCGTGTACCAGGAATAGAGCGCGGCGCCCATCGGATCGGCGAGGCCGATCGTCACCTTGGGGTTGCGCGCCTTCAGCGCCATGCCGACGCCGGCGAGCGTCCCGCCCGAGCCGACCGCGCAGATGAAGCCGTCGACCGCGCCGGCCGTCTGCTCCCAGATCTCCGGCCCGGTGGTGTCGAGATGGCCCTGCCGGTTGGCGACGTTGTCGAACTGGTTGGCCCAGACCGCGCCGTTGGGCCCGGTCTTCGCCAATTCCTCGGCGAGGCGGCCCGAAACCTTCACATAATTGTTCGGATTGGCGTAGGGCGCGGCCGGCACCTCGACCAGCGTCGCGCCGGCGAGCCGCAGCATGTCCTTCTTTTCCTGGCTCTGCGTCTCGGGGATGACGATGACCGAGCGATAGCCCAGCGCATTGCCGACCAGCGCGATGCCGATGCCGGTATTGCCCGCCGTGCCCTCGACGATGACGCCGCCCGGCTTCAGCAGCCCCTTCGCCTCGGCGTCGCGGATGATGGCGAGCGCGGCACGGTCCTTGACCGACTGGCCGGGATTCATGAATTCGGCCTTGCCGAGGACGGTGCAGCCGGTTTCCGCCGAGGCCCTCTGCAACTTGATCAGCGGCGTGTTGCCGATGGCTTCGATGACGCCGTCCTTGAGGTCGATCTTCGCGCGGATGGTCATGGCCGGATTTCCCAATTCGTCCCTGACCTGATAGGCGAAAGCCTTGCAGAGGTCACCAGCAAGCGGTCGGCCCGCCCCGAGTTCGGAACAATGCCAGTCGCCAAGCCGCAAGCCGGAGAGAAATCTTCTCCGAAGCTCGCCATGAACGAAATCCTGTCCGTCGATCGGCTCGGGCAGCGCGGCGACGGCATCGCGCGGGGGCCGTCCGGCAGTGTCTTTATTCCTTATGCGCTGCCGGGAGAGACCGTGCGCGCCGTGGTCGATGGCGAGCGCGGCCAGCTCGTCGAGATCATCGCGCCGGCCGAATCCCGCATCGCCGCGATCTGCCCGCTTTTCACCCGCTGCGGCGGCTGCGCCGCCCAGCACATGGCGCCGGGGCTCTATCGCGAATGGAAGCGCCGGCAGGTCGTGACCGCGCTGGAGCATGCCGGCGTCGCCGCCCCGGTCGGCGATCTGGTCGACGCCCATGGCGCCGGGCGCCGGCGCGTCACCTTCCATGCCCGCCGCCAGGGCGAGGCGATGGTCGCCGGCTTCATGGCGGCGCGCAGCCATGAGCTGATCGCGGTCGAGGCCTGTCCGGTGCTGGCGCCGGGCCTCGACCGCGCGCCGGCCGTGGCGCAGATGCTGGCGAGCCGCATGGGCGGCGCCGGCAAGCCGCTCGACATCCAGATCACGGCCTCGGAGGCCGGGCTCGATGTCGACCTGCGCGGCCACGGCCCGCTCGGCGACAGGCTCAGGCTCGCCCTGACCCAGCTCGCGGAGCGGCTCGACCTCGCCCGGCTCTCCAACCATGGCGAGATCGTCGTCGAGCGCCGCCCGCCCTTGCAGCGCATGGGCAAGGCGCTGGTCGCTCCTGCCGCCGGCGGCTTCCTGCAGGCGACGGCGCTGGGCGAGGAGACTCTGGCGGAGCTCGTCACCGCCGCCCTGCCGAAAGGCAGGCGCGCCGCCGATCTCTTCGCCGGCTGCGGCCCGTTCAGCTTCCGCATCGCGGAGCGGATGCAGGTCACCGCCATCGAGAGCGACAAGGCGGCGATGCTGGCGCTGGCGAAGGGTTTCGGCGCCACGCCGGGCCTGAAGCCGATCGCGACCGAGACGCGCGACCTCTTCCGCCGCCCGCTGCTGGAGCATGAACTCAACGGCTTCGACGTGGTGGTGCTCGATCCGCCGCGTGCCGGCGCCGAGGCGCAGGTCAGGCGGCTGGCGGCCTCGAAGGTCAGGGACGTGATCTATGTTTCCTGCGACGCCGGCAGCTTCGCGCGCGACGCCGCGATTCTGGTTGCGGGCGGCTATGCGCTGGAGGCCGTGACGCCGGTCGACCAGTTCCGCTATTCCGCTCATGTCGAGCTGGTCGGCGTGTTCCGGCGGGGCAGGAAGGGCTAGGGCTTCACGATGAGCGCAATTCTCGATCGTATGGCCGGCATCGTCGGCGCGAAGAACGTCGTCACCGATGCCGACGCGATGGTGCCCTATCTCAAGGAATGGCGCGATCTGTTCCGCGGCAAGGCTCGCGGCGTGGTCCGTCCCGGCTCGACCGCCGAGGTCGCCGAGCTGGTGAAGCTTGCGGCCGAGACCGGTACGACGCTGGTGCCGCAGGGCGGCAATACCGGCCTCGTCGGCGGCCAGATCCCGATCGCGGACGGCAGGGAGATCATCCTCTCGCTGCAGCGCCTGGACAAGGTCCGCGCCGTCGACGCCGAGGGCGACACCATGATCGTCGAGGCCGGCGTCACGCTGAAGCGGGCGCAGGACGCGGCGGAGGCGGCAGGCCGTCTCTTCCCGCTCTCGCTGGCCTCCGAAGGCTCCTGCACCGTCGGCGGCAATCTCTCGACCAATGCCGGCGGCACCGCCGTCCTCGCCTACGGCAATGCCCGCGAGCTCTGCCTCGGGCTTGAGGTCGTGCTGCCGGACGGGCGCATCTGGAACGGCCTGCGCCAGCTCCGCAAGGACAACACCGGCTACGATCTGAAGGACCTCTTCATCGGCGCCGAAGGCACGCTCGGCATCATCACCGCGGCCGTGCTCAAGCTTTTCCCGCTGCCGGCGGTGCGCGCCACGGCCTTCCTCGCCGTGCCGAATCCGGAAGCGGCGCTGGACCTGCTCAACGCCGCCAAGGCCGGCGCCGGCGGCACGCTCACCACTTTCGAGCTGATGCCGCGCATCGGCCTCGACTTCGTCCTGCGCCATGCGTCGGGCGCGCGCGATCCGCTCTCCGAGCCGTCGCCCTGGTATGTGCTGATGGAGGTTTCGGCCCAGTCCGCCGCCGGGCTCGACGCGCATGTCGAGGCCTTCCTCGGCGAGGCGCTGGAGAAGGGCATCGTCACGGATGCGGCGCTGGCCGGCTCGCTGACCCAGCGTGCCGATTTCTGGAAGCTGCGCGAGATGCTCTCGGAGGTGCAGACTTATGAGGGCGGCTCGATCAAGCACGACGTTTCGGTGCCGGTCCATGCCACCCCGGAATTCCTGAAGCGCGCGATCGCGCTGGTCGAGGCGATGGTGCCGGGCTGCCGGCCGGTGCCCTTCGGCCATCTCGGCGACGGCAACATCCATTTCAACGTCAGCCAGCCGGTCGGCGGGGACAAGCAGGCCTTCCTGGCGCGCTGGAGCGAGATGAACGAGGCGGTCCACGCCATCGTCGCCGAGCTGCACGGCTCGATCTCGGCGGAGCACGGCATCGGCCGCCTCAAGCGCGACCTGCTGCCGGGCGTGAAGGACCCGGTCGAGCTCGACCTGATGCGCGCGATCAAGCAGACGCTCGACCCGAAGGGCATCTTCAATCCGGGCGCGGTGCTGGCTACCAGGTAAGCTCGGACAGCGCGGGGAAACCTCTCCCGGAGGGAGAGGGCAGGGTGAGGGGTAGGCCGTTGGACGTTTCGGCTGTGACCTGACCGCTGCTGCGATTGGGACGTGAAAACTGGTCCAGGGGCCTACACCTCACCCCTACCTCTCTCCTTACAGGAGAGGGGATCCCGCGCCCCTTTTTGCAGCGGTGCTCAATTGCGACACCTCAGGGCGTCGCGACATACCCATCCCGGCGCGGATCGGCGGCACCCGTAAACACCCCCGTCTCCGGATCGACCGCGACCGCCTGCATGCCGCCGCAGCGCATGGTCCAGCCGACGTCGAAGGCGCGCGCGTCGTGTCCGCGCCGGACGAGCTCGGCGATCGTCTCGGGCGCGATGCGGTTCTCGATCTCGACGAGGCGGCCGTCCCAGAGCCGGGCGCGCGGCGCCTCGATCGCCTCCTGCAAGGGCAGGCCGAAATCGCAATACTGCACCATCGCCTGCGCCTGCGTCTGCATGATGCCGTAGCTGCCGGGCGTGCCGAGGGCGAGCACGGGGCGACCGTCGCGCGTCGAGATCGAGGGCGACATGCACATCGCCAGCGCGTCGCCGGGCTTCGCCCGGTTCGGGCTGCCGGTCTGCACGTTGGCCCAGTACAGGAAATTGTTGAGGCACAGCCCCGTTCCCGGCACGACGACGCCGCTGCCGAAGGGGCTGCCGAGGCTCTGCGTGATGCAGATCAGGTTGCCGTCGCTGTCCGCGACCGAGAGCGAGGTCGTATGCGCCGGGTCCTCCTTGTCCTGCGGCGTCCACTGCTCGGTCGGGCCGCTCACCGGCTCGCCGTCGGTCAGGCGCCGGCGCAACCGCTCGACCGAGGCGTCCGACAGGATCTCAGCCAGCTTGTCCGGGCCCGGATTGTTGTGGGCGATGCGCTCGCCCGCCGCCAGCCGGATGGCGCGATAGACGAGGTCGAGATGCTCCGGCCCGTCCTTCGGCAGCGAGGCGAGGTCGAGCCCTTCGAGAAGGCGCAGCGTCAGCAGGAACTGGAAGCCCTCGCAAGGCGGCGGCGGCACATGCACCGTGAGCCCGCGATAGGAAGCGGCGAGCGGTTCGCGCCAGACCGTCTTCACCGCGTCGAGATCGGCCATCGTCAGCGTACCGCCGAGCGCCTTGAGATGCGCCACGACCTTTTCGCCGAGCGCACCGCGATAGAAATGGTCCGGCCCCTCGGCCGCGATCTCGCTCAGCGACTGCGCCAGGTCGGATTGGACCAACAGCGAGCCGAGATGCATGGCCTTGCCGTCCGGCTGGTAGTTCCGCGACCAGGCCGGATAAAGCGCGGAATATTTCCGCAGCAGCGGGTCGTTCTCCTCGAACTCCGCCGCGCCGAACTCGGCCAGCGCGAAACCGTCCCGCGCCAGCGCGATCGCCGGTGCGAAGACCTCGGCCAGCGATTTGCGCCCATAGCTCTTCACCAGCTCGCACCAGCCGGCGAGGTTGCCGGGCGAGGCGATGGCGAGCGGGCCGCGCTCCAGATCGGAACGCTTGTTGAAGCGCCCGGCCGGGAAGCTCGCCGGGATCGGCGGCACGAAATCGAGAACCCGGATGCGCCGTTCCGCCCCGACCCACATGGTGGCGAAGCCCATCCCGGCCAGGCCCGACATGAAAGGCTCGACCACGTTGAGCGCGGCGGCGGTCGCAGCCGCCGCGTCGAAGGCGTTGCCGCCCTGGGCCAGCAGCCGCGCGCCGGCCTGCGCCGCGAGCGGATGGGCGGCGGCGACCATGCCGTGGCGGGAGGTCATGGTGGGGCGGCGACCGTGCATCAGCGTTTCCTCATCCTGCTTTTGCGCGATCAGAGCATGATTCCGGCGCTAGAACAGGCTGCCTTGCCCGTCATCGGCGGGAGGCCGGGTCGCTTTGCGCGCATGGCGCGAGGGCTCTGCCTGTGCGGATTCGGGCGCGTGGGCGGCCGGCATCTGCACGTCGGGCGTGTCGTTGGCGACCTTGTTGACCGCCGGGCCGATGGCGACGGCCTCCAGCAGCTCGTCGGGCGGCGGCCTCAGCAGGCGCAGCGTCTGCTGCGGCGTCGCGTCGGCATCGAGCCAGGCGTCATGGTCGCGCGGGTCGAGGATGATCGGGCAGCGATGATGGATCGCGGCCATGGTGCCGTTGGCCGGGCCGGTCAGCATGGCGACGGTGTCGAGCTCGGAGCCGTCCGGCGAATGCCAGGTCTCCCAGAGCGCCGCGAAGGCGAAGAAGCCGCGATCCGGCCGGCGGAAGAGGAAGGCCTCGGCGCGGGCCTGCCGGCCGCTGCCGCTGCGGCGCCATTCGTAGAAGCCGTCCGCGGGCAGCAGGCAGCGGCGCCGGGTCAGCGCGTGGCGGAAGGACGGCTTCTCGGCCGCGCTCTCGCTGCGGATATTGATGACCAGGGGGAAGTCCTTCAGGTCCCTGACCCAGCCGGGGACGAAGCCCCACCGCATCAGCAGGAACTGCCGTCCGCCGTCATGCGGCCGGATGACCGGCACGGGCTGCGTCGGCGCGATGTTGTTGCGCGGCGGGAAGTTCGGCTGCTCGCGATAGCCGAAGGCGGCGCGCATCGCCTCGGGCGGCAGGGTGATGGCATAGCGTCCGCACATGGCGCCTGTTTAGCGCGGGCCGAGCCCCGCGCGGCAACACTTTCTTCGGGGTTCGCTCACCATAATCGGCCCGGTTCGGGACAGGGCATGGTCGCCTCCGCGAGAAAACTGCAGGCTGGGACAGTGGCCGACAGCAAGAAACGGGCGCAGGCGCCGCGGCTTTCCACCGATTTTCTCAACCGTTTCATCGAAGCGCTGATGCTGATCGAGCTTTCCGCGAGCGACGACAGCGTCGTCGACGATCTGCGCCGCTGGCAGGGCATCGGCTATCGCGAGCATTTCGAGGGCTCGGCGCTGCGCTGCGCCGCCGCCGCGCTCGCGGCCTATGACGGCATCGATCCCGCCCGGCGCAGGGCGTTCGAGGAGGTCTGCCGCTCGATGACGCGGCTGGTCGCGACGGTGAACGCGCTGCTCGCCGAGACGCCGCGCCCGGCCGAATTCCCGATGATCGTCGAGGTGGCCGGCGAGGCGATGCGCAAGCTGATCTCGCGCTCGGCGCAGTTCATCAACGCCGATGGCATGATCGACATCGCCACATTCGACGACGCGGCGCTGCAGGGCCGGATCGACGCGCTGCTGGCGCGCTGATCAGGCGCCCCGCCGCGCTCCCGCGAGGAACTCGCGGTTGCCGTCGCCCCCCTCGATCGGGGAGGGGATCGGCCCCGCGACGGCGAAACCCAGCGCGCCCAGCAGCGCCACGATCTCCTCGCAGACCTGCCGCTGCACCGCCTCGTCCCGGACGATGCCCTTCTTCAGCGCGGCGCGCCCGGCCTCGAATTGCGGCTTGATCAACGCGGCGATGCCCGCCTCCGGCGCCAGCAACGCGGCGACGGCCGGCAGCACGAGCTTCAGCGAGATGAAGCTGACGTCGATGACGGCGAGGCTCGGCCGCTCCGGCAAGGCCTCGGCTGCGAGCGTGCGGATGTCCTGTCCCTCGAAGCTGCTGACGCGGGGGTTTTGGCGCAGCGAGGCATGGAGCTGGTCGCGGCCGACATCGACCGCGATCACATGCCGGGCGCCGCGCCTGAGCAGGAGGTCGGTGAAGCCGCCGGTCGAGGCGCCGACATCGAGGCAGATGCGGTCCTTCGGGTCGAAGCCGAAGGCGTCGAGCGCGGCTTCGAGCTTCAGCCCGCCGCGCGAGACGTAAGGATGCGGCGCCTGCGCGCTGAGTTCGGCGTCCTGCGCCACCATTTCGGAAGCCTTGCGCACCGCCGCGCCGTTCGCGGTGACGAGGCCGGCGGCGATGGCGGCCTGGGCCCGCGCCCGGCTTTCGAAGAAGCCGCGCTCGACGAGCAACTGGTCCGCCCGGCTCTTCATGGCGCGGGCCTCAGGCGCGCCGGATCGCGCTCGGGTTGCCCAGCGCGGCCTCGACGGCCTTGACGATGCCGGCGGCATCGAGCCCGGCGGCGGCGTACATCGCCTCGGGCTTGTCGTGGTCCTGGAAGGCGTCCGGCAAGGTCAGCGTCCGCACCTTCAGGCCGGCATCGAGCGCGCCGCTCCGCGCCAGCAGGTGCAGCACATGGCTGCCGAAGCCGCCCACCGAGCCTTCCTCGATGGTGATCAGGATGTCGTGCCCGCGGGCGAGCTTCAGGATCAGCGCCTCGTCGAGCGGCTTGGCGAAGCGCGCATCCGCGACCGTCGCGGACAGGCCGCGCTGCGCCAGCAGCTCGGCCGCCTTGAGGGATTCGGCAAGCCGGGTGCCGAGCGAGATGAGCGCGATCTGCGTGCCTTCCCGCAGGATCCGCCCCTTGCCGATCTCCAGCGGCACGCCGGTATCGGGAATCTCGACGCCGACGCCCTCGCCGCGCGGATAGCGGAAGGCGATCGGACCGGCATCGTAAGCCGCCGCGGTCGCGACCATATGGGTCAGTTCCGCCTCGTCGGCCGCCGCCATCACCACCATCTCGGGCAGGCAGGCGAGATAGGCGATGTCGAAGGAGCCGGCATGGGTGGCGCCATCCGCGCCGACGAGCCCTGCCCGGTCCAGCGCGAAGCGCACTGGCAGCTTCTGGATCGCCACGTCGTGCACGATCTGGTCGTAGGCGCGCTGCATGAAGGTCGAGTAGATCGCGACGAAGGGCTTGTAGCCCTCGGTCGCGAGACCTGCCGCGAAGGTCACCGCATGCTGCTCGGCGATGCCGACATCGAAGGTCCGGCCCGGAAACTCCTTGCCGAAGGCGTCGAGCCCGGTGCCCGACGGCATCGCCGCGGTGACGGCGACGATCTTCTCGTCCTCGCGCGCCTGCTTGATCAGCGCGCCGGCGAAGACGTTGGTGTAGCTCGGCGCATTGGCCGGCGCCTTGGCCTGGAGGCCGGTGACGGGGTCGAACCTGACGACGCCGTGGTACTTGTCGGCGCTGGCCTCGGCCGGGGCGTAGCCCTTGCCCTTCTGGGTCACGACATGGATCAGGATCGGCCCGTTGCCGGCGTCGCGGACATTGCGCAGCACCGGCAGGAGGTGGTCGAGGTTATGCCCGTCGATCGGCCCGACATAGTAGAAGCCGAGCTCCTCGAACATCGTCCCGCCGGTCCAGAAGCCGCGCGCATATTCCTCGGTGCGCCGCGCCTTGTCGTGGAAGAAGCGCGGCAGCTTCTCGGCGAGCTGCTTGGCGACCTCGCGCAGCGAGCGATAGGTCCGGCCCGAGACCAGCCGCGCCAGATAGGCCGACATCGCGCCGACCGGCGGTGCGATCGACATGTCGTTGTCGTTGAGGATGACGACGAGCCGCGAATCGAGCGCGCCGGCGTTGTTCATCGCCTCATAGGCCATGCCGGCCGACATGGCGCCGTCGCCGATCACGGCGATGACGTTGTTCTGGCGCCCGGCGAGGTCGCGCCCGACCGCCATGCCGAGCCCGGCCGAGATCGAGGTCGAGGAATGCGCGGCGCCGAAGGGGTCGTATTCGCTCTCGGAGCGCCTGGTGAAGCCGGAGAGCCCGCCGCCCTGGCGCAGCGTGCGGATGCGGTCGCGCCGTCCGGTCAGGATCTTGTGCGGATAGGCCTGGTGGCCGACATCCCAGATCAACCGGTCGCGCGGCGTGTCGAAGACATGGTGCAGCGCCACCGTCAGCTCGACCACGCCGAGCCCGGCGCCGAGATGGCCGCCCGTGACGGAGACGGCGTCGATCGTCTCCAGCCTGAGCTCGTCGGCGAGCTGGCGGAGCTGCGCGTCGTCGAGCCTGCGCAGATCGGCCGGGTCGTGGATCGTGTCGAGGAGCGGCGTGGCGGGACGGGGCACGAGGAAGACTGATCCTTCGATGAGACGCTCTGGAAATAGAGCTTGCGCGCCGCGCTGGCAAACCGGCCGCGGGATGCCGGCCCGGTCATCCGCCCGGGGCCGTGCCACGAAACGGGTGGTTCCGCTTCCCGGTTGCGCCTTTTGATGCGGTCACGACCACTTCCGGGGATGCCGAGCGATGGAAAATACCGAGACCGCAGCGCTGCCAGCGGCATTCAGGCGCATCGGCTGGTCCAATCTCGCGGCCCAGTTCTCGGAGCAGATCGCGCTCGCCGCCGCGCCTTTGGCCGCGGTCCTGCTGCTGGCGGCCGGGCCGGCCGAGACGGGCTGGCTGCAGACGGCGCAGACCTTGCCCTTTCTGCTGCTGTCGATCCCGGCCGGCCTGATGGTCGACCGGGCCTCGCGGCGCTCGCTGATGGTCGGGACTGAAGCGTTGCGGACCCTGTCGCTGCTGGCGATTCCGCTGCTGCTAGCCGCGGGCGGCCTCGATCTGAACCGGCTCGCCCTGCTCGGTGCCCTCGGCGCCGTCGGCACGGTCTGCTACAGCGTGGCGGCCCCGGCCTTCGTTCCTTCCGTGGTGCCGCGCGCGCGGCTGGCGGAGGCCAATCGCTGGCTCGAGCTCGCGCGCAGCGTCGCCTATGCCGGCGGCCCGGCGCTCGGCGGGGCGCTCGTCGGCTGGATCGGCGTTTCGACGGCCTATGGTCTGGCCGCGGGGCTTTCCCTGCTGGCGGTGCTCTTTCTGGCCGGATTGCCCGGGGATGAGCCGCCATCCGGTCCGCGCCGCCATCTGCTGCACGATCTGGGCGAGGGCGCCCGCTTCGCGGTCGGCCACGATCTGCTCAGGCCGATCCTGCTGACGGCGGTCTTCTTCAATGTCGCCTGGTTCGTCCTCCAGGCGGTCTATGTCGCCTATGCGGTCCAGAATCTCGGCCTCAGCGCGACCGAGGTCGGGGTCACGCTCGGCATCTACGGGGCGGGCATGATCGTGGGGGCCGCTCTCGCGCCCGCCATCGCCCGGCGGGTCTCCTTCGGGACGCTGATCCTGATTGGACCGTTCTTCGGCTTCTGCGCGGCCGGGATCATGCTGGGGACGCTCTGGCTCCCCTCCATCCATCTGGTCGGCGCGAGCTTCTTCCTGTTCGGCGTCGGCCCGATCATCTGGACGATCTCGACCATGACGCTGAGGCAGGCGGTCACGCCCAATGCCATGCTCGGCCGGGTCTCCGCCCTGATCATGACGGCGACCTTCGGCGCGCGGCCTTTGGGCGCCGCGATCGGCGCCACGGTGGCGGCGCATCTCGGCATCGCAGCCTGCCTGGCGCTCGCGGCCGCGGGCTTCCTGGTCCAGCTCCTCGTCATCGGCTTCTCGCAGGTGCCGCGGCTGCGGGACCTGTCCGAGATCGCCTGAACGGGAGGGGCCGTCGCCTCAGCCCTCGGGCAGCGGAATGAATTCCTTGTCATCGCCGGGCACGGTGTCGAAGCGGCCGGTCTTCCACTCCTCCTTGGCCTGCTCGATCCGTTCCTTCGAGGAGGAGACGAAGTTCCACCAGATATGGCGCGGCCCGTCCATGGGCTCGCCGCCGACCACCATCACCCGGCTCTGGTCGATGGCGAGGATCGAGATGCGATCGCCCGGCTTGAAGACGAGGAGCTGGCCGGCGCCGAATTCCTCGCCGGCGATGTCGATCTTGCCCGAGACGATGTAGATCGCCCGCTCGTCGTAATCGGGGTCGAGCGGCAGGATCGCGCCGGGCGAGAGCACGGCCTCGGCATAGAGCGCCTCCCAGGGGAACTGCACCGGCGAGGTCTCGCCATAGGCCGAGCCCATGATCAGGCTGATGCGTTTTCCGCCCTCGACGATGCGCGGCAGCTCCGGCGCGCCGTGATGCGTGAATTCCGGCGCGATCTCCTCATGCGTCTTCGGCAGGGCGAGCCAGGCCTGGATGCCGTAGAGCCTCGGGCCGGTGGCGCGGGCTTCCATGCCGGTGCGCTCGGAATGGACGATGCCGCGCCCGGCGGTCATCAGGTTGACCGCGCCGGGCTTGATCGCCAGCGCCGTGCCCAGCGAGTCGCGGTGCATGACCTCGCCGTCGAAGAGATAGGTCACGGTCGAGAGGCCGATATGCGGATGCGGGCGCACGTCGAGCCCCTCGCCGAGATGGAACTCGGCCGGGCCCATCTGGTCGAAGAAGATGAAGGGGCCGACCATGCGCTGGCCGATGGCCGGCAGCGCCCGGCGGACCTGGAAGCCGCCGAGATCGTGCGTGCGCGGCACGATCACCTTCTCGATCGCGGCGCAGGAGCGGGCATCGCCCAGGATCGGATCTTCGGCTGGCAGTTGCGACATGGCGGTCTCCTTGGCTGGACCGAATCTGAGCCCGGCCGGGCCGATCGGCAAGGGCGCCGGCCGGAACGGCGCTGCCGCGGCGCTGGCGGCCAGGGCCGGGCCGGCGCGCCGAACCGGCTATTCCGCCGCCAGCCGCGTCGCCCGCCACTGCGCCAGCAGGGCCCGCAGCGCCGCCGGCTTCAGCGGCTTGTTGAGCATATGGACGTCGAGCGCGCCCGAGGCCTCGCGCACATGCGGGGTGCGGTCCGCGGTTAAAAGGATCGCCGGCATCGGCGCGCGGGCGCGGGCCCTGAGCGAGCTGATGGCGGTGAGCCCGTTGCCATGGTCGAGATGATAATCGGCGATGACCACGTCCGGCTCGTCGCGGCCGCCGACCAGCGGCAGCGCCTCGTCGAGTCCGGCGGCGGTGGCCACCCGGCACCCCCAGCCCTCGAGCAGGCGCTTCATGCCGTCGAGGATCGCCGGCTCGTTGTCGATCACCAGCAGATGCATCCCGGCGAGCTGCCCGGCCGGCGACTGGCGCGGCGCGGCGGCGGTCGTCATCGCCGGCAGAGGCGCCACGCGCGGCACGGTGAGCGAGAAGCGCGTGCCGCGGCCGGGCGCCGAATCGAGCGTCAGCCCGTGGTCGAGCGCGCGCGCGATGCGCTGCACGATCGAGAGGCCGAGGCCGAGGCCGCGCGCCACCCGCGCGCCCTGGTCGAGCCGCTGGAACTCCCGGAAGACGGTCTTCTGCTTGCTCTGCGGAATGCCGAGGCCGGTATCGATGACCTCGACGGCGATCTGGCCGTTGCGGCGCCGGCAGCCCACCAGCACCTTGCCGTTCGGCGTGTATTTGATCGCGTTGGAGATCAGGTTCTGCAGCAGGCGCCGGAGCAGGCGCCGGTCCGAGCGCACCGCCAGCCCGGTCGGCACGAAGACCAGCTTCAGCCCTTTTTCATGCGCGCTCGGCTCGAATTCGCGCTGGAGCTGGCGCATCAGCTCGTCGAGACGGAAGGAGGAGAGCTCGGGCCTCAGCGCCCCGCCGTCGAGCCGCGAGATCTCGAGCAGCGCGGTCAGGATCTCCTCGACCGCGTCGAGCGAGGCGTCGATGTTCTCGGCGAGCTCGGGCCGGCCGGCGGCGCGGTCCCGCTCCACCAGCGAGGTCGCGTAGAGCCGGGCGGCGTTGAGCGGCTGCAGGATGTCGTGGCTCGCCGCCGCCAGGAAACGGGTCTTCGAGACGTTCGCGGCCTCGGCCTCGGCCTTGGCGCGCTGGAGCTCGGCATTGACGTGCAGCAGCTCCTCCGTGCGCTCGGCGACGCGCCTTTCCAGGCTTTCATTGGCCCGCTCCAGCTTCTCCTCGCCGGCGACGGTCTCGGTGATGTCGGTATAGGTGGTGACGAAGCCGCCATCCGGCAGCGGATTGGTGCGGACCTCGATCACGGTCTTCGACGGGAAGAGCTTGAGGCGGACCGGCTCCCGGTCCCTGACGAAGCTCTCCAGCCGGGCGGCCATCAGGTCGTCCTGCGCGCCGTCGCCATAGGCGCCGCGCGCCGCATTGTAGCGGACGATCTCGTCGAGCCCGGTGCCGAAGCGGACCAGCGAGGGTGGCAGGTCGTAGAGCCGCAGGAAGGCCTGGTTCCAGGCGAGGATCCTGAGGTCGCGGTCGAGCACGGTGATACCCTGGCCGGCATGGTCGAGCCCGTGCTGGAGGATGTCGCGGTTGTACTGGAGCGCGGCCGAGGCGTCGTCGAGCAGCTTGAAGGCGGCTTCGGTCGAGAGGTTGCGCTTCTTCAGCAGCAGCGACAGCACCAGCCGCGAGGAGGCGGCCCCGATCGCCGAGGAGAGCAGATGCTCGCCGAAGCGCAGCAGGTGGATGTCGGCGTCGCGGCCGGGCTCGGATGTCTCGCCGCGGCTCAGATTGAAGCTGTCGAAGGCGCGGGCGGTGCGCTCCTGGCCGAGATAGCGGGCGATCGTCGCCTGCAATTCGCCTTCGCTCACGCTGGTGCGCCAGAGCGAGAAGGTCTGCGCCATGGTGGCGCTGTCCGATTCGACGAAGGCGTTGGCCTGCAGCCGCTCCATCGCATTGGCCGGCCGGAGCAGCGAGAAGCCGACATAGGCGAGGATGTTGAGCCCCAGGCTCCAGACGACGCCATGGGTCAGCGGCGGCATGCGGAGGCCGAACAGCGCCTCCGGCCGCAGCATGTCGGTGCCGAAGGGGCCGTGATTGACCACCTCGCTCCACCAGCTTCCCGGAATGGCGAGGCTCGGCATCAGCAGCGTATAGGCCCAGACCAGGGTGCCGATGGCCAGGCCGGCGACGGCGCCGAGCGCGGTGCCCCGCCGCCAGATCAGGCCGCCGAGGAAGGCCGGCGCGATCTGCGCCGTCGCGGCGAAGGAGAGCAGGCCGATCGAGACCAGCGCCGCTTCGCCGGAGGCGCGGTAATAGGCGTAGCCGAGCAGGATGACGAGGAAGATGCTCGCCCGCCGGATGATCACCACCTGGGAGCCGAGGTCGCCGCCGAGATTGCTGTTCGACGGAACCCGCAGGCTGGCGGGCGCCGCCGCGCCGTTGGGTTCGCTGAGCGCGCGCCGGCCGCGCAGCAGCAGCGGCATGACCAGATGGTTCGAGATCATGATCGCCAGCGCCACGGAGGCGACGATCACCATCGCCGTCGCCGCCGAGAGGCCGCCGACGAAGACGAGCAGCGCCACCGCCCCGGCCCCGTTCTGGAGGGGCAGGAGCAGCACCGTCATGTCGCGGTCGACGCCGCTGCCCGGCATCAGCAATTCGCCGGCCGCCGCCAGCGGCAGGACGAAGAGATTGATCAGCACGAGATAGAGCGGAAACATCCAGGCGGCGCGGCGCACGTCCCGGCGGTCGCGGTTCTCGACGATCGCCATGTGGAACTGCCGCGCCAGCAGCAGCGCCGCGCAGCTCGACAGCAGGGTCAGGGTCAGGAAGCCGGGCAGGCTCGAGGTCCGCTCCCAGATCGGCGGCTGGCCGGGCGGCGGCAGCGCGGCCGCCCGGCCGAGCAGGTCGCCCATGCCGTCGAACAGCCCGTAGACGATGTAGAGCCCGAGCACGAGGAAGGCGACCAGCTTGACCAGGGATTCGACCGCGATGGCCAGCACCAGCCCGTCCTGGTGCTCGGTCGCGTCGATATGGCGCGTGCCGAAGGCGCAGGCGAAGCCGGCGAGCACCATGGCGACCAGGAAGGCGAGATCGCTCAGGATCGGCACGTTCTCGACCGGAGAATGCCCGCCGGTCGCGGCCAGGAAGACCGAGAGCGAGTTGGCGACCGCCTTGAGCTGCAGCGCGATATAGGGCAGGGCGCCGATCACCGCGACGAGGCAGACCAGCGCCGCCACCCGCTCGCTCTTGCCGTAGCGCGCGCCGACGAAATCCGCGACCGAGGTAATGTTCTGCGACTTGGCGATGCCGACGACCCGGTCGACGAAGCGGTGGCCGAGGCCGATCACCAGGATCGGCCCGACATAGATGCCCAGGAAGTCGAAGCCGGCGAGATTGGCGAAACCGACCGAGCCGTAGAAGGTCCAGGAGGTGCAGTAGACGCCCAGCGCCAGCGCGTAGATGGTGGTGCGCGCTCGCCCGGTCATCAGGCGCCGGCCGGACATGTCGGCGGTATGCGCAACGGCGAAGAGCCCGCACAGATAGGCGAGGGCGACCAGGACGACGGACCAGGCTGGAATCACGACGCGACGCCCCGCAAGGATGCCTGCCGTCGAAAACGCAAAGCCGGCGGCATGATCTTCCGTTTCAGGTTTCGCCCCAGTCTAGCGGCCGGCTTTCCGCGGCGCCACAGGTCATTCCGCCGGTTCATCCCCAAAATAGTTTGCGCAAACCGGCCCGAACCCGCCGATTTGCGGGGCGGCGGGCTTTTCCTGTCCCGGCGCCCTGGTCTAGCCTGCACCGGCTGACGGAGACGTCCCGGCGACGACAGGAAGAGGTGCGGCATGCTCGAGGAATTCAAGAAATTCGCTCTGCGGGGCAATGTCATCGATCTCGCGATCGGTGTGATCATCGGCGCCGCTTTCGGCAAGATCGTCGACTCCCTGGTCAACGACATCATCATGCCCTTCATCGGCGCGCTCGGCGGCGTCGATTTCTCGAACTACTTCATCGGGCTGAACAGCGGCGTCACCGCGACGACGCTGGCGGAGGCCAGGAAGCAGGGCGCGGTTCTCGCCTATGGCAACTTCATTACCGTCGCCGTCAACTTCATCATCATCGCCTTCGTGCTGTTCCTCGTCGTCAAGGGCATCAACATGCTCCAGAAGAAGAAGGAAGAGGAGCCCGCCGCCCCGGCCGCCAAGCCCGACGACGTCGTCCTGCTCGGCGAGATCCGCGATCTGCTGAAGCAGAAGGCGGTCTGAGCCCGGGCTCCTTCCGGTCGCGATTCATCACGGCGACCGATCGACCCGATCTCGCGATTTCATGCCCCCGGCCGCCGTCATCGGCTAAAGCTGGGGCCTCACAATCGCGAGGTCGAACCCGATGAGTTTCGTCGTTCCCACGGGCAGCACCCTGATCCCCGATCTGCGGCCGGAGGCGCGCGAGGCGCCCGAGAGCGGCATCGTCGAGGTGATGAACTACGGTCGCCTGCGCCAGGGGCTGATCCCGCTCTGGGTCGGCGAGGGCGACCTGCCGACCCCGGCCTTCATCCGCGAGGCGGCGGCGCGGTCGCTGGCCGCCGGCGAGACGTTCTACACCTGGCAGCGCGGCATCCCCGAACTGCGCGAGGCGCTGGCGCGCTATCACGAGCGCCTCTACGGCCAGCCCTTCTCGCCGGAGCGCTTCTTCGTCACCGGCTCGGGCATGCAGTCGCTCCAGATCGTGGTGCGCATGATCGCGGGCCCGGGCGACGAGCTGATCGTCCCGACCCCGGCCTGGCCCAATTTCGTCGCGGCGGTGAGCGTGGGCGGGGCCACGCCGGTCTGCGTGCCGATGGACTACGAACAGGGCCGCTTCACGCTCGATCTCGGCAAGCTCGAGGCCGCGATCACGCCGCGGACGCGCGCCATGCTGATCAACTCGCCTTCCAACCCCACGGGCTGGACCGCGACGCGCGAGGAGCAGGAGGCGCTGCTCGCGCTCTCGCGCAAGCACGGCATCTGGATCGTCGCCGACGAGATCTATGGCCGCTTCGTCTATGACGGCGCGGCGCGGGCCCCGTCCTTCCACGACATCGTCGCCGCGGAGGACCGCGTCATCTTCGTCCAGACCTTCTCGAAGAACTGGGCGATGACCGGCTGGCGCATCGGCTGGATCGAGGCGCCGGAGGCCTTCGGCCAGGTGATCGAGAACCTGATCCAGTACTCGACCTCCGGCTCGCCGGTCTTCATCCAACGCGGCGCCGTGGCGGCGCTGGACGAGGGCGAGGGCTTCATCGCCGAGCAGATCGCGCGCGCCGCCGAGGGGCGCCGGATCGTCTATGAGGGGCTGAAGGCGACCAACCGGGTTTCGCTCGCGGCCCCGGTCGGAGCCTTCTACCAGTTCTTCTCGGTCGACGGCCGCGACGATTCCCGCGCCCTGGCGCTGGAGCTGGTCGACAAGGCCAATGTCGGGCTGGCGCCGGGCCTCGCCTTCGGCCCCGGCGGCGAGAAGGGCTTGCGCCTCTGTTTCGCCCGCAAGGCGTCCGATCTCGCCGAGGCGGTGGCGCGGCTGCAGAAGGCGCTGGCGGCGGTCTGACCCTGCGCCGCGCAACGCGGCCCTGCGTGGGCCGTTGGACGGTGCGGTTGACCGCCGCGCCCGCCATGGCCATGAACGCCCGGCGTCGCCGTTTCCGCGACGCCTCGGGGCAGAATGAGCGTTTTCGGCTACCCATCCTCGCGCCTGGCGATCCTCGGGCGTGAAGCCGTCGTGATCGCGATCGCGACCGCGGGCGGCGCCCTGTTCGCGACGCTCGGCATGCCGGCTGCCTGGCTGTCCGGCTCGATGCTGCTCAGCACGGCGGTCGCGCTGGTGCGGCCGCTGCCGGCGCTGCGGCGCCCCTGGTTCGATTCGACGATGCTGCTTTCGGGCACCATCCTCGGCTCGGCCGCCACCCCGGAGGCGCTGGCGGCCCTCGGCCGCTACCCGGCCTCCCTGCTGATGCTGCTCGTCGGCGTCGCGGCGATCATGCTGGCGACGGGCGCCTATCTGCACCGCGTCGCGCGCTGGCCCTGGATCGACGCGCTGCTGGCGGCGGCGCCCGGCGCGCTCTCGACCGTGCTGGCGATCGCCCAGGAAAAGGGGGCCAATATCGGCCGCATCTCGGTGATCCAGCTCTTCCGGCTGCTCGTGCTGGTGGCGTTCCTGCCGAGCCTGATGCAGGCGACGGGCGCCTCCGCCGGCGCGCCGATTCCCGTCGTCACCGCCGTCGACCCCGCGGCGATGCTGGGGCTGACGATGGCGGGGCTGCTGACCGGGCTCTGCTTCGAGCGCATCGGGCTCGCCGCGCCGCTGATGTTCGGCGCGACCTTCGCGAGCGCGGCCCTCCACGGCATGGGGCTGGTCGAGGGCAGCCTGCCGATGCCGGTCCAGATCGCGGTGCAGATCCTGCTCGGCTCGACCATGGGCGGGCGCATCGCCCATATTCCGCGCGAGGAGCTGCGCGGCCTCTTCCCGCTGGCGATCGGCGGCTTCGCCGTGTCGATGGGCGTCGCCTTCCTGTTCGCCTGGCCGGCCGCCTGGCTGACCGGCGTGCCCTATGCCAGCGGCATGGCGGCCTTCGCGCCGGGCGGGCTCGAGGCGATGGCGATGCTCGCCTTCGCCATGGGGCTCGACACGCTCTATGTCGGTTCCCACCACCTCGTGCGCTTCGTGGTGATCGGCCTGTCGATGCCGCTCGTTCTGATGCGGATGAAGGGCAAGGCGCCGGAGGCCGGCCCGCCGGGACCGGGGCGTTAGCGTTAACGGTTGATGACGATCGGATCCCGCGATTGCGCGCTGGACGCAAGCCGGGATTCATCCGCTTCTGCTAGGCCGGTGATCGCCGGAAACCACGGCTGCACCCGGGGGCTGTCGTCATGAACTTCGCTGCAAAGGCGCCTGCCATCTGGCGCCGTCTCGCCAAACCCGTCGCGATCATCGGCGCCGGCATCGCCGGCCTGACCGCGGCCTTCGATCTGGAACGGCGCGGCCTGCAGGCGGCGGTGTTCGAATCCGGCCGCGCGGTCGGGGGAATGGCCTCCTCCTTCAAGGATGCCGAAGGCTACACCTATGATTTCGGCGCGCATTTCGTCAGCAACCGGCTGGCCGAGGCGCTCGGCGCGGCCGACATCTCGCGGACGGTCGGCCGCTATGGCGAGGCCGTGGCGCTGGGCGGCCGCAGCTACAGCTATCCCTTCGGCCTCGCCGCCTCGCCGCGCTATGCCGCGAGCGCCGTCGCGGCCAGGCTGCGGCCCGGCGAGGTCGCGAACGCGGCCGACTGGTTCCGCAACGCCTATGGCGCCGCCCTGGCCGAGGATGTCGCGATCCCGCTGGCCGAGGCCTGGTCCGGCGCGCCGGCGAGCAAGCTCTCGCCGGCCGTCGGCCAGAAGCTCTCCGCCGGCGTGCTGAAGACGCTCTATCTCAAGGCCGCCTCGCGGCTGACGGGGCGCGCCGTCTGCAACGGTTATTCGCACGAGATGCCGGAGAGCCCGGGCATCTACCATGTCTATCCCGAGGGGGGCGTCTCGCGCCTGCTCGAGCCGACGATGAAGCAGATCGGCCATCGCATCGCGCTGGAATCGCGGGTCGAGCGCATCTTCGTCGAGCGGGACCGCGTCGTCGCCGTGAAGGTCAACGGCCGCGAGATCGGCGTCTCGGCGGCGATCAGCACGGCGCCGGTCCATCTCCTGCCGCGCCTCGTCGAGGGGACCGACCGGCTCGACGCGCTCGGCGCGTTCCGCTACCGGCCGATGATCTTCGTCAATCTGCGCTTCGAGGGCCGCAACCTCCTGCCGGACACCATGCTCTGGGTGCCGGATCGGTCGCAGCCCTTCTTCCGGATCACGGAAGCGCCGTTCTCGATGCCCTGGCTCGCGCCGGAGGGGCGCACACAGCTCACCTTCGACATCGGCTGCGAGGTCGGCGACGCGCATTGGACGATGTCCGACGAGGAGCTGGCGCGGATTTGCCTGGACGGGCTCTGCCGCATCTATCCGCATCTGCGGGCGCGCTATATCGGCCCGGGCGGGATGCTGAAGACGCCTTTCGCCTATCCCGTCTACCTCGCCAGCTACGAGCGGCGGCGCCAGGACTTCGCCCGCGACACCGGCGTCGCCGGGCTCTACAGCATCGGCCGCAACGGCGAGTTCGCCCATCTGCTGATGGAGGACATCTACTGGCGCACGCTGAAGCGCATGCAGCATGTCGCCGATTACGTCGGGCAGGAGGTGTAGCGCATCGGCGGCTTCCCGGAAACGCAGCCTTCAGCCTGAGGTGCGCCGCAGGCGCGTCTCGAAGGATGTTTCAGGAGGCCCCGGAGACATCTGGACCATCCTTCGAGACGGCCCTTGGGGCTTCCTCGGGATGAGGGCTCGATCAGGTGCCTGGGATGACGGCTTCGCAGAGTTTGGCGGCCTTCAGGGCCGCCGCGCGCCGTTGGTATGGGTCATCACGGCATAGAGCGAGGTCGTGCCGCAGATGAACAGGCGGTTGAGCTTGGGCCCGCCCCAGCAGACATTCGCGACGATCTCGGGGATGGCGATCCTGCCGATCAGCGTGCCGTCCGGGTGGTAGACATGGACGCCGTCCGCGGCGCTCGTCCAGATCCGCCCCTCGACATCGAGGCGGAAGCCGTCGAACAGCCCGTTCGTGCAGGTGGCGAAGACCGTCGAGGCGCCGAGCGTCCTGCCGTCGGCGGCGACGTCGAAGGCGCGGATATGGCGCGGGCCGTTCCCGGGATCGTGGCTGGCGCCGGTGTCGGCGATGTAGAGGATGCGTTCGTCGGGCGAGAAGGCGAGGCCGTTCGGCTTGACGAAATCATCGGCGGCGACGGCGATCTCGCCGCTCTGCCCGTCGATCCGGTAGACATGGCAGGCGCCGATCTCGCCTTCCGCCTTGTCGCCCTCATAGTCGCTGAGGATGCCGTAATCGGGATCGGTGAACCAGATCGAGCCGTCCGACTTCACCACCACGTCGTTGGGCGAGTTCAGCCGCTTGCCGCGGTAATGGCTGGCTAGCACCGTGATCGAGCCGTCATGCTCGGTGCGCGTCACCTGCCGCCCGCCATGCTCGCAGCTCACCAGCCGGCCCTCGCGGTCGACCGTGTTGCCGTTGGAGTTGCGTGCCGGCTGCCGGAAGACGCCGACCTGCCCGGTCAGCGCGTCGAAGCGCAGCATCCGGTCGTTGGGGATGTCGGACCAGACCAGCGTGTTGTGGGCCGGGAACCAGGCCGGCCCCTCCGACCAGCGCGCGCCGGTCCAGAGCCGCTCGATTCGCGCCGAGCCGGGAACGATGCGGTCGAAGCGCGGATCGAGAACCGAAACGCCTGTGCCGTCGAGTACGCCGAACGTCATCTCTTTCCTCCGTGTCGTGCCGGGTCCGCGCGCCGGTGCCTGCCGGTCTCCCGCCGGACGCGGCCCCGGCCTGGCGGCCGGCGCGCCCGCTGCGATGCGGCCCGGACCGCCAGTATGGCGTTCACGGCCGGCTACAATGCAAGCCCCGCATCCCAGTAGGGCGTCGAGCCGTACAATTCGCCGAGATAGTCGACGAAGGCGCGCAGCTTCTGCTCCATGTGCCGGCGGCTCGGATAGACGGCGTAGACCGCGACCCGCGAGCCCACCGCATAGGCCGGCAGCACCCGCTGCAGGGCGCCCGATTTCAGTTCCGGCCCGACATCCCAGGTCGAGCGCAGGGCGATGCCGACGCCGGCCAGCAGCGCCTCCCGCACCACCTCGCTCGAATTGGTCCTGAGCGGGCCGCCGACCCGCACCGAGACCGGGCCCTCCGGCCCGTCGAGGCGCCAATGGTCGGCGTTGTGCGCGATCAGCGTGTGGCGCTGGAGATCGGCGATCTCGCCCGGCGTGCCATGCTCCGCCAGATAGCCCGGCGTCGCGCACAGGACGCGGTGGTTCGGGGCGAGGCGCTTCGCCACCAGGCTCGAATCCTGCAGATCGGCGATGCGGATCGCCAGGTCGAAGCCCTCGCCTACGACATCGACGAAGGCGTCGCTCAGCACGAGCTCGACCGTGACCAGCGGATTGGCGTCGAGGAAACGCTTGAGATGCGGCGCGACATGCAGCCGCCCGAAGGAGGTCGGCGCCGAGACGCGCAGCGTGCCGCGCACCTGGCCCGCGCCGCTCGCCACCCAGGCTTCCGCCTCCTCGATCGAGGCGAGGATCGAGACGACGCGCTCGTAGAAGCCCTGTCCGGCCTCGGTCAGGGCGAGCTGCCGCGTCGTGCGCTGCAGCAGCCTGACCCCGAGCCTTTCCTCGAGGCGGCGGATGCGTTTCGAGACAACCGCCGGCGACAGGCCGAGCTGCCGGCCCGCCGCCGACATGCTGCGGGCGGTGACGACATGGGCAAAGACGTCGAGGTCGCCGAATCGATCCATGGCGCAGCCACCTTTTCCATTCTGGAAATAATGGCTGGCTTTCCACACACGCTGCAAGGGGTCTTGAATTGGTCTAGTCTGCAGCGCAATCAGTGGGACGACCATGCTGGCCGAGGGAGGTAGGAAGATGAGCGCAATCGCTTTTCCGGCGCCGGATGCCGGCATCCTCGCCCGTCGCGACTCGATTCTCGCGGGGCTTTCGCGGCTCGTCCCGCCCCAGGCCCTGATCACCAGCGACGACGAGCGGCGGCCCTACGAGACCGATGCGCTCACCGCCTATCGGCGCCTGCCTCTGGCGGTCGTGCTGCCCTCCACCACGCAGGAGGTCGCGGCGGTGCTGCGCTATTGCCGGGACGAGGGCGTGCCGGTGATCCCGCGCGGCTCCGGCACCTCGCTCGCGGGCGGGGCGATCCCGCAGGAGGACGCGGTGGTGATCGGCGTCTCGAAGATGAGCCGCATCCTCGAGATCGACTATGCCAACCGCGTCGCCCGGGTGCAGGCCGGCGTCACCAATCTCGCCGTCACCGGCGCCGTCTCGGCCGAGGGCTTCTTCTACGCGCCGGATCCGTCCTCGCAGCTCGCCTGCTCGATCGGCGGCAATATCGGCATGAATTCGGGCGGGGCGCATTGCCTGAAATACGGCGTCACCACCAACAACGTGCTGGGCGTGACGATGGTGATGCTCGACGGCTCGGTGGTTGAAATCGGCGGCTCTCACCTCGATGCCCCCGGCTACGACCTGCTCGGCCTGATCAACGGCTCGGAAGGCCAGCTCGGCATCGTCACCGAGGCGACGGTGCGCATCCTGCGCGCGGCGGAGGGGGCGCGGCCCGTGCTCTTCGGCTTTCCGACCAGCGAGCAGGCGGGTGCCGCGGTGGCCGCGATCATCGGCGCCGGCATCATCCCGGTCGCGATGGAATTCATGGACAAGCCGGCGATCGAGATCTGCGAGGCCTTCGCCAAGGCCGGCTACCCGATGGATTGCGGCGCGCTGCTGATCATCGAGGTCGAGGGGTCCGATGCGGAGATGGACGCCCAGCTCGCCCGCATCGTCGCCATCGCCCGCGAGCACGGCGTCACCACGGTCAAGGAATCGAAATCGGCGATGGAGGCGGCGGCGATCTGGAAGGGCCGCAAATCGGCCTTCGGCGCCACCGGGCGCATCGCCGACTACATCTGCATGGACGGCACCATCCCGACCGGGCAACTGCCGCATGTGCTCCGGCGCATGGACGAGATCGTGAAGGGCTATGGCCTGCGCGTCGCCAATGTCTTCCATGCCGGCGACGGCAATCTCCATCCGCTGATCCTCTACAACTGCAACGACCCGGTCGAGGCGCAGAAGGCCGAGGATGCCGGCATGGACATCCTCAAGCTCTGCGTCGAGGTCGGCGGCTGCCTGACCGGGGAGCACGGCGTCGGCATCGAGAAGCGCGACCTGATGACGGTCCAGTTCAACGAAGCCGATCTCGCCCAGCAGATGCGGGTGAGGGCGGTGTTCGACCGGCAATGGCTGCTCAATCCGGCCAAGGTGTTCCCGCTGGAAGGCAGGGTGGCGGCGTGATGAATATCTGTCATTCCGGGGCTCGCGCAGCGAGAACCCGGAACCCACGACCGGGTGAGACCGATGCCGTATTTCGTCTATCTCCTCGCCCGAAAGAAGGACGGCACGCTTTATTTGAGGGTCACCAATGATCTGGCGAGACGTGTCCATGAACACAAGTCGAAGCAAAATATCGGCTTCACGTCTCGATACGATGTCGACCGCCTCGTCTGGTACGAGGAATTCGATCGCATCTACGATGCCATCGACCGGGAAAAGTCGGTGAAGAAATGGCGTCGCGCTTGGAAGATCAAGCTGATCGAGGACATGAACCCCGAATGGACGGATCTCTATGAAGGGCTGGCTTGAGCGCGCCTGCCCAGTCGTGGGTTCCGGGTTCTTCGCTGCGCGAAGCCCCGGAATGACAAAGGGGGGAGAATGACCATCCACACCCCCACCACCGAGGCGCAGGCCTGCGCCGTCGTGAAGTCGGTCGTCGACAATCGCGTGCCGCTCACCCTGCGCGGCGGCGGCACGCGCGCCGGCCTCGGGCGGCCGTCCCAGGCGGCGAGCACGCTCTCCAGCGCCGGCCTCACCGGCATCACCCTCTATGAGCCGGCCGAGATGGTCATCGCCGCCCGCGCCGGCACGCCGCTCGAGACGGTGCAGGAGGCGCTGGCCGAGCGCGGCCAGATGCTGCCCTTCGAGCCGATGGACCACCGCCCGCTCTTCGGCACGGACGGCACGCCGACCATCGGCGCCGTCGCCGCCTGCAACATCTCCGGCCCGCGCCGCATCAATGCGGGGGCGGCGCGCGATTCCCTGATCGGCATCCGCATGGTCAATGGCCGCGGCGAGATGGTGAAGTCGGGCGGGCGGGTGATGAAGAACGTCACGGGCCTCGACCTGGTGAAGCTGGTCTGCGGCAGCCACGGCACGCTCGGCTTCCTGACCGAGGTCACCTTCCGCGTGCTGCCGAAGCCGGCTGAGATCGCGACGCTGCAATGGCGCGGGCTCTCCGACGTGGAGGGCGTCGCGCTGTTGTCGCGGGCGCTGGGTTCGCCTTTCGAGCCGATGGCCGCCGCGCATCTTCCCGCAGGATTGGCCGGCGGGGAGGCCCTGACGCTCTTGCGGCTGGAGAATTTCCCGGACTCCATCGAATACCGCTCGGGGGAGCTTGCGCTGCAGCTCGGCGAATATGGCGTGCCCGACAAGCTGGAAGGCGAGCATGGCGCCACGCTCTGGCGCCATATCCGGGACGCGGCCTTCTTCGCCGGGACGGAGGAGGCGGTCTGGCGCCTGTCGCTCAAGCCGACCGACGGCCCGAAAGCAGCGAGTGCCATCGCGCGCATGCTGCCGGATGCGCGCTGGTTCTACGATTGGGGCGGCGGTCTGGTCTGGCTCGCGGTCCCGGCCGATGGCGATGCCGGGGCCGCGCCCATCCGCGCAGCGCTGAAGCCGCTCGGGGGCTATGCGACGCTGGTGCGGGCGCCGGACGCCGTGCGTGCCTCGGTCGACGTCTTCCAGCCACTGTCCGAGCCGCTGATGCGTGTTACGGCCGGTATCAAGAAGAGCTTTGATCCAGCCGGCATCTTGGAGCCAGGCCGGATGTATGCGGGGGTTTGATGGCGCTGACCGAACCGGTTTCCACTGACTTCGCCGCGTCGCGTGCTAGCTGGGCGCAGGGGCGCCTCGGCCTGCTTGCCATCGCCGGGCTGGCGCTGCTGCTGGTCGCTGCTGCCGCGGCGATCCTGCTCGCCATGGGGCGCGAGCCGATCTGCAAATGCGGTTACGTGAAGTTCTGGCAGGGACAGGTCGTCTCCTCCGAGAATTCCCAGCATATCGCCGACTGGTACAGCTTCTCGCACATCATCCATGGCTTTCTGTTCTACGGGCTGTTCTGGCTGATCCGTCGCGTCACCGGCCTGCCGATCAGCTTCGGCGTAGCCCTCCTGCTCTCCATTGTGGTCGAGAGCGCCTGGGAGATCGCCGAGAACTCGCCGGCCGTGATCGACCATTACCGCTCGGCGACGATCTCGCTCGATTATTACGGCGACAGCGTCCTGAATTCGGTCTGCGACATTCTCTCGATGGTGCTCGGCTTCCTGATCGCCCGCTTGGCGCCGGTCTGGCTGACGGTTTCGAGCGCGCTCGCGATGGAACTGATCGTCGGCTGGCTGATCCGCGACAACCTGACCCTCAACGTCATCATGCTGCTCTGGCCGATGGACTGGATCAAAGCCTGGCAGGGCGGAGCCTGAGCGATGCAGACCAACTTCACCCCCGAGCGCCTCGCTTCCGATCCGCGCATGCCGGCCTCGGAGAAGATCCTCCGGACCTGCGTGCATTGCGGCTTTTGCACCGCGACCTGCCCGACCTATCTGCTGCTCGGCGACGAGCTCGATTCCCCGCGCGGGCGCATCTACCTGATCAAGGACATGCTGGAGAACGGCAAGCCCGCCACCGACGAGGTGGTCAAGCATGTCGACCGCTGCCTCTCCTGCCTCTCCTGCATGTCGACCTGCCCCTCGGGCGTGCATTACATGCACCTCGTCGACCATGCCCGCGCCCATATCGAGGAGACCTATCGGCGCTCCTGGTCCGACCGGCTGCTGCGCAAGCTGCTGGCGGCGATCCTGCCCTATCCGAACCGCTTCCGCGCGGCGATGCTGGCGGCGCTGCCGGCGAAGCCGCTTGCCCCGCTCCTCGGCATGCTGCCGGCCGTCGGGCCGCGCCTGAAGGCGATGCTGGCGCTGGCGCCCGTCCGCCTGCCGACGCGCTCGGCGATGGAAGGGCCGCAGAGCTTCCCGCCGCCGGCCGGGCGATCGAAACGCGTCGCGCTGCTCTCGGGCTGCGCCCAGCCGGTGCTCGACCCGGCGATCAACGAGGCGACGATCCGCCTGCTCAACCGCCACGGCGTCGAGGTGGTGCTGCCGAAGGGGGAGGGCTGCTGCGGCGCGCTCGTCCACCATATGGGCCAGGAGCACGATGCCCTGTCCTTCGCCCGCGCGAACATCGACGCCTGGACGGCGGAGATCGAGGGCGAGGGGCTCGACGCCATCCTGATCACGGCCTCGGGCTGCGGCACGACGATCAAGGATTACGGTTTCATGTTCCGCAACGAGCCCGCCTATGCCGGAAAGGCGGAGACGGTCTCGGGCCTGGCGAAGGACGTCACCGAGTTCCTGGAGACGCTGGAGCTCTCGACAGTGCGCGATGTCGCCATGCCGATCGCCTATCACTCCGCCTGCTCGATGCAGCACGGCCAGCAGCTCAAGGACGGGCCGAAGCGCCTGCTCTCCGGCGCCGGCTTCAAGGTCAAGGAAGTGCCGGAGGGCCATATCTGCTGCGGCTCGGCCGGCGTCTACAACATCCTCCAGCCCGAGATCGCCGGCCGGCTGCGCGAGCGCAAGGTCGGCCATATCGAGCGGACCAAGCCGATGCTGGTCGCGACCGGCAATATCGGCTGCATGACCCAGCTCGCGAAGGGTTTTTCGGACAAGGGCGCCACGACGCCGGTGGTTCATACCGCGGAACTGCTCGACTGGGCGACGGGTGGACCCTTGCCGGAGAAGCTGGCGCGAGCGGGGATCGCGGATCGGCCTTTGCGGGGAGAGGCGCTGACGGCCGCCGAATAGCCGCCTTCTCCCCTCGGGGGAGAAGGGATCGCGCTTGCCCGTCGCGTCTGTGCAGGCTACCGAGCGCGGTGTTGGTTCGTGTTGTCTTTTGTGCTGACCAACACAAACCTACAAAGCGAAACGAATTGCCCATGTCCGCCGACAAATCCGCCCCTGCCAAGCTGAAGGCCCGCCAGCCGCGCGGCTTCGTCGATCGCGGCCCGGCCGATGTCGCCGCGACCGAGCGCATGCTCGCCGTCATCCGCGAGAGCTTCGCGGTCTATGGCTTCGATCCGGTGGAGACGCCCTTCGTCGAGTACACCGACGCGCTCGGAAAATTCCTGCCGGATCAGGACCGGCCGAACGAGGGCGTCTTCTCCTTCCAGGACGATGACGAGCAGTGGCTCTCGCTGCGCTACGACCTGACGGCGCCGCTCGCCCGCTATGTCGCGGAGAATTTCGACGCGCTGCCGAAGCCCTATCGCAGCTATCGCGTCGGCTATGTCTTCCGCAACGAGAAGCCCGGGCCGGGCCGCTTCCGCCAGTTCATGCAGTTCGACGCCGATATCGTCGGTTCGGGCAGCGTCGCCGGCGATGCCGAGATCTGCATGCTCGCCGCCGACACCATGGAGAAGCTCGGCATCAAGCGCGGCGACTATGTCGTGAAGGTCAACAACCGCAAGGTGCTGGACGGCGTGATGGATGCGGCGGGCATCGACCCTGCGGCTCGGCTGACGGTCCTGCGCGCGATCGACAAGGCCGACAAGTTCCCGCTGGAGGAGGTTCGCAAGCTCCTCGGCGACGGCCGCAAGGACGAGAGCGGCGACTTCACCAAGGGCGCGGGCCTGTCCGATGCCCAGTCCGACCGCATCCTGCGCTATCTCGAACTCGGCCAGACGCTCGCCGAGCTGGGCAAGACGAACGCCCAGGACAGCGAAGGCTCGGCCAGACTCTCCGCCTCGGCGCTCGCCGACCTGCGCGGCCTCGTCGAGGGCGCCGAAAACGGCCAGGCCGGCATCGCGGAACTGGAGCAGATCCGCGAATTGATCACCGCGGCCGGCTATCTCGGCCGGATCATCATCGACCCCTCCGTCGTCCGCGGCCTCGAATACTACACCGGCCCGGTCTACGAGGTGGAGCTGACCTTCCCGGTCACCAACGAGGACGGGCAGGTGGTGCGCTTCGGCTCTGTCGCCGGCGGCGGGCGCTATGACGGCCTGGTCGGCCGCTTCCGGCCGGAGCCGGTGCCGGCGACCGGCTTCTCGATCGGCGTCTCGCGGCTCTATTCGGCGCTGAAGGCGGTGAAGTCGCCGATCGTCGACAGCCGGAACGAACTGCCGCTCGTCGTCGTGACCGCGATGGACAACAAGTCGCCGGAGTTCATGCCGGGCTATCAGGCGATGGTCTCGGCGCTGCGGCAGGCGAAGGATGCGGACGGCCGGCCGTTGCTGCGCGCCGATCTCTATCTCGGCGCCTCCGGCTTCAACGCCCAGATGAAATATGCCGACCGGCGCGGCGCGGTCTGCGCGGTCATTCAGGGCTCCTCCGAGCGCGAGGCCGGCACGGTGGTCATCAAGGACCTGGTCCTCGGCGCCGAGCTCGCCGCCGCCGGCCGCGACGTCAAGGATTCGGCCGAGCACAAGGCCAAGCAGGCGCAGGCGCAGTTCGCGGTGCCGGTGGCGGAGCTGGTCGCGGGCGTGAAGCAGGTGCTGGCACGGCACGAATGAGGGCGGCCGTGCTCGGGCTCGATCCGGCATGACGCCGAAAAGTCCCGTTCACCCATTTCCCTCAAATCCCTCGAAAATCCTCCGCACCGCTGCTAGGACGACGCTCGCAACAGGACAGGACGACCCGTGCCCGCAAGCCGCGCCAGCATCGACACCGTGATCGCGCTCCTCGCGGGCGAAGGCTACGCCCGTGCCGAGCCCGCCATTCTCCAGCCCGCCGACGTGTTCCTCGATCTTTCGGGCGAGGACATCCGCCGCCGCATCTTCATGACGCAGGATGCCGAGGGCCGCGACTGGTGCCTGAGGCCCGAATACACCATCCCCGTCGCGCTCGATCATATCGCCTCGGGCTCGACCGAGCCGGCGGCTTACGCCTATGCCGGCCCGGTCTTCCGCATGCGTTCCGGCGAGCCGGGCGAGTTCCGCCAGGCCGGGCTGGAATCCTTCGGCCGCGCCGACTTCACCGCCACCGACGCCGAGATCATGGCGCTGGCCATCGAGGCCGCCGCCGCGCTCGGGCTCGAGGCCCCGCGCATCGTCATGGGCGACGTCGCGCTGCTCGGCGCCCTGCTCGACCGGCTCGCCGTCCCGCAAGGCGCGCGCCGCCGGCTCGCGCGCGCCATCGTGCAGGGCAAGGGCGCCGACGCCGTCGCCGCGCTCGACCCGCCGGCGCCGGACGGGGAGGCGGCCCATGCCGGCCTGCTCAAGGCGCTGGAGGGGCAAGACCCCAAGGCCGCCCGCGCCTTCGTCGAGGACGTGCTCTCGATCGCCGGCATCTCGACGGTCGGCGGGCGCAGCGCCGCCGATATCGCCGAGCGTTTCCTCGCCCGCGCCGCCGAGCGCGAGAATCCGGTGAACGACGACGTCAAGACGCTGCTCGGCCGGGTGCTGGCCGTGTCCGGCGATCCCGACGCCGCCTCCGCCTCGCTCCGGGCCCTGGCCGACCAGGCCGCGCTCGACCTGAACCGCGAGCTCGACGCCTTCGACGAGCGCACCGGCTTCCTCGCCGCGCGCGGCGTCGATGTCGGCGCGATCCAGTTCTCCGCCGGTTTCGCCCGCAATCTCAACTACTACACCGGCTTCATCTTCGAATTGCACGATCCGGCCCGCGGCGACGGCAAGCCGGCGGCCGGCGGCGGGCGCTACGACAACCTGCTCGGCCGCCTCGGCGCGCAGCGGGCGATTCCCGCGGTCGGCGCCTCGCTCTGGCTCGATCGCCTGGCGGGAGAGGCCCCATGACCCAAGCGCCCCAGGCCAATCGCGCGCCGCTCGTCCTCGCCGTTCCCTCCAAGGGACGGCTGCAGGAGAACGCCACGGCCTTCTTCGGCCGGGCCGGGCTGAAATTCGTCAAGGCCAGCGGCGAGCGCGGCTATCGCGGCGCCATCGCGGGCGTGGAGGGAGCCGAGGTCGCCTTCCTCTCGGCCTCGGAGATCGTCGCGCAGCTCGCCTCGGGCGCGGCCCATCTCGGCGTCACCGGCGAGGATCTGGTGCGCGAGCAGTTGTCTGACGCCGATGCGGCGGTGGAGATGCTGACCCCGCTCGGCTTCGGCCACGCCAATGTCGTCGTCGCCGTGCCGCAGGCCTGGATCGACGTCCGCACCATGGCCGATCTCGAGGACGTCGCCTCGACCATGCGCGCCCGCCACGGCCGCAAGCTGCGGGTCGCCACCAAATATGTGAACCTGACCCGCCGCTTCTTCGCGCAGCACGGGCTGGCGGATTACCGCATCGTCGAGAGCCTGGGCGCGACGGAAGGAGCCCCCGCCGCCGGCACGGCCGAGATCGTCGTCGACATCACCACCACCGGCGCGACGCTCGCCGCCAATGCGCTGAAGGTGCTCGACGACGGCGTCATGCTCGCTTCGGAAGCGAATCTCGTCGCCTCGGCGCGCGCCCCCTGGGGGGATCGCGCCCGCGCCGCGGTGCGCACCATCCTCTCCCGCATCGCGGCGGAGGAGGAGGCGCGCACCATCCGCGAGATCCGCGCTAGGCTCGAGCTGGATGCGGCGGCGCTCGCGGCTTTGACGGAACGCTTCGGGGCGCGTCTGCCCTTCGGGCCGCCGACAGCCGGCGCGCCGCTGACCCTGCATTGCCCGGACAAGGCGGTTTTCGCGCTGGTCGAGGAGCTGGCAGGCAGGGGCGCCGACGACATCACCGTCACTGCGCCGGCCTATGTCTTCCGCCGTGCGAACCGGCTGCTGGAGCGGCTCGACGCCCGGATCTGATGCGTGCGCGGGCACCCGGGCTGCACGCTTTTCCATGCGGCAGCCTTGATCCCGAACCAATTGGCCTCTAGGCGTTGAACCATGAAGGGGCCCGTGGCGCTTTCGCGCGCGTGAATGCAGGTATGATGACGATGACTCCACGCCTTGGCTTTGCCGCCGTCCTCGCCGCGCTGGTCGCGCCGATGCTGGTTCCGGGAGAAGCCGCGGCGCAGCGCCGCCAGCAGATGCCGTCCCGCCAGGAGCTGGGCGGCGGCAACACCCCGATCCCGCTGCCGCAGCAGGAGAAGACCTTTCCCGTCGGCGCGAGCTGGAGCGTCGTCCAACTCAACGGCAAGCCGGTCTATGACCGCCGCGCCACTCTGCTGATCGACCAGAATCTGCGCGGCACCGGCTTCGGCGGCTGCAACACCTTCTCGGCTGCCGCCTATCCGCTGCGCCAGCAGGGCTTCGCGGTCGGCCCCATCGCGATCACCAAGCGCAGTTGCGACAAGGCCACCCTCGATTTCGAGCGCTCCTTCCTGATGGCGCTGCGGGCCACCCAGAAATGGGACATGGTCAACGGCCGGCTCGTCCTCAAGGGCGGCGCCGGCGAGCTGGTGCTCAGCCGCTCGCTCTGAGCCGCTTCGGAAACGCCGTTTCGAGCGTCGGCCGCCTTCAGGCGGCCGGCGTTTTTTCCGTGCGGGTCGGCGTATAGGTGCCGTCCTCGTTCGGCTCCATCGTGACGATGGTCTCGTGCATGTCGCGCAGGGTCGCCCGGTGGCCGATCGAGACGATGCGCGCCTCCGGCAGCTCCTGGTCGATCGTCGCGTAGATCTCGCCCTCGAGCTTCTCGTCGAGCGAGGCGGTGGCCTCGTCGAGGAAGAGCCAGTCCGGCTTGCTCAGCAGGGCGCGCGCCACCGCGAGCCGCTGCTGCTCGCCGCCCGAGAGGCGCTGGCCCCAGAGGTCGATCTCGTCGAGCCTGTCGGCGAGATGGCCGAGCCGCACCTTGGCCATCGCCGCGCGGATCGCGTCGTCGTCATAGGCGCTCTCGCGCTCCGGATAGGCGAGGGCGGCGCGCAGCGTGCCCTGCGGCAGATAGGGGCGCTGCGGCAAGAGCATGATCCGCGCATCGGCCGGGATGCCGACCTTGCCGTCGCCGAAGGGCCAGATCCCGGCGATGGCGCGGAACAGGGTCGACTTGCCCGAGCCGGAGGGGCCGATCAGCAGGGTCGAGCGCGCCTGGCCGAGATCGAGCCGGTCGAGCCTGACGATCGGCCGGCCGTTGGGCAGCGCCAGCACCGCCTTGCCGACATGCAGGTTGCCGTCGCGCGAGGTCTCGCGGCCCAGCGCGTCCTCGCTGATCGGGCCGTGCTGCGCTTCGTCGACGGCCTTCTCGAAGGTCGTCAGGCGGCCGATGGCGGCGAGATACTGGGCGATCGAGGAATAGCTGTTGATGATGAAGGACAGCGCCGTCTGCACTCGGTCGAAGGCGCCGGCGACCTGCATCATGATGCCGAGCGTGATGGTGCCGGCGAAATAATAGGGCGCCAGGATCATATAGGGCATCACCACGCTGATCTGGTTGTAGGACAGCGTGAAGGTGTTGAGCTTCAGCCGGCGCCAGACCAGCCGGTAGAAGTTCTCGACGATGGCGCGGAAGCGCTCGGCCAGATGCGCCCGCTCGGTCGGCTCGCCGACCATCAGCGCGATCTGCTCCGAATATTCGCGCAGGCGCGCCAGCGAGAAGCGGAAATTCGCCTCGCGCTTCTCCTGCTCGAATTCGAGGTTGATCAGCGGCCGCCCGATCAGATGCGTCAGCCAGGTCGCGACCGCCGCATAGAGGAAGGCGACCCAGAAGATGTAGCCGGGGATGGCGAGGGAGGTGCCCGGAAAGCTGAAGGCGACCGGGATATTCCAGAGGATGATCGAGAACGAGACCAGCGTCGAAACCTGCGAGAGCAGGGGCAGGGCGAAATTATAGGTCTGGTTGACGAAGGAGCGCGTGTCCTCGGCGATGCGCTGGTCGGGGTTGTCGACGCTGCCGGCGAGCGCGATCCGGTAATGCGTGGCGTGGCTCAGCCAGCGCTCGGTGTATTCCAGCGCCATGAACTGCCGCCAGCGGATCAGGATGGTGTAGTTGGCGAAAACCTCGATCAGGCCCGAGACCACCCAGATTCCCGCCCATAGGCAGAATACCCAGAAGAGCTGGTACCAGAACGCCGCCGCATCCTTGTTCTGCAGCGCGTCGTACATGTCGCGGTTGAAGAAGGAGAGGCGCAGCGTGATGCCGACCTGCGCCTGGTTCAGCACGATCAGGAAGACGAAGAGCGCGACGCCGAGCCGTCCCAGCCGGATCTTGTAGGGGCCGATCGGCCAGAGATTGGCGGTGGTGATCTCGTCGGATTCGAAGAAGGGCGAGGCGAGCCGGCCGATGCGCGCGATCACCGGCACGAAGGAGATCGCGTAGATCAGGATGCCGAAGACGCCGACCGTGGTCGGCAGGCTGGTCGGCACCGCCGGGATACGCAGCTCCGGCGGCCACCAGCCGAGCTGGGCGAGCAGCGCGGCCCCGCCGAACAGCACATATTCGATGGCGAAGACGCTGGAGAAGATGCGCAGGAAGAAGGGCAGGCCGGGCGAGCGGAAGGTCACCACCGCGAGCAGCAGGCCGATCACGCCCATGCCGACGAGGCCGCCCGCATCGGCCTGCTGGCCGACCACCAATGCGGCTGCCGCCATCAGGGCGACGAGAATGCTCAACGGACGCATGGGCTGAAAATCCTGGCGGGAAAGGGTCGATTCCACGATTCGGACCATGTCCCAGCGAGGAAGGCCTTTCAATGGCGCCGGGGGCAGATGAGCGAATTGTCATCTGCCGGAGAGGGCGAGGAAAGCGGCCGTGGCGGCTGCGCGGTCATTCCGCGCGACCGAGGGGAGACCGGGGATCCATGCCGGAATCTCGGTCTGAAAGGCTCCGGCATCGGTGCCGGATCGGCGCTGCCTTGTCCCGGACGGCCCGTGCCCCGGCCCCGTGCGGCGCGCCGGCGCCGGAACGCAAAGCCCCGGACGAGCCGGGCTCGTCCGGGGCGCGAAGCGGGTGGGGCGGGCGGTTCGACCGCCGGCCGGGTTTACTCCGCCGCGACGATCTTGCCGCCTTCCCACTTGTACAGCGAGAAGCTCGGCGAGGTCAGGTCGCCGGTCTTGCCGTAGGTCAGCGTGCCGATCGCGGTCTTGACCGGCAGCCCGGCATGCAGCGCCTTGGCGGTGCCCGACGGGTCGCCGGCCTTGCCGACCTTCTCGATGCCGGCCTTCAGCACCTCGACGGCGGCATAGGCGTTGAGGGTGAAGGCTTCCGGCGGGATGCCCTTCTCCTTCAGCGCCGCGACGGCCGTGGCCGAATCCGGGTTCTTCAGCGCATCGGTGGCGTTGGTGAAGAGGGTGCCGGTGGCGTGGTCGCCGCCGATCGCGGCGAATTCGGTGTTGGACAGGCCCTCGCCGCCGATGATGGTCGCCTTGACGCCGGCATCGGCGAGCTGGCGGGCGAGCAGGCCGCCCTCCGGGTGATAGCCGCCGAAATAGATCACCTCGGCGCCGGCCGATTTCAGCCGGGTGATGACGGCCGAGAGGTCCTTCTCGCCCGGGGTCAGCGTCAGATAGGCCACTTCCTTGATGCCACCGGCATTGATGCCCTTCTGGAAGTTGTCGGCGAGGCCTTTGCCATAGGTGCCCTTGTCGTGGACGATGGCGATCTTCTTGCCCTTGAGGTTCTTCACCGCATAGGCGGCGGCGACCTCGGCCTGCTGGTCGTCGCGGCCGCAGGTGCGGAAGACGTTGCTGAGCCCGCGCGTGGTCAGCGCCGGCGAGGTCGCGGTCGGGGTCACCATCAGCACGCCGCTCTCGGCGAGCGCGTCGGAGGTCGCCATGGCGACGCCGGAGGTCACCGGGCCGACGACGAACTTCACCTTGTCGCCGACGAGCAGGTTGGCGGCGGAGACGCCCTGCTTCGGGTCGCCGGCATCGTCCGCGAGCTTCAGGACGAGCTTCTCGCCGAGCACGCCGCCATTCTTGTTGATCACGTCGACGGCGGTCTGGGCGCCGTTCTTGACCTGCTCGCCATAGGCGGCGACGGGGCCGGTCAGCGGGGCGATCAGCCCGATGGTGATGTCGGCGCGGGCGGCCTGCGCGGCGAGCAGCGTCGCGGCGAGGGCGACGCCGGTGAGGAATTTGGAGGTCTGCATGGGCCTCTCCCGATCGGTTCTGTCGTGTTCGCGCGCTCCTCGTGGAGGCGCTTGCTGCTTTTATAGGCGAGGAGCGGGGAGGAAGACCATCTCTTCGGCTCCCGAGCGGGGCGCTCGGGACGCATGGCGGCGGAGGCGGCTTGTCCGGGAAGACGGCGGAAAGAGCGCAAAAAAGGCCCGGCTTGCGCCGGGCCTTCCTGGTGGCTTGCGAGAAGCTGGACTTCCTCAGAAGTCCATGCCGCCCATGCCGCCGCCGCCCATCGGGGGCATCGGGGCTTCCTTCTTCGGCTGGTCGGCGACCATCGCCTCGGTGGTGATCAGCAGGCCCGCGATCGACGCCGCGTCCTGGATCGCCGTGCGCACGACCTTGGTCGGGTCGATGATGCCGGCCTTGACCAGATCGCCGTACTCGCCGGTCTGGGCGTTGTAGCCGTGGGCGTAGTCCTTGGCCTCGAGCAGCTTGCCGACCACGACCGCGCCGTCATCGCCGGCGTTGTCGACGATCTGGCGGGCCGGAGCGCTGATCGCCTTGCGGACGATCTCGACGCCGGTCTTCTGGTCGTCATTGGCGGTCTTGATCGACTTGACCGAGTTGAGGGCGCGCAGCAGGGCGACGCCGCCGCCCGGCAGGATGCCTTCTTCCACCGCGGCGCGGGTGGCGTTCAGGGCATCGTCGACGCGGTCCTTCTTCTCCTTGACCTCGACCTCGGTCGCGCCGCCGACGCGGATCACCGCGACGCCGCCGGCGAGCTTGGCCAGGCGCTCCTGGAGCTTCTCGCGGTCGTAGTCCGAGGTGGTCTCCTCGATCTGCGCCTTGATCTGCGCGACGCGGGCCTCGATGTCCTTCTTCTTGCCGGCGCCGTCGATGATCGTGGTGTTCTCCTTCTCGATGCGCACGCGCTTGGCGCGGCCGAGCATGTCGAGCGTCACGGTCTCGAGCTTGATGCCGAGGTCTTCCGAGATCATCTGGCCGGCGGTCAGGATCGAGATGTCCTCGAGCATGGCCTTGCGGCGGTCACCGAAGCCCGGAGCCTTGACGGCCGCGACCTTGAGGCCGCCGCGGAGCTTGTTGACGACGAGCGTGGCGAGCGCCTCGCCCTCGACGTCCTCGGCGATGATCAGCAGCGGCTTGCCGGTCTGCACCACGGCCTCGAGGATCGGCAGCATCGCCTGGAGCGAGGAGAGCTTCTTCTCGAAGACGAGGATGTAGGGGTCGTCGAGCTCGGCGACCATCTTCTCGGAGTTGGTGATGAAGTAGGGCGAGAGATAGCCGCGGTCGAACTGCATGCCCTCGACGACGTCGAGCTCGGTCTCGGCGGTCTTGGCTTCCTCGACGGTGATGACGCCCTCGTTGCCGACCTTCTGCATGGCCTTCGAGATCATCTCGCCGACCGACGAATCGCCGTTGGCCGAGATGGTGCCGACCTGCGCGACTTCCGCGTTCGAGGTGACCTTCTTCGAGTTCTTCTTGAGGTCGGCGACGACGGCCTCGACGGCCAGGTCGATGCCGCGCTTCAGGTCCATCGGGTTCATGCCGGCGGCAACCGCCTTGGCGCCCTCGCGGACGATGGCCTGGGCGAGCACGGTCGCGGTGGTGGTGCCGTCGCCGGCATGGTCGTTCTGGCGCGAAGCGACTTCGCGGACCATCTGGGCGCCCATGTTCTCGAACTTGTCGGACAGCTCGATCTCCTTGGCGACGGTGACGCCGTCCTTGGTGATGCGGGGAGCGCCGAACGACTTCTCGATCACGACGTTGCGGCCCTTCGGACCGAGCGTGACCTTCACGGCATTGGCGAGGACATCCACGCCGCGCAGCATCTTGTCGCGGGCGTCGGTGCCGAACTTAACGTCTTTGGCAGCCATGAGAGCTACTCCTTGGACTGGAACTGGAAAGGTGGGAAGAGGCTCAGCCGGCGATCAGCCGACGACGCCCATGATGTCGGATTCCTTCATGATCAGGAGGTCCTGACCATCGATCTTGACCTCGGTGCCCGACCACTTGCCGAACAGGACGCGGTCGCCCTTCTTGACGTCGAGGGCGACGAGCTTGCCGGCCTCGTCACGGGCGCCGGGGCCCACGGCGACGATCTCGCCCTCCTGGGGCTTCTCCTTGGCGGTCTCGGGGATGATGATGCCACCCTTGGTCTTCTCCTCGCTGTCGAGGCGGCGGACCACGACGCGGTCATGCAAAGGACGGAACTTCATGGTTCTGTCTTCCTCTTGTCATATTCGGTTCGGGCGCCGCAGGGGCCCCGGGGTGAGACTGTTAGCAGTCCTCCCAGGAGAGTGCTAACAGATGGCAGGGCAGATAGGCACGGGCTCCGGGAGAGTCAAGCAAGCCGCGAAGGATAAAGTGAACGCGTCCGGATGCGGCGTCGCGGCCGGTCGCTTGCCGGCTGCCGTGACGAGCCGAACACGCTAGGATGGCAGGATGACGACATCAGCGACGAGCCCTGCGTCCGACCTGCGCCTCGACGACATCGCCCGTTCCTGCGTGGCGCTGCATATCCGCATGACCGCCCGGGCGGTCACCCGCGCCTATGACGAGGCGATGCGGCCGAGCGGGCTCAAGATCACCCAGTTCGTGCTGCTCTCGGCGCTGAGCACCGGCCATTGGCGGTCGATCACCGAGCTGGCCGAGCGCTTCGCGCTGGAGCGCACCTCGCTGACGCGCAATCTCCAGCTCCTGGCGGCCGAGGGCATGGTCGAGCCGGTCGCGGGCCGCGGCCGCGCCGCGGTCTATGCCGTGACGGAGAAGGGCCGGGCGGCGATCGCGTCGGCGATCCCGTTCTGGCGGGCGGCGCAGGACAAGATCGAGAAGGGTTTCGGCGAGGAGCGCTGGCGCGAGACCAGGGACGGGCTCAAGGCGCTGCGGCGTGCGGCGCGGGGCGCGCGCTGAGCCGCAGGGCCGGCGAGAGGCTGGTCGATGCGGAGCGCTGCCGGCGAAGAGGCTGCGGGTCGTCGCGGGCGACCATGGGCAGATCCGGTAACCATGCCGGGGCCTTCATCGGACGTGCTCCGGCATGGATCCCGGATCGTCGCCCCGCTTCGCCCGGGACGACCGGGTTCGAGGTCGAGGATCATCCTCCTGGAATGCGCAGGCCATGTCCGGCTGGAACCGTGACGCCCCTCCTCGCCGTCTTCTCCGGTTGACGCGCCTGCAGGATCTTCCATATCGTGCAGATACACGTTTTGAGAGGCGGCGATGGATCGGACCTTTGGAGTGGTGTCGCGCGAGGTGCTGACCGCGGGCGATGGCTTGAGCTTCCTGCGCGGCATCGTCGACGGCTCGCATCCGGCCCCGCCCTTCGCCGGGGCCATGGATTTCGAGTTGGTCGAGGCGGATGAAGGCCGCGTCGTCTTCATCGGCCGGCCGTCGCCGCGCTTCTTCAATCCGCTCGGCACGATCCATGGCGGCTGGACCGCGACCATCCTCGATTCCGCCATGGCCTGCGCCGCCCATTCGACGCTCAGGCCCGGCGAGGGCTACACCACGCTGGAGATGAAGCTGAACTATGTCCGCCCGGTCATGCCGGAGAGCGGCACGGTGCGCTGCGAGGGCCGGCTGATCCACCGCGGTGGCTCGGTCATCACCAGCGAAGGCAGCCTCCTCGACGCGCGCGGCAAGCTGCTGGCCCACGGCACCGAGACCTGCATCGTGCTGCCGGCCCGCAAGGCGAAGTCCTAGCCGGAGCCGGAAGAGCCCTCTCGCAGCGCTTCCGGCATGGATCCCCGGGGCTTCGCCGCGCCGGGCGGCCGCGCGGCTATCGCCGGCTGACGGCGACGGCGCCGGCGATGATCAGCAGCGCGCCGAGATAGGTGGTGTAGAGCGGCACCTCCCCGAAGAGATGGAAGCCGAGCAGGCTCGCCCAGATCAGCGCGGTGTATTCGATGGCGGCGAGCCGCGATGCGGCCGCCCGGGCATAGGCCGAGGTCAGCGTCAGATGGCCGGCGACGCCGAGCGCGCCGGCGAAGAGATAGAGCGCGAGGTCGGCCGGCGCGATCGGCTCGAACAGGCTCGCCGCCGGCACGGCGAGGCAGAGCGCCGGCCCGACATTCTGGAAGGCGACGATCACCGTCGGATGCTCGCGCATCGCGATGCGCCGCAGCAGGACGAGGTTGAAGGCGTAGCTCACCGCCGAGAACAGGGCGGCCGCGACCCCGAGCCCGGCGCCGCTGACATGGCCCTGAAGGCGCGGCCAGACCATCACCAGCATGCCGGCGAGGCCGAAGGCGAGCGCCTGCAGCACGCGCTTGTCGATTCTCTCCCTGAGCAGCAATCCGCCCAGCAGCGCCACGAAGACGGGCGCGAGGAAGGACAGCGTCAGCGCCTCCGCCAGCGGCAGCACCGAGATCGAGTAGAAGAAGCTTCCGGCCGTGAGCACGACCAGCGGCACGCGGGCGAGGTTGCCGATCACGCTGTCGCGCGTCGGCCGCGCCGGGCGGGCGACGGCCAGCACCGCGAGCGCGCAGAGCCCGCCCATGGCGAAGCGCATGAACAGCGCCAGCGCGAAGGGGTGCTGCCGCATCTGCCCCTTCATCACCGCGTCCATGCCGGTGAGGAGCGCGATGCCGAGCGCGGCGCGCAGCGCTGTCGACCAGCTCATGCGGCGCCGCGCAGCGGCTTGCGGAAATGGATTTCCCAACTGGCGGAGACGTCCGCGAGGTAGCGCTCGCCCGGCCAGCGCCGGAAGCCGAGCTTTTCATAGAAGCGGTGGCCGCGCGCGAAGCGCGTATCCGACCACAGCATGATGTCCGCGAAGCCGCCCGCCTCGGCGAAGGCCAGCGCTTCCGCGAACAGGGCCTGCGCCAGCCCGGTGCCGCGAAAGGCCGGGTCGGCATAGAGCTTGGTGAGCTCGACGGCGTTCTGCTCGGCGACCGGCGTGACGCCGAGCGAGCCGGCGATGCCGCCGCCCGGCGCGTCGACGACCCAGAGCTGGCCGCCCTTGGCCGCGAAGGCGCTCGCGGGCCGGCGCAGCTCCGGGAACTCCTCCCACAGGAAATGGCAGTCCGGATATTCCGCGAAACACGCCGCGATCAGGGCGGCGAGGGGCTCCGAATCGGCGTCGCGGGCGGGGCGGATCGGCGGAAGCACGGTCATGATCAGCCTCTAGGCACAAAGCCGGCGCGCGCCTAGGGGGTGCAAGGCATTGCCGAGGCCTCCGCCATGCCGCCGCCGCATCCGCGCGCGCCCCGTGCCTTGCGCTTGGAAAACCGTCGATGGCCCGCTACGCCATGTCCTGCTGCGCCGGCCGGGCCCGGGCCGAGTCGCGGGGCGCCTTCCGGACGGGGCCGTGGCGGGAGGAGACGAGCGAGAGATGACCATCCTCCTGCCCTTCCTCGTCAATGCGGCGCTGAATTTCGCCCTCGGCCTGCTGATCGCGCTGTTTCTCGGCCCTGCGGCCTTCGGGCTCTATGCGATCGGCGCGGCGCTGGTCGTGCTGGTCAACACGGCCGCGCTCGACTGGCTGAAGCTCTCGGCGGTGCGCTTCTATACGGCGCAGGCGCGGGAGAGCGATCCCGGCATCCGCGCGACGCTCGACCTGCTCTTCGCCGCCGTCGCCCTGACGCTTTGCCTGCTGCTCGCCGTGGCGCTGCTCGCGGGCTTCGAGGGCGGCCTGCCGGCCTCCCTGCTCGGCGCCGCCGTTTTCGCTGCGATCGGCGCCGGCTGGTTCGACTATCACGGCGCCATCGCGCGAGCCCGCTTCCTCGACACGACTTATGCCCGGCTGATCTTCGTCCGGGCCGTGGTCGTCCTCGTGCTGATGGTGGGGGGGGCCTGGCTGACGCGCGATCCGGCGCTCGTGCTCCTCGCCGGCCTCGCCGGCACCGTCGCTTCCGTGCTCAGCGTGCGGCGCCGGCTCTCCGACGGGCCGCTCTCTATGACCGCCGCGCGCCGGGAGCTGGCGCGCGATTTCCTGCGCTACGGGCTGCCGCTCGTCGCGGGCAACGCCGTCTATTCGCTGATTCCGCTGCTCAACCGCAGCCTGCTGGCGCAGGCGCATGGGCTGGCCGAATCCGGCTATTTCTCGCTCGCCTCGGATATCGGGCTGCGCCTCTTCCCGATGCTGGCGACGATGCTGGAGATCGTGCTGCTGCGCGAGGTCATCCGCCTGGACGAGACGCGCGGGCGCCGGGCGGCCCAAAGGCGCATCGCCGGCAACATGGTGCTCGTCCTCGCCGTCGTCCTGCCCGCCGCGCTCGGCTTCTGGCTCGTCCTGCCGGCCTTCGAGGCGCTGTTCGTGCCGCCGGGCTTCCGCGGCCATTTCGCGCGCTTCATGGCGCCGCTATTGCCGGGCTTCGCCGCGATCGCGCTGTTCCAGGCGGCGATCTACCCGGTCTTCCTGCTCGAGAAGCGCACCTGGGTCGCCGCCGTCGTCGCCGTCATCGGCCTCGCCGCGAACCTGACATGGCTGTTCGGCGCGCCGGGGGCGGCGGAGCCCCTGCGCTTCGCCGCCGCGCAGAGCGCGGGCTTCCTCGCCGTGCTGCTGGTCACCGCCTTGATCGCCCTGCGCGCGCTGCCCTTCCGGCCGCCGCTGCGCGATCTCGCCGGCCTCATGCTGGCGTCCGGCGCGATGGCGCTGGCGGTTTGGCCCTTGCAGGGACGCCTGCCGCCGCTGCCGGAACTCGCTCTCCAGATCGGGCTGGGCGGGCTGGCCTATGGCGCGGTCCTCCTCGCCTGCGACGTCGCCCGCTGGCGGACCGGGCTCAGGCTGCGCTGGCTGGCCCGCCGGGCGAGGGCGCCGCGCAACCCTGTCTGAGGGGCTGGCGGAAAGCTTTCCTTCACCCTGTCTCTTCGGCGGATGCTAAGGTTAATTCCGCGAATTCGCGCTTTCGCCGGCGGTTTCCGGCTGCGGGCGCCGGCGATTCACCATTCCTTTGACGCCGCTCCGCAGGCTTTCCGGCACAGGTTCCGCCGAGAGAGTTCACGTCATGCGCCGCGCGTCCGTCCTCCCCTTGCTGGCTGTCGCCGCCGGCCTGGCCGCAACGGCCCCGGCCATCGCCCAGGGCTACGGCTATCCGAACGACCCGGTGCTGCAGGCCGGGCGCGGCCGCGCCAATTACGGCGGCGGGCTGATCGAGATGCTGATGACCGGGCGCGACCCGACGCCCTATGGCCGCGGCGGCGCCGTCTACAATCGCCCGGCCGGCTATGCCTATGGCGCGGCGGTCCGGGCTCCCTCCCGCTACGAGCCCGATCCTTTCGCGGAGGCGCGCCGGCCGCAGGCCGCTCCGCAGGCGGGCCGGCAGGTCGCGGCGCTCGGCCAGCCGGCCGAGCCGCGGGCTGGCATCCCCTATGTCATCGAGCCGCGCTTCCGCAAGCAGGAGGTCGCCTATGACGGGCCGCACAGGCCCGGCACCATCATCGTCGACACGCCGAACCGCTTCCTCTTCCTGGTCCAGCCCGGCGGCCGGGCGCTGCGCTACGGCATCGGCGTCGGCCGGCCCGGCTTTTCCTGGGCCGGCACCAAGACCGTGACGCGCAAGGCCGAATGGCCGAGCTGGACGCCGCCGGCCGAGATGCTGAAGCGCCGGCCCGACCTGCCGCGCTTCATGGCCGGCGGCCCGGAGAATCCGCTCGGCGCCCGCGCCCTCTATCTCGGCTCGACGCTCTACCGCATCCACGGCACCAACGAGCCGAACACCATCGGCCGCGAGGTTTCCTCGGGCTGCATCCGCATGACCAATGAGGACGTGGTCGACCTCTACGGCAAGGTCGGCGTCGGGACCAAGGTGATCGTGATCTGAGGGCGATCGCCCTCAGGAACTGCCGATCAGGATGCCGACGGCCAGCACCGCGAGGCCGCCGAGGATGATCTGCACGATCGCCGCGGTGAACGGCGTCTCCATGTAGCGGAAGCGCACCCAGGCGATGACGACGAGCTCGCAGGCGACGACGACGCCGGCGATGGCCGTGGCCAGCCAGAAATCCGGGATCAGATAGGGCAGGGTGTGCCCGAGCCCGCCGATAGCGGTGGCGAGGCCGCAGGCGGCGCCGCGCACCCAGGGATGGCCGCGCCCGGTCACCACGCCGTCGTCGGAGAGCGCCTCGGTCAGCCCCATGCTGATGCCGGCGCCGATCGAGGCGGCGAGGCCGACGACGAAGGCGTTCCAGGAATCATGCGTGGCGAAGGCGGCGGCGAAGATCGGCGCCAGCGTCGAGACCGAGCCGTCGATCAGCCCGGCCAGCGCCGGCTGGACGATCTGCAGCACGAAGAGGCGCTTGCGGGTTTCCTCCTCCTCGCCGGCCGCGCCCGAGCTCTTGAGCGTGCTGTCGAGCTGTTCCGCCAGCTTTTCGTGGCCGCGTTCGGCTTCCGCCAGATCGGCCAGCAGCTTGCGGGTGCCGGTGTCGTGGGCGCGCTCGGCGGCGCGCGCATAGAACCGGCTCGCCTCCATCTCCATCACCGCGGCGTGGCGGCGCGCCGCCTCGAGCTGGAGATCCTCGTGCAGCCAGACCGGGTTGCGCTTGAGGAAGCCCTTGACGTCCTGGCGCGTGATCAGCGGCAATTCCGTGCCGAACCGGCTCTCATATTGCGTCAGCAGCCGGTGGCGATGGCCGCTTTCCTCGGCGGCCATATCCTCGAACATCCTGGCGGAGTGCGGATAATGAGCCCGCAGCTTCTGCGCGAAGGTCAGGTAGATCCGCGCATCCTCCTCCTCGCTGGCGATGGCAAGGGCAAGGAGCTCGGCTTCGTCGAGATCGTCGAGGCGCTTCATGGAAGGTCCATAGATTAGAATAATTCTAATCTATATCCGGCCCATCCGTTTGTGAAGCCCGCCTATGCAAAAAGCCCGCCTCGGCGAGGCGGGCTCCATGGCCGGTCCGAGCCGTCGTCAGACCCAGCTATCGTCGTCCGCCGCGCCGCCGTCATCGTAGTCGGCGTCGTCGTAACCGGCCTGGTCGAAGGAGGCGTCCTGATGGTTGTCGCGGGCCTGGTCGTCGGCCCCGCGATCAGCGGCGGCCTGGTCGGACGCGCCCTTGTCGTAAGCCGCCTGCTGCGCCTTCGTGCCCGATCCGAAAGTGTCGACCGAGCTCGCCAGGCTGTTCGTGGCTCCGCTCGCGCCGCTGCCGCCGAAGGCGCGGGAGAGCACATTGCCGAGCATCATGCCGCCGGCGACGCCCGCCGCGGTGGTGAGAGCGCTGGCCATGAAGCCGCCGCCCGCGCCCTGCGCCTGCGCAGGCTGGCTGCTCCAGGGACCCGGCTGGGGCGGCGGAGGCTGGTCGGGCGGGCCGCCCTGGATGTTGGTCCAGGCGGCGGAAGGCGCGCCCTCCGGGCGGGGCGGGACCGGCGGCACCGAGCCGGTCCGCGTCTGGGCGGGGGCGCCACCGAAGATGCCGGACAGGAAGCCGCCCGAGGCCGGCGGCGCCTCGCTGGCCCGGTTCTGGAGCTCGCGAAGCTGCGCCTGCAGGCTCTCGACCTGCTGGTGCAGGTTGGTCAGCGCCTGTTCCTGCACATAGACGGTCTGCGCCATGGCGTAGGGCGCATAGGGCTGCTCGCGCAGGCGCTCGGCAATGAAAGCCTCCGCCTCCGGGTCGCGGGGCTGGTTGGCGGCCTGCCGGAGCCGATCGAAAATCCCGGCGATCACGTCGCGTTCCTGCGGCGTCATCGTCATCTCCTCTGGTTGGACGGCGCGGTTGCGCCGCCCTCAAGAGGTGGAACGGGCCTGTGACGGTATCAAGGCGGGGTGCGGCGGCGTGCCGCGCCCGCCTCAGAAATCGGTTTCGGGCGGCAGGAAGTCGTCGTCCGGCGGCGGCGCCTCGTCGGTCGCTTCCGGCGCCGACAGCTTGCCGCGGTTGAGGACGAGCACGTTGGTCCCGGTGGGGACGCGGCTGTAGAGGTCGATGATGTCCTGGTTGAACAGGCGGATGCAGCCCGAGGACATCGACTTGCCGATCGACCAGGGCTCCGAGGTGCCGTGGATGCGGTAGAGCGTGTCGCGGTCGCCCTGGTAGAGATAGAGCGCGCGGGCGCCGAGCGGGTTGTCGAGACCGCCCTTCATGCCGCCGGCCCAGGGGCCGTTCTTCTTCGGCTCGCGGCGGATCATGTCCGGCGTCGGGGTCCAGCGCGGCCATTCGGCCTTGCGCTGCACGCGGGCGCGGCCGCGCCAGGACATGCCCTGCTTGCCGACGCCGATGCCGTAGCGGATCGCCTTGCCGCCAGGCTGGACGAGGTAGAGGAAGTGGTTGTCGGTATCGACGACGATCGTGCCGGGATGCTCCGCCGTCGGGTAGGAGACGATCTGGCGCAGGAAGCGCGGATTGACCTCGGAGACGTCCGTGGCCGGCAGCGGGAAGCGCTCATTGGGGCGCTCGCCATACATTTCCAGATATTCCGGGCTGACAGCGAAGCCCCGGGGAGTCTGCACTTCGTAGGGCTGCTGGCGCTGGCTGACGCAGGCCGCCAGGAACAGCGGCGTCATGGCGGCGAAGACCCGGCGGGTCGGCCGGGCGAGGGGGGAGGCGTCTGGGCGGGAGGACATTGACGGCAACTCTGTCTGGGCGGCGGGCGGAGGCGGGCGGCGAGGCGACGGCGCATCTGCCTGCGTTGTCGCCCTGGCCGTTTCAAGGGGCCGGAGATGGCTGCGGGGTGAATACCGCGTGGCGAAATTGTGGCGGTCGATGAGTGTTGTGAATGAGCAACAATGTCTCCGTCCTGCCACAAACGCCTCCGGCAGACGCCGCGTTGGGTGGGATGGGCGCATTTTCGAGCCGAAAACGCCATTCTCCCTTAGGTTGAGGAAAACGGCGCGACGTTAACAAAACGTGACGGCCTGCCCGCCGGAATGCCGCCATGGCGCGGCAGGCCTTCACGTCTCTGTGAGTCATGCGCTGCGGGCATGGAGCGCTTGGCCGCGATCATCCCTGCCGCCGCGGCGGTCGGGCGCGGATCAGAAGGCCGCCGCCCGCGCCCTGGCGACGAGGCCGAGCCGCTCCCGTGCCGCCCAGCGCCCGAGCATCAGCGCGGCGACGATGGCGAGCCCGATCGCCAGGCCGATCCAGATGCCGCGCCCGGCGAGCGGGGTCAGGAAGCCGAGCGCGGCCGAGAGCGGCAGCCCGATGCCCCAATAGCCTAGGCCGGCGAAGATCATCGGCAGGCGCGTGTCGCCGAGCCCGCGCAGGATGGCGGAGCCGACGACCTGCGCCCCGTCCGCGAGCTGGAAGATCGCGGCGTAGGACAGGAAGACCATCGCCAGCGCCGCGACCTCCTCGGCGCCCGGCTTCGCCCGGTCGAGGAAGGGGGCGACGAGCCATTGCGGCGCCAGCGCCATCGTCAGCGCCGTCATGGCCATGAAGCCGAGCGCGAGGATCAGCGCCACCGCGCCGGCGCGCCGGATGCCCTCGGAGTCGCCGGCGCCGAAGGCGCGCCCGACCCGGACGGTGCCGGCCTGCCCGATGCCGAGCGGCACCATGAAGGTGAGGGAGGCGATCTGGATGGCGATGGCATGCGCCGCGAGCGGGGTCTGGCCGATCAGCCCCATCATGAAGGCGGCGCCGTTGAAGATCACCACCTCGAAGGCGACCGTCAGCCCGATCGGGAAGCCGATGCGCCAATAGCTCCGGTAGCGCGGCCAGTCCGGCACCCAGAAGCGCCCGAGCAGATGATAGCGCCGGAAGCGCCGGTCGCGCGAGACGACGAAAGCGAGGCCGGCGAACATCAGCCCCGAGGACAGCGCCGTCGCGAAGCCGGAGCCGGGCAGGCCGAGCGCCGGAAAGCCGAGATTGCCGAACATCAGGCACCAGTTGGCGAAGGCGTTGAACGGCACGGCGAAGAGCACGACGATGAAGGCCCAGCGCGGCCGCTGCAGCGCCGCCACGAAGCCGCGCAGGCACAGATAGAGGAAGAAGGGCAGCAGCCCCCATTGCAGCGTGTGGACATAGGAGGCGGCGGCCTTCGCCAGCGCCGGGTCCTGGCCCATGGCGTTCAGGATCGCCTCCGCCTGCCAGAGGAACAGCCACATTGGCACCGCCATGGTCGCGGCCGCCCAGAAGCCCTGCCGCACGGTCCGGCGCAGGTCGCGCACCGCATGGCGGTTGCGGCCGAGCTCGATTGCGATCATCGGCGAGACGGCGCTCATCACGCCGATGCCGAAGATCAGGAACGCGGTGTAGAGATTGCCGCCGAGCGCGCCCGCCGCCAGCGCCTGCGGGCCGAGATGGCCCATCATCACCACATCCGTCGCCGTCATCGCCGTCTGCGCGACATTGGTCAGCACCATCGGCCAGCTCAGGGCGAGCATCGCCCGCATTTCGGCGAGCCAGGGATGGGACGAGGCTGGGATCGTGGCGGCTGTAGACATGGGGCCCCGCTTCTAGCCGTGTTCGCACGGCGCAGACAGCCCCCTCTCAAAGGGCGCGGATGCGCGCCGGGCGGGTCGACAAGCCGGGGCGCGGCCTGCATCCTGCCCGCCGAAGCGAGAAGGACCGGCGCCCATGAGCACCAATCTGCGGATCGACGGCGGGCGGCTGACGTCGCGGCTGGCGGAGCTGGCGCGCATCGGCGCGACGCCGGAGGGCGGCTGCCGCCGGCTGGCGTTGACGGACGCCGACAGGCAGGGGCGCGACTGGCTCGTCGGCCAGCTCGAGGCGCTCGGCCTCGACGTCCGCGTCGATGCGATCGGCAACATCGTCGGCATCCTCAAGGGGCAGGAGGACGGCCCGGCGCTGATCATGGGCTCGCATATCGACACGGTCGGCACCGGCGGGCGCTTCGACGGGGCGCTCGGCGTCGTAGCCGGCGTCGAGGTGCTGGCGGCGCTGCGCGATGCCGGGCTGAAGCCGAAGCGCGACATGGCCGTCATCGCCTTCACCAACGAGGAGGGCGCGCGTTTCCATCCCGACATGCTGGGCTCCTATGTCTGGGCGGGCGGAATGAGCGTCGAGGCCGCCCATGCCGAAGCCGATTCCGAGGGCGTCGGCCTCGGAAGCGAGCTGAGGCGCATCGGCTATGACGGCGCCGAGAAGCCGGGCTTCCTGCCGGCCCACGCCTATCTGGAATTGCATATCGAGCAGGGGCCGGTGCTGGAGAACGAGGGCGGCGGGCTCGGCGCCGTCACCGGCATCCAGGGCATCACCTGGCTGGAGCTCACCCTGAAGGGCCGCCCAAGCCATGCCGGCACGACGCCGATGGCCTATCGCAGGGACCCCGGCCTTGCCGCCGCGCGCATCAACATCTTCGCCAACGAACTGACCAAGACCATCCCGCACCAGCTCGCCAATATGGGCGTCATCCGGGTGACGCCGGCCAATGTCAACGTGGTGCCCGAGACGGTGGTGATGACGCTCGACCTGCGCAATCCGCAGGACGAGCCGCTGGCCCGGGCCGAGGAGGCGGTGCGGCGCTTCTGCGCCGAGCTCTGCGAGCGCGACGGCATCGGGATCGCCTTCCGCGACCTCGCCCGCTTCCCGGCGACGCCCTTCGCCGAGGGGCTGATCGCCGAGGTCGAGCGCAGCGCGGCGGAGTTCGGTCTGCCGATCCGGCGCATGATCTCGGGCGCCGGGCACGACGCCCAGATGATGGCGCGGCTCTGCCCGACCGCCATGGTCTTCATCCCCTCGATCGGCGGGCTCTCCCACAACCCGGCCGAATTCAGCACCGAGGCGGACATGGTCGCCGGCGCCAATGTGCTGCTCGCCACCGCCTGGCGCGTCGCCAACGCCTGAGGATCCCGCATGACGACGATCGCTTCGCTCTCGGCCGCCGAACTCGGCCCGCTCTATGCCAGCAAGGACCTGTCGCCGGTCGAGGTCGCGAAGGACGCGCTCGCCCGCATCGCGCGCTTCGAGCCCGCGATCAACGCCTTCGTCCACCGCGACGAGGCGGCGACGCTGGCCATGGCCGAGGCCTCGCAGGCGCGCTGGCTGAAAGGCGAGGCGACCGGTCCGCTCGACGGCGTGCCGGTGACGATCAAGGACAACATCGCCGTCGCCGGCTGGCCGATGCGGCGCGGCACCACGCTCGCTTCCGGCGAGCCCGTCGCCGAGGACGCCCCGGCCGCCGCGCGCCTGCGCGAGGCCGGCACGGTCTTCCTCGGCAAGACCACCATGCCGGAATTCGGCTGGAAGGGCGTCGGCGATTCGCCGCTCACCGGCATCACCCGCAATCCCTGGAACACCGGCACCGGGCCGGGCGGCTCCTCGTCGGGGGCGGCGGCCTGCGCGGCGCTCAATCTCGGCTGCATCCATCTCGGCACGGATGGGGCCGGCTCGGTGCGCATCCCGGCCGCCTTCACCGGCGTGGTCGGGCTGAAGCCGAGCTATGGCCGCGTCCCGGCCTGGCCGGTCTCGACCATGGGCTTCCTCGCCCATCTCGGCCCGCTGACCCGCACCGTGACCGACACGGCGCTGGCGATGCAGGTGATCGGCCAGCCCGACGAGCGCGACATGACCGCGCTGACGGACCGTCCGCCCGACTATGTCGACGGATTGCAGGGCAGCCTCAGGGGGCTGCGCGTTGCCTGGTCGCCGCGGCTCGGCCTCGACGTGGCGGTCGATCCCGAGATCGCCGCTCTCACCGGCGCGGCGGCGCAGGTCTTCGCCGAGCTGGGCGCCACGGTCGAGGAGGCCGAGCCCGGCTTCGAGGACCCGATCGAGACGCTGCGGACGCTGTGGTCGGCGGGCGCGGCGCTGGCGCTGCGGGATGTCGACGCCGCCGGCCGGGCCCGCATGGACCCCGGCCTGGTCGCCGTGGCGGAACATGGCGAGCGCATCCCCGCCTCGAGCTATGTCGAGGCGCTGCTCTACCGCCGCAACGAACTGGCGCTGCTGATGGCGCGATTCCACGCCCGCTACGACCTGCTGCTGACGCCGGCCCTGCCGCTGCCGGCCTTCGCCGTCGGCCGCAACACGCCCGGGCATGGCGCCTATGGCGACGACTGGACCCGCTGGACGCCGTTCTCCTACCCCTTCAACATCACCGAGCAGCCGGCGGTCTCCGTACCTTGCGGCCTGACCGGCGGCGGCCTGCCGGCCGGGCTGCAGATCGTCGGCGCCTTCGGCCGCGACGCGCTGGTGCTGCGGGCGGCCGCGGCCTTCGAGCAGGCCAGGCCGTTCGCGCGCGTCGACGAGCCGGTCGAGCCGATGTGACCGCTTTTTTCGAGCGATCCTTCGCCATGCGAAAAGGGCCGGGTTTTCCGGCCCTTTTCGCGTTTCGGCACCGTCTGGCACGAACTCTGCAAGCCCCTGCCGTGCCTCGTGCGGCCGGAACCGGCGTGTTGTCAGGGATGCTTTTTCTGCTCACACTCGCCGCAAGGCCGCACGTCAGAGGCAGCCGTTTCAGGGGAGAGGACGATGGATCGCAGGAGATTTCTGAAATCCACGGTCGGCGCCGGCATTGCCGCCGCGACCGCAGGATTGTCGATGCCCGCCGTGGCGCAAGGCGCGGCCGGCAAGACGCTACGCTTCGTGCCGCAGGCCAATCTCGCCAATTTCGACCCGATCTGGGGAACGCAATACGTCGTCCGCAACGCCGCGGCGCTGGTCTGGGACACGCTCTACGGCATCGATTCGCAATTCCGGCCGCAGCGCCAGATGGTCGAGGGCGAGGAAGTCTCCTCCGACGGCCTGACCTGGACCTTCAAGCTGCGGGAGGGGCTCAAATTCCATGACGGCAGCCCGGTTCTCGCCCGGGACGTGGTCCAGAGCCTGAAGCGCTGGCAGGCCCGCGACCCGATGGGCCTGATGATCAAGGCGATCGAGAACGAGCTCGCCGCGACCGACGACCGTAGCTGGAAGTGGCAATTGAAGCAGCCTTTCCCGAAGATGCTGCTGGCGCTCGCCAAGAACAACGCGCCCTGTTCCTTCATCATGCCGGAGCGCATCGCCAGGACCGATCCCTTCCAGCAGATCACCGAATATGTCGGCTCCGGGCCGATGAAGTTCGCCCGGAGCGAATGGGTGCCCGGCGCCAAGGCGGTGTTCGAGAAATTCGCCGATTACGTCCCGCGTTCCGAGAAGGCGGACTGGCTCGCCGGCGGCAAGCGCATCCTGATCGACCGCGTCGAATGGGTGATCATGCCCGACCCGGCGACGGCCGCGGCGGCGCTGCAGAACGGCGAGGTCGACTGGTGGGAGACACCGCTCGCCGACCTCATCCCCGTGCTCAAGGGCAATGCCAGCATCAATGTCGATATCGGCGATCCGCTCGGCAATATCGGCGCCTTCCGGATGAACCACCTCTTCCCGCCCTTCAACAACCTGAAGGTGCGCCAGGCGGTGATGACCGCGCTGAACCAGGAGGACTACATGCGCGCCGTCGTCGGCGACGACGACAAGCTCTGGAAGGAGCTGGGCGGCTTCTTCACGCCCGGCACACCGCTCTACACCGAGGAGGGCGGCGCGATGATGAAGGCCAAGAACGTCGCCGCCGCCAAGAAGCTCCTGGCCGAATCCGGCTACAAGGGCGAGCCGGTGGTCTGCGTCGTGGCGCAGGACATGGCGGCGACCAAGTCGATGGGCGACGTCACCGCCGAATTGCTGAAGAGCATCGGCATGAATGTCGATTTCGTCGCCACCGACTGGGGCACGGTCGGCGCCCGCCGCGCCCAGAAGACGCCGCCGGACAAGGGCGGCTGGAGCATGTTCCACACCTGGCATGCCGGCGCCGACTGCATCAACCCGGCCGCCTACACCGCGATCCGCGCCAATGGCGACAAGGCCTGGTTCGGCTGGCCGGACGTGCCGGCGGTCGAGACCGAGGTGGCGAACTGGTTCGACGCCAGGGACCTCGCCGCGGAGAAGGCCGCGCTCGGCCGGCTCAACAAGGCCGCTGTCGAGAACGTCGTCTACGCGCCGACCGGCTTCTATCTCAACTACCAGGCCTGGCGAAAGAACGTCTCCGGCGTGGTGTCCGGCCCGCTGCCGTTCTTCTGGGACGTCTCGAAGGCCTGAGGATTGCGGGGCGCGGCGCCGCCGCCTCCCGCCTTCGGGGCCGCCGGCTCCGCCATTTCGCCTCGCCGCGACCGGGACTGCGTTCCGGCCGCGGCGCCCGCTCAGATGTGAACGAGGTTCGGACGGCTCCATGCTTTCATTCATCGTCAGACGCATCGTCGCGACCATCCCGGTGATGGCGCTCGTTGCGCTGTTCGTGTTTTCGCTGCTCTACATCGCGCCGGGCGACCCCGCGGCGATCATCGCCGGGGACCAGGCCTCGCCGGCCGACGTCGCCCGCATCCGCGAGAGCCTGGGGCTGGACCGGCCCTATCTGATCCGCTTCGGCGAATGGTCCTGGCGCATCCTGCAGGGCGACCTCGGCACCTCGATCTTCACCAACCTGCCGGTGACGCAGCTCATCGGCCAGCGCATCGAGCCGACCGTCTCGCTGATGGTGCTGACCCTGATCTTCGCCGTGGTGATCGCGGTGCCCATGGGCGTGATCGCCGCCTGGAAGGCCGGGACCTGGGTCGACAAGGGCGCGATGGCCTTCGCCGTTTTGGGCTTCTCGGTGCCGGTCTTCGTCGTCGGCTACCTGCTCGCCTGGATCTTCGCGCTCAAGCTCGACTGGCTGCCGGTGCAGGGCTACACGCCGCTGGCGGAGGGCTTCTGGCCCTGGCTCAGGAACCTGATCCTGCCGACCGTGACGCTCGGGCTGGTCTATGTCGCCCTGATCGCGCGCATCACGCGGGCCACCATGCTCGAGGTGCTCCAGCAGGACTATGTCCGCACCGCCAACGCCAAGGGCGTGGCGCAGAAGGACGTGCTCTTCCTGCATTCGCTCAAGAACGCGGCGGTGCCGATCGTCACCATCATCGGCATCGGCATCGCGCTGCTGATCGGCGGCGCGGTCGTCACCGAGAGCGTCTTCGCCATTCCCGGCCTCGGCCGGCTCACGGTCGATGCCATCCTGCGGCGCGACTACCCCGTCATCCAGGGCGTCGTGCTGATGTTCAGCCTGGTCTACGTGCTCGTGAACCTGCTGATCGACCTCACCTATACGCTCGTCGACCCGAGGATCCGGTATTGACCTTGCAGCCCCCCCTCTCGGCGGCCGCCGCCCCGGCCGTCCCGGCGCAGCCGGCCACGCCCGGCCGGCTCGCGCTGTTCCTGCGCTATCTGCGCCGCCACCCCTCCGTCGCGATCGGCGGCGGGCTGCTCGTGCTGATGGCGCTGGTCGCCGTCTTCGCCGGCTTCCTCGGCACGGTCGACCCGACCGCGATCTCGCCGGCCCGGCGCACGCGCGTGCCCTCCGAGCTCTACTGGTTCGGCACCGACATGCTCGGCCGCGACGTCTATTCGCGCGTGATCTACGGGGCGCGCGTCTCGCTGCTGGTCGGCTTCAGCGTGGCGGTGCTGGCCTCGGCGGCCGGGCTCGCCATCGGCCTCTTCGCCGGCTTCATGCGCTGGGCCGACGGCATCATCATGCGGATCATCGACGGCTGGATGTCGATTCCGCCGATCCTGCTCGCCATCGCCCTGATGGCGCTGACGCGGGGCTCGATCGGCAACGTCATCATCGCCATCACCATCGCCGAGATCCCGCGCGTCGCCCGCCTCGTGCGCGGCGTCGTGCTGAGCCTGCGCGAGCAGCCCTATGTCGAGGCGGCGGTCGCCAACGGCGCCAAGGCGCCGCGCATCATCTGGCGCCATATCCTGCCCAACACCTTCGCGCCGATGAGCGTGCAGGCGACCTATATCTGCGCCAGCGCCATGATCGTCGAGGCGATCCTGTCCTTCATCGGCGCCGGCGTGCCGCCGGCGACGCCCTCCTGGGGCAACATCATGGCCGAGGGCAGGGCGCTCTGGCAGGTCAAGCCGCACATCATCCTGTTCCCGGCGGTGTTCCTCTCGATCACCGTGCTTGCCGTCAATCTGCTCGGCGACGGCCTGCGCGACTCGCTCGACCCGCGCATCGCCAAGCGGCTTTGAACCCGCTTCCCGCAATCCGGGCCGGCGCCGCGCCGGCCCGGCCTTCCGTCCCGATCCTTCCCGGAGCATCCGCCGTGAGCCGAATCCTGACCATCGCCGCAGCCCAGCTCGGCCCGATCCAGCGTAGCGAGACCCGCGCCTCGGCGGTGGCGCGGATGATCGCGCTGATGCGGCAGGCGAAGGCGCATGGCGTCGATCTCGTCGTCTATCCGGAAGCCGCTCTGACCGCCTTCTTCCCGCATTGGTGGATCGAGGACGAGGCCGAGATCGACAGCTATTTCGAGGCGGCGATGCCCTCGAACGAGACCGCGCCGCTCTTCGAGGAGAGCAGGCGCCTCGGCATCGGCTTCCATCTGGGCTTCTGCGAGCTCGCCCATGAGGAGGGCCGCAGGCGCCGCTTCAACACAGCGATCCTGGTCGACAAGAGCGGCGCGATCGTCGGCAAGTACCGCAAGATCCATCTGCCCGGCCATCCCGAGCACCGACCCGAGGCGCCGTTCCAGAACCTCGAGAAGCGCTATTTCGAGACCGGCAATCTCGGCTGGCCGGTCTGGCGGACGATGGACGCGAATATCGGCATGATGATCTGCAACGACCGGCGCTGGCCGGAGAGCTACCGCGTCATGGGCCTGCAGGACGTGGAGCTGATCGTGCTCGGCTACAACACCCCGAAGCACAACCCGCCGGCGCCCGACCATGACCGGCTCGGAAACTTCCACAACCAGCTCGTGATGCAGGCCGGCGCCTATCAGAACGCCTGCTGGGTGGTCGGCGCCGCCAAGGCGGGGCCCGAAGCCGGCGTCGACCAGATCGGCGGCTCCTGCATCATCGCGCCCACCGGCGAGGTCGTGGCGCAGGCCGTGACGGAAGGCGACGAGCTCGTCATCGCCCGCTGCGACATGGATCTCGGCAGGAGCTACAAGGCCTCGACCTTCAATTTCGCGAAGCATCGCGAGCCGCAGGCCTATGGGATGATCGTCGAGCGCAAGGGCGCCGGGCCCCTGCTTTCGGCATGAGACCCGATCGCCGCCTTGCCGGACCGAATTCCCGCCGCGATCCGCGCCGGGGTCCGGCCCCGAGCTTTACGCAACGCATCATTCCCGAAACGCATCTGTCTTTCGGGCGCGCCTTCTCTATCGTGCCGTCCGGGACCGGGCGCCTCCTTCCGAGCGGCGGTGCCGTCGTCTCGCCGATTGGCCTGCGGAGCAGTTTTCGATGACCCATGACATCATCCTCAAAGGCGGACGCGTCATCGACCCGTCCCAGAAGCACGACGGCGTCATCGACGTCGCCTTCACCGACGGGAAGGTGTCCGGCTTCGGCAAGGATCTGAAGGGCGCCAGGGAGATCCGCGACGTCTCCGGCTACATCGTCACGCCGGGCCTGATCGACCTGCACACCCATGTCTACTGGGGCGGCACCTCGCTCGGCATCGACGCCGACGAATTCTGCCGGCTCTCGGGCGTCACCACCTCGGTCGACACCGGCTCGGCCGGCCCCGGCAACTGGGCGGGCTTCCGCAAGCACGTCATCGAGCAGAGCCAGGCCCGCATCCTCGCCTATCTCCACGTCTCGCATGCCGGCATCTACGGCTTCGACCATCGCGTCATGGTCGGCGAGAGCGGCGACCTGCGCATGATGAACCCGATCGACGCCGTCGCCGTGGCCGACGCCAACCGCGACTATATCGTCGGCATCAAGGTCCGCGTCGGGCTGCATGCCTCGGGCACTTCCGGCACGGTGCCGCTCAACATCGCGCTGCAGGTCGCCAACGAGGTCGGCATGCCGCTGATGTGCCATATCGACCATCCGCCGCCGTCCTATGAGGAGGTCATCGGCATGCTGCGGCCGGGCGATGTGCTGACCCACGCTTTCCGCCCCTTCCCGAACGCGCCGGCCACCGCGCAGGGCACGGTGAAGCCGGAGGTGCTGGCCGCCCGCAAGCGGGGCGTCATCTTCGACATCGGCCACGGCAAGGGCTCCTTCTCCTTCAAGACCACGCGCGCCATGCTGGCCAACGGCTTCGAGCCGGACGTGATTTCGTCGGACGTGCACAAGCTCTGCATCGACGGCCCGGCCTATGACCAGGTCACCACCATGTCGAAATTCCTCTGCATGGGCATGAGCCTGAACAATGTCATTGCCGCCTCGACCGTGAACGCCGCGATGGCGCTGAAGCGCCCGGAATACGGCTCGCTCAAGGTCGGCTCGCTCGGCGACGCGACCATCCTGACGATCAAGGAAGGCAAGTTCGACTATGTCGACGTGGTCGGCGAGCACCTGATCGGCGACAGGAAATTCGTCTCCGAGGGCGTCGTGCTCAAGGGCAAGTGGTGGCATCCGAAGCGGACGAGCAAGTTCCCGAAGGTCGCGGCGTAGGATTCCTCGCCGTCATTGCGAGGAGCGGAGCGACGAAGCAATCCAGGGGCGGCCGGGCTGGGCGTTTCACCCAGTCCTGCTGGATTGCTTCGCTCCGCTCGCAATGACGGCAAGCGCGGGACCGCGACGTGGCGAACGACGCTTTTCCAGCATGGCGCCCGATGGCGCCGGCCGACTTGCCGGCCGTGATGACGATCGCGGCGCGCGTCCATCCGGACTATCCGGAGGACGAGGCCGTCTTCGCCGAGCGGCTGCGGCTCGCGCCCGCGGGCTGCCATGTGCTGGACGACGGGCAGGGCGCGCTGCTCGGCTATCTCGTCAGCCATCCATGGCCGGCGGGGGCCGTGCCGGCGCTGAATTCCCTGCTCGGCGAGATCCCGCCCGGCGCGGCGAACTGGTATATCCACGACCTGGCGCTCCTGCCCGGGGGCAGGGGCACGGGCGCCGCCGGACGCATCGTCGCCCGGATCACCGATGAAGCCGCCCGCGCAGGCTGTTCCAGCCTGGCGCTGGTCGCGGTCAACGATTCGACCGGCTTCTGGCGGAAGCACGGCTTTCGCGCGGTGCATGACCCCGCGCTTGATCGCAAGCTCGCAAGCTACGACGATGCCGCCCGCTACATGCGCCGTGATTTGCCGGGCTGAGGCAGCCCGCATCGAGAGCGTCCGAGGAGAAGAGCATGAGTGTCGATGACAAGCTGAAGGAACTGGGGCTGACCCTGCCGGAGGTGCCGACCCCGGTCGCGACCTATGTCAGCTTCAAGCAGGTCGGCGACATGATCTATCTGTCGGGGCAGGGCCCCAAGCGCGCCGACGGCACCTATCCGACCGGCAAGGTCGGCGCCGACGTCAGCATCGAGCAGGCCTATGAGCACGCCAGGCAGACCGGCCTCGGCCTGCTCGCCGCGATGAAGAAGGCGGCGGGCTCGCTCGACAAGGTCGAGATCGTCAAGCTGCTCGGCATGGTCAATGCCGCGCCGGATTTCTCCGACCATCCCAAGGTCATCAATGGCTGCTCGGACCTGTTCGTCGCCGTGCTCGGCGAGCGCGGCCGCCATGCCCGCTCGGCTGTCGGCATGGGCTCGCTGCCGAACCGCATGACCGTCGAGATCGAGGTGATCGTGAAGGTGCTGTCATGAGCGTGACCGCCACCACGTCCCAGTCCCTCGACCAGCCGGCCGCGACGCCGCTTGCCGCCGAGATCGCCCGGATATACGGCACGCCGGCCGTGGTGATCGATCTCGACATAGTCGAGGCGAATATCGCCCGTCTCCAGGCCGCCTGTGACGCAGCCGGCGTCGCCAACCGTCCGCATATCAAGACGCACAAGTCGCCGGTGCTGGCGCGCCTTCAGGTCGAGGCCGGCGCGCGTGGCATCACCTGCCAGAAGCTCGGCGAGGCCGAGGTGATGGCCGATGGCGGGCTCGACGACATTCTGATCAGCTACAACATCCTCGGCGAGGAAAAGCTCGGGCGCCTCGGAGCCCTGCAACGCCGTGTCCGCATGATCGTCGCCGCCGACAATCCCGTCACCATCTCCGGCCTGCCGCGCGCGGCCGAGATCGCCGGGCGCGATCTGGAGGTCGTCATCGAATGCGACACCGGCCGCAAGCGCGCCGGCGTCGAGACGCCGGGCGAGGCCGTCGAGCTCGCCAAGATGGTCGCCGCTTCGCCGGGGCTGCGCTTCGCCGGCTTCCTGATGTATCCGCCGGAAAACGGCTGGGAGCGCACGCAGACCTTCCTCGACACTGCCAATGCCGGCCTGCACGATGCCGGCCTCAAGGCCGACATCGTCTCGACCGGCGGCTCGCCCAATATCCCCAATATCGGCAAGCTCAAGGGAGCGACGGAGCACCGCGCCGGCACCTCGATCTTCAACGACCGCATGCAGGTGGCGGCCGGCGTCGCGACGCTCGAGAATTGCGCGCTTAACGTCTATGCCACGGTGGTGAGCCGGGCGGCGCCCGAGCGCGGCATCCTCGATGCCGGCTCGAAGACGCTGACCAGCGATGTCGGCGGCCTCGACGGCCATGGGCTGATCCTCGAATATCCGCGGGCGCGGATCGCGCAATTCGCCGAGGAGCATGGCTTCCTCGACCTCTCCGGCACGAATGAGCGGCCGGTCGTCGGCGAGGTGGTGCGCATCGTGCCGAACCATGTCTGCGTCGTCGTCAACATGGTCGACCGGCTGATCACCGTGCGCGGCGACAAGCTGGTCGGCGAGCTGCCGGTCGCGGCGCGCGGCAAGCTCACCTGAGCTTTCCCTCTCCGCTGGCGAATCCTTCTCCCCTCGGGGGAGAAGGGCGCTATTCCGGATGTCGCGCGTTCCACGCCGCGGCATATTCCGCACAGAGCCGGTCGAGCTCGGCCCGGTCGGTGACGCCGGCCGGACGGCTGCGCGAGGGCGAGGCCTGCTGGAAGGGCACCGCGCGCTGATGCGCGACGCGCCAGAGCCGGCGCAGTTCCGCGAGCGGGTCGGCATGGTCGTCGACGCGGATGTCGAGGCTCGGCACCGGCTCGCCGCTCCAGATCCGGATCGCGGCGGATTGCCTGCCGCGCTTGTCGCCGCCGGCCTTCTCGCCCGCTTCGAGCGCGACCAGCAGGCGCTCGTCGAAATCGAGAGCCGAGGCGGCGATATAGGCCTTGAGCGTCTCCTGCACGACCTCGGGACCGGCCAGCATATTGCCGGCCACCGAGACCTGCGGCCCGTCCACGGCGCCGCACCAGTCGATGCAGGCCGCGCCCGTATGGGCGGCGATCTTGCCGTCGCGGTCGATGACATGGAGCTGGCGATGGGCGCGGCCCTCGTCGGCGGCCGTCAGGGTGGCGACGATCTCGACGGCCGAGCGCCCTTCCTGCAGCAGCCTCAGCCCGTCGATCCCGTAGAGCGGATTGGCGAAGGCCTGCGTCGCGATCGCCCCGACACGCCCGCCGCCATAGGGCACGCGGGCGCCGACGGCGAAGGCGCAGGTCGAGACGGCGACGCCATAGGCGCCGGTCGCGGCGTCGCGGGCGACGATGGACCAGGTCATATGGAATTCCTCGTTATACGGTCGATCTCAATCTTTCCGCGTCATCCCGGACAAGCCGCGGGAGCGACGCCGATCCGGGATCCATGCCTGACCCGTTCCGGCATGGATCCCGGGTCTGCGCTTCGCTCCGCCCGGGATGACGGCGGAGAGGGACGAACGAAAATCAGCGGCCGGCAGCATAGGCCTGCATCAGACGCGGCGTCGCGGCGGCGCGCAAGAGGCCGTTGCCGTCGCGCTCCGCCGCGGTGAGCCGGCCGACGGTCCAGGCCGGAGCCTTCTCGACCACGTGGCCGCGGCGCGTGAGCTCGGCCAGTGCAGCAGCGCCGATGCTCTCCTCGATCATCAGATGCCCCGGCCGCGAGCCGCGCGGGTAGAAGGAGGAGGGGAAATGCTGGGTGTGGAACAGCGGCAGGTCGATCGCCTCCTGCAAATTGAGCCCGTGATGGACCCGGCGCAGGAACAGCCCGAGCTGCCACTGCTCCTGCTGGTCGCCACCCGGCGTGCCGAAGGCGAGGCGCGGCTCGCCCCGTTCGAAGGCGATCGACGGCGTCAGGGTCGTGCGCGGACGCTTGCCCGGCGCGAGCGAGGCCGGCAGGCCCTCTTCCAGCCAGAACATCTGCGCCCGCGAGTTGAGCGGGAAACCGAGCTCCGGGATGACCGGCGAGGATTGCAGCCAGCCGCCCGAGGGCGTGGCCGCGATCATGTTGCCCCATTTGTCGATGACGTCGATATGGACGGTGTCGCCCTTGCGCCCGGCCGCGACCATCGAGGCCATGGTCGGCTCGCCCACGGCGGCACTGGTCTCTCCCGGTTGGGCGATGGCGCCGAGCGCCTTCAGCGCATGTGCCACCTGCGCCTCGAAGCCCGGCACGATGCCGGGGCGCAGCTCCAGCGAGGCGCGTTCGCCGATCAGGCTGCGCCGCCCCGCGGCGTAGTCCTCTGAGAGCAGCGTGGCGAGCGGCACCTTCACGAAATCCGGGTCGCCGTAATAGGCCTCGCGGTCGGCGAAGGCGAGCTTCATCGCCTCGACGATGGAGTGCACGAATTCCGGGCTCGCCGGGCCCATGCTTCCGAGGTCGATGCCTTCGAGGATCTTCAGCGTCTGCAGGAAGACCGGGCCCTGGCCCCAGGGACCGATCTTGAAGACCTCCCAGTCGTGATAGGTCGCCGAAGCCGGCGTCTCGTAGGCGGGCTGCCAGCGCGCCATGTCGTCGGCGGTGAGCAGGCCCTTGTTGCGCCGGCCGGAGGAATCCATCGCCTCTGTGCTGCGGCAGAAGCGGTCCATCGCCTCGGCGACGAAGCCCTTGTACCAGGCGTCGTAGGCGGCCCGGATCTGCTCCTGACGGTCGGAGCCGGCGGCCTCCGCCTCGTCGAGGATCCGGCGGTAGGTCGCGGCCGCCGCCTTGTTGGCGAAGAGCTTGCGCGCCTCCGGCACATTGCCGCCGGGCAGATAGACCGCGCCGGAGGTCGGCCACTCATGGGTGAAAAGGTCGGTCAGCTCGCGGATCGAATCCGAGACGCGCGGCAGCATCGGGTGGCCGTTCTCGAAATAGCCGATCGCGGGTTCCAGCACCTCGCGCAGCCTGAGCCGGCCATGGTCGCGCAGCAGCGTCATCCAGCCGCCGAAGGCGCCGGGCACCACGGTCGCGAGCAGGCCCGAGCCGGGAATCATGTCGAGCCCGAGCGCCTTGTAGGCGGCGATGGTGGCGGCCTGCGGCGCCGGCCCCTGGGCGCAGAGAACCTCGACCTTCTTCGTCTGCGCCGAATAGAACACGGCGGGCATGTCGCCGGCCGGGCCGACGAGATGGGGCTCCACCACCTGGAGCACGAAGGCGGCCGCCGCGCAGGCGTCGAAGGCGTTGCCGCCCTTCTCGAGCATCGCCATGCCGGAAGCGGTGGCGAGCCAGTGCGTCGAGGTCACGACGCCGAAGGTGCCGAGGATTTCGGGGCGGGTGGTGAACATGGGCTATTCCTGTGGCGATGCAGCAGCCTGCCTCATATCGATCGCGGCGTCGATGCGGGGACATCGCTTCGCGCATGCGGCTCCTGCGTGTGGCGCCCGGCGGGCGGCATCGCCATGCCCGGTTCATCTGTCTAAAAGACCGCATGGTCCGCTTGCGTTGCCGGGCGGGGAAGGAGGACGCGATGCTTCTGGGTGTGATTGCCGACGATATGACGGGTGCGACCGATGTCGCGCTGATGCTGAACCGGGCCGGGATGCGTACGGTGCAGGTCATCGGCGTGCCGGCGCCCGGCGCGGCCCTGCCCGAGGCGGATGCGGTGGTCGTCGCGCTGAAGTCGCGCACCAACCCGGTCGCCGAGGCGGTCGCCGATTCGCTCGCGGCCTGCGAGGCGCTGCTGGCGGCGGGCGCCCGCCAGATCCTGTTCAAATACTGCTCCACCTTCGATTCCACCGCGGAAGGCAATATCGGCCCGGTGGCGAACGCGCTGATGCGGCGGCTCGGCGCGAAGCTCGCCATCGTCTGCCCGGCCTTTCCCGCCAATGGCCGCTCGATCTATCAGGGCTATCTCTTCGTCGGCGCCGTGCCGCTGCACGAGAGCTCGATGAAGGACCACCCGCTGACGCCGATGCGGGATTCGAACCTGATGCGGCTGATGGCGGCGCAGGCCGGGACCGAGGTCGGCCTCGTCGATTACACGACCGTGCTCGCCGGCCCCGCCGCGGTGAAGGCGCGGCTGGCGAAGCTGGAGGCCGACGGCGTTCGTTACGCGGTGACCGACGCCCTCACCAACGAGGACCTGATGACGCTCGGCCATGCCGTGTCCGAGCAGGTCCTGCTGACCGGCGGCTCCGGCATCGCGATGGGCCTGCCGCAGAATTTCCGCCGCGCCGGCCTGCTGCCCGAGCGCCCCGGGCCGCAGGACATCCAGGCGCCGGCCGGCCGCGCCGGCATCATCTCGGGCAGTTGCTCGACGGCGACGCGCGGGCAGATCAAGGCGGCGCTGGAAGCCGGCTATCCGGCGCTCAAGGTCGATCCCTTCGCCCTGGTCGAGGGGCGCCAGGACGCCGCCGGGCTCGCCGCCTGGGCGCTGGCGCAGCCGGCGGACAAGCCCTTCCTGCTCTATTCGAGCGACGATCCGGCCGAGGTCGCGGCGGTGCAGGACAAGCTCGGCCGCGAGAAGGCCGGCGGCATCGTCGAGCACGCCTTCGCCGAGGCGGCGCGGCTTCTGGCGGAGGGCGGCGTCACGCGCCTCCTGGTCGCGGGCGGCGAAACCTCGGGCGCGACGGTGCTCGGCCTCGGCGTCCGCACGCTGGAGATCGGCCCCGAGATCGACCCGGGCGTGCCCTGGACCCGCGTCGTCGACGGGCCGGAGATGGTTGTCGCGCTCAAATCCGGCAATTTCGGCGCGCCCGACTTCTTCCTGAAGGCCTGGAGCCTGTTGCGCTGAGCCGCGGTTTGCCGCGGGCGAAACTCGTATAGGATCGCGGTGCAACTCAAGGAGCCCGCATGGATATGGCGTTTCTCGGCGAACTCCTAACGAATGTCGCCGATCGCGGCCGCGCGCTGATCGGCATGGAGCGCTTTCTCGGCAAGGGCGCCCGGCCGATCGACCGGCTCTGCGAGGACCTGCTTTCCGGCAAGGGCGAGGCCTCGGGCATGGCGCTGGCCCAGGCCGTGCTGGAAGCCTGGCAGCGGCTCGACAAGCCGGGCCGGCTCGCCTTCTTCACCGTTCTGATGGAGCGCTTCGGCCCGGATGCCGAAAGGCTCGACGCCGCCGTCGAGCGCTACCGCGAAACGGGGGACGCGGCTGCCGTCGCGGCGCTGCATCTCGCCTCCGAGCCGCGCCGGCAGGAGCTGTTCCGCCGGCTCAACCTCGCGCCGGAAGGCACGCATGTGCTGGTGCAGATGCGCGAGGCGCTGTTCGAGGCGATGGAGGCGGAACCGGCGCTCAAGGCGGTCGACGCCGATTTCCGCCACCTCTTCGGCTCCTGGTTCAACCGCGGCTTCCTGGTGCTGCGGCGCATCGACTGGCGCACCCCGGCGAACGTGCTCGAGAAGATCATCCGCTACGAGGCGGTGCACGAGATCCAGGGCTGGGACGATCTGCGCCGGCGCCTGGAGCCCCCCGACCGGCGCTGCTTCGCCTTCTTCCATCCCCAGCTCGTCGACGAGCCGCTGATCTTCGTCGAGGTGGCGCTGACCACCGCGATCCCGCGCTCGATCGGCGAATTGCTGGAGCCCGAGCGCGAGGCCCTGCCGGCGCAGCAGGCGACGACGGCGGTGTTCTACTCGATCTCGAACTGCCAGGAGGGCCTGCGCGGCATCTCCTTCGGCAATTTCCTGATCAAGCAGGTCGCCGAGGACCTGAAGCGCGAATTGCCGGGGCTCGACACCTTCGTCACGCTCTCGCCGCTGCCGGGCTTCGCCCGCTGGCTCGCCGCGGTCGCGGCCGATCCGGGCGCCCTGAACCTGAGCAACGAGGAGCGCGCGGAGCTCGCCCGCCCGGCCGGCGAGACGATCTCGCTCGAGGAGGCGGCGAGGGCCGCCCGCGACAAGCTGCTCGGCCAGATGGCGGCGCAATATCTGCTGCGGGCGCGCAGCGCCTCCGGCCGGGTGGTCGATCCGGTGGCGCGCTTCCATCTCGGCAACGGGGCGCGGCTGGAGCGGATCAATGTCGGCGGCAACCTGTCGGCGCGGGGCCTGCGCGAATCGCATGGCGTGATGGTGAACTACCGCTACGACCTCGGCGACATCGAGACCAATCACGAGGCCTTCGCCACGCGCAACACGGTCGTGGCCTCGTCGCAGGTGCGCAAGCTGCTGCGGCCGGTCGCGAACTGAGACGGAAACGCCTGAAAGGACCCGAAAACATGGGCAACCACCTGTTCGACCTGATCCGCTCGCGCATGCCGGCGCCGGAGGCGCGGTTCGCGCTGCTCGATGACGGGCGCCAGTACAGCTATCGCGACGTGCTCGACGCTTCCGCCCGCTTCGCCAACGCGCTGGCGGCGCTCGGCGTGAAGCCGGGGGACCGCGTCGCGGTGCAGGTGGAGAAGAGCATCGAGGCGCTGATGCTCTATCTCGGCGCGGTGAGGGCGGGCGCGATCTTCCTGCCGCTGAATTCGGCCTATACCCCGGCCGAGATCGCGTATTTCCTCGGGGATGCCGAGCCCGCCGTCTTCGTCTGCGACCCGGCCAAGGCCGACGCGCTGCGCCCCCATGCGGAAAAGGCCGGCGCCAGGCTGGAGACGCTCGGCGTCGGCCATGGCAGCCTGCGCGACAAGGCCGAGGCGGCCTCGGCCAGCTTCGCGGATGTCGCGCGCGGGCCGGACGATCTCGCCGCCATCCTCTATACCTCCGGCACGACGGGCCGGTCGAAGGGGGCGATGCTCAGCCATGACAACCTGTCGTCCAATTCGCTGACGCTGGTTGACTACTGGCGCTTCACCCGCGACGACGTGCTGCTGCACGCCCTGCCGATCTTCCACACCCACGGCCTCTTTGTCGCGACCAATGTCGTGCTGTTCTCCGGCGCCTCGATGATCCTGCTGCCGAAATTCGATCCGGAGCAGATCTTCCGATACCTGCCGGAGGCGACCAGCATGATGGGCGTGCCGACCTTCTATGTGCGGCTCCTGCAGGATCAAAGACTGACACCTGCATCGACCAAGCATATGCGCCTCTTCGTCTCCGGCTCGGCGCCGCTCCTGGCCGAGACGCATCGCGAATGGCGCGAGCGCACCGGCCACGCCATCCTCGAGCGCTACGGCATGACCGAGACCAACATGAACACCTCGAACCCCTATGACGGGGACAGGGTCGCCGGCACGGTCGGCTTCCCGCTGCCCGGCGTCTCGGCGCGCGTCGTCGATCCCGAGACCGGCAAGCCGCTGGCGGCCGAGGAGATCGGCATGATCGAGGTCAAGGGGCCGAACGTCTTCAAGGGCTACTGGCGCAATCCCGAGAAGACCGCGGCCGAGTTCCGCCCGGACGGCTTCTTCATCACCGGCGATCTCGGCAAGATCGATCGCGCCGGCTATGTCCACATCGTCGGGCGCGGCAAGGACCTGATCATCACCGGCGGCTACAACGTCTATCCGAAGGAGGTCGAGACCGAGATCGACGAGATGCCGGGCGTGATCGAGAGCGCCGTCATCGGCGTGCCGCATCCGGATTTCGGCGAGGGCGTCACCGCGGTCGTGGTCTGCCGGCCCGGCGCGGAGATCACGGCGAAGGGCATCGCCGCGGCGCTGGAGCAGCGGCTCGCGAAGTTCAAGCAGCCCAAGCAGGTCTTCATCGTGCCGGAGCTGCCGCGCAACACCATGGGCAAGGTCCAGAAGAACCTGCTGCGCGAGCAGTACAAGGACATCTACGCCGCGAAGCTGAAGGCGGGCGAGTAGGGGCGCTCGCCGGCATTTCCGGGCTGCCCCGGGGCAAGCCCGGGACCGGCGGTCAGGCCATCGCCGGAACGGGTATGTCCAGCGCCTCGCCATCGGCGGGGATGCGCAGCCGCCCGCTGTCGATGCCGTGCTCCTTCGCCGCCTTGCGCAGGGCGGCGCGGCTCACCGTGCAATGGTCCAGCGCCTCCATATGGGTCGTGACCACGATGGCGCGTGGAAAGGCCTCGGCGAGGGCGAGCGTCTGCGCGATGTCCATGATGATCGGCGTGCCGTCCCAGAGCGCGCCGCCGGAATGGCTGACGATCACATCGGGATCGGTCGCCGCGATGGCGTCCCGCAGCGGCGGATAGAGCACGCTGTCGCCGCACCAGTAGAGCGTCGGCTCGCCCGGCGCCTCGAAGCTCAGCCCCATCACCGGGCCCATCGCTTCCGCCACCGCGCCGGTGCCGTGCCGGGCCGGATGGCGCTTCAGCACGATGGGGCCGAGCCGGAGATAGCAGTCCACGGCGGTGACGGCGGCGAAGCCGGCCTCGGCGATCGCCGGCTCCTGGCCGGGCTGGCAGATCACCGGCAGGGTCTTGGGCAGGCGCGCCTTGGCGATGTCGTCGAAATGGTCGGCATGCAGGTGGGAGACGATCACCGTATCGACGCCGGCGACGATGTCCTCGATCGGCTCGGGCAGCGGCACCATCGGATTCTGCGAGCGGCCGGTGAAGGAGCGGCGGCTGAGCGGCACCCCGAAATCCGGGTCGATCAGGAAGGTCCTGCCGCCATAATCGAGCTTCAGCGTGGCGTTGCGGAGAAGTTTGAGCTTCATATCCGTTCCGGCTCCGTTGCTTGGCTGGGCATTGTTCAGCCCCGCAGGCACGGACGCCAGTTCGGATTTGTGAAGCGCTCCGCACGCTCGCGTGAGGTATCAGGCCGGAGCGAACTGGCCGTAGGGCACGGTTTGCCGGGCGTTCCGCAGCGCGCTCGCCCACCAGTGAAGCTGCGCCAGCATCGTCGCCATCGCCTGTTCGGCCCGATCGGCGTCGATCAGCGTGCCCTCGGAGTCGAAGCGGTTCCAGGCGTCGGAGAAGGCGACGCCGTCGCGGATCGGCGCGGCGTGCAATTCGCCGAAGACGAGCCGGAGCTGCTCGACCGCGCGCAATCCGCCCGAGATGCCGCCATAGGAGACGAAGCCGACCGGCTTGCCGCGCCATTCCGGGCCGATCGAATCGATCAGGAACTTCAGGATCGCCGGATAGGCGCGGTTGTATTCCGGCGTGACGACGATGAAGCCGTCGGCCCAGTCGATCACCTGCCGCGCCTCCTCGAGTGCCGGATGGCCGCTGCCGACATGGCGCGGCGGCAGCTCCAGCGTGCCGGGGTCGATGATCGCCAGCTCGAACGGGCCGTCGCCTTCCACCTGCGAGACCGCCCAGCCGGCGACCTTGTCGCAGAAGCGGCCTTCGCGGCCGCTGCCGTAGATCAGCGCCAGCCTGATCCGGGTGTCGAGCTTCTTGAGCATGAATCCGCTCCGGTTTGCATCACGGGAGCAAGGCTTATAAAACCTCAAGTAAGGTTGAGGTCAAGCATGAAGACGGAACGCCCCGGGAAGCCTGCCGCGAGGCGCCTGCCCTTGGAACTGAGTGTCGGCGAAGTCGCGCGCCGCAGCGGGATCGCCGTCTCGGCGCTGCATTTCTACGAGGCGGAAGGGCTGATCCGCAGCCACCGCACCGGCGGCAACCAGCGCCGCTACGCGCGCGAGGTGCTGCGCCGGGTCGCGATCATCAAGGTGGCGCAGCGCGCCGGCATTCCGCTGAAGACGATCGCCGAGGCGTTCCGGGCGCTGCCGCAGGAGCGCACGCCGACCGTGGCGGACTGGACGCGCCTGTCCTCGGCCTGGAAGCTGGAGCTCGACCGGCGCATCGAGCGGCTGACGCATCTGCGCGACCATCTCACCGGCTGCATCGGCTGCGGCTGCCTCTCGGTGAAGGACTGCCCGCTCCACAACCCCTGGGACCGGCTGTCGCAGGAGGGGGCGGGCGCGCGCCTGCTCGATCCCGACTGAGCCGGAAGCCGGCGGCGCCGGTCCGGTTTCAGCCGGCCTCGTGCAATCTGTCCAGCGGGAAGCGCGCCACCTCCGCCATCAGCGCGGCGAAGCCCTTCGCCTGCAGCGCGGCGGTCGCCTTGCCCTTCTCGGCGGTGGCGAGGCTGGCGTCGCCGGCCGCGCCTGACGGGTGCACGTCCTGCGCCATCCAGGCGAAGGCATGCGGGCCGGTCGGCCTCAGCCAGCGATAGCCTTCCTCGGCCATCGGCAGCATCAGCGGCTCGAAGCGCCCGGCCTTGCTCATATCGACGAGATCGGGCCGGAAATGCAGCATCAGCGCCGTCTCGGCGTCGCCGCCATGGATGCCGTGGCGGATGTCGAGATCGGCATAGAGCCCCTCCGGCAGGCCGAAGGACATCCAGGCGCTGGTCACCGCCAGCATGCCGTGGTCGACGCGCAATTCGCGCGCCGCGATCTTCATCGGGTCGACATTGCCGCCATGCGAGGTCAGCAGCACCAGCTTGCGGAAGCCGGCCCGCTTCACGCTCCGGCCGATCTCGATCCAGGAGCGGACCGCGCTCTCCCAGCCGATGGTCAGGGTGCCGGGCGAATGCAGATGCTCGTTCGACTTGCAAATAGCCTGTGTCGGCAGCACCAGCACGTCGATATCGGCCCCGACCAGCGGCATCGCCTCGGCCAGCATGCCGTTCATGATGGCGGTGTCGGTCGAGACCGGCAGATGCGGTCCGTGCTGCTCGATCGCGGCCAGCGGCAGCACCGCGACGGTGCTCTCGCGCGGAAGCGTCGCGAAATCGGAGCTCTTCAGGTCGCCCCAGAAGCGTGCGGTCATGATCGGGCCTGTCGATGGCGGTGCGCGGCCGCCGCAGCCTGTGCATGCGGCAGCCCGGCGTTGCGATTTATGCCACGCTATCGCATGGCATCAGGATATAAGGCCAGAGGTCGCCGGTCCCGATATGCGGAGTGTCTGAGATGACGAGCATGAAATTTCGCCTGAGCCGGCGCGCCGCGCTCGGCCTGATCGGCGGTTCCGCCGCCGCTTCGCTGGTTCCGGTGCCGGGCGCGCGGGTCAGCGCGCAGACGCTCGACAAGCTCAGCTTCCAGACCAACTGGCGCGCCCAGGCCGAGCATGGCGGCTTCTATCTCGCGCTCGCCAACGGCATCTACAGGAAATACGGCATCGACGCCGAGATCCGGCCGGGCGGCCCGCAGCAGAACCCGTCCCAGCTCCTGCTCGGCGGGCGTGTCGACATGACGATGTCGACGAGCTTCGAGGCGATTCGCTTCGCGCAGGAGAACATCCCCTTCCTGGCGATCGCCTCGATCTTCCAGAAGGACCCGCAGGTGATCATCTCGCATCCGAACCAGGGCAATGATTCGCTGGAGGCGCTGAAGGGCAAGCCGATCCTGATCGGCGCCGAGGCCCGCACCGCCTTCTGGCCGTTCCTGCGCGCCAAGTTCGGCTATACCGACGAGCAGATCCGGCCCTACACCTACAACATGGCGCCCTTCCTCGCGGACAAGAAGCTCTCGCAGCAGGGCTTCCTCTCCGCCGAGCCCTTCGTCGTGCAGAAGGCGGGCGTCACCCCGGTCGTGCATCTCCTCGCCGATCACGGCTTCGACGCCTACAACACGACGATCAACGTCTCGCGCAAGCTGATGGATGCGAAGAAGGACCTGGTCCAGCGCTTCATCACGGCGACGCTCGAGGGCTGGGACCTGTATCTGAAGGCCGGCCCCGAGGCCGCCGCCGCCAATGCCCTGATCCTGAAGGACAATCCCGACATGGATCAGGAGAAGATCGACTACGCGGTCAGGATGATGAACGAGCGCGGCATCGTCCGCTCGGGCGACGCGCTGACGCTCGGCATCGGCACCATGAGCGACGCGCGCTGGGCGAATTTCTACAAGACGATGAGCGAGGTCGGCGTCTTCCCGGCCGGGGTCGACGTGAAGAAGGCCTATACGCTCGATTTCGTGAACAAGGGCGTGGGCAAGGCCTGAGCGCGGCGGATCACCAGTTTCGATGACGGCTGTCACACTATCGGGCGCGGGCGGCACGCTGCCGGCCGGCGCCGCCCCGCTCGTCGCCCTGCGCGGCGTCTCGAAGCGTTTCGGCAACGGCACGCTCGCCGTCCGCGACGTCGATCTCGACCTTGCGGCGGGGGAGTTCGTCAGCCTGCTCGGCCCCTCCGGCTGCGGCAAGTCGACCCTGCTGCGCATGATCGCGGGCCTCGGCGCCCCCTCGGCGGGGACGATCGCCTGGCCCGGCCGCGACGAGGGCGCGGCGGGGCGGGGCTTCGATCTCGGCTTCGTCTTTCAGGACCCGACATTGATGCCCTGGGCGAACGCGCTCGCCAACGTCATGCTGCCGCTGACCTTGAAGAAGGTGCCGCGCGGCGAGGCCGAGGCGCGGGCGGCGGAGATGCTGGCGCTGGTCGGCCTCGCCGGTTTCGAGCGCGCCTATCCGCGGGAATTGTCCGGCGGCATGAAGATGCGCGTCTCGATCGCGCGGGCGCTGGTGATGAAGCCGCGCATCCTGCTGATGGACGAGCCCTTCGCCGCGCTCGACGAGATCACGCGCCACCGGCTGAACAACGATCTGCTGGAGCTTTGGGCGCATGAGCGCTTCACCGCGGTCTTCGTCACCCATTCGGTGTTCGAGTCGGTCTATCTCTCGCAGCGCATCGTGGTGATGGCGGCCCGGCCCGGCCGCGTCATGGCCGATCTGCCGGTCGACGCGCCCTATCCGCGCAACGAACTCTTCCGCACCTCCGGCGAATACGCCCATCTCTGCCGGATCGCATCCGGCAAGCTCGAGGAAGCGATCGGCTCATGAGCACGCCCCAGGACAGCATCGCGCGCGCCTCCGCCGCGGCCGAGGCCTTGCCCGTTCCGGCGGAGCCCCGCTTCCTCGGCCTGCCCGCCGGCATCTGGCCGCGCATCTTCGCGCCGCTCGCCATCGGCGTGCTGGTGCTGGCGCTCTGGGAGTTCGCGGTGCGCTGGAACGGGATTCCGCCCTATGTGCTCCCCGGGCCGCTGCTCGTCGGCCAGACCCTGGTGGCGGACTGGGCGACGCTCTCGGTCTCGCTCTGGGTGACGCTGCGCATCACCTTCCTGGCGCTGGCGGCCGCGGTGGTGGTCGGCGTGGCGCTGGCGGTGCTGTTCAGCCAGTCGAAATGGCTGGAGATGGCGCTTCTGCCCTATGCCATCGTGCTGCAGGTGACGCCGGTCGTCGCCATCGCCCCGCTGATCATCATCTGGGCCGACGACATCGACCTGTCGCTGCTGATCTGCGCCTGGATCGTCGCCTTCTTCCCGATCCTGTCGAACACCATCCTCGGCCTGAGCGCCGCCGACCACAACCTCGTCAACCTGTTCGAGCTCTATGGCGCGAGCCGCTGGCAGACCCTGCGCTATCTCAGGCTGCCGGCGGCGCTGCCCTATTTCCTGGCGGGGCTGAAGGTCTCGGGCGGCCTGGCGCTGATCGGCGCGGTCGTCGCCGAATTCGTCGCCGGAACCGGCGGCAACGCCTCGGGATTGGCCTATCGCATCCTCGAGGCCGGCTACCAGCTCAAGATCCCGCGCGTCTTCGCGGCGCTGGCGATGATCTCGCTCTCGGGCGTGGCGATCTTCCTGGCGACGAGCCTGATCTCGCATCTCCTGCTGCGCCGCTGGCACGAAAGCGCGATCCGGCGGGAGAACTGAGGCGGCGCGCTTGGCGTCCCCGCTCAGGCGAAGAAGGCGAGCTTGCGCTCGACCGGCAGGGCGTCGATCTCGCGCAGGCCGGTTTCGGACGAGCCCGGGACGGCCGTGGCGGGCCGCGCCGATGGCGGCTCGCTGAAGACGATGTCGTCGTCGAGCAGTTCGATCGTCCCGATGCGCGGCGCGCCGTTCGGAAGGTCGTCGATCTGATGGGCCTGCCGGTCGCTCCCGGCTCCGGCCGCGTCCGCAGGATTCCGGTCCGGCTTGCGCTCGGCGCGGGGCGGCAGACCGGCGAGCTCCGTCGCCGTCAGGTAATGCGGGCTCGGATCGCGCGCGACCTCGCCGAAGGCGCGCAGGCTCGAATCCAGCATGGCGATCGTGTCGGCGATCTTGTCGATGCGCTGGACGAGGCCGTCGACCAGGCCGACCGCCTGGCAGGCCTCGGCCGCATGCCGGTCGAGCCTGTCGCAGAGCCCGCTATCGGCGCCGCTCTCGCGCAGGTTCCAGCCGACCTCCTGGATGCTCTCTGTGGCGCCGAGGATGGCGCCCGCCGCCCTTTCGATCTGCGCCGCGAGGCCGGAGGAGCGCTCCTGCGTCCTGCCGCTGATCCGTTCGAGATCGGCGCGCAGGTCGCTGATCAGGGCCGCGGCCTCGATCAGGCCGCTGTCCCGGCTGGTCTCCTGGACGCCGAGCCCGACGACGCGCTCGATCCGGCCGATGGCGCTCAGGAGCTGGAGCGTGTCGGCCTGCCGGTTGCGCCTGGCATATTCGGCCATGAACCAGCGTCCGCGGGCGGTCTCCAGCACCGCCGCCTCGATGGCGTCGTAATCGGCCTGGCTCAGCGGTGTCAGGGAGCGGGCGTCGCTCATGACCGGACTGCCTTCGATCAAGGGGCCGAATCAGCGCGGCCGCGGATGACGATTCGGCAACCCTGCGCGACGATTGCTTAAGGAATTGCTGCTGCTGCCCTTGGGGCAACAGGGTCGCTTCGCGCCTCGGCTATGGCGGTTGGGCAACGGTCGGGGCCGGGCGGCGCCCCGGCGGGGCTGCCTCGGCTTGCCAAGCGCGGCCGGCGCGGCAATACAGGACGGCAGGGGTGGATCCGGCGCCGGACGGTGCCGAGGCGGCAGGAGATTGCCGTTCGGTCGGGTGAGGGACATCACGGGCAGATGCCGAGCGTTGACACTGCCGAGCCGCAAGCGATCTACCGCGACGAGGCCGGGACCCTTTCGGTCGCGCTCGCGGGGTCCTGGAGCGCCGATCGCGCCCCGCGGCTGGAGAAGCTGATCGGCGAGATCGCCGCCCATCTGCAGCGGGGCGTGCCGGTCCGCCTCGATCTTTCGGACGTCACCCGGCTCGACACCCTCGGCGCCTATGTCCTCAACCGGCTGAAGGCGCGGCAGCAGCGCGGCGGCGCCTCGCTCGAGATCGTCAGCCGCAGGCCGGAGCACGGCGTCCTGCTCGCCGAGGTCAAGGTCCACGACCAGGACAAGCTGCGCCCGCCGGATCGCTTCAGCCTGGTCGGCCTGCTCGCCAATATCGGCGAGGCGGTGGTGCGCTTCGGCCGCGACATGGTCGGCGGGGCGATGTTCCTCGGCGAGGTGGTGGTCGCCTCGTCCGCGGTGGTGCTCGGGCCGCGCAAGTTCCGCGGCCCGTCGCTGGTCAACCAGATCGAGCTGATCGCCTTCAACGGCGCGCCGATCATCATGCTGATCTCGTTCCTGGTCGGCTGCATCGTCTCGCAGCAGGGCATCTTCCAGCTCCAGCAGTTCGGCGCGACCGCCTTCGTCGTGAACCTGACCGGCATCCTCGTCCTGCGCGAGCTCTCCGTGCTGCTGACCTCGATCATGATCGCCGGCCGCTCCGGCTCAGCCTTCACCGCCGAGATCGGCTCGATGAAGATGCGCGAGGAGATCGACGCGCTGCGCGTGATGGGGCTCGACCCGATCGAGGTGCTGGTGGTGCCGCGCATCCTGGCGCTGATCATCTCGCTGCCGATCCTGACCTTCATCTCCTCGATGGCGGGCCTGACCGGCGCCGGCCTCGTCGCCTGGCTCTATGGCGGCATCGGCGTCGACACCTTCCTCGCCCGGCTGCAATCCGTCATCACCTGGAAGCATTTCGCCGTCGGCCTGATCAAGGCGCCGTTCATGGCCTTCATCATCGGGCTGATCGCCTCGATCGAGGGCCTCGCGGTCAAGGGATCGGCGGAGTCGCTCGGGCGGCAGGTCACGGCCTCCGTGGTCAAGGCGATCTTCATGGTCATCGTCGTCGACGGGCTCTTCGCCATGTTCTTCGCCTCGATCGAGTTCTGACGATGGGCGAGCACGGCATCAGGCCCGCGGCGGCACGGCACGGCGAGGATGGTGACCCCTCCGGCCGGCAGGCGCCCGAGGTCGTCATCCGCGTGCGCAACCTCAAGGTCGCCTTCGGCGAGAAGGTCATCATGGACGGGCTCGACCTCGACGTGATGCGCGGCGAGATCCTCGGCTTCGTCGGCGGCTCCGGCCAGGGCAAGTCGGTGCTGACCCGCACGATCCTCGGGCTGGTGCGCAAGCAGCGCGGCACCATCGACATCTTCGGCGAGAACGTCGACCGGCTCGCGTCGCAGCAGCGGCGCCGGCTGGAGCGGCGCATCGGCGTGATGTTCCAGCAGGGCGCGCTGTTCTCGGCCCTGACCGTGAAGCAGAACATCCAGGTGCCGATGCGGGAATATCTCGCCTTGCCGCCGGACCTGCTCGACGAATTGGCGATGGTGAAGCTCGATCTCGTCGGCCTGCCGCAGGACGCCGCCGACAAGGCGCCCTCCGAGCTCTCGGGCGGCATGATCAAGCGTGCGGCGCTGGCGCGTGCGCTCGCCCTCGACCCCGAGATCGTCTTTCTCGACGAGCCGACCTCGGGGCTGGACCCGATCGGCGCGGCCGAGTTCGACGATCTCATCGTCACGCTGAAGCAGACTCTGGGGCTGACCGTGTTCATGGTGACCCACGATCTCGACAGCCTGTATGATGCCTGCGACCGAATCGCCGCCTTGGCGGACAGGAAGGTGATCGCCGTCGGCCCGCTGGCCACGATGCTGGCATCCGACCATCCGTGGCTGAAAGCCTATTTCGGCGGAGAGCGCGCCATGGCCCGGCAGCCCGCCGGGGAGCGGGAGCAGAACGGCTAGACCATGGAATCGCGTGCGAACTACGCCCTTGTCGGCCTTTTCACCCTGGCGGTGCTCGCGGCGGCCTTCGGCTTCGTCTACTGGTTCAACAGCGGCGGCGCCGGGCACCGGGAGAGCATCCGCGTCATCTTCACCGGCTCGGTGACGGGGCTCGGCCGCGGCTCGAGCGTGCTGTTCAACGGCCTGCGCGTCGGCGAGGTCACCAATATCGAGCTCCAGCCCGACGATCCGCGCCGGATCTACGCCGTGATCCAGGTGTCGGCCACCACGCCGGTTCGCGACGACACCCGCGCCCGCATCGAGGCGCAGGGGCTCGCCGGCGTGGTCGCGCTCCAGCTCATCGGCGGAGCGCCCGATGCGCCGGTCCTGCAGGCCAAGCCCGGCGAGCCGATGCCGACGATCATCGCCGAGCGCTCCGAATTGCAGGACATCATCGAGACCGTCCGCAACGTCGCGCAGCGGGCCGATACAGTGCTGGCCTCGCTCGACGGCCTGATCCAGCAGAACCGGGGGCCGATCAACAACACGGTCCGCAATGTCGAGAAGTTCTCCGAGGCGCTGGGCAAGAACTCCGACGGTCTCGACAAGCTGATGGCCGGCTTCGGCAACATCGCCGACACCATTCAGCCGCTGTCGCAGAAGCTGCAGAGCCTCAGCGAGGAGCTGACGGAGGTGGTCAAGTCGGTCGACCGGCAGAAGGTCGCGAACATCGTCGACAATGTCGACAAGTTCACCGGCGCGCTCGGCGGCTCCAGCGAGGACGTCAGCAAGGCGGTCAAGGACGTCGCCTCGATCACCGAAAAGCTCAACCGCGCCGCCGACCAGGTCGAGGGCGTGCTGAAAGGCGCGCAGGCCTTCCTGAACACGGCCTCCGGCCCCGACGGCCGCAGCGCCCTGACCGAGGTCGCGGATGCGGCGAAGTCGATCCGCGTCCTGGCCGACAATCTCGACAAGCGCACCGCCGAGATCTCGGTCGGCATCAACCGCTTCACCCGCTCGGGCCTGCGTAATGTCGATTCGACCGTTTCGGAGGCCAAGCGCGTGCTGACGGAACTCAACCGCACCCTGCGGACTTTCGAACGCAACCCGCAGCAGTTCATCTTCGGCGGCAAGCCGCCGCTTCCCCAGTACAACGGATCCCGCTAGCCGATGACGATCGAGGCCTCCCAGACTGTCACGACCGGCCGCGGCCCGCGCGGTCTCCGCGCCGTCGCGATGCTGTCCATGGCGCTCGCCTTGGCCGGCTGCGGCGGCGGCCCGACGCCGACGACCTTCGACCTCAGCGCGCCGAGCGGCTTCGGACGGGTCGGCGGCTCGCACGCCACCCTGGTCGTCGCGCGCCCGACCGCCGTGCAGACGCTCGATTCGGACCGCGTGATCGTCAAGGATTCGAGCGGGGCGCTCTCCTTCCTCGGCGGGGCGCAATGGGCGGACCAGGTGCCGGCGCTGGTGCAGACCCGGCTGATCCAGACTTTCGAGAACGCCAGCCGCATCGGCTCCGTCTCGGCGCCGGGGCAGGGCATCACGCCGAGCCTCCAGCTCGTGACCGACATCCGCAGCTTCAACATCGACGCGGCGTCCGGCGCGGCCGTGGTCGAGATCACCGCCAAGATCGTCGGCGATACCAGCGGCCGGATCCAGCGGGCGCGCCTGTTCTCGGCACGCGTCCCGGTCGGCGCGATGGACGGGCCGGGCGCGGCACGGGCGCTCGACCGCGCCCTGTCGCAGGTTCTCATCGACATCGTCCGCTGGGCGCGCTGAACCGCCGTTCGGCGGGCCGCCCGGCCATGTCCCGGCGCGGCGAATCGCGATAGGTTCTGCGCACGGCTTGGCCCGAGCCGCCCCCCTCCAGCGGGGAAGCATCGGCATGCGGGGCCTTCGAGACGTTCCGACCGACTGTTCGGGCTCTACGCATGAGGAGGGATTGCGCCGTCGGCCCGCAATAGGAGGTCTCCGCATGAAGCTCCCGGTGCCGATCCATCACCTCAAACGCAGGGCGAAGCTCCTGCATCGTCGCGAACAGATCCCGCTCCACGCCGCGCTTGACCGCATCGCCACGGCCGAAGGCTATCGGAGATGGAGCTTGCTGGCGGCCAGGCAACCCGTCGCCAGCGTGGCGACGGCGCTCTATCGCCGGCTCGATCCGGGCGATCTGGTCTTGGTCGCAGGGCGTCCGGGGCAGGGCAAGACGCTGGTCAGCCTCGCGCTTGCCGCCGAGGCGGCCAGGGCAGGGCGCCGGAGCGCCTTCTTCTCGCTGGAATATACGCCGGGCGACGTGGTCGAGCGCCTGCGTGCGCTCGGTTTCGAAACCGGCGAGCTCGCGGGCTTCTTCGATCTCGACTGTTCCGATGCGATCAGCGCCGATTATGTCGGGGCGGCGCTGGCGGCGGCGCCGGCCGGCACGCTCGCCGTGATCGACTATCTGCAACTGCTCGATCAGCGCCGCGATAGGCCGGAGCTGTCGCGGCAGGTGGGCGACCTCAAGGCGCTGGCCCGCCAACGCGGACTGATCATCGTCCTGCTCTCGCAGGTCGACCGGTCCTACGATCCCGCGGCCAAGCCGTTTCCGGACATCACCGATATCCACCTGCCCAATCCGGTCGATCTGCGGCTCTTCGACAAGAGATGCTTTCTGAACGGCGGCGAGATCCGGTTCGAGGCTGCGGCCTGACGCCGATCGATCATGCACCGTCGCCCCGGATCGTCGCGGAGTTCATCCTTGGGCCGATCGAAGATCGCACCCGAGGGTTCCGCCCGGGATGACCCGCCCGATGGCCGGACAACATAGGCTCGAAAGGGAGAAGGCCGCCCGGAGGGGGCGGCCTTCGTCGTTTTCGCGATCCGAGCGGCGCGGCGCCTATTCGAAGCGCCCGCTGGCATGGGCCAGCATGGTGTAGACCTTGCCGGTCTCCGAGGTGAGGTAGGTCTTCGCCACCATCGAGTCGCGGTCGTCCTTGGAGGCCTCGCCGAGCAGCCGCTCGAACTCGTCGATATAGCGGTCGACGGTCTCGCGGAACTCGTTGTCGCGCCGGTATTTGCGGCGGATCTCGTCGAAGGTCTGCTGGCCCTGCAGCGTGTAGAGCCGGCGGGTGAAGACGTTGCGCTCGCCGCGCTTGTAGCGGTCCCACAATTCGACGGCGGCGTCATGGTCGATCATCCGCGCGATGTCGACCGAAAGCGAGTCGAGCTTCTCGATCGAATGCGTCGTCGGCTTGCTCGCCTCCGGCGCCTTGTCCTCGCGGGAGGCGCGCACCAGCAGGTCCGAGAGCCAGCCGGACTTGGCCGGCTGCTGCGGCTCGGACGCCCGGCGCGGGCCCTCCTGGACCGGGGCGGGGCGGGGCGCCGGCTTCGGCTCGGCCTGCGCCGCTGCGCTCCGTGCCGCGGGCTCGCCGCGGACCGGCTCGGCCGTGGCGTCGAGCGACGGGCGCAGGGCAGGGCCTTCGACCGCCGCCGGCTTGGGCGACGGCGGCGCGGCGGCATAGGCCGGGGCCGCCGGGGCAGGGGCAGGGGCCGCTGCGGTCGCCCGGCGCGGAGCGCCATGGTCGATCGGCAGCGAGACGTCGCCGCGACGGCCGGCGCGGGTGACGATCTCGGTCAGATCGTTCAGCGCCTTGATCTGCTCGGCCACGACCCGGCGCATGGCCGAGGTCGATTCCTGCGTCTCCTGAGGCAGCTCGAGCACGCCGCGCTTCAGCTCGGCGCGGGTGGCTTCCAGCTCGCGCTGGATCTCGCCGGTGACGCCGCGCATGTCCTGCGCCGCCTTCTGGAAGCGCTCGGTGACCTTGGACAGCTCGCTGCCGATCTCGGCCGTGACCTCGGCATAGGCCGCGCGCAGGGCCTCGGCCGTGCGCTCGCGCTCCTTGCCGGTCGTGGCGCGGATCGTCTCGAACTGCTGGGCGATGGCGCTGGTCGTCGCCTCGGCCGAGTCGGAGAGCACGGCCCCGATCTGCCGGGCGCGGGCTTCCGCGGTGCCGAGCGATTCGTCGATCAGCGAGGCGAAGGAGCGGGTGATCGCCTCGACATCCTCGGTGCGGCTGCTGATCAGGCCATGCAGCTCCTCCAGAGAGTCGCGACGTTCGGCCAGCGCCTTGCCGACGCGGGCCTCGACCTGCTCCAGCCGGCCGACCACGGCGTTGAGCGCCGCGCTGCTGGCCTGCGAGACCTCGCTGAGCGAGGTGCCCTTGTCGTCGAGCTGGGCGATGAGGGCGGTGGCGTCGCGCAGCGTGCCTTCCGAGAAGCCCTTGAGATCGGCGATCTGCGCGGTGACCTGCTGCGAGGCGCGGTTGGCCTCCGCCATCACCGTGCTTATCACGGTCTGCAATTCGCCGACGCGGGTCGACAGGCCGTTCTCGACGGCGGCGAGGTTCTTGTTCGCGCCATTGACGATCTGCTGCATCAGCTTGTTGGCCTCGCCGAGGCGGCCGAGCATGCCGCCCAGCTCCTCGCGCAACTGCTCGTTGGTGCCGACCAGCGCCTCGATCGACTGGCGCGAGCCGGATTCGAGCGTCTCGCGCAGCGCGTTGGACGAGGCCTCGACCGCATCGGCGATCGCGGCGCCGCGATCGCGCAGCCCGGCGACGACGGCGTTGCCGCGGGCTTCGAGAGCCCGCACGACGGTCTCGCCCGCCGCGGCGAAGGCGGCGGCCAGAGCCTCGCCGCGCTCGCCGAGGGCGTCGACCATGCCGCCGCCCTTGGCGTCGAACAGGGCGCGCAGCGCTTCGGTGCGCTCGTCGAGCGAGGCGGAGACCGTCTCGCCATGGCGCTCCAGCGCATCGACGATGACGGCGCCCTTGCGGTCGAACAGCGCCTGCAGCGTGTCGGTCTGCTCGTCGAGCGCATGCGAGATGGCCGTGCCCTGCTGGCCGAGCGCCGCGACGATGTCGCCGCCCTTGCCCTCGAACAGGGCGCGGAGCTGCTCGGCCCGCGTGTCGAGCGCGGTCGAGATCGCGTCGCCGCGGCGGCCGAGGGCGGCGACGATGCCGAGCCCGCGATCGTCGAACAGGGTGCGCAACTGCTCGGCGCGCTCGTTGAGCGCCGCGGCGAGGGCTTCGCTCTGCTCGGCCAGCGCCGAGACCATGCCGCTGCCATTGTGCTCGAACAGGGCGCGCAGCTCCTGGGCCCGCTCGCTGAGCGCGGCCGCGATCGCCTCGGAGCGGCCCTGCAGCGTCGTCGCGATCTCCTCGCCGCGGCTGTCGAGCGTGTGCGAGACCGTATCGAGCCGGCCGACGACGCGCTCCTCGAAGCGCGCCACGCTCTGGTCGAGCGTGTCGGCGATCTGGAGGGCGCGGCCGCCGAGCGTGGCGTTGATCGTGTCGGCCTTGTCGCTGAGCGTGCGGGTGAGCGACTCGCTCTTGGAGGTGACGACCTCGCCGATCTCGTCCGCCTTGGCGGCGAGCGCGCGGGTGACCTCGCGCCCGCCTTCCGCCAGCACGCGGGCGATGTCGACCGTGCGTTCGACCAGCGCCTCGTTGAGGGCGGTGGCGCGCGAGCCGAGGCTGCCGTCGATGCGGGCGATCAGGCTGTCGAGCGCGCCGGCGATCTCGGCGCTCTTGGCGCCGGAGCGCTCCTCGAACAGCTTGATCTGGCCTTCCATTGCGTCCGCCGCCTCGCGGGTGCGGTTGGCGAGCAATTCGGCCGCTTCCAGCGCACGGGTGCCGACCTTGTCGGCCAGCGAGACGCCGTCCTGCGAGATCAGCTTCTCGACCTGCGCGATGCCGGTGTTGAGCGCTTCGGTGAGCTCGCGGGCGTCGCCCGAGATCTTGGCCGTGAGCGCGCCGCCCTGATGGACGATGAGGTCCTCGAAGGCGGAAAGGCGCGCTGCGAGGTTCTCCTCGACCTGGCGGCCCTGGCTGTCGAAGAGATGCGAGAGCGCGCTAAGGCGCACCCCGATCGCCGACTCGATCTCGTGGCCGCGCTCGTCGAAGAGGCGGCTCAGCGCGTCGTGGCGGCTGGCGAGCGCGTCGGTGAGCGCCTGGGCGCGCTCCTCGACCGAGCGCAGCATGGTGTCGGCGTTGGCGGCCAGCACCTCGCCGACGCGGCCGCTCTGGTCGCTCAGCGCCAGCACGAGTTCGCTGCCGCGCTCGTCGAAGAGCCTGGTCAGGGCGTCGTGGCGCAGCGCCAGCGCCTCGGTGAGCGCCTGGGCGCGGTCCTCGACCGAGCGCAGCATCGACTGGGCGTTGGCGGTGAGCGCCTCGTTGACGCGCCCGCCCTGCTGGGTCAGCGCCAGCACGATCTCGCGGCCGGTGCCGGCGAGCATGGTGCGGGCGTCCTCGGCATGGACGGTGAAGGTGTCGCGCAGGCCCTGCGTCGCCTCGACGACCCGGTCGGCGACATGGCGGCCGTCGACATTGATCGTCTCGGTGAGGGTGCGGGTCGCCTCCGTCATGCGGCGCGCCAGCTCCTCGCTCTGCTCGCCGAGCAAGGTGTGGACCTCGCGGCCGGTGCTGACGAGGTCGCGGACCATGGTCTCGCGCTGCTCGCCGAGGAGCTGGCCGACCTTCTCGCCGGTCTCGCCGACGCTGGCGAGGAAGCCGGTCTGCTGCTGCTCCAGCGCGGCGCGCGCGCCCTCGACCGCATCGGTGATGCGGGAGGCCAGCGCCAGGCCGCGCTCGTCGAGCGTCCGGTCGATGCTCTCGCCGGTCTCGGCGAGGCGGCTGATCAGGGCGCCGCTGCGCTCCGACAGGATGCCGTGCACGGAACGGCCGACATCGGCGATGCGGCTGGCCACGGCCTGGCTCTCGCTGCCGAGCAGGTCCTTGAGCTCGAGCCCGGCCTGCGAAACCTTCACGGTCATGGCGCCGGCCTGCTCCTCGAGCAGGGCGCTGACGCGCTCGCCGGTCTCCGACAGGCCGGAGATCATGCGCTCGCTCTCCTGGCCGACGACGCGGCTGACGTCCTGGCCGGCCTGGGTCAGGCGGGTGACCAGGATCTCGCTCTCGTCGCGCAGGCGGGTCTCGACGGCGTTGACGGCGCCGGAGACGCTGGAGACCAGCGCCTCGCTGCGCTCCTCCAGCAGCCGCGCCACATCGGCGCCGGCGCCGGAGACGCGGGCGACGACGCTGTCGCTCTGCTCGCCCACGAGCTGGGCGAGGTCGCGGCCGGCGCCCGAGACGCGCCCGACGAGCGCATCGGCCTGCTGGTCGAGCAAGGCATGGACGGTCTCGCCGGTCTCGTTGAGGCGCGTGACCAGCTTGCCGCCATGCTCGTTGAACAGGCCGTTCACCCGGTCGGCGACCTCGGTGATGCGGTGGGTCAGCGTATCGCCATGTCTGTCGACGGCGGAGCCGAGCGACTGGCCGGCGTCGTTGACGCGCAGGACGATCGATTCGCCGCGCTCGCGCAGCACGTCGTCGACGGTCTTGACCGTCTCGTTGAGGCGCCCGACCAGCGCGTCGCCATGCGTGCCGATGAGGTTGTGGACGGTCTCGCCGACCTCGTTGAGGCGCGCGGCGATGGCCTCGTTCTGGCGGGTGAGCAGGTTGTTGACGCCGCGGCCGACCTCGGTCAGGCGCACCGTGACGCTCTCGCCCTCGCTGGACAGCGCGCTGCGCAGGGCTTCGCCCGATTCCGCCAGCCGCTGCTGCAGCGCCTCGCTCTGGCTCTCGATCAGCGAGACCATGCTGCGGCTGCTGACCTCGAAGCGCTCGGCCGCCTCGACGCCGCGCGCGGAGATGTCCTTGGCCAGCGTCTCGCCGGTGGTCTTCAGCGTCTCGTTGACGGTCGCGACCCGGGCGGTCAGCGTCTCCGCGACCTGCATGCCGGTCTCGCTGATGGCCCGGGTGACGTTCTGCGCCTCGCTGGTCAGGCCCGCCGTGAGGGCGAGGCCGGTCTTCTCCAGCGAGCCGGCGATCTCCTGGGCGCGGCCGTCGAGCATGGTGGAGAGGGTGTCGCTGGCGCCGGCCAGCCGCTCGGAGACCTCGCCCGAGGTGACCTGCAGCCGCTCGACGAGGTCGTGGCTGCGGCCGCTGATCTCCTCGATCATCTTTTCTCCGGCGCGGCCGAGCGCCTGGGTGATCTGGTCGCCCTTGGCGCCGAGCGAGCCGGTGACGCGGTCGCCGGCCTGCGCGATGGCCTCGGCGATGCTGCGGCTGGCGCCGTCGAGATCCCTGGCGATGCCTTCATGCGCGCCGCTGATGGCGAGCTTGACGCGCTCGGCATTGCCGACCACGGCCTCGCGCTGCGTCACCAGCTCGTCGATCAGCGAGCGCAGCCGGATCTCGTTGTCGGCATAGGCGCGCTCCAGCGTCGAGATCTCGCCGCGGACGATGGTTTCGAGCTCGCCGGCGCGCGCCACGGCGCGCTCGATGCCGTCGCCCATGGCGGCGACCTCGCGGCGGATGGTCTGGCTGAGCGAGAGCACGGAATCGGCGCCGGCCACCTCCGGCTCGGCGAGGCGCAGCGCGACATCGGTCATCGCGCGCGAGATCAGCCGCATCTCCTGGGTGCGGCGATAGAGCGCCGCGAGCACGAAGAAGAACACCACCGGCGCGCCGATCGAGAGCGCGAGCAGGGTCCACTCCCCGATGCCGAAGGAGGCGACCGGCTCCGGCAGGCCGTCGCTGAAGGAGCCGAAGCGGTGGAGCAGCACGAAGGCGGCGCCGCCCAGCCAGGCGAGCGAGGCCAGCGCGGCGAACCAGTAGGGCTTGCGCGAGGGTCGGACGGCGAAGGCCTGGACGAGCGAGCTGGAATCGCGCCGGTCGTCATTGGCGACGCGGCTGGTGTCGGGGGCGATGGCGGGGCGGGCAGGCTGCGGCGCCTGCTGCGCCGGCGGCGGCGCGGCCGCCGCCGCGGCGGGCTCGACGCGGGGCAGATCGAGCTTCAGGTCGTTCTCGCTGGTGGTCGGCAGGCGCGGCTCGGCCGCGACCGGAGTCTCCGTCTCGCCCTGCAGCTGCTCGAGGCGCAGCGCCTCCTCGATCGCCGACATCGCAGCTTCAGTGGGATCCTGGAGCTTCTTGGGTCGATTCATGGTTGCCGCCTCGCCACGCTACTGAAGATGGTCGCGAACACATGTCCCGCCGTCCCGGCCGCCTCTGGCCGGGAGAGGGGACACTGCGCCCATCATTTACCAATTGGAAGGGTACTGAAGCCCCAGACCCTTGGAAACCCATTTGAGTGCCTGATTCACAAACGTCGTTAACGCCTCGTTCACCATCAAGGCGCTTCCTGGAGGGGGTCGGACCGCCCCGGCGGCCCGGCGATGTCCATGCGTTCATGCGTTTTTCGAGTTCGCCATGCCCCAGACGGCCATCGACACCGCGCATCTCTCCCGCCAGACCGGCGGCGACCATGCGCTCGAGCGCGAATTGCTCACGCTCTTCGCCCAGCAATGCGCGCGGCATCTGCGCACCATCCACGGCAGCGCCGACACCCAGGCGCGGCTGGACGCGGCGCACAGCCTGAAGGGCGCCGCCCGCGCCGTCGGCGCCTGGCAGGTCGCCGAGGCCGCCGAGCGGATCGAGCAGAGCCTCGCGGCTCCCGACCAGCGCGGCACCGAGGCGGCGATGGACGCGCTCGCCCTCGCCGCCGCCGAGGCGCGCGCGGTGATCTGCCGCTCCGACTGCGCGGCCTAGACAACCCGCCGCTGCGCGAGGGCCGTTTCGCGCTGACTGGAAATGCTCTAAGCGGAGCCGGTCGTTCCTCCCCGCGCGAAGGCTGCGCGCGGACGCGCCGCTTCGGAGACCCGCATGCCCAACATCACCTATATCGATGCACATGGCGAAAGCCGCACCGTGGAGGGCGAGGTCGGCGCGACCGTGATGGAGACCGCTGTCCGCAACGAGATTCCCGGCATCGAGGCCGAATGCGGCGGCGCCTGCGCCTGCGCGACCTGCCATGTCTATGTCGACGAGGCCTGGATGGAGAAGGTCGGCCAGCCGGAGCCGATGGAGGAGGACATGCTCGACTTCGCCTTCGACGTCAGGCCGAACTCGCGCCTCTCCTGCCAGATCCGCATCCGCGAGGAGCTCGACGGGCTCGTGGTCCGCACGCCCGAGCGGCAAGGATAGGGGCGGTCGGGAGCAGGCAGTCGGAAACTGCCGGAGCAGCCGTGCACCGACGGCCTGTTGCCGACTGCCCATTTTTGCGTTGGATCAATGCGCCGGGTCGGGCAGACTTCAGGATGGTGCTGCAACCAGCCTTGAGGAGGTCGCGATGTACAAGTCGATCATGGTTCCCGTCGATCTGGCCGAGGCCGACCTCGCCCAGCCGGCCATCGCCAGCGCGGTCTCCTTCGCCAAGGCTTCCGGGGGCACGGTGCGGCTGGTCTATGTCCGCTCGCTGGTTCCGGTCACCTATATGGAATTCGTACCGGCCGATTTCGACGCCGAGCAGCAGCAGGACGCCGAGGCCAAGCTGGCCGAGCTCGCCGCCAAGATCGACCTGCCGGCCGAGCAGGTTTCGGCCAAGGTGCTGATCGGCTCGGTGCATGGCGAGGTTCTGGCCGAGGCCGACGCCAGCGGCGCCGACCTCATCGTCATCGGCTCGCATGAGCCGGGCATGCTGGCCTATGTCATCGGCTCGAACGCCTCGGCGATCGTTCGCCGGGCCAAATGCTCGGTGCTGGTGGTCCGCTAGAGTATCGAGCTGAATATCGTAATCCGTCCGATGCTCCAGCCGTTTGATCTTGCATCGGCTTTTCCCGAAAACGAGGTTCCGCTTTTCGGGCCGATGCTTGGCCGCAAACGGCTCAGGCGCCGGGCGTCCGTCCCGGCACCAGCTCGTCCGGCACCTCGCCGGGCGCGAGCTCGCGCGGCCGGTTGAGCGCGATCAGCGGCCAGACCTGCCAGGCCGAAGCCGCCAGCAGCAGAAGCGCGAAGAGGCCGGCCTGGGTCTGGCCCTCCTGGAAGGCCCGCAGCGCGAAGAACACGATCATGGCGAGCGACAGGCCGCCGACGAGCGCCATGCCGAGCCAGATCGGCCGCGGCTTGCCACCGATGAAGCGCGCCCGCGGATTGGCCTTGGCGATCGCCTGCGCCAGCGCCGAGACGAAGCGGTGGTAGCGCGCATCGTCCCGGTCGAGATCGGTCATGGAGCGCCAGGACAGGTTGCCGAAGGTGACGCTCTTGCCGTCCCGGAGGCGCAACTGCGTCCGGTAGCCCTTCGCCGAGATGTTGCCCGGCGCGAAGACGAAGCGGACCTGCTCGACGGCGCCGAGCCGGACGCGGTCGACCGCGCGGGTGCGGTCGATCTCCAGCACGTCGCCGTCGAGCCTGTAGAGGATCTCGAAGCCCACCGGCTTCGGGCGCTGGCGCCAGCTCGGGGCCGGGGCGTCGTCGGGGTCGTCGGTCATGGCTCGCAGTTAGAGCATTCCGGCGGCTGAAGGGAAGCGGCTCGAAACGCCCGTCAGCGCGCCAGCAGCTTCATCGCGCCGTCGAGCCCGTCCAGGGTCAGCGGGAACATGCGCCCGCCCATCAGCCCGCCGATCTGGCGGATCGACTGGGTGTAGCTCCACAGATGCTGCTGGACCGGGTTGAGCCAGACCGATTTCGGGAACTTGCCGACCAGCCGCTCCATCCAGACCTGGCCGGCTTCCTCGTTCCAGTGCTCGACCGAGCCGCCGGGCATCGCGATCTCGTAGGGGCTCATCGAGGCGTCGCCGACGAAGACGAGGCGGTAATCGGCGGGATAGGTCCGCAGCACCTCCCAGGTCGGAATCTGCTGTTCGTGGCGGCGGCGGTTCTCCTTCCAGACACGCTCATAAGGGCAGTTGTGGAAGTAGAAATGCTCGAAATGCTTGAACTCGGCCCGCGCCGCGGAGAACAGCTCCTCGGCCAGCTCGACATGCCAGTCCATCGAGCCGCCGACATCGAGGAAGAGCAGCACCTTCACGGCGTTGTGCCGCTCCGGCCGGAGCCTGAGGTCGAGATAGCCGTGCTTGGCGGTCTCCGCGATGGTGTTGTCGAGGTCGAGTTCCTCGGCCGCCCCGGTGCGGGCGAAGCGGCGCAGGCGCCGCAGCGCGACGCGCAGATTGCGCACCCCCAGTTCGCGCCCGTCGTCGAAATCCTTGAAGTCGCGCCTGTTCCAGACCTTCACCGCCCGGAAATTGCGGTTCTTGTCCTGGCCGATGCGGATGCCTTCGGGATTGTAGCCATAGGCGCCGTAGGGCGAGGTGCCGGCGGTGCCGATCCATTTGTTGCCGCCCTGATGGCGGCCCTTCTGCTCCTCGAGGCGTGCTTTCAGCGTCTCCCAGAGCTTGTCCCAGCCCATCGCGTCGATCTGGGCCTTCTCTTCGTCCGTCAGGAATTTCTCGGCGAGCTTGCGCAGCCATTCCTCGGGAATGCCGGCCTGCTCGATCGCCTGCTGAAGCGTCTCCATGCCCTTGAAGACCTGGGCGAAGACCTTGTCGAACCTGTCGAGATGACGCTCGTCCTTCACCAGCGTGGCGCGGGCGAGGTAGTAGAATTCATCGACCCTGTGCTCGGCGAGATCGGCCTCGACTCCTTCGAGCAGCGTCAGATATTCCCGCAGGGTGACCGGGACCTTGTTGGCGCGCAGATCGGTGAAGAGGCGAAGGAACATGCGCTTGCTTCATTCTCGGGCAATGCGGCGTCAGGCCCTGAGAATCCCGCGGGGAAGCTGCCCGGGTCAAGTCCGGCCCCGGCGAAAGGCCCCAGGCAGCGCCCGCATCGGGTGCGCGAACGCTGCCTGATTCCGATCCGCAGGCTTACGCGACCGCGTCGGCGAGGTCCTTGGTGACCTTGAACTTCACCACGGTCTTGGCCGGCACCTTGATGGTGGCGCCCGTGGAGGGGTTGCGCGCCTCGCGGGCCTCGCGCTTGGCGGCGGAGAGCTTGCCGATGCCGCCGAGCGTGACGTCGTCGCCCTTCTTCAGGGTCTTGGCGACGGTCGCGCCAAGGGAGGTCAGGATGGCCGAAACGTTGGCCTTGGTCTTCCCGGTCTCCTCCGCGATCGCGGCGATCAGTTCGTTCTTGGTCATGAAATCCTCCTTGAGAAGGTGTGATAGGCGTCGCGTACAGGACTGCGGTCGTTCATGTCAGATGCCGTCACGAGCGACCGCGCGATGAGATATTCGCGGCGCGCAACTCAGGCAGTTGCCATGGTTATTGCGGAAAGACGATGCCCACGGCGCTAGATACGCACAGGAAACGGCTTCGTTCCGTGCCGAATCGCCGGATTTTTGCGTTTTCGGCGAGAGCGGGAGGCGGAAGGGAGGAGGCGGGCCCGCGCGCGGCGCCCTGATTCGGCGGTGGCGGCGGGGCGCGAAACCGCGCCCGCCGCCCCTGACGGGATCAGGCCTGGATGCCGTCGACGTACCAGTCCATCTTCGAGAGCATCTCGTCGGTGGCGGTCTCGCCGGCCTTGACGCGGACCTCGCCCTTCTGGTCCTTGAGCTCGCCGGTGAAGGGGTGGAGCTTGCCCGACGCGATGGCCTGCGTGACCTCGTCGGCCGCCTTGCGCGCCTCGGGTGTCACCGCGTCGTTATAGGGCGCGAGCTTGACGAAGCCGTCCTTGATGCCGCCCCAGACGGCGCCGCTCTTCCAGGAGCCGTCCATCACCTCCTTGACGCGCTTGATGTAGTAGCCCGACCAGTCGTCGACGATGGCGCTGAGATGGGCCTTCGGCGCGAAGGAGCGCATGTCGGAGGCCTGGCCGAAGGCGTAGACGCCGCGCTGCTCGGCCGCCTGGAGCGGGGCCGGCGAGTCGGTGTGCTGGGTGATCATGTCGGCGCCCTGGTCGATCAGCGCCTTGGCGGCGTCGGCCTCCTTGGCGGGGTCGTACCAGGTCGAGCACCAGACCACCTTGGTCTTGAAGTTCGGGTTCACCTTGCGCGCCGCGAGGTGGAAGGCGTTGATGCCCATCACCACCTCCGGGATCGGGAAGGAGGCGACATAGCCGGCCTGCCCGGTCTTCGACATATGGCCGGCGATGGTGCCGATCACGGCGCGGCCTTCGTAGAAGCGGGCGTCGTAGGTGGCGACGTTCTCGGCGCGCATATAGCCGGTGGCGTGCTCGAACTTGATCTTCGGGAACTGCTTGGCGACCTGGATCGTGGGGTTCATGAAGCCGAAGGAGGTCGCGAAGATGAGCTGGTTGCCGGCCTGGGCGAGCTGGCGCAGCGCGCGTGCCGCGTCGGGACCCTCGGCGACGTTCTCGATGAAGCTGGTCTTGACCTTGGCGCCGTATTCCTTCTCCAGCGCGAGGCGGCCCTGGTCGTGGGTCCAGCTATAGCCGTGGTCGCCGATCGGACCGACATAGATGAAGCCGACGCCGAGCGGGGCCTGCGCCGAGGCGCCGCGGCCGAGGATCGGCAGGGTCGAGGCCGCGGCCGCGCCGAAGGTCAGCCTCCGGCGGGTGATGATGCTGGTCATGTTGAACTCCCCGTTGTCGGTTGCGGCGTCAGGACGCCGAGAAGGGTTTGCCGAGGCAGGCGGGCGCGTCGAGCCGGCCGGTCTTTCGTCCTAACGACATCATGGTCAGAACCGCAATGGTCGCAAGATAGGGAGCCATCGCCAGCACCTCCGGCGCGAGCCAGGCGACGCCCGCCGCCTTGGCCTGCAGTTCCAGCGTCATCACCGCGCCGAAGAGATAGGCGCCGAGCAGCAGCCGCCCCGGCTTCCAGGCCGAGAACACGACCAGCGCCAGCGCGATCCAGCCGCGCCCGGCGGTGAGCCGGTCGGCCCACATTGGCGTCAGCGCCAGCGAGAAATAGGCTCCACCCAGCCCGGCGAGCGCGCCGCCGAAGGCGACCGCCGCATAGCGGATCGCGATCACCGGATAGCCGATCGCATGGGCGGAGGCGTCGTTCTCGCCGACCGCGCGCAGGATCAGCCCCGCCCGCGTCCGGCGCAGCACATAGGCGACGCCCGCCACCAGCGCGAGCGAGAGATAGACCAGGATGTCCTGCCCGAAGACGACGCGCAGGACGGGATGCTCGGACAGCGCGGCCGGGAAGACCGGCCCGAGCCGCTGCACCGTGCGCCCGACGAAGCCGGCGCCGATCAGCGAGGAGGCGCCGATGCCGAAGATCGTCAGCGCCAAGCCTGTCGCGACCTGGTTGGCGCCGAGCGAGAGCGCCAGCACCGCGAAGATCATCGCGGCGGCGACGCCGGCCAGCAGCGCGGCGACGAGACCTAGCGCCGTCGAGCCGCTGGAGAAGGCGACGGCGAAGCCGGCGACCGCGCCGCACAGCATCATGCCCTCGACGCCGAGATTGAGCACGCCGGCCTTCTCGGCGACCAGCTCGCCCAGCGCCGCCAGCAGCAGCGGCGTCGAGGCCGCGATCAGGGTCATCAGGATGGAGACGAGCATGGCGGTGGTCATTCGCCCCACCTCGTCATTTCGGGGCAGCGCGCAGCGATGAGCCCGGAACCCATGAACTCAGGTTTCAGACCATATATCTCCGTTCGATGATGCAGGATTCCTCGGCATGGCCGGTGTGCATGGGTTCCGGGCTCAAGCCTTCGGCTTGCCCCGGAATGACGGAAAGGTTCGGTCGCGAGCTGCCTCAAGCCGCCCTCCGCTTCCAGACGATGCGCCAGCGCACCAGCACATCCGTCGCCAGCAGCATGAACAGCAGCATGGCCTGGAACAGGCCGGTCGCCGCCTGCGGCAGGCGCACGGTCGATTGCGCGATCTCGCCGCCGACATAGGTTCCGGCCAGGACGAGGCCGCCGAAGATGATGCCGAGCGGGCTGAGCCGCCCGAGGAAGGCGACGATGATCGCGGTGAAGCCGTAGCCGACCGGGAATTGTGGGGTGAGCTGGCCGAAGGGGCCCGCCGCCTCGAACAGCCCGGCGAGTCCGGCGAGGCCGCCGCTGAGCAGCATCGTCGCCCAGGTCGTGCGCGCCGCGCTGAAGCCGCCATGGCGGGCGGCGGCGGGGGCGAGGCCGACGACCTTCACCGCATAGCCGGCCGTGGTCTTCTCCATCAGCAGCCAGGCGATGACCGCCAGCAGGAGCGCGACGGGAATGCCGATATGGACGAGCGAGCCCTCCATGATCGTGGGCAGCGTCTGGTCGGCCGTGAACATCCGCGTCTGCGGGAAGTTGAAGCCGTCCGGGTCCTTCCACGGGCCGCGCACCAGGAAGAACAGGAACTGCACCGCGACATAGGTCAGCATCAGGCTGGTCAGGATCTCGCTGACCTGCAGCTTCACGCGCAGCAGGGCCGGGATCGCGGCCCAGGCCATGCCGCCGAGGATGCCGGCCAGCGCCATGGCGGGCAGGATCCACCAGCCGCTCATGTCGTAGGTCGCGAGCGCGACGCCGGTGCCGGCGATGGCGCCCATGACATATTGCCCCTCGGCGCCGATGTTCCAGACATTGGCGCGGAAGCCGATGGCGAGCCCGAGCGCGATCAGCACCAGCGGCGCCGCCTTGACGCCGATATCGGCCCAGCGCTGCGGCTCGGCGAAGGGCGTGACGAAGATGCTGCCGACGGCGTGGAAGCCGTCATAGCCCATCGCCGTGAAGACCAGCATGCCGGCCAGCATGGTCAGCCCGATCGCGATCAGGGGGCTGAGCCAGAGCATCGGCGTGCTCGGCTCGCGGCGGCGGCGCCATTCAAGCATGGGCTGCCTCCGCCTGCTCGCCGGCGCCGTGGATGCCGCCCATCATCAGCCCGATCTCGTCGATGCCGAGGCTGGCGACCGGCCGCGGCGTCGAGAGCCGGCCCTCGTTGATCACGCAGAGCCGGTCGGCCAGTTCGAGCAGCTCGTCGAGGTCCTGCGAGATCACCACCACGGCCGAGCCCTTGGCGGCGAGATCGACGAGCTCCTGCCGGATGGCGGCGGCCGCTCCGGCATCGACGCCCCAGGTCGGCTGCGAGACCACGAGCACGGCGGGCTGCTGGCCGATCTCGCGGCCCATGATGAATTTCTGCAGGTTGCCGCCCGAGAGCGAGCGGGCGGGCGCGGCGCTGCCGGTGGTACGCACGTCGAAGAGCTTGATGACGCCATCGGCGAAGCGCCGGACGGCGCCGCGGCTGATGATGCCGTGCGGCGCCAGCGGCAGGCGGTGGCGCGCGGTCAGGATGCCGTTCTCGGCCAGCGAGAAATCCGGGACGGCGGCATGGCCGTTGCGCTCTTCCGGCACGCAGGAGAGGCCGAGCGTCCGGCGCGCCCCGGCGCCTTCGAGGCCGATCGGCTTGCCGTCGAGCCTGATCGCATCCGGCGCCGTCGCGGGCCGCTCGCCCGAGAGCGCGGTGAGCAGCTCGGCCTGCCCGTTGCCGGCGACGCCGGCGATGCCGAGGATCTCGCCGGCCCGCGCCTCGAAGGCGATCTCCCTGAGATCGGTGCCGAAGGGCGGCGCGCCGGGCAGCGAAAGCCCGCTGACGGCGAGCCGGACCGCCCCGGCCCCGCTCGCGCGGCCATGCTCGATCCTGCGCAGTTCGGCGCCGATCATCAGCTCGGCCATGCGCCGCGTCGTCTCGACCTTGGGATCGCAGGTCGCGACGACCCGCCCGCCGCGCAGGATGGTGGCGCTGTCGCAGAGCGCCTTGATCTCGGAGAGCTTGTGCGAAATGTAGAGGATCGAGCAGCCTTCCGCCGCGATCTGGCGCAAGGTCGCGAACAGGCGCTCGACCTCCTGCGGCGTCAGCACCGAGGTCGGCTCGTCCATGATCAGCAGCTTCGGCTTCTGGAGGAGGCAGCGCACGATCTCGATGCGCTGGCGCTCGCCGACCGAAAGCGTATGCACCTCGCGCTCCGGATCGAGCGGCAGCGAATAGGATTGCAGGATCGCCGCGACTTGGCCCTTCAGCGCCTCGCGATCGACCGCCTCGTCGAGCCCGAGCGCGATGTTCTCGATCACCGTCATCGCGTCGAACAGCGAGAAATGCTGGAAGACCATGCCGATGCCGAGCCTGCGCGCGGCCTTGGGCGAGGGGATCGAGACGGGCGAGCCGTTCCAGGAGATCGTGCCTTCGTCGGCCTGCTGGACGCCGTAGATGATCTTGACCAGCGTCGACTTGCCGGCGCCGTTCTCGCCGAGCAGGGCGTGGATCTCGCCGGGCCTGACGCTCAGGCTGATGTCGTCATTGGCCTTCACGCCCGGAAAGCTCTTGGAGATATGGGCGAGCGCCAGCCGCGGCGGCACTTCCTGCTCACGCGGCTGGTTCATGTCTCGCTTGTCTCCCCTTCGCCGGCTTCCGGCGGCCAAGCAAGCAACGCACCAGCTCGGCTGCCGTCAAGGCCGCGATCACCTCGGGACGCTTGTCGTCCACATCGGAACCGCCGATCGGGCAGGTCAGCCGCGCGAGCGTCTGGCGCCGGCCGCCGCTGCGCAGGAAGCCCGCCTCGAAGCGGGCGCGCTTGGTGGCCGAGCCGATCATGCCGACATAAGCCGCGTCGCCGCGCGCCAGCGCCGCCTCCGCCAGCCGGTAGTCGAGCGCATGGCTGTGCGACAGCACGACGAAAGCCGCCTTCGCCGGCGCATGCGCGACGGCATCGACGGGATCGGCCATGCGGATGCAGGTCACGGCGGGCGGCAAACCGCTCATCACGTCGTCGCGGTCGTCGATCAGCGTGACGGCGAAGGGCAGGGCGGCGAGCGCCTTCGTCAAAGCGCGGCCGGTATGCCCGGCGCCGAAGACGAGGATCGCCGGCCGCGCGCTCGCCTCGGCCTTCTCGCGCGCCGCCATCACGGCCGCCTCGGAGGAGGAGCAGTGCCGCAGCGAGACGCGCACGCGCCCGCCGCAGCACTGGCCCATCTGCGGCCCGAGCGGAATGTCGAGGATCTGGTCGGGGGCGCCCTCGCTCAGCATGTGCCGGGCGAGGTCGATGCAGTGGAATTCGAGCTGGCCGCCGCCGATGGTGCCAGCGATGGCGGTGGGGCTGACCGCCATGCAGGCTCCCGCCTCGCGCGGCGTCGAGCCATCCGCGGCTTCGATCCGCACCAGCACGATGCCTTCCTGCCGATGCATGTCCAGAAATGCGGCGAGGCTCATCGTCCTGCCTCCGCTCTGACCCGCTCCACCGCGTCCAGCACCCGCTCCGGCGTCGCCGGCGCATCGAGACGCGGGCAGATGCGGTGATCCCCGACGCTCGCCACCGCGTCCGAGAGCGCCTGCAAGACCGAGATCGCCAGCATCAATGGCGGCTCGCCGACAGCCTTGGAGCGGTGGATCGTCGGCTCGCGGTTGGGCGCGTTCTCCAGCAGATGCACGTTGAAGATGCGCGGCCGGTCGGAAGCGACGGGGATCTTGTAGGTCGAGGGGGCGTGCGTCAGGAGCCGGCCCTTCCTGTCCCAGACCAGCTCCTCCGTCGTCAGCCAGCCCATGCCCTGAACGAAGCCGCCCTCGATCTGCCCCTTGTCGATCGCCGGGTTCAGCGACTGCCCGCAATCGTGGAGGATATCGACGCGCTCGACCTTGTACTCGCCGGTCAGCGTGTCGATCGCGACCTCGGCCGCCGCCGCGCCATAGGCGAAATAGTAGAAGGGATGGCCGCGACCGGCCTTGCGGTCCCAATGGATATTGGGCGTCGCGTAGAAGCCCGTCGCCGAGAGCTGGACGCGGGCCATATAGGCCGCTGCGATCACGTCCTTGAAGGCGATCTCGCGGGCGCCGACCTTCACCCGTCCCGGCAGGAACGCGACCTCCTCCGGCCGCGCCTGCCAGTGCTTCGCCGCGAATTCCGCTAGCCGCTTCTTGATCGTCTCGCAGGCGTCGAGCGCCGCCATGCCGTTGAGATCCGAGCCGGAGGAGGCGGCGGTGGCCGAGGTGTTCGGCACCTTGCCGGTGGTGGTGGCGGTGATCTTGACCTGATCGAGCCCGATGCCGAAGGCGTGCGCCACCACCTGCGCCACCTTGATGTAGAGCCCTTGCCCCATCTCGGTGCCGCCATGGTTCAGCGCGACCGTGCCGTCGGTATAGACATGCACCAGCGCCCCGGCCTGGTTGAACCAGGTCGCGGTGAAGGAGATGCCGAATTTCACCGGCGTCAGGGCGATGCCCCGCTTGACGACGGGACTCGTCGCATTGGCCTCCCGGATCGCCGCCTTCCGCGCCTGGTAGTCGCAGCGCCGTTCCAGCTCGGCGATGACGTCGCCGGCGATATTGTCCTCGACCCTCTGGTGATAGGGCGTGAGGTCGCGACCGGCGCCGCCGTAGAGATTGCGCCGGCGCACCTCCAGCGGGTCGAGCCCGGTGGCATAGGCGACCTCCTCGATGAAGCGCTCGGCCCCGACCATGCCCTGCGGCCCGCCGAAGCCGCGGAAGGCGGTGTTCGAGCAGGTATTGGTGAACAGCGGCTCGGAGCGGGCCCGCACCGCCGGGTAGAAATAGCAATTGTCCATGTGGAACAGGGCGCGGTCGGTCACCGGCCCGGAGAGATCCGCATTCCAGCCGCAGCGCGCCGCATAGACCGCATCGACCGCATGGATGCGGCCCTCTTCGTCGAAGCCGATCTCGTAGTCGCAGACGAAGTCGTGGCGTTTTCCCGTGATCGCCATGTCGTCGTCGCGGTCGGGCCGGAGCTTGACCGGGCGCCTGAGCTTGCGGGCGCAGAGCGCGGCGACGCAGGCGAAGAGATTGGCCTGCGTCTCCTTGCCGCCGAAGCCGCCGCCCATGCGCCGGACCTCGACCGTCACCGCATGCGAGCCGATGCCGAGCACGGCGGCGACCATGTGCTGGACCTCGCTCGGATGCTGGGTCGAGACCAGCACCGCCATGTCCTCGTCCTCGCCGGGGATCGCCAGCGCGACCTGGCCCTCGAGGTAGAAATGCTCCTGGCCGCCGATCGCCATCGTGCCCTTCAGCCGGCGCGGGCTCGCTGCCATGGCGGCCGCGACATCGCCGCGCTCCAGCTTGAGCGGCTCGGTAACGAGCCTGCCGCCGGCCGCGCGCGCGGCGGCGATGTCGATCTGCGGAGCCTCCTCGGCATGGTCGGCCTTCGCCAGCGTGGCGGCATGGCGCGCCTGCTCGCGCGTCCCGGCGACGACGGCGAAAAGTGGCTGGCCGTGGAACAGGATGCGTTCCGTCGCGAAGACCGGTTCGTCGTGCAGATGCGTCGAGGAGATGTCGTTGGCGCCGGGGATATCGGCTGCCGTCAGCACGGCGACGACTCCCGGCGCCGCCCGCACCGCGTCGAGATCGAGCGAGAGCAGCTTGCCATGGGCGATCGTGCTCGTGCCGAGATAGGCGTGCAGCAGCCCTTCCGGCGCGGCGATGTCGTCGATGTAGAGGGCCTCGCCCGCGACATGCTTCGGCGCGGAATCATGGGCGCGGGCGGAACCGACCGGGCCGGTTTCCGGAGCGAGATCGAGCTTGCGGCGCGCGTCAGCCATGGCCGGTCTCCGTCAGCAGGCCGGCGACCCGCGTCTGCGTCCTCGCTTGCGTCGTCTCGATCAGGAAGCGCCGCAGCAGGTTGCCGGCGACCTTCATGCGATACTGCGCCGAGGCGCGCATGTCGTCGAGCGGCGCGAAGTCCTGCGGCAGCGCGGCGATGGCCGCCGCAGCGGCGGTTTCGGTCCAGCGTCGACCGACGAGAGCCGCTTCCGCCGCCTTCACCCGCTTCGGGATGCCGGCCATGCCGCCATAGGCGAGGCGGGCTTCGCCGATGCGCCCGTCATCGCCGAGCGTCAGGCGGAAGGCGCCGCAGACGGCGGAGATATCCTCGTCGAAGCGCTTCGACACCTTGGAGGCGTGGAACAGCATGCCGCTCGCCAGCTTCGGCACCAGCACGGCCTCGACGAATTCGCCGGGCCGCCGATCCTGCTTGCGATAGTCGAGGAAGAAGCTCTCGAGCGGGATGGCGCGGCGGGCCAAGCCATCCCCTGCCGTCATCGCGCGCGCAGCGAAGCGATCCAGATGGGGCGGGTTCGACGCCTCGCCCGGTCCTTCCTGGATCGCTCCGCTGCGCTCGCAATGACGGGAGCGGGCCAGAACCAGCGTCGCATCGAGCGCGATCAGGGCCGGCGGCAGGTCGCCGATCGGCGAGCCGTTGGCGATGTTGCCGCCGATCGTGCCGGCATTGCGGACCTGCTCGCCGCCGAAGCGCCGCATCAGCTCGTCGAGCTGCGGCGAGAGGGCGGCCAGGGCGGTGCGGACATCGCTATTGTTCGCCATCGCGCCGAAGCGCAGATGATCGCCTTCATCGGTGATCGCACGCAATGCCTCGATCCGGCCAAGGTAAATCACCGGATCGAGCCGCTTCATCGCCTTGGTCACCCAGAGCCCGACATCGGTGGCGCCGGCTACCAGCGTCGCCTGCGGATGCGCGACGACGAGCTCTGCCAGCGCCGCGACGGTCGCGGGGGCGTAGAAGCAGCCGCTTTCGCCTCGCAGGGCCAGCGTCTCGCTGTCGCCGAGGGCGGCGAGGCGCGCCGCGACCGCCTCGCGCGCCCGCAGGAAGCGATCGGCCCCCCGCGGCGCGAGCTCGTCCATGCGGCGGCCCGCGGCGATGATCGGCTCGTAGCCGGTGCAGCGGCAGAGATTGCCGGCGAGCGCGTCCTCGATGCGCGCAATGCTGGGTTCCGCCTCGTTCAACCTGAGCGCCAGCAGCGACATCACGAAGCCGGGCGTGCAGAAGCCGCATTGCGAGCCGTGGCAGTCCACCATCGCCTGCTGGACGGGATGCAGGCTGCCGTCGGCGCCCTTCAGATGCTCGACGGTGAGGAGCTGGCAGCCGTCCAGCGTCGGCAGGAAGCGGATGCAGGCATTGACCGCCTCGTAGCGCAGCCGGCCGCGGTCGAGCCGGCCGACGACGACGGTGCAGGCGCCGCAATCGCCCTCGGCGCAGCCTTCCTTGGTGCCGGTCATGCGCCGGCCGAGGCGCAGCCAGTCGAGCACCGTCAGCGTCGGTTCGCAGCGCTCGATCTCGATGAGCGCGTCGCCCAGGAGGAAGCGCAGCCTGTCACGCATTCCGCCCGCTCCGCTCGCAACCCCAGACCATGCCCGTAGATTAGGCATGTTCCGCGCTTGGCCGGAAGCTTTGATTTGGTGCAGATGTGATGTGAATTTGCGCCGGAGCTGCCCATCGTGACCGCATCGACCATCCTGCGCGCCCTGCGCGGCCGCCTGCTCTGGTTCCTCGACGATCCGCAGATTGCGGGCGAGGCGGCGCATCGCTTCATCGCGGACGGCCTGCTCGTCGTCGAGAACGGGCTGGTCAAGGCGGCGGGCGAGGCGCGGGACCTGCTGCGGACGCTGCCGTCGGAGGCCGACATCGTCGACCATCGCCCGCATCTGATCATGCCGGGCTTCATCGACGCCCATATCCACATGCCGCAGACGCAGGTCGTCGCCTCCTATGGCGCCCAGCTCATGGAGTGGCTGAACAGATACACCTTCGTCGAGGAGCAGAAGCTCGGCGAACAGGGCCATGCCGAAAAGCTCTCGCGCTTCTTTCTGGCTGAGCTGCTCGCCAGCGGTACCACCACGGCGGCCGTCTACTGCTCGGTGCATCCGCAATCGGCCGAGGCCTTCTTCGCCGAGTCGCAGCGGCGCAACACGCGGATGATCGCCGGCAAGGTGATGATGGATCGCAACGCGCCCGAGGCGCTGACCGACACGGCCGAGAGCGGCTATCGCGATTCGAAGGCGCTGATCGCGCGCTGGCACGGCAGGGGCCGGCAGCTCTATGCGGTCACGCCCCGCTTCGCGATCACCTCGACGCCGGAGCAGTTGGCGGCGGCCGGCCGTCTCGCGGCCGAGCACCCCGATTGCCACGTCCAGACCCATATCGACGAGAACCGGGCCGAGATCGCCTTCGCCCGCGAGCTCCATCCCGAGGCAGCGGACTATGCCGACATCTACCGGCGCCACGGCCTGCTCGGCCCCAGGAGCCTGATGGGCCATTGCATCCACATGACCCATAACGAGTGGCAGGCCTTCGCCGAGACCGGCGCGGTCGCCGTGTTCTGCCCGACCTCGAACCTGTTCCTCGGCTCGGGGCTGTTCGACTGGGCCCAGGCGAGGCGACACGGCGTGAAGGTCGCGGTCGCGACCGATATCGGCGGCGGCACCTCCTATTCGATGCTGAGGACGATGGCCGAGGCCTACAAGGTGCTGCAATTGCAGGGGCAGTCGCTGCCGGCCTTCGCGGCGCTGCATGCGATCACGCGCGGCAATGCGGTGGCGCTCGGGCTCGATCGCTGGATCGGGAGCTTCGAGGCCGGACGCGAGGCGGATGTCGTCGTGCTCGATGCGGGAGCGACCCGGGCGATGGCGCACCGCATGGAGACGGTGCGCGATCTGGCGGAGGAGCTTTTCGTCCTCGTCACGCTGGGCGACGAGCGCAATGTCGCGGCGACCTATGTGATGGGGGAGCGGGTGGGGCTGTAACGACCTTTCCGTCACCTCGAGTCATCCCGGGCGACCGACGGGAGGCCCCGGATCCATTCCGGAACGGTCCAGGCATGGATCCCGGATCGGCGCGGCCCCGCCGCTTGTCCGGGATGACCCGCGCGGGGATTTAGCCCAGCACGCCGCCCTTGCGGGCGTAGTCGATATAGATCTCGCGCAGGCGCAGCGCGGTCGGGCCCGGCGCGCCGTTATGGATCGTGTGGCCGTCGATCGAGGTCACCGGCATGACGAGGCTGGTCGCGGAGGTGATGAAGGCCTCCTCGGCGTCGAGCGCCTCTTCCAGCGTGAACTCGCGCTCCTCGAAGGTGAAGCCGGATTCCGCGAGATAGGCCAGCACGGCCTTGCGGGTGATGCCCGGCAGGACCTTGTGCGAGAGCGGACGCGAGATCAGCGTCTTGCCCTTGACGATCCAGGCCGTGGAGGAGGCGCCCTCGGTCACCACGCCGTCCTCGGTGAGCCAGGCCTCCTGCGCGCCGCTCTCCAGCGCGAACTGCTTGGCGAGGACGGGAGCGAGCAGGTTGACGCTCTTGATGTCGCGGCGGGCCCAGCGCAGGTCCGGCGTCGAGACGACCTTGATGCCGGTCTTCGCGCCCGGCGCGTCGACGAAGTTGCGGGCCTGGGTGAACAGCACCAGCGTCGGCTGCACGTCCTTCGGGAAAGGGAAGTCGCGATCGGCGGCGCCGCGCGAGACCTGCAGGTAGATGCCGCCCTCGTCGAGATTGTTGCGCCTGATCAGCTCCTCGTGGATCGCGACGAGCTCGGCCTTCGACCAGGGCAGGGCGAGGCGGATCTCGCCGCAGGAGCGCTCGAGGCGGGCGAGATGCGCCTCGCAGTCGACGAGCTTGCCGCCGATCACCGCCGAAACCTCGTAAATCCCGTCGCCGAAGATGAAGCCGCGGTCGAAGATCGAGATCTTCGCCTCCTCCTCCGGGAGATAGGCGCCATTGACATAGACGATACGGCTCATCGCTGCGGACCCGCTGGGTGGGGAAAGGAACGCGTCCTTCCTAGCCGAGCTTCGCGGGGGTTGCGAGCGTCAAGGCAGGGAAACCGTCCGGCGTCTGGCGCAGGGCCGGACGGGTGTCCGTTGCCGGCGCCGGCCCTATTGGCCCGCGGCCAGGGCCGCCCGCTCCTGCGCCTCGACGACCGCGAGCGCGGTCATGTTGACCACGCCGCGCGCCGTCACCGAGCCGGTGAGGATATGGGCGGGCTTGTTCGTGCCGATCAGGATCGGCCCGACCGGCAGCGCATCGGCGAGGACCTTGGCGAACTGGTAGGCGACATTGGCGGCGTCGAGATTGGGGAAGATCAGCACGTTCGCCATGCCCTTGAGCGAGGAGGAGGGCAGCACGCGCTCGCGGATCAGCGGCACCAGCGCGGTGCCGGCCTCCATCTCGCCGTCGCATTCCAGATGCGGCGCGCGCTGGCGGATCAGGGCCAGCGCCCTGCGCATCTTGAGCGCGCTCGGCGTATCGGCCGCGCCGAAGTCGGAATGGGAGAGCAGCGCGATCTTGGGGTCGATGCCGAAGCGCTGGACATGGTTCGCCGTGAGCACGGTCATGTCGGCGATCTCCTCCGCCGTCGGATCGTGCTTCACATGGGTGTCGGTGAGGAAGAAGGCGCCCTTGTTGGTGATGACGAGCGTCATCGCCGCGAGGTCGCAGACGCCCGGCGCCAGGCCGATGATGTCCTTGACGTGCCTGAGCCGCGACATGAAGCGGCCTTCGAGGCCGGTGATCATCGCGTCCGCCTCGCCGCGGGCCACGGCGAGCGCCGCGATCACGGTGTTGTTGGTGCGCACCAGCGCGCGGGCCGCTTCCGGGGTGATGCCGCGCCGGCCGGCGATGTCGAGATAGGTCTGGACATAGTCGCGATAGCGCGGATCGTCCTCGGGATTGACGATCTGGAAGTCGACGCCGGGCTTGAGCGTCAGGCCGAAGCGCTCGATGCGGGTCTCGATGACGCCGGGGCGGCCGATCAGGATCGGCACGGCGAGCCCTTCCTCCAGCGCCACCTGGGCGGCGCGCAGCACGCGCTCGTCCTCGCCCTCGGCGTAGATGACGCGCTTGGGGTCGGCCTTGGCCTGCTGGAACAGCGGCTTCATGATGAAGCCGGAGCGGAAGACGAAGCGCGAGAGCTGGTCGCGATAGGCTTCCACGTCGACCAGCGGCTTGCGCGCCACGCCCGTGGTCATGGCGGCTTCCGCCACCGCCGGGGCGATGCGCATGATCAGGCGCGGGTCGAACGGGTTCGGGATCAGCGAGGTCGCGCCGAAGGTCGAGGTCTCGCCGCCATAGGCGCGCGCCGCCACGTCCGAGCTCGCCTCGCGGGCCAGCGCCGCGATGGCGCGCACCGCCGCGAGCTTCATCGCCTCGTTGATCGTCGTCGCCTGGACGTCGAGCGCGCCGCGGAAGATGTAGGGGAAGCACAGGACGTTGTTGACCTGGTTCGGATAGTCCGAGCGGCCGGTGCAGATCATCGCGTCGGGGCGCACGGCGAGCGCGTCCTCGGGCGTGATCTCGGGGCTGGGATTGGCGAGCGCCAGGATCAGCGGCTTCGGCGCCATGCGCTTGGCCATCTCCGGCTTCAGCACGCCCGCGGCCGAGACGCCGAGGAAGATGTCGGCGCCGCCGATGATGTCGTCCAGCGTGCGGGCCTCGGTGTCCTGCGCATAGGCCTCCTTCCAGCGGTCCATCAGCGTGTTGCGGCCCTTGTAGACCACGCCGTCGATGTCGGAGACCCAGATGTTCCTGCGCTGGGCGCCGAGCTCGACCAGCAGGTTGATGCAGGCGATGGCCGCAGCACCTGCGCCGGAGACGACGATCTTGACGTCGGCGATCTTCTTGCCCGCGAGGTCGAGCCCGTTCAGCGCCGCCGCCCCGACGATGATCGCGGTGCCGTGCTGGTCGTCATGGAAGACCGGGATGTTCATCCGGGCCTTGAGCTGCTCCTCGATCTCGAAGCATTCCGGCCCCTTGATGTCCTCGAGATTGATGCCGCCGAAGGTCGGTTCCAGCGCCGCGACGACCTCGACGAATTTCTCGATGTTCTTCTGCTCGACCTCGATGTCGAAGCAGTCGATGCCGGCGAATTTCTTGAACAGGACCGCCTTGCCCTCCATCACCGGCTTGGAGGCCAGCGGGCCGATATCGCCGAGGCCGAGCACGGCGGTGCCGTTGGTGACGACGGCGACGAGGTTCTGGCGGGAGGTCAGCTCGGCCGCCTCGGCCGGGTCGTCGACGATGGCCTCGCAGGCGGCGGCGACGCCGGGCGAATAGGCGAGCGCCAGGTCGCGCTGGTTGCCGAGCGGCTTGGTCGCCTGGATCTCGAGCTTACCGGGGCGGGGCTGGCGATGATAGACGAGGGCGCCCGAGCGCAGATCGGTGGAGAGCGTGCTTTTCATGGCGCGAGGGTCCCTACGGTCGGAGGGATGCTGGTCGCGCGAAAGCCCCCATGCCGTCAAGCCGTCGCAACGCCGCTGCCGGTTTTTGCGGGGTTGAGAACCGTGTGCCGCCGCAGCTCGGTGAGCCGGCAGGCCCTCGGGGGGCCGCAGCCGGTCGGGCGGCCGTGTTTCGGCGCTCAGAACGCCTTGAAGGTGATGATCGTATGGGTGTCGGCGATCTCGGGGATCGACTGCACCTTCTGCGCGACGAAATGCCCGACATCGACATCCGCCGCGACGTGGAATTTCGCGAGGATGTCGTAATTGCCGGCGGTCGAATAGATCTCGGAGGCGATCTCGCGGTCGGCGAGCTCGCTGGCGACCTCGTAGGTCTTGCCGAGCTTGCATTTGATCTCGACGAAGAAGGTCTGCATCGCGCGCTCCGCAACTCTCGGGCAGGGACTGATTCGCCGACGGGGCCGTCGACCCGGCCGGCTCCGGTTCTGGATAGAGCCCCGGAGGCCCGAAGATCAAGCGCCGGCGAGCGCCGCGATCCGCCGCGTCATCGCTGTGTCGGGATCGCTGAGGCCGGCGACGATCGTGAAATGATTGGCGCCGGCGATCTCCTCGTAGCGCGTCTGCACGCCTTCCAGGCCCCAGACATCGACCAGGCGGCGGCTCTGCCTGTGGTATTCGGCGCTTTCCGCTTCGCCGACGACCGCGTCCATCGTCAGCCGCGACGGCGCCGGCCAGAACAGCGGGCTCTCCCGCTCCGCCGCTTCGAGACTGAGCCCGAGCGCGGCGTTGAGGCTGGTCTCGGTGAGCGGCTTGAGGTTGTAGAGCCCGGACATGCCGTAGGCGGCGGGCACCAACCGGTCGGGCAGGGCGGGGTCGACATTGCGCCAGTCGGTCGCCAGGGTGCAGGCGGCGAGATGCCCGCCGGCCGAATGCCCGGTCGCGACCACGGGCAGGCCGAAGCGGCGCCACAAGGCGGCGGCCGCCTGCTGCAGCTCCCAGACGATATGGCCGAGATGGACCTGCGGCGAGAGATCGTAGCCGACCACCGCGACCGGCAGGCCGAGCCGGTTCGGCCCGCGCGCCAGATGCGAGAAGAAGCTGCGGTCGAGCGCCTGCCAGTAGCCGCCATGGATGAACATGACGAGCGCGTTGCCTCGTACCGTCTCGGGCTTGAACAGGTCGTAGCGCTGGCGCTCGCCCTCGCCATAGGCGATGCCGAGCTCGCAGAACGCGGTGGCCCGGTAGGCGGCCGCATCGGCCTGCCAGCCGGCGATGATGCCGGGATGCTCCGGCACGCGGGCGCGGTTGTTGTATTCGGCTTCGTAGTCGGGGCTGGGCGCGGCCTGGCTCATGGCGGCCCAGCGTGGCAGCACTTGCGGCTTTGCGCCAGAGCGGGCGGGTGCGATGCGCGCATTCCGCCGCGCAGATCGGGAGCTGCGTCGGAAGGCCGGCGGGCGCCCGCCGGCCTTCCGGTCTTTGACAGGGGGCATCGCCGGCGGCAAAAGCGATGCGCCCGCCAGCCGGGCTGCGGAGGCCGTCATGGAAAATCCCGTCCTCGCCGAAGTCACGCGCGGCAACACCGTGGAATCGCGCCACCGCGGCTCGGCGATCGTCGTCGATGCCGATGGCGGCGTCGTGTTCTCGGCGGGCGATGTCGAGCGCCCCGTTTTCCCGCGTTCGGCGGTCAAGGCGATCCAGGCGCTGCCGCTGCTGGAGAGCGGCGCCGCCGACCGCTACGGGCTGACCGAGGCGGAGATCGCGCTCGCCGTTTCCTCCCATTCCGGCGAGCCGCTTCATGCGCAGACCTCGCTTTCCATGCTGCGGAAGGCCGGGCGGGACGCCGGCTGCCTCGAATGCGGCGCGCATTGGCCGATGAACGAGGCGGCGGCGCGGGCGCTGGCGATAGCGGGGGGCGAGCCCAGCGCGCTCAACAACAACTGTTCCGGCAAGCATGCCGGCTTCGTCTGCCTGTCCTGCGGGCTCGACGCCGATCCCGCCGGCTATGTGAAGCCGGATCATGCCGTCCAGCAGGCCGTGCGCGGCGCGCTGGAGGAGGTGACCGGCGCGGCCCATACCGGCGAGCGCATGGGCATCGACGGCTGCTCCATCCCCTCCTATGCCGTCCCGCTCAAGGCGCTGGCGCTCGGCTTCGCCCGGCTCGGCAGCGGCCGGGGGCTCGGCCCCGCCCGGGCGCGGGCGGCCGCCCGCATCCGCGCCGCCGCGGCGGCCCACCCCTTCATGGTGGCCGGTACCGACCGCTTCGACACGCGGCTGATGGGCCTGCTCGGCGCCCGCGCCTTCACCAAGACCGGCGCGGAAGGCGTCTATTGCGCGGCCCTGCCGGAGCTGGGCTTGGGGCTCGCGCTCAAATGCGACGACGGGGCCGGCCGGGCCGCCGAGGTCGCGCTGGCGGCGCTGCTCGGCCGCTTCCTGCCGATGGACGAGCCGACGCAGGCGGCCTTCGCGCCGCTGCGCGAGGCCGTCCTGAAGAACTGGAACGGCATCGAGGTCGGGCGGGTGAGGGCGCCGGCCGCTAACTGACCGCGTTGTTCTCGACCCGGACGCCGGCCGCCCGCGCGTCCGGGGCCCTGGTCAGGTCGCCGGTGACGGGCTTGCCGTATTCGGTGCCGACCACGGCGCCGTTGCGGGCTTCGGCGATGACGTTGTTGGCGATGAGGGCGTTGCGCTCCTTCGGCACCAGCGAGACCGAGATGCCGATGCCCGCCTTGCGCACGATGTTGCCGGTCGCGGCGAGGTTGCGCATGCCCCAGGACCAGCCCAGCGAGATGCCGGTCTCGCTGGCGTTCTCGATGACGTTGCCGGTCACGGCGGCCTCCGCCTCGACATGGACGCCGAGCCCGCCGACGGGCTCCTTGCCGTTCGGGGCGACGGCCTTGCGCGCATTGCGGATGATGTTGTTGGCGAAGACGGCGAGCCGTCCGCCATGGTCGAGATTGGTGATGTTGGCGCCCTGCGCGCAATCCTCGACCAGGTTGTTGGCGATGATCGCGCCCTCGAAGGCGAACTCCGAGTAGAGCGCCGTCTCGCCGCAGCGGCGGCCCTGATTGCCCAGCATCTGCACGCCGGAGCCCGAATTGTTGCGGATGAAGGTCATCGCGCAGTCGCGTAGCTGGTTGCCCTCGATCACGACACCGCCCGCACGATAGAGGCTGATGCCGTTGCCGTTCGGCCCGTCGCCGCCGGCATCGGCGCGGATGCGCTCGACCCGGTTGCCCCGGACGATCGAGCCGTCGTCCCCGGCCTCGCCGCGCCAGATCTGGATGCCGTTGTTGCCGCAATCCTCGACGGCGTTGCCCTCGATCGCCAGCCCGCGCGAATCCAGCGAGAACAGGGCGGCGTCCCGCATCTTCCGGAAGCTGCTCGCGCCGATGCTCCCGCCGCAGCGGTTCAGCGTCATCCCGACCGAGCCGGCATTGACGAAGACGAGATCCGCGACCGTGATCGCGCCGACGGCGTCGGCTTCGAGCAGGGCGGAGCGCTGCGGGGAGGGGATGTCGAGCCCGTCCAGCACGAGGCCGGAGAGGCTCGCCCGCCCGAGATGGCGCGCGATCAGGATCGGCCCGCCATCGGCCGTCACCAGCCGGGTCGCCTCCGGCACGCCGACGAGGCGCGCCCCGTCCGGCAGCGCGACCTTGCCGACGCGGTAGCGGCCCGGCGGCAGCAGCAGGGGAGCCGAGCGTTTCGCCGCCTCGCCGAGCGCGGCCTGGAGGCGCTGCGACTGGTCCTCGCCCGCTCCGGGCCGCAGGCCGAACTGGGTCGCGTCGAGCCCGAGCTGGCCGAGCGGCGCGGCCGCGGGACCGCGGGATTGCGCCTGCGCCGGCAGGCGCAGCGAAACCGCGCCGCAGAGGCCGGCGGCCAGGAGATGACGGCGGGACGGGTTCATGCTGCCTCCTGTTCCGGCGCCATCAAGGAGCGGGCCAACCCGATTGTCCCGGATCGGGACGATCGGCCGCCCATGCCGGTCACAGCCCCAGGGCGCTGGCGATCTCCTCGGCCGCCGCCGTCGGGGCGAGCGAGCCGGCGGCCACGGCGGCCTCGAGCGCCGGTGTCCGCGCCTTCAGCCCGGGATCGTTCCTGAGCTTGGCCTGCAGCCGGTCCTGCACCATCGCCCACATCCATTTCACGTCCTGCTGGCGGCGCTTGCGCGCGACGAGGCCTTTCTCGCCGAAGCGGCGATGATGCTCCTCGATCCTGCTCCACATCGCGTCGAGCCCTTCGCCGGTGAGGCCCGAAATCGTGACGACCGGGGTCGACCAGAGCGGCGAGGCCGGCGCCAGGATATGCAGCGCGGCCTTGTACTGCGCGGCCGCCGCCCGCGCCGCCGTGGCGCCGGGACCGTCGGCCTTGTTGACGGCGATCATGTCGGCGAGCTCGATGATGCCCTTCTTGATGCCCTGCAATTCGTCGCCGGCATTGGGCAGCATCAGCACCAGGAAGAAGTCGGTGAGGTCGGCCACCGCCGTCTCGGACTGGCCGACGCCGACCGTCTCCACCAGGATGACGTCGAAGCCCGCCGCCTCGCAGAGCAGCATCGTCTCGCGCGTCTTCGCCGCGACGCCGCCGAGCGTGCCGGAGGAGGGCGAGGGGCGGATATAGGCGTGCGGATCGACCGAGAGCCGGGCCATCCGCGTCTTGTCGCCAAGGATCGAGCCGCCGGTGCGGGTCGAGGAGGGATCGACGGCCAGCACCGCGACCTTGTGGCCCTGCGCCGTCAGATAGCTGCCCAGCGCGTCGATGGTGGTCGATTTGCCGACGCCGGGCACGCCGGTGATTCCGACCCGGATCGCGCCGCCCGTCCGGGGCAGCAGGCGCTGGATCAGCGCGCGGGCCAGCTCGCGATGGTCGGGCCGGCGCGATTCGGCCAGCGTGATGGCGCGCGCCAGGGCGGCGCGTTCGCCGGCCAGGATGGCGTCGGCCAGCGTTTCGTGGCGGGAGGCGGTGTCGACCATGACGCCAGTTAGCAAGCCGGTCGGGCCGGCGGCAAGGCGCCCCGCCACCGCGCCTCTGTCGTGAAGCTGTCACGGTGGCATCTTGAACATTCGTCGATTCGATGAGACGACAGGGCGATGACCGGCGTGACGACGTGGCTTCGGGGGCTTTTTCTGGCGTTGCTCGCGCCGCTGTTGCTGGCGGCCTGCGCCGCGCCGCGCGTGCTGGAGATCAGCCAGGCGCCGCGGCAGGACATCGCCGGCAAGGTCGAGATCTACGTCGCCACGACGCGCGAGGCCTCGGCCGCGCCGGTCTATTTCGACGGCGAGCGCGCGCCGAAGCTGGCTTTCGCCAAGCTCGAGATCACCGTGCCGCGCAGCCACAGACCCGGCGAGCTGGAGCTGCCGGATTCGGGGCCCGGCGACCCGGCCAAGCACTTCACCGCGACCAATATCGAGCGGCTCGACCTCGCCCCTGTCGTGGCCGACGTCCGCCGGGACATCATGCGCCGGCCGGCGGGCCAGCGCGACGTCCTGGTCTTCGTCCATGGCTACAACACCAATTTCGCCGATGCGGTCTACCGTTTCGCGCAGATCGTCTACGATTCCGGCTTCAAGGGCGTTCCGGTGCTGTTCTCCTGGCCCTCGCGCGGCCAGCTCCTCGCCTATCCCTACGATCGCGAGAGCGCCTACTACTCCCGCGACTTCCTCGAGGCCAACCTGCGCGGCATCGCCCGCGACATTGGCCCGGGGCGGATGGACATCCTCGCCCATTCGATGGGCACGATCCTGACGCTCGAGACCCTGCGCCAGGCCGCGATCCGCGGCGACGGCACCTTCGGCGGCAAGCTGCGCGACGTCATGCTCGCCGCGCCCGACGTCGATCTCGACCTGTTCAAGACCCTGATGAACGTGATCCGGCGGCCGGTGACGGTCTTCGTCTCGGCCGACGACCGGGCGCTCGACTTCTCGCGCCGCTTCGCCGGCGACAAGACCCGGCTCGGCGCCGTCTCCGCCAAGGACACGGAGACGATCGCCTCGCTGGAGAAGCTCGGCGCGCGCATCATCGACCTCTCCGAAGTCTCCTCGGGCGACAGCCTGAACCACGCCAAGTTCGCCTCCTCGCCGAAGGTGGTGCAGCTCATCGGCAACCGGCTGAGGGCGGACAGGGGCATCGGCTTCGCGGGACCGCAGCTCGGCGACAGGCTGGGCGACATCGCCGGCGGGGTCGTCGGCACGGTCGGCTCGACCGTCGGGCTGGTGGTCTCCCCGGTCACGATCATCTCCGGCGGCCGTTGATGTGACCGCGCGGGCACGGCCGGGCCGTTTTTGCGCCCGCCCGGCCGCTTCGCCGCATTCTGGCCGCGTTGGCCTGCCTTTAAGGCGGCATTCTCCTGATCGGCCTCCTGCGATTGACCCGGACACCCGCTTCCATGCCTGTCACAAGGCGCGACTTCTCCCGCCTCTCCCTGGGCCTGGCCGCCCTGCTGCCATTGGGGCTGGCGGCCTGTGCGCAAAGCGAGGCGACCGTCTCGCCGTTTTCGGTGCCGGAGCGGGCCGACCTGTCGGCCCTCGGCAAGGATCCGCGGCTGCTGGTAATGACCACGCGCCAATCGACCGGCAACGCCGCCCCCTATTTCGGCACCGATCGCGGCCCGCTGACCTTCGCCGAGGTCCGGCTCTCGCCGCCGGGACGGGGCATCGCCGGGCGCGTCTCCTCGGCCGTCAGCGGCGACTGGGCGATCCTCGGCATCGAGCGCGAGACCACGACCGACGCGGCCCGCGTATTCTCGAACGCGGCGAACGGCCGCGACGTGCTGCTCTATGTCCACGGCTACAATGAGAGCTTCGAATCGGCCGTGCGCAGCGCCGGCCAATTGTCGCATTCGCTCGCCTTCCAGGGCCGCACGGCGCTCTTCACCTGGCCCTCGGGCGGCAAGCTGCTCGACTACGCCTATGACCGCGAAAGCGCGCTCTGGTCGCGCGACGGCTTCGTCGAGACGCTGCGGGCACTGGTCGCCAACCCGACCATCGGGCGCATCCACATCGTGGCGCATTCGATGGGCACCTTCCTCACCCTGGAAGGGCTGCGGGAGCTGCGCGATTCCCCGGAGGTCTATGCGCGGATCGGCTCGGTCGTCCTGGCCTCGCCGGATGTCGACATCGACGCCTTCGAGCAGACGGTGAAGCGGATCGGCCCGCTGGCCAGGCGCATGACCGTGATCATCGATCCCGGCGACCGGGCGCTCGCCGTCTCGGCCCGCATCGCCGGCGGCGTGGCGCGGGCGGGGGCGGCCGACCGCGCGCGCCTCGACGCGCTCGGCATCCGCGTGGCGGATACGGCCGGCCGCGGCTGGAGCCTGCTGCGGCACGACCTCTTCCTCTCCGACAGCGAGGTCACGCAGGTCGTGCGCCGCGCCATGGACCGCGGCGAGAGCTGAATGCGGGCCGCCCTGCGCCTCGCTCCGGCGCTGTTCGGCCTGGTCGCATGGCTCGGCCCCTCGGCCGCCGCGGCGCAGGGGCAGGGGCTCTTCGCGGCTGCGGGGCGGGGCGAATGGACATTCGACGACCCCGTCTGGCAGGCGATCCAGGTCGAGACCTATACGCCCGAGGCCTGCGCGGCCCGGCCATGCCCGCTGCTGATCGTGATCCATGGCAACGGCCGCGATGCGGCGCGGTCGCGGGACGACTGGGTCGCGGCGGCGGAACGCCACGGCGTGCTCGTCGCCGCGCCGCGTTTCGACAAGGCGCGGTTCTCCGGGCGGCTTTTCCAGCAGGGCAATGCGCGCGGCGAGCCGGACCGGACGAAATGGACCTTCGGCATTGTCGAAAGGCTGTTCGACGCGGCGCGGGCGGCGGGCCGTGCGGAAGGCGCGGGCTACAGGCTCTTCGGCCATTCGGCCGGCGGGCAGTTCGTCCACCGCATGGCGCTGCTGATGCCGCAGGCCCGCTTCTCGAAGGCCGTCGCCGCGAATGCCGGCTATTACACGCTCCCGCTCGACGCGGCCGCGGCGGGAGGCTTCGCCTATCCCTATTCGCTGGGCGGCACGCCGGCGACCGACGCGACCCTGCGCGCTGCGCTCGGCAAGCATGTCACGGTGATGCTGGGGGATCGCGACATCAATCCGGCCCATCGCGAACTCAACCGATCGCCGGGCGCCGAGGAGCAGGGGGCGACCCGCTTCGCGCGCGGCAGGCGCTTCATGGCGGATATCCGGGCGGCGGCCGCCCGGCTCGGCCTGACCCCCGAATGGCGCGAGGTCGTCGTGCCGGGCGTGGCGCATCAGCAGAAGCGGATGGCCCGGGCCGCCGCGCCCGAGCTGCTCGGGCCCTGAGCGGCGTCAGATCGGCGGCAGGCCGGCGCCCTTCTTGATCGTCGCCAGCGCGAAATTCGACTCGACCGACTGGATGCATTTCAGCCGGGTCACCTTCTGCTTGAGGAAGCGCTCATAGCCCTCGATGCCGTCGGTGACGACGCGCAGCAGATAGTCCTGCGAGCCGGTCATCAGGTAGCATTCGGCGACCTCGCTCCAGCTCTCGATCGCCTTCTCGAACTCGGCGATGTGCTCCTGGTTCTGCTGGATGAGCCGCACCGAGACGAAGACGCTGAACGGCAGCCCATAGGCCTTGGGATCGACGACCGCTGTATAGCCCTGGATGACGCCGGTCTCCTCCAGCCGCTTCAGCCGGCGCAGGCAGGGCGTCGGCGACAGACCGACCCGCTGCGACAGCTCCTGATTGGTGATCCGCCCGTCCTCCCGGAGCAGGGCGAGAATGCGGCGGTCGATCGTGTCGAGCATCATATGCTCCGTGAGGAGGAATAGTAAGCAGAAACCTGCGCGGATGACGGTAACGCGAGTGTGTTCGACCAAGCAATCGCGCCGATGCGGGATTATCCTGTCCGCAGCACGACATGCCGGGCCGCAGCAAACGACGGGCCAAGGAGGACAGCCATGAGCAACGACAGCTATCACAAGGACCGGATCGCCAACCGCAAGCTGCATCCCGAGACGCTGATGATGGGATTCGGCTATTCGCCGGCCATGTCGGAAGGCTCGCTGAAGCCGCCGGTGTTCCTGACCTCGACCTTCGTCTTCGAGAACGCCCAGCAGGGCAAGGACTTCTTCGACCTGACGGCGGGGCGCCGCCAGCTCCGGCCGGGCGAGAAATCCGGCCTCGTCTATTCCCGCTTCAACCACCCGAACATGGAGATCCTCGAGGATCGCCTGGCGATCTGGGACGAGGCCGAGAAATGCGCCGTCTTCGCCTCCGGCATGGCGGCGATCGCGACGACCTGCTTCGCCTTCCTGCGCCCCGGCGACACCATCATCCATTCGCGCCCGCTCTATGGCGGCACCGAGACGCTGCTGAAGAACCAGATGGGCGCCTTCGGCATCACCCCCTTTGGCTTCACCGACGGGCTCGACGTGACGCAGATGCGGGCGGTCGCCGAGGCCGCCGCCGCCAAGGGCCGCGTCGCGATGATTCTGGTCGAGACCCCGGCCAACCCGACCAACGGGCTGGTCGACCTGGCCGCCTGCAAGCAGATCGCCGACGAACTCGGCCGGTCGCAGGGCCACCGCCCGCCGGTCGTGGTCGACAACACGCTGCTCGGCCCGAAATACCAGAAGCCGCTGAAGCTCGGCGCCGACCTCACCCTGCTGTCGCTGACCAAATATGTCGGCGGCCATTCCGACCTCGTCGGCGGCTCGATCAGCGGTTCCGAGGCGCTGGTCCGGCAGGTCAAGGGCTGGCGCGGCTCGCTCGGCACGCAGCTCGATCCGAATTCCTGCTGGATGCTGATGCGCTCGCTGGAGACGCTCGACATCCGCATGAGCCGCGCCAACGAGAATGCGAGGCTCGTCGCCGATTACCTGGAGAGCCATCCCAAGGTGGCGAAGGTGCATTATCTCGGCAATCTCAAGGCGGGCGATCCGCGCAAGGCCGTCTTCGACCGGCAATGCGTCGAGCCCGGCTCGACCTTCGCCTTCGACGTCAAGGGCGGCGAGAAGGAGGCTTTCGCGCTGCTCGACAACCTCCAGATCATGAAGCTCGCGGTCAGCCTCGGCGGCACCGAGACGCTGGTCTCCCATCCCGCCGCCATGACCCATTCCGGCGTCGCCAGGGAACTGCGCGAGGAGATCGGCCTGACCGACGCCCTGATCCGCATCTCGGTCGGCATCGAGAACATCGAGGATCTGATCTCGGATCTGGCCCAGGCCTTCGAGGCGGTGTGAAGCCAACGGGCCGTCCGGCCGGGGCGCCGTCGCGGGATTTGCACGCCCCGCAACCGCGCTTCGGCCGGCTTCGCGGCGCCGTTTCTGCCTTCTCCGTCATGCCTGTGCGTGACCGTCCGGCTTATCAATCGGCATGTTGATGCCGAAGGGAAAGCTGATAGCGTGCGCGCGCCTGAGCGTGATGGAGGGGCAGATTGGGTAAGACGACGAAACGACTGACCGAGGCGATCGCGGCCTGCGCGATCGGATTGGGACTTCTCGCCGCGCCGGCCGCGGCACAGGACAAGCAACTGCGGATCTTCAACTGGTCCGACTATGTCGATCCCGAGGTGCTCGACGCCTTCAAGAAGGAAACCGGGATCACCGTCGTCTACGACACCTTCGACCAGATGGAGACGGTCGAGACCAAGCTTCTCGCCGGCAAGACCGGCTATGACCTGATCGTCGTCACCGCCTCCTTCCTGCCGCGCCATATCCCGCTCGGGCTCTATCAGCCGGTCGACAAGGCCAAGGTGCCGAATCTCAGGAACATCTGGCCCGAGATCCAGAACCGGCTCGCCAAATACGACCCCGGCAACACCTACGCCGTGAACTACATGTGGGGCACCACGGGGATCGGCTACAACGTCGCCAAGATCAAGGAGCGGCTCGGCCCCGATGCGGTGGTCGATAGCTGGAAGATCGTCTTCGAGCCGGAGCAGCTCAAGAAGCTCTCCAATTGCGGCGTCCATGTGCTGGACGCGACCGAGGAGATGTTCCCGGCGGCGCTGCGCTATCTCGGCCTCGACCCGGATTCGAAGAAGGAGGCCGATCTCAACAAGGCCGGCGAGTTGCTGCGCAAGATCAGGCCCTATATCCAGAAGTTCCACTCCTCCGAATACATCAACGCGCTGGCGAACGGCGACATTTGCCTCGCCGTCGGCTATTCGGGCGACATCCTGCAGGCCAAGAAGCGTGCCGAGGAGGCCAAGAACGGCGTCGAGCTCGCCTATGCCATCCCGAAGGAGGGCGCGCTGATGTGGTTCGATTCCTTCGTGATCCCGAAGGATGCCGGCAATGTCGATGCCGCGCTGAAGTTCATCGACTTCGTCAACCGGCCCGAGATGGCGGCGAAGAACTCGGACTTCATCCAGTACGCCAACGGCAACATCGCCTCGAAGCCGCTCCTCTCCGCCGCCGTGCGCGACAATCCGGGCATCTACCCCTCGGACGAGGTGATGAAGCTGCTCTATACGATCACGCCTTACGACCAGAAGGCGCAGCGCCTGGTCAACCGGCTGTGGACGCGCGTCAAGACCGGCAAGTGAAAAGGCCGGCAATTGAAAAGGCCGGTCAGTAAACCTCGCGAAGCGGACGGCTCCGGACAGGGCGCGGCACCATGAAGAAGACGTCGCCCGGCAGCGTGCGCCGGGCTTTCCAGCCCTGGAACGACCCGGCGGCGAGGCCGCTGGTCGCGTTCCAGGGCGTGACCAAGCGCTTCGGCGACGTCACGGCCGTCGGCGACCTGTCGCTCTCGCTCTACCCGAGCGAGTTCTTCGCCCTGCTGGGGCCGTCCGGCTGCGGCAAGACCACGCTGATGCGCATGCTCGCCGGCTTCGAGACGCCGGATGCCGGCACGATCCTGCTCGACGGGCAGGACATCACCGCCGTGCCGCCGCACTTAAGACCGATCAACATGATGTTCCAGTCCTATGCGCTGTTCCCGCATCTCAGCGTCGCGGGCAACATCGCCTATGGCCTGAAGCGCGAGGGGCTGCCGCGCGCCGAGATCGCGCGCCGCGTCGAGGAGATGCTGGCGCTGGTCAAGCTCTCCGGCTTCGGCGGGCGCAAGCCGCACCAGCTCTCCGGCGGCCAGCGCCAGCGCGTCGCGCTCGCCCGCTCGCTCGCCAAGCGGCCGAAGCTCCTGCTGCTCGACGAGCCGATGGCGGCGCTCGACCGCAAGCTGCGCGAACAGACCCAGTTCGAGCTGATGGATCTGCAGAGCGAGCTCGGCCTCACCTTCATGGTCGTGACCCACGACCAGGACGAGGCGATGACCATGGCCGACCGCATGGCGGTGATGGACCATGGCAAGCTCGTGCAGATCGGCCCGCCCGACGTGATCTACGAGGCGCCGGCCAACCGCCACGTCGCCGAGTTCGTCGGCGACATCAATATCTTCGAGGGGCGCGCCGAGGCGATCGACGGCGAGATCGTCCGGGCGCGGGTTCCGCGGCTCGGCACGGTCGAGCTGGACGAGGACGCGCCGGCGCTGAAAGCCGGCGAGGCCCTGCTCATCGGCATCCGGCCGGAGAAGATCGAGATCGCCCATGACGAGCCGCCCCAGGCCGTCAACAAGGTCGCCGGCGAGATCTGGGACATCGGCTATCTCGGCGATTTCACCATGATCCAGGTGATGATCGGCGGGCAGGGCGAGGACCGGGAAGGGGGCCAGCTCGTCAAGGTCGCGCTGGCCAACCGCACCCGCCGGCTCGCGCGCCCCTTCGCCTGGGACGACACGGTCTGGCTCTCCTGGGACGTCGAGGCCGGCGTGGTGCTGCCGCCGTGAGGGAGGGACGGAAACACCTCCGTCATTCCGGGGCGCCGCGGAGCGGCGAGCCCGGAACCCATATCCGCTGTGCGGCCCGAAAGGGGTACGGCGAGTACCGCTTCTACTCTCGGCGTCGTGTTCATGGGTTCCGGGCTCGGGCCCGCGGCCTGCCCCGGAATGTCGGCGGAGTGCGGGCATGAGTGCTGGGCCAACTCATCTGGCCGGTCTCCGCCGGCTCGTCGTGATCGTGCCCTATCTCTGGCTCGCGCTGTTCTTCCTCGCGCCCTTCGCCATCGTGCTGCGCATGGCCTTCTCGCAGGCGGCGACGGCGCTGCCGCCCTATGCGCCGCATTGGGAAGGCCTCGCCCGGCTCGGCGATTTCCTGTCGCAGCTCGATCTGGCGAATTTCAGCCTGCTCGCAGACGACCCGCTCTACTGGCAGAGCTATCTCTATTCGCTGCGGCTGGCGGCGATGACGACGCTCGCCGCCCTCGCGATCGGCTATCCGCTGGCCTATGCCATGGCATCGGCGCCGCCGCGCTGGCGCGGGCTGCTGCTGGTGCTCGTCATCCTGCCCTTCTGGACTTCCTTCCTGATCCGCGTCTACGCCTGGATCGGCATCCTGAGGCCGGACGGGCTGCTCGACGCCGCGCTCGCGTCGCTCGGCTTCGAGGGCGAGCCGCTGCGCCTGCTCAACACCGAGGCCGCCGTGCTGATCGGCATGGTCTATTCCTACCTCCCCTTCATGGTGCTGCCGCTCTTCGCCACGCTGGAGAAGCTCGACCGCGGCCTGCTGGAGGCGGCGGCCGATCTCGGCGCGAGGCCTCTGACCGCCTTCCTGACCGTGACCCTGCCGCTCTCGCTGCCCGGCATCCTCGCCGGCGCGGCGCTGGTCTTCATCCCGGCGGTGGGCGAGTTCGTCATCCCCGACCTGCTCGGCGGCCCCGATACGGTGATGATCGGCAAGGTGCTGTGGAGCGAGTTCTTCTCGAACCGCGACTGGCCATTGGCCTCGGCTGTGGCGGTGGTGCTGCTCGTCGTCCTCGTCCTGCCGCTGGTGCTGCTCCAGCGGGCGCGCCTGCGGCGGGAGATGGCGGCATGAAGCGCCTCGGTCCCGGCCTCATCCTGGCGCTGATGCTGGGCTTCGCCTTCCTCTATCTGCCGATCGTCACGCTGATCGCCTATTCCTTCAACGCCTCGCGGCTGGTCACGGTCTGGGGCGGCTTCTCGACGCATTGGTACGGCGCGCTGATGGCGAACGAGCCGCTGCTCGACGCCGCCTGGCTCTCGATCCGCCTCGGCGTGGTCTCGGCGACGCTGGCGACCGCGCTCGGCACGCTGGCCGCGCTCGCGCTCACCCGCCACGGCCGCTTTCCTGGGCGCACGCTGTTCTCAGGCATGGTGCTGGCGCCGCTGGTCATGCCGGAGGTGGTGACGGGGCTTTCGCTGCTGCTGCTCTTCGTGGCGGCCGATGTCGAGCGCGGCTTCTGGACCGTGACCGTCGCCCACGCCACCTTCAGCCTCGGCTTCGCCTGCATCGTCGTGCAGGCACGGCTGGCCGGCTTCGACCGCTCGCTGGAGGAGGCGGCGCAGGATCTCGGCGCGACGCCCTTCGTCACCTTCTGGACGGTGACGCTGCCGCTGATCTGGCCGGCGGTGGCGGCGGCCTGGATGCTCGCCTTCACCCTCTCCCTCGACGACCTCGTGGTGGCGAGCTTCACCACCGGCCCGGGCGCGACCACGCTGCCGATGCGGCTCTATTCGGCGGTCAAGCTCGGCGTCTCGCCGGAGATCAACGCCGCCTGCACGATCATGATCGGGGCCGTCGCGGTCGTCGTGGTCGGCGCCTCGCTCCTGCTCAAGCGCGAACAGCTTTCCGCCGGCTAAAGCATCGGCCCGAAAAGTGGAACGCGGTTTTCGGGAAAAGCCGATGCAAAATCAAGGAGCGAGCGTATCGGACTGAATACGATATTCAGTCCGATACGCTAAACGGGAGCTGAACGGCGTCCTCAAAACCCGTTCAGCCGGGGCCTGCGAATATCCGTGCCGTGGCGAGGAATTGTCCCGCCGGAACAGGATATCGACCATGCTCGGCCATCGTGCCCGGATCGGTTTTGCCGCGCTTGCTCTCGGCGGCGCGGTGCTCGCAGCCTCGGCCCTGGCCGGCGCGGGCGAGGCACAGGCCTTCGGCGGCCGCTACGAGCGCCGCCATGAGCGGCCGGTCTACGATTATGGCTGGCGCCCGGCGCCGCCGGCCGTGCACGGCTTCTGGGGCCAGCGCCGCTGGCATCGCTATTCCAACGATTTTGGCATGCGGCCGCCTGCGCCGCGTTCCAGCTATGGTTACGGCTGGCGGTAAGTGTCGCCACGCCGGTCGTAATCATGGGGCGGGCGCGGCCCTCGGGCAGCGCCCGCCTTTTTTCGGATGCTATTCTGCCGCCGTTTTCTGGACGTAGCCCAGCCGCGCATTGAGCTCCTGGAGCAGCTTTTCGGCCGCATCGGCGATGACGGTGCCGGGCGGGAAGATCGCCGAGGCGCCGGCTTCGATCAGCGCCTCGAAATCCTGCGGCGGGATGACGCCGCCGACCACGATCATGATGTCGGGCCGGCCCGCCTTGGCGAGCGCCGCCTTCAATTCCGGCACCAGCGTCAGATGCCCCGCCGCGAGCGAGGAGACGCCGACGATATGCACGTCGTTCTCGACCGCCTGCCGCGCCGCTTCCTCGGGCGTCGCGAAGAGCGGGCCGATATCGACGTCGAAGCCGAGATCGGCGAAGGCCGAGGCGATCACCTTCTGGCCGCGGTCGTGCCCGTCCTGCCCCATCTTGGCGACGAGGATGCGCGGGCGGCGCCCGTCCGCCTCCTCGAAGTCCTGGCACATCAACTGGACGCGCGTGACGGCTGGATTCATCTCGCCGACCTCCCGCTTGTAGACCCCCGAGATCGCCTTGATCTCGGCCCGGTGGCGCCCGAACACCTGCTCCATCGCCAGCGAGATCTCGCCGACCGTCGCCTTGGCCCGCGCGGCCTTGACCGCGAGGTCGAGCAAATTGCCGTTGCCGGCCGCGCCGTTGGTGAGCGCGGTCAGTGCGGCCTGCACCTCGCTCTCGTCGCGCTCGGCCTTGAGGCGCCTGAGCTTGTCGAGCTGCTGGGCGCGCACGGCGGCATTGTCGACCTTCAGCACCTCGATCGCGGCTTCGTTGTCGGGCTTGTAGCAGTTGACGCCGATGATCGCCTGCTGGCCGGCATCGATGCGCGCCTGCGTCTTCGCCGCGGCTTCCTCGATGCGCAGCTTCGGGATGCCGGCCTCGATCGCCTTGGCCATGCCGCCGAGCTTCTCGACCTCCTGGATATGGCCCCAGGCCTTTTCGGCGAGCTCCGCCGTCAATCGCTCGACGTAATAGGAGCCGCCCCAGGGGTCGATGATCCGCGTCGTGCCGCTCTCCTGCTGGAGCAGGATCTGGGTGTTGCGGGCGATGCGGGCGGAGAAGTCGGTCGGCAGCGCCAGCGCCTCGTCGAGGGCGTTGGTGTGCAGCGACTGGGTGTGCCCCTGCGTCGCCGCCATCGCCTCGATCATCGTGCGCGGCACGTTGTTGAACACGTCCTGCGCCGTCAGCGACCAGCCCGAAGTCTGGCAATGGGTGCGCAGCGGCAGGGACTTCTCGTTCTGCGCGCCGAAATCCTTGACGAGCTTGGCCCAGATCAGCCGGGCGGCGCGCATCTTGGCGATTTCCATGAAGAAGTTCATGCCGATCGCCCAGAAGAAGGACAGCCGCGGCGCGAAGATATCGACGCCGAGGCCCGCCCGCTGTCCGGCACGGATATATTCGACGCCGTCGGCCAGCGTGTAGCCGAGTTCCAGGTCCTGCGTCGCTCCCGCCTCCTGCATATGATAGCCGGAGATCGAGATCGAATTGAACTTCGGCATGTTCGCCGAGGTGAAGGCGAAGATGTCGCCGATGATCCGCATCGAGGGCGAGGGCGGATAGATATAGGTATTGCGGACCATGAACTCCTTGAGGATGTCGTTCTGGATGGTCCCGGAGAGCTTGGCCTGCGGCACCCCCTGTTCTTCCGCCGCGACGATGTAGAGCGCCAGCACCGGCAGCACCGCGCCGTTCATCGTCATCGACACGCTCATCTGGTCGAGCGGGATGCCGGAGAACAGCGTGCGCATGTCGTAGATCGAGTCGATCGCGACGCCGGCCATGCCGACATCGCCGGCGACGCGCGGATGGTCGGAATCATAGCCGCGATGGGTGGCGAGATCGAAGGCGACCGAGAGCCCCTTCTGCCCGGCGGCGAGATTGCGCCGGTAGAAGGCGTTGGAATCCTCCGCCGTGGAGAATCCGGCATATTGCCGGATCGTCCAGGGCTGGTTGACGTACATCGTCGGGTAGGGGCCGCGCAGATAGGGCGCGATGCCCGGCAGCGTCTCGACGAAGGGCAGGCCGGCGCGGTCATCCGGCCCATAGGCCGGCTTCACCGGGATGTCCTCCGGCGTCCGCCAGGAATCGCCTTGCGGCAGGGGCGTCCGCGCCGGGGCTCCGGCGCCGGCGAAGGCGAGCTTCGTGAAATCCGGGATCGCGGTCATGGCTGGCTCCCGTCGGTCATGGGTGCTGACCCTTGCCCCACCAGTGATGGAAATGATGCACCGGTCCGTGGCCATGGCCAACCGGAACCTGGTCCGCGGCGGCGATGGCGGCCGAAATATAGCTCTTGGCGTTGCCAAGCGCCTCGGGCAGCGGCTGGCCCCTGGCGAGATTGGCGGCGATCGCCGAGGACAGGGTGCAGCCGGTGCCGTGGGTGTTGCGGGTCGCCAGCCGCGGCGCGTTGAAGCGCTGGCGCTTGCCGCCCGCGAGCAGGAGCAGGTCGCTGCTGACCTCGCCATGGCCGTGGCCGCCCTTGATCAGGACATTCGCCGCTCCCAGCGCCGCCAGCCTGTCCGCCTGCTCCTCCACCGCCTCATCCGTCTCGGCGGCGCTGGATTCGAGCAGGGCGGCCGCCTCGGGCAGGTTCGGCGTGATCAGGGTCGCGAGCGGGAACAGGTGGCGGCGGATCGCCTGGACGGCCTCGCGCTCAAGGAGGCGGGCGCCGGAAGCCGCGATCATCACCGGATCGAGCACGATGTTCCTGGCCTTGTGCTTCTGGAGCCCGGCCGCGACCGTCTCGATCAGCTCCACCGTCGCGAGCATGCCGATCTTGACCGCGCCGATGTCGAGATCCTCGAAGACGGCGTCCATCTGCCGGGAGACGAAGGCGCGCGGCACGGCGTGGATGGCGCTGACGCCTTTCGTGTTCTGCGCCGTCAGGGCGACGATCACGCTGGCGCCGTAGACCTCATGCGCCGCGAAGGTCTTCAGATCGGCCTGGATACCGGCGCCGCCGCTGGAATCCGAGCCGGCGATGGTGAGGGCGATGGCGGTCACTGCGCGTCTCCGGTCAAGCGTTCGCGATGGCGTGCGCGCGTTCGAGCGTCTCGACCACGTCGCAGCCCACGAAGATGAACGACGAGACGCCGGCCTTGTTCAGAGCCTCGCTCTCGGCCGGGCGCCCGGCGAGCCAGACCGTCGCGCCGGCCCGGGCCAGCGCCTCGGCCGCGGCGGCGCCTTCCTCGGCATAGGCGTCGTCGGAGCCGCACAGGCAGGCGAGCCTCGCGCCCGAATCGCGGAAGGCGCCGACCAGCGCGTCGAGATCGGTCGCGCCGTCCGGGGCGAAGCCGTCGCCGCTCGGCGCGGCGAAGCCGCCGGCCTCGAACAGGTTGCGGGCGAAGCCGGCGCGCGCCGTGAAGGCGGCGATGCTGCCCAGCGTCGCCAGGAAGACGGCCGGGCGTTGCGGCAGCGCGTCGGCCTTGTCGCGCAGGGCCTCGAACGGCTCGGCGAGCCGGTAGGAGGGCAGGGCGTCGACGGCCTGGACATGGCTCGGCGGGATCAGGGCCTCGGCGCGCTTGGCGCCGTCGAGGAGCGACCTGACGATCTCCCCGGGATTGCGCTCGGTCATGCTGCCCTGCGGGCGGACGGAGCTCTTCGCCACCGGGGCGACGTCGAGGACCGGGACGGCGTTTTCGCGGATGTTCGGGAACTCGCTCGTGCCGGTGATCGGGCTGCGCCGGGTCGCGATCGCCCTGGCCGCCGCCGCCCGCTCGCGCGCGAGCCCCTGTTGGACATGGCCGTTGGCGAGGCCGGCGAGCACGCCTTGCAGATCATCCGTACGCTCGCGTTCCAGATCCTGGAAGCGGCTCCAGCCCTCTTCGCACAGCGCCTGGGTCAGCGCCTCGAAGCCGCCCGCGCCGGCCGCCGGATCGGCGACGCGCCAGAGATTGGATTCCTCCAGCAGGATGAGCTGGGTGTTGCGCGCCACGCGGCGGGCGAAAGCGTCCGGCAGGCCGAGGGCCGCGGTGAAGGGCAGCACGCCGAGCGAATCGGCGCCGCCGACCCCGGCCGAGAAGGCGGCGATGGTGCCGCGCAGCAGGTTGACCCAGGGGTCGCGCCGGGTCAGGGCGCGCCAGGCCGTCTCGGCATGGATGGTCGCAGGCTTCGGCGCGAGCCCGCAGGCCTGCTGCACGCGGTTCCAGAGCAGGCGGGCGGCGCGCAGCTTCGCCACGGTCAGGAACTCGTCGGTATCGGCGACGAGGGTGAAGGCGATGGCGTCGCGCGCCTCGGCCAGCGTCAGCCCCCGCGCCTCCAGGGCGCGCAGATAGGCGACGGCCGTGGCCAGGGCGGCGCCGAGTTCCTGGGCCTCGCTGGCGCCGGCTTCATGCCAGGGGCGCGTGTCGACCGTGATGAAGGGGCCCTTGAAGCCGCGCTGCTTCAGCGCCGCGATGACGCTGGCCAGCCGGCGGCCGATCTCCGGCCAGGGGGCGGGGAAGGAGCCGTGGCTGGCGAGGACGCCGATCGGATCGAGGCCGAATTCCAGCGAGAGCTCGGCCGGCGCATGGCCGCGCTTCTCGATCAGGGCGGCGAGCATCAGCGCGTTGACCCGGCCCTGCGGCGCCGGGTCGAGCCGGAGCCGGATGAGGTCGAGCATCACGCCGTCGAGCGCCCGGTCCAGCGTCGCGACGTCGTCCGCGACGAGCCCGTAGCCGCGCGCGGCGCGCGCGCCGGCGAAGGCGAGCGTCAGCATGTCCGCGCCGCCTTCGAGATCGGCGATGGCGAGGGCCTGCGCTTCCTCCGCCTGCGGGTGGTCGAGCCGCGCTGCGACATGCCAGCGTCCGGCCTCGGCCCTGAAGGCCCGCTCGCCGGTGCCGGCGGCGTAGAGCGGCTCGATGCGGATGCCGTCGGCGCTGCGCCCCACCAGCTTCTCCTCGAAATCGGCGCCCTTCAGCACCTTGTCCACGGCCGCGCGCCACGCTTCGCGCGACGGCGCCGGAAAGGCGTCGAGATAGGGAAGCTCGGATGGGGCAGCCGTGTTCATGCGCGCTGAGGCTCCTTCCCGCACACTGTGCCGCGACGACAGGCTGATTGCCATGAGCGCAGGCGCACGACCATCCCTACTTCGTCGCAGCCTGGGTGCGCAAATGCGGGGCCGGCCTCGTGCGAAAACAGGAACACCGCCCGAAGGCGGTGTTCGAAGGCGGACCGCGCGGCGCCCCGTGGCTCAGACGAACTGGCCGAGCCCCGGAATCGCGCCGACGATGGCGCCCATCGCGTCCTCCCCGGCCTTCTCGCGGCCGACGGCGAACATCTCCTTCGAGACGCTCTGGATCTGGCCCATCGAGAGCCCGGCGCCCATGAGCTGGCCGCCCAGCGCCATCACGCCGCCGCCGCCCATCAGCCCGCCGATGGCGCCGAGCATGCCGCCCTTGGCGCCGCCTTCGGCATCGGCGAGCTCCTGGGCGCCCGGCAGCGCCGCCATGAGCTGGCCGATCTCGCCGGCCGGGCCTTCCTTCTGCAGGAAGGCGAGGATGATGCCGACCGCCTTGCGGGCCAGATTCTCGTCGATGCCGGCCGCCGCCACGACGCGCGTGAGCAATTCTTCCATGGTGTCGAACCCCTCGCCAACGGCTTCGTCACGAAGCCTTCCGAAAATAGTTTACATATTTACGATCTGTTTCCAACTGCCTCCGCGCCGGCCCGGAAGGAGGGCGCGGTTTTCGCGAAAACCCGATCCGGGCTTCCGCCCCCGGCGGGGTTTGGCTACATCCTTGCTGTGACACTTCGGAACCCGATAGGCGGATGCAATGGCGGATGACGGTACGATTCTGATCGGCAAGAGCGGCAAGCCGGAGAATCTCCTGCTGAAGCTGGCGAACCGTCACGGGCTGGTGACGGGGGCGACCGGCACCGGCAAGACCGTGACCCTGCAGGTGATGGCGGAAGGCTTCGCCCGCCATGGCGTGCCGGTCTTCGCGGCCGACATCAAGGGCGACCTCTCGGGCATCGTCGCGCCGGGCGACGGCAAGCCCGCTTTCGTCAACCGGGCCAAGGAGCTCGGCCTCAAATACGAGCCCGATCGCTTCACCACCGTGTTCTGGGACGTGTTCGGCGAGCAGGGCCACCCGGTCCGCGCCACCATCTCCGAGATGGGGCCGCTCCTGCTGTCGCGGCTGCTCGATCTCAACGATACGGCTGAGGGCGTGCTCAACATCGCCTTCCGCATCGCCGACGAGCAGAAGCTCCTGCTGCTCGACCTCAAGGATCTGCGCGCGATCCTGAGCCACATCGCCGAGAACGCCTCGGACTTGACCACGAAATACGGCAATGTCAGCCCGGCGACCGTCGGCACGATCCAGCGCGCCTTGCTGGTGCTGGAGAACCAGAAGGGCGACCTCTTCTTCGGCGAGCCGGCGCTGGAGATTGCCGATCTGATGAAGACCGACCGCGACGGCCGCGGCATCGTCAACATCCTCGCCGCCGACAAGCTGATGAACAATCCGCGGCTCTACGCCACCTTCCTGCTCTGGCTGCTCTCCGAGCTGTTCGAGCAGTTGCCGGAGGTCGGCGACCTCGACAAGCCCAAGCTCGTCTTCTTCTTCGACGAGGCGCATCTGCTCTTCAACGGCGCCCCGAAGGCGCTGCTGACGGCGGTCGAGCAGGTCGTCCGCCTGATCCGCTCCAAGGGCGTCGGCGTCTATTTCGTCACGCAGAACCCCCTCGACGTGCCCGATACGGTGCTGGCCCAGCTCGGCAACCGCGTCCAGCATGCGCTGCGCGCCTTCACGCCGCGCGACCAGAAGGCCGTGCGCGCCGCCGCCGAGACCTTCCGCCAGAACCCCAAGCTCAACACCGAGCAGGCGATCACCCAGCTCGGCGTCGGCGAGGCGCTGGTCTCGATGCTGGAAGGCAAGGGCTCGCCGGAGATCGTCGAGCGCGCGCTGATCGCCCCGCCCATGGCCCAGGTCGGCCCCTGCACGCCGCAGCAGCGCCGGCAGGCCATCGACGGCTCGGCGCTCAAGGGCAAGTACGACACGATGGTCGACCGCGAGTCGGCCTATGAGGTGCTGATGAAGCGCAAGAACCTCAATCCGGACGGCTCGCCCGTCGAGGCGGCGACGGAAGGCGGCGGCGGGATCCTCGACACAATCGGCGGCTGGCTCGGCGGCGGCGCGCCGCGCGAGCGGCCCAAGACCGGCCCGGGCTCGCGCGGCGGCCCGCTGCCGCAGAGCATGGCCGAGAAGGTCATTACCTCGGCGGCACGCTCGGCCGCGACCTCGATCGGCCGGCAGGTCGGGACCGCGATCCTGCGCGGCATTCTGGGGTCGATGTCCGGGAAGCGGTAGGTCGCAAGAACCACGCCGTCATTCCGGGCTCTTCGCTGCGCGAAGCCCCGGAATGACGGCGTTTGTGCTCGCTGTTCACGCCCCCGTGGCGACGTCGAAGATCAGCTTCAGGTTGAGCACGATGATGATCGCCGCGACGATGGCGGCGAGGACCGTCAGCCAGCGCGGCGCCACCAGCTCGCCCATCCTGGCCCTGGAGGCGGTGAGCGTGACCAGCGGCACCACGGCGAAGGGGAGCTGCAGGCTGAGCACCACCTGGCTGAGGATCAGCAGCTTCGCCGTCTGCCCCTCGCCATAGATCAGCGTCACGGCGATCGCCGGAACGATAGCCACCAGGCGGGTCACCAGCCGCCTGAGCCAGGCGGCGAGGCGCAGGCGCAGGAAGCCTTCCATCACGATCTGCCCGGCCATGGTCGCGGTCACGGTCGAGTTGAGGCCGCAGCAGAGCAGGGCGATGGCGAAGAGCGAGGGCGCGATCGAGGCGCCGAGCAGGGGCTGGAGCAGTTCCTGCGCCTTGCCGAGCTCGGCGACGTCGTGCTGCCCGGCCTTGTGGAAGGTCGCGGCGGCGAGGATCAGGATCGAGGCGTTGATCAGCAGCGCGAAGGTCAAGGCCACGGTCGAGTCGAGCGTGGCGTATTTCAGCGCCTCGCGCTTCTCCGGCAGGGTGTGGCCATAGGCGCGCGTCTGCACGATGCCGGAATGCAGGTAGAGGTTGTGCGGCATCACCGTCGCGCCGATGATGCCGAGCGCGATGTAGAGCATGTTCGGATCGGTGACGATCGCCGCGGTCGGGGCGAAGCCGCGGATGACCTCGCCCCAGTTCGGATCGGCGAGCGCGATCTGGATGCCGAAGCACAGCGCGATCACGCCCAGAAGCGTGATGATGAAGGCCTCGACCCAGCGAAAGCCCTTGGTCTGCAGCCAGAGGATGATGAAGACGTCGAGGCCGGTGATCAGCACGCCGATCTCGAGCGGGATGCCGAAGAGCAGGTTGAGGCCGATGGCGGTGCCGATGACCTCGGCCAGGTCGGTGGCGCAGATCGCGAGCTCCGCCAGCAGCCAGAGCGGCCAGGCCATGAAGGAGGGATAGGCGTCGCGGCAGGCCTGGGCGAGGTCGCGCCCGCTCGCGACCGCCAGCCGCGCGCAGAGCGATTGCAGGATCACCGCCATGATGTTGGAGACGAGCGCGACGGTGAGCAGCGTATAGCCGAACTGCGCGCCGCCCGCGAGCGAGGTCGCCCAGTTGCCGGGGTCCATATAGCCGACCGCGACCAGATAGCCCGGACCGAGGAAGGTGATGAACTTGCGCCAGGACGAGGCCGTCGGCGCCACCGAGACCGTGCGGAAGACATCGGCGAGGGAGGGCTCGCCGCGCGATCTCAGCCAGATCGAGGGGGAATCCGGGGAGCCTTGAGGCATGGGCGCGACTTTACTGCAACTTGTTCGCAAGAAAGGAATATAGGGGCGCGACGGAGCTTGTCAATGCAGTTGCGAAGCGTTGTCAATTGAGCGGTGGGACGCGGCCCGCCTCGCGTATTCGCGGCCGATGGAGCCAGCGAGCGCGGCTGCGCCCGGGCGCGCCGGGGCCGAGATGCGGTCATGGCGCATCGCCGGAGGGCCGGGCTGCAATGCGCGATCGGGGGCTGACGCCGGCCCGGCCCCTTGCCATGATGCCGTCATCAGAATCGCATCCGATGGTCGTCATGTCCCAGCTCCCCGCAATCCTCGCCCGTCTCGATGCCGGGCTCGACGCTTCGCTCGACCGCCTGTCCTCCTGGCTGGAGATCCCGTCGATCGGCACCGACCCGGCCTTCAACGCCCAGACGCGGGCGGCGGCCGAATGGCTCCGGGCCGATCTGGAGGAGCTGGGATTCAAGGCCGAATTGCGCGAGACCGGCGGCCATCCGGTCGTGCTGGCGCATCGGCCCAAGCCCGGCGCGCCGCATGCGCTGTTCTACGGGCATTACGACGTGCAGCCGGTCGATCCGCTCAACCTCTGGGAGACGGAGCCGTTCAAGCCCGTCCTCCGCGAGATCGAGCCGGGCCGCAAGGTCATCTCGGCGCGCGGCGCCTGCGACGACAAGGGCCAGGTGATGACCTTCATCGAGGCCGTGCGCGCCACGCTGGCGGAGACCGGCGACCTGCCGATCGGCCTGACCATCCTGGTCGAGGGCGAGGAGGAATCGGGCTCGGTCAACCTGCCGGGCTACATCAAGGCCAATGCCGCCGAGCTCAAGGCCGATTACGCGCTGATCTGCGACACCGGCATGTGGGATCGCGAGACGCCGCTGATCACCTCGACGCTGCGCGGCATGGTCTACCAGGAGGTGACGCTCACCGCCGCCGACCGCGACCTGCATTCCGGCCTGTTCGGCGGTGCCGCCGCCAACCCGATCCATATCCTGGCGCGGATCCTCGGCGAACTGCACGACGAGACCGGCCGCATCACCGTTCCCGGCTTCTATGAGGGCGTGCACGAGCCGACCAATGCCCAGAAGGCGGAATGGGCCGATCTCGACCTGACCGAGAAGGACTTCCTCGGCCAGGTCGGCCTGAAGCATTCGATCGGCGAGAAGGGGCGCATGCTGATCGAGCAGATCCAGTCGCGCCCGACCTGCGACGTCAACGGCATCTGGGGCGGCTATACCGGGGAGGGCAGCAAGACGGTCATCCCGGGCCAGGCCTCGGCCAAGGTCTCCTTCCGCCTCGTCGGCGACCAGGACCCGGCCAGGATCGCCGCCGCCTTCCAGCAATTCGTCCGCGACCGCCTGCCGGAGGATGTGAGCGCCGAATTCATCAGCCATTCCGGCTCGCCGGCGCTGGCGGTGCCGCCGGATTCGCCGGTGCTCCAGAAGGCGCGCAAGGCGCTCGCCGACGAATGGGGCGGGCGCGTGGTCTCGATCGGCAGCGGCGGCTCGATTCCCGTCGGCGGCGATTTCAAGCGCACGCTCGGCATCGACACGCTCTTCGTCGGCTTCGGCCTCGACGACGACCGCGTCCATTCGCCGAACGAGAAATACGACCTCTCCTCCTTCCACAAGGGCCAGCGTTCCTGGGCCCGCATCCTGCAAGCTCTCGGTTCATGAAATCGGTCTGTGTCTTCTGCGGCTCCAATCCCGGCAACGATCCCGTCTATGCGGCCGGCGCCCGCGCCATGGGCGCCGAGATCGCCCGGCGCGGCCTGACGCTGGTCTATGGCGGCGGCGCCGTCGGGCTGATGGGCGTCGTCGCCAATGCGGCGATGGAGGCCGGCGGCGAGGTCCATGGCGTCATTCCCAAGGCGCTGCGCGACAAGGAGGTCGGCCATGTCGGGCTGACCCGGCTCGAAGTCGTCGACACCATGCATACGCGCAAGGCGAGGATGGCGGAGCTGTCCGAGGGCTTCATCGCCATGCCCGGCGGCATCGGCACCTTCGAGGAGCTGTTCGAGATCTGGACCTGGGGCCAGCTCGGCATCCACGCCAAGCCGCTCGGCCTGCTCAACGTCGCCGGCTTCTACGATCCGCTGGCGACCTTCCTCGACCGGACGGTCGAGGCGGGCTTCCTGAAGCAGGGGCACCGCGCCATGGCGATGACCGATACGGAGCCCGCGACCCTGCTCGACCGGATGGCGGCCTATGTCCCGGCCGCGACCTATAAATGGGTCGAGAAGGAAGAGGTCTGACTTATCCCCGGAACTGCGCCTCAAGGTTGTAGGAATATTGTCTTGACATCGCGGCGCTGATCCTGTAGAGATCGGGAACGCTCACGAAATATGCCTTGAACGAAGCCGCCGCGCGCTCCGCCGGCGGCTTTTTCGCGGCTGCCATCCGGAGACGGAAGACCATGGCCGAAGAGGACGGCGCCACGTCGCAGCGGGGAACGCCGGCGCCGAAGCCGCGGCGGCCTGCGGTCTCGCGCAAGGCGGTGGTGGGCCAGCTCTGGCGCGCGGCCAAGCGCCAGCTCGACGCCCATGAGGACCACCTCGCCGATCTCCCTAAGGGTACGGCGGCGAGCGAGGCCGACGCCAAGGCGCTGGCGACGCTGGCGCGGACGGTGCGCGAGCTGGTCGCGATCGAGGAGCCGCAGGGCGCGAAGAGGGACAAGCAGACGGATGAACTCTCCGCCGCCGACGGCCTGCGACATGTCGCACAGCTCCGTGAGGAGCTTGCTCGACGCCTTGATGCCCTTGCCGCTGGCGGAGCGGGTGAGGCTGTTGAAGCGGCTGGCGGAGACGGCTCCGCCTGACTGGATCGAGGTCATCAAGGCGCAGTGGACGATCTGGGCCCGTCCCGACCAGTTGCCGCCTTCCCCCTGGAAGCCGGTCTGGCTGGTTCTCGGCGGGCGCGGCGCGGGCAAGACCCGCACCGGCGCCGAATGGGTGAAGGGCATGGCTCTGGGCCATCCCCCTTTCGCCGGCAGGCGGACGGATCGCATCGCCCTGGTGGGCGAGACGCAGGGGCAGGTGCGCGATGTGATGATCGAGGGCGTCTCCGGGCTGCTCTCGATCCATACGCGCTGGGAGCGGCCGGTCTGGCAGCCTTCGCTGCGCCGTCTGCAATGGCCCAACGGGGCGATCGCGCAGGTCTTCTCCGCCGAGGACCCCGAGGGGCTGCGCGGGCCGCAATTCGGCGCCGCCTGGTGTGACGAATTGGCGAAATGGCCGAATCTTCAGGAGTGCTGGGACATGCTGCAATTCGGCCTTCGCCTCGGCGAGCTGCCGCGGCAGGTGATCACGACGACGCCCCGCCCGGTGCCGTTGCTCAAGCGCCTGCTGGTCGAGCCGCATATCGCCGTCAGCCGGGCGAGGACGCAGGACAACCGCTACAATCTCGCGGCGGAATTCGTCCGCGCCGTCACCGAAACCTATGGCGGGACCCGGCTCGGCCGGCAGGAGCTCGACGGCGAGATCGTCGAGGAGAGCCCCGACGCGCTCTGGACGCGGGCGATGCTGGAAGCCGTCCGCGAGCGGCAGCATCCGCCGCTCGCCCGGATCGCGGTCGCGGTCGATCCGCCGGCGACATCCTCGCAGCGGGCCGACCGTTGCGGCCTCGTCGTCGCCGGCATCGACGAGGCCGGCCTCGGCCATGTCCTGGAGGATGCGACGATGGCCGGCGCCCGGCCGCAGGAATGGGCCGAGAAGGCGGTCGCTCTCTATCGCCGCCACGAGGCCGATGCGCTGGTCGTCGAGGTCAACCAGGGCGGCGAGATGGTCGAGAGCGTCATCCGCGAGGTCGATGCCGGCGTGCCGGTCGTCTCCGTCCGGGCGACGCGCGGCAAATATCTGCGCGCCGAGCCGGTCGCGGCCCTCTATGCGCAGGGCCGGGTACGCCATGCCGGCGCCTTTCCCGAGCTGGAGGACGAGATATGTTCCTTCGGCCCGGGCGGGCTCGAAGGCGGGCGCTCGCCGGACCGGCTCGACGCGCTCGTCTGGGCGCTGACCCATCTGATGCTCGCGCCCAGGGGTCGGCCGCGGGTGAGGGGGATGTAGCTTTCCGCCAGCCGTCATTGCGGGGAGCGTCAGCGGCGAAGCGATCCAGGGGGGCGTAGAGCTCTGCGACCCTGGATTGCTTCGCTGCGCTCGCAATCACGGCTGGCGAACGTCGTTTCACGCTCCAACAGCGAGACTTCCATGTTCGATTTCCTTCGCAGCCTGCGCGGTCGTGCCGCGCCGGACCAGAAGCGCTCGCGCGTCGGGCCGCTCATCGCCCTGCACGAGGCGGGGCGCGCGATCTGGACGCCCCGCGACTACGTCGCCCTGTCGCGGGAGGGCTATGAGCGCAACCCGGTGGTGCATCGCTGCGTGCGTCTCATCGCGGAAGCTGCCGCGCAGACGCCGCTCGTCGCCAAGGTCGGATCGCGCGAGATGCCGGAGCACCCGGCGCTCGCCCTGATCGAGAAGCCCAATCCGCGCCAGGGCGGCATCGCCTTCCGCGAGATGCTGTTCGGCCATCTCCTCGTCGCCGGCAACGGCTATGTCGAGGCGGTCGGCGCCGGGCGCGAGCCGCGCGAGCTCTATGCGCTCAGGCCCGACCGGATGCGGGTGGTGCCCGGCCGCGACGGCTGGCCGGAGGCCTATGACTACACGGTCGGCGGCGACACGGTGCGCTTCCGCCAGGACGAGGGCGAGATGCCGCCGATCCTGCATCTTACCCTCTTCCATCCGGTCGACGACCATTACGGGCTGTCGCCGGTCGAATCGGCGGCAAGCGCGCTCGACATCCACAACGCCGCCAGCAACTGGCACAAGGCCCTGCTCGACAACGCCGCGAGGCCGTCGGGCGCGCTGGTCTATGACGGGCCGGACGGGGCCTCGCTGACCGAGGCGCAGTTCGACCGGCTGAAGCAGGAACTGGAGGATTCCTTCCAGGGGGCCCGCAATGCCGGCCGGCCGCTGCTGCTCGAGGGCGGGCTCGACTGGAAGCCGCTGTCGCTGACCCCGGCGGAGCTGGATTTCGTCGCGGCGAAGGGCGTGGCGGCGCGCGAGATCGCGCTCGCCTTCGGCGTCCCGCCGCTGCTGCTCGGCCTGCCGGGCGACAACACCCACGCCAACTTCGCCGAGGCGAACCGCGCGCTCTGGCGCCAGACGGTGATCCCTCTGGTCAGGCGCACGGCGCAGTCGCTGGCGCAGTGGCTCGGCCCAGCCTTCGGCGACGAACTCGCGCTGGAGCCCGACCTCGATGCCGTCGAAGCGCTGGCCGACGAGCGGGAATCGCTCTGGCGGCGCCTCGGCGCGGCGGATTTCCTCGACGAGGACGAGAAGCGCGAGGCGGTCGGCTACGGCCGGCGCGCCTCCGGAAAGGAGGAGCCATGAACCTGCTCGACCAGATCGTCACGGCCTTCGTCGGCCGGGCCGATGTCGGCCATCTCGGCCTGCTGCTCTGGGCCGCGAGCGCATCGGGGCTCGCCTGGCTGGTCCTGCGCGAGCTGACCGCGGCCAACCGCCGCTTCGACGATTTCGTCCGCGAGCTCAACCGCTTCAACGCACGTCACGAGGGGGACCCGTCATGAAGGCCACGAGCGATGCCAAACCTCCGTCTGCCCGCCAGGGCGCCGCGCGGCCGCAGCCGGCCAAGGCGCGCCCCGGCGGCGTGACCGCCGAGACCTTCAGCCGCTTCGTCCGCAACCTGGCGAAGCTCGAGGGCGGGCGCGCGCAGTCCGGCAGCACGGGGCGCGGCGGGGAGGGCGGCCGATGAGCGGCCCCTTTCGCCTGCCGCTCGAGGCCAAGCTCCTGCCGCTGCAGCCGGCGCGCGTTCTGCCGGACGGGGTCTTCGAGGGCTATGCCAGCCTCTTCCGCATTCCCGATCTGGGCAAGGACGTGGTCGAGCCCGGAGCCTTCCGCGACAGCCTCGCAAGGCGCGGCCCCTCCGGAGTCAAGCTGCTCTGGCAGCACGATCCGGCCGAGCCGCTCGGACGCTGGCTCAGCCTCGCCGAGGACAGCCGCGGCCTGTTCGTCCGCGGCCGGCTCTCGCTCGCCGTCGCCCGCGCCCGCGAGATCCTCGCGCTCATGCGGGAAGGCGCGATCGACGGCCTCTCGATCGGCTTCCGCCCGGAGCGGGCCCGCAACGAGCCGCGCACCGGGCTTCGCCGGCTCGAGCGCGTCGACCTCTGGGAGGTCTCGATCGTGACCTTCCCGATGCTGCCCCAGGCCCGGATCAGTGCCGTGAAGGCGGCCTGCCGCGGCCCCGCCTTCGCCTGAGCCTCCCTTTCTCTGCCACCCCGAGGAGAATCCATGACCCATCTCGACCATGCCCCCCAGACCAAGGCGGCCGGCGCCGATCTCGCGCTCGCCTTCGAGGATCTGCGCTATACGGTGGAGAGCTACCGCGCCACCAATGACGAGCGCCTCGCCGGGATCGAGGCGCGCGGCGGCTCCGATCCGCTGACCGAGGAGAAGCTCGCCCGCATGGATGCGGCGCTCGACGACGCCATGCGCCGCATCGACCGGCTGACGCTGGAGCGCGCCCGCCCGCCCCTGGGGCAGGAGGGCGAGAATGGCCTCCATCGCGACCCGCTCGTCGCCGAGCACAAGGCGGCCTTCGCCGCCTATGTCCGCACCGGCGAGGCCGGCGGGCTGAAGCGGCTGGAGGCCAAGGCGCTCTCGGCCGGCTCCGGCCCGGATGGCGGCTATCTCGCGCCCTCGACCGTCGAGGGCGAGATCCTGCGCCGCCTCGCCGCCGTCTCGCCGATCCGTTCGCTCGCCACCGTGCGGACGATCTCGTCGGGCACCTACAAGAAGGCCTTCTCCACCGGCGGCCCGGCTTCCGGCTGGGTGGCGGAGACCGCGGCGCGGCCGCAGACCGGCTCCCCGGCCCTGGCCGAGCTCTCCTTCCCGGCGATGGAGCTCTACGCCATGCCGGCCGCGACCCAGACCCTGCTCGACGACGCCGTGGTCAATATCGACCAGTGGATCGCCGAGGAGGTCGAGAGCGCCTTCGCCGAGCAGGAGGGCGCCGCCTTCGTCCACGGCGACGGCACCGACAAGCCCAAGGGCTTTCTCGCCTATCCGACCGTGGCGGAGGGGAGCTGGAGCTGGGGCAATATCGGGGTGCTGAACACCGGCCTCGCCGGCGCCTTCCCGGCCTCGAGCCCGGCCGATGTGCTGGTCGACCTGGTCTATGCGCTGAAGGCCGGCTACCGCCAGAACGCCTCCTTCGTGATGAACCGCAAGACGCAAGGCGCGATCCGCAAGTTCAAGGACGCCAACGGCAACTATCTCTGGCAGCCGCCGGCCTCGGCGGGGGCGGCGGCGACGCTGCTCGGCTTCCCGCTGGTCGAGGCGGAGGACATGCCCAATGTCGCGGCCGATGCCGTTGCGATCGCCTTCGGCGATTTCCGGCGCGGCTACCTCGTCGTCGACCGGGCCGGCGTGCGCATCCTGCGCGATCCCTATTCCGCCAAGCCCTATGTGCTGTTCTACACCACCAAGCGCGTCGGCGGCGGAGTGCAGGACTTCGCCGCGATCAAGGGGCTGAAGTTCGCCGCCTGACCGCGCCGCGCGCTTCGCCTCCGGGCGGATGCGGGGCGCGCGGCCATCGCCTCAGCGCGAGAACCACCAGCTCCAGCCGGAGTCCATCTGCGGCTGGACCGCCTGGTTCGAGCGCTGATCCGCGCCGAGCGCCAGCAACTGGGCGCTCCCGGTCGCGATCCAGTTCTGGTGGTCGCTCACCGGCGTGATCGCGGTGAAGCCGCCGCAGATGCGCCGCGCGCGCGTCTTCAGAGGCCCGCTCGACCAGCTCACGATGCCGACCAGGTCGCGCGAGCGCGCCGCGCCGCGCAGGACCGGGCCGCCGGAATCGCCGCGGCAGGCGCCGGCGCCGGGCGTCTCGCCGCGGGCGCGGATGTCGACCGCGACCTTCACCGTGTTCTGCGTAGTGTAGTTGCCGGCATTGACCAGCCGCGTCTCGCGCAGGCGCCGCGCCGTCTTGCTGTTGTTCTCGGAGGAGAGGCCGTAGCCCGCCATGGTAACGGTCTCTCCCTGCGAGAGGCGCCCGCCCACGGTCAGCGCTTCCATGTCGTCCGGCAGCGGCTGGGCGAGTCGCAGCAGGGCGAGGTCGGTTCCCGGCTGGGTGCGCGGCGTCGTGCCGGGCACGAAGCTCGGATGCGGCAGCACGGCGACCACGAGCTGGCGCCGCGCCCGGAAGCGCGTATCGAGGCTGACGACGCTGACCGAGCCGCCATCCATCAGGCAATGCGCGGCGGTCAGCACGATCTCGGGTGCGATGACCGCCCCGGAGCAGAGTTCGCCCCGGCTGGTCTCGATCCTGACGGTCGAGGCACGGGCGCCCGCGACATCGCGCGAGCTGACGCCGCCGACGACGGCGGATGCGGGCTGCGCCGCGCTCGCGAGAGCGCAGGACAGGGAGAGGATGGCAAGGGAGCGCGCGAGCATGGATCAGATCAACGGAAACGGCAGGACAATCTAGAAGCTGCGCGCCACCAGTCCAGCCCTTCCGTCAGCGCATGCTCGTCCAGCGTGCATTTTCGCGCCACTGTGCCAGCGTTGCGTCGATCCAGCCGCGCTGCGGCCCGACGAGAATGCCCTGGCTGAGCAGGCCGCAACGGCGCCTGCCCGGGCCGGTCGACCAACTGCTCACGGCGACGACACCGGAGCCGCTGAAGATCGGGCCGCCCGAATCGCCCTGGCAGGCCCCCGCGCCGGGCCGCTTGCCCGCACCGGCCGGGTCGGCGGCCCAGAGCAGCACGCGGCCGGGTCCGTAAGGCTCGATCGCCGCCAGCGCGGCGGAGCGATAGGTGCCCGTCGTCCTGGCCTCGCCCTCCTGCGAGACGCCGTAGCCCGCGAGGGTGACCGGAGCGCCGGCGCGCGGCTGGGTGCCGTCGTCGAGCGTCGCGGCGGCGAAGCGTGCCGGCAGTGGCTCCGCCATCCGGATCAGCGCGAGGTCGATCGAACGGCGCCGGTTGCTGACCGCCTGGGCGTCGAATGCGGGGTGCAGGCTGACGGCGGCCGGGGTGATCAGAACCGGCTCGCCCCCGGCGCGCCAGTGAATGCGCAGCTCCGTGCCGCCGGCCGCGCAATGCGCCGCGGTCAGGATGGCGCGGGGCGAGAGCACGATCCCGGTGCAGACGCCGCCGCGGGCGTTCAGCACCATCAGCGTCGCGGCTTCGGCCGGGCCGCCCTCGCGGCCGCCGACGACCGCCTGCGCCGGGGAAAGCCCGAGCCCGCAGGCCAGGCCGAGGCCGAGAAACCAGTTCGCGATCCGCATCGGGGCGCTCCTCCAGGGAGCGCTGATAGCGCGTCGCTTTCCGCAAATGAACCCTCGAAGGGAGCGATCATGACGCCGCTTGCCCTGGAGCCGCCGGCCGTCGAGCCGGTCTCGCTGGCCGAAGCCCGGCTCTTCCTGCGCCTCGACCAGACGGAGGAGGACGAGCTGCTGGCGATGCTGATCACGGCCGCGCGCCTGCTGATCGAGGCGGCTTCGGGCCGCTGCCTCATCGACCAGCACTGGCGGATCGTGCTCGACCGCTGGCCGCAAGGCGCGATTCGCCTGCCGCTGTCCCCCGTCGGCGCGATCCTCGGCGCGCGCGTCTATGACGCGCTCGGCATCGCCCGGCCCGTGGACGCCGCGGCGCTGGTGCTCGACGGGCTGGCCGATCCGCCGCTGATCCGGCTCGCCGGCGAATTGCCCGAGATCGGCCGGGCGCACGGCGCCATCGAGATCGACCTTCGTGCCGGCTATGGCGCGGCCGCCGACGCGGTCCCCGCGCCCCTGCGCCAGGCTGTGCTGCGCCTCGCGGCGCGCTGGTTCGAGGAGCGCGGCGATGTCGCCGGCCGCGACGCGCAGGCGTTGCCGGCGGAGATCATGGCGCTGGTCGCGCCTTACCGCCGCGCGAGGCTCTGATCATGGCGCAGACCAACCCCTCGGCCCTCGGCCGGATGCGGCGCAGGCTCGTGCTGGAAGCCCCGGTCGCGGCGTCGGACGGGCTCGGCGGCGCGACGCGGAGCTTCGCGGCCATCGGGGCCTTCTGGGCGCAGCTCGAATGGCTGTCCGGCGTCGAGCAATGGCGCGAGGGGCGGCCCGAACAGGTTAGGCGCTACCGCGTCACCCTGCGCTGGCGCGGCGATGTCGATGCCGGCAAGCGCCTGCGCGACGGCCCGCGCCTCTTCGATATCCGCACGGCGGCCGATCCCGACGGTTCGCGCCGGCGGCTCGTCTGCCTGGTCGAGGAGATCGTGCCATGAGCGACGCGGTTCTGGCCCTGCGGGCCGCGGTCCAGGCGCGGCTCGCCGCCGATGCGCCGCTGACGGCCCTGATCGGTCCCGATCGCGTCTTCGACGAGGCGCCGCGCGCCCTGCGCGGCCTCTATGTCGTCCATGGCGAGGTCGAGGCGCGCGACTGGTCGGCCGGCGCCGAGCGCGGCTGCGAGCAGGATTTCGCGCTCGTGGTCTGGGCGGCGCAGAGCGGCTCCGCCCGACAGGCGCTGGAAGCCGCCGGGCTGATCGTCGCGGCGCTCGACGAGGCCGATCTCGGGCTCGCGGGCCATAGCCTGGTCAATCTGCGCTGGCTGTCGAGCCGGCTCGCGCGCGAACCGCGCGGCGGGCTGCCCAGCGTGACGATCCGTTTCCGCGCGGCGACCGAGCCGCTCTGAAGATCCGAAACATCGCGACCATCGCAGGAGGCGCCGCATGTCGGCACAGAAGGGCAAGGATCTGCTGCTCAAGGCGGCGGATGGGGAGGGCGGTTTCGCCACCGTCGCGGGCCTGCGCGCCCGCCAGATCGCGTTCAATGCCGAGACGGTCGACGTCACCCATGCGGAATCGGCCGGGCGCTGGCGCGAATTGCTGGAAGGCGCCGGCGTGCGCCGCGCCAGCATCAGCGGCTCGGGCATCTTCAAGGACGCGGCCTCGGACGCGCTGGTGCGCCAGATCTTCTTCGACGGCGCGATCCGCGGCTGGCAGGTGGTCGTACCCGATTTCGGCATCGTCGAAGGGCCGTTCCAGCTCACCAGCCTCGAATATCGCGGCGACCATGCGGCGGAGGTGACCTTCGACCTCTCGCTGGAATCGGCCGGCGCGCTGGCCTTCGCCGTGCTCTGAGGAGGCTCGCATGGTCAATCGTCATCGCGGCGAAACCGCGCTCATGGTCGCGGGCGAGGCCCTGCCGATGCGGCTCACGCTCGGCGCCCTCGCCGAGCTCGAGCACGCCTTCGCGGTCGACAGCCTGCCGGCGCTCGGCCAGCGTTTCGTCTCCGGCCAGCTTTCGGCGCGCGACATCGTCCGCATCATCGCCGCCGGCCTGCGCGGCGCGGGGCAGGCGATCCGCGACGAGGAGGTCGCCGGGCTCGCCTTCGACGGCGGGCTCGCCGGGGCGATCCGGGCCGCCATCCAACTGCTGGAAGCGACCTTCGGCGAAAGCGAGCCGGCCCGCCCTCCGCAGCCGCCGGAGACGTGAGTCCGCCGGCGGCTTTTCCCTGGCGCGAGGCGATGGCCTTCGGGCTCGGCCGCCTCGGCTGGCCGCCGGAGCATTTCTGGGCGGCGACGCCGCGCGAGCTCGCCGCGGCGCTGCGGGCCTGGCGGCGCGAGGCGCCCGGCGGCGCGATCGAGCGCTCCGCCTTCGAGGCGCTGATGGCCGCTTGTCCAGACCGCTGACGAAGCAATCGCAACCCCATTCCGAAGAGGACGGCCATGGCCGACGAAAGCCTCACCGACAGCCTGCGTCTCTCCGACCTGCGGACGATGGATACGCTGACGCAATCGCTCAACCGTTCCTCGGAGAGCTTCGGCAAGTCGATCGTCACCGCCTTCTCGCGCGGCGTTATCGAGGGCAAGCGCTTCGAGGACGTCCTGCGCAGCGTCGGCCGGTCGATGACCGACAGCCTGCTCAAGACGGCGCTGAAGCCGCTGCAGACCGGCCTCTCCAACCTGCTCGGAACCGGGATCAAGAGCCTGAGCGGGCTGCTCAGCGGGGGGCTCGGCTCGCTGGCGGGCGGCGGCGCCTCCCTCTCCGTCGCCCCCTTCGCCGAGGGCGGGATCGTCGCCTCGCCCGCCTATTTCCCGACCGGGCGCGGCCTCGGCCTGATGGGCGAGCGCGGCGCCGAGGCGATCATGCCGCTTTCGCGCGGCCCCGACGGGCGCCTGGGCGTGCGCGCGGCCGGCAGCCCGGCCCGGCCGCTCAGCGTCACGGTCCAGGTCGCGACGCCCGATGCCGAGAGCTTCCGCCGCTCCGAGGCGCAGGTCTCGGCCGCCATCGCCCGCGCCGTCGCGCGCGGCAGCCGGGCGCTCTGAGGAGGGTTGCGATGAGCGATTTCCACGAGGTCCGCTTCCCGATCGACGTGGCGCGCGGCGCGCGCGGCGGCCCGCAGCGCCAGACCCAGATCGTCACCCTGGCCTCCGGCCGCGAGGTCCGCAACAGCCGCTGGGCCGATTCGCGCCGGCGCTACGACGCCGGCCTCGGCGTGCGCTCCTTCGACGCGCTCGCCGCCGTCGTCGCCTTCTTCGAGGAGCGGCGCGGCCGGCTCTACGGCTTCCGCTGGCGCGATCAGCTCGACTGGAAGAGCGGGCCGCCCTCGCGGGCGCCGGCCGCGAGCGACCAAGTGATCGGCATCGGCGACGGCTTCAATGCCGGGTTCCAGCTCTGCAAGGATTACGGCGAGGGCGCCTCGGCCTATCGGCGCCTCGTCGCCAAGCCCCAGGCGGGCAGCGTGCTGGTCGCGGTCGATGGCGTGGCGCAGGCGCCCGAGGCCTTTTCCTGCGAGGCGACGACCGGGCGCGTGACCTTCGCGCCCGATCATCTTCCTCCGCCCGGTGCCGTGGTCACGGCCGGCTTTGCCTTCGACGTTCCCGTCCGCTTCGACACCGATGCGATCGAGCTCGACCTGTCCGCCTTCGAGGCCGGCGAGATTCCGCACATCCCGGTCGTCGAGATCCTGCCCTGAGGCCGCTATGCGCGCGATTCCCCCGATCTGGCCGTCCATCTCGAAGGCGGCGCCACGACCCTGTGCCGCTGCTGGAGCCTGACGCGCCGCGACGGAGTCGTCCTCGGCTTCACCGACCATGACAGGCCGCTGGAGCTCGAAGGCATCGCCTTCGCCGCCGTCACCGGGCTCGAGGCGGCCGAGGCCACGGCCGAGCTCGGCTTCGCGACGGGAGGCGGCGACGTTGCCGGTGCGCTCGCCGCCACCGGGCTGAACGAGGCCGATCTGGCGCGGGGCCTTTACGACGACGCCCGCCTGCGCATCTGGCTGGTGAACTGGGCCGAGCCGGGCCAGCACGTGCTGCTGGACGAGGGCTTCGTCGGCGAGGTCAGGCGCGGCGAGAGCGGCTTCACCGCCGAGGTGAGGAGCTTCGCCAAGGCGTTCGACGAGGAGCGCGGCCGGCTCTATCTGCGCGCCTGCTCGGCCGATCTCGGCGACGCGCGCTGCGGCGTCGCAGTGAGCGCGGCGGCGGCGGTCGTGGCCGCGAGCGACGGGCGCCTCGCCCTCTCGGCCGCGGGGCTGGAGGGCCATGCCGACGGGCATTTCACCGGAGGCCGGCTGGTTTTTACGGCCGGGGCCAATGCCGGCTTCGCCAGCGAGGTCAAGCGCCACGGGCGCGAGGGCGCTCTGGCGGTCTTTCAGCTCTGGCAGGCCGCTCCGCTGCCGATCGCGCCCGGCGACGCCTTCGGCGTGACGCCGGGCTGCGACAAGAGCTTCGCGACCTGCCGGGCGAAATTCGGCAATGGCGTCAATTTCCGCGGCTTCCCGCATATGCCGACCTCCGATTTCATCATCGGCGGCGTCCGGCCCGGCGATGGCGCGCTCGACGGCGGGAGCCTGTTCCGATGAGGCGCGCCGAGATCGTCGCGGCGGCGCGCGAATGGCTCGGCACGCCCTACCACCACCAGGCTTCCCTGCGCGGCGTCGGCTGCGACTGCCTCGGGCTGGTGCGCGGGCTCTGGCGCGAACTCTGCGGGCCGGAGCCCGAGGCGCCGCCGCCCTATTCGCCGCACTGGGCTGAAAGCCTGGGGCAGGAGACCCTGGCGCTGGCGGCGCTGCGCCATCTCGCCCCGGTCCCGCCGGCCGAGGCCAAGCCCGGGGACGTGCTGCTCTTCCGCTGGCGCGAGCACCTGCCGGCGAAGCATTGCGCCGTGCTGAGCGCGCCCGACCGCATCATCCACGCCCATGACGGCGCCGCCGTCGCCGAGGTCGCCTTCACCGGCTGGTGGCGGCGCCATCTCAGCCATGCCTTTTCCTTTCCCGGAGCAACCGACTGATGGCGACGCTTCTTCTGCAGGTGGCGGGCGCGGCCCTCGGCACGGCGCTGGGCGGGCCGCTGGGCGGGGCCGTCGGCCAGGCGCTCGGCGGCCTCGCCGGCGCGACCATCGACCAGGCCTGGCTCGGCGGCGCCGGCGGCAACAAGGTGGTCGAAGGCCCGCGGCTGAAGGAGGTCAACGGGCTGGCATCGACGGAGGGAGCGGCGATTGCGCGCCTCTATGGCCGGGCGCGGCTCGGCGGCCAGCTCATCTGGGCGACGCGCTTCGAGGAGGAGATCCAGCTCTCGATCACCCGCACCAAGAGCGGCGGCAAGGGCGGGCGCTCGCAGAAGACCTACGAGACCAGCTACAGCTACCACGCCAATCTCGCGATCGGCCTCTGCGAGGGGCCGATCGCCTTCATCCGCCGCATCTGGGTCGACGGCCGAGAGCTCGACGTGAACACCGTCGCGATGCGCGTCCATCACGGCGACGAAGCGCAGGAGCCCGACCCGCTGATCCTCGCCAAGGAAGCGGGCGAGGCGCCGGCCTATCGCGGGCTCGCCTATGTCGTCTTCGAGCGCTTTCCGCTGGCGGATTACGGCAACCGGGTCCCGCAGTTCGATTTCGAGGTGGTGCGCGCCGTCGAGGGGCTGGGCGCCATGATCCGCGCCGTGGCGCTGACGCCGGGCGCCGGCGAGTTCGTCTACGACATCCGGCCGGTCAGCCACGAGCCGGAGGCCGGCGTCACCGAAAGCCTGACCCGCCACCAGCTCTATGGCGGCGCGGATGTCGATACCGCGCTCGGCCACCTCGTCGCGCTCTGCCCGAACCTGCGGAGCGTCTCGCTGGTGCTGTCCTGGTTCGGGGACGATCTGCGCGTCGGCTCCTGCAGCGTCGCGCCGCGCGTCGAAGTTTCGCACAAGCCGACGCTCGGCGCCGCATGGTCGGTGGCGGGCCTGAGCCGCGCCGCCGCCCGGCCGGTCAGCCAGATCGACGGCCGCCCAGCCTTCGGCGGCACGCCCTCCGACGAGAGCATCGTCGCGCTGATCCGGCGCCTGCGCTTCGACTACGGGCTGGAGGTGGTGCTCTACCCCTTCCTGATGATGGACATTCCCGCCGGGAACGGACTTCCCGACCCCCATTCGGGCAACTCCGGCCAGCCGCGCTATCCCTGGCGCGGCCGCATCACCTGCGATCCGGCGCCGGGCCGCCCCGGCAGCCCGGAAGGCGGCCCGGGCCTCGCGGCCCAGCTCGCGGCTTTCGTCGGCACCGTGTCGCCGGCCGATATGAGCGCGGTCGGCGGCACGATCCTCTGCGCCCGGCCGGAGGAGTGGTCCTATCGCCGGCAGGTGATGCATTGCGCCATGCTGGCGCAGGCGGCGGGCGGCGTCGAAGGCTTCGTCATCGGTTCGGAGCTGCTCGGGCTGACGCGTCTGCGCGGCGCGGGAGGCGGCTATCCGATGGTCGATCACCTCGTCGCCGTCGCCGCCGATGTCCGCGCGATCCTGCCGGCGGCGACGCTGACCTACGCCGCCGACTGGACCGAATACGGCGCCGATGCCCGCGACGGCGGCGCCGATATCGACTTCCCGCTCGATCCGCTCTGGGCCTCGCCCGCGATCGGGGCGATCGGCATCGACTATTACCCGCCGCTCTCGGACTGGCGGGATTCCGCCGGGCATGCCGACGCCGCGCTGGCTCGCGGGCCGGCCGATCTCGCCTATCTGCGCGAAAGGCTGATGTCGGGTGAAGCCTATGACTGGTATTATGCCGACGAGGCCGGCCGGAGCGCGCAGGAGCGGCTGCCGATCGGCGACGGCGCCTATGGCAAGCCATGGCTGTTCCGCCCGAAGGATCTCGCCGGCTGGTGGAGCAATCCGCATATCCGCCGCAGCGGTGGGGTCGAGACCGGCGCCACCGCCTTCGTACCCGGGGCCAAGCCGATCTGGCTGACCGAGATCGGCGTGCCGGCCGTCGACAAGGGCGCGAATGCGCCGAACGTCTTCCCGGACCTGAAGTCGGACGAGGGCGGGGTGCCGCCCTTTTCGAGCGGCGCCCGCGACGACCTCGTTCAGGCCCGCGCGCTGGAGGCCATCCTGTCGGGCTTTGATCCGGCCCGCGCCGGCTTCGAGGCGGCGCGCAACCCGGTTCACCCGGCCACCGGCATCCGCATGGTCGATCCGGCGCATGTCTTCGTCTGGAACTGGGACGCCCGGCCTTTTCCCGCCTTCCCCGACCTTTCCGGCATCTGGGCTGACGGCAGCAATTTCGAGGCCGGCCACTGGCTCAACGGGCGCCTGGAAGGCACGCCGGTCGACCGGCTCGTGGCGAAGCTGCTCGCCGATTTCGGCCTGCCGCCGGCCGACCGCATCGCCGTCGACGGCTTCCTCGACGGCTATCTGCTCGACCGGCCGCTCTCGGCCAGGCAGGCGCTGGAGCCGCTCGCCCAGGCCTTCGGCTTCGACGCCACCATGAGTTCCGGCGCCCTGCGCTTCGAGGGGCGGGGCGGGTCGGTCTCGTACCGGCTCGGTTCGGACGACCTGGTTCTCGACGGCGACGGAGAGCCGTTCAGCCTGCGCCGCATGCAGGAAACCGAGCTGCCCCTCGAATTGCGGCTGGGCTTCGGCGATGCCGAGAACGACTATCGCAACGCCGCGGCCCGCTCGCGCCGCCTGGCCGGTGCGGCGCGCCGCGAGGTGGCCGTCGAAACCGCGATCGTCACGCGCATGGCCGAGGGGCAGCGCCTCGCCGACCAGCGCCTGCAGGAGGCCTGGGCCGCGCGCGAGACGCTCGAATGCGAGGTCTCGCCCCGCTGCCTCGCCCTCGAGCCGGGCGACGTCGTGGCCCTGCCGGTGCAGGGCGCCGACCGGCTGTTCCGCATCACGCGGATCGCCGACGGGCCGACGCGGCGCCTGTCGGGGCGGCTGGTCGAGCCGGCGATCTACCGGAGCACGGGCATCAAGGGCGGCGAGCGGCCGCCCCGCCTCCCGCCGGCGGTGCCCGGGCGGCCCCTGGCGGTGCCGCTCGCCTTGCCGATCGTCACGGGCCAGCCTCCGGCCCTGCTTTCGCTGGCGGGCTTCGCCGCGCCATGGCCCGGCACCCTGGCGGTCTGGCGCGCGGGAGACAGCGGCCTCTTCGATCTCGCCGGCTTCGTCGAGGCGCCTTCGATCGTCGGCGAGACCTTGACCGACTTCCCCCCGGGGCCGCTCTGGCGCAGCGACCGGAGGGCGGTGCTGGAGGTGAGGCTGCGCGGCGGGGTGCTGTCCTCCGTGCCGGAGGAGCGGGCCCTGGCCGGGGCCAATGCGCTGGCCCTCGTCGACGCCGCCGGCGTCATCGAGCTCGTCACCGTCGCGGAGGCCGAGCTGATCGGCCCGCAGAGCTTCCGCCTTTCGGGCTTCCTGCGCGGGCTGGGCGGTTCGGAAGCGGCCGCGGGGCGGCTCCTGCCGGCCGGGGCGCGCGTCGTCGTGCTCGACGGCGCGGCGGTGACGCTGACGAGCGATCTCTCCGATCTCGGCCGGTCCCTGCGCTACAGGGTCGGCCCGGTGCGGCAGGATGTCGGGGACCCGGCGATGGCGGAGTTCGCCGTCACGGTCGCCGCCCCGGCGCTGCTTCCGCTCGCGCCGGTGCGGGTGAAGGCGCGCCGGGGCGAGGCCGGCATCGCCCTGAGCTGGATCCGCCGCACGCGCATCGACGGCGATTCCTGGGATCTGGCCGAAGTGCCCCTCGGGGAGGAGAGCGAGCGCTACGAGGTCGCGATCCTCGACGGTTCCGCTGCCGTGGACAGAGCGATCGTGAACGAACCCGCATGGATCTATCCGGCGGCGCGCGAGATCCTCGCTTTCGGCGCTGCCCAGTCCGAGATCGCGGTGTCGCTGCGCCAGCGCAGCGCGACGGTCGGCGCCGGGCAGGAATGGCGCGGCCGGGTCGCCGTCGCCTGACCCGGCCGCCGGCCGGGCCTGTGGACGGGGCGGCATGTTCATGGCGTATTCACGCATGCGGGGCTAAGCCATGACGATGTCGCCGGTCGAACCCATCCTTGCGCTCGCGCTCCTGGCTTCCGCGCCGGCTCCCATCCTTCGCGTCGACAATCCGGCGCCGATGTCCTGCCTTTCCTCCGACGAAACGCGGTCGGTGGTCGCCGAGGGCCGCGTCATCCAGCCGGCCGATGCCTCGCGCCATGCCCGCCGCGCCGCGCCGGGCGAGGTCGTGCGCATCCGCCTCTGTCGGCAGGGCGAGGATTTCGTGTATGTGGTGACGACGCTGAAGCGCGACGGCAAGGTCGCGCGCGTGACGCTGGAAGGACAGTCCGGCAAGGTGGCCACCATCCGGTGACGCCGGATTCGAGAACGGAGCGAACCGACCGTGAGACTGCTCGTCGTCGAGGACGACAAGGACCTCAACCGCCAGATCGTCACGGCGCTCGAGAATGCGGGCTACGCCGTCGACAAGGCATTCGACGGCGAGGAAGGGCTCTTCCTCGGCGAGACCGAGCCCTATGACGCGGTGATCCTCGATCTCGGCCTGCCGAAGGTCGACGGCGTCGCGGTGCTGCAGGGCTGGCGCAGGGCCGGCAAGACCATGCCCGTGCTGATCCTGACCGCGCGCGATCGCTGGAGCGACAAGGTCGGGGGCTTCGACGCCGGCGCCGACGACTATGTCGTCAAGCCCTTCCATGTCGAGGAGCTGCTGGCGCGGGTGCGCGCCCTTCTGCGCCGTGCCGCCGGCCATGCCACCTCCGAGCTCGTCTGCGGGCCGGTCCGGCTCGATACGCGCGCCAGCCGCGTCGTGGTCGACGGCAACCCGGTGAAGCTGACCTCCCACGAATACCGTCTCCTCTCCTATCTGATGCACCATCAGGGCCGTGTGGTCTCGCGCACCGAGCTCGTCGAGCATCTCTACGATCAGGATTTCGACCGCGATTCGAACACGATCGAGGTCTTCGTCGGCCGTTTGCGCAAGAAGCTCGGCGTTGAGATCATCGAGACCGTCAGGGGGCTCGGCTATATCGCCGCGGCGCCGGAAAAGGTCTGACCCGGGCTCATGCCGTTCAGGTCCCATCGCTTCTCGCTGGGCGCGCGGCTGTTCCTCTCGGCGGCTTTCTGCTGCGTGCTGATCCTCGTCCTGGCCGGCGTGGGCCTGACCACCTTCTACCGCCGCTCCGCCGAGCGGGGCTTCGACGAGCGCCTTTCGGTCTACATCAAGCAGCTCGTCGCCGATCTCGCCGCGCCGCCCGAGACCGAGCGCCAGACGGTGGGCGACCTCGGCGAGCCGCGCTTCGACCTGCCGCTGACCGGCTGGTACTGGCAGATCGTACGGCTGGACGGCGAGCGGCCGACGATCCGCTCCTCACGCTCGCTGGTCGGCGGCCAGCTTCCCAAGCTGCTCGACCAGGACATCGCGCCGAACAGCCGGGGCCTGCGCGAGAGCTATGTCTCCGGGCCGGACGACCGCCTGCTGCGCATCCTCGAACGCGAGATCGATGTCGGCGAGGACGGGCGCTTCACGGTCGCGGTCGCCGCGCCCGCCGACGAGATCGAGGGCGACATCCAGGATTTCCGCTTCGCGCTGACGATGACCTTCGTGCTGCTCGGCCTGATCCTGGTGGCCTCGACGCTGGTGCAGGTCCGCTTCGGCCTGCGTCCGCTGGTGCGGCTGCGGGCGGCGGTCGGGACCGTGCGCACGGGCGAGGCCCCGCGCATCCTCGGCGACTACCCGCCCGACCTCGCCCCGCTCGCCGGCGAGCTCAACCAGCTCATCGACACCAATCGCGAGATCCTGGAGCGGGCGCGCACCCAGGTCGGCAACCTCGCCCATGCGCTCAAGACCCCGCTCAGCGTGATGATGAACGAGGCGGCGGCCGGCTCCGGCGAGGCGCATCTGGCGCAGACGGTGAAGGCGCAGACGGCGGTGATGCGCGACCAGGTCCAGTATTATCTCGACCGGGCGCGGGCCGCGGCGCTCTCCGGGGCGCTGGGCGGGGTGACCGAGGTCGCGCCCTCGCTGGAGGCCCTGCTGCGCACCTTCATGAAGATCTCGCAGGAGCGCGGCATCCGCGGCAGCCATACCGTGCCCGGCCGCCTGCGCTTCCGCGGCGAGAAGCAGGATTTCGAGGAAATGCTCGGCAACCTGCTCGACAACGCCTTCAAATGGGCGGGCACCCGGGTCGAGGTCTCGCTGGAGCCGGGGACGGGCAACCCCGGCGAGCCTCTGGCCCTGCTCATCGACGATGACGGGCCGGGCCTGCCGGAAGCGGCCATGGCCGAGGTGTTGAAGCGCGGCCGCCGCCTCGACGAGTCCACGCCGGGCTCCGGCCTCGGCTTGTCGATCGTCGTCGATCTCGCCAAGCTTTATGGCGGAGAGCTGGCGTTGTATCGCTCGCCGCTCGGCGGCCTGCGGGCGCGCCTGGTCCTTCCCTCGGTCTAGCCGGGCCGCGTGACCCTTTGTCACCATGAACCGGCGGAGCCGATTGATTATGAACACGCGATGATGATCTGGGCGGTTTTTGCGGCGATGACGGGAGCGGCGATTTTCGCCTTGCTCTGGCCGCTGAGCCGCGTCTCGCTGCAGGGCTTCGCCGATACGGCCGATGCCCGCAGCCTCTATCGCTCGCAGCTCGGCGAGATCGACCGGGATGTCGCCCGCGGCCTGATCGCCGCGGAGGAGGCGGATGCCGCGCGCGTCGAGGCCGGCCGGCGCCTGCTGCGCGCCGCGGGAGACGAGGTCTCCCCGGCCGGCGAGACGGAGCCCTCGCTGCGCCGCCGCCGCGCCAGCTCGGCCCTGATGCTGTCGCTGGTGCCCCTCCTGGCCCTGCTCGTCTACGGCAGCTACGGATCGCCCGATGCGCCCGATCAGCCGCTGGCCGCGCGGCTGGCGAAGGCGGGAGCGCAGCAGGATTTCGCGGTGATCTTCGCGCGCATGGAGGCGCATCTGGCCGCCCATCCGGCCGATGCCAGGGGCTGGACGCTGATCGCGCCGATCTATCTGCGCCAGGGGCGCTACGACGACGCGGCCAACGCCTTCGCCTCCGCCCTGCGCCATGGCAGGGCGAGCGCCGAACTGTGGTCCGGCCTCGGCGAGGCCCGGACGCTGGCGGCCGAGGGCGTCGTCACGGCGGCCGCCCGCGAAGCCTTTTCCGACGCGCTGAAGCTCGACCCGCGCAATCCGCAGGCGCGCTATTATCTCGCTCTGGCGCAGGAGCAGGACGGCGACACGCAGGGCGCGGCCGGCTCGCTGAAGCGGCTTCTGGCCGATACGCCGCCCGACGCCCCCTGGGCGGCGCCGGTGCGGGACCGGCTCGCGCGCCTGGAGGGGGCGGCAGGGGGCGAGGCGATCGCCGCCTTGCCCGAGGCCGAGCGCCAGCAGGCGATCCGGGGCATGGTCGAGGGCCTGGCCGGGCGGCTGGAGGCCGGCGGCGGGACGCTGGCCGAATGGACGCGCCTGATCCGCGCCCGCGCCGTGCTCGGCCAGAAGGAAGAGGCCCGGCAGGCCGTGAAGACGGCCCGCGAAAGGCTGGCCGGGGACGCATCCGCCCTTGCGGCGATCGAGGCGCTGGCCCATGAACTGGCCTTGAAGGAGGCCGCGCCATGACGGCTGCCCAGACGACACGGCAATGGCCCGCCAAGCGGCGCATGACGCGCAAGCAGCGCCGGCTGAGCATGATCGCCGCCGCCGGCGCGGTTCTGGCGCTCGCCGCCGGGCTGGTGCTCTTCGCCATGCGCGACAGCATCGTCTTCTTCTACGGTCCCACCGAGATCGCCGAGAAGGGCGTCGCGCCCGGGACCCGGATGCGGCTGGGCGGGCTGGTGGAGACGGGCTCCGTGCAACGCGGCCCGGGCCAGCGCGTCGCCTTCGCCGTGACCGACGGCAGGAGCACGGTGAAGGTGAGCTATGACGGGCTGCTGCCCGACCTGTTCCGCGAGGGGCAGGGCGTCGTGACCGAAGGCATCTTCGAGGGCGCCGGGCGCTTCAAGGCGGATTCCGTGCTGGCCAAGCACGACGAGACCTATATGCCGCGCGAGGTCGCCGACACCCTCAAGAAGCAGGGGCACTGGCAGGGCGAGGCGGGCGCCGCCGCCCCCGCCAAGCCGTGAGCCGGGCATGATCGTCGAGATCGGACATTATGCGCTGGCGCTGGCGCTCGGGGTTTCCGTCATCCAGGCGCTGGTGCCGCTCTGGGGCCTGTCGCGGCAGGACCGGGCGCTCGCGGCCGTCGGCACCAGCGCGGCGCTGATCGGCTTCGCCCTGGTGGCGCTGTCCTTCGCGGCGCTGGTCGCATCCTATGTCCGCTCCGATTTCTCGGTCGCCAACGTCTTCGAGAACTCGCATTCGGCCCAGCCGCTCCTCTACAAATTCACCTCCGTCTGGGGCAACCACGAAGGCTCGCTGCTGCTCTGGGTGCTGATCCTGACCCTGTTCGGGGCGCTGGTGGCGCTGTCGCACCGTTCGCTGCCGCCGCGCCTGCGCGCCGGCGCGCTGGCGGCGCAGGGGCTGGTCGCGGCGGCCTTCCTCGCCTTCACCCTGTTCACCTCGAACCCGTTCCGGCGGCTTTCGCCCGCGCCGGCCGAGGGGCAGGACCTCAACCCGATCCTTCAGGATCTCGGCCTCGCGATCCATCCGCCGCTGCTCTATATCGGCTATGTCGGCTTCTCGATGACCTACGCCTTCGCGGTCGCCGCGCTGATCGACGGGCGCATCGACGCGATGTGGGCGCGCGCCGTCCGCCCCTGGACGCTGCTCGCCTGGACCTTCCTGACGCTGGGCATCGCCATGGGCTCCTACTGGGCCTATTACGAGCTCGGCTGGGGCGGCTGGTGGTTCTGGGACCCGGTCGAGAACGCCTCCTTCATGCCCTGGCTCGCCGGCACGGCGCTGATCCATTCGACCGTGGTGATGGAGAAGCGCGACGCGCTCAAGGTCTGGACGATCCTGCTCGCGATCCTGACCTTCTCGCTCTCGCTGCTCGGCACCTTCGTCGTCCGCTCCGGTGTGCTGACCTCGGTGCATTCCTTCGCCACCGACCCGGCGCGCGGCCTGTTCATCCTGCTGATCCTGGTCTTCTTCGTCGGCGGCTCGCTCGCGCTCTTCGCCTGGCGGGCGCCGCTCCTGCGCCAGGGCGGCCTGTTCGCGCCGGTCTCGCGCGAGAGCGCGCTGGTCGTGAACAACATCTTCCTCGCCACCGCCTGCGCCACCGTCTTCGTCGGCACGCTCTATCCGCTCGCGCTGGAGATGCTGACCGGCGACAAGATCTCGGTCGGCGCGCCCTTCTTCAACGCGACCTTCGTGCCGGTCGTCGTGCCGCTGCTGCTTTTGCTCCCGATCGGCCAGTCGCTCGCCTGGAAGCGCGGCGACCTGCTCGGCGCGGCCCAGCGCAACGCCGCCGCCTTCGCCATCGCGGCCGTCGCGGCGCTGGCGCTGATCGCCTTCACGCGCGGCGGCCCGGTCCTGGCGCCGCTCGGCGTGGGGCTCGGGCTCTTCCTCGTGCTCGGAGCCGGCTTCGACCTGGCCGAGCGCGTCGTCGCCCGCGCCAGCGGCTGGCCGGCGATGCTGTCGCGGGCGCGGGGGCTGCCGCGCTCGGCCTGGGGCACGGCGCTGGCGCATGCCGGCATCGGGCTCAGCATCATCGGCATCGCGGCGGCCGCCTGGAGCAGCGAGGCGATCGCGGTGCTGAAGCCCGGCGAGCGCCTGACCGCGGGGCGCTATACCGTCGTCCTCGAATCCGTCCTGCCGCGCACCGGCCCGAATTTCCGGGCCGAGGTGGCGCGCTTCCAGCTCTTCTCCGGCGACCGGGAGCTGGCGCCGCTCGAAGCCTCGAAGCGGGTCTACACCGCCCGCGCCATGCCGACCACGGAAGCCGGCATCCATACGGACTGGCTGAGCCAGGCCTATGTCAGCCTAGGCGAGGGCCAGGATGGCGGCCTCGCCGTCCGGCTCTACGACAAGCCGCTGATCCTGCTGATCTGGATCGGCGCGATCGTCATGGCCTTCGGCGGCGCCCTGTCGCTGACGGATCGCCGCTTCCGCCTGGCGGCGCCGCGCCGGGCCGCGCCGGCCGCGGCGGCGCAGCCGGCGGAGTGAGGCGCATGCGCCGCCTGCTCCTGGCCCTGGCCTTCCTCGCTCTCGCCCTGCCGGCCGCCCATGCGGTGCAGCCGGACGAGGTCCTCAAGGATCCGGTCCTCGAGCAGCGGGCGCGCGCGATCTCGAGCGGCCTGCGCTGCCTGGTCTGCCAGAACCAGTCGATCGACGATTCCAACGCGCCGCTGGCGCGCGACCTGCGGCTGCTCGTGCGCGAGCGCCTGACGGCCGGCGACAGCGACAAGGCGGTGCTCGACTTCGTCGTCGCCCGCTATGGCGACTTCGTCCTGCTGCGCCCGCCCTTCAACGCGCATACGGTCCTGCTCTGGAGCGCGCCCTTCCTGATCCTGCTGGGGGGCGCCGCCTTCGCCTGGCGCCGGCGCCGCGGCCCGGCGACGCCCGGGGCGGCCGCGCCCCTGACCGCCGAGGAGCAGCGGCGCCTCGAAGGGCTGCTCAGGGAAAAGCAGGACTGAAGCGTCGGCGCCGCGAAGCCGCTTCAGGCGCCGCCTCTGCGCCCCGCCGGGGCGGCGGAAACCTTACGAAATCGTCATCTTCAGGCCAAAACCGCGTAAGGCGCCCGGCTTCATGGTGATCCTCACGAGCAGGGGACGACAACCCTGTCGCTCCAAGAGGTTCTCATCATGACGACACAAAACACGAACCGGAAGTCCTTCCTGCGGCGCGGCACCCTTCTCGCCGGCACCGCCATCCTCGGCATCGGCCTCGTCGCCGGCATCGCCGACACCGCCTTCATGCAGAACGACCGGGCCTATGCCCAGCCGATCGAGCTCTCGGGCACCCAGACCCAGCTTCCCTCCTTCGCCGACCTGGTCGACAAGGTGAAGCCGGCCGTCGTCTCGGTGCGCGTCAAGACCGAGGTCGCCTCGACCTCCGACCAGCAGAATCTCGACGACCTGCCGCCGCAGCTTCGCCGCTTCTTCCGCGAGTTCGGCGGCGAGGAGGGCGGCCGCATGGGGCGTCCGAAACCGCAGATCGGCATGGCCCAGGGCTCCGGCTTCTTCGTCAGCCAGGACGGCTACGTCGTGACCAACAACCATGTCGTCGAGCATGCGGTCGACGTCCAGCTCGTCACCGACGCCGGCAAGACCCTGGAGGCCAAGGTCATCGGCACGGATCCGCGCTCGGACCTCGCCCTGCTCAAGGTCAAGGACGGCGGCAGCTTCCCCTATGTGAAGCTCGCCGACGCCAAGCCGCGCATCGGCGACTGGGTGCTGGCGATCGGCAACCCCTTCGGGCTCGGCGGCACGGTCACGGCCGGCATCGTCTCGGCGCAGGGGCGCGACATCGGCTCCGGCCCCTATGACGACTTCCTGCAGATCGACGCGCCGATCAACCGCGGCAATTCGGGCGGCCCGACCTTCAACGGCAATGGCGAGGTCGTCGGCGTCAACACCGCGATCTACTCGCCCTCGGGCGGCAATGTCGGCATCGCCTTCGCGATCCCGGCCTCGACCGTCAAGCAGGTCGTCGACCAGCTCAAGAAGGACGGCAAGGTGGCGCGCGGCTTCATCGGCGTGCAGATCCAGCCGGTGACCCGCGAGATGGCCGACGCGATCGGCCTCAAGGAGGCGAAGGGCGCGCTCGTCGCCGAGGCGCAGAGCAACGGTCCGGCCGCCAAGGCGGGCATCCGCCGCGGCGACACCATCACCGCCGTCAACGGCGAGGAGATCAAGGACGCCCGCGACCTGTCGCGCAAGATCGCGAACTTCGCGCCCGGCACCAAGGCCACGATCACCCTCTACCGCGAAGGTCATTCCCGCGACGTGACCTTCGAGGTCGGCCGCCAGCCCGCGGCCTGAGCGTAGCTGGCTGGTCTCCCGGTTTCCTGTCGCCCCAGCCGGGAAGACCAGCCGTCGCGGCGGCAGGCCGGATGCGTATCGTCCGGCCTGCCGTTTTTTGTTTTTGGCGAGCGAGATGAGCGGGCTACACGGAAATGCATCGTCATTCCGGGGCAAGCCGGAGGCCCGAGCCCGGAACCCGGAACCGATGCCTTGTGAGATAAGGGCGATAAGTGATCGCTCATGGCCGCAAGGGGCGCCGGTTCCGGGTTCCGGGCTCTTCGCTACGCGAAGCCCCGGAATGACGGCTGTATTTCCGATCGACCGGAAAGGTTCTAGTTTCGAGCCATGCGACTCCTGATCGTCGAAGATGATGCCGAGGCTGCGGCCTATCTGACGAAAGCCTTCCGCGAGGTCGGCCATGTCGCCGATCATGCGCCCGACGGGCTCGAAGGCTATGCCATGGCCGAGGGCGGCGGCTACGACGTGCTGGTCATCGACCGCATGCTGCCCCGCCTCGACGGCCTGTCGCTGATCCGCTCCCTGCGCGAGCAGAAGGACGAGACGCCGGCGCTGATCCTTTCGGCTCTGGCCCAGGTCGACGACCGCGTGAAGGGCCTGCGCGCCGGCGGCGACGACTATCTGCCCAAGCCCTATGCCTTCTCCGAGCTGCTCGCCCGCGTCGAGGTGCTGGCGCGCCGCCGCGGCGCCCCGGCGGCCGAGCCCACGACCTATCGCGTCGGCGAATTGCTGCTCGACCGGCTGGCCCATCGCGTCACGCGCGAGGGACAGGAGATCGTGCTCCAGCCGCGCGAGTTCCGTCTGCTCGAATATCTGATGAAGCATGCCGGACAGGTCGTGACCCGCACCATGCTGCTGGAGAACGTCTGGGACTATCACTTCGACCCCCAGACCAACGTCATCGACGTGCATGTCAGCCGCCTGCGCTCGAAGATCGACAAGGGTTTCGAGCATCCGATGATCCACACCATCCGCGGCGCGGGATACATGGTCCGTGACGGCACCCTTTGAGGCTCCCCAGCGCAAGCGCTCGAAATTCCTGCCGACGCTGTTCCGCACCACGGCGTTCAAGCTGACGGCGGTCTATCTCGTCATCTTCGCGCTCTTCGCCGCCTTCGTGCTCGGCTATGTCGCCTGGAACGCGCAGCGCCTGCTGAGCGACCAGATCCGCTCGATCATTGACGCCGAGATCCAGGGCCTGGCCGAGCAGGCGCGCCAGGGCGGCATCCGCCGGCTGGTCAACATCGTCGAGCGCCGCTCGCGCGCGCCGGGGGCCTCGCTCTATCTGGTGACGACGCCGGTCGGCGAGCGTGTCGCCGGCAATGTCGAGGCGATCCCGCCCGGCACGCTCGACAAGACCGGCGAGAGCGAGATCGAATACGCCCGCACCAGCGAAACCATCGACACGCCGAGCCATGCGATCGTGCGCGTCTTCGTGCTGCCGGCCGGCTTCCGCCTGCTGGTCGGGCGCGACGTCGAGGAGCGCGACCGGCTCGGCGCGGTGATCCGCCGGGCCATCGGCTGGTCCTTCGCGCTGATCTTCGTGCTCGGCTGCTTCGCGAGCTGGTTCGTGGCCCGGCGGGTGCTCCGGCGCATCGACGGCATGACCGAAACCGCCCACGGCATCATGGAGGGCGACCTCAAGGGCCGGCTCGCCATCGCCGGCACCGGCGACGAGCTCGACCGCCTCGCCCTCAACCTCAACGCCATGCTCGACCGCATCGGCGAGCTGATGGCGGGCATGCAGCAGGTCACCGACAACATCGCCCACGACCTCAAGACCCCGCTGACGCGCCTGCGCAACCGGGCCGAGGAGGCGCTGCGCACCGCCAAGTCGCCCGACGCATTGCGCGCGGCGCTCGACGGCGCGATCGAGGAGGCCGACAACCTCATCCGCGTCTTCAACGCGCTGCTGATGATCGCCCGGCTCGAGGCCGGCCGGGTCAGCGACACCATGGCCGATCTCGATCTCTCGGAGATCGTCTCCGGGGTGGCCGAGCTCTACGAACCGCTGGCGGAGGAGGCGGGGCTCGCGCTCGTCGGCGACGTCGCGCCCGGCCTCCACATCGTCGGCAATCGCGAATTGATCGGCCAGGCCCTGGCGAATCTGATCGACAACGCCCTGAAATACGGCCGCCCGCAGGATGGCGGCGAGGCTGCGGTCACCGTCGCCGCGCGGCGCGTCGGCGAGGAGATCGAGCTGTCGGTCGCCGATCGCGGCGCCGGCATCCCAGAGGCCGATCGCGGCCGGGTGCTGGACCGTTTCGTCAGGCTCGACGACAGCCGCAGCCAGCCCGGTTTCGGGCTGGGGCTGTCGATGGTGGCCGGCGTGGTGCGCCTGCATGGCGGCACGCTCCGGCTGGAGGACAACGCGCCGGGGCTGCGGGCCGTGATCGCGCTGCCGGCGGCCCGGCCCAAGCCTGTGGAAACGCTGCCTCCGCCCGGCTCCGAAAGCTCGACAGCCGCGCCAAACCCTGCTGGCGTGCCATCCCTCTGACGGGAGTGGCGGATATGACGGGGCAGCTCTGTGACAGGCTGGCGGCGGCGCCGGTCCTGCCGGCGAAGGCCAGGGCCGAGGCGCTGCTGGAGCGGGAGCTGATCGAACGCCTCCATGACGAGGAGGCGGCCGCGGCTCTGCAGGCGCATCTGGCGGCGCATCCCCGCTCGGCGGCGCTGGTCGCCGGCGTGCTCGCCCATTCGCCCTTCCTGACGCAGGTGATGCGCTTCGATCCCGAGGGCCTGCTCGCCAGCCTGACGCAGGCGCCGGAGGCGCGCCGCGACGCGCTGCTCGCCGGCATCGCCGCCTTCGGCGCAAGCGGCTGCGAGACCGCCGATCTGATGCGGGAATTGCGCCGCTTCCGCCGCGCCATGGCGCTGCTGATCGCGCTCGCCGATATCGGCGGCGTCTGGGACGTCGAGACGGTCACGGCGGCGCTGACCGCGATGGCCGACATGGGGGTGCGCCTGGCTACCGACCATGTGCTGCGCCAGGCCGCCGATCTCGGGCGGATCACGCTCGCCGATCCGGCCGATCCCGGCCCGGGCTCCGGCCTCGTCGTGCTGGCGCTCGGCAAGCACGGCGCCGGCGAGCTCAATTATTCCTCCGACATCGACATCGTCGTCTTCTTCGACCCCGAGGTGGCGGAGGCGGCCGGCGTCGGCGAGCCGTCGAGCTTCTTCGTCAAGCTGACGCAGCAAATCGCCCGCATCATCCAGGAGCGCACGCCGGACGGCTATGTCTTCCGCGTCGATCTGCGCCTGCGGCCGGACCCGGCCTCGACCCATGTCGCGATCGCGCTGCCCAGCGCCTATTCCTATTACGAGACCGTCGGCCAGAACTGGGAGCGCGCCGCCATGATCAAGGCCCGCCCGATCGCCGGCGACGCCGCGCTCGGCCGGCGCTTCCTCAAGGATCTCTCGCCCTTCATCTGGCGCAAATATTTCGACTTCGCCACCATCGCCGACATCCATGCGATGAAGCGCCAGATCCAGACGGTGAAAGGCCACGAGACCATCGCGGTGGCCGGCCACAATGTGAAGCTCGGCCGCGGGGGCATCCGCGAGATCGAGTTCTTCGTCCAGACCCAGCAGCTCGTCTTCGGAGGCAGGCGTCCGGCCCTACGGGGTCCGCGCACGCTCGACATGCTGAAGGAATTGACGAACGAGGGCTGGATCACGCCGCAGGCGCGCGACGAGCTGTCGGAATCCTATCGCTGGCTGCGCACGATCGAGCACCGCCTGCAGATGCGCGACGACGAGCAGACCCAGACCCTGCCCAGGGCGGCCGGCGAGCTCGACGCCTTCGCCCGCTTCTGCGGCTATGCCAATGCCGCCGCCTTCGGCAAGGAACTGACCGCCCATGCGAAGCGTATCGAAGGCCATTACGCCCTGCTGTTCGAGGAGGGGCCGAGCCTCGCCTCGGAAGCCGGGACGCTGAGCTTCACCGGCTCCGAGCCCGACCCCGAGACGGTCGAGACTTTGGGCAAGCTCGGCTTCCGCGACGGCATGACCGCGGCGGAGACGGTGCGCGGCTGGCATTTCGGCCGCCGTCCCGCCGTCACCGGCGCCCGCGCCCGCGAGGTGCTGACGGAGCTGACCCCGGCGCTCTTGGTCGCGCTCGGCCGCACCGCCGATCCCGACGGCGCGCTCGCCCATCTCGACAACGCCTTCGTCCGCATGCCGGCGGCGGTCGAGCTGCTGACGCTGCTGCGTTCGCATGACTCCCTGCTGACGCTCTTCGCCGAAATCCTCGGCAGCGCGCCGCGCCTCGCCAAGGTGGCCGCGCTGCATCCGCATGTGCTCGACGGGGTCATCGATCCGGCCTTCGGCCAGGCGGTGCTCGACGTCGCCGCGCTGGAAAAGCGCATCCGCACCTATGTCGGCGCGCCGCCGCCGAGCGTCGAGGACGGGCTCGACCGTCTGCGCGATGCCGCCCGGCAGGAGAATTTCCTGGTAGGCGCCCGGCTGCTCTCCGGCGTCTATCCGGCGCAGGGGGCAGGGCAGGCTTATTGCGCCGTGGCCGAAGCCTGCCTGCGCGTCGCCTTCGCCGACACGCGCGCGGCCTTCGCCGCCGATCACGGCATCGTCGCGGGCGCCGAGGCCGTGGTTCTCGGCCTCGGCCGGCTGGGCGCCGGCGAGCTGACGCCGTCCTCCGACCTCGACCTCATCCTGCTCTACGACCGGCCGGAGGAGGCCGGCGGCAGCGACGGCGCCCGCAGCCTCGACCCCGTCACCTGGCATGTCCGCTTCACCCAGCGGCTCGTCGCGGCGCTGACGGTGCCGACGCGGCGCGGCACGCTCTATCAGGTCGACATGCGCCTGCGGCCTTCCGGCAACAAGAGCCCGGCGGCGACGCAATTCGCCAGCTTCGAGGCCTACCATGCCGGCGAGGCCGAGATCTGGGAGGAGATGGCGCTGACGCGGGCCCGCGTCGTCGCCGGCGACGCCGGGCTGGCGGAGCGGGTCGGGGCCTCGATCCGCGCCATCCTCGCCCGCCGGCGCGATCCGGCCCGCGTGGCGGCCGCGGTCGCGCAGATGCGCGCCCTCATCGCCAGGGAGAAGGGCGAGAAGGACCCCTGGGACCTGAAGCTCGCCGCCGGCGGCCTCACCGATCTCGATTTCCTCGCCCAGTTCCTGCTGCTCGCCCATGCGAGCGGGCACCCGTCGCTGATCGTCAACGACACGGCCTCCGTCTTCGCGGCGGCGCGTGCGTCGGGGCTGCTTTCGGAGGCCGATGCCTCGGCTTTGCTGGAGGCGCATCGCCTGATCGGCGACGTCCAGCTCTGGCAGCGCTTCACGGTCGAGGAGGCCTTCGACCCCAAGGCCGTGCCGCCCCGCGTGCTGCAGCGGATCGCCACCGCGGTAGGGCGCCCGGACGTGAAGGTGCTGAAGGCGGAGCTCGACGAGGTCCGCGCCGGCGTCCGCGCGATCTTCACCCGCGTGCTGGGTGAAGCGAGGCCGAGGGGGTAGGCGTCATTCCGGGCTCGCGCCTGCGGCGCGCCCCGGAATGACGGAGAGGTTTCCGGGGCTACGCCGCCTGCGCCGTGACCCGCCCCGCGCCGCCGTCGAGCGGCAGATGCACCATGACGACGGTTCCGGCGCCCATGGCGGAGCGCAGTCGCAGCGAGCCGCCATGCAGTTCGGTGAGCGAGCGGGCGATGGCGAGGCCGAGTCCCGAGCCCTTGTAGCTGCGCACCAGATCGCCCTCGACCTGCTCGAAGGGGCGGCCGACGCGCTCGATCTTCTCCTTCGGAATGCCGATGCCGGTATCCTCGATGAAGATGTTGATGGCGCCCGGCACATGGCGCGTGCGCACCGCGATGCGCCCGCCTTCCGGCGTGAACTTGACTGCGTTGTCGAGCAGATTGCCGAGGATCTGGTAGAGCGCGTGCGGATCGGCGTCGATATGGGTGTCGGTCGGTCCCTCGACCGAGAAGGCGAGCCGCTTGCGCTCCATCTCCGGCTGGACCTTGCGGACGGCCTCGTCCAGCACCGGCCCGAGCGCGATCTCGCTGCGCTCCAGCCGCATCTTGCCGGATTCGATGCGCGACATGTCGAGGATGTCGTCGATGATGCCGAGCAGGTAGCCGCCGCTGGAGCGGATGTCGCGGACGTAATCGGTGTATTTCTCGCCGAGCGGGCCGAACAGCTCGCCCTCCATGATCTCGGAGAAGCCGATGATGGCGTTGAGCGGCGTGCGCAGCTCATGGCTCATATTGGCGAGGAATTCGGACTTGGCGCGGTTGGCGCTCTCGGCGACGGCCTTCTGCTCCAGATAGCGCTCGGCGAGTTCGGCGAGCTGCTGCGCCTGCGCCTCCAGCTTCTGGCGCGAGGCCTTGAGGTCGGTGACATGCATCAGGAGCTGGTGCTCGGACTGGGTCAGCCGCTCCTCCTGCTGCTTGAGCTTGGTGATGTCGGTGCCGACCGAGACCGAGCCGCCGTCCTTGGTGCGGCGGCCGTTGATCTGGAGCCAGCGCCCGTCCGAGAGGCGGGCCTCGTAGGAGGCCGAGCCGCGCAGCGCCCGCGCCGGCTCGCGGTCGATATGGGGCTGGGCGCTCAGCGCCATGATCTCGTCATGGCTGGTGCCGGTGAGCAGCAGGTCGGGCGCGAGCTGGTGGAGCTGCTGGTACTTGGCGTTGCAGAGCACCAGCCGGTTTTCCGAATCCCACAGCACGAAGGCCTCCGAGATCGCCTCGACCGCGTCGCGCAGGCGGGCATCGGCCGTGGCGGTGCGCTCGGCCATGCGGCGCTGCTCGGAGATGTCGACGACGATGCCGACGAGGTGGTGCGACTGGGTGCGGCGGTCGACGACGAGCTCGGCGCGGGCCTTGAGCCAGATCCACTCGTCATCGGCGTTGCGGACGCGGAAATCCTGGTCGATATGGCTGGTCTCGCCGCGGCTGATCGCATCGGCCAGGGCGTAGAGATCGACGTCCTCGTGGTGGATGAAGCTCATCACCTCGCCGAAGGACATGTATTCGCCGCGGCGGTCGTAGCCGAGCAGAGCGTACATCGAATCCGACCAGTAGATCCGGCCGCGGGCGAGGTCCCAGTCCCAGAGCCCGCAATGGCCGCGGTTGAGCGCGGTGTCGATGCGCTCGCGCACGCAGTCGCAATCCTCGTCGGCGGCGCTGGCGCGCTTCGATTGCAGCATGAAGGCGAGCGTCGTCATCGCCAGCACGGCCCCGGCCGCGCCGAACAGGATGCCGAGGCTGGTGCGCCGGTCCTGCCAGAGCGAGAGCGCCCGCGAGACGGGCTGGAGCACCGCGACCTGACCGAGCGGATTGGCGAGGTTGCGGACGATGGCGAGAACCTCGGGACCGCCGGGCAGGGTGATGCGCATCACCCCGGCGCGGTCGCCGAAGACGGTGAGGGGCTGGGCCTGGCCGAGGAAATCGACCAGGGTGCGCGGAGTCTGGCCGATGGCGGGCTCGCTGGCGACCACCCGGCCGTCCGCGCCGCTGATATGGACGATGCGGCCATGCGAGGCGAGGTGCTTCGCGGCGATGGTCGCGAGGATGGCGGCCGGCTCCTTGCCGGCCTGCGTGCCGTTGTCGAGCTCGCGGGCGATCAGCGCCGAGATCACCTCCATGTCGCCGGTGGCGTCGAGGAGGGCGTCCTCGCGCAGCGCCGCCGTCTGGATCGCGGCGCCGGCGCTCAGAATGACGATGAAGAGGCCGACGAGCACGGGGATCGCCGTGCGGAAAGCCGGCTCGAAGCTCTCGAAACGCTGATACAACGGATGGGTGAGCGAGCGCGCTACACCCAGAATCGTATCGGCGCGCACGGATGCGCACTCCGCGTTGGCACGCGACATGCCCGGTCCCCCTTCGGAACTTTACCGTCAGTAAGATCGGGAGACGTGCCGCATCCCCGCGAATCATCGTCAGTTGAATCCCGGCGACTCGGTTTGTCCAGCCTTGAGTTGAGTCAACCGCGCAGAATGCCCTCCAAGGTTGTACCGATCCCTCGAATGAATCCTGTGCGGGTAATGGAACGTTAACGATTTCGGTCGGCGCCCGTTAACGAGTCGGGCGGGCCGCGCCTCGACGCCGCTCCGGGAGCCCGAGCGAACGACCCGCAGGCCCTCGTCGCGAAGGAGGCTGCGCTGGCCCGCTTCGTCTCAGGCCAGCGCCCGTTCGGCGATGTCGGAGACGTCGCGGGAGAGGTTCGGCGTGCGGGCCACCAGGCCGAGCGCCTCCTGGGCCTGCCGCCTGCGGCCGGGCTCCAGCATGCGCCAGCTCTTGAACGAGCCGAGCAGCCGCGAGGCGACCTGCGGATTGGTCCGGTCGAGCGCGATGACGATGTCGGCGACGAAGCCGTAGCCCGCGCCGTCGGCCCGGTTGAACTGGGTCAGGTTGGCGGCGAAGCCGCCGATCAGCGCCCGCACCCGGTTCGGATTGCCGAGCGAGAAGGCGGGGTGGCGCATCAGCTCCCTGACCCGCTCCAGCGTCGCCGGCTCGGCGATGAGGGCCTGCGCCATCAGCCATTTGTCGAGCACCAGCGGCTCGCCGGCATAGGCTTCCGCGAAACGGGCGATCAGCCGCTCGCGCCGCTCGCCGGGGATGAGCGTCATCGCCGCCAGCGCCGCCAGCCGGTCGGTCAGGTTGTCGCCGGTCTCGAACTGCTGCTCGCACAGCGCCGCGCCGTCCGCCGGCGCGGCCAGCGCGGCGAGGCCGAGCAATTCGTTGCGCAGCGCCCGGCGGCCGGCCGAGGCCGAATCCGCCCGGTACGGGCCCTTCGTCTCCAGGGCCTGCCGCAGGCCGGAAAGCCGGGGCAGAAGCGCGCTTCCGATGGCGGTGGAGAGGGCGCGATGGGCGGCGAAGATCGCATCGGGATCGACGGCCTTGCCGATCTCGCGGGCGATGTCGGCCGGGGCTGGCAGGCGCAGCACCTGCGCCGCGAAGGCGGGGTCGGCCAGCGCATCGGCCGCGAGGAAGCCGTCCAGCGCCCGGCCGAGCTCGGCGGCCGTCGCGCCGAGGGCTCCGGAATCGGCGCCCGGGCGGCCGGCTGCGACGAGGGCGCGGGTGGCGATGCTCTGCAGGGCCTGCCAGCGGTTGAAGGAATCGCTGTCGCGGGTGAACTGCCGCAGGAGATCGGCTTCGGACAGGTCGAGCTCCAGCCGAGCCGGCGCCGAGAAGCCGCGCAGCAGCGAGGGGATCGGCGGCTCCGTCACGCCCTCGAAGGCGATCGAGAGCGAAGGGCCGTCGAGCACGACGAGCCCGTCGCCGGCATAGGCGTTGGACTGCGTCCTGAGCGGCAGGTCGCCCTCCGTGCCGACGAGGCCGAGCCTGACCGGCAGCACCATCGGCTCCTTCTCGGCCTGCCCGGGGGTCGGCGGCGTGCTCTGCGCCAGGTCGAGCGTGTAGCGCTGTTCTGCGGCGTCGTAGCGGCCCGAGGCGACGATGGCCGGCGTGCCGGCCTGCTCGTACCAGCGGGCGAAATGCGACAGGTCCCGGCCCGAGCTTTCCGCGAAGCAGGCGAGGAATTCCTCGATCGTCGCGGCGGTGCCGTCGCAGCGCTCGAAATAGAGGTCCATGCCGCGCTTGAAGGCGTCGTCGCCGATCAGCACCTTGAGCATGCGGATCACCTCCGCGCCCTTCTCGTAGACGGTCGGCGTGTAGAAGTTGTTGATCTCCTTGTAGGCGCGCGGCCGGACCGGATGGGCGAGGGGGCCGGCATCCTCCGAGAACTGGGTCGAGCGCAGGGTGCGGACATCGGCGATGCGCTTCACCGGGCGCGAGCGCTCGTCGGAGGAGAATTCCTGGTCGCGGAAGACGGTGAGGCCTTCCTTCAGGCAGAGCTGGAACCAGTCGCGGCAGGTGATGCGGTTGCCGGTCCAGTTGTGGAAATACTCATGCGCGATGATCGCCTCGATCGAGGCGTAGTCGCCGTCGGTCGCGGTCTGCGGATCGGCGAGGACGTATTTGTCGTTGAAGATGTTGAGGCCCTTGTTCTCCATCGCCCCCATGTTGAAGTCGGACACGGCGACGACGTTGAACACGTCGAGATCGTAGTTGCGGCCGAAGACCTTCTCGTCCCAGCGCATGCAGCGCACCAGCGAATCCAGCGCCCAGCCGGCGCGGCCCGCCTTGCCCGGCTCGACATAGACGGCGAGCTCGACCTTGCGGCCGTCGGCGGTGACGTAGTCCTGCCGGACATGGTCGAGCGCGCCGCCGACCAAGGCGAAGAGATAGGCCGGCTTCGGATGCGGATCGTGCCAGAGGGCGAAATGCCGGTCGCTGCCCGGCACCTCGCCGGTGGCGACGAGATTGCCGTTGGAGAGCAGCACCGGCGCCTCCGCCTTCGCCGCCTCGAGCCTGACCGTGTAGACGCTCATCACGTCCGGCCGGTCGAGGAAATAGGTGATGCGGCGGAAGCCGTCCGCCTCGCATTGCGTGCAGTAGACCCGCGAGGAGCGGTAGAGCCCCATCAGCTTGGTGTTGGCCGCGGGGTCGATCTCGGTCTCGATGGTCAGGGTGAAGCCGCGCCGCGGCGGCGCGTGGAGCGTCAGCCCCTGCGGGCCGGCCGCATAGGCGGATGCGTCGAGCGGCTCGCCGTCGAGGCTGAGCGCCTTGAGCGCCAATTCGTCGCCGTCGAGCACGAGCGGCGCATCGGTCTGGCCGGCGGGGTTGGGCCGCAGCGCCAGCAGGGAGCGCACGCGCGTCTGCGTCGGATGCAGGCTGATGTCGAGATCGACCGTGTCGATCAGCCAGTCGGACGGGCGGTAATCCTCGAGGCGGATCAGCGGAGCATCGTCGGTACGCATGGTTCGTCTCTAAAGCCTCTTGGCCGTCATGGCGAGCGGAGCGATCCGAAGGACGGCCCGAGCGTCTCGCCCGATCCTGCCCGAACGCTTCGTCGCCTCGTTTCCGGCCATGACGGTCGAAGCGCTATGAGGAGGCTACCGCCGGCTCGGCATGGCTGACGAGCCGGCAGACCTGCGGCCGCGCGATCCGCACCGCGCGCTCGATCGCGTCGACGGCCGCATGGACGGCGGCGACGTCCAGCGCCGGGTCGACCCGGCAATGATAGTTCACCACCAGCCCCCTGGCGGTCTGGCGCACGCGCACGCTGTGGATGTCGTGGATCGGCCCGGAGAGCCTGGAGGCTTCGCCGGCCAGCGCCTTGCCGATGTCCTCGACCGTTTCCCAGGCGGCGTTGTGGCCGGCGGGCTGGCCGGTCTCCATCGGCTCGATATGGGTCTCGACCTCGGTCTCGCCGCCGAATTCGGCCCGGATGGCGCTTTCCAGCCGCGTCGCGATCTCATGCGCCTCGCCGAGCGGCAGGCCGTGGTCGACCTCCATGTCGAGGCTGACCGAAAGCTTGTCGCCGATCGAGTGGACGGTGACGTGATGCACCGGGATCTTGAGCTTGAGCGCGATCAGCAGCACCCGCTCCAGCGCGGTCTCGTCGTCGACCTGCACCGGATCGGCGGTGATGGTGATCTCCGAGCCGGGCTCGGCCGCCGCGAGCGCCGCGGCGAGCTCGGCCTTGATGGCGGTGACGCGGTCGAGCGGCAGGGTGCGCGAGACGCCGATGCCGATCTCGCCATGGATACGCCCGCCGGCCGGCCTGACGCGCAGCCAGTTGATGCCGACCACGCCGGGTACCCGGCGGGCGGCCTCGCGCAGCTTCTCGCTGACGCCTTCGGGGGCCGTGTCCATCAGCGTGTCGAGGGTGCGCCGCGCCAGCCTGTAGGCCGAATAGGCGGTGTAGGCCGCGATGGCGAAGGCGGCGACCGTGTCGGCCCGCTCGACGCCGTACCAGACGCCGACCAGGCCGAGCAGGACCAGCGCCGAGCCGATGAAATCGGCCGAGAAATGCGTGGCCTCGCCGGCCAGCGCCTCGCTGCCGGTCTCCCTGGCGACCTTGGTCAGCGAGCGCCAGCGGATGGCGTCGACCGTCATCGAGAGCAGCATCACGCCGATGACCAGCGGCGTCACCGCGACATGCTCGACCAGATTGTTCCACAGCCGGTTGCCGGCTTCCCAGAGGATCGCGCCGGCGAGGGTGAACAGGATCGCGGTCTCGACCAGCGCGGCCAGCGCCTCGACCTTGCCGTGGCCGTAGTGATGCTCCTCGTCGGCCGGCTTGTCGGAGGCGCGCACGGCGAACCAGGTGAACAGCGTCGAGCCGACATCGACCAGCCCCTGCAGCGCGTCGGTCAGCAGCGCGAGCGAGCCCGAGATCAGCGCCCCGACGATCTTCGCCGCCGTCAGCAGGATCGTCGCCATCACCGAGAGGATGGCGGCGCGCTGCTTGATCTGCGCGATCTGGGCGGGCGTGGCGCGCTCAGGCGGGGCCGTCGCCGGTCCGTCTTGCGTTGTCGTCATGGCTCGTCCTGTATGGCGTCCCTTGGAACGGCGAAGCTCTTGCCCGATTTAGGGGCCGGATCAACCCTGTTCCCGATCAGCGAGGACGACAGATGCGATATCTCCACACCATGGTCCGTGTGACCGATCTCGATCAGGCGCTGGATTTCTACGTCAACAAGTTCGGGCTAGTCGAAACCCGCCGCATCGAGAACGAGAAGGGCCGCTTCACCCTGGTCTTCCTTGCCGCCCCGGACGACCTGGCCGAAGCCGAGGCCGGCGGCTCGCGCGGCCGCCCGACGCTGGAGCTGACCTATAACTGGGACCCGGAGACCTATACCGGCGGCCGCAATTTCGGCCATCTCGCCTATGAGGTCGACGACATCTACGCGACCTGCGACAAGCTGATGAAGGCCGGCGTCACCATCAACCGCCCGCCGCGCGACGGCAACATGGCCTTCGTCCGCTCGCCTGACAACATCTCGATCGAGCTGCTCCAGAAGGGCGATCCGAAGCCGCCGGCGGAGCCCTGGGCGAGCATGCCGAACACGGGCGCTTGGTGAGCCGGCGGCGGCGGTATTGGGCCGAGGACGGCCTCCATGATATCATCCAGTGATATCATGGAGGCCGCGATGAGCATTCTCGTCCGCGATCCGAAGATCGACCGCATGGTCCGCGAATTGGCGGAGCGTGACGGCATCAGCTTGCAGGCGGCGATCGGCATGGCCGTGGAGCGGGAGCTGAAGCGCCGCGAGGAGCGGCGCCGGCAGATCGAAGAGGCGACCCGCAAGGCGCAGGAGCGGCTGGCGGCCTATCCGACGGTCGATGACGGGATGACGCATAAGGAGTTCTTCGATCGCGAATATGGCGACGCCTGATGTTCCTGGATGCATCGGTCATCGTCGCCAATCTGCTCGAGGAGGCCGAGGCCGTCGCGATCAGGGAGGCTCTGCTCGCCGAAAGCGAGCTGGTCACGTCGCCGCTTGCGATGTTCGAGGCTTCGACACGGCTTGCAGCCGTGAAACGTTTCAGCATTGACGACGGATATCAGGTGGTCAGGGCTTTCCTGGAGGATGCGGACATCCGCATCGTCGCGATCGATGAGGAGGTGGGCCGGATCGCCCACCGCTGCGCCGGCTCCTATCATCATTCGACAGGTCATCCCGCCCGTCTCAACATGGGTGATTGCTTCGCCTATGCCTCCGCCCGCGCCGCGGATGTGAAGCTCGCCTATAAGGGCGATGATTTCATCCATACCGACATCGAGGGCCGGCAATTTGGCTCCTGAAACTGTTCGCGCCGGCGTCTTCTGCCTCGGCATCGCGACGCTCGACTATGTCTACAGCGTCGAGACCCTGCCGACCCGCGGCGAGAAATACCGTTCGCGCGGCCTCGCCGTGGTCGGGGGCGGCTGCGCCGGCAACGCTTCCGTCGCCATCGCCCGGCTCGGCGGCGCCTGCTGGCTGGCGACGCGCCTCGCCGACGACTTCACCGGCGATCGCATCGTCACCGATCTGAACCGCGAGGGCGTCGACACCCGTTTCGCCCGCCGGGTCGCCGGGCTGACCTCGCCGGTCTCGGCCATCCTGGTCGATGCGCAGGGCGAGCGCATGGTGATCTCCCATTCCGACCCGGCGATGCCGGAGGATGCCGGCTGGCTGCCGCGGGAGCTGCCCGCGGGAGCCGGCGCCGTCCTCGCGGATACGCGCTGGGGCGAGGGCGCCCTGGCGGCGCTGCGGCTGGCGCGCGAAGCCGGCGTTCCGGGCGTGCTCGACGGCGACCGCATGCCGCCGCATCCCGACCTCGTCGCCACGGCGAGCCATGTCGCCTTCAGCCAGCAGGCGCTGCGCGAGGTCTCGGGCGAGGAGGATCCGCGCGCCGGGCTCGCCAGGATCACCCGCGGCGGCGCGACCTGGCTTGCGGTGACGCTCGGCAAGGCGGGCGTGCTCCACTGGGACGGCGAGGTCCGCCACAGCCCGGCCTTCGCGGTCGAGACCGTCGACACGCTGGGGGCCGGCGACGTCTGGCACGGGGCCTTCGCCCTGGCGCTGGCGGAAGGGCGGGGCGAGATCGAGGCCATCCGCTTCGCCTCGGCGGCGGCGGCGCTCAAATGCACCCGTTTCGGCGGCCGCGAGGGGGCGCCGGGCCGCGAGGAGGTGGAACGTTTCCTCGCCGGCCGGCGTTGAGTGGGAGCGCTTGCGGGCGTCGTGCAGTCGTCACGCGGTTCGGGCATCTGACCGGGCATGCGCTGCCGCGCATCTGGTCAACCTCAAGGAGAGCCGCATGCTGCCGATCCAGGGTTTGAAGTGCATCTACGACACCACCGGCCGGGGCTGGTCGATCGAGCTCGTGCTCAAGGCCGAGGGCGAGACCGTGCTGCGCCGCTTCGAGGTCGACGGGCCGGACGATGTGGAAATGCTGATCGAGGCGTTCGAGGATTCCTCCGTCAGCGCCTTCGACCCGCAGACCGGCGAGATCGTCTTCGGCTACGAATATCTCGACCTCGACGACGAGGACGATCTCGCCGACGAGGACGAGGATTCCGAGGAGGATTCGGATGAAGACGAATCCACGAAAGCCGAGGACGCGAAGTCCTGAGGCCGGCGCGTCTCGCGGGACGCGGCCGCCGGACCATCGGATTGCGGCGAGAAAACCACTTTTCGGCGAAAATCCGATGCCATAACAAGATTCCGGATCGCGCCGTGCCCGATGGGCCGCGGAGGGGTCCGGCGACGCAGACCACGGCTCCGGCCGGAACGCAGAAGGTCCCGTGTGAACGATAGACCCGACGACAGGCACGACATGTCGGCTCTCGACATTCCGCCGGTGCCGCCGCCCTTCGAGATGCCGGCGGCGACGGTCGGCACCAGCCGCAAGCGCGGCGTCTGCGCGATCAGCGGGCAGGAGATGGCGCGCAAGAACCTCGTCGAGATCGGGACCCTGCGCCCGGCGCTGGTCGAGCACATCCGCAACGACTTCCCGGACCTGCCCGACGATGCGCTGATCAGCCTGAAGGAGCTGGCGCGCTACCGGACGCGCTATGTCGAGGAGATCCTGCGCGAGGAGCACGGCGAATATTCGGACCTCGACCGCGAGGTCGCCGAGAGCATCGCCCGGCAGGAGACCATCGCCGAGAACGTCGAGGACGATTTCGAGGAGCACCGCACGCTGGGCGAGCGCCTCTCCGACAACCTCGCGAGCTTCGGCGGCTCCTGGGCCTTCCTGATCAGCTTCGGCGTCGTCCTGCTCGGCTGGATGGCGCTCAACGTCGCGATGGCGGCGAGCGCCTTCGATCCCTATCCCTTCATCCTGCTCAATCTCGTGCTCTCCTGCCTCGCGGCCGTGCAGGCGCCGATCATCATGATGAGCCAGAAGCGCCAGGAATCGAAGGACAGGCTGCGTTCGGCCAACGACTATCAGGTCAATCTCAAGGCCGAGCTCGAGATCCGCCACCTGCACGAGAAGATGGACCATCTGATCACCCGGCAATGGCAGCGCCTCGCCGAGATCCAGCAGGTCCAGCTCGAGATGCTGCAGGACCAGCAGGCGCGCCTGCCGCGGCCGAAGGTGGTGGTCAAGAAGATCAAGAAGAAGCCGAAGCCCGCCGCCAAGGCGGCCAAGGCGGCCAAGGCCGGCCCCGGCGAGGACGGCCCCGCCGCTTCGCCCTCTCCGGCCGACGCGGCCGAGGGGTGACGGGCGGGGCATCGCCGCTGCACCATTGACAGGGCCCGCGGCAGCCGCTCTCTAGTCGGCAAAAGACCTGACCCGGGAGACCAGCATGATCCGCCACCGACTGCCCCGCCTGCTCGCGGGAGCGGCCTTCGCCGCGACACTGGCCGGAGCGGCGGCTCCCGCCTTCGCCCAGGGCCAGGTCACCGTCTACTGCTCGATCCTCGAGGAGCAGTGCCGCGAGGGCGCGGCGATGTTCGAGAAGGCGACCGGCATCAAGGTCGCGATGGTGCGCAAGAGCACCGGCGAGGTCTATGCGCAGGTCAAGGCCGAGGCCACCAATCCGCGCGGCGACGTCTGGTGGGGCGGGCCGGGCGAGCCGCATCTCCAGGCGGCGGCGGAGGGCCTGCTCGACGTGTACAAGTCGCCGAAGCTGCCGGAACTGCATGACTGGGCGCAGCGCCATGCCGAGCAGGCGAAGTTCCGCACCAATGCGATCTATCTCGGCGCGCTCGGCATCGGCTACAACAGCGACGTCCTGAAGAAGCGCGGCATCGCCGCCCCGAAATGCTGGGCCGACCTGCTCGACGCCAAGTTCCGCGACGAGGTCCAGATCGCCGATCCCGGCTCGTCCGGCACGGCCTATGTCTTCCTGGCGACGACGGTGCAGCGCCTCGGCGAGGAGAAGGGCTTCGACTTCCTCAAGAGCCTGCACAGGAACATCAGCCAGTACACCAAATCCGGCATCGCCCCGGTCAAGGCCACCGCGCTCGGCGAGACGGCCGTCGGCATCGCCTTCATCCACGACATGCTGACGCAGAAGCTCCAGGGCGCGCCGATCGAGACCGTGGCGCCCTGCGAGGGCACCGGCTACGAGACCGGCTCGGTCTCGGTGATCAAGGGCGGCAAGAACCCGGAAGCGGCGCGCAAGTTCGTCGATTTCACCCTCTCGCCCGACGCCCAGAACATCAACGCGAAGCTGAAGATCAACTCGATCCCCTCCAACCGGAATTCGGCGCTCTCGCCGGATGCGCCGAAATTCTCGGAGATCAAGCTGATCGACTACGACACGCCGCGCTGGGGCGCGCCGGAGGAGCGCTCGCGCCTCCTCAAGAAGTTCGACGCCGAGGTCAAGGCGCTGCCGCGCTGAGCGGAACGAGGTTGCGGTTGCGTCGGAGCGCCGCGGCTTCGCGAGCCCGGTAGCACGGCCGCCGCATTGTGCTACTAAGCTGCGATCCGGGCCCGGAGCCTCCGCTCCGGCCCCAGCCATGGGATCGCCGCAGATGCTTCGCGCCACTTCCGTCCTCCGCAAGGCCGCCGTCCGCCCCGAGCGCGTCGCCGATACGCTCGGCCTCGCCCATCGCGACCGCAACCGCGACGGCGTCACCGCCACGACTGCCGGCGGGCTCGACATCGCGATCGCGCTCGACCGGCCGGCGGCGCTGAACGACGGCGACGCGCTGAAGCTGGAGGATGGCCGCCTCGTCCAGATCAGGGCCCTGCCGGAAAGCCTCCTGGAGGTCCGCGCCGAGAATCCGTTGCGGCTGACGCGTCTCGCCTGGCATCTCGGCGGCCATCACGTCCCGGCCGAGATGACGGCCGAGGCGCTCTATGTCCCGAACGATCCGGCGCTGGCCGAGCTGGTGCGCGGGCAGGGCTGCGCCATGACGCCGGTCGAGCGCCCCTTCCAGCCGGAGCCGGAGGTGCACCACCACGCCCATGGCGACGCCTGCGGCTGCGGCCACGACCATCATCATGACCACGAGCATCATCATCACGGCCATGAGCACGGGCACGAGCATCATCATGCCCATCACGGTCAGGAGCAGGCGCATGGGCACGAGCATCACCACGCCCATGGCGATGCTTGCGGTTGCGGGCATGACCACGACCACCACGGGCACAGCCATCACGATCATGGCCACGGCCACGGCACGGCGCATGGCCATAAGGGCCACTCCCACGATCACTGAGACATTCGTCGGTAAGCTCAGGCGCCTCGGGGAACCCTCTCCCATAGGGAGAGGGCAGGGTGTGAGGGGTAGGCCGCTCACCGTATTTGCTGCGAGATGGTCGCTGCTGTATTGAGGCTAGCGCTTTGCTGGTCCAGCGGCCGACACCTCACCCCTACCCCTCTCCTTACAGGAGAGGGGATTCCGCGCTCTGCCGTGCGAAGGTGCAGCCGTCTCTCAGGCGTCGTAGCCCTTGACCTCCGCCAGTGCCGCCATGACGCCGCGCAGCTCAGCCAGCCCGCGCAGCCGGCCGACAGCCGGATAGCCGGGGAAGCTGCCCTTGCCGACGTCGTCGAGCAGTTCGTGGCCGTGGTCGGGCCGCATCGGGATGCGCCAATGCGGGATGCCGGCCGCCTTGCGGCGCTGCTCCTCCGCCATCAGGACATCCACCAGCGCCACCATGTCGGTATCGCCGCCGAGATGCTCGGCCTCCATGAAGGAGCCGTCCGGGTCCTTGGCGACGTTGCGCAGATGCGCGAACCAGATCCTGTCGGCGAAGCGGCGCGCGATCTGCGGCACGTCGTTCTTCGGATTGGCGCCGAGCGAGCCGGAGCACAGCGTCAGCCCGTTCGCCGGGGAATCGACGGCGCCGAGGATATAGGCGATGTCCTCCTCGTCCGAGCAGATGCGCGGCAGGCCGAAGAGAGGCCGCGGCGGGTCGTCGGGATGGATGCACATCCGGATGCCGACGTCCTCCGCCGTCGGGATGATCGCCTCGAGGAAGCGCTTGAGGTTTTCGCGCAGCTTCGCATGCGTCATGCCGGCATAGCGCTCGAGGATGCGGGCGAGGCCGGGCAGGTCGTAGCGGTCGAAGGCGCCGGGCAGGCCGGCCATCACGCTCGACAGCAGCCGGTCGCGGTCGGCCTGGCTGGAGTTCTCGAACCAGGCCCTGGCCCGGTCCATGACCTCGGCGGAATGGCCCTCATCGGCGCCCTTGCGCTTCAGCATGAAATGGTCGAGCGCGACATATTCGTGCAGGTTGAAGCGCAGCGCCGTGCCGCCGCCGGGGAGCTTGTGGGCGAGCTCGGTGCGGGTCCAGTCCAGCACCGGCATGAAGTTGTAGCAGATCACCTTGAGCCCGCAGGCGGCGAGGTTGCGCATCGACTGGCGGTAGTTCTCGAACACGGTTTCGAGATCGCCTTCGCCGATCTTGACGCTCTCATGGATCGGCAGGCTCTCGACCACCTTCCATTCCAGGCCGAGGCTCCCGTCGCCGCGCACGATGGCCTGGCGCTTCTCGATCTCCTCGACGCTCCAGACCACGCCATAGGGAATCTGGTGCAGCGAATTGACGATGCCGGTGGCGCCGGCCTGCCTCGCCTGGGCCAGAGTCACGACGTCGTCCGGCCCGAACCAGCGCCAGCATTGTTCCATGGTCTGATATCCTTCGAGAAGTATCGCTGCTTGGGGGCGGGGAGGTCAGGAGGCGCCGTGGACGAGACCGGAATTGTCGAAGGCGTCCGCATGGTCCTTCGCGATCTTGTCGATCGTCGCGAAGACGGTGCGCAGATGCGCGCGCATCGCCGCCTCGGCGCCGTTCTCGTCATGGCGCATGATGCAGTCGGCGATGATCCGGTGCTCGTTCAGGATCACCTCGGACCAGGACGGCGTTTCGAGCGAGAGGCAGCGCACCCGGTCCATCTGGGCCTTGACGCCCTCGATCATGCTCCAAACGGCGCGATGCCCGGCGATGCGCGAGATTTCGGCATGGAAGACCTCGTCGAGGCGGAAGATCTCGGGCCGGTCCTGCCGCCGGACCGCCTGCGCCTGCTCCTCCACCTGCGCCTCGAGCCGGCGCCGGTCGGCCTCGCCGATGCGCTGCGCGGCGAGCACCACGGTGCGGCATTCCAGCGTCTCGCGGACGAACTGGCTGTCATGGACGGCGGCGAGGTCGATCGGCGCGACGAAGGTGCCGACCTGGGGCACCGCGACCAGGAAGCCTTCCTCGACCAGCCGCTTGAACGCCTCCCGGACCGGGGTGCGGCTGACGCCGAAGCGCAGCGCCATCCGCGCCTCGGACATCGCCTCGCGCGGCTTCAGCGCGCCGCTGATGATGTCGGTGCGCAGCACGCTGTAGATCTGGTCCGTGCTGTGACGGGCTGCGGGATGGGCCATTGCCAAGCTCTCGACGACTAGTATACTAGGATACCGATCATCCGGGGGCTGCGTCAACTTGGCAGGTTCCGCGGATCGAGGGGCGGGCACCGGATGGCGGCGGCCGGGCCGGCACGAGGCGAAGCAACAAGCGGGCATCCGCAGCGGGAGGAGACATCATGGTTCACGACAGCATCAACCGGCGCCATTTCATCGGCGGCGTGGCGGGCCTGGGCATGGTCGCGCAGGCGCCGGGCGTCTTCGCGCAGCAGCCCAAGCAGCCTTCGTCTCCCGTCACGATCAGCGTGGTCGATGTCGGCGGCGCCCTGGCGCTGGTGCAGACGCCGCTCGAAAACTATCCCAAGATGAAGCCCAAGATGGCTTCGCGCATGGTCTTCACCAAGGCGCCGGCGCCCGAGCTGCCGTCGAAGGTCAAGGCCCAGCAGAATGCCGGCCGCCTCGATATCGACCTCGTCATCGGCGGTCTCGACGTGCTGTCGGCCGGCATCGACCAGAAGCTCTGGGTCGAATTGCTGCCCCAGTTCGCCTCGGAGCTGCCGAAGCCCGAGGACATCTACCTCAAGCCGGCGCTCGCCATGCATAACCTCGGTTCGGGGCAGGGGATGGCGATGGTCTACTATCCCTCCGGGCCGCTGCTCGAATACATGCCGGACCGCGTGAAGCAGGTGCCGACCACGGCCGAGGAGCTGCTTGCCTGGAGCAAGCAGAATCCCGGCCGCTTCCTCTATCCGCGCCCGGCCAATTCCGGCCCCGGCCGCACCTGGATCATGGGGCTGCCCTATCTCCTCGGCGACAAGGACCCCAAGGACCCGGAAAAGGGCTGGGACAAGACCTGGGCCTATCTCAAGGCGCTCGGCGAGAACGTCGAGTACTATCCCGGCGGGACGGGGCAGGCGATGAAGGAGCTCGGCGACGGCACGCGCGACATCATCGTCAGCACCACCGGCTGGGACATCAATCCGCGCGTTCTGGGCATCGTGCCGAAGGAAGCCAAGGTCCAGGCCCTGAAGGGCTTCCACTGGGTTACCGACGCCCAGTACATGATGATCCCGAAGGGTGTCTCGGACGAGAAGCTCGCGGTCCTGCTCGACCTGATCCGTCACATGCTGACGCCGCAGCAGCAGGCCTATACCTATGACGAGGGCTATTTCTATCCCGGCCCGGCGGTGAAGGACGTTCCGCTCTCGATGGCTCCGGAGTCGAGCCAGAAGGCCATCGCCGAATTCGGCCGCCCCGAATACGAGAAGCTGATCGCGGACAATCCCATGGAAACGCCGCTGACCCCCGACAAGATGGTGATCGCCTTCCGCATCTGGGACGAGCAGGTCGGCGGCGCCAAGAAGAAGTAAGGATTGACCGGCGGCGGGCTTCGCGATCCATGTGAAGCTCGCTGTCCGCCATCATTCGACACCGCTCTCACGACCTGGAAGCCATGACGATCAACGCAGCCTCTTTCCGCGAGCTTCGGCTCGACCGCCTGAGCCGTGACTTCGGCAGCCACAACGCGCTCAAGGACGTCTCGCTGACGATCGGCAAGGGCGAGTTCATCGCCCTTCTCGGCCCGTCGGGCTGCGGCAAGTCGACGACGCTGAACCTGATCGCGGGGCTGCTTCCGGCGACGGGGGGCGGGATCTGGCTGGACGACAAGCGCATCGACCCGCTGCGGCCGGAGGAGCGCGGCTTCGGCATGGTGTTCCAGAACTATGCGCTCTTCCCGCATATGAGCGTGAACAGGAACATCGGCTTCGGCCTGAAGATGCGCGGCGTGCCCCGGGCCGAGATCGACCGGCGCGTGGCGGAAGCCGCCGCGCTGGTGCGGCTGCAGGGCCAGACCGAGAAGCTGCCCGGCCAGCTCTCGGGCGGCCAGCAGCAGCGCGTCGCCATCGCGCGGGCCATCGTGGTCGAGCCGCCGCTGGTGCTGATGGACGAGCCGCTCTCGAATCTCGACGCCAAGCTGCGCCTGGAGATGCGCGCCGAGATCCGCCGCATCCACAACACGCTGGGCGCCACCACGATCTACGTCACCCACGACCAGGAGGAGGCGCTCTCGCTCGCCGACCGCATTGTCGTGCTGCGCGACGGCGTGGTCCGTCAGGTCGGCACGCCGGAGGATCTGTTCTCCCGGCCCGACCATCTCGACGTCGCCGAGTTCATGGGCTTCCGCAACAAGGTGAAGGGCCAGGTCGCGAGCGCTGCCGAGGGCCGCGCCACGGTCGCGGTCGGCGAGGCGCAGATCGCGGGCCGCACCCGCAATGCGGTGACGGCCGGCGCCGAGGCCTGGCTCGCCATCCGTCCGGAGGATCTGCACCCGGTCGCGGCCGGCCAGCCCGGCCTCACGGCGCAGGTGGTCTCGACCGAGTTCCGCGGTCGGGAATTCGTCGGCTTCGCCCGCATGGCCGACGGCACGGACCTCTCCTTCCTCGCCCATGACAAGCTCTCGCCGGGCGAGACGGTGACGCTCGCCGCCGAGCCCGATCGCGTCCTCGTCTATGGAGGCGCGGCGTGAGCACGGACGTCTCCATCCCGCTGAAGCAGCGGCTGGCGGCGCGCGGGCTCGACGGGCTGACGCTGCTCGTCGTCCCGGCCGTCCTGTTCCTGCTGGCGCTGTTCATCTACCCGTTCCTCTACGGGCTTTTCCTCTCCTTCGAGCCGAAGCAGGGCGGCGTCTTCGCCAACTACCAGCGCTTCTTCTCCGATTCCTTCCTCTACGGGACGATCGGCACCACGCTCTGGCTCGCGCTGCCGGTGACGATCGCGACGCTGGCGCTGGCGATCCCGATCGCCTTCCGCGTCCGGCTGATGCGCAACCAGCGCCTTCTGACCACGATCCTGGTGATCCCGATCACGCTCGGCACGGTGCTCGTCGCCGAGGGCCTGCTGAACTATCTCGGCCCACAGGGCTGGTTCAACCGGACCCTGATGACGCTCGGCCTCATCTCCTCGCCGGTGAAGCTGCTGCACAACTACTGGGGCGTGATGCTCTCGCTGGTGATCACCGGCTTTCCCTTCACCTTCCTGCTGACGCTGTCCTATCTCTCCGGCATCGACCCGGCGCTGGAGCAGGCGGGCGCGACGCTGGGGGCGGGGCCGTGGGAGCGCTTCAAGCACATCCTCTTCCCGCTCCTGCTGCCGGGGCTCGCCATCACCTTCTGCCTGAGCTTCGTGCAGGCCTTCTCGGTCTTCCCCTCGGCGGTGCTGCTCGGCGCGCCGGCGGGGCCGACCCGCGTGATCTCGATCGCGGCCTATCAGGCGGCCTTCGAGGAATACGACTACTCGATGGCCTCGGCGGTCGCGATGATCATGGCGCTGGTGCAGCTTGCCATCGTCGTCGCGGTGCTGGCGGCGCGCGGCCTGCTCTATCGCGGCCCGGCCGGTGGCGGAAAGGGCTGAGCCATGGTCAAGGACACCCGCATCTCGACGAAGCTCTGGGCGGCCGCCAACTGGACGCTGATCGGCTTCTTCATCGTCAACCTCCTCGCCATGATCGCGACGGTGGTGACCTCCTCCTTCGCCACGCGCTGGCTCGGCACCTGGCTGCCGGCCGGCTGGACGACGCGCTGGTACTCCGCCGCCTGGTCGGAGTTCCAGCTCCATGACGTGCTGCTCGTCACCTTCCAGATCGTCTTCCTGGTGGTGGTCCTGTCGGGGCTGATCGGCGTGCCGGCGGCCTATGCGCTGGCGCGGCGCGACTTCCCGGGCAAGAAGCTGGTCATGCTGCTCTTCCTGCTGCCCTTGCTGGTGCCGCCGATCACCTTCGGCATCCCGCTGGCGACGGTGCTCTACCAGACCGGCTTCGCCGGGCAGATGTCGGGCGTGGTGCTGGCCAATCTGGTGCCGACGGTGCCCTTCGTCATCCTGGTGATGATCCCCTTCATCGAGCAGATCGATACCAAGATCGAGCAGGCGGCGCGCGTCTTCGGCGCCAACACCTTCAAGCTCTTCGTGCATGTGCTGCTGCCGCTGCTCATGCCCGGCATCCTGGCGGCGCTGCTGCTCGTGCTGGTGCGCACGCTCGCCATGTTCGAATTGACCTTCCTCACCGCCGGCCCGACCAGCCAGACGCTGGTCGTCGCGCTCTACTACGCCGTCTTCGCCTCCGGCGTGCGCGCCGTCCAGTCGATCGACGCCATGGCCGTCATCTACATGGTCACCACATTGATCTGGCTCGTCATCGCGCTCCGCTTCGTCAACCCGACACAGATCGTCGCCCGCGCGAAGAAGTGAGGGCGGCCGGCGCCGGACGTGCAAAACCGGGCCGGATGATATAGGGAGCGGCCATGATCCCGCCGCTCCCGAACATGCGCTTCTCCGTCGCGCCGATGATGGACTGGACGGATTCCGCCTGCCGGCGGATCCATCGCCTGATGTCGCGCCATGCGCTGCTCTATACCGAGATGGTGACGGCGCAGGCGGTGATCCACGGCGATCGCGAGCGCCTGATCGGCTTCGACGCCATGGAGCATCCGGTCGCGCTCCAGCTCGGCGGCAACGATCCGAAGCTGCTGGCACAGGCCGCGCGGATCGGCGCCGATTTCGGCTATGACGAGATCAACCTGAATTGCGGCTGCCCGTCCGACCGCGTGCAGGGCGGGTCCTTCGGCGCCTGCCTGATGCGCGAGCCGGAGCGGGTCGGCGATTGCGTCGCGGCGATGAAGGCGGCGCTCGCCATTCCCGTCACGGTGAAGTGCCGCATCGGCGTCGACGACCAGGACCCCGAAGCGGCGCTCGACGCGCTGACAGCCGCGGTGCGCGCCGCGGGCGTCGACGCCCTGATCGTCCATGCCCGCAAGGCCTGGCTGCAGGGCCTCTCGCCCAAGGAGAACCGGGAGGTTCCGCCGCTCGACTATGAGCGCGCCTATCGTCTCAAGGCCGCCAATCCCGATTTGCCGGTCGCGATCAATGGCGGCATCAAGGCACCGGCCGAATGGCTGGCGCATCTGCAAAGGCTCGACGGCGTCATGGTTGGCCGCGAGGCCTATCAGAACCCCGAGATCCTGCTCGGGGTCGATCCGCTGCTCTTCGGCGAGGCGGCTCCCGTCCCGGACGCCTTCGCGATGCTGGAGGCGCTGGAGCCGGTCATCGCCGCGCATCTGGAGCGGGGCGGGCGGCTACACGCCTTCACGCGCCATCTCGTCGGCCTGTTCCCCGGCCGTCCGGGAGCGCGGCTGTTCCGCCGCCATCTCGCCGAGCATTGCGTGCAGCCGGGCGCCGGGCTCGCCGATCTGCGCGCCGCCACCGCCCATGTCTCGCGGCATCAGCCGGACGCCGCCGCGGCCTGATCCCCCGCGCCGCTCTCCGGCCGGTTGGCGGCGGGGCGACGGCTGCCGCTTCAGCCCGAAACCGCCAGCGTCGCGAATTCCTTGCCGAAATTGGCGAAGAACTGCCCGGCGAGCTTGCGCGAGGTCGAGTCGATCAGGCGGCTGCCGAGCTGGGCGATCTTGCCGCCGACATCGGCCTTGACGGTATAGGCCAGGACTGTCGCCTGCGGCCCGTCCTCGGTCAGCGAGACGTTGGCACCGCCCTTGGCGAAGCCGGCGATGCCGCCCTTGCCTTCTCCCTGCGCCGGCCCCGGAGGCGCGCGCCGCCGCCGCCCGAAGGGAGGGCGGCTCCGCCGGGCATGGCGGGGCTGCCCCGAAGCCCTTGCCCCGGCTGGCGAAATCGCCGAGAGGGGAAGGGCTGGCCCACCGGAGCCCTTTCCATGCTCGCAGGCATTCCCCTCGGCGACCTCGCCTTTCTCGCCGTCTCTCTCGTGCTGGCCGGGGCCGTGACGGGCCTTCTGGCCGGCGTCTTCGGCGTCGGCGGCGGCGCGGTCATCGTGCCGGTTCTCTACGAGGTCTTCCGCGTCATCGGCGTGGCGGAGGAGGTCCGCATGCCGCTCAGCGTCGGCACCTCGCTCGCCGTCATCATCCCGACCTCGATCCGCTCCTTCAACGCCCACCGCGCCAAGGGGCTGGTCGACCTCTCGATCCTCAAGGTCTGGGCCGTGCCCGTCGTGCTCGGCGTGATCGTCGGCAGCTATATCGCCCGCTACGCCCCGGCCGACCTGTTCAAGATCGTCTTCATCGCGGTCGCGACGATCTCGGCCATCCGGCTGCTCTTCGCCGCCGATCGCTGGAAGTTCGGCGAGGAGATGCCGTGCAAGCCGCTGATGGTGGCCTATGGCGGCGTCATCGGCGTGCTGTCGGCGCTGATGGGCATCGGCGGCGGCCAGCTCTCCAGCCTGTTCATGACCTTCTACGGCCGGCCGATCCACCAGGCGGTCGCGACCTCCTCGGGGCTCGGCGTGCTGATCTCGATCCCCGGCGCGCTCGGTTTCATCTATGCCGGTTGGCCGAAGATGGACATCCTGCCGCCGCTCTCGCTCGGCTATGTCTCGCTGATCGGCATGATCCTGTTCATCCCGACCTCGATCTGGACGGCGCCGATCGGCGCGAGCCTGGCGCATCGGCTGTCGAAGCGGCGGCTCGAAGTGGCCTTCGGGCTGTTCCTGCTCTTCGTCGCCGGGCGCTTCGTCTGGTCGCTGCTGCACTGAGGCTGCGGAGCCCGGCGATGAGCGAGGTCGCGATCCGCCTGCTGCAGCCGGCCGACCATCCGGCGCTGGCGGCGCTGATGGTCGAGATGCAGGGCCATTACGCCGTGCCGTGCCCGCCCTTGCGGGACATCCAGGCGGGCCTCGCCGCTCTCCCGGCCGGGGTGGAGATCCTCGTCGCGGTCGCGGGCAAGGCGATTCTCGGCTTCGCCTCCGCCTGCAATCTCTATCCGGGGCCGGGGCTGAAGAGTGGCTTCTTCCTGAAGGAGATCTATGTCGCCGATGCCGCCCGCGGCAAAGGGCTGGGCCGCGCGCTGATGACGGCGCTGGCGAAGCTCGCGGTCGAGCGCGGCCACAAGCGCCTCGACTGGACGGCCGACGCCGAAAATCCCGCGCTGCTGGGCTTCTACGAAAGCCTCGGCGCCGTCGCGCAGACGAAGAAAGTGTTCTACCGGCTGACCGGCGCGGCGCTGGAGGCGGCCGCCGAGGCCAGCGAATAGGGTTCTTTCAGATCGCGTCCCGGTCATCCCGGGCGGAGCGAAGCGCAGACCCGGGATCCATGCCAGAGCCTCGATTGGTGACGCTCCGGCATGGATCCCGGATCGCCGCCGCTCACGCGGCTTGTCCGGGATGACTCAGTTGTTCCAGGGCTTCAGCCGGCGCCGTCGCTCGGGCAGCCTGGCCATGATCGCCAGCCGCTCGGCCTCGCTCAACCGCGACCATTGCGCGATTTCCGTGAGTGTGCGGCCGCAGCCCTCGCAGAGTCGGCTCGCCGGGTCGATGATGCAGATCTTCACGCAGGGCGTCGAGACGGCGCTCACCGCCCGGCCCATCCCAGTGTGAGCGCCAGCCCGAGATAGACCGCGATCTCGGCGAATTGCTGGGCCGCGCCGAGGATGTCGCCGGTCTGCCCGCCGATCAGCCGGCGCGCCAGCCGGGCCAGCGCCGCGGCGGCGCCATGCGCCAGCGCGAAGCCGAGCAGCAGGCCGGCCAGCGGCAGATGCGCGGCGAGGCAGAGCCCGGCCGCCAGAACGAGGCTGAGAGCGAGCGCGATCCGCGCCGTCGCGAGGCCGGGCCGGCCCACCGCGGCGGCGGCGCCGATGCTGCGGGCCGGCGGCTGCGTGGCGAGCAGGAGCAGCCCTTCGGCCCGCGACCACGGCGCCGCGGCGAGCACGGCCGCGGCCGCGCCCCAGGCATTGCTGCGGTCGAGGATCGTCGCGATCAGGCTGGCCCGCAGCAGCAGCGAGAGCCCCAGCGCCATCGTGCCATAGGAGCCGATGCGGCTGTCCTTCATGATCTCCAGCCGCCGTTCCGGCGTATGCCCGCCGAACAGCCCGTCGGCGCTGTCGGCGAGGCCGTCCTCGTGGAAGGCCCCGGTGCTCAGCGCCAGCGCCGCCAGCACGAGGGCGCCGGTCGCCGTCCCGCTGAGCCCGGCGAGGCCGGCGGCCAGCGCGACGAGCGCGGCGGGCAGCGCGATGATCAGCGCCGCGAAGGGCAGGGCGCGCGGCACCGTCCTGAAATCGGGCACGCCGTGCAGGTCGCCTTCGCCCGGCAGCCGCGGCACGGGCAGGCGCGAATAGAAGCGGATGCAGATCGCCGTCGCGATCGCCCAGCCCGGCCAGGCGGGGCGTTCCGCCGCCGTCGCTTCGCTGCTGGTCTCCGCCTCGGCCATGCCGGCCTCCCGCCCCCGTCGATTGTCTTCCGCCGGCCGAGCCTATAGCAGCAACGGCAATCCTGCCGCCATGGCGATGCGCCTGGCGCCGCCTCTTTTCGACGGACTTGACCATGGCCGCTTCCGCTTTGCCCTTCGACGATATCCGCGAGCTCATCGCCGCCATGCCCGGCCCCGACATGGCGGCGGCGAACGCGGTGCGCGCCCGCGACGCCAACCTGACCAAGCCGGCCGGCAGCCTCGGCCGGATGGAGGAGATCGCCGAATGGCTCGCCGCCTGGCAGGGCAAGGCGCCGCCGGCGGTGAACCGACCGCTGGTCTGCGTCTTCGCCGGCAATCACGGCGTGGTGGCGCAGGGCGTCTCGGCCTATCCGCAGGCGGTGACGCGCCAGATGCTGGAGAATTTCGCCGCCGGCGGCGCCGCGATCAACCAGATCTGCGCCGCCTTCGATCTCGGCTTCAAGGTCTTCGACCTGGCGCTCGACCTGCCGACCGGCGACTTCACGCAGGAGGATGCGCTCGACGAGCGCGCCTGCGTCGCCACCATGGCCTTCGGCATGGAGGCGCTGGCCGGCGGCGCCGATCTGCTCTGCCTCGGCGAGATGGGCATCGGCAACACCACCTCGGCGGCGGCGATCTATGCCGGGCTCTATGGCGGCGACGCCGCGCGCTGGTGCGGCCGCGGCACCGGCGTCGACGATGAAGGCTTCAGGCGCAAGGTCGCGGCGGTGGAGGCCGGGCTTTCCCTGCATCGCGCCCATCTCAAGGACCCGCTGGAGGTGCTGCGCCGCCTCGGCGGGCGCGAGATCGCGGCGATCTGCGGGGCGATCATCGCGGCCCGCTCGCAGCGCATTCCGGTGATCCTCGACGGCTATGTCGTCACCGCCGCGGCGGCGATCCTGCACGCCATCGAGCCTTCGGCGATCGACCACTGCCTTGCCGGCCATCTCTCGGCCGAGGGCGCGCATGCCGAGGTGCTGGCGCGGCTCGGCAAGGTGCCGCTGCTGGCGCTCGACATGCGGCTGGGGGAGGGGACGGGCGCGGCGCTCGCGGCGGGGCTGGTCAAGGCCGCGGCGGCCGTCCATTCCGGCATGGCGACCTTCGAGCAGGCCCAGGTGGCGCGGAAGGATTAGTTGCCGCCGCATTCTCATCGTAACGCGCGGTCATCCCGGATGCAGCGAAGCGGAGATCCGGGATCCATGCCTGAACCTTTGCCGGAAACGCTCCGGCATGGATCCCGGGTCAAGCCCGGGATGACCGCGTGTTTCAGCGCAAAGTCGGCAGACTGAGGATCTACCCCTCGTAATCGGTCTTCAGCGCCGCCCGCTCTGCGTGGCGCTCCAGCGCGAGCTCGATCAGCCGCGTGATCAGCGCGGGATAGGCCAGGCCCGAGGCCTCCATCATCTTGGGATACATGCTGATGGCAGTGAAGCCGGGGAGCGTGTTGATCTCGTTAAAATAGAATTCGCCGCTCTGCCGGTCGAGGAAGAAGTCGACGCGGGCGAGCCCGCTGCATTCGAGCGCGACGAAGGCGGTCCTCGCCAGTTCGCGCACGCGCTCCATCTGCGCCGGCGCGAGCTTCGCCGGCAGGTCGACGGTGGCGCCGTCCTGGTCGATATACTTCGCCTCGTAGGAGTAGAATTCGTGCCTGGGATCGGCGTTGAGCTCGCTCGCCAGGCTGACGAAGGGCGGATCGCCGTCGAGCACCGCGACCTCGATCTCGCGGGCGTCGATGCCCTGCTCGATCAGCACACGCGTATCGTAGCGGAAGGCGTCGGCGAGGGCGGCGTCGAGGTCCTCCCAGCGCTTGACCTTATGGACGCCGACGCTGGAGCCCATGTTGCAGGGCTTGATGAACACCGGCAGCGTCAGCGTCGCCTGCGCCGCCGCGGCCGTCGCCGCCGGTTCGCGCGCATAGTCGCGCCGGTTCGCCATGACATAGGGCGCGACCGGCAGGCCGGCGAGTGCCGCGAGGCGCTTGGCCATGTCCTTGTGCATGCCGATGGCGGAGGCGAGCACGCCCGAGCCGACATAGGCCGCCCCGCTCAGCTCCAGCAGGCCCTGCACGGCGCCGTCCTCGCAGAGCGGGCCGTGGATCACCGGAAACACCACGTCGATGCCGCCATCCATCGCGCTGCCGTCGAGCGCGGCGACCGCGAGCCCGCCGGCGCCGTCGTTGGCCAGGCGGATTTCCGGCGCATCGGCATGGATCGGCAGGCTCTCGTCGTTCCATTCCGCCAGGCGCCTGGGGTCCTGCCTCTGCCAGCGGCCCTGCTTGTCGATGCTGATCGGGATCAGCTCGAAGCGCTCCCGGTCGAGATGGCGCACCACCGAGGCCCCGGATTTCAGCGAGACCTCGTGTTCGCCCGACTTGCCGCCATAGAGCACCGCGACGCGGGTTTTTCCGTTCATGTTCCGATGGTCCCAAGGTTCGGCGGAGGCGAAGCGCGCCGCGGCGCGGAAGGCGGTCTGTGCCGGCCGATGGCGGCGTAATGATGGTGTTCAGGCGGCGCGCACCCGCGGCTCCGGCAGGGCGGGGAGGGCATCCATGACGCGCGCGGCCGGCAGGGTGATCGTCACCTCGGTACCGGCGCGCGGCTTCGACTTGAGGTGGAAGCCGCCGCCATGCAGCTCGATCAGCCCCTTGACGATCGGCAGGCCGAGGCCCGAGCCCTGCTCGGCGGTCTTGATCGCCAGCGAGCCGCGCCCGAAGCTCTGCATCACGATCGGGATCTCGTTCTCCGGAATGCCCGGGCCGGTGTCGGTGACGCTGACATATTGGCCGCCCGCCGCCGTCCAGCCGATCTTGATGGTGATCTCGCCGCCCTGGGGCGTGAACTTGATCGCGTTGGAGAGGATGTTGAGCACCACCTGCCGGATGGCGCGCTCGTCGGCCCAGACGCGCGGCAGTTCCGGCTCCGCCAGCTCGCGGATGGTCTGGCCCTTGGCCTTGGCGCGCATCGCCAGCATGTGCCGGCAGTCGTCGACCACCCCGGTCAGCGAGAGCGCCTCCTCGTTCAGCTCGTATTTGCCGGCCTCGATGCGCGAGAGGTCGAGGATCTCGTTGATCAGGTTGAGCAGATGCTGGCCCGAGCCGTGGATGTCGGAGGAATACTCCTTGTAGGCGGCGTTGGCATGCGTGCCGAAGATCTCGTTCTTCATCACCTCGGAGAAGCCGAGGATGGCGTTGAGCGGGGTGCGCAGCTCATGGCTCATCGTGGCGAGGAAGCGCGACTTGGCGAGATTGGCCTCCTCGGCCTTGCGCCGGGCCTCGTCGGAATTGGCGTTGGCCGTTTCCAGCTCCGCGATCAGCGCATCCTTCTCGGCCCGGAAGCGGATGGTCGCGACCGAGCTGGCATAGAGCCTGTTGGCGAGGAAGATGAAGAAGAGCTGAGCCGAGGCCGCCATCAGCGCCATGGTGACGCTGTCGATGTCGCGCTTGTCCCAGAAGAACAGCATGATGCCGAGGATGATCGGGCTCAGGCCCGCATAGACCGCGATCGGGATCGAGGCCGAGAGCATCACGGTCAGCGCGCTGACGATCAGCAGCATCGTGGTCACGAAGATCTTGGCGCCGGCCGCGTCGACCTGGGCGAAGAGGACGAGCAGCGCGGCCCAGCTCAGGCCCTGCAGGCCTTCCGCCAGCGCGAACAGCCGCCGCCAGCGCCTCCGCCGGATATCCTCCGGCCGCTTCGCCAGATAGCGGCGCGACAGGGCGACGATCAGCAGCGAGCTCGCCAGGACCAGCCCGCACCAGGAGGCGGCGAGATAGACCGGCAGCCACAGCGAGGCGGCGGCGGCCGCGGCGAGCGCGAGCACCATCGTGCCGACCGAGCCGGAGATCCGGTATTGCGCGAAGCTGCGCAGCAACTCGTTGTCGAAGGCGCGCTCGAGGCCGGTCGAGGAGGTCAGCCGCTCGCGCACCGTCTTCACCTCGCGGGTGAGCAGCTTGCGGCGCGCGACGGCGGCCGGGTCCGGCCCCCGCCCGCGCTGCACCTGTTCGGCCGTCACTTCCGCCATGATAACGCGTACGCACCCTCGTTCGGCCGCGCAGGCTGCACGGCCGGCTCGCCATCATGGACACCAAATCGTTAAGCTCTTCCTGATGGCGCGTTTCGGATTCGGTCGGTCCCGGTTCGGCATGCTCGGCTGGCGTCGCGTCGGCCGGCTGACCGACCTCGTCGTCGCGCTCGGCATTCTCGGCTTTCTGGCGCTGGCGGGCGCGGTGCTGCAATACCGTCTCGGCCCGGCCCGCCTGCTCACCGGCCCGGCGCAGGCGATCGACGGCGATTCGATCCGCCTGCTCGGCGAGGAATTGCGGCTCGAGGGGCTGGACGCGCCGGAATACCGCCAGAGCTGCACCGACGCCCGCGGCCGCAGCCTCGCCTGCGGGCGGGAGGCGCATCGGGCCTTGCAGGCACTGCTGGCGCGCGGGCTCACCACCTGCGAGATCGGCAAGACCGACCGCTATGGCCGCGGCCTCGCCCGCTGCCGGCAGGGGGACGAGGACCTCAACGCGACGATGGTGCGGAGCGGGCAGGCGGTCTCCTACGGCGCCTATCGGGCCGAGGAGGCCGAGGCGCGGGCCGCCGGGCGGGGCATCTGGGCCCTGCGCTTCGAGCGGCCGGAGGCCTGGCGCCGCGGCCATCCGCGCTGACGGGCGTGGCCGCCGACCGTGCCATCCTCGCGTCAAGAAGCGCGCCGATACGGTTGACCGTCCGGGGCCGGCCGTGATCCGGTGCGGCCGGAGACGGAGATGGTTCGATGAAGCTCTATGATGGCGGGCGCGCGCCCAATCCGCGTCGGGTCCGCATCTTCTTCGCCGAGAAGGGGCTGGCCCTGCCGGAGCTGGTGCCGGTCGACATCGCCAGGAAGGAGCACAAGAGCGAGGCCTTCACCCGGCTCAACCCGTCGCAGCGCCTGCCCGTGCTGGAGCTCGACGACGGCACCGCCCTGGCCGAGACCATGGCGATCTGCCGCTATGTCGAGAGCCTGCATCCGCATCCGCCGCTGTTCGGCCGGGAAGCGAAGGAGCAGGCCCTGATCGAGATGTGGAACCGCCGGATCGAGCTCGGCCTGTTCGGCAGCGTCGCCGCCGTCTTCCGCCACAGCCACCCGTCGATGGCCGAGCTGGAGACGCAGATCCCGGAATGGGCCGAGGCCAATCGCGACCGGATCGACGACCATCTCTGGGTGCTCGAGCTGCAGCTCGCCGCCAACCCCTTCGTTTGCGGCGAGGCCCTGACGGTCGCCGACATCACCGCCGGCATCGCCATCGATTTCATGAAGCCGTCGCGCGTCCCGCTGCCGGAGGATTTCGTCCATATCCGCCGCTGGCACGGCGAGGTCTCGGCGCGCCCGAGCTGGAAGGCGTGATGCGGATTTTCGCCTTCCTCCTGCTGATGCTGGCCGCCCTGCCGGCGCCGGCCCGGGCCGCCGAAAGGCTCAATGGCGAGCAGATCCAGCGCGCCTTCGAGGGCAATACCGTGACCGGGCGCTACACCAATGGCGGTTTCTTCACCGAGTACCACGCCGCCGACGGGCGCGCCCTCGGTCATAATGGCTGGCAGCCCAACACCGATGCCTGCTGGATCACCAGGCGCGACCAGGTCTGCTATTATTACGGCCCGCCCGAGGACCGCACGGTGCATTGCTTCACCGTCGAGATGAGCGGCGACCTCTATGTCCTGCGCAACAGCGGCAACGGCCTGGTCAACGCCCTCGCCAAGATCGAGCCCGGCAATCCCCGCAACCACACCGACAACGGCAAGCCCTGGTATTGCGACGGGCTGATCTCGCGGGCGCCGGAGCCCCCGATGAGCCGAAGGCTGGCGCAGCGATGAGGCCGGCCGCCTTCCGGATCGCCGCCTTCGCGCTCGGGCTGCTCGCCGCCGGACCGGCCGGCGCGGCCGAACGCCTGACCGGCCCGCAGATCCGCCAGGCCTTCGAGGGCAACACCGTGACCGGGCTCTATTCCGGCTCCAACCTGCCGTTCAGCGAATATCACCACCGCGACGGCCGCGCGCTCGGGCACAACCGCAACCTGCCGAACACCGACGCCTGCTGGACCACGACAGAGGACGCCGTCTGCTATTATTACGGCCCGCACGACAAGCGCCGCACCTATTGCTTCACCATCGAGACCAGCGGCGCGCTCTATGTCATCCGCAGCCGCCCGAGCGGGCGCATCAACGGGCTGGCGCGCATCGAGCCGGGCGATCCGCACGACTTCGTCAAAACCTCCGAGAACTGGTTCTGCGACGGGCTGATCTCGCGGGCGCCCGGCCGCGGGAAGCTCGCCGGCATGCTCCGGGGCGAGGCCGGCGGCGGCCCGCATCAAGGCGCTGCGGCGACGCAAGACGCCCGGCGATGACGGCGGGCGAAAGGCTCGACGCGGTCCTGCACGATCTGCGGGCCTGCCGGATCTGCCGCGATGCGCCGCGCTACCTGCCGCCGCTGCCGCATCAGCCGCGCCCGGTGATCCAGGCCTCGACGACGGCGCGGCTGTGCATTGCCGGCCAGGCGCCGGGCACGCGCGTCCATGCCAGCGGCCGGCCCTTCACCGATCCCTCCGGCGTCCGCCTGCGGCGCTGGCTCGGCATCGACGAGACGGTGTTCTACGACCGGGCCAGGGTCGCGGTCGTGCCGATGGGCTTCTGCTTTCCCGGCCAGGACGCCAAGGGCGGCGACCTGCCGCCGCGGCGCGAATGCGCGCCGACCTGGCATGAGCGCGTCTTCGCGGCGATGCCGCAGATCGAGCTCGTGCTGGCGATCGGCCGCTACGCCCAGGACTGGCATCTCGGTGCGCCGAAGGGGCGCGGCCTGACCGAAACGGTGGCCGACTGGCGCGGATTGCTGGCGCGCCCGGCCCGCCCGCGCGTCCTGCCGCTGCCGCATCCCTCCTGGCGCAACAATGCCTGGCTGCGGCAGAATCCCTGGTTCGAGGCCGAGCTCGTGCCGGTGCTCCGGCAGGAGGTCGCCCGGCTGATCGGCTAGAACGCGCCGATTCGACGCGGAAACGCCGGGGCCGTCCCGGATCGTCCGGCACGGCCCGCGTTTCCACGCCAATGCAGCGGGCTCTAGTTTCCGGCCGCCGCGTCGGGAGCGGCATCGGCGAGGCTGGCGCGCGCCTGCGCGATCGCCTCCGGCTCGTCGGCCGCGAGCGCCATCGGATAGGGCGAGGCCTTGGCGCGGCCGGGGAGGCTCGCCGCCATCTCGGCGCGTTCGGCGGCGTCCGCGATGATGAAGATCGTGACGCGCACCCAGCGGCCGAGCTCGGCCTTGCGCACCTTCATCCACAGGATCATCGGTTTGCCCGCCGGCGGGAGCGGGCGGTCCCCGGCCTGCACGATCACGGCGAAGGGGCGCTCGCGCTGCAGCAGCGCGTCGTATTCGGCGACCCAGTCCCTGCCGTCCTGCTCCGTCGCCAGGACGCCTTTCGAGACCAGGATGCCGGGTTCGGCTTCGTGGAAGAACTTCATGCGCGGAACTCCTCTCGGGCAGGGCCCTGCGGCGGGGATGGGCGGGAAAGACGGCGCTCGCGCCATTGGTCGAGGCCGAGCATGGCGGCGGCGAGCAGGGCGAGCAGCCCGGCGATGGCGACGGCGGCGGCGAAACCGTCCGCCGACGCCCCGCGCAGCAGCCCGGTGAAGGCCTCGGGCGTCAGGGGCAGCCCCGCCGGCATCCGGTGCCGCTGCACCGCCTCGGCGGCGGCGGTCGCGGCATCGGCCACGCCGGTCCCGGCCAGCCGCTCGCCGAGCCTGGCCACGGCCCGCCCGGCCATGACGGTGCCGAGCAGCGCGATGCCGATGGTCATGCCGCTCTGGCGCAGGGCGTTCATGGTGGCGGAGGCGACGCCGCTGCGCTCGCGCGGCGCGGCCTGCATCGCGGCCGCCCCGGTGGCGGGCACGGCCAGCCCCATGCCGATGCCGAGCAGGGCGAACAGGGCCGCAACGGCGGCATAGGGCGTCGTCGGCGTGAAGCCGGCCATGGCGAGCATGGCGACGCCGATCAGCAGGTACCCGGCGAGCATCATCGGGCGCAGGCCGAAGCGGCCGGCGACCCGCCCGAAGGCGGTGGCCGCGAGCGCCATGGCGATGAAGACCGGCGTCAGGCGCCAGCCGGTCTGTGCCGCCGACCAGCCCTGGATCTGCTGCAGGAACAGCGAGAACAGGAACAGGCTGCTATAGGCGGTGAAGCCGAGCACGAAGGAGGCGAGATTGGCCAGCGCGAACTCGCCGTTCCTGAACAGCGCGATCGGCAAGGCCGGATGGGCCGCCCGCCGCTCGACCAGGACGAAGGCGGCGAGGCCGGCGCCGCACAGGCCGAAGGCCGCCAGCACCGGCCCGGCGCCCCAGCCCATCGGGCCGGCGCCGATCAGTGCATAGGTCAGGCTGCCCAGGATGACGGCGCTGAGCGCCTGTCCCGCCGGGTCGAGCCCCGTCACGTTGGGGTCGGCGCTTTCGGCGATGCCGAGGCTGCCGAGCAAAAAGGCCGCTAGCCCGACCGGCAGGTTGATCAGGAAGATGCTCGGCCAGCCGACATGCTCGACCAGGAGCCCGCCGAGCATCGGGCCGAGCACCAGCGAGACGGCGCTGAACGAGGACCAGCCGCCGATGACCCGCGCGCGCGCCTGCGGATCGGGAAAGGCCTGCGTCAGGATGGCGAGCGCGCCCGGGATCACCAGGGCGCCGGCGAGGCCCTGCACCGCGCCGCCCGCGATCAGGAAGGGCAGGGACGACGCCGTGGCCGAGATCGCGGAGCCGGCCATGAACAGGCCGACGCCGGCGAGCCAGACGCGCTTGCGCCCGAAGCGGTCGCCGATCGGGCCGGCGGAGAGCATGAAGGCCGAGAGGCACAGGGCATAGCTGCCGACGACCCACTGGATCTGCGCCAGCTCCGCGCCGAGCGCGGACTGGATCGCCGGCAGCGCCACATTGACGATGCTGATCGCGATCGTCGCCATCATCGTCCCGAGATAGACGGCGGCGACCGTAAGGCGCGTCCGGGAGCGGCCCCGCGCCGGAAGCGGCCTGCCATCGCGGCGCTCGGGCATGGCGGCGGCGGGTGAAAAGCTGGGGGCGGGGTCGGGCATGCGCGCTTCTCCGGTCGACGGAACAGCGGATAGCAAATTGACCGACGGTCGGTCAATAATCTAAGTAGTTGTGAGCGTTTCTAAATATGGCATAGTGAGAATCGAGGGTAGGAGGTGTGTCGCGGTGCCGGCGTCGGAACGAGGAATGCAGAGCGCCGCGGCCCGGCCGGCCGGGCGGCGGCGGCGCGTGCTGCCGGCGGAGGTCCGGGTCGAGAATCTGATGGCCGCGGCGGCGGGGCTCTTCATCGCGCGCGGCATCGACGGCACCACCATCGAAGACATCGTCGCCAAGGCCGGCGTCGCCAAGGGCAGCTTCTACCACTATTTCGCGACGAAGGGGGATGTCGTGCTGGCGTTGCGCGCCCGCTTCTCGCAGGATTTCGCGGCGCAGGTCGCGGACGCTGTCGGGCGCTGCGCCCCGGACGACCATCCCTCGCGCCTCTCCGCCTGGCTACGCGCGGCGATCGGCGCCTATCTGGGGAATTACGCGCTGCACGACGTGGTCTTCCATGATTTCAGGCACAGCCAGCGCCGCTCGGCCGAGAAGGACCTCGTGCTGGCGCCGCTCGAGGCGCTGCTGGGCGCCGGGCGCGATGCGGGCTGTTGGTCTTTTCCCGATGCCCGCTCCGCGGCGCTGGTCGTCTTCGACGGCATGCATGGCGTGGTCGACGACGCGATCGCGGCGGGCCACCACGATCCCGAGCCGCTTTGCGCGGGACTGGAGGCGATGTTCGCTCGCATGCTCGCCAGGCCGGGGGCGGCTGAGGCGTGCTCCCGCAAAAATGAAGCAGGCGCCGAGGGGAAGGCTCAGTAGCGGAACGGGGCCGAATCGAGGCCGCGATCGATTCCGCCGCGGACGCTGATGACGGAGCGGACCGGCCCCAGCGCCGTCTGTCCGCGGCTTTCGAGATAGACCATGCCGTCGGCCCGCCTGCCATAGCCGCTGCGCGAACTCTTGCCGAACTCCGCCCGCACCGCGCCGCCGACGCGCACGCACAGGCTCGACCCTTCCAGCCGCACGAAGCCGGGCCCGTATTCGGGGCAGGGGCGGGCTCCCTTGGCCGTCGCCGGGGCGGGCCTGCTGTAGGATTCGCGCGGCTGGGCCCGGCCGGGCAGGGCTTCCCCGATCGACTGGGCCATGGCGGCGCCGGACAGGCAGGTCGCGAGCAGGAGGGCGGCGAGACGAAGCATGGCTGACTCCCTTAGCACGATCCCGCGCTAGCGTTGAGACAAGGCGTGGATATGGCGGCGGGGCCCAGGGCCGCGCCGGCTGCGGCCCGACGAAAAAAGCCCGGCGGGGAGCCGGGCTTTCGGGGCGAAGCGGGATGCGGCGGCCCGCAGGCCGTTCAGCGGGCGCGGGTACGTACCTGGAAGACGTCGAAGGTGAGTTCGGCGATCTGCCACCACAGATACTGGTCGGAGCGGAAGGCGGCCATCGTCTCGATCGCCTTCTTGAAGTCGGGGTTCTTGGCCGAGATCTCGGCATAGAGCTCGTTCGCGGCCTTGAGGCTCGCCTCCATCACGTCCTGCGGGAAGGGGCGCAACTGCGTACCGGCCGCCACGAGGCGCTTCAGCGCCGGCGGGTTCACCACGTCGTAGCGCGCCGCCATCTGCGTGTTGGCATAGGTGCAGGCGGCGGTCAGCGCGGCCTGGTAGGATTTCGGCAGGGCGTTCCACTTCTCCAGGTTGATGAAGGCATGGACCGTCGGGCCGCCTTCCCAGAAGCCCGGATAGTAGTAGTAGGGCGCGACCTTGGCGAAGCCGAGCTTCTCGTCGTCATAGGGGCCGACCCATTCGGCGCCGTCGATGGTGCCCTTCTCGAGCGCCGGGTAGATGTCGCCGCCGCCGAGCTGCTGCGGCACCAGGCCGAGCTTCTGCAGCACCGAGCCGGCGATGCCGCCGATGCGCATCTTCAGGCCCTGGATGTCGGCGACCGACTTGATTTCCTTGCGGAACCAGCCGCCCATCTGCGCGCCGGTGTTGCCGCAGGGAATGCCGTAGACGCTGAACTTCTTGTAGAACTCGTTGAACAGCTCGTTGCCGCCATGCTGGAACAGCCAGGCGTTCTGCATGCGGGCATTGAGGCCGAAGGGGACCGAGGCGGCGATGGCGAAGGTCGGGTCCTTGCCGACATAGTAGTAGGAGACGGTGTGGGCCATCTCGACGGTGTTGTTCGAGACCGCGTCGAGCGCCTGCAGGGCGGGCACGATCTCGCCGGCGGCGAAGACCTGGATCTGGAACTTCCCGTCGGTCAGCTCGGAGACCATCTTGGCCATGATCTCGGCGCCGGCATAGATCGTGTCGAGCGATTTCGGGAAGGAGGAGGCGAGGCGCCACTTCACCTCGGGGTTCGACTGCGCCACCGCCGGCATGGCGACTGCGCTCGCAGCAGCGCCGGCCGCAGCGGTCTGGATGAACTGACGACGCTTCATGGAACATCTCCTCGGGACGGCATTCGATTGATTCGAATTTGTACTGCTGCGACGGCGGCACATGCCGAGCATGCGTCGGGGTTCTAGCCGAAGGCTGCATGAATCGCGAGCGGATTCAACTGCCGGGACTGAGACTTTTGGCTAAATCCGGCTGCAATGCCCGACATAGCGGCGGGTTTGCCCTCCGCCCCGGCGGCTCCGGCCGCCGCCGGCGGTGCCGTGGGCGGGATGGGGAAGGGGGCGGCCGGCGAAGCGGGGTACACAGCCTTCGGTTCCGCCTGCTATCAGGATTCGACGGCGGCCAGGCCCGGGCGCCAGGCTGGAGAGGCGGCCGGAAGCGGCGCATCCCGAGGGAGAGGCGGATGGATCAGGACAAGCTCGACAGGCTGCGTGCCCGCTATGCCGGCGCCGGCGGCGGCGATATCCACGACCCGCGCTTCGCCAAGGTCGCGGCCGGCCAGTTCCAGGGCGACAGGCGCAAATGGCCCTTCGCCAACGTCGCGACCTTCATCGGCGCGCCCTATCGGCCCGACGCCCTGGCGAAGGCCGATCTCGGCGGGCTCGACGTGGCGATCATCGGCCTGCCGATGGATCTGGGCGTGACCAACCGCGCCGGCACGCGGCTCGGGCCGCGCGCCGTGCGGCAGGTCGAGCGCATCGGGCCGATGGACCATGTCCTCGGCACCGCCCCCTTCGGCCTGGTCGAGGCCGCCGATATCGGCGACGTGCCCTTCCGCTCGCGCTATTCGCTGGAAAGCTGCCATGAGGATATCGAGGCGACCTTCCGCGCCATCGTCGAGGCCGGCGTCTCGACGCTCGCAGTCGGCGGCGACCATTCGATCACCTATCCGATCCTGAAGGCGGTCGGGGCGAAGCGCCCGGTCGGCATGGTCCATATCGACGCCCATTGCGACACCTCCGGCCCCTATGAGGGCTCGAAGTTCCACCATGGCGGCCCGTTCCGGCAGGCCGTGCTCGACGGCGTGCTCGACCCCGAGCGCGTGATCCAGATCGGCATCCGCGGCGGCGCCGAATATCTCTGGGAGTTCTCCACCGAATCCGGCATGACCGTGATCCACGCGAACGAGGTCGACGATCTCGGCCTCGACGCCGTGATCGCCAGGGCGCTTTCGGTGATCGGGGACGGGCCGACCTATGTCTCCTTCGACGTCGATTCGCTCGACCCGGCCTATGCCCCCGGCACCGGCACGCCGGAGGTCGGCGGGCTGACGCCGCGCGAGGCGCTGGCGATCCTGCGCGGGCTGAAGGGGCGGAACATCGTCGCGGCCGATGTCGTCGAGGTTGCGCCGCAATACGATGCCACGAGCAATACGGCGCATTGCGCGGCACAGGTGCTCTTCACCGAGCTCTGCCTGATCGCCGAGGCCCGCGCCGCAGGAAAAGGAAGACCATGATGATGCGACGTTCGATGGCCCGGCTCGCCGTGCTCGGGGGGGCGTGCCTGCTGGGCCTGGCGGCGCGGGCCGAGGTGCCCGCCAACGGCTCGGCCTATATCGACGCCTCGGTCGCGGCGGTCGAGAGCATGATCAGCGTCCAGCGCGGCCAGGCCAGGCTGCCGCGCCTGGCCGACCCGGTCGAGGGCAAGGTGCTGGAGGACGTCTGGAACGAGCCCGCGATCCTCGGCGCGGCGCCCTATTCGGCCGACGACATCCCGGCGCTCCTCAACATCGTGCAGAAGCAGACCCGCATCCTCCAGATCTACACGCTCTATTCGCCCGATGGCGGCAAGACGCCGCCCGACACCGCCCGCAACACGGCGGAATACCAGGACGAGCTCGCCCGGTCGCACGCCTTTCTGCTCAAGGTCGTGGCGGCCTCGCTGGTGGCGATCAACGATTTCGGCGCCCATCTCTCGAAGGACGAGAAGACGGAGACCCGCTTCGACGGCATTCGCCAGATGCGGCTCGGCCTCCAGGAGATCGTCACCGGCGTGGCGCTGGCTCTGCGCAACCCGGCCCTGCGCGAGGCCAACCAGACCCTGCTCGCCCGCGGGCTTGCGGAGAACGCCGCCGCGATCGTGGCGGGCATCGCCCCGGCCGACCGCGCGGCCCTGGCCGCGGCGTTGCGGGCGGCGCAGCCGGCGCTGAAGCCGGAGGCCAAAAAGGCGGTCGAGCAGTTCGTCGGCGTCGCCGAGAAGGCTCCCTGCGACGGGCTTTGCCGTTTGCCGTGAAAGGGCCGCGGCGCGCCTCAGCGCGTCGCGAGCCAGATCACATGGCGGGCGCCGCGGCCGCCGCTTCTGGCCCGCACCGTGGTCTCCTCGGCCGCGAAGCCGGCATCGCGCAGGCGGCGGGTGAAGCCGCGGTCCGGCCCCGACGACCAGACCGCCAGCACGCCGCCGGGCCGGAGCGCCGTCCGGGCCGCGCCGAGCCCGGCCGGGCCGTAGAGGCGGTCATTGGCCGCGACGGTGAGCCCCTCCGGGCCGTTGTCGACGTCGAGCAGGATGCCGTCATAGCGCGCCGTCCCGGCGGCGATCACGGCGCCGACATCGCCGAGCCTGAGCCGGACCCGGGGATCGTCGAGACAGCCTGAGAAGACCGGCGCCATCGGCCCCCGCGCCCAGGCGGCGACCGCCGGGATCAATTCGGCGACCTCGACCGTCGCCTCGCCCGGCAATGCGGCCAGCGCCGCGCGCAGGGTGAAGCCCATGCCGAGGCCGCCGATGAGCAGGGCCGGGCGCGGGCGCTGCCCCAGCCGCGCGCAGGTCAATCGCGCCAGCGCCTCTTCCGACCCGCTGAGGCGGCTGTTCATCAGCTCGTTGCTGCCGAGCATGATCGAGAATTCGCCGCCGCGCTGCTTCAGGCGCAAGGTGCCGCTGCCATCGGGCAGGTCGGCGGTGTCGAGCACGGTCCAGGGCAGCATCGGGGTCTCGCGTCGGCTGGGCGCGGGCGGGCGGCGATCCGCACGCGCCGAAGGGGAGGCTGAGGAGGTTTCGGCCAAGGCCTTATACTGCGCCTGGTGCGGCAAGCGAGCCGTTGAATGCGATATGCGCTGGAATCATGGCTCCCGGCGGCATCCGCAGTTGCTGTAGCGCTATCGTCATGCGTATCTGATGTTGCAGCGCAGCATCGCGCGCATCTTCTGCCGAAAGCCGCCTTCCATGTCCCTCGCCGCGAATGATCGCAGCCTGAACGCGTCCGTGCCTGCCGCCGGGACCGCCCCGGTCGGGCTGGTGCTGTTCGCGCTCGCCATGGGTGGCTTCGCCATCGGCACCACCGAATTCGCCTCGATGAGCCTGCTGCCCTATTTCGCGGCCGGGCTCGGCATCGACGAGCCGACGGCCGGGCACGTCATCAGCATCTACGCGCTCGGCGTGGTGGTGGGCGCGCCGCTGATCGCCGTGCTGGCGGCCCGGGTGCCGCGCCGCACGCTGCTGATCGGGCTGATGAGTGTCTTTGCGCTCGGCAATCTCCTGAGCGCGCTGGCGCCGAGCTATCCCTGGATGCTGGCCTTCCGCTTCCTCAGCGGCCTGCCGCATGGCGCCTATTTCGGCGTCGCGGCGCTGGTCGCGGCCTCGCTCTCGGCGCCCAATCGTCGGGCGCAGTCGGTGGCGCGGGTCATGCTCGGCCTCACCGTCGCGACGATCTTCGGCGTGCCGGCGGCGAGTTGGATGGGGCAGGCGTTGGGCTGGCGCGCCGGCTTCGGCATCGTGGCGGCGCTCGCGCTTCTCACCGCGCTGCTGGTCGGGCTGTTCGCGCCGCGCGACGCGGTGCAGCCGGGCGCGAGCCCGCTGCGCGAGCTGGGCGCGCTGAAGCGCCGTCAGGTCTGGCTGACGCTTGCCACCGGGGCGATCGGTTTCGGCGGCCTGTTCGCGGTCTATGCCTATCTCGCCTCGACCCTGATGGAGGTGACCGGCGTCGCGCCGGCGGCGGTGCCGCTGGTGCTGGTCGCCTTCGGGCTCGGGCTGACCTTCGGCACACTCTTCGCCGGCTGGGCCGCCGACCGGGCGCTGATCCCGGCCACGGCCGGCCTGCTGCTCTGGAGCGCGTTCTGGCTCGCGGCCTTTCCCTTCGCGGCGGGCAATATCTGGGCGGTCTCGCTGGTGGTCTTCATGATCGGCAGCGGCGGCGGCCTCGGCGCCATGCTGCAGACGCGGCTGATGGACGTCGCCGAGGACGCGCAGACCCTGGCCGCGGCGCTCAACCACAGCGCCTTCAACACCGCCAATGCGCTCGGCCCCTGGCTTGGCGGCATGGCGATCGCCGCGGGCTTCGGCTGGACCTCGACGGGCTGGGTCGGCGCGGCGCTGGCGCTGGGCGGCCTCGCCGTCTGGATCGTCGCCGTTCTGGACGCCCGTTCGCGCCGGTCCCGACCCCGACTTTCGCCGTAGAGCCCGCGCCCGGCGACTTTTGGCCAATCGGATCAGCCGCTTACCCTGCAACCGATTTCAGCAGCTCCGCCTGGAAAAGCTGCGCATGCCCTCTTGCGGGCGGCGCGGAACTGCGCCCAATCTGTGCGCACAGGGCTTCGCCACGAAGATCAGAACAGCGTGGCGGCGCTTTCGACCCTGCGGGAGGCATCATGAAGAGTTTCGTTCGTTTCATCGCCGCGGCTGCGCTGACCGTCGCAGGCGCCACCGGCGCCCTGGCGCAGGCCAAGGAATGGAAGGAGATCCGGATCGGCACCGAGGGCGCCTATCCGCCCTACAACAACCTGAACGCCAAGAAGGAGCTGGAAGGCTTCGAGATCGACTACGCCAACCTGCTCTGCGAGAAGCTGAAGGTGAAGTGCACCTGGGTCGTGCAGGATTGGGACGGCATCATCCCGGCGCTTCAGGCCAACAAATACGACGTCATCTTCGCCGGCATGAACGCCACCGACGAGCGCAAGAAGCAGGTCGACTTCACCGATGTCTACAGCCTGACGCCGATCTGGATGATCGGCCCGAAGAGCACCAAGTCGGACGACATCTCGCCGGCGGCGCTCAAGGGCAAGGTCATCGGCGCGCAGGGCTCGACCATCCACGCCAACTATCTCGAGAAATACTACAAGGATTCCGAGGCGCGCCTCTACCCGACGCAGGAGGAAGCCAATCTCGACCTGCTCAACGGCCGGCTCGACTACATCGTCGCCGACGCGCTGGCGCTGGCGGACTTCCTCAAGGGGCAGGGCAAGGATTGCTGCCGCAAGATCGCCGATGTGACGCGCGACAACGCCATCCACGGGCCGGGCGTCGCCGGCGCGGTCCGCAAGTCGGACGTCGCGCTCAAGGAGATGCTGAACAAGGCCATCGCCGAGAGCAAGGCCGACGGCACGCACAAGAAGATCGAGGAGAAGTGGTTCAAGTTCGACTGACCGCGTCGATCCGAGCCTAGAGCATCGGACCGGGAAGTGGATTCCGCTTTTCGAAAAATCCGATGCACCAGCAATGAGATGGATCATCGTTACCGCGTCCGGAAGGACGCGCGACGATCCAGCCCGCCGTCCCGGCCGGGACGGCGGGGACCACGACCTCCCGCACCGGCACCGCCATGTTCGACAAATTCGCCCTGCTCGGCTTCGGCCCCGGCGGCTGGGGCTGGGCCCTGCTGCAGGGCGCCGGCGTCACCATCTCGATCGCGCTCGCCACGCTGCCCTTCGGCCTGGCGCTCGGGCTGCTGGTGGCGCTCGGCAAGCGCTCCGAGAGCGCGCTGCTGCGCGGCCTCGCCACGCTCTACACCACGATCTTCCGCGGCGTGCCCGAGCTGCTGACGCTCTACATCATCTATTTCGGCGTCCAGATCCTGCTCCAGCATCTGTGGGTCAAGCTCGACCTGCCGGGCTCCTTCAGCATGCCGCCCTTCGTCGCCGGCATGGTCGCGCTCGGCGTCGTGCTCTCGGCCTTCTCCAGCGAGGTCTGGGTCGGGGCGCTGAACTCCATCCAGAAGGGGCAGCGCGAGGCCGCCGCGGCGCTCGGATTGAGCAAGGCGCAGGCCTTCCGCCTGGTGGTGCTGCCGCAACTCCTCCGCGTCGCGCTGCCGGGGCTCGGCAACAACTGGATGGTGCTGCTCAAGGAGACCTCGCTGGTCTCGGTCATCACCCTGCCGGACATCATGTTCATCACCACCCGCGCCAATGTGGTGACCAAGGAGCCGTTCCTGTTCTTCGGCGCGGCGATGCTGATCTATCTGGTGTTCTCGCTGGTCTCGGCCAGGGCCATCGACCGGATGGAGCGGCGCGCCAATCGCGGCTTCGCCGCCTTCGGGGGCGCGACGCGATGAGCTGGTGCGAATATCCCGGCTGGGCGCTCGGCAGCGAGGTCTTGCAGAACTATGGCTGCCGCATGGCGTCCGGCTTCTGGGTCACCATCGAGCTGGTGCTGATCTCGGTGCTGATCGGCTTCGGGATGGCGCTCGGCCTCGCTGTCGCCCGGCTCTACGGGCCGCGCTGGGCGCGCGCCGCCGTCAACGGCTACACCACCTTCTTCCGCGGCACGCCGCTGCTCTGCCAGCTCTTCCTGGTCTATTACGGCCTCGGCCAGTTCCGCGTCTTCTGGCAGGATACGGGGCTGTGGTGGTTCTTCCGCGACCCGTTCTACTGCGCCGCCCTGACCTTCACGGTGAACACGGCCGCCTATCAGGCCGAGATCCTGCGCGGCGCCATCCAGGCGATCCCGCGCGGCCAGTTCGAGGGCGCCGCCTCGCTCGGCCTGCACCGCTGGGCGACCCTGCGCCTCGTCGTGCTGCCGCAGGCGATGATCCTGGCGCTGCGCCCGCTCGGCAACGAGCTGATCGTGATGATCAAGTCCAGCGCCATCGCCTCGCTGGTGACGCTGTTCGACCTGATGGGCGCGACGCGGCTCGCCTTCGCGCGTTCCTTCGACCTGTCGATCTATCTCTATGCGGCGCTGGTCTACCTGGTGCTGGTCGAGATCATCCGCCGCCTCTGGGACCGGATCGAGCTCCGGCTCAGCCGGCATCTGGCGTTGCGGTGAGCCGGCTGCGGGCCGGCCCCGGCCTCAGCCCGGCAGGGTCAGCACGACCGCGCCGCGCGGGGTGGCGACGACGGTGTGCTCGTACTGGACGGTGGGCGCGCAGGGTTCGCTGTAGAGCGTCCAGCGGTCGCTGTCGCCCTGCTCGGCCCAGTCGGCGCCCAGCGACAGGAACGGCTCGACGGTGAAGACGAGGCCGTTCGTCATGGTCCGCCGCTCGCGCTTGTCGGGCCAGGTCGCGATCTCGGTCGGCTCCTCGTGGAGCGAGCGGCCGACGCCGTGGCTCGCGAGATTGCGCACCAGCGTATAGCCGTTCTTGTCGGCGAAGCGTCCGACCGCCTGGCCGATGCCGGCGAGCGGCTTGCCGGCGCCGACCTGCCCGATCCCGGCCCAGAGCGCGCGCCGGCCGTCGCGGCACAGCCGTTCCAGCCGCGGCTTGACCGGCGGAACCGCGAAGGAGGCGCCGGTGTCGCCATAAAAGCCGTCCTTCTCCGCCGAGACGTCGATATTGACGAGGTCGCCGGCGAGGATGCGCCGCTCGCCGGGAATGCCGTGGGCGATCTCCTCGTTGACGCTGATGCAGGTCGCGCCCGGGAAGTCATAGGCGAGTTCCGGGGCGGGGCGGGCGCCGTGCCGCTCGAGATAGGCGCGGCCGATCCCGTCGAGCTCGGCGGTGGTGATGCCGGGCTCGAGCGCCTTGCCCATCGCGGCGAGCGCGCGGGCGACGATGGCGCCGATTTCCTTGAGCGCCTGAAGTTCGTCGTCGTTGGAGATGGTCATGGAGGTCGAGCTAAGCCGTCGGCGCCCGGGCCGCAACGGAAAACCGCATGGGCGGCGGGCGCGCATCCGCCTTTCCGCCCCGGCGGCGGCGGGCTACACCGGGTCGGTCTTCAAAAACGGGAGTTGTTCATGGCCAAAGTCGCGTTCATCGGTCTCGGCGTGATGGGGTATCCCATGGCCGGGCATCTCAAGGCCAAGGGCCATGAGGTCACGGTGTACAACCGCAACCCGCAGAAGGCGCAGGGCTGGGTATCCGAGCATGGCGGGCTTTCGGCGCCGACCCCGGCCGATGCGGCGAAAGGCCAGGAGATCGTCTTCGCCTGCGTCGGCAATGACGACGATCTGCGCTCGGTCACGACCGGCGAGAACGGCGCCTTCGCCAGCATGGCGAAGGGTGCGGTGTTCGTCGACCACACCACGGCCTCGGCCAATGTGGCGCGCGAGCTCGACGCGGCGGCGCGGCAGGGTGGCTTCGGCTTCGTCGACGCGCCGGTCTCGGGCGGCCAGGCCGGGGCGGAGAACGGCGTGCTGACCGTGATGTGCGGCGGCGAGGCGGAAACCTATGCCCGCGTCGAGCCGGTGATCGCGGCTTACGCGCGCATGTGCAAGCTGATGGGTCCGGCGGGCTCCGGCCAGCTCACCAAGATGGTCAACCAGATCTGCATCGCCGGCCTGGTCCAGGCGCTGTCCGAGGGCATCCACTTCGCCAAGCGGGCCGGGCTCGACGTCGAGGCCATGCTCGAGGTGATCGCCAAGGGCGCCGCCGGCTCCTGGCAGATGGAGAACCGCGGCAAGACGATGAACCAGGACAAGTTCGATTTCGGCTTCGCCGTCGACTGGATGCGCAAGGACCTCGGCATCGTCCTCGACGAGGGCCGGCGCAACGGCGCGCAGCTTCCCGTCACCGCGCTGGTCGACCAGTTCTACGCCGACGTCCAGAAGATGGGCGGCAATCGCTGGGACACCTCGAGCCTCATCGCGAGGCTGCAGCGCTGATCCGCTGCCCGGCCTGATGGCGCGCTGACGACGGGCCCTCGCGGGCCCGTCTTCACTTACGCGTCGAAGCGGGCGAGCGAGAAGGGCGTGAGGTCGAAGGGCGACTGCCCCACGGTCGAGAGGTCGGCCAGGATCTCGCCGATCGCGCTGGCGAATTTGAAGCCGTGCCCCGAGCAGGCCGAGGCGAAGACCGCCTGGGGCACGCCCGGCACCGCGTCGATGATGAAATCCTCGTCGGGCGAGACCGTGTAGACGCAGCCCTTGACCGTCAGCGGTTCGCCCGCGGCATCGGGAATGTAGCGCGCCAGGCATGCGCGGATCATCGCGACCTGGTTCGGGCTCGGCGTCCGGTCCGGCTCGCGCGGGTCCATCGGCTCGCGGCCGAAATGCGGCCCGCCGAGCTTGAAGCCGGGATGCTCGTAGAGCGGGAAGCCGTAGAAATTGCCCTCGTCGACATGCAGGATGAAGACCGGGAAGGCGCCTTCGCGGAAGAGTTCCGGCCGGCGCGTGGTGAACCAGCCGATCGCCTGCTTCACCGTGCTCACGCGCCGGTTCAGCGCCGGCACCGCGTCGGCGATCCAGCCGCCCGAGGTGATGACGAGGCGCCCGGCCGAATAGGTGCCGCGCTCGGTGCGGACCACCACGCCGCCCTGCGCCGTCGGCGTCCAGTCGAGCAGGGGTTCGTTGGTGCGGATCTCGGCGCCATGCGCCTGCGCCAGCCCGACATGGGCGTAGATCGCCTTTTCGGAGGCGACGAAGCCGCCATCCGGCTGCCACAGCCCGAGATGGCCGGCGGGGAGCTGGAAGCCGGGGAAGCGGCGCACCACCTCGGCGGCGTCGATCACCTCATGGGGCAGCCCGTGGTCGAGGCAGGATTGCAGCGAGGATTCGACCGGGCCGCCGCCTTCCGGCGCGAGGTCGAGCGAGCCGGTGACGTGCAGCAGCTTCAGCCCGGCCTGCTCGCCCGTCTCGCGCCAGAGCTCGTGGGCGCGGCGCACGATCGGCACATAGTGCGAGCCCTCGAAATAGGCGAGGCGGATGATCCGGGTGAGGCCGTGCGAGGAGCCCATCGCGTGGCCGAGGTCGAAGCGCTCGAGGCCGAGCACCTTCAGGCCGCGGCGGGCGAGGTGCCAGCATGCGGCCGAGCCCATGGCGCCGACGCCGGCGACGATGACGTCATAGCTGTGCTGGCTCATGACCCTGCTCTCGGAAGCGCGGAAAGCCAAGCCATACAGCGCCCTGCGGGGCGGGTCCAATGTGCCGCGGTCAGGGTCGCCTGACGGAAGCCTTTGTTAACGCAGCGCCGCAATAAGCTGGGGACATGACGTTGCGTGAGATCGAGGGGCGCATGACGGGCAGGTTTCGGCGCTGGTTCGGCCGCGGGAAAAGCGCCGGAGACGATGTGCCGGCCGCCGCGCCGCCGGAGGCCGTCCCGCAGCCCGGCGCGGAACGCCCGGCTCCCGACGGCGCATGCGTTTCCGCCGCCGTCGACGACATCGAGGCCGAGATCCTCGCGGCGATGCGCAAGCTCGCCCGCGAGCTCGACGAGGCCGGCGCGCTTTCCGCCGGTTTCGAGCGCGATTCCCGGACGATCAGCGAGAGCGCCGGGGGCATGCGCGTCGCCGTCGTCTCCGCCAACGAGAACGCCTCGGCCCTGGCCGCGGCGAGCCAGCAGGTCTCGGACGTCGCCGAGAAGGTCGACCTCTCGCTCGCCAGCCTGCGCGGCAAGCTCGACGCCGCCATCGCGCGCGCCGGCGAGGCGACGGCGATGCTCGACGGCCTGGCCGCCGCCACCGGCGAGATCCGCGGCATCGTCGATTCGATCGCCGATATCGCCCGGCAGACCAATCTGCTGGCGCTGAATGCCGCCATCGAGGCGGCGCGGGCGGGGGAGGCCGGGCGCGGTTTCGGCGTCGTCGCCCATGAGGTGAAGACCCTCTCGGTCGAGGTCCGCGAGGCGGCCGAGCATATCAGGGCCCGCGTCGACCGCCTGACCGTGGCGGCGCAGGGCTCGACCGAGATCGTCAATGACGCGCTCCAGATCGTGCGCGAGGTCAACCCGATCATGGGGCTGATCGGCAACGCCTCCCAGGAGCAGGCTGCCACCACCGCCGAACTCTCCCGCAACGCCCGCGAGACCGCGGATTTCGTCAGCGGCGTCGCCAGGCGGGCCGACGAGATCGACCGCATCGCCCAGGCGACGATGCTCGAGAGCGGCCAGGTGCGCCGCGCGACCGAGACGGGCGGGCGCCTGGTCGGCAACATGCTGCGGCGCTTCAAGCCGACGCTCAGGCACGCCCCTTTCGCCGACCGGCGCCGCTACGACCGCTTCCCGGCGGCGCGGCGCGCGCGGCTCTCGCTCGGCGATCTCGACATTGCGGGCGAGGTCATCGACCTCGGCCGGGGCGGAGCGCTCCTGGCCGATGCGCCCGAGGCGCGGCGCTGGTCCGGCGCGGACGGCCAGGTGACGATCGACGGCCTGCCGACCTTGCCCTGCCGGATGACGGCTGTGAGCGAGAGCGGCCTGCATATCGCCTTCGCGCCGGAGGCCGCGGCCGGCAGCGACGCGCTGGCGCGGGCGATCGAGGAGATCGAGCGGGCCTATCGGCCGCTGATCGAGCGCGCGCAGGATTTCGCCCGGCAGGTCGCGCTGGCGATGGAGGGGGCTCTCGACCGGGGCCTGACCAGCGAGAGCGAGTTGTTTCGCGTCAGCTATACAGCGATCGCGGAGAGCGAGCCGCGGCAATATCTGAGCCCGAGCCTGCCGGCCCTGGAGGCGGTGCTGCCGCCGGTCCTGGCCGAGATGCTCGCCAGCGATCCGCGGCTGGCCTTCGCCGTGGCCGGGGACCGCAACGGCTATGTGCCGGTCCACAATTGCGCTTTCTCGCTGCCCTCGCGCCGCGGCGAGCCGGACTGGAACGCGGCCCATGTCCGGAACCGGCGGATCTTCGACGATCGCGTCGGCATCGGCTTCGGCCGCTCGGTCCGCCCCTTCCTCGTCCAGCGCTCGCAGCAGGATCTCGGCCGCGGGCCGGAGGTCTTCAGCGAGATCGGCGCACCCGTCAGGGTTCGCGGCCGCCATTGGGGCGGGGTCAGGACGGCCTACCGGCTCTGAGCGCCGGCAGGCTTACAGCCTGTCCCAGCTCACCGAAACGTTCATCTTGCGGAAGGCCTGTTGCCAGAGCGTGGCCGCCTGTTCGAGGCGCTGCGGCTCGTAGAGGCCCTGCACCTGATGCACGCTGAGCGCCCAGCTCGCGGCGCCCGAGCTCTGCCAGACCTTCGCCAGCAATTGCCACAGCTTCTCGGGATCGCGCGCCCCGGCGCCGTTGCCGAAGACGGTGTACTGGCTCGAATTCTGCAGCATGTCGGAGACGAGCAGGAGCTTGCGGTCGCCGGTCTCGACCCGGTTCTCCCGCCGGGCCACGACATCGCCGATGGCCTCGACGATCGGCGACTGATTGCCCTTGCCCGGCTGGGTCAGAATCTTCAAGGCGTCGTCGAGCGGGCGGCCGAACTTCTCGACCCATTTGACGTATTCGCGGCGCGGGTTGCCGATGAACTCGCTCGCGGTCTTGCCGGGATTGCACAGCGAGATCAGCGCCGGGAAGCCGGGCTCGAACACGTCGTTGAAGACGTAGATCGAGAGCATCCGGTCGGCGGGCAAATCGTCGCCGATCTGCTTGACCAGCGCCTTGAGGCGCCCGGCCTGGACCTCGCTCCATGGGTCGCTCTTGTCGACCAGGATCAGCGTCTGCCCGACCGGGCCGGTCTTGGGGCAGAGCGTCTCCTGGTCGCGCGGCGGCCCGCGCAGCAGGGACGGGGCGACGAAGAAGCCGACGAGGGCGACGCCGGCGAGCAGGGAGGCGACGATCGCCCAGTTCTCGGTCTTCATGGGGTGAATCTAGCCTGCCTTGTGCGGACGCGGAACCACGGCCGTCATTCCGGGGCATTGCGCAGCAATGAGCCCGGAACCCATGAACATCGTCGTGGCAGAAGGATAAAAGCCGCATCCATGCGTCGCCTCCTTCGGAGGCCTCGTGTTCATGGGTTCCGGGCGCGGCCCTGCGGGCCGCCCCGGAATGACGGCCGTGGTTCCAGCGAGAGGTGCAAAACTTAGCGCGGCGCGGCGGCGAATTCCTCCGCCGCCTGCTTCTGCGCCGCCTCGTCGCGCTCGAAGGCCTCGCGCCCGGCCTGCGCCGCGCGCAGCTTGACCTGCTCGACCTCGCCGGCGAGGTCGATGCCGCGCAAGAGCACGAGCCGGTCTTTCAGCGTCGCCTCGACCAGTGCCGGCATGGTGCCGAGCTGCTGCTCGAAATCCTCGATCTGCCGGCGCGCGGCGACATATTCGGGCAGTTCGCCGGGCTGGTCGATCTCGGCGAGGTTGAGCGACTGGGCGAAATAGGCCGGCGGCAGATCGGTGCGGACGCGCAGATTGGCCTCGCGATACTGCATCATCGCCGCATCCTTGGCGGCGCGAAGCTGCCCGAGGCGGGAAAAATAGAGGTCGCGCGCCTTCTCGGCCCTGGCCTTCAGCCCCTGCAGCCTGCCGAGTTCGTCGCGGCAATCCTCGCGAAAGCCGTCGATCTGCGTCCTGAGCGCCTCCAGCTCCGGCAGCAATTCGCCGTCGAGCCGGCGCCGCTCCTCTTCGACCGCGCCCCAGCGCTGGCGCCAGCGCTTATAGGCGGCGGCGTGGCCGGGATAGCTGCCGAAGGCCGAATAGCCCTTGGTCGCCGAGACGAAGGCGACGATGCAGCCGATGATGACGAGCGCGACCGATTTCAGGTCGTAGATCGCGAAGGGGTTCTCCAGCATGCGCGGCATCACCTGGAAGGAGCGCGCATCGGGATTGGCGATCAGCATCTCGCGGTAATGGCCGACGGCGAGGTTGAACAGCACGACGAGCGCGATCATCCCGGCATAGGCCGGCAGCGCCCAGAACAGATGCGAGCTCTTCACATGCTGGCAGTAGCGCGCCGGCCCGACCCCCATGAAGAAGCCGAGCGAGATGTTGAGCGCCGAGATGATGACGGCCGTCGCCGCGCCGCCGACCAGGCCGAAATCGCTGGCCTCGGCGAAGAAATTGCCGTTGAGCAGGCTCTCGATCACCAGCGGCACGACCAGGAAGAACAGGATGAACTGCCATTTGTCGAGCTTGGGGTCGGCCCGGCGCCTGTTCTCGTAGTTGAAGAAGGCATATTCGCGCTTGGCCCGCAGCGCATCGTAGACGCGCTGCTCCAGCTCTCCGCCATGCTTGTTGAGCGCGGCCCGCATCGTCGCTTCGACGCCGCGCACGCGCCCCTCGAAGCGCTGCTGCGTGAACAATTCGCGCCGGCCGGCGATTTCGGCCTGGAGGGCGTTGAGGCTCGCCGCCGCCTCCTGCCGGATCGCGGCGAAATGCTCGCGGGCCCGCGCGATCAGCGTCTGCTCGGTCTGGGAAAGCATCGTCGCATGGGCGGCCGGCTGGTTCTCGAGCGCGTCGCCGGCGCCGTGATGCCCGGCCTTCACCGATTCGGCGAGATGATGCGCCGTGACGGCGGCGGTGGCGCCGCGCCGCTGCGGCTCGGCGCTGCCGTTCTCATTCGCCATGGGCGGACCGCATCAGGAAGTGGCGGGCGTCGACGACGTCGACCCAGAAATCGCGGAAGCCGGGATAGGCCGGCCGCAGATAGGCGCGCTCGAACCAGGCCGTCAGCATGACGAGTCCGGCCGTCCCCAGCACGGGCAGGGCCGCGCCGGCGAGCGCCGCGGGGCCCGTTTCCCAGAGCCGCCACCCCGTCCCGAGCAGGGCCAGGACACTGGCGATGACGAGCAAGGCGAGCACGCGATGCCGCCCGGTGTCGTAGGCGAGCCTGAGGCCGGCCGTCATCAGCGTCACGGCGAAGGCGGCGGCGAGCTCGAGCACCGCGACCCCCGCGATCAGCCCGGCGATCGTCGCACCGATCCCGGTCGGCGACGCCGGCAGCAGCGCACCATGCACGCCGCGGCCGGCCGACCAGGCGAGAGACAGGCAGGCGATCAGGGTCGCGGCGACGAGGATCGCGACGAGCGGCGTCCCGGAGCGAAGCCGTGCCGCGACGATGGCGAGCCGGGCGGCATGGGTCTGCCGCGCGGCTTCATAGAGCGCGCTGCCGGCCTCCCGCAGCCGGCGTGCCGCAACCTGAACCGTGGAACGCAACCGACCCGCCATGGCGGCGACGGTTACCGCTTTCGCGCGGCCGGTCAAGGGAAGGCGGGGAGGCGTCGCGCTCAGCCGCCGGTGACGCTCATATGCCGGCCGACGGCGGGACGGGAATGGCGGCGGTCGATGACGAAGTCGTGGCCCTTGGGCTTGCGCGCGATGGCCTCATCCATGGCGCGGAAGAGCAGGGCGTCGTCCTTCGAGGCGCGCACGGCGGCGCGCAGATCGGCGGCGTCCTCCTGCCCGAGGCACATATAGAGCGTGCCGGTGCAGGTCAGGCGCACGCGGTTGCAGCTCTCGCAGAAATTATGGGTCAGCGGCGTGATGAAGCCCAAAAGCCCGCCGGTCTCCTTGACGCGGACATAGCGCGCCGGCCCGCCCGTCCGGTACGGGTCGTCGACCAGCGAATACTTCTCCGCCAGATTTCCGCGCACCACCGAGAGCGGCAGGTACTGGTCGATGCGCCCGACCTCGATCTCGCCCATCGGCATGACCTCGATCAGGGTGAGGTCCATGCCGAGGCCGTGCGACCAGAGCATCAGTTGCTCGATCTCGTCGTCGTTGACGCCCTTCAGCGCCACGGCGTTGATCTTGACCCGGATGCCGGCCTTGCGCGCCGCCTCGATGCCGCCGAGCACGACGCCGAGGTCGCCGCGGCGGGTGATCTCGCGGAACTTGCCGGGGTCGAGCGTGTCGAGCGAGACGTTGACGCGGCGCACGCCGTAGCCGGCGAGCTCGGCGGCATAGCGGGAGAGCAGCGAGCCGTTGGTGGTCAGCGTCAGTTCGTCGAGCGCCCCGGAGGTGAGGTGGCGCGAGAGCGAGCGGAACAGGCTCATGATGTCGCGCCGCACCAGCGGCTCGCCGCCGGTGAGGCGCAGCTTGCGCGTGCCGCGCGCGACGAAGGCGCTGGCGATGCGGTCCAGCTCCTCCAGCGTCAGCAATTCCTTCCGCGGCAGGAACTGCATGGTCTCGGCCATGCAGTAGACGCAGCGGAAATCGCAGCGATCCGTCACCGAGATGCGCAGATAGGAGATCGCGCGGCCGAAAGGATCGACCAGCGGCGCCCGCGTCAGCGGCTTCATGTCGTCGAGCAGCACGTCTGCCTCAACTCCGGATGCGGCGCCCGCTCCGCGCTGGATGCGGGCGCTCCTTCGCATTGCTATAGCAGGACATTGGCACCGATGCGGCTGAGGTCAAGCGCATGGCTGCCGCGCGTCAGGAAAAGGAGGTGCACGATCATGTCATCCTGGCCGACAGAGCTTCGTCTCGCCAAGGACCGCCGCACGCTCCATGTCACCTTCGAGGACGGGGCGAGCTTCGCGCTTCCCGCCGAGCTCCTGCGGGTCGAAAGCCCGTCCGCGGAGGTGCAGGGCCACCATCCGACCCAGAAGACCATCGTGCCCGGCAAGGCTGGGGTCGAGATCCTCAGGGTCGAGCCGGTCGGGCATTATGCGGTCCGGCTCGGCTTCGACGACATGCATGACACCGGCATCTATGCCTGGGACTATCTGCGCGAGCTCGGCGAGCAGATGGAGGAGAAGATGCGCGCCTACGAGGCCGCCCTGGCCGAGAAGGGGCTCTCGCGGGAGAGGCGGCGATAGGCTGGTCGTGCGGGCGCCTTGGCGCTGCGGAAAAGAGAGGCGCTTGGGGTAGCAGTCCGATGTCGAAAACACCGTTGAGCCTTCAACTGCGCGAGATCACGAAAGATACGGTGCGCGAAGTGTGCGCGCTGGAAGTTCGGAGCGAGCAGAAAGGCTATGTCGCCGGGAACGCGCTTTCCATCGCTCAGGCGCATTTCGAGCCCTCCGCCGTTTTCCGCGCTATCTGCCTTGGCGACCAGCCTATCGGATTTATTCAATGGCGAAATGCAGAGGCGCCCGGCACGGTCATCCTCTGGCGGTTCATGATCGATCGGGCGCATCAGGCGGCGGGGCACGGCCGCAAGGCTCTGACGCTCGCTCTGGAGATGATGAGGTCCAGCGGTTTCGAGCATGTGGAGACGAGCGTCGTCCCGGGCCCTGCAAGCCCTCTCGGTTTCTATCTTTCGCAAGGCTTCGTCGAGGTTGGGCAAACGACGCCGCACGGCGAACGAATATTGAGGCGATCCCTTTAGAGCATCGGACTGAATATCGTACGCGGCCCGGCAACCGCCATTCCGGTTCCGTACGGAACCACCACCACCGTCATTCCGGCATTCTGGATTCTCATCTTCTGACAGGAGACGGATGGCGGATCCGGTCGAGGAGCCGTTCCGGGTTGGATCTCAAGACAAAAGCCGGCGTCGCCGCCGGCTTTCTTAAGCTGGGAGGGAGCGCCGCGGCTCAGCGCGCCACGACGACCCGCGTGCCGACCTTGGCCCGCTCGTAGAGGTCGATGACGTCCTCGTTCAGCATGCGGATGCAGCCCGAGGAGACGGCCTGGCCGATCGTTTCCGGCTCGTTCGAGCCGTGGATGCGGTAGAGCGTCGAGCCGAGATAGAGCGCGCGGGCGCCGAGCGGGTTGTCCGGCCCGCCGGCCATGTGGCGCGGCAGGTCGGGGCGGCGCTTCAGCATCGAGGCCGGCGGCGTCCAGCCGGGCCATTCGGCCTTGCGGGTGATCGCATGGGCGCCGGCCCAGTCGAAGCCGGGGCGGCCGACGCCGACGCCGTAGCGCACGGCCTTGCCGTCCGGCAGCACGAAATAGAGGCGCCGCTCGGTGGTGTTGACGACGATGGTGCCCGGGCGCTGCCGGGTCGGATAGTCGACGATCTCGCGCGGCACGGCGGTCGCCTGGGCCTTGGCGGGGTCGACATAGGTGACCAGCGGCTGGCGCGTCAGCGGGTCGATTTCGGCGCGGGCGGCGGTGCCCAGGGCAAGCAGGCCAAGGCCGGCGAGAACGGCCAGACGGGTGGAGCGAAGCATCGGAAGGACCTCGGGCGATCGGTGGCGCTGGCACGAAGTTGACACGGAAAGGTCAACGTCTCCTCAATGTCCTGTCAGACTCATTTGGGCCGTGCAATTGCGCCGCCATCACATCGATGAGAGCGGAGGAGCTTTGCTTTGCCGCGTTGCGCGCTTGCAACATGGCCCTTAACGCACCGGCCCGAAAAGCGGAGCGCGGCTTTCGGTAAAAGACGATGCAAAATCAATTCGATGAAGTATCGAGCTGAGTATGATGCTCAGTCCGATCCTCTCGCCGAAAGGCTGAGCCTCAGCTTCTCAGGACGACGCAGGCGCCCCGGTCCGCCTGGATGCGCCGGCACAGCGCGGCGGCCTCGGCCCGCGTCGCGGCCGGCAGGCGCACCCGGTAGAAGGCGCGCGTCCCGCGGCTGCGCAGCCGCGTGCCGATCACCATCGGCTGGAGGTCTCCGATGATGCTGCGGTGCCGCGCCCCGGCGCGCTGGAAGGAGGCCAGCGCCCGCGCCTTCGAGAAATTGCCGGCGAGCTGCACGCCCCAGGGCGCGAAGGGCGCCTGCGCGATCGCGGGCAGGGCGGGGCGCCCGCGCCGGATCGCGGCCAGCGTCGGTGCGCAGCCGGCCTGCGCCTCCTGCGCCATGGCGAGCGGCGGCGGCGAGCGCCCGTCGCCATGGGCGGTGTTCTCGGCATCCTCGGCCCAGTCCTCGGCGGTGTGGCCGGTGACCGAGAGGACGTAGTTCTCCGTCTCATAGGGCAGGAAGCGGCTCTGCTTCGCCTTGCGGGCGGCGAGCCAGGCGGCGACGCGGTTCGGCCCGCCATTATAGGCCGCGGCTGCCAGCCCCCAATTGCCGAAGCGGTCGCGCAGCTCGGCCAGGAAATGCGCGGCCTTGGGGACGGCCTGCTCGGGGTCGAAGGGGTCGATGAGCCCGCGCTCGCGCGCCGTGCCGGGCATGAACTGCGCGACGCCCTGCGCCCCGGCCGGGCTGGTGACGCCGGGGCGGAAGCTCGATTCCTGGAAGATCAGCCGCGTCAGGAAGGCGGCGGGCACGGAATGCGTGCGCGCCGCGTCGTCGATCAGCCGGCAGAGCGCGTCCTCGATGCCGGAGGAGGGCGTCGCGGCCTCCTCGGCGCCGGCGGGCATGGCGGCGAGCGCCACCGCCGCCGACAGCAGCAGCGGAACGAGGCGGCGCCGGCGGGGCGGGGAACGGAAAAGGTCCCGGAGCATCGCCGGCTTCTCGCATGTTCGGGACGCCGCAGCCAGCGCCCGCGCTTGCCGATTGTTCTGGTGGCCTCGTTCGTGCGAAGACGCGCCCCAGCAGCGGCGGATGCAGCGCCGCATCCTGCGGAGCGAAATGCCGAGATGGCGAAAGCCTGGATTGCCTGGTCGCGATGGTTCCTGCTGGCGGCGCTCGCCTGCGCCGGCCTGCTGCTGGGCTTCGTCGCCGCGCTCGATCCCTTCGGCATGCGCGTCCATGCCGGGCAGGCCGCCCGGCCGATCATGGACATCAACCAGCGCTACATGTACCCGCAGCTCGTGCGTTCCGGGGCCTTCGACGCGGCGGTCGTCGGCACCTCGACGATGCGCCTGATCGACCCGCAGGCCCTGTCGCGCGATCTCGGCGCCCGCTTCGTCAACCTGGCGATGAACGCCGCGACCCCCTGGGAGCAGACGCAGGCGGCGCGGCTCTTCCGCGAGCACGCCGCCGCGCCGCGCTGGCTGATCTGGGGGCTCGACGCGACCTGGTGCGAGGCCGACGCGACCGATCCGGCCAAGCGCCTGACGCCGCGGCCCGTTCCGGCCTGGTTCACGCGCGAGGTGCGCTGGTTCGACTGGCTGAAGCTGATGAACCTGACCAATCTCGAGATCGCCGGCCGGCTCTTCGCGCATCGCCTCGGCCTCGGCCCGGAGCGGATCCGCGGCGACGGCTACGCGGTCTTCACCCCGCCCGAGGGAAGCTACGATCTCGCCCGCGCCCGCGGCCACATCTACGGGGCGGCCGGCGGCACCCCGGCGGAGCTGGCGCCCCTGCCGCCGGAGCCGGTGCCGGCGGCCGAAAGGGCGGGCTGGCGCTTCCCGGCCCTGGACTGGCTGGAGGAGGTTCTCGCATCCTATCCGAAATCCACCCGCCTGATGCTGGTCCTGCCGCCTTCCCATGTCGCCGCCTTCCCGCGCGAGGGCAGCGTCGCCGGCCAGCGCCACGACGCCTGCAAGGCCGCGATCGTCGCGCTGGCCCGGCGCCACGGCGCCATGGTGGTGGACTACGCCCACGCCTCGCCGGTGACGACGCAGGATGCCAATTACTGGGATAATCTCCACTTCCGCCTACCGATCGCGCAGCGGGTCGAGGCGGAACTGGCAAGGATCGCCAAAGGCGGCCCGCCGCTGCCGGACGCCGCCGCGCGCGTCTCGCGATAGGCGGCTGCCAGAGCATCGGAGGGGAAAGCGGAATCCGCTTCTCGGAAAGATCCGATGCGCCGGCAATGCGATGGGTCAGGCTGCCCTGTGGGCCTGCTCGCGGCATGACCGCGTGGTTCCGCGACGGCGAAGCGGCTCAGAGCTGCTCGATCGAGGACAGCGAGAAATCCTCGCCGGCGGGGTTCTCGCCGACCACCAGCATCGTGTCGCCGGTGTAGTGATGGGGCGGGACGGGAAGATTGTAGGGAGCGGGAACGCCGCGGAAGACGCGCCCCGCCAGGTCGTATTTCGAGCCGTGGCACGGGCAGAAATAGCCGCCGGGCCAGGCGGCGTCGACGCTGGTGTCGCCGCTGTCGGGCCGGATCGTGGGGATGCAGCCGAGATGGGTGCAGATGGCGATGACGACCAGGAATTCCGGCCTGCTCGACCGGCACCAGTTCCGGGCATAGTCCGGCTGCTGGACGACCGTGGAATCGGGGTCGCCCAGCCTCGCCAGCAGGGCCGGGTTCTTCAGCTCGGCGAGAGCCGGCGCGGTGCGGTGCAGGACGAAGATCGGCTTGCCCTGCCAGAAGAGGGAAATCTGCTGGCCGGGCTGGAGATGCGAAAGGTCGATGGAGACCGGCTCGCCCGCCGCCCTGACGTCGACCGAGGGCTTCATCGAGGTGATGACGGGCCAGGCCACGGCGCCCGCGCCGACGGCGCCGAAGGCGGCCGTGGTCAGGAAGAGGAAGTCCCGTCGGGTGGGTGGATGTCGAGGGAATCGGGTTTCGGTCCGCGCGTGCATCGGCGCACCTCATCGCATCCGGCGGCATCGCCTGATGGCTGAAAACCGGCGTTGCGCCGCCTTCCTCAAGGTGGTGCGGCAGGGGCCGAAAACAAGGGCGGCGGGCAGCGTCCCGCCACGGCCCGCGCGGCGGTCGCACCCGTGCTTCGCGTGGAGCGCCTGGGGATGCGGGCGGGGGAGATCCGGAAGAAATGGTGGGCGATACAGGGATCGAACCTGTGACCCCTCCCGTGTGAAGGGAGTATGCTCATCTATCCAACCTCCTGCTGGAATGGTGGAATTTCCGTATTGGCGTCATCGCTCCCCCAGCAATCCCCCAGCGAGGGTAGGGCAGCGATCGAAGGCGCGTGGTTCGATACGTTCACATGGGTGTAGCGCTGGACCATGCTGATCTGCTTCCAGCCCCCCAGTTCCATGAGTTGCCGGATGTCGCGGTGAGCGGCGTAGTGCCATGTCGCCCATGTGTGGCGGCAGGTGTGCGGCGTCACATCGGTGGTCCACTGCAGTACCGGCTTCCCGTCCTTGTCTTTCTTCTTCGTGTCGACCCATTTGCCGAGGCCAGCGCGGCGCGTGGCGCCTTGGAACGCCGTCTTGATTTGGCCGCCCTCTCCGGCCTTCTCCTCGTAGGGGACTCCCTTGTGGCTTAGGAAAACCGGCCCCTCGCGCCGATTGGATCGCGAGAGGGCTGCGATCAAGGCGGGGTGCAGAGGAACACCGCGGTCCTCTCCGTTCTTCGTGTCGAGATAGACGACACTTCCGGCTGCCAGGTTGACCTGAGCCCAGTCGAGATAGAGCGCTTCCGAGACGCGCGCGCCGGTATAGAGCATCAGCAGGACGACAGGCCGGAGATGATCCGAGCACGCGGCCACGAGGCGACCGGCCTCTTCAACCGTGAGCCAGCGCGTCTTGCCCTTCGGCGGGCTCGGGCGTTCAATGGTGATCGGCGTGCACATCCCGCGCGCGGCGGCGTGCTGCATAACGGCCGACACCGGCGTGTAGACCTGACGGATGAGCGTGCTGCTCTTCCCCTTCGGGTAAAGGGCCTTCGCACAGGTGTCGATTGCGACCTGGTCGATCTTCGACAGCTTCGCCTGTCCGAAATGGCGAAGGATCGGCGTCATGAATCGTCCCTCGCCACCAAACTCAAGGTAGCTCGCGCAGGCGTGGGCGAACGTGGCGACAGCGGCACGACCGTGGATCGCTTCGTCGAGGAGCTCGGCTTCCCGGCGCGCGCGGAACTCTTCGGCCTTGTCGCGCTTGCGAGTGCCAGTGCTTTCTTCAATGCGGCGTCCGCGGACAGTCCCCCGGACGTACCAGAGACCGTCATCCGGGTTCTTGCGGTCTCGGACGAGTTTGAGCGGCATTTCAAAGCTTCTTTGATCGCATCGACATCCTGCGTCAGGAAACGCCATTCGCGACCGATTTTGTAGCCATAATCTTGATGGCTCGACAGCCAGCCTTGCAGCCAGCGGCGAGAGCAGCCGAGTGCATCGGCCGCGCCGTCGAGCGTCAATGGCTTCTCCATCTCGCGCGCCATGGCTCTATGCCCTCCTCAGCGCGTTGCCGGAGGAGACCATGCGGAAGCCGTCTTCGAACTCGAGGCCGACGCTGTTCATGGTGCCGCGCGCGAAGACGCGGCAGCGCTGGCCCTTCCTGCCGCAGCGGTCCCAGCGATAAATGTACGGGAAGTCAGCCATGGCGGCCCTCCGCCTTCTGGATCGCGGCATCAAGCGCCCCGAGCACATTGCCGGGCCGGACGCTCTCGCCTTGGGCCTTGAGCGTGACGAGAGCGCGCTTGGCGGCTTTCAGGAGATCGGGAGCCGCGACGATGACGTGAGCATTCGCCTCGTGCTCGCCGGACACCCCGCCCATGCGCCGCATCTCGCCATTGACGACGGCGGCGATGGCAAGCTCCTCGTGCTGAGGCTGGATGGTATAGTCGCCGAAATCGTCGAGCGTCATCCGCCAAGGGCCGGGAGTGTGGTTCGTCATTGCCGTGCCCCGGTCTCAGCGACACGACCCTCAGCACGCGCCAGCCATTCCCGCACCGCGACGAGCATGTCAGGCCGATCGGCATTGCTGACGTAGTTGACCCGGCCGCCCTCGACCTTACCGAACTCGAAGACGAAGAGAGCGAAGCCGAATTGCTTCGGCCGTTGCTCGCCGTTGAGGATGCCGTCGATGGTCCGCGCCATCTCCTGGTAAGGGATTTCGCTCATGCCGCTTCTCCGATGCCGATGGAGCCGGGGTTTTCGAACCGCACCGGCCGGGCATCATCGGGAACGCGATGCCTCCCGCGAGCCATAGGATGTTTTGGCGTGCCGTCGCCGTTCAGGCCGAGGCAGTAGAGATCGAGCGTGCGGATACGAGCCCCATCAGGGTCGTTGATGGTGTTGAACGCGTTTTCGAGGATGACGTCGAACTCGTAGCCGTCGATGGGCATCCGGCGCGACAGGCTGTTGCCCCACGCCGCCATGGCGAAGTCATGGACCGCGAGCTCTTCGGCCATCACGCTCCAGTTCTCCCAGAGCGCGTCCCGCCGATCCCAGCGCTGGCCGGCTTCGAAGTCGAGCCAGTCGATGACCCGCTTCGGATCAGGTTCGATGCACGGGATCGGGTTGAGCAGCAGGGCGCCACCGAATCCCCAGCGGTAGGAGAACGCGATGATGCGGCGCGCGGTCGGGTCCGTCTCAGAACGAGTTCCGGCATGGGACGGATTCAGCATGATCCACGGCAGGACCGGCACCGTGACATCCCAGAGATAGGTCAGGGCGAAGCGGCACTCATCGTTGGCACGAACGAGCGACTTCACGAACGGCGGCGAGCCAGGGCGGTTCTGGACGATCACAGCGCGCCTCCGTTCGCTTCATAGGCGAGCATGCGGGCCTGATGGCCGAGCTCGATGGAGGCCTGCGCGGCGAGCGAGGGCAGGGCGGCGCGGATCGTTTCCATCTCGACCGCGAGCGCGTGAAGCTTGGCGTCGCGCTCGTGCTCGGCATCGGCGCGGAACTCAGCCGCGACCTGATCCTTGATCCGCTTAGCTGCTTCGGCGGCCAAAGGCGGGATGTTCTGGTTCCAGTAGCTACCGGTCTCGACGCGGATGGCGACCTTGTCGATGTCGTAGCCGACGCGGTCAGGAATGCCACGGGCAGATTTGACGTCGCTATGGATCGCCTCGATCCGCTTCGCAGCGGCGAGGAACTGGTCAAGCGCGGTCTTGGGCTGGTCGGTCATAGCGCGCCTCAGAACGGGATTTCGTCGTCTTTCTCGGCTTTCGCCAAGACATCAGGCGGGACGAGGGCCTTCCATCGGGTGATGTCGGCGCTGGCCTTGCCGAGATCGCGCTCCAGCTCGCGGATGCGCTGCTGGGCAAGCGAAAGCTCTCTGCGCGCTTCATCACGATCCTGGTTCTGCCTGATCCGCTGCTCGCGCTCGTCGAGCAGGCGCTCCATGACGTTGTCGAAGGCATCTCGTCCGTCGATGTCGCTCATGGCTTGCTCCTCTTGCGATTAGGGAAGGGGCGGGTTGGCCACTGGCGCTTCCGCTTCGATGGTGGGGGTTCGTCGCCTCGCTTGATCGCGAGGATACGGCGCCTGAACGCCTCGCCGCCGGCGGGGTCTTTCTCGATCCGCTTGACCTTCGCGGCGCTGCCAACATCGCTGCCGGCGGTGGTCGCGCCGGCGCCGCGCGTCTTCAAGGCATGCTCGGCCTTACGCAGCGGGCGGAGATACCGAGGATCGTTCGGGTGCGGCGTCAGTTCGCCAGTCTCTGGATCGACGATGCGGAGCGCCAGAGCCGGCTGGTGGTCCCATTCAAGGCCGCCGGCGATCTCCTCATCCGAAAAACCGAGCAGCAGCAGGGTCGCATGCAGCTTCACGCCGACGGGGATGTGCTTGCGGTGGTCAGAGGCGCGCATCACCAACGGCCCTCCGCCTTGGCGCGCTGCTCAGCCTTGTAGTCCTCGACGTCGAGCCCGAACTCGCCGTAGATGCGGTCGAATGCCTTGGTGCAGAACGGCGGGAAATCGTCGTCGTCCATCTCGGCAATGGACTGCGGGAAGATCTGCATGGAACCATCCATGAGCCGGAAACTATCGACGTAGCCGAGCTCGCAGAGCAGGGCGTTTGAAAGGGCGCGCGAGTTTCCGAACTCGTCGCGGTTCTCTACGACCCAGCCAAGGAAGCCCCAGTACAGGCGGAGCATGTCGTTGCTCTTGGCTCGGTCGATCGTAGCGGTGACCTCGGCGCCCATCGGCAGGCCAGCATGAAACTCCGCGTCGATGGCGGCGACGGGCTCGTACCCGCCTCGCACCACGCGGAGGATCGTCACCGGCTTGCTGCTGGGGCGCTTGGCCATGGCTCAGCCCTGACCTTCGGCGGCGCGCAGTTCCTCCATGCGCGCCTTCCACAGCGAGCGGAGAGCCTGCCGGGTCTTGTCGTCGAGGACCTCGCGATGCTCGTCGTCCATGTACCAGCGGCGCTTCAGCGCCTCGGCGTCGGTCATGGTCTCGATGTACCCGCGGATGTGCGCCTCGATCTCGGCGGCATCCATCTTCTCAGGCTTCTTTTCGGCAGGCGGAAGCTTCGACGGCTGGTCGCCAGGGAAGTCATTCTCGTCTTGCTGCTGATCGCGAGCCGTTTCCTCCGGCTGATCCTGCTGCTCGCCAGCCTCTTCAGCGGCATCGGCAGCCTGGATGCGCGCCTTTGCCTGCTGGTAGCGATGGTTCGCGTCTTCCTGATCCGAGCGCTTCAGGCTGTTGTAGATCGCGAGGCCGCGTCCCTTTCCGCCGGTGTAGGCATCCAGCGCCTCGACGCTGTCGATCTGGTCGAACATGGCCTGCAGTTCGGCGAGGAGCGCCTGGCCGTCGTATGCGTCCTCCTGCTGGGCCTGCGCGGGCTCGTCCTTGGCCTTCGTCTGCTGGCGACCGCTCGTGACCTTGGTCTCGGCAGGCTTCGGCGGCTGGCGGACAGGCTTGGCCTCTTCCGCCTTCTGCTCGGAAGCCGACTCATTCTGATCGATCTCGCCGGTCTCGGGATCGTGCTCCGCCTCGTCCTGAGGGGCTTCGACATGCGCGATTTGGCGGGCGGCAGGCGGGGAAGGCGGCAGGCGGGCCGGTGTGACGGCGCGTACGGCAGCTTCGATAACGCCTTCGGCCTGATCTTCGAGGCGCAGCGCATCAGCGAGCTCGGGCGTCCGACCGCGCGACCCGCTCGATACCTTGACCGGCTCGGATGGTGGTGGCTCCGCCTCACGGCCCGCAGCAGCGGCCTGCTCTGCCTCGCGGCGCTGGCGATCTGCTTCTTCCTGCCGGATACGATCCTGCTCGATCTGGTACGGATTGATGACGCGCGATTTGATCGTCTTCGCGGCGGCCTCCAGCCCATCGCGCGTCGGGAAGAACTTGTTGTCGACCTCGCGGCCTCCATCGAGCCAAGGCTGTTTCTCGACCTTGTGAGCCGCGATGATCTTGCTCTTGGTCTCGGTCAGCGTCTTCGCGAGGTTCGACGCGATATCGGCATCTTCCTCGGTTTTCGCTGCACCGGATTTCACCAGATTGCGCGCGGATTCCAGATGGCCAGCGGCCTCGGCCAGGAGCGCTTCGACGCTCCCCTCGGGCGGCGCGTTGTCGCCCATGACGCCGCGCTGGTCCTTCTTGAGCGGCGTGCCGTCGGGCCAGACGCCCTTGTCGAGCGCGGCGATATAGGCCTCGTGCTCGACCGCGACCAGTTTCGGCCAGGTGCGAGCCATGAACTCCGACCATTCGGAGCCGCAATCCTTGTCGATGGGGTCGCCGCCATTGATCGAGGCGAGCCAGTAGCCATCGTCGTTCCAGGTCGCGACGGGCAGGGCGGTGCCGGCGATGCCGTTCGGCAGGCGCCAGAACCCGGCTGCGATGTCGCTGTCCGGTTTCGGCGAACCCTTCTTTTCAACCAAGGACTGCCACAAGGACCAGTCGTTCACGGCTTCGGTAACATCGCTCATGGCGGTTCTTTCGGTTCGGGCTAGGGGAGCGCCGCAACGCTCCCCGCTCTGTTCAAGGCGGTTCGCTGACCAGTCCCCTTGACTGGGGCGAGCCGGTGAGAGGGGGATCCGGGCCATTGCGGTGGCCCCCGTGAGGGCTGGCGACCGGTCGGGTTCAAAAGACCGGGGCTCGCCAGCGGAATGCTCGCCACAAGGGCGATGACCAGGATCGCCAGAGCGATCATCAGAACGTGTCGTCGTCGAGATCGACATCGAGCGGGTCGATCCGGTCGACCAGCCATGCGAAGGCGTAGGAGAGGGCTGCCGCGCCGGCGACGGCGAGCAGAACCCATCCGGCGTCGAAAACCTCGAAGAGAGGATCAGGCCGCATGGCGACCCTCTGAGATCGTCTCGCCGGAGACGCGGGCCAACCTGGCCTCGGCTGGGGGGATGGGGGCGATCAGCGCCGCATCTCCGGCAAGGGCGGAGCCGAGGGAGCGCGCCGCACAATTGCGGCTCCGAACTCCGGTCTGCGCGCCCGGTCGAACACGCGGCGCTCCCTCGGCAACTGAGAGGAGACGGCGAGCCTCAGCCCGAGCATCGTCTCCGAATTCGCTGATGCAGATCTCGGCGATCCGCTGCATGCGCCAGCGGTCCACGCACTCACCGATACGGTCAGGCTCGACCGCCGGATGCAGGACAAGACACTCGGCCATCATGCGAATGACCACGTCGTAGGCTTGTTGGTAGGGCGAGAGGGTCATGAGCGGACCCCGTCTAGGTCGATGTGCTCGCGCACCTCCGGCATGGCCTTGGTCGGCATCAGTGCGCCAACCCCCTCGCCAAAGATGAAGGGCATCGGGCTCATCACATCGACCGGCCGGCCAGCCTTGGCGCCCAGCCAGCGAAGGAGATGGAGATACCTGAGATTGAAGACCGACCCCTGGAACGAGGCCGTGGTGATCAGCATCACCAACACCGGAGAACCGGTATCCCACGGATCCGCAACGTCCTCCTGTGCGAACCGCAACGGCGGTAGATCAGGGATTGCCCGGTCACAGTTCCCGCCGAAAGTCAGTTTGCTCAGGATTTGCTCGGCCTCAGGAGCGTCAGCGTTCTCCTGCACATCGATGCGAGCAGGCACGCGGACCATGATCCGGCCATCAGTGGCGTAGGTGAATCTACCGCGCGTCCACGGCTGTTGGAGGTGAGGACGGTCTTCTTCGAGGCAGACGAAGTGCGAGAGGTCGATCATCACCGCATCTCCATCGCCGCATCACGCGCCTCGTCGGGATCAGGCTTGCGATCCTGGATCGCGAACCCGACGAGCTCGTTGTGGAAGTCCTCGCTGGCGCTCATCACGACCAGCATCCAAGCTGGGCATTCGTGGCGGCCACGACCGGCAGTCGCGTAGGCCGAAACGATCTCTGCGCAAGGCGGGCAGGGCGGATCGATACGGCCGCCCTTGTAGCCGGGGTCGAAGTCGAACGTGACCTCGACGGGGACGGTCGTGCCGGCCAGTTCCATCTCGGTGTCGTAGGTATGGCGGGTCACTGGCGGCCCTCCGCCAGATCGATGGCGGCGGCCAAGGCGACGCTTGCCTCGTCTTCCAGATTCTGCCACCGGGTATAACCGACGCGGCTGTTGAGAGCCTTGTGAGCGGCCATCTGCATTTTGGCTGCTGCCAGCAGAGCGTCCCGCTGCGCCTCAAGCTTCTCGATGACAGCGCCGCGCCGATCCATCTCGGCTGCGATCTCGTCGGGGCTGGCTGGTCGGGTGGTCTCTGTGACCGGCATTGGAAACCTCTGGATTCGTGCTAGCGTCAGCGCCGGGGAAAAGGGGTCTGACATGTCCGAGAACGAAGAACTGAGCGCCGAAGTCAGGCGCCTTGCTGATGCGGTTCAGCGCGAGGCTCGGGAGCGGAAGGCGCTTGAGGATCGGCTCCGGGCTGTTGAGCGCGCCTTGGAACAGATGCTGAAGGCGCAGCGGCCTCTTCGCGGATGACGAACCAGACAAAACCAAGCCACGACGTGTAGGCCACCGGGCCAGCCGCGAACGTGGAGATGTGGGCGGCGTAGGCTTCGGCGCGCCGGTAAAGGTCTTCATAGACCTCGCCAGCCACGCCCTCTCGCTTTTCGATCAACGCGACCAGCATGCCGAGGCGACGCGCCTCCGGAGACTGCTCGACCGCAGAACGGAGCAAAGGATCGCTGCGCAACTCCTGCTGCCCTGGGTAGCGGTCGGCGACATGCGCCTTGTTGTTTTCCGTGACCGGCATCTCGCTCTCCGTTCGGGAGGTGTGATGATGGCTTATAGAGATAAACATAATTCATGTCAACACGAGTTGTGTTGACTCTCAAAAATGTTTGCCCTACCTCTATGCCGTCGCCCCTCGCCGCGAGCGCTGGGTGAACACGAATCGTCGTCGGTACGACACACAGCGGGGCGATTCGTTGATGGCCTACCGTGGGGGCTCCCCAAGGCCGAGCCTGGTCCGAAAGATCCGAGGGCGGGGAGCGAGTGCACGAGAGCGCTCGAAAGTAGGGATCGAGGTGCGCCGCTCGCTTCGAGCGCATCGCCATTGAGAACCCCGGCTCCACGCCGTCCAGGTCTCATGGGTCGGGACAACCTTGCCTCAGCTCTTGGAGCGGGCAGGGGTGTCTCGTCCTATGCCAAATCCTCCCCCTCTCCATCCGTCCAGCACGGGCTCTTCAACAGGATCTCATCCCTATTCTGAACGGTAGAAGGGAGGTTGAGGTGAGCGACAGGCATCGCGCGAGTTTGATCTCACGCATGGGGGCGTTTGGGGTCAAAACCCGTCTCATCACGACAGATCAGGAAATGGTATCGGTCGCCAGCGCGATGTTTGGCGTCGAGGGAAAGACGATCGACGAGGTCTGGCAGGCGTCAATCGCTCTTGGCAAGAAAGAGCGCGGACGCCGGGCTCGATCATCGCGAGCGCGAGAACCGCTAGCCCGCTATTTCAGTCATGTAAACTGGCAGTCGTTCGCTTCGGAGAACGAGGTGCTCGATGCCGAACGTGAAGAGCGAATCATGATCGCGAAGGCACGATCGAGTGTCATGCGCTTGGCTCCGAACGACCCGAAGAGACTGGCCGTCGAGGACTTCTTGCGCCGACGGCATTGGGCGTCAGCCTAGCGAAGGATTCCATCGAACGTGGCGTGAACCGCGCCATTCGTTCCGATCAGGCAAGTGAAAGAGAAAGTCGCCTTCTGCGCCGCGGCCATGACATCGAGATCTACAGCCATCGATTCCGAGATTGCTGAAGCGAGCGCAACCGCAGGATCAGGCAGGCTGTAGGAGGTCGGCATGCCAGACGATGCTGCCGTAAGTTTGTCGGCCGCGCCAAGCTTGGCGGCTACCGATTTCAGATCGCCCGAAGCCGCGAGCTTCGCGACGGTCTGGACCTTGTCGATCCTCTTGGCTGAGCTGGCTGCGATACGGGCATCCGGAAGCGACGGCAGGCGTCGCGCTGACTCGAAGATGCAAATCTTCTGGTTGATCGATTGAGCCAAAGCCGGGACCGCGAGCAACGGCAGGGCGACAAGAGCGAGCGTCAGGCAGCGCATGCTTCGATCCTCGACCACGCCTGCTCCTCGCTGGTGAGTGCTCGCGTCCCGATAGCGACAGTCGAGCGGTTTTCGCCGGTCTTCTTCACCGTCACTTCGATCTGGCGGACGGTGAGGACGCCCATCGGCCCATTCGTCGTCACCTCCATGAAAATGCGGATGGTTTCCGTGCCGCGGAGATCAACCAGACGAATCTGGTTAGGCCAGATGCGATCCATCGCGTCGAAAGCGCACGCGCCGAACTTCGCGTAGTCGACGCCGACCGTCTTCACGAGACTAGGAGCGCCTTCCGGCACCGTCGAGCATCCCGCAAGAACCAAAGTGCCGAGAAACGCCGCGCCCCGAAGCATTATCATCTCCCATGCCGAAGCGGCTTCACCCTCTTGCGCACCAGATCGGCGCGGATAACGTGCGCGACTCTGGAGGCCCATACAACCTCAGCATCTCTGATCGGCCGCGCGTTGTGGCTAATCAGATCGTATAGGCCTGGCTTCGACCCCTCCTCGACGATCTTCAGATAGCGTGCATCGTCGCGGGTCCTGACAGCCGCTTCTCGGGAGACGATATTGTCGATCTCCACGCCTCGCGCTGAGACGATCACGATATCGCCGTCGTCATACCTCGGGACCATGCTCTCGCCCATCACCTCGTAGGCGATCGGGTCATCGATCAGCAGACCGGACACGCGGATTTCATAGAGTGGATCATCGACGCCAATTTGCTCGGTCGAGGTATCGATCGAACCGCCGGCACCAATGCGTCCGATGACCTTGACGGTTTGCTCCTCGGCCTGCCTCCCGCGCCCTGTCAGCAGCCATGCGTCATCCACATCGAAGGCGGAGGCGTACTTCTCGGCCTCTTCAGGGCTGAAGTTATTCTGCCCGTTCTCGTGCGCGCCATAGGTCGAGGTCGGCCATCCGAATGCAATCGCGGCCTTTCGGGCTGAATCATAGCCCGCGTTCACTCTTGCCAGTTTCAGGCGGTCGCCCATGGTTTCGTTATCTGTAGCCATAGGCAGACGCTCACACATCGTGTGAACAGAAATCATGTTGACGACATGAACACGATTCGTGTAAATGACGTCCATGGATACCGTCTCGGACATCTTTGATGCGCTCGGTGGCCCCGCCGCGCTCGCTCGAGCCCTAGGGGTGAACCCTTCGACCGCTTCCGAAATGAAGCGCCGCGGTGCGATCCCTAGCGAATATTGGGTGCAACTCGTCGAGCACGCCCGGGCCATTGATCGCAGCGACATCGATTACGAGGCGGTCGCCCGCATTCATGCGAAGGCGAAAGGGCGCCTTCCTGCCCCCCTTGCCGAGGCCTACTGACATGGCGAGCGAACTCACCATCGGCCAGCAGATGGTCGCGCGTCGCGGCAAAGAACGCCCCGGCATCGTGTTTTTCATCCAGGAGTCGATGACGATCTGCCAGCGTCACGCGCCTGACGTACTTGAGGGCCTCGGCGCGGCGCGAATGGCCGACGCCGATGTGCCGGGGGCAGGGCTGCCGGCCAGCGATGCAATTATCGCTAATACGGTAGACCGTCGTCTTCATCTACGCCCGCGTGACGTCGCAGCCGCCGAAGCATTGCTGAGGTACGAGCTTTGAGCCCGTCTTCTGCCATCTCAGCGCGGCTGATGACCGTTTCGACCTCTTCGATGGTCATCACGTCCTTGTCGATTAGCCGCGCCGCGAGCGCTTCCCATAGATGCAGCGCCAATTCGGCTTTGTCTCCCGCCATCTCCATCCCCCTGATCGTTCCCGCGATCCGAGATTGGAGCGGCGTCTTCATTGAGTCGAGGCCCTGACCGTCATGGTGGCCCTCGCGCTTTCTTCTTCATCGCCATCGTCTCCTCTGAATTCCGGTGGGGCGCGAGCTGCAACTCGCCATCCCCGGAAGGCTGATCCCGCGTGCACTCCGAAGCGCTCAGCAGTTCCGTCCTCTCTCTGTGACCCCGTTGTCGCAGAGGAGCGTTTTCAGGTGCGCGAAAAGTTTTTGCAGCCGGTGCAAAAACCGCCGGTCGATCAGGCTGCGGACTGGGCGAACGAAATGGTTCTGCGCGAGACGCGCGGTCCCGGTGATCTGCCTAACGCCATGGAGCGCCTAGAGCGCCGCCATGACCTCCCCGCAAAGACGCTTTGGAGCCTGCGGTATCGCCGGCCCAAGGACATCTTCGCCTCCCTCTATTTCAAGCTCGGGCAGGCCTATCAGGCCGAGTGCGAGCGCCAGATGCGGCGGCTTTCCCATGAACTTGAAATCACCAGGGCCATCGCCGGCTCTGCACATCCTGCTGTGGCATCGGCTGAAGCTCTGGTGGGCGCGGGTCACGAGTAGGAGCGCTCCATGAGCGAGACAAGCCCTTGGCAGGAAGAAGCCCGTCGCCTGATCGACAGCGGGATGCCGGTAATCGAGGCGGCGCGAGCCGTCGGTCAATCCGAATACACGGTTCGCTACGTCCTCGATATCAACGGCAGGCGAGCCAAGGTCGATGCGTGGAAGGCTGCGAAGCGCGTTCGTAACGCCAAGCGAACCGAGTCAAAGACTTCGGTTCGCGCCTATGCGGAGCCTGCTGCGAACCGGCCGCTGACGCTCCCGAGGATCAGCATGCAGGCGCTGCCCGACGAGGACAAGCGCGAGATCAGGATCGCGCCTCGGACGCGCGTTGCTCAGTCCTCAGGCGGAGCAGATCGCATCCGCGAAATCCATCGCCGGATGATCCGCGAGGGCCGCATCCGCGAGCCCGGCCTTCCCGACCAAATCCACTGAACCGAAACCCATAGGAGCCGCACATGGCCCGACCACGCATGTCGCCTGAAGCCAAAACTGCCAAGAAGGAACGCGCCGCTGCCGACAAGGCCGCCGTGCTCGCGCAGAACGCCCTGGCGAAGCTGCCCGCCGAGAAAGAGAAGCGCGACGAGCTCTGGCAGGAACTCGAAGCCCTGAAGAGCGAGGCATCCGGCGTGTCCGGTTCGATCTCCGCTCAGAAGAAGCGGATGACCGAGGTCTTCGGCATCACCAAGGCTGCGATGCAGATCCGCTCGATCCTGAATAAGTGCCGCGCGGGCGAATACGAGGCGACGGTCGAGCAGGTCCAGCTTTTCATGCAGGACACCAATCGCCCCATCCAACTTTCGATGAAGCTCGAGCCGGGAAAGGGCGTTGCCAGCGACGAAGGCTCCGTCTTCGACAAGACGAACGCCGGAGAGCATGTCGAGGCCGAGCGCGGCGATGATCCGGGCCGGGCTCGCAAGCGCACCGCCGCGCCGCCGGCGCCTCCCGCGGCCGCCACGCCGAACGTCGGCGTCGAAGGTCTCGCTGCTGGCATCAAGCCGCTCGACGAGAAGAAGTCCGCTCGCAAGGGGCCGCCGGCGCCCACCTCCGCCAAGCCTGCCGGGGACTTCGAAGACGGCAAGGATGTCCGGCCGCGCCATCTGCAAGAGGCCGAAGCCGAACGCGCCAAGGAGGAAGCGGAGCGCAAGGCCGCCGAGACCGAAGCCGCGATGAAGGACATGACGCCGAGCCAGAAGCGCGCCTATGCGAAGAAGATCGCGGAGGAGGCGTTTACGAAGCGCGGCGACTCCGGCCTCGGCTCCGGCGGCTTCCACTGAGGCGCGACCGTCGTGACCGCGACCATGATCCTCGCGATTGATGGGGCGACCGCCTCGGGATGGGCGCTTGGTAAGCCGGGCACCACTCCGCGCGTCGGCCTTCAGCGCCTCAAGAAGCCGAGCGAGGACACATGGCTCGTGGCCGACGGCGCGGCGCGTTTCGTCCGCGACATTTGCTTCATGGACGACACGCGCCCCGATCTGATCGCGATCGAAGCCCTCATGCCGAATTTCAACAGCGGCGACGATCGAGAGCGTCATATCCAGCGCAGCGCGGCGTCGATGCTGGTCCCGCCGCTTATCATGGGCGCGGTTCGTGGAATCGCAGCCTGCTACGGCATCCAGGTCGTGCAGGTCTATCCCGCGACTTGGCGCAAGCACTACCTCGGCAGGTCGAATTTCGGCAGCCGAGACGAGACCAAGCGCCAGACGATCGCGCGCGGCGTGATGCTCGGCTACCTCCCCGCCGGCTGCAAGGACGACAATATGGCCGATGCGGCGGGCATCTTCTCATGGGCTGAGTGCGTCTACGGGCGCACCGTCCAGCCCCTGCATCTCTTCGACGAAGGGCGCCTCCGCCATGGCTAGAGGTCCGACCTTCGACACCTACGATCCGGCGAAGATCGACGCGATGCGCGAGGCTCAGAGGCCCGCCGCGCGCGGCGACCACAAGACGGCTCCCGGCCCGCAAGTCGAGCCGTGCTGCGAATGCGGCGACGTCATCGGCCCGTGGTGGGGCGAGAACGGAGAGACGTTCTGTCGGCGCCACGCTCCCCACCATCTCAAGCACCCAGGAGCCGCGCCCGATGCGCCCTGACGACTTTTCCATGGCGATGCGCAGCGATCTCGTCCTCATCCTGAAGGGCTTGGTCGGCATGGCGGCAAACGCCACCGATCTCATCGCGCGGATCGAGGCGACGCTCCCCGGTGCCGTCACAGAATTACCCCAGCCCGCTTCCTTTCCGGCAGTCCAGAGCGAAGGAGCCGGTGAACAAGGCGAGGATCAGTGTGCGCAAAAATCGGATGCGCCTAGGAACGCTTCCGAGGCTGGGGCCGCGCAAGCGGACATCGTAGGCGCAGATCCTCGCAATTCGTCACGGGAGGCGGGGGAGGTTGCTTCGGCGCCTCTTCCCGCTGACCGGACGCCGGATTCCAATCAGCCAGCCGACGTTGCTCCTCCCAGCGTCGTCTTGGCTGAGCCTCCTGCGGCGCCATCCCCCCAGCCCAGCGCGCCGCAGGAGGCGCCAAAACCCATCCTGATCACCAAGGGTCAGGCGAAGAGGCCATCGTCGAAGCCTCTTGATCCTCGGCCAGGTCGCGCCGTTGGCGTTGTCAGGACGCACGAAGGCTCAGTCGTTTCGGTCGATGTCATCAACAGCGTCGTCATCTGCCCGAAAGGCGATTGGGGAACGTCTCGCCCGGTCGTCGCGATCATGGAGCGCATGCGGAACGGCGAGACCTTCGGCGACAACGTCCTCGCCGAGATCGGCAGCATGGGCGAGGAGTCATTCCGCGAGAGCCGCAGACGCTGGGCCGAGGAACTCGCCAGACTCGGCGTCACCTTCATCCATACCAAGGGCGTCGGCTGCCGGATCGAGGTGGCGAAATGAGCGCGCCCCGCATCCCCTGCTGCGTCCCGTTTTGCACGGGCTCTCGCGGCGACCGGAAGAACGATCCGATCCGCTTAGGCATGGAGTGGATATGCTCCAAGCACTGGCGGCTCGTCAGCCCGAAGACGAAGCGGCTCCGCTCCGCTGCCCGCCGCCGGTTCAAAGCCCAGCCCGACGTTGCTCGCCGAGCCGACTGGCGCATCTGGTCCCGCTGCAAGCGCGAGGCCATCGAACGCGCCATGGGGGTGTCATGAGCGCTCAGTTCGAACTCACCTCGCCGAAGGCGCCGCGCGCCCGTGTCCGCCGCGGCGGCTGGTCCTGGGGGCCGGTCGAGGGCGCGAAGCTACGCGTGCTGTCGCTCGGCGCGGGCGTGCAGTCGACGACGCTGGCGCTCATGGCGGCTCATGGCGAGATCGGCCCGATGCCAGATCATGCGATCTTCGCCGACACCGGTGCCGAGCCGGCGGCCGTCTATGAGCAGGTCAAATGGCTGGCGAGCGGGAATGTCCTGCCGTTCCCGGTTCACGGCGTCAGCGCTGGCAGCCTGCAGGCTGATGTTGAGGGGGCTGCCGCCGGCATCGGCGGGATCTGGTCCCGGCCGCCGTTCTTCGTGAAATCGGCGAAAAACCGCCTCGGTCAGGTCAACCGCCAGTGCACGCAGGACTACAAGATCGAGCCGATCCGGAAGGAGCATCGCAGGCTTCTTGGGTTCAAGCCACGGCAGCGCATCCCCGATGCGCAGGTCGAGGTCTGGATCGGCATCAGCACGGACGAGACGGTGCGCGCCGGTGCGTCATATGAGAATTGGTCGGTCAACCGCTTCCCTTTGCTCGAAAGGGGTATGTCGCGAAAGGACTGTGAAGCCTGGCTGATCCGCAACGGCTATCCAGTCCCTATCAAGAGCGCCTGCACGTTCTGCCCGTACCGGACAGACGCGGAATGGCGCTGGATGCGCGACAACGATCCGGCCTCATGGGCGGTCGCTGTCGAGATCGACCGGCGCATCCGGACCATGCACGAGCACGGCAAGATTCGCGGCGAGCTCTTCATCCATCGCAGCGGGGTTCCGCTCGATCAGGTCGACCTGTCGACCGCCGAAGAGCGGGGTCAGGGCATGCTCATGGTCTGCGAAGCGGGGTGCGGGCTGTGACGCTCCTTTTACTTGACGCCAACGGCCTCGCGCACAGGGCCTTTCACTCCACAGCCTCGAACAGGTCGTATCGCGAGGACGGCTTCCCGACTTTCGCCATCGGTCGGTTCCTCGATCTGGTCTACAAGGCGTTGATTGATGTCGGCCGGCCGCAGTGCGCGACGCATGCCGCGGCGATCTTCGACCCTCGCGGCAAGAACTGGCGGCATGATCTCGCCCCAGATTACAAGTCTGGCCGCAGCCACGATCCCGACCTTCGTCCGCAGCTTCGCCTCTGCCGCGAACTGGTGAAGGGGCTCGGCATCGCCTCGGTCCAGATGGTCGGCTACGAAGCCGACGACCTGATCGCCACATACGCGCGCCATGCCGAAGAGGCTGGGATGGGCGCCGTCATCTGCTCGATTGACAAGGACCTGTTGCAGCTTCTGCGCCCCGCCGTCGCCGTCTACAACCCGATGAAGCGCTCCATGGTGAGCGAGGATGATGTTCTGAATCGCTTCGGCGTGATGCCGCCGGCGATCCCATGCTTCCAGGCTCTCGTTGGCGATACGACTGACGGATATGCCGGTATCCCTGGTGTGGGCCCCAAGGCCGCCGCAGAGCTTCTCGTCGAGTACGGCGACCTCGAGACGTTGATCGCGAATGCCGCGTCGATCACCAAGCCGGCCCTCCGCGCCAAGATCATCGCTGGCGCCGATCAGGCCCGTCTCTGCCGCCGTCTTGCTGTGCTCGACGACGCGGTGCCAGTCCGCCGCGATCTCGACGATCTGGAACTGCGCGGCGCCGATCCAGACCTCCTCATCGGCGGCTTGAAAGCCCTCGGCCTGATCCACTGGCCCGGCGTCTTCGCTGAGCGCTTGCAGGTCGATCCGCGCTCCATCCCGCCGCATCCCGGCATAACCGAACTCTCCGATGAGATCATGGAGATGGTATCAGCATGAGACAGCGCCTCATCCCTTATGCAGGCGCAGAGCGCCCGCATATCGAACCGCTCCGCAAGGTTCTGTCCGAAGGCTACTACGCGCAGGTCCTCTCGCTCTGGAAGCGAGGCAGGGACACCCGGTCTATCGCGACCGCTCTGCATTGCACTGAAGCCGCTGCAGCGAACGCTCTGGCTCGTGCTCGGGACATCGTCCATGAGAACATCGCGAGGCGCGCATGAACCGACGCCTCGCCAAGAAGCGCTACGCGGAAGATCGCTTCCTGCCGCGCGAAGAGCAGATCGCGCGATCCCTTTGCGAAAAGCTGAATGACAGCGGCTGCACCTGCCGCAAGTTCCACGCGCCCGGCACCTGCGCTCGTATGGTCTTCGTCGCCAAGCATGCCATCCGGCTCGTTCAGGAGACCGCGGCATGACCGACGTCATCGACAACCGCCGCGCCCGCGCTTCACACATCTGGGACCGCGACGAGCACGAGCACTACGTGGAAAGCGCCTGGGTAGGGCGCCGCCTCTTTCAGGTCGAACGCTTCGAGGGAGAGGTCTGTGATCCCTGCTGCGGCTTTGGCAACATGATGGAAGGCGCGCGGGCGGCCGGGCTGGAGATCTGTCCTTTCGATATCGTCGATCGGGGGTACGAGCATCAGATCGGCACCAGGGACTTCCTTGCGAGTCGCGGACAATTCGCCAATTTCGCGACGAACCCACCATTCGACCGGATCCAGGAGTTCACCGAGCACGCCGTTCGGCTCGCTGAGCGCAAGGTGGCCGTCGTCTTCCCGACCCGTCGGCTGAATGCGGCCGGTGCATGGCTGCAGCTGCTCCCGCTCGCCCGCGTCTATTTCCTGACGCCGAGGCCCAGCATGCCGCCCGGGCACATCTATCGCGAGACGATCGCCAAGGGGCGCGAGCCCTCGGGCGACACCAAGGACTACGCGATCGCCGTCTTCATCAAGAACTTCGAAGGCGAACCGGTGATGCGTTGGCTCCATCGCGACGGTGGGGCAGCCTGATGGGCGCAGTCATGAAGATGGATGGCACACCGCTCGACCAGCGCAAGCTGCCTCACAACATCGACGCCGAGCAAATGCTGCTTGGCGCCTTCCTGAAGGAAAACGACTGGTTCGCCAAGGCCGGCCAGCATCTCAAGCCAGAGGATTTCTACGACCCGGTCCACTCGACGATCTTCGACCTGATGTCGGGGCTGATCGAGGCAGGCCATGCAGTCTCGCCGATCTCCATGAAGCCCTATGTCGATGAGATTAAGATCGGGGACTTGGGCGGCTTTGAATACCTGATGAGGCTGTTCGATGCCGCGCCGAAGGGCAGCAGCGCGCTCGCCAACGCTATGGAGTGCGCCAAGATCGTCAAGGACGCTGCGATCCAGCGTTCGATCTACGTCATCTTTGAGGAAGAGATGGCGGACATCCTCTCCGGCAAGCCTGTGGCGGCGACGAAGCGTCTGGACCGGGTCGAGACGCTGATCAACGACCTTCGACCACCGCTGACCTCGCAGAGCGGGTTCGAGCGGTTCGACAAGGCCGCGGCGCGCGCGGTGGACATCGCCGCTAGAGCGTATTCGCGGGGAGGTGTGCTGGCTGGCCTCTCTACGGGCATCCAGCGGCTCGACGCCGTTCTGGGCGGCTTACATCGGGGCGACCTGGTCATAGTCGCCGGCGCCACATCGATGGGTAAGACGGCCCTCGGATTGAATATCGCTTACGCAGTTTCACAAGGGCTGCTCGAGCGCCAGCAGAACGGCGAGAAGACAGGCGTCGTCGCGATCAACTCGCTCGAGATGCCGGGCGACCAGATCGCGCAGCGCATCCTAGCCGAGCATACCCGCATCCCCGGTTGGCGTCTCAGGCAAGGCAGGGTCAGCGAGAACGAATTCGGCGCATTCTCTGATGCCGCGTCGTCGCTTCGCTCGCTGCCTATCGAGATCGACGCAACCGGGTCGCTGACAATCGCACAGCTCATGATGCGGGTGAGGGCGCTTAATAAGAGCCGCGGCGTAGAGCTGCTGGTGGTCGACTACCTCCAGCTTCTGAAAGGCTTGGAGCGCCGCCGCGACAGCAAGCGCCATGAGGAGGTCGCGGAGATCACCGGCGGCTTGAAGGCGCTGGCGAAGGAGATCGACGCGCCAATCATCGCGCTCTCGCAGATATCGCGCGACATCGACAAGCGCGACGACAAGCGGCCCAAGCTCTCGGACCTGCGCGAGTCCGGCTCGATTGAGATGGACGCCGACGTGGTGATGTTCGTCTATCGCGAGGAATATTACCTCAAGCGCTCCGAGCCAAAGCCAGGAACTGAGGCGCATGTAGAATGGGACGCAGCCATGGAGCGCGCCCATGGCCGAGCGGACATCATCCTCGGAAAGAATCGGCACGGTCCGGTTGAGACCATTCCAGTCGGGTTCGATGCACTGCTCACTCGCTTCAATGATGATTTGCCGGACGATACTCCACCACCATCTCGCGAGAAGCGCGAGCGCCAGAAGAAGCTCACGCTGATCAAGGAAGCCACGGTCGCGCTCGGCATCCTGAAGACGCTGACGATCACGAGCTCGATTGAGAATGACGGCCATGTCGACAAGGCCAGGAAAGGCACCAAGCTCGTGCCGTACCTGCTTTGGCGCGAGAAATGTGCCGAGGAGCTGCTCGATACCGACAGAGGCGAGAGCGCCGCCGCCAGCCTCATGGAGAAGGTGGTCAAGGATCTGCGCGCGCCGGCAAGCGGGCACCCATCGCTGATCGGTCGCGGCGGATCGAAGGAAGAGCCCTTTGTCTGGGCCATCTCGGAGAAAGACTGATGATCCAGGCAGAAACTAAAGCCGATCCGGCTCCGATCCCGCATCGCTTCTGGGCCGTGGCCGATGAACACAGGCGAGGCTTCGTCGGCATGTACTCAGCGCCCGGCGCTGGCTCATGCCATGTCCGCGACAAGGACGGGTTGATCCGGTTCTTCGCCAGCGAGGAACGCGCGCTGCTCGCCGCCAGCCGTGCCATGTGCGCTGCGCTCGATGCTGGCCGCGCTGATCGGTCGTCGCTCCATAGGGTGTTCAGGACCATGGGCCAGGGCCGCAACCGCCGTGCTGTGGAGGTCGCCTGAGCCATGCGCCGCTCCAAGGAAGAGATCGCCGCCGAAAAAAAAATGAAGGCGGAGCGCCGTGAGCATCGCCATGCCGCCATGCTGGCGAGCTGCGCGGATCGGTTCGGTTCGCCATGCGGCGCCAGATGTGAGCGCGGTTGCGCTCGTGCCAAGGCAGAGCGCGAGAAGTCCGCCGCCCGCATTGCGGAGAGGAAGGCCGCCGAGCGCGCGGCGAAGGAGGCATCAGACCAGCGGGTGAAGGACCGTCTCGCGCCGGCGCCCCTCAAACGCTCCAAGGATCTCACGCCGCATGAGCGTGCCCTGCTGCGCATCGCCAAGCTTGAGAAGGAGAAGGGCAAGAACCTGAAGCTGGCCGGGATCGAGTATGACCCGCGCACCGCCGCCGGCCAGCGGGAATATGACGTGGCCAGCATGGGCGGCACGAAGAGAGCTCGAGTTGATCGGCACAGCGCCTTGTTCCGCAACCGAGGCGAGGCGACGAAGGTCCGCATCCTGGCATGCGAGAAGTTCGACGAAATGCGCCATGCTGCGGAAGGCGGGCTCTACCCATCGCAGAAGTACGAGCCCGGCGTGGATGTCTCAGGGTTCTCAACAGCCATTGAGGACCGGGCAGCGGGGCTCCAGGCTCAATCCCACCTCAAGGCGGCCATGGGCGATCATCTCTTCGCCATCATGGATGCGCGGATCTATGAGAGCATGAACTACATGGCGATGGAGCGAGCGGGCCTCGGCGATCGGCGCGACCTGCCGGTGCTGTTCGTCGCTGCCGTAGATGCAGTGGCGAGGTATTTCCGGATTGGCGCCGAACCGAAGAAGCCTTCTGCTTCACTCCCAGTCGCGCGGCTTTTCCCAATCTCGGGGTGAATCGGCTCGGTCGTAGGCGCGGTAGGTGTTCCGCTCGACCGAGTTGAAACGCCAGCATCCGCGCTGATGCTTCTCGGCCGTCGTGATGGCTTCTGCGCAGGCAGCCAGAGCGGCACGGCGCGGCGCCGCCTCGGAAGGTGAGGGCGCCACCATCGCCAGCCCAGCGACGGCCACGAGCCCATAGAGCGGCATAGCGAACCAGCGCACCCAGAGGCGGTTCAACCAGGTCGCCTTGCCGTTCTCCTCAATGTAGCGGGTCCAATGCGACCGCCAGTGCGCTCCTTCAGCCTCCCGGCCGGCCTTCGTCAGCATGTCGGCGCGTCGGAGCGCATTGACGCCGCGAACAGCGATGTCGGCGCAGTCTTTGCCGTATTCAGCGATCCAGCGGCCTGCGTTCGCATGAAGGAACTCGTCCCGCGCCGTTTCCCAATGGCGGCCGCGCGAAACGTGCTTCTCGACATAGGCGCGGGCTTCTTCGATCAGCACCAGCGCGGCGCGGTCGGTCATCGACGTCGGGAGCTTCATGCGGTCTCCTTTCAATCTGAATCCTCAGGATCGGCGCTGCGCAGATCATGGACGCGAGACCCCATGGCGCGCTCGACCATCTCGGCACCACCAGGCATCGACGCCATGGCCAGCCAGCCAATGACCGCTGGCGGTATGTCCTCGCGGTCGTCAGCCCATTTCAGAACGCGCGGGCGCGGCACGCCATAGAACTTCGCGAACCAGCCATAGGTTTTGCCCAGGTCGCGCAACGCGGCTTTCAACTGCTGACCGGTGATCCGGTCATATTCATATCGCTTCGACACTGGCGCCACGGCTAAGAGCAATCGGGTCTCCATCTAAGCGGGCGGGACGGGGCAGGGGAAGCCATCAGCGCGGCTCTCCCTGTTTCGGCTTCGGTATGCACGCCGCCAGATGCGCGTCAGCGGCTTCCAAGGCCGCCTCGACCATGGGCCGGACGAAGTTGCGGATATCGCGCCGCCATTCTTCGCTGGACTGCTCCCAGTGGAATTGCCGCTTCTCGCGGGCGTTTTCGTGGAAGGCGCGCGCAGCGGCTTCTATGGCGGCTTCGGTGCGTGGATCGGGCATGTCATGGTCCCTGTGGCTCTTCCTCAATGAAGTCCGGAGCGTTGTGGCGCGCAACCGGCTGCGCCTCATCTCCGGTCGCAAAAATTATCGTGTCGCCTTGCGCGATCTCCCGGCGCGCCCGCTGATCCCAGCGAGGATGCACGAAATCTGGCCTGCCGAACACGCGCACCGCGTTCCACCATCGGTCGTCGCGGAAGGCCACAAAGTGCAGGCATGGCCGGAATTTATCCACGGGCGGGCAACAGAACGATCGCGAGGCCGCGAGCCCTCCGCCAGCACTCGCCGAGCCAGCGCTTCAGCCGGAACCCGAGATACAGGCCATGCAGGTCGTTGTTGATGGAGCGGCGGAGCGCGCCGTCTTCCATCGGCAGCCAGCCTGGCCCGTAGCAGGCGATGCACTCCAGCCGGCTCCAGTCCGCGGTCTCCGGGACGCCGCCGGCCGGCGGCTTGGCGTCGAGCAGGTCGATATGTTCGATCCGGCCGCAGCAGTCGCAGGCGGCGTGATCGCGGTTGCTGCGCTCGTGATCGGCGCCCGGCGCGTCCTCGTCTTCTTCCTCGTCGGAATCGAAGGGGCTGATCGACGCTCCGCAGGCCGGACAGTCGTCATCGCATGCGCACGACCAGCGGTCTGACCATTCCTCGTCGCATGCGTCGCAGCGGTAGTGGTTCAGGAAGCGGCACGGCTCGCCGCTGGTATCGGTCGGGAGATAGGAGAGGTCACCCACGGGCGCCGCCCTCCGCGTCCAGGCTAGCGAGCAGCGCCTTCGCGGCGTCCACGGCAGCGACGGCCTTGTTGGCGTCCTCGCGAGCGTCGGCGGCCGTCGCGCTGCTTTCTGCCTCGGCCTCCTCGGCGATCTCGATCATGTCCTCTGCCCGGCTCTCGGCATAGGGCAGGATGGCGCGGAGAGAGGCGAGCAGGTCGGGCGCCGCGGCCAAAGTATCGGCGTGCGCCCGGTCAACGATCACGGGATAGGGCCGATTGAATATCTCAGCGACGACAACCCCGCGAGCGTCACGGATGCGGAACCCGATCAGTATCGGCTCGGCGGGATTCGGTTCCACGTGAACGGTCCATGGCGCGTGCAATTTCGTCGTTTCGACAGACGTTGTCATCGGTTCAACCTCCGAGAATGACGAATAGAAGAGCAGGGAAGCCGGCGCCGAAGGCTGCCAGGCTCGCGAGACAGGCGGAGCCGAGAACGGCGCCACGGATGACGGAAAGCGCGGAATCGCGGGGCGCGCCGGCGTGCGGGATGTAGGGGCGGCCGGTCATCACCAGCGCTCCCGTTCCAGCGGCAGGCCGATGCTCCGCGCATGAGCAAGCAGCGCCTGCATGTGCGAGCTGGAGCACGCCTTCTCGGCATCGCATTCAGTCCGCGACCCGTCCGACCACTCGACATAGAGCTTGCGCTGGCCGTTGTCGGAATAGGTTCGCAGGTAGGTGCGGGAGATGGTTCGGGGCGCTCTCATCGCGGCGCCTCCAGATCCCCGAATATCGAGGCGTCCCAGCCTTCGGTATAGAGACGCTCGAACCGACGCGCGCCGGCTTCGCTGACCGTGTACCCGCCAGAGCGGTTCACCCATCTCCCGAAGGTGCCAGCCAGGCGCGCGGCGCGGCCCTTGAAGCCGGAACCGTCACGCGTCGGAACGATCACCATCTTGCCCTTGGCGTAGCGGGCCGGAACGATCGAATAGGCGGCGGCAGGGGTGAGGGCGGGCGCGGTCATGAGAGCACCTCCTCGACCTGCAAGGCGGATACGACACGGGAGACAGCGTGGCGGCCCCCATTGTTCAGGTGCCTCTGCCATGCGCCCTCGGACGGCGCCCAACGAAAGCCCTCGCGCTTCAGCAAGTCGCGCGTGCTGGCCGCTGGCTTCCCATCAAAAAACAGTTGAATGCGGGCCGCTTCGCCATTCTCGACCACGCGGAGCGCGCCAGCCGTGGTGTTGTGGGTGCGCTCGACCGTGCCGCGCTCGCGGTTCCGCTCGATGTTGGCGAGCCGGATTTCCAGCCGCTTGATTTCGGCCAGTTGCCCGGAAAGCTGGTAGGCTGCGAAACCTTGCCCCATCCAGGATTGCGCCGGGTAGATGCACGTCCGCGCTGTGGTCTCCCGCCAGCCTGTGGCGTCAACCAGCGCTTGCACGCGGGCTTCCGGCTCCTGCCCCTTCGTTGCCCGGATAACGGCGTTCGCCGCCTTCATTTGAGCATGCACCGCCTTGTGCTTCTCGATCTCCGCGCGGATCAGGGCCGGCGCGTCAGGGTTGCTGGCGCGGATCGGACCGCCGGGCGCACCGTGCGGGAAGGCGATGCGCTCGACAGCGGCGCGAGCCGCCTTTGCGTGATCACCGACGACGCGGAAGGCATTCTCCGCCCATTCCATCCGCTTCCGATTTCTGTCGACAGGGAAGCGCGCCGGGCCGACGACAAACCACGACATGCAGCGGGAATCCATCGCCCATGCCCGGAGCGTCAGCGACACATGGCGGGAGGCGAAGCGTTCCAGCTCTGCCGGCTGGTCCAGCGCGCCGCCCTTGGCGACGATGGCTGCGACATGACCGGCGAAGCCGTTCAGCCTCACAGCGAGGTCGTGCAGCTCGATCCGGGCGCGTCGGTCGGGGAAATGGGAGAGGGCGTCCCAAGTCCGTTCGATTTGCTTGACGGTCAGCGCCAGCGAGAAAGAACCGGCAGTGACCGCGAGCGCGTCGTTTTCGAAGGTGGCAATCGTCATCGGACATAGCTCCAGGGTTCGCGCTCCAGCCCAAGGCGAGCGCGTTACGGTTGGTGATGAGGGTGAGAGGCGCGGGCGGCTGGCGTCCGCGCTGTGGGGATCAGGTCTCGACCGGGAGCCCGGTAAGGCCACTAAGCAGCTTCGCCGCCGCATCAGCATCGTGCCGCGTCCCGTGGTCCGTCAGGACATAAGCCGGGCCGTCTGTGGTGCGGGCGCGCACGCTGAACAGGGTTGCAGGGACGCCCTGCGGTGGCGGAACAATCCCTTCGCTGGTCTCGCCGTGCTCGGTAACGAAGAGCGAGACGAACTTCTCGCCGGAGTAGTTGGGGAGGTCCACGCTCATCGGCTCAAATCCCCTTCCAGCGCCTCTAGCAGCGCCTCTAGCTCGCCCGGCGCCAGCGGCTTGTGCGGTTTGGCTTTCGCGACCCGGTAGCCAGCGGCGCGGAGCTGCGCCACGATCTCGGCCCGCTGCGGTGCGAGGAACTTGCACGTTCCTTCGCTATGCTTCGCCAGTTCCCGGCAAGCTTCTTCACCCGCCTGAGTGTCCGCATAGAAGGCGACGAATAGGCCTTCTTCGGAGTAGGTGAGATCGGGCTTGCTCATTGCCGCGCCTCGCTGGCACGGTCCCACCAGCCGAAGGCCATATGCGCCGGGCGCGTCTCTCGCTGGCCGTCGCCGTTCACTCGGCGGCCGTCAGGGTGCTCCCATCCGTGATACCACCAGCCAGTTTTGCCCTTGGTGATGACTTCGACGGCGAAGCACGCGCGGCATTCGTAAAGTCGCCGTTCCTGCCGATCTTCCAGCAGATGACCGGTTTCCGATTTGCAGAACGGACACCGCCGCAGTTGTGTGGTCGCGGTCATCCTCACGCCTCCCGCTCAGCAGCGCGCAACCAGTTCAGGATGCGCAGGCACAGGCCAGCGCGCTGGCGGTCGTGCATGCGGTTAGCCACCGCCAGAGCCTCGCGGATGCTGGCTATGCACCGCTGCATGTAATCGGCGCGGTTGCTACCCATGGGCTCCTTGAAGCACCACAGCCAGAAATGGGCGGCGGCGATATGGGCATGGAAGAGGTCAGCCACCGCTCAGCCCTCCAGCCAAGAGGACTTGGCGGCGCGAACTTGCCGGCGCACACGCCGACGGTCGCGGCCCTCAGAGCGCTCCGCATAGTCGCCTGCGCCCGGCGTCAGCACGGTATGCGCCGGCATCGGCCAGCCGTTCAGCACAGCGCCAGCGGAGAGAGACACTCCATTCCGAACAATCTTGCTCATGATCCTATTCCCATAGGTGGCGGCCACGATCGGCCAGGTTCGAAGCGATGGCGCTTCCCATTGCCCGACGCGCGCCGGGCAAGGCGGAAGCGTCAGGCGATATCAAAAACCACGTTCACCTGCTCAGCCTCGGAGGCGGGCCGCCCGCTGAAGAACCGCTTGCGGACGAAGAGCTGCGACACGCCACGCTCTCGAGCAATACGAACCGCCGCTTGCCCAAGGTCGCGGGCCATCACGACTTGGTCACCGCTGGCAACCGTGCCGCGCTGCCCAATGTACGCGAAGAGCAGATGGAAGCGCCGCACCTCTCCGGCATCTGCAGCCTCATACCCAACAACCTGATGCGAGAAGGCGCAGCTCGTGAAATCGGCAACGGTGGGGACAGTCATGATCGGCATTCCCTTGAAGGCGGCCACAATCGGCCCGTGTCGTGATGGCGATACGAGAATGAGAGCGGCGAATGCGGATGTCAACAGAGGAAACGAAGAAAAGTGAAAATAATTCGCAAGTCTCGACCGCAGATCAGAACGCGCCCGCATGACGCAAGGGGCGTGCCAAAGCAGACCGGGTAGGGGTGCCGCGTTAAGAAATGGCGCGAAGACTACGGGACCGACCGGGGTAGTCAAAGTTGCCGCCCGCCAGCGCAAAAATATTCTGACAATTACTTTGATCGCCACCCAGCGCCTCGCAACAGGGGCCCGCCCGGAATTCGTTGCGGCTGAGCCGGCCAGTACAGAAACGGAGGCCGTTTTCGCCCAGGTGGGGCCGGCCTCTTTACTTTCACGATTACTTGCAGCACGGTCTCCGGGCTCAAAGCCGCGATTGTGCGGGCCACTCATGGAGACCGAGAGCATGACCACGAAGAACGAACTCATTTCCGCTGTCGCCGATCAGGCTGGCTCGACGAAGGGCGCTGCCGAGAAGTTTCTCGATGCGCTGGGCGTCGTCGTGACGACCGAACTGAAGCGTGGCGGCGAGATCACGCTACCCGGCGTCGGCAAGCTGACCGTCGGCAGGCGCGAGGCGCGCGAGGGCCGCAATCTCCACACCGGCGAGAAGATCCAGATCGCGGCGCGCAACGTCGCCAAGTTCAAGGCGTCGAAACCACTGTCCGACGCCATCGCCTGATCGGCGGGAATCGCTGGGAGAGTAGTGGCCAGTACCGATTGAGGTGCTGGCCATCCACGCGGATTGCTGGCGCGGAGATCGAGCCATGACTGTCGTTGCTATCGTCTTGACGCTCTTTTTTGTTGTTTACGGTACGGTTGTTGCGTTCAGTGGGCATGATTATCGGGTCCGAAAGGAAGTGGTGCCGTTCTCGGGCCCGCCGAGATATCGTTTCGCTGTCTATGGCAAATGGCCCAACAATCTCATTTGCTATGGCTTCTTCTTGAGCCAGGAGGAGGCCGAGGAATGGGCCGTAAAGGCGAGCGCACGATGACGATGGACCTCCGAGCGCTCATAGACGCTTGCCGCGCCGAGTTCTATGGCGACGATGAGTTCGCCTTGCTGAGCTATTGCGACGGCTGGGCCGCCCACATGGGCTCGCGGAACAGCGCTGTCCACGTCGCCGAAACGGGCGGGCGCTTTGTTGGCGAGGGCAGGACGCCCGAGGACGCGGTGTCGAACCTACTCGCCGTTATCCGTGGAGGATCGCCGAATGACGATGATTGAGCGCGTCGCGCGGGCGCTGGCCGCCATGGAGTACGGCGAAGACGTTGACGACGTTTGGGAGACGCACATCCCTCATGCCCGCGCCGCTATCGCCGCAATGCGCGAGCCAACGGGGGGGATGGGTGAGGCAGCGGAGCGCTGGGCCGACAAGTCTAGCTATTATCTAGAAATGGACCCGGCCGATGTTTGGCGCGCCATGATCGACGTCGCCTTGGAGGAAAAGCCGTGAAAGAGATGACGGGCTCCCAGCGCGAGCTGCTGACCGAATTGCTGCCGCTGGCGCGCCAGCGCGCCGCCGCTATCGGGCCGCAACACGCTTGGTGGGATCTGATCTCTGATGCAGAGGCGCTGCTTGCCGGCAGGCAGACCTATCTAAGCCTTCCGCCTTCCGATGTCGCAGCGAAGATCATTGCCTCATGGGAGCAGGGGCTTGCGGGTTCGAAATGAGCCACTGCTGACTGCGGCAGTGGCGCGCGCACTTCTCGACTACGAGCCATTGACCGGCCGCTTCACCTGGCGGTCGAGGGCGCTGGCGCATGATGGCGACCGCCGCACCGAGAAGTGGAACGAGATGCATGCCGGTGACGAAGCCGGGCATGTCGACGATCTCGGTGTTCGTCGCATCGTGATCTTCAGCCGGCCGTATCTCGCGAACCGTCTCGCGTGGCTAATCGTGCGGGGGAGATGGCCGAAGCGCCCGCTGAGATTTCGCGACGGAGACCCATCAAACCTGCAGATCAGCAATTTATGGATGCCGAAACCGTCCCGACCATGGAAGCGCGTTCGTCGCAGAGTGGCATAGAAATGAAATCATAATGCCATATGGCAAATGAATCTCTTTGAGCTTTTGCCGCAGAAAATGCATCACATCCGGCAAGCCGAGAGGTGCGCCACAGAGCGATTCGGGCCTTGCCGCAGTTCTTCCGAGCCCATCGCCGCCAGCCGCGCCAGATCGCAGTCAAGCCGGCGCCGCGGACATCGCCCCGAGAGCGAGGCTACGACGCGAAGTGGGATCGGTTCTCAGCGGCGTATCGGAGAAACAACCCGTTCTGCGCCGAGTGCCAGAGGATAGGCCGGCTCCGGTTCGGTGGTGTGGTCGACCACAAGGTTCCGGTGGCCGACGGCGGCGCGGTCCATTGTGGCGAGGATGGGGTCTGGAATCTCTGCGCTTCGCACCACGGCTGGAAAGGGCGCCTTGAGGCCTACGCTCGCTCCCGCGGCCTGATGAGCCAGATCCGCATGTGGTGCGACGAGCCTGAGACCCGGCCGCTGGTGCGATAATCGAGTTCCAATAGGGGTGTAGGCCCGCCGGATCAGATGCCGGCAGCTTTCTTGGCACAAGGGCAGGATAACCGAACCCCGAACGCAAGGCGTGGAACCGGCGGGCCAAGCGGCCGGTGACAATCGACGGAAGTAAGGCGGTCTCCGTCGTAGCCAGACAAACCCGGAGCCACCCTAGCCCGCTGTAAGGCGTCGGGGCGCAAACGACGCAGGGCCGCCCGCAAGCGGCCACAACCATTTCTAGGCGCACCATGGCAGCAGTTCGCCGCCTCGCTGAGGCGCCCAGCACCATCACGCCGGCGGACAAGAACGTCGTGGCGCACCCCGCCTTTCGCGAGATCCCGAAATGCTTGTTTCCGCTCAAGACCGTGGAGGCGCAGTCGGAGTACGACGCCTTGGCGCGTGCGCTCTTCGACGTCGGCAAGCTGACGCTCGGCGCGCATCGGTCGCTGTCGAGCTACGCTATGCAGTTCGACACGATCACCGCGGCGGCGGCCGAGGGCAAGCAGGTTCGCGGCTCGTGGTTCGCGCAGCTCGATAAGGCTCGCAACGAGCTCCGTCTCGATGACATCGACAAGCCCATCGCTGCGCCGGCAGGCGCGCCGAGCAATAAGTTCTCGCGCGTCGGTTTCGCGTCGGGCCGCCGATAAGGTCTTCAAGCCTATCCTGATCGACGGGGACGAGTTCCCTGATTATCCGGGAATGGCGGTCTGGTACTGCTCGGAGGTGATCGCGGGCCGCGTGCCGGCCTGCAAGTTCGAGGTTCTGGCCTGCAAGCGCTTCCTGGAGATGCGCGGGATGGCGTTGAGCGGGAAGGCCGAGTTCGTCTGGTCCGACGATCATCTCGTAGATGCCTGCGCCTTCCTGGAGATGCTGCCGCACGTCAAGGCGTTCGATGGCACGATCGTCCTGGAGCCGGTGCAGTGCTTCTGGATCGCGGGCATCTTCGCGTTCCGCGAGAAGGCGACAGGGCTGCGATGGGTCCGATCAGTTCGGATCTGGTGCCCCCGCAAGAATGCAAAAACGACGACCAGCACGGGCGTCGTGCTCTTCTGCACGAACTATGAGGGCGAGGTCGGCGCCGAGGCCGTGATCTCGGCGGGCTCCGAGGCTCAAGCGAACATCCCATATAGCGCGATCCGCAAGACGCTGGAGATGGACGATGAGCTCGCGGCGGACATTGGCGCGCACCATACACGCGACGGCGCCGAGTTCTCGAAGACGGGCGGTTCGATCAAGATCGCTCACTCGCGGGCGAAGAACCTCGACGGCCTCAACCCACATCTGCTGCTGCAGGAGGAACTCCACGCGCAGGACCAGGAAGTCATCGGCGTTCTGAAGACCGCGCAGGGCGCTCGCAAGGCGCCGCTGGACCTTGGCATCAGTACCGCGGGCCGCGATGTCACCTCGGCGGCCTATGACGACTGGAAGACCTGCGTATCGGTGCTGGAAGGCCGGCTTAAGTCGACCAGGCTCTTCACGGTCATGTATGCCGGCGACGAGCACGACAAGGACCGGAAATTCGACCTCCACACGATCGAGAAGCTCAACCCGCTCTATGGGGTGGCGCTCAACCCGGTCGGCATCGAGGAGGAAATCTTCGAAGCCCGGAAGTCGGAGTCGAAGCTCAACGAGTATCTGCGCACCCGGCTCAACATCTGGGCGCGCGCCGCGGGCAACCTGATCTCGCTGGAGGAATGGGAACGCTGCGCTGACCCGAAGCTGAAGCTGGACCTGCTGAAGGGCTTCCCGCTCTATGTCGGAATCGACCTCGCCAGCCGGCAGGATCTGAACGCAGCCAGCTTCATGGTGAAGGTCGGGGACGTCGTCTACACCACGGCGCTGTACTGGATCTGCGAGAACGCGCCGCGCCTGCGCGACGATCGGTTCGCTGACGATTTCCTGCGCTGGCATCGGGAAGAGGCGCTTTCGCTGACGCCGGGCGCTTTCATCGACTACAAGGTCATCCTCCGCGACATCCTCGCGATGTTGGCTGGCCACAATGTCGTGGCGGTGGGGCTCGACGACTATCAGGCCAACCTCATGGCCACGGAGATCGAAGAAGCCGGGTATCAGGCGATCATCGTCAAGAAGACGGCACGCTACCTCACCGCGGCGACAGAGGACATCATCGCGCGGGTCGCCGATCCTGGGCTCTTCCAGCACGACGGGAACCCGGTGACGGCTTGGTGCGCTGGCAACGTCGTCGGCTACTGGGATTCGAACGACAACGTCCTGCCGAAGAAGGAAAAGCGCGGCTCGCGCTCCTCGATCGACGGCATCGACGCATTGATCACCGCCAACGCTCTGCGGATCGACGATGAGGCCGGCGTGCTCGGCCTCTCCGAGAAAGAGCGTGAGAAGGTCAACCCGTATCTCGAGCGTGGCCTGGCCGGAGCAGCTTGATGAATTTCAGCACTGGCGGCTCATTCTCGCTCGACATGAGCGGGAAGGGCGGCATCACCCTCGACGCCGGGCCGAATGCAGGCCCGCTCCAGGCCTCCTCCTCGGAGGGCTGGGACATGTTCGATGTCGGCTGGGATGACCTGTCCGAGTTTCTCGGCTTGGGTGGCCTTAGCCGCGGCTTCGGCATCGATGCGGTCGGTATGGCACTGGCGATCCAGTGCGCCGATGTGAAGGCCCGCGACATCTCGAAAACGGAGATGATGCTGTGGCGCCGGGAGAACCGGCAGTGGAGCATGGTGGAGCCGCGCGAGCACTGGTTCGCCAAGCTGCTCGCTCGCAAGCCGAACAGCGTCCATGGCTGGGTCGAGTTCTGGCGCATGGTTGTGCTTCATCTCGAGCTCGCGCAGAACGCCTACATCCTGCCGCGCATCACGCGCCGCGGCGAGGTGACGGAGCTGATCCCGATCATGCCGGCGCGCTGCCGGCCGCGTGTCAGCCCGAACGGCTCGCTCTTCTACGAGATTGCCGCTGCGACCGAATTCGAACGCTCCCAGATCGGCGACAGCTACATCATCGTGCCGGCGAGCCGCATTATCCACCTGCGCGGCCGTCTCTGGGATGGGCTTATGGGGTTGTCGAACCAGATCTTGGGCTCGCCGACCTTCCAACTTCTCCGGGCCATCAACGACTACCAGACCGGCCTCTTCGGCAACGACGGCAAGCAGCCGCTGGTCTTCGAGACCGACCATGTTTTCGGTAACAGCGACCAGTCCGACGCCGCGTTCCAGCGCCTGAAGCGGCAGCTCACGGAGCGCAGCCGCAAGCAGCGCGCCAACGGTGATCCGATTCTGCTGGAAGCTGGTCTGAAGGCGAAGGCCATCGCGATTGACTCGCAGGAGGCAGCCACGACGCAGACCTACAACCAGCAGGTCATGCGCGTCTGTGGCCTGATGCAGACCCCGCCGCACAAGATCTTCGCCTACGAGTCGGTGAAGTACGACAACATGGCGGCGGCCGACGCCCAGTACGCGAACGACTGCCTGGTGCCGATCGCCTGCAACATCGAAGAGAAGTTCCGCAACGCGCTCCTCACTGAAGACGAGTGGGACACGCTGTTCCCCGAGTTCGACCGCGAGATGATGGTCGCCGGCGACGTGAAGGCCCAGAACGAGCGGATCAAGGTCGGCATGCAGACCGGCCTGATGGAATTCGATGAGGGCCGCGCCCGCCTCGGCCTCAACCCGCTGGGCGGCAAGGCCGGCCGCCATCGCCTGATCCCCGTCAACATGGCTCTGGTCGACGAAGACGGCGAGATCGTCGCCGAAGCCGCGGACGGCCAGCCGAACAATGACGGCGAAACCGAGCGCACCACCCCGCGCCTCGCCGTCGACAACTCCTGAAAGGGCACGACATGGCCGACGATATCGTTTCCGTCGATGAGTTCCTCGCCGAGCGCAAGGCGTTCGTGAAGACCGTCGAGGGCCGGAGCGGCGATGTGCTGATGAAGGCCTCGCGCTCGGCGCCGTCGTCGTGGGATGCTTCGGCGCGCACGATCCGCTTTGTCATGTCGGCCGAGGTCGAGGATCGCGACAAGGACATCATCAGCCAGGCCGGTCTCGCCATCGACGAGTTCATGAAGAACCCCGTCGCGCCGTTCGCGCACCGCTCCTACGATTTCCCCATCGGGACGTGGTCGGATGTCGAGAAGGTTCTCGGGGGGCGGCCGAAACGCACCGAGGGCACGCTCAAGCTGGTGCCGGAGGGCGATGACGTCGCCGACCGGCTCGCCGTGCACCTCTCCGCTGGCACGATCCGCGCCTGCTCGATCGGTTTCATCCCGAAGCTGATCAAGCGCCGGGAGAAGCCGCAGGAAGCCGACGAGTGGAAGTGGCCCGGCTACGAAATCATTGAGGCCGAACTGGTCGAGTGCTCGCCCTGCGCGATCCCCTCGAATCCCGCCGCGCTGGCGAAGTCCGCCGCCAAGGGCGACGTGATGGCCCGCGAACTGATCGAGGAGGTGCTCGACACCTGGGCGAAGCATCCCGAGACCGGTCTGCTGATCCCGCGCTCGGAGTTCGAGGCCGCAGCGAAGGAGGCGAGCGGCAACAAGCTTTCGCTGGTCGTCAACGCGAAGGTGAACACCAAAGGCTTCGACACGCTGCAGGCTGCGGCCGAGAAGGTCGGTGCCGCTCTGGCTGAGTTCGAGACCGCGAAGGGCGCGCTCGGAGTCGAGGTCGAGACGGAAGCGGTTGATGAGCCCGACATCAAGCCGGAAGCCAAATCTCTCCTGCAGCGCGCATTCGGGCTGCTTTTCGGCAGCGAGAAGGCGACCGGAGATATCGAGCAGGAAAATCTTGAGGTCACCATTCCTTCTCTGACGAAAGCACTGGCGGCCAAGCGCCATGACGAAATCGAGGCCCGACTGAAGGAGAAGGGCCTGATCTGATCGGCTCGCGAAGCCGTAACGCGAAGCTCTCCCGCGATCCGGAGAGTTCAGGGCGCCGCGAGCGCCCTTTTTCATGGAGAACCAGATGAATCTGGAACAGCTCCGCGCTCAGCTTCGCGAGAAGCACGGCGCGCTCGCCCCCCTGCGCGAGAAGGCCATGGCCGACGGCGCTCCCAAGCCGGACTTCGACGCCTACGAGCAGGCGGTGAAGGATCTGGAGGCCATCGAGGCCAAGATCGCGCTGCTCGAGCGTGACGAGGCGATCGAAGCCAAGGCCAGCAAGCCGGCCAATGCACCGGTCAGCGGCGAGAAGGATACGGTTCCGGCCGTTCCTCAGATCAAGATCGAGCCGGCCCAGAAGATCGGCCTGATCGCGGCGGCGAACATCAAAGCCAAGGATCTCGGAGAACCGGCCCTCAAGGTGCTGGAAGACGAGGGGTATGGCGAGTTCGCCAAGGAACTCGACGCCGGCGCCAAGCGGATGGGGAAGAAGACCGTTCAGGTCGGTTCCTCGGCCGATGGCGGCATTCTGGTCCCCACCACGCTGCAGAGCGAGATCATCGAACTGCTGCGCCCGGAGGTGACTTTCCTGCAGGGCGGACCGCGGCGCGTCCAGTTCGTCGGCGGCAAGTTCAAACAGCCGCGCGGCGCGACCGGCGCGACTGCCGGGTATGTCGGGGAGATGGACAAGAAGCCCATCAGCTCGCCGACCTTCGAGGCGATCGACATGTCGGCCAAGAAGCTGGCCGGCATCGTCCCGCTGACCCTCGAAGCCAAGATGTGGACCGTCGGCAACATCGAGGCCTACGTCCGCGACGATCTGCGCATGGCCATGGGCCAGACCATGGACCTGAACGCGTATTTCGGCACGGGCACTGGCGATGCGCCGCTCGGCATTCTCAACAAGCCGGGTATCGGCTCGTACGATGCCTCCGGCTTCGCGGTGAATCCGCTGGCCCCGACCATCGCGGAAATCGACCGGATGGCCTCGAAACTGGTGCTCCACCTCACCCTCGCCAATATCGGCCAGGCCCAGAGCTGGAAGTGGCTGATGAACTACCGGACGCTGGAGTACCTCAAGAACATCCGCGTCGGCGACAACGATGGCGAGTTCGCCTATCCGTCGCTTCAGGGCGCCAGCCCGACCTGGAAGGGCTTCGGCGTGCTCGTCACCAATCAGGTGCCGATCAACGGCGGCGGCACGACCGACGAGACCACCATCGCGCTCATCGACTTCCGCCATGTGCTGTATGGCGACGAAGGCTCGATGATCGTGAAGTCCTCGGATGTGGCCACCATGGATATGGGCGGCGGTACGTTGGTCCACGCCCTGCAGCAGAACGTCATGTTCATCCTGATGGAGACCTTCCACGACTTCGGTCTCCGTCTCAGCCAGGCGGTCGCCAAGCTGACCAAGGTTCGCTGGGGCGCTGACCTCGACGACGTGACGGCCTGACCGTCTCCTCCCTGACCACCACGATGACCACCGTCGGCCCCGGCCGGCGGCTCCATCCCCTCCATCGCAACAGGAACCCGCCATGGACCTGCAGGATTTCGAAAAGCTCGTGCGCCGGTCCACCGGGCTCGTGCCGATGCTGATGACCCAGGACGTCACGCCCGACTTCAAGGGCTCGACGGTCGGCCTCTTCCCCAAGATGGCCAAGGAGTATTTCGAGAAGGGCTTCGCCACCCCGATCGGCAAGGACGGCGCGCCAGTGAAGATCAAGGCGGCTGGCAAGGCCAAGCCGACCAAGTCCGCGCCGAACCCGGCCGGCGAGGTCGCCATCCCCGACGACTGGCGCGATCTCCACCACCTCCAGATGCTGCCGATCGCCTCCGCTATCGCGGGCGAGAAGGTCGCGAAGAAGGACGAGGCCATTGCCATCATCGAACTCGAACTCAAGCGCCGCGCCGAAGGCTGAGAAGCCCGCGGACGATCGCAAGAAGGAGCAGGGCGCCAAGCAGGGTCGCTACGACGACCGCATGCTGCGCCCAGCGCCGACCGGCCGATATCAGACCAAGGGCTGAGCCATGGATTTTCGGCGGACTTCGACCGCGCTGACGCGTGAGCAGAAGCTTGCCGTGGTCTCCGTGGCTGACGTGAAGGCGCAGGAGCGCATCACGAATAGCTACGAGGACGCGCTGATCGGTCAGTACATCGAGGCGGCCTATGACTATCTCGCTGGGCCCGACGGCTGGCTCGGACGGTGCTGCCTGCTGGAAGAGACCTTCGAGGCGTATATCCCGAACCCTGGCGGCGGCTTCGAACTGCCGATTCGCCCGGTTGTCGATCTTTCATCGATCACGGGCTTCGAGGTCTCTGATGGTGCCGGCGGGTACGATCCCGTCTCAGCCGCCCTCTACGCCAAGAGCGTGAACGAGGGCTTCGGCTACATCCTCCACTCCGGGCAGAGCTCATGGCCGATTTCAATCGGCGTTGATCCGCGCCGCTACAAGGTGACGTTCAAGGCCGGGTTCGGTGCGGCGGATGACGTGCCCAGTCCGATCAAGCTCGGCATCATCATGCTGGCCTCGCACTTCTACCAGAACCGCGAGGCGACCTTTTCCGACAACCGCATCACTGCGGTCAGCCGCCAGATCGAGTTCGGGCTCCGAAATCTCTGCGGCCGCTATCGCATCTCGCGGGATCATAGCTGATGTCCCGCAACGGGAGGCGCTCCTGCCTGATCCAGTTCTATGAGGGCGCGGACACGCCCGACGAGTTCGGCTTCCCCGGCGGCGGAACGCTCTGGAAAACGATCTGGGGCGACATCGTTGCGGAGCGAGGTTCGGAAACCACGATGGCCGATCAGAGGACCATCGAGAACTACGGCTGGGCCTCTGTGGATTACCTGGAGCTTTGCGAGGGCGCGCCGCCGGCGCTGATCGGCACGCAGCGGCTCGGCGCGATGCGGCTGGTCCACGAAGGCCGCTCCTACGACGTCGATTCGATCAAGGCCGACCACGTCACGAAGCGCGATGTCGTGCTGCGGCTGGTCGAGCGGGCTTCTGGAACCTGACCATGGCTGTGAAGGGCGCTGATAGCGTCGCTGGCGTGCTTCGGCGCCTGGCGGGCGTGCCGACCTCGGCGCAGGCGCGCGGTGCCCGTGTGCGGGCTCTCAAGCCCGTCGTTGAGGATGCAAAGACCATCCTTGCCGGGAATGGCTCCGTCATCACTGGAAAGCTCCGCCGCGCCATGGGCACCGGCGAGAAGGATCGCAACACCACGGCTGCCGGCCCGCGCAAAGGCATGGATCACACGAACGTCGCGCATCTGGTCGAGTTCGGCACCTTGGCGCACCCCATCGTGGCGAAGAACGCGCCCAATCTCGTGTTCACGGCGAAGGACGGCAGGAAGGTTGTCACGAAGTCGGTCAGCCACCCCGGCGCGAAGCCGTATCCCTTCATGCGCCCGGCTTTCGAGCGGAACAAGGAACTGGTGATCCAGAACCTCGGGAAGGAACTGGTCGGGGTGATCGAGAAGGCCGCGAAAGGGCGCGAGCGGTGAAGAGCCCGATTCCTGACCTCCGCGCGCGGCTGGTCGCTGATGGGGCGTTGGTCGCGCTGCTCGGCGGACAGAAGGTCTACCAGCATGAGGCCGCCCAAGGCGAGACCCGGCCGCTGGTAATGTTCGGGGAGATTTCCGGCCAGCCCGTCGGCGAGACCCTACAATCCAGCACTGCGGCATGGGAGCGGCGCCTGTCCGCAGACTGCCAGGCTGCGACGCCGATTGCGGCTGATGCCATCGGCGATCGCGTGGTGGCGCTGCTCGACAATCTGATCGGAACGGTAGGGACGATCTTCGTCCAGCGGTGCCGCGTCGTCTCAGACGTGACCGGCTACGACGACACCGTTCGGATCTGTCGGCGCATCGTCGACTTCCGCATCACCTATCACCTCGCCTGAGAGACGCTGCCATGGGCAAAATCCCATCCCGCCGCACCCGGCGGTCGCGGAAGCTTGTCCGCGAGGTCGCAGAGGCCGTGGTCGAGCAGGTCGGCGACGCGCTGACCGATGCTCCCGAGCCGCAAGCATCGACGGAGTCGAAACCGCTCGCCGAGCCGCGCGACTGCCGGGATGGCGAGCCCTGCGCCCTGAAATTCAAGCCTTGGTCTGGCCGCGACTGCTGGCGCTGCAGCGTCTGCGGCTTCCAGACCTTCGACAAGGCCGAAGCCGCGACCCGCGCCGCGGCGGTGGGCCAATCTCCCATCACTGGCGCGGATCACAGCATGGAGAACCACAATGGCTGACAAGGTTCGGATCGGCTCTGGCTCGATCCTGAAGATGAGCGACGGCGCCGCCTCGCCGGATTTCATCACGGTCGCCGAGGTCGAGACGATCGGCGCGATCACCCAGCAGCGTCCGGAGGTCAATGCGACGCCGCTCGCCGCCTCGGCTGTCCGCTATATCGGCGGCCTGAAGGATGGCCAGAACATCGAAATCGCGCTGTTCATGCTCACCGATGACCCGACACAGGACGGTGCCACCGGCCTGGAAAAGGCGTTCAACGACAACGAAGAGCGCGAGTTCGTGGTGTGCCCTCCCGTCGGTATCGCGAAGCAGTTCCGCTTCAGCGGCGTGATCACGCAGCATTCAGTCGGCCCGTTCAATGCCGGCGACCCGATGCGGCGGAATATCACGGTGCGTCTGTCCAGCGACGTCACGAGCGAAGCCAACACCAACGTCTAGGTGATCCATGGCTGAGGCCAAGACCAAGACCTTCAACAACGCTGTGCCCTTCCCGGAGGCCGGGGAGGGCGTCGTGCTGCGCTTCCGCACGATCGACCTGATCAAGCTGGAGGAGAAGTACGGAGAGAGCTTTACCGAAGTGATTTCCCGACTACTCAGCGCGAACAGCTCGGCGTGCATGGTGGAGTGCCTCAAGCATGGCCTGAAGAAGGAAGACGGTCGCACGCCGTTCGGCCGGCTCGACTTCAATGATCTTCCCTTCTCCATCGTCGAGGCGCGCGAGAGCATCTTCGACGCGATCACCTGCGCGATCACAGGCCAGAGCTTTGCAGCCCTGCTCGACGCGCGCGCCAGGATCGTGGAGGGCGATCAGCCCGCGGACCCTCTTCAGGGCTCGGAGACGGCGGAATCGTCCGCAGAACGCTCCGAGCCGGAGATGGAGCCGGCATCCGTCGAGCCGACATCCTCGACCTGACGCCGGCCGAGGTCTTCGAGATAGCCGATGCGGTCGCTCAGCAGCGCCTCGAAGCGGCTCGCCTCACGGCATGGATGACCGCTTCCCTGACCGGGTTCGCCAAGGTGCCTCCTTTCGACAAGTGCTTCCCGCCGAAGGTGGAGAAGAAGGGCGTGGTTAGCGAGATCGAGGCGATGTTCGCTTCGCTCGGCGCTGAGGTCAGGAAGTCGGCGTGATCAAGCGCGAGTGGGCCGGCGAGACAGCGGTGATCATCGCGGGCGGCCCGAGCCTGACCGTAGAGGACGCCGTATATTGCCAGGGCAGGGCGCGGGCCGTCGTCGTCAATGACGGATACCGCATCGCGCCTTTCGCTGACCTGCTCTATGCGGGCGACGCTGCATGGTGGGACGGCCATCAGGGCGCTCCGTCCTTCGCGGGCCAGAAATGGACGCAGAGCAAGGTTGCCGCGCTGCGCTGGAGCCTGCGCCACATCCAGAGCCAGCACGCCTACGGCATCTCGGATAGCCCGGAGCGTATCCACAGCGGCCAGAACAGCGGGTTCCAGGCTCTCAACCTGACCTATCTCCTCGGCGCGCGTCGCATCCTTCTGCTGGGCTTCGACATGCAGCCGACCGGCGGCTCGCGCCACTGGTTCGGCAACCATCCGCCGGAACTCCATCGGGACAGCAACTATGCCGCTTGGCGCGGCTGGTTCGACATCGCCGCGAAGCAGTTGGTCTGCCGCGGCGTCGAGGTCGTGAACTGCTCCCGCGAGACCGCGCTGACCGTCTTCCCCCGCTCGACGATTCAGGCTTGCCTATGACGTTCTCCGGCCGCCGCGCCAGCCAGCATCCCGACGAACTCGCCGAGTTCATCGCGCTCATGCAGTGCGAGGGCGTCCGGTCCTATCTGGAGATCGGCGCGCGACATGGCGATACCTTCCATGAGGTGGCGCTGAACCTCCACACGCCGTCGGTCATGGCCGCTGTGGATCTGCCCGGCGGGAACTGGGGCGTGAGGACGAGCCAGTCGCATCTCGACCGCGCCGCCGAGTCCTGCCGCGACATGGGCCACAATATCGCACTGATGCTCGGCGACAGCCGGTCGAAGGACGTGATCTCGATGGTCGAGGGATACGGCCCGTTCGACGCTGCACTGATCGACGGCGACCATCTCTATGACGGCGTGAAGGCTGATTGGCTCAACTACGGGCCGATGGCGCACATCGTCGCGTTCCACGACATCGCCGGCGATGGTGTTTTGCAGAAGTCGTCCAAGCTTCCCGTCGAGGTGCCGCGGCTCTGGAACGAGATCAAGGGCGGCTTTCGCCACGTCGAGATCGTCGCGCCGGGCTCTACCATGGGTATCGGAGTGATCTGGCGGTGAAGATCGCCATCGTGTCGTCTCGCGCGACACACCATTCTGCTCATGCGGGCGCGATGCGGGACGGCCTCGCTCGCCATGGGATCGCTGCAAGCATCATCCCGTCGAACACGGTCACAGATGCCGATGTCGTGGTGTGCTGGGGCTGGCGTAAGGGGAAGACCTATCGCGAGCAGGGCCGCGACGTTCTGGTCATGGAGCGCGGCTACCTCGGAGATCGGTTCGCATGGACCTCGCTGGGCTGGAACGGGTTGAACGGCAGGGCGTCATGGCCTGAACCGCAGGACGGCGGTGCACGCTTCTTGCGGCGCTTCGCCAATCTGCGCCGGCCATGGCGGGAGCGCCCCGGTGGCTATGCGCTGATCATCGGGCAGGTGCTCGGCGACGCTGCGCTTGACGGCGTCGACATGCTGCGCTGGTATCTCGACGCGCGCGCCGCGATGCGCCGGCGCGGCTATGACGTGTTGTTCCGGCCCCACCCGGAATCGTTCCGCAAGGGCCACAACATCGGCCCTCTGGCGCATCTCGCCGCAGGCGGGACGCTCGACGACGCTCTGTCCGGCGCCGCGGTCGTAGTCACATGGAACAGCAACACCGGCGTCGACGCAACGTTGGCCGGCATTCCCGCCATCACCTGTGACGACGGCGCCATGGCTCGCCCTGTCACCGCAAACGGGCTCGATGCCGCATTGGTCATGCCGGATCGCTCGGATTGGCTTCATCGCATGGCATGGCGGCAATGGTCGCTCGATGAGATCGCCTCCGGTGCCGCCTGGGACGCGATCAAGGATATCCGCTGATGGTCGCTACTGTCGGTTCCATCGAAGTCCTGCTGAAGCTCGTCGGAGCGGAGAAGTACGCGCTCGACATGCGCGGTTCCGCGACTGCCACAGAGCAGGGCGCTCGCCGGATTGATACCGCGATCAGGGGCACGTCGAAGAGCACCGAAGGGCTGGCGAATTCGCTCGCCGGGCTGACGCGCGGTAACTCGGCGATCAACTCGCTGGCCCTGTCTAGTCTGCGCGCAACCACCAGCGTCGGCGCTCTGACGCGATCCTTCACTGCTCTCGGTGCTGCCGTCGGTGGTGTCTCCGGCGCGCTCGCGCTCAAGACCGTGACCGACTATGCCGATGCCTACACGAGCGTTCAAAACAGGATCGCGTCGGTCGTCACCCAGCAGAAGGCGAGGGGGGCGGTCGAGAACGAACTGTTCGAGATAGCCCAGCGCACCAGGTCGAATCTTGATGCGACTGTCCAGCTTTATCAGCGCCTGACGCTTGCATCGAACAACCTCGGGGCCAGCCAGCGCGATATTCTTCGTGTGGTCGAAACGACCCAAAAGGCCTTTGTCACAGGTGGGTCTACGGTTCAGGAAGCGGCTTCGACCGCCACGCAGCTTTCTCAGGCTCTTGGGTCAGGGCGCCTGCAGGGCGACGAATTCAGGGCAATCTCCGAGAACGCCCCGATCCTGTTCCAAGCAATCGCCAATCATTTCAAAGTATCGACTGGTGAGCTCAAAAAGATGAGCTCTGAAGGGCTTCTCAATGCGAAGGCGGTGTTCGAGGCAATTCTGGCCGCGACCGCTGAGGTTGACGAGGCCTTCGCGCGCACCAGCCCGACGATAGCGGCCGGCATCCAGCAGATTGACAACGCGCTTCAGCGCTATATCGGCCAGACCGACAAGGCTCTCGGCGCCTCGCAGAAGCTCGCCGGCGGACTGAAATACGTCGCGGACAACATCTCCACCATCGGAGACGCCGCTCAATATGCCGTCGCGCTGGTCGGCGCGAACCTCTTCAGCCGCCTGCTCACGAATACCGCAACGGCTGCCGTCGCGCCTCTCGCGAAGCTGCGTTCCGACTCCCGGCGCGCGGTTGAGGAAGCTAAAGCAGCACAGGAAGCTGCGCAGGCGGCGTTGAGCCGGGCTCGTCAGTCTTTGCTCGATATCGATCGCGCCGATCGCTTGAGCTTTGCTGACCGAGGCATCACGCGACAGGTTGCAAAGGCTGAATATCAGGTCGCACGCACGCCGCTCGGGACCGATGCATTCTCGGCCGCAGCCCGGCGGCGCGACGACTTGGTCGCGCTTCAGAACAACAGTGCGAACGCCGCGCAGAAGGCTGCTGCTGCTGCGGCTACTGCCGAGATCCAAAAGCAGACGCTTGCGCTCGGCGCTGCTAACACTGCGATGGCGACCGCGCAGCGCAGTGCGACCGCTCTCGGCGGCGCTCTGTCCAGCGTCGGGTCGATCGGCAAGACCGTGTTCGGTGGGCTCGTCGCAGCGCTCGGCGGCGGCTTCAACGCGGCGCTGACGGCCGTGAGCGTCGGTCTCATCGGATACAGCATCTATCAGGCGCGCGCGGCAGAGCAGGCGAAGGTCCACAAGGAGGCCGTCGAAGCCCTGACTGGCGCGCTCGAAGAGGCAAAGCGCGCTCAGAGCGACCTCAGCAACGCCCAGATCATCGCGAACCAGCAGACCATCATCAACGCGAAGAAGGGTATCGATGACGCGCGCGCGGAGGCTGAGGCGCTGATTCCGCAGGTCACGCCGGTTTCTGGCATCGACGCCAGCAGCCGCGAAGGCATGCAGAAGGTCAATGACCTGCGCCAGTCGCTGCGAAACCTCTTCGACGACATTCTGCGCGGCAAGAAGGAGCCAGAGGATCTGGCCAAGGCGCTCGCTGCGGTCGGCGGCGGCGTGGATCTTACTGGCGTCCAGGCTCAGTTCATCGCGCTTGCCCAGAGCGTCGCCGGGGCCACAGCGAAAGTTGATGACCTGACCGCTGCAATCCGGGCGGCACAGCGAGCCCAAGGCGACAAACTGTTCAATGTCGCGGCAATGAGCCTCGACAACACGATCGATGCCGAGAAGCGGATCACGGAAGCAGCCTCCGGAACACGGCGCGAAGCCGACCTCGCGCTGGATGCGGTCGAGAAGACGAACAAGGAGCGCGCCGTTGCGGCGATGCTCGAGCGCAAGCTTGCCGAGGCCAGCCGGTCGAGCAAGGAAAGCCGGATCATCACCGAGCGGGATAATCTCCTCTCCCAGTCTCGGTCGCTCGGTGCTGGTATCACGCCGGAAGAGGCTCGCCGCCAGGCCGAACGCATCATTGCCGCCGAGGACCGCGTCAGCGCCTCGGAAAAGAAGCCGAAGAAGTCCGCTGGTGAGAAGGCGGCTGAGACGCTGGCGAAAAAGCTCTCGGAGCTTCAGCAGGATGCAGCAGTCGCCGGACTCTCGGACCTTGACCAGAAGACGGTGCGCTTCGCGCAGAGCGCCAAGGTCGCGGCCGGGAACATCGATCAGTTCGTGAAGGCGCTTCAGTCCGGCGATCTCTCGAAAATTCCGCCCGACCTCGAAAAGATCAGGACCGAGATCGAGAAACTGGAATCGACCAAGTTCGCACGCGGGCAGCTCGATGATCTCTTCCCGGCCCGGAAGATGGAGCAGCAGCTCAAACAGCTCGCGATCGCGGCCCAGAGCATGCCGGAGGTCGCAGCGAACTTCGACAAGCTTTCGGAGCAAATCCGGGTCGCCAATGCGCCGGATTGGGCGAAGGACGCGGCAAGCGCGATCAGCGACTTCGCATCGTCAGCGATCACCGATTTCGACAACATTGGACAGGCTGCCGATAACCTCGTCAAGGCGCTTCTGAATGTTGCCCTCAAAGCGACGATCCTGAAGCCTCTGGAAAATGCGCTGACCTCGTTTCTCGGAGGCGCCAATCCGCTGTCGTTCTTGGGGCTCGGTGGGAGCGCCGGCGTCAGCGTCGCGGCGGCCAAGATGCACTCCGGCGGCCTGGGCGGGGTCGACGGGACGCGCATCAGCGTTCCAGCCGCTGCTTTCGCGAACGCTCCTCGCTTTCACACCGGGCTTGGCTCGCGGGAGTTCGCGGCGGTGCTGGAGATGGGCGAGCGCGTCCTAACCAGCCGTCAGACCACGCGATGGGCGAACACGATGGCAGGACTATCAAGCGCGGCCGCCACGCCTGTCCCTGTGGCACAGGCGCCGAAGATCACCATCAACAACAACGCCAGCAATCAGGTGCAGGCGACGGCGGGGCAGGGCTCTGATGGAAATCTCGAAATCATGATCAAGGCCATCGAAGGCAATATTGCCGACCGGTTTACCCGCGGTCAGGGGCCGCTTTCGACGGCCTTCGGTGCTCGCCAGAGCAACCGGCAACTGCGAGGCTGACATGGCGATCGCGGTTTGGCCCTCTCAGGTGCCGCACTGTCAATTGCGGGAGGGCGCAGGTGTGCCGGTTCTGGCCGCGGCACCGATCTCATCGGAAACTGAAGGAGGCCCCGCGCTGATGCGGCCTCGACCGGGGCCGATCGCCACCGAGATTTCATGGCGCAGCGTGCCGTGGAACGGCGAGCAGTATCAGGCATTTCACCAGTTCCTCATGCGAACGCTCTATCAGGGCACGCAGCATTTCAGAATGCCAGTCTACAAGCCTGGCGAGTGCTATGTGACGCGGATCTGCCAGATCAAGGGCGGTGCAGGCGGTGTCGCGGTCGATGAGAGCCAAGCGCCACTGTTCTCGGTCTCCTTCACCCTGATCGTCTTCAACTGGTGAGCGCATGAAGCCGTCGCGCCCAAGAACCGCGGCCAATGACTGGGGCCTGACGATCCCGTTACCCGACGGGGTCACGGACGGCATGATCCATGACGGCGCGGAGGAATTTTGCGACTGCACCGGATGGAACGATGAGAGCCCGGCCGATGCTGCGGTCAGGATCTGGGCGGCGATGGAGAAGGCTCGGAAGGCCGGGAAGCGGAGCCCGCAGCAAGAAGGAAGGCCGTTAGTACACGGACGCTATCGATAAATCGGCAACGATGCGTTTCGACATCGGCTGCCGAAGAGCCACCGACATATTCCGGCAAGGTCAATGCTTCTGTCCTCTCGCTGATCGGCGACGCTGCGAACGAGAGTTGCTCGAAGCTATGGGCAAATTCATTTCGGATCTTCCGGATGACTTGCATATCCTCATGAGCAGGTTGGCCGACCAGGTCGAGGGCATAGGCCATCGCGATCTTTGAAGAGAATGTGCCCATTGCGGAATTGGGGCCTTCAAATAGCGCTTTTCGATGATCCGGCGAATGGACGCAGAGCCGAGATTGAATGGCGCGTTCCAATAGCTCCTCAACGTAAGCGGCTCCGACGAGCGCTACGCCCCTGTCTGTCTGCGCACGCAGTTCGTCGAACACTCTGCGGATGTCCTCAGGCAGATCGGCATTGAATCCTGTCAGCGCCGGCTGATCTGCCGGCTTCAAACGCTTCTTTCGCATCGTAGCCCCCCGATCGTCGATGATTGCGCGGTCGCGGTCTGGGTGTCGATCCCTTCAACCGGAGAGAGTACGGCTATGACCATCTCGGCCGCGATGGCGGAGGCCTATGCGTCGAACGATGTGAAGGCGGATCTTCTCTGCACCTTGCAATTCGACCATCCGACTTTCGCCAATCCGTTGCGCTTTGTTCGTGGCACGCGCGTGCCGGAGATCTACGAGAAGGTGTTGCTGCCAGTGCCGGGCGATGCGGCGGCAGAGTTCCTCGTCGTGGATTTCGGATGGCAGAGGCCCGGCCAGGAGGAAGGCGGCACGACGAAGGCGCGCATTCGCGTCGACAATGTCAGCCGGGCGCTGCAGGAGGCGCTGCGCGCCGCGATCTCCTCCGACAAGCCATTCGAGGTCACCTATCGCGAGTACCTGACCAGCGATCCGAACCATCCCGAGATCTATGACGGCCTGCGCATGGGCTCGGTCTCGGTCACGGCACTCTCCGCCTCCGGGGATCTCTACTATGAGGAGATCGAGATGAAGGCCTTCCCCGGCCAGACCTATTCGCTCGATCTCTATCCGGCGCTCTACGGGCAGTAATCATGATCGATCATCTTCTGCGCTTCGACGACGAGGCCGCGGCGCTCGCGGCCTTTCCCGATCTCCATGGCGAGGACGGCTGGTCCGGCGAGGTCCTGAGGGTCGGGCTGGTGACGGCCGATGCCGTGTTCGGGGAGGACGACGGGGACGGCGCGCCCATCCTCGTCTCGCCGGCTCAGACGAAGCCCGGCTTCTGGCTACTGGCCGCGACCGCAGGCCTGCCGGGCGAGGTCGCTGCGATCGAGCGCGCGAGCGGCCGGATCGTCGCGGGCGATACTGCGCTTGCCGGCGTGCGGCTCGATCCGGTGTGGGCCGGCGCGGAGCCGCTGCTGTCCCTCGCCGCGCCCGGGACCGAGCCCCAGCCGGCGCTTGCCGCCATCTCCGACCGACAGTTCGCGCAGCAGCTCGCCGTCCTCGGCGCGATCAGCGAAGCCGAGGCGCTGGCCTGGGCCGCGCGCGGCGAGCTGCCGGCGGCGATCGAGGCCGCAGTTGACGCGCTCCCGGAGGAGCAGCGCTTCGGCGCCCGCATGCTGCTCGCCTCCGCCACGACCTATGAGCGGGGCCATCCGCTCGTCGCGGCGCTGGCGGATCTCCTCGGCTATGACGCCGGTGCAGTCGACGATCTCTGGCGCGCGGCGGTGCTGCTATGACGCCCGCGGAGTTCGCCGCCGGCCTGATCGGCCGCGCCTATGAGCCGGCCGGGCTGCATTGCTGGGAGCTGGTGCGCCAGTGCCAGAGCCTCGTCTATGGCCGCGAGCTGCCGCCGGTGCTGGTCGCGCCGGAGCGGATGCGCGAGCTCGTCGGGATGATGGATCTGCGCCATTCCTATCCCGGCTGGCAGCAGGTCGACGTCCCGTCAGACGGCGCCGTCGTGTTCATGACCCGCCACGGCCATGAGGCGGCGAAGGCGGCCTGCCATGCCGGCGTCTACCTCGCCCTCGACGGCGGTGGCGTGCTGCACACCGACGCGCCGCATGGCGTCGTCTTCGAATCCGTCCCTGAACTCACCGCCCGCAACTGGGCCGATCTGAGCTTCTACCTGCCAGCATGAGCCAAGTTCTCTTCCAGCGTGTCGACGGCAAGCCGATGGGCAAGCCGGTCGATCTTCCGCGCGCGCGGCGCCGTCTCTCGGCTCTGGTGCGCCGCCATGCCGATCACTCGCGACCCTATATCGTCTCGGTTCATCGCCGGCAGGGGTTGCGTGGTGCCGATCCGCTGGCCGTGACCGACATGTCGGTTCGGCTGCGCAAGACTTGGTCCGCCACTACGATCGGGCCGCGCGATGTCGTGATCGTCACCTATCTGCCGCGGGGCGGTGGGGGCGGAGCGTCCGGCCAATCGCGGGCGGCCAAGGGCGCGAGCATCGGCCTGCTCGTCGCCACGGTCGCGCTGGCGGCTGTGGGGCAGTTCTGGGCGATCGGCGCGATCAATGGAGCCCTCGGCTTCGCAGCCGGTAGCGCAGTTGGCGGCACGATCTGGGCCGGCGTCTCCGCCGCCGCGCTCGCGGGCGGCGCCTATCTGCTGTCGCGGGCGACGCAGGCGAAGGCGAACAAGACGGATGATCGGCCTGTCTATGGCGTCAGCGGCGGCGGCAACCTGCCGCGCTCGGGCGACCGCATCCCGGTGATCTACGGCCGCTGCTGGACCACGCCGGACCTGTCGCAGCCCGACTACACCGTCTATGTCGGCGACGACAGCCAGGACCTCTACAAGCGCCTGACGATCGGCTGCGGCAAGTATGCCTTCAAGTCGATCCGGGTCGCCGGCGTCACCATGTGGACGGCCGATGGCGGGCTGACGCCGGCCTTCACCGGCTCGCAGATCGAGTTCATCGCGCCCGGCGCCGTCTCGGCACTGGTGCCCGGCCAGGTCGCCACCGTCGCGGCCGTCGGCAGCAACACCCTGCCCAAGGTCGCGGATTTCCCGAACTACGCCGGACCCTTCGAGTTCGGCTCGGGCGCGCCGCTGCAGCAGCGCATCCAGCTCGACTTCTCGCTGCCGCAGGGCTGCTACGCCATTCCCGAGGCCGGGAAGTTCGAAGGCAAGCAGTATCCGACCGGCTGGGGCGTTCTGTTCGAATATGCTCCATGCGACATCGACGGCACGCCGACCGGCCCATTCACCGCGCTCTGGAGCGAGGGCGGCAACGTCCTCTCGACGCGGCCAATGCGGTACACGCGCATAGTCGACATCCCGCTCGGCCGCTACACCTTCCGCGCCCGCAACACCGGCGCGTCGGACAGCGTGGCGCACCCGGCCGGCTTCAGCGCCAAGGTGACCAATGCCGTGGTCTGGGAGGGGCTGCGCGCCCATATCCCGCAGGCGGCGGTGCGGCCGGGCATCACCGAGCTGGCGATGAAGATCCATGCCGGCAAGGAGCTCTCCGTCACCTCCTTCGGCGAGGTCGAGGTCGAGGTCTCGCGCATCCTGCCGGTTTGGAACGGCACGGGCTGGACCGACCAGGAAACCGAGAAATGCGTCTGGGCCTTCGCCGACGTGCTGATGGACCAGCGCCATGGCTGCGGCCTGCCTGCCGGCAAGCTCGATCTCGACCGGCTGCTGCACTATGCAACCACGTTGACGGAGTTCGACGGCTTCTCCGGCGTGATCCGCGGGCCGGTCTCGGCCTATGAGGCGCTGTCGACGATCCTGGGCACGATGCGCGCCTCGCCGTTGCGCCTCGGCAGCGTCTGGACGCTGGTGCGCGACGAGGCGAAGGCGGTGCGCAAGCACGTCATCAGCCGCCGCCAGATCCTGAAGGACACGACCGGGCAGACCTTCAACCTCGACCTGTCGGACGGCTCGGCCGACATCATCGTCGAATGGCTGGCCGACGGCGACCCGCGCCGCACCCGCTCGCAGCGGGTGACCTTCGGCACGCAGACGGCCAATCCGCGCCGCATGCAGGCGACGGGGGCGCGCACCGCCGAGCACGCCATCCACATCGCCACATGGGCGGCGGCTACGGCCTATTACCGGCGCGAGCGGCGCGCCTTCAGCATGGAATATGCCGGGCGGATGCTGCTGCCGAACGACGCCGCGGTCGTCGATGCCTGGTATTTCGACGCGCTGGAAGCGGCCGGCGTGCTCGAGCGCGAGGGGCTGGCGCTGACGTTCGACACCGAGCTTGTCCTTCCGCCGGACAGCTGGGCCATCCTGCGCGGCCGGGACGGGCTGGAATGGGGGCCGGTGGCGGTGACGCAGGACGGCGACCGCATCCTGCTCAACGCCGACGACGTCGCGGCTGCGCAGGCGCAGAGCGGCCTTGATCTCGACGATGTCCTCAGCACGGCGACGCAGGCGGCGACCACCGTGGTGATCGGCGCACTCTCGACCGTGCAGGACGGCTGGCTGGTCCGCTCGATCCAGTTCGACGGCGAGACAAGGGTCAATGTCGAAGCGGTGTTCGATGCGCCGCAGGTCTGGAGCGCGCTGGCGGAGCCGATCGTGGAGCCGCCGCCGCCGCCATCCTCCGGGCTGGAGACCGAGGCCTCCGTCACCCTGTCCTATGTGTCGGCGCTGGCCGTGCAGCGCAATGCCGCGATGTTCATGGACTGGACGGTCGGCAGGGCGCGCTCGGCGGCCGAGTACCAGGTCGTCATCAGCTATGACGACTGGGTCACCTCCGAGCCGGTCTATCGCGGCCCGGCCTCCTCCGGCTCGCATCCGCTGCGCGAGTTCACCGGCACGATCCGCATCCGGGCGCGCGGCATCGCGGCGAGCGGGCTGGTCAGCCCCTGGATCGAGAGCGCCTTCAGCGTCGCTCCGGCGGTGATCGACCTCGGCAATTCCGGCGAGGGCACGCTGCCGATCAAAGCCTTTCTCGCCGGCATGCAGCCAGTCGGCATCGTCGACGCGCTGCCGGACCTGTTCGGCTACGAGGGGCCGAATGTCGTGGTGCTGGTCGAGCCCGGCGAGAAGCCGCGCATGTACCAGATCGCCGAGGGCGCCACCGAATGGGCGCCGCTGGCCGCCGAGGACTATGTCGCCAACACCATCACCGCCGCGGCGATCCAGGCCGGCGCGGTCAAGGCGACCGCGATCGACGTCGCCTATCTCTCGGCGATCTCGGCTCAGCTCGGCTCCATCCTCGGCGGCTCGCTCAACATAAACAATCGCTTCCTCGTCGCTGCCGACGGCACCTTGACGCTGACGGATGGAGGCCCCGATCCGGGGCTGACGCTGAACAACCGGCTGCTGCAGGTCTTCTACGAAGGTGGCGGCCTCGCCTTGCGCCTGGGCAGGTGGTGATGCCGGCAGGCCTCGAAATCTACGACCGCTTCGGCAACCTGCGGGTTTCCTACAGCGACCGGCTGTTCCGCTTCCTCGGCGACCCGCTGATCGTGGGGCCGGGCGGCAGCGGCGTCGTCACCAATGACGGCTTCCTGACCGGGGCGCCGGATTTCATCGCCAACGTCTTCAGCCCGGACGGCACCAGCTACTGGCCGGGCGAAGGCCTGCTGCCGCCGGACGTCACCTTCTCCGACAACCAGATGTTCTATTCCGTGCCGTCCTATCTGCCGACGCAGATCATCCAGTACGGCGTCTCCTGATGCCGGCGGGGCTCACGCTCTACAACAGCTGGGGCACGGTGCAGATCGACCAGAACTGGCGGAACTACGGCTTCCGCCAGAAGATTCCGGTCACGATCACCTCCTACTACACCTCGCCGCCGAACCCTGCGGGCTTTCCGGGGACAACCTATCAGCTGGTGGTGGCGGGCACGCCGGCGCTGCTGGTCGCCTGCAAGGCGTCGACGCTGCAGCCGATCAGGATGCATTCCTACTACGCGGACGGCATCTGGACGTTCAACTGGTGCTTCGTCATTCCGTTTACCGATGCCGTCACCGAGACGGTCGAGTTCTTCGTCTTCGACACGATGAACGGCAGCTATTCGAATGTCGGGCTCGAGGTCTTCAACCAGGCCGGAGAGCGCGTCTTTCATTCGGACGCTCCGGTGATGAAGGTGGCGCCCGGGCAGCCCTGCGATGTCGATTTCACCGGCACGCCGGGCAAGAACTATGTGCCGCTGATCACGCGCAACCCGATTTTCGGATACCTCGCCGGCTTCCCGGCCGGCTACCGCATCGGCGCCCACACCCTGCGGGTCTCCGGCTCGAACATCGTCACCAGCACCGTCGGCTTCGCGAGCTGGGGCGCCAGCGGCGAATACGCCAATGGCGGCGCCTTCATCCCGGTCGACGTGACCGGGCTTTCCTGACCAACCCACGGATGATGCCATGAGCAACACGATCGCGGTCTTCCAGATCTCGACGGAAGAGGATCTGCGCTTCCAGCTCGATTTCACCGGGCTCGATCTGGCCGGGCGCACGCTGCGGGTCAATGTACGCGAGCGCGCTTCCAATGCGCTCAAGGTGTCGCTGGTCGCGCCGGCGAATCTGACGCTGGTCGGCGCTGGCAATCTGACCGCCTTCTATCCCAAGGGCTCGATGAACGCCTGGGCAACGGGAGAGTACGAAGCCGATGTGGTCGATGAGACCGGCGGAAGCTTCACCCGGATCATGGCTGTGCGCTTCGTCTACGACGAACCCGGCAAGCTGGTCTACGGCGTCAAGGGCAACCAGGCGACGGTAAAATGGGGCGGCAACCAGGCTGTCGTCACGGCGATCGGTGGTGTCGGGCCGCCAGGTCCGGCCAATGTGCTGACCATCGGTGATGTCGAGACCTTGGAGACCGGCGAGCCGGCGACGGCCGCGATCACCGGAACCGCCCCGAACCAGACGCTCAATCTCGGCCTGCCGAAGGGTAACACCGGCGAGAAGGGCTGGGCGCCGGTCTTCGCCCTTGCCGCGGACGGCGAGCGCTTCGTCTTTATGCTGACCGATTGGGTCGGCGGAGAGGGCGACCCACCGCCGACGACCTCCGGCGGTGATCCGCTCTATATCGGGGCAGGTGGCCTCACGCCGGTCATCGGAGATGCCTTCGACACACGCGGAGGCCCCGGCCCGCAAGGTGATCCGGGCGGTAAGGGCTGGTCGCCGGTCTTCGCGATCGCGGTAGACGGGGCGCGCCGTGTTCTCCAGGTTTATGACTGGGTCGGCGGAGAAGGCACGAAGCCAGCGACCGGAGGCTATGTCGCCGACGATGGGCTTACGCCGACGATCGGCGATGCGGCCGACATCCGTGGCCCGGCCGGCACGGCGACCATCGTTGACGGCGACAAGGGCGACATCACGACTTCGGACGACGGCGATACCTGGACGATCAATGCCGGCGCGGTCGACAACGCCAAGCTCGCCAGCATGGCGACGGCGCGGATCAAGGGCCGCGTGACTGCTGGAACGGGCGACCCTGAAGACCTGACGGCGGCGCAGGTGAAGACCGCGCTCGCCTTTACCGCTGCTGGCGATGCCATGGTCACCGCGGCTACCGCAGCGGCGCAGACTGCACTTCTGTCAGCGTTCGTAGGCGACAGCGGCTCCGGCGGCACGAAGGGCCTTGTTCCGGCTCCGGCCGCAGGCGATGCCGCTGCCGGAAAATTCCTGGCTGCGGACGGGACATACAAGACCATTACGCTGCCCGCGCCATCGGTCATCGACAGGGTTGTGGCGACGAACACGACCTATTCGCTCTTCAGCTCGGTCATCCCGCTCGACGACACGATTCCACAGAGCAACGAAGGCTCGCAGATCCTCGCGGCAACGATTACGCCAAAGAGCGCGACGAACAAGCTGAGGATCACGGCTGAATTGCCGTGCGCTTCCCAGACGGCAGTCGGCGCCGTCTGCGCGGCGATTTTCGACGGCACGGCGAACGCTCTGAAAGCGGTCTGGCGATACGGTGCGCTCAACTACGGCGGCGTCATCGTCCTCACGCATGAATACGTCAACGGCAGCGTCGGTCCGGTCACGATCGCTGTTCGCATGGGAGCCGGCAGTTCCAGCAACGGCGTATCGATCAACGGCACAGCGAGCGGTCGTCTCTTCGGCGGAACGATGTCCTGTCGGCTTGAGGTCGAGGAGATCAAGGCATGAGCTACACCATCCTGTCGGCTACCTATTGCAATGAGGATGGCTCAGCGGTCATCGCGCATACCGAGGAGGTCGGATCGGTCATCATCAGCCGGGACGACATGCCGGACCTCTGGGCACTGTTGGATGGCATCGACATCGCGTCTTTCGCTCCACCGCAGGTCGACCCGGAGGACATCTCCGACCGGCAATTCGCGCAGCAGCTCGCCATCATGGGAACGATCACCGAGGCGGAAGCGGTCGCGTGGGCTGCCCGCGGCGAACTGCCGCCGGCGATGGAGGCCGCTGTTGCGGCGCTGCCGGAAGGCGAGCGTTTCGCCGCGACGATGCTCCTCTCATCCGCCAGGACATACGAGTTTTCCCACCCCCTCGGCCCGCAGATCGGAGCGCTCCTCGGCTTCAGCGAAGAGCAGCGGCGCGCGCTCTGGCTGGCTGCCGCCGCCCTGTAGCAATAGCCCTCGCACCCTGACCGTCCCCGCCCGCCTCTGGCGGGTTTTTCTTTGCCGGGAGCAGCACATGAACCGCACCACGTTCTTCGCCTATGCGCGCCGCGCGCCCTTCGGCGGAAGGCTGTCCCGATCTCAGGTCGATGGGATGAACAAGATCCTTGATGAATGGGCTTGGCACCGCCTGACCGACGATCGGTGGCTGGCTTACATCCTGGCCACGGCCTTCCACGAAACAGCGGGGAAGATGCAGCCGATCCGCGAGATGGGCGGTGAAGCCTACCTCAAGAAAAAGCCCTACTATCCGTGGGTCGGTGAAGGGCTTGTGCAGGTCACGTGGGAAGCCAATCACCGGAAGTTCGGCGCGACCAAGCCGGGCCAGCTTTTGACCTGGCCGATCGCTCTCCGGGCCATATTCGACGGCATGACGAAGGGCATGTTCACCGGCAAGAAGCTGTCCGACTATTTCAGCGCGACCGTCGATGACCCGATCGGGGCGCGGCGCATCGTCAACGGAACGGACAAGGCCAAGCTGATCGCCGGCTATCACAAGAACTTCCTCGACGCGATCCGCGCCGCGCAGGAAGCCCAGCCGGCCGATGTGAAGGACGAAGACGCCAAGCCGGACGATGTGCCTGCTAGCCAGTCCGGTAGCGTGGGGACGATAGCCGTCTCCACCGGCGCCGCCGCTGCCAGCTCCCTCGTTGCGGGGGTGCAGAACCCTTGGGCGCTGGCGGCCCTCGGCCTGATCATCGTTGCCGGTGGCGTCTTCGCCTGGCTGATCCTGTCCGGCCGCCTGACGATCAACCGGAGCAAGGCGGTATGACGATCCTGACGGCCCTCTGGACCCGCTTCGCCGGGTACATCGCTGCGCTCGGGGCTCTCCTGGCTCTGATCGTCGGGGCGTTTCTCAAAGGACGCTCTGAAGGAAAGGCCATCATGGCGGAGGAGCAGGAGCGTCACCGGCGCGAAGCCCTCGCAGCGAAAAGGAAGATCGACAGTGAGATTGATGATTTGGCTCCTGCTGATTTGGACAGCCGCTTTCGCGAGTGGATCAAGAAGGATTAAGCCACATGTCGCCAGGAATGGCCTGCAATGATATCGTGAATCGAGCTAGGTGATATCGCGAACCGACGCGCCAATGCACGTTGAGACACGCCTTTGGCGTGTAGGTTTCGCACGAGAATTACCTTGTCGGGGTCCATTTTGGCGGTGTTGACTTTGATGCCTATCGTCATGGTTCCGTGGGCTCGACTGTCAGACTGATTTTCACGCATCGTCCCCCATTTTAGGTGATGCCTGTTAACGCATCCCAAGTGGCCATTCCCGCAGATGTGGAGCGCTTTTTCTACCCCCGGATTCGGCGTGCCGTGGTGGCGCTCGCAAACTATCCGATGCGCGTAAGATGTCCTCCCCCTCCATCGAATTTGGCCATACCCCATGTTGTTACGGGAAAACGGCCAGATGATGCACTGGTCGTCACGGTTAGGCCTCGCAAACATCGCGTCTATGAACGCTGCTGGCTTACCTCTGTTCAAAATGGATCTCTTCTTACTGCTCATCAGCAAACCTCCATTGCATCCTTATATGCGAGGGGTATCATGAGAAAATGTACCATATCTGCTTTTTGCATCATACTATTGCTTTCAGGATGCTCACATGAACTAGGCGAATTCTGCGACGTGGCCTCTCCCTTTCGACCTTCGGAAGCCTCGGTCCTCGCCATGACGGACCGGGAGAAGGCAACTATCCTCAAGCACAATGAATTCGGCAGGGATCAATGCGGGTGGCGCCCATGAGCATGAAGGTCAACGACGACGGGAAGTTCTTCGGCCGGGTCGTCGCTGCTTTCGCAGGTGCTGCTCCGGTTCTCGCGGTCGGTGCCATCATCTGGTGGCGTGATGCGGGCCTTGCTGACAGCCGAGCAGCCGAAGCCATCGGCCGCATCGAAAAGCGGCTGGACCGCGTCGAGAACGATGGCCAGGAGATGCGTCGGTCGGCTGCCGAGGACCGTCAGAAGACCGCAGAGCTTGCCGGCGATGTCCGCAACGTCCTGCGCTCAACGGCCCGCATTGAAGCGCTTCTCGATCGCTGGACAGCGGCGCCGTCCCCATCGCGGCCCTGAGCCGCTGATCGCCCGGCCGGCGTAACCGGCTTCGAATGGCTCCTGAGCCCTTCGGTTCGCCTCCCTGTTAAACTAGCCGGCGGCTCCATTCGTGGGGTCGTCGGCGCCTTTTTGCGTTTCGGGCTATAGGTTTTGGCCGGAATCGCGCGGATGCCACGAATAATCATCGCCAAGCCCCTGTCACCCACCCATACACCCCGACAATCACCAGAGCCTTGAAGGTGATGGCGATGGTGAAGCCTTTGGGGCGAATCAAGGTGCTATCACTTACCGTAGCCGGCCGCTCCGATGAGCACCGTGAGAAGCATGCCCCCCATGGAGAGGGCGGCGCCCAAGTAGGCTAGCGCCGACCCAAAGCGATTGTTGAAGCGGAATGATATGGCAATCAGGCCAATCCCCGCCGGCACTGCGGACAAAGCAACCACGATAAGCGTAAGAAGCCCCATCTACTCCCCCTGCGCCCGTATGGCTGCGGCATCCGACAGGACGACTTTCGGCTCTGTGTCTGCCGGAAAGACGATGCCCTTCGATCGTGCATAATCCATCGCCCAGACAAGGCGAGCAATCCGCCGATCTCGCGCTGCGATGGTGCGCTCAGCCCGCTCCTTCTCCGCCAGGATCGGGGCGAAGAGGTCTAGGATGGCTCGGGCCTGACCAAGATAGAGCTTCCAACAGAGGTTCGTGCCGGGAGCATCTGAAATTCCGTTCGGGTCATAGTCAAAGTCAGGGTTATTGCCCTGAGCGATGCACAACGCCCGTGCGATCTCCTCCGCCCCCGGCATCTCGGCAGGGGCTGTGTCAGCGCTCATCGCGGGGCTCCAAGGCGGCGAGGTCTTCGCGGAGATAGTCGAGACGTGCTTGCATTTCCTCGAGGAAGCGCTTGACGGCACCTGGGGTCATCAGCTCGTTGACTTTCTCTGGTAGCGTCAGACAAGACCCGGCCCATTGAGCGCACTGGCTTGCCATATAGGCGATGCGTTCCGCGAACTGTGCATGCGTCAGCTTCTCAGCCATGGCCTTCGTTCTCCTTGGCGGGGCGGGTGGGGAAAGCCCAGCGAAACGGGTCAGGGCGCGGCGTGAACGGCCCATATTCCGCCTTCATGTCGGCTTCCCATTTCGCCTGTTTCCATTCGGCGTCTCGTTTAGCTTCCTGCCAGTGCGGGTAGCAGAGGCGCGGGCCGTTCTTGTGGTGGAAGAACCCGGAAACCCCGCAGACGTGGCAGGTGTATCCGACATACTTTCCGCCCGGCCAATGATGCTGAGCCTCGGCATTCCACTTCGGCCCACCGGTCACAGATGAGACCTCACCCATGGGTGTCTTCCTCCTTCGGCATGGCGGGGTGGGAGGGGGATTTTGAGTGCGCATCCGCGAGACCTGCGGGGCTGTTCTCCCGAACCCTGCGCTCGGCAAGCGCTGCCCGCTTGTTAGCCTCAAACACGTCCAGTTTGAGCTTGTCGGCCCATTCACGAACAGCTTGAGGGCTGAAGAACTCAGAACCTCCGGGCGTCACACGCTGAAAGGCCGCACGCCACCGGCAAAGCTCATCGACCGCCGCGCGCTCTGATGCCCTCAGACGGTCAATCTCCTCGATCAAGGGTTCGATTGCTGACGCTCCTACGCCGATCAGAGAGCCGTTGGCCAACCCCGCGCGGATGAAACGCTCGTCCTCGCTAAGCTCTTGGGGACAGCTCGCGGATGCCACATCAGATCCCTTCACGACTTCCTCCCCTCAGTCGCGGGCGCTAGGGCGGCGGTGGGCAGCGGAAACATCGGGCGCCAATACAATGGCGAGGCTGAGCCGGTGACATCTCCGATCAAATCCTCGCAATAGGACCAGTATCCAGGCTCCCCGATTTCCTCGATCTCGTCGGCTGAATATGCCTGCCAGCGCATCGCTTGCGGGTAAGCATCGTCAGGGCCGATGCCGAAGAACGCCATCCCATCCTTCGGCGCCGTACTAATGTCCTGCCAGCTCTCCACCGTGGCGGGCGCGGGATGCGCGTAGAGGGCCTGCTGCGTCCATCCATGTTTCCTGTCCGCTATAGTGAGCGGTTGAGAGACGAGAGCCTGTCCGTGCTGCGGGTGATCGATGCGGTAAGCCACCGGCTCCACCGCAGGGCCGGCAGAGGACGAGAGGGCGGCGAGCTTGCGGGCTTGGTCACAGACCGCATGCCAGTCGGCTGGGCGTAACTTGACGGCCTCTTTCGCGGGAAGAGTGCCCGCGCCGTCCTCCGCTCGCTGGATGGCCTTCATCAGCGTCTTGAGCGCGTGTCTTTCCGCCACATCCCCGCCCGCAGGCGAGGAGGCGGGCTTGGCGAGGGCGGCGGCGATAGCGCGCGCGTCTTGTTCGCGCCAAGCCCGGCAGACCTCGCGCCCCTCGCTTAGGGACACGACGCCGAAATCACAGCAGTCGGTGGGGATGCCCTTGCAGAGGCGCGCCTCGTACGGGCCTTTCGTCTCCGCCTCCCGCACATCCCCGCCCGCAGGCGAGGAGGCGGGCTTGGCGAGGATGGAGCCAGTGGCGCGGCGCATTCGCTCGCGTTCGCGGTCTTTTTCATCTCCGGTCCAGCAGTCGCGATCATTCCACACGCCGTCCCAGTAGGATGCGCAGGCCGCGTCAAGCCGTTCCGCCGTCAGGGAGAGGCGAGACAGGCCCGTCGTCATGTTGTCGATCTGGCTGAGAATGCCTTCCGCGTCTTCGAGAGGCTGCCAGCCGGCCCCATCATCCGCGTAGTGCTTCTCGTGCAGGGCAACTGCGAGAGCGCGAAGCTGCCGCAGAAGGCGCTCGCCACCCTCCGACCCGCTCGTCGGGGCCGGGGTGGCGTCGCTGGAGAGGGAGGCGCGGTCGGCCTCCCAAGCACGCTTTAGCGCGCTCGTATTGCAGCCCATGAACTGCGGACCTTCCATCTTCACGTCGACGCGGACGGCTTCGCGGTAGAGGTCCAGCACCCCGCTCGGTGACGCAGGCGAGGCGGCAGGGGATGGGGAGGCGGTGAGCATGGCCGCATACGCCATGATCTCGGGGGCGCGCTCACGACGCCACTGAGCGTCGATGGTCATCCCGCCAACACCGCCACGCCGTGCTTTGCGGAAGGCTTCATACATGGCTTCGATCTGCGTCTCGTCAGGCTCGACGGGGACCAGTTTCCAGCCGGCCACAGGCCACTGCGCGGAGGTTGATGGGGTGGTCATGGGCGGGGCTCCTGTAAAGCGCCGTGAACGCGGCCGATTTCCATAAATTTCTCGATCTTCGCGAGCTTGGCGGCTGTGTGCTCCGGGCTGGGCCATACCGCCCCGATGACGCCCGCCGAATAGAGAATGTGAGCCACCGAGATCAGGTCATGCAGCTCCTCGACGATGCGCTGAGCGTTCGTCAGTTCCTGACCCTTCTGGATTTCCTTGAGGCCAAAGCGGAGGGCCTTGCTGACGCGCTGCCCAACCTCGCAGCACTCTTCCGACAAGCATTCGAGCAAGTGTTCGGTGCGGTTCATACGCCCGCCTCCCTCTGTTCCGTCCCTGGATCGGAGGGGGGATTATTTGTGGCATCCGCGAGCGCGCTGCGGATTGCTTGGAGCACGTCACGCGGCATCGTGTTCTCAGCCGACTTGCACGCCTCAAGGTTTTCGACAGACGCTCCGCAAAGCGGACACGGGTTCGGCTCTTCGTGGCGGCAAGGACACCGGCTTTCGGCCCAGTGCTTTACCTTCCGCAACGCCGCGTCCTTGGCGGCTCCCCTCTCTTCCGAGGCTTTGATGGCGGCTAGGGCTTCGTCGCGCTGGCGGGTGGCGGACTTGAGCGCTGCGTCTTTCGCCAGCCACTGAGCTTCGATGTATTCGATATGCTCACGCCCTCGCTCGATGACATTGGCTGCGCGTCGCATGCACTTGCCAAGCGGTTCGCCCGCTCGCGCGTCGCAATCTGCAAGAGACCGCAGGCTCTCAACGAGCCCTGCAATGTCGACCCCGCTCATGCTGCGGCCCTCCGGTCATGGAGCGCAGACAGAATGGCCTGGCCGATCAGCTCCGGGATTTGCGGGACTACGGCGTTTCCGAGGGCGCTTCGTCGATAAGCGTCCATCCCTCGGGGTAGCCCATGCGCCGCTCGAGAGTGCGAGGCGCCAAATCCGTCACCGCCCGACAGCCAGGCCACTTCTGCATCGAAGGGCAGGTCTGGTTTGCTGTCTCGGTAGGCGTAGCCGCAAATCCAGATGCGCGGGCGCCTGTGGTCGTGTCCGACGGCACAAGCCGGAATTTCAAGCGCCCCGACACCGTAACCGATGGCTTCCAAGTCAGAAACCACGGGCTCGAGGTCCATGCTCTCGATGTGAGTAACGTTCTCACCAATGATCCAAGAGGGTGAGCTTTCGGCAATAACGCGGAGCATTTCAGGCCAGAGAGCGCGGTCATCTCCCGCGCCCTTGCGTCGCCCGCGCGAGGCGCTGCTGTAGGGCTGGCAAGGGAATCCGCCGCAAACAACGTCGATTGGCCCATATTGCAGTCCATGTAGCGTCCTCACATCGTCATGGCACGGCACCTCCGGCCAGTGCTTGGCCAGCACGCGCCGGCAGAAGGGGTCGATCTCGCAGAAGGCAGCAGTCTCAAAGCCACCCGTGCGCTCAAGGCCCAGCGAAAACCCGCCGATGCCTGAGAAAAGGTCGAGCACGCGCAAGACCCCGCTCATGGCGCGATCTCCCCTGGAAGGGGGTTTTTCGGGGTGGCATCCGCGTGGTTCGTGAGACCTTCGGCTTTGGCGATGGCGGCAGCGAGCAGAAGGTGGTCGCCCCGCTCTTCTTCGATGCTCTCGCTTACATACCCGCGATCAAGAACTCGCTTTGCAGCTTCCAACAGATCAGGCGCGGCGGCGATCAGGCGAGCGTCAGCTAGGCCGTCGCCAGTCCTCGGGTCGAACCCGACGCAGGCAATATTCTGGTCCTGCTTCTTGGCCTCGTCGTAGCGATTGACGCTATGCCATTCGCCGCCGTTCATCCTGAAGCGGACACCGCTGACGAACCACGGCCCCTTCGTGCTTGCCCGCTCACCCACGGCTGGACTCCTGCGAAGGAGAGGCGAGACGCTTGCGGGTTTCTTGAGCCGTTTCCTCGTCGACGATGACGAAGTGATGCTTGGCGGCGGCTTCGCGCCAGTGGCTCTCGACCTTGATGCCCGGCTGGAAATACCGGTCGTAGGCATACTTGCCGGGGATGGCGGCGATGTCCTGATGGTTGCTCAGGATCGCGTCCCACTTCATCAGCAGGAGCGGCCCCTTGCCGGCCATGATCGCTTCGTCGATCAGCCTCGCCTCGGGCTGCAAGGCGTAGGTCGTCGGCTTGCGATACTCGAATACCGCGTCGCCATCCCAGTCGCGCAGGACGGTGCCGTTCCAGTTGCCGTCATCAACGATAAACCGGTGCTCGACGCCTTCGACCATGACGATGCCATGGGCGGTGACATTGATCGCGTCGTGCCGGTCGCGATCTAGGATCGTGACGCTCGGGTGATCGCACCAGCCCCCAGCGGCTTCCGCGATCATCTGCATGACATCTTCCTGCAAGTGGGCAGGGACCGTGGCCTCGAAGGCCTGCTGCGCGCGCTCACCCACGGGAAGCACTCCGGGGGAGAGGGGAACGGAGAGAGGAACGCTGCGGGAACAAGTTCCCCCAGTATGCCCCCAGCAGACCGCGCGCGTTCACGCACCGTTCTGCACGGCGGTGCGCAACTGGTCCGGGAAAACCTGAGAAAAAATGGTGGGCGATACAGGGATCGAACCTGTGACCCCTCCCGTGTGAAGGGAGTGCTCTACCGCTGAGCTAATCGCCCGGACGCGCTTCTCCTAGTCGGCGCATCGGGTGCCGTCAAGGACAAGTCTGCGCTCAGGAGACGATGGCGGCAGGATCGAGCGCGCGGGCGACCGCGGCCGGCAGCTCGTCGAAATGCTGGATCACGAAATCCGGCTCCAGCGTCTCGATCGGCACGTCCGTATAGCCGAAGGGCACGCAGATCGAGGGGATGCCGGCGGCCCGCGCGGTCGCGATGTCGGTGCGCGAATCGCCGATCATCACGGCCCGGCGCGGATCGCCCTTCGCCATCTCGATCGTCAGGGTGAGGTGACGCGGATCGGGCTTGAAATAGGGGAAGCTGTCGCGGCCGGCCACGGCGGCGAAGCGCCCGGCGATGTCGAAATGGTCGAGAATCAGCCGGGTGTGCAGGATCGGCTTGTTGGTGCAGACAGCGAGCGCGAAGCCCTCGGCCAAGAGCGCGTCCATCGCGCCCAGAACCCCGTCGAAGAGATGGCTGCTGGAGGCGACGTCCCGCGCATAGACCGCCAGGAATTCCTGGAACAGGCGCTCCAGCGTCTCCGGGTCGAGCGGCCGGCCCGAAACCTTGAAGCCGCGCTCGATCAGCGCCTTCGCCCCGGCGCCGACCAGCTCGCGCGCCCGTCCGAGCGGCAATGCGGCGAGGCCTTCCTGCTCCAGGATGACGTTCAGCGTGCGCATGATGTCGGGCGCCGTCTCGGCCAGGGTGCCGTCGAGATCGAAGACGACGATGGGGGTGAGGCTCATGGTCGCGTTTCCCTTGGGCCGCCGGTCCGGCCGCATCGCCAAGGCTTAAACGGGCTCGGCCCCGCTTTGGCAAGCGCCCGCGGCGCAACCCGGTCAGGCGCCGCCTCAATCCGGCCGGCATGGTGCTATCCTGTGCCGCGATTCGCCGCCGGTCGGCGCGCAGGGAAGCCCGTGATGTCGAAGCTCGTGATGTCGAAGATGGTCGAGATGCTGCCGCGCGGCCTGCGCTGGTCGGTCCTGCCGCTGGCCCTGGCCGGGCCGGCCCTCGCCGGCAATTTCGCCTTCGCCCCGGCCCCGCAGAACGATCTCAACCGCGTCTACCGCGTCGACCGGGCGACGGGGGAGGTTGGCGCCTGCCAGTTCCAGCTCAAGGAAGGCGGCGTCGGCGTCACCATCTGCTTCCCGGCGGGCGAGGGCGCCGGCCCGCAGGCGCCGGGCGAATACGGGCTGATGCCCTCCCGCCACGAGAAGGAGGGCGGCATCTTCCGCGTCAATCTGCGCACCGGCGAGATGAGCATCTGCTACGTCTTCGACGACAAGACCGTCTGCACGCCTCAGGGGAAATAGCGGCGCGGCGGGCGCGAAGGCGTGGGGCGGGGCTGGACTCTCGCGCGCCGGCGCGGCAGGAGGGCGCCGCCATCCGCTGCGGATCGGCCCGATGTCCCGCGAACGCCACGGATGGAACGATGAGCGCCGATGAACTGAAGAGGCAGGCTGCGGCCCGCGCGCTCGAGCTGGTCCGTCCCGGCATGCGGCTGGGCCTCGGGACGGGCTCGACCGCGAAGCACTTCGTCGACCTGCTCGGCCGGCGCGTCGCCGAGGGACTCGACGTCCTCTGCGTCGCGACCTCCGAGGCGACGCAGGCGCAGGCGGTTTCCCTGAACATCCCGATGTCGACCCTCGACGAGACGCCCGCGCTCGACCTGACGGTCGACGGCGCCGACGAGATCGACCCGCAACTGCGCCTGATCAAGGGCGGCGGGGCCGCGCTGCTGCGCGAGAAGATCGTCGCCGCGGCCTCCGCCCGCATGGTCGTGATCGCCGATGACGGCAAGCTCGTGCCGACGCTCGGCCGTTTTCCGCTGCCGATCGAGGTCGTTCCCTTCGGGCTGGAGGCGACGCGCCGGGCGGTCGCGACCGCGATCGCGGCCTCGGGCGCCGCAGGGGATATCGCGCTGCGCCGGCGCCCCGATGGCGGCCCCCTGGTCACCGATGGCGGGCATTTCATCCTCGATGCCCGGCTCGGCGCCATAGAGCGGCCCGAATTGCTGGCTCAGGCTCTCAACATGGTTCCGGGCGTGGTCGAGCACGGCCTGTTCATCGGCCTCGCCAGCGGAGCCATCCTCGCCGGCGCCGGGGGGCTCAGGCTGCTCGGCCGGATCGAGTGATTCCATTCCGGCGCGATCCACGCTAAGGAACGCGCGAACGCGGCCCGCGGGGCCAGGGGCGCTGCCGGGCCTGCCGGCGCGCCCTCAACGACGAAGGGGTTTTGAATCGATGGTCCGCCACTCTCTCGCCAGCGCGTTTCTGGGCCTGGTGCTGCTCTGCGCCGCCCCCGCCTTCGCGCAGGCCCCGAGCCTGACCCCGAGCCATCTCCAGGCGGCCCGCGAGGTCATGGACCTGACCGGCGTCACCCAGAACATCACGAACATCTACAAGGAGTTCGAGGACAGCGCGCAGCAGCTCGTCGCGACGCGGCCCGAGATGAAGAAGGACGCCGACGCGGTCGCGGCCGAGCTGAAGCCCGAGGCCGAGAAGCGCATCGACGAGATGGCGAAGACCTCGGCGGCGGTCTTCGCCAGCAAGATGACGGAAGACGACCTCAAGGCGGTCGTCGCATTCTTCAAGTCGCCGGTCGGCCAGCGCTATACCAGCCTGCGCGGCGAGGCGATGAAGGACATCTTCCCGCTGCTGCAGGCCTGGAGCGTCCAGACCAGCAACTATCTGTTCGATCGCTTCTCGCAGGAGATGCGCAAGCGCGGCCACACGCTCTGACGCGCCGCGCCTTGCCGGGCGCCGGCCGGATATCCGACGAAGGCCGGCGCTTTCCGCCGGCCTTTTTCATATGCCGCGGCGACGACCGCCGCCTCTGACGCCGGAGATATCGACATGGCCCGCGAGACCGTTCTCGTCACTGGCGGCTCCGGCTTCGTCGCCGGCCATTGCATCCTGGCCCTGCTCGATGCGGGCTACGCTGTCCGCGCCAGCCTGCGCTCCGGCGCCCGCGAGGCCGGGCTGCGGGCCGCGCTCGCCGGGGCGGGGGCCGCGCTCGACGGGCGCTTCGAGACCGTGACCGCCGATCTGATGGCGGATGACGGCTGGGACGCCGCGGTGGCCGGCTGCACCCATATATTGCATGTCGCCTCGCCGCTGCTCGCCGCGGCGCCGCGCGACGAGGCGGAACTGCTCGGCCCGGCGCGCGACGGCACCTTGCGCGTGCTGCGCGCCGCGCATCGGGCCGGCGTCCGGCGGGTGGTGCTGACCTCCTCCTTCGCGGCGATCGGCTATGGCCGCGCGCTTCGCCGCCCCTATGACGAGCGCGACTGGACCGATCCGGCGGCGCCGGGGCTCGCTGCCTATCCCCGGTCGAAGACGCTGGCCGAGCAGGCGGCCTGGCGCTTCGTCGACGGCGAGGGGCAGGGCATGGAACTGGCCGTGGTCAATCCGGTCGGCATCTTCGGCCCCTTGCTCGGCCCCGACCTCTCGCCCTCGATCGTGCTGGTGAAGAGCCTGCTGGAGGGCCGCCCTCCGGCCCTGCCGCAGCTCATGTTCGGCGTCGTCGACGTTCGCGACGTGGCCGATCTGCATCTGCGCGCCATGCGCGATCCGGCGGCGGCGGGCGAGCGCTTCCTGGCGGTCGCCGGGAATTTCATGACGATGCAGGAGATCGCGCTGGCGCTGAAGGCGGGTCTGGGCGAGAGGGCGCGCCGGGTTCCGACGCGGGTTTTGCCGAACTGGCTGGTGCGGGCCGCGGCCCGCTTCAGCGCGGTGGCGCGGCTGGCGGCGACGCCGGAGCTCGGGCGCCGCAAGAACGCGACGAGCGCCAAGGCGATGACCATGCTCGGCTGGGAGCCCCGGCCGGCGGCCGAGGCGCTGGTCGCGACCGGCAAGAGCCTGTTCCGGCTCGGCCTCGTCAGTCCTCCGAAGCCTTGAAGCGGTTGAGACCCTTCATCACGAAGGGAGCGACCAGCGCGATGAAGGCGATGCCGAGCAGCGTCGCCGAGATCGGGTTCTCCAGCAGGATCATCGGATCGCCGAGGCTGATCTGCAAAGCGCGCCGGAGCTGCGCCTCCGCCATCGGCCCGAGGATGAGCCCAACCACCATTGGCGCGACCGGATAATCGTAGCGGCGCATCAGGTAGCCGATGAAGCCGAAGGCGAAGAGCATCGTCAGCTCGACCGGCGAGCCGTTGACCGCGAGCGTGCCCATCGTCGCGAAGACGAGGATGCCGGCATAGAGCCAGGGCTGCGGGATCGCCAGCAGCCGCACCCAGAGCCCGACCAGCGGCAGGTTGAGGATCACCAGCATGACGTTGGCGATGAACAGCGAGGCGATCAGGCCCCAGACCAGGTCGGGCTTCTCGGCGAAGAGCAGCGGGCCGGGGTTGAGCCCGTATTGCTGGAAGCCGGCGAGCATGATCGCCGCCGTCGCCGAGGTCGGCAGGCCGAGCGTCAGCAGCGGCACCAGCGTGCCGGCGGCGGAGGCGTTGTTGGCGGCTTCCGGCCCGGCGACGCCCTCGATCGCGCCCTTGCCGAACTCGCCGGGATATTTGCAGAGCTTCTTCTCGGTCGAATAGCTCAGGAAGGTCGGCACCTCGGCGCCGCCGGCCGGCAAAGCGCCGATCGGGAAGCCGAAGGCGGTGCCGCGCAGCCACGGCGCCCAGGAGCGCTTCCAGTCCTCCTTCGTCATCCACAGCGAGCCCTTGATCGGGATGATCTCCTCGGGGTCGCGGAAGCGCTTGGAGGCGACGTAGAAAGCCTCGCCCACCGCGAACAGGCCGACGGCGAGCGTCGTCACCTCGACGCCGTTGAGCAGCTCCGGCACACCGAAGGTGAGGCGCGCCTGGCCGGTCAGCTTGTCGATGCCGATCAGGCCGAGCGCGATGCCGAGGAACAGGCTGGTGAGGCCGCGCAGCGGGGAATCGCCGAAGGTCGCCGAGACGGTGACGAAGGCGACGATCATCAGCGCGAAATAATCCCAGGGGCCGAACTTCACCGCGACCTCGACCAGCCAGGGCGCCAGGAAGGCGAGGCCGATCGTGGCGATGAGGCCGGCGACGAAGGAGCCGATGGCGGAGGTCGCCAGCGCCGGCCCGCCGCGGCCGGCCTTGGCCATCTTCGAGCCTTCGAGCGCGGTCGCGAGCGAGGCGCTCTCGCCCGGCGCGTTGAGCAGGATCGCGGTGGTCGAGCCGCCATACATGCCGCCATAGTAGATGCCGGCGAACATGATCAGCGAGCCGCCGGGGTCGAGCTTGAAGGTCACCGGCAGCAGCAGCGCGACCGTCAGCGCCGGGCCGATGCCCGGCAGCACGCCGACGGCGGTGCCGAGGAAGACGCCGATCAGGCAGAACAGCAGCTTGGCGGGCTCGAAGGCGACGGTGAAGCCGTGGAGCAGGGAGAGCAGGGTGTCCATGGGGCGCTCCGCCGGGTCAGAGGAACAGCCGCTCGAGCGGCCCGGACGGCAGGATCAGCGTCAGCAGCTTGGCGAAGGCGAGGAAGATCGCGAGGCCGAGGACGAAGCCGATCGCGAGATCGACCGCGAAGGCCCGCCGGCCCATGCCGCGCGCGGTGCAGGCGAAGAGCAGCGCGATGGCGATGACGAAGCCGCCGCCCAGCGCGATGCAGCCGATCAGGCAGACCAGGCCGGCGGCGATCCAGAGCAGGGCCTTGCCGTCGGCGGCCTCCGGCTTGGGAAGCCCGCCGCGGAAGGCCACGACGAAATGGCTGAAGCCGAGGATGACGAGCCCGCAGGCGACGACATAGGGCATCGCCGTCGGGCCGAGGCCGTAGGTCGCGACGATGGTCTGCTGCGCGGCGTCGTAGCCGACGAGGAAGGCGACGACCAGCAGCAGCACGCCCACGATCAGGGCCGGCTTGTCGGCGCCCTGCGCCCGAATGTCGTTCGTCATGGCGGGTCCGGACGATGGCGGCGCCTGGCGGCGCGTCTGGAAAGGGAGAGGGGAGGCCGGTGTCCCGGCCTCCCGGATCGGGGCGGCCGGCCTACTTCACCAGCCCGACTTCGTGCATCACCTTGGAGACGCGCTCGATCTCGTTCTTCAGGAAGCTGTCGAACTCGGCGCCGGCCAGGTAGGAATCATCCCAGCCGCGGGCCTTCAGGATCTCCTGCCACTCCTTCGACTTGACCATCTTCTCGACGGTGTCGATCAGCGCCTTGGTCTGCTCGGCCGAGAGGCCGGGAGGGGCGACGACCGAACGCCAGTTCAAGAGCTCGAGATCGATGCCCTGCTCCTTGAGGGTCGGGGCGTCGGGGGCGTTCTCCAGCCGCTTGCCCGAGGAGACGGCGAGCACGCGCAGCTTGCCGGCCTTGATCTGGCCCTCGAACTCGCCATAGCCGGAGACGCCGGCGGTGACGCGCCCGCCGAGCATCGCCGCGAGCGCCTCGCCGCCGCCCGAGAACGGGATGTAGTTGATCTTCTTGGCATCGGCGCCGACGGCCTGGGCGAACAGCGCGGCGAGGATGTGGTCGGTGCCGCCGGCCGAGCCGCCGGCCCAGGTCACCTTGGCCGGGTCGGCCTTCAGCTTCTCGGCGAGGTCCTTGGCCGTCTTGAGCGGCGATTCGGTCGGCACGACGATGACCTCGGCCTCGGCCGTCAGCCGCGCGATCGGCGTCGTCTGCGACAGGTTGACCGGCGATTTGTTGAGCAGGATCGCCCCGACCATGACGAAGCCGTTGACCATGAGCTGGTCGCCCTGGCCCTTGGCGCCGATCAATTGGGCGAGGCCGATGGTGCCGCCGGCGCCGGTGACGTTGTTGACCTGCACGCTCTTGACGATGCCGGCGCCGGTGAGGGCCTGCTGCATCGAGCGGGCGGTGCCGTCCCAGCCGCCGCCGGGGGCCGCCGGGGCCATGATCTTGAGCTCATTGACCTGGGCGAACGCCGCCGTCGAGAGCGCCGCGAACGCAACCGCCGTGATCGCGCCGCGCTTCAGGAACGATGTCAGCATGGATTTCCTCCGGATTCCGGCCTTTGCCGTCGGTTATTGGGGCGGCAAGCCTGTGACACCCTGCCGCGCCAAGCGTCAATTGCGCCCGATTGAATAATCTCCTGTCAATAATTTTCGAATTCAAGCGGTGTTCGCGGCAGAGTCTACACCTTTCGATTTACGACCCTGCCGCGGGGTTTTCATTCCCGGCTGGCGGCCTTTCCTCCGATCGCGTAAGCGCAAGCCATGAGCCAGACGCGTTCCGCCGATCGCAACGAAACCGGGCCGGACCGGGGAGTGCTGCCGCAGCGCCTCGCCGGCCTCGGCGCGGCCCTGATGGTGCTGATGCCGCTCGCCATGTGGCTGGCCAATCGCTCGGCGCCGCTGACGCTCGGCCTGGCGGCCGCGCTCCTGCTTGCCGCGGCGGCCGCGGCCGGGAGCTCGCGGGAGGTCGCGGCGCGGCTGCGCCGCCTGCTGGCGACGCCGCCGGGGCTGGCGCTCGCCGCCTTTCTCGGCTGGGCGCTGCTCTCGATCCTGTGGAGCCATGACAAGGCGGCCTCGCTGCGGGCCTGGGGCGAGCTCGCTCTGCCGATCGTCTTCGCGCTGGCGCTCGCGGCCTCCGGCCGGTTCAGGCCGCGCCCGACCTGGCTGCGGGCGCTGGCCTTCGCGATCCTTCTCGCCTGCCTGCTGGTGATGGTGGAGCTCGCCTCGGGCCTGTCGCAGCGCGCCGCGCTCGGCCTCGGCAAGCTGATGAGCTTCGTCTTCAACCGCCCCGCGATCACCGCGCTGGTCCTGGCCGCGCCGACGATCCATGGCCTCTGGAGCCTGCCGGAGGGGCGCCGTTTCGACCGGATCCTGGCGATCGCGCTGGCCCTGGCGGTCGCGGCCTGCGCCCTGCGCTCGGAGAGCGCCTCGGCACGGCTCGGCGTCGCGGTCTGCGCCCTCTGCTGGGGGCTGGCGGCGCTATGGCCGCGCCTGACCCTGACGGCCGCCGGCTGCGCCTTCGTCGTCGCCATGGCGATGGCGCCGGTGCTCGGCATCGCCGCGCGGGACGGGCTGCCTTCGCTGATCCTGAACCGTTTCGCGGTGATGACCGGGCAGGCCCGCATCGACATCTGGCTGAGCTTCGGCGAGGTGGCGCGGGCGCGGCCGCTCGCCGGCGCGGGCTTCGGCACCTCGGCCACGATGCACCGCAATCCGGTCGTTGCGGAGGTCGCGCCCGAGCATCGCCTGCTTCTGGGAGCGGGCCACCCGCACGACATGCCGCTGCAGGCCTGGGCCGAGACCGGCGCGGTCGGAGCCGGTCTCCTCGTCCTTGCCGGCCTGCTGCTGCTGGCGCGGCTTCGCCGCCTGCCGGCGCGGGAGATGGCGCCCCGCCTCGCGCTGTTCGCGGCGGCCTTCGCGATTTCCGTCGTCGGGCACGGCGCCTGGCAGGGCTGGTGGATTGCCGTTCTGGGGGCCGGAATCCTCTGGTTCGGTCCGGGTGCGGCGCGGCCGCAGGGAGAAGACCATGGCTGACTACGACGTCGATCTCTTCGTCATCGGCGCCGGCTCCGGCGGCACGCGCGCCGCGCGCATCGCGGCCGGCCACGGCGCCCGCGTGATGATCGCGGAGGAGGACAGGATCGGCGGCACCTGCGTCGTCCGCGGCTGCGTGCCGAAGAAGCTTTTCGTCTATGCCAGCCGCTTCGCCGAGGATTTCGAGGACGCCGCCGGCTTTGGCTGGACGCTGCCCGGCAAGCCCGTCTTCGACTGGCCGACGCTGCGCGACGCGGTGGCGGACGAGGTCACCCGCCTCTCCGGCCTCTACCGCAAGGGGCTGGAGGGCGCGAAGGCCGAGATCCGCGAGGAGCGGGCGGTGGTCGAGGGGCCGCACGAGGTGCGCCTGCAGAAGAGCGGCGCGCTCGTCCGCGCCCGCCATATCCTGGTCGCGACCGGCGGCTGGCCCTCCTTCGATCCGCCGATCCCGGGCGGCGAGCTCGGCATCTCCTCCAACGAGGTCTTCCATCTGCCGGCGCTGCCGAAGCGGCTGCTCGTCGTCGGCGGCGGCTATATCGCGCTCGAATTCGCCAGCCTCTTCGCCCGGCTCGGCGTCGCGGTGACGGTGCTGCATCGCGGCGACAACATCCTGCGCGGCTTCGACGAGGATATCCGCACCCGCCTGCGCGACGCCCTGGCCGAGGCCGGGATCGCCTTCCGCCTGGGCTGCACCATCCGGCGCATCGAGGCGCTGCCGGACGGCAGCCGCCGCGCCCATTGCGCGTCGGGCGACCCGATCGAGGCGGATGTCGTGCTCGTCGCCACCGGCCGCCGGCCCAATACGAAAGGGCTCGGCCTCGATAAGGCCGGGGTCGCGCTGGGGGCGCTCGGCGAGATCGTCGTCGACGCCACCTCGGCCAGCAGCGTGCCCTCGATCCATGCGGTCGGCGACGTCACCAACCGGGTCAACCTGACGCCGGTCGCGATCCGCGAGGGCCATGCCTTCGCCGACACCGTCTTCGGCGGCAAGCCCTGGACCGTGGATCACGGCACCGTCGCCTCGGCCGTCTTCACCACGCCGGAGATCGGCACCGTCGGGCTGAGCGAGGCGCAGGCCGTTGCCGCGGGGCACAGGCTGCGCATCTTCGAATCGAACTTCCGGCCGATGAAGGCGACGATTTCGGGCCGGCGCGAGCGCATCTACATGAAGCTCATCGTCGACGCGAAGACCGACAAGGTGCTCGGCGTCCACATCCTCGGCCACGATGCCGGCGAGATCGTCCAGGCCACCGCGATCGCGGTGACGATGGGCGCGACCAAGGCCGATTTCGACCGCACCGTGGCGCTGCATCCCAGCGCGGCCGAGGAGCTGGTGACGATGCGGACGCCGTCGCGCTGAACGTCTCTCTGGGGGAGAGGGGCGGTCCTTCCCCGATCGGCCGGGGCAGGCCCCGGCGGCCTGCATGGCGCGCAGTGGCTATTCCGCAAGCTTGGGTGTATAGCCGCCCCTTCGCGCGACCAAAGGTTAACGATGCGCGATCTTCGAGAGGTCAGGAGCACGTAGTCCCATGTCCGAGCGGTGGACGCCAGAGAGCTGGAGGGCCAGGCCCGCCCAGCAGATTCCGGATTATCCGGACCAGGCAGCCTTGAAGGCGGTCGAGCAGCAGCTCGCCGGCTTTCCGCCGCTCGTTTTTGCAGGCGAGGCGCGCAAGCTCAAACGGGCGTTGGGCAAGGTCGCGGCCGGCGAGGCCTTCCTCCTCCAGGGCGGCGACTGCGCGGAGAGCTTCGCCGAGCATTCCGCCGACAACATCCGCGACTTCTTCCGGCTGTTCCTGCAGATGGCGGTGGTGCTGACCTTCGCCGGCGGCTCGCCGGTGGTGAAGGTCGGGCGCATCGCCGGGCAGTTCGCCAAGCCGCGTTCGGCGCCGACGGAGAAGATCGGCGACGAGGAGCTGCCGAGCTACAAGGGCGACATCGTCAACGACATCGCCTTCACGGCCGAGGCCCGCGTCCCGGATCCGCGCCGCCAGCTCGAGGCCTATCGCCAGTCGGCGGCGACGCTGAACCTGATCCGCGCCTTCGCGACCGGCGGCTACGCCAATCTCGACAATGCGCATCGCTGGATGCTCGGCTTCGTCAAGGACTCGCCGCAGTCGCATCGCTACCAGGAGGTGGCGGAGCGCATCACCGAGACGCTCGACTTCATGCGCGCCATCGGCATCGACCCGGAGACCCATCCGGAGATGCGCACGACGGACTTCTACACCAGCCACGAGGCGCTGCTGCTCGGCTATGAGCAGGCCCTGACGCGCACGGATTCGACCACCGGCGAGTGGTACGACACCTCCGGCCACATGATCTGGATTGGCGACCGCACGCGCCAGCTCGACCACGCCCATGTCGAGTTCTTCCGCGGCATCAGGAACCCGATCGGCCTGAAATGCGGCCCCTCGACCACGGTCGACGGCCTGCTCAAGCTGATCGACGTGCTCGATCCGCAGAACCAGCCCGGCCGGCTGACCCTGATCGGCCGCTTCGGCGCCGACAAGGTCTTCGACAACCTGCCGGCGCTGGTGCGGGCGACGAAGCGGGAAGGCCGCAACGTCGTCTGGTCCTGCGACCCGATGCACGGCAACACGGTCAAGGCGGCGAGCGGCTACAAGACGCGGCCCTTCGACCTGATCATGACCGAGGTGAAGAACTTCTTCGCCGTCCACCAGGCCGAGGGCACCCGCGCCGGCGGCCTGCATCTGGAGATGACCGGCAAGAACGTCACCGAATGCACCGGCGGCGCCCGCGGCATGACCGATGCGGATCTGAACGACCGCTACCACACGGTCTGCGATCCGCGCCTCAACGCCGAGCAGGCGCTGGAGCTCGCCTTCCTGGTCGCCGAGCTGGTCAAGCGCGACCGCGCCGGCCGGGCCCGGCCGGAGGTCGAGGCGGCCGAGTAGGCGCGTTCGGCGAGTCTGCGAACATGCGAAAAGGCCGGGACGCTCGTCCCGGCCTTTTCGCCGTGCGGCTGCCGGCTGTCAGAACTTGACGCCCACCGCGGCGCGGGCGGTGTTGACGGTCGTCGTCGTGCCCTCGACATCGGCGAAGCGGATGAGCTGGTATTCGCCGCGCAGGAAGATGTTCTCCGCCAGGGCCCAGTCGACGCCGCCGCCGACGGTGAGGCCGAAGCCGTAGACGTTCTTCTTGCTGGCGCCGACGGTCAGCGGATAGCCGGCGGCCTGTCCCTGGCTGACCGTTCCGGTCAGCGGGTTGGTCTGGGTGAGGTTCCACCGCGCGTCGATGGTCGAGCTGGTGTTGAAGCGGCCGACCGCGCCGCCGAGCGTGGCGAAGGGCATGATGCTGCCGAAGGCCCAGCCCAGGCGAAGCCGCGCGGTCGCGTAGTCGTCGAGCTTGGCGGCCTGCTGCGTGGTCAGCGAGATGTCGTTGACGTCGCCATTGGCCGTGACGAACCGGCGGGCGATGTAGTCGTCGATGCGGTAGCTGTGGCCGGAGCGGGTGTAGTCGGCCTCGATGCCGATCACCGCGTCGCCGAAGGCGACATTGTAGCCGAGGAAGCCGAAATAGGTGGCGCCGCTGTCGCTCTTCTCGGGCAGGTTGTTGACCAGCCCGCCCATGTCGACCTGCTGGCCCAGCGCCGTGTTGCGGAAGGCGAAGCGCGCCAGGTCCTGCAATCCCGTATCGGGCTTGAACTTGGTGTCGGAGACGCCGGCGCCGCCGCCGACATAGAAGCCGGTCCAGTTGTAGGAGCCGGCATAGAGGCTGGGAGTGGGCGCGTCCTCGATCTGGGAGCCGCGCAGCACCGGATAGTCGGCTGCGAGGGCGGGAGCGCTCAACAGGGCGGCCAGGGCTGCGGCGCCGGCCGCGCCTCTCACGGTACCGATGTGCATCCCGACCTCCCCGGCAGCGATTCGGTTCCGTCCCGTCCAGCCCTGCCCAGGGGCGATTCATGCATTGGTAACCCTAACGCTGGGTTAACGTCGCCTGTGCCGGCAGCCCGCTCCGGCCGGCGCCTGCGAGGCTTCGCGTCGATTGTCGGCGCCGGCCAAAAGCGCCATAAGCCACATCATGACATCCTCCGCCTCGACCGCGCCCCTGGTTCGCTTCGCCCCGTCGCCCACGGGCTATCTCCATATCGGCAACGCCCGGCCGGCGCTGTTCAACTGGCTGTTCGCCCGCCGCCATCGCGGCCGCTTCCTGCTGCGCTACGACGACACCGACACCGCCCGCTCGAAGCCGGAATATGCCGAGGCGATCGCTGAGGATCTCGGCTGGCTCGGGATCGTGCCGGACGAGGTCGTCCGGCAGTCGCAGCGCCTGGCGATCTACGACGCCGCCGCCGCGCGCCTGCGTGCGGCCGGGCGCCTCTATGCCTGCTACGAGACGCCCGGCGAGCTGGACCGCCGCCGCAAGCGGCAGCTCGCCCGCGGCCTGCCGCCGATCTACGACCGGGCCGCGCTGAAGCTGACGCCCGAGCAGAAGGCGGCCTTCGAGGCCGAGGGCCGCAAGCCTCATTGGCGTTTCCTGCTCGAGGCGCGCGAAATCGCCTGGGACGATCTTGTGCGCGGCCCGTCCCATGTCGACTGCGCCTCGCTCTCCGACCCGGTTCTGGTCCGCGAGGACGGCAGCTATCTCTACACGCTGCCTTCGGTGGTCGACGACATCGAGACCGGCGTGACCCATGTCATCCGCGGCGAGGACCATGTCACCAACACGGCGGTGCAGGCCCAGATCTTCGCGGCGCTCGGGGCGGCCCTGCCGGTCTTCGGCCATCACAACCTGCTGACCACGGCGAGCGGGGAGGGGCTGTCGAAGCGGCTCGGCCATCTTTCGCTGCGGGGCCTGCGCGAGTCCGGGGTGGAGCCGCTGGCGGTGGCGGCGCTCGCCGTCCTCGTCGGCACGTCGGACGCGGTGCGCCCCGTCGAGAGCCTTGACGAGCTCGCCGGCCTCGTCGAGCTCGCTCATGTCTCGCGCGCCCCGGCCAAGTTCGACGAGCATGAGCTGGAGGCGCTGAGCGCCCGCACGCTTCACCATATGCCGTACGCCGTCGCGGCCGGGCGCCTCGCCGAGGCGGGTATCGCTGGCGGCGAGGCCTTCTGGCTGGCCGTGCGCGGCAATCTCGCGACCTTCGCCGAGGCGAAGCTCTGGTGGCAGGTCGTGCAGGGGCCGGTCGCGCCGGCCGTCGCCGATGCCGGTTTCGCGGCGAAGGCGGCCGCGCTGCTGCCGCAGGAGCCCTTCGACGCCACGAGCTGGAAGAGCTGGACGCAAGCCGTCGCCGCCGCCACCGGCGCCAGGGGCAAGGCGCTGTTCATGCCGCTGCGGCAGGCGCTGACCGGGCTCGACCACGGCCCGGAGCTGGCCGCCCTGCTGCCGCTGATCGGGCGCGAGAAGGCGCTGAGGCGGCTGGCCGGCGAGAGCGCCTGACGGCGCCACCCGTCATTGCGAGCGCAGCGAAGCCATCCGGGGGGACTTGGCTGAACCGTCAGCCCCGCCGCCCCCGGAGGGCTTCGTCGCTGCGCAATGACGATGCCGAGCCCTCATTCGTGCCGGTGCATCGCCGAGGCGTGCTTGGTGTCGCGCATCAGGGCGTAGACCAGGAACGAGATGAAGATGATCCCGGCGAGGTAGTAGTAGAACCACTCCTCATGGCCCTGCTGCTTGAAGAACAGGGCGATGGCCGGCGCCGTGCCGCCGAAGATCGAGACGGTCAGCGCATAGGGCACCGCGACGCCGGTGGCGCGCACCGAGGTCGGGAACAGCTCGGCCTTCACCACCGCGTTGATCGAGGTGTAGCCGGCGGTGAAGATCCAGGCGCCGCAGATCAGCAGGAAGGCGATCCAGGGCGATTTGGTCCCCGAAAGCGTGGTCAGGATCGGCACGGTGAGCAGCGTGCCGGCGATGCCGAAGAACATCAGCACCGGCTTGCGGCCGATCCGGTCCGAGAGCGCCCCGTAGAGCGGCTGCAGGATCGCCGCGAAGATCAGCGAGGCGGCGATGACATAGGTGGTGACGATGTCGGAAAGGCCGACCGTCTGCTTGACGAAGGTCTGCATATAGGTGGTGAAGGTGTAGAAGGCGGCGGTGCCGCCCGCCGTGAGGCCGACCACGATCGCGACCTCGCGCGGATAGCGCAGCAGGCCGCGCAGCGAGCTTTCGCGCTTCATCGTGCTCTTGGCCGCCTCGAAGGCCTCGGTTTCCTGCATGTGGCGCCGCATGAACATCGCGGTGATGGCGAGCCCGGCGCCGATCACGAAGGGGATGCGCCAGCCCCAGGCGACGAGCTGCTCATGCGTCAGGAAGACGTTCTGGAGCAGCAGCAGCACCAGGATGGCGGTGAGCTGGCCGCCGATCAGCGTGACGTACTGGAAGCTCGAATAGAAGCCGCGATGCTCGGGATCGGCGATCTCGGTGAGATAGGTCGCGCTCGCGCCGTATTCGCCGCCGAGGCTCAGCCCCTCGATGATGCGCGCCAGCGCCAGCAGGGCCGGCGCCGCGAAGCCGATCGTCTCATAGGTGGGCGTGAAGGCGATGAGCAGCGAGCCGAAGCACATCATCAGCACCGAGACCATCAGCGAGAGGCGCCGGCCGTAGCGATCGGCGAGGTGGCCGAACAGCCAGCCGCCGACGGGGCGGACGATGAAGCCGGCCGCGAACAGCGTCGCGGCGTTGAGCTGCTGCACCACCGGGTCGTGCGAGGGGAAGAAGGCCCCGGCGAAATACAGCGCGAAGGCGGTGTAGGCGTAGAAATCGTACCATTCGACGAGGTTGCCGACGGAGCCGATGAAGATCGCCTTGATCCGGCGCTTGGCGTCGGCGAGTTCGATCGGGTGCGGATGATGCGGCTGTGACGCGCTGACGTCCGACATGAAGGCCTCTGCATGTGGCGTCGGGAGCGTCAGAGGCAGAAGTCCGCATGGAAGATGCGGGCACGGTGCGGTCTGGCGGCCTCCCGAGGGGGCGGCGAGATTCGCCGTTTATGCGACGGTCCGGGTCATGCGTCCAGCGCCGAGCGCAGCGTTCGCCGGCAATGCCGCTTACCACCCGCGCATGGAACCTTTTCCGGTCAGGGCCTGACCAGTTGCGGGCTGAGATTGGGCGCCAGGTTGGGCGCGACGATCCTGACCGCGCGGCGCTCGCCGGTGACGCTGCGCGACTCGCTCTTCAGGCCGTCGCCCTTGTCCAGCGTCTTCTCGTCGACCGTGTCGGGGCCGACGCCGGCCGATTCCGTGCCGGAGGTCGGCGAGTTCTCGGAGGGCAGCGGCGCCTCGTCCGGGATCTGGGGCAGCGCGGTGGTCGCGGCGGCGGGCTCGGGCGTGGCGTTGCGGCGCTTCGGATCGACCTTGGGCCGCGACAGCTCGGCGGCGCGCTGCTCGGTGACGATGACGTCGCCCTTGCGCTTGTCGAGCAGGTATTCGGCGCTCTTCAGGGCCTCCGACCAGCTCTGACCCTGGCCGCGGCAGGTGCAGGCCGAATCGAAGCTGCGCTGGTACTTGCCGGCGTTCGGCAGGGAGGAATAGGGCTGGCCGGTCGAGCGCGAGGCGGCGTTCTGGATGTCGCCCCCGGTGCTCATGCCGAAGGCGGTCGTCTCCGTGCCCGGGCAGAGCGCCTGGCACATCTCGTCGGCATTGCCGGTATTGTTGGCGAGCGGGAAGAAATAGCCGTCGCAGGTCCGGACGCAGACGGTCTGCGGGCCGCCGAGGCGCGGCTTGTCCGGCTCGATCACCGAGCGCTCCGGGTCGAGCTCGGGCATGGTCGAATCGACCTCGCCGGGGCCGGGATCGCGGCCGAAGATCGTATCGAAGAAGCCGCGCGGACGCGGGCCGCAATTGTTGCTGATCGCGGCGGCGAGCTGGGCGCGCCGCTGCTCGAGCCCGCCGCCCTGCGCCTGGCGCTGCAGCGCGCCATATTGCGCCTGGAGCTGGCCGAGCTGGGCGCGGATGGCGCCGCATTGCGGCGGAGGCTGCTCGCCGAAGAACAGGAAGCCGCCGCGCTCGCAGCCCATGGCGCGATACTGGTCGCTCATCCGGGCGAGCTGGGCGCCGACGCGCTGGGCCGCCTGCGCGGCGCGCGCATCGCCGCCGCTGCGGCCCTGCAGGCTCTGCAGCTCCGCGCGCCACGCCTCGCAGGAGGCGGACTGCGCGGCGGCCGTTCCGCTCAGGGCCGCCAGCGCCAGCAGGGCCATGCCGAAGCGTCTGGAGAATCGCAGCATCATCGCAAGTCGGGTCACGTCATCCACTGTCGGAGCAGCCCGTGCGGCCGCAAGCTCCTGCCAACAACACCCGCCAAACACGACGGAACTATGGAACCCCGCACGCAAGCCCGGCGCTGACTCGGCAGGGATGGCGCCGCCCCCGCATGCCACATCCGGGCCGGCGCAGCAATCCGGCGCGAGTCGGATCGCCGTGGTGGAAAACTGGCGCATTCCCTCGGCGGCGGCGCCGGGCGGTGCCGGAGCGGCCATTCCGGGCTTGACCCGGAATCCGTGGTAGAGCACTGAGCCGATGAGGGATTCCGGGCGGCAGCGCTGTCGCGCTCCGGCCGGGATGACGGGCCTGTTTCCGCGCCAAGGCAGCATGCTCTAAGAACCGCGGCGGGTCGGGCCTGAGCCGGATCGCCGCCTGTCATCGCGAGGCCAGCGCCGCCATGTCCGACTATCTGCCGCTTCACGAAGCCGTCATCCCGGAGCTGCCGAACTATTATCGCGGCAAGGTGCGCGAGAATTACGACCTGCCGGACGGGCGCCGCATCCTGATTTCGACCGACCGGCTCTCGGCCTTCGACCGCGCCATCGCCTCGATCCCGCTCAAGGGGCAGGTGCTGACCCAGACGGCGCGCTACTGGTTCGAGCACACGGCCGACATCTGCCCCAACCACGTCCTCGACTATCCCGACCCCAACGTCGTCGTCGGCAGGCGCCTCGAGATCCTGCCGGTCGAGATGGTGGTGCGCGGCTATCTCGCCGGCACCACCGGCACCTCGATCCTGACCATGTACAAGCAGGGCCGGCGCGAGATGTACGGCATCCGCCTGCCGGACGGGCTGCGCGACAACCAGGAATTGCCGCAGGCGATCATCACCCCGACCAGCAAGGCCTTCGACGGCGGCCATGACGAGCCGCTTTCGGCGGCGCGGATCGTCGGCGAGGGGCTGCTGACGCAGAAGCAGTGGGACATCGTCTCGGCCCATGCGCTGGCGCTGTTCGCCCGCGGCCAGAAGCTCGCCCGCGAGCGCGGCCTCATCCTCGCCGACACGAAATACGAGTTCGGCACCGACGCCGAGGGCAACATCCTGCTCGCGGACGAGATCCATACGCCGGATTCGAGCCGCTACTGGTTCGCCGGGAGCTATCCGGAGCGCTTCGCCGGCGGCGGCAAGCCGGAATCCTTCGACAAGGACTTCGTCCGCAACTGGGTGGTGGCGCGCTGCGATCCCTACAAGGAGGAGCTGCCGCCGATCCCGCAGGAGCTGATCGACCAGACCTCCGCCGTCTATGTCCGCGCCTATGAGACGATCACCGGGCAGGCCTTCGCCTACCCGCCCAGGGGCGAGAACCCGCAGGAGCGGATCAGGCGCAACCTGGCCAAGTATTTCTGACGAGCTTCAGGCGTTCGATCGAACCGCGCCCCTCATTCCGGGGCGGGATATTCCTAAGACCCGTCCTCCTCGCGGTAGTTCCCTGCGAGCAGCCGGCCGCGCTCGGTCAGGGTCGAGAGCACGCGCTCGAACACCTTGATCTCGTCGGGCGCGATGCCCTCGATCCAGCGCGCCTCGAAGCCGAGCGCCAGCGGCACGATCTGGTCGTAGACGCGCTTGCCGGCGGCTGTCAGCGTCACGAAGGATTCGCGCCGGTCCTGCCGGTTCTCGGCGCGCGAGACGAAGCCGCGCTTCTCCAGTTCCGTCACCGCGCGGGAGACCTTGGTCTTGTGCATCTGGGCGAGCTCGCCGATGTCGCGCGAGGTCAGCTTGCCGAACTCGCCGAGCTGCGCCACCACGCGCCATTCCGGGATGCCGATGCCGAAATGTTCGGCATAGATCCGGCCGAGCGCCCGGCCGCCCAGCGTGCCCACGACATTGAGGCGATAGGGCAGGAAGCGCTCGAGCCGGAGCATCTGGTCCTGGGCGGCGGACGGGTTTTTCTCTGTCATGGGCAGCTCTGTAGCGGGTTCCGGAAAATCCGGCGAGCCGGCGCGGCGGTCATTCACAGGGAGGACCGGACGATACAGGCGAACGCGGCCGCTGTCGCGCGGCGCCCGCTTGCTTCCGTCGGAACCATGATAGAATCCGGCGGTTGCCCGGCCTCGTCCGGGATTGCGGGACAGGGAGGCGGCGTGGCCGAGGCGTCCGGGGCCGGAACAGGTGGCGGCGTGACGATGCGGCATTGGGCCCGGCACTGGCTGCGGACCTGCCGCAGGATGCCGCTCCGCGCGCTCGACCGGCTCGCCCGCGACGGGATCGCGCCCGAGCAGACGATCCACGAGTTCCGCCGCCTGATGAAGGCCTGGCGGGCCCTGCTCAAGCTCGCGCCCGCCGGCCTGTCGCAGCAGGCGCGGGCGGTCAGGGCCGCGGCCGGGCGCCTGCGGCGCGGCTTCGGCCCCTCCCGCGACCGGGCCGTCATCGCCGGGGTTCTCCGCAAGCTCTGCCCGCAGCGGCTCCCGCCGGACGACGCCGAAGCGGCGGCTGCGGCGGCCGGCGCCCTGCTGCGCGAACAGGGCGAAGCCGTCCGGACGGAATTGCGCAGGCTCTCCGCCGCCATGGCGGAGTGGTCCCTCGCGGATGAGACGGGCGATTTCCTGGTCCGGGCTTGCGGGCGCAGCTACCGGCGGGCGCGGCGCCGGGCGCGCAAGGACGCCCGGCGGATGAGCATCGAGCGCCTGCATGACTTCAGGAGCGCGGTGGTCGATCTCGGCTGCCAGCTCGGCTTCCTCGCCCCGGCCGAATCCGCGGGGCTGCGGCGGCAGGCCGCGCTGGCGGAGCGCCTGCGCTCGCGGCTCGGCCGCGCGATCGATCTGGACATGGCCCGGACCTGTCTCGCCGCGGAAGCCGGGATGGCGGATGGCGGCCGGCTCATGCGCGAGATCGAGCGCCGGATCGCCCGGCAGCGCCGCCGGGCGTCGAAGCTGGCGGACCGGCTGCTGGCGCGGCGCCCCGGGCGCGTCCGCGCCCGGCTGGCCGCGGCGCTGGGGCGCCATCCGCCGGGGCGGGCGAGCTTCGCCTGAGCCTGTTCCGGCGAGCGGCAGGGGCGGGGGGAGGCCGGGCTCAGCGCGCCTTCAGCCGGTTCATGAAGGAATCGTAGGAGAGTTCCGCGATCTGCCACCAGAGCAGGTTCTCGCCGCGGAACGCGACCATCGACTCGTAGCCCTTCTTGAAGTCCGGGCTCTTGGCGCCGGTCTCGGCATAATAGTCGTCCGCCGCCTTCAGCGCCGCTTCCATCACCGGCAGCGGGAAGGCGCGCAACTGCGCGCCCTGGGCGACGAGGCGGCGCAGCCCGCCCGGATTCACCGCGTCGTATTTGGCGAGCATCCAGTTGTTCGCCGCCTCGCAGGCGTGCTGGACGATGGCCTGGTAGTGCTTCGGCAGCTTGGCCCAGGCTTCCTTGCCGATGATCAGGTGCAGCATGGCGCCGCCCTCCCACCAGCCGGGGTAGTAGTAGTATTTCGCGACGCGGATGAAGCCGAGCTTCTCGTCGTCATAGGGGCCGACGAACTCGGCCGCGTCGATCGAGCCGCGCTCCAGCGCCGGGTAGACGTCGCCGGGCGCGATCTGGGTCGGCACCACGCCGAGCTTGGCCAGCACCGAGCCGCCCATGCCGCCGATGCGGAACTTCAGCCCCTTCAGGTCCTCGACGCCCTTGAGCTCGTTGCGGAAGAAGCCGCCCATCTGGCAGCCGGAATTGCCGCAGGGGATCGCATAGGCGTTGAAGCGGTCGAGCACGCCGTTCACGATCTCGCCGCCGCCGCCGAAATACCACCAGCTATGCTGCTGCCGGGCGTTGAGGCCGAAGGGAATGCCGGTGCCGAGCCCCAGCGTCGGGTCCTTGCCGATGTAGAAATAGGTCGGCGAATGCGCGCATTCGACCGTGCCGGAGGAGACCGCGTCGAGCGCCTGCAGGCCGGGGACGATCTCGCCCGGCGCGAAGACCTGCACCTCGAACTTCCCGTCCGTGGCGTCGGAGACGTATTTCGAGAACTGCTGCGCGGTGCCGTAGATCGTGTCGAGCGATTTCGGGAAGCTCGAGGTCAGCCGCCATTTCACCGCGGGCTGCGACTGCGCGATCGCGGGGGCCGCGACGGCGGTCGCGGCTGCGGCGAGGGCGCCCGTTTTCAAAAACGACCGACGTTCCATATGGTCTCCTCCCCAGAGCCTGGTCCAAGGCTCGTTGCGCCCTTATTGGCGCGTCCGGCAAGGAATGAAAAGAGATGAAGCTCGCCTCTCTCTCGCATGGCCGCGATGGCCGGCTGGTCGTGGTTTCCAGGGACCTGACGCGCGCGACCGACGCCTTTCCCGTCGTCGCCACATTGCAGGCGGCGCTGGACGACTGGGAGCGGCTGGCGCCGCGCCTCGCCGATCTCGCCGAGGGGCTGGAGCATGGCGCGGTGCCGTCCTTCCGCTTCCACGAGCATGATTGCGCCTCGCCCCTGCCGCGGGCGGTCCAGTGGCTCGACGGCTCGGCCTATGTGAACCATGTCGCGCTCGCCCGGAAGGCGCGCGGCGCGGCCCTGCCGGAGAATGTCTGGACCGATCCGCTGATGTATCAGGGCGGCAGCGACGCCTCGCTTGCGCCGCGCGGGCCGATCCTCGCCCGCAGCGAGGAGGACGGCATCGATTTCGAGGGCGAGGTCGCGGTGGTGACGGGCGACGTGCCGATGGGAGCGAGCCGCGAGCAGGGCCTTGCCGCGATCCGTCTCGTCATGCTCGCAAACGACGTGAGCTTGCGGAATCGGATTCCGAGCGAATTGGCGAAAGGCTTTGGATTCGTTCAGTCGAAGCCGGCCTCGGCCTTCTCGCCGGTGGCCGTCACGCCCGAGGAACTCGGCGAAGCCTGGCGCGACGGCAAGCTGCATGGCGCGCTGCTGGCGCAGCTCAACGGCGCCCCCTTCGGCCGGCCCGATGCCGGCGCCGACATGACCTTCGATTTCGGCACGCTGATCGCCCATGCCGCCGCGACGCGCCGGCTCTCGGCCGGCACGGTCATCGGCTCCGGCACGGTCTCGAATCGCGACGCCGATGGCGGGCCGGGCCGGCCGATGGCGGAAGGCGGGCTGGGCTATGCCTGCATCGCCGAGCAGCGCATGGTCGAGACGCTGCGCCACGGCGAACCGAGGACGCCCTTCCTGCGTTTCGGCGACACGGTTCGCATCGAGATGAAGGACGCCGCCGGGCATTCGATCTTCGGCGCGATCGAGCAGGAGGTTCTGCCGCATGGTTGAGACGGGCTCCGGCCGGCGCGGGGCGCTGGCCGCTCATTTCCGCAAGATGGCCCACAACAACGCCTGGGCGAACTGGCGGCTGCTCGCCGCCTGCGCCCGATTGAGCGAGGCCGCGTTCGAGGCCGAGCGCACGAGCTTCTTCCCCTCGCTGCACGCGACGCTGAACCACAATCTGATGATCGATCTCTACTATATCGATGCACTCGAACGCGGCGGCCTTGGCCAGCAGGTCTTCGCGCGCTTCCAGCCTCTGGAGATCGCCCAGCTCCTGCCGGCCCAGGCGGCGGCCGACCGGCGGCTGATCGCCTTCTGCGACGGGGCGAGCGACGACCTGCTGGCGACGACGGTCGCGACCGATCGCGGCGAGAGCGGCCGGATCGAGGAGCGCGTCGACGACCTGCTGGCGCATCTCTTCCAGCACCAGATCCATCATCGGGGGCAAGCCCATGCGATGCTGGCGGGAACCGCTGTCGCGCCGCCCCAGCTCGACGAATATTTCCTGCGCTACGATTCGCAGCAGACCCGCGTCGAGCTGCGCCGCCTCGACCTGGCCCCGCCCGAGGAATTGCTCTGACGGCCCTCCTGTCGCTGCCTGCTTGGCGGCGGCCGGGGGGACGGATAACCTGATGGCGACGACGCCCCTGCCGCGAGAGCCGAGACGCCATGATCGACCCCGTGCCGCTCTATTCGACGACCATTCCGCTGGCCTTCTTCATCTGGGGGCCGGTCTTCGTCGTGGTGCTCTACTGGCTCGTCGGCGCCTGGTCGAACCGGCAGGGCGTGCCGCGCATGCTGGAGAGCGACTGGGACGGCTATTCCGTCGCCGATGTCGAGAAGCTCTTCTCGCTCTATGGCGAGACGCGGCGGGCCCGCTACCGCAACCGGGTGCTGCCGGCCGACGTGGCCTGCGCCTTCACCTATGCCATCGTCGGCGCCATCCTGATCGCGGGGCTGACGACGCGCGGCCAGCCTCTCTGGGTGGCGGCGCTCTGCGGCGGCGGCTGGCTGATCGGCGGGCTTTGCGACGTGGCCGAGAATCTCGCGGTTGCCCGCCTGCTCGACCGATATCCTCGCGTCGCCGCCGGGGACGTCGCCTTCGCCAGCGCGATGACGCGGCTGAAGCTGGTCCTCTTCTCGCTTGGTGTCATCGGCGCGCTGGTCGCGGCCTATCTCGCCTTCAGGCCGCTGGCGGCCTGAGCCGCAGCCATGCCTCGCGGGTGAGCCGCAGGCGCGAAGCCGGCACGGCGGGCACGCCGATCAGGACCTGCGGATCGGTCGGCGCGGCCGCGAAGCCCAGCCGCTGCGCCAGCCTCAGCGAGGCGGCGTTGCGCGGATGGGTGGTGACGAGGACTTTTGGCAGGGCCAGCGTCTCGAAGCCGTGGCTGAGCAAGCAGGCGGCCGCCTCCCGCGCATAGCCCTTGCCCCAGTGGCGCACCGCGAAGCGATAGCTGAGCTGGACCTCGCCCGGGCCCTCGCCGTCCGGGATCAGCCCGACATAGCCGGCGAACGCCGCTGGCTCTTCTTTGGCGAAGACCGACCAGTAGCCGAGCCCGCGCGCGACGTGGCTGAAGCTGCGCGCGGCGACGGCGTCGCGCCCCATCGCCGGGTCGTCGACCGAGGCGATGTGGCGCATCACCTGCGGATCGGCGTTGAGGCGCGCGATGGCGTCGAGATCGTCGAGCCGGCGCGGTCGCAGCCGCAATCGCGGGCTTTCCAGTTCGGGGAGCATCCTGTCGCCTCTGCTTTGCTGTGGGGCGTGGCCGCGGAACTCTGGCGCGCCGGCGCGCGGCATCCCATATCCTGCCGGGCGCCGAACCGAAACGCGCCGGGAGAATGGGAATGCTGCTTCGTCGTTGGATCCTGGCTGCGCTGGCCGTCACCCTGTCCGGAGCGTTCATGGCGCCCGCCATGGCGCAGGAAGATCTCATCTTCAAGAAATCGACCGTCTGGAAGGCGCTGACGCCGGACGACAAGCTCGCCGTCTACGGCGTCGACGATCCGCTGGTGGAGGGCGTCGCCTGTCACTACACCGTGCCGGAGAAGGGCGGCGTCAAGGGCATGTTCGGCGTGGCCGAGGAGGTCTCGGAGATCTCGCTGTCCTGCCAGCAGATCGGCCCGGTCCGCTTCAAGGAGAAGGCGGGGCAGGGCGATGTCGTCTTCCGCGAGCGCCGCTCGCTGATCTGGAAGAAGATGCAGATCGTGCGCGGCTGCGACGCCAAGCGCAACGTGCTGGTCTATCTCGCCTATTCGGACAAGCTGATCGACGGCTCGCCGCAGAACGCGACCTCCTCGGTGCCGATCATGCCCTGGGGCAATACGGGCGAGGCGCCGAAATGCGCCGACTGGATCAGGTAGGGTCGACGATTATTCGCCGCAGGTGATGCTGAGCGGCTGCTCGGCGGCGGCGACCGGGCTCGGCCGGGTCACGGTGCCGGTGAAGTCGGCCTTGTCGGCGATGCCGAAGGCCACCGCCTTGCCGAAGCCCTGCGATTCGCACCAGGCATTGGCGACGATCTTGCCGCATTCCGCCTTGGCCGAGATGCAGTCGGCGATGCCGTAGCCGTCGCTGGCGGGGATCAGGAAGGTGCGCTGCTCGCTGGGCGCGGCGGCGGGGCGGCTCATCGGCATGATCGAGAGCGAGATCCCGGCGACGGCGATCCCGAGCAGTCCGACAAAAGCCACGGCGCGGCGCATCTGAAGCGATTCCTGAGGAAGCCGGGCGAGGAACCCGGGAAGCGGGAGCATGGTTCCGGCCGGTTAAATTTGAATGAATTCCGCCAGGGCCACGGCGCTTGCTGCGTTGCAGCAAGCGCGCGCCCTCTTGACGGAAAGCGCGCGGGAAGGCAATCACGTCTCCCCATGACGCGAGCCGCCATCAACAGCCGGATTTGCATTATTTGCCGCTAGCCTTCGCTGGCCGGCTGCTCACGTCCTCGTCCTGAAAAACGAACCGACAAAAGCGCCCCGGCCAGCGGCCAGGCCGTTTTTCGTGTTTTGCCGTTTCGTTCGTTCCAGGACCCAGCCCCGATGCCGCCGACCCTGAGGCTCTACAACACGCTGACGCGGACGAAGCAGGACTTCGCGCCGATCGATCCGTCGAATGTGCGCATGTATGTCTGCGGCCCGACGGTCTACGACTACGCCCATATCGGCAATGCCCGCCCGGTCGTCGTCTTCGACGTGCTCTACCGGCTGCTGCGCCACATCTACGGCGCGGATCACGTCACTTATGCCCGCAACCTCACCGACGTCGACGACAAGATCAACGCCCGCGCCGCGCGCGACTATCCCGGCCTGACGCTGAACGAGGCGATCGCCAGGGTCACGCAGGCGACGACCGCGCAGTTCCACGCCGATATCGACGCGCTCGGCACGCTCAGGCCGACCACCGAGCCGCGCGCCACCGAGCATATCGCGGAGATGAAGGCGATCATCGAGCGCCTGATCGCGCGCGGCGTCGCCTATGTCGCCGAGGAGCATGTGCTGTTCCATGTCCCGGCCGTCGCGCATCTCGCCAGGGCGCCGAAATACGGCACGCTCGCGCGCCGCTCGCTCGACGAGATGCTGGCCGGCGCCCGCGTCGACGTCGCGCCCTATAAGCGCGACCCGATGGATTTCGTGCTGTGGAAGCCGAGCCGCGACGGCATCGATCCCGGCTGGCCGTCTCCGGCCGGCATCGCCACGCCCGGCCGTCCCGGCTGGCACATCGAATGCTCGGCCATGTCGATGGCGAAGCTGCTCACGCCCTTCGGCGGCGGGCTCGCCTGCGACGATCCGCAGAAGAACGTCTTCGACATCCATGGCGGCGGCATCGACCTCGTCTTCCCGCACCATGAGAACGAGATCGCCCAGTCCTGCTGCGCGCTCGGTGGCGGGGAAGGGCAGCCGCTGATGGCCAATATCTGGATGCATAACGGCTTCCTGCAGGTCGAAGGCGAGAAGATGTCGAAGTCGCTCGGCAACTTCGTCACGATCCACGAACTGCTGGAGACGGAGAGCTTCGGCGGCCGCTCATGGCCGGGCGCGGTGCTGCGCCTCGCGATGCTCAAGACGCATTACCGCCAGCCGATCGACTGGACGGTGAAGGCGCTGGAGGAGGCGGAGAAGATGCTGCAGGACTGGGCGGAGGTCGCGCAGGGCGCGACGGCGTCCGAGCCTTCGGCCGAACTGCTCGATGCGCTGGCCGACGATCTCAACACGGCGCGCGTGCTGGCCGAGCTCCATGCCCTGCGCAAGTCCGGCGATCTGCCGGCGCTGCTGGCCGGCCTCGAGCTTCTCGGGGTCGCGCTGCCGCAGATCGCGGCGCCCGCTGCCGTCGATCCCGTGGTCGAGCGCCTGATCGCCGCGCGCCTCGACGCCCGCCGCGCGAGGAACTTCGCCGAGTCCGACCGCATCCGGGACGAACTCGCCGCCATGGGCATCGCGCTCAAGGACGGCAAGGACCCCGCCACCGGCGAGCCGACGACCACCTGGGAGGTCAAGCGATGAGCCCGAAGATCCGCCCCGCCGGCTCGCTCTCCTTCGCCATCAAGCTCGTCATGCTGGCGATGGTCGTGCCGCGCGTCGTCCGCTTCAAGCTGAGGGGCGGGCGGTGAGCGCCGCCCGCGTCCATCTCTTCGACACGACGCTTCGCGACGGCGCCCAGACCACCGGCGTCGATTTCTCGCTCGACGACAAGCGCGCCGTGGCGAGCCTGCTCGACCGGCTCGGCGTCGACTATGTCGAGGGCGGCTATCCCGGCGCCAACCCGCTCGACACCGCCTTCTTCGAGCGGAAGGCGACCAGGCGGGCGAAGTTCGCCGCCTTCGGCATGACCAAGCGGGCGGGGCGCTCGGCCGCCAACGACCCCGGCATCGCGGCGCTGCTGGAGGCGAAGGCCGATGCGATCGTCTTCGTCGCCAAGGCCTGGGACTACCATGTCCATGTCGCGCTGGAGATCTCGCTGGAGGATAATCTCGCCGGCATCCGCGAGAGCGTTGCGGCGGCGAGGGCCGCCGGCCGCGAGGTGATGCTCGATTGCGAGCATTTCTTCGACGGCTACAAGGCCAATCCCGACTACGCGCTCGCCTGCGCCCGCACCGCCTACGAGGCCGGCGCCCGCTGGGTCGTGCTCTGCGACACCAATGGCGGCACGCTGCCCGACGAGATCGGCGCCATCGTCCGCGAGGTCGCCAAGGCCGTGCCGGGCGACAATCTCGGCATCCACGCCCATGACGATTGCGGCTGCGCCGTCGCCAATTCGCTGGCGGCGGTGGAGGCGGGCGCGCGCCAGATCCAGGGCACGCTCAACGGCCTCGGCGAGCGCTGCGGCAACGCCAATCTCGTCACGCTGATCGGCGCGCTGAAACTGAAGGAGCGCTATCGCGACCGCTTCGCGCTCGGCGTCGACGACGGCCAGCTCGCCGAATTGACCCATGTCTCGCGCGCCCTCGACGAGATGCTGAACCGGGCGCCGAACCGCCACGCGCCTTTCGTCGGCGCCTCGGCCTTCGCCACCAAGGCCGGCATCCACGCCTCCGCCGTGCTCAAGGACCCGCGCACCTACGAGCATGTCGCACCGGAAGCCACGGGCAACACCCGCAAGGTCCTGATCTCCGACCAGGGCGGCAAGTCGAATCTCGTCGCCGAGCTGGAGCGCATCGGCGTCACGCTCGGCCGCGACGATCCGCGCCTCAACCGCGTGCTGCAGGAGGTCAAGGAGAAGGAGGCGCAGGGCTATGCCTTCGAGGGCGCCGACGCCTCCTTCTTCCTGCTGGTCAAGCGCATCCTCGGCGAGGTGCCGGAATACTTCTCCGTCGAGCGCTTCGCCGTGAATGTCGAGCGCCGCTACAACGCGCTGGGCGAGCTCGTCACCTTCTCCGAGGCGATCGTGAAGGTGCAGGTCGGCGACGACGTGCTGATCTCGGCGGCCGAAGGCGACAGCGGCCCGGTCAACGCGCTCGATATCGCGCTGCGCAAGGACCTCGGCCGTTACCAGTCGCTGATCGAAGGTCTGCGGCTGCTGGACTACAAGGTCCGCATCTTCCAGGGCGGCACCGACGCCGTCACCCGCGTGCTGATCGAATCCGGCGACGAGACCGGCGAGCGCTGGACCACGGTCGGCGTCAGCGCCAACATCATCGACGCTTCCTTCCAGGCGCTGGTGGACTCGATCACCTACAAGCTGGCCAGGGCCGGCGCGACGGCTTGAAAAGCTCCTTGCCGCAAACACGGATCATCCCGGGCGTAGCGAAGCGCAGACCCGGGCTCCATGCCGGAACCTTGGCCGGATGCGCTCCGGCATGGATCCGGATCGGCGCGGCTTCGCCACTTGTGTGGGACGACGGCGTGAGGGACGGCTAGAATCTCACTCCGTCAGGCGGATGACGCGGTCCCTGCACAGATCCATGTCGGCGTCGCTGGTGGCGTCGTCCTCGAACCTGCCCTGCACGGTGTAGGAGCAGCCCTGCGGCTTGTTGAGCCTGAGCGCGATGCTTTTGCCGGGCGCCAGCGGCTTGGCGAGCTTCGCGACGAGGCGAGGCTGGTCGCCCGCCGTGGCGATCTCGAAGCTGCTCAGGGGCACGCTGCGCTGGTTGTTGATCGTGATCTGCGGATGCGGTCGCGTGCCTTGCGCGGCGGCCGGCAGGGCAAGGCTGAGGACAGCCCCCAGTCCCAGGCCGATCGCGGCGAGTTTGCGGAATGCCATGGTCGTGTCTCCCCGTCTGCGAGCGTCGGGCGCTCTTTGCGAGGAGACACTCCCCCTTCGGCGAGAGCAAGGCAACTCCGCGGCGCAAGCTTGCCGGAGGCCGTGCCCCTTCCACCCTCTCGCTGCGGGTGCAAGGCCGCCCCTGCAACGAGCTGCATGCATGGTTGCCGATTTGCCCCTATATGGGTGCGTTCACTGGAATCGCTTGAAAATGTCCGTGCCTGCCGCGCCGTCCCCGGCGCCGAGCCTTGCCCGCTCCGTCACGATCCAGCCGGGGTCCGGCTTCTTCGCCACCTTCCGCGCGCTCTGGCCCTATCTCTGGCCGGCCGGGCGGTCGGATCTGCGCGCCCGCGTCGTCGCCGCCTTCGCCCTGATGATCATCGGGCGCCTGATCCTGATGGGCGTGCCCTTCACCTTCAAATGGATCACCGACGCGCTGGCCGGGACCCATTCCAGCGTCCAGGACTGGCTGCCCTGGCTGGTCGGCGCGCCGCTGGCGCTGACGGTGCTCTACGGGCTGGCGCGGGTCGGCTCCTCGGCCTTCGTCCAGATGCGCGACGCGATCTTCGCGCCGGTCTTCATGCATGCGGTCCGCACGCTGGCGCTGCAGACCTTCGGCCACCTGCATTATCTCTCGCTGCGCTTCCATCTCGAGCGCAAGACCGGCGGCCTGACGCGCGTTCTGGAGCGCGGCCGCAACGGCATCGAGGAGATGGTCCGGCTCGGCCTCAACCAGCTCGTGCCCGTCGTCGTCGAGGTCGTGCTGATCATCGCCGTGCTGCTCGGCCTGTTCGACTGGCGCTATGTCGTCGTGCTGGTCGCGATGGTCGTCGCCTACATGACCTATACCATCAAGGCGACCGAGTGGCGGATCGCCATCCGCTCGGCCATGAACGAATCCGACACCGACGCCAATTCCAAGGCGATCGATTCGCTCCTGAACTACGAGACGGTGAAGTATTTCGGCGCCGAGGCCCGCGAGACCGCGCGCTACGACACAGCGATGGCGCTCTACGAGCGCAACTCGATCAAGTCCTACACCTCGCTCGCCTGGCTGAATTTCGGCCAGGCCGTGATCTTCGCGGCCGGCCTGACGCTGTCGATGGTGATGGCGGTGCGCGGCTTCCAGGCCGGGACCAACACGGTCGGCGACCTTATCCTGATCAATTCGATGCTGATCCAGCTCTATCTGCCGCTGAACTTCATGGGCACCGTCTATCGCGAGATCAAGCAGGCGACGCTCGACATTGCCCAGATGTTCGCCCTGATCGGCCGCGACGCCGAGATCCAGGACAAGCCGGGCGCCCGGCCCCTGCAGGTCCCGGCCGGCGCGGTCGTCTTCGAGGACGTGCATTTCGCCTATGTGCCGGAGCGGCCGATCCTGCGCGGCGTCTCCTTCAGGGTCGAGCCGGGCCGGACCGTCGCCATCGTCGGGCCCTCCGGCGCCGGCAAGTCGACGATCTCGCGCCTGCTCTTCCGCTTCTACGAGCCGCAGAAGGGCCGCATCCTGATCGACGGCCAGCCCATCGCCGACGTCCAGCAGGTGAGCCTGCGCGCCGCCATCGGCATGGTCCCGCAGGATACCGTGCTGTTCAACGACACGATCGAGTACAATATCCGCTACGGCCGCCCCGATGCGACGATGGAGGAGGTCGAGGAGGCCGCCCGCCTCGCCCAGATCGACCGCTTCATCCGCACCTTGCCCGAGGGCTACGCCACCTCGGTCGGCGAGCGCGGCCTGAAACTCTCGGGCGGCGAGAAGCAGCGCGTCGCCATCGCCCGCACCATCCTGAAGGGGCCGCCGATCCTGGTGCTCGACGAGGCGACCTCGGCGCTCGATTCCTTCACCGAGAAGGAGATCCAGGACGCGCTCGACCGGGTCAGCGAAGGGCGCACCACGCTGGTCATCGCGCACCGGCTCTCCACCGTTGTCAATGCCGACGAGATCATCGTGCTCGACAAGGGCGTCATCGTCGAGCGCGGCCACCATCGCGAATTGCTGGCCGCGAACGGCGTCTATGCCGCGATGTGGAACCGCCAGCGCGAGGTCGACGAGGCCAAGGCCACCCTCCAGCGCGCGACGGCGGCGGAGGGCGAAAGCGTCAGGCTCACGCTGTCCTGACGGGCCGGCCGGAGCCGTGCGGGCGCCGCTCGCGGGGAGGCGCGAGAGGCCGGCGCAGAGTGGCGCGGGCGGCGGTTTTCCGGCATGATCGCCGCCGATGAGGTGACGGCGAGCCGCAGGGGGACGCCATGTTCGACCCGACGGCTCTGGTTGGCTTCCACACCTGGCTGAGCCTGGTCGCCATCGTCGCCGGTTTCCCGGTGGCGGCCGGGCTGCTCCGCGGCCACACCAAGCCGGGCTGGACCGGCGTCTTCCTCTCGACCGCCTTCGCGACCAGCGCGACCGGCTTCGGGCTTCCGGCGCCGGGCCTGCTGCCGTCCCATATCGTGGGGGCGATCTCGCTGGCGCTGATCGTCGTCGCCGGCTTCGCGCTCTATGGGAGGCTGCTCGAAGGGGCGTGGCGACGGACCTATGCGATCGCGGCCGTGCTCGCCTTCTACCTGCTTTTGTTCGTTCTGGTGGTGCAGCTCTTCCTCAAGGTGCCGGCGCTGCACGCGCTGGCTCCGACCGGCTCGGAGCCGCCCTTCGCGCTCGCGCAGGGCATCCTCTTCCTGATCTTCGCCGGCCTGACCTGGCAGGCGGCCATCCGCTTCGTGCGCGTCCCCCGTCTCGCCGGCTGAGCTGGGCCGCTCAGCGCCGCGGACGGGGCCGCATGCGCAGCGGCCGGCGCGGCCGCAGCGTGACCTTGAGCGAAGGCTCGGGCGCCCGCGTCGACAAGGGCTCCAGCCGGACGGCCGGCAGCAGCGAAGCCAGGATCGCGACGGCTTCCATCGTGGCGAAGGCGCTGCCGATGCAGATCCGCGGACCGGCGCCGAAAGGCAGATAGGCATAGCGATGCCGGGAGCGGCCGGCCTCGGGAAGGAAGCGCCGCGGGTCGAAGCGGTCGGGCTCCTCCCACAGCGTTTCGTGGCGGTGCACGGCCTGGATCGGCACATAGATCACGCTGCCTTCGCCCAGCATCAGCCCGCCGAGCTGGAAGGGCTTCTCGACCTGCCGCGTGATCACCGGCGCCGGCGGGTAGAGGCGCATCGCCTCCTGGAACACGGCCTTGGTGAAGGGCAGGGCCATGACCTGCTCGGGCGCCAGCGGCGCGCCGCCCGTCACCGCCGCGATCTCCGCCACGACCTGCTCCTCGATGTCGCGATGCCGCGCCAGCAGATGCAGCGTCCAGGCGAGGCCGAGCGCCGTCGTCTCGTGCCCGGCGGTGATGAAGGTCAGGAGATTGTCGACGATCTCGCCGTCCTGCATGGCGCGTCCGGTTTCCGGGTCGCTGGCCGTGAGCAGCATGTCGAGCAGGTCGCCGCGCTGCGTCGGGGCGCCGCGCCGCGTCGCCACGAGCTCTCCCAGGCTCTCGCGCAGATAGGCCGTCGCGGCTCTCGCCCGGGACCGGCCGGGATAGGGCAGCCATTCGGGCATGCCGAGCAGGCTGTAGGCGAAGACGAAGCTCGTCGGCTCGAGATAGTCGGTGATGCTGCGCTCGACCTTCGCCACGTCGAGATTGGCGCTGCCCGACAGCATCGTCTCGACGATGATCGCGAAGGTCGTCCGCATCATCTCGTGGCCGATGTCGAGGGCGTCGCCGCCATCGGCCAGCCAGCGCGAGCGCGTATCGGCGGCAGCCGCGAGCATCGCCGGAAGGAAGCCGCGCAGCCTCTCGTGCTGGAAGCCGGCTGCGACCGATTGGCGCTGCCAGCGCCAATGCGCCCCTTCCGCCGTCAGCAGGCCGTCGCCGAGCGCCGGGCCCAGCACCTTGTGCACGATCTCGCCCTTGTTGAGATGCCCGGCCTGGCGCACCAGCGCCTCCTGGATCAGCGGGGGATCGCAGACATAGAGGCTCTGCTTCCCGCCGACATCGGCCAGGACCATCTTCTCGCGGAAGATCTCCGGCGGCAGCGCCGTCAGCGGATTGCGCAGAATCGCGGCGAACAGGCCGATCGGGGAGCGGCTGGTCTGCGCGATTCCGGTTGCGGCGAGATGCTCCGGCTTGGCGGCGATCGTCATTCCTGGCCTTTCTGTGCGATCCGGTGTCGCCCCCTGAACTGGGGAGCCGATTGTGGCGGGACAATGCGGCCTCGCCGCCCCCGCCCGGGCGCGGCGATATGCAGTGAACCGGCGCGAGGCGCCCGGGTTCCGTGCCCCCCGGCCGCTCCATTCCGGGGGGAAGGCCGCCCCAGCCGCCTTCCGCTCTTTCCCTCGCCGTGCGAAGGCCCTAAATCAGCGCTGCGCCGTGGCCGGTTTCCGGGATCGCGGCAAGCCATTCCCGCGCGCCTCGCGCCGCACACGAACAGCGGAACTGTCCATGTCCCTCGTCGATTCCGTCCGCAAGGTGATCGTGCCCATCCACAAGGAGGGCTATGTCTTCATCGCGATCGGGCTGGTGGCGACCATCGTCCTGGCCAACCTCTGGTCGCCCTTCGGCTGGATCGGCGCGATCGTCACCGTCTGGATCTGCTATTTCTTCCGCGACCCGGTCCGCATCACGCCGCAGCGGGAGGGGCTGGTGATCTCCCCGGCCGACGGCCGCGTCAGCCAGATCGCCTCGGCCATGCCGCCGCCGGAGCTCGACCTGCCGGCCGAGCCGATGACCCGCGTCTCGATCTTCATGAACGTCTTCGACTGCCATGTGAACCGCGCGCCCGTGCCCGGCCGCATCCTGAAGATGGCCTATACGCCCGGCCTCTTCCTCAATGCCGAGCTCGACAAGGCGAGCGACGACAACGAGCGCAACGCCCTGGCGATCGAGACCGCGTCCGGCCCGATCGGCGTCGTCCAGATCGCCGGGCTGATCGCGCGCCGGATCGTGCCCTTCGTCAAGGAGGGCGACACGCTGGCGACGGGCGAGCGTTTCGGCCTCATCCGCTTCGGCTCGCGGGTGGATGTCTATCTCCCGGCGCATGTCGTGCCGCTGGTGGGCGAAGGACAGACGGCGATCGCCGGCGAGACGGTGCTGGCCGACCTGTCCGGCAACGAGCCGCTCGCCCGCAGCTATCGCGGAATCTGACCGGGCCGGGCACCGGCCGGCGCGGGATCTTCGCGCCGAAGCCAGGTTGGCGATCTAGACCCTTGTTTTCGCAGCGTATTTGCCCGGAAAGCGGATTCGACTTTTCGGGCCGGTGCTCTAGCTTAGAACTGCGAAACCGCGTATTTCGGCAGCCATGAGCGACCTGTTTCCTCCTTTCGAGCCCGAGCGCGTCGAGCCGAAGCGCGCCCGCTTCAAGTCGATCCCGTTCCGGCTGATCGCGCCGAACCTCGTCACGCTGCTGGCGCTCTGCCTCGGCCTGACGGCGATGCGGCTCGTGGTCGAGGGCAAGCTCGAGACCGCGACGATCTGCATCCTGATCGCCGCCGCGCTCGACGGTGTCGACGGCCGGCTGGCGCGGATGCTGAAGGGCACGTCGCGCTTCGGCGCGGAGCTCGATTCGCTGTCGGATTTCGTCAATTTCGGCGTGGCCACCGGCTATGTGCTGTGGATCTTCATCCTGCACGACCTGAAGTCCTTCGGCTGGATCATCGTGCTGACGCTGGCCTGCGCCATGGCGCTGCGGCTCGCGCGCTTCAACGTCATGATCGACGATCCCGACCGGCCCGAATGGCAGAAGAACTTCTTCGTCGGCATGCCGGCCCCGGCGGGCGCCATCACCGCCATGCTGCCGCTCTACCTCCATGCCGTCGGCCTGCCGGTGCAGGAATACGGCGCCCCCTTCGTCGGGCTCTACATCCTGTTCATCGCCTTCCTGACGATCTCGCGCATTCCCTGCTATGCCGGCAAGACGCTGGGCGCGCGGGTGCCGCGCGACATGGTGCTGCCGATCTTCGTCGCGGTAGTGGTGATCGCCGGCCTGCTCTTCGCCTACACCTTCGAGATGCTGACGCTGGTCGTCGTCGCCTATCTCGCGCTGATTCCGCTCAGCGTCGCCCGCTACCGCAAGCTCGAGCGCGAGCATGCGGCGCCGGCGCCGCTGCCGGCGACGACGCCGGAAGGCGCCGCCTGACTTTAAGACCGGCGAAGGGGATTACCGGCGCCGGCCCGTGAGCCTTGCGGCGTTGGCGCGGGTGCGGCGGGCGAAGGGTTCGAGCGTGCTGTGCGCGACCTTGGCGGCCGCCTCGGTCAGGTCGGCCTGCGCCAGCGGGTTGAGCGCGAAGCTCCACCAGAACGCCGTCGTGGCATAGGTCGCGGCGACGCTGCTTTCGACCACGGCCGAGACCTTCTCGACCACGGCCTTGGTCGCCTCGCGCTGGCCGGAGGAATCGCCGAGCGCGCCCTTCAGCAGCAGCGGCATCCGCATCGCGATGGTGAGCCCGGCCTCCGCCTGCATGGCGAGCATCCGCGTGGCCAGCGCCTGCGCCTCTGCCCCCGCCGCAGCGGTGAGCGACGGCTTGCGCGATCTCGGCATGGGGAAACTCCGGGGAATCGTGGCGATGGACGGCAGGGCGTCAAAAAAGGGCGCAGACTGTGGCGCGGCCGGAGGCCCTTGGCAATGGCCGGAACGAGGGGTGTGCCGCTTATCTTTTGGGCAGAACGCCGTCGCGGCGCCGGGCGCCGGCCCATGCTTGCGCTTCGGCGCGGGCAGGTCGGTCGCGGATTTATCAACCGGGCGAAATGCTCTAAAGCCTGGGGCTCCGCTCTTTTCCCCGCATGCTGGAACCCTGCCGAGCCGCCCCTTGAGTTTGTTCTCGTCCCCCAAGCAGGCCGGTTGGCGGCCGATGCTGGTCCTCGCCTCGGCCTCGCCGCGCCGGCTCGCCTTGCTGGAGCAGGCCGGCCTGAAACCCGACGCCCTTCTGCCGGCCGATCTCGACGAGACGCCGCACAAGGCCGAGCGCCCGCGCGATCTCGCCCGCCGCCTCGCCCGCGAAAAGGCCCAGGCCGCGCGCCAGGGCGCCAAGGCGCGCGCCGATCTCGAGAGCTGCTACATCGTCGCGGCGGACACCGTCGTCGCCGTCGGCCGCCGCATCCTGCCCAAGGCGGAGATCGTCGACGAGGCCGCGGCCTGCCTGCGCCTGCTCTCCGGCCGCGCCCACCGCGTCTATACCGGCGTGGCGCTGGTGACGCCCTCGGGCGCGATCCGCGACCGCATCGTCGAGACGCGGCTGCGCTTCAAGCGGCTCTCGACCGAGGATATCGAGCATTACCTCGCCTCCGGGGAATGGCGCGGCAAGGCGGGCGGCTACGCCATCCAGGGCATCGCCGGCTCCTTCGTCGTCAAGCTCGTCGGCTCCTATACCGGCGTGGTCGGCCTGCCGCTCTACGAGACGGTGAACCTGCTCGGCGGCGAGGGCTTCCCGATCCGCTTCGGCTGGATGAACGCCGCCTGATCCACGCAGATCGCCGGGGCTTGCCTCCTCGCCGCATTGCCCCGATCCTCCCGCCCGCGGCGCGCCGGACCGACAGGCGCGCATCATGGCGCGCCGGCGTTTCGGACCGGCGACGGGGAGGCACGGAATGGCGGGACGTCTGAGAGGCAAGGTCGCGATCGTGGCGGGGGCCGGATCGATCGGGCCGGGCTGGGGCAACGGCAAGGCGACGGCGACGGTGTTCGCCCGCGAAGGCGCCAGGGTGGTCTGCGCCGACATCAACCGCGACGCGGCCGAGGAGACCGCGGCCATCATCCAGAACGAGGGCGGCCAGGCCTTCGCCGTGCAGGCGGACGTCACCCGGGCCGATCAGGTCGCCGATCTGGTCGACCGGGCGCTGGGGCGTTATGGCCGCATCGACATTCTCGACAACAATGTCGGCATCGCCGAGGTCGGCAGCGTCGTCGACCTGCCGGAGGAGACCTGGGAAAAGGTCTTCCGCGTCAATCTCACCGGCGCCTTCCTGGCGATGAAGCACGTCATTCCGGTGATGCAGCGCCAGTTCGAGGAGACGGGCGAGGGCGGCTCGATCGTCAACATCTCCTCCATCGCCTCGATCCGCCATACCGGCGTGCCCTATGCCAGCTATTCCGCCACCAAGGCCGGACTCAACCATCTCACCCGCACGACAGCGGTGCAGTTCGCCGCGCAGAAGATCCGCGTGAACGCCATCCTGCCGGGCCTGATGAAGACGCCGATGGTCGAGCATTCGGCCGGGCTCGCCAAGGTCTATGGCGGGGGCGACGTCGAGGCGATGTGGGCGGCGCGTGCGGCGCAGGTGCCGATGGGTCATATGGGCGAGGCCTGGGACGTGGCCAATGCGGCGCTCTTCCTCGCCAGCGACGAGGCGCGCTATGTCACCGGCATCGAACTCGTGGTCGACGGAGGCATCACGCTGAAATATGGCTGAAACCGAGAAGAAACCGCCGGCCGCGCGGCCTTGCCCGATCTGCGGCAAGCCGGCGGCCGAGCGCTTCCGCCCCTTCTGCTCGGCGCGCTGCGCCGATATCGACCTCGGCCGCTGGCTCAAGGGCAGCTATGTGATCCCGGGCGAGCCGCTCGACGAGGCCGAGGACGCGCCGCCATCCCGCGAGCGGGACGCATGAGGCCGGCCGGTCTCCCGGGCCGGCGGCCCCCGGCCGCGCTCCGAAGCCTGCGGAACCTCCTATCCGAGCGCTTCGCGCTGCTTCAGGAGCTCGTTGAGCCGGTCCTGCTGCTCGGCGATGCGGTTGGCGATGGCCTCTTCCGCGGCCGCGCCGGCCGCGCCGGTGGCCTGCTCGGTCAGCTCGGCGATATTGCGCCGGGCGATGGCGATTCGAGCGTCCAGATCCTGCAACGTCGCATTTTCAGGCATAGGGGCCTCCGTGTATCGCGCCGGAACGAGGGCGTTCCGGATCGCGTGATCGTGCTGTGCCAGGACCGTCGGCGCCCGGGCTGCGCTGCCGGTCCGTCTCCGCATTCTTCCGCAGCTTGAGGCTCCGCGTCCAGCGCGAAGCATCGGCATGCGACGAAGGAGAAGCGCGCCGCCGGCGAGGGCCGGGGCTTGTGCATGGCCGGGACTTTGGGGGGTGCCACGGCAGGTCGCGATGCGCTAGTTTGCGGCATGGACGACTTTCCCGGGATCATCCGCTCGCCCCTGTCGCAGAGCATCACCCATGACGGCATCACCGTCCGGGTTGAGATCTATCGGCTCGACGGCACCGAGGGCTGGACGCTCGAGCTGGTCGACGAGGAGGGCGGCTCGACCGTCTGGCAGGACAGCTTCGCCACCGACGCCGAGGCCTTCGCCGAATTCATGGACGGCGTCCGGCAACTCGGCCTGGCCAAGCTCATCGACCCCGACGACGACGACATCGCCACGGTTCATTGAGGCCCGGCGTGCCGCGCTATTCCGACGAGCTCGAAGCCGTTCTCGCCTGCGAGCAGGCGCTCCGCCGCCGGATCGCGGAACGCATCGCCGAAGAGGCCGGCGCGCCGGTTCGCGGCGGTCTCTCGCCCGAGCATGTCGCCGCCGCCGATGCCGCCATCGCCTCCTGGCAGAGCGAGGGCGAGGAGATCCAGGATCTTGCCGCCTTCAGGCCGATGGGACCTCTGCAGGAACTGCTGGCGGAGCACCGCGCCATCCTGGAACGGATCGACGACATGCGCGACCGCAGGCTGTCCTGACGCCCATGGGCGGTTTGTCCGGCCGCTTCCAGGCGGTGGATCGTGCACGCCGCCGAAGACAAAAGCGCTATCGGAAAACGCCGAATGGGCGTTGATTACTTTCTAGGGCCAATCGACATTCAAGATTCTATTTTTTGCTGATGCGTGATTCATGGGCCTGCGGATTAGTTGATCTGGAGGTCGGTGATGTCGAAAGCGATACGAGTTGAGCCCTGAGCATTGGGTCCGGATCGGTGATCTGTTGCCGGGTAAGCCCGGCGATTCGGGCCGCTCGGGGGCTGACAATCTCACTTTCGTCAACGGCGTGCTTTGGGTGTTGCGTTCGGGTGCGCACCGGCACGACCTGCCTGAGCGCTATGGCAAATGGAAAACCGTTCACAAGCGGTTCACGCGATGGGCCAAGGCCGGTGTGTGGGAGCGTGTCTTCGCTCACCTGATCGATGGCCCCGCCAACGATTATATCAGCCTCGATTCAAGCCTCGCGCGAGCGCACCAGCAGGCAGCCACCGGCAAGGGCGGCGGTCAAAAAGGGGGGATCAGGCTCTGGGGCGTTCCAGGGGAGGACTGACCACTAAAATCCATATGGCCGTCGACGCACTTGGCCGGCCGCTCAAGCTGATCCTGACGCCCGGACAGCGCGGCGATGCACCACTCGCTCCAGCCTTGCTCAAAGGTCTTTCACCGCGACGCGTGCTAGGCGACAAGGCCTATGATTCCAATGCCCTGCGCGGCCTGATCACAGACATGGGCGCCGAGGCAGTCATCCCGTGCAACCCGACCCGCAGGCGCTCCATCCCCTATGACTTCCAAGCCTACAAGGTTCGAAACACTATCGAGCGGTGCTTCAACAAACTCAAACACTTCAGGCGCATCGCTATACGCTTCGACCGCAGGGCAATCCACTTCCTCGCATTCCTCCAACTTGCTGCCGCACTACTATGGATGCGATGAATGTCGATTCAGTTTAGGCCGACCCCTTGATAAGCCCGAGCGCGACGAGGTCCGCGCGCATCTGGTTTATCAGTTTCGCTCGCCTCGCCAAGCGCCTTGTTCTCGTTGGTGCGGGCCACGAGATCGTTTGCCTGTGCGGCGGTCGTGAAGCCGTAGGGCGTCGTGTTCGTGGCGCCGGTCGTTGCGACTGCCGCTCCAACTGAAGTGGTGACGGCAGCCTGATCGGCGTTCGCCGGCTGAGCGATCGGCGTCGCTCCGAAGAACGCGCGTTTAGCGGCGGCCGTGCGCCCGAGCACGTTCCGCCAGAGGGATCCGAACGTGCGCTTGGCGTTGACCGGTCCTGTCGTCGGGCGAACATAGATCAATTCGGCACTGCTGTATCGGCCGGCGCATCGGGGAGATTCGGGAGCGTCGTCATCGTGGGTCTACCTTCCGCTCCAGCCGCTGCATAATCGCGAGAATAACTTTCACGTCAGCGACGAGCTCGTTTGTCTTCTGGCGGTCAATCTCGGCAGACCGCCGAATCTCGACGATCTCCTCCTTGAACTGCCGCTTCGTATCGGCCAGGTCGTTCGTGAGCTGCTTGATGGCGCTGGCGGTTTGAATGTCGGCCGCTTTGCTGTCCAAACAGAAATCAGCATATTGAGTGCCGAGAGCGATGGCGACAGCGAGCAACGCCGAAACGAGGTTCGGCACCAGCCGCTCGAAGAACTTCCCGTCGCAGTTCCCGATCATGGCCTCGACTTTGTCGTTCATCACCAGCCGCACGCTCTCGCGCCATATTCGTTGTGCTTGACGATTGCCGCCTTGTCGGCGCGATCCATCACCGCGGCGGCCGGGGCGGAAGGACGTATCGGGGTAGCCACGTCGCAGAAATCGCCGCTATTCCAGGCGCACCCACTTGCTGAAGTGGTGATCAAGATCCGCATGGCCCAAGCCGTCCACTTCATCGTCGATATCCTTCCGTACCTGCCGAGCCTCCGCCCGCTTTTGCTCCTGCTCTTCCTGCATCGCGTCCTTGCCCTCCTCCCGGCTCGGTGTTGCCGAGTTTGGCCCGGCCCTCGTAGCGTTTCTGCGCCGGGGTCGGCCCCCACACCTCTCGGTCAAAGTGGAGCTTGCCGCTCTCGTGCATGATCTGAGGCAGGAACTGCGCCAAGCGGTGCGGCGGGTCGAGCCCGAACTTGGCGCCGTAGAGATCCAGTGCGGCAAGAACAGAGCCCGCGTTCGCAACAGCCTTCGCATTCAGCGGCTTGCGCGTGATCTTCCGAACCTGATCAAGGGAAAGCTGCATCTGGCAGCTCGTGATGCCAGACCATGGGCGGCGGCGCGCTCAGCCGCACCGCACAGCGCTATTCAGCCTTGGAGACGAGCGGCAAATCCGCGGCCTTCAAGAGCGCTTCCTTGAGGCCGATCTTTTCGGCCAGTTTCTTGCGAATGTTTAGCGGGAGGTTCCGGCGCAGATGGCCGGCGTCTCGATAAAGAAACTCGCCATCGAGAGTCGTCGAGCAGCCATCGCTGTCGCACATATTCTGGCCGGGCATCAACGAGCTCGCGGCGGCAGATCGAGCCGGGACCGATTCAATAACCGAACCGGCCTGCTCCTGAAACTTCCGCACCCAAGCGCGTGGCGTCTTAAACATATCTGGCGCACAGTGCCGCCGGAAAATCATGCTCTCTTCGGTCACAATGCACCCGAGATCGTACCCCAGCCGAATCGGCACGTCTCCGATGATAAGAGCGCGCCGATTGGGCGCGGCAACGGTTTGCATCAATTCGTCAATGCCTTCAGCCATAAGCCGAAGAGCTTTCTCCCGCGAGCGCTCGGAAGGATCGTCACGGTACAAGCTATCGGGGTATGCCGACCAAGCTGCGGCTACTACCACGAGCGATATGTCTTTGGCCCCGCGAAGATAATTGACTAGGGGCTGGCTAACTTCGGTGCAGTAATGTGTGTAAGTCGGCATCTGAGCGAGAACGCGCTTGATGCTGGTCGTTCCTACCAGAGGCATGCAAGCCTTGTAGAACGCGAGGGAAATCCCCGCTTCTTTCGCGGCGACATCCAGCAGAGGCGCGAAATGCTCTGCATGGCTGTCGCCAGTGAGTACCCCTTTAATCTTTGCGGTTTCCCAGTCAGCGCCGAGGATGCAGTAGCTATTGGCCGGCCATCCCGGCATGACGCGCTCCTGCCGGCAGTCCCATTTCCACATCTCGTCGAGGCTCATCAGCGAGGCGGTGGAGGGCGGGATGCGAGCGGGGAAGCCGCCAGCGCGAACCACATATGCGCCGACGAGCATCATGGCGCAGGCCGTAGCCAGACCTGCGCCGATGTTCGCGAACTTCGGGAAGGGGGAATGCCGAGCCGGCTGTTCGATAAAGCGCCACGACAGCCAAGAGGCCGTGACGGATGCCGCGAGGATAGCGGCGCCGTCGATGGCGCCCGGCGGCATACCGAGGTTGTAGTGCCGATACAGAACGATGATCGGCCAGTGCCAGAGGTAGAGCGAATAGGAGATGCGCCCGATGAATACGGCTCCGGGCGTGGAGAGGATCGAATAGACGCGGCCAGATTGCAGAGGCGCTAACACGCACAAGGCACCGATCACCGCCGGCAGCGCTCGCCAGCCGGGGAAATCCATGTCCTTTCGAAGCATAAGCGCGGATACTACAATCAGCGCGAGCCCGACCCCGGCGATCCAGTTGCCATACCGCTTCGCCTTCGCCAGCAGGCCCATCGGCGCCAATGCCAGCCCCCCGCCCAGGGCGAGCTCCCACGTCCTCGACCAGGGCGAGTAGAACGCTTGCCTGCCATCGGTCGCGACGGCGTATAGACTCATGCCGAAGCTAGCCGCGGCGAGCGCGAGCGACACGACCAGCACCACGCCGCGCCGGCCGCCGGACAGCCTGAAACTGGCCCATATGACCAGTGGCCAGACCAGATAGAATTGCTCTTCGACGGCCAGAGACCACGTGTGGAGCAGAGGCATCAGGTCGGACGCCTGATCGAAGTATCCGGTGTTGAACCAGAAGAAGAAATTGGACGCGCTGGCCGCCGCCCACACCGCGCTTCGGGCAGTGGCCTCAAAATCCCCCGGCATGAGCAGGAACGGTCCGGCCGCCAGCACAACAGCCAGCATCGCCAGCAGGGCCGGGAAAATGCGGCAGATGCGGCGGTCATAGAACGAGAGAAGCGAAAACCGCCCGGCCCCAAGCTCGCGAGCGAGAATGCCGGTGATCAGATAGCCGGAGATGACGAAAAACACGTCCACGCCGACGAACCCGCCGGGGATGAACAGCACGCCGAGGTGGAAGAGGATGACCAGCGCAACGGAAACCGCGCGAAGCCCATCGATTTCGGGGCGATACGCCAGCATGCCGCTCGCAATATCGCGACGCACGACACAGCGCAAGTCGGTTGAACTACGCCTTGAACTCCCAAACACTCTCGCCCTTTGAGGCTTAGATTTTCGGACCAGAGGTGCCGTTGCCGACGATCTGATGGCCGATCGTCTTTCGCACCCTGGCATCGAGCAGATCCTGCATAGCGCTCGTGATGTCGACCGCATCGACGACAGGGCTTGTCGTGCTGGCCCGCGTGAGCGTCGCCCCAATAAAGGCAACGATATTCGTGGGGCCACTGTCCGCCGTCACTAGCCGGACGCCGTTCGCCGAGGGGGTCGTCGCATTCGGATTCCACGCCACCCACCAGCGTGCAGAGTGGATCGTCACGCCTTCTATGTGGTCGGCGATGACTGCATCGTGTTCGCCGAAAGGGCCGTAGCCGGGAAGGCCCACGCCCCCGACGACGTCCCCTCGGCGGCCTTCGGGGAAGACGCAGCGGCGGGTTTCTGGTGAATTGGCGGCTTCCATTCCGGGAACTTGGCGGCACCCGCATCCGGCGTGTAGTCGCCCTCGGCCCGGTGCTCCAAGACGAGGTAGACATCGCGCTTTACGCGAGCGGCAGCTTCCAGCAACCGGGCCCGGCTGTCGGCATCGACAATCAGTGCCTTCGCGGCCAGCCGTTCATCCACCCCGCGCCCGAACTCGCGTTCCATCGCTGCGGCCCGCTCGGGGTCCGCAATCTCACTCAGCGGCATTCCCTCTTCTATCGGGACGCTATAGCGCGTGGCTTCGTCAATCTCCACGCGACGCTGGCGCCATCGTTCAGGTGAGCCGGGGTCCTGCTCGAAGGCCCGCACCAGGGTCGCATAGAGTTCCCCGGAGAGGGCGGCAATCTGGTCCTGACGGAGGCGGATGGGGCCGTTGTCGTTGGCCTCGCGGAGGTTCCGCCACACTTGCTCCAGATACGCCGCTGCCGCTGCCTGCCGGAGCTTCACTTCGGACTTGTCGGCTGTCCTCAACGAGAAGCGAATGTCTGCTGCCCCTGCCGGGACGGTCTTATCCACAAATCCATCGGCGAGAGGGATGCAGAGCTTCAAGCCGGCTGCGCGGGCCTTCACATCGACGGGGATACGCTGGACGAAATAGGCGTTGGCGGACGTGTTGCGTTTCATCGAGCGGACTAGGCGAAAAAGCATTGTTGCTCACCGTTGTTGACCAGTGCGGTGAGGCGTAAGCCCTTATTATCAGCTATGTATTTGGCGTTTCAGCACTTCTGGAAAGTGATGGTGCCCAGGGGCGGAATCGAACCACCGACACTGCGATTTTCAGTCGCATGCTCTACCAACTGAGCTACCTGGGCGCCCCCGGGGCGCGACGCGCCGTCCGTGTTGGTGGGGGCGATATAGAGGCTGGCGCGAAGCCTGTCCAGTCACTTCAGCCGGCTTTCTACAGCCCGGCGGGAGCATGATCCGGAACCCGCTGCAAAATCGCTTCCGGGGCGGGTCCGGCCGCCGTCGAGCCTGTCGGTCCGGCCGTCGCGGCCAAGGTCGCGAGCCTGTCTATGCTCGTCAACGCCTTGCGGCGGGCGCTCTCCGATTCGGCGATCTGCGCCTGTCCGTAGAGGAGGCGCGCGAAGGCGATGACGTCGGTCACCACCTGGAAGCAGGCCTCGTCCAGCGCGGAGGAGGGCGGCAGCCGCCCGGCGAGCTTCGCGACATGGCTTTCGGCGCCCGCCTGAAGCGCCTTGGCGTTGAGGACGCCGGCTTTCAGCACGCCGTCGCGCAAGCAGTCGAGGCCGTCGCAGGGATCCACGCCGATCGGTGCAGCCATGCGCTTCTCCGTAAGCGGTTCCTGATGCCGATTCAGGCCAAAATAACGCGAAAACAGGCGATTTTCAGCAGGAACAGGCGGGATGGTTACCCGGAGGTCTACGGGCGTGCAGGCGGCGGGAGGAGGCTTCAGCTCTCGGTATCCTGCCGGATCGGCGTGTCGGCCGGCCGGAACTGCTTGCCCCGGACGAGGCGCACCAGGGTCCTGATCAGGGCGGCGACGACGACCGCCAGCGGCAGGGCCATCACGGCATTGCCGTCGAGCGCGAGCCAGACCGCCAAGCCGCAACTGGCGGCGACTCCGAGGAGCAGCAGCAGCTTCATGGGCGGATGGTGCCTGCGCCCGGCAAGCCAGGCAAGAGGCCCCTCGCAGGAGGCGGGGCCGTCCTCGCCGGCTCGGCCCCGGCCCGCTCACCGAAACGCGCATTGACGGCGCGCTCCCGGCGGGGAAGGATGCGGTCGTGCTCGCCGTCTCTGCTCCCGAGTTTCGGGGCGCAACCGGACCGAACTGGGCGCCGAAGCGCAGCTTCCTGAGGCTGGCTCTCGGGGTGGCGCTATCTGTGCTGTCCGGGGCCGGCCTGGCCGCCGCGGGCGGGCTCGAGCGCTGGTCCTTGCCGGAAACGCCCGAATTGGCGCTGCAGCGCCTCGATGCGGGGCCGCTCGCTCTCGCGGAATTGCGCGGCAAGCCCGTCATCGTCCATTTCTTCGCCACCTGGCGCGGGCCCTGCATCACGGAAATGGCGTCCCTGAACGCGCTCGCACGGCGCGGCGATCCCGCCGTGACCATCCTCGCCGTCAATGTCGGCGAGGTTCCGGCGCGGCTGCGCAGCGTCTTCAGGGCACGCCCCGTCGATTTCCCGGTGCTGCTCGACGCGGACCGCGCCGCGACGAAGCGCTGGCAGGTCCTCGGCCTGCCCACGAGCTTCGTGCTCGACACAAAGCTGCGCCCGGCGCTTCGGACCGAGGAGCCGCTGGACTGGCTGAGCCCGCCGGTCCTCGAAGCCCTCTCCGGCATGGAGCGGGCGGGCGGCGCGGAACCGCCCGGCGCGACCGCCGCGGCCAAAGAGGAAGGACCCATCCGATGATCGATCGTCGCCTTATGCTCCAGGCGGGCGCCGCGGCCGGCGCCGCGCTGCTGCTTCCGCGCCACGGTTTCGCGCAGGCGCCCGCCTTCGCGCCGAAGCCGGGAGCATGGCGCCATTTCGAGGTGGTGACCCGGCTCGACCTCGCCGGGCAGGGCAAGGCGCAGGCCTGGATCCCGCTGCCTTCGGTGGAGGAGGAAGCCTGGATCAGACCCGGCAAGAGCGACTGGACCACCAACGCCGCCTCGGCCGAGCTGGTGCGCGAGCCGAAATACGGCGCGCAGATGCTGCATCTCGTCTTCAGGGACGGCGAGGCGGCGCCGTCCGTCGAGCTCCGCAGCCGTTTTTCGCTGCGCGACCGGGCGGAGGATTTCGCAGCGGGCGGCAAGGCGGCGTTGGCGGAGGCCGACCGCAAGCTCTATCTCGAGGCGACCGAGCTGATGCCCACCGACGGCATCGTCAGGGAAACGGCCGAGAAGGCCGTGGCGGGCAAGGCGAGCGACGTTGAGAAGGCGCGCGCCATCTATCAATGGGTCGTCGAGAACACCTTCCGCGACGCCAGGACGCGCGGCTGCGGCTCCGGCGATGTCGCCTCGATGCTGCGCACCGGCAATCTCGGCGGCAAATGCGCCGATCTGAATGCGCTTTACGTCGCGCTGGTCCGTTCCGTCGGCATTCCGGCGCGCGACATCTACGGCATCCGCGTCGCGCCGTCGCGCTTCGGCTATGCCAGCTTGGGAGCCGGCTCGGCGACGATCACCAAGGCGCAGCATTGCCGTGCCGAGGTCTGGCTCGAGGGGCATGGCTGGGTCGCGACCGATCCGGCCAATGTCCGCAAGGTCGTGCTGGAGGAGCCGCCCGGCAACAACGCCATCGACAATCCCAAGGTGGTCGCGGCGCGCCAGACGCTGTTCGGCGCCTGGGAGGGCAACTGGCTCGGCTACAACATGGCGCATGACGTCGCGCTGCCGGGCTCGCGCCACAAGGTCGCCTTCCTGATGTACCCGCAGGCCGAGGTCGCCGGCGCGCTGCTCGACTGCCTCGACCCCGACGGTTTCAGATACGCGATCAAATCGGCCGAGATCGCCGCCTGATCCGGCCGTCGCGGGACAGGGTGACGGAATGCGGGCCATCCCGGCCGCCGCGAGGCGAGGAGCCGGGATGGCCGCGTCAGCGCAATTCGGGCCGAGGCGGCGCCGAAAGGAGATTGTCGAGATGAGTGACACGATCGAGCGCGAAGCCCCGGTGCAGGCGCCGGCGCCCCGGCTGACCAGCCTCGCCCATGGCGGCGGTTGCGGCTGCAAGCTCGCGCCTTCGGTGCTGCAGGAGCTGCTGGCCGAGCATCCCGCCGCGGGCCCCTACAGGCAGCTCCTCGTCGGCACCGAGACCGGCGACGACGCGGCGGTCTGGCAGATCGACGACGAGACCTGCGTCGTCGCCACCACCGATTTCTTCATGCCGATGGTCGACGATCCGCATGATTTCGGCCGCATCGCCGCGACCAACGCCATCTCCGACGTCTACGCCATGGGCGGCAAGCCGATCATGGCGCTCGCCATCCTCGGCATGCCGCTCGACAAGCTGCCCGTGGCGATGACGCGCGAGATCCTGAAAGGCGGCGCATCGATCTGCGCCGAGGCCGGCATTCCCGTGGCCGGCGGGCATTCCATCGACGCGCCGGAGCCGATCTACGGGCTCGCCGTGATCGGCCTGCTCAACCCGAAGAATCTGCGGCGCAACAACGCGGCGAGGCCGGGCGACGCGCTGATCCTGACCAAGGCGCTCGGGGTCGGCATCTATTCGGCGGCCTTCAAGAAGGGCGAGCTCTCGCCGGCGGCTTATGACGAGATGCTCGCCTCGGTGACGCTGCTCAACCGCGTCGGCGCCGAGCTGGCGCAGGATGCCGACGTCCATGCGGTCACCGACGTCACCGGCTTCGGCATCCTCGGCCATGGGCTGGAGATGGCGCGCGGCTCGGGCGCGACCCTGCGGCTCAGCCTGGCCGATCTGCCTTTCCTGTCGCAGGCGGAGCGGCTGGCGCAGGAGGGCCGGGTGACCGGCGCCTCGCACCGGAACTGGGCGAGCTATGGCGAGGGTGCCACGCTGCCGGCCGGCTTGCCCGACTGGCGCCGCCATTTGCTTACCGATCCGCAGACCTCCGGCGGCCTGCTCGTTTCCTGCAAGGCGGAGCGGGCCGGGGATCTGCTCGCCCGGATCAGGGCGGCGGGTTATCCGTCCGCGCGGATCGTCGGCAGGGTCGAGGCCGGTCCGGAGCGCGTCGTGGTGGCCTGACGCGGCCTCACGCCTCCTCGACCTTGAGGGTCCGGCCCCAGACGTCGAAGAAGGCGCCCTCGTTCAGCACCAGCCGGTTGCCGCGCAGCGCGGTTTCCAGCTCCCGCAGCCGGGCGCGGGCGGTCTCGTCGGGCACCAGGCCGCCATCGTCGTCGCGGGTCGGGAAGAAGGCGGCGCCGTCCCAGTTCACGCCGGCGCCGCGCAGCATCAGCACGATATCGCCCCAGTCGATCGCGTCGCCGACCACATGGACGAAGGTCGAGCGCAGCGGCTCGACCTTCGTCTGGGCGATCCTCACCAGCACGATCAGCGCCGTGAAGGGCCCTTTGCGGAAGAGCCGGCCGAGCCAGCGGTCGAAATCGGTGCCGAGCCCGCGCTCCCGGCCGCTAGAAGTCGACACGCGGCGTCTCGGGCATGTAGCGCTCGAACAGCGCATAGAACTCGCTGCCGGTCTCGGCGCGATACCAGTCCTCGAAGCGGCGCAACGCTGCCGCCGCGCCTGATTCCGCGGCATTGCCGTCGGCAGCGGCGGCGCCGGGCGCCAGGCTTGCCGACAGCGCCTCGAGAAAGGGCGACAGCCGGTCGAGCACGAGCGCCTGCCGGGGGCCGGGCTCCTCCCAGCCGAGCGTCTGCGCGATGACGAAGCGGGCCCGGGCGACGGCTTTCTCCGGCTCCTCGGCCTCGGCGATGGCGGTCGCGACGCTGCGCACCAGGTTGAGGCGCCGGAAGGCCGTGGCGCGCGCGCCGGCGAGCGTGGCGATCCGCGCCGCCGCTTCCTTGCGATAGGCGTCCTCGGCCTGCCGGGCGGTCTCGGCGGCCTGCACGAAGCCGGCGATCAGGGCGGGGGCGGGGGATTCGCTGTCGATCATCTGGCCTCTCCGGCATCGGCCGGGCAACCGGAAGCCGGGCTTCGGAGGAGGCCGATGCGAGCAGCGGGGAACCGACGAGGCCGCACTGGATTCGCCATTCAATGCGACGCCGTCGAAACTGGCGGAAGAGAATGGGAGTCGAACCCACCAGAGACCGTCTGACGGCCCCTCCCGGATTTGAAGTCCGGACGCCCCACCGGGGACGTTTCTCCTCCATCGGGCGTGGCCGGCAGCGGGCCGAACAGGTCGAGCCGCTGCCGGTTGACGCGCCTCAGATCGCCGCGGCGGATGGTGACGCCGTGACGGTCGAGGAATTCGAGGATCTGGATAGCGACCTTTCGCCCGTTGTCGAGCCTGTCGCGGAATTGCGCGGCGTTGAAGCCCGCCGCCGCCTTCGATGCGAGCCCCGATGCGACGCCGACCATCTCGGCGACGGTGGGGCGCAGGAAGAAATGATCGAGCGCGACCTCGTGCACGTCGCCGCGCCGCCCCACGAGCCGGAACAGCCGGCGGATATCCTCCTCGCGCCGGCCGAGCATCTGGCCGATATCGCGCACGCGCGGCGGGCGGAAGCGCTCCCCGCCGCCGATCAGCGGCGCGACCAGCGTCCAGAGCGCCTCGTCCTCGGGGGAAAGCCGGACCTCGTGGTCCGGCCGCCTGATCCAGGAGCCGGAGGCGGCGACCAGCCCGTCCTCCGTCAGCCGCGCCAGGACCTGGCGGAAGAGCGGCGTCGGCTGGCGCGGGGCGACCGCGAGCCGCAGGCGCTCCAGCCCCATGCCGGGCAGATCGGGGTGGTCGGCGTGATAGGCGTCGAGCGTCGCCGCCACCGACCGCGCCAGCGCCTGCCAGTGCTGGGGGAGCATGGCGAGCGCGCCGATCCTGACGAGGCCGAGGCCTGCGGCCAGTTCGCCGGCCGCTTCGGGGGCGAGGGCGCGATCGCGGACGAAGCTGTCGAGCACGGCATGATGGGGAGGCACCGAAAGCAGGGCGCGCAAGGCTTCGGCCGGATCTGCCAGGCCGAGGGCCGCAAGCTGCGCCAGCCGTTCAGGGCTGCGGCGCCTGCGCTCGGGCGCGCGCAGATCGAGGAAGCGGCCGCCGCCGAGGGTGCGCGAGGCCGAGACGTCGCGCAGCACGAAACGGTCGAGCGCCGCGGCGGCGAGCGGGCTGTCGAGCACGAGCTGGACCGGGGCCGTTGCGCCCGGCGCGATCTCCTTTCCGAGCAGGACGATGCGTGCGCCGACCTCCGCCGCCGCATGATGCAGACGCACCGGCTGCCACATGGCGAGCGGCTTCGCTTCCGAGGCGAGCAGCGTGACTTCGGCGTCGATCCGGCTCGCCGGGGCGTGCAGGGCCGGAGTCACCACCATGTCGCCGTGCCGGATCGCTTCCTTCGTGACGCCCGGTCCGGCGAGGTTGAGCGCGCAGCGGTCCCCGGCGCGGCCGGCTCCGGCGGGGAGATTCTGGGCGTGGATCGAGCGGATGCGCGCCGGCAGGCCGGAGGGGGAGACGACGACGCTGTCGCCGGTCGAGACGGTCCCGGAGAGCACCGTGCCGGTCACGACGGTGCCGGCGCCCTGCAAGGTGAAGCAGCGGTCGACCGCAAGGCGGAAGGCTCCGCCGGCCGGCCGGTTGCGGCCTTGCCGCGCCTTCTCCGCGAGCAGGAGGCCGAGCTGCGCCAGCCCTTCGCCGGTCATGGTCGAGACCGGCAGCATCGGCGACCCGGCGAAGGGCGTGCCGGCGAGCAGCGCCGCGACCTCGACGCCGACGGCGGCGATCCGCTCCGCATCGACGAGGTCCGTCTTGGTCAGGGCGATCACCGCGTCGCGGATGCCGAGCAGCCGGGCGATGGCGACATGCTCGCGCGTCTGCGGCATCACCCCGTCATCCGCCGCGACCGCCAGCAGGAGCAGGTCGATGCCGGAGGCGCCGGCCAGCATCGTATGGACCAGCTTCTCATGGCCGGGCACGTCGATGAAGCCGATCGCGGAACCGTCGTCTTGCGGCCAATAGGCGAAGCCGAGCGCGATCGAGATGCCGCGCGCCTTCTCCTCCTTCAGCCGGTCGGTGTCGACGCCGGTCAGCCGCCCCACCAGCGAGGTCTTGCCGTGGTCGATATGGCCCGCCGTGCCGATGATCATGGCTCAGGCCTCCGCCGGGGAGACAGCGGCCCGCGCGGCCTTGATGAAGGGCGCGGCGAGCCGGCTGCCCTTGCTCTCGGCGGCCAGCAGCAGGTCGAGCGCGTGCCGCGCATCGGGCGCGAGGCCCTGGCCGAGCAAGGTCGCGGCGCCGAGCATGGCTTCGGCGTCGGGATCGCCGGCCGCCATGCCGCGCCGCCACCAATCGGCGGCGACAGCCGGGTCGCGCTCCACCCCGAGCGCATCGTGGAACATCATGCCGAGCCGCGTCATGCTGGTCGCGACGCCGGCCTGCGCGGCGGCCTGCGCCCAGTGCAGCGCTTCCGGCCGGTCGCCGGGCGCGCCGCCCTCGAGCAGCATCCAGGACAGCATGTCCTGCGCGGGCGCGTCGCCCTGCTCGGCCGCCAGCCGGTAGAGGCGCATCGCTTCCGTGTCGCTCTGCGCGACGCCGTCGCCCCTGAAATGCAAGGCCGCCAGATTGCGCTGCCCGACAGGGTCGCCGTTCTCCGCCGCAAGCGAGAGCCAGCGCAGCGCGAGCGCGAAATCGCGCGCGACGCCGAGCCCTTCGGCGAAGCAGGCGCCGATATTGTTCTGCGCCCGTCCGACGCCGGCCTGGGCGAGCGGCCCCCAGAGCGCCAGCGCCGTGCGATGGTCGCCGCGTTCGGCCGCTTCGGCCGCGCGTGCCATGACGGCGCCGATATCCGCCGCGCCGGCGCCGTTCCTGCCGCGCAGCCGGTCAAGCCAGCCCATCGCCGCCTCCGGGCTTCAGTGCGGCGAGCTGTGCGGCGAAGCTGCTTTCGTCCGAAAGGCAGCGCAGGTCGAAGACCAGCGCACCCTGCGCGATCCGCCCGATCACCGGCAGCGGCACGGCCCGGAAGGCGGCCGCCAGCGCCTCGACCGCCGCGCCGGAGGCCTTGCCCGACGGCCTGATCGCCAGCCCCGCGCTCGGCAGGGTTTCCAACGGCAGGGCGCCGGAACCGATCTGGCTGGCGCAGGCGATGGTCTCGACGGCCCAGCCCGGGCCGAGCGCTGCCGCCAGGCGCGGCCGCAGCCGCTCCGCCAGCGCATGCAGTTCCTCCGCCTTGCGCGTGAACAGCCGCAGCGTCGGCAGGCGCTCCGCCAGCCGGTCGGGGTCGCGATAGAGCCTGAGCGTTGCCTCCAGCGCCGCCAGCCGCAACTTGTCGAGCCGCAGCGCTCGTTTCAGCGGATTCCTGGCGAGCCTGGCGATCAGCTCCTTGCGCCCGGCGACGATGCCGGCCTGCGGTCCGCCGAGCAGCTTGTCGCCGGAGAAGGTGACGAGGTCGGCGCCGCCCTGCAGCGCATCCTGCACCGTCTTTTCATGGCGCAGCCCCCAGCGGGCGAGGTCGATCAGCGTGCCGGAGCCGAGATCGTCGACGAAGGGCAGGCCGTGGGCGCGGGCGAGCTTCGCCAGCTCCGCCGGCGCGACCTCCGCCGTGAAGCCCTGCACGACATAGTTGGAGGTGTGCACCTTGAGCAGCAGCCCGGTATCGGGGCCGATGGCCTCGGCATAATCCTTGAGATGCGTGCGGTTGGTGGTGCCGACCTCGCGCAGGATCGCGCCGGCGCGGCCCATGATGTCCGGCATGCGGAAGGCGCCGCCGATCTCGATCAGCTCGCCGCGCGAGACGACGGCCTCGCGATCCCTGGCGAGCGTGTTGAGCACGAGCAGGACCGCCGAGGCGTTGTTGTTCACCAGAACGGCGTCCTCCGCGCCGGTCAGCTCGCGGATCAGCCCGCGCACATGGGCATCGCGCTCGCCGCGCTGCCCGGCCTCGACCTCGTATTCGAGATTGGTCGGCGCGCGCATCGCCGCGACCACCGCCTCGATCGCCTCCTCGGCCAGCAGAGCCCGGCCGAGATTGGTGTGCAGCACCGTTCCGGTGAGGTTGATGACGGGACGCTGCGACGGCTGCCCGCGCCGCTCCAGCGCTTCGAGGGCGCCGCGGGCGATCGCGTCGGCCGCGCCGAGGCGGGGGGCCTCGCCCTGCCGCATCCGTTCCAGAACCTGCCGCACGACCCGGGTCGTCTCGGCGCGGCCGTGGCGGGCGATGGCGAGCGCGCCCTCGCCGCTGCGCAGGATCTCGTCGACCGAGGGCGGGCGGAAGCGTTCGGGCCGGTTCATCAGGCTCCCTCCGGGAGACGCATGATCGTCAATAGCCGAGCAGGAATGGGTTCACTCCCGCGCGCCGCCAGCCGGCTTCGGTCACCAGCAAATCGAGGCCGAGGCTGGCGACATCGTCGGCCACGGCTTCCAGCTCCGTATCCTTGCGCCGGTTCAGGATCTTCACATAGGTCCGGCATTCGCCGCAGGTCTCGGCCTTGATCGTGTCGGCGATGCCCTCGATCGCCTGATAGGAAATGCCCTTGGTCGACCCGCAGGAGACGCATTTCACCCGGACATGGTTCCACTGCGCCGCGCAGAGCGAGCACTGGACGTAGCGCACCCCCTCGACATTGACGTCGGCGACGACGGCGCTGGTCACCGGCGGGGCGCCGCAGCAGGGGCAGACGCCGTCCGCGACCGGCTGCGGCAGCAGCGGGTCGAGCTGCGCGCTGCGCCGCGCCGCCACGACCTGCAACGCCGCCGCCGCGAAGATGTGCTCGGCCACCGCCTCGACCGGGATCGCATCGGCCAGAACGGCGTCGAACAGGGCGTGAAGCGCCTCCTCGCCCGCCGCCGTCACGCGTTCCAGCGCGCCGCGGGCGAGATCGGGCATGGCGATGGCCTCAAGCCGGGCCGCCAGCCCGGAGAGGGCTGCCGCGGCGGCGGGTTCCGTCGCCAGCTCCTCGCGCGGCATCAGCGGCATGGCGTTCGCCGCGCGCGTCCTGAGCGCGCCGGGAGCGGGCAGGGTGGGGGGCGGAGCGGCGCGCACGACCTCGTCCTGCGCTGCCGAAAGCGCTGCGAGAAAGCCGAGATAGGGTTCGAGCTGGTGGCCGGGGGCCAGGGCCGCGAAGCGCATCGCCCGCAGGCCGAACAGCGTTTCCGGCGCGGGCAGGCGGATGAAGGGCGGCTTGTCGCGTTCCGCGATGCCGACCTCGTCGGGGGCTTCGAGCCCGGGAAGCTCAGTCATTCCGATCCTCTCGAACCGCACGGGTCACGGGAGGCGGGGCGGCGGCGGCCCCGCATCAGGGCATTGTGCTACTCGGCCGGGCCGATATTGGGGCGGCGCGGCGGCGCCTGGCGCTCGTCGATCACGCCTTCGCGCGCCTCGTGGCGCAGCCAGAGCCGATGGTGGCGGAAGGCCCAGCCGCCCGTCACCTTGCCCTCGGTCATCGCCGCCATGGTGCCGCGCACATAGAAGCCGGCATAGATATGGACGATGACCACCAGCAGCATGGCGACGGCCGCCAGCGCGTGGATGATATGGCCGAAGCGCTGCTGCTCGATGGTGAAGCTGTCGCCGAAATACTCGTACCAGATCATGATTCCCGTCGCGAACAGGACGAGGATCAGCAGCGTCATCAGCCAGAAGACGATCTTCTGGGCGCCGTTGTACTTGCCGATCTCGGGCAGGTTCTCCTCATGGCCGGACATCACGTCGCCGATATGGCGCATCCACTGCGTGTCGACCTTCCTCCAGAAATTATGGCGCACCATCTGGACGAAGAGGACGGCGAAGCTCGCCAGCAGCACGACGCCGAGCCAGGGGTGAAGGGCGCGGGTGTTGGCGCCGCCGCCGAACAGGCTCGACAGGAAGAACAGGGCCGGATGGAACAGCGCGGCACCGCTGAGGGCGAGCAGGATCAGCGAGATCGCGGTGATCCAGTGGTTGACGCGCACGCGGCCGGGATAGCGGTCGACGGTGGTGCGCTCCTCCTCACGTCTGACGGCCACGGGCAGCCTCCTCGTCGATCAGGTGCTCGGCTTCGCGGTCCTCGGCGCGGCTGACGTCGTTGCGCCGCGCGACGATGCCGTGGACGAAGGCGAAGGCGGCGGCGAAGCCGACCGCAGCCATGCCGGCATATTTGGTCAGCCCCTTCCACAATTCGACGACCTGGCTGATCCGCGGGTTCTGCGGCAGCCCGGCATAGAGCTGCGGCTGGTCGGCATGATGCAGCACATACATCACATGGGTGCCGCCGACGCCGGGCGGATCGTAGATCCCGGCATTCTCGAAGCCGCGCGACTTCAGGTCGGTGATGCGCGTCTGCGCATAGGTCAGCATCGCCTGCTTGGTGCCGAACACGATGGCGCCGGTCGGGCAGGCCTTGGCGCAGGCCGGCGCCTGGCCGACCGAGACCCGGTCCGAGCAGAGCGTGCATTTATAGGCCTTGTGGTCGGCCTGGCTGATGCGCGGGATGTTGAACGGACAGCCCTTCACGCAATAGCCGCAGCCGATGCAGTTCTCCGAGACGAAATCGACGATGCCGTTGTTGTACTGCACGATCGCGCCGGGGGAGGGGCAGGCCTTGAGGCAGCCCGGATCGGCGCAGTGCATGCAGCCATCCTTGCGGATCAGCCATTCGAGATTGCCGCTCTGCGGGTTCTCCCATTCGGTGAACCGCATCAGCGTCCAGGTGTTCGGCGTCAGGTCGTGCGGGTTGTCGTAGGAGCCGGTATTGAAGCCGACCTCCTCGCGCAGATTGTTCCATTCCAGGCAGGCCGCCTGGCAGGCCTTGCAGCCGATGCATTTCGAGACGTCGATGAGCTTGGCCACCTCGAAATCGTGGCGGACGTCCGGCGGCCGGAAATTGGTCGCCGAGATGCGGGCGAAGTCCTGACTCTGCAATCCTGCCATCGGACCCTCCCTAGCTCGTCGCCGGTCCGTTGGACGGCTCGACATTCACCAGGAACGCCTTGAATTCGGGCGTCTCGATGTTGGCGTCGCCGACGAACGGGGTGAGGCTGTTGGGGCCGAAGCCCTTCCTGGCCGCACCGGTGAAGCCCCAGTGGAGCGGGATGCCGACGACATGGACGGTCTTGCCGTCGCAGATCAGCGGCTTGATGCGCTTGGTCACCACGGCCTTGGCATAGACCGTGCCGCGGTTGGACGAGACCTTCACCCAGCCGCCGTTCTGGATGGTCTTCTCCTGGGCGAGCTGCTCGCTGATCTCGACGAAGAACTCCGGCTGGAGCACGGCATTCACCCAGACATGCTTGGTCCAGTAGTGGAAATGCTCGGTCAGGCGGTAGGAGGTCGCCGCATAGGGGAACTTGTCCGAGGTCCCGAGCGCGGCGAGGTCGTCCTTGAAGATGCGCGCTGCGGGATTGCCGCGGATCTTGGGCGCCAGCACATTGGCGACCGGGCTCTCGAACGGCTCGTAATGGGCCGGGAAGGGGCCATCCTTCATCATCCCGCGCACGAACAGCCGCGCCGTTCCCTCCGGGTTCATGATGAACGGGCCGACATCGCGCGGCTTGGCCGCCGGCGCGATGTCCGGCACGTCGTAGCCGGTCCAGGCCGTGCCGTTCCATTCGATCAGCTTGCGCCGGGGGTCCCAGGCCTTGCCGTCGATATCCGCCGAGGCGCGGTTGTAAAGGATGCGCCGGTTGGCGGGCCAGGAGAAGGCCCAGTTCGCATAGGCGCCGGTATTGGCCGGGTCGCTGGTATCGCGCCGGGCCATCATGTTGCCCTTCTCGGTCCAACAGCCGGAATAGATCCAGCAGCCGCAAGCGGTCGAGCCGTCGTCGCGCAACTGCCCGAAGGTGTCGAGCTGCTTGCCCTTCTCCAGCAGCACCTTGGTCGGATCGGCCGGGTCGGTGACCGTCGAGACGACATAGCCGTTCATCTCCCTGGCCATCTCGTCCGGCTGCGGGTCGTCCGCGACCCGGTAGGGCCAGTGCAGATTGACGATCGGATCGGGGAAGGCGCCGCCTTCCTTGATGTAGAGGGCGCGCAGGCGCTGGAAGAGCTGCGCCATGATCCAGGTATCGGTCTTCGCCTCTCCCGGAGGCTCGGCGCCCGGCCAGTGCCATTGCAGCCAGCGGCCGGAATTGACCAGCGAACCCTCGTCCTCGGCGAAGCAGGTGGTCGGCAGCTCGAACACCTCGGTCTGGATGTCCTCGGGCTTGACGTCGTTATGGACGCCCTCGTCCTTCCAGAACCGCGCGGTCTCGGTCTGCAGCGGGTCCATCACCACCAGGAACTTCAGCTTCGACAGCGCCTGCGAGACCTTGCCGCGGTTCGACAGCGAGAGCAGCGGGTTGAAGCCCTGGCAGAAATAGCCGTTCACCTTGCCCTGGTGCATCATGTCGAAGGTGCGCAGCATGTCGTAGCCGGGCACGTCGAGCTTCGGCAGCCATTGATAGGCGAAGTCGTTCTCCGCCGTCGCGGCCGGCCCCCACATCGACTTCAGGAAGCTCACCATGAACTTCCTGTAGTTCTGCCAGTAGCTCATCTGGTTGGGCCGGAGCGGCTTGAAGCCGCGCGTCGACATATAGGTCGGGAAGTCGACCTCCTTGTCGGTCGGCAGCGTCAGATAGCCCGGGATCAGGTTCGACATCAGGCCGATATCGGTGAGCCCCTGGATGTTGGAGTGTCCGCGCAGCGCGTTCATGCCGCCGCCGCGCAGGCCGATATTGCCGAGCAGCAACTGCAGCATCGCCATCGAGCGGATGTTCTGCGAGCCCTTGGAGTGCTGCGTCCAGCCGAGCGCGTACATCGAGGTCATGACCTTGTCGCGCGCCGAGGTCTCCGCGATCATCTTGCAGACCGTGAGGTACTTGTCCTTGGGCGTGCCGCAGATGCGCTCGACCATCTCCGGCGTATAGGCCGAGACGTGCTTCCTCAGGAGCTGGTAGACGCAGCGCGGATGCTGCAGCGTCTCGTCGACCTGGACATAGCCGTCCGGCCCGAGCTCGTATTCCCAGCTCGAGCGGTCGTAGTCGCGCTTGGCCTCGTCATAGCCCGTGAACAGGCCGTCCTGATAGCCGAAGCCCTCCTTGACGATATAGGGCGCGTTGGTGAAGGCGCGCACATAGTCGTGCTGGATCTTGTCGTTGTCGATGCAGTACTTGATGGCGCCGAGCAGGAAGGCGATGTCGGTGCCCTGCCGGATCGGCGCGTAATAATCCGCGACCGAGGCCGAGCGCGTGAAGCGCGGATCGACGACGATCAGCTTGGCGCCGCGCTGGGCCTTGGCCTCGGTGACCCATTTGAAGCCGCAGGGATGCGCCTCGGCGGCGTTGCCGCCCATGATGATGACGAGGTCGGTGTTCTTGATGTCCGTCCAGGAGTTGGTCATCGCACCGCGACCGAATGTTGGGGCCAGACTGGCCACCGTCGGTCCGTGTCAGACGCGCGCCTGGTTGTCGAACGCCAAAATCCCGGAACTTCGGACCACTTTATAGGTCAGGAACGCCGTCTCGTTCGTCGTCGCCGAGGCGGCGAGGAAGCCCGTCGTCAGCCAGCGGTTGACCGTGACGCCGTCCTGGTTCGTCCTGATGAAGTTCTTGTCGCGGTCGTCCTTCATCAGCCGCGCGATGCGGTCGAGCGCCTCGTTCCAACCGATCGGCCGGAACGCCTTCTCGCCGGGGCCGCGATATTGCGGCGTCGTGGTGCGCGTCTCGGAATGGATGAAGTCGAGGAGGGCGGACCCTTTCGGGCAGAGCGTGCCGCGATTGGTCGGATGGTCCGGGTCGCCTTCGATATGGACGATCGCCTGATGGGCGTTCTTCGACTTGTCGCCCAGGCTGTACATGATCACGCCGCAGGCGACGGAGCAGTACGGGCAGGTGTTTCGGGTTTCCGTCGTGCCGGTCAGCTTGAAGGGCCGCACGGCCTGGGCGAGGGCTTCCTCAGCCCCGCCGAATCCGAGCGCGGCGACGGCAGATCCGCCAAGCCCCGCTCCTGCGGCTTTCATGAACTGGCGGCGCGAGAGCTCTTGCAGCATCTCAACCTCCCAGGCGAACAATCACACATCGTTCAATTTGGAATAATGAGACTCTGGCCCGGAAGCGTCAAGCCGGGCCAGGGAGAGGCTCTCCCAGCGCGTCCTAGACTTTTGTCGTAATCATCCCGCGCCGCTGCAGGGCCCTGCCGGACGGCCGGCGGCGGGAGCCCGTTCAGGCGGACGGGCACGCAGGGATGGGGCCGGGCGCGCGCCCTGCGTCCTTCTCCGGTCGCGGGGCAGGGCGCCCGATCCGGCGCGCGGCCCTGTTCGCGGGGCGCGCGCGGTATCAGGCCGCAGCCTTCGCTTCCTTGCCGGTCCCGCGCAGGCGCCGGACGAGGCGGACGACGGCGACGTAGAGCAGCGGCACGAAGAAGACGCCGACGGCGGTGGCGGCGATCATGCCGCCCATCACGCCGATGCCGATCGAGTTCTGGCTGCCGGAGCCCGCGCCGGTGGCGACCGCCAGCGGCAGCACGCCGAGCACGAAGGCGAGCGAGGTCATCAGGATCGGCCGCAGGCGCTGGCGCGACGCTTCCAGCGTCGCCTCGACGAGGCCCTTGCCCTGCGCCTCCTGCTCGATCGCGAACTCGACGATCAGGATCGCGTTCTTGGCTGCGAGTCCGATCGTCGTCAGCAGGCCGACCTTGAAGTAGACGTCGTTGGTCTGGCCGAACAGCGTCGCCGCCAGCAGGGCGCCGAAGATGCCGATCGGCACGCACAGCATCACCGCGAAGGGGATCGACCAGCTCTCGTAGAGCGCCGCCAGGCAGAGGAACACGACCAGCATCGAGATGGCGTAGAGCGCCACCGCCTGGCTGCCCGAGAGCTTCTCCTGGAAGGAAAGCCCGGTCCATTCGTGGCTGAAGCCGGTCGGGAGCTGCGTCATCAGGCGGTCGACCTCGTCCATCGCCGCGCCGGAGCTGACGCCCGGCGCCGCCCCGCCCTGGATCTCGACCGCCGCCGCGCCGTTGTAGCGCTCGAGGCGCGGCGAGCCATAGGTCCAGCGGCCCGAGGAGAAGGCCGAGACGGCACCATGTCGCCGCTCTGGTTGCGGACGAACCAGCGCCCGACATCCTCCGGCTGCATGCGGGAGGCCGCATCCGCCTGGACATAGACCGACTTCACCCGGCCGCGGTCGATGAAGTCGTTGACATAGGCCGAACCCCAGGCGGTCGAGAGCGTGGTGTTGACGTCGGCCAGCGAGAGCGTCAGCGCGCTCGCCTTCTCCTGGTCGATCTCGACGGCGTATTGCGGCGTGTCCTCCTGCCCGTTCGGGCGGGTGCCGGCCAGGACCTTGCTCTGCGCGGCGAGGCCGAGGAGCTGGTTGCGGACCTGCATCAGCCGTTCATGCCCGGCCCCCGCGATGTCCTGCAGGTAGAAGTCGAAGCCCGCGGTGTTGCCGAAGCCCTGGATCGCCGGCGGCGCCAGCGCATAGACGGTGCCGTCCTTGATCGAGCGGAAGGCGCCCATGGCGCGCCCGGCGATGGCCTGGGCGGTCGCCTGCTTGCCGACGCGCGTGGCGAAGGGCTTCAGCCGCACGAAGGCGAGGCCGACATTCTGGCCCTGGCCGCCGAAGCCGAAGCCGGCGACGGTCAGCACGCCCTCGACAAGGTCCTTCTCGTTCTCGAGATAATGCTTCTGCACCTGGTCGAGCACGCGCAGCGTCCGGTCCTGGGTCGCGCCCACCGGCAACTGCACGCTGGTCAGCAGGATGCCCTGGTCCTCGTCGGGCAGGAAGGAGCTCGGCAGCCGCGCGAACAGCCAGGCCATGCCGCCGCCGATCAGCAGGAAGACGAGGAGGAAGCGCAGCGGCCGCGCGATCATGCCGGCGACGCCGGAGCGGTAGCCATTGGTCGTCCGCTCGAAATTGCGGTTGAACCAGCCGAAGAAGCCCTTGCGCTCGCCATGCTCGCCGACCGGCTTCAGGAGGGTGGCGCACAGCGCCGGCGTCAGCACCATGGCGACCACGACCGAGAGGATCATCGCGGTCACGATCGTCACCGAGAACTGCCGGTAGATCACGCCGACCGAGCCGCCGAAGAAGGCCATCGGCACGAACACCGCCGAGAGCACGGTGGCGATGCCGACCAGCGCGCCGGTGATCTCGCCCATCGACTTGATCGTGGCCTCCTTCGGCCCGAGCTTCTCCTCCTGCATCACGCGCTCGACGTTCTCGACCACGACGATGGCGTCGTCGACGAGCAGGCCGATGGCGAGCACCATCGCGAACATCGTCAGCGTGTTAATCGAGTAGCCCGCCAGCGCCAGCACGCCGAAGGTACCGAGCAGCACCACCGGCACCGCCAGCATCGGGATGAAGGTGGCGCGGATGTTCTGCAGGAAGACGAACATCACCACGAAGACGAGCAGGATCGCCTCGAACAGCGTATGCACCACCTTCTCGATCGAGAGGGTGACGAAGGGGGTGGTGTCGTAGGGATAGGTGACCTCGACGCCTTCCGGCAGGGTCTGCTTGAAGCGCTCGATCGTCGCCTGCACGGCCTTGGCGGTGTTGATGGCGTTGGCGCCGGTGGCGAGGCTGATGGCGAGGCCGGTGGTCGGGTGCCCGTTATAGCGCGAGGAGGTGTCGTAGCTCTTGGCGCCGAGCTCGACGCGGGCGACGTCGTTGAGCCGCACGATCGAGCCCGAGGAGCCGCTCTTCAGGATGATGTTCTCGAACTGGGCCGGGGTCTGCAGGCGCGAGGCGGCGGTCACCGTGGCGTTGAGCTGCTGGCCCTTGACCTGGGGCAGGCCGCCGAGCTGGCCGGCCGAGACCTGGGTGTTCTGGGCCTCGATCGCTGCGATGACGTCGCTCGGCATCAGCGCGTATTTGCGCAGATTGTCCGGGTCGAGCCAGATCCGCATGGCGTAGCCGGCGCCGAAGAGCTGCGTCGTGCCGACGCCCTCGACGCGCTTCAGCGTGTCGTTGAGCGTGGAATCGACATAGTCGGCGAGGTCGGTGGTGGTCATGCGCCCGTCGGTCGAGACGAAGGCGACGACCATCAGGAAGCCGGTCGAGGCCTTGGCGACCGTGATGCCGGTGCTCTGCACCACCGTGGGCAACTGGCGGGTGACGAGCTGCAGCTTGTTCTGCACCTGCATCTGCGCCACGTCCGGATCGGCCTGGCTGTTGAAGGTCAGCGTGATCTGGGCGTTGCCGGTCGCCGTCGAGGTGGCGGTCATGTATTGCAGGTTGTCGACGCCGGTCATGCCCTGCTCGATGACCTTGGTCACCGAATTCTCGACCGTCTGCGCGTCGGCGCCGGGATAGTTGGCGCTGATCTGCACGGTCGTCGGCGCGATCTGCGGATATTGCGAGATCGGCAGCGTCTGGAGCGCCAGCAGGCCCGCCAGCATGATGACGATGGCGACGACCCAGGCGAAGATCGGTCGCTCGATGAAGAAGCGCGACAGCATCGGATCAGTTCTTCGCGCTGTTGCCGGCGTCGAGCTCGGCCCGCCGGTTGGCGGATTTGAGCTCGCCCGTCGCCTCGTCGACGCTGACCTCGTTCGCGGTCACGACCTGTCCCGCCCGGACGAGCTGGCCGCCCTCGACGATCAGCCGCTCGCCGTCCTTGACGCCGCCATCGACCAGCCAGTTGTTGCCGACGCTGCGCCGCGTGGTCAGGACGCGCTCCTCGACCTTGCCGTCGGGGCCGACGAACTTGCCGGTCGCCTCGCCCTTGGTGTTGCGGCCGACGCCGCGCTGCGGCAGCAGGAAGCTGTTCTCGGCGATGCCCTCCTGGATCAGGGCGCGCACGAACATGCCCGGCAGCAGCAGCTTGTCCGGGTTGGGGAATTCGGCGCGGACGCGGAAGGTGCCGGTGGTCTCGTCGATATTGGCCTCGGCGAATTCGAGCTTGCCGGACTTGTCGTATTGCTGCCCGGTGTCGAGCTTGAGCTTCACCGCGACGCCGAGCCCGGTGAAGCGCAGCCGGCCCGCGGCGATGTCGTCGCGCAGGCGCAGCAGGTTGGTGCTGGACTGGGTGACGTCGACATTGATCGGGTCGAGCTTGCGGATCGTCGTCAGGGCGGTCGCCTGGTTCGCGGTGACCAGCGCGCCCGGCGTCAGCGCCGATTTGTCGATGCGCCCGTCGATCGGGGCCGTGACCTTGGTGTAGGCGAGGTTGATCCGCGCCGTCTCGACGCTCGCCTTGGCCGAGGCGACGTTGGCCTGGGCCTGGGCCAGCGTGGCGTTGGCGTCGTCCATGTCCTGCCGGCTGCCGGCATTGCGCTGGAACAGCTCCTGATAGCGGCTGGCCCGGACCTGGGCGTTGGTGACGGCGGCCTCCGCCTTGCGCTGCGCGGCGATCGCGCTGTCGAGCGCGGCCTGATAGGGGGCCGGGTCGATCTCGTAGAGCACGTCGCCGGCCTTGACGTCGCCGCCTTCCTCATAGAGGCGCGACTTGATGATGCCGTTCACCTGCGGCCGGACTTCCGCGACGAGGTTGGCGGCGACGCGCCCCGGCAGCTCGGCGGTGATGGCGACCGGCTGGGGATGGAGCACGACGATGCTGACCTGCGCCTGCGGCTGCATCGGCGGCGTCGCCGACTTCTCCTCGTTGCAGCCGGCCAGGGCCGTCGCGCACAGCAGAAGGCCGGGCAGGGCAAGACGCGGGGAGAGCTGGGCGCGCGCGGCCGACATGGAATGTCCTTCTTGCAGGCGGGCGAATCCTGCGTTCAATCCCCGATTGCGGCTACCGCGTCAATAAGGCGGAAAGCCGGTCGGGTCGCCGGCGTTCCCGTCGGAGCGGAAACCTAACGGTCGGGAAACCGGTCGTCGACCATGATCGAGCCGGGGGATGGGCGCTTCTCGATGGATCGTGTCATGATAGCCTGAGGATACGCCGCCGCATCCTGTTCAGCTTCGCGGCGGTGCTCGCGGTGATGTCCGCCATGGCGGTGCTGTCCTATTTCCGCTTCATCCGCACCGAGCAGGAAGCGCTCGCGGCGGATCTGCCGGTCGGGTTCCCGCAGCAGCGGGCCGTCGCCGATCCCGAGTGAGCCGGGAGGGCGGGCCGCCGCCGCCGAGGAACGAAACCCGCCGCGACGCAGCCACAAGGAGACGACCATGGACGATGCCCGGCGCTTTCTGTGCGAGGCGGTCGCGCTCGCGCAGGCCAATATCGAGGCCGGAGGCCGGCCCTTCGGCGCGGTGGTCGTCAGGGACGGCGCGGTCGTCGCGACCGGCGTCAACGCGATCGCGCGCACCAACGATCCCACGGCCCATGCCGAGTTGATGGCGTTGCGCGCCGCGGGCCGGGCGCTCGGCACGCCCGATCTCTCCGGTTGCATCGTCTATGCCAGCGGCCATCCCTGCCCGATGTGCATGGCGGCGATGCGGCTCGCCGGCGTGGAGGAGGTCTGCTTCGCCTATTCGAACGAGGACGGCGCGCCCTACGGCCTCTCCACCGCCGCGATCTACGCCGATCTGGCCCGGCCTTTCGCCGAACAGACGATGCGGATCCGCCATCTGCCGGTCCCTGCGGAGGAGGGAGCCAATCTCTATGCCGCCTGGAAGCGCCGGCAGGCCGGGGGAGCCTGACGCCGGGCGGGGCCCGTCCGGGCCTAGCCGCCGGGCGCGAGCGCCGCGTTCAGCTCCGCCGCCAGGCCGCCGTCCAGCGGCGCGCCGTCGCTCCAGCAATGGCGGACGATGGCGATCCGGCCCGCATCGATGAAGCTGTTCTCGTCGCCGGGGCGGCTCGTATGCGGCCGGCCGCGGCGGATGCGCCAGACGATCCTGCCGCCGTCATCCGCGCCGATATCGGCCGCGCCGGCGATCTTGTCTCGGCCGATCCTGGCCAGGCCGATCTGCGCCGGCAGCTCCTTCGGCAGGTTGACGCTGAGAAAGGTCCCCTCGCGCTGCCAGGCCGCGCCCCGCTGCCAGAGCGCGTCGATCAGGGCGGCGAGCGCGGCGACGTCCTGCTCGCCCGCGCTTCCGCCCTTGCTGCGGGAGAAGCCGACGGCCGGAATGTGCCAGAAGCTTGCCTCGCGCGCGATCGACAGCGTGCCGGAATAGGCGGCGTCCTCAGCGGCGTTGCGCCCGTCATTGACGCCCGACAGCACGAGGTCCGGGCGCCCGCCGTCCCGGAACAGCACCGTCATCGCGGCGACGACGCAGTCGGCCGGCGTGCCGTCGAGAGCGTAGACCTGTTCCGCGCGGCGGGTCAGCGTCAGGTCGCGGTCGAAGGAGAGGTGATGGCTGGCGGCGGTCCATTTCCGCTCCGGCGCCACGACCCAGATGTCGGAGGTCAGGCGGGCGGCGGCGCGCCGCAGCAGGGCGATGCCCGGAGCGTCGATGCCGTCGTCGTTGGCGATCAGGATGCGCATGATCAGATCTCGATGCTGTCGCCGGGCTTGAGATCGGCGACGAGGTTCGGAATGTCGGGGGCGAGCAGGCGGGCCGTCTGCGCGTCGCAGGAATGCGCGAGCACCCGCGCGGCGCCGCTCGCCGCGGCGAGGGCGGCGTTCTCCGGCAGGGTCGGATGGGTGGGGAAGCGCAGCCAGTCCGCCAGTCCGGCGGTGCGCATCGCGTCGGCCGGGCTGGCCTTGGGAATATGGCCGGTCAGCAGCACCGGATGCCCGACGCGACGCGCCTCCGCCAGCGCCGCCCTGGAGGGGCCGGCGAGCCCCATGCCGTCGTCGCAGAGCAGCGGCGCCGGCGGCAGCGGCCGGCCTTCCTCCCAGAGCTGCGCCGCGGCGAGGCGTGCCGCCAGCAGCGCCGCGATCCCGGGCTTCAGCCAGGCTTCGGCCGCGATCTGCTCGCTCAGGGCCGCGCGCATCGACGGGTGGATGGCGATCGGGCCCTCGATCAGGCCGATCAGCTCGACCGAGCGGCCGGAGAGCGGCGTCGGCAGCACGGCGCCCTGCGGATGCGCGGCGAGCCAGCGGCGGATGGCGCCGCCGCGCTCGGCGGCCGGGACGCGGTCGGCGCCATAGGAGGCGTCGACCAGCAGCAGGTCGCAGGGCGGCAGCGGGTCCATGGCGAAGACCGGGCTCGCCGGAACCACGTCGCCGCAATAGCCGAGGCTGCGGCCCTCCGCGCCGAGATGGCACCAGACGCCGCCGACGACATGGCCGCTGCGGCCCGTGCGGATCGCGAGCGGGCCGATGCCGAAATCCTGGCCGGCCGCGATGATCTCGGGCGCGATCCGCGCGGCGAGGGCGCATTCCTCCGGCGTCGCATAGGCGGCGAGCGTCGCGCCCATCTCCGCGGCGCTCTCGGCGGTCATCAGGACGCGGCCGGCGAAGCCGTTGGCGAGGCACCAGCCCAGCGCCGCGACATGGTCCTCATGCGCATGGGTCACGATGATCGCGTCGAGCCGGCGCAGCTCGTCGCGGCCGATCGCGGGATAATAGCCCAGACCGCGCGGGCTGCTGGTGTCGACGCCGACATCGAGCAGGATGCGCGTGCCCGCCTGGGCGACGCCGATGCAGGTGCGGCCCTTCTCGCCGACGCCGCCGTGAATCGTCACTTGCATAGGCTGGTTCTCACGCGACTTCGCGCAGGGCCCCGGCATCGGGGATGACCCAGCCGTCATGGATGGCGATGCGGACGGTGTCGCCCGGGGCGGCCGGAGCCGGTTCGTTGGCGTCGAGATGGAGCAGGGTATCCCCGGCGCAGGCGGGGCGCGCCTCGAGCCGGAAATGCCCGCCCTGGTAGGAGAGCCGCTCCACCGCCGCCGCGAGCCCGTCCTGCCCGGTCGCGGCGAGGCCGATGTCGCGGGCGCGCAGGCACAGCTTCGCCCCGTCGGTGACCGGCTGGTCCGGCCGGCAGCGCACCACGGCCTCCAAGCCGAGCACCTTGACCCGGCAGCGTCCGGCCTGCGGCGCGGACAAGACGGTGGCGGGCAGCACCATGCCCTCGCCGATGAAGCCGGCGACGGTGGCGTTGGCCGGCTCGCGGTAGAGCAGGGAGGGCGTGGCGAGCTGGAGCAGCCGGCCGCGATCCATCACCGCGATGCGGTCGGCCAGCGCCATCGCCTCGGCCTGGTCATGGGTGATGTAGACCATGGTGGTGCCGGTGCGCTCGTGGAAGCGGGCGAATTCGTCCTCCATCGCGGCGCGCAGATGCACGTCGAGATTGGCGAGCGGCTCGTCGAGCAGCACGAGCGAGGGCTCGGTGACGAGGCAGCGGGCCAGCGCCACGCGCTGGCGCTGGCCGCCCGACAGCAGGCCGGGCCGGCGCTCGGCGAAGCCGTTCAGCCCGACGAGGTCGAGCGCGGCCGCGACGCGCCGGGCCCGCTCGGGATCGCGCACGCCGGCCACGGTGAGCCCATAGGCGACGTTCTCCGCCACGGTCATATGCGGCCAGAGCGCATAGGACTGGAAGACGATGCCGAGCTTGCGGTGCTCGGGCGGGATATGGGTTTCGGCCGAGGAGACCAGGCGCTCGCCGATGCGGATCGCGCCGCCGTCGAGCTTGTCGAAGCCGGCGATCTGGCGCAGCAGCGTGGTCTTGCCGCAGCCGGAGGGGCCGAGCACGGCCAGGAATTCCCCGTCCTCGACGTCGATCGAGACATGGTCGAGGGCGAGATAGGAGCCGAAGCGCTTCTGCGCCCGGTCGATGGTCAGTCGCGCCACGGCAGGACTCCCTGGGGCAATCTCTGGGCGAAGAGGGTGGTCGAGAGCATGAGGCCGACGGTGACGAGCACGGTGATCGTCGCCAGCGCCGAGGCATAGGTCGAATCGCCGCCCTGCTCGAAGGAGAAGACGACGACGCCGAGCGTTTCCGCGCCCGAGGACCAGAGCAGCGCCGAGACCGTCAGCTCGTTGAAGGCGGTGAGGAAGATCAGGAGCGCGCCCGCCACCGCCGCCGGCGCGACCAGCGGGAAGATGATGGTGACGAGCCGGCGCGGCAGGCCCGCTCCCGCGACCTGGGCGGCTTCCTCCAGCGTGCGGTCGATCTGGAGATAGCCGCTGACGACCGGCCGCAAGCCCAGCACGAGGAAGCGCGCGAGATAGGCGAAGACGATGATCCAGACCGTGTTGTAGAGCGAGACGTTCAGCACCGGCAGCGGCTTGAGGAAGAGCAGGATCGCGGCGATGGCCAGCACCACGCCGGGCATGGCGTAGGGCAGCTCCGCGGCGAGGTTGAGCAGGCGCAGCGCCCGCGACCTCTTCCAGACGATGAAATAGCCGAGCGGCACGCAGATCAGCACGATCAGGAGCGCGGCGCCCGCCGACATCAGGAAGCTGTTGACGAAGGCGCGGCGCGAGGCGGCGTGCTCGATCAGCACATAGGCATAGTTGCCGAGCGTCGCCGTCGCGGCGTTGAGCGGCACGCCGAAGGCCGGGATCAGCGAGGTCGTCAGCAGCCCGAGGAAGGGCAGGGCGAGGACGAGGATGGCGAAGCTCCAGAGCAGGATCTCGACCGGCCGCCGCCAGCGGCCGAGCTCGAAGGGCCGGGCAGCGCTGGAGGTCGTGGTGATGCGGAAGTCGCGGCGGCGCATCATCACGTCCTGAAGCAGGATTCCGGCCATCGCGATGATGCCGATCAGCAGCGACAGGATGGCGACCTCGGAGAGCACGCCCGGCCCGAGCCCGGCGAGGCGCTGATAGATCAGCGTCGGCAGCACGATGAAGTTGCCGGGAATGCCGAGGAAGGCGGGGATGCCGAAATTGCCGAGGCAGGAGACGAAGCAGAGCGCGATGCCGGCGACGAGCGGCGGCGTCATCAGGGGCAGGACCACCGTCCGCAGCACCGTCAGCGGATGGGCGCCGGCGGCGAGTCCGGCCTCGATCAGCTCCTTGGGCAGCGCCCGCAGGCCGGCGCGTAGCGTCAGGAAGATCAGCGGGGCATATTGCAGCCCGAGCAGCAGGACGATGCCCTCGCGCGAATAGAGCGGGTTGCGGCTGCCGAGCGGCGGCGCCAGGCCGATCAGCTTGAGCAGCGTGCTCGACGGCCCGAAGAGCTGGAGCCAGGCCAGCGCGGTGACCTGCGGCGCGATCATCAGGGGCAGGACGAAGCAGAAGGTGAAGGCGTTGCGGGCGCGGATGTCGGTCAGGGTCGCGAGCAGCGCGACGGACCCGCCGACCAGCACCGCGAGCACGGTGCCGGAGACCGCCGTGACGAGGCTGTTCCAGGTCGCGGTCCAGGTCGTCGGGCTGGCCAGCACCTTGCCGAGCGCGGTCGCGGAGAGCTGGCCGCCCGGCGCCAAGCCCTCGACCACGAGGCGCCCGATCGGCAGGAGCGAGAGCAGCGCGACGAGGCCGACGAGCCCCCAGAGGAGGCCCGTCTCCTCGACGCGCGTGCGCAGCGTCGCGGTATCGGCGAGGGACATGCGCACCCGGCGTCTCAGTTGCCGAACAGGGTGGCGAAGCGGGCCTTGTCGGCCTCCGTCGCCTTGACCACGGCCGCGATGTCGGAGGGCATGACGTTGATCCTGGTGCCTTCCGGCAGCCAGGACGGCGAGCCGACACCGGGCTTCGCCGGGATGTAGCCCATCGACAGGGCAAGCTTCTGGCCCTCGTCGGAGAGGATGAAGTCGACGAAGGCCTTGGCGGCGGCCTCGTTGCGGGTCGTCCTGACGATGGCGACGGGCTCGGTCACGGCCGGCGCGCCCTCCTTCGGGAAGACGAAGTCGATCGGCGAGCCCTGCTTCTTGGCGTTGTAGGCCATGAAGTCGACCAGCACGCCATAGGCCTTCTCGCCGGTGGCGACGGCGCGCAGCACGGCGCCGTTGCCGCGCACCGCGACGGCCTCGTTGGCCTTCAGCCCCTCGAACAGCTTCCAGCCCAGGTCGGAGCGCGCCGTCATGGTCGAGAGCATGATCGCGGCCGCGCCCGAATAGAGCGGGCTCGGCATCGAGATCTGGCCCTTGTAGGCGGGCTTGTCGAGATCGGTCCAGGAGGTCGGCTTCTCCTTGGCGGCGGTGTTGTAGGCGATGCCGGTGGTGATCAGCTTCGAGCCGAAATAGGTCTTGTCCTTGTCGAAGGAGCCTTCCTGCAGGCCTTCCGTCTTCGCGCCGGGATAGGCGAGGAGCTGGTTCTGGCCCTTGAGGATCTCCATGCTCGCGGCATCCGCGATCAGCAGCACGTCGGCGCCGGGCTGGCCGGCCGAGATCTCCGCGGCGAGCTTGCCCATCACCTCGGTCGTGCCGGAGCGGAAGATCTCGACCTCGACATTGGGATAGGCCTTCTTGAAGGCGGCGGTGGTCTGGGCCGCGTCCTTCTCCGGCTGCGAGGTGTAGAGCACGAGCTTGCCCGAGGGCGCCTGCGCCAATGCCGGGGCGGTCGCGAGCAGCGCGCCCAGGGCGGCGGCTGCCAGAACGTTGCGTCTCGTCTGCGTCGTCATCGTGTTTCCTCCCATGATCGCCGTCGGCCTTATGCCGGTTGCGGCGGGCCGATCTTGCTTTTCCGATGGTCTATGGCCGGCAGTAAACGGTTTTGTTCGGCGGCGAAGACCTTTCCATCACAGGAGAACCTCGGGGTTCTCCAGCGCCTCGCGCAGCTCGGCCATGAAGCGCGCCGCGGCGACGCCGTCGACGATTCGGTGGTCCGAGGACAGCGTGAAGTTCGCCATCGGCCTGAGCACGATCTGTCCGTCCCGGCCGACCGGCTTGTCGAGCGTGCGGCCGACCGCGAGGATCGCGCCCTGCGGCGGATTGATGATCGCGGTGAACGAGTCGACGCCGTACATGCCGAGATTGGAGATGGTGAAGGTGCCGCCGCCGAGCTCGGCCGGGGTCAGCGTGCGCTTCGCCATGCCGTCGCGCAATCTGGCGAATTCACGCGACATGGCTGGCATGTCCATGGATGCGGCATCGCGCAGCACAGGCACCACGAGGTCGCCGTCGCGCTCCATGGCGATGCCGATGTCGATGCGCTCGTGGAAGCGGGTCGCCTCGCCCTCGGCGGAGGCGTTGATGACCGGATGGTCGCGCAGGATGCGGGCGGCGACGCGGGCGATCAGCACGGTGAGGCTGGGCTTCGGCGCGCCGATGCGCTCATGACGTCTGGCGAGGCGGCGCAGCAGCTCGCGCGCGGCGCTCATCTCGATCTCGGCGGTGAGGTAGAAATGCGGCGCCGTGCGCATGCTCTCGGAGAGCCGGCTGGCGACGATGCGGCGGATGGCCGAGAAGGGCTGCAGGCGGCCTTCGGAAGGGCTCGCGGCGGGGGCGGGCGCCGGACGCGCCTCCTGCGCCGGAATGCAGCGGGGCGGCTGCTCCAGATGGCGTTTCACATCCGCTTCGCCGATGCGTCCGCGCGGACCGGTGCCCGTCACGGCCTTGAGGTCGAGGCCGTTCTGGCGGGCGATGCGGCGGGCGAGCGGGGTCGCGCGCAGGCCTGATGCCGCGGAGGGGCCAGCGATCGCCGGAGACAGCGGCGCCTCGGCCGGCGGGAGCGATGCGGCGGCCGCCGGCTCGGAGGCGGCTTCGCCGTCGCGATAGATCCAGGCGACGGGGGTTCCGACCGCGATCGGCACGCCGGTTTCCGCCTTGATGTTGCGGATCGCGCCGCTGGCGGGAGCCTCGACCTCCATCACCGCCTTGTTGGTGCCGATCTCGAAGATCGTGTCGCCCTGGCGGACCTGGTCGCCCTCCTTGACGTGCCAAGTCTCGATCGTGCCGGTCTCCATGTCCATGTCGACCTTGGGAAGGATGACCTCGACCGGCATCAGGCTTCCCCGCGGCGGACGAGATTGGTTGCGGCGGCGACGATGTCGTCCTCCTGCGGCACGGCCGCCTTCTCCAGCACCGGATTATAGGGGATCGGCGCATCGGCGCCGCCGAGCCGGACGATCGGCGCGTCGAGGAAGTCGAAGACCTCGCTCTCGGCGATCATCGCCGAGATCTCGGCGCCGATGCCCATGGTCTTCACGCCCTCATAGACGACCAGCAGGCGATGCGTCTTGCGCACGCTCTCGGCGATGGTGGTGAAGTCGATCGGGCGGATCGAGCGCAAATCGATCACCTCGGCCGAGATGCCGTCCGTGGCCAGCCGTTCGGCGGCGGCCTCGGCCTTGCGGGCCATGATCGAGGAGCCGACGATGGTGATGTCGCTGCCCTCGCGGCGGATCGCGGCCTGGCCGATCGGCACGCGATAGGCCTCGGCGGGAACGTGGCCCTTGGTCTTGTAGAGCAGCTTGTGCTCGAAGATCAGCACCGGGTTGGGGTCGTCGATGGCTGCGAGCAGCATGCCCTTGGCGTCGTGCGGCGTGCTCGGCTGGAGAACCTTCAAGCCCGGCACATGGGCGAACCAGGCTTCCAGGCTCTGGCTGTGCTGGGCGGCCGCACCCGTGCCGGAGCCGCCGGGCAGGCGCACCACCATCGGCACGCTCGCCTTGCCGCCGAACATGAAGCGGATTTTTGCCGCCTGGTTGACGAGCTGCTCCATGGCGAGCGTGACGAAATCCGAGAACTGGATCTCCAGCACCGGGCGCATGCCGGTGATCGCGGCGCCCACCGCCGCCCCGGCGATGCCGAGCTCGCTGATCGGCGTGTCGATCACGCGCTCCTTGCCGAAGCGGTGGACGAGATCGCCGGAGACGCCGAAGGCGCCGCCATAGACGCCGACATCCTCGCCGAAGAGGAAGACGCGCTCGTCCGCCTCCATCGCCTGTCCGAGCGCCTCGCGCACGGCTTCGGCATAGGAAAGCTCGCGGATCTCGCTCACGGCTTCGAGCGTGTCAGAGGGCATAGACGTCACGGGTCAGGTCTTTCGGATCGGGGTCCGGGCAGGTGCGGGCGAACTCGACGGCGGCGTCGATCTCGCGCTGCGCATCCTCTTCGAGCTTCATCAGTGCGGCGGCGTCGAAGCGGTCATGCGCCTTGAGCTCGTCTTCCAGCCGCCGGATCGGGTCCTGGTTGCGCCATTCCTCGATCTCCTCCTTGGAACGGTAGAGATTGCGGTCGCTCTTGGAATGGCCGCGCCAGCGATAGGTCTTGCACTCGATCAGCGAGGGGCCCTCGCCGGAGCGGGCCCGCGCGATGGCCTGCTTCGCCACCGCCGCGACGCCGGCGAGATCGTTGCCGTCGAGGCAATGGCCGGGCATGCCGTAGGCGCTGGCGCGGTCGGCGACGTTCGGCACCGCCATGGCACGGCCGATATCCATCGACATGCCGTATTTGTTGTTCTCGCAGACGAAGACGACCGGCAGCTTCCAGATCGAGGCCATGTTCAGCGCCTCGTGGAAGGCGCCCTCGTTCGAGGCGCCGTCGCCGAAGAAGACCATGCAGACGCGGCCGTTCTTCTGCGCCTTGATGCTCATGCCGACGCCGACCGCGATCGGCAGGCCGCCGCCGACGATGCCGTTGGCCCCGAGATTGCCGCCCTCGACATCGGCGATGTGCATCGAGCCGCCGCGGCCCTTGCAATAGCCGGTCTCCTTGCCGAAGAACTCGGCGAACATCAGCTTCGGCTCGGCCCCGCGCGCGATGCAGTGGCCATGGCCGCGATGGGTCGAGAGGATGTAGTCGTGCGCCTCGAGCGGCAGCGTCGTGCCGACCGCGCTCGCCTCCTGCCCGATCGAGAGATGCATCGTGCCGTGGATCAGGCCGCGCATATAGCTCGCCTCGGCCGCCTCCTCGAACTTGCGGATCAGGTGCATCCTGGTCAGCGCACGCGCCACCGTCGCGTCGTCGAGCGCGGCGAGTTCCGGCCGCTGGTTCGGCTTCTGATGGGCGCTCATGCGGCGGCTCCGGAGGTCAGCGCGGCGATCATCGCGTCCTGGGCGCGGCGCACCGCGACGATCTTCAGCTTTTCGTCGGGGGAGGCGTCGGCCAGCGTGATCAGCTCGCCCTTGGCGACGGGGCGGGTCACTTTCGCGCCCTGGGCGAGGCCGATCGGCAGCGCCTGGCGCGCCTGGGCATCGGCCCGCGAGAGGGCGAAGCCGCGATAGCCGTATTCGCCGATGGCATCGAGCGTCTCGCCCACCGCGAGGTCGCGCTTGGCGATGCAGCCGACCTCGGAGGTCGGCACCGGCAGCGGGCGCATATGGCTCTGGTTGAAGATCACGGCGGCGGCGGCCGAGAGCGGCACTTCCAGGCTGGTCAGGTGATAGGGCCGGAAGAAGGAGTAGTACGGGCCGGGGCCGAGATGCAGGTCGCTCATCCGCTCGCGGACGCGGGGATGGCGCATCTCGGCGACGGCGAAGACGCCGGGCGCCACGCCCTTCGCCACCGAGAAATCGACCACGCCCTTATGCGAGAGCAGGCCGCCTTCCTCCTTCGGGCAGAAATAGTTCTGCAATTCGTCCTTCGGCGCGGCCGGGCCGTGCATGCCGGGGATGTCGGGAATGAAGCCGCAGGCATTGGCGATGGCGACCATCTCGACCATCGTCTTGGAGCCGTCGACGAACTCGACCAGCATGCGCGGGTTCATGTTCCGTCGCCTGGCTTCCTCCATATAGTCGGCGGGCACGGCGTCGATCCGGAACGGGTTGTTCTTGCCCTTGCCGGCCGCGACGACGGGATAGCCCATGGCCCGGATGAAGTTGATCAGCTCCATCGCGGCGGCGGGCTCGTCGCCGGCGCCGAGCGTATAGACCACGCCGGCCTTGGCCGCTTCGACCGCGAGATAGGAGCCGATGGTGATGTCGGCCTCGACATTCATCATCACGATATGCTTGCGCGCCGCGATCGCCGTCAGCGCGACGCGCGAGCCGGCCTCGGGATTGCCGGTCGCGTCGATGATGACGTCGACCGAGGGCGAGCGGCAGATCAGGTCGAGCGAGGCCGTCGCGGCGATGCGGCCCTTGCGACGCGCGGCGTCGAGCCCCGCCTCGTCCGACACCGAATCGACCTCGCCTTTGCGGCCGGCGAGGGCGGCGGCCTCGCTCACGCGGTCCGGCGCGATGTCGGCGACGGCCGCGATCTCGATTCCGTGCATCTGGGAGATCTGCACGACGATGTCGGTGCCCATCTGGCCGGCGCCGATCAGGCCGACGCGGACCGGCTTGCCGGCTTTCCCACGCAGGTCCAGCGCCTCCGCCAGGGACAGTCCGGCTGCCGGCGCGCCAATGAGCGGCTGGGTCAGGGTGGCGACCATGATCGCAGGAACTCCCTAGAACATATGTTATTTGATAGGCACAAAAGAACAGTACATTGATGCTGTCAAGGGCACATTTGTTCGAGGGTGTTGCTTTTCCCGGGGCGATGCTGCGATGCTGCGGCAGCGGTCGCAGACAGGGTGACGGATCGACGGTGGAAGAGGCATTCGACGCATCATCGGCCCCGGGCGAGGTGCCGGTCGCGGACGCGAAGGTCCGGGCCGCGTGGCTCTATTACGTCGAGGGGCTGACGCAGGAGCAGATCGCCGAAGCCCTGGGCCTCAGCCGCGTGAAGGTGGTCAGGATGCTGGCGGCCGCGCGCAGCGAGGGGCTGGTCAAGATCAGGATCGATGCGCGCTCGGCGCGGCAGGCCGGGCTCGAGCGCGGGCTGGTCACGCGCTTCGGCCTCGAGGAGGCCGTGGTGGTTCCGGCGGCGCGCGATGCGGCGAGCGTGTCGTCCCTGGTCGGCTATGCCGCCGGGCTCTGGCTCTCGGACAAGATGAGCGACGGCGTCTCGCTCGCCGTCGGCTGGGGCCAGACGCTGAGCCAGGCGCTCCGGGGCATTCCGCCGCGCCAGATCGAATCGATGTCGGTGGTCTCCCTGCTCGGCGGGCTGACCCATTCGCGCAGCATCAATCCTTCCGCGGTGGCGCGTCGCGTCGCGGACCTCTTCGGGGCCGACTGTTTCCAGCTCACGGCGCCGGTATTCGTGTCGAATGGCGAACTTAGGGACGCGCTCTGGCGCGAGCCGGCCTTGCGGGAGCTGCGCCAGCGCGCGCGGAATGCGGATATCGCCCTGGTGAGTGTGGGCGACGTCGTGGCGGGCTCGACCTTGTTCCGCGAAGGGCTGCTGCCGCAGTCGGACCTGGCCTCGCTGAAGAAGGCGGGGGCCGTCGGCGACCTGGTCTGCCATTTCATCGACGCCGCGGGGGAGCTGGTGGACCATCCGGTCAACCGGCGCGTCATGGCGGTCAGCCCCGCGGATCTGAAGGATATCCGGCTGGTCGCCATCGCCGCCGGAGGTGCCGACAAGGAGCTGGCGATCCGCGCGGCCTTGCGCGCGAGCGACGCCAAGGTCCTGATCACGGATGAAAGCGCAGCCGAGGCCCTGCTCAATGGCGGCCTTTCGGAACGCCGTTCGGAAGAGCGGCTGCGCGCATAACGGAGCCGGGAACGACATGGCCAATAATTTCGAGCAATTCGCGCGCAACTCCCTCCAGTTTCGCCCGTCCGATATCCGCCTCATGCTGGAGCGGGTGCATTCCCATGTGGTCAAGCCGCGCATGTCGGCCGAGGAGCTGCTCGAGGTCGTGCGCGGCCTCGGCTTCCAGACGGTCGAGGCCTTCGGCGATCAGATCGGCATCGAGCGGCGAACCGCCGAGAGCTGGGCCCGCTACGGGCTGTCGCGCGATGCGGCGCAGCTTCTGCTCGCGCTGCTGAACTACCGGCGGCGCCTGCTGGATGCGATGGACGATTTCGAGAAGACGACCCAGATTCCGCTCGACGGCTTTTTCGAGAACCAGCACCTTCCCTAGAACCCGCTGATCTTGCGCGGAAACAAGGAGGTCATCCCGGGTCAAGCCCGCGGTGACCCGCGGCGCCACGAAGATGCAGCAGGCTCTGGACCGGGTGTTCCGGTCCCGGAACCGGCATCGCCGGGGCCGCGGCTCAGTCGGGCAGGAGAGCGCGGATCTCCCGCCAGCTCTCCGCATCGGGCGCGCAGAGCAGCCCGGCCGGGCGTTCGGCAGGCGTGTAGGGCCGGCCGTCGAGCAGCCGCGCATGGCCGCCGGCCTCGCGGTGGAGCAGCACGCCCGGCGCATGGTCCCAGGGATTGAGCACGCCGTAGAGCAGGAATTGCAGGCGGCCCGCCGCCGCCAGCCGGTATTCCTGCCCGCAGCAGCGCAGCGAGCCGACTTCGAGGAAAGCCGGGAAGCGGCCGGGGATGGAGCTGCGCAGCGGCTCGGGGAAATACTGCCAGCCCGCCATGCCGTTCATGAGATGCGGCGCGACGGCGGGCGCCACGCGCAGATCCCGCTCCGAACCGTCGGCCTGGCGCAGCCCGGCGCCTTCGCCGCGCAGCGCCATCGCGCTGTCCGCGGCGACGGGATCGTGGATCACGGCCGCGACGGTCTCGCCCCTGACGATGACGGCCGCCATCACCGCAAAGAGCGGGAGGTCGCTGGCATAGTTCAGCGTGCCGTCGATCGGGTCGATGACGAAGGCGAGATCGGCCTGCGCGAGCGCGCCGAGCCGGGAGGGGTCCCTGGTGACGGCTTCCTCGCCGATCAGCGCGGCACCCGGAAAGGCTTTCGCCAGCGCGGCGCAGATGAAGCGCTCGGCCGCCTCGTCGGCCTCGGTGACGACATCGACCGGGTTCTGCTTGGCGCGGATATCGCCGGCCGCCAGGCGCCGGAAACGCGGCATCACCTCGCGGCGGGCGGCCTCGCGCAGGATGGCGTCGAGCCGCTCATGGTCTTGCCGGGTGAAGATCATCCGAGATCGAATTCGACGAGGATCGGCTGATGGTCCGAGGCCCGCGTCTCGATATCGTAGGTGATCGAGCGCGCCCGCGCGGCGAGGTCCAGGGTCGCCAGCACATAGTCGAGGCAGCCCGGCGGCCCGTAGGTCTGGTCGCAGATGAAGGCCGAGGGCGGATGCGGCTCGGTGCCCTTCAGCACCGGCCAGAGATCGACCAGCGGCGGCACGCCGTCCGGGAAGGGCGCGAGCAATTGCGCCAGCCCGGCATCGTCGGGCCGCATGTTGAAGTCGCCGGTCAGAATCGCGCTCGCCGTGTTCGGCGTCGGCGCATAGGTGTGCGGGCCGGGCGCACGCGGCGTCGCCTGCCGCGCGGCGGCCATGCGATGCAGGTGCCGGATGCCCTCGATCTGGGCCGCACGCAGCGCGGGCGAGGAGTATTCCAGATGGGTCGTCATCAGCCGGATCGGGCCGAACGGCGTCTCGACCATCGCCTCGACGAGCACGCGCGGCATGTTGCGCGTCGCCGCCGCCTCCCAGGGCAGGACATGGCGCAGCGCCTGCGCCACCGGCAACCGGGTCAGGATCAGGTTGCCGAAGCGCTTGCGGCCGCCTTCGCCATCCGGAATGTCGACGCCGATCGCCTCGATGGCGGTGAAGCCGGGCAGGAGTTCGCCGAACAGGGCAAACTGGTCGGTGCGGTCGTTGCCGTCCAGATCGGGGAAATTGGCCGCGACCTCCTGCAGGCAGAGCACGTCGAAATCCGCCATCTGCCGGGCGTGGCGGATGATGCGATGCGGATCGACACGCTCGTCGGTGCCGCGAGCCCATTGGATGTTCCAGGTGATCAGCTTCATCGGAATGCCGCTACTTGATGCCTGCGCGCATGAAGCTCTGCACGAACTGGCGCTGGAACAGCAGGAAGCCGACGAGCAGCGGCGCCGAGGTCATCAGGGTCGCGGCGCAGATCACCGCCCAGTCGATGCCCTGGTCGGCCGAGGAGAAGACCTGCAGGCCGACCGTCAGCGGACGCGATTCGACCGAGTTGGTGACCAGCAGCGGCCAGAGGAAGTTGTTCCAGTGATAGCTGACCGAGACGAGGCCGTAGGCGATGTAGGTCGGCTTCGCCAGCGGCACATAGACCCGCATCAGCACCTGCAGCGGGCTCGCCCCCTCGACGCGGGCGGCGTCGTCGAGCTCCTTCGGCACGGTCTTGAAGGTCTGGCGGAGCAGGAAGATGCCGAAGGCCGAGGCGATATAGGGCAGGGCGATGGCGGGGATGGTGTCGATCAGGTTGACCTTGGCGAGGGTGCGGTAGTTCTCGACGATCAGCGCGTCCGGCATGATCATGAGCTGCGCCAGGATCAGCACGAAGGCGATGTCGCGGCCCCAGAAATCCTGCCGCGCCAGCGCATAGGCCGCGAGCGTCCCCAGCACGATCTGGAAGACGAGGATCATGGTGACGAGGATGAAGGTGTTGAGGAAATAGCGCGCGAAGGGGGCGGCCGCCCAGGCGCGCGTGAAATTGTCCAGCGTCAGCGGCGCGGTCAGCACGAAGCGCGTGGTGTACTCGGCCGGATGGACCGCGGCCCAGACGGCATAGGCGAGCGGCAGCACCCATAGGAGCGCGAGCAGGATCGCGCCGGTCGATTCCAGCGTGAGCGCGAGGCCTTTCGGGGCGTAAGGATCGGCGCGCGTCGCGGTCGGGGCGGGGGGCGTCGGGGCGCTCATTGGTAGTGCGTCCTGCGTTCGAGCCAGCCATACTGGACGAAGGCGACCAGCGCCAGCAGCACCAGCAGCACGCAGGTCAGCGTCGCCGCATAGGCCGTGTCCCAGAAGCCGAAGCCGACCTGGTAGATGTAGTAGAGCAGCAGCGTCGTGGCATTGTCCGGCCCGCCGCGCGTCATCACCACGATATGGTCGACCATGCGGAAGGCGTTGATGACGGCGTTGATCAGCACGAACAGGGTCGTCGGCATCAGCAGCGGGAACTGGATGCGGCGGAAGAAGGTCCAGCGCGAGGCGCCCTCGATCGCCGCCGCCTCGCCGAGGCTGGGCGGGATCGCCTGCAGCGCCGCGAGGTAGAAGATCATGAAGAAGCCGGCTTCCTTCCAGATCGCGACGATGGTGATGGCATAGAGCGCGGTGTCCTGCGAGCCCAGCCAGTTGGTCGAGCGCGCGCCGAACAGGCCGGTGATCTGCTCCAGCAGCCCGTATTGCGGCGTGTAGAAGAACAGCCAGATATTGGCGACGGCGATCATCGGCAGGATCGTCGGCGTGAAATAGGCCATGCGCACGAGCGTGCGCCCGGCGATCCGGTCGTTGACCCAGACCGCCATCAGCAGCGCCAGCGCGATCGAGGTCGGGATCGTGCCGAGCGCGAACCAGAGATTGTTGCTCAGCGCCTTCCAGAAGATCGGGTCGGCCAGCATCTGCTCGTAATTGTCGAGGCCGATGAAGCGCGCCGGGCGGCGCGCCTTCGGTGTCGAGTAGAAGCTCTCGATGAAGCTCGCGAGCGCGGGCCAGTGCGTGAACAGGGCCAGGCACGCCATGGCCGGCAGCAGCAGCAGCCAGCCATGGATCGTCGCGGTCGCGCGGTTCGTCATCGGGCGTGCTGCGCTCAGCGATAGGGCTTCAGGATGCGCTCGGCCTCGGCCTGCGCCTCCTCCATCGCCTTCTGCGGCGTCTTGGTGCCGGTCAGGGCCGCCTGCAACCCGTCGTTCAGCGCCTTGGTGACGCGCTGGTTCTCATGGGTCGAGAGCTCGGCCACGGCGCTGGAGAGCTGGTCGCGCGCGACGATCGCCTGCGGGAAACCGGCGACATATGTCTTCATCGCCTCGGTCTCGTAGGAGGCCGGCGTCACGCCGACATAGCCGGTGTCGATGCTCCACTGGGCGGCGCGCTCGGGCGTGGTGATCCAGCGCACGAACTTGAAGGCGGCTTCCTGCTCGGCCCTGGTCGCCTTCTTCGACAGATAGAAATTGCCGCCTCCGGTCGGGCTGCCCGGCTTCTTGCCGGCCGGCAGAACGCCGACGCCGAAGGGGAACTTGGCGTTGGCGCGGACATTGGTGAGGTTGCCGGTGGTGGTCCACATCATCGCGACCTTCTTCTCGAAGAAGTCGCGCGGCGTGGTGCCCCATTCGACGATGCCGGGCGGATGGACCTTGTATTTCTGGGAGAGGTCGACCCAGTACTGCAGCGCCTCGATCACGGCCGGATTGGCGTAGTCGGTCTTGTCGCCGGCGCTGTTGGCGAGGATCGCGCCGGCCTGCGTCGTCAGCCCCTGGAACAGCCAGTAGGGGAAGCCGGAGGAGGGGATCTGGATACCCCATTGCGTGACGTTGCCGGAGGCGTCGCGCTTGGTCAGCTTCTGCGCGAACTCGACCTGCTCGGCCCAGTCCTTCGGCGGCTTCTCGGGGTCGAGCCCGGCCTCCTTGAACAGCTCCTTGTTCCAGTAGAGCACGACCGTGGAGCGCTGGAACGGGATGCCCCAGGTCTTGCCGCCGGTCTGGCTGTTCTCCATGAAGCCGGGATAGAAGCCGGCGAGCCACTTCCTGTCCTCGTCGGTCTTGATGAAGTCGTCGAAGGGCACGATCGCCTCTTCGTCGATCAGCGTGAACATGTCGGTCGAGAGCAGCACCGAGAGCACTGGCGGCGTGCCGCTCTTATGCGCCGTCAGCGCCTTGACGATCGTCTCCTGATAGGTGCCGGCATAGATCGGCTTCACCTTGACGCCGGCATTGTCCTTCTCGAAGCCGGTGGCATAGGCGTCGATCAGCTTGGTGATCGGGCCGCCGACCGCGACCGGATAGAAGAAGGAAAGCTCGGCGCCCTGCGCGCGGGCGATGCCCGGCAGCGCCGTGGCGCCTGCGAGCGCCGCCGCGCCGCCCAAGAATTCACGTCTGTCCATGATGTCCTCTCTCCCTTGCTGGGATGGTTCGAGCGTCCGACTCTCGCGGCCGGTTCAGTTGCGAACCACCTTCCGTTCCGACGCCTGGTCGAACCAATGCAGCGCCGCCTGTGACAATCTGATGTAGACCGTCTCGCCCGCCGTCGCACGGATCTTGCCGGGGCGCTTGACGATGAAGGAATGGCCGTCGACGCGCGTCTCGATCAAAGTGTCGGCGCCAAGATATTCGGCGGTCACCACCTCGGCCGCGATGCCATTCTCGCCGATTTCCGTCATTTCGGGGCGGATGCCGACAGCGAGCCCGGCCGGATCGAGCCCCGGCGGCGCGGCGAGCGTGCCGCCGCGCGCCTGCACGGAAGCGAGCGGCAGCACGTTCATCGGCGGCGTGCCGACGAAGCGGGCGGCGAAGATCGTCTCCGGGTTCTCGTAGAGGGCGTCCGGCGCGGCGTCCTGCTCGATCTTGCCGTTGCGCATCAGCACGACCTGGTCGGCCATCGTCATCGCCTCGACCTGGTCATGCGTGACATAGACCATGGTCATGCCGAGACGCTGCTGCAATTCGCGGATCTCGCGCCGCATCTCGACGCGCAACTGGGCGTCGAGATTGGAGAGCGGTTCGTCCATCAGGCAGACCGGCGCCTCGGCGACGATGGCGCGGCCGAGCGCGACGCGCTGCTGCTGCCCGCCGGAAAGCTGCGAGGGCTTGCGGTCGAGCAATTTGGCCAGCCCGAGGATCGAGGCGGCGCGGGCGAGGCGGGCGTCGCGCTCGGCGCGCGACACTTTCCGCACCTTCAGCCCGAACAGGATGTTCTCGGCGACGCTCAGATGCGGAAACAGCGCGTAGTTCTGGAAGACCATGGCGATGCCGCGCTTGGAGGGCGGGGCACGGGTGACGTCGCGCCCGCCGATGGCGATCGTGCCGGCGCTGGTGTCCTCCAGCCCGGCGATCAGCCGGAGCGTGGTGGACTTGCCGCAGCCGGAAGGGCCGAGCAGGGCGACGAGCCGCCCTCCCTCCACCGTGAAGCCGATGCCGTCGACGGCGGCCGCACCGCCCCAGCTCTTCGACACGTCCTTGAGCTCTACCGAAACCATTCGCGACCCGGCCGTTCCAGAGATCTATCCTGAGCCGGCGCAAGGATGTGCGGCTGCCGGCTCTTCGCGGGGCGGAGCTTGACGGCAAAACCGGCGCGGAGACAAGAGCGGGCCCGGCGCCGGACGGCCGTCCGGCAGGTGAGGCGGTCTGTCGCAGGCTGCCGGCCATGCCGGCTTCCGCCGCGAGCGCGGCAGGCGCAACGCGGGCGCCCGCGCCGGCGCGAGGCTCCGCGAAGTGGCTTCCGGGGCGGAACACCCTACTTTCACCCGGGGCCGTGGCGGTGTAGGTCGAAGCCGCAGCGGCCCAGACCGGCGATCCCCGAAAGCGAGTTCGATCATGGAGATGAAGGCTTCCGCGTTTCCGCCCGCTCAGGGCAGCCTGGCGGCGAAGGCCCTTTCGCTGGCCGGAGGCGCCGCTTTCGCAGCCGGCGAAGGCGATCTGTTCGATCTCGACGGCGTCACCTTCGCCGTGCCCGGCCGCACGCTGCTGGAGCCGCTGAGCCTTACCCTGCCGGCGCGGCGGGTGGTCGGGCTGATCGGGCACAACGGTTCGGGCAAGTCGACGCTGCTCAAGCTGCTCGCCCGCCAGCAGGCGGCCACCGGCGGCACGGTCCGCTTCGAAGGCAAGGCGCTCGAGGCCTGGAACGGCCGGGCCTTCGCGCGCAAGGTCGCCTATCTGCCGCAGCAGACGCCGGCCTCGTCGGGGCTGCTGGTCAAGGAGCTGGTCGCGCTCGGCCGCTACCCCTGGCACGGCGCGCTCGGCCGCTTCGGCGCGAAGGATCGCGAGAAGGTCGCCGAGGCGATGGCGCTCACCGATGTCGAGCCGTTCGCCGAGCGGCTGGTCGACACGCTCTCGGGCGGCGAGCGCCAGCGCGCCTGGCTGGCGATGCTGGTGGCGCAGGACGCCGAATGCCTGCTGCTCGACGAGCCGACCTCGGCGCTCGACATCGCCCACCAGATCGAGGTGCTCTCGCTGGTGCGCCGCCTGTCCGCCGAGCGGGGGCTCGGCGTCGTCGTCGTCCTGCACGACGTCAACATGGCGGCCCGGTTCTGCGACGAGATCGTCGCGCTGCATTCCGGCAGGATGATCGCACGCGGCGCGCCGGACGAGATCATGACCTCGCAGCAGCTCGCCCGCATCTACGGCGTGGCGATGAGCGTGATCGCCCACCCCCAGACACAGCGCCCGATCGCGCTCCCAGCCTGAGCGCGGTCGCCGCGGAGACGGATATGGATCTGATCAAGCGGTTCGCCGCCTATTACCGGCCGCATCGCGGCCTCTTCATGCTCGATTTCGGCAGCGCGGTCGCTGCCGGCCTGCTCGAACTGGCCTTCCCCGTCGCGGTCACCCTCTTCATCGACCGGCTGCTGCCGACCGGCGAGATCGGCCTGATCGCGCTCGCCGTCGCCGGGCTCTTCGTCGCCTATCTGATCAGCGCGGGGCTGCAGGTCGTCGTGACCTATTGGGGCCACAAGCTCGGCATCGGCATCGAGACCGAGATGCGGGCCAGGGCCTTCGACCATCTGCAGAAGCTCTCCTTCGGCTTCTTCGACAACCAGAAGACCGGCCATCTCGTGGCGCGGCTGACCAAGGACCTGGAGGAGATCGGCGAGGTCGCGCATCACGGGCCGGAGGACCTGTTCATCGCGATCATGACCCTGATCGGCGCCTTCGCGCTGATGCTGTGGGTGCATGTGCCGCTCGCCATCGTCACGGCGCTGGTGGTGCCGCTGACCGCCTTCGTCACCATCCGCTACGGCAGCCGGATGACCCAGAACTGGCATGCGCTCTACGGGCGGGTCGGCGATTTCAACGCCCGCATCGAGGAGAATGTCGGCGGCATCCGCGTCGTCCAAGCCTTCGCCAACGAGGAGCATGAGCGCCGGCTCTTCGCCGAGAGCAACCGCCGCTACCGCGACACCAAGCTCGCCGCCTACAAGCTGATGGCCGCCTCGACCTCGCTGTCCTATCTCTCGATGCGCTTCGTGCAGGTCGTGGTGATGCTGGCGGGCGGCTGGTTCGTGGTGCGCGGCGAGCTGACGGCGGGCGGCTTCGTCGGCTTCCTGCTGCTGGTCGGGGTCTTCTTCCGCCCGGTCGACAAGATCAACGCGGTGATCGAGACCTATCCGAAGGGCATCGCCGGCTTCCAGCGCTATCTCGAATTCCTGGCGACCCGTCCGGACGTCGCCGACAGGCCGGGTGCCCGCGCGGTCGAGCGGCTGCGCGGCGACATCGCCTATCGGGAGATGCGCTTCGGCTACAGCGCCGAGCGGCCGATCTTCGACGGGCTCGACCTCGACATCGCGGCCGGCGAGACCGTCGCCTTCGTCGGCCCGTCCGGCGCCGGCAAGACCACGATCTGCTCGCTGCTGCCGCGCTTCTACGAGGTCGCCGGCGGCGCGATCCTGATCGACGGCATCGACATCCGCGACATGACGCTGCAATCGCTGCGCTCGAACATCGGCATCGTGCAGCAGGACGTCTTCCTCTTCGCCGGCAGCATCCGCGACAACATCGCCTATGGAAGGCTCGACGCGACCGAGGAGGAGATCGTCGAGGCGGCCCGGCGCGCCCGGCTCGACGGCGTCATCGCGGCGCTGCCCGATGGGCTCGACACCGTGATCGGCGAGCGCGGCGTCAAGCTCTCGGGCGGCCAGAAGCAGCGGCTCGCCATCGCCCGCATCTTCCTGAAGAACCCGCCGATCCTGATCCTCGACGAGGCGACCTCGGCGCTCGACACCGAGACCGAGAAGGCGATCCAGCAATCGTTGGCGGAATTGTCGCAGGGGCGCACGACGCTGGTGATCGCCCATCGCCTCGCGACCATCGCCAATGCGGACCGCATCGTCGTCGTCGAGAACGGCGACGTCGTCGAGCAGGGCAGCCACGCCCAGCTCCTGGCCCGCAAGGAGGGGCGCTATCGCAGCCTCCACGCCGCCCAGGCCGGCCATGGCGGGGCGGTGCCGGGCAACGCCGTCGCCTGACGCGGTCCGCGCCGGCCGGGGCGGCTTCTGCGGCCGCCCTGCCACATCCCGCGCGATCCTCGCCGGAGTTGCAAAAGCCGATTAGAACATATAGTGAACATTACATGAAGCGTTCACTGAAAGAGCGGCTGGCGATCCTTTCGGATGCGGCGAAATACGACGCCTCCTGTGCCTCGAGCGGGGGCGAGAAGCGCGATTCGCGCAAGGGCGGCATCGGCTCCTCCGGCGGCAGCGGCATCTGCCATGCCTACACGCCGGACGGCCGCTGCATCTCGCTGCTGAAGATCCTGATGACCAATTTCTGCATCTTCGACTGCGCCTATTGCATCAACCGCGTCTCGAGCAATGTCGAGCGCGCGCGCTTCTCGGTCGACGAGGTGGTCACGCTCACCCTCGAATTCTATCGGCGCAACTATATCGAGGGGCTCTTCCTGTCCTCGGGCATCATCCGCTCGCCGGACCAGACCATGGCCGACATGGTCCGCATCGCCCGCACCCTGCGCGAGCGGCACGGCTTCAAAGGCTATATCCACCTCAAGACGATTCCCGATGCGTCGCCGGAGCTGGTGCGCGAGGCGGGGCTCTGGGCCGACCGGCTCTCGGTCAATGTCGAGCTGCCGCGGGATGCGAGCCTGCGCCGCTTCGCGCCCGAGAAGCGGCCGGAGACCATCCGCGCGGCGATGGCCCAGATGCGGCTGGAGCGCGAGGCGGCGAAGGAGAGGAGTTTCACCGGCCGCGCCGCGCCGCGTTTCGCGCCGGCCGGCCAGAGCACCCAGATGATCGTCGGCGCCGATGGGGCGGACGACGTCGCCATCCTGAGCGCGGCGACCCGGCTCTATGGCGGCTATCGCCTGCGGCGGGTCTATTATTCGGCGTTCAGCCCGATCCCGGAAGCCTCCGCGGCGCTTCCCCTGGTCAAGCCGCCGCTGATGCGCGAGCACCGGCTCTACCAGGCCGACTGGCTGATGCGCTTCTACGGCTTTTCGGCCGAGGAGATCGCCACGGGCGCGCGCAAGGGCCATCTCGACCTCGACATCGACCCGAAGCTGGCCTGGGCGTTGCAGCACCGGGCCCGGTTCCCGCTGGATGTGAACCGGGCTCCGCGCGAGCTTCTGCTGCGCGTGCCGGGCTTCGGCGTTCGCACCGTGGACCGCATCATCGCCGCCCGCCGGCACGGCGCGCTGCGCTTCGACGATCTCGTCCGCATCGGCGCGGCGATGAGGAAGGCGCAGCCCTTCGTCAGCCTGCCGGGCTGGTCGCCGCGCGGCCTGACCGACAGCGCCGCGCTGCGGGCCCGCTTCGCGCCGGCGCCGGAGCAGTTGGCGCTGCTGTGAACGTCGTCGTCACGCTGCCGCGCCAGGGCGTCGCCGCGGCCTGGCGGGCCGCGGCCCGGCTGGCGATCAGCCATCGCATCGCGCCCGAGCGGATCGACTGGAACGGCGGAGGTGGGCTGTTCGCGGGCGGGCCGCTGCCGGAGCAGCCCGGCGGGCATCGGCTGCGGGTGAGCCGCGATTTTCTGCGCCTGGCCGACGCGGTCGTCTGGCATGCCTCGCCCGAGCGTTTCGCGCTGCTTTACGAGGCGCTGTGGCGGCTCGACCGGCAGGATGGGGCGCCGCTGTCGCAGGCCGATCCGCTCGGCCGCAGGCTCGGCCTGATGGCGAAATCCGTCGGGCGCGACATCCACAAGCTGCACGCCTTCCTGCGCTTCCGCGAGTTTCCCTCCGGCGGGGAGCGGCGCGCCTTCGGCGCCTGGTTCGAGCCGGAGCACGACACGCTGGAGCCGGCCGTGCCCTTCTTCGTCGGGCGCTTCGCCGATATGGACTGGCTCATCGCCACGCCGCGGCTGACCGCGCGCTTCGAGAACGGCCGGCTTTCCTTCGCGGCCGGCGGGGTCCGGCCCGACTGGCCGGACGACGCTTCCGAGGCGCTCTGGGCCACCTATTTCACCAGCATCTTCAATCCGGCGCGGGTGAAGCTCGCCGCGATGCGGTCGGAGATGCCGAAGAAATACTGGCGCAACCTGCCCGAGACCCGCCTCATCCCCGCCATGCTCGCCGATGCCGGGCGGCGGGTCGAGCGCATGCGCGCGGCAAGCGCCAGCCCGCCGCGTGCCGGGGCGGCGGCGGTCTCGGCGCGCTATCGCGCGGGGCTGCCCGCGCCGGCCGAATGGCCGGACGATCTCGGCCAGGCCCGGCAGGCCGCCATGCAGTGCCGCCGCTGCGGGCTGTGCGAAGCCGCGACGCAGACCGTCTGGGGCGAGGGGGACCCACAGGCGCCGGTCATGGTCGTCGGCGAGCAGCCGGGCGACCGGGAAGATCTCGCCGGCCGGCCCTTCGTCGGCCCCGCCGGCCGGCTGCTGCGCGAGATCATGGCCGCGCAGGGTCTCGACCCCGGCTCCGCCTGGCTGACCAATGCCGTCAAGCATTTCAAGTTCGTGCCGCGCGGGAAGCGGCGCCTGCACCAGAACCCGGACCGCCGCGAGATCGACCATTGCCGCTGGTGGCTGGGGCTGGAGCTGGCCTTCATCCGGCCCCGGATCGTGCTGGCGCTCGGTGCGTCCGCCGCCTTCGCCCTGACCGGCGACGAGCGGCCGCTTTCGCGCCGGCGCGGCGCGTTCGAGGCCGGCCTGCATGGCGGGCCGGTCCTGGTCTCCTGGCACCCTTCCTATATCCTGCGGACGCCGGATCCGGGCGAGCAGGCGCGGCTGCGGCGCGAGCTCGCGGCCGACATCGCGGCAGCACTGGCCCGCGCCGGCGATTCTGCCGCGATGCCTCCTCCGCCCGCCATGCCGCCATGACGGCTTCGTCCTGGCGCGGCTCAGGCCGAGCGGAAGATGTCGACGAAGAGGCCGTGGAACTGGCGCGGCGCGACGACGAGGCTCCGGCAGTCGAGCGGGTCGCCCGCGCCGTCGATCTCGGTCGCGAGGCAGCCGGCCTCGCGCGCGATGATGACGCCGGCGGCCAGGTCCCACAGGTCGAGCTTGGCGCCCGAGGCCCAGAAGCCGTCGAAGCGGCCCTCCGCGACATAGGCGATCTCCAGCGCCGCCGAGCCCGGGCTCCTGATCCCCGAAACCCGGGGCATGATCGCGGCCATCTCGCGGGCGGCCTTCTCGGTGTCGCCCTTGCCGTTATAGGGGAAGCAGGTCCCGACGACGGCATGGGCCAGCGAGGCGCGGCTCGACCCGCTCAGCCGCCTGTCGCCGAGATAGGCGCCTTCGCCGGCGGCGGCCCAGAACAGCTCGCCGCTCAGCGGGTTGTAGGTGACCCCGGCCGTGACCTCCTCGCCCTCCATCAGGGCGAGCGACACCGAGAATTGCGGGATGCCGTGCAGGAAGTTGTTGGTGCCGTCCAGCGGGTCGATGACGATCCTGGGCCCGTCGCCGGCATCGGGCGAGGCGCCGCCCTCCTCGCCCAGCACCGCGATACCGGGCAGGGCCTCGTTCAGGAAGGCGACGATCAGCCGCTCGGATTCGATATCGGCGGCGGAGACGAAATCGGATGGACCCTTCTCGAGGATCGACAGGGCGGAAAGCTGGGCGAAATGGCCGGCGAGCGAGGCGCCGCCGATCCGGGCGGCCTCCTTCATGGCGTCGACGATGGCGCGGCGGGTCCGGGGCGTGCTGGGCATGACGGGGCGACCTGGCTGGGAGTCGGGATGCTGCGCGGCGGGCCTACGCGGCCGGCGTGCCTGCGGGCCGCCGGCGGGCGATCCGGTCGAGGGCGGCCCGATGCAGCGCGGGATTGGCCGCCGCCAGGCAGCGCCCGCTCGAATGCAGCGTCAGCGGGGCGCCCTCCCAGTCGGTGATGACGCCGCCGGCATTGGCGATGACCGGGACATGGGCGAGCACGTCGTGCGGGGTGGTGAAGCGGTCGATGGCGACGTCGATCCCGCCCGAGGCGAGCCGGCCATAGGCATAGCAACTGCCGCCATAGACGCACCAATGCACCGAGGAGCGCAGCGCCTCGAAGACCGGCAGGCTCGCGGGATCGTAGAGCTCGATATTGCTCGTCGACAGCACCGCCTCGGACAGGACGGTCCGGCCGGAGGTCGCGACGCGCCTGCCGTTCAGGGTGGTCGGGAAGCCGTCCGCGCCGATCCAGCGCTCGCGGGTCATCGGCTGGTCGATGACGCCGAGAACCGGGACGCCGCGATGGGCGAGGGCGATCAGCGTGCCGAAGACCGGGATGCCGGCGACGAAGGCCTTCGTGCCGTCGATCGGATCGAGCACCCAGACATAGTCGGCCCCGGTCGCCTGGGCGCCGAATTCCTCGCCCTGGATGCCGTGCTCCGGGAAGGCCTCGCCGATGCGCCGGCGCAGCTCCGTCTCGACGCGCCGGTCGATCTCGGTCACCGGGCTGTCGTCGCCCTTGGAGTCGAAGGCGTTGATGCGGCCGGCCGCCTCGCGGATGATCGCGCCGCTCGCCTCGGCCATCTCCTGGGCGAAGGCGATGAAGTTCCTGATGTCGCTAGTCGGCATGGCGGACCTGTTCGGGCGTCGCGGCGGCGCTCGCGAGCGGCCGCTGGTGCTTGCTGAGGGCGTATTCGGCGAATTTGAAGCAGCGCGTGATGACCAGCGTGATCGCCAGATAGATCAGCGCCGCCATGATGAAGATCTCGTAGGGCGAGAAGGTGCTGGCGACGATGGTGTTGGCCACGCCGGTCAGCTCCATCAGGGTGATCGTGCTGGCGAGCGAGGTGCCCTTCAGCATGCCGATCGCCTGGTTGCTGTAGGCGGGCAGCATCAGCCGCAGCGCGACCGGCAGCACGATCAGGCGCTGGACCTGGAAGGCGGACATGCCGCAGGCGCGCGCCGCCTCGACCTCGCCGGCCGGCACGGCCTGGATCGCGCCGCGCAGGATGTTGGTCGTATAGGCCGCCGAATGCAGCGCGCAGGCGATCAGCGCGCAGACGAAGGGCTGGCGCAGCCAGGGCCAGAGCAAGCTGTGGCGCACGGCCTCGAACTGGGCGAGCCCGTAATAGACGATGAAGATCTGCACCAGGAGCGGCGTGCCGCGGAAGAAATAGACGAAGCCATAGATCGGCGCGCGCACCGCCCGGCTGCCATTCGCGTAGAGGATGCCGAGCGGCAGCGCGAAGACGAAGCCGATGATCTCGGTCAGCAGCAGCAGCTTCAGCGTGACGACGGCCCCTTCCAGCAGGCGGGGGACGCTGTCGATCATGAGCGAGACGTCCACGGTCAGACCCTCCGCACGCCGCGGTTCGCGCGGGTCTCGAGCATGTCGATGATCAGGGAGTTGGCGATGGTCAGCGTGAGGTAGATCACGGCGGCGAGCACGTAGAAATGGAACGGGCTGCGCGTCACCGAGGTCGCGACGTAGCTGACGCGCATCAGCTCCTCCAGCCCGACGATCGAGATGAGCGAGGTGTTCTTGATCAGCGAGATCCAGATGTTGCCGAGCGCGGGCAGGGCGTAGCGCCACATCAGCGGCAGGCGGATATGGATGAACAAGGTCGCCGGCCGCATGCCGAAGGCCCTGGCCGCCTCGATCTGCCCGGCCGGGATGGCGAGGAAGGCGCCGCGGAAGATCTCGGCCGCATAGCCGCCGAAGACGAGGCTGAGCGCCAGCACGCCGGCGCCCAGCGCCGGCATCTCGAAATGGGTGTCGGGTCCGCCGATCCGGCGCAGCGCCGCCGACAGCGCGACCGTGCTGCCGAAATAGACCAGCAGGATGATCAGCAGCTCCGGCGTGCCGCGGATGCAGGTGGTGTAGACGTCGCCCGTGACCCGCAGCAGGCGCGAGGAGGAGAGCTTCGCGAGGGCGACGGCGAGCCCGATCGCCAGCCCTGCCAGCAGCGACAGGAACGCGACCTTGAGCGTGACCATCGTGCCCCAGAAGAGCTGGGTGCCCCAGCCCTGAAACAGGTCTGCCGTCATGCGTCTTTCCGGTGTCGGGCGGAGCGGGGGGCCGGGGCCGCGCGTTCCGCCCGGGCTGCGGGCAGGGGGGAGGGAGGAGAGCGAGGGCCGGCGGCTCAGTCCATCCAGACGCTCGGCAGCACCGTGAACTTCCAGTATTTCTGGTTGATCGCCTTGAAGGTGCCGTCGGCGAACATGCCTTTGAGCGCGTCGTTGACCTTGTCCGCCAGCTCGGGCTCGTTCTTGCGCAGCCCGACGCCCACGCCCGGCCCGAAATACTTGATGCTCTCCAGCTCGGGGCCGATGAAGGCGAAGTCCTTGCCGCGCTCCTCGGTGAGGAAGTCCGCCATCTTGATCGGGCCGGCCATGATCAGGTCGACCCGGCCGGAGCCGAGGTCGAGCAGCAGGGTCTCGTAATTCTCATAGCGCGCGATCTGCACGCCGGGGAACAGCTCGGTGAAATAGCGGTCATAGGTGCTGGCGCGGATCATGCCCACGACCTTGCCGTCGAGCGCCTTGGGATTGGGCTGCCCGTCGGCCGTCAGGGGCTCCAGCTTGGAGGTCTTGGGACCGACGAAGCGCCCGGTCGAGCCGCGATAGGGGATGCTGAAGTCGATGTTCTTCTGGCGCGCCTCGGTGATCGAGAGGCTGGCGAGGACGAGGTCGAACTTGCGCGCCGTCAGCGCCGGGATCAGGCCGTCGAAGGCCTGGCAGACGAATTGCAGCTCGAAGCCGGCCCGCTTGCCGATCTCGCGGGCGATGTCGACGTCGAAGCCGGTCAGGGCGCCGCCGGCGGTGCGGTAGTTGAAGGGCGGGTTGGTGCATTCGGTGCCGACCTTCACCTCGCGGGCGAAGGCGGAGCCGGCCAGCAGCAGGGCTGCGCCGGACAGAAGGGCCAGGGCCGTGTGTCTCATGGTTCCTCTCCTCACAGGACGCGCTGCAGGAAGCGCCTGCATCGTTCCGACGTCGGATTGCCGAAGATCTGCTCCGGCGTGTTCCGCTCTTCGATCTTCCCCTCGTGCAGGAAGAGCACTTCGCTCGAGACCTCGCGGGCGAAGGCCATCTCATGCGTAACGACGATCATGGTGCGCCCCTCTTCCGCGAGCAGGCGCATCACGCGCAGCACCTCGCCGACCAGCTCGGGGTCGAGCGCCGAGGTCGGCTCGTCGAAGAGCAGGAGCTTCGGGTCCATCGCCAGCGCCCGCGCGATGGCGCAGCGCTGCTGCTGCCCGCCCGAGATATGCGCCGGGTAATGGAAGCGCTTGTCAAACAGGCCGACCTTGGCGAGCAGGGCCTCGGCCCGCTCCTTCGCTTCCGCCTTGGGCACGCCGAGCACCTTGATCGGCGCGATCGTCACATTGTCGAGGACGGTCAGGTGGCTCCACAGGTTGAAGCTCTGGAACACCATGCCCATGCGGCTGCGGATCCGGCTGATCTGCCGCGCGTCCAGGCGCGCGGCGCCGTCGCCGCGGCGATCCAGGTTGAGCTGCTCGCCCTCGAAGGCGATCGAGCCGGCTTCCGGCGTCTCGAGCAGGTTGATGCAGCGCAGGAAGGTGCTCTTGCCCGAGCCGCTGGCGCCGATCATGCAGATGACGTCCCGCTCCCGGGCCGCCAGGCTGACCCCCTTGAGCACGGCGAAGTCGCCATAGCTCTTGTGGATGCCGTCTGCCGTGAGGACGGTCTTCGCCTCGGGTCGAGACACGTTCTTCCTCCGCTTGCGCTGGATGATCGGCTTTGTCCCGACCGCGATTGGCAGGGACGGTATCGGCCGCTAAAAACCGCCTCAAGTACCAATTCTGCCGAATCGGGCATACCAATCTGGCCGCGAGCTTGACCGGGCGCCCGCCGGGCCGCTCAATCCACGGCTCCCTCCGCCCGGGCGACGAGCGGCCCGACCCTTCCTGCGACGGGACATGACCGCGAGCTTCAACTACCCCTTCTGGAACACGATCGCGGTGGAGCCGAACGGCCCGGAGCCGCTCTACGACCAGATCGCCGGACAGTTGCGCCTGCTGGTCGTGGCGGGCGCGATTCCCCGCGGCGTGCGCCTGCCGCCCTCGCGTAAGCTCTCGGACGAGCTCGGCGTCTCCCGCTCGACGATCGTGCTCGCCTATAACCGGCTGAAGAACGAAGGCTATGCGCATGGGCGCACCGGCGCGGGCACCTATATCGAGAAGGACCTGCCCGAGGATCTGCACCGCCGGATCGATGCGCCGGTCCCGCCGTCGCCCCGGCGCCAGCCGCGCGCGCCGGCGGCGCGGGGGAGGGCCCTGATGGACCAGTCCCTGCCGAGCGAGCGCGAGCTGGGCTACGATCTCAGCCCCCTGCTGCCGGCGCTGGACGAACTGCCCTTCGCCGACATCCGGCGCAGCACCGCCGAATACTGGGGCTCGGAGCCCTGGCCCCAGTTCAGCTTCAGCGAGCGGCTGGGCCTGCCGGCGCTGCGCCAGCAGATCGCGAAATATCTGGGGGAATATGAGGGGGTGCCCTGCCGGGCCGAGCAGATCGCCGTCGTCGCCAGCACGACGCAGGCCTTCATCCTGCTCGCGCAACTGCTCCTCGACCCCGGAGACGGCGTCGTCGTGGAGGATCCCGGCTATCCGACCCGGGTGGCGGCGATGGTGGCGAACGGCGCGCGCGTCCTGCCGCATCGGGTCGATCTCGAGGGGCTCCGCGTCGACAGCTTCGGCCCGGAGGCGGACGGCGCGCGCATGGTGATCGCCTCGCCGACGAACCAGTTTCCCTATGGCTCGACCATGTCGATGGAGCGCCGGCTGGCCCTGCTGGCCTGGGCCCAGGCCCGCAACGCCTGGGTGATCGAATACGACTACAGCAGCCCGATCGGCATCAACCGCCAGCCGCTCGCCTCGCTGCTCTCGCTCGACACCGACCAGCGCGTGATCTTCATCGGCAATATCAACCGGATCTTCTCGCCGTCTCTCGGCCTGACCTATCTGGTGCTGCCGCCGGACCTCGTCGAGCTGTTCTATCGGGCCAAGCTCGTCTTTTCCTGCTACCTGCCGCCGCCGCTCCAGCAGATGGTGGCCGACATCATGGGGCGCGGGGTGCTGGCGCGGCATGTCCGGCGCATGCGCCTGCTCTATCGCGAGCGCGCCACGATCCTGGTCGACGCCCTGCGGCGGTCGCTCGGCGACCGCCTGCTGATCCCGGACGTCACCGCCGGCCTGCACCTGACCGCGCATGCGCGCGCCCCGCTGGACGACGCCGCGATCACCGACGCGGCCCGGCAGCGCGGCATCGATGCGCCGGCCCTGTCCCGCTACCGGCTGCAGGACGGGGCCGCGACGGGCTTCGTCTTCGGCTTCGGCAATACGCTGCCCGAGCGCATCGGCCCCGCCGTGAGGCGCTTCGCCGAGGTCATGGCCGCCGCCTAGCAGCGGTTGGGGAAACGATCGATTCATCGAGGCGGCCGCGCAGGCCGCAGAGGAGGACAGGGATGGTGGACGTGAACCAGGTGGCCGCGAGGCTGGTCGGCGAGCATGACGGCAAGGCGAGGTTCCGCCCCTTCGCGGCGGCGGCCGGCATCGCCTCGCTCGACGACGCCTATGCCGTGCAGGACCGCTATGTGTCGCTGCTGAAGCCGCGCCGCGGCGCGCCCGTCGGCTACAAGATCGGCCTGACCTCGCAGCGCATGCAGGCGATGTGCGGCATCGACCAGCCGATCGCCGGCGTCGTCCTGGCCGACCGGCTGCATCGCTCCGGCGCGCGCGTCGCCATCGCCGATTACGGGCGGATCGGCCTCGAATTCGAGATCGGGGTGCGCATCGGCCGCGACATCCCGCCCGGCGGCCCCGCCTTCACGGCCGAGAGCATCGCGAGCCATGTCGCGGGCGTCTGCGCCGCCATCGAGATCGTCGACGACCGCGCCGCCGACTATGCCGAGCTCGACGTGCTCTCGCTGGTCGCCGACAATTCCTGGAACGGCGGCGTGGTGCTGTCCGCGTTCCGCAGCGACTGGCCGGCGCTCGATGCGGTCGCCGGCGTGGTGAGCCGCGACGGCGTCGAGATCGACCGCGGCCAGGGGCGGGACGTGCTCGGCCACCCCTTCGCGCCGCTCGCCTGGCTGGCGAACGCGCTCGGCGCGAAGGGCCGCGGCCTGCACGCCGGCGAGATCGTCATGACGGGCAGCCTGGTCACCACCCGTTTCCCGGCCCGCAGCGAAACCTATCGTTTCGCGCTGGACGGCATCGGGGCGGTCGAGCTCGCGGTCCTGGCAGAACCGGCGGACGGCGCCTGAGGGGCGCTTGCTCGCCCCGCCGCGGCGGAGGCCGGCCACGGCGGAGGCGCTGGCCAAGACGGGCGGCCGCTCGCAAGGCGACTTCATCCGAAGGCTGGCGCCGCTGGCCGCGTGATCGGCCGGGAGCCGCGACGCCTCGCCGAAGCGGCAATCCGGGCCGGCGGCATGGCCTCGGCACCGCTGCCCGCCGATGACGCTGGCGCGATTCTTCCGGGGCGGGGCGCCGCGCGGACATGTCGGGACACCAATCGAAACAGTCCGGAAACAAGCGCCCGGTATGGCGGAAACAGGCAGGGTTTATCTGGCTGGCAGCAAAGTCGCCGGAGCCCCATGCCGAAACCCGTTCTCCCGCCGCCGCCGCTTTCGGAGCTTGCCGGGCCTGCCGCGCCGTCGCGCCTGCGCGGGGCGGTCTGCTGGGGCATCGCGATCCTGTGGGCTGTCCTGGCCCTGGCGCGCTTTGTCCTTGCGGGGCCGGAGGACAGTGCCGCGGCCTGCCGCCACAGGATCTACCGCGACCCCGTGACCGGCCGCGAACAGGGCATCGGCGAGGCCCGCATCGCCCGGGACGGCACCGCGATATGCGGCGGTGCGGCCGATCTGGCGGCGCGGCGATGACGGGCGGATGGCAACCGGTGCCCCACCCTGCCCACCCTGCCTGACGCTTCGGACCTCTCCGCGGATGCGATGATGCCGGCGGCGCGGCCCGGAAGGGGCCTGCCGCGTCGCGCCCCGGCCTGCCGAAGGCGCCTGGCGGCTTACAACTTTCAACCCGCCCGAAACATTCGGAAATGCTGGCGCCCGCATTTCGCCCGACCCCCTGTCGAGAGTCCCGCAGCACATAACGGGACAGACATGCTCTCAACCAGCCTTCTTCATCGCCGGGCGGCTTCCTGGGCCGTGGCCGCGACCGGGCTCGCCCTGCTCGCCCTTGCCGTCGCTCCGGCCGGCGAAGCGCCGTCCCCGGCGCAGCCCGGCCGCGCCGCCCTCGAGCTCAGCCCCTCCGGGAAGGTCCTCGACCGAGCCCCGGGGGCCGCGACGGAACCCTCCCGCTTCGCGGTCAGCCCACCGCCCTCGGACTGGAGCAGGCTGGCCATGCCCGCTTCCGGCATCGCACCCGCGACGAGCGCCGCGGAGAGATCCGGGGCAATCGGCGACCCGCGCGCCGGCAGGCCGGTTCCCATCGCGGCTGCGACGGCTCCGGCGCCTGCGCCTCATCCGGCGCGCCTCGTCGCGAGGGCGCCCAAGGCCTCTGTCGCGATCGCCGCGCTGCCGCCGCCGCGCCCGGCCTCGTTCCCCGCATCGCGGGGCATGGCTGCCGCCGCCTCGCCGGAGACCCATCCCTCGGTCGCGTCGCGGATGCTCGCTTTCGTCGGCTCGCTCGCATCGCGGGTCCGTCCGCTATGAGCGCGACCCTTTCGCCGCAGTCTCCCGCGCGCGGGCTGCGACGCTTCAGGAACGCGCTCCCGCTGGCCGCGCTCGCTCTCTTCCTCTTGCCGCTTGCCGTCGGGGTCGGCTGGCTCGCTCATCGCCGGGGGGCGGGCGGCGATCCGGCGCCGGCCTTCGACGGTTTCCGCCAGGTCCGGCTCAAGACGATCCAGGCCCAGCTCGACCAGGTGCAGGGAGATTATCTGGTGATCTTGGGCGATTCCCACGCGGAACGCCTGTTCATGCCGGTCCTCTGCGGCTTGCCGCTCGTCAATGCCGGCATCTCGGGCGCCTCCCTGGCCGATGTGCTCGACCTGACCCGGAAGGTTGCGCCGCCGCGGCAAGCGAAAGGCGTCCTGCTGGTGGTCGGCGCCAACGACATCTGGGTGAAGCGCAACCCGGAAACCGAGGCGGCCGAAGGCGGCTTCCGGTCCGGTCTCGCCGCCTTGAAGCCGCGTCTGGCGGCCTGGGGGCCTCGCCGCGCCCTGATCGCCATCCCGCCGGTCGCCGACAAGGAGAAAGCCCTGTTTCCTCCCGCGGCGGCCGCCCGTTATTCGCAGATGCTGGCCCAGTCATGCGAGCCGGAGCGCTGCGGATATTTCAACCTGTACGGGGAGGCGTCGGACAGGCCGGGGCGGCCTTCCGCCTTCAGCGACGGCGTCCATCTGCGCGATTATGCCGGCTTCGTGCGGAAACGCGAGGCGGAGCTCTGCAGCAGCCTCGGCATCGGCTCGGCCCGCTGAGGTCGCGCCGCGCCCTGAAGGCGGCGCGATCGGTCACGGAGCATCGCGTGGGGCTTCGGCAGTCCTGTGCGCCGATGTTTGCCTTCTCGTTCCAGGCTCAAGCGCTCGACGCGGCGCGCCGCGACGGGGCGCGCTCGCCGGGGAAGGCCGCCTGCCCGGAAGCAACCTGGCGAGGACGGCGCGGCGCTTGCGCGCGGAGGGCCGTGAGGAAGATGCGGCCGAAAGCAAGACCGGAAGCGTTCCTGTCCTCGACCGCTTTTTTCACGCTGTGCCCTCAGCTCCAGAACGCGCTCTGCCACAGGCTCAGCGTCTTGCCGACGCCGTTTTTCAGCGCGTTCTCATAGACGCGATAGCCGCACATCACGTCGTAAATCGCCATGCCGCGGGCGAAGTAGACGATGACGTCGCCGTCTCCGCGGCGCCCGGCGGTCTCGCCGGCGATGACCTTGCCGAGATCGATGATCTCCTCTTCCTTGGCCAGGCCGCGATCGACCATGACGCTCGGCGTCATCGTCTTGCGCTCCATGCTGATCGCCGAATTCATGACATAGCCGTCGGCGCGCGCGAGCGTTTCGAAGGTCGCGTCCCAGATCGACAGATCGACCAGCAGGCTGCCCTTCTTCATCCAGTCCGGCGCGATATAGGCGTCGTCGATCGTCTGGACGTTGGTCGCGGGAATGACGACGTCGGCATCGGCGACCGCCGCGCGGGCGGAATCGACTGCGCGGACATCGATGTGCAGCTTGCGCGAGAACTCGGCGGCGAAGGCCTTGGCGCGCTCGGTATTGAGGTCGTAGACATAGGCGACTTCGAGCTCCGGCATCACCTCGGCGGTGCAGGCGATCGCGGCCTGGTTGATCGGACCGACACCGATCAGGCCGAGGCTGCGCGAGCCCGGGCGGCGCAGATGCTTGACGCCGATCGCGCCGAGCGCGCCGGTGCGCATGCAGCTTATCACCATCGCGTCCATCAGGGCGACCGGATAGCCGGTCTCGGGGTCGAGGATCGTGACCAGGCCCGAGGCGCGGGGCCCCTTGCCGTTGAGCGGGTTGTCGGGGTTGCTCGGGATGTTCTTCAGCGCGACCTTCATCACGCCGTCGTCGTCGAGATAGCCGGCATGGATGTTCGCGCGCTTCTTGCTCGGATAACCGACGAAGTTCTTCAGCTTCTCGGCGGGAACGCCCCAGAACAGCGTGGCGGTCGGCGCCTCGATCGCCTTGCCCCGATAGGCCAGCAGCGTCGTGCGCTCGGTGTCGGCCACGGTGGCGGCGACGTCGCCGGCGCCGCAGCGCACCGCGTCCTCCTGGCTGAGATAGATGAAATTGGCTTCGCTCATGACAAGGCTCCGGGGTGGTCTTCGATGCGCGGGCGGCGGCGTCAGTCGCGCTGCCGCAGTTTCGGATCGGTGGCGTCGCGCAGGCCGTCGCCGAGAAGGTTGAGCGCCAGCACCGTCAGGAAGACGAAGACGCTCGGGAACACCGCCAGCCACCAGGCCTCGAGGATGTTCTCGAAGCCCTCGCGGATCATGCCGCCCCAGGTCGCCGTCGGCGGCTTCACGCCCAGCCCGATGAAGCTCAGCGAGGCTTCCGTGCGGATCGCCGTCGCCATCCACAGCGAACCCATCACCAGGATGTCGGCGATCAGGTTGGGCAGGATGTGGACGCGCATGATGCGCTGATGGGTGCAGCCCATCGAACGCGCCGCCTGGACGAATTCCTGCTCCTTCAGCATCAGCGTCGGCGCCCGCGCCAGCCGCACGAAGGGCGCGATCTCGGTGACGGCGATGGCGATGATCAGGTTCTCGATGCTCGCCCCCAGCACGGCGGCGACCAGCATGCCGAGCAGCAGGCTCGGGAAGGACAGCATCAGGTCGACCAGCGCCATCACGAAGGCGTCGAAGCGCCCGCCGACATAGCCCGAGATCACGCCGAGAGCCGTGCCCAGCGTCATCGCGACCAGGATCGAGACCAGCCCGACGAAGAGCGAGACCCGCGCGCCGTAGATGATGCGCGAAAGCACGTCCCGCCCATAGGAATCGGTGCCGAGCCAGAACTCGCTCGAGGGCGGCAGCAGCCGGTTGACGATGTCCTGCGCGAGGGGGTCGTAAGGCGCGATCAGGGGCGCGAACGCCGCCATCGCCACGATCGCCGCCAGCAGGAAGAGGCCGGCCCAGGCGAAGACGCCGCCGCGGGAGATGAAGCGCGTCGTGTCGCGCAGGATGGCAAGGCTCGCGGTCATTGGCTCAGGCGTTCCTGATCCGCGGATCGACCGCGGCATAGGCCAGGTCGGTGAACACGTTCGCGAGCACCACGAAGGAGGCGAAGATGATCATCAGCCCTTGCAGCAGGGTGTAGTCGCGGGTGTTCAGGGCGCCGAGGATCAGCCGTCCCAGCCCCGGCCGGTTGAAGACGATCTCGGTCAGGACGGCATTGCCGATCAGCGTGCCGAAATAGAGCCCGACCACGGTGATGATCGGCAGCAGCGAATTCGCCAGCACATGGCGCAGCGCAACCGCCGTCGGCCCGATACCCTTGGCCCGGGCCGTGCGGACGAAATCCTCGCCCAGCGTCGCCAGCATCGAGGAGCGCGTCACCCGGGCCACATAGGCGCTCATGATGATGCCGAGATTGAGCGCCGGCAGCGCGACGCCAAGGAAGCGGTCCCAGGGGCCCGCATTCGCGCTCGTCCCGATCACCGGGAACCAGCGCAACTGGATCGCGAAGGCGAGCAGCAGCAGGATGCCGGAGACGAAGGCCGGCAGCGACAGGCCGATCAGCGAGAACAGGCGGCCGACATAGTCCGGCCAGGCATTGCGATGGATCGCGGCATAGATGCCCAATGGAAGGCCGAGCGCCAGCCCGACCAGGATCGAGGCGGCGGCGAGCTCCAGCGTATTCGGCAGGACGCGCAGCGCCTCCTCGAGCACCGGGCGCTTCGTCACCAGCGAGGTGCCGAGGTCGCCATGCAGCAGCCCGCCGAGGAAGCCGAGATATTGCTGGGAGAGCGGCCGGTCGAGCCCCAGTTCGAGGCGCAGCGCGTCCAGCGCCGCGCTGCTGGCCTGGTCGCCGAGGATCACCGCCGCGGCATCGCCCGGCACGACGCGGATGATCACGAAGATCGCCGTGAACATGGCGAGCAGCGTCGGCAGTCCGAGCAATATTCGTTTCAGTGCGTATTGCATGTCGTTTGTCGCAGTCGCGGTGGCGCGACCTCCTTCTGGTGAATATCGGCAGGCGATGCTAAAACGTCCAACAACGTTTTTGGCCCGGTGTATTCCAGAGAGTTATGCCCAGAAGCATCAATCTAAGACAGGTCGAGGCGTTCCGCGCGGTGATCGAGAACGGCACCGTCAGCGCCGCCGCGCTCGCGCTCAACGTCACCCAGCCGGCGGTCAGCAAGCTCATCGCCAATCTCGAATATGATACGGGCCTGCGGCTGTTCGACCGGGTGAAGGGCAAGCTCGCGCCGACGATCCAGGGCGTGCGGCTCTATGAAGAGGTCGACCGCGTCTTCTCCGGCCTGCACCAGCTTCAGCGCGCGGTCGAGACCGTGCGCCGGGAGGAGAGGGGCCGGCTCATCGTCGGCGTGCTTCCGGCCCTGTCCGGCCATTTCATCCAGCAGGTGACAATGCGCTTCCTCGAGAGCGAGCCGCATGTGTTCATTTCGTTGATCGTGCGCGGCTCGCCGGGTCTGACCGACTGGCTCGCCACCCGCCAGGTCGATGTCGGGATTCTCAATGCCAGGGTCGAGCATGCCTATCTCGAGACCGAGCCCTTCCTCTCCCATCCGCTGGTCTGCATCATGCCGCCGGGCCATCGGCTGGCGCGGAAATCGGTGATCGGTCCGAACGATCTCGACGGCGAGCCGTTCGTCGGCTTCGACGAGGGCGTCGAGATCCGGCGCATCGTCGACGAGGTGATGGCGAGCTTCGGTTCGCGGCCGCGGCTGGTGCTGGAGGTGACGACGGCGCCGACGCTCTGCGAGTTCGTTGCCCATGGGCTGGGCCTGTCCCTGGTCCATCCGTTGATGGCGGGGCCGGTGCAGGGGCGCGTCGCGATCCGCCGCTTCGAGCCGGCGATCGACAATCATTTCCTGCTGGTCAAGGCACAGAAGGCCCGCAATGCGGGCCTTCTCGATCTCTTCATCGCGCATGCCCGCCGTTGCGGCGGCGAATTGATGCGGGAGGCGCTCGCAGCCAGGCCCGATCAGGCCGATTGAGCCCGATCGGCGCGTGCTCAGCGCGTGACGGTCGTCTTCTCGGTGATCTGCGGGGCGATGTTGATCGCGCCCTTCAGCTCATAGCCGTAATCGACCTTCCTGCTGCGTGCCCAGACCTGCTGCAATTCGAACAGCGGCACGGCGCAGACATCGCTGTTGATCTTCTCTTGCGCCACCTTCCACGCCGCCATCTGCCTGGCCGCGTCGGTTTCCTTGCGCGCCTGCTCGATCTCGGCGTCGGCGATGGCGCAATGCGAAAAATTGGTGATTGCGGTCGGCTTACCCACCGTCGCGGCCGAGTGGTAGAACTCGGTCAGATAGCTGTCGGCGACCGGGAAACGCGCTGCGCCGTAGAACACCAGCGCGCTGGCGTTCTGGCGGATCTGTTGCTGGTAGGTCGGGTGGTCGACCACCTTCATGTCGAGCTTGATCCCGGCCTTGCCGAGCTGGTTCTGAATCACTTCCATGATCGGCAATTGCGAGGAGATGTTCGAGACGACGACCGTCAGCGTGATGCCGTCGGGATGGCCGGCCTCCTTGAGCAGCGCTTTGGCGCGGTTGACGTCGGTTTTTACCGTCCAGGAACAATCCTCGCCGCGATAGCCCGGCGGCACGACCGAGCAGCCCTTCCTGGCGACGTCGGGGCCGACGAAGCGGACGATCTGATCGACGTCGATGGCGGCTGCGATCGCCTGCCGGACCCGGATGTCGTCAAGCGGCTTGATGCTGCGGTTGATATGCAGCGTGCGGAACTCGCCAAGGCCGAAGATGTCGACCACGGCATCGGGACGTGCCTTGACCTGCGTCACCCAGCGCTGCTCGCGGCGGCCATAGATCATGTCGATCTGGCCGGACTGGAAGGCGAGGTCGCGGCTGCTGTCGGAGAGCACGAAGCGCCAGAACACTTCGTCGATCTTCGGCGCGCCGCGGAAGCTGTCCTTGTTGGCGGTCAGCCGGACATATTGCTGCGGCACATGCTCGGCGATCGCGAAGGGGCCGGTGCCGATCGGCTTGGCCGAGAAGCCGGCGCCCATCTGCTCGGCCGCCTTCTTGCTGACGATGCGCCCGCCGTTGAAGTTCGAGAGCAGCCCGAGCAGGCCGGCATCCGGATATTTCAGCTCGATGCGCACGGTCATCTCATCGACCTTCACGACATTGGCGATCACCGCGAAATTGCCTGCGAAGGAGGAGGTCTTCGGATCCGCGGCGCGCTTCAGCGAGAACACCACGTCATCGGCGGAAACCTCGCCGAAGCCGCCCTGGAACTTGACGCCCTTGCGCAGATGGAAGGTCCAGGACTTGCCGTCGGCGGCCGTCTCCCAGCGCTCGGCGAGGTCGGGCTCGAGCTTGGCCGGGTCGGCGCTGCCCGGCGGGAACCGCACCAGCCCGTCGAAGACGTTGCTGAGCAGCATCGAGTCGAAGCCGTTCGCGCGATGCGGATCGAGATTGGTGATATCGGAGGTGCCCACGGCGACCTGCAGCGTTTCGGCCGCGGCCGGCAAAGTGGCAAGAGCCGGCGCCGCCAGCAGGCCCGCGAGAACGGCCATGGTCGTCTTGTTCATCGTGATGATCCCCATGCTTTGGCACATGAGGCCGATCGCTTTGCATGCCGTCAAATGAAGTTTGGCAAGCGCGTTATAAGCAATGGTTATGCGCAGGCTCGCAAGGCCGCCTGTCAGGGATTTCTGTTGACCGACCGATCCGAGCCCTCGCCTTCCAAAGGCTTAGCGGCATTCGGATCGCGAGCCTCGCGCTTGGACGGAGGGGCTCCCTTTCGTGCGGATGTTTCGATGGCAAGCGGCGTGGTCTGCGGCACGCTACGGCGATGCGGCATCCGGCGACCGTTCGCGCAGACGGGGGGAACAGATGACCTTTGCCGTAGGAGAAGCACGCAACTCCATAAATCCCGCATTGCCGAAGCGGCGGGGATCGGCTATCCAGCGGTCACGGTTAGCGCCCGTAGCTCAGCTGGATAGAGCGTTGCCCTCCGAAGGCAAAGGTCACACGTTCGAATCGTGTCGGGCGCGCCAACCAAGAGACTCTTGCGAGGACCTCTTGCTGGCCCGAGAGGCTTCGCCCGGTTTTCCCCTCCGTCATCATCAGGCGCCTGCGCCGCCCCAATTGATCCGGGCGACTTGCCGTGGCGGCAAGACGGCCGGCGGCGGGGCCTGCAGGCCCACTCGTTGATTGCGGACTTCGGAGCGGCGAGAGCAGGGCAGGGGCGTCGATCGCGCCGGGCTTGCCCGCGCTGCCGGGCCGCGCGCCCGGCATGAGGCGCCGCTGCCGGGGCGTCACGCCGCGATGCGGTTGGCGTTCCATTGCCCGGCCTGGGCCAGAATCATCTCGGGCTCGGCGAAGCGGCTGCGCAGGATGTCGCGATACAGCTTGCTCTCGCGGCCGGGGTCGACCTCGTCCCGGCTGCCGGTCAGCAGCCGCAGCGCCTGGCGCAGCGCCTCCACGGTGCCCGAGCCCTCGTCGAACTGCGCCTTCCTGCGCCAGATCAGATCCTCCGGCAGCAGGTCCCGGCAGGCCCTGCGGAGCAGCCATTTCTCCGTGGTCGGCCCGGTCGCCTCCGCGCTCGCCGGGTCGGTCCGCCGGAGTTTGAGCTGCGCCGGGAGGGACTGGGCGAAGGCGATCAGATCGCGGTCGAGGAACGGCGTCCGGGCCTCCAGCGATTGCGCCATCGTCATGCGGTCGACGCGCTGCAGGTTGATGTTGTGCATGGTGCCGAGACTGCGCGTCAGCTCGTCGGCGAGCGCACGCGGATCGTCGGCATAGCCATGGTGATAGGCGTAGCCGGCGAACAGCTCGTCGGCTCCCTCTCCGGTCAGGACGGCCTTGACGTGCCGGCGCGCCAGCCTGGCGGCGAACAGCGTCGGGACCGCGCTGCGGACCAGGTCGAGATCGGCGCTTTCGAGATGATAGACGACATGGGCCAGGCTGTCGGCGATGTCCTGCGCCGAGAAGGTGAATTCGTGGTGCTCGGTCCCGAGATGGTCGGCGACGCGGCGCGCAGCCAGCAGGTCGGGCGCGCCGGCCGTGCCCACGGCGAAGGTCTTGAGCGGCCCGAGCCCGGCGCCGGTCCTGTGCTTCTGGGCGATGGCCGCGACGAGCGAGCTGTCGAGCCCGCCGGACAGGAATGAGCCGACCTCGACATCGGCGACCATCCATTTCGCGACGGCCTCTTCCAGGGCGAGGCGCAATTCGCCGGCCACGGCGTCGATGTCCAGCCCGGGCTCCGCCGCGCCCGCGCCCGCCGGGATGCGGTACCATGTGCGCAGCCCGGCGCGGCTGTCGAACAGGGTGCCCGGCGGGACCGCGCCGATGTCGTCGAAGCCGAATCCGTCGAAGGCCTTGAGCTCCGAGGCGAAGGCCAGCCCCTTGCCGCGGCGCGCCATGTAGAGCGGCTTGATCCCGAGCGGGTCGCGCGCCGCGACGATCCGCTCCGGCGTCGCCAGCACGAAGGCGAACATCCCGTCGAGCCGGTTGATCCAGCGCTGGGCGCCGCCGCGGAAGAGGCGAAGAATAGCTTCGCTGTCGCTCGATGAATTGAAGTTTTCGGCGCCGAGAATCGCTCTCAGATCGGCGTGATTGTAGATTTCACCGTTGGCGACAAGCATCTCCGCATCCGCTCGGATGGGCTGGATGCCGTCCTCCGCGCCGATGATCGCCAGTCGGCAATGGCCCATCGCGACCGGCGCGTCGTCGAGTTCGGGCGATCCGGGTGGCATCGGGGCCGCGGTGCCCGAGGCGCGAAAGCATCGCTGCGAGCAGCGTTCCACCCCCGTCCTCAATCTCCCAGAGACATACGAAACCGCACATGGAATGTCCTCTTCAGCGACGGCCTTTCACGACCGCAGCGCCTTCTTGGCTTGCGGTTATGGAGGCATAAAGGTTCTTATAAGAAGTTTATTGGGCGAACATTGAAAATCAATTTAGACATAATTCAATATAACTATCATATCTTCATAATAAACCTTTGGCCATAAATAGAATCAGAGAAAAGATTTCACTGAGAATAACTGTCATTTTCCGTCAAAAAAATCACATTCATGGGTTGCCAAGGCCTGATAGGCTGTCCTAAAAGCCGCCGCGAGGCAATGGATATTCTCGATTACATCATTTCGAACTGGGGGCTCATCGTCACCCGGACTGGCGAGCATGTCGCCATCGTCGGGGTCGCCGTGGCTCTGGCGGTGCTGACGGGGGTGCCCATCGGCGTCGCGATCAGCCAGAACCGGCGGCTAGCGGAGGCCGTGCTCTATGTCGCGTCGATGGTGATCACCATCCCCTCGATCGCGCTGTTCGGGATGATGATCCCGATCCTGTCGCTGTTCGGCCAGGGCATCGGCTACCTGCCGGCGGTGATCGCGGTATTACTCTACTCCCAGCTCCCGATCATCCGGAATACATACGCCGCGATCCGCAATCTTGACCCGGCCCTGCGGGAAGCTGCGAGAGGCATGGGCCTGACCAGGGGACAGCGTCTGCGGGAGGTCGAGTTGCCGCTCGCCCTGCCGGTGATCGTGACCGGGGTGCGGCTTGCCGTGGTGATGAATATCGGGGTCACGGCCATCGCCGCCTATATCGGCGCCGGCGGCCTCGGCACCTTCATCTCGCGCGGCATCAGCCAGACCGATCCGCGCCAGCTCGTCACCGGCGCGCTCGCCGTGAGCCTTCTGGCGATCGTCGCCGACCTCGCCCTGCTCTGGCTGCAGCGGAAGCTCACCTCACCGGGACTGAGGACCAGATGATCAGACTGCACCAGGTCAGCAAGACCTTTCCGGGAAGCACCGTGCCGGCCGTCGACCGCGTGTCGCTCGAGGTTCCCGCCGGCGAGATCTGCGTCCTGCTCGGCCCCTCGGGCTGCGGCAAGACGACGACGATGAAGATGGTCAACCGGCTGATCGAGCCGAGCTCCGGCGACATCCTGATCGACGGCCGCAGCACGTCGGATTGCGACGTCACGCAGTTGCGGCGCAGCATCGGCTACGTGATCCAGCAGATCGGCCTGTTCCCGAACAAGACGGTCGAGGACAATATCTGCATCGTCCCCGACATCCTCGGCTGGGACCGGCGCAAGTCGCGGGAGCGGGCGGCCGAGCTTCTCGACATGGTGGCGCTCGAGCCGGGCGCCTTCCTTCACCGCTATCCGCGGGAGCTGTCGGGCGGGCAGCAGCAGCGCATCGGGGTTCTGCGCGCCATCGCCGCCGATCCGCCGGTCCTGCTCATGGACGAGCCCTTCGGCGCCATCGACCCGATCAACCGCGTGATCATCCAGGACGAGTTCCTGAAGATGCAGGCGCAGATCCGCAAGACCATCCTCTTCGTCAGCCACGACATCGACGAGGCGGTGAAGATGGCGGACCGCATCGCGATCTTCCGCGACGGGCGGCTGGTCCAGTACGATACGCCCGACAACATCCTCGCCCATCCGGCCAGCAGCTTCGTCTCCGATTTCGTCGGCGGCGACCGGACGCTGAAGCGCCTGCAATTGCTGACCGTGCGCGACGCCATGCTGGCGGACCCGCCGCGGGTCAGGGCGGCCGACAGCCTGAAGCAGGCGGTGGCGACGATGGAGGAGCACGGGCACCAGACGATCGTGCTGGTCGGGCCGCGGGGTCGGGCGCGCGGCTATGTCCCGCTCCAGGCGGCGCGCGGCGCCGCCGGCACGGTCGGCGAGAACCACGAGGCGCTGCCGACGACGATCAGGCCGAACGAGGATCTGCGCACCGCCGTCTCGACGATGTTCCGGCACGACGTCTCCTGGCTCGCCTGCGTCGACGAGGACGGCATGTATCTCGGCTATGTCACCCTGCGCGGCATCACGCGCCTGCTCTCCGAGACCTACCGGGATGGCTGACGGCGTGCGGCCCATGCTGATGCGGCTGCGCCGGAACGGCGTCCATGTCGGCGTTTTCCTGCTGGGGGCCTGGGCCTGGGCCGGCGGGCTCCTGCCCGGCCTGCTGGAGCAGTGGGACGACATCGCCTTTCTCGGCTGGCAGCATGTCGAGCTGGTGGCCCTGTCGGGAGGCGCCGCCATCCTGGTCGGCGTGCCGCTCGGCATCCTGTTCACCCGTCCGCGCTTCCGCCGTGCCGGCGACATCGCCCTGCAGGTCCTCAATGTCGGGGCGACGATCCCGACCCTGGCCGTGCTGGCGCTCTCGATGGGCCTGCTCGGCATCGGCAACGGCTCGGCGATCTTCGCGCTGTTCGTCGCCTCGCTGCTGCCGATCGTCGCCAACACGATGGCGGGCCTGCGCGCCGTGCCGCCGCCCTTGCTGGAGGCCGCGCGCGGCATGGGGCTCTCCACCCGCCATACGCTCTTCCAGGTCGAGCTGCCGAACAGCCTGTTCGTGATCTACACCGGCATCCGCACCGCGCTGGCGATCAATGTCGGCACCGTGCCGCTCGCCTTCCTGATCGGCGGCGGCGGGCTCGGCGAGCTGATCTTCACCGGCATCGCGCTGAACGAGCTCGGCATCATGCTCGCCGGCGCCATTCCCACCGCGCTGCTGGCGGTGCTGGTCGATTTCATCATGGCCCAGCTCCAGTTCTGGACCATTCCCCGAGGGGTCAACCCGCTGCGCTGACCCGTCGGCCGTTCCCAGCAGTCGCTTCAAGGAGAGTCGGCATGAAGCCTTCGTCCCGCATTTTCGCCCTGGCCGCGCTCGCGGCGCTCTGGGCCATGCCCGTGCAGGCCAAGCCGCTCGTCGTCGGCGGCAAGAACTTCACCGAGCAGTTGCTGCTCGCAGAGGTCACCACGCAACTGCTCAAGAAGAAGGGCTTCGAGGTCGAGAAGCGGGACGGCCTCGGCTCGCAGGTGCTGCGCGATGCCCAGGTCAACGGACAGGTCGACCTCTATTGGGAATATACCGGCACCTCCCTCGTCACCTACAACAAGGTCAAGGAGCGCCTCAGCGCCAAGGACACCTATGACCGGGTCAAGGAACTCGACGCCAAGATCGGCATCACCTGGCTCCAGCCCTCGACGGCCAACAACACCTACGCCCTTGCGGTCCGCTCCGACGATGCCAAGACGGCCGGGATCAAGACGCTTTCGGATCTCGCCGGCGCCTTCAACGCCAAGAAGCCGGTGTCGATCGCCGTCGACGCCGAGTTCTCGGGGCGCCCCGACGGGCTGCCGGGCCTGCAGTCGACCTACGGATTCAGGGTGGGGCGCGCCAATCTGAGGTCGATGGATTCCGGCCTGACCTATCCGGCGCTTCGGGACGGCCAGGTCGACGTCGCCCTGGTCTTCGCCACCGACGGCCGCATCCAGGCGTTCAACTTCCGCGTCCTCGGCGACGACAAGGAGTTCTTCCCGAACTACGCCGCCGTTCCGGTGGTCAGGACCGAGGTGCTCAAGGCCAATCCGGCGCTCGAAGAGGCGCTCAATACGCTCTCCGGCAAGCTCTCGGACCCCGTCCTGCAGAAGCTCAACGCGAAGGTCGACGTCGACAAGACCCCGATCGAGGAGGTCGCGCGCCAGTTCCTGAGCGAAAACGGCCTGAACTGAGCCCCTCCGGCGCCCTGCTGTGACGCGGCGGGGCGCGTTTCGCCGGAGCGGCCCCGGCTCGGCATGAGCCGCATGGCCCAGGACGGCCCTGCTATCGGAGCTGGCCTTGGAGCCGGCTTCGTCTGTTCCTGCGTACCACCCGCGCTCTAATCGGGGCGGCGTGGGGCGGCGCGCGGCGGCACTTCCCCTTTGCCCTCCGTCCGGTCGCGGTAGATCGCGGCGCGGGCGAGCAGCATCAGCGTGACCGGCGTGGTGACGCTGATAAAGACGCCGATCAGGATCTCCTGGACGGCCGGACGCGAGCCCAGGGCCGAGAAGCAGATGATCGAGGCGAGCAGGATCGCGCCGGTGCCCCAGCTCGTGCCCAGGGTGGGCGCATGGATCCGTTCGAAGAAGCTGCGCAGGCGCAAGGTTCCGATCGCCCCGATGAGGGTCAGCGCCGCCCCCAGAAGGACGAGGGCGGCGGTCGCGAGGGCGGCCCAGCCGGGCAGGTCCTGCGCATGGCTCATTCGATCACCTCGCCGCGCATCAGGAACTTGGCGAGGGCGATGGTCGACACGAAGCCCAGCACCGCGATGATCAGCGCCCCCTCGAAATAGACCGTGCTGCCGGTGCGGATGCCGATCGTCAGCACCAGCAGCATGGCGCTGACATACATGGCATCGAGGCCGAGGACGCGGTCCTGCGCGCGCGGCCCGAAGATCAGCCGGTAGGTGCAGCAGCCCATCGCGGCCACGAGCATGGCCTGGGCGGCCGCCACCGACCACAGCAGGATCGCGCCGGTCATTCGAATATCTCCATCAGCAGCCTCTCGTAGCGGTGCTTGATCAGGGAGACCCATTCGGCCTCGTCGACGAGATCGAGGACGTGAATCAGAAGGACCCCCGTATCGGGGGCGTGCTCCACCCAGGCCGTGCCGGGGGTGCTGGTGACGATGCAGGCCAGCACCGCCAGCCCCGTCCTGTCGCGCAGCTCGAGCGGGATGGCGACGAAGCCCGGCCGCCGGTCGCGCCCGCCGCCCCGCAGGATGACGCCGGCCACGGCGATGTTGGATCGCAGGATGTCCAGCGTGACGATGCCGAGCAGCCTGGGGATGATCTGCCAGCGCCTGAGCCGCGGCTTGTCCGGCTGCAGCGACGCCATGGCGCGCGAGGCGCCCATCGCGACCACGGCGCCGAGGATAAGCTGCCCCGGCGAGAAGGAGGTGAGGAGCAGCCACATCAGCAGCAGGGCTGCGGTCAGGAGCGGGTAGGGCAGCACGCGGCTCATCGCGGCGCCCCCCCGGGCTGGACGGTGCCGAGCACGCCCTGGATATAGGCCGCGGGCGCATGCAGGGTGCGGGCCGCCGCCTCGGTATAGCTGAGCAGGGCGCCGCCCTGCACGGCCAAGAGCGCGCAGAGCGCCAGCAATCCGAGGATCGGCGCGACCTCGACGACCAGCACGCGCGGAACGATGGTCTCGAGCGGGGCCCAGAAGGTGCGGATGCCGGTGCGCATCATGGCGATCAGCGCGGCAAGGCCGGAGAGGATGATCAGCGCGACCAGCAGCCAGGTCTGTCCCGGGATCGCTGTCGCGGTTGCGGCCCCGAGCCCGGCCGGGTTGAGCATCCCGGACAGCATGGCGAATTTGGCGATGAAGCCGGAGAGCGGCGGCAGGCCCGCCAGCAGGATCGCGACCAGGCCGAAGCAGACGCCGAGGACGGCGAGGGCGCCCGGCATCACCACGCCGACCTCCTCGTCGTCGCGCTCCTCGGCCTCGCTTTCCTCGGCTTCGTCGCCATAGGCCTCCATGGTCACCGCCAGCAGGTCGGCGCCCGGCTCGCGGGCCCGCTCCACCAGCTCGATCAGCATGAAGAAGGCCGCGGCGCTGAAGGTCGAGCTGACGAGATAGAACAGGGCGCCCGACACGACCGCCGTGTCGCCCATGCCGACGGCCGCGAGCAGGGTTCCCGACGAGACCAGTACGCTGTAGCCGGCGAGCCGGCCCATTGCCTGCGAGGCCAGCACGCCGAAGGTCGCGAAGGCGATCGTCGCCATGCCGCCCCAGATCAGGACCGGCCCGCCGAAGCCCGTCGCCTCCGCGGCGCCGGGGGCGAAGAGCAGCAGGGTCAGGCGCAGCAGCGCATAGGTGCCGACCTTGGTCAGCAACACGAAGATCGCCGCGACCGGCGCCGCCGCCGCCATATAGGCGGACGGAAGCCAGAAGCAGAGCGGCCACATCCCCGCCTTGATCAGGAAGGCGATGCCGAGGATGGCCGCCCCCGCCTGGAGAAGGCCGCGGTCGGCGGCGGGCACCGCCGGCAGGCGCTGGGCGAGGTCGGCCATGTTCAGCGTCCCGGCGACCCCGTAGATCAGCGCGACGCCGATCAGGAAGAGCAGCGACGCGGCCAGGTTGATCGCGATGTAATGCAGCCCGGACCTGACCCGGAACGCGCCCGAGCCGTGCAGCAGCAGCCCGTAGGACGCCGCCAGCATGACCTCGACGAAGACGAACAGGTTGAACAGGTCCCCGGTCAGGAAGGCGCCTCCCAGCCCCATCAGCAGGAAATGGAAGAGCGTGTGGAAATGCGGCCCGGCCCGGTGCCAGCGCGCCATCGAAAAGATCAGGGCGGCGAGCGCCAGCACGGCGGTGAGCGCGAGCATCAGCGCCGACAGCCGGTCGAGCACCATCACGATGCCGAAGGGCGCGGGCCAGCCGGCGACGGCATAGGAAAGGGAGAGGGCGCTTCCCGTCTCGGGCGCCGCGTCCGCCAGGCGCATCAGGGCGAAGGCGGTGCCGACGAGCAGCAGGCAGGAGGCGAGGCTGATCAGCGCCTTGGCCGTATGGCGCAATTCGTCGATCAGCAGCAGCAGCGCCCCCGTGACCAGCGGCAGCAGGATCGGGACGATGAGAAGGTGCCGCGTCCACTCCATCAGCGTGGCTCGCGCCCGTCGACATGGTCGTTGCCCGTCAACCCGCGGGCCGCGAGCAGCACCACCAGCAGCAGCGCCGTGGTGGCGAAGCCGATCACGATGGCGGTGAGGACGAGCGCCTGCGGCACGGGGTCGGCGTAGTCCGCCGGGTTTCCCGAGCCGCCGGGACCCAGCACCGGAGGGGCGCCGAGGCGCAGGCGGCCCATGCTGAAGATGAACAGGTTCACCGCATAGGAGAGCAGCGAGAGCCCGATGACGAGCTGGTAGGTGCGCGGACGCAGAACCAGCCAGACGCCCGACCCGGTCAGGGCCCCGATGGCGATCGCCAGCGTCAGTTCCATCGTTGGCGCTCCTCCCCGAGGCGGGCCGCGCGCAGGCGGCGGATCGATTGGTGGGCGATGGCGATCAGCATCAGCACCGTGGCCCCGACCACCAGGCTGAACACGCCGAGGTCGAACAGGGTCGCGCTCGCCATCGGCACCTTTCCGACGAGCGGCAGCTCACCATAGCGGAAATAGGATTTGAGGAACGGATCGCCGAAGAGGAGCGCGGCGGCCCCGGTGAGGGCGGCCACCAGCAGGCCGCCGCCGATCCAGACCACGGGCAGGATGCGCAGCCGGTTCTCGACCCAGACGGTGCCCGCCGCCATGTATTGCAGGATGAAGCCCGCCGCCATGGCCACGCCGGCCGCGAAGCCGCCGCCCGGAGCGTCGTGGCCGCGCAGGAAGAGGTAGACGGCGAGCACGATGACGACCGGGAACATCCACTGCATGATCACGGACGGCACATAGAGATATTCCGCCTCGGTCGAGCCCGGCTCCCGGTCCGGGTCCGCCTCGTCGTTGCTGCGCTGGATGAGCTGCTGCTCGGGGCGCTCGATCGTGTCCGGCGCCGGGCGGAAGCGCCGCAGCAGCGCGAAGACCGTCAGCGCCACGATGCCGAGAACGGTGATCTCCCCGAGCGTGTCGAAGCTGCGGAAGTCGACGAGGATGACGTTGACGACATTGCGGCCGCCGCCTTCCGCATAGGCCTTGTCGAGGAAGAAGCTCGCGATCGTCTCGGGCGGCGTCCGCGTCATCACGGCATAGGACACCACCGCCATGCCCAGGCCCGCGACGACGGCGATCGTCAGGTCGCGCCAGCGCCGCAGCCGCAGCAGCCAGTCGGTCGGCTCGGCGAGGTCGCGCGAGCGCTTCGGCAGCCAGCGCAGCCCGAGCAGGATCAGCACCGTGGTCACGATCTCGACGACGAGCTGGGTGGCCGCGAGGTCCGGCGCCGACAGCCAGACGAAGGTCAGGCAGGTCACCAGCCCCGTCCCTCCCAGCAGGGCCAGCGCGGCGAGGCGATGGAACTTGGCGAGCCGGGCGGCCGCGATCGCGCAGACGACGCCGACGCCCCACAGGCCGGCGAAGGCGAGGTCCGTCGTGCCGTTGCGGTGGTCGCCGAAGGCGAGGCCGGCCATCACCAGCGGCGCCGCGCCGGCCGCGATGGCGGCCGCGACCGCCAGGCGCATCTGCGGCTGGAGGCGCGTGGTGCCGAAGACCTCCTCGATCAGGCGGGCGAAGCGCCAGGAGATCGCGACCGTGACCCGCTCGAAGATGCGCTGGCCGTCGATCCGGCCGAGAAAGAGCGGGCGTTCGGAGCGTTCCAGCGCATTGCCGGCGACCAGATAGAGCAGCGTGCCGGCGGCCAGCGCGATCACGCTCATCGCCAGGGGGATGTTGAAGCCGTGCCAGATCGCGAGGCTGTAGGACGGCGTGGCCTCGCCGAGCACGGACGAGACGGCGACGTGAAGGAACGGGCCGATGGTCTGGGCGGGCATGATCCCGACGATGAGGCAGGCCATCACCAGGAACATCACCGGGAAGCGCATCCAGAACGGCGGCTCGTGCGGCTCGCGCGGGAAGCTCTCGGGCGGCGCCCCCATGAAGATCGAATGGATCAGCCTGAGCGAATAGGTGACGGCCAGGGCGCTGCCGAGCACCGCCGCATAGGGGGCGGCCGTGTCGAGCCAGGAATCGACATGGGTCAGCACGGCTTCCGCGAAGAACATCTCCTTGGAGAGGAAGCCGTTCAGCAGCGGCACCCCCGCCATCGCGGCGCTCGCCACCATGGCCAGCGTGCCGGTGATCGGCATGTAGCGGAACAGGCCGGAGAGGCGCCGCAGGTCGCGCGTCCCGGTCTCGTGGTCGATGATGCCGGCCGCCATGAACAGCGACGCCTTGAAGGTGGCGTGGTTGAGCATGTGGAAGATCGCGGCGACGGCGGCGAGCGGGCTGCCGAGGCTGAGCAGCAGGGTGATCAGGCCGAGATGGCTGATCGTGGAATAGGCGAGGAGCCCCTTCAGGTCGTGCTGGAACATCGCCAGATAGGCGCCGAGCACGAGCGAGGCCATGCCGGCGATGCCGACGATGACGAACCATTCCGGCGTCCCGGACAGGACCGGCCACAGCCGGGCCATCAGGAAGACGCCGGCCTTCACCATGGTCGCCGAATGCAGGAAGGCCGAGACCGGCGTCGGCGCGGCCATGGCGTTGGGCAGCCAGAACTGGAAGGGGAACTGCGCGCTCTTGGTCAGCGTGCCGAGGAGGATCAGCAGCAGCGTCGGGACATAGAGCGGGTGCGAGCGGATCCGGTCGCCCGCCTGCAGGACGGCGTCGAGGTCGTAGCTGCCGACGATGTGCCCGAGCAGGAGCATGCCCGCCAGCAGGGCGAGGCCGCCCAGCCCGGTCACGGTCAGCGCCATGCGCGCGCCGTCGCGCGCCGCCTGGTTATGGTGCCAGTAGCCGATCAGCAGGAAGGAGAAGATGCTGGTCAGCTCCCAGAACACCACCAGGAGGATGAGGTTGCCCGCGACGATCACCCCCAGCATCGCGCCGGTGAAGGCCAGGAAGAACATGTAGAAGCGCCGGACCGGGTCCTCGGCGGAAATGTAGTAGCGCGCATACATCACCACCAGGAAGCCGATGCCGGTGACGAGCAGCGCGAAGATCCAGGCGAAACCGTCCATGCGCAGGCTGAAGTTCAGCCCGAGCGAGGGGAGCCACGCCCCCAGATAGCGCACGGGTTCGCCGCTGGCGACGGAGGGGTAGAGGGAAACGGTGAGGGCGAAGCAAGCCACCATCGTGGCGCCGGTGATCCAGGTCGCCGGCTCGCGCGAAGTCGATGGAAACAGGACGACGGCCAGGCTGGCCGCGAACGGCAGCGCCAGAATCAGGACTAGCGGGGAAAGCTCCATCGGTCTCCATCATGCGGTGAGTCGTTCGTTCTTAGGCTACTGAAGCTGATCCGCCAATGACGAGGTGATGACCTTCGCCTGCGACCATTGGGCTCGTAGGATCGAGTCGCGGCGCGCGCTGCGCCGGGCGAGGATATCCGGCCGGCGGCCAACCATTGGCGCGCGTCGGGAAAGGCCGCGGGAACGACCGTTCCGGCGCGATCGGGGAGGAGATGGACGATGGATCTGAAGATCGGGGGCTTGCGGGTGCTGGTGACGGCCGGAGCCGGCGGAATCGGGCTGGCGACCGCGCGCGTCTTCGCGGCCGAAGGGGCGAGGGTGCATGTCTGCGACGTCGACGAGGCCGCGCTGGCGGCGCTGGCCGCAAGCGACCCGGCGATCACGCGCTCGCTCTGCGACGTCTCCGACCGCAAGGCGGTCGCGCGCCTGTTCGACGAGGCCCTCGCCGCGCTCGGCGGGCTGGACTGCCTCGTCAACAATGCCGGCATCGCCGGGCCGACCGGCCGCGTCTACGAAATCGCGCCGGAAGAGTGGGATTCCTGCCTTGCCGTCGATCTCACCGGGCCGTTCAACTGCACGCGCCTCGCCGTCGCGCATCTGAAGCAGTCGGGCAACGCCTCGATCGTCAATCTCTCGAGCCAGGCCGGCAAGCACGGCTTCCCGCTGCGCTCGCCCTATGGCGCGGCGAAATGGGGCGTCATCGGCTTCACCAAGGCGCTCTCGGCCGAGCTCGGCGAGTTCGGCATCCGCGCCAATGCGATCTGCCCCGGCCTGGTCGAGGGGCCGCGCATCCAGAGCGTGATCGCCAACAAGGCGCGCAGCTTCAACATCTCGCATGAGGAGATGACGGAGCGCCTGTTCGCGGGCGTCTCGATCAAGCGCTTCGTCGACCCGGCCGACATCGCCCGCCAGATCGTCTTCCTGGCCTCGCCCTTCGGCAAGACCATCTCCGGCCAGGAAATCTCGGTCTGCGGCGATACGCGGATGCTGGCCTGAAGCCGACGGGTTTTACTGGAGAACACGCCGTCGTTCCGGGCTCGATCCGGAAGGACGGCGGTCCCGCGCAAGATCGGCGCGCTGCGGGCGAAGCGCATCCGATCGCGGCGCCGTCGCGCCGCGCCGGAATGGCGGCGAACTCAGGCCTTCATGCCGCGCAGCAGGGCGTCGGCGCCGCGCGCCAGCAGCGCCAGGTCCGAGCCGCAGGCGACGAAGGAGAAGCCCTCGCCCAGCAGGCTCCTGGCGAGGCCCGGATCGAAAACCAGGGTGCCGACCGGGATGCCGGCCTCCATCAGCTTGCGGGCCGCTGGACGGATGACGTCCCAGACGGCCGGGTCGTTCGGCCTGCCCAGGAGGCCGAGATCGGCGGCGATGTCGGAAGGGCCGAAGAAGACGCCGTCGACGCCGTCGACCCGGCCGATCTGGAGCACCTGCTCGAGGGCGGCCCGCGTCTCGACCTGGACGAGGACCGCGGTCTCCTCCTCGACGCGGCTGAAATAGTCGCTCATCCGGGCGAAGCCGTTGGCGCGGTTGCAGCCGCTGACGCCGCGGACGCCACGCGGCGGATAGCGCGTCGCGGCAACCGCCTGCGCGGCCTCGTCGGGCGTCTGCACCATCGGGAAGAGCAGGCCGGGCGCGCCGATGTCGAGCAGCCGCTTGACGAGGACCGTGTCGTTCCAGTCGGGCCGCACGACCGGCGTCACCGGATGGGCGGCGAGCACCTGGAGCTGGGTCATCACCGAGGTCAGGTCGTTGGGGGAGTGCTCGGTGTCGATCAGCAGCCAGTCGAAGCCGGCGCCCGCGACCGCTTCGGTGGCATAGCCGCTGGCGAGGCTCAGCCAGAGGCCGATCTGCGGCTGGCCGCTGCGGATCGAGGCCAGGAACGTGTTCGAGGGCAGCTTCATCGCTCGGCTTTCACGATAAGGGGTGAGACGGCGGGGGCAGGGGGCGGCCTTGCCTGCCGCCCCCGGCTCCGGTCGAACGTGGTTCCTGCGACTGGCGCCGCCTGCGCTCACACGGTGCGCTGGACGAGGTCGGTCGGCAGGTCGCGGTCGTGGAACTTCTTGAACACCGCGTTGAGCTCGCCGCTGGCGAACTTCGCCTTGATCCAGTCGTCGAGCCAGCCCTTCAGCGCGGTTTCGCCCTTCGGCAGCGCGATGCCGAGATTAAGCTCCTGCTGCACGAATTTGGTGACGAGCTTGGCGCCGCTGCGCTTCTCGTTCATCGCCGAGAGCACGGCCGTCTGGGTCGAGACGATGTCGGCCTGGCCCGAGACGACCGCGGTGATCAGGGTCGCGTCGTCCTCGAAGCGAACGATCTCGGCGCCCTTGGCCTGCTGCGTCACCATCTGGTCGTTGACGGTGGCGCGGGTCACCGCGATGCGCTTGCCGACGAGGTCCTTGTACTCCTTGATCGCGACCTGCTCCGGCCCCGCCACGACGATGTTCAGCGTCGCATAGGGCACGGTGAAGTCGACCGCTTGCTTGCGCTCCGGCGTGATCGCGAGATTGGCGACGAGGATGTCGGCCTTGCGGGTCTGGATCGTCGGCACGCGGGCGGCGTTGGTGATCTCGACCAGCTCGAAATCGACGCCGAGGTCCTTGGCGATGAGCTTGGCGGTCTCGACGTCCGAGCCGGTCGGCTTCACATTGGCGTCGACGAAGGCGAAGAGCGGCACGCCCATCGCGACCGCGACGCGCAGCTTGCCGGCCTTCCTGATGTCGGCGAGCTGGTCGGCGAAGGCCGGCCGGCCGCCGAGGGCGAGCGCGGCGCCGGCGGCGGCGAGGCCGAAGGCGGAGCGGCGGGTGATGCTGGTCATGTCTCTCTCCCTGTCATGTCTTTATCGGGTCGTGAGCGGCCGGGCCGGCCGCGGGGTCGTCAGAGCCCGTTGGCGAGAAATTCCTTCAGTTCGGGCGTCTGAGGATCGGCGAGCATGCTGCCGGGCCCGGTCTCCCAGACCTTGCCGGTGTGCATGAAGATGACGCGGTCGGCGACGCGGCGGGCGAAGGCCATCTCATGGGTCACGACCAGCATTGTCATGCCGCCCTTCGCCAGCGTCTCCATGACCTTGAGCACCTCGCCCGTCAGATGCGGGTCGAGGGCGGAGGTGACCTCGTCGAACAGCATCACCTTGGGCTCCATCGCCAGCGAGCGGGCGATCGCGACGCGCTGTTGCTGGCCGCCGGAGAGCTGCTCGGGATAGGCGTCGATCTTGTCGGAGAGGCCGACGCGGGTGAGGACCTCCTCGGCGATCCGGCGCGCCTCGGCGGGCGGCGTCCTGCGCACGCGCCGCGGCGCCAGGGTGATGTTCTCGGCGACGGTGAGGTGCGGGAAGAGGTTGTAGCTCTGGAAGACCATCCCGACATCGCGGCGTAGGGCGCGCAGGTCGAGAGCCGGGTCGTCGACCCGCCGGCCGCAGAGCTCGATCTCGCCGGACTGGATCGTCTCCAGCCGGTTGACGCAGCGCAGGGCCGTCGACTTGCCCGAGCCGGACCGGCCGATGATGGCGACGACCTCGCCCGGCGCCACCTCGAAGGAGACGCCCTTCAGGACCTCGACCTCGCCGAAGCGCTTGTGGACGTCACGCAGGCTGACGGCGGCCGCCATTGAGTTTCCTTTCGAGCGCCCGGCTCAGCCGCGACAGCGGGTAGCAGAGCGCGAAGTAGAGAAGGCCGGCGATCCCGAAGACGAGAAAGGGCTGGAAGAGCGAGTTGTTGATGACCTGGCTCGCCCGCGTCAGCTCGACGAAGCCGACGACCGAGGCCAGCGAGGTGTTCTTGAGGACCTGGACGAGGAACCCGACCGTGGGCGGGGTCGCGATCCGCATCGCCTGCGGCAGCACCACGTCCCGCAGCGTCTGCCAGCGGCTGAGCCCCAGGCATTCCGACGCCTCGGTCTGCGTGCGCGGCACGGATTGCACGCAGCCGCGCCAGATCTCGCCGAGAAAGGCGCTGCAATAGATCATCAGCGAAAGCGCCGCTGCGACGATCGCCGGAAGCTCGAAGCCGAAAAGGGCGAGGCCGAAATAGATCAGGAAGAGCACGATCAGCAGCGGCGTGCCCTGGACGACGTCGACATAGAGGCCCGAGAGCCCCCGGACCCAGCGCACCTGCGCGGTGCGCGCCAGCATGACCAGGAAGCCGGCGAGGCAGCCCAGCACGAAGGCGAGCAGGGTCAGCACCACGGTCCAGCCCGTCGCCTGCAGCAGATAGAGGAAATGGGTGAGGGTGAAGCCGCCCATCACAGCCTCACAGCGGGGTGCCGAGGCGCCGGCGGCGCGGGAAGATGAGCTGTCCGAAGCCGTAGAAGGCGAGCTTCAGCAGGACGGCGAGGGCGAGGTAGAGGACCGCCACGACGATATAGGTCTCGAAGGCGCGGAAGCTGAAGGACTGGACGTTGTTCGCCACCGCCGTCAGCTCCTCGGCCGAGATCTGCGAGGTGATCGAGGAGGCGAGCATCATCAGCACGAACTGGCCGGTGAGCGCCGGATAGACCCGCTCCAGCGCCGGCCGCAGGATGACGTCCCAGTAGATCTGCGGCTGCGACAGGCCGAGCGCCTGGGCCGCCTCGATCTGCCCGGGATGGATCGTGTCCATGCCGGCGCGCACGATCTCGGCCGTGTAGGCGCCGACATTGACGACGAGGGTCAGGACGGCGGCGGCGAAGATCGGCAGGCGCAGGCCGATGCTCGACAGGCCGAAGAAGATGAAGAAGATCTGGATGATGTAGGGCGTGTTGCGGATCAGCTCGACATAGAAGCCACAGAGCCGTTGCAGCAGCGGCGAGGCGCTGCGCCGGCCGATCGCGCAGAGGATGCCGATGGCGAGGCCGAAGACCACTGCGAAGGCGGTCATCGTCAGCGTGGTCAGGGCGCCGTCGAGGAAGTCCCTCCAGTAGGGGAGCAGGGCGCCGAAATCGAACTGGTACCGCATCGGACGCGCTCCTCCTCAGCCTAGCGCGCCAGCCAGCCGCCATCGACCGGCAGCACCACGCCATGGACATAGGCGGCCGCGTCCGAGGCGAGGAACACCGCCGCCCCGCCGAGCTCCTGCGGCTGCCCCCAGTGCCCGGCCGGGATGCGCGCCAGGATCGCCGCGTTGCGCTCCGGATCGGCCCGCAGCGCCTGCGTGTTGTTGGTCGCGAAATAGCCGGGCGCGATGGCGTTGACGTTGATGCCGTGCTGCGCCCATTCGCAGGCGAGCAGCCGCGTCAGCCCGGCGAGCCCGCTCTTCGAGGCGGTGTAGGAGGGGATGCGGATGCCGCCCTGGAAGGAGAGCAGCGAGGCGATGTTGATCACCTTGCCGCCTCTGCCGTCGGCGAGCATCCGCTTCGCCACGGCCTGGGTCAGGAAGAAGCCCGACTTCAGGTTGACGTCCATCACCGCGTCCCAGTCGGCCTCGGTGAAGTCGATGGCGTCGGCGCGGCGGATGATGCCGGCATTGTTGACCAGGATGTCGAGCCGCGAACCGTCCGCCTTCGCCGCGGCTTCCGCCTCTTGCACGATCCGCCCGATCGGCTCCAGCGTGGCGAGGTCGGCCGTGATCGCGTGGAAGGGCCGGCCGGTCGCGGCGACCAGCGCCTGCGTCCCGGCCATGCCCGAGCGGCCGACCGCGACAATGCCGGCGCCGGCCTGCGCCAGCGCCACCGCGATCGCCTGGCCGAGGCCGGTATTCGCCCCGGTGACGATGGCGGTGCGGCCGCTCAGGTCGAAGGGCGAGCGCCCGGACATCAGCGCAGCTCCCCGGTCGCGACCATGTCCATGTCGGTGTAGTCGACATTGTCGCCGCCCATGCCCCAGATGAAGGAATAGGCGCGGGTGGCGACGCCGGAATGGATCGACCAGCCGGGAGAGAGGATCGCCTGCTCATTGGCGACGACGAGGTGGCGGGTTTCCTGCGGCTCGCCCATCAGATGGAAGACGCGGGCATCGGCGGCGAGGTCGAAATACAGATAGATCTCGCAGCGCCGGTCATGGGTATGCGCCGGCATCGTGTTCCAGATGCTGCCTTCCTCCAGCGTGGTCACCCCCATCACGAGCTGGCAGGTCTCGCAGACGCCCGGGATGATGTACTGGCGGATGACGCGCTTGTTGGCGGTGGCCTGCTCGCCCAGCGCGATGGTCTTGGCCTCGGCCTCTCGGATCACCCGCGTCGGGTGCGCGGCATGGGCCGGCGTCGAAAGCAGGTAGAACTTGGCCGGGTCGTCGTCGTCGTCGCTGGCGAAGGAGACCTCGCCGGCCTCCTTGCCGACATAGAGCGCGTCGCGCTTGGCCAGCGCATGGTCCTTGCCGCCGACCGTGACCTTGCCGGGCCCGCCGATATTGACGACGCCGAGCTCGCGCCGCTTCAGGAAGGCGTCGGTGCCGACCGCCTTTGGGGTCGGCAGCACGACGGCGCCGGCCGTCGGCATGGCGCCGCCGACGATGGCGCGGTCGAGATGGCTGTAGGTCAGCCTGACCTCGCCGGGCACGAACAGGGTTTCGATCAGGAAATGCCGGCGCAGCGCCGCGGTGTCGAAATGCTTCACGGCTTCCGGGTGTGAAACCTGGCGAATATCGATGGTCATGTGGTCTCCAGTCGGGTGTTCGGCTGAGGGGAGCGACGTGGCCGCTCCGAGCCTTCGCCCATGTCGAAATAATGCTGGTTCAGCTCCGCCACGGCGGCCAGGTCGTCGGACAATTTGCCGAGATGCTCGCCGATGGCGCGGGCGGCCGCATCGGCGTCGCCCCGGCGGATCGCCGCGAGCACCGCGCCGTGCTCGGCGAGCACGCGCTCCATGCGCCCCTGCTGGGGCAGGGTCAGGCGGCGGAAGCGGTCCATCTGCAGCTTGACCTGCTGGGTGAAGCGCCAGATCCCCGGATGGCCGGCGAGCGCGGCGATGCCGGCATGGAAGGCGTCGTCGGCGCGGTGGAAGAGCTCGCGGTCGCCGCGCGCGGCCAGCCCGGCCATGTCGTCCATGATCCGCGCCAGCGGGTCGGCGAGGCCGGCGCCGCGTTCGGCCGCGAGCCGGGCGCAGGTTTCCTCCAGCGCGCGGCGGATGATCAGCGCCTCGGGCAGGGTCCGGAACGGGATCAGCGCCGCGAAGGTGCCGGACTGCGGAAAGATCGAGACCAGCCCTTCATCGGCGAGCTTCAGCAGCGCCTCGCGGACCGGGGTGCGGCTGACCGAATAGGCTTCCGCGATCTCCTTCTCGGAGATCGGCGCGCCCGGCGCGATGGTCAGCGAGACGATCTCCGCCCGCAGCGCATCGCGGATGATCGAGGCGGCTGTCCGCCGCCCGGCCGCGCTGGTCCCTGCAGCGATCTTGCTGCCGATGGTCAATGGGCGCCCTCCCGAGGCGTGTCTTTCAGCGATTCATATACTAGTATATCAGTTGATGGCAACAGGGGCGGCGCCGCGGCGCGGCGCGGCGCGGCTGCGGGGCCGGCGGCCCCTTCGATCGTCCGGCAAGGGGCGTCGCGCCGCCCGGCGCGGGCCGCCCGTCCGCAGGCCGATCCGGCCTTCGCGGCGAGCGCCGCGCGGGGAGGGCGGCCGCATCCCGCCGCATGCGAAAAGGCCCACCGATACGGATCGGCAGGCCATGCAGATGTCGGGAATGGGGCGGCCGGCGCAGCGCTTTCGGGGCTCGCAGGCTTCCGGGCGGAAAGCCGCCCGGAAGCCTGTCATGCGCGGGAGAGCCCGGGCAGGGCGCCCGGCTTCCTGCCCGACCCGCGGGGCTTCACGCCTTGTTCGGGGGGTCCGGCAGGATGTAGATGCCGGACAGCGGCTCGATCCAGGCGAGCTGGTCCTTGACGCCCTTGACCCCCGGAACGTTCTCGGCGGCGACGCGGGCGGCGTCGCGCGCCCGTTCGTCGAAGATCGCGCCGGAGAGCTCGGCGATCCCGTGATCGACATCGACCCGGATGGCGTTGGACCAGGGCTGCTTCGCCAGCTCCTCGGCGATCGCCCGGCGGATGCGCTCGTCGTCGTTGGCGGCGGGAGCGGAGGCGGGGATGGAGCGCAGCATGGCGCGCATCAGATCCGACCGCGCCACGATGCCGACGAGCTTGCCCTTGTCGACGACCGGCACCCGCTTGATCTTGCGGGCGATCATCAGCTCCACCAGGTCCGCGAGCGAGGCTTCGGCCGAGATCGTCACCGGCTCGGCGGTCATCACCTCCTCGACCTTGCGGCCATGGGACTGGACGTATTCCGCCGCGTCCTTGCCGGGGCTGATGAAGAACTGCAGCCATCGCGGCCGCCTGCGGGCGGTGCCGAGTTCGCCGCGCCGCAGGAAATCGCCCTCCGTCACGATGCCGACAAGATGCCCGTCGCCGCTGACCACGGGAAGGCCGCTGATATGGTTGCCCAGCATCAGCTTGACGGCATCCTCGACCGAGGCGGAAGGCTCGACCCCCACCACCGGCGAGGTCATGATTTCTGAGACGCGCATGTCGATCCTCCGGACAGCCTGCTGATTTCAAACGTCGAACGGTACAAGGCCGGGCCGCTGCCGGGCGTTCGCGCGATCCTGCCGATCGGGTCGAAAGGCCGGAGCGGGCCGGGTTCAATCATCATCGTTCCCCCGGCGGCCGCCGTCCAAGGGAATCCAGCGATCGCCGGCCTTGGCATAGGAGCGCTTGACCGCGGCCCAGGCGATGCGGTGGGCGGTCTCCTCGCGACCGGGATCGGCGGCATGGGCGGCGAAGGCATGGTTGAAGGCCGCGCGGTAGATATCCTGCGCATGCGTCGGCAGGTGGCCACGCACGGAGGGCGGCAGATCGGCATTGCTCGCATAGGGCATCGAGGACATCCTCCAGCTCGGACGCCGCTGCGTCCATGGCGATGGGCGCGCCTCCTCGGCTGACATCCGCCTGGCCTGCGACGACGCCTCGCAGAAAGGCGAGGTGGCGATCTCGATCCGCAGCGAGCACAAGCACAAGGGCACCGGCTGGGAGATGCTCGGCTATGTCTGCGAATTGGCTCGGGCCAGGGGTGTGAAGGTCATCGAGTCCCTCGAGGACCGCCGGAATCGCGAGGCGATCGAGATCGAGCGGGAGCAGGGCCTCGAGGTCGAAGACTGCCCCGACGACGCCCGTCTCGTCATCGTCAGAAAGACGCTCGGATAGCGCCGGGGCGCGGCGGGCCGGGAGGGTCCGCCGCTTCGGCCGGGCGAGATCATCGCGCATCCTTCGGACGCGGTAACAATGATCCATCTCATTGCTGGTGCATCGGATTTTTTGGAAAAGTGGATTCCTCCTTTGGGTCCGATGCTTTAGTGGGCGAGAAGGAGCGGCACGGGGGAGCTTTCGAGCAGGTCCGCGGTCACGCCGCCCAGCACCCATTCCCGGAAGCGCGAATGGCCGTAGGCGCCGACCACGATCAGGTCCGCGGAGATCCTGCGCGCCTCGGCGAGGATGGCGTCGGTCGCGGTGGTGTCCGTGTTCAGCACGGTCGCCGTCGCCTCGACGCCGTGGCGGGCGAGATGGGCGCTGATGTCGGCGAGGACTTCGGCGCCGCCCATCCGGCCATGGGCCTCCTCCCTGACCGCGACGACATGGACCTGCGTCGCCTGCGCGATCAGCGGCAAGGCCTCGGCCACGGCCCGGGCGCTCTGGCGCGTATCCGTCCATCCGATCAGCACGGTCCGGACCGGCGCGCGCGGCGCGGCTTCGGGCGGCAGCAGGTACAGCCCCCGGCCTCCGTCGAACATCACGCTCTCGATCAGGGGGCGCCAGCGCGCCTGGTCCTCGTCGCGCGGGCAGCTCGCGACGAACAGGTCGTTCCAGCGCGCCTCGGTGGCGACGGCCTGCTCGAGAAGGCCGGGGAAGGCGTCGAGGCGGCGCAGCTCATGCGCGGGGCCGAGCCGGGTCAGCCGCTGGCGCAGCCGCTTCTCGCTGGCGTCTCCTTCCTCGGTGACGGCGTCGACCAGTTGCCCGATCGCGGTGATGCCGAAATCGCCGGCGAAAAGAGCGGGGTCGGGCAGGAGATTCGTGAAGATCCCGGTGATGCGCGCGCCATGCTGCTCTGCCAGCGCTTCGGCATGGGCGAGGCGCGCCTCGTCTTCCGGCGAGCCGTCGAGATGGACCGCGATGTCGCGATAGGCCGTGCCGCGAAGGGCCAGCGCCTGTGCCGCGCCGCCCGGGGAGAGAGTGCTGCCGTTCATGCCGACCTCCGCGTCGATGGCTGCTCTTGCGCCGCTATCGAGCGACGAAACCGGGCGGGCCACATTGATTTCCGTCAAACGGCACGGGATCTGCGGCCGTTTTGCGCTGAATCAATGCAGCCGCGCGGTTTTTCGGCAAGCTGGCACGATCTCGACGATTTCGGAGAGCGATCATGTCACCTGTGTTTCAATCCGATGTGCGGTCCGCGCACGAGACGCGGCGGATGAGCCGACCCAAGATGATGTGCGCGGCGGTGTTCGCGGAGCCCGGCCGCATCGAGCTCGAGGACAAGCCCGTCCCGGAGGTGGGGCCGCTCGACGCGCTGCTGCGTATCACCACCACGACGATCTGCGGCACCGACATCCATATCCTCAAGGGCGAGTATCCCGTCGCGCGCGGCCTCACCATCGGCCACGAGCCGGTGGGCGTGATCGAGAAGCTCGGCTCGGAGGTGAAGGGCTTCCAGGAAGGGCAGCGGGTGATCGCCGGCGCGATCACGCCCTCCGGGCACAGCGCCGCCTGCCTCTGCGGCTGCGCCTCGCAGGACGGGCCGGGCGAGCGCCACGGCTTCAAGGCCATGGGCGGCTGGCGCTTCGGCAACACCATCGACGGCGCCCAGGCCGAATATCTGCTGGTGCCGGACGCCATGGTCAATCTCGCGCATGTGCCCTCCGGCCTGACAGACGAGCAGGTGCTGATGTGTCCCGACATCATGTCGACCGGCTTCTCCGGCGCCGAAAGCGGCGGGGTCAAGATTGGCGATTGCGTCGCCGTCTTCGCGCAGGGGCCGATCGGGCTTTGCGCCACGGCCGGCGCCCGGCTGATGGGCGCGACGCGGATCATCGCGGTGGAGAGCGTGCCGGCGCGGCAGGAGGTGGCGCGCCGGCTCGGCGCCGACGAGATCGTCGATTTCTCGAAGGGCGACCCGGTCGACGAGATCATGCGGCTGACCGACGGAAGGGGCGTCGACGTCGCGATCGAGGCGCTCGGCCGCCAGGAGACCTTCGCCGCCGCGCTGCGCGTGCTGCGGCCGGGCGGGACGCTGTCCTCGCTGGGCGTCTATTCGAGCGACCTGACGATCCCGCTCGGCGCCTTCGCGGCGGGGCTCGGCGACCACCGCATCGTCACCACGCTCTGCCCCGGCGGCAAGGAGCGGATGCGCCGGCTGATCGACGTCGTCGCCTCCGGCCGGGTCGATCTGGAGCCGCTGGTGACGCATCGCTTCCCGCTCGAGCGCATCAAGGATGCCTATGAGCTGTTCGCCCATCAGCGCGACGGCGTGCTCAAGGTGGCGATCACGCCTTGAACGTCCGGGCCGTTCGGCCCACAACATGGATCTGGCGCGCCGCTGAGACGGGATCGTGACCGTGGTCGACGGACGCATCGGCGGGAGCCCGGAATGACCATGGAACCCGCCAAGGCGGGCGCGGCCGGCGACGGGGAGTTCTGGCACGAGGGCCGGAACGCCCTGCTGCGCCGCCTCGGGACGAGCGCGGACGGGCTGAGCGGCGAGGAGGCGGCCGAGCGCCTGCGCCGCTGCGGCCCCAATGTCGCCGTGACCAGCCTGCGGCGCGGCCTGCTCTTCAAGATCGCCCGGCGGCTCGTCGAGCCCCTGATCGCGATCCTGCTGATCGCCGCGCTGATCTCGGGCGCCACGGGCGATTGGCAGAGCCTGGTCATCATCGTCGTCATCGTCCTGGCGTCGATCGCCCTCGATGTCTTCCAGCAGACCGAGGCCGAGAACGCCGTCGACGCGCTGCGGCGCACCGTTGCGGTCGAAGTCACGGCCCTTCGCGGCGGCAAGCCCGTCGAGATCCCGGTGCGGGAGGTGGTGGCGGGAGACGTGGTCGCGCTTCACGGCGGCGACCTGATCCCGGCCGACGGGCTGATCCTGGAAAGCCATGACGCGATGGCCGACGAGGCCGTGCTCACCGGCGAGCCCTTTCCGGTCGAGAAGCTGGCGGCTCCCTCCGATCCCGGCGGCGGGAGTGCCGATGCCGCGCTGTTCGGCGGAACGAGCCTGGTCGCCGGCACGGTGCGGATGCTGGTGGTCGCGACCGGCGCCGACACCAGGCTCGGCGCGATCTCCCGCTCGATGCAGGCCAGCGAGCCGCCGACCGCCTTCGAGCGCGGCGTCCACGGGCTCGGGATGCTGATCCTGCGCCTCACCGGCTTCCTGGTGCTGTTCGTCCTGCTGACGCAGCTCGTGCGCCAGGGGCTGTCGATCGAGAGCTTCCTGTTCGCCGTGGCCCTGGCGGTGGGGCTGACGCCGGAGCTGCTGCCGGTGGTGATGACGGTGACGCTCGCCCGCGGCGCCCTGCGGATGGCGCAACGCAAGGTCGTGGTGAAGCGCCTCTCCGCGATCCACGACCTCGGCGCCATGGACGTGCTTTGCACCGACAAGACCGGAACGCTGACGGAGGCGCGGATCGCCCATGTCGGCAGCTTCGGCTGCGACGGCTCGGACAGCGCCCATGTCACCGCGCTCGCCCGCCTGAACAGCCGCTTCTGCAGCGGGCTGCGCAACAATCTCGACGGTGCCCTGCTCGCCGCCGCGGCAGAGGATGACGGGGCCTGGCGCCCGCTGGCCGACCTGCCGTTCGATTTCCAGCGGCGCCGCTCCTCGGTGCTGGTGGCGCGGGGCGACGAGCGGGAGATGGTCGTCAAGGGCGCTCCGGAGGCGCTGCTCGCCCTCTGCGACCGGTTCGAGCGGGCCGATGGCGGCGTCGAACCGCTGGACGACGCCGGCCGGGGCAGGATTCTCGCCCTCTTCGAGGCCAAGGGAGCGGAAGGCCTGCGCCTGCTCGGCGTCGCCCGCCGCACGATGCCGCCGGGAACCGGAGAGCTGCGCCGGGAGGACGAGGCCGGGCTGGTCTTCGCCGGCTGCGCCGCCTTCATCGATCCGCCCAAGGCCTCCGCCGGTGAGGCGATCCGCCAGCTCGCGCAGGCCGGCGTGCGGGTCAAGGTCATCTCGGGAGACGCCGCTCCGGTCGTCCGCCATCTGGCGGAGAGCCTGGCCCTGCCGGCGCGGGGCCTGATGACCGGGGACGAGATCGCGGCGCTCGGCGATTCCGCGCTGAGCTCCCGCGTCCGCCATGTCGACCTGTTCGTCCGGGTCGCTCCCGAGCAGAAGGCGCGCATCGTGCTGGCGCTGCGCCGGGCGGGCCACACCGTCGGCTTCATCGGCGACGGCATCAACGACGCGCCGGCGATCCATGCCGCGGATGTCGGCCTCTCGGTCGAGGGCGGCACCGAGGTGGCGCGCGAGGCGGCGGCGATCGTCCTGCTCGCGCCCGATCTCGGCGTCCTGGCGCAGGGCATCGCCGAGGGCCGGCGCACCTATGCGAACATCATGAAATATGTCCGCATGGGCACGAGCTCGAATTTCGGCAACATGCTCTCGATGGCGCTGGCCTCGATGGTGCTGCCGTTCCTGCCGCTCAATCCGCTGCAGATCCTGGTCAACAACATGCTCTACGACCTCTCAGAGGTCGGCATCCCCTTCGACGAGGCCGATCCCGGCGACCTCGCGAAGCCGCAGCACTGGGACATGCGCGCCGTGCTGCGCTTCACCCTCGTCATGGGACCGCTCTCCTCGGTCTTCGACGCGGTGACCTTCGCGGTGCTGCTCGGCGTCTTCGGCGCCGGCGTCGAGATGTTCCGGACGGCCTGGTTCGTCGAATCGATCCTGACCCAGATCCTGGTGATCTTCGTCATCCGCACGGCGGCGCCGTGCTGGCGCAGCCGGCCGCATCGCTTGCTCGTGCTGACCTCGCTCGGGGCCCTCGCCGCCGCGCTGATCCTGGCCCTCACGCCGCTCGGCCATCCCTTCGGCTTCGTGGCGGTGCCGGGGCCCGTCCTGCTCTCGATCCTGGCGATCGCGGCCTGCTATCTCGTGCTCGCCGAGCTGCTGAAGCCTCTGGCGATGCGGGCGGCCAGGGGCCGGGGAGCGGCAGGCAGCCACCGCCCCGGTGCGGGCCGCGCACGCGCCTTCTAGGCGGTAGTGGCGATTGAAGGAATTGGGATTCCTAGGAGGGTGCCAATCAGCTTCAACGCTGATTTTGGAGATCGGCGATGGATTGCGATGCGCTTCGGGACGATCAGCGGGAGCGGATCAAGGGTTTGTGCCTGGCGGTCGCAAGGGCAAGCGCGGCCCGCGCACCGACAACCGCAAGTTCCTCGACGCGCTGTTGTGGATGGCGCATTCAGGCGGCCGTTGGCGCGATCTGCCGGAGCGGCTTGGCGACTACCAGTCGGTGAAGCGACGTTACCATCGCTGGATCGCTATGGGCGTTCTGGACGACATGCTGGCCGCATTGGCCCGCGGACGTCGATCTGGAATGGCTGATGATCGACTCCACCATCGTGCGCGCCCGCCAGCATGCGGCCGGGGCAGGCAGGGTCAAAGGGGGGCCCAAGATCCACGCCGCCAGGAGCGAAATCGGATCGAGCGCTTCTTCGACAGGCTCAAGCAGTTCCGAAGGGTCGCAACACGATACGACAAACTCCTCGCCAACTTCATGGGCGATCGCGCAGGCCTCGACCCTGACGCGCAATTCGCCGGCAGCGGGGACGGGGTCGGAGCGCAGTTCCGCGACCAGCGGCCGGCCCGGAGCGTGCAGAACCATCGCCTTCTAATTCTCCGGTCAGCGCGCCTCGAAAATACCGGCGCGACGCGGTATCGGCTTTGATCGAGCGCAAGGAGCGTGCCGCTTTCGGAGGGCATGGTCGATGAAGGTCCCGAAGGAAGAAACCATGCATTCGTCGCCACGATCCGGCCTGACTGCGAAAGGCTCCGCGCAGCAACCCTGCCGGGAGGAGACGCTCGGCGAGGAGGCCTTCGCGGCGATCGACCGCCTCCGCGAAGCCGCCAGCGCGAAATTCACCGGGGGGTTCTCGCCGACCGCCCTGGCGCTGGCCTATCTCGACTGGGCCATCCATCTGGCCTCCGCCCCGGGCAAGCAGCTCGAGCTCGCCAGCAAGGCGGCGCGCAAGGCGGCCCGCCTGGGAGGGCACGCCCTGGCGGGCGCTTTCCAGGAGGATGCCGATCCCTGCATCAGGCCGCTGCCGGGCGATCGCCGCTTCGCCGCGCCGGAATGGAGCAGGCAGCCCTTCAGCCTGATGGCGCAGGCCTTCCTGCTCAACCAGCAATGGTGGCACAACGTCACCCATGAGGTTCCGGGCGTGGAGCGCCATCACGAGGAGGTCGTCTCCTTCGTGGCCCGGCAGATCCTCGACGTCTTTTCGCCCTCGAACAATCCGCTGACCAACCCCGAGGTGATCGAGCGCGCCCGCGCGACCGGCGGCGCCAATTTCATCGAGGGCTGGAGGAACTGGGCCGAGGACTGGCGGCGCCAGCTCGCCGGGCAGCCCCCGGTCGGCGCCGAACGCTTCGTCGTCGGCCGCGACGTCGCGGCGACGCCCGGCAAGGTCGTCTTCCGCAACCATCTGATCGAGCTGATCCAGTACGCGCCGACGACGCCGAGCGTCCATGCCGAGCCGATCCTGATCGTGCCGGCCTGGATCATGAAGTACTACATCCTCGACCTGTCGCCGGAGAATTCGCTGGTGCGCTACCTCGTCGGCGAGGGGTACACGGTCTTCTGCATCTCCTGGCGCAATCCCGACGCCGACGACCGCGACCTCTCCCTGGAGGATTACCGCCGCAGCGGCGTCCTCGCCGCGCTCGACGCGATCGCGGCGATCGTGCCGGGGGCGAAGGTTCACGCCGCCGGCTACTGCCTGGGCGGGACGCTCCTGGCGATCGCCGCGGCGGCGATGGCGCGCGACCGCGAGGAGCGGCTGGCTTCGCTGACCTTCCTCGCGGCGCAGACCGATTTCAGCGAGCCGGGCGAGCTCGCCCTGTTCATCGACCCGAGCGAGCTGCGCTTCCTCGACAGCATGATGTGGAACCGCGGCTATCTTTCGTCCGACCAGATGGCGGCGGCCTTCCAGCTCCTGCGCTCGAACGACCTGATCTGGTCGCGGCTGGTGCGCGACTACATGATGGGCGAGCGCTCGCCGATGTTCGACCTCATGGCCTGGAACGCGGATTCGACGCGGATGCCCTACCGCATGCATGCGGAGTATCTGCGCAGCCTCTATCTCGACAACGATCTGGCGAGCGGCCGCTTCATGGTCGAGGGCCGGCCGGCGGCGCTCCAGAACATCCGCACGCCGATCTTCGGGGTCGCGACGGAAGCGGACCATGTCGCTCCCTGGCGTTCCGTCCACAAGCTGCACCTGCTGACCGACGGCGACCTCACCTTCGTGCTGACCAGCGGCGGGCACAATGCCGGCATCGTCAGCGAGCCGGGCCACGCCGGCCGGCACTACCGGAGCCTGCGCAAGCGGCATGGCGACGTCTGTCTCGGCCCGGACGAATGGTTCGCCATGGCCCCGGTGCGCGAGGGCTCGTGGTGGCCGGCCTGGGCGGAGTGGCTTTCCGGCCTGTCCTCGCCGGAGCGGGTCGCGCCGCCCGCCATGGGCAATGCGGCGCGCGGCTGCGAACCGCTCTGCGACGCGCCCGGAACCTATGTGCTGCAAAGATGAGCCCTGGCTCGGGACCTTCCCCCGACCCGCCTCTTCGACGAGATCGCCGTCGGCGACGGCGCATCGCTGGTCCGCACGGTTCGGCCTGACGACATCGAGCTGTTCGCCGCCGGTCTCGGCCGTGCCCGGCGCCCGCATGCCGATCGTCCCGGCGAGCCGGGCCGCGTCCCGGAAGACGCCGATCGCCTCGGCCGCTCCGGCGAAGCTCGTCGCCGCCCCTCGCCAGCCCCTGACGACGCCGTCCGGGCCGGGCGCATGCCAGCTCGGGCGAGCTTCCGGCCGGACCGCCATGGCATCGGACCGAAAAGGGGAATCCGCCCTTCGGAAAGATCCGATGCAACTGCAGGCCGATAGGTCACCGCGGCCGCGTCCTGCCGGATGCGCGGCGATCTGGAACGTGCTGCGTTTTGATGGAAACGCGGGTCACCCGGACGCAGCGATCCGGGATCCATGCCTGAGCCTCGATCGCAAGCGCTCCGGCATGGATCCCGGGTCAAGCCCGGGATGACCGCGTGGTTCCGCGTCACATCAGCATGCCCTAGGCTGCGGCCTTCTGGTTGCCCGTCCAGCCCGATACATATTCGGCGCCGACCCCGGTCCAGGCATCCATATTCCTGCGGGCGAGCGTCGACAGCCTCTCGGCCTCGTCCGCATAGGCGCCGCTGACGCCCTTGGCGAAATCCTGCTGGACGTCGACGGCCTGGCCGATCTCCTTGCAGCGGCCGAGCCTGGCGCAGAGCTCCGCCTGGGCCTGCATCCGGCGCCCCATGAAGGCCAGGATCTCGGCGGTGACGGCGAACTGGGTCTCCCAGATCGTCTGCGGCAGCACGGCCGCCGAGGCGAGCTGCGCTTTGACGATCTGCATGCCTTCGTCGACCATGGCGGTGGTGCCGATCCGGTCCGTGGCGAGAGCGTCGGAGACAGGTTTCGTCGTAGGCATGAGAACCTCCTGAATTGTCTCAGCCGCCTGACTGCGGCGATGGGAGTTTCCCAGGCCTGCGCCGCCCGGTCCTTGACACAACGCAAATTCGGGCGTCGGCGGAGATTTTTTATGGTTCCTCGCAGTGTCGGCATCCTGCTCTATCGCCTCGGCCGGGACGGAGCCGAAGTGCTGCTCGTGCATCCGGGCGGCCCGTTCTGGCGGCGTCGGGATTGTGGCGCCTGGTCGATTCCGAAGGGCGAGCCGCTGGCGGGCGAAGCCGCCGCGGACACCGCGCGGCGGGAGTTCGCCGAGGAATTGGGAAGCGTGCCCGAGGGGCCGCTCGTTCCGCTCGGGCGAATACGGCAGCGGGCGGGAAAGATCGTCGAAGCCTTCGCGCTCGAAGGCGATCTCGACGCGGAAAACCATCGCTGCAGCAGCATCGTCGAGCTCGAATGGCCGCGGGGCAGCGGCCGGATCCAGCGCTTTCCCGAGATCGACCGCGCGGCATGGTTCCCGCTGCCCGAGGCGCGGCTGCGCATCCTGGCGGGGCAGAACGCCTTCCTCGAGCGCCTCGAAACCTGCGGCTTGACGAAGGCGCCTGGCCGGCCTCCGGCCTGAGACGGCGGAACGGGCCGGAGGCGGCAGGCCGCCCGGGACGGATCACCTCGCCCGGCCTGCCGCCTCCCGGAAACGCTCAGGCCACGGCGAGATGGTCCTCGACCACGCTGACGCCGGGGGCGGCCCAGGCGGCCCGCTCGGCGAGCACGCGTTCGCGCCAGGATTTCACCTTGCCTTCGAGCGTCACCCGTCCGCCCGACACCACCACGCGGATCTGGTTGGCCTCGAACTCCGCGTTGCGCTTCGCGTCCTCTATCCCGTGCTTGACGTCGTCGGCTTGGATGGCGGGCTTGATGGTGATGGCGTTGGCGATGCCGACGACGCCGGAGAGCTTCCGGACGGCGGCCTCGGCCGCGCTGCTCTGGAAATACCACGGCACTTCGCCGGTCAGGGTGACCTCAGCTCTTCTGGACCTTGAGCCGGACCTTGCCGTCGGGGATGGTGGTGTCCCATTCGATGATCTTGAGCGCCCGCTGCGCGATCTCGTCATCATTGGTCTTCTGGTCGGAAGGCCATCGCACCTCGACCTCCTGGGCGATCGCCCTGCCCCCTTTCACGCGATCTTGCGCCGGCGGTCGGTCGCGCCGCCGGCGCAGGATCGGAGACTACGCCGTCTCATGCATATGGGCGCGATAGGCGCCGTGGCGCTCGAGCATCCAGCCGGGATATTCCGCCTGGAGTGCGCCCGCCGCGTCGAGGGCCCGAAGATCCTCGGCCGACAAGCGCACATTTGCGGCGGCGAGGTTGTCGGCGAGCTGGTCCGGTCGTTTGGCGCCGGTGATGACGCTGGTGACGCTGATGCAAGAGCCAAGCGAGCGTGATCTGCGCGACGCTGACGCCGTGCGCCCGCGCGATCGGCCGCATCGCCTCGATCACGCCGTAGCCGCGATCGCGCTCCACCGGCGGGAAGTTGAAGCCGATGCGACGGCCTTCGCCGACCGCCTCGTTCTCGCGGCTGCATTTGCGCGATAGCAAGCCGCCGGCGAGCGGGCTCGTTGCGCTGGCCGGGCGAGGCGATCAGGCGAACGGAAAGGCCAAGCGCCTCGGTGGCGGCGTGGATCTTGGTACTCAGGCCGCCGCGAGACCGGCCCAAGCCCTGGGCATCCGCCCCCCTTTGACCCTGCCTGCCCCGGCCGCATGCTGGTGGGCGCGCACGATGGCGGAGTCGATCATCAGCCATTCCAGATCGGTGTCGCGGGCCAATGCGGCCAGCATGTCGTCCAGAACGCCCATCGCGATCCAGCGATAGTAACGTCGCTTCACCGACTGGTAGTCGCCAAGCCGCTCCGGCAGATCGCGCCAACGGCCGCCTGAACGCGCCATCCACAACAGCGCGTCGAGGAACTTGCGGTTGTCGGTGCGCGGGCCGCGCTTGCCCTTGCGACCGCCAGGCACAAAACCCTTGATCCGCTCCCACTGGTCGTCCCGAAGCGCATCGCAATCCATCGCCGATCTCCAAAAATCAGCGTTGAATCTGATTGGCACCCTCTTGGGAATCCCGATTCGTTAAATCGTCACTACCGCCTAGCCCAGCGAGGCTATGGTCCCTCGGCCTCGCCCTGACCTTGGCGCAGCGAGCGGACCTCGCGCGCTCGTTTTGACGGCAATCGGTTAGCAATGCGCGGAAGCTCCTGAATGCTTCTGTATCGCGGCCGGGAGCGACGGTCAAAACAGTTTCAATGTTGCTCGAGCGATTGCAACCGCTGTCGGAAACGTAGCGCCAGTCGCGGACTTTAGTCCCTCCCAAAAGCCGCCCTCCCGAACTGCTTCCGGACCTCGGTCTTTCGCCCGCAAACCGCCGCTCAATCGCGGAAGGAGCCGACAGGGCAGCGACAGTCATGCCTTGAGCTTGTCGTGAAAAACTCGCCCATATCCGAGGTTGAATTCGGCGACGACATGCTCGGCGCCGATCACGCGCGTCACGCCAAGCTCCATCAACGGATCCATCTCATTGCGGCCGCCCAGCAGCACCGATCCCGCTCCGCGGCTATGGCTGAAGACCTTGGCTCCGGTCAGCTCGTTCAGGATGATCTGGTCGACGTCGAAGCCCTCGCCATCGGCGCGCGGAATCCGCTTGACCTGCAGGCGCGGATGCAGGGACGGTTTCTCGAAGAAGGTCTCGCCCGGCCGATAATTCAGCTTGATCAGCGAATGCCCGAGCCGCGAAACGCTGGCGGTGATGCTCCCGTCGGCCGCCTCGTCGTACGTCACCGCACCGAGTTTCTTCGGGTAGCCCCAAACCTCGCGGCCGCCGGCCATTGAATCGTCGGTGGTGACATATTCATAGAGGACATGCCCCCCGGTGACGCCGCCGAAGGCGGCTTGGACCACGACACCGCCCTCCAGATAGGCGCGCGGTCCCATCGCTCGATTATCCATATCGTGGACTTCCGGGCAGTCCATGACAAAGACCTCGATCTGGTTGGAGACATAATCGAGGTCGGCCGGAAGGGCCTTGCGAATGCCTTCGGGCGATGCTTCGCAGAATACCGACAGCTTGCGATAGCCGACATAGTGGCGCGGCAACGCCTTGAAGAGAGGAGTGCGGTCGGGAACCGTGAAGGGTCGGTCGAAACGGGTCATGGCTGCACCTTTCGTTCTCTGGATCGCTATCCGCGCAGTTCGATGGCGGTGGAGCCGGCGCGGCGCTGATAGAGCGCCACTGCCAGCAGGATCACGGTCAGCCCCACCAGGATCGCGGTCGAGACCGCGGCCAGCCCCGGAGACACCTGGTTGATCGCGTCCTCCCACATCTGCTTCGGCAGGGTCGCGGTCAGGCCGCCGGTAACGAAGAGCGAAACCGTCAGCTCGTCGAAGGAGCTGATGAAGGAGAAGATGAAGGCCGAAATCATGCCCGTACCGATCAGCGGCAGGGTCACGGTGCGAAATACGCGCGGTGGTCGCGCGCCCATGACGGATGCCGCCTGGTCGAGCCGCTGGTCGTAATTGCGCAGCACCGAAGAGACCGTGATGACAACGAGCGGGATGGCGAGCACCGCATGGGCGATGACGAGCCCGAAGGCCGACCCGACGAGGCCGATCTGCGCATAGAGTGAGAACAACGCGATCGCGAGCACCATATGCGGCAGGATCATCGGCACGATGATGAAGCTCATCAGCGCAGGTTTGCCCGGCACCCGCCTTCGCACCAGAGCAAAGGCCGCAGGCGTGCCCACCGTCGTGGCGATGATCGCTGCGCCGAGGCCGACGAGCAGCGAGCGCAGGATTGCCGAAACCCAGATCGGATGCAGCAGATAGGTCTGATACCAGCGCAGCGTGAAGAACTCCGGCGGCCAGCGCATGAAGGAAGAGGTGGTGAAGGAGACCGGGATCAGGAACAGCACCGGCACCAGCAGAAACGCCACGATCAGCCCGACAAGGAGCGCGAGCGGACCGCGCAGGCCGCCGGATCGGGGCCTGAGCCCGATCGCACCCATGGCAGCCTCGATCCGCCGGCCGGTCCCGGACAATCCCTGCCCGAGGCCGCCGGCGAGACGCAGCGCCCCGCGCGAGATGCTCTTGCGCAGCGAGCTCTGGCTGCGGCCGGTTTCCATGCCCGTCACCGCCGTCATGCCGAACAGGCTCTGATAGAGCGCGACGATGGCCAATGAGACGGCGAGCATCAGCACGCAGGCCGCGCCGGCGAAGCCCCAATCCAGCGAGGTGCTGAGCTGGTCGATCATGATCTGGGTGATCACGGTCTCGCGCCGGCTGCCGAGCAGGGCCGGGTTGACGAAGAAGCCGAGACAGATGATGAAAACCATGAGCGCGGCGGCCGCCACCCCCGGCATGGACAGCGGCAGGTAGACACGCAGGAACGACTGCGCGCCGCGGGCGCCGAGAGTGGAGGCCGCCCGACCGTAATGCGCGCCGATGTTCTGCATGGTCGAAAGCATCGTCAGGATGGCGAGCGGCAGCATCGCATGCGTCATGGCCGTGACCACCGCGAAGAAATTATAGGAAAGCTCGAGCGGCCGCTCGATCAGGCCGAGGCTGATCAGCGTGCTGTTGATCGTGCCGTTTCGGCCGAGGAGGATGATCCAGGCGAAGGTGCGCACCAGATAGCTCGTCCAGAACGGCAGCACGACGAGCAGGATCAGGCTGGAGCCCGCGCGTGTCGTCGCCATCAGATAGGCCACGGGATAGCCGGCGAGCACGCAGAGCAGAGTCGTGGCCCCCGCCAGCTTCAGCGTGGTGCCGATCGTGGTGACATAGGTCGCGCTGCCAAACAGCCGGACATAGTTGTGCAGGCCGATCGAGCCGTCGTTGCCGACGAAGCTCGATGCGAGGAACCAGAGCACGGGTCCGACATAGACTAACAGGAGCAGGATGAGGGCCGGGGCAAGCGGCATGGCCTCGGCCAAACGGCGGCGTTCTCCAGTGCTGGCCGCCCGGCTCATGTGTCGCCTCCGACGAGGATGACGTCCTGCCGGGAGCAATTCAGGTTGATCTCGCAGCCCGCGACAAGTTCCGTGACGGCGCGCCCGGTGGGGATCTTGGCGATCAGCACCGTGCCGTCTGCGCAGACCACGTCGAGGCGCGTCATCGGCCCGAGCATGGTGATGTCGGCAAGGCGGCCGCTCAGCCGATTGGCGGTTCCGTCGCCCATTCCGAGCGAAAAGCATTCCGGCCGGATCAGCAGCGATATGGTCTCGCCGCCGGCCGAGGGGGAGCCGTCGAAGCGGAGGGAGGTCCCCGCCGCGCTCGCTATTCCCGGCCCCGGGCCCGGCTGCGCGGTCAGGATATTCGCCTCGCCGAGGAAATTGGCGGCAAACAGGCTGCGGGGAGCAAAATAGAGCTCGGCCGGCTGGCCGAGCTGCACGATGCCGCCATTGTTCATCAGGCAGATGCGGTCGGACATCGACAGCGCTTCTTCCTGGTCGTGCGTGACATAGATGATTGTCACGCCGAGCTGCCGGTGCAGCCGTTTGATCTCGATCTGCATCTGCTCGCGCAGACGCTTGTCGAGCGCGCCCAAAGGCTCGTCCATCAGGATGATCGAGGGCTGGTAGACGATCGCGCGCGCGATCGCGATGCGCTGCTGCTGTCCGCCCGAAAGCTCCTTCGGGAAGCGTTGCGCCAGATGATCGAGCTGCACGAGAGACAATGCCTCATGCGTGCGCCTGGTGATCTCCACCTTGGCCAAACCCCGCACTCGCAGCGAGAAGGCGACGTTCTCGAAGATGTCGAGATGCGGGAACAGTGCATAGTTCTGGAAAACCATGCCGATGTCCCGGTCGTAAACGGGCGTATAGGTGGTGTCGCGCCCGTCGATCACGATCCGGCCGCCATCGGGCAGGGCCAGACCCGCTATCGTCATCAGAAGGGTCGTCTTGCCCGAGCCCGAGGGTCCGAGCAGGGTCAGGAACTCGCCCGAGCGTACTTCGAGATCGGTCGGCGCGAGCGCCACCACGCTGCCATAGCGCTTCTCGACACCGGCGACCGAGAGCTTGGCGGGGGCGGCATCGCCGCTCCCCGCATCGGCCTTTGCGGGCAGGGAGGTCATGTCGGCTGGTCCGTCCGTCGCCGGCTGGTCATCACTTGACGACCCATTCGTTGAAGCGCGCGGCGACCTTTTCGAGATTGGCGGCCCAGTAGGCGCCGTTCTCCATGACCATCTTCTCGACGCGTCCGGGAGCGGTCGGCATCAGATCGATGCGCGCCTTGTCGATGAACTCGAAGGCCTTCGGATTTGGCGGGCTGTAGGGGACCGCCTTGGAATACTCGGCCTGGCGATCCGGCCGGGCGCAGAACTTCAGGAAGTCATGGGCGATCTTGGCCTTGGGATTGCCCTTGGGGATGGCGTAGCCGTCAGGCGCCCAGATGCCCTGGTTCCAGACGATCTTGTACGGCGCTCCGTCATCGATCGCGGCCTGCACGCGGCCATTATAGGTCGAGACGATATCGACTTCCTGCGAGGCCGCGGCCTGGGACGACTGGGCGCCGTTGCTCCACCACAGATTGACGCCGGGCTTGACCTCGTCGAGCTTCTTGAAGGCGCGGTCGAGATCGAGCGGATAGACGTCCTTTACGCCGATGCCATCGGCCATGGCCGCGGATTCCAGCGTGTCGATCGGGTATTTGCGCAGCGCGCGGCGGCCGGGGAACTTCTTCAGGTCGAAGACGTCTTCCCAGGATTGCGGACCGTTCTCGCCATAGGTCTTGGTGTTGTAAGCGAAGATGGTCGCGTAGATCTGCATGCAGACGCCCCATTTCGACTTCGCATCGGGCAGGATGTCGACGATGCCGGGGGCCGAGGTGTCGATCTCGTCGAGATAGCCGGCCTTGCCGAGGATCTCCTGCGCTTGCAGCGACAGCAGCGCGACGTCCCAGAGATAGGATTTGCTGTCGACGATGGTGCGGATCTGGCTCAGGGGTTCGAGCTGTGAGGTCACTCCCACGACCTCGATGCCCGTTTCCTGTGAGAACGGCTTGTAGAAGGCCTTTGTGGCGGCGTCGTTCACGACACCGCCCGGATCGCGCACCACCAGCCGCTCCGCCGCGAGAGCGCGGCCGATGAACGGGCTGGCGAGTGGAACGAGGCTGCCGGCGGCGAGGCCTTTGATCAGGTTGCGTCTGCCGAATTCGAAGCGGTCCTTCGTCTTTTCCATAACATCCTCCTCGCGTTGCATGTCGGTCGGTCAGGGAAGCCGTTCCCCGGGTAACGGCTTTATTGTTGCAAATAATGCAACTAATTTCATTATAAGAAAATTCCAACACGCTGCGAGAGGCTTGTCAACCGGTGCCGGGACTGCTGCCTGGCCGCCGCGATGGTCGGCCTAAGATGTGACCGGGATCGCCATATAGGCCTCGACCTCTGCCAGGATCGTCGCCAGATCGGCGCTGGGCCGGCGCGCGCTCCAGAACGGGTCGCCGATCATCGCGCCGATCTCGCAAGCGACCTCGGTCAGGATCTTGACGCCGGAGGCGATCTCTTCGGGGCTGGCCGAATGCAGCGACATGCTGAGCGCCATCGGGGTGGCCTCCATCGGGGCTGCGAAGGCGACGCCCACCGAGACCGTGTCGACGAAAAGCTCGTCGATGATGATGCTCCAGCCATGTTCGCGGATGAAGGCGACATCGCTCAGCACGGCCTCGATGTCGGTCTTGGATTTCTCGGTCCAGGCGTCGAGCTTCTTGCCGGTGAGGAGCTTGCGCAGCTCGGCGTCGGACATCCGGGCGAGCAGTGCCTTGCCGGCCGCGCTGGCGTTGGCGGGCAGGAGATTGCCCGGATTGACGTGGAAACCCTGATCGCGCCGGCCGGGAAAACGGCTGATCAGCATGTTGTTGGTTTCGGTCAGCACCGAGACCCAGCAGGTCCGTCCCGTCTGGTCCACGACGGTGCGTGCTCCGTCGTTGATCCGGTCGGAGAGCCTGTTGTGCGCGTGGTAGAGCAGCCCCAGACGATAGGCCAGGGGACCCGGCCGGTAAGAGCGATCCGGCTCGCGCTGAATGATGCCCGATGTCGCCAGCGCTGCGAGGAGCCGGGAGGAGGCGCTCGCCGTCAGGCCAAAGCGGTTGGCGGCGCCGGTGACGGTGATCGTCGGCGTATCGCCGTCGAACATTGTCAAAATCTGCGCCGCCGTTCTGACCGTCTTCACCGAATTCTCCTTCGTCCCTTCACGGTGCCTCACGCAGAGCCGGAGCGTTTCCCTAGCACGGTGCTGTCCTCACCGCGCGAACATCCACCCTCCGGATCTATCGCATTATTTTGCAAATATAGCAACTAATTTATCTATTGGCAAAAAATTGGAAGTCTGCAATCGTTGCGATCATCGGCGCCGGGGTCGTTCCGCCACGCCGAGGGAGGTCGCGGATGTCCGAAATGCGCAGCAAAGTGGCTCTGATCACCGGGGCGGGCCGCGGGATCGGCAAGGCGACCGCGCTTGTCCTCGCCGCCAAGGGCTTCCGCATCGCCGTTCACGACATCGACCCGCAGACTGCGGCCGAAACGGCGGCTTTGATCCGGCAGAGGGGCGCCGAGGCGGAGAGCTTCGCGGCCGACGTTGCCGATCGCGAGGCGATGGCCGGCGTCGTGGCGGCTGTCGAAGCGGGCTGCGGCACGATCGACGTGCTGATCAACAATGCGGGGATTGCCTCGGACCGGTGCCCGCTCGAGCAGGTGACCGAGGCAATGTTCGCTCGCTCCATCGGTGTCCACGTCGCGGGCACGCTCTGGACGACGCAGGCCGTGATCGCCGGGATGAAGCAGCGCAAGGCCGGCTCGATCGTCAATCTCTCCTCGATCCAGGCGCTCGTCGGGTGGACGGAAGGCGCGACCTACAACGCAGCAAAGGGCGCATTGATTGCGATGTCCAAGGGCTGGGCCAAGGAATTCGCGCCCTGGAACATCAGGGTGAACGTCGTTGCCCCCGGCCACACCGAGACCGAGATGACCGCGCGCAACGATTCCGCGGAACTGCGTGCCGCCAAGGCAAAGACCATCCCGCTCGGCCGCTACGCCCGGCCGTCGGAGATCGGCGAGGCCATCGCCTTTCTGGCCGGCGACGCGGCCTCTTTCGTCACGGGCCAGGTGCTCAGCCCCAATGGAGGCTTCGCCATTATCTGACGGCGCGCCTGCCTCATCGCTTTGTCCCGGTGCAGCCCGCGAGAGGCCGGCCGGGACGGGAAATCCACCACCACCAGATCGACCTCGCAGGGAAAACCATGACTACGAAGAACATGAAGACCGGCGCCGAAGCGGTCAGCGACGCCCTGGTCAAGCTCGGGGTGACGCACATCTTCGGCATGGACACGCCCGAGCCGCTCTATGTGGATCTCGACCCGAGCATCCGGCCGGTCACGATCCATGACGAGCGTGCCGGCGCGGTCATGGCCGATGCCTTCGCGCGCGTCTCCGGCCGCGTCGGCGTCTGCGGCGCGATCCGCGGCCCCGGCGCGACCAATCTCGTCTCGGGGCTGGCCGAGGCCTACAGCACCTCGACCCCAGTTCTCGCTCTGGTCAACGACGTGGCCACGCCCAATCTCGACCGCAATCCGATCCAGGGCATCGACCATGTCCGCCTCTTCGAGCAGATGACGAAATGGGGCCGCCGCGTCGACGTGCCCGAGCGGACCGCCGAATATGTCGCGCATGCGATGCGTGTCGCCACCACGGGCCGCCCCGGACCGGTGGTGCTTTCGTTCCCGGATTCGGCGCTGGTCAGCGGCCCGGTCAACCCTGTCGAGATTCTCGAGCCGAGCACCTATCCGCGCGTGCGTATGGCAGCCGATCCGACCGGCATCGCCGCGGCCGCCAAGCAGATCGAAGCGGCCGAGCGGCCCATCGTCATCGCCGGCGGCGGCTTGCACCTGTCGCAGGGCTATGCGGAGTTGCAGGCGCTCGCCGAAAGGCGGCAACTTCCGATCGCCACCACGCCGCTCGGCAAGGGCGCCATCGCCGAAGTGCATCCGCTCGCGGCCGGCGTGGTCGGAGCCTATACGGCCGGGCAGGGCGCGCGCGGCTGGATCGCCAACCAGGCAGTGAAGGAGGCGGATCTCGTTGTCCTCGTTGGTACCAAGACCGATTCGATCGCGACCAATGACTGGACGATTCCGTCGCGGGACCAGAAGATCATCCATATCGACATCGATCCGGTCGAGCTCGGCCGCACCTATGCCGCGCTGGAAATCGCCGCCGACGCCAAGCTGGCCCTCGGCCAGCTCTGCGAGGCTCTGGCGCCGCGCGCCGAACCCTCCGCCTGGACATCCGATCTGCAGGCGAAGATCGCCGCCTGGCAGGCCGATTTCGAGAGCTTCGAGACCGGCGGCAGCGAGATCGATCCGCGCCAAATCTATCGTACGCTGAACGAATTGCTGGGCGAAGACGATATCGTAGCGACCGATGCCAGCTACTCATCGGCATGGGGCATGGATCTGCTGCGCTACAAGACGGCGGGACGGAAGTTTCTAGCGCCGCGCGGCTTTGCTGGTCTCGGCTGGGGCGTGCCCGCCGCCATCGGCGCTAAATTCGCCAAGCCGGACTCGGCGGTTTACTGCGTCACCGGCGATGGTGGCTTTGGGTATGTCGCGATGGAGATGGAGACAGCGGCGCGCTACAAGGTGCCGATCTGCGTTATCGTCCTCAACAACGGCATTCTCGGCTTCCAGCAGCATTACGAGAAGCATCGCTTCGGCAAGACGATGGAGACGACCTTCACCCCGGTGAACTACGCCGATCTCGCACGAACGCTGAACTGCGACGGTGTTCGCGTCTCGACACCGGATGAACTCGATGCCGCGCTCCGGAAATCAAGGAACCTCGCCAGGCCGCTGCTGATCGATGTCGTCGTGCCGTCGGCAGAGAAGCCGCCGATCGCGACCTTTGCCTCTGCTCCGGCCGAAGCACGGCACTGAGCTGCGTGATGCCGCTGACGCGGTGGAGCAGCGTCAGCGGCATCATCATTTAATCAAGGCTTAAAGCCGGCGCCTTGTGACGCGCTGCTAATCGGCGAAGTGGGCAATCAGCATTATCCGTTCCGCGAGGGCGTTGGCGACGTAATCTCCGTAATGCGCCAACTCCAGCATGGTGCTCCGAAAATCGAGGCGGTCGACATTCGTTCAACGGTGCCTTGACGGGTCCTCTAGGTGCCTCTTTCAGGCCGACTGACTTGCGATGGGCTCGATACGGCTGCGCCAGATCGAGCAGAGCAGGCGCGAGGCGCGTGCAGGCCTCTTCCACCGTGCACTGCGTCGTCACGACGGCGGTGCCGACAGCTGCGATCACCGCGCCGGTTGGTCCAAAGACGGGGGCGGCGAACGAGATCTCGGTTTCGAAAGATTCGCGATGCGTCATCGCGAATCGGTTGGTCCGGATCGCCTCAATGCGCTGCTCCAGCGCCTCGGTCGGGAACTGGCTCGGCGGTCGTTTCGCCCACCGATCGGTCGACCGCACGCTGATCGTGACTCTGGCGTCGCTTTCGGCGGTGCTGGCCGCCTTCGCGACGCCGATGGGCCATTCCGGTGCTAGCGCCGTGCTGATTTTCCTGTGGGGCATCGCGAGCTTCGCGCTGGTCCCGCCCTTGGCGGTGCGGGTGATGACGGCGGCCGCCGATGCTCCCAACCTCGCATCTGCCGTGACCATCGGCGCCTTCAACCTCGGCAATGCCTTCGGTGACGCCCTGGACGGCGGTCTCATCGCCGCCGGCCTCGGCTACCCGGCGGTGGCGGGAGCCGCGACCTCGGCGAGCGGCCTTGCCACGGTTCTCGTCGGCACAAGACGCGATGCCGCGGGCAGCGCAGCTCGACTCTGCGAAGCAGAAGGCCGATAGCGCTCGCGCGCAAAGGACGTATGCTCCCTGGACCATCGGGCGCGGAATCTGGTGTGCGCCTCGCGCCGGTTGCCGGCAGGGGCATGCTGCCTGGGAGCGGATCTCCTTTCGCGCAATACTGACCTAGATCGCTCTTAACGCTGATTTGCGGCGGGTAATCACGATATGTCTCGTGCTTAACGTAAGTAAACTATTAATTATGTCACGATTAATGTCAATATAAATCGTATATTACATGTCTGCGAGCGAATTAAAATACAGAATTTTGCGATTATACTGCATATTACAGCCTAGAGTTTATGAATTTGTTGCTAGTATATTGGTTATAGCGGCCGATGATATGGTGTCAATACTCAAAGAAGCCCGTAAGAGACGAGCACTTAAAGGCAGAGCGAGGCCAGATAAGTTCTGGCAAGCTTGTCGTAGCGGGTTGCGATTCGCCTGAAGTCTTTGAAGTTGCAGAACAGCCCGTATGGGAGTGCGAGGATCAGGCCACATCATTGGAACGCGCTCGAAGCGCTCCCCATGCGCCTGGCTCTTCTGATCCCGCCTTACCGACGTTGCGCAATACCTGTCCTTCGACCTTCTCATCGATAAGGAGCCAGCCGAGAGCGTCCGGCGGCAGGTATCCGATCATTCGCTCGATTCGAGGCGAAGGTTGTCGAGACGACTGGAACGACCATAAAGAGGGTCGACCACACCCCAGTATGACCGGTATCATTCTGGACGGCCATGCGCTACGGCCAAAAAACGTTTTGAATCGCGCGTCGAGGTTGTTTCGGACCGGTTTTGCGGCACCGACGATGAAGGCCCGACGACCCCCCATCGCGGATTCGAAGACGCGGTCGTGTTGGCGCTGAGCGTCGTCGTCGAACCATGGTGACGTCAAATGGATATCGGCCGGCAGGCGCTTAAAAAACGCCTCGTCTATCGCACGCGAACCACAGCGATCGCGGAGGACATTGTTCCGGGTCTGGGCAAGCTCGTGCGCCCGCTTCGCCTGCGCAGCGACCGACGGACCTGCGCAATTCCAAGGATCTCAACGAGGTCTACAGGGACCGCCTTACGAATCCACCAATGCGATCCACGCCGAAACAGGTACATGGAGCTTCCCGATTTATGCCGGGGTTTTTGAGGTTCCGGATGTGTCAGGCTGCTGTGTCAGAACACCTAAATCGCAAAAAGGGAAAACCATTTAATATCAAGGGTTTAGGAGTGGCGGAGACGGAGGGATTCGAACCCTCGATACCCTTGTGGGGTATGCTCATTTAGCAAACGAGTGCCTTCAGCCTCTCGGCCACGTCTCCGGCGAAAGGCTCTATGCCCGATCGTGAAGCCCTTTGACAAGCCTCGCCGATCACTTTGCACCATGGATAATTCCGCAAGGCGGCGGATCGGCGAGCCATGCCTCGCGCCGGCGCTGCCTTTCACGAGGGCTGGCATGGTGAGGGGCCCGCGGACGGGGATAGCGAGGGCGCGATGTTCCGGAGGAGCGGGCGCGGCTGCGGGCGCGGGCGCCGTCCGGCAGCAGGCCAGCCGCGGCATTCCCTCGACCGGGGAAGTGCTCGGGGGGCAGGGCGGGGCCGGGGCTCGCGCATGCCGGCTCGCCTTGCCCTGCGCGGCGCGTGCCACTAGATTGAAGCGGTCCGTTGGGGTGCCGGAAGGCTGAGAGGCGCGGTTCGCGCCAACCCATCGTACCTGATCCGGGTAATGCCGGCGAAGGGAACGGTCCACGGCTCGCAGATCAGTTGCTCGCCCTTGGCCGCTGCCTTCCCGGGAGCAGGAAAGCATGACGGCTTCACGCCCCTCTCACGAACTGGATGTCGCCGTGGCCGGCGCCGGAGTTGTCGGCCTCGCCTGCGCCGTCGCGTTGCTGGCCCGCGGGGCGCGGGTCACCGTCCATGAGCGCGGTGCCCATGTCGGCGCGGAGGCCTGTTCCTGGTATGCCGGCGGCATGCTCGCGCCCTGGTGCGAGGGCGAGAGCGCCGAGGAGCCGGTGGTCCGCCTCGGCCAGGAGGCGGCCGCCTGGTGGGAGCGTCACGCCGGGGGCGTGGTGCGCCGGGGAACCCTCGTCGTCGCGCCGAGCCGCGACCGCGCGGAGCTGCGCCGCTTCGGCGAGCGCACCAGCCATTTCGAGGATGTCGACGGCGCGGCCATCGCCGGGCTCGAGCCCGATCTCGCCGGGCGCTTCTCGCGCGGCCTGTTCTTCGCGGAGGAGGCCCACCTCGATCCGCGCCGGGCGATCGCGGCGCTGGCGGAACGGGTTCTGGCGCAGGGCGGGACGATCCGTTTCGGCAGCGAAGTCGAGCCGGCGGCGCTCGACGCCGGGGTCGTGCTCGACTGCCGGGGCCTCGCGGCGCGCGACGTCCTGCCCGAGCTGCGCGGCGTCAAGGGCGAGATGCTGATCCTGAAGAGCGACGAGATCGCGCTGTCGCGCCCGATCCGGCTGCTGCATCCGCGCATCCCGCTCTACATCGTGCCGCGCGCCGGGGGGCATTTCATGGTCGGCGCGACCATGATCGAGAGCGGCGCGCGCCGGCGCATCTCGGCCCGCTCGATGCTCGAGCTGCTCGGCGCCGCCTACGCGCTGCATCCGGCCTTCGCCGAGGCCGAGATCGTCGAGATCGGCACCGACGCCCGCCCGGCCTTTCCCGACAACCTGCCGCGGCTGACGCGCCGGGGCCGGGTGATCCATGTCAACGGGCTCTACCGCCACGGCTTCCTGCTCAGCCCCGCCATGGCGCGGATGGCGGCGGATGCCGTGCTCGACCCGCACTTACGACCGGAGATGCTGCATGACCTTGCTGCTTAACGGAGCCCCGCAGGAGATCGCGGCCGGAACCCTGGCCGAGGCGCTGGCCGAACTCGGCTATGCCGGCAGGGTCGTCGCGACCGCCGTGAACGGCGATTTCGTGCCGGCCCGCAAGCGCGCCGAGGTGACCTTGAAGGACGGCGACCGCATCGAGGTCGTCGCGCCGATGCAGGGGGGCTGAGATGGCGGCCTTCTACGGTTTCGCGCCGGACAACCCGCTTTTCCTCGGCACGGCGCAATATCCTTCGCCGGCGATCCTGGCCGAGGCGGTCCGGCGCTCCGGCGCCGAGGTCGTCACCGTCTCGCTGCGCCGGGAATCGGCCGGCAGCGGCGCGGGGCAGGCCTTCTGGAGCCTGATCCGCGAGCTCGGCGTCAAGGTCCTGCCCAACACGGCCGGCTGCCATACGGTCAAGGAAGCCGTCACCACGGCGCAGATGGCGCGCGAGGTCTTCGGCACCGACTGGATCAAGCTCGAGGTGATCGGCGAGGACGACACGCTCCAGCCGGATGTGATCGCGCTGGTCGAGGCGGCGCGCATTCTGTCCGACGACGGCTTCAAGGTCTTTCCCTATACCACGGAGGACATCGTCGTGGGCTCGCGCCTGCTCGATGCCGGCTGCGAGGTGCTGATGCCCTGGGGCGCGCCGATCGGCTCCGGCCGCGGGCTCAACAACCCCTATGGCCTGCGCACCATGCGCCAGCATTTCCCGGATATTCCGCTCGTCGTCGATGCCGGCATCGGCCTGCCGTCCCATGCCGCGCAGGCGATGGAGCTGGGCTATGACGGCATCCTGCTCAACACCGCCGTCGCCAAGGCCGGCGATCCGGCGGCGATGGCCGAGGCCTTCGCGCTCGCGATCCGGGCCGGCCGGCTCGCCTTCGCGGCGCAGCCGATCGAGGCGCGCGACATGGCCGCCCCCTCCACTCCCGTCATGGGCAAGGCGTTCCTGGCATAAGGCGTTCCGGCATGAGGCTCGACCCGTTCTATCCGATCTTCGACAGCGCCGACTGGATCGCGCGCATGCTGCCCTATGGCATGAAGCTGGTGCAGTTGCGCGTGAAGGACCGGCCGGAGGCCGAAATCGCGCGCGAGATCGCCCGTGCCCGGAAGCTCTGCGCCGAGGCCGGATGCGTGCTCGTCGTCAACGACTACTGGAAGCTCGCCATCGCCGAGGGCTGCGACTGGCTGCATCTCGGCCAGGAGGATCTCGACACCGCCGACCTCGGCGCGATCCGCAAGGCGGGCCTGAAGCTCGGCGTCAGCAGCCATGACGAGGCCGAGCTGGAGCGGGCGCTCGCGCTCGCGCCGGACTATGTCGCGCTCGGCCCGGTCTATCCGACGATCCTGAAGCAGATGCGCTTCGGCCCGCAGGGGCTGGAGCGGCTGGGCGAATGGAAGCGGCGCATCGGCGATCTGCCGCTGGTCGGCATCGGCGGGATTTCGCTGGAGCGCGCGCCGGGCGTCTTCGCGGCCGGCGCCGACATCGTCGCGGCGGTGACCGACATCACGCTGAACGCCCATCCCGAGGGCCGGCTGAAGCAATGGGTGGCGGCGACGCGCGAGCACGCTGCCTGAACGGCGTTCTGGAACACGTCGAAGCCTGCCCTGGCTCCACACCGTCGTTGCGGGCGCGCCGAGCAATCCAGGGGGGCGGGTGAACCGTTTGCACCCGGTCCCCGGGGATCGCTTGGTCGCTTCGCTCCTCGCAATGACGGCTAAGCCGCGCTGCGGCGCCTTCAGCTCTCGGCTTCGGCACTCATCGTATGCCCGTCGACATGGCCGAGGCTGCGCCCGGGATCGAGCCGGTCGCGCACGCGCTGCTTCAGCGCCTTCGAGTCGGGGAAGCCGCCATCGGCCTTGCGATCCCAGATCAGCTCGCCGTCATAGTGGATCTGGAAGATGCCGCCGGTGCGCGGGATCAGCGCGACCTCGCCCAGGTCCTGGCCGAAGGTCGAGAGCAGTTCCTGGCCGAGCCAGGCGGAACGCAGCATCCAGTTGCACATCGAGCAATAGGTGATGGCGATGCGCGGAGCGGGGCGGGTTTCGGTCATGATCGGTCACCATGCAGGAGGCGTCATCGCCGAAATCGGGTTTTCGGCGCCGGGATGCAAGCCCGAAAGCGGCATGGCGGCCCGGCGTCCGAATTCTGATTAGATATTTATTTTCAATAATTTGAATGTATGGATTCAGACCTCTTCGAGATAGCGGCGGCGCAGATGCGCCTTGAAGACCGAGGCGTCGAGCGGCCGGCCCGTCGCTTCCGTCAGCAGCGCGTCGGTGGAGAGCAGCGAGCCCTTGCCGTGGATGTTCGCACGCAGCCAGCCGACGAGCGGGGCGAAATCGCCCCGGCCGATGCCGGGCAGGATGCCGGGCTCGGCCCTGCAGGCGGCGTCGAAGAGCTGGGCGGCCGTCATCGCGCCGAGCGAATAGGTCGGGAAATAGCCCCAGCCGCCGGAGGGCCAGTGGATATCCTGCAGGCAGCCCAGCCGGTCGTTCGGCACCGCCACGCCGAGCAGCGAGGCCATGCCCTCGTTCCAGGCGGCGGGCAATTCCGCGAGCGGCATCGCATCGGCGATCAGCGCCTTCTCCAGCCGGTAGCGCAGGATGATATGGGCCGGATAGGTCACCTCGTCGGCATCGACGCGGATGAAGCCGGGCTCGACGCGGGTGTAGCGGCGCCACATCGCCTCGCTGTCCCAGGCCGGACCCGATCCTGCGAAGGCGTCGCGCATCAGCGGGGTGGCGAAGGCCAGGAAGGGGCGCGAGCGGCAGGCCTGCATCTCCATCAGCAGGGACTGGCTCTCATGGACGCTCATGCCGCGCGCGGCGCCGACCGGCTGGTTCAGATAGGCCTGCGGCCGGCCCTGCTCGTAGAGCGCGTGGCCGGTCTCGTGGAGAACGCCCATCAGCGCCTTGGTGAAGTCGCCCTCGTCGTAGCGCGTGGTGATGCGCACGTCGTTGTCGGCGCCGCCGCAGAAGGGATGCGTCGAGATGTCGAGCCGGCCGCGCTCGAAATCATAGCCCAGCGCCGCCATCAGCCTGAGGCCGAGCGCCCGCTGGGTCTCGGCCGGGAAGGGGCCTTCGAGCGGTTCGAGCGCCGGCCGGCGCGCCTGCACCTCCATCACCTCCCGGGTGAAGCCGGGCAGGAAGGCGGCGAGATCGTCGAACAGCGCGTCGATGCGGGCGGCGCTGCCGCCCGGTTCGTAGTCGTTGAGCAGGGCGTCATAGGCCGGCAGGCCGAGCTTTTCGCCCTTCGCCTGGCCGATCTGCCGCTGCAGGTTCAGCACTTCCGAGAGAAAGGGCAGCAGCCCGGCGAAGTCGGAATCCGCCCGCGCCTGCCGCCAGCGCATCTCGCAGGCCGAGACCGCCTTGCTGGAAGCCTCGACGAGAGCGGCCGGCAAGGCCGTCTCGACCGTCCAGATCCGCCGGATCTCGCGCAGATTGGCCTTTTCCCAGGCGCCGAGCGTCGCGTCGTCCTCCGCCCGCGCCAGCCAGTCGCCGATGCGCGGCTCCGTGACCAGGCCGTGACGCAGCACATGCAGCAGCGCCATGCTCTCGGCCCGGGTCTCGGCGGCGCCCTTCGGCATCATCACGTCGGAATCCCATTGCAGGATGCCGACGGCGTTGGAGAGGGCGGCGATGCGGCCGAAATGGCCGGCGAGCTCGGAATAGGCGGTCATGGACGGTCTCGGCTGGCGGGTTGGCGGGCTCAGGCGAACAGCTTGGGATATTGCCGCGGCTGCGAGCGCAGATACTGCTCGGGCGCCTTGACGCTGGCGCCGAGCGCCGCCGCCGCATGCCAGGGCCAGCGCGGATCGTAGAGGATGCCGCGCGCCAGCCCGACGAGGTCGGCCTCGCCGGTGCCGACGATGGCCTCCGCCTGCTCGGGCTCCGTGATCAGGCCGACCGCGATGGTCGGCAGGCCCGTCGCCTGCTTGATCGCGCGCGCCAGCGGCACCTGGTAGCTCGGGCCGAGCGGGATTTTCTGCGCCGCGGACAGCCCGCCGCTCGAGACATGGATGAAATCGGCGCCGCGCGCCTGGATGGCCCTGGCGAAGGCGATGCTCTGCTCGATGTCCCAGCCGCCCTCGACCCAGTCGGTCCCGGAAATGCGGAAGCCGACCGGATAGCCGGAGGGCACCGTCGCGCGCACCGCCTCGTAGACCTCGAGCGGGAAGCGCATCCGGTTCTCGAGCGAGCCGCCATATTCATCCTCGCGCCTGTTGGAGAGCGGCGAGAGGAACTGGTGCATCAGATAACCATGCGCGCCATGAAGCTCGATCGCGGCGAGGCCGAGCCGCACCGAGCGTCTCGCCGCCGCCGCGAAGGCCTCGACGAGGCGGGCGATGTCGTCGCGGCCGAGCGCGCGCGGCGGCCGGGGATAGGATTCGAAGCCGATCGCGGAAGGCGCCGAGACGGTCCAGCCGCCCTGGTCGGGGCCGAGCTGGGCGCCGCCATGCCAGGGCTGGGCGACGGAGGCCTTGCGGCCGGCATGGGCGAGCTGGATGCCGATCGGCATGTCCGACCAGCGCCGCGCCGCCTCCAGCACCTTCGCCAGCGCCGCCTCGTTCTCGTCCGACCACAGGCCGACATCGAAGGGGCTGATCCGCCCTTCCGGCTCCACCGCCGTCGCCTCGATGATGAGCAGGGCCGCGCCCGACAGGGCGAGATGGCCGAGATGGATGGTGTGCCAGTCGCTGGCATTGCCGTTCTCGGCCGAGTACTGGCACATCGGCGCGATCACGATGCGGTTGGCAAGCGGAAGGTTGCCGAGCTGATAGGGGCTGAAAAGCTGACTCATGGGGCGGGAGGCTCTGGGCAGGATCGGGTCGCCGCCACTGTAGGAGGGGAAGGCCGCGAGCGGCTAGGGCCGTTCACGCAAGCGCGCTCCCCGGACAGTGCAGGAACGCATCGCGTCCCGCCTGCCGGCCCGAGGCCTGGCGGACCTGCGGCGCCTGGCGCCGCCGGCGTCCCGGCCTGGCGATCCTGCCGTGCGACGGCGCGAGCGATGCGCTGCTCCGGCCCCGTGCCGAAATTTTCGCAGTTGCGAGATCGGCACTATAAAACCGCCGCAATCTGACTTACCATAAGCAGGCTTACGATTGGAGGTCCGTTGATGAAGCGCCCCCTGCGAAGGGAGCTGATGTTTCAGCTTGTCGAAACCTCGCGTCTGATGCGGACCTATGTCGACCAGCGCGCGCGCGAGCACGGCACGACGCGGGCGCAATGGGGCGTGCTCGCGCGCCTGCGCCGCCAGGAGGGGCTGAACCAGGCCGCCCTGGCCGAGCAGATGGACCTCCAGCCGATCTCGCTGGCGCGCCTGCTCGACCGGCTGCAGGGCCAGAATCTGATCGAGCGCCGGGAAAACCCGGCCGACCGGCGCGCCTATCTGCTCTATCTGACCCCGGCCGGCCGGCGGCTGGTCGACGATCTCGACGACGTTCGCGGCGCCATCGCCCAGGAATTGCTCGGCGAGGTCGGGGACGAGGCGGTGCTGTCGGCGCTGGAGACGCTCGGCGCGATCCGCGAGCGGATCCGCCCCCCGCGGGGCGAGGACAGACCCCAGCCGCCGCTTGCGGCTGATCGCATGGCCTGAACGGGTGGAGCCAGCATGAAGCGTTCAGGATTCCTTGTCGGCGTCGTCTTGGTCGCCGCCGCGGCGGGCGTCTGGTATTGGCGCTCGCACGGGGAGGGGGCGTCGCAGGGCGCGCGGGCCGGGCGCGGCGGCGGCGCCATCTCCGTGACCACGGCGACGGCGGAGCAGGCCGATTTCCCGGTCCGCAAGCATGCGATCGGCTTCGTCGAGACGCCCGCCAGCGTGGTGGTGAAATCGCGCATCGACAGCCAGATCGTCGCCCAGCACGTCAGCGACGGCCAGTTCGTCAAGTCCGGCGACCTGCTCTTCACCCTCGACGACCGCGACATCAAGGCCCAGATCGCCAAGGACGAGGCGATGCTGGCCAAGGACGAGGCGACCCATACCCGCAACCTCGCCGACCTCGACCGCTACAAGCAGCTTTTCGCCCGCAATGCCGGCACCCAGGCGCAGGTCGACCAGGCGACGGCGGACGAGCGCAGCTCGGCCGCCTCGATCCAGGCCGACCACGCGACCCTCGACGCTGACCGGCTGAAGCTGAGCTATACCCGCATCCTCGCCCCGATCGACGGCCGCATCGGCGCGGTGACGGTGACGCCGGGCAACCTCGTCAGCGCCAACAGCAGCAACAGCGGCAATACCGGCCTGCTGACGATCACGCAGATGAAGCCGCTGCGCGTCTCCTTCGCCATGCCTGAAAGCGAGCTGCCGACCCTCCAGGCCGCGCTCCACGCCACGCCGCCGGCCGTGGTCAGGGCGCGGATCCCGCAATCGCCCGACCAGTCGGCCGAAGGCCGGCTCAACTTCGTCGATTCCAATGTCGACATCACCTCGGGCACGATCACGGCCAAGGCCGCCTTCCCCAATGACGATCTGCGCCTCTGGCCGGGCCAGTATGTCGATGTCGAGTTCATCCCGGACACGCTGCGGGGCGTCACCGTGATCCCCACCGTCGCGGTGCAGACCGGCCAGAAGGGCGCTTATGTCTTTGTCGTCAAGGCGGATTCGACGGTCGACCTGCGCCAGATCAAGGTCGCCCTCAGCGATGGCGGCAAGACCGCGGTGACGGAAGGCGTGGCGCCGGGCGAGCGCGTCGTCACCGACGGCCAGATGCGCCTGAAGCAGGGCACGAAGGTGCGCGAGCGCGAGGCGACCGGCGAGAAGCCGCCGCAGGGCACGCCGGTCGCGGAGGGAGCGCGCTCGTGAACGTCTCGTCCTTCTGCATCAGGCACCCGGTCGCGACCATCCTGATGTCGGTCGCGCTGGTGCTGGCCGGGACGTTCGCCTATCGCTTCCTGCCCGTCGCGGCGCTGCCGCGCGCCGAGTTTCCGGTGGTCAACGTCTCGGCCCAGCTCCCCGGCGCCTCGCCCGACACCATGGCGACCTCGGTCGCGACCCCGCTGATCAAGCAGTTCGCGACCATCGCCGGCATCGATTCGATCGCGACGACCAATTCCCAGGGCGCGACCTCGATCGCCATCCAGTTCGTGCTCAACCGTGACATCGACGCCGCCGCGGCCAACGTGCAGGCGGCGATCACCCGCACCCAGAAGCAGCTCCCGATCGAGATGACGACGCCGCCGAGCTACCGCAAGGTGAACCCGGCCGACGCTCCGATCATCCTGATGGCGCTGAAGAGCGAGGTCATCCCGCTCTCCGATCTCGACGCCTTCGCCCAGCAGGTGATCTCGCCGGCGCTCTCGACCGTCGACGGCGTCGCCCAGGTGCTGATCTTCGGCAGCCAGAAATATGCGGTGCGCATCCAGATCGACCCGACCGCGCTCGCCGCGCGCGGCATCGGCCTCGACGAATTGCAGGCCGCGATCACCGCGACCAACGCCAACACGCCGGTCGGCACCATCCAGAACAGCGCCCAGCAGCTCACCATCGAGGCGCATACCCAGCTCGCCAACGCGGCCCAGTTCGCCAACGTCATCATCACCACGCGCTCGGGCAAGCCGGTGCGCCTCGGCGACGTCGCCAAGGTGGTCGATTCGGTCGAGAACACCCAGACCCGCAGCCAGTACGACGGCATCCCGGCGATCGTGCTCGCGGTGCAGCGCCAGCCCGACGCCAATACCGTCGAGGTGGTCGACCGGGTCAGGGCGATGATCCCGGCCTTCGAGGAGCAGTTGCCGGCGGCCGCCTCGCTCTCGCTGCTCAACGACCGCTCGACCTCGATCCGCCAGGCGGTGGAGGACGTGCAGTTCACGCTGCTGCTCACCGTCGTGCTCGTCGTGATGGTGATCTTCGTCTTCCTGCGCCGGCTCGCCGCGACCTTCATCCCGGCGGTGGCGGTGCCGATCTCGGTCATCGCCACGCTGGCGGCGATGTATCTCTTCGGCTTCTCGATCGACAACATCTCCCTGCTCGGGCTGACGCTTTCCGTCGGCCTCGTCGTCGACGACGCCATCGTCATGCTGGAGAACATCGTCCGCCATATGGAGGAGGACGGGCTCAGCGCCTTCGACGCCGCGCTCAAGGGCGCCGGCGAGATCGGCTTCACCATCATCTCGATCTCGCTCTCGCTGGTCGCGGTCTTCATCCCCGTGCTGCTGATGGGCGGCGTCATCGGCCGCATCTTCAACGAGTTCGCGGTGGTGGTGACGGTCTCGATCCTGGCCTCGGCCTTCGTCTCGCTGACGCTGACGCCGATGCTCTGCTCGCGCCTGCTTTCGGGCTATGGCGAGCATCATCAGGAGAATGCGGTCGGCCGCTGGCTCGAGAAAGGCTTCGATGCCATCGTCCGCGGCTATGACCGCGGGCTCGCCGTCTGCCTGCGCTTCCAGCCGCTGATGCTGCTCGCCTTCTTCCTGACCATGGCCGGCACCGTCTGGCTCCTCCAGACGACGCCGAAGGGCTTCTTCCCGCAGGAGGATATCGGCCAGCTCCAGGTCTCGACCGAGGCGCGGCAGGACGTCTCCTTCGACGCCATGCAGAAGCTGCAGCGCCAGGTCGCCGACATCTTCCTGCAGTCGCCCTATGTCGCGCATGTCGCCTCCAGCGTCGGCGCGACCGCCGGCAGCGCCGGCGCGCTCAATGCCGGGCGCCTCTTCGTCGAGCTGAAGCCGCAGGACAAGCGGCCGAAGCTCAATGTCGTGCTCGCCTCGCTCCGCCGCGACCTCGCCCAGGTGCCGGGCATCAACACCTATATGACGCCGGTGCAGAACCTGCGCATCGGCGCGCGCTCCTCGAAGAGCCAGTACCAGCTCGTCGTCCAGGGCCTCGACCAGAAGCTGATGAACGACTGGTCGCTGCGCCTCGCCGATGCGATGAGCCGCGAGCCCCAGACCTTCCTCGACGTGACGACGGACCTGCAGAACAACGCCTTGCAGGCCACCGTCATCATCGACCGCGACAAGGCGAACCAGCTCGGCATCGGCTCGGACATCCTGCGCTCGACGCTCTATTCCGGTTTCGGCGTCCGCCAGGTCTCGACCATCTACACCACCGGCGACAGCTACGAGGTGGTGGTCGAGTTCAACCCCAACGACCAGTGGACGCCGGAGCGGCTCAACGGCATCCGCGTGCGCACCAAATCAGGCACGCTCGTGCCGCTCGGCGCCTTCGCCAGGGTCGAGCGCACGGCGGGCCAGCTCACGGTCAACCAGCTCGGCCAGCTTCCGGCGGTGACGATCTCCTACAACCTGCCGGCGGGGATCGCGCTCGGCGACAGCGTCAACCGCATCGAGGCCATCAAGGAGCAGATCAACCTGCCGAAGTCGCTCTCGACGACGCTCGCCGGCACGGCCAAGGTCTTCCAGGATTCGCTGGCGAACCAGGGGCTGCTGATCGCCGGCGCGATCCTGACGATCTACATCGTGCTCGGCATTCTCTACGAGAGCTTCATCCATCCGCTGACCATCCTGACCGGTCTGCCATCGGCGGCGATCGGCGCGCTCGGGGCGCTCAGGCTGTTCGACCTCGACCTCTCGGTCATCGCCATCATCGGCCTGCTGATGCTGATCGGCATCGTCAAGAAGAACGCGATCATGATGATCGACGTGGCGCTCGTGCTCCGGCGCGAGGGCATGACGGCGCAGGAGGCGATCCACAAGGCCTGCGTCATGCGCTTCAGGCCGATCCTGATGACGACGCTGGCGGCGCTGATGGGCACGCTGCCGATCGCGGTCGGCGCCGGCGCCAGCGCCGAACTGCGCCAGCCGCTCGGCATCGCCGTGGTCGGCGGCCTGATGATCAGCCAGGTGCTGACGCTGTTCATCACCCCCGTCCTGTTCCTTTACATGGACAGGCTTTCGGACGGTCTGGTGAAGCTCGGGGGCCTGTTCCGCGGAACGAAGCGGGCTCCGCCGCACCCGGCCGAGTGAGGGGCCGGCCGGGCGCGCCGCAGCGGTCACGGCCGGGTCTGTCCCGGCCGTCCGAATCTTCATCCGAGGGGCGTGTCCAGGCCGCTCATGCCCGCCCTCGCGAATGACGGCGCGGCGCCTCAGGCCGCGTCGAGCCCGTAGAGCGAGTGCAGCGTGCGCACCGCGAGCTCGGTATAGGCGGCGTCGATCAGCACCGAGAACTTGATCTCGGAGGTGGTGATGGCGCGGATGTTGATGCCCTTCTCGGCCAGCGCGCGGAAGGCGCGGGCGGCGACGCCGGCATGCGAGCGCATGCCGATGCCGATGGCCGAGATCTTCACCACCTCGGTCGCGCCCTGGAGGTCCTGATAGGCGATGCTGTCGTGCTTGCTCTCGAGCAGCTTGCGGGCGCGTTCGTAATCGGCCGTCGGCACCGTGAAGGTGATGTCGGTGGTCGCCCGGTCGTCGGAGACGACCTGGATGATCATGTCGACATTGATGTTGGCGTCGGCGAGCGGTCCGAAGATCGCGGCGGCGACGCCGGGCTTGTCGGCCACGCGCCGGAGCGTGATCTGGGCTTCGTCCCGGGAGAAGGCGATGCCGGTGACGATCTGCTGTTCCACGATGTCGTCCTCGTCGCAGATGAGGGTGCCAGGGTTGGGGTTGTCGGGGTCGTCGAAGGAGGAGCGGACATAGGTCGGCACGCGATGCAGCATCCCGATCTCGACGGAGCGCACCTGCAGCACCTTCGAGCCGAGGGAGGCCATCTCGAGCATCTCCTCGAAGGAGACCTTGTCCAGGCGCTTCGCCTTGGGGACGATGCGCGGATCGGTGGTGTAGACGCCGTCGACATCGGTGTAGATGTCGCAGCGATCGGCCTTGAGCCCGGCGGCCAGCGCCACCGCGCTGGTGTCGGAGCCGCCGCGGCCGAGCGTGACGATGCGGCGGCTCTCGGCATGGACGCCCTGGAAGCCCGAGCAGACGGCGATTTCCCGCTCGCGGTCGAAGCCGGCGATGATGCCGGAGCCGTCGATGTCGACGATGCGGGCCGCGCCATGCGCGTCGGAGCCGTAGATCGGGATCTGCCAGCCCTGCCAGGAGCGGGCCGGCATGCCCATTTCCTTGAGCACCATGGCCATCAGCCCGGAGGTGACCTGCTCGCCCGAGGCGACGACGGTGTCGTATTCGGCCTGGTCGTAGAGCGGGGCCGCCTCCTTGCACCAGGCGACGAGCTCATTGGTCTTGCCCGACATCGCCGAGACCACGACCGCCACCTGGTTGCCGGCGTCGAACTCGCGTTTGACGTGGCGGGCCGCGTTCTTGATGCGCTCGACAGTGGCGACGGAGGTGCCGCCGAATTTCATCACCAGACGGGCCATGACGGTCTTCGGACTCTCGATAGCTGCCCGGTCGTTGGGCCGGGTCGAAACGTCGCCCTCGCACTGGCGGCGGGGCGGGTGTAGATGACGGGCGGCAGGCGCCGTGTCAATGCGGCATCGCGGCAATGAAGGACCGGCTCATGGTGGCAGCGACCGAACGCTCTGGCTCGACGATCGACCCGGAGGAGGTCGCGCGCTTCGACGCGATCGCGCGCGACTGGTGGGACCAGCAGGGGCCGATGGCGGTCCTGCACAAGTTCAACCCCGTGCGCCTCGCCTTCGTCCGCGACGAGGCCTGCGCCCATTTCGGGCGCGACCCGCGGCGGATGCGGGCGCTCGAGGGCCTGAGCCTGGTCGATATCGGCTGCGGCGGCGGCGTGCTCTCCGAGCCGCTGGCCCGGCTCGGCGCCGCGGTGACCGGGCTCGACCCGGCCCCGACCAACATCGCCGTCGCCCGCGCCCATGCCGGGAGGAGCGGGCTTTCGATCGACTACCGTGAGGAGACGATCGAGGCGGTGGTCGCCTCCGGCCGGCGCTTCGACATCGTGCTGGCGATGGAGGTGGTCGAGCATGTCGCGGACGTCGCGGCTTTCGTCGCGGCCTGCTGCGCGGCGGTGAAGCCCGATGGACTGCTGGTGATGGCGACGATCAACCGGACCCTGAAGTCCTATGCGCTCGCCATCGTCGGCGCCGAATACGTGCTGAAATGGCTGCCCAGGGGCACGCATGACTGGGAGAAGTTCGTCACCCCCGACGAGCTCGGCGCGGCCATCGAAGCCGGCGGCTTCGCCCTCGGCACGCAGACCGGCGTCGTCTTCAACCCGCTGAGCGGGCGCTGGGCCACGTCGCGGGACATGGATGTGAACTACATGCTCGCCGCCAGCCGCGGCGGCTAAAGCGTCGGCCCGAAAAGCGGAACGCGATTTTCGGGAAAAGCCGGCGTCGAATCAAAGAGCTGGCGCCTCGGGCTGAACAGGGTATTCAGCCCGGGACTCCAGCCGCCGCTTCAGCGTTTCACCGCCGTCAGGGCGAGCAGCAGCGCGAGGCCCGCGCCCGTGGCGGCCCCGGCCCGGACGGCGTCGGGGTCGAACGGGGTCCTGACCCCGTAGCGGTGCCAGAGCCAGGCCCCGCAGAAGGCGCCGACGAGCAGGATGCCGGTGTTGAGGGCGGTGCCGAAGGCGCTGTCGGCGAGCAGCAGATCGGCGATCCAGCCGAACATCATCGCGCCGAGCACGATCATCGTCAGCACCAGCACGAGCGACAGCAGCGGCAGGTCCGGGAAACCGACCATCATCAGCAGACCGCGCATCGCACCCGCTCCGTTCCAGTGAGGCCAGGATCGCCCGAAACGATGAAGGAAACGGCAAGATCGCGGCTCCGCCGCGGGATCTCGCGCCCAGGGCCGGCATCTTGGACGGAAGCGGGCCGGAGGGTAGGGTGGGCGACCGTCGCCCGGATCGGAGGATCGCCGTGTCCCTGACGCTCTATGCCCACCCGTTCTCGTCCTATTGCCAGAAGGTGCTGACCGCGCTCTACGAGAACGGGACCCCGTTCGATTATCGCCGGCTCGGGCCGGAGGACCCCGCCGCCGGGGCCGAATGGGCCGCGCTCTGGCCGATGAAGCACATGCCCGTCCTGCTCGACGGCGAGACCCCGGTGTTCGAGTCGAGCATCATCATCGAGCATCTCGGATTGCACCATCCCGGCCCGGTTCCGCTGCTGCCGGCCGAGCCCAAGGCGGCGCTGCGGACCCGCATGCTCGACCGCTTCTTCGATAATTTCGTCATGACGCCGATGCAGAAGATCGTCTTCGACCATCTGCGCCCGGCCGAAAGCCGCGATGCCTACGGGCTGGCCAAGGCGCGCGGGATGCTGGACGACGCCTATCGCTGGCTCGACGGAGAGCTCGCTGGCCACGACTGGGCGGCGGGCGCCGGTTTCTCGCTGGCCGACTGCGCCGCCGCTCCCGCGCTCTTCTATGCTGACTGGGTGCATGAGATCGATCCGGCCCTGGCCCATCTGCGCGCCTATCGCGCCCGGCTTCTCGCGCGCCCGTCCTTCGCGCGGGCGGTGGAGGAGGCGCGGCCCTTCCGCCCGCTGTTCCCGCCGGGCGCGCCGGACCGCGACTGACGCGCCGCTCCCTGCCGGGGACATGGCCCGGGCGCGCCCGGGGGCTGTCGCCTCCGCCGGATCGAGGGTAGAGACGACGACCTTCGCCAGCTTCCGGGTCCGATGCCGTCTCTCCTCCTGCGCGGAATGCCGCTGATCTTCACCTTCCTCTGGTCGACGGGGTGGATCGTTGCCGGCTATTCGGCGCGCTACGCCGATGCCCTGACCTTCCTGGCGGTGCGCTTCGCCACGGCGGCGGTGCTGGTCACGCTGATGGCGCTGGCGGCCGGCGCGCCCTGGCCGCGCAGCCGCCGCGCCGTCATCGACATCGCGATCACCGGCATCCTCCTGCACGGGGTCTATCTCGCCGGCGTCTGGTGGGCGGTGCGCCACGGCCTGCCGGCCGGCATCTCCGGCCTGATCGCCGGGCTGCAGCCGATCCTGACGGCGCTGTTCGCGCCCGTCCTCGTCGGGGAGCGCATCTCCGGGCTGCGCTGGCTCGGCATCGCCTGCGGCTTCGCCGGCATCGCGCTGGTGCTCCAGCCGCAGCTCGCCGGCGTCGATCCGGCGGCGCTCTGGGGCGTGCTCCTGCCGATCCTGGTCAACGTCGCCGGCATGTTCGCCGTGACCTTCGGCTCCTTCTACCAGAAGGCGCGGGTGCATTCGGGCGATCTCAGGACGATGACGGCGATCCAGTATGCCGCCGCCTTCCTGGTCACCATCCCCTTCGCCTGGGCTCTGGAGCCGATGCGGGTGGAGTGGAACCTGACCATGGTCCTGGTCCTGCTCTGGTCGGTGGTGGTCCTCTCGCTCGGCAGCATCGGGCTCTATCTGTTCATGCTCCGGCGCGGCGAGGTCTCGCGCATCGCGACCTTCCTCTACCTCGTGCCGGCGCTGGTCGCGGTCGAGGCCTGGCTGCTGTTCGGGGAGACGCTGTCGGGGCTGCAGGTCGCCGGCATGGCCGTCACCATCCTCGGCGTCGGTCTCGCCACCCGGAGATGACGGGGCCGGTTTCGGCGCCTTCCTCGCCGGAAGGCGGGCCGATGCGGTCCGCGGCCGATTTTCGTGATAATTTCGACATCATCGCCGGCTTGGCATGAGGAGCGGCCGCCAACGGCCGCAAGACCGACAGGAGACATGATGCCGAATTTCTTCGCCCCCGCGCTCGCCGGAGCCACTCTCTTCGCCGCCGCCATGCTGCCCGCCCTGCCTGCGGCCGCGCAGGATGCGCTCGCCGGCCGCCAGGCGCCGCGCATCAGCGTCGTCGGCGAGGGCGAGGTTTCCGTGGCGCCCGACCTTGCCGTGGTGACGCTGAGCGTGCTGCGCGAGGCCGCCACGGCCCGCGAGGCGCTCACCGCCAACAATGCGGCGATGAAGGAGGTGCTCGACGGCCTCAAGGCGGCCGGCATCGCCGAGCGCGACATCCAGACCTCCCGGCTCAATATCCAGCCGCGCTACGCGCAGGGCACGCGCGACAAGCCCGAGACGCCCCGGATCGTCGGCTATTCGGTCGGCAACGAGGTGACGGTGCGCATCCGCAAGATCGCGGAGGCCGGCGCGGTCATCGACAAGGTGGTCGGCCTCGGCGTCAACCAGGGCGGCAGCATCGCCTTTGTCAACGAGGATCTGAAGGCGACGATGACCGAGGCGCGCAAGCGCGCCGTCGCCGATGCGCTCGACAAGGCCCGCACCCTGGCCGAGGCGGCGGGCGTCAAGCTCGGGCCTGTCCTGTCGATCGAGGAGAATGCGATCGCGCCGCGCCCGATCGCCTACGCCGCGCCGATGCGCAAGGCTTCGGCCGACATGGCGGTGCCGCTGGCGAGCGGCGAGAACAGCTATCAGACGCAGGTCAACGTGGTCTTCGAGATCGCGCGCTGACCGGCGGGCCGGTCACGGCGGCGGGGCGGAGCGCGCCGCCGCCTGCCCGGTCCAGGGAACGCCGGAGAGCATCCGCTCCAGGATCGCCATCCGCATCGGCACCGACAGCGCGACCTGCCGGAAATAGCCGGCGTTCGGCAGGCTGTCGCAGGAGGGGTCGAGCTCGGAGAAGCGCGGCAGCGGGTTGAGGATCAGCGTGTCGGAGCGCGCGTCCAGGATCTTCCGCGCGGTGATGGTGAAGGGCTCCGTCTCCTTCTCCTTGTCGACGGCGTCGCTGCCGAGCGCGGCATGGGCGAATTTGCTCATGTCCTGCATCTGGATGCTGAGGACGTCGTGGTCGAGCGTGCGGCGCACGTCGTGCACGAGGCCGATCTCGGTGCCCAGCCCCGCCAGCACGGTCATCGCCTCGCGCATCGCGGGGTTGATCGGCACGTCCGGCAGGCAGCACAGGGTGAAGCGCCGCGGCGGCGTCAGGCGCAGCATCTTGACGAAGGAGACGGCGAAGCGGGCGCGGGTGTCGCTTGAGAGCGCGATCGACAGCGTCTCGATCGCGCCGCGCATGTGGCGGATGGCGAAGAGGTCGATCAGCGCCTGGCTCGGATGCTCGTCGGCGCCGTTGCCGGCGTTGATCACCGGCAGGTGGCTCAGCCGCGCCACGCGATAGGGCATGTCCTCCAGATGCGAGCGCACGACCAGCAGGTCGCTGTACAGCTCGACGGTGCGGATATGGTCCTCGAGCGTCTCGCCGGTGCTCGTCCCCATCCGGCCGCGATCGGTGTCGTAGGCGTCGATCGACTGGTGGCCGAGGCGGGCGGCGGCCGCCTGGAAGCCGAGCCGGGTGCGCGTGCTGCGCTGGTCGAACAGGGCCGCGATCACCTTCGGGCGCCGGCGATGGGCCGGCGGCTGCAGGGGCGGAAGGCCGGCCTTCTCCCGCTCCTCCTCCTGCAGATGCCGCTCGGCCCGTTCGAGGATGTCGTCGAGGTCGAAGCGGGAGACCGCGTCCGCGCTCAGCAGGTCCTTCCCGCTCGGATAGTTCGGACGCTGCATGGAAGGCCCCCGCTTCGCGCGGGTGCGCCGGGGCGGCTACGCCACTTCGCTGAAGGGTCCGCCCTTACGGGAACCGCCCCCCGACCGTGCCGACTTCGCGCGCCCCGTCGCCACCCGGTGGCCGATCATGGGCAGCAATTCCGCCGCTGTCATCGGGCGCGCGAAAACAAAGCCCTGGATGCCATGCGCCGCATGCTTGCGGATGGCCTCGAGCTGCTCCTGCGTCTCCACCCCTTCGACGATCAGGCGCAGCTTCAGGTCGTGCGCCAGCCGGGCGATGGCGCTCATCAGGTAGTCGGCCTTCCGGGTCGAGCCGAGCTCGTGGGTGAAGGCCTGGTCGATCTTGATGGTGTCGATCGGAAGCCGGGCGAGATAGCTGAGCGAGGAATAGCCCTTGCCGAAATCGTCGAGCGCGATGCGCACGCCGAGCGTCCGCAGGGCGACGAGGCGGGCGATCACATGCTCGGCGTCGTCGATCAGCGAGCTTTCCGTGATCTCGATGGTGAGTCGCTGCGGCTCGAAGCGGTGGAAGCGCAGCAGCGCCGCGACCAGCCCGACGAGATCGTGCCCGCGATCGAACTGGCGGGCCGAGACATTGACGTTGACGCCGACGCTGCGCGGCCAGGTCAGGGCGGTGCGGATCGCCTCGTCGAGCACCCAGGCGCCGAGAATCGTGATGAGCCCGGTGCGCTCCGCCAGCGGGATGAAGACCTCGGGGCTGATCGGCCCCCGCTCGGGATGGTTCCAGCGCAGCAGCGCCTCGGCCATCGTCGCCGTGCCGGAGCGCGGATTGTAGATCGGCTGGTAGAGCAGCTCGAATTCGCCGTGCCGGATGCCCTCGCGCAGTTCCGCCTCGATGGCGCGCCCGCTCTCATGCTCGTCCCGCACCGTTTCGCTGTAGACGACGAAGCGGTTCCGCCCTTCCAGCTTGGCGCGGTAGAGCGCGATGTCGACGCATTTCAGCGCCGCCTCGATCGTCTCCGCGCAGCCCGCCGGAGCGATGCCGATGCTCGCCGTCGCGGTGAGGTGCCGGCCCGCCAGGACGCGCTGGCCGCCGAGCAGCAGCACCAGCCGGCGGGCGAAGGCGACCGAATGGGCTTCGTCGCGCGCCGTCGCCACCATGAACTCGTCGCCGCCGGTGCGCGCGGCGATGTCGCCGGGCTGGAGCTCCCGCGTCAGCATCTCGCCGAAGGCGTGCAGCAGCGCGTCGCCGACATCGTGCCCGAAGCTGTCGTTGATGCCCTTGAAGCGGTCGATGTCGATCGAGATCAGCGTGATCGGCTGCCCGGTCGCCGCCTTGGCCCTGATCTCCCGCATGAAGCCGCGGCGGTTGTAAAGATTGGTGATCGTGTCGCTGACGGCGAGGCTCTCCAGCTCGCGCACCGTCCGCAGCCGCGCGACGAAGACGCGGTGGATCACCTGGGCGCTGGAGAAGGTCAGCACCGTCGTCAGCGCCACGGTGAGGCCGATCACCAGATGGGCGGGATCGCCGGTCCGGATCAGGGCGGCCAGGAAGGGCAGGGCCGCGATCAGGATCTGGACGCGGGTGACGAGGGGGCGGGAGGTGTTGCGGCCCGAAATGCCGGCGAGGTAGCCGATCGTCTGGGCGATCGCCAGCACGGCGACCGGCTGGTAGGTGTAGTGCAATACGGCATGGGAGCCGAAGGCCGAGACGAGGCCGGCCGTCGCCCAGGCGCCGAGCATCGCCGACCGTTCCAGGCGGGTGATCGTGGCGTCGCTCGCCCTGGCGAGGTCGACCTTCAGGAAGCGCCGATGCGCCAGTTGGCGCAGCGCCCCCAGGGCCAGCATCGCCGCGGTCATCAGCGCGAAGGCGGGGTCGCCGCCGCTCAGCACGGTGGCGGCGCCCATCACGATCGCGACCATGACGGCGCCGGTCAGGATGGTGCCGGGCGTCGCATAGAGCGCCGCGACCAGTTCGGACTTCATCGCGTGCTCGTTGTCGCGAGCCTCGGCCATCATCGTCCGCCCTACCGGTTCTTCCCGCCCCGACGCAGCGCAAGAGGCATCTTCGGTAAAGAACTGTTAATGAATGGTATCCTGTGCGGGCGTTCTACTCCACGATGAACGGGTTTCGCCGAGCGGACATCGCCCGTGATACTTGTCGATATCTTTCCGCTCCCCCTCGAAATTCGCCGGGATGCGTTTGCGGCCGCGCCCGGCCTCTGTTGCCGAACGCCGCGACAGCCGTCCCGCGAGGCTTCCGCCATCTCCGGCGGAGCGGGTTCTGCATCGTCCGCGCGGGCGCCCGGCCCCTGCGGCTCTTGTGGATTGCCGCCCGAAAGGCCAGCCTGCCGGGCGATTCCGCCGGGCTGGCACCCGGCCTGAGCGATCGGGAACGAACATGAATCAACATTTCATCAATGGCCGCTATGTCGCTGGCCAGACTGGCGAAACCCTGGCCAAGCTCGACCCCGCCACCGGCGAGGAATTCGCCCGCATCGCCTGCGGCAACGCCGCCGACATCGATGCCGCCGTGACGGCGGCCCGCGCCGCTTTCGACGGCGCCTGGGGTCGGCTGACGGCGGCCGAGCGCGGCCGCCTGATCGCGAAGCTCGCCGTCAAGGTGCAGGATCATTTCGACGAGCTGGCGAAGCTGGAGGCCCGCGACACCGGCAAGCCGATGAGCCAGGCCCGCGCCGATATCGACGCCACCATCCGCTATTTCGAGTTCTATGGCGGCGCGGCCGACAAGGTGCACGGCCATGTCATCCCCTTCCTGAACGGCTACAGCGTCAGCGTCGTCCACGAGCCGCACGGCGTCACCGGCCATATCCTGCCCTGGAACTACCCGGCGCAGATGATCGGCCGTTCGCTCACCGCCTCGCTCGCCATGGGCAATGCCGTGGTGCTGAAGCCGGCCGAGGATGCCTGCGCCACCGCCTTCCGCCTGGCCGAGCTGGCGAGCGAGATCGGCTTCCCGGACGGCGCGATCAACATCGTCGCCGGCCGCGGCCACGAGGCGGGCGCGGCGCTCTCGGCCCATCCCGGGATCGGCTTCATGTCCTTCACCGGCTCGCCCGAGGTCGGCAAGATGGTGCAGCACGCCTGCGCCGAGCATCTGATCCCCTGCACGCTGGAGCTCGGCGGAAAATCGCCGCAGATCGTCTTCGAGGACGCCGATATCGAGGCCTTCGTGCCGATCGCCTGCAAGGCGATCGTCCAGAACACCGGGCAGACCTGCTCGGCCGGCAGCCGCCTCCTGGTGCAGAAGTCGATCTATGACGACGTCGTCGCCGAGGTCGCCAAGGCCTTCTCCAGGCTCCAGGCCGGCACGCCGGAGATGGACCTCGATTGCGGCCCGGTCATCAACGCCAAGCAGCGCGGCCGCGTCCAGAGCTTCATCGACCAGACCCGCGAGGCCGGCATCCCGGTGATCGCCGAGGGCAGGATCGCGCAGGGCGTGCCGAATGGCGGCTTCTATGTCACGCCGACGCTGTTCGGCCCCGTCCCGCGCGGCAACCGGCTGGAGCAGGAGGAGGTCTTCGGCCCCGTCCTCGCCGCGTTCCCCTTCGAGGACGAGGAGGACGCGATCAAGGCCGCCAACGGCACCGATTACGGCCTGGTCGCGGCGGTCTGGACCCGGGACGGCGGCCGCCAGCAGCGCGTCTCCAAGCGCGTCCGGGCCGGCCAGGTCTTCATCAACGGCTATGGCGCCGGCGGCGGCATCGAACTGCCCTTCGGCGGCACCGGCAAGAGCGGCCACGGCCGCGAAAAGGGTTTCATCGCGCTGGAGGAGTTCGCGACGACCAAGACCATCGTGCACAAGCACGGGTGACAATCCCGACCGTCATCCCGGGGCAACTTCGGGTTGACGGGGGAGGGGCGAAGGCTCTCACATCCTGACGATGTGCCGGATCGTCCGGCCCTCGTTCAGCGCGTCGAAGCCGGCATTGATCTCGTCGAGGCTGCCGGAGCTGGTCCAGAGCTTGTCCACCGGCAGCTTGCCGCGCTGGTAGAGCGCGATGAAGCGCGGGATGTCCCGCGAGGGCACGCAGGAGCCCACATAGGACCCCTTCAGCGTCCGCTCCTCCGCGACCAGCCGCACCGGCGAAAGAGAGAGCGCATGCGCCGGGTTGGCGAGGCCGGCGGTCGTGGTCGTGCCGCCGCGCCTCGTGATCTGGTAGGCGAGGTCGAGCGCCTTGACCGAGCCCGCCATCTCCAGCCCGTGATCGACGCCGCCCTTGGTCGCCTGCCTGATCGCCTCGATTGCATCCGGCATATCCGCCTTGAAGGCATCGGTCGCGCCGAGCGCCAGCGCGAGATCGAGCTTGTCCTGCGCGAGATCGACGGCGATGACGCGCGCCGCGCCGCAGGCGATGGCGCCGAGCAGCGCCGAAAGCCCGACGCCGCCGAGCCCGACCACGGCGACCGTCTCGCCGGCCTTGATCCGGGCGGTGTTCACCGCCGCCCCGACCCCGGTCAGCACGGCGCAGCCGAAGAGCGCTGCGATCTCGTGCGGGATGTCGGCCTCGACCTTCACCAGCGAGCGGCGCGAGATCACCGCATGTTCGGCGAAGGCCGATACGCCGATATGATGATGGACCGGCTGGCCGTGGACCGAGAGCCGGCGCCCGCCGCCCAGCATCTCGCCGCGGCCATTGGCGGCGTTGCCGGGCTCGCAGAGGGCGGGGCGGCCCTCGGCGCAGGGCGCGCAATGCCCGCAGGACGGCACGAACACCATCACCACCCGGTCGCCGGGCTTCAGGTCGTCGACGCCTTCGCCGGTCTCGACCACCTCGCCGGCGGCTTCATGGCCGAGCACCATCGGCACCGGGCGCGGGCGGTTGCCGTCGATCACCGAGAGGTCGGAGTGGCACAGGCCCGCGGCGCGGACTCGCACCAGAACCTCGCCATGCTCCGGCGGGGCGAGGTCGAGCTCCTCGATCCGCAGCGGGCGGCTCTGCGCATAGGGAGCCGCGACCGGGCTCTCGTTCAGGACGGCGGCGCGAATCTTCATGGGCAGGCTCCGGTCTTCCGATCGGGCGCTATCCCGACAGGAAGGGGGGCCGCTGTCAAAGCCGGCCAAAGTCGAGCCTCAGGCCACTTCGCCCATCGCGCCGCCGAGGAAGAGCTGGCCGACGCGCGGATCGGCGAGGATGTCCGCCGCCGGTCCCTGGATCCGGGTCCGGCCGAGTTCGAGCACCAGCCCCTCGTCGGAGATTTCCAGTGCCGAGCGGGCGTTCTGCTCGATCATCAGGATGGTGACGCCCTTGGCGCGCAATTCCCGCAGGATCGCGAAGGTCTCTTGCACCATCAGCGGCGAGAGGCCGATCGAGGGCTCGTCGATCAGCACCAGCCTGGGATCGAGCAGCAGCCCCCGCACGATCTCCAACTGCTTCTGCTGCCCCCCCGACAGCGTCGAGGCCTGCAGGTCGGCCTTGGCGCGCAAGGCGGGGAAGCGGTCGAGCGCGGCCTCGATCCGCCGCGCCATGTCGCTGATCTGCGAGCCCGCCGCGACGGCGCCGAGCTCGATATTGTGGCGTACAGACAGCTCCGGGAAGATGTTGCGCCCCTGCGGGACGTAGCAGATGCCGGCTTCCAGCAGCCGGCGCTGGTTCCAGCCGGTGATGTCGCGCCCGTCGAAGCGGATGCGCCCCTCGCGCAGCTTGAGCAGTCCGAAGATCGCCTTGAACACGGTCGATTTTCCGGCGCCGTTCGGGCCGATCACGGTGGTGATCGTGCCGCGGTTCACGGCGAAGCTGGTGCCGTTCAGGATGGTCATGGCGCCGTAGCCGCCGGTGACGCCGTCGAGTTCGAGGATGGGGGTGGTCATGCCGCGCTCCTCTAGAGCATCGGACCGAAAAGTGGAATCCGCTTTTCGGAAAAATCCGATGCACCAGCAATAAGATAGATCGTCGTTACCACGTCCGGAGCGACGCGCGACGATCTAATGCCCGAGATAGGCCTCGATCACGGCGGGGTTGGCCCTGACCTCGGCCGGCGTCCCTTCGGCGAGCATCCTGCCCTCGGCCAGCACGATCACGCGCGAGCACAGGCTCATCACGAAATCCATGTTGTGCTCGATCACCACAAAGGTCGCGCCCTGCTCGGCATTAATGGCGCGCAGGCGCTCCTTGAGGTCGCCCAGCATGGTCAGGTTGACGCCGCCGGCCGGCTCGTCGAGCAGCACGAGGCGCGGCCCCGCCATGAAGGCCATCGCGGCGTCGAGCAGCTTCTGCTGGCCGTAGGAGAGCCCGCCGGCCTTGGCGTCCGCGAGATGGCCGAGCTTGAAGAAGCCGATCATCTGCGCGGCCTTCCCGGAGAGCCCGGCATCGCGCGCCCCGAACAGCCGCCCGAGCATCGAGCCCTGATGCTCCTGCCCGGCGAGGATCAGGTTCTCGCGCACCGAGAGCTCCGGGAACACCTGCAGGAGCTGGAAGGTGCGGCTGACGCCGAGCCGGTTGAGCGCGGAGGGGCGCAGATTGGTAACGTCGCGCCCGTCGAGCTTCACCGTCCCTTGCGTCGGTTCGAGCTGGCCCAGGATGCAGTTGAACAGGGTCGACTTGCCGCAGCCATTCGGCCCGATGATGCCGAGGATCTCGCCCTCCCTGACGGAGAAGGAGACGCCGTTCACCGCCTTGATGCCGCCGAAGGCCTTGTGCAGCTCGTGGACCTCGAGGACGGGGCTCATGGCGCGCCTCCCGCGGGCCGGCCGCGCCGCAGCGCCTGCCAGCCGCGCTCGGCGAGGCCGCTGACGCCCTGCGGGCAGATGATCAGCAATATCAGCACGATGCTGGCGAAGATGATGAGGTAGAGCGAGCCGGCGAAGCGCAGCCATTCCGGCAGCACGACGCCGAGCAGCGCGCCGATGAAGGGGCCGAGCAGATAGCCCGAGCCGCCGGCCACCACCATCAGCAGCAGGAACAGGCTCTGCGACAGCGAGAAGGGGGAGGGGTCGATGAACTCGACCAGCGGCGCGTAGAGCGCGCCGGCGAAGCCGCCATAGGCCGAGCCGATGGCGAAGGCGAGCAGGGTGTAGGCGCGCGTATCGACTCCGAGGCTGGCGGCGCGGACCGGGTTCTCGCGCAGCGCCATGAAGGCGCGGCCCCAGGGCGAGCGCACCAGCCACCACAGCGCCAGCGCCAGGATGAAGGTCACGGCGACCAGGAAGCGGTGGAACGCCAGCGCGCCGTCGAGCCTGAGGCCGAAGAAGCCCGGCCGCCTGATATTGGCGATGCCGAAGACGCCGCCGGTCAGCCATTGCTCGTTGCGCAGCAGCAACCAGATCAGCGTCGAGAAGGCGAGGGTGACGAAGGCGAGGTAATGCGTGCGCACCCTGAGCGCCGGGAAGCCGAGCAGGATGCCGATGCAGAAGGTGAGGAGGCCCGACAGCGCGAAGGCGGCGTACCAGTTGACGCCGTATGTCGTGGTCAGGATCGCGGTGGCATAGGCGCCGAGCCCCATGAAGGCGGCCTGCGCCAGCGAGGTCTGGCCGGCATAGCCGAGCGTCAGGTTGAGCCCCATCACGGCGATGCTCATCACCAGCCAGAGCGAGAGCACATAGGTGCCGTAGCGCCCCATTCCGGCCGGCGCGAACCAGAGGATGGCGGCGCCGAGGACGAGGGCGAGCAGGGCGCCGTCGCGCAGGCGGCTGCGGCTTGCGGGCCGGGCGGCGGAGGCGGTCGCGGGGGCGCTCATATCCGGCGCTCCTCCTTGCGGCCCATCAGCCCCTCGGGCTTGAGCAGGATGATGGCGACGAGCAGGATCAGCGGCACGGCGAGGCGGTACTGCGTCGAGACATAGGCCGCGGCCAAGCTGTCGACGACGCCGATCAGCAGGCCGCCGACCAGCGCGCCGCGCACCTGGTTGAAGCCGCCGACGATCGCCGCGATGAAGGCGAACAGGCCGATCGTCTCGCCGTTGGAGAACTTCGCCAGATAGAGCGGCGAGATCAGCACCGAGGCGACCACGGCGAGCGCGGCGTTGATGACGAAGGTGAGCAGGACCATCCGCTCGACCGGGATGCCGAGGATGCGCGCCACCGTCGGGTTCTGCGCCGTCGCCTGCATCTGCCGGCCGAGCCGCGTGCCGCCGACGAACCATTGCAGCAGGCCGATCGCCGCCAGCGCCACGACGATGATCGCGGCATGCTGCAGCGAGACCGCGGCGCCGAGGACCTCGACGGTGCCGGTCGGCACGAAGGAGGGGAAGTTCTGCGCCTCGGCCGAGAAGCCGTCCTTGGCGCCTTCCTTCATGATCGTCGAGAGCGCCATGGTCGCGATGGCGAGCGGCAGCACGCCGTGCCGGATCATCGGATCGACGACCACGACCTTGAAGCCGAGCCCGAAGACCAGGATGAAGGCGAGGATGCCGACGAGCGCCCCGAGCCAGAGCGGCGCGCCGAGCAGCTTGACCGCGAGCAGGACGAGCACGGCCGGCAGCATGACGAACTCGCCCTGGGCGAAGTTGATCGTCTGCGAGGTCTGCCAGACCAGCGTGAAGCCGATCGCGGCGAGCGCGTAGATCGCACCCGTCGCGACGCCGGCGATGAGGAAGGCGACGAATTCGGCCATGGGCCTCCCGCTCCCTGTCGTTTCCGTTGAGCCGATGTCGTCCCGGACAAGCCGCGATCGCGGCGCCGATCCAGGGCATCGGACCGAAAAGTGGAATCCGCTTTTCGGAAAGATCCGATGCGCCTGCAACGGGATGGATCATCGTTGCCGCGTCCGGAAGGACGCGCGGTGATCCATGGCCGGGATGACCTCGCGGAGCTGTGGTTTTCTTACGGGTTGAGCTTGGGCAGGACGGTGTTGATCACCTGCTTGCCGTCGACCACCTCGGCCAGGAAGCTCTCGCGATCGAGATCGCCGTTCTTCAGGATGGTGGTGTCGATCAGGATGCCCGGCTCCTCGGCGACGGTGATGGTCGCGCCGCGCAGCGTGTCGGCGAGGCCCTTCCGGTCGAGCTTCTTCTGCTTCTCCGTCGCCCATTTCACCATATGGACGGCCATGTAGCCCTTGATGCCGTTATGGTCGGAGACGTAGCCGTATTTCTGCTGGAAGCGCTTGCCGAAATCCTGCAGGCCCGGCAGCGGCGCGTCGACCGAGAGGCCGACATGGCCCTTGACGCCGTTGGCGGCGTCGCCTGCGAGCTCGATCACCTTGGCGCCGAGCAGGGTGGTCTCGCCGATCATCGGCTTGGCGACGCCCTGCTGCTTGGCGGCGCGCAGGAAGCGGGCGCTCTCGTCCTCGTTGAGATAGACGAAGATCGCGTCGGCATTGGCGTTCTTCACCTTGATCGCATCGGCGGCGAAGTCGGCCTGGCCCTGCTCGGTGGCGATGTCGGCCGCGACCTTGATGCCGGCCTTCTCCAGCTCGGGCAGGATGGCGTCGCGCCCGCCCTTGCCGAAGTCGTTGTTGACCCAGACCACCGCGACCGAGCCGGCCTTGACGGTGTCCTTCAGATATTTGGCGATCTTCGGCATCGCCGCGCTCTGGCTGAGCGAGGTGCGGAAGATGTAGGGGTTACCCTGCTGGGTGAAGCCCGCCGCCTCGCCGGCGACGATCTGCGCCACCTCGGCGCGCTGCGAGATCTGCATCGAGGCCGAGATCGGCCCGGAGAACACCGGCCCGAGGATGGCGTAGGCGTCCTCGTCGATGGCGCGCTGCACCGCCGCGCGCGTCGCGCCCGGATTGGTCTGGGTGTCGTAATGGATCACCTCGACCGGCTTGCCGAGGATGCCGCCCTTGGCGTTGATGTCGGCGGCGGCGAGATCGGCGCCGTTCTTGAAGTTGGTGCCGGCGCTGGCGCCCGCGCCGGAGAGCTCGATCACGTCGACGAGCTTGACCTTGTCCTGCGCGAGGGCCGGCAGGGCGCAGCCGATGGCGAGCGCTGCCGCCATGATCCAGGGCGATTTCATGTCGTTTCCTCCACCTCTGTCGTTCTATCGTCGCCCGGGGACATGCCTTCGGCGCCGGCCGCATCGTCCCGAAGGCATGCGGGCCACCGCAGCGATCTGCCTTGGCGGCAGCCTTCTTGCAAGGTCTTGGGCCGGGCTGTCCAGAGCCGAGGGCTGCCGGAGCCGCGCGAGGAGGGGAGAAGGGAAGGGGGCGGCCATCCGCGCCGACGCGTCCGGCCGGCTCGGAAAGGGCCGTGCCGGCGGAGCCGTTCCCGGCTCAGGGAGCGGGCTTCAGCGCCTGTGCCTGGCCGGCGAGGTCCCGGAAGAGCGGCAGCGCTTCCGCCGCGAAGGCCTTGAGCTCCGGGTCGCCGCCGTTCCGGGCATAGGCTTCGAGCAGCGCAGCCAGCTCCCGATGCGCGTCGCGCTGGGCTGCCGCATAGGCCTTGTCGAAAGCCTCGCCCTGGAGGGCGCCGAGGTCGCGGATCATGTCGAGATGGCGGCCGTCGGGGCGGTCGGGCAGGGCGATGTCGGAGCGGCGCGCGACGATCCGCCTGAGCTGGCTCGCCGCCCTGGCATGGTCGTCGGCGAGGCGGTGGGCATAATCCTTGATCGCGGGCGAACTGCTTTTCTGCAGAGCCAGCGTCGCGGATTCGATGCCGAACATCGTGGCGACGGCGACCTCCCCCGCGAAATCCCGCGCCGATGGCGGCGATTGGGCGAGCGCGGAGCGCACGGAAAGAACGGCTGCGATGGCAAGCGGCAGCGTTTCGAGAAATGCTCGACGTGTGCGGACCATGCCATGGCAACGAGCCAGAGCCCGCGAGGTTCCATCGGCGGGGCGCGTCCGCGTCTTCGCCTTGTTCCGCCGGCCGGGCTGCGATAGCAGAGCCCGGCGCCCCGGACCGGCGCCATCACGGAAGGGACATCATGCCGACCACCGCCGAGACCATCCGCGAGGCGCTGATCGCCGCCCGCCGCGACCGCTCGCTGATCGAGACCGCGAGCCTGCCGGTGCCGGCCTCGCTGGCGGAAGGCCTCGCCATCGCGCGCGCGATCAACCGCGGCGCGGGGCTGGAGGATCGCGGCTGGAAGGTCGGCATCGCCGAGGACGGCACGCCGATCGCCGGCCTGATGCCGGGCCCCTGGCTCGCGCCCGGTTCCGTCTATGAGGGCGCGATCGGCGCCGAGATCCGCGTCGAGATCGAGCTGGGCCTGCGCCTCTCGCGCGATGTGCCGCTGCGTCCGGGCCAGCCCTGGTCGCGCGCCGAATTGCTCGCCTGCTGCGACAAGGCCTTCCTCGGCATCGAGATCGTCGAGAGCCGCCTCGCCAACTGGTCCGGCAACGTCGCCATGCCGCTCTGGCTCGCCGATGCCATGGGCCATGGCGGCTATTTCGTCGGGCCCGACCTCGACATCAAGGTGCTGGACGATCTCACCGGCCTCGGCTGCTTCATCTCGCTCAACGGCGTGACGATCTACGATCAGCCGGCGGTCCACGGGAACGGCGATCCGATGACGCCCTTCCTCGCCTGGGCGAACCGGGCGGAGGAAGGTCTCGGGCCTCTGCGCGCCGGCCAGCTCGTCACCACGGGCAGCCTGTGCGGGGGCGTGCTTTCGCCGGGCCAGGGCGAGATCGTCACCCGGTTGAGCCCGCTCGCGACCGTAGCGTTTACGCTTCGTTAGAGGAAACCATCGAGTCCTTCAGCATTGCGCATGGCCGTCTGCGCTTTATGATGGCCTCGCACATCGAATAGTTTTGCTGTTGCGGCTGGGGGTTGCTTGGAGGACGGATGCGGTTCTGGCGAAGGGCGAGCCAGACGGTCGCATTGAGCGGCGGTTATGCGTTTGCGGCGCTCATGGCGGTGCAGGCTGATCCTGCCAAAGCTTTCGATCTGTCTTCTCTGGATGTCTTCGGCCTGTTCACCAAGAAGGACGAGCCGCCGGCCCCGAGCGCCACGACGCTGCCCTACAAGCTCGACTTCGATCTCGGCGAGGCCGAGGACGCCAAGGCGCTGACGCGCACCCTGCAGGACGCCTCCTTGCTCTACCGCCTGCGGCAGGACGCGCCGCCCGACGGCGAGACGCTGTCGCGCCGCATGGCGGCCGACCTCAACCCGCTCGTCGACGCGCTCTGGTCGCAGGGCTATTTCAACGCCGAGGTCGCGCTCGTCGTCGACGGCGTGCCGCTGGCGGTGGGGGCGGAGCCCGGCGCGCCGCTGATCCGCGCGCTGGAAGCCCATCGCAATCGCGATGCCGTGCCGATCATCGTCCGGGTCCGCCCCGGCAAGGTCTTCGGCTTCCGCAACATCGACATCGTCGAGCGTGGCCAGGGCGGGGCGATCGCCGATCCGCTCAAGGTCTCGAAGCTGAAGGCGGGCGAACCGGCGACGGCGGCCTCGCTGCGCGCCGCGCAGGCGGCGCTGGTCGATTCCATGCGGGCGCAGTCGCATCCGCTCGCCAAGGTGGTGGAGCTCCGGCCGGTGGTCGACCATGCCGCCGGCATCATGGACGTGACCTATGTGCTCGATCCCGGCCCGCTCGCCGGTTTCGGCGACATCACCGTGGGCCAGACCGACGAGATCCCGCCCGAGGTCGTGCGCTCCTTCATCTATCTCGAACCGGGCGACCCCTATTCGCCCAAGGCGCTGACCGATACGCGCAAATCGATCGCCAAGATCCCGGCCGTCGGCTCGGTGCGCATCCGCGAGGCCGACAAGCTCGACGGCACCGGCAACCTGCCGATCTTCGTCGAGGTGACGGAAAGGCCGAAGCGGCTCGTCGGCTTCTCGGCCCGCTATTCGACCGTCGACGGCCCGGCGGTGAAGGTCTACTGGGAGCACCGCAACCTCTTCGGCGGGGCCGAGCGCCTGCGCCTGGAGACGAGCGTCTTCTTCGCGCCGCGCATCGACGGCACCAAGCTCCAGCGCTTCGGCGATTTCGAGCAGTCGGACCTCGGCGGGCGCTTCGCCTTCAGCTTCATGAAGCCGGCCCTGGGCGGCACCCGCAACGACTGGCTGCTCGACGGCGCCGCCACGCGCGAGCGCGTCGGCACCAACCGCTATGGCGGCTACACCGCGCGCTACGCCAACGTCACCACCGCGATCCGCCACCGCTTCAGCGACACCTTCTCGGTGCAGGCCGGGCTGGAGGTCGAGCGCGGCCAGACCAGCGACGTGCTGGGCCAGGTCGACTACACCCTCGTCGGCATCCCGCTTTCGGTGAACTACGATTCGACCGACGATCTGCTCGACCCGAAGAAGGGCATCCGCGCCACCGCCTCCTTCACGCCCTATCCGACCTTCCTCGGCTCGACGGTCGGCATCTACCAGACCAAGGCGGCGATCTCGGCCTATTACGCGCTCGACGAGGATGGCCGCTATGTGCTGGCCGGGCGGGTCGGCTTCGGCTCGATCTCCGGTGCCGGCCTCGACGAGATCCCGGCGACGCGGCGCTTCTATGCCGGCGGCGGCGGCTCGGTGCGCGGCTACGCCTATCGCTCGCTCTCGCCGCTCGGGCCCTATTGGCAACTCACCGGCGGACGCAGCCTGCTCGAGCTCTCGGCCGAGGCGCGCATCAAGATCACCGACACCATCGGCATCGTGCCCTTCTTCGACGCCGGCACCGCCTTCGAATCGAGCTTTCCGGACGGCAAGCAGAAGCTGCAGATGGCCGCCGGCCTCGGCTTCCGCTACTATACCGGGATCGGGCCGATCCGCGTCGACGTGGCGGCGCCGCTCAACCCGCGCAAGGGCGACAAGCCCGTCGCGCTCTATATCAGCATCGGGCAGGCTTTCTGATGCGCCGGCTCCTGACCCTGCCGCGTCTTGCGCTTTTTGCCCTGCTGCTCACGGCGGGTTTCCTCGCCTCGGCCCATTTCGGCGGCTTCGCCCAGAACGCCCAGACCGATCGCGGCATCGTCGCCGACCTGATCTCGAAGGCGCTCTCCAGCGACACCAGCCAGGTCTCGATCGGCGAGGTCAACGGCGCGCTCTCCTCCGATGTCGAGATCCGCGACATCGTGCTCTCGGACCGCGACGGCGTCTGGCTCAGGCTCGACCGCGTCCGCCTAATATGGACCCGCAGTGCGCTCCTGCTGCGCCGCCTCGATGTCGACCGGCTCGAGATCGGAAAGCTCGAAATCCTGCGCAAGCCGGCGCCGCAGCCGGCCGGAGCCGCGCCCCCCAATGACGGGCCGATCCTGCCCGAATTGCCGCTCAAGGTGATCCTGCGTGCCTTCCAGCTCAACGAGCTGGTGCTCGGCGAGCCCGTCGTCGGCGTCGCTGCTCGGCTCGGCGCCACCGGCGCCGCCCGGCTCGGTCCGCCGAACGAGGGCCTGGATCTCAAATTCGAGGCGCGCCGGCTCGACATGGGCGGCACCTTCAATGTCGACCTGTCCTTCGTGCCGGACAGCACGCGGCTGCGGCTCGCGGCCAAGCTCGACGAGCCGGCCGGCGGCCTGATCTCGAAGGCGGCCGGCCTGCCGGGCGAGCCGCCCGTCAAGCTCGACCTCGACGGCGACGGCCCGCTCGATTCCTTCCGCTCGAACCTGACCTTCACCGCCGGCCCGACCATCGGCGCCGACGGCTCCGCGACCTTGAACCGCGCCGGGACGGAACGGCAGCTCGCGCTCGCGCTCGATGCCCGCATCGAAGGGCTGATGCCGGCGCCGGCAGCACCCGTCTTCGCCGGCTCGACCCGCCTCGACGGGACGGTCGGATTCGCCGATGACGGCGGCGTCGACATCCGCAACCTCGCCCTCGTCTCGGCTCTGGCGCGGCTCGACGTGCTCGGCCGCTACAAGGCCGACAAGACGCTCGACCTGCGCGTCACGGCCGCCTCGCGCCCGAATGCGGAAGGCCGCACCGTCGCCTCCGGCACGGAGATCGGCAAGCTCGCCTTCGACGCGACGATCCGCGGCCCGGTCGCCGGCCCGACCGTCGCCGCCAGGCTCGATGCGCAGGACGCCAAATTGCCGGCAGGGCAGTTCGCCAAGGTGGGGCTGACCTTCAACGCCACGCCGAGCGGCACCATCGGCGAGCCCGGCACCCGCATCGCGCTGACCAGCGACGGCGAGGCGACGGGCATCGCGCTGACGGACAAGGCGCTGGCCAGGGCGGTGGGCGACAAGGTCACCTTCACCCTGCGCGGCACCGGCAATGACGACGCCACCGCCGATTTCGAGACGCTGCGCCTCGCGCTCTCCGGCGTCGAGCTGGATTACAAGGGCAAGCTCGGCCAGGCCCGTATCCTCGGCCAGCTCAAGGCGGTGCTGCCCGATCTCGCCCGGCTGAGCGGCCTCGCCGGCCGTCCGCTCGGAGGCAGGGCGGACATCGCGGCCGACCTCGACGCCACGCCCAGGCTGAACAACTACGCCGCCACGCTGAACGGCAAGGCCGAGCGCCTCGCCACCGGCGACGCCGTGCTCGACCGGCTGCTCGCCGGCAGTCTGACGCTCGGCGGCAAGGTCGGCGCGCTCGCCGGCGACTACACCGTCTCCGGCCTCAAGGTCGCGGGCCAGCATGCGACCTTCACCGCCGACGGCGCCCTCGGCCGGAACGCCTCCGATCTCAAGCTCGCGCTCGCCTTGCCGGATCTGAAGCGCGCCGATCCGCGCCTCTCCGGCCGCGGCGACGTCAATGCCGAGATCACCGGCCCGCTCAACAGGCTCGATGCCAAGGCCCGTATCGCCGTCGCCAATGCGACCGCGCTGGCAAGGCCGATCCCGCGCCTCGCCATCGACGCCGTGGTCAAGGACCTGCAGGGCACGCTCGATTCCCATGTCACCCTCTCCGGCGAGATCGATGCCAAACCGGCGACGGGCACGATCGCGCTGAACCGCCAGCCGGACGACGGCTGGAACCTCTCGCAGCTCGATCTCGCCATCGGCTCGGTGCGCCTCGACGGCGCCGTGACGCTCGACCCGGCGAGCCGCGCCGCCGGCCGCCTGACGCTCGCCGCCCGCAATCTCGACGACCTCTCGGCGCTGGCGCTGACCAAGCTCGGCGGCCAGCTCGACGCCGATATCAACCTCACGACCCCGGAAGGCCGGCAGAACATCGACCTGACCGCGCGCGGCAGCCGGCTCGCCGGCCCCTCCGTCTCGGTCGACAAGCTCGATGCGACCATCGGCGCGAAGGACATCTACGGCCATCCGATGCTCGATGCCGCGATCGCCGTCGACCGGGCTGTCGCGGCCGGCGAGACGATCAGCGCGATCCGCTTCGATTCGAAGGGAGCGCCCGATGCCAGCGCCTTCACGCTCAGCGCCAATGCCCGCGGCTTCGCCCTGAAAGGGGCGGGCAAGCTGGTGCCGGGCGAGCCGCTGAAGCTGGAGATCGCTTCCTTCGACGCGCGCCGCGACGGCCGCGCCATCACCCTCGCCAATCCCGCCACCTTCAGCTTCCCGGCCTCGGGCGTCGAGATCGCCGGGCTGGCGCTGGCGATCGATGGCGGCCGCGTCACGCTCGACGGCAAGGCCGGCGAGACGCTCGATCTGCGCTTCGCGGCGCGCGACGTGCCGCTCTCGGCGGCGCGCATCGCGGCGCCGAGCCTCAACCTCTCCGGCACGCTCAATGCGCAGGCGCAGGTTCAGGGCAGGCCGGATGCGCTCTCCGGCCCCTGGAGCCTGAAGATCGCCCGGCTGGTGACGCCGGAGACGCAGCAGGCCGGGCTGCCGCCGGTCGAGATCGCCGGGCAGGGCGCGTTCAAGGGCAACGCCACGAGCGTCGAGGCGACGGTGAATGCCGGCCGCGGCGCCAGCCTCACCCTGCGCGGCACCGCCCCGCTCAGCGCGACCGGCGCCCTGTCGCTCGCAGCCCAGGGCCGCGTCGACGCCGCGCTCGCCAACACCATGCTCGCGGTCAACGGCCAGCGCCTGACCGGCGCCGTCGCCGTCGACATGCGCGCCGAGGGCACGCCGACGGCGCCGCGCCTCAGCGGCAACGCCACCCTCTCCAACGGCAGCTTCACCGACGCACTGCAGGGCGTGCGCCTGACCAATATGCGGGCGCGGGTCGCGGCCAATGGCGACAACCTGACGATCGAGGGCGCTTCGGCAAGCACGCCCAATGGCGGCACGATCTCGGCGAGCGGCCAGGTCAAGGTCGATCCGGCCGCCGGCTTCCCGGGCACGATCCGCATCCGGGGCAACCGCGCCCAGCTCGTCTCCAGCGGTCTGGTCACGGCCGTCGCCGGGCTCGATCTCGACATCTCCGGCCCGCTGGCGCAGCGCCCGCGCATCGGCGGGCGGATCGACGTCGTCTCGCTGGAGGTCTCGGTGCCGGACCGTCTGCCGGCCTCGCTGAGGCCGGTCGACGGCGTCAAGCACGTCAACGCCAGGGGCACCGCCGCGGCGCGCCTGGCCGCGGCCCGCAAGGCGCAGAAGGCGCGCGGCAAGCGCGGCCGGGCCGCGCCGGCTTTCGACGCCGCGCTCGCCTTCACCGTCTCGGCGCCGAATCGCGTCTTCATCCGCGGCCGCGGAATCGATGCCGAGCTCGGCGGCGCGATCCGCGTCGGCGGGACGCTGGCCGCCCCCGCGCTCGACGGCGGCTTCGAACTGCGCCGCGGCCGCCTCAGCGTGCTGACCCAGCGCCTCGACTTCAGCCGCGGGCGCCTGACCTTCGCCGGCGGCCTGATTCCGGAGCTGGATTTCGTCGCCGAGACCCGCGCCGCCAATGTGACGGCCAAGGTCATCGTCAGCGGCCCGGCCGACCAGCCCGCCTTCGCCTTCACCTCCGAGCCGCAACTGCCGCAGGACGAGGTGCTGTCGCGCCTGCTCTTCGCCCGGGCCTCGGGCTCGCTCTCGGCCTTCCAGGCGGTTCAGCTCGCCCAGGCGGCGGCCCAGTTCGCCGGCGGCGGCGGCGACGACACCTTCGAGCGGCTGCGCAAGTCGCTGGGCGTCGACAATCTCGACATCCAGATGGGCGAGGGCGGCCCGACCGTGGGCGCCTCGCGCTATATCAGCGACAACGTCTCGGTCGGAGTGAAGGTCGGCACCAAGCCGGAGGACAGCGGCGTCTCGGTCGGCATCGACGTCACCAAGCGCCTCAAGCTCCAGGCCGAGACCGGCGCGGACGGCAGCGCGGCCGTCGGCATCGGCGCCGAGTGGGAATACTGAATCGCCGCCCTTGGGAGGGATTCGGGGATTCGGCCCGCAGATTCGCCGGCAAAACCATGCTGCAAGGCACAAAACGGCCTGTGCGCCGGCTCAGTCGGTTAACGCTGTGTAAATTTCAGCGGTCAAAGCGTGGCTCGCCTGCAACACCGGGTTCCAAAGCACCCTCCCGGCGGGGCGAACGGCCGGATCGTGGTTGATCGGCAGGGCCGCATTCGTATGGTGACTGTGCGTCGGGACGTTCCCGGTCGCTGTTTTTCGTCTTCGCCTCTGAATTGGGTCAGGGACGTGGGCGAAAGACCGGGAAGAGGCAGGTTCTGCGATCAGGCATCAAGCCTGGGGCGGGGGGCAGGCCGAAGCCCGAGGGTCTCGAAACTCTTTTGGAGGTTTACCAAATGAAGCTCGTCAAGAGCCTCCTCCTCGGTACCGCCGCCGGCATCGCCGCGGTCGCCGGGGCTCAGGCCGCCGACCTTCCCTCGCGGAAGGCCGCTCCGGTCGAATACGTTCGCGTCTGCACCGCCTACGGCGCCGGCTTCTTCTACATCCCGGGCACCGATTCCTGCCTGCGCATCTCGGGCCGCGTCCGCGCCGAGTACGCCGTCGGTCAGCGCTACAGCGACTACCAGGATGCCTACGGCACCCGCGCCCGTGGCCGTCTGAACATCGACGTCCGCACCGCGACCGCCTATGGCACCCTGCGCACCTTCATCCGTTACGAGCTGACCAACAACACCGGCATCTACACCGCCGGCACGGGTCCGTTCAACACGGGCGCCAACGTTCCGGGTCTCGTCCGCGGCGCCGCCGGCACCGGCTCGCTGCTCGATCTGGCCTATGTCCAGTTCGGCCCGATCACCGCTGGTCGCGCTCAGTCGTTCTTCGACTTCTACGCCTCGGACCTGAACTTCGCTTCGATCCGCACGGCTGACTCGCGCGTCAACCTGCTCGCCTACACCGCCACCTTCGGCTCGGGCTTCTCGGCCACGGTGTCGTTGGAAGACCGCACCTCGGGCACGGTTGGTCGTGAGCTCGGCGGCGTCATCGGCGGCATCGGCTTCCTCGGCACCGCCGCTGCTGTGACGCAGGGCCAGGACTACCCGGATATCGTCGCGTCGCTGCGCGTCGATCAGGGCTGGGGCTCGGCTCAGCTGTCGGGTGCTGTCGGTCAGCGCAAGTACGCTGCGGTCGGGGCTGCTGCTCTCGGCGCGGTTGACGGCGACGAGGTGGCCTGGGCCATCCAGGGCGGCGTGAAGATCAACCTGCCGATGCTCGCCGCCGGCGACGCTCTGTGGCTGCAGGCTGCCTATGCCGACGGCGCTCTCGGCTATCTCGGCTGGTCGGGCAACAGCCTCGGTCTCGGCCGTCTCGGCCGCCTGACCCTGGCCGACGCCTCGATCAACCCGGTCACGGGCAAGGTCGACAACTCGACCGGCTGGTCGGTCGTCGCGGCGTTCCGCCACTTCTGGACCCCGACCCTGCGCACCGAGATCGGCGCGTCGTATTCGGAGCTGAAGCTCGGCTACGTCGACACCGCCACAGCGCTCTTCGCCCTGGCTCCGCGCTCGCTGGACCCGAAGGAGTTCCTGCTCGCCGCCAACCTGATCTGGTCGCCGGTCTCCGGCCTGGATATCGGTGTCGAAGTGCTCTATTCGCACCTCGACGTCCGTTCGCCGGTTGGTCTGGTGAACAACGCTTCGGTTCGCAGCAACCTGCTGGGCATCAAGTCCGAGGACTCGATCTCCGGTCGCCTGCGCATCCAGCGCGACTTCTGATCGGTTCTCCGATCTCAGTCGGAAGCCCCGGGGAAACCCGGGGCTTTTTTGTTGTCTGTGGGTTGCCGCATCTTCGCGGTTGACGGTCCGGCAGGATGCGGCCTGACTGTGACCGGAAGTCCGGGGCCCGCGCGACGCGGCGGGGTTGCGTCGCCGCGTTGACCCGATCTCTCGGGACAGGCTCTCAAGCTCTTGACGATCCTGTCGCCGGAGCCGGCATCGCAAGCTTCGCCGCGGCGCGGCGATGGGTGAGGGGGGTACGATGTCTCAGCCGACGCGCTGGCTCTGGGGAGTGGTCCCCTTGGCGTTGCTGTGGGGCACCGGAAACTTCGTTCAGGACGACGCGATCCAGCGGGACGTCGCCTCGCGCGCCGAGCGGGCGGTCCAGGCCGGGGCGGGCGCGGCGCCCGGTGCGAAGCCGGTGACGGCCCAGGTCGAGGGGCGCGACGTCACCATCGGCGGCGAGGTCATCTCGGCCGACGGGGCCGCGAAGGCGATGACGCAGCTCCGTTCTGAGTTCGGGGTGCGCCGGGCGCTCGGAGGCCTCTCCCAGGTCGTCGCGCAAAAACCCTATTCCTGGTTCGTCAGCCGCCTCCCCAATGTCGTGACCATCGGCGGCTTCGTTCCCGATCTGTCGGTGGCGGACGCCAACGCCGCCGCGGCCGGGGCGGCGCTGCCGGGCCTGCGGATCGACGACCGCCAGACCGTGGCCTTCGGCGCTCCAGAAGGCTTTCCGGCGATGACTGCCGCGATGATCGCTGCCCTGCCGCAGCTCGCCTCGGGCCGGATCGCGCTGGATGACGGCCGGTTCTGCATCGAGGGCAAGGCCGCCAGCCCCGAGGCCTTCCAGGCGCTCGAAGCCATCGGCGCCAAGCCCCCGGTTGCAGGCTACAGCGCGGTTCCTTGCGGGCTCGAGCCGCCGACGATCTCGCCCTATCGGTGGAGCGCCACGCATGAGGTGCCCGGGACCGTCACGCTCGATGGCTTCGTTCCCGACGAGGCGACGCGCAAGCAGATTCTGGCGGCGCTTCAAGGCAGCTTTCCGTCCGCCGCGATCAGCGATGCGACGAAGCCGGGCGCCGGGGCGCCCGCGGCTTTCCTCGAGAAGGTGAAGCGCGCGGCGGCCGAGCTCGCGCGGCTCAGGAGCGGCAAGGCCGAGATCAGCGGCGACAGCTATGTCCTTTCCGGCGTCGGGCCGGCCAGCTACGCCGCCTGCCAGGCCCTGCGCCTGCAGATCGCCCAGCTCGACGGCCCGGATTCGGTTGCCCAGGCGACGATCGAGTGCCCGCCGGCGCCGCCGCCCGAGCCGGCGATGCCGCCCCTCCCGGAGATTCCCGCTCCGATCCTTCATGACGTGACGCCGGCGCCCTCCGAGGCCCCCGCCTCGGCGCCCGGCGGAGTGGCCGCGCCGGCGGCCGATGCCGCGGCCCCCCGGCCGGGCGCTGCGGCTCCCGTGGCGCGTTCCGCTGCGCTCCTGCCCTGGACGGCGCAACGCCTGGAGGACCGGCTGCGCCTCGCCGGATCGGTGCCGAATGCGGCGGCCCGCGAGGCCATTCTCTCCCAGGCCGGCCGGCTCTTCCGCGGCCTTCGCATCGAGGATGGCATGGAGACCGCCGCCGGCGTAACGCCGGCCGGGGATTTCGCCGCCTCGGCGGTCTACGCGCTTGAGGCGCTGTCGAAGCTCCGGCAGGGCTCGGTCTCGATCCGCGACAACGCCCTTTCGATCGCCGGACAAGCCGCCGATGCAGCGGGCTGGCAGGCCCTGCGCAATCAGTTGGCCGGCGCCGTTCCGGCCGGCCTGAGCCTGCCCGCCGGGCCGATCGCGGTGACAGTGCGGCCTTATGGCCTGTCGCTGACGACGGATCGCGGCGGCGCCAGGATCTCGGGCTACCTGCCGGACGAGGCGGCGCGCGCGGCGCTTCATGCGCTCGTCGCGGAATCGCCGCTCCGCGGCAAGCTAGACGACGGGGCGGTGATCCTGCCCGGCGCCCCCGAGGGCTTCGCGCAGGCTGCGGCCACGGCGCTGACCGATCTGCTGCGGCTCGACATGGGGTCGGCGACGCTGACCGACCGGACGGTGACCCTGCGCGGCCTGACCTGTCGCGACCTGATCCGGAACGAGGTCGAGACCAGCGCCGCGAGCGGGCTGCCGCCCGGCTTCACGGCCGATATCGTGGTCAGTCCGCGCCAGACCGGCTGCGTCATCGACCCGCCGGCGAGCTGCCAGAACGATCTCGACGGCCTGACGCGCCAGAATCCGGTGCTGTTCGCGCAGGGCACGGCGGTGGTCGAGCTCGACGCCGTGACCGAGCGCGTCATCGCCGAGGCCGCGGCGATTCTGAAGAAATGCCCGGGCTCGCGCGTGACGATCGAGGGGCATGCCAATCGCGATGGCGAGCGGCGCGGCTTCGACAATCTCGATCTGTCGCAGCGGCGGGCGCAGCGCGTCCGCGACGAATTGGTCCGGCGCGGCATCGACGCCGCCCAGCTCGAGGTGAAGGGTTATGGCGCGGCTCGCCCGCTCCTGCCCTATGGCGATCCGCAGGCGCGTGAAATGAACCGCCGGGTTCAGTTCACCGTGGCGAAGTAGGGAGGCGGACATGCTCTATCTCGCCAGCCGTTTCGTCTGGTTTCTCCTGGGCGCCTTCATCCTCGGCTTCGTCATGGGCTGGATCAGCCAGAACGGGCGCAGCCGCCGCTTCTGGAGCAGGGGCTGGAGCCTGCTGGCCGTGCTGTGGGCGGGCGGCGCGGCGCTGAGCTGGTTCCAGCTCGTCAACGGCGTGCCGGCGATGTGGCTCGAGACGGCGCTGCTGTTCGTCGCGGTCTACTGGCTCGGCTGCGCCGCCGGGACGCTGGCGCGCCCGCTCGACGGCGCGGCGGAGCAGGCGGCGCCGGCCGCGACAGTCGCCACGCCGCCAGCCGCGGCGACGGAGGCGGCGCCGCTCTCATCGGCGCCGCCCGCGGATACCGGGACGGTCGTCGCCGGAGAGGAGGCTCTGCCCGGCCGGCGCCCCGCGGCTCTGTCCGAGGCGCGCGGCGGCAAGGCCGACGACCTCAAGCTGATCAAGGGCATCGGCCGGCAGAACGAAGGCCGTCTGCACGGCCTGGGCGTCTGGCATTTCGAGCAGATCGCCGCCTGGACGCCGGAGAATGTCGAATGGGTCGGCGGCTATCTGGCTTTTCCGGGCCGGATCGAGCGCGAGGATTGGGTCGGGCAGGCGAAGCTCCTGGCGGGAGGCGGGTCGACGGCGTTCGCCGATCGCGCGCGGGCCGGGCTCGTCGAGACCTCGCGCGACGACGGATCGGCGGGCGAAGCCAATGTCGCGACGCTGGCTGAGGGCGTCTTCGAGGGCCGGAAGCCGGCGGCGCTGCTGTTGGCGGCCCGCGACGGCAAGCCCGACGACCTGACGCTGATCGACGGCGTCGGGCCGGCGATCGCGGCCGCGCTGAACCGCCTCGGCATCTGGCATTTCGACCAGATCGCCGGGCTCGACGACGAGGAGATGCGCTACGCCTCGGCCTTTGCCGGCGCGCCGGGGCGTGGGCTCGCCGAGAACTGGCGCGAGGATGCCGGCATCCTCGCCCATGGCGGCGAGACGCAGCATTCGCGGAGGCTGAAGGCCGAGCGCGGCAAGGCGGAATAGAGCATCGGCCCGAAAAAGCGGAACGCGATTTTCGGAAAAACAGGCGCAAAATCAAAGGTATGGAGTATCGAGCCAGCCCGATGCTCCAGCGGGCCGCCCGGCGCAATTGGCTGTTGTCGCGGGCGGAGCGGAGCGCGCTTCGCATCCCCTGCGCTGACGGCGGGGCTTATTCCGCCCGCCGCTCCGCCCGGGTGACGAGCTTGCCGATGCGGCGGACCATCTCCTTGCTGCCGAGCAGCGGCGCATGGCCCTGGCCGGGGACGACATGGGTCTCGCAATCCGGGTGGCGCTCGGCCATCTCCTGCAAGGTCTTCTCGGCGAGGAGGTCGGAATTGTCTCCCCGGATCGCCAGCATCGGCACGCTTTGCAGGGCGTCGAAATAAGGCCAGAGCACCGGCAGCGGTACCTCGAGGTCGAGCTCCTCCAGCACCTTCATCAGATTGGTGTCGTAGTCGGGCCGCAGCGGCCCGTCGCGATCGGTCCAGGTCCGGCGCGCCATCAGCTCCCATTCGGTGTCGCCGAGCGCCGGGAACTGCTGGTCGGAGAGCCGTTTCAGGATCTCGGCGCCTTCCGAAAAGCTGCGCGGCTGCGGTAGCTTGCCGACATAGCCGCGGATGCGCAGCAGGCCGCGCGCGTCGATCACCGGCCCGACATCGTTCAGCACCGCGCCCTTGATCACGGCCGGGCGCGCCGCCGCCAGCGCCATGGTGAGAAGCCCGCCGCGCGACGTGCCGATGAACACGGCCCGCTCGATGCCGGCCGCGACCAGGACCTGCATCAGGTCGTCGAGCTCGACGCGGATGTCGTAGTGCTTCCATTCGGGATCATAGGCCGAGAGCCCGCGGCCGCGATAATCCAGCGCCAGGACGCGCCGTGGCCGGGCCTCGTCCTGGGACAGGGCCAGCGCGACCTCGTGGAAATCGGCGGCGGTGCGGGCGAATCCGGGCAGGCAGACGACCGGGAGCGCCGACCCGGCGAGCGGGCCGTAGTCGCGGGCATGCAGCTTCAGCCCGTCCGAAGCCGTGAAGAAGCGGGAGGCGAAGCCGGTCTCGACAGTCATGGGGGTCTCGGGTGGAAGGACGCGAACAGCTAACCACGCGCGCGCCGGCGACGGAAGCCGCCCGCATGCGCTCGCTCACGGCGCACCCCAGCTCTTGAGCTTGGCGAGGCAGAGATTGAAGGCTTCGAGCTCTTCGGGCGTGAGCACGGCGAGGAAGTCGCGCTCCATCGTCTCGCCCAGGCGGTCGGCCTCGCGCCGAACGGCATCGCCCTTGGGCGTGAGCCGGAGGCTGACCCGGCGGGCATCGGCGCTTTCGAGGTCGCGCCGGACATAGCCCGCATCGACCAGCTTGCGCAGATGCTTCGAGACCAGCGTCTGCTCGATCAGCGTGGCTTCCGAGAGCGCGCGCGACGACAGGCCGGGCTCGTCGCCGATGGCGCGGATCACGCGCAGCTCCCGGATGTTGAGCCCGAGCTCCCGCTTGTAGACCTGCGACGCCCTGGCGCGCGCCGCCGCGCTCACCTGGTCGAGCCGGAAGGTGAGGAAGGCGTCGCGCGCCATGGCGCTAGCGCTGCGCCGGGCGCCGGCCGGCCAGCCACAGCGCGAGGACGGACAGCGCGGTGCAGGCGAGGATGTAGTAGGAGGGCATCATGTCCGAGCCAGACTTCGCCACCAGCCAGGTCAGGGTGAAGGGGGCGAGCCCGCCGAACAGCAGCACGACGACGTTGTAGGCGATCGACATGCCGGTGGAGCGGACATCGGTCGGGAACATGCCTGCGAGCAGGCCCGGCGTCGGCGCCCAGATCGCGGCGATCGAGAGCGCGCAGATCGCCTGCGCGACCAGCAGCCGCTCGAAGCTCGGCTCCGCCACGACATAGGCGAGCAGCGGGTAGGAGAGCAGCGCGAAGCTCAGCATCCCGATCAGCCAGACGCGGAAGGCGCTCCAGCGGTCGCAGAGCTGGCCCATCAGCGGCACGAAGACGAAGAGCAGGACGCCGCCGATCAGCGAGCTCAGCATGGCGCTGGTGAAGGGCAGCTTGAGCTGGCGCATCACATAGCCGGGCAGGAAGATGAACCAGACATAGTTCGAGACCGTGCCGGGGATCATGATGCCGCAGCAGCGCAGCAGCGCGTTGCGATGCTCCGCCAGCACGGCCCGGAACGGGGTGCGGGTCTCGCCCTTGCCGGCCTCGCGCTCATATTCCGGCGATTCGTCGACGAAGCGGCGGATATAGAAGCCGAGCGGCGTGATCAGCGCGCCGAGCAGGAAGGGGATGCGCCAGCCCCAGCCCTGCAGCGCCTCGGGCGTCAGCAGCGTCGCCAGGGCGTAGCCGGAGAAGGCCGAGAGCGCGAGCGCCAGCGCCTGCGAGCACATCTGGAAGCTGCCATAGGTCATCTTGCGGCCGGGCGGCGCGTATTCGACCAGCATCGCCGTGGCCGAGGCGAACTCGGCGCCGACCGAGACGCCTTGCAGGATGCGCGCGAGGATGATGAGGATCGGCGCCAGCACGCCGATCGTGGCATAGCCCGGCGTCAGCCCGATCAGCACGGTGGAGAAGCCCATGATCAGGATCATCACCGTCAGGATCGGCTTGCGGCCGAAACGGTCGGCATAGGTCGAGAGCAGCACGCCGCCGATCGGCCGGACGAGGAAGGAGATCGCGAAGGTCGCCGCGGTCAGCAGCGCCGAGACCAGCGGGTCGGAGCTCGGGAAGAAGACCTGCGCGATGATGGTCGAGAAGAAGCCGTAGACGAGGAAATCGTACCATTCGAGGCCGTTGCCGATCACCGAGGAGATGACGGCGCGGCGGACCATGGCGGGGGAGCGCGGTTGCCCGCTCTGGATCGCGGCGGCGGTCATGCATTGGCTCCGGTCTGGCGCTCGACGAGGCGGCACAGGATGCTGGCGCCGATCGGGAGCAGGCGGTCGTCGAAATCGAAGGTCGGATGGTGGCACATCGCGCCGGGCTGGCCGAGGAAGATATAGGCGCCGGGCCATTGCGCCAGCATCAGCGCGAAATCGTCCGAGAAGGGCAGGGGTCTGCGCCCGGTCTGGACGTTCTCGGCGCCGAGCACGGCTCCGGCGGCCTCCGCCGCCGCGGCGGCCGCGCGCGGATCGTTGAGGCAGGGCGGGCAGCTCGCCTTGCTGGAGAGGGCGACGGTGCAGCCCGACATCAGCGCCAGGCCGCGGCAGATGGCGTCGAGCTTCTCGACGATGCGGGCTTCCGTCGCCGGATCGTAGCTGCGGATCGTGCCGGCGAGATAGGCCTCGGCCGGGATGATGTTGGGGGCGCTGCCGGCCGAGAGCTGGCCGAGGCTGACGACGGCCGGCTCCAGCGGGTCGACATGGCGCCCGACGATGGAGGAGATCTCGGCCGCCAGCCGCGCCGCGACCTGGAGCGGATCGACCGTGGTGTGCGGCGCGGCGCCATGGCCGCCGACGCCCCGGACCGCGATCTCGAAGACATGGGTGCCGCTCAGCGTCGCGCCGGGTCGGACGCAGGCCGTGCCTTCCGCATAGAGCGGGATGGTGTGGAGCGCATAGACCTCGGAACAGGGAAAGCGCTCGAACAGCCCGTCGGCGATCATCCGCTCGGCGCCCTGGCCGACCTCCTCGGCCGGCTGGAAGATGAGATGCACCTTGCCGCGCCTGGGCGGGTTGGCGGCGAGATGGCGGGCGGCGGCGAGCAGCATCACCGTATGGCCGTCATGGCCGCAGCCGTGGAAGCTGTGGGCGACCGTGGAGCGGTAGGCGAGCCCGGTCTGCTCCTCCATCGGCAGCGCGTCCATGTCGGCGCGCAGCCCGATGGTGGGGCCGTCCGCGGCGCCCCTGATGACGCCGACGAGCCCGGTGCCGCCCAGCCCGCGATGCACCTCGACGCCGAAGGAGGCGAGGGTTTTTGCGACGAAGTCCGAGGTTCGGAATTCCTGGAACGCGGTCTCTGGATGGGCGTGTAGATCGCGGCGCCAGGCCTCGAGCGTCGGCGCGAAAGCGACAATGTCCTGCAGCATCGAAGTGCCTCCCCTGTCACCGCATTTAATTGAAAATTTCAAATATTGCAATCACAGGAGAAGATTGTTGTCGCAGTGCACAATGCCGGTGGGGAATCGGTGACCTGTGCCGTCATCCCCGGCCAGCGAGGCGAAGACGCGGAACTGCAGGCCGGCGCGTTTCCGGCCGAGGCTCGGGCACGGATGCCGGATCGGCGCGGCCAGCGCCGCCTGCCCGGGACGATCGGGCGGCTATGGCGCCGTCAGGCCCCTACTCCTGTCTGCCGCCGCGCTTCAGATCGTAGTCGATCAGATAGGCGGTGCGCTGGTTGAGGCGCTGCCGGTAGACCTGCAGATTCTCCATCACGCGCTGGACGTAGTTGCGCGTCTCGGAGAAGGGGATGCGCTCGACCCAGTCGACCGCGTCGACATCCGGGTCGCGCGGGTCGCCATAGGCGGCGATCCACTTCCTCACATTGGGCGAGCCGGCATTGTAGGCGGCGAAGGTCAGGACATAGGAGCCGCGCCACTCCTTCAGCAGGTCGTTGAGATGGGCGGCGCCCATCCGCGCCGCATAGAGCGGGTCCTCGCCGAGCTTCTGCCAGTCGAAGGGCAGGCCGGCGCGCCGGGCCGTCTCGCGGGCGGTGGCGGGCATCATCTGCATCAGCCCGCGCGCGCCGGCATGCGACATCGCGGTCGGGTCGAAGGCGCTTTCCTGCCGCGCGATGGCGTGGACGATGGCGCGCTCCATCGGGTCGCCGAGCACGTCGAATTCCGGCACGCCATGGGTCGGATAGGCGGCCTGGTCGAGCGGGAAGCCGCGTTGCAGCGCCGCCTTGCCGATGGCGACGAGGGTGCGCGCATCCGATTCGCGCCGGGCGATGGCCGCGATCGTCTCCAGCGCGGCGGCGGTGTGCAGGCGCCGGGCCAGATCGGCGAGCATCAGATTGGCGAGGTCGCGCTCGCCGATCCTGTAGAGCAGGCGCACGCCGCGATGGCCGGGCAGGGCGTCGAGCCCCGCCGCCGCGGTGAGCCGCAGCGGCAGGTCGCCGAGGCCGAGCCTGGCGCGGGCGAGCTGCCCGTAATAGGCGACGGGCTGCTCGGCGGCCTTGCCGAAGGCGGCCTTCGCCTCCTCCGGCCGGTCGAGCGCCTCATAGGCGCGCCCTTGCCAATAGGCGGCGCGCGCCACCGAGATCGGCGTTTCCGCGATGGCGGCGGCCGCGTCGAAATGCTTCAGCGCCGCCTCGGGGGCCTTCAGGAAGCGCAGCGCGATGAAGCCGGCCTGCCATTCGGCCTCGAGCCGCTCGGCCGCCTCCTCGGCGCCGTGCCCGGCGGCGATCTCATAGGCCTTCTGCGGGTTGCCGGCGTCGAGCAGCTTGCGCGAGAGGATGCGCCGCTCCTCCCACCAGCCATCGCCATCGCCCAGCAGCGACGGGTCGCGCGGGATCGCGATCATGGCCTTGACGGCCTCGTCGAGCTTGTCGGCCCGGCGCGCCTGCTGCGCCTGCAAGAAGGCGAAGGAGAGGTCGCCGCGCAGCGCGGCCGGCACGGCCGCAATCAGCTTCTCGGGAATCGGCCGCCGGGCCCTGGCGCTGGCGAGCCGGGCCTTGGCCAGCAGCACATAACCAGGCGAGACGCGGGCGGCGCTGCGCAGCGCCGCCGGGCCGTCCTTGCGGAAGAGGGAGCGTTCGGCGCGCAGGCGGTGGTCGTCCTGGCCCAGGACCTCGCCGAACTGCGCCAGGACGATCTTCTCCAGGGCCGGCCCGAACGGGTCCCTGCGCCAGCTCTGCCGGATCAGGGCCTTGGCCTCGGCGGAGCGGCCCTCGTCCTTGAGCGCGAGCGCCAGCGCGATCCGCCCGGCGGGCGAAACCGGCTGCCCGGCGCCGAAGAAGGCGCGGATGACGGCCGGGCTCTTCTTCTCGGCGATCAGGGCCTCTTCGGCCCGGCGCCGGAACCGGGTCGTGGCCGGATAGTCCGGATGGCCGCGCAGGAAGGCGTGGATGCGGGAGAAGGGCACGGCGCCGGCATTGGCGTGGATCGCCACCCATTCCAGCAGGGTCCGCGCGGCCGGTTCGTCGATCCGGGCGGCGGCGGCATCGCCTTCGGCCAGCGCGCCCTTGCGATAGGCCGTGACGGCGGCGCGGACGACGTCGAGATTGAGCGCCGCATCGGCCTGCAGGGCGCCGGGCGGATAGGGCGGCAGCGAGCCGGTCGCCTCGACATCGCTGATCAGGGCCAGCCGGCCCTGGCCGGCGGGCGCGCCCTCGTCCTGCGCCCGGGAAAGCGAGGCGCCGAGCAGAAGCGGCAGCAGGAGAACCGGCAGTCGTCGCCGGACGGCAGGCGAGGCCATGAGACGGCTCCATCCTCGTTCAGGCATCGAGAGAGGGTCCGAGAAGCAGGTTTAAGAAGGCTTAACCATGACATTTCCCCAAACCCTTTCGGGACCGTCGGTCTGAGGATCGATCGTCAATCTCCTCGGCTTTGCTTTTCCAAGGGTCGTTCTCGGCGCGTTCGCGCTTCTCCCTCGTGGCCTCCGCGAGAAGCTTCCGGTCGATCTTGCGCGATGACCTCTTCGCCATGCCGAGCGACATGCCGGTGTCGCCCGGCCGGCGCCCCGGCTTCAAGCCGCCTCAGGCCGTTTTCCCGCCAGCGCGATCCCCGCAGACGCAACTCCTCCTCCCAAATCGACCTTGGCCGGAACCGCCCGGCGAAGATCGCGCCAGGCGATGAAAGCCCGGCCTCCGCAAGGAGCCCCGCCTTCTCGTTTCGAAGCGGATCAGGAACCAATGAGGCACGCAGCCGTTTGCCTCTCGCAACTTGGCAGTGAAGTCAGCAGGAGGGGCGCATGGACAGCATTATTTATCTCGTCGGCTTGGTGGTGATCATCATGGCGATCCTCTCGTTTCTCGGTCTTCGATAGGAGCTCGCCATGTCCATGTCTGGAACGGATGTCGTCGTCGCTCCTGTGACCGTCAACAAGGAAAACCGCTCCTATGTACAATGGGGGCCGATCATCGGCGGTGCTGTCATTGCCACCGCGATATCGACGATCATGACAGTCTTCGGCTCGGCGATCGGCCTGTCGATGGTCTCTGCCGATCTGGAGAGAAGCTCGAGCCCCACCGCATTGGCTGTCGCGGGTGCGCTTTGGGCCCTCTGGATTCTGGTTTCGGCCACGATGGCCGGCGGCTATCTGGCGGGTCGCATGCGCCAGCCGAGCTTCGATGCCAATCAAGAAGAAAGGAAGGTGCGCGACGCGACCCATGGCCTTCTCGTCTGGGCCACCGGCGCCCTTTTGATCACCGTCGTGGCGACGTCCTCGCTCTTCGGCGCGGCGAAGACAGCCGCGAGCGGCGTCGCCAGCGTCAGCTCGGGCGTGGCGTCGCTGGTGTCCGAGAATGTCGATCCGCTTGCAATGACGCTCGACAACGTGATGCGGGCGAATGGGCAGCAGCCGCCGTCAGCCCAGGAACGCGACGAAGCATCCCGCATCTTCGTCAGCGCGCTCAGGAATGGAAAGATCGAGCAGGGCGACCGGGATTATCTCGCATCGCGCCTTGCCGCGCGGTCCGGCATCTCCGAGCAGGACGCGCAAAAGCGGATCGACGACGCCTACGCCCGTCTCTCGCAAGCCAAGGACACAGCCAAGCAGGCCGCGGAGCGGGCGCGCAAGATCGCTGTTCTGACCGCCTTCCTGACGGCAGCCTCACTGCTCGTCGGAGCGGCTGCCGCGGCCTGGGCTGCCACCTTGGGCGGTACGCATCGCGATGAGAACATGCATGTCGACGCCGTGGGGTGAGCAGCGGATTTGCTTTGAGAAGGGCTGAATGCTTCCTGCGCCCCGCCAGATCTTGCTGGCGGGGCCTTTTGCGCTCAGGCCGTGCCGTGAGAGCCCTTGCGCCTGCTGCTGGCGAATGCCGCGACATCGGGAGCCAGGATGTCGTGCTTCTCGGCCCATGAGGCGAACAGCCCCCTCGCCGTGTCGGGCTCGATGTCGCCGCGGACCGCAGCCAGACAGGCCTTCGATGCGAAGGCATGGGCCGTGTCGCGCCGGCTCCCGGGCCAATCGGCCAGGAACATGTAGGCCTCCATCGCCGATGAAACCGCTGTCGGGATGCCGGCGCCCGCCAGGATGATCACCGGGCGCTCGAAATCGTCGGAAGGCATCAGTGCCATTGCCATATCCTCCTGGAAGCAACATGGGTCTGGTCCCGCATCCGGCGTGACGCAGGGCGGATGCGGATGGGGCTGATTTATGGGTGCCGGATTTCGATCTTCAAGGGTCGAACGCGTATAGCGGGGCCGGTCCTTGCCGTGCCGCTGCGGCCGGGCATAAACCTCGGCCCGGCTCGATCACGCCGCCGAAGGGTTCGGACGGCCGACAGGGCAGGCGCGAAGCAGCCGTCGTCATCGCCGGTCTCGGCGATCTCGCCCTGGATCGGACGGCTTTCGCCATGCCGGCTCCAGCGGTTCGACATCTCATGGGCCGAAACAGGCGCCGTCCTGCTCGGCATCGAGCATCGGCCCGAAAAGCGGAGCGCGGTTTTCGGGAGAAGCGACGCAAAATCAGAGACCTGGAGGATCGGACCGAATACGATATTCGGTCCGAGGCTCTGGAGCGCAGCGACCCTCCCTTCACCCGACATCGGAGGTCTCCGGGCTGGGAAGGGGTGAGGAGCGCTTTTCAGCGTTGCTGCTTGGTCCGGTTGCGTCCGCCGCTGTTCCGGCGACGCCTTTCAGGGTGCCGCGAGATATCCCGGGCTGTTGGGAGAGATCGAGTTGAAGAAGGCTTGACCATGGCGATACGCATTTTGATGGGTTGCCGGCTTTGCCTCCGCGAGGCGACGGTTTATGTGTGACGGCCCGCAACCTCGTATTTCCGCCTCAGGATGGTCCTCATGACCAAGCACCCCGCCTTCGCCGGCTCGATGCCCGCTCTGGTCACGCCGTTCAAAAACGGCGAGATCGACGAGGCTGCGCTGCGGGCGCTGGTCGACTGGCAGATCGAGAGCGGCTCGACCGGGCTCGTCCCCGTCGGCACCACCGGCGAGAGCCCGACGCTGTCCCATGACGAGCACAAGCGCGTGGTCGAGATCGTCGTCGGCCAGGCGAAGGGCCGCGTCCCGGTGATCGCCGGCGCCGGCTCCAACAACACCATCGAGGCCATCGACCTCGCCGTCCATGCCGAGAAGGCCGGGGCCGAGGCCGTGCTCGTGGTCACGCCCTATTACAACAAGCCGACCCAGGAAGGCATGTACCGGCACTTCAAGGCGGTGAACGACGCGGTCGGCATCCCGATCATCATCTACAACATCCCGCCGCGCTCGGTGGTCGACATGTCGGTCGAGACGATGGCCCGGCTCTACGAGCTGAAGAACATCGCCGGGGTGAAGGACGCCACCGCCAACCTCGCCCGCGTCTCGCAGCAGCGCCACGCGCTCGGGCCGGACTTCATCCAGCTCTCGGGCGAGGACATGACGGCGCTGGCCTATATGGCCGCCGGAGGCCATGGCTGCATCTCGGTCGTCGCCAATGTCGCGCCGCGCCTCTGCGCCGACCTGATGGAAGCCGCGCTCAAGGGCGACTACGCCGGGGCTCTGAAGGTGCAGGACCGGCTGGTGCCGCTGCATGACGCGACCTTCAAGGAGCCCGGCCTCGCCGGCGCCAAGCACGGCCTGACCCTGCTCGGCCGCATCGAGGAGGAGATCCGCCTGCCGTTGCTGCCGGTGTCGAAGGAGACCGGCAGGGCCATCCGCGACGCCATGGTTTTCGCCGGGCTGCTGAATGCTTAGGTAAGGCGGTCGGCAGTCGGCAGTCGGATCGAAACCACGACTGCCGACTGCCCACTGCCGGAGCGTTTCCATGTACGAGCCCAGTCACTTCAAGGTCGAGGATCGCGCGCAGTTGCACGCGCTCATCCGCCAGCATCCGCTCGCCACGCTGGTGACGGCCGGCGAGGGCGGCCTGGTCGCCAACCCCGTGCCCTTCGTCCTGCATGAGGATGTCGGGGAGAACGGCGTGCTGCGCGCGCATCTCGCGCGCCCCAACGCGCAGTGGAAGGCGATCGCCGCCGGCGCCGAGACGCTGGTGATCTTCACCGGCGTCGAGCGCTACGTCACGCCCGCCTGGTATGCGACCAAGCGCGAGACCGGCAAGGTGGTGCCGACCTGGAACTACGTCACCGTGCAGGTGCGCGGCCCCGCCCGGGCCATCGAGGACCCGGCCTGGCTGCGCGCCCAGCTCGAATCCCTGACCCGCCAGCAGGAGGCGCCCCGCGCCGAACCCTGGGCGGTGACGGATGCGCCGGAACCCTTCATCGCCGCGCAGGCCCGCGGCATCGTCGGCGTCGAGGTCGAGATCGCCTCGATCCTCGGCAAGTTCAAGCTCAGCCAGAACCGGCGGGAGGACGACAAGCTGGGCGTCCTCAACGGTTTGAGCGCCGAGCCTGAATCGGAATCTCAGGCCATGGCGGCCCTGGTCAAGCAACACGGATTCAACGGAACGGCATGAAGAAACCCGATCCGGAGCGCTATCGCCTGGCTGCGGACAACCGCAAGGCGCGCTTCCATTACGAGATCAAGGAGACGATCGAGGCCGGCCTCGCCCTGCAGGGCACGGAGGTCAAGTCGCTGCGCGGCGGCAAGGCGACGATCGGCGAGAGCTATGCCGGCCCGATGGGCGACGAGCTCTGGCTCTTCAACTCCTACATCCCGGAATATCTCGAGGCGAACCGCTTCAACCATGAGGTCCGCCGGCCGCGCAAGCTCCTGCTGCATCGCCGCCAGATCAACAAGCTGATGGGCGCGATCCAGCGCGAGGGCTTCACGGTGGTCCCGCTCAAGGTCTATTTCAACGAGAAGGGCCGGGCCAAGATCGAGCTGGGCCTCGGCCGGGGCAAGAAGCTCCACGACAAGCGCGAGACCGAGAAGACGCGCGACTGGAACCGCGACAAGCAGCGGCTGCTGAAGACGGGCGGGTAGGGGCTGCGACGCGGAGGGCGTGGGCGCGGGCAATCCCACGCGCCTTGCCACGCGGATCTGTTACCCTTCGACCGGTTCGTCGCCCTGCCTGATCCCGTAGCGGCGCTCCAGGGAGGGATTCGCCGGCGCGCCCGGCGCCGCGGCGCTGCGGGCGATGCGTTCGGCCGGATCCCGGCCGATCTTCGGCATGAGCTGGGCGAGATCGACGAAGTCGTCGCATTGCCGGCGCAGCTCGTCCGAGACCATCGGCGGGTTGGTCGAGATCGTCGAGACCACCGAGACCTTCACGCCCTTGCGCTGCACCGCCTCGACCAGAGGGCGGAAATCGCCGTCGCCGGAAAACAGGTAGATCTGGTCGAGATGAGGGGCGAGCTCAAGCATCTCGATCGCCAGCTCGATATCCATGTTGCCCTTGACGCGGCGGCGGCCGGTGGCGTCGGTGAACTCCTTCGCCGCCTTGGTGATGACGCGGTATCCGTTATAGTCCAGCCAGTCGACCAGCGGCCTGATCGAGGAATACTCCTCGCTTTCGACCAGTGTGGTGAAATAGAAGGCGCGGATCAGGTTGCCGCGTCCCTGGAACTCGCGCAGCAACCGGCGATAGTCCATGTCGAAGCCGAGTTGCTTCGAGGTCGCGTAAAGATTGGCGCCGTCGATGAACAGCGCAATGCGCGGCGAGGCGGCCATGGCAATCACTCCTGCTGAAATCACTTCAAGTAACAAGATTGGAAGCAAAACGCGTTCTAACAATGTCGTTCATGAACGAAATTTGACAAGTTTCAAGCGGGATCGGTGACCCATTGCCGCAGGGTGGCCTTGATCCCCGCAAAGGCAGGCGCTGGGACGCAAAAGGGCTGCGGCGATCTCCGGCAAAGCATGGGCGCGGCCATGCCGGAACATGCCAAAACGGACCGGGACCGGCCCGCCTCCCGTGACAGCAGGGACGGCCAGGTTGGTGAACGCGCTTCGGGGATCGCCCCGCGGACGCTCAGCCCCTGGGGAACTCCAGACCCATCTCGCGGTAGCGTTCCGGGTCGTCGCTCCAGTTCTCGCGCACCTTCACGAACAGGAAGAGATGCACCTTGGCCTCGGCCGCCTCCGCGATCTCGGCGCGCGCCTTCTGGCCGATGGCCTTGATCGTCTGCCCGCCCTCGCCGAGCACGATCTTCCGCTGCCCCTCGCGCTCGACATAGATCGTCTGCTCGATCCTGACCGAGCCGTCCGGCTTCTGCTGCCAGCTCTCGGTCTCGACCGTCGACCGATAGGGCAATTCGTCGTGGAGGCGCTCGAAGATCTTCTCGCGGGTGATCTCGGCGGCGAGGAAGCGCAGCGGCGCGTCCGAGATCTGGTCCTCCGGGTAGAGCCAGGGGCCGGGCGGCACCCGCTTCTCCAGCCAGGCGAGGATGTCCTTGACGCCGTAGCCGGTCAGCGCCGCGACCATGAAGGTGGCCTCGAACGCGCCGCGCTCGTTCACCTTGGCGGTGATCTCGAGCAGCTTCTCCTTCGGCACGGTGTCGATCTTGTTGAGGATCAGGAATTTCGGCTGCTTCAGCTCGGCGAGCTTCTCGAGCAGCACGGTGTTTTCCTCGTGCTCGAAGCGGGCCACATCGATCAGCACGCCGATCAGGTCGGCGTCGGTGGCGCCGCCCCAGGCGCTCGTCACCATGGCGCGGTCGAGCCGGCGCTTGGGCGCGAAGATGCCGGGCGTGTCGACGAAGATGATCTGCGCCGGGCCGGAGAGCGCGATGCCGCGCACCTGGGTCCGCGTCGTCTGCACCTTGCGCGAGACGATCGAGATCTTGGCGCCGACGAGCTGGTTCAGCAGCGTCGACTTGCCGGCATTGGGCGCGCCGATCAGCGCGACGAAGCCGCAGCGCGTGGGTTGGGCCAGCTCAGACATTCTCGTCCTCCGGCTTGTCGTTCCACAAACCCTCGCGTTTCAGGAAAGTTTCGGCCGCGGCCTGCTCGGCCAGCCGCTTCGACGGCCCGCGCGCCTCGCTGTCCGCGAGCCCGGCGATCCGGGCCGCGACGACGAAGACGGGCGCATGGTCGGGGCCGGAGCGGCCGCGCTCGACATAGGTTGGCGTCGGATAGCCCTTGCCTTGCGCCCATTCCTGCAGCGCGGTCTTGGCGTCGCGCAGCGGCCGCACCGGCTTCATCAGCCGCTCGCCGAAGGCGCGCTCGACCAGGGCGCGGGCGGCCTCGTAGCCGCCGTCGATGAACACCGCGCCGATGATCGCCTCGCAGGCATCGGCCAGGATCGCCTTGTTCTTGCGCGCTCCGCCCAGGATCTCGCCGTCGCCGAGCCGCATGAACTGGCCGAGATTCCAGGCCTGCGCCACCTCGGCGCAGGTCTCCTTGCGCACCAGATCGGCGAGGCGGCGCGACAGGTTGCCTTCCTCCGATTGCGGATAGCGCCGGAACAGCATGTCGGCGATCGACAGGCCGAGCACCCGGTCGCCGAGGAATTCGAGGCGCTGATAGCTCGCCAGCCGCGATTCCTCGGCGCTCATATGGGTGAGCGCCGTCGCCAGCAGGGCCTTGTCGGCGAAACGGTGACCGAGCGCGGCCTCCAGCCGCGCCGTGTCCGGGGCCTTGCGCCCGCCTTCGCTCGGCTTGCTCACTTGATGGTGCTGAACAGCCGGTTCCAGCGAACCGTATAGGGCCACTCCCAGATCTTCCAGGCCGAGGCGCCCTCGTCGATCGAGAAGAAGATGATCTCCGCCCGCCCGACGAAGTTCTCGAAGGGCACGTAGCCGACGCTGCGGTCGCGCGAATCGAGCGAGTTGTCGCGGTTGTCGCCCATCATGAAGAAATGGCCGGGCGGCACGGTGAAGAGCTGGGTGTTGTCGAAGGTGCCGGTATCGCCCTCGCGCTCGATGATCTCGTGCGTCACGCCGTTGGGCAGGGTCTCGTTGTAGCGGATCACCGGGACGCTGCGGCCCCAGTTGTCGGTGGTGACGTAGTCGGCGATGCGCTCGCGCTTCACCGGCTGGCCGTTGATGTTGAGGATGCCGTCGATCATCTGGATGCGGTCGCCGGGCAGGCCGATGACGCGCTTGATGTAGTCGGTCGAGTTGTCGCTCGGCAGCTTGAACACGGCGATGTCGCCGCGCTTCGGCTCCGCCGCCCAGACGCGGCCGGACATCACCGGCGGCCCGAACGGGATCGAGTAGCGCGAATAGCCGTAGGTGTATTTCGAGACGAACAGGTAGTCGCCGATCAGCAGCGTCGGGATCAGCGAGCCCGAGGGGATGTTGAAGGGCTGGAACAGCAGCGTGCGGATGACTAGCGCGATGAGAAGGGCCTGGACGATCACCTTGATCGTCTCGAAGATGCCACCTTCTTCCTTGGCCGCCTTGGTTTTGCTGTCGACGTCGTTGGCCACGCGGGCGCTCCCTGCAGCACCGAACCAAAAAGCGGATACCACTTTTCGGATGAATCCGGTGCGATAACAACCTTATGGACCGCCGTGCCCGCGCCCGGCGGGCGGGCGGCGATCCGGACTGCGATCCAGCGCGCGGTCTACAGCATCGGGCCGGAAAGTGGAAACCACTTTTCCGCGCGGAAAGGGCTGCGCGGACGGAGCCGGGCTCCCGCCGCCGGCCGGAAGGCGGCGCGCCGGCGCAGGCCAGCCGTTCGCCCGGTCGCGGCCGGTGAAACCTCGCTTCCAGGCAAGATTCGGGGCAAGACCACCCCTTGGGGGCGGGGGCGGATATTGACGAATCTGTGGCGCAGAGGCAGGGTTCGCCAATATTCAACCGGGGGTTATTTTAATGAATGCAAAGAAATATGTCGCCGAAGCTATCGGCACGTTCTGGCTTACCTTTGCCGGCTGCGGCAGCGCGGTGATCGCCGCCGGCTTTCCGAATGTCGGCATCGGCCTGCTCGGCGTCTCGCTCGCCTTCGGCCTCACCGTGGTGACGATGGCCTATGCGATCGGCCATATTTCCGGCTGCCATCTCAATCCGGCCGTGACGGTCGGCCTCGCCGCCGGCGGGCGCTTCCCGGCCGGGCAGGTGGTGCCCTACATCGTCGCGCAGGTCATCGGCGCGATCGCCGGCGCGGCGGTGCTGTACGCGATCGCGCGGGGAGCCCCGGGCTTCGATCTCGCCGGCGGCTTCGCCTCGAACGGCTATGGCGACCATTCGCCCGGCAAGTACAACCTCGTCTCGGGCTTCCTGATGGAGGTGGTGATGACGATGGTGTTCCTGTTCATCATCATGGGCTCGACCCATGGCAAGGCGCCGGCCGGCTTCGCGCCGCTCGCCATCGGCCTCGGCCTGGCGCTGATCCACCTGGTCAGCATCCCGGTGACGAACACCTCGGTGAATCCGGCCCGCAGCACCGGCCCGGCCCTGTTCGTCGGCGACTGGGCGATCGGCCAGCTCTGGCTGTTCTGGGTCGCGCCGCTGATCGGCGGCATCCTCGGCGGCGTGATCTATCGCTGGCTGAGCAGCGAGCCCGAAGGCATCGTCAGCGGCAACTGAGCCGCTGAGGCCGCCGGGGCCTTCCCCCCGGCGACGGAAACGAGGCCGGCGCCGTCAGCGCCGGCCTTTTCCTTTGCCGCAGGGGCATCGCGCCGATCGGCCCGAAGCGAACCCGGCCCGACTCCGCCGCGGAAGCAAGGGCTGGCATGGTCCGGTGGGGGTGGCGCTGCTGGCCTTGGGTCTCCGTGGAGCTTATCCTTGGACCGGCCGAAGGCCGGATCCGAGGGCTGCGTCCGGGGCGACCGAAATTTCCAGGAAAACGCCGCAGTCTCTAGGCGCGGGGCCGCGCCTCGATCACCACGAAGGCCTGCGCCAGCGGTGGGTCGTCGGTCAGCGAGACATGGACGAAGGCCTCGAAGCCGGCCGGGGTCATCCGCTTCAGCCGCTCGGCCGCGCCGCCGGTGAGCCGCATCGTCGGCCGTCCGCCCGGCAGGTTGACCACCTCCATGTCGCGCCAGAACACGCCGGCCCGCATGCCGGTGCCGAGAGCCTTCGAGCAGGCCTCCTTCGCCGCGAAGCGCCGGGCATAGGAGGCGGCGCGCGTCGCCCGCCTGTCGGATCTGGCGCGCTCGCCTTCGGTGAAGACACGATGCGTGAAGCGCTCGCCGAAGCGGTCGAGCGATTTCTGGATGCGCGTGATGTCGCAGAGATCGGAGCCGATGCCGAGGATCATGGCCCCGGCTTAATTCCCCGCCCGCCCTTCGTCCATGGCCTTGCGCATCCCGCGGATCGCCGCCTCGAGCCCGACGAAGATCGCTTCGCCGATCAGGAAATGGCCGATGTTGAACTCGACGAAGGCCGGCACGGCGGCAAGCCGGCGCGCCGTGTCGTAATCGAGCCCGTGCCCGGCATGGACCTCGAGCCCGAGTGCGGCCGCATGCGCCGCGCCGCCCTTGAGCCGCTGGAACTCCGCCTCGGCCTTCGCGGCATTGCCGTCCGCGACGGCGTGGCACCAGCTTCCCGTATGCAGCTCGACCACGGGGGCGCCGAGCCGCGCGGCCGTCTCGATCGGCGCCGCGTCCGGCTCGATGAACAGCGAGACGCGGCAGCCGGCGGCCTTCAGCCGGGCGATGCGCGGCGCGAGCTGGGCCTGCTGCCCGACGACGTCGAGCCCGCCTTCGGTGGTGCGCTCCTCGCGCTTCTCGGGCACCAGGCAGGCGGCATGCGGCCGGAAGCGCTCGGCCAGCGCGATCATCTCGTCGGTCGCGGCCATCTCGAAATTGAGCGGCTTGCTCAGTTCGCTGCTCAGGCGCGCCATGTCGGTGTCGCGGATATGGCGCCGATCCTCGCGCAGATGGGCGGTGATGCCGTCGGCCCCGGCGGCGATGGCGAGATGCGCGGCGCGGACCGGATCGGGCACGGCGCCGCCGCGCGCGTTCCGCACCGTCGCGACATGGTCGATATTGACACCCAGACGCAGCCGCTCGGCCATGATCCGCCCCTCTCGCTTCTTGCGCCGTCCATAGACGAAACCGGCCGCAGGGCTCAATGCAGCGAATGTGATGGCAAGGCCACCGATTCTGATCGGTCGATCCCGTCGCCCGCGAAGCGCGCAACTCGCCCGGCCGTCTTTGCGGTTTGCTAACCGCGAATCCACGCTCCGGCGCCCGTGAAAGCAATCGTAACCGGCTCTCCCTTACCGATGACCGGGGATCGAGGTGGTGGAACCATGCAGCTTGCCGTGAAGTCGGGCATCTTCGAGAACGACCTCGTGCCGGACCGTCGCGACGCGAACCAGCCGCCAGAGCGCGTGCTCGGCCGGGTGATCGCCTGCGATGGCGGGCGCGCGACGATTCTCAGCGCGGTCTCGACCGGAAGCTGGCTCGCCGAAGACGCCTGGGCGATCGGCCGCATGGTCTCGATCAATCTCGGCCGCAGCCGCATCGTCGCGCTGGTCTACCGCGTGCATGCGGTGGCGGCGGCCTGGACCGACACGGCCGAGAATCCGATCCAGGTCGAGGTCGAGTTCCTCGGCGAGGTGCTGGAGGGGCCGGGCGGGGCGGTGCGCTTCCAGAGCGGTATCACCGGCTATCCGCCGATCGGCGCCGTCGCCCACCGGATCCGCGCCGGCGACCTCGCGCTGGTGCACGATCTCGGCGAGCGCGAAGGCGCGGTCATCGGCGAGATCACGCAGGATGCCAGCGTCCCCGCCACCGTCGACATCCGCAGCATGCTGTCGCGCCATTTCGCGCTTCTGGGCACCACCGGCGTCGGCAAGTCGAGCGCGGTGGCGCTGCTGCTGCGCAAGGCGGTCGCGCTCCGCTCGCGCCTGCGCGTGCTCATCCTCGACCCGCACAACGAATATTCGAGCGCCTTTCCCGACCTGTCGCTGACCATCGACGGCGATGCGCTCGACCTGCCGTTCTGGATGTTCAGGCAGGAGGAGCTGGCCGATATCGTTTTCCGCGGCCGCCCGGCGCTGGACGACGAGCCCGACATCCTGCGCGAGGCGGTCGCCGCCGCCCGGTCGCGCTATCGCATGCCAGCGGCGCCGGACCCCGCCCGCGATTTCGGCTCCTCCCTGCTGAAGCGCCCGCTCGATCTCGGCGGGACGCGCGGCGCACGTCCCGAGGCCGCCCCCGACGCGCCGACGCCCTATCGGCTCAAGGACGTCTTCGCGGCGATCGACGAGCTCATCGGCCTGCATGAGCAGCGCTGGCCGCGCGCCGCGCTGCGCTCGCTCCGGGTCCGGCTGGAATCGCTCCAGGCCGATCCGCGCTACGGCTTCATGTTCGGCCGCGCCAACATGTACGAGACGATGGCGCCGATCCTCGGCCAGATCTTCCGCATTCCCATGCATGGCCGCCCGATCACCGCCTTCCAGCTCGGCGGCCTGCCGGGGGAGGTGGTCAACGCCGTCGCCTCGGTGCTGTCGCGCCTCGCCTTCGAGCTGGCCATGGCGAGCGAGGGAGCGCTCGAGGTGCTGCTGCTCTGCGAGGAGGCGCATCGCTACGTGCCCTCCGACCCCGGGCTCGGCTTCGCGCCGACGCGCCAGGCCATCGCCCGCATCGCCAAGGAAGGTCGCAAATACGGCGCCTATCTCGGCGTCGTCACCCAGCGCCCCGGCGAGCTCGACCCGACGATCCTGTCGCAATGTTCGACGATCTTCGCGATGCGGCTCGCCAATGAGCGCGACCAGCAGATCATCCGCTCGGCGATCTCGGACGCCTCCGCCAGCACGGTCGGCTTCCTCTCCTCAATCGGCAACCGTGAGGCGATCGCCTTCGGCGAAGGCGTCGCGACGACGATGCGGATGCGCTTCGCCGCGCTCGCGCCGCATGAGCTGCCGGCGATGAGCGGCCGGGTCGCGACGGCGGAAGGCGCGCGCCGCGACCCGACGCTCGACGAGCTGATGCGGCGGATGCGCGCCTGAGGCGGATTGCGGCCCCGACCCGCGAATTTCTTGCATCGCGCCGGCTTTGCCTGTAAGGCCGTGGCCAAATCCATTTCCCTGCATCGCCGAGATCGGAAGGAGCCGCCATCCATGGCTCGCGTTACCGTTGAAGACTGCATCGACAAGGTCGACAACCGCTTCGAGCTGGTCCTGCTCGCCGCCCATCGCGCCCGCACCATCGCTTCGGGCGCCTCGATCCTGGTGCCGCGCGACAACGACAAGAACCCCGTCGTCGCGCTCCGCGAGATTGCCGAAGAGAAGCTGACGCCGGAAGACCTCAAGGAAGAGCTGATCCACTCGCTGCAGAAGCATGTCGAGGTCGACGAGCCGGAGCCCGAGACGGTGCCGCTGCTCGCCAACCCGGCGGCCGCGGCCGGCGGCGGCTCGGATGCCGACGTCCAGTTCGACCGGATGAGCGAGGAAGACCTGCTGCGCGGCCTCGACGGCCTCGTGCCGCCGACCGAGAGCGCCGACGACGAGGACTGAGCCTCGCCGGGCTCGGCGCCGGAAAGGGGCAAGCCGCTTTCCGGAGTCGTTCGGGACCCTGCCGCGTGTGAATCGATTGTTCACCGTTTCCCGCTAAAGCCCGGCAGTGCCGGGCTTTTTCATGCCCGCCTTCCGGAAAACGCCTTGCTGGCGCCCTTGGCTGAGCAAATAATGATGCGTTGCAATGATCGCAGGATGAGGCTGGGGCCCGCATGGGCATGATGCGGCAATACGAGCTCGTTGACCGGGTCAAGAGCTACAATCCGAACACCGACGAGGACCTGCTCAACCGGGCCTATGTCTACGCCATGCGCGCGCATGGCACGCAGAAGCGCGCCTCGGGCGATCCCTTCTTCGCGCATCCGCTCGAAGTCGCCGGGATCCTGACCGACCTCAAGCTCGACGACGCCACCATCGTCGCCGCCGTGCTGCACGACACGGTCGAGGATACCGCGGCGACGCTGGAGGAGATCGAGAACCTGTTCGGGCCGGATATCCGCCGGCTCGTCGACGGGCTGACCAAGATCAAGAAGCTCGACCTGGTCTCGAAGAAGGCGGCGCAGGGCGAGAATTTCCGCAAGCTGCTGCTCGCCATCGTCGACGACATCCGCGTCCTGCTGGTGAAGCTGGCCGACCGGCTGCACAACATGCGGACCCTGCATTTCGTGCCCCCGGAGAAACGCCTGCGCATCGCCGAGGAAACGATCGAGATCTACGCCCCGCTTGCCGGCCGCATGGGCATGCAGGAATTGCGCGAGGAACTGGAGGAGCTCGCCTTCCGCCACATCAAGCCGGAAGCCCACGCCACCGTGACCAAGCGGCTGGAGGAGGTGACCGTGCGCGAGGGCAGGGTCATCGGCGAGATCGAGCAGGATCTCAAGGACAAGCTCGCCGCCAGCGGCATCCAGGCCGAGGTCCATGGCCGCCGCAAGCGGCCCTATTCGATCTGGAAGAAGATGGAGCGCAAATCCGTCTCCTTCGAGCAGCTCTCCGACATCTTCGGCTTCCGCGTCATCGTCGAGAAGCCGGAGGATTGCTACCGCGTCCTCGGCCTCGTCCACATGACCTGGCCGATGGTGCCGGGCCGCTACAAGGACTACATCTCGACGCCGAAGCAGAACGATTACCGCTCGATCCACACCACGGTCGTCGGCCCGGGCCACAGCCGCGTCGAACTGCAGATCCGCACCGATGCGATGGACCGCATCGCTGAATACGGCATCGCCGCCCATGCCCATTACAAGGACGGCCGCCCGGGCGAGCCGATCCAGCTCGCCGATGAGAGCCGCGCCTATCAATGGCTGCGCCGCACCGTCGACCTGCTGGCGGAAGGCGACAGCCCCGAGGAGTTCCTCGAGCACACCAAGCTCGAGCTCTTCCACGACCAGGTCTTCTGCTTCACGCCCAAGGGCCGGCTCATCGCCCTGCCGCGCGGCGCGACGCCGATCGACTTCGCCTATGCCGTCCACACCGATGTCGGCAACAGCGCGGTCGGCGCCAAGATCAACGGCCGCATCGCCCCGCTGCTGACCGAATTGCAGAACGGCGACGAGGTCGAGATCACCCGCGCCGAAGGCCAGGCGCCCCCCGCCGCCTGGGAGTCGCTGGTCGTCACCGGCAAGGCCCGCGCCGCCATCCGCCGCGCCACGCGCGTCGCCGTGCGCCGGCAATATGCCGGGCTCGGCCGCCAGATCCTGGAGCGCGCCTTCACCCGCGCCGAAAAGGCCTTCTCCGACGAGAAGCTCAAGGCGGCGCTGAAGCGTCTCGCCCGCAACACCGTGGACGACGTGCTCGCCGCCGTCGGCCGCGGCGAGATGTATTCCGGCGACGTGGTCAAGGCGGTCTATCCCGATCTCGAGCCGGAAAAGCGCGCGGCCGGCGAGGTCAGGCCTGCGGGCGTCGCCAACGGCAAGGGCTGGTTCGAGCTCGGCTCGGGGGACAACCTGAAATTCAAGCTGCCGGGCGAGCCCGGCGCCGACGCCATCCCGATCCGCGGCCTCGGCCGCGACCTGCCGGTGCGCTTCTCGCCGCAGGGCGGGGCGGTGCCGGGCGACCGCATCGTCGGCATCCTCTCGCCGGGCGAGGGGGTGACGATCTATCCGATCCAGTCGCCGGCGCTCGCCGCCTTCGACAACGAGCCGGACCGCTGGCTCGACGTGCGCTGGGACATCGACGACAAGGTGCCGCAGCGCTTCCCGGCCCGCATCGCGCTGAAGTCGATCAACGAGCCCGGCTCCCTGGCGCAGATCACCACCACCATCGCAGAGCATGACGGCAACATCGATTCGGTGCAGATGAACCGCCCGAACCCGGACTTCACCGACGTCACCATCGACCTCTCGGTCTGGGACCTGAAGCATCTTTCGGCGATCATCAGCGAATTGCGCGAGAAGCGGCAGATCAGCCGCGTCGAGCGCGTGCTGGGATAGGCTCAGGCCGCGCAGAATTTTCGCACGGTCATCCCGGGCGCGCGAAGCGGAGATGTCTGAGCCTCTTCGGGAAGCGCTCCGGCACGGATCCCGGATCGGCGCCGCTGACGCGGCCTGTCCGGGACGGCAGCGGCGGAAATTGACCGCCCGGCATCGCAGGCCCTAACTCGCCGGCATGGAATGGGCCGACGAGGGCACGATCATCGGGGCGAAGGGGCATGGCGAGAGCGCCGTGATCCTCGAGGTGATGACGCGCCATCACGGCCGCCATCTCGGCCTCGTCCGGGGCGGGCGCTCGCAGAAGGCGCAGCCGCTGCTCCAGCCCGGCAACCGCGTCTCCCTGACCTGGCGCGCCAGGCTCGACGAGCATCTCGGCGAATACAAGGTCGAGCTGCTCGCCTCCCATGCCGCGCGGCTGATGGCCGCGCCGGTCGCGCTCTACGGGCTCGCGACCGTCGCCGGCCTGCTGCGCCTCCTGCCGGAACGGGACCCGCATCCGGCGCTGCATGAGGGGCTGGCCGTGCTGATCGAGCATTTCGACGATGCCGACCTCGCGCCGGCGCTGATCGTGCGCTTCGAGCTCGCCATGCTCTCCGAGCTCGGCTTCGGCCTCGACCTGACGCGCTGCGCCGCGACCGGCTCGACCGACGATCTCAGCCATGTCTCGCCGAAATCGGGCAAGGCGGTCAGCCGCCCGGCGGCCCAGCCCTATCTCGACCGCCTGCTCGCCCTGCCGGCTTTCCTGGCCGAGGGGCAGGGCGCGCGCCCGCCTTCGGCGGCGGATCTCCTTGCCGGCTTCGCCCTGACCGGCTTCTTCCTGCGCCGTCATGTCTACGAGGCGCGGGGCCTGCGCGAGCCGCCCGAGCGGGCGCGGCTGGTCGAGCTTGCCGGGCGCGGCGCCGATTCATCCACCGGTTGAGCGCGAAAACCCGGCCCGGCGTTTGCGCGCGGGACGGCGTACCTGCATTGTTCTGGCAGGCTGATTCGCGCTGTGCCATAGAGCATCACACGAAAAAGCGGGTATCGGTTTTCGCGTGATGCTCGGGATCTTGAGCCGCGCGCGTTTTCGACAAGACGAGGGCTGAAGAGGCATGGGCAAGCCGGTCGATCCGCCGCCGGAGGACGAAGCCGAGCGCATCGATCTGAAATCGGCGCTCGAGGAGCGCTATCTCGCCTATGCGCTCTCGACCATCATGCACCGCGCCCTGCCGGATGCGCGCGACGGGCTCAAGCCGGTCCATCGCCGCATCCTGCACGCCATGCGGCTGCTCAGGCTCGATCCGGGCCAGGTCCACAAGAAATGCGCCCGCATCGTCGGCGACGTCATCGGCAAGTTCCACCCGCATGGCGACCAGTCGGTCTACGATGCGCTGGTGCGCCTCGCGCAGGACTTCGCCCAGCGCTACCCGCTCGTCGACGGGCAGGGCAATTTCGGCAATATCGACGGCGACAACGCCGCCGCCTACCGCTACACCGAGGCGCGCATGACCGAGGTCGCGCGCCTCCTGCTCGACGGTCTCGACGAGGACGCGGTCGATTTCCGCGAGACCTATAACGGCGAGGACGAGGAGCCCATCGTCCTGCCGGCGGCCTTCCCGAACCTGCTGGCCAACGGCTCGCAGGGCATCGCGGTCGGGATGGCGACCTCGATCCCGCCGCACAACGCCGCCGAGCTCTGCGACGCCGCGCTCTACCTGATCCAGCACCCGGAGACCTCCTCCGAGCAGCTCATGACCTTCGTGCCCGGCCCGGACTTCCCGACCGGCGGCATCATCGTCGAGAGCCGCGAATCGATGGCGGAGACCTACCGCACCGGGCGCGGCGCCTTCCGCACCCGGGCGCGCTGGCATGTCGAGGACCAGGGCCGCGGCACCTGGCTCGCCGTCGTCACCGAGATCCCCTACATGGTCTCGAAGGGCCGCCTGATCGAGAAGATCGCGGAACTCCTCAACGACCGGAAGCTGCCGCTGGTCGCGGATTTGCGCGACGAGTCGGCGGAGGACATCCGCATCGTCATCGAGCCGCGCGCCCGCAATGTCGACGCCAATCTGATGATGGAATCGCTGTTCCGGCTCTCCGAGCTCGAAGCGCGCATTCCGATGAACATGAACGTGCTGACCGGCGGGCTGGTGCCGCGCGTGCTCGGCCTCGCCGAGGCGCTGCGCGCCTGGCTCGACCATCGCCGCGAGGTTCTGCAGCGGCGTTCGCGCTTCCGGCTCGGCCAGATCGACAGGCGCCTGGAGATCCTGCGCGGCCTGCTGATCGTCTATCTCGACCTCGACCGCGTCATCAAGATCATTCGCGAGGAGGACGAGCCGAAGCTCGAATTGATGAAGGTCTTCGACCTCACCGAGATCCAGGCCAACGCCATCCTCGACACGCGCCTGCGGGCGCTGCGCAAGCTCGAGGAGATGCAGCTCAAGACCGAGCTCGACGAGCTCACCAAGGAGAAGTCGCAGATCGAGGACCTGCTCGCCTCCGAGGCGACGCAGTGGAAGACCATCGCCTGGGACATCCGCCAGGTGAAGAAGTCCTTCGGCCCGGAGACGACCATCGGCAAGCGCCGCACCGATTTCGCCGACATGCCCGACACCGCCGATATCGATCTGACTCAGGCCATGGTCGAGCGCGAGCCGATCACCGTCGTCATCTCGAAGAAGGGCTGGATCAGGGCGCTGAAGGGCCATGTCCAGGACAAGTCGAGCTTCTCCTTCAAGGGTGACGACGCGCTCCAGACGGCCTTCTTCACCGAGACGACGGCGAAGGTGCTGGTGCTCGCCTCCAACGGCAAGGTCTTCACGCTGGATGCCTCCAAGCTTCCGGGAGGGCGCGGCTTCGGCGATCCGATCCGCCTGATGATCGAGCTGGAGGAGGCGGCCGAGATCGTCCAGGCCTTCCCCTACCGCCCCGGCACGAAGCTGCTGATGGCGACCAGCGAGGGCAGGGGCTTCGTCGCCGCCGCCGACGATGTCGTCGCCAACACCCGCAAGGGCCGGCAGGTGCTGAATGTCGACGGCAAGGCGGTGGCGATGCTCGCCGTGCCGGCCGATGGCGACCATGTCGCGATCATCGGCCAGAACCGCAAGCTGCTCTGCTTCCCGATTTCCGAGGTCGCGGAGATGGCGCGGGGCAAGGGCGTGCGCCTGCAGCGCTACAAGGATGGCGGCCTCAGCGACGCCAGGACCTTCAAGCTCGCCGACGGGCTGACCTGGCTCGACACCTCCGGCCGGACCTGGACGGTGGCGCAGGCCGATCTCATCGAATGGCTCGGGCACCGCGCCGAGGCCGGCCGCCTACCGCCGAAGGGCTTCCCGAAGAGCAACACTTTCGGGGGCTGAGGCGGTTGCGCGCGGAGCCACGGCTTCGCGCCATGGCTCATCCTGCGCGGCCGTGCCTGCCGCCGGGCGAGCGGCGCCGCCGCGCCGTTGGCTCGATCTGGTGAGATTGTCGTAAGGACAGCGATTTCAACGGCTTATGCGCAATTCCGGAATCGGATTCGCAGCGTCTTGAATCGGGTCCTCAGCGAATCCGCTGGCCGACGACGCCGACCTCGACGCCCAGCGTCAGCTTGTCGGTGACGGCCCATTCCACCCCGGCCCTGGCCTCGGGCCTGACCGCGATGTCGCTTTGGCTGAAGGGCGGCGAGAACGGCGTCGCGCCGTAGCGCCAGGTCTCGTTCGCCGCCGACATGCCGACCTTGCTGTAGACCAGCACGTCCGGCGTCACGAGCACGCCGGTCTTGATCTGGAACGCACCGGCGAAATCGCGCGTATAGGCGACGCTGCCGAAGCTCGGCGTGCCGTAGCCGCCGATGGCGGGCGCGTAGTCGATCGCGCCGACGATGCCGTAGACGAAATTGCCCTCGCGCCGCATCGTCCCCATCTCGAGCCCGAAGGTCGGGCCGGCGCTGGTGCGCATATGCTTGCCGCTGGTCACCTGGAAGCCGGAGGAGATGCGCGCATAGGAGCCCTCCCATTTCGGCGAGAGGGTCGGGCCGTCCCAGGCGAAGGAGGGCAGGCTGGAAAAACCGGAGAGCGGCAGGACGCTCTGGGCGCGGGCGGGCGCCGTTCCCATGGCGATCGTCAGGGCCGCGGCGGCGGCCGTGGCGGAAACAACCGAAAATCTCACGTCGAAGGCATCCTCGCGCCGGGCATCGGGCCGAAGCTTAGCATGGGGCCGGCCGAATGTCGCCGTTTTGTGGCGCCGCGCTTGCTCCGGGCGGGCGAGGGCTGCGGCAGCTCAGGCGATCCTGGTCCTGAGCTTGAGGAAGCGCAGCGTCCGCTCGGCGGTGGCGAGGTCGAGCTTGGCATAAGCGTCGACATCGTCGTCGATGTCGCGCGAGGAGAAATACAGCCGCCGCGCCCGCAATTGCAGGATGGCGCGGAAGGCGGTCAGGCCGACGCCGAGCGTGCGGCAGGTCACAGCGATGCCGCTGGCGTCGCGCTGCATCAGCACGCGCAGAGCCTGGTCCGGGCCGATATCGGCGACCTGCGCCAGCACCTGCGCCAGATGATAGGCGCGGTCCTCGTCGGCGAGCATGGTCAGCACGTCGTCGACCTCGCGCACCTTGGCGGCGAGGTCGGCGAGCAGGAGCTTGACCTCGAGCCGCTGCTGGCGCGCCTGGCGGGCGAGCGACTGGGGCGTGTCGGCCCCGGCGGCGTCCTGCGCCAATTGCCCGACGATGCGCAGCACGCGCTCGGCCCGCTGCGGCGCCAGGTCGGAGCGGCGGGCGAGGTTGCCGGCGATGGCGGCGTCGCCCCTGCCGCGCTCCAGCAGCCGGTCGAAACCGCGATCGGAGAAGGTCGCGCCCTCATTGGCGGAGACGGTGGTGAGCACCGCCCGGTCGCCGCGCTCGACCAGGATGTCGGTGACGCTCTCGGAGAGGCGGGCACGCTCGGCGATGGCCGCGAGATGCTGCTGGCTCTGGCTGACGGCGATGGCGGCGAGGTCGCCGTCGGTCAGCACCGGCGACAGGGTGAGGACGAGCCGCGCCACCTCGGCATTGCCGTCGCCGCCGAGCGTGACGGCGACGTTGCGCGGCAGCGTCGGCGCCGCCGCGACGCGGTCGGCATAGTCCTTGCGGTCCTCGTCGCCGAGATGGGTGAGCGAAGTCACGGCGATCTCGCCGTAATGGTCCTTGCTGGTGTCGCTCGGGTCCTGGTCCAGCAGGAACAGGTCGGTGACGGCGTTGAGCAACTGACGGCGCGAATCCGACGACAGCTCGGTCGGCATCCGGGTCAGGTTGCGCAGCATGAAGGCCCCCAAGGCGGTAACGTAGCGGGAGACTGCAATGCGCGAACTTGATTTACTCTTAAGCCGGTGGCGGTTTTCCAGAGGTTGCCGGCATGAATAGGAGCGTTTTCCAGATTCCTTCTGAAGTATAGCGTGCCGGAACGATTATCTACTGCGTCATTGCTCGTATAAGTTGCAGTTTCCCGTGGCGGTGGCGCGCCCGGGCCTGAGCCGGGCGCGCGACGGCTTCAGAACTTGCCGTATTGCAGATAGGCCTGCTGCGGGTCGGTGCCGGCGAGGATGGCGGTGCGGACCTTGTTCTCGGTCGAGATCGCGGCCTCGGATTTCTCGACCACCTCCTCGACGATCTCGGCCGGGATGCGGACCACGCCGTCGCGATCGGCGAGGATGTAGTCGCCGGGACGGATCCAGACCGCGCCGATCTTGATCGGCTCGTCGACCGCCTTGGGCAGCCAGGCGCCGACGATGTCGCGCGGGGTATAGGCCTTGAAATAGGCCTGGAAGCCCATCTCGATCATGAATTCGGTGTCGCGCGAGAGCCCGTCGATGACGCAGCCGCGCACGCCCTTGTTCTTCAGCGTCTCGGCCGAGAGCTCGCCCATCAGCGCCACCTCCTCGGTGTTCGGCTGGCAGACCCAGACATGGCCGGGCTTGGCGGCCGAGAGCAGGCCGGTCCAGCTCAGCAGCGTCTCGTGGGCATCGAACGCCCCGGCCTTGCCCTCCACGGTGAAGGCGGGGCCGGCGAGCGTCTGGCCGGGCAGCAGCGGGCGCAGCTCCGGCGGCAGGGTGAAATCGCTCAGGCCCATGCCGCGCATCACGTCATGGACGACGCCGGTGTAGCAGCGCTCGAGGCGCCGGGTCAGCTCTTCGCTCATCATTCCTCCGTGGCGCGGCGCTCCGGGGCGCCGCGCGGTTTGATGGAGGCGGCAGGGTGGCGGCGCCGGCGCGGCGGGACAAGCGCGTTTTCCGCGCGGCCCTGATGCGCCTCAATCGGTTGAAGCGGCGTGCTCGACCCGTTCCCAGCCCTGCGGCATCAGGCGCTCCTGCGGCAGGAAGCGCGCCTTGTAGGACATTTTCGGCGAGCCATCGACCCAATAGCCGAGATAGACATAGGGCAGTCCGAGCCGCCCGGCGCGGGCGATGTGGTCGAGCACCATGAAGGTGCCGAGCGAGCGGGCCTCCAGCCCCGGATCATAGACCGAATAGACCATGGAGAGGCCGTCGTTCAGCGTGTCGGTCAGCGCCATGGCGAAGAGGTCGCCCTCGCCGCGCCCGGTGAAGCCGGAATCGGGGCCGCGGCGGCGGTACTCGATCAGATGGGTCTCGACATGGGTGTCCTCGACCATCATCGCGAAATCGAGCGCCGACATCGTCGCCATGCCGCCATCGGGATGGCGCACGTCGAGATAGGAGCGGAACAGCGAATAATGCTCGGAGCGCGGCTGCGGCGGGCGGGCCTCGCCGATGAGGTCGCCATTATGCGCCAGCACCTTGCGGAAGCCGCGCGTCCAGCGGAAATCGTCGACGCAGATCCGCACCGAGACGCAGGCGCGGCAGGTTTCGCAGGCCGGGCGGTAGGCGATGCTCTGCGAGCGCCGGAACCCGCCTTGCGACAAGACGTTGTTGAGGTCGCCGGCGCGCGGCCCGACGAGATGCGTGAACACCTTCCGCTCCTCGCGGCCCGGCAGATAGGGGCACGCGGTCGGCGAGGTGAGGTAGAATTGCGGGGCATCCCGCAACGGGCGCGTCACGTCGGTTGGCTCCCCGGAGACTTCCGTCTTCAATGTAGCATCGGCGACGGCGGCAACAAGCGCGATGCGAGGACCGGAGGGTGTGATGGCCGGCGAAAAAGTGGCGCTCCAGGGCGCGCAGGAGACCCTTCTCGTGACGCTCTGCGCCAAGGCGGGCGAGAGCCGTCTGCCCGACACCTTGCTGGGAGACCGCTTCGCGGCCGAGGCGCTGGCGCGGCTCGATTATGATTTCGACGGGCTGAAGATCGACCGCGACATGATGATCGGCATCGCGCTGCGGGCCCATGTCATCGACGGCTGGACGCGCGCCTTTCTCGGCCTCCATCCGGAGGCGAGCGTCCTCCATCTCGGCTGCGGGCTCGACAGCCGGGTCTTCAGGGTCGCCCCCGCCGCGAGCGTCCGCTGGTTCGATCTCGACTATCCCGACGTCATCGCCTTGCGGGAACGCCTCTATCCGGCGCGCGAAGGCTGCACGCTGCTCGCCTCCTCGGTGACGGAGCCGGGCTGGCTCGACGCCGTGCCGCGCGACAGGCCGGCCCTCGTCATCGCGGAGGGGATCCTGCCCTATCTGCCGCCGGAGGAGGTGACGCTTCTGCTGGAGCGCCTGGGCGCCCATCTGCCCGGCGGCGAGATCGTCTTCGACGCCTATAGCCGCCTCGGCCTGGCGCTGATCGCCTGGCAGCCCTCGATCCGGGCGACCGGGGCGAAGCTGCTCTGGTCGCTCGACGATCCGGAGGATCTGCTCCGCCAGTTCCCCCGCTTCGAGCTGGTCGAGGAGCTCGCGGGCTACGATCCGCGGCAGGTCGCGCGCATGTCGCTGGCGGCGCGGCTCGCCATCCCCGTGATGGGGCTCGTGCCGGCGCTGTCGCGGATCGGGAGGCTGCTGCGCTTCCGCTTCGGGAGCGCCGGCGCGGACGGCGGCTGAGGTCAGGCCCGCACGACGACGAGGCCGGTCAGCAGGTCGTGGCCGAGGCGCCGGTCGGACCGGAACAGGCCGCAGGCGATGTCGAGCAGCCACAGCGCCACCGTGCCGGCCGCCACGTAGAAGAACAGCGCGTGCACCGCCGCGACGAGCCCGTCGGGGCGCCCGCCATTCGCCGTCTCGACCCGCAGGCCGGCGACGCGCATGCCCCAGGTCGCCTGGCGCGGGCCGCCGATCGTCAGCGCCGCATAGCCCAGCGCGGTGACGAAGGCCGCGGCCGGGATCAGGAACCAGGTCGCGCCGAAGGTGACGATGCCGAGCAGGACCAGCAGCAGGAAGACCAGCCAGCCGAGGAAGAACAGCACGACGATGTCGACGATCCAGGCGAACAGCCGCGAGCCCAGCACGCCGCTGACGTTCTGGTAGGAGCGCTGTTCCAGGGCCGTGATCGGCGGCTGGCCATAGCGGGTGTCGCTCATCGAAATCTCATCCTCCGTCGCCCGCGGGACTGCGGGCTCCGACAGGTAATGTTTGATCAGCGTGCCGGTTCCGCAAGGCCGCGCGGCAGGATGCGCCGCGGCGCGAAGCCGTTTTTCGCGAGCATGTCCTCGATCGCGCGCGAATGCGCCTCGCCGCGGGTTTCCACCGTCACGTCGAGCGTGACGCCCTTGGCCGGCACGTCGAGGAAGAGCCGGCCATGGCTGACCTCGAGGATATTGGCGCCCTCGTCGCCGAGCAGGCTCGCGATCTTGCCGAGCAGGCCCGGCCGGTCGCTGCTGGTCAGGCGGAAGGCGACGATGCGGTCCTCGCGCTCCAGCTCGCGCACCATGATCGCGGCGAGCAGGCGGGTGTCGATATTGCCGCCGCAGAGCAAGAGGCCGACCTTGCGCCCGGCATAGCGCGCCGGCTCCTTCAGCATCGCGGCGAGGCCGGCCGCGCCGGCGCCTTCCGCGAGACTGTGTTGAAGACTTGCATAAGCGTTGACGGCGCGCTCGATCAGGTCCTCGCCGACGAGCACGATGTCCGAGACCAGGCTCGAGACGATCGGCAGGGTCAGATGGCCGACGGTCTTGACGGCGATGCCCTCGGCCAGCGTCGCGCCGCCGATCGGCCGGTCCTGCCCGTTCACGGCGTTGTAGAAGGAGGGGTAGAGATCGGCCTCGACGCCGATCAGCTCGATGCCAGGCTTGATCGCCTTGGCGGCGACGGCGTTGCCGGCCATCAGCCCGCCGCCGCCGAGCGGGATGATCAGCACGTCGAGATCGGGCTCCTCGGCCAGCATCTCGCGCGCGACGGTGCCCTGGCCCGCCATCACCGCGGGGTCGTCATAGGGATGGACGAAGACGAGCTGCTCGGCGCCGGCGAGCGCGCGCGCCTTGTCGGCCGATTCGTAGAGGGTCTCGCCGTGCAGCACGACGCGCGCGCCATGGGCCCGCGTGTTCTCGACCTTCACCAGCGGCGTCGTCTCCGGCATCACGATCGTCGCCGGAACGCCGAAGCGCCTGGCGTGGTAGGCCACGGCCTGGGCGTGGTTGCCGGCGGACATGGCGATGACGCCGCGGCCGCGCTCGGCCTCGCTTAGCGAGAGCAGCTTGTTGACCGCACCGCGCTCCTTGAACGAGGCGGTCGCCTGCATGTTCTCGTGCTTCACCAGCACCTCGGTTCCGGCGAGCTGGGACAGGCGCGGCGCCGGCACCAGCGGCGTGCGCAGCACATGGCCTTCGATGCGCCGGGCGGCGGCGTCGATGTCCTCGGGCGTGATCGCGAAGGTTTCGGTCATGATGCGTCCGTGTCGTCCGCCGGGCACCGGCCGGGAGGGAGCGGGTTTCGGGAGGAGCCGATGCAGGCGGCAGGCTGTCGTCAAACCTGCCGCGGCGTCAATTCGGCATCGCCGAAGAAACCGCCGGGGCGCCAGATCAGAACGATGGCGAGCAGCAGATAGACCGCGAGGTCGCGCTGCTCGATCGGCAGCGTCGCCGACCAGAGCGCCTCGAAGCCGGCGATGAACAGCCCGCCCAGCGCCGCGCCGCTGACCGAGCCGATGCCGCCCAGAACGGCCGCGACCAGAGCCTTGAGGCCGAGCGTGAAGCCGCCTGCGAAGCCCATGCCGCCATAGATTGCCGTGACGATGACGCCCGCCATGCCGCAGAGCGCGCAGGCGATGACGATGGCGATGTCGCGCACGGCGCGCGGATCGACGCCGAACAGCGCCGCGGTGCGCTCGTCCTGCGCGACCGCCCGCCAGGCCCGGCCATAGGCGGTGCGGCGGATGAGCTGGACGAGGCCGAGCATGGCGCCGAGGCCGAGCAAGGTCAGCACCGTCGCGAGCGGGTTCAGCGTCACGATGAAGTCGCCGGCATGGGCGAGCCGCAGCGGCGTGTTGAACACCGGCGGCAGCCAGCGCAGTTGCGGGCCCTGGGCCAGGCGCAGATATTCCGACATGGCGATGGCGAGCCCGATGGTCGCGATCAGGATCTGCTGGCCGCTCGCGCGTTCGAGCCGGCGCAGCACGAAGCGGCCCATGGCGAAGCCGTGCAGCGCCGCGACCAGGATCGCCACCGCGAAGGCGGCGACGAGCCCCGTCAGCGGGGTCGAAACCGGCAGCGAGAGCAGCAGCGCCACGCCGACCACCGAGGCCAGCGCGCCGAGCGCGGCGAATTCGCCGAAGCAGAGGATGATCCGGCCGGTCAGGCCGTAGACCAGCGCATAGGCGGCGGCGAGGAGGCCGTAGATCGCCGCCGTGGGCAGGCTGCTGAGCCCCTGCTGCAGGCCGTAGGCGAGGCCGGACGGGATGGCCGGCAGGTCCTCGGTCGAGAGCGCGGCCGGGTCCGGCGGCGGCTCGACGCGATCCTCCAGATAGAAGCGGCGCAGGAAATAGAAGCTGGCATCAGGCATCGGCCGCCCGTCCGAGGCGATGCCGATCAGGTTCGGCCGCCCGAGGCCGTTGCTCTCGGCGGCGAACAGGCAGTCGATGCTGCGGTGGCGCGCTACCCCGTCGCCGAGCTGGACCCGGTAGAGCAGGCGCAGCGCCCGCGGCACCGGCCCGACGGTGGCGCGCTCGATCTCGATATGGGCGCCGGTCGGGTTGAGCGGCGGGATGGCCTGCCGGCACAGCCGCATCTGGTCGGTATCGAAGCCCTCGCCGCAGCCGGAAAGGGCGACGAGGACGGCTACCAGAATCGGCAGGAGGAGGGGGCGCATGAGAGCGCGACGGTAGCGCCGCCGCCCTGGCAAGGAAACCGCGCCGTCATGCCCGGGCAGCACCGCGGTCATTCTCGGGCGCCGCGCAGCGGCGAGCCGGGAATCTCATGCAGGACGAGGCGCGTATTTTCGCGTCACGGGAGGCTCGGCTCGAGCCCGGGCATGACACCCGTCACCGGGCCGCCTTCAGCGCCTTCGCCACGCGCGGCGCGAAATAGGTCAGCACGCCGTCCGCACCCGCCCGCTTGAAGGCGAGCAGGCTCTCCAGGATCGCCTTGTCGCCGTCGAGCCAGCCGTTCCGCACCGCCGCCATCAGCATCGCGTATTCGCCGGAGACCTGATAGGCGAAGGTCGGGACGCGGAAATGCTCCTTCACCCGCGCCACCACGTCGAGATAGGGCAGGCCGGGCTTGACCATGATCATGTCGGCGCCCTCCTCGAGATCGAGCGCGACCTCGGCCATGGCCTCGTCGCTGTTGGCCGGGTCCATCTGGTAGGTGCGCTTGTCGCCGATCAGCGTGGCGTTGGTGCCGATCGCGTCGCGGAACGGGCCGTAGAAGGCTGAGGCGTATTTGGCCGCATAGGCCATGATCTGCACGTCCTCGTGGCCGCCGGCGTCGAGCGCCTCGCGGATCGCGGCGACGCGGCCGTCCATCATGTCGGAAGGCGCGATCACGTCGGCCCCGGCATCGGCCAGCGCCAGCGCCTGCCGGACGAGGATCGCGACCGAGGCGTCGTTCAGCACGCGCTCGCCGTCCATGACGCCGTCATGGCCATGCGAGGTATAGGGATCGAGCGCCGCGTCGCAGATGATGCCGATCTGCGGCACCTCCTTCTTGATCGCCCGCACGGCGCGGCACATCAGGTTTTGGCCGTTCAGCGCCTCCGAGCCGGTGGGGTCGCGCAGCGCCTTCTCGACGAAGGGGAAGGGCGCGATCGCCGGAATGCCGAGCTCCGCCGCCGCGGCCGCCTGCCGGACGGCCTCGTCGATGTTCAGCCGGTCGACGCCGGGCATCCATTCGACCGGGGTGCAGGCCTCGGCCGCGTCCATCAGGAAGATCGGCCAGATCAGGTCGTCGCTGGTCAGCAGGTTCTCGCGCACCAGCCGGCGCGACCACTCGGCCTTGCGGTTGCGGCGCATGCGGCGCGTCAGGCCGAGCGAGGGGGCGCTGTGGACTTCGACCTGGCGCGACTCGGGGGCGGGGAACGGCGTGACGACCCGGGATTTCATGGCGATGCCTCAAATGACGTGGCCGCGGCGTGCCCGGAGGAAGCCTGGGGGCGGCGGCGGCCTGTCCGCTTCATATCACATCGGAACGATTCCAAAACAGGGCGCATGGTCGCAACGGGGTCGCGCTCCGCTCATCCTGCCGGAGGGCGCCGCCGTGCGGCGAGGCCAAGCCGGTTCCTGGCTTCGCCGCGTTGACAAGCCGGTTCCCGCCTTCCAGAACCGCACCCCATCGCAACCGGAGCGGGCCATGACGCAGGACCAGGACATCATCTGCGAAATCCGCGGCGCGGCCGGCGTCGTCATCCTCAACCGGCCGAAGGCGCTGAACGCGCTGAGCCTCGGCATGGTCCGGGAACTGGCGCGCGCGCTCGATGCCTGGGAGAACGACCCGCAGGTGACGCGCGTCGTCGTCCTCAGCACGAGCGAAAAGGCCTTCTGCGCCGGCGGCGACATCCGCTGGCTGCATGATTGCGGCAAGGCCGGTCGCCATGACGCGATGCTCGCCTTCTGGGGCGAGGAATACATCCTCAACCACCGCATCAAGACCTATCCCAAGCCCTATGTCGCGCTGGTCGACGGCATCGTCATGGGCGGCGGCGTCGGCATCTCGCTGCATGGCAGCCACCGCATCGCCGGCGACCGCTATCTCTTCGCCATGCCGGAGGTCGGCATCGGCTTCTTCCCCGATGTCGGCGCGACCCATGCGCTGCCGCGCCTGCCCGGCGCCTTCGGCAGCTTCCTCGCCCTGACCGGCGAGCGCATCGGCGCCGCCGATGCGCTGTCGGTCGGCCTCGCCACCCATGCCGTGCCCAGCGACCGCATGGCCGAGCTCGCCGATGCGCTGACGGGCCGTTCCGCGCTCGACGACATCCTCGCCGGCTTCACCATCGCGCGGCCGCCCGGCCCGCTGCAGGCGGAGGCCGCGACCATCGCCGAGGCCTTCGCGGCCAGCTCGCCGCTGGCCGTCGTCGAGCGGCTCGGCGCCCTGGCCGCCAAGGGCAGCGCCTTCGCCGGCAAGCTCGTCCAGACCCTTGCCACCAAGTCGCCGACCAGCATCGCCATCGCCCATGAGCAGATGCGCCGCGGCCGGGAGCTGGATTTCGCCGAGGCGATGCGCACGGAATTCCGCATCGTCTCGCGGATCGCCCATGGCCACGACTTCTATGAGGGTGTTCGCGCCGTGGTGATCGACAAGGACCAGGCGCCGCGCTGGCAGCCCGACCGGCTGGAAGCCGTCGAGCCCGCCGCGATCGCCGCCTATTTCGCTCCGCTCGGCGCCTCCGAGCTGAAGCTGGAGCCTTGAGCTTGGGCCTGGGCGGCGACGGCGAGGCCCTGCGCGGCGAACAGGCGGGGGAGGGCGGAACCAAGGCCGCGGCGCGCTGGCGGCTGGTGCTGGTCTGGTTCCTGCGGCTGCTCTCGGTCGCCTGGCTGGCCAAGGGGCTCATGGCCTGGATGGTGATCTTCGGCGTCTCGGGGGATGCGCTGCCGCCCTTCGAGAATCGCCTGCTCAGCTTCCAGGCGATCATCGTCTATTTTGCCGTGATCGACCTCGTCGCCGCGGTCGGGCTCTGGCTGACCTCGACTTGGGGCGGGGTGCTCTGGCTGCTGGCGACGCTGAGCCAGCTCCTGCTCAGCTTCTTCTTCCCGCGCTTCGTGCCGCTGACGGCCTGGATGGTCGGCATCTATGTGGCGCTGATGGCGATCTACTTCCTCGTCACCTGGGCCGCCGAGAACGAGGCGGAATAGGTCCGCGCTAGCCGTCTTGCTCTGCGAGCCCTGGTCCCGAGGCGCCGTTTCCGACAAATGGCGCCTCAGGATGTGGGCTCGAATTTCAGCCCGGGCATCGCGCGGCCGGCGCGCTTCATGCGGGCGCCATCGGCTTTGGGCGGCCGCTCGATTGCCCCGAGTCATGGTAAGAATCGCTTTAGCTTAAGCCTTTCCGGCTTCACCTACGATTCACCCAAAGGGGTAAATCTCTGATTCATCCTGATATTTAAACTCGTTTTCATCCGGGCAGGCTTATGGTGTTTTTCAGAAGCGGACCGGGAGACAAATCCCGGCTGACACACAACAGGCGGGATATACCATGAAAGCGAGCGTCAAGACTTCTGAAGTTGCCAAGAACGACGAAGTCGAACTGAGCGTGAAGCCTCTTTATCTTGAGTCGCTGACCCTGGTGGAGCGGCTGCATCGCCGGCTTCTCGATGTCATCAAGGATGAGTTCGAGCGCCGCGGCCGCGACGACGTCAACAGCGTGCAGGCCCTGCTGCTCTACAATATCGGCGACGCGGAGCTGTCGGCGAGCGAGCTGCGCACCCGCGGCTACTATCTCGGCTCGAACGTCTCCTACAACGTCAAGAAGCTGGTCGAGCTGGGTTATCTCCACCATGCCCGTTCGCGGATCGACCGCCGTTCGGTGCGCATCAGCCTGACCGAGAAGGGCTCGGAGGTACACGACATCGTGAAGGGCGTGTACGACAAGCATGTCCGCACGGTCGAGCAGATCGGCGGCATCGCGGCCGACGATTTCGAGCGCATGAACAACGCCCTGCTGCGGCTCGAGCGCTTCTGGACCGACCAGATCCGCTACAAGCTCTGAAACGCCTGCTTCGGCGCGGTTCGCCAGCCGGGCCGCCGGAACCGTCCGGCGCCCGGGCCTCGCGCAGGCAAGGGATGCGACGCGGCTGTCGCCGCCCGCTCCGAATGTGGCTTTCGAGTGTGGCTTTGCTGCCATGCCTGCCGCAAAACGCGCGCATGCCCTAAATTCGCCGCTCTCATCACACCTCCTTAACCGTGATACGACACCGTCGCCGCATTGGGGCCGATCCGCCGCTGCCGCTCCTCCCGGCGGCATTTTTGTGCCGGTCGCCCGCGTTCGGATGAAGTTGAAGAGGGAAGAGATGTCGCAACTGAGCCTGACACGCCGCGAAACCGTGCTGGCGCTGCTTTCGGGCGCCGCTTCGGCGGCAGCCGCCCCGGCATTCGCGCAGCAGGCCGAATGGCTTCAGAACTACGATGCCGGCCCGCGCAACGCCGTGCTGCGCTCCTCCACGCCGATGCTGTCGCCGGAAACCCTGCAGGCGACCGAGCAGGCCATCGCCGCCTATCGCGACCTCGCCGCGCGCGGCGGCTGGCAGCCGGTGCAGTTGCCCGAGCGGATGGGCCTCGGCGCGCGGGGAGCCGCGGTTGCGGCCCTGCGCCAGCGCCTCGCCGTCACCGGCGACCTCGTCCAGAAGGCGGGCGAGAGCAATGTCTACGATTCCTATGTCGAGGCGGCGGTGCGCCAGTTCCAGGCCCGCGTCGGCCTGTCGACGACGGGCTCGATCAACCGCGCCACCATCGTCGCGCTCAACGTGCCGATCGAGCGTCGCATCCGCCAGCTCGAGACCAATGTCGTGCGCCTGCGCACCTGGTCGGGCAATCTCGGCAGCCGCTATGTCGTCGCCAACATCCCCGCCGCGACGGTCGAGACGGTCGAGAACGGGCGCGTCGCCACCCGTCACGCTGCCGGCGTCGGCAAGATCGACCGGCAGTCGCCGCTGCTCCAGACCAAGATTCCCGAGGTCAACTTCAACCCGACCTGGACGGTCCCCGCCTCCATCATCCGCAAGGATCTGATCCCGAAGATGAGGAAGGAGCCGAACTACCTCACCGAGAACAAGATCCGCATCATCTCGCCGAGCGGCGGCGAGATCGCGCCCTCGCAGGTGAACTGGAACTCGGACGAGGCGACGCGCTACACCTTCCGGCAGGATCCGGGCGGCGACTTCAACTCGCTCGGTTTCGTGCGCATCAACATTCCGAGCCCCTACGGCGTCTACATGCACGACACGCCGGCCAAGGGCATCTTCGGCGACGATTACCGCTTCGTCTCCTCGGGCTGCATGCGCGTCCAGAACGTGCGCGACTATGTCGCCTGGCTGCTCAAGAACACCCCCGGCTGGGATCGCGCCAAGATCGACGAGGTCATCGCCTCCGGCCAGCGCGTCAACGCCCGCATCGCCGACCCGGTGCCGTGCTACTGGGTCTATGTCACCGCCTGGGCGACGCCCGATGGCGGCGTGCAGTTCCGCGACGACATCTATAACAAGGACGGCCTCGGCCCGGCGCCGGTCGCGGCGCTGCAGGGCGAGAACGACATCTGATCGCCTGACGATCCGATTCCGGCAAAACCGCACTCCAAACGAAAAACCCGCCGAGCCATCGGCGGGTTTTTCGTTTGAGAGGCTGGCTCCGAGCGCATCGGGGCCATCTTCCAGACGCCGAACATCGGCGTCACGCAGATGAAGGTTCAGAGCGAGCCGATCCGAGGATCGTGTGGCGGCGGCGCTGGCCTGCCGGCGCAGCTCGCTTCCCGGGTTGCGGCGCGGGGGGGGGGGCTGCTCGGCCCTCCGCATGGTCCTGACGGAGCGGCTGGAGCATCGGGCTGAATATCGTCTTCAGTCCGATGCTCCAGTTCCTTGATTTTGCGTCGGCTTTTCCGGGAAATCGCGTTCCGCTTTTCGGGCCGGTGCTCTAGCTCCAGAAGCCCTGCTGGTAGTCGCGAGGCGAGAACGCTTCCGTATCGTCCTGCTGGGCCTCGCATTCATCGTCGTGACCGAGCTCGGCCTCGGAGGCGCAATCGCAGTCGTGCCGTTCGAGCATGAAACTCTCCTTTCGAAGTCTGAGAGAGGTGCTTCGGAAAGGAGAGATATGGGTTTATGTTGCGACGCACAAGATGACGTTGCAGGAGCTTTTGGCCCGATATCCGGCCGAAAGCGCCGATCGAGCCGTGGCGGATTCGCGCCGGGTACCGAGAAAACGCTTGAAATTCAGACGATTCGCGCCATCGCTCCTTCTTTCCCATCCGGGTCGGTGTTGCCCTGCAAAATGGCGGGATCACGATCTCGCGCGCCCCGTCTGCCGGCCGCTGGTTCCGGCACTGGCGCGCGGCGGGCTGGCGTCAAAGCGAGGGGGCCCGTGCCGATGCGGCCCTCGTTCGCAGCCGCAGCCGTGAAGCCGCACCCGCCAATGCCGCCGCCAGGGCCATGATCGCGAGCAGCAGCGCGGTTCCCTGAAACAGGGCGCGATAGCCATATCCGTCGATCAGCGGCGTGCTGGCGAGCGGGGAGCAGAACTGGCCGATGAAGACGGACGCGGTCAGGATGCCGCCGGCCAATCCGCGCGCGGCGGGCGGCGCGAGGTTCAAGGCGAGTGCGATGAAGCTCGGGGAGACCAGCGCATAGCCGGCCCCGATCGCCGCAGCGGCCAGAAAGAGAAGCAGTTCCGCTCCGGCAACGGGCAGAAGCAGGAAGCCCAGCGCCATCGAGCCGTAGCCCAGGAGGAAGATGCAAGCGTAGCCGCCTGCGCGCTGGATGCGCGGATAGAGCAGGGCAAGGCAGCCTCCCGAGACCATCAGCAGGCCGAGCATCGCCCCGGTCATGGCCGGGCTGGCATAGCCTCGCAGGGCCAGGAAGAACGATAGCTGCGTCGGCATGAGAAAGAAGATCATGTTGGTCGCGGCCTGGAGGAGCGCCAGCAGGACGAGCAGGCTGCGCCACGGGCCGCCACCCTCGCTGCTTCCGCCCGGCATGGCCGCGACGGCGGAGGGGCTCCGCTCGGGGTCGATGATGACGCGCCATGTCAGCGGCAGGAAAAGGATCGCCAGCCCGTAGATGGCAAAGGGCAGGCGTGGCGAAAGCGCGGCGACCCAGCCCGCGAGCGAGATGAAGACCAGCCCGCCGAAATTGCGTGCGGAGATCTGCAGGCCGGTCAGCGCGTTGCGGGCGTGGCCGGTGAAATAGTCGCCGATCAGGGCGGTCTGTGCCGTCATGATCAGGGCGACGGCGACGCCGAGCACGAGGCGGCTCGCGAAAATCGTCGGCAGGTCCGGCAAGACCAGGCCGGCGCATCCGGAGAGCACGAACAGGAGCATGCCGGTCAGAAGCAGCCTGCGCCGCCCGAGACGGTCGGCGACCAGCCCGATGACCGGTGCGCAAATCGCAACGGCGAGCGAGGGGGCCGGTACCAGCAGCCGGGTCAGCATCGCCGCGTTCGGATCGGCGCTGAACAGCCGCTCGATCCCGGGCAGGGCCGGGCTGATCGTCGCGTTCGCCATCGTCGTGAGCGAGGCCGCCATCAACAGCGCGATGGCGCGCGGGTCGCGCCAGATCGCTCTTTCCCTTTCGGTATCAGTGTTTTCCATGATTTTTCCTCTTGCCGGGATCGCAGGTTCGGCGGAGCCTACGAATTCAAGTCAGCTTGAGGTCAAGCATGCCGCTTCTGGACATTGGCGAGATCGCGGAGCGCTCCGGGGTTCCGCCGTCGACGCTGCGCTACTACGAGGAGATCGGGCTGATCCGGTCCGAAGGACGGCATGGGCTGCGCCGGCAGTTCGATGGCGACGTGCTGCTCAGGCTGTCGCTGATCGGCCTGGGCAAGGCCGCGGGGTTTTCGCTCGTCGAGATCGCCGGCATGTTCGGCCGGGACGGGCAGCCCGCAATCCCGCGCGCGCAATTGCGCGCGAAGGCCGACGACCTGCAGCGGCAGATCCTCGGCTTGAGGATGCTGCGCGATGCCTTGCGCCATGTCGCCGATTGCCCGGCGCCGAGTCATCTCGAATGCCCCAGCTTTCGCGCGCTCCTGAAAGCCTCCGCGCGCGGGCCCCTGGTCTATGACCCGTCCGGCGGCCCGCCCGGCCGGCGCAAGCGGGGAGGCTGACCGGGCGCGCCGGCCCTGTGGCCATCTATCGCTTGGACAGCCTCTATCCTCATGATAGGGACGCCGCGACGGGACCGGACCGAGACCGGCCGCCGAACTTCAGGAGCCGGACATGACCGAAGCCGCGCGCGACAAGCACCTTTCCAACTCCTTCTTCGGCGCGCCCCTGGCCGATGCCGATCCCGAGATCGCCCGCGCGATCACGCTGGAGCTCGGTCGCCAGCGCGACGAGATCGAGCTGATCGCCTCCGAGAACATCGTCTCCCGCGCCGTGCTGGAGGCGCAGGGCTCGGTGATGACCAACAAATATGCCGAGGGCTATCCGGGCCGGCGCTATTACGGCGGCTGCCAGTTCGTCGACATCGCCGAGAAGCTCGCCATCGAGCGCGCCTGCCGGCTGTTCGACTGCAAATTCGCCAATGTCCAGCCGAATTCCGGCAGCCAGGCCAATCAGGGCGTCTTCATGGCGCTGATGCAGCCCGGCGACACCTTCATGGGTCTCGATCTCGCCGCCGGCGGGCACCTGACCCATGGCGCGCCGGTCAACCAGTCCGGCAAGTGGTTCAACGTCGTCTCCTACGGCGTCTGCGTCGTCGATCAGCTCATCGACTACGACGCGATGGAGCGCCTCGCCCTCGAGCACAAGCCGAAGATGATCGTCGCCGGCGGCTCGGCCTATGCCCGCCACTGGGATTTCGCCCGCTTCCGCGAGATCGCCGACAAGGTCGGCGCCTATTTCATGGTCGACATCGCCCATTTCGCCGGCCTCGTCGCCGGCGGCGCGCACCCCTCGCCGTTCCCGCACGCCCATGTCGTCACCACCACGACGCACAAGACCCTGCGCGGCCCGCGCGGCGGCATGATCCTGACCAATGACGAGACGATCGCCAAGAAGGTCAATTCGGCGATCTTCCCGGGCATCCAGGGCGGCCCGCTGATGCATGTCATCGCCGCCAAGGCGGTCTCCTTCCACGAGGCGCTGCAGCCCGAGTTCAAGACCTATGCGCACGCCGTCGTCGCCAACGCCAAGGCGCTGGCCGAGACGCTGAAGGCCAAGGGCTTCGATCTCGTCACCGGCGGCACCGACAACCACCTGATGCTGGTCGACCTGCGCTCGAAGAAGCTGACCGGCAAGGCGGCGGAGGCCGCGCTCGGCCGCGCCCACATCACCTGCAACAAGAACGGCATCCCCTTCGACCCCGAGAAGCCGATGACCACCTCCGGCATCCGCCTCGGCACCCCGGCGGCGACCTCGCGCGGCTTCGGCATCGCCGAGTTCAAGCAGGTCGGCGAGCTGATCGCCGAGGTGCTGGACGGGCTCAGCCGGAATGGCGAGGAAGGCAACGCGGCTGTCGAGGAGGCGGTGAAGGTCAAGGTCGGGGCGCTGACGGCGCGCTTCCCGATCTATTGAGGACATGCGAAGGGGCTCTGAGAAAGGTTAGCGACCGGAATGCGCTGTCCCTATTGCGGCTCCCTCGATACCCAGGTCAGGGATTCCCGTCCCACCGACGACCACGCCTCGATCCGCCGCCGTCGCGTCTGCCCTGACTGCGGCGGCCGCTTCACCACCTTCGAGCGGGTGCAGTTGCGCGAGCTGACCGTGGTGAAGCGCTCGGGCCGGCGCGCGCCCTTCGACCGGGACAAGCTGGAGACCTCGGTGGCGCATGCGCTGCGCAAGCGCTCGGTCACGCCGGAGCGGATCGAGCGCATGCTCAACGGCATCGTGCGCCAGCTCGAGAGCTCGGGCGAGGCCGAGATCCAGAGCTCGACCATCGGCGAGCTGGTGATGGAGGGGCTGAAGGGCCTCGACGACGTCGCCTATGTCCGCTTCGCCTCGGTCTACAAGAACTTCCGCGAGGCCAAGGACTTCGAGGAACTGCTCGGCCAGCTCGGCGCCGTCGAGGAGGAGGGCGCCCCAGCCCCGCCGCCCGGCAGCGATGACTGACCGCAGGGCGTCTTCAGCCGGGGCGGGCCCCGGCTTGCCCGAAGACGACAGGCCCGGACAGCGCGTCGACCGCCTCTTCATGGCGCAGGCGCTTGGGCTTGGCGCGCGCCATCTCGGCGCGACCTGGCCGAACCCGTCGGTCGGCGCCATCGTCACGCGCGACACCGCCGACGGGCCGGTCGTGGTGGCGCGCGGGCTGACGCAGCCCGGCGGGCGTCCGCATGGCGAGGCCCTGGCCTTCGCCCGCGCCGGCGCCGCGGCGATGGGCGGCACGCTCTACGTCACGCTCGAGCCCTGCTCTCACCGCTCGCTGCGCGGCGGCATCCCCTGCGTCGAGCACACCATCCTTTCGGGCGTGAGGCGCGTCGTCTCGGCGATGGCGGACCCCAACCCCTTCATCGCCGGGCTCGGCCACGCGCTGCTGCGCACGGCCGGCATCGAGGTCGTCACGGGCGTACTCGAGGAGCAGGCCCAGCGTGCCCATCGCGGCCATGTCCTGCGGGTCACGCAAGGGCGGCCGATGGTGACCTTCAAGATCGCCCGCACGGCCGACGGCTATGCCGGCGGGGCGGGCGGGCGGCCGATCGCCGTGTCCAGCCCGCCGGCCGGCGCCTGGGTGCATCTGCAAAGGGCGCATCACGACGCCATCATGCTCGGCATCGGCTCGGTGCTGTCGGACGATCCGCAATTGACGGTGCGCCTGCCCGGCCTGGCCGGTCGCTCGCCGGTGCGGGTCATCCTCGACTCGCATCTCAAGCTGCCGCTGGCCTCGAAGCTGGTCCGGACCGCCCGCGACATCCCGGTCTGGGTGATCGCCGCCGAGGCCGCGCCGGTCGAAGCCGAAGCGGCGCTCGTCGCTTCCGGCGTCGAGGTCATGCGCGTCGCGGCCGGGCCGGACGGCCATCTCGACCTGCGCGAGGCGCTGACGCTGCTCGGCACGCGCGGCATCACCCGTGTCTTTTCCGAGGGTGGCCCGCGCATCGGCGAGAAGCTGGCGCTGGAAGGGCTTGCCGACGAGGTCATCGTCTCGACCTCGCCGAAAAGGCTGGGCGAGCCCGGCATCGTCGCCGTGCGCCCGGGGCTTGCGGGATTGCTGGCCGACCCCGATCTTTACCGCCTTGCCGGGACCGAATGGATCGGCGGCGACCGTTTCGAGCATTTCGTGAGGAGAGGCTGATGTTCACCGGCATCGTCACCGCCATCGGCGAGGTCGTCGAATCCGAGCGCAAGGGGCCGAACCTCAAGCACCTCGCCATCGCCAGCCCCTATGAGGCGGAAGGCATCGCCATCGGCGCCTCGATCGCCTGCGCCGGCGTCTGCCTGACCGTCACGGCGCTGCGGCCGCGCGGGGATGGCGAGCCCGGCTGCGTCTTCGAAGTCGATGCGGCGGCCGAGACGCTGGCCAAGACGATGGTCGGCGAATGGGAGCCCGGCACCCGGATCAATCTGGAGCGCTCGCTCAAGGTCGGCGAGGAGCTCGGCGGGCATCTCGTCACCGGCCATGTCGACGGCGTCGGGCGCATCCTCAAGATCGAGGCGATCGAGCCCGATCCGGACGAGCCCTGGGGCGCGACCGCGCGCTTCCACATCCGGGCGCCGCAGGGGCTCGCCCGCTTCATCGCGGCCAAGGGCTCGGTCAGCCTCGACGGCACCTCGCTGACGGTCAACACGGTCGATGACGACGTCTTCACCGTGTTGCTGATCCCGCATTCCTTCGCCGTCACCACCTGGGGCCAGCGCAAGGAAGGCGACCCTGTCCATGTCGAGGTCGATCTGATGGCGCGGTATGCCGCACGGCTTGCGGAGGCGCGCCCGCAGGGTTAGATCGTGGCCCACTTCATCCCGAACGCTGTCGTCCCGGCCGAAGCGGAGCGCAGAGCCGGGATCCATGCCTGAACCTTAGTCGGAAACGCTCAGGCATGGATCCCGGGTCTCCCTCCGGTCGCCCGGGATGACGGCGTATCATGTTTCGGGCGCGAACCGACTGTTGCTGATTTAAGGACAAGAACCATGGCCGGACCCCGGCAGATCTCGGCCCAGGAGGCCGCAACTCCCGCGCTCGACATCGACGGCGCCCGCGTGCTCGTGGTCGAGGCGCGCTTCTACGACAAGCTCGCCGACGAGCTCCTCGCGGGCGCGACGGCGGTGCTCGAAAAAGCCGGCTGCCGCGTCGACGTCGTCACCGTTCCCGGCGCGCTCGAAATTCCCTCCGCCATCGTCATCGGCCTGCGCGCCGCCGACGAGTCGGTCGACCCCTATGAGGCGGTGGTCGCGCTCGGCACCGTGATCCGCGGCGAGACCGGCCATTACGACATCGTCGCCGGCGAGAGCGCGCGCGCGCTGATGGACCTGTCGGTCGCCTTCGCGCTGCCGCTCGGCAACGGCATCCTGACGGTCGAGAACGAGGCGCAGGCCTGGGCCCGCGCCAACCGTTCCGAGATGGACAAGGGCGGCGGCGCGGCCGAGGCGGCGCTCGCCGTGCTGCGCTACAAGCGCTCGCTGGCCGAGGCCGCCGAGCCGGAGCAGCCGGAATGAGCCGGGCCGAGAAGCGGCGCGGCGCGCGCCTCTCGGTCGTGCAGGCGCTCTACGAGATGGAAGTCGGCGGCCGCGGCGTCAACGAGGCCATGGCCGAGTTCGAGGCGTTCTGGATCGGCAAGGAGGTCGAGGAGATCGCATTGCCGCAGGCGGAGATCGCCTTCTTCCGCGACCTGCTCGGCGGCGTCGTGCGCGAGCAGCGGCTGGTCGACCGCACCGTCGACGAGCTGCTGGCCAAGGGCTGGCCGCTGAAGCGGGTCGAGGCGGTGGTGCGCGCCATCCTGCGCTCGGGCGCCTATGAGCTAGCCTTCCGCAAGGACGTGCCGGCCCGCGCCGTCATCTCCGAATATGTCGCCGTCGCCCGCGCCTTCTACGATGGCGAGGAGATCGGCATGGTCAACGCCGTGCTCGACCGCATGGCCCGCGAGTTCCGCGCCGACGAGTTCGACATCCCGGCGGCGTAGTCACACGCTGCCGTCGTCCCGGGCGACCAAAGGGAGACCCGGGATCCATGCCGGAGCGTTTCCGGTGGCGGTTCGGGCATGGCTCCCGGATCGGCGCGGCTGCGCCGCTTGTCCGGGATGACCGGGGAGCGGCCGGGGAGGGCGTTTGAGTAATGACCGATGACCAGCGCCCCGGCGAATTCGAGCTGATCGAGCGCTATTTTGCGCCGCTCGCCGGGCCGGGCGGGCTCGACCTGCGCGACGATGCCGGTCTGCTGCGGCCCGGCCGCGGCTACGAGGTCGTCGTCACCGCCGACGCGCTGGTCGCCGGCGTGCATTTCTTCCCGGACGATCCCCCCGCCGCGATCGGCTGGAAGGCGCTCGCGGTCAATCTCTCCGACCTCGCCGCCAAGGGCGCGAAGCCGGACGGCTTCGTGCTGACCATCGCCCTGCCGCGCGACTGGACCGAGGCGTGGCTGAAGGACTTCGCCGCCGGCCTCGGCACGCTGGCGGGGCAGGCCGGCTGCCCGCTGATCGGCGGCGACACCGTCTCGACCGCCGGCCCGCTCACCCTCTCGGTCACCGCCTTCGGCACGGTGCCGGCCGGGCGGATGGTCCGCCGCGCCGGGGCGCGGCCGGGCGATGTCGTGCTGGTCTCGGGCACGATTGGGGACGGCGCCCTCGGCCTCGCGGTCCATGGCCCCGACAGGCCCGGCTGGGTCGCGGCGCTCGACGACGAACAGCGCCGCTTCCTCGCCGACCGCTATCTGCATCCGCAGCCGCGCATCGCCCTCGCCGAGGCGCTCCAGCGCCATGCGAGCGCCGCCATGGACGTCTCGGACGGCCTCGTCGGGGATCTCGCCAAGCTCCTGAAGGCCTCCGGCATCGGCGCCGAGATCGACCTCGATTCGGTCCCGCTCTCGGCGCCGGCCCGCGCCGCGCTCATGGCCGATCCCGCATTGGCGGAACTGGCCTGGACCGGAGGAGACGACTACGAAATTCTCTGCACGGCGTCTGAAAGAGATTATTCTGCTCTGATCGCGGCGGCTGCGGAGCGTGGCGTTCCGCTGGCGCCGATCGGCCGGATCGTCCCGGAGGCGGACGCGGTGCGTTACAGCGGCAAGGGCGGCGGGCAGGGTTTCGCGCGCGGTTCCTTCTCCCATTTCTGACGGGCGGCTCCGCGCGGCGCCGCGGAACGGCGTAGTGATGAACCAGCATGTCCCGGTCGCCGAGGGCGACAGGCTCGCCAAGCGCAACGCGCTTATCCTCTCGGGCGCGCAGGCGCTCGGCGGGGCCAATCCCGCGATCGTGGTCTCGCTCGGCGGCCTCGTCGGGGCCCAGCTCGCTTCCGACCAGACCTTCGCGACCGTGCCGGTCAGCCTCCTCCAGCTCGGCATCGCGGCGGGCGTCATCCCGGCGGCGATGATCATGCGCCGCCTCGGCCGTCGCGGCGGCTATCTCATCGGCGCCCTGGTGGGCGCGGCCGGCGCCAGCCTGGCGGCCGGCGGCGTCACCTCCCGGCTGTTCTGGCTGTTCTGCCTCGGCACCTTCGTCTGCGGGCTCTACGGCGCCTTCGTGCAGAGCTACCGTTTCGCCGCCGCCGATACGGCGAGCCCGGCCTTCCGGCCGAAGGCCATCTCCTGGGTGATGCTCGGCGGGCTGGCGGCCGGGATCATCGGCCCGCAATCAGTCTACTGGACGCGCGACCTGACGCCGGCCGCGCCCTTCGCCGCGAGCTTCCTCGCCCAGGGCGGCCTCGCCCTGCTCGCCATCTGCATCGTCTCGCAATTGCATGCGCCGCCGGTGAAGGCGGTCCGCAGCGATCTCGGCCGTCCGCTCGGCCCGATCATGCGGCAGCCCAAATTCATCGCCTCGGTGATCGCCTCGCTCGTCGCCTACGGGCTGATGAGCTTCGTGATGACGGCCGCCCCGATGGCGATGGTCGCCTGCGGCCATTCGGTCGGCGACGCCGCGCTCGGCATCCAGTGGCATGTGCTGGGCATGTACGGGCCGAGCTTCTTCACCGGCAAGCTGATCGAGCGCTTTGGCAAGGAGGCGATCACCATCGTCGGCCTCGTCCTGACGGCGCTGGCGGCGGTCGTCGGCCTCGCGGGCCTGAGCGTCGCGCATTTCTGGCTCGCCCTGGTGCTGCTCGGCATCGGCTGGAATTTCGGCTTCATCGGCGCCACCGCCCTGGTGACCGACTGCTACCGGCCGGAGGAGCGGGTCAAGGTGCAGGCGGCCAATGACTTCCTGGTCTTCGGCTCGGTGGCGATCGCCTCCTTCTCGTCCGGCGGCCTGCTCAGCCATGGCGGCTGGGACGCGGTGAACTGGCTCGTCTTCCCGCCGGTCGCGGTCGCCTTGCTGCTGGTTATCTGGCAGCGTACGCAGAAGCGCACCGCCAGCCCGGCCGCCTGAGCGGCACCGGCTGCCCCCGGCGCGGAAAGGCGAAGAGATGAACCAGCGCGTGTTTCCGGCGGCCACGGGCCGCGTCCCGCCCGGGGCGATCGGCCATAACCGTGGCGTCGTGCGCCCGAACTACGCCTTCATGCCGCCCGAGGGCGTGCTCGTCAGCCGCCTGCCGCACTACAAGGACACGATCGCGCGCATCCTCGCCGCGCCGGTGCTGGGCGCCGGCTTCGCCCAGTATGTGCTCGAGATCGCGCCCGGCGGCGGAACCGCGGCCGCCTTCGCGGAGGAGGGCGTCCAGCATTTCTTCTACGGGCTGGCGGGCGAGGCGGCCTTCGGCCTGGCCGGAAGCGCTGCGAAGCCGCTGGCGGCCGGCGGCTTCGCCTATCTGCCGCCGGGCACGCCCTTCACCCTGCGCAACCAGACGGCCGAGACGGTGCGCGTGCTCGCGCTGCGCAAGCGCTACGAGCCGGCGCCGGGCTTCGCCGTCCCGGAGCCGATCCTGTCCCATCAGGACGCGGTGCCGATGACGAATCACACCGGCATGGAGGGGCGCGGCTTCCAGTTCCTGCTGCCCTATGGCGATCTGCGCTTCGACTTCGAGATGAACCTGATGTGGTTCAAGCCGGGCGTCTGCTTCCCGGCGGTCGAGACCCATGTGATGGAGCATGGTCTCTACATGCTGGAGGGGCAGGGCCTCTACCTGCTCGGCGCGGAGTGGCACGAGATCTGGGCGCGGGATTTCATCTGGATGGGCGGATACTGCCCGCAGCAATTCTATCCGACCGGCCAGGGCGACGCCTGCTACCTGCTCTACAAGAACGTCAACCGCGACGTGCCGCTCTGACCTCGCTTCCGCGAACGGCTGACATTCGAGCGGATTTGTAAGCGCGGCGGTTTGCGCTCCTCGCCGAAACTTGCCACAAATTCGCCTGACACTGGCGACGCAGAGCGGGCCTTTTCGTCTTAGGGCCCGTTTTTTCGCTGCCTGACGTCCAACGCTGCAAAAGAGGAGCGGCAGCGCTCCCGACGGCTCGGAAGCTCAAGGTCAGGAAAACGAATGTCAGCTCTGCTTCTCATCATCATATTGAGTGCGCTTTCCATAGCCTATGGCGTCTGGGCCTATGGCGACGTGATGAAGCGCGACGCCGGCAACCAGCGCATGCAGGAAATTTCCGGCGCGGTGGCCGAAGGCGCGCAGGCCTATCTCAAGCGCCAGTACATGACCATCGCGATGGTCGGCGTCGTGCTCTTCGTGCTGCTCTTCTGGCTGCTCGGCAAATGGGTGGCGATCGGCTTCCTGATCGGCGCGGTGCTTTCGGGCGTCGCGGGCTTCATCGGCATGAACGTTTCGGTGCGCGCCAATGTCCGCACCGCTCAGGCCGCGATGCAGTCGCTCGGCGCGGGGCTCGACGTCGCCTTCAAGGCGGGTGCGGTCACCGGCCTGCTGGTCGCGGGCCTGGCCCTGCTCGGCGTCGCCGTCTATTACGGCGTGCTGACCTCCGGCCTCGGCTTCGAGCCCGCCAGCCGCACGGTGATCGATTCGCTGGTGGCGCTGGGCTTCGGCGCCTCGCTGATCTCGATCTTCGCCCGTCTCGGCGGCGGCATCTTCACCAAGGGCGCGGATGTCGGCGCCGATCTCGTCGGCAAGGTCGAGGCCGGCATCCCCGAGGACGACCCGCGCAACCCGGCGACCATCGCCGACAACGTGGGTGACAATGTCGGCGACTGTGCCGGCATGGCCGCCGACCTGTTCGAGACTTATGCGGTGACGCTGGTCGCGACCATGGTGCTCGCGGCGATCTTCTTCGCCGGCCAGCCGGCACTCGGCACGATGATGCTCTACCCGATGGCGATCGGCGCGGCCTGCATCGTCACCTCGATCATCGGCACCTTCTTCGTCAAGCTCGGCGCCAACCAGTCGATCATGGGCGCGCTCTACAAGGGCTTCATCGCCGCGGGCGTGCTCTCGGTCGCGGCGATCGCGGCCGTGAACTTCGCCATGTTCGGCGGCTTCTCGGCGGCTTTCACCACCGCGCAGGGCGTCACCTTCACCTCGGGCGCGCTCTTCGGCTGCGCGCTGGTCGGCCTCGCGGTGACGCTGCTCATCGTCGTCATCACCGAATACTACACCGGCACCGGCAAGCGCCCGGTGGTCTCCATCGCCCAGGCCTCGGTGACCGGCCACGGCACCAACGTCATCCAGGGCCTCGCGGTCTCGCTGGAGGCGACGGCGGCGCCGGTCATCGTGATCGTCGCGGGCATCATCGTCGCCTACAGCCTCGCCGGCCTGTTCGGCATCGCCGTCGCCACCACCGCCATGCTGGCGCTGGCCGGCGTCGTCGTGGCGCTCGACGCCTTCGGCCCGGTGACCGACAATGCCGGCGGCATCGCCGAGATGGCGGGCCTGCCCAAGGAGGTGCGTCACTCCACCGACGCGCTCGACGCGGTCGGCAACACCACCAAGGCGATCACCAAGGGCTATGCGATCGGCTCGGCCGGTCTCGGCGCGCTGGTGCTGTTCGCGGCCTATACCTCCGACCTGAGCTTCTTCATCGGGGAGGCCAACAAGGCCGGCTCCACGGCGTTCCAGTACTTCAAGGGCGTCACGGTCGACTTCACGCTGTCGAACCCCTACGTCGTCGTCGGCCTGCTGCTCGGCGGCCTCATCCCCTTCCTCTTCGCGGGCATGGGCATGACGGCGGTCGGGCGCGCGGCCGGCTCGGTGGTCGAGGAGGTGCGCAAGCAGTTCCGCGAGAAGCCTGGCATCATGGAAGGCAAGGACCGGCCCGATTACGGCCGCGCCGTCGACATGCTGACCCGCGCCGCGATCAAGGAGATGGTGGTGCCCTCGCTGCTGCCGGTGCTGGCGCCGATCGTGACCTATTTCGTGATCTACTGGATCGCCGGCAAGAACAACGCCTTCGCGGCGGTCGGAGCCATGCTGATGGGCGTGATCGTCACCGGCATCTTCGTCGCGATCTCGATGACCTCGGGCGGCGGTGCCTGGGACAACGCCAAGAAGAGCTTCGAGGACGGCTTCGTCGACAAGGACGGGGTGCGCCACATGAAGGGCTCCGACGCGCACAAGGCCTCGGTGACCGGCGACACCGTCGGCGACCCCTACAAGGACACGGCGGGCCCCGCCGTGAACCCGGCGATCAAGATCACCAACATCATCGCCCTGCTGCTGCTGGCGATCCTGGCGCATTCCTGAGCGCGGGCTCTTGCCTGAACCATTCGACCCGCGGCGAAAGCCGCGGGTTTTTCTGTGGGCGATCCACGCCGTCGTTGCGAGCGCAGCGAAGCCATCCAGCGGGGGCCGGATCGAACGTTTCAGCCCGGTCCTCCTGGATTGCTGCGACGCTCCGCTCCTCGCACTGACGAAGCGGGTCGCGTGCGGAGAAAAATCCCCGATAAAGCAAAAGCTTGCGAGTCCCACTTGAATCAATGCGGCAGCCGCTTGAATCAACTCCGCAAGTTACGGCCGCGAGCGTAGCGTTGCCGCATGCATCGGCATCGCGCCGCTGGCATGGTCCCGGCCCGACCGAGGAGAGACCATGTCCGCGCCAACGCTCGAAACTCCCGCCGCCGCCCCGAACCGCACCACCGAATTCGCGCTGCTGCTGGCGCTGGCGACGCTCTGGGGCGGTTCCTACAGCTTCATCAAGCTCGGCGTCGAGACGATCCCGCCCTTGACCCTGATCGCCGCCCGCACATTGATCGCCGGCGCGATCCTGCTCGCGGTGATCCGCTGGCGCGGCCTGCGGATGCCGCGCGACGGCGTGGCCTGGCGGCGCTTCCTGACGCAGGCCCTGCTCAACAGCGTCGTGCCCTTCACGCTGATCGCCTGGGCCGAGCGCAGCGTCGATGCCGGCCTCGCCTCGATTCTCAACGGCACCACGCCGGTCTTCGTCTTCCTGATCTCGCTTGCGCCGATGCGGGGCCGCCGCCCCGACTGGCGCAAGGGCCTGGGCGTCGCGGCCGGCGTCGCCGGCATCAGCCTGATCGTCGGGTTCGACGCCTTCGCCGGGCTGGGGATGCAGGCCCTGCCGCAGCTCGCCATCGTCGCCGCGACCGTCGCCTATGCCTGCGCGGCGCTGTTCGGCCGGCATTTCGCCGGCATGGACCCGCTGCTGCCGGCCGCCGGCTCGATGCTGGCGGGCACGGCGCTGCTGATCCCGGCGGCGTTGATCGTCGACAGGCCGTGGACGCTGACGCCCTCGCGGGAATCGGTCCTCGCGCTGCTGGCCCTGTCCGTCTTCTCGACCGCGCTCGCCTTCGCCATCTATTTCCGGCTGATCCGCACGCTCGGCTCGGTCGGGACGACGGCGGTATCCTATCTGCGCGTGCCGATCGGGGTGACGATCGGCCTCGTCTTCCTGGGCGAGCGCCTGCAGCCGACGGCCTGGGCCGGGCTGGCGCTGGTGGTTCTCGGCGTCATGGCGATGACGCTGCCGGAGCGCAGGGCGCCGGCCTCGGGCTGACCGCGGGCCAGGTTCCTGAAAAAACGAACCCCGCGACGCGGTCGCGGGGTTGCCCTGTTCCGGGAGGCGCCGCCGCGGTCAGTTGCTGCTCAGCCCGCCCAGCGGGTTGAACTTGGTGACGCCGCGGAAGAGGTTGCGCAGGAAGCTCTGCTCCTCGCCGCCGGCCGGGGTGCGGCGGCTGATGAAGTCGAAGATCACGCCATCCTGCAGGCCGTAATTGGCGATGCGCTCCACCTTGAAGCTCTTGTTGAAATAGATCACCAGCACCTGCTGGTCGATGATCTGCGGGTCCTGGAACTGGAAGCGCCGGCGCATCCGCTGGCTGATATAGTAGAAGGTGCGGTTGCCGACCGTCGAGGTCGTCGAGGGCGTGCCGAGGATCTGCAGCACGGATTGCACGTCCATGCCGATCTTGATCTGCGCCACGAGTGCGTCGTCCATCACGAAGCCGCGGTTGAACTCCTCGTTGATGCCGGTCGATGTCGGCAGCATGAAGCCGCCGGCGTCGGGGCCGCAGCCGGCGAGCGCCAGGGACGAGGTCGCGAGGGCTCCGAACAGGGCGGTACGGCGGGACATGGGATTCATGCGGGCACGGTCCAGAGGCGGGGCGGATGGTGACGGTCTGTGATCGTTCCAAGCCGCTTGTCAAAGGGGGCAGGGTTGGCGTAACGCCCGAGGATGGCTTTGGCAAGGCGAGGACGCCGGCAACGCGACCGGGCGAAGGCAAAGGTGTGATTTTCGGCTGGTTCGGCAAGCGTGCGCAGCGGCGCGCACCTGTGGATGCGCTGTTCGGGCGGGTCGCCGAGGCCTCGCGCCGGCCGGCGCTCTACCTCGAAGGCGGCATTCCCGACAGCTTCGAGGGCCGCTTCGAATCGCTGACGCTGCACATGTTCCTGGTGCTGCGGCGGCTGCGCGAATTGCCGGCGCCCGCCGGCGAGCTGTCGCAGGAGCTGATCGACGCCTGCTTCGGCTATCTCGAACTCGGCTTCCGCAATGGCGGCGTCAGCGACATCGCCGTGCCGAAGCGGATGAAGAAGATCGGCCAGATGTTCTACGGCCGCATCCAGGCCTGCGAGGCGGGCTTCGCCGCGCCGCAGGACGAGGCCCTGGTCGAGACCCTGCGCCGCAACGCCTCGCCTTCGGGCGCCCCGGCCCTGGCGGCCTATCTGCGCGCGGTGCGGACGGAGTTCGCCGGCCTCGGCCTCGATGCGCTTCTGCACCGGGAGCCGCTCTTTCCCGCCTTCGCGAGCGAGGAGGCCGCGCATGACGCCTGACCATCCGGAGGCCTCGCCCTTCCGCCATCCCGTCCGGGTCGAGACCATTCGCCAGCGCGGCACCGAGATCGTGCTGGAGGCCGATGCCGGGCAGCGCGCCGCCATCGCCGCCGCGCTCGGCCTGCCTTCGGTCGAGGCGCTGAGCGCACGCTATCTGGCGATCCGCAACGGCGAACGGGTCAAGCTCGAGGGCCGGATCGCGGCGCATCTGCACCAGAGCTGCGTCGTCACGCTCGAACCCTTCCCGGTGAAGCTCGACGTGCCGGTGAAGCTCGATTTCGCGCCGCAGGAGGATCCGCAGGCCGTCCCGCGCCGCGGCGCGGAGGCCGCCGGCATCGACATCGAGGTCCTGCTCAACGAGGACGACCCGCCCGAGCCGATCGTCGACGGCGTCATCGATCTGGGCGCGATCACGCTCGAATTCCTGGCGCTTTCGCTCGATCCCTATCCGCGCAAGCCCGGGGTGAGCTTCGAGCCGCCGGCACCGCCGGACGAGGAGGTCTCTCCCTTCGCCGCGCTCGCGAAACTGAAGCGCGACGCGACATGATGCGGTCGATGCGCCGCTCGCGGCCGGACACGGATCACGACGATGATTGAGCAGCGCCAATCCGCCTGCGCGGCTTGCGAGTTGATCGCAAACCGCTATTGTCCGGCCGGCAAAGAGCCGCCCCGGATCGAAGGTCGGCCGCTTCCGGGACACACCAGAACTCCATGACACGACCAGTTACAATCGCGCTCGATGCGATGGGCGGGGATCACGGCCCGTCCGTCGTCATTCCCGGCGCCGCCTTGATGCTGGAGCGGCGCCCGGATGCGCGCTTCGTCATGTTCGGCGACGAGAAGACCGTCCTGCCGCTGCTCGACCAGCACCCGAAGCTCAAGGCCGTGACGAGCTTCCACCACACCGAGATCTCGGTGAAGATGGACGACAAGCCGAGCCAGGCGCTGCGCTACGGCCGCTACAAATCCTCGATGTGGCGCGCCATCGACGCGACCAAGACCGGCGAGGCCGATGTCACCGTCTCGGCCGGCAACACCGGCGCGCTGATGGCGATGTCGAAATTCTGCCTGAAGTCGATGGCGCAGGTCGACCGGCCGGCGATCGCCTGCCTGTGGCCGACGGCGCGCGGCGAGAGCATCGTGCTCGATGTCGGCGCCACCATCGGCGCCGATGCCCGCCATCTCGTCGACCTCGCGGTGATGGGCGCGGCCATGGCCCGCGTCGTCTTCGATCTCGACCGGCCGACGGTCGGCCTGCTCAATGTCGGCGTCGAGGAGATCAAGGGCGTCGAGGCGGTCAAGGAGGCGGGCCGCATCCTGCGCGAGGGCAATCTCCCGCATCTGGCCTATCACGGCTTCGTCGAGGGCGACGATCTCGGCAAGGGCACGGTCGACGTGGTGGTGACGGAAGGCTTCACCGGCAATATCGCGCTGAAGACCGCCGAGGGCACCGCCCGCCAGATCGCCTCCTATCTGCGCGCGGCGATGGGCCGGTCGCTGATGGCCAGGATCGGCTATGTCTTCGCCCGCGGCGCCTTCGCGGCGCTGCGCGAAAAACTCGATCCGCGCAAATCCAACGGCGGCGTCTTCCTGGGGCTGGAAGGCATCGTCATCAAGAGCCATGGCGGCACGGACGCCGTCGGCTTCGCCAGCGCCGCCGAACTCGGCTACGAGATGGCGCGCGAGGACCTGATGGCGAAGCTGCGCGAGATGGTCGCCGCCAGCAGCCAGCCGGCGCCGTCGGCGGTGCAGCCGGCCGAGACCGAATAGGGAAAACGTTTCTTGTCCATCTTGCGCTCCCAGGTCATCGGTTGCGGTTCCTATCTTCCCGCCCGCATCGTCACCAATGCCGAACTCGCCGCGCGCGTCGACACCAGCGACGAGTGGATCGTCCAGCGCACCGGCATCCGCCAGCGCCATATCGCGGCCGATGACGAGCCGACCTCCGTGGTCGGGCTCAAGGCGGCGCAGGACGCCATCGCCGATGCCGGCATCGACGCCTCCGAGATCGACCTGATCGTCGTCGCCACCGCGACGCCGGACCACACCTTCCCCGCCACCGCGACGCAGATCCAGGCCGCGCTCGGTATCACCGGCGGCGCCGCCTTCGACCTGCAGGCGGTCTGCTCCGGCTTCGTCTTCGCGCTGGCGACGGCCGACAAGTTCCTCACGACGGGCGCGGCGAAGACCGCGCTGGTGATCGGCGCCGAGACCTTCTCGCGCATTCTCGACTGGGAGGACCGCGCGACCTGCGTCCTCTTCGGCGACGGGGCCGGCGCCCTGGTGCTGCGGGCGGTGCCGGGCGAGGGGACGCTGAAGGATCGCGGCGTGCTCGCGACCCATATCCGCTCGGACGGGCGCTACAAGGACAAGCTCTATGTCGATGGCGGCGCCGGCTCGACCAAGACGGTCGGCTTCCTGCGCATGGAGGGCAAGGAGGTCTTCCGCCATGCCGTCAACAACCTGGCCGAGACGGTGCGCCACACCTTCGCCGAGACCGGGCTCTCCGGCGCCGATATCGACTGGTTCGTGCCGCATCAGGCCAATCGCCGGATCATCGACGCCACCGCGGACAAGCTCGGCATCAGCCATGACCATGTCGTGCTGACCGTCGACCGCCATGGCAACACCTCGGCGGCCTCGATCCCGCTGGCCCTGGCCGAGGCGCATAAGGACGGCCGCATCAAGCCCGGGCAGCTCGTTCTGATCGAGGCGATGGGCGGCGGCTTCACCTGGGGGTCGGCGCTGATCCGCTGGTGAGCCGGCTTTCGGAATTCGCGCAATTTGTGATGTTTTCTCGCCAATTCGGGCCGTTTTTGGCCGCCGCGGTCGCAAATCCCGTGTTCGAGGATTGACCGGGGCGGCGGGGGCGCCTAGCGTCCGCCGTCCGTATTTGGCGAAAGGTGGTGGCTCGATGCCGCCGCCCGTGATCCGCCTTTGGAGGATGTGAATGTCGGGGCAAACGGTGACTCGTGCGGATCTGTGCGAGGCTGTCTACCAGAAGATCGGGCTGTCGCGGACGGAAGCGTCGAAGCTGGTCGAGACCGTGCTCGACGAGATCTGCAATGCGGTGGCGCGCGGCGAGAATGTGAAGCTGTCCTCCTTCGGTTCTTTCGTCGTGCGCGACAAGGGCGAGCGAATCGGGCGTAATCCCAAGACGGGCGTCGAGGTGCCCATCGAACCGCGTCGCGTCATGGTGTTCAAGCCCTCGAACGTGATGAAGGCCCGCATCAACGGGCAGTTGAGTGAGGGTGAGGCCGAGTGAAGCTCGAGTTCCACGCCGGCGAAGCGGATGCGGAGGCCGAGATGGACACCAAGAGCCCGGACGCTTTCCGGACCATCAGCGAGGTCGCCGAGGACCTCGACGTTCCCCAGCATGTGCTGCGTTTCTGGGAAACCCGCTTCAACCAGATCAAGCCGCTGAAGCGTGGCGGCGGGCGCCGCTACTACCGTCCCGACGACGTCGCCCTGCTCAAGGGCATCCGCCGCCTGCTCTATGGCGAAGGCTATACGATCAAGGGCCTGCAGCGCATCCTCAAGGAGCAGGGGCCGCGCCATGTCCAGGCGATCGGCCGCGGCGCCCCGGTCGGCCCCGCGAGCGATCCCGGCTCCGCCGCCCCGGCGGCAGGCGTGCAGCCCGCCCATGACCGGACGCCGCCGCGCCAGCCCGTCCCGGAAGGGCTCGACGACATCACGGTGCTGACGGCGGTGATGGCGGAGCTGGGCGAGTGCCGCCGCATCCTCGAAAACGCGCTGAAGCCGGCCGACGAGCCGGCCTGAGCCGGCAACCGCCCGGTCGCGGCGCGCGAATCCTCCCATCGCAGGGGTGGGGGCGCATCGGCGCTTGAACGGCTGAACCCGCATATTAGCTTGCAGGGCGAGGACGACCTCGGGCGAGCAGCCTTCTCTTCTTCAGGCGTGGACGACCTCGCCGGATTCCTCAGGAGGCCGTCATGGCCTGGTTCACTCTTGTCATCGCGGGACTGTTCGAGGTCGGCTGGGCGATCGGGCTGAAATACACCCATGGCTTCACCCGGCTGGGACCGACCGCCTTCACCGTCGCCAGCATGGCGGTCAGCCTCGGGCTGCTCGGGCTGGCGCTGAAGAGCCTTCCGGTCGGGACGGCCTATGCCGTCTGGACCGGCATCGGCACGATCGGCACCGCCATCCTGGGCATGGCCCTGCTCGGCGAGCCGGCGAATGCACTCCGGCTCGCCTGCATCGGCCTCATCGTGGCCGGCATCGTCGGGCTGAAGCTGGTCTCGGCCTGAGCGGCAGGCTCAGCGGCGGCGCAAGGCCTCGGGCCAGTAGCCGCCGCGTTCCAGCGCGACGACCAGGATGATGATGGCGAGCGTCACCACGATCGTCATCAGCTTGGCGTTCCAGGGCACGCCGCGGCCGATCAGCCAGAGCAGCGCGAGGCCGGCGATGAGCGGAACCATGATCTCCATGGCGCGATCATAGCTTGCTTCGGCCGCGGGCAGAACCGTCGCCGGCAATCCGGCGGGGATTCAGTCCTGGGCTTCGTCGCGCGGGGAGGCGACGGTCCGGTCCCCTTCGACCAGCGGCTTGAGGCGCGCGAGCGCGCCGAAGGCGAAGTCGAGGAACAGCCGCACGCGCGGCGTGTGCCGCAGGTCGGGATGGGTCAGGAGCCAGAGATCGGCGGCGAGGTCCGGGTCCGGCGCCGCCAGCCGGGCCAGGCCCGGCCGCACGTCGCCGATGAAGCAGGGCAGGAAGCCGATGCCGATGCCGGCCTCGATCGCCTCGGCGAGGCCGAGCACCGTGTTGAGCCGGTAGACGACACGCTCCGCCGCGACATGGCGCGCGAGGTAGCGCACGGCGCTCAACTGGGTGAACTGCTCGCCCAGCGACACCCATTGCCGCTGCCACAGCGCCTCGATCGGCGGCAGTTCCGGCCCGGGGAAGTCTGAGCTGCGGCCGTAGAGCGCCCAGGCGATGCGGGCGGGCTTGCGGCCGATCAGGGTTTCCGGCGGGTTGTCGGTGGCGCGGATGGCGATGTCGGCGTCGCGCTTCGAGAGATTGGCGGCCTGGTTGCCGATCAGGATGTCGAGCCGGATGTCCGGGCACTGCGCCAGGAACTGCGCGAAGACCGGCGTCAGCAGGTCGACCAGCAGCGTGTCGTTGGTCGCGATCCGCAATTCGCCGGCCGGCTTGATCTCCTGGCCGGCCAGCCGGCGCGTGAAGGCGTGGATGTCGTCATCGACGCGGCCTGCGAGCTGGACCATCTCTTCGCCGGCAGGCGTCGCGATATAGCCGCTGCGGTGGCGCTCGAACAATCTGACGCCGAGCGCCTCCTCGATCTGGCCGAGCCGCCGGAACACCGTGGAATGGTTGATGCCGAGGGCCGTCGCGGCGGCGGGCAGGGCGCGCTTGTCGGCGATCGCCTTGATCAGCCGGAAATCGTCCCAGGCCAGCGATTTGGCCGGGTTGGAGCGGGGAGCGGACGTCATCGCGCCACTCTCCGCCAAGGCGGTTTCGTGTTCAAGCGCGGCGCGAGGCGTGCGCGCGCCGCATCCGCGAGGGCCGGGCTCAGGCAAGGGCGGCCTTCGCCGGCAGGAGCGCGCGCTCGGAGCGCAGGGCGAGGGCTCCCTAGGAGGCGAAGCGGGTGTCGGTCATGGTCGTGTTTCCGGGGGAGTAGGAAGATCTCGCCGCCGAAGGTCGGTCTGCATTCGTTGCAATTAAAATTGTAATTTTAGTCATATGACATTGCGTTGAAGCAATGCGTTTGCCCTGGCGCCCGGAGCGAACACTGACGATCTTTCGGCCAACGGCGACGCCGCTGCTCCCCGGAACGCTCCGGTCTGGCGGCGCCCGCCAAAGCACTCTTCGAAACGGAGGATCGTCATCATGCAGATCAATGGACTCCACCACGTCACCGCCATCTCCGGCCCGGCCCGCCGCAATCTCGACTTCTACGGCCGCGTGCTCGGCCTGCGCCTGGTCAAGAAGACCGTCAATTTCGACGATCCCGGCACCTATCATCTCTATTACGGCGATGCCGACGCGGCGCCGGGCTCGATCCTGACCTTCTTCCCCTGGGACCAGGCGGCCCCCGGCCGTCTCGGCATCGGCGAGACGCAGGAGACCGTCTTCCGGGTGCCGGAAGGCGCAATCGGCTTCTGGACGCATCGCTTCGTCGAGCTCGGCGTGCCGCATGAGGCGCCGGCGAAGCGCTTCGGCGAGTCCGTCCTGAGCTTCCGCGATCCCGACGGGATGCGGCTGGCTCTGGTCGGCCTGCCCGGCGTCGAGTCCGAGCCCTGCTGGACCGAAGGCGGGATCGCGGTCGAGAACGCGATCCGTGGCTTCCACAGCGTCAGCCTGCTTCTGGCCGACGCCGCGCCCACGGCGGCGATCCTGACGGACATCTTCGGCTTCGCCGAGACCGCCCGCGAGGGTTCGCTGATCCGCTATGCGGTCGCGGGCACGAAGGTCGGCGGCGTGATCGACCTGCGGGTCGCCGGCGGCTTCCTGCCGGCCCGGCAGGGCGCGGGCTCGGTGCACCACATCGCCTTCCGGGCCGCCGATGACGCGGCGCAGGAGGAGATGGTGCGTCGCCTGGTCGAGAACCATCGCATCCGGACCACGGAGCAGCGCGACCGGAACTACTTCCGTTCGGTCTATTTCCGCGAGCCCGGCCATGTCCTGTTCGAGATCGCGACCGATGTCCCCGGCTTCGCCGTCGACGAGCCTGCCGCCGAGCTGGGCCGCGCGCTCAAGCTGCCCGCCGGGCTGGAAGCGCACCGCGCCCAGATCGAGGCCGTCCTGCCCGCGCTCGACTGAGCGGACGCGACCCCGCCGCCCTGCCGCCATCCATGGAGCAGGGCGGTCCCTCCGCTTCCCGAAGGGAGAGAACCCATGACCGAGACCAAGGCCGATACCGGCTTCATTCATGTCTTCGAGTCGGGCGGCGATCCGGCTCGCAAGCCGCTTCTGCTGCTGCACGGCACCGGAGGCGACGAGCGCGACCTGCTTGCGCTCGGCCGTTCCGTCGCGCCGGGGGCGAGCCTGCTCTCGCCGCGCGGCAAGGTGCTGGAAGGCGCAGCGCCGCGCTTCTTCCGCCGCCTGGCCGAAGGCGTGTTCGACGAGGCCGACCTCCGCCGCCGCACCCATGAGCTCGCCGATTTCATCGTGGACGCCCGGTCGCGCTACGGCCTGCCGGCGCCGATCGCGGTCGGCTTCTCCAATGGCGCCAACGTCGCGGCGAGCCTTCTGCTGCTGCGCCCCGAGGCGCTGGCTGGGGCGGCGCTGCTGCGCGCGATGCCGCCGTTCCGCGATCCGCCTTCCGCCGATCTCTCGGGCAAGCCCGTGCTGCTGCTTTCGGGCCTGCTCGATCCGATCGTCCCGGCGGCGGACTCGGAAAGGCTGGCGGCGCTGCTCGCCTCGGAGGGCGCGGCGGTGGAGCATCGCAGCCTGCCTGCCGGCCACGGCCTTTCCCAGGCCGATCTCAGCCTGCTGACCGGCTGGCTGAGCCGGGTCTGAGGCGGGTTCATCCCGGGCGGCCCCTGGCCGCCCGTCGCATGTTGCATTCGGCCGGAAGGCGGCAAGGGACGCGGCAGCGGGCGGGAAACCAGCCCGCTTCGGGCCGGTTCCTTGCGGGGACAGGGGAGGCGAGGGGCGCGGCCGCCGGCGTCCGGAGCTCGATCCTCGGCCGGAAAATGCGTTGCCGGACCGAAATCCACAACCGGGATGAGCGAAGCAGGGTTAAATCGCCCGGCGCGGGCGGCGTTCGGTCGTGTCGGCGGCGGAATCAGAAACTAATCCTTCCGCCGTATCGAAGCGGATTGCATCCGGGGCAGTGCGCCACTATAAGCCGTTGCGTCGGAGCGTAGCGCAGCCCGGTTAGCGCACTTGTCTGGGGGACAAGGGGTCGGAGGTTCGAATCCTCTCGCTCCGACCATCTCTTCAATCAGAACAGCGAATTGAGCATCGCAGGGCCACGGGCCCCAAGGGTGGTTTCCGGCGTGTCCGCCGGAGATCGGCGGCGCGGATTCCCGGCATGGAGGCGGGCTTTCTTCCGTCCAGGCGGGACCTCATGCTCTGCGATCGCATTTGGGAAAAGGTTCTCCGGCCCCTAACATCGTCCGGCATGAACGCTTTCCGACGGCGGCGTTCATGAACCATTGAGCTTTCACCGTGTTGATTGGTCAGACGAACCTAAGGAGTTTCGCATGCGATTTCTTGTCCTGTCCGCCGCCATTGCCCTGGGCGCCGCTTTCGGCACCCCCGCCCTGGCATCCGAAGCCCTGCCGCAGGATCTGGCCCAGCGCCTGGACAAGGCGCCGATCGCGTTCACGATGACCGCAGCGAAACAGCGCCGGCTCATGATGATGCAGGGCGCCCGGCCGCATGGCTATGGCCGCCCCGGCTACGTTCGTCCCGGCTATGGCCCGCGCCCGGGTTACGGCCCGCGTCCCGGTTATGGTCCGCGCCCCGGCTACGGCCCGCGTCCGCGTCACGGCTACGGTCCGCGCCCGCGCTGGTGATGATCCGGCGGTGACCCGGAAGGCCGAACACGAAAAAGCCCCCGCCGGACGCCCGGCGGGGGCTTTTTCATCGGAGTGTCATCGGGGCAGCCGCGCATCGTCGCCGGAGCAGAGGCGAATGAGCTTCGCGTTGCGGATACCGCAGCCGCAGACCCGGTCCGCGCGCAGCGGACAAGCGCCCCAGCGCCTGTCCCCGAGCCTGCGATCCGCTAACCAGCCGACGAGGCCGGCCGCCACCATTCCCATGCAAACCGCGATTTCCGTGACCATCTCAAACCCTGCTGATTCGAGGGCTTGGTAAGGGCGCTTCGCGCGCGCCTCATTGAGCTGGCGCAAATGCTTGCGCGCGAGGCCATGCCTGCGCGCGTCCGGCCGGCGACAGCGGCCGTCTCGCCGGTTCCTCGGAGGGCCTCCCGGAGCGCAAACGCCGGCCGCCGGAGCTATTTGAGCTGGCTGTCCTTGCTGCCGCGCCGGTTATAGGCGCTGGCGGCGGCGGGACGGTCCAGGGCCGTCTGGCAGGCGATGCAGGTGCGGGCGCCAGGCATGGCGCGGCGCCGCGCCTCCGGAATCTCCTCTCCGCATTCCTGGCAGTGAATCTCGCCCGGCCCCGTCGGCAGGCGCGAGCGGGCGAGGCGCACCGCATCGCTGATGGAATCGTCGATCTGGTCCTGAACGGCTCCGTCCGGAGCCCACCCGCTGGCCATGGCTGCACCTCCACCCGGAAGATGGGGCTTGTCGCGCCGGAATCCAGGCCGCTCCCCGCCGCGCCGCGACGGCCCGCGGCCCTAATAGGCGTTCTCGTTCTTGGTCAGGAGGGAGAACGGCGTCTTCAGCAGGATGTAGAGGTCGAGCAGGACCGACCAGTTCTCGATATAGTAGAGGTCGTGCTCGACGCGCCGCTGGATCTTCTCCTCGGTGTCGGTCTCGCCGCGCCAGCCATGGATCTGCGCCCAGCCGGTGATGCCCGGCTTGACCTTGTGGCGGGCGAAATAGCCGTCGACCACCTGCTCATAGGCGCGGTTCGCGGTGTGCGCGTGGATGGCGTGCGGCCGCGGGCCGACCAGCGAGAGGTCGCCCTTGAACACGACGTTGATGAGCTGCGGCAACTCGTCGATCGAGGTCTTGCGGATGAAGCGGCCGACGCGGGTGACGCGCGGGTCGTCGCGGGTGACCTGCCTGGCCGCGGCCTTGTCGGCCATGTCGTGGCGCAGCGAGCGGAACTTCAGCACCTCGACGGTCTCGTTGTTGAAGCCGTAGCGCTTCTGCCGGAAGAGCACCGGCCCCCTGCTGTCGAGCTTGACCGCGATGGCGGTCGCCAGCATCACCGGCGAGAGCGCGATCAGCGCGAGCGTGCCGACGATCTTGTCGAACAGCCATTTGACGACGACGTCCCAATCGGCGATCGGCCGGTCGAAAACGTCGAGGACGGGCACGGCGCCGAGATAGGAATAGGAGCGCGGGCGGAAGCGCAGCTTCGACATATGGGCCGAGAGCCGGATGTCGATCGGCAGCACCCAGAGCTTGCGCAGCATGGTCAGCAGCCGTGCCTCGGCCGAGATCGGCAGGGTGAAGATCACCAGGTCGAGCCGGGTGCGCCGGGCGAATTCGACGAGGTCGTCGATGGTGCCGAGCTTGGGATAGCCGGCGACGAGGTCGGGCGAGCGCGCATCGTTGCGGTCGTCGAAGACGCCGCAGATGCGCAGGCCGGTATCGGGCTGCGCCTCGAGCGCCTCGATCAGCGCGGCGCCGGCCTCGCCGCCGCCGACGATGGCGGTGCGCCGCTCGAGCCGGCCGGAGCGCGTCAGGCGGCGGATGGTGACAGCCGCGGCGAAGCGCCCGGCGATCAGCGCCGCGCCGCCGCCGAGATAGAAGCCGACCAGCCAGCCGCGCGAGATCTGGCTGCCGATCTTCAGCATGAAGATGATCGCGAGCGCGATCAGGAACAGCATGGTCCAGCCGCCGAGCAGGCGCACCGCCGAGCCGGCGAAATGGCGCAGCGCTCCGATCGGATAGAGCCGCAGCATCTGGAAGGTGACGAGCGTGCCGCCGGCGAAGGCCGGGATCGCGATCTGGTAGATGATCGCGGACGCGACGCTGCCCGCCACGTAGAGCCGGTAGACCAGCGTCCCCATGACCAGGACGATCGCGATGTCGAGCAGGCGCGCCAGCCCCTCGATCAGCACCGGCGACAGCGTCGGCTTGACCGGCATGGCCGCGATCCGCTCGGCGAGCGGATGGAAGCGGCGCGTCTGCCCGTTTCCTGATTGCGCGCCCGATGTCGCAGAGGCCGCGCCGGCGGCATCCGCCTTCATCATGTCGCGGACATCGAAAGCACCCATGACGTCCAACCCTCGTCCAGACCGCGGCGTCTCCTGTCGCGGCCGGGGCCGTATACTAGCAGACATTGCTCTCGGAACGCTTAACCCGACTTGAACGATCATACCGCGTTTCCCGGCGATCTGGGGGACGATTCGCGGCTTTGCGAGAGGCCATCGGCGCAGTTTTTTTCGCCGCTTCCGAAGACGTCGAAATTGCCTTTTCGCTTCAAGGGGTTGCCCAAGGTTTTGCGCGCCTGATTTTGCGCTCGTCTGCGAGCGCTTTGGATAATCGATAGTGTTTATCCGTTGACAGAAGGTCTTGGCGCCAGCATATTCCCGCTCGATGAGTGTCTGAGAAACACATATTTCGCGTGATGAGTTCTGCCCTTGCGGCGTTGCTCCCTCCGCGGTTCGGTTTTCCGGAGCGAAGCTCCGGAAAGGCGATTTCATCGGAACTCACGATTTAAAACCCTAACGATTGCTAGGCTGTTCTTGCGGCGCTGATGCGCCGTGCGGCGCGGCTTCGCCCGTGTGCAACATGTCTTTTCATTGGTTGGTTCTGCTCGCGGCCATCGCCGTCGAGATTATCGCGACGGCCGCGCTGAAGTCGGTCGTCTCCGCATCCTGGCTCGTCGGCGTCCTGCCGCTGCTCCTGATCGGATTGTCCTTCGCGCTGCTCAGCGTCGCCCTGCGCGTCATTCCCATGGCGGTCGCCTATGCGGTGTGGGAGGGGCTCGGCATCGTCGGCATCGCCGCCGCCGGGCATGTCCTCTTCGGAGAGCATCTGACGCCGGGGCGGATGGTCGCGCTGGCGGCGATCCTGGCCGGCATCGTCCTGATCGAGGCCGGCGTCGGCCATGGCGGCGGCGAGGAGGAGGGTGAGGCTCTCCCGAGCGAGGGGAGGCATGTGTGAATGTCTCCACCCTTCATCTCATTCCCCTGTTCTGGCTGCTCGGCGCCGTCGTCCTCGAATTGTCGGGCACCTATCTGTTGAAGCGCTCGGACGGCCTGACGCATCGCCTGCCCGGTCTGGGCGGGGTGGTGCTGGTAATGGCCGCCTTCGGCGCGCTCGCCCAGGCGATCAAGGGCATGGACCTCTCGGTCGCCTATGCGGTCTGGGGCGGTGCCGGCCTCGTCGCCACGGCGGTGATCGGCGCGCTCGCCTTCGGGCAGAGGATCACGCCGGCCGGCTGGCTCGGCATCGCCCTGGTGGTGGCCGGCGTGGTCGGACTCAAGCTGCTCTAGCCGCGGGCTCGTCCGCGCGGCGCGCCGCGAGCGCCTCGCGATAGGCGGCGATCACCCCGTCGGTCATGGCGTCGAGACGGAAATGCTGGCGCACATGCCTTGCGAGATCGGTCGCCTCCGCCCGCCGTTCGGCTTCGGGCCTGGCCAGCATGGCGCTGATGGCTCCGGCGAGGACCGCCGGGTCGTCGGCCGGGATCAGGCGGTGGCGATGGCGCTCGCCATAGATCTCGTTGATGCCGCCGACATCGGTCGCGATCATCGGCTGGGCGGCGGCGGCGGCCTCGAGGATGACATAGGGCAGGGACTCCGCGCGCGAGGGGATGACCATGATCCGCGCCTGCGCCAGCGCCTCGCGGATCGGTCCCGGCGGCTCGAAGACGCATTGCTCGGCGATGCCCCGCGCGCGGGCCATCCCCTTCAGCGCCGCCTCGTCCGGCCCCGAGCCAACGATCAGGATGCGCGGCGCCAGATCGTTCCGCCGGCGCAGCAGGGCCAGCGCGTCGATCAGCGTGTCGACGCCCTTCGCCGAGCGCAGCTCCCCCAGATACAGCAGATCGAAACGCGCCTCGCCATGGTCGATCGGGACGAGTTCCGCCTCGGAGATGCCGTTGAGCACGATGCGGTGCGCGGTTCTCGGCGGGTGCCCGACATAGGCCTCGAAGCGGCCGGCGATGAAGCGGCTCTCGAACAGGAACATGTCGGTCGCGCCTTCGAGCAGGCGCTCGACGCCCATATAGATCTTATGCTCGACGCTGCCGGGCCTGTAGTTGAAGCTGCCGCCATGCGGCGTATAGGCCGTGACGTAGCGCCGGCCCGGCGCGAACAGGGCCGGCAAACGGCCATAGACCCCGCCTTTCGAGCCATGGCAGTGCACCACGTTGGGATCGAGCCGCCGGCGCAGCGCGATCTGCGCGATCTGCGCCCGCAGGTCGGTGAGGCTGGGATAGCGCGACATCGGCACCCGGGTGACGCCGAGCGGCAGGGTCTGCGAAAGCGCGCGGAAGACCGCGTCGGCCCGCTCCCCGCCCGTCGTCGAATTGCAGAAGATGCCGACCCGGTGGCCGCGCTCGGCCTGGCCGCGCGCCACGTCGAGCACATGCCTAAAGAGCCCGCCCAGCGGCGCCCGGAAGACATGGAGGATGCTGAGCGGCGCGGCGGCGGCGTCCGCGCGGGCAGGGCCGGGCAGGGGCGTCAGAACCAGCGTTCCTTGATGACGATCGTGTCGCCGGCCTGGACCGGATAGGTGATCGGCACCGTGATCGTGACGGTCTGGCCGTCGATCTGGCGCGTGATCTCGGCGGAGTTGCGCTGGCCGCGCGGGGTGAAGCCGCCGGCGATGGCGACGGCATTCTGCACGGTCATGCCGTTGACGAAGGGGAACTGGCCGGAATTCGTGACTTCGCCGAGGACGAAGAACGGCCGGTAGGTGTCGACCTCGACGGAGACCTTCGGTTCGCGCACATAGCCGCCGCGCAGCTTGGCCTCGATCTCGCGGGCGAGCTGCTGGGTGGTGCGGCCCTGGGCCGAGACCGTATTGATCAGCGGCATCGAGATCTTGCCCGAGCCGTCAACGGCATAGATGTTCGACAGATTGTCCTGGCCGAAGACGATGACGCGCAGCTTGTCGCCGCTGGCGAGCCGGTAGGGGCCCTCCGGCTGGGCCAGCGCGGTGTCCGCCGCCTGGTAGTCGGGCGCGCAGGCGCCTGCCGTCAAGGCGGCGGCCAAGGCGAAGGAGGCGAGGCGACGACTCATCACTGGCTACCCATGCGTAATTCGCGCCGAGCTATAGGACGGATATGGTTAACAAAGCCTTCCGCCGGGCTCCCGGCGCCGCTTCCCGGGGAGCATGGGGCGGCGGGCGTCGGACGGGCGCTCGGAGTTCGCGCCTTATTCTGGCCGCCGCGAGGGACTTGTCTGGCATCGCAGCCCGGATGATTCCCGCGTGGAGATCGCAGATGAGGCCAGCAGCGCTTGCCGTGACCGTCCTCGCGATGGCCGTCCCGGCGCTCGCGGAGGATCTGCCGCAGCGCCGGCCCGGACTTTGGGAGACCCGCTGGCAGGGCGAGCAGGGCGAGGTGGTGGCGAAGCAGTGCCTGGGTCCGGACACCGAACGCTTCCTGGCCGGGAGCCTGGCGGGCGGGACCTGCTCCAAGCTCCTGGTGACCCGGACCGCCACGGGCTACGCGATCGAGACCGAATGCGCGATGGGGCCGGTCAAGGCTTCCGGCAGCAGCGTCGTCACCGGCGATTTCGAGACGGCGATCCGCAGCGAGGGCGCGACGCGGCTGACCGGCATGCCCGGCCAGTCCGCGCCGCTGGAGCGCCGGCTGGTGATGGAGTCGCGGCGGCTCGGCGATTGCGGGCCCGGCCAGAAGCCCGGCGACGTCGTCGCGTCCGGCGGGCCGGGACCCGCGAAACCCTAGGCCGGGCTGAGGATCGTACGCGCTTCGCCCGGGCTGTCGGTATCGGCGCATGATCCGCCAACGTCATTCCGGGGCGGGCCGCAAGGCCCGCGCCCGGAACCCGGAACCGACGGCCCGGCTCGCGAAGGCATCCCCGATCGACCTGCTTCCCGACGAAGGGCATCGGTTCCGGGTTCCGGGCTCATGGCTTCGCCATGCCCCGGAATGACGGTGGTGGTTCCGTACGGGACCGGAATGGCGGTTCCCGTGCCGCGTGCGATATTCAGTCCGATACTTTAGGCACGCAGCCGGGCGCACCGTTACCGTCAGGCGCCCGGCGGCGGAGGGCGCGCACGGCCTTCGCCGGTGGCGTCTTGCGGCATTTACCGGACAATAACCTTACCGCGCCTTAAATGACGCGGCATGCCTGCGGGGATGCGGGAGTTCTGCGTCACATGGGTGGGTCATGACCGCTGAAGCTGGGACCGAGGCACGGGGTGGTGGCGAAGGCCGCGGCGATATGCTCGACCTTTCCGCACTCTGGGCGGCGATCAAGCGCCGGAAGGCCTGGATCGTCGTGCCGACCCTGGCCGCGCTCGGCCTCTCCTTCCTCGCGGTGAATGTGGTGACGCCGCGCTATACCGGCGAGGCGCGCCTGCTTCTGGAGAGTCGCAGCGGCTTCTATGCTTTGCCCGGGCAATCGGCGCCGGATACCTCCGGCCAGTTCGATGCCGAGGCGGTGCAGAGCCAGGTGCAGGTCATCATGTCGCGCGACCTGGCGCGCGAGGCGATCAAGCGCATCGGCCTCGTCGGCAATCCCGAATTCGATTCCGGCGCCGGCGCGCTCGGGGCGCTGCGCAAGGTCGCGGTGATGATCGGGCTCGGCACCCATCCGGCCGACCGCTCCCCGGAGGAGCGGGTGCTGGAGAAGTATTTCGACCGGCTGCTGGTCTATCCGGTGGCGCGCTCGCGCATCGTCGCGATCGAGTTCACTTCGCAGGACCGGGCGCTCGCGGCGAAGGCCGCCAACGTCATCGCCGAGACCTATCTCGAATTCCAGGAGGCGGCGAAGCAGGACAACGCCCGCAGCGCCTCCGCCTGGCTCTCGACCACGATCGAACCCCTGCGCAAGCGCGTGGCCGAGGCCGATGCCAGGGTCGAGACGTTCCGCGCGAAGCACGGCCTCTTCGCCGGCCCCAACAATACGAGCATCACCTCGCAGCAGCTCGCCGACCTTTCCACCCAGCTTTCCGCCGCGCGCAGCCAGCAGGCCGAGGCCCAGGCCAAGGCCGGGCTGATCCGCGACGCGATCAAGCGCGGCCGCACCTTCGAGATCCCGGACGTCGCCAACAACGAGCTGGTGCGCCGGCTGATCGAGCAGCGCGTCACCCTGCGTGCCCAGATCGCGGCCGAGTCGCGCAGCCTCCTGCCGGGCCACCCGCGCATCAAGGAGTTGAACGCCCAGCTCGGCGACCTCGAAGGCCAGCTCCGCGCCGCCGCCGAGCGCGCCGTCCGCACGCTGGAGAACGAGGCCAAGATCGCCGGGCAGCGCGTCGAGAGCTTCCAGGCCGCGCTCGACGGCCAGAAGAAGAGCGTCGCCTCCGCCAACGACAATGAGGTGCAGTTGCGCGCGCTCGAGCTCGACGCCCGCACCCTGCGCGAGCAGCTCGAGCAGTACATGCAGCGCTACCGCGAGGCCGCCGCCCGCGACACGCTGAACGGCGCCCCGGCGGATGCGCGCATCATCTCGCGCGCCGTCGAGCCGACCGATCCCTCCTTCCCGAAGAAGCTGCCGATCGTGCTGGTCTCGACGCTCGCGACCTTCCTGATCGCGCTGGCGACGATCGTGACGCGGGAATTGCTCAACGGGCAGGCGCGCCCCTTGCCGCCGACGCCGCAGGGGCCGCGCTGGGTGTCCGTCGGCGAGGAGGACGAGGAGGGGCGCAGGCCGGAGGGCCCGGCGCCGGAGCGGCCGCGCCGGGATGCGGTTGCGGGCCTGCTCACCCATGCCGGCCGCCTCGGCCAGATCCGGCTCGACCCCGAGAAGCCGGAGGCTGTGCTGGTCGCGCTATCGGAGCGGACAGATGAGCCGCCGCCGGGGCTGGCGCCGCTCGCGCTGGTCCTCGACGCCGGGGGCGAGGGCGCGGCGGGACCGCGCGATCTCGCCGAGGCGCTGTCGCAGCGCTGCCGCTGCATCCTCCTCGATCTCGCCCGCGACGACGATCACGGCGAGCCGGGCTTTTCGGAGCTGCTGGCCGGCGAGGCGCTGTTCTCCGACATCATCATGCGGCAGGCCGGCTCGCGCCTGCACAGCATCGGGCCGGGCCGGGCCGGGCGCGAGGCGGTGTTCGCCGCGCCCGATCTGGTCGATGTCGCGCTCGAGGCGCTCTGCGAGACCTATGACTGGGTGCTGGTCGCCGCCGCCTCGAACGACGAGGGCGCGATGCTGGAGCCGGTCGCGCGCCGCGCCCAGGGCGGGCTGGTGATGAGCGGCCAGGCCGGAAACGGCCATGCGCTCGAGGCGGGCTATCGCCTGAGCGAGCTGGTCAAGGGGCCCGTCTCGCTGGTGCTCGATGCCGAGCGCGCCCCGGCGATGGCGCGGATGCCGCGCGTCGAGGAGGAGCCGGCGGAGGCCTGAGCGCGCCGCCTCGACGCTGCCCGGATGGCGGGATCCCTCGGCCGGGCATGGCTGCTTCTATTCGCCGCCCGTCGTCTCGGCCGGCCGCCGCCTGAGCCAGCGGGAGGCGCGCTGCGCCAGCCTGAGCGCCCTGGGCGAGCTCTTGATCCGCCGCTTCAGCTCCCGCTTCGCCTGCGCGACCCTGACGAACCACCGGCCCTTCAGGGTCAGCGGCAGGAAGCTGTCGACGAGGTCGTCATGCGCGTCGCAGAAGGTCGTCTTGTAGCGCGCCTCGCCGACACCGAGATCGAAAGCCGCGAAGTTCTCGCTGCATTTCAGCCGGATCAGCTCGGCGAGCAGAAGCTCGCCCGGGCTGACCCGCGCGGTCTCGCTGGCCATGTCGAAGGAGGTCGCCATGCCCGAGAAGCGGCCTCCCTGGACGGCGCCGACATAGGTGGCGACGCAGGCGCCCTTCAGGTCGAGCGTATAGAGCTCGACGGCGGGCTGGGCCTCGCCGTCGCCTGTCGCCGCCCTGGCGAGGAAGGTGCGCATCGCCGGCTCCTCGAAGGGATCGGGCACGCCCATGCGGCGGAAGCGCTCGGCCTTCTGCTGCAGGAAGGCGTCGACCGCCCGTTCGATCTCGGCCGGCGTCCGGGCGCGCGTCACCGTCGAAGGGCCGAAATCGGCGAGGCGGCTGCGCTTGTTCTTGAGCTTCTTGCGGGCGTGGCCGCTCATCGAGCGCCTGAGCGTGGCCTCGCCGTCGCCGGGAATCAGGGCGAGCCTGTAGGCCCGGCTCGGGCTCGGCCCGGCCGCGAGCAGGGCGGCGGGGTTGGCGATGTCGTGCCACCGCGTCGGCTGGTTGATGAAGACCAGCGCGTCGAGCCCGCCGATGGCCCGGCCGATCTCGGAGAGCATCCGCGCGGCGAGCCCGGCGTCGAGCCGTTCCGCGAAACCGGGCGCATAGAGGCCCATATGGTAGTTGGCGTGCTTGCCGCCGATGAATTCGGCGAAGCGGATGCCGCTGCGCCGGGTGATCGCGAGCGGGAGCAGCGCGCAGAGAGCGCCCTCCGCGTCCCGCAGCAGCGCGTAGCGGAATTCCATGCCATGGGCCGCACCCACCGTCTCGACGAAGGCGCGCACCCAGCCATGGCTCTGATAGGGGGTGACCAGCGCCCGCGCCTCGAAGCCGCGCCACGCGGCCGCGATCGCGGCGATCTCCGTCTCGACCGCTATCGACGCCCAGGGCGCGGCGGCGGCCCCTGAGGAGCCGGCGGGTCGGGAGGAGGAGGGCGGAATGGGGGCAGGCACGCGCCGTCGCCTCGCGAGCAGGACAGGACGGCCCTTCCTTAACCCGGCATTGTGAACGGATCGGTCAAGATCCTGAGGCCGGCGGCGCGATCGCGCGATAGCGTTAGCGGGCGGTTGCACGGACAGGCGATGAACGGACGACACAGGGCCATCGCGGCCGCATTCAGGATCATGGCGGCGACCGGCGCCGACCGCTGGAGCCGGGGCTTCGCTCAGGGGAAGGGCGTCATCCTGACGCTCCACCATGTCCGCCCGGCCGGGCCGCGCGGCTTCGCGCCCAACGCGCTGCTCGAGATCACGCCGGATTTCCTCGACGCGGCGCTCGGCCTGATCCGGGGCGAGGGCTACGACCTCGTCTCGCTCGACGAGGCGCTCGCCCGGCTGCGAAGCCCGAAGCGCCGGCGTTTCTTCGTCGCGCTGACCTTCGACGACGGCTATCGCGACAATGTCGAATATGCCTGGCCGGTGCTCGCGAAGCATGGCGCGCCCTGGACGCTGTTCGTGACGCCGGGCTTCGCCGACCGCACGGCCCGGCTCTGGTGGCTGGAGCTTGAGGAGGCGATCCGGGCCCTGCCGCGCCTCGAACTGGCGCTGCCAGGAGGGCGCTTTGCCGCCCGCACCGGGAGCGAGGCCGAAAAGGACCGCGCCTTCGCCAGGCTCTACTGGCGTCTGCGCAAAGGCCCGGAAGCGATTCTCCTGTCGACGGTTTCCGATCTGGCACGGCAGGCCGGCATCGACCCGGCCGCGCTGGTCGCGCGCGAATGCCTGCCCTGGGAAACTTTGCGCGCCCTGTCCGGCGCGCCCGGAATCGCGATCGGCGCCCATACGCTGACGCATCCGATGCTGGCGAAGCAGGACGAGGCGACGGCGCGGCGCGAGATCGCCGAGAGCAAGGCGAGGCTCGAAGCCGAGCTCGACCTGCCCATCCGCCATTTCGCCTATCCCGTGGGCGATCCCGGCTCGGCCGGGAGGCGGGAGTTCGCGCTGGCCGCGGAGGCCGGCTTCGACAGCGCCGTCACGACCCGGCCGGGGCATCTGATGCCGGAGCATGCCGGCCAGCTCCACGCCCTGCCGCGCGTCTCGCTGAACGGCCTCCACCAGAACGAGGCGGCGCTGCGGGCGCTGCTCTCGGGCCTGCCCTTCTGGCTGCGCGACCGCGGCCGGCGGTCGGATCCGGGGTAGGGCGCGGCTGCTCTGCGCAAGCGCTGCGCCCTACGCCTCGTCCCGGCGCTCCATCCAGCGGATCAGCGGCAGCAGCGGCAGCACCCAGGCGAGGCCGAGCGCGACATAGGCGATGCCCTGCACGAGCTTCGAGGCCTCGGTGATCCGCCCCTGCGCCAGCGCCATCGCGACGAGCGCATAGACGCAGACGAAGACCAGGATCAGCACGGTTCCGACCAGCTTGCGCGTGCGTTGTTTCATCGGTTTCCCTGCCGGGTTCGGCTCTGGCTCGGCCGCTGCTGCGGCAACGCGATCATTGTCGCGCTGTCGCGACGGGTCTAAAGCATGTCCCGCAAAAGCGGGTACCGTTTTTGCGACCAGAATTTGCTTCCTTCGCGCTATGTCACCCTCGACCGCGCTTGTGAAGCGCCACCGCGTCCAAGGGTCCGTCGCGTGAGCATTGCCTTGAACCAGCCGGCCGCCGCACCGGCCCTGACCGCGAACCATGCCGGCATCCGCCGCTGGCTCTGGACGGTGGCGGGGCTCGTCTTCCTGATGATCGTCGTCGGCGGCGCGACGCGGCTCACCGGCTCCGGCCTCTCGATCACCGAATGGAAGCCGATCACCGGCGCCATGCCGCCGCTCTCCGCCGCAGCCTGGGCCGAGGAGTTCGCCAAGTACCGGGCGAGCCCGCAATACCAGATCCTCAACAACGGCATGAGCCTCGGCGAATTCCAGTTCATCTACTGGTGGGAATGGGGCCATCGCCAGCTCGGCCGCTTCATCGGCCTCGTCTTCCTGGCGGGCTTCCTCGTCGTGGCGCTGCGCCGGCTGCTGCCCGGCCGCCGCGTCGCTCTCCTCTTCGGCATGGGGCTGCTGCTCGGCCTGCAGGGGGCGATCGGCTGGATCATGGTGGCCTCCGGCCTGGAGCCCGGCATGGTCGCCGTCGCGCCGGTGAAGCTGACGCTGCATCTCACCTTCGCCGGGCTGTTCTTCGCCTCCGTCGTCGCCTTCGCCACGGCGTTGACGCCGCAGCGCCGGCCCGAGACCGCCGGCAGCCCTGCCATGGCCTGGCTGCTGCTGGCGCTGACCTTCGTCCAGATCGCGCTCGGCGGGCTGGTGGCGGGCTCCAAGGCCGGCTTCGCCTTCAACACCTGGCCGATGATGGACGGGGCCCTGGTGCCGCCGGGCTCGCTGCTCTTCGCCAGGCAGCCCTTCTGGGAGAACTTCGTGGACAATGTCGCGCTGGTGCAGTTCAACCACCGTCTCGGCGCCTATGTCCTGCTCGCGGCCGCTCTCTGGCAGCTCTGGCGGCTTCAGCGCGCGGCGCCGCGATCCAGCGCGGCCCGGCGCGCCCGCGCCATCGCCGGCATCGTCGCGGCGCAGGCCGTGCTCGGCATCGTGACGCTGCTCCTGGTGGTGCCGCTCTGGGCCGGGCTGGCGCATCAGGCGCTGGCCTTCGCGGTGCTCGCGATGGCCGTCGTCCATCTCACCCGCCTGGCGGCGAGGCGTGCCGATGTCGTCTGATTCCTGCCTGTTCTGCGGCATCGCGGCGGGCCGCATCCGGTCGCACCGCGTCGCCGAGACCGAGAACCTCGTCGCCTTCCTCGACATCGCTCCGGTGCGGCCGGGCCATGTCCAGATCGTGCCGCGGGCGCATTACCCCTATTTTGACGAATTGCCGCCGGAGCTGGCGGCCGAGATCGTCCAGCTCGGCCAGCGCGTCGCCAAGGCGCTGAAGGCGATCTACGGCGTCGGCCGCGTCGCCTTCCTGTTCACGGGCAACGATGTCGCGCATGCCCATGCGCATCTCATCCCGATGGTGAGCTCGGACGACGTCACCTCGCGCCGCTACATCGCCGAGGAGGTCGTGACCTATCGCGCCATGCCGCGCCCTCCCGCCGCGGAGCAGGCGGAGACGGCGGCGCGGATCCGGGCCGAGCTGGGATAGGAGTATGTTTTCATAAGAACGCGGGTCATCCCGGACGCGGCCCTCGGGCCGATCTTCGATCGGCCCGAGGATGAACGCCGCGCGGTCAAGCCCGGGATGACGACGCGGTTCCGTAAAGAAGGCCGTCAGGCCAGCGCCTGATCCAGATCGGCGATCAGGTCCTCGACATCCTCGAGCCCGATCGAGAGGCGCACCACCTGGGGGCCGGCGCCGGCCTGCGTCTTCTGCTCGTCGTTGAGCTGGCGGTGGGTGGTCGAGGCCGGGTGGATCACCAGCGAGCGCGTGTCGCCGATATTGGCGAGATGCGAGAACAGCTTGAGCTTCGAGACCAGCTTGACGCCGGCATCGTAGCCGCCCTTGAGCCCGAAGGTGAAGACCGCGCCGGCGCCCTTCGGCACATAGCGCCTGGCGAGCTCGTGATACTTGTCGCCGGGCAGGCCGGGATAGCTGACCCATTCCACCGCCGGGTGCCTGGCGAGGTGCTCGGCGACCTTCTGGGTCGAGTCGCAGTGCCTCTGCATGCGCAGCGGCAGCGTCTCGATGCCAGTCAGCAGCATGAAGGCGTTGAAGGGCGAGAGCGCCGGGCCGAGATCGCGCAGGCCGAGCACGCGCGTCGCGATGGCGAAGGCGAAATTGCCGAAGGTCTCGCCCAGCACCATGCCGTTATATTCCGGCCGCGGCTTGGAGAGCATCGGGTAGCGGTCGTCGCCGACCCAGTTGAACGAGCCGCCGTCGACGATCAGCCCGCCGATCGAGTTGCCGTGGCCGCCGAGGAACTTCGTGGCCGAATGCACGACGATGTCGGCGCCGTGCTCGAAGGGGCGCAGCAGATAGGGCGTCGCCATGGTGTTGTCGACGATCAGCGGGATGTTGTGCTTCTTGGCGATGGCGCTGATCGCGGCGATGTCGACGATGACGCCGCCCGGATTGGCGACGGATTCGATGAAGATCGCCTTGGTCTTCGGCGTGACCGCCTTGGCGAAGCTCTCGATATCGTCCGGATCGGCCCAGATCACGTTCCAGCCGAAGCTCTTGTAGGAATGGTTGAACTGGTTGATCGAGCCGCCATAGAGCTTGCGGGCGGCGACGAACTCGTCGCCCGGCTGGAGCAGGGCGTGGAAGCTCAGGAACTCGGCCGCATGGCCGGAGGCGACGGCGAGCGCGGCGGTGCCGCCCTCCAGCGCCGCGACGCGCTCCTCCAGCACCGCGTTGGTCGGGTTGCCGATGCGGGTATAGATGTTGCCGAAGGCCTGCAGGCCGAACAGCGAGGCGGCATGGTCGACATCGTCGAAGACGAAGGAGGTCGTCTGGTAGATCGGCGTGGCGCGCGCGCCCGTCGCCGCGTCCGGCGCGGCCCCGGCATGGATTGCGAGCGTGTTGAAGCCGGGCATCCGGTCGGTCATGGCGTGCTCCCTGAAGTGATCTGATATGCGAATGCTCTGTTCGATTTAACGAACGGTCCTCGCAGCGTCAATTCGGCCGGGCGGGCGCGAGCTGCGGGCCGATATGCTCGGGGCGGAACCCCATGCCGACGAGCCGGGCGGGCAGGCGCCGCAGCGGCGGGAACCAGCGCAGCAGCTCCAGCGGGAAGGGCGGCTTCACCGGGCCGCCGCCGGCGAGGATCGGCGTGATCACGCGGTTCTGGATCGCCACCTGCAGCGCCTGGGTCGCCCGGGTCGGAAAGCTGCGGCGCTCCTGGATGGCAGCGAGGTCGGCGTTCGTTACCCGCTTCTCGCGCAGCGGCACCGCGAGCCGGTTGGCGGCGGCGACGGCGTCCTGGATGGCGAGGTTCACGCCGACGCCGCCGATCGGCGACATGGCATGGGCGGCGTCGCCGATGCAGATGAGCCCCGGCTGCCACCAGCGTTCCAACCGGTCGACCGCGACCGAGAGCAGCTTGAGGTCGTCCCAGCTCGCGATCTCGCCGACGCGGTCGGCCACGACCGGCAGCAATGCGGCCAATCCTGCCTTGAAGGCGTCGAGCCCGGCGGCCCGCAGCGTCTCCAGCGCGCCCTTGGGGATGACATAGGCGCATTGCCAGTAGCTGCCCCGGTTCAGCATCACGGCGAAGCGCCCGCGTTCGACCTGGCCGAAGGTCTGGCCGGCGTCGCTCTCGCGCCGCGACAGCCGGAACCAGAGCACGTCCATCGGCGCGCCGATCTCCCGGACGGTGAAGCCGCCGGCCTGGCGCAGGTCGGAATGGCGCCCGTCCGCCGCGACGACGAGATCGGCCCAGATCGTCGTCTCGCCCTCCGGCGTCTCCACCGTGACGGCGGCGACCCGGCCGCCCGAGCGGACCAGCCCGGTCGCCTTCGTCCGCATCAGCAGCCTGAAAGCCGGCAGCGCGCGGCCGCGATCCGCCAGGAAATCGAGGAAGTCCCATTGCGGCATGAAGGCGATATAGGGCGCGGCCACCGGCAGATGGCTGAAATCCGCGATCGGGACGTCCCTGTCGCCGAAGCGGGCGACGATGCTGCGCTCCTCGGTGTGCGGCAGCTTGAGGAAATCGTCGAGCAGGCCGAGTTCCTGCATCAGTTGCATCGTCGAGGGGTGGATGGTGTCGCCGCGGAAATCGCGCAGGAAGTCGGCATGCTTTTCCAGCACGGTGACCTCGACGCCGGCCCGCGCCAGCAGGAAGCCGAGCATCATCCCCGCCGGGCCGCCCCCGGCGATGCAGCAGGTGGTGGCAAGCTCGCGCATAATCCTGCGTCCCGTGAGAATGGGCTTCGGAGTCCAGCCTAGAGCAGGTTGATTCGGTGCGGAAGCGCGCGGTCGTCGCGGGCGACCGGAGGAGAGCCGGGATCGGTGCCGGAGCCTTTCCAGCAAAGGTCCGGGCCTGGATCCCCGGGGCTTCGCTTTACTGCGCCCGGGATGACGGCGCTAAAACCGGGAAGAGGGTCACGTCCCCGGACGGTTGATCGACAGCTTCTGGAAGCCCTTGCCGGCGAGCGCGGGCTTCTTGGCCGAGAGGATGCGCGAATTGATGCCCTGCCAGCCGATCTCGCCGGAAAGCCGGCCGTATTCGATCTTGGGGCAGCGGTTCATGACGACGGTGACGCCCTTCGCCTCGGCGCGGGCGGCGGCTTCGTCGTTGCGCACCGAAAGCTGCATCCAGATCACCTTCGGCAGCGGATCGAGCGCCAGCGCCTCGTCGGTGATCGGGCCGGCGGCGTCCGAGTTGCGGAAGATCTCGACCATGTCGACCGGGCCGGGGATGTCCCTGAGCGCGGCATGGACCGTCCTGCCGAGGATGGTCTGGCCGGCGAGGCCGGGATTGACCGGGACGACGTCGTAGCCGCGCTCGAGCAGGTATTTCGTCACGATCCAGCTCGGCCGCGCCTCGTTGGCCGAGGCGCCGACCAGCGCGATCCGCTTCACGGATTTGAGGATGTCGCGGATCAGGCTGTCGGGATAGGCGTCGTGGTTCATGCCGATACTCTGTGTCGTTCCCGGGCGAGGCGAAGCGTGGAGCCGGGAATCGCTTCGAGGAGGATTTCCGGTTGGCGGGATGCCCGGGTCAAGCCCGGGCAAGGCGGCCTCACGGCCTCTTCCACACCGGCGGGCGCTTTTCCATGAAGGCGCCGATGCCTTCCTCGGCGTCGCGCGCCAGCATGTTCTCGACCATCACCGCCGAGGCGTGGTCATAGGCCGCCTTCAGCCCCATCTCGCGCTGCTCGTAGAAGGCGCGCTTGCCGATCCTCACGGTGGCCGGCGATTTCGAGGCGATGATCGCGGCGAGCCGCCGCGCCTCGGCCAGCGCCCCGCCGGCCGGCACGACGCGGTTGACGAGGCCCATCCGGGCCGCTTCCGCCGCCGGCACCATCTCGCCGAGCAGCAGCATCTCCAGCGCATGCTTGGCCGAGAGGTTGCGCGAGAGCGCCACCATCGGCGTCGAGCAGAACAGGCCGATATGGACGCCCGGCGTGCAGAAGCGCGCTTCCTCGCCCGCGACGGCGAGGTCGCAGCTCGCCACGAGCTGACAGCCGGCCGCCGTCGCCGTGCCCTCGACCGCGGCGATCACCGGCTGGGGCAGGGCGGTGATCTGCTGCATCGTCGCCGAGCAGCGTCCGAGGATATCGGCGAAATAGGCCCGGCCCCGGTCGGGATCGGCGCGATGCGCCGTCATTTCCTTGAGGTCGTGCCCGGCGCTGAAGACGGGCCCGGCGGCGGCCAGGACGACGGCCTTGACCGAAGGGTCGGCGGCGATAACCGTGAAGGCCTGGCTCAGCGCCGCCAGCATCGCCTCGCTCAGCGGGTTGCGCGCCTGCGGCCGGTTGAGCGTCAGCACCGCGATGCCGTCGGCGTCCTCGCGCAGCAGCACGGGGGCGGCGTCGGGCTTGTGATGGGCGTTCATGGCATTCCCTTTCGGCATTTCGGCCTATTGTCGGGGCGGGTCCGCCATGCTGCAAGGGGATAAGACCCGCTTCAGCCTCCGGTTTTCCGCATGACCACCCGCATGACCGCCTCCGAGATCGAAGCCTATCTCGACGAGGTCTTCCCCCAGCTTCACCATGGCGGGCGCACCTATTTCGTCGAGGCGGTCGGGCCGATGACGGCCCGGATGCGCTGCGATTATCACGAGCGCCATCTGCGCCCGGGCGGCACCATCTCCGGCCCGACCATGATGGCGCTGGCCGATCTCGCGCTCTATGCGGCGATCCTGGCCCAGATCGGCCCGGTGGCGCTGGCCGTGACCACCAGCCTCGCCTTCAACTTCCTGCGCAAGCCGGGGCCGACGGCGCTGATCGGCGAGGCGAAGCTGATGAAGCTCGGCAAGCGCCTGGCGGTCGGCGAGGTCGGGCTCTATTCGCAGGGCGAGGCCGAGATGGTCTGCCACGCGACGGGGACCTATTCGATCCCGGCGGAACGATGAGGCGACGCCCGCCGTGATTGCGAGGTGCGGAGCGACGAAGCGATCCAGAGGACCGGGCCAGCGCTTCACCCCGGTCCCTGCATGGCTCCGCGGGGCCGGTCCATGGGCTTGCCGGAGGCAAAACCCCGGATTCGCAATGACAGAGTAAGAAATATGATGCGGTATCTCGATACCGTTTTTCATATCTGATTGAAAAATCGAAACTTTCTTCCTTCTTCCGCCGATTGCGGTGCTTGACAGTCGATGCGCCGCCCCCTATTGCCACGCCACACCGCCGCCGGATGTCCCGGCGGCTTGTCCTTTTTTACGCAACCGAAGGGTGTCCGCGATGAAGACCGTCTCGCTCAAGCCCGCCGATGTCGAAAAGAAGTGGGTTGTGATCGACGCCTCCGGGCTCGTCGTCGGCCGTCTCGCCTCCATCGTGGCGATGCGCCTGCGCGGCAAGCACAAGGCTGCCTACACCCCGCATGTCGACTGCGGCGACAATGTCATCGTGATCAACGCCGAGAAGGTCTCCTTCACCGGCCGCAAGCGCGAGCAGAAGAACTACTACCACCACACCGGCTTCCCGGGTGGCATCAAGGAGCGTTCGGCCAAGTTCATCCTGGAAGGCCGCTTCCCCGAGCGCGTCGTCGAGAAGGCCGTGGAGCGCATGCTGCCGCGCGGCCCGCTCTTCCGCCAGATCCTCGGCAATCTGCGCGTCTACAAGGGCTCGGAGCATCCGCACGCCGCCCAGTCGCCGGAGGCGCTCGACGTCGCCGCGCTCAACAGCAAGAACAAGAGGGTCTGACCATGGCCGAGGTTCTTCAGTCTCTCTCGCAGCTCGGCGAGGTCGCCAAGCCCGAGCAGCCGGCCGCTCCGGTCCATGTCAAGAAGGTCGACGCCCAGGGCCGCGCCTATGCCACCGGCAAGCGCAAGAACGCCATCGCCCGCGTCTGGATCAAGCCCGGCTCCGGCAAGGTCACGGTCAATGGCCGCGACCAGGAGGTCTATTTCGCCCGCCCGGTGCTGCGTCTCGTGCTGGCGCAGCCGCTCCAGCTCGTCGATCGCATGACGCAGTACGACGTCGTCGTCTCGGTCAAGGGCGGCGGTCTTTCCGGCCAGGCCGGCGCGGTGCGCCACGGCATCTCCAAGGCTCTGACGCATTACGAGCCCGAGCTGCGCGGCCCGCTCAAGAAGGAAGGCTTCCTGACCCGCGACTCGCGCGTCGTCGAGCGCAAGAAGTTCGGCCGGGCCAAGGCTCGCCGCAGCTTCCAGTTCTCGAAGCGCTGATCGTCTCCGGTTCGTCCGGCATGCGGAAGGGCGGCTCTCGCGAGCCGCCCTTTTCGTTTGCGCGCCACCCTGGCGCCGGGCCGTCGCGCCGCGCGGGCGGCGCCGGTCTCCTGGGAGCTCAGTCGCAGACTTCCACCTGCCGCATCACGCCTTCGACATTGGCCTGGGTGAAGCGGCACGGATTGGCCTTCACCGGCGGCGAATAGTAAACATCCGTCTGCTGGTCGTGGTATTTCGGATATTCCTGCGGCGCCTGCTGCGGCTGCAGATCGGCCGGCCTCTGGGTTCCGCGGCTGGCGACGGGGGTGATCAGCCCGCCGAGGCCCGCGCCGGACCGGGCCGGGACCGGGCCGGCCAGAGCCGGCGATTGGAAGGCGAGCCCGCTGCCGGCCAGGGCGAGGGCGAACGCTGCTGCGGCCAGTGTCTTCTTCATGGCTGTCTCCGAACCATTGCATTGAGAGATAAGGGCTATTCGCTCCCGCAGGGTGCTGGGAACGGCGCAGGATGCGGCCCGGAAATGGACCTAGCTTGGTCCGGTCCGCGGCAAATCGGTGGCAGCGATCACAATCATGTGCCTGCTTATCATCATTCGGCTTATGAATTGGCGGCAGGGTATCCGTCAGATGGCGAGCCGGGGGGGCGAAACGCGACCATGCCTCGCGCTGAGAGGCTGATGCGCGCCGCGGATCGTGCTAAAGCCCGGTCGTCCCGATCCCGCCGGTCCGCCATGCGTGTTGTCCTCGTCCTGATCGCCTTCGTCCTGATCGCGGTGCCAGCCCTGATGATGCTGTCGCGCGAGGATCTGCCGCGCGGGCGCCGCATCGGCCGGGCGCTGGTGATCTTCCTCGCCCCGGCCATCGCGCTCGGCGCGATCCAGAGCGTGCCGGAGCTCGACGGGCGCGCGCTCAGCTATCCCAATGCCTGGACGATGCTGCGCCTCGTGCTCAGCGGCCTCGCGCTGATCCTGCCCTGGTGTCTCTATGTCTGGTTCACGGCCCGCCGCTGAGCGGCCCGGCCTTCCCGAGGAGTCCTCATGAGCGAAATCGCCGGCAAGCCGCCGATCGACCACGCCTTCGCCGGCGAGCGCCGCGGCGGCGCGGCCGACCCGACCTATGCGGGGGCGCTGTCCTTCATGCGCCGGCCCTATGGCAAGGCGGTCGCCGGCTGCGATCTGGTGATCTGGGGCGTGCCCTTCGACCTCTCCGTGACCAACCGGCCCGGCACCCGCTTCGGGCCGCAGGCGATCCGCCGGGCCAGCGCGATCTTCGACGGCGACCCGCAATACCCTTCGCGCATCGACCCCTTCGCCCGGCTCGCCGCGATGGATTACGGCGACTGCGCTTTGCCGCGCGGCGATCTGCCCGGCTCCGCGCGGGCGATCGAGGCGGAAGCCGCCGGCATCCTCGCCACCGGCGCCCATCTCGTCACGCTCGGCGGCGACCACTTCGTCACCTTGCCCTTGCTGCGCGCCCATGTCGCCCGGCACGGCAAGCTCGCGCTGATCCAGTTCGATGCGCATCAGGACACCTGGGACGACGGGCCGGGCGGCATCGGCCATGGCAGCTTCGTGCTGGAGGCGGTGAGGGAAGGGCTGATCGACGTCGCGCGCTCGATCCAGGTCGGAATCCGCACGGTGGCGCCGCGCGATTGCGGCCTCGCCGTCATCGACGGCTACGAGGCGCAGGCGCTCGGCGTCGACGCCGTGGCCGAGCGCGTCCGCGCGCATGTCGGGGACGGGCCGGCTTATCTGACCTTCGACATCGACGCCCTCGATCCCGCCTTCGCTCCCGGCACCGGCACGCCGGTCTCGGGCGGGTTTACGGCCGATCAGGCGCTGCGCCTGGTCTGGGGGCTGCGCGCGCTCGACATCCGCGGCATGGACGTCGTCGAGGTTTCGCCGCCCTACGACCATGCCGACATCACCGCGATCGCGGCCTCGACCATCGTCCAGCACCACATCCAGGCGCTGGCCTTGAAGAAGGGCGGCTGAATCGGTTTCTCAGGAAAGGCCGCGAAGCGATTCCCGGGATTCGGCTTTCCTGCCTGGCAGGTCCGTCATCCGGGGGCGGGGGAGCGGCTGCGTCGAGCCTCCTGCCCAAGGCGAGAGCCGCAGGGCGCAATGACGGGATCGGAGCCCAAGCGCGATTGACACCTGCTGCGACCGCGAACATATACGGATGCATGAAGATCCGTTTCATCCGACGTCGCCCGTCCCAGGCCGCTCCGGCGCGCCCGCGATGACGCTCGGCTGAAGCCCGAACGCCCGCGACCGCGCCATCGAGCGCGGTTTTTTTATGCCTTAGCCAACTCGCCTGCCCAGCCACCGGGGGTCCCGATGAGCCAGAACCTGAAAACCATCTTCATCGACGGCGAGGCCGGCACCACCGGGCTCGGCATCCGCGAGCGCCTCGCGGCCGTGCCCGAGGTCGCGGTGAAGAGCATCGACCCGGACAAGCGCAAGGACCCGGCCGCCCGCAGGGAGATGATGGCCGCCGTCGATCTCGTCGTGCTCTGCCTGCCGGACGAGGCGGCGAAGGAGTTGGTCGCGCTGGCCGACGAATTGGGGGCCGACGCGCCGAAGATCGTCGACGCCGCCACGGCCCATCGCGTCGCGCCGGGCTGGGTCTACGGCTTCGCCGAGCTCGAGCCGGGCCACGCCGCCCGGATCGCCAAGGCCGACCGCGTCGCCAATCCCGGCTGCTATCCCACCGGCGCCATCGCCCTGCTGCGTCCGCTCGTCGACGCCGGGCTGATCCCGCATGACTATCCGGTCGCGGTGAACGCGGTCTCCGGCTATTCCGGCGGCGGCAAGTCGATGATCGCCGATTTCGAGACCGGCGTGGCGCCCGCCTTCGAGCTCTACGGGCTGGGCCTGCGCCACAAGCACCTGCCCGAGCTCCAGGCCTATGCCAGGCTGACCCGGCGGCCGATCTTCGTGCCCTCGGTCGGCAATTTCCGGCAGGGCATGCTGGTCTCGGTGCCGCTGCATCTCGACACGCTGCCCGGCCGGCCGGGCATCGCCGATCTCCATCACGCGCTGGCGGAGCGCTATGCCGGCTCGACCTATGTCAGCGTGATCTCGCAGGAAGGGGCGGGCGGCAAGATCGAGCCCGAGGCGCTGAACGACACCAACAAGCTGGAGCTCAGGGTCTTCGGCCAGGACGATCTCGGCCAGGCGGTTCTGGTGGCGCGGCTCGACAACCTGGGCAAGGGCGCGTCCGGCGCGGCCGTGCAGAACATCCGGCTGATGCTGGGGCTGCCCGAGGGCTGAGGCGGGGCGGCCCGCATCGGACCTCCGGGGTGGTTTTCGATACAAAAAGGGCCGCTCGCGCGGCCCTTTCCATATCCCTCGAGCGGGAAGCTCAGTCCTTGTAGGCGACGACGTTCTGCTTCTGCTCGCCCAGGCCCTCGATGCCGAGGCTGACAACCTCGCCGCCCTTCAGGAAGCGCGGCGGCTTGAAGCCGAGGCCGACGCCCGGAGGCGTGCCGGTGGTGATGACGTCGCCCGGATCGAGCCGCATGAACTGGCTGATATAGTGCACCAGATAGGCGGCGCCGAAGATCATCGTCTTGGTCGAGCCGTTCTGGACGCGCTCGCCGTCGACCTCGAGCCACATGGCGAGGTTCTGCACGTCCTTGATCTCGTCGGTCGTCACCAGCCAGGGGCCGAGCGGGCCGAAGGTCGGGCAACCCTTGCCCTTGGCCCACTGGCCGCCGCGCTCGATCTGGAAGGCGCGCTCGGAGACGTCGTTGCAGACGCAGAAGCCGGCGATCGCCGCCATCGCCTTGTCCTCGGGGATGTAGGAGCCGCCGTCGCCGATCACGATCGCCAGCTCGACCTCCCAGTCGGTCTTGTTCGAGCCCTTCGGAATGACGACGTCGTCATTCGGGCCGACGATGCAGTTCGGCGCCTTGTTGAAGAGGATCGGCTCCTTCGGGATGTCCGCGCCGGTCTCGGCCGCATGGTCCGCGAAGTTCAGGCCGACGGCGATGAAGTTGCGCACGTCGCCGACGCAGGCGCCGATCCGCGGCGAGCCCTCCACCAGCGGCAGCGATTCCGGCGACAGCGCCTTCAGCTTGGCGAGCGAGGCCGAGGTCAGCGCCTTGCCGGCGAGGTCCGGAATCACGCCCGACAGGTCGCGCAACCCGCCCTTCGCATCGAGAAGGCCCGGCTTTTCCTGGCCGGGAGCACCGTAACGGAGGAGTTTCAAGGCATTTCCCCAATTCAAACGATATAAATGGCGCGCGATCAGACCGGATGCGCCGCGCGATGACAAGGCCATCGTTACGCATGGCGCGCCTGCGTCTCAAGGCTTCGATGGCGCCGCTTCCGGATTTGTTGCGGGAATGCAACGCGGGCCAGCAAAGCGACATGTCCCTGCGGTCGCAGGGTGACCTCCGGCGCAGGCCGGAATGGTTCAAAAATCGGCAATAGTTCGCATGTGAACGGTCCTTTTGACTCAGAACCGGACGGGCCGTCTTCAAAAACCGTGATTTTGAGCGGTTTTCGTGGTTGCGCTGCCCGATATGGGCCAAAGCGAGGGCGTTTTGCGGCGTTCGCGGCGGGATTGCGGCGGCAATCGGCTCGGGTCATGCTCAGAATCAGGCGGGACGATCAGGTCCCGCACAATGAAAAACGGGATGGATTCGATGAAGGGCCTCGTTCGCAGCGTCGCTGCCGCTTCGGTTTCTCTGGCTGCCCTCCTGGCCGCGGGGGCGGCTTGCGCCTCGTCCTTTGCCATCCGCAGCGGCCAGAGCGCCGAAGGCCTCGGCATGGCCTATGCCGGCGCCGCCTCGGGCGGGATCGGCATGGGCGCGATGGCCTGGAACCCGGCCACCATCACCATGTTCCCCGGCCGCAACAGCCAATGGAACTTCACCTATCTCTATGCGAACGGCGACTATCAGCCGACCTCGACCTCGCGCGTCGTCACCCCGCTCGGCACGATCACCAATCCGATCCAGAACGGCACCGGCAATCTCGGCGGCGACGGCGGCTTCATCCCGGCCTCCTATTCGGCCTGGCAGCTCACCGACCGCCTCTGGATCGGCATGACGACGGGCGCGCCCTACGGGCTGCGCTCGAAGGCGGATAATCAGGTCAACGCCGCGCAGATTTACGGCCGCTCGGCGCGGGTCGCGACGATCAACGTCTCGCCGACGATCGGCTACCAGGTCAATGACTGGCTCTCGATCGGCGCCGCGGCCCAGATCCAGTATTTCAAGGCCGAGCTGAAGCAGGCCTCCGGCATCGGGCCGACGGCCGCCCCGGTCATTCTCGAAGGCGACACCATCGACTTCGGCTATCGCTTCGGCCTCACCCTGACGCCGCTGCAGGGAACCACGATCGGCCTCGCCTATCGCTCCGAGGTGCGCCAGACGCTGGAAGGGACCTTCCGCGCCCCGACCGTCGGGGTCATCCCGGTCAAGGCCAATCTCAACCTGCCCGATTCGGTCGTCTTCGGCCTGTCCCAGGTCGTCAACGACCAGTGGCAGGTCCATGCCGGCGTCGAATGGACGAACTGGAGCCGCTTCCGCAACATCCCGATCGTCGCCCGCGGCATCGGCGTGCCGGTCACCAGCCTGAACTTCCAGTATGACGACGCCTGGTTCTTCTCGCTCGGCGCTGAATACAAGTACAGCAACGCGCTGACGTTGCGCGCCGGCGTCGGCTACGAGCTCTCCGCCGTGAACGACCGCAACCGGACGATCTTCATCTCCGACAACGACCGGCTCTGGCTCTCGGCCGGCGCGAGCTACCAGGTCACCGACAAGATCAAGCTCGATCTCGGCTACACCTATATCGACGTGAAGAAGGCCAAGGTGAACTATAGCGGCACGCATCCCCAGCAGAGCGCGGTGCTCTTCACCGGCGAGGCGAAGCCCTATGTCCACGTCGCCTCGATCGGCCTGACCTATCGCTGGGACGATCCGGCCCAGACGATCCCGGTCCATCCGGTCGTCCGCAAGTACTGAGCCCAGTCGCGGGCCCGGCGCGCTCCGGCCTTTTCGGAAAGCCGGCCTTTGGGCCGGCTTTCCTTTTCGGGCGCCCGGCCGATGCGGCGCCTCAGCGCCACTGGCGCCCGTTGCCGGCCTGGCAGCCATAGGGCGGCAGCGCGCTGTCGAACTGCGCATGCAGCTTGTCGCAGCCCCATTTGTTGATCGGGCCGGGCATCCGGCTGTTCAACGCGATGCCGACCTCGTCATAGGGGCTCACGGTGTTGCTGACATACTGGAACCAGCGCCAGCCGACGGTGCCGGCGACGGCGATCAGGACGACCAGGAGGATTTTCAGGACTTTCACGGACACGGCCTCGCAAAAGGCCGCTGTCTAGAGCACCGACCCGAAAAGGGGAACGCGGTTTTCGGGGAAGGCCGATGCGGAATCGAAGAACCGGGGCCGCGGTGCCGGCAGGGCCGCGGGCCGCCGCGGCGTTCTCCGCCGGCCGGAGCCGGCCTACACCCTCACCTTGACATAGGTTCCCGGCGCATCCGCCAGGGGGGCGATCCTGCCGCCGCCCGGCTCCCGTGCCGCGACCTTCTTCGGCGCCTGTGCCGCGAGCCAGGCGAACCAGTGCGGCCACCACGAGCCCGGATGCTCCTGCGCCGCGGCCATCCAGTCGTCATAGGAGCCCTTCGCCGGCCCCCCGGTCCAGTACTGGTACTTCACCTTGGCCGGCGGGTTGACCACGCCGGCGATATGGCCCGAGCCCGCCACCACGTGCTCGACCGGGCCGCCGAAGCATTGCGAGCCGATGAAGACGGAAGGGGCGGGGGCGATATGGTCCTCGCGGGTGGCGAGGTTGTAGACCGGGATCTTCACCGCCTTGAGGTCGAGCCGCTTGCCGGCGATCTGCATCTCGCCTTTCGAGAGCTTGTTGTCGAGGTAGCAGTTGCGCAGGTAGAAGGAGTGGTTCGCGGCCGGCATCCGCGTCGAATCCGAATTCCAGTAGAGCAGGTCGAAGGGCGCCGGGGCCTTGCCCTTGAGGTAGTTGTTGACGGCGTAGGACCAGATCAGGTCGTTCGGCCTCAGCATGTTGAAGGCGCCGGACATCCGCGAGCCGTCGAGATAGCCGGTGCGGGCCATCTGCTCCTCGATCGCGCGGATCTGCTCCTCGTCGACGAAGACGGAAAGCTCGCCTGCCCGGGAGAAGTCGACCTGCGTGGTGAAGAAGGTCGCGCTCTCGATCCGCTTGTCGCCGATCGCCGCCATATAGGCCAGCGTCACGCCGAGCAGCGTGCCGCCGACGCAATAGCCGATGGCCGAGACCTTCTTCTCGCCGGTGGCCTCTTCGATGACGTCGAGCGCGGCGAAGACGCCCTCGCGCATATAGCTCTCGAAATCCTTGCCGGCATGGCGGGCGTCCGGATTGACCCAGGAGATGCAGAAGACGGTGAGCCCCTGCTCGACGCACCAGCGGATGAAGCTCTTCTCCGGGTTGAGGTCGAGGATGTAGAACTTGTTGATCCAGGGCGGCACGATCAGCAGCGGCCGCTTCAGCACCTGCGGCGTCGCCGGCGCGTACTGGATCAGCTCCATGATGTCGTTGCGGAAGATCACCTTGCCCGGCGTCGTGGCGATGTTGACGCCGACCTCGAAGGAGCGCGCATCCGACTGGCGGATCTTGAGCTCGCCGCCGCCGGCCTCGACGTCCTCGGCGAACATCTTCATGCCGCGCACCAGGTTCTCACCGTTCTGCTGCAGGGTCTCGCGCAGCAGTTCCGGATTGGTCGCGATGAAGTTGGTCGGCGAGAGGGCGCTGGCGATCTGCTTGATGTAGAAGCGCGCCTTCTCGCGGGTATGCGGGTCGAGGTCGTCGGCCTTGTCGACCATGGTCTCGGCCCAGCGCGAGCCGATCAGATAGGCCTGCTTGATGAAGTCGAAGGTCGGATGCTCGGTCCAGTCCGGGTCCCTGAAGCGGGAATCGCGCTTGTCCGGCTCGGCGACCGGCGCGACCTCCTCGCCGCCGGCCCGCTTCAGCGAGGCGCTCCACAGGTTGAGGAAGTCGCCGGTGAGCGAGGCCTGGGCCTCGATGATCTTCGCCGGATCGCTGACCCAGCGCTCGGCCACGCGTCCCAGCGTCCTGACCATGTCGCTGGCCTCGTCGGCCTGGCCGGTCTTGGCCTCGCCGCGCTCGATCGGCTTCAGATAGGCGGCGGTGACCTTGCCGTATTCCTCGAAGAGCCGGCCCATGTTCTGGGCGAACTGGTCGAAGTCCGGGGTCGAAGCGGCGGACGCCCCGGCGGCCTCTTTCGATCGGTCGTCTCCCTGCCGGCCCATGAATCGGATCCCCCTTTGCGACGAGGCTAGCGCATCGCTTCCTATTTTGGTCCTATTAAGGACGCAGCGACTGTGCTTTACCAAGAAAATTCGTCGACCCGCCGGAAGTCCTGATGCCGATCGATTCCCTCGTGAAAAAGCCGCTTCTCCTGTCGGCGATGCTGTTGGCCGGCGTCGCCCTGGCGGGCTGCGCGGCGGACGGTCCGGTCAAGGGCACGGCCGAGGCCATCGGCATGGCGACGACGCCGCAGGAAGCGAAGGCCTTCGTCCGCGCCACCCGCCCTTCCGAGATGGAGTACATCCCGGTGGGAACGACGATTCCGGTGGCGCAGCTCTGCCCCGGCCCGAACCCACCGCCGGCCTATACGCCGAGCGGCCAGTCGGCCCATTTCGCCGCCCCCAAGCCGCTCGTCGACCCGAGCGCTCCCTGCAAGCCGCGCGCCGACTTCAAGGGCATCCAGACGCGCCTCGAGGCCCAGCAGAAGACCAACGAGGCGGCCGGCGAGACGGCCAAGGCGCTCGGCGCCGCGACCACCCCGCCCAAGCCGGCGCAGATTCCGCCGGCGAACTGAGGCACCGCCTTCGGCTCAGGCCATGATCGCCGGCGCCCGGCCGAGCCGTGCCGGCAGCGCGTCGCTGAACAGGGCGATCGGTTGCGCCGCTTCCAGACGCTCGGCCGGCATGCCCTCAGCCTGTTGCGGCCCGAGTTCCGCGGGCACCTCGACGGCCTCCATGGCGGGCTTACCCTTCCTCGGCGGCGCGGCAGGCCCGGCGCTCGCGGGGCTGCTCTGGGTCCGGGGCGGCTGGGGCGCGGTCTGCGCCACGGGCGCGCTGGCGGCGGCGATGCTGGTTTTCGACGGCCGCAGGGGCGCAAGCGGATCCCGCGTGGCGGCAGTTCGACATGATTTCATCGATTCTTGCGTTTTTATCTCTGTCCTGGCGAAAGATGCGGTGCTAAGCACCTTCGGCGCAAGGAAGTGACCGCGCGAAAACACGCCGCTGCCCTCGCGGCCCTGGGACCTGTTCGAGATGACCGATTTTCACCGCATCAAGCGCCTGCCGCCCTACGTTTTCGAACAGGTCAACAAGATCAAGGCCGCCGAGCGCGCCAAGGGCGTCGACATCATCGACCTCGGCATGGGCAATCCCGACCTGCCGGCGCCGAAGCATGTCATCGAGAAGCTGGTCGAGACCGCCGGCAAGCCGCGCACCGACCGCTATTCCGCCTCGAAGGGCATCGTCGGCTTGCGCCGCGCCCAGGCGCATTATTACGAGCGCCGCTTCGGCGTGAAGCTCAACCCGGAGACCCAGGTCGTCGCGACGCTGGGCTCGAAGGAGGGCTTCGCCAACATGGCGCAGGCCATCACCGGCCCCGGCGACGTCGTGCTCGTGCCCAATCCGAGCTATCCGATCCACGCCTTCGGCTTCCTGATGGCGGGCGGGGTGATCCGCTCGGTTCCGGCCGAGCCGACGCCGGCGATGTTTCCGGCGCTGGAGCGGGCGGTGATGCATTCGGTGCCGAAGCCGATCGCACTCGTCACCTGCTATCCGGCGAACCCGACCGCCTATGTCGCCTCGCTCGACTTCTACCGCGACCTCGTCGCCTTCGCGAAGAAGCACGAGCTGATCCTGCTCTCCGATCTCGCCTATGCCGAGGTCTATTTCGACGAGACCAATCCGCCGCCCTCGATGCTGCAGGTGCCGGGCGCGATCGACGTCGCGGTCGAGTTCACCTCGATGTCCAAGACCTTCTCGATGGCGGGCTGGCGCATGGGCTTCGCCGTCGGCAACGAGCGGCTGCTCGCGGCGCTGGCGCGGGTGAAGTCCTATCTCGACTACGGCGCCTACACGCCGATCCAGGTCGCGGCGGCGGCGGCGCTGAACGGCCCGGAGGACTGCATCCGCGAGATGCGCGAGACCTATCGCAGGCGCCGCGACGCGCTGGTCGAGAGCTTCGGCAAGGCCGGCTGGGCCTTCCCGGCGCCGGAGGCCTCGATGTTCGCCTGGGTGCCGATCCCGGAGAAGTTCCGCCATCTCGGCTCGCTGGAGTTCTCCAAGCTGCTGATCGAGAAGGCCAAGGTCGCGGTCGCGCCGGGCATCGGCTTCGGCGAGCATGGCGACGACTATGTCCGCATCGCCATCGTCGAGAATGAGCAGCGCATCCGCCAGGCGGCGCGCAATATCGGCCGCTTCCTCAAGAGCGCCGACGCGACCCTGCACAACGTCATCCGCATGCCCAGGGCGGGGTAGGGGCCGCTGCCGGCCGCCCGGAAGCGGCGGGTCGTCCCGGGCGAAGCGCGGCGCAGACCCGGGCTCCCTGCCTGAACCTCTTCCGGAAAGGCTCCGGCATGGAGCCCGGATCGGCGCGGCCTCGCCGCTGGCCCGGGGTGACGGCATCGCATTGTCGAGGCCGTGACACCCTGGGCTCTGGACCCGCCGCCGAAAACATGGGAACCGGAGCGCTGCGGAGAAGGAGATTCCGCATCCTGTCCGGGGTTAGCTTCATGCAACGAAAAGGCCGCCTGCTCGGCATCGGCTTCGCCGCTTTCGCGCTGATCTGCCTGGTGGCGACCTACGATTATTCGCGGGGCCGCATCACCGACACCCGGTCCGAACTCGTCCGGGACGTCCTCGCCTCGTCGGGCAACGCCCGCGAATGCGCCCGCGACGTGACCGACGTCGTCTCGCGCCATATCCCCCTCGGCACCGAGCGGGCGGAGGCCGAGCGCATCCTCGCCGCCGCGACCATCGACCCGCCGAAGCCGTGGTTCTGGACGCCCGATGTCGAGAACAGCACGGCTTCGGAGGGCCAGACGCTCGAGGCGATGCACACCATCAAGGCCACGGCCTTCGTCAGCAACCTGCTGCGGGTCTACCTCTCCTTCGAGGACGGCAAGGTGAAGCGCGTCGCGGCCGAGGTGATCTGCCATTTCGGCTGAGGCTTCCGGCGGCACGCCTGCGGCCGGCCTTGCGGCGGCCCGCAGCCGGTGACGCTGCGGCTGGGGCAGGCGCTGTCGTCGTCCTGCAGCGCGGGCCGCCGGCCGCGCATGGCGACGCCGCGATTTCCTGCGTCTCGCGGCGCTGCTCTCCGTTGACTCGCATCGCGCCTCATGCGACCCCGCGCCGATGAGCAGCGCGATCTTTTCACCTCATTCCCAGCCCCTGCGCGTCGGCGTTGCCGGCCTCGGCACGGTCGGCGCCTCCGTGCTGCGCATCCTGCGGCGGCAGGAGAACGCGCTCGCCGCCCGCTGCGGCCGGGCGATCCGCGTGGTCGCCATCTCCGCCCGCGACCGCAAGCGCGACCGCGGCGTCGATCTCGGCGGGCTCGCCTGGTTCGACGATCCGGTGGCGCTGGCGAAATCCGACGAGGTCGACTGCCTGGTCGAGCTGATGGGCGGCTCGGACGGACCTGCGAAAGCGACGGTCGAGGCCGCGCTCGGCGCCGGCAAGCCTGTCGTGACCGCCAACAAGGCGCTGCTCGCCGCCCATGGCGTCGCGCTGGCGGAGCTGGCCGAGAGCAAGGGCGTGGCGCTCGCCTTCGAGGCCTCCTCGGCCGGCGGCATCCCCGTGGTGAAAACGCTGCGCGAGGCGCTGGCGGGCAACACGATCAGCCGCATTTCCGGCATCCTCAACGGCACCTGCAACTACATCCTCTCGCGGATGGAGGAGGAGGGGCTGACCTTCGAGGCCTGCCTGAAGGACGCGCAGCGCCTCGGCTATGCCGAGGCCGACCCGACCTTCGACGTCGAGGGCTTTGACACCGCCCACAAGCTCGCCATCCTGACCAGCCTCGCCTTCGGTACGAGGATCGACGCAGAAGCGATTCATGTCGAAGGCATTTCGGCGATCACGCCGCTCGATCTGAGGATGGCCGACGAGCTCGGCTACCGCATCAAGCTGCTCGGCGTCGCCGAGCGCACCAAGACCGGGATCGAGCAGCGCGTCCACCCGACCATGGTGCCGAAATCCTCCGCCATCGCGCAGGTGATGGGCGTCCTCAACGCCGTCTCGATCGACGCCGACGCGGTGCGCGAGGTCACGCTGGTCGGCCCGGGCGCCGGCGGCGATCCGACCGCCTCGGCCGTCGTCGCCGACATCGCCGATGTCGCGCGCGGCACGGCGGGCCTGCCCTTCGGCCTGCCGGTGGCGCGGCTGGAGAAGGCGAGCCGCGCCGCGATGCAGCGCCATGAGGGCGGCTACTATGTCCGCCTCGCCGTGGCCGACCGCCCCGGCGCCGCCGCCTCGATCGCGACCCGCATGGCCGAGGCCGACATCTCGCTGGAGAGCATCGTCCAGCGCCGCTCGCCGGAAGCCGCCAATCGTGACCCCGGCGGCCGCTCCGGCGCGCCCGTTCCGGTCGTGCTCATCACCTATGCCACCAGCGAGGCCGCCATCCGCGCGGCGCTGAAAAAGGTCTCCGCCGACGGCCATGTCGCGGAACCGCCGCAAGTTATTCGCATAGAGCGGGAATAGGCCGCCAGGTCGATTCCATTCGCCGCATTGCAAGGGGAAACCATTTCATGTCCGTCGATCTCCGCATCTCCCCCGATCAGATCATCGAGCGCTACCTCTCCATGGAGCTGGTGCGCGTCACCGAGCGCGCCGCCGTCTCCGCCGCGCGCTGGCGCGGTCACGGCAACGAGAAGGCCGCCGATCAGGCCGCCGTCGACGCCATGCGCCGCGAACTGAACCGCCTGCCGATCGACGGCGAGATCGTCATCGGCGAGGGCGAGCGCGACGAGGCGCCGATGCTCTTCATCGGCGAGAAGGTCGGCAACAAGCAGGGCCCGAAGGTGCATATCGCGGTCGACCCGCTCGAGGGCACCACGCTCTGCGCCAAGGACATGCCGGGCTCGATCGCGGTGATGGCGATGGCCGGCGCCGGCAGCCTGCTCTATGCCCCCGACGTCTATATGGACAAGATCGCGATCGGCCCCGGCTATCCGCAGGGTGTCATCGACCTCGACGCCTCGCCGGCCGACAACATCGCCGCGCTGGCCAAGGCCAAGGGCGTGAAGCCGCGCGAGATCTCGACCCTGATCATGGACCGCCCCCGCCACGCTAAGCTGATCGAGGAGGTCCGCAAGACCGGCTGCTCGATCCGGTTGATCACCGATGGCGACGTCGCCGGCGTGATCTTCTGCACCCAGCCCGAGAAGACCGGCATCGACCTCTATCTCGGCATCGGCGGCGCGCCGGAAGGCGTGCTCGCGGCGGCGGCCTTGCGCTGCGTCGGCGGCCAGATGCAGGGCCGGCTCATCCTCGACACCGAGGAGAAGCGCCAGCGCGCCCATGGCATGGGCGTCACTGACCCGAACCACAAATACGACATGTCGGAAATGGCCTCGGGCGACGTCATCGTCTGCGCCACCGGCGTCACCGATGGCGGCCTGCTCTCGGGCGTGCGCTTCGGCCAGGATGTCATCGAGACGGAGACGATCGTCTATCGCTCGATCACCGGCACGGTCCGCCGCATCTATGGCGAGCACCGCGAATTCTCGAAGTTCCAGCTCGACTGAGCCGGGGCGGCGCCCTCGGCACAGGGCGTCATTCCCGCGTGAAAGCGTGGCTTCGATCCGAAAATCTCTTTCAGGAGAGGCCCGGATTCGCACGCACCCCCGCCGTCATTCCGGGCTCGACGCTGCGCGATGTCCCGGAATGACGGCGGGTGTGCGTGAAAACTGGCAGGCTTCAAAGCAGGGCGGTCTCCAAAGCCCCGTGACAAGGTGGCGCTGCCCGTCCGCGGCGGTTGACGGGCCCGGCGCGGTGCGCGACCCCGGTGGACGATGGATTCGCAGGCTCACCGCTTCTTTCTCGGCGTTTCGCGCTCGGTGCTCGGCCGTCCCTGGCGCGACCGCCTCGACATGGCCGGCCTCGGCCGGGCCGAGGCGCTGAGTCAGCAGCAGGGCCTGCCCGACATCCTCGCCCGCCTGCTCGCCGCCCGCGACGTCGCGCCGGGCGAGGCGCTGCGCTTCCTCGAGCCGAAGCTGCGCGACCTCCTGCCCGATCCCATCGTGCTCACCGACATGGCCGCCGCCGCGGCTCGGCTGGCGCGGGCCGGCGCGGCCGGGGAGCAGGTTGCGATCTTCGGCGACTACGATGTCGACGGCGCCTGCTCGGCGGCGCTGCTCGCCGGCTTCCTGCAGCAGGCCGGCGCTCGCCCGCGCATCCATATCCCCGACCGGCTGATCGAGGGCTACGGCCCCAACAGCGAGGCGATCCGCATGCTGGCGGGCGAGGGCGCGACGCTGCTGGTCACGGTCGATTGCGGCACCACCAGCGAGGAGCCGCTGGCCGAGGCGCGCCGGCTCGGCCTCGACGTCGTCGTGCTCGACCATCACCAGGCGCCCGAGCGGCTGCCGGCGGTCGAGGCGCTGGTCAATCCCAACCGCCAGGACGACCTCTCCGGCCTCGGCCATCTCTGCGCGGCCGGCGTGGTCTTCCTCGCTTTGGTCGCGACCAGCCGGGAGTTGCGCCGGCAGGGCGTCTGGGCCGGGCGCGGCGGCGAGCCCGACCTGCTGGCGGCGCTCGATCTCGTCGCGCTGGCGACGGTGGCCGACGTCGTGCCGCTGCGCGGGCTCAACCGCGCCTTCGTCCGGCAGGGCATCGCCATGATGCGCGCCCGCATCCGGCCCGGCCTGACCGCGCTGATGGATGTCGCCGGGCTCGACGGCCCGGTCCAGCCCTGGCATCTCGGCTTCCTGCTCGGCCCGCGCATCAATGCCGGCGGGCGCATCGGCGACGCCGGCCTCGGTGCCCGCCTGCTGCTCACCGCCGACGAGGTCGAGGCGCGCGCCATCGCCGGCGAGCTCAACCGCCTCAACCAGGAGCGGCAGGAGATCGAGCGCCTTGCGGTGCTGGAGGCGGTTTCGCAGGCCGAGCATGAGTTCGACAGGGCCGGCGGCGACCTGCCGGTGCTGCTCGCGGCCAGCGCCGACTGGCATCCCGGCATCGTCGGGCTGGTGGCGGCGCGGCTGAAGGAGCGCTTCCGCCGCCCGGCCTTCGCCCTGGCGCTGAACGGGGAAGGCGGCGCGACCGGCTCCGGCCGTTCGGTCGCGGGCGTCGATCTCGGCCGGGCCGTGCGCGCGGCGGTGGAGGCGGGCATGGCGGTCAAGGGCGGCGGCCATGCCATGGCGGCCGGCGTCACGCTGGCGCAGGGGCAGGCGAACGCCTTCCACGCCTTCCTGAACGCGCATCTCGCCGGCGAGGTCGCGGGCGCGAGCGAGGCAGAGGCGCTGCTCGTCGACGCCGCCCTGAGCGCCGGCGGCGCCAGTCCGCGCCTGATCGCCGAGATCGAGAAGGCGGGTCCCTTCGGTTCGGGCAGCCCGGAGCCGGTCTTCGTCTTCCCGGCGCATCGGCTGACGGATGCGATCCCGATCGGCAGCGGCGGCCATGTCCGCATCAAGCTGCGCAGCGGCGACGGCGCCAGCATCGGCGGGGTCGCCTTCCGCGCGGCGCAGGAGCCGCTCGGCCAGGCGCTGCTGGCGGCGCGCGGCGAGACGGTGCACCTCGCCGCGACGCTGAGCCTCAACCGCTGGGGCGGCAACGAGACGGCGGAACTGCGCCTTCTCGATCTCGCCCGGCCGGTTTGAGCCCGTTCGGGGTGCGTGCCCGAATTTTCCGGGCCGGCTCACAATTCTTGTGAACGGGAGCTTGCGGAGCGGCACTCCCCCCACTATACCTCGCCCCGCTTCGCGACGCGGCCCTGGCCGCAGAGAGCAAGCGGTCTTCGTCTATCGGTTAGGACACCAGCCTTTCACGCTGGGAAGACGGGTTCGATTCCCGTAGACCGCGCCAAGCTATTGATTTTACTACATAATTTCTCATTTAGGACTACTTGAAACCGGCGTTAGGACCGGTTTTTAGGACCGTTTTCGAACGCTCCGAATCCGGCCGGAAAGCACGGTTTTTGGGAGCGTGCCGTTCGAGGTCAGCGCGACGATGTTGTCCTGGTCGATGACATGGTCCTCGGTATGATCGACGAGGGGTGAGCGCGGGCCGCGCACACCCGCTCGCATCGGATGACCAGCCGGGCAGCTTCGGCCGCTACGCGACCTCGGCCCGCTCGCTCACCCGCCGATCTCTTCGAGCCCGGCATGATGGGCGTCGGGGGATCGGGGGATCGGGGGTGACCCCGGCCAACATTTGCGGCGGGGTGGTAGGCACCAACAGAACTCTCTCTAAAATATCTCCCGAAATACCCGAAAGCCCTTATTTTACAGGGGTTTTCGCGGCGGGAGATGGTCCCAGGCATCCCCCGCCGCCGCCTTCGATCCCCCGGCGAGATCAGGCCGGACACTTCCGGGCGATCTCGTCCATCCTGATGAGCGCTTCCGGCCGCTTCGTCGGGGATGTCAGCATCGTGGTTTCGGGCAGCGTCTCCACGATCGTCATGACCGGAAGCCGAGATCGTCACTCCGAATCGTCCCGGCAATCGTGTTCGTGTCCAAGATCGTTCTTTACTCAGATTACCGTCAGACCGTTTTCCCCAATTTCGATCGTGGCATCGGCATCGCATTCCATCTGGTCAAGCTGGTAGAAGATGTTGCCTCGCTTGCGCACCTCGGTTTCGGCGGTGCGAACTGGCAGTAGCTCCGGGTGTTTGCTGCCATCTCCATTGTATGCTCGCTCGGCGGCCCATGTTCCCACGACCTCCTCCGTGTAGCTAATGAAGTCGCAAGCAAATCGAACGACGCATGACGGGAACAGCGCACTTGCGGAATTCCGATCATAGACCGGGTGCTTGCTGCCGGGAGCCGTGCCGTAGAAACTGAGAATGAACAGGCTGGGTGTCATGACGGGCCAGCCCCTGCTCGCAGCGTAAGCCGGAAACAGCACGCCAATCTCGTCCAGTCGTTCGTCCGCTTCCCTTTTTGCTGGTGCGTCAAGCGAGCCATAGTTCCTTTTGCATTCGAAAACGTACGCTGTCTTCGTGCTCTGGTTCACCGCGATGCAGTCCGGCTTGTAATACCCCTTGCCCAGACGCGGCACCTTGGATTTTTCTGCCACCCACCCTTGAACGCCGTTGATCGCGGCTATGAGCGCATCTTCGATAAGCGGACCATGTCGCTTCTTGACGCTATCTACGACGGAAACAACTTCCGAAAGCCGAGGTGCGGCCATGAGGAGAGGATCGGTTGGGATGCCAGCCGCTACGGCACCGGCAACCATCTGATGGGCACGCTGGTTCCAGAGGCGGGCTTCTTGGTAGCGTAACTTCAGGCACATCTCGGGCTCATTCGGTCGATAGGTCTACCTTGATGCCCGCCTCTTGCGCCTTTTGAAAGCCTCTCTCCTCAGCCGATCACACTGGTTCAAGCAATGTTTGGAGGATGCGCTCGGCGATATCGTTCGCGCCCGCTTGTGCCAAACTGCGTACGAGATGAAGCAACGTGTTCTGGCTGGGCTGTTCGCGGGTCCGTTTCGCGCTCGCGTAGTTGTGCGCCCGCCCCAGGAATTGGCGGCTGAAAGCGCTTCGGTTCTTCACGAGACCGCGCTCGCGGACCTGCTCATAGATATCATCCAGCATAGGACAGTTTCTCAGATTACCCTGTATTTATACCGCACGTCCGCCAGAAAGTCGAAATTTGATATCAGCGACTCCACCCGGAATCGCACGAATATAAATATTGCGTAGCCACAGCTACGAGCGTTAAATATGCATAGATTGAAGAGATTACTTCAATGGATACTAGAAATATTATTTTATGAACATTTCAACAAAGGCAGAATACCCGCCTTGCGCGAGCTATCTGCGCGAAGTTTACACCGGCCGCGATGGGGTACGCACCCTCCATCAGGCCAAGATCACGGAAATGATCGCGCATCAGAACTTCGTCGCGTTTGCGGCGGATTTCAGGGTGAACGAGGCCTATCCGCAAGCCCAGACGCACAAGCAGGAGAGTTTCGGCTTCCTGCCGACCGTTTTCGAAGAAAGCGGGTGGGTGCCTCGCAGCGATCCCGGCCGTACTCCGCTGTGGGGCCTCTGGCGGCGGGCCGAGCATTCCGTGCGCGAGATCACGCTGATGTATCTCGACCTGGACAATGCAGCGGCCGATCGGCCGTTCGTCACCCTCGACGAGATGGAAACGACGCTGAAGGCTCTGGGCCTGTCGCATATCCTCTATACGTCATTCAGCCACACCTCCGAACGCCACAAGGTCCGGGCCATCCTGCCTGTCAGCCGCAGCTTGGACTACGACACGGCGTTCCTGGTCTTCCTCTGGTTCAACGCGATGGTCTGCGGCGGCCAGCTTGATGAGGCAATCTACGACGACGGCGATTTCCTGTACGGCCCGCCGTTCGTTGGACAACAGCGCCAGTGGTTGGACGGAAGCGTCGATGTCGATGCCGTCCTGGCCCTCGTCGAAGACCTGTCGGACGAAAGCCTGGAGCCAGCCCGTCGCCGTTGTGGCGCTGTCCAATCTCGCCGCGAACTCACCCCGACCGAGATCGCTGAGATGCGTGCTGCGATGCAGGACGACACCGTCCGCCACGGTGAGGTGACGATCACCAATCCGGCCGTTTTCAACCCCGATTGGCTGGTCGATCTACACGCCCTCTGCAACGCGGGTTCCCATCGCCAGACGTTGCTGACCATCCTGACGAGGGCCTTTGTCAAGTCGGAACACGGCCTGACTTTCGGCGAACTTCGGCATCTTCAGAACGAATTGGACGCGGAGTGGGGGTTCTACTGTCGCGTCAAATACGGGGACCGTGAACTGGCGGCAGACGCTCGTTCGGTCCTCACCGTCCGCTCAACAAAGCCGCTCTCCTCTCCGACCTATCAGCGCCAGCAGTCCGTCAAGGCGGCGCTGGCCCGGAAGCGGCGCTCCTAATCTCTCTTCATAGAAATGAGTCCCACTATGACAACCACCCAGCAAGATACCTCCTCCGAATTCCAGGCCGCCCTGAGGGCCTGGGACAACATGAAAAAGCCCACTGATGACGAAGTGGCCGCCCTTATTGCGTGTGCCGAAAAGGCACGGCACGCATCCGAATTGGCAGGGCCATGGGCAACGCTTGCCCGCCACCTCGTGGAGTTGGGCGGCTTCAGCAAGGACGCCGCCCAGAAGGAGGCGAGCCGGTGCCGGATCGTCGCAGCGCTTGGCCGGTATCCCGAGGGCTATGATGATTTCGTCGCCCTCTGGCTCGATGCGCGCGGCTATTCCATGAAGCATAGCGGCGAGTTTCTCGGCCCGCGTGGCGTGCCGGTTTGCCTTGATCATGTGCTCAACCAGATGAAGGTCTGGACCGAGGACAAGCGGGTTTTCAAAGGCGCGTACGAGGCTGCGCTGCGGCTCTGGACCGCTGATGAACGGCTCAAGATCATCGAACGGACGTATCGCGACCTCGTCTTCGATGCCGCTGCTGACCCCGACATGAACGAGTTGAAGCGCTGGATCGACCTCATCGTTCGCGAGGACGAGGACCCCGAAATCACCGAGCGCAACAAGCGCGGCGTCCTGGTCGCCGTTACCAACTTCATCCACCGGGTCAAGAACCACCTGGGTGCCATGGTGGGCATCGAGCATCCGTCCGGCGACGCCCGCTGGCATCACCACACCCACGTCATGCCCGTGCTCTATGGCGCGCAGGAGGACGGAAAGACCCTCGCGGTGAAGACCCTGCTTCGGGCCGTGTCCGATCTCGCCACGGGCATGGGCTTCGAGGTGCTCGAAGACAACTCCAAGCAGAACATGCTGAGCTACATGCCTGTCATGTCGTTCGATGAACTCGCTGGCTTGAAGAACGCCAACGTCGAGAAGCTGAAGGGCATCATGACCGAAGAAACGCGCTCAATGCGCGACGTTTATGAGCGGGCTGGGCCGAAGCGGGTGGTGACGACCTTCATCGGCTGCACGAACGAGGACTTGAACGGATTCGTCAGGGATAAGACCGGAAACCGTCGCTTCTTTCAGTTCGCGACGAAGCTGGTCGATGTAGCCGCGATGAGGTCGATTGATGCCCGCCGCATCTGGCGTAGCGTCGATGAGAACGCGGTGAGCCCCTGGTACGCCCATGCCGAGGACCTTCAGATCGTAAAGGCAATCCAGGCTGAGCAGCGGCACAAGTCGTCGGTGGAGGACTGGATCGAGAATTGCTCGACGCTCCCCACCGGAGGCGGCGGCTGGGTCACAACGAGCGAACTGTATCGGAGCTACTTCGCCTACATTGAGGAGTTCCACCGCTCTGAGGTGAACGGCGCGAACGTCGGCAAGTTTGGCCGCGAGTTGAACAGGCTTTTCGGCGCGAGGCATCCGCAGATCGAGCAGAACTACAACACCAAGACGAAGAGCAACCAGTACAGGATCGCGCGCCCAGGCGCAGTGAAGCGCTCGAAGCCGAAGACTGCTACCTCCCTTCCCGTAGCGGCAAACACGAACACGATTGCCGGGACGATTCGGAGTGACGATCTCGGCTTTCCGGTCATGACGATCGTGGAGACGCTGCCCGAAACCACGATGCTGACATCCCCGACGAAGCGGCCGGAAGCGCTCATCAGGATGGACGAGATCGCCCGGAAGTGTCCGGCCTGATCTCGCCGGGGGATCGAAGGCGGCGGCGGGGGATGCCTGGGACCATCTCCCGCCGCGAAAACCCCTGTAAAATAAGGGCTTTCGGGTATTTCGGGAGATATTTTAGAGAGAGTTCTGTTGGTGCCTACCACCCCGCCGCAAATGTTGGCCGGGGTCACCCCCGATCCCCCGATCCCCCGACGCCCATCATGCCGGGCTCGAAGAGATCGGCGGGTGAGCGAGCGGGCCGAGGTCGCGTAGCGGCCGAAGCTGCCCGGCTGGTCATCCGATGCGAGCGGGTGTGCGCGGCCCGCGCTCACCCCTCGTCGATCATACCGAGGACCATGTCATCGACCAGGACAACATCGTCGCGCTGACCTCGAACGGCACGCTCCCAAAAACCGTGCTTTCCGGCCGGATTCGGAGCGTTCGAAAACGGTCCTAAAAACCGGTCCTAACGCCGGTTTCAAGTAGTCCTAAATGAGAAATTATGTAGTAAAATCAATAGCTTGGCGCGGTCTACGGGACCCCTCTGACCTCATTTCGCATGTCTAGCGAACTCGTTCTTTTGATTGCGGCTTTTCTGTTTCGGGGTAGCGTTTTCACTGTTTGGGAGCAGATCGGCCAGTTGAAGCGGCCGGAGAAGGTGAGCGAGGTCGCGATCGAGGATGCCGCGTTTTGGACTGGTTCCCTTCACGAAGCAGGATGTGAAGGGCGACATTTTCCGGTTCCGGCTCCAACTTCCAGATGATGTGTTCGAGAGGCTGGTCGCGACCGGAACGGCCGGTGTGCGGCGGACAGTGACCTTCTCGCTCAGGACCCGCGATCCCATGGCTGCGCGAAGCCGGGCGCTGCGGGCTGCGGCCGATGTCAGCGACATGATCGTGGCGGTCGGAGCCGGGGGGACATCGCCCAGGTGGCCTGATCCAACCGTGTATCAGCGGGACGGGATCGTTCTGCCGAGCAGTGGCCACAAGCCGGTGGCTCCGAAGCGTGTCAGGAGTTCAGCGAAGCCGCAGAAGGCCATGACCCTGCGCCGGACGTATGAGGAGGTCTATCTGCCTCGTCGGACCGATCGGAAGGGGCAACCACCGCGACGGAGAGCCCGCCTCGGCGATCGCGCTCTTCGTGGCCTCGGCCGGTGATCTCGCCATCACCAGCATCTCGCGGAAGGAGGCGGAGAAGTTCGTGCGCGGGTTGGAGATGGGCTCGATCGGCACGAAGAAGAAGCTCGTCATCGCGCTCTCTACAGTGTGCAACGCAGCCGTCGCGGCCGATCTGATCCCGGCGAATCCGTTCAGGGGGCTCGGCCCGGACAGGTCGGCGATCGCAGCCGCCCGGCGCAGCTACAGCCGGTTCGATCATGATCAACTGGCCCGGTTCTTTGCCAGGACAGAGCGTGAAGACGGAGCGGTGCTGTGGTTGCCCCGCTTGCTCCTCCTGACCGGGGCTCGCCTCGAAGAGATGGCCCAGCTTCGCAGCGAGTGGTTCGTGCGCCGGGATGGCGTCGAGGTGATCGACCTGCACAACGCCCAGGTGAAGAGCGCCCACAATCGCCGGTACATCCCGTTGCATCGGGACCTTCTCGATCTCGGTATCCTCGATCTGGTTCGCCGTTCCCCCGATCGGCTGTTCCCCGAGCTTCGGTATCGTCCTTCCGCCGAGCGCTGGAGCGGGGCGATCAGCATGAAGCTGATTTGCAAGACGAGATCGATCTCGGCTCCGTCAGGAATAGGGCCATCCTGACGGGCGTCTTCGGTGATGGCTGTCCGGTCATCGGGCTTGGGTCTTTCCTCTACGTCGAAGAAGCTCCGTCGCCGAAAGTCTTGCGGCAATCCTAATTTGTATCGCGCGGATAAATACCCTCAGAAATCTGTCCCGAGCGAACGATGCCCAGCCATGCTCTGCCTCCAATTCTCGATTTCGTGCGTGACCCCACTGCGCGGGAAGCTGCGCTCGTCGTGTTGGAGGGCGAGACCCTCGATCTCATGGCTGTGCTTATGGAATGCGGGGACTACACCCTCGTTGAGCGTGCACGCCCTGATCCGAGACTGCCGATCATGCATTTCATCCGCTGCCCGTCTCAGCTTTGGGCTGAACGCCTTAAGCGCGCCTGGGCGCAGCACCGTTTGCTGAAGACTCTTCATGGCCGAAGGTAGAGCCTGCTGCTCAGCTTTTCGGTGCTGTTCGATCGACTGCGCCTCGTGCGGGTGGCGATATTCGCTATCCGTGGCGCGCCGTATCCTCGCCTGGGAACTGCGTAACCTCCATGCGGCGACGATCATGTGCGCGGCTTCGAGCCCGGCGGAATTTCGAACTTGGAGAAAGGCCGTTCATAATGTCGTGGCCTACCAGAGACGCAGGTCACGATGGTGGCGGAGCGTCGGCCTTTGGGCATGGTGGACCAGCATCGGTCTGTACGGCATCGTCGAACTCGGTTCGATCACCGCGACCGAGTTTGTTTCCGCTCTGCGGCATCGCGGAGATGTTCGTCTGCGGCCAATTGCGATCGAGACGGTCCGAACCGAGGTCTACCGGGCGGCACAATCCGTCTCGCTGTCCCAGCGCGGCGATGCTGCGGGTCGATACCAGCCGGTGAAGATTGCGATCGAGCCGGTGATCGTGGCGGTGTCTGCCGTGCCGATCGTTGGCAGCAGGATGATCCCGCCGATGCCTATGATTGTGTGAGCGTATCGCGCTGGAACTCGTGCGGGTCGAAACGTCCTGATGTCGAGGCAAGTGAAAGCGAAGCGATGCCTGGAATGGCAACGAGCGATCACCACCTGTTTCCGGGAGACCGACCCATGCTCTTCGGAAACCGCCCAGGGCTCGACATGGCAGGATTAAACCCGATCGCGCTCAGCGCCTCGATCTGGCGCGCGGACAGCGGGCCATTGTATCCATCGGGCAGCAGCTTGAAGCCGTACCCGAGCGGCTCGGTCTTGCCGGGCGCTCTGACGAAGCGCGGGGCAAGCTCGGAAATGAACTCGGGCACGACGGTACCGAAGCGGTCTTCGTCAACAGCCTTGAAGATCGAGCTTGCGACGCAGTCGGCAAACTGGAGTCCGGGCTCGCTCTTCGACCGAGCACTATCGATCAGGGAGGGATTTACGACAGACCAATCGATCTGGTGCTTGTTGTTGAAGTACGAGGCGTCGCGCGTTGAGATACTGAGCTTGTGAAGGTACGCCTTGGTCTGTGAGTATCGGAAATGTTTGCGATGCGAGAAAATGACCTGGATGGGGAGGTTCCGGCCAAAGGCTGCAACAGAATACCTTGCGCATTCCGCACTCGCGGTTTCTAGCAGGTAACGGAAGAGATGGTTGTAAAACCAATTGTAGCGCTGCGGCTACTCCTTACCGTCTCTTACGATCTCCATATTCTTGGCTTCGACGCGCTTGTTCCGGTATTGGCGCATGTTTCGCTTGTTTGAAACGACCGCGACCAGTCCGGCGTTGAACCGAGCCAACTCCCTGATGACGCTGATCTGAGCTTCAGCGGCAACATCACGGAAGTGCAGTTCCTGTTCCGGCCGAAGTTGTGCCAAGCGTTTGGCGGCGTTGACGCTGTCCAGTAGCTCGTTACGCCGATGAACACGGATGAGGACGCCCGCGAGGATAAAGAACTCCGATGATCCGTTTTCGTCGATCGGCCTGACGGTGTCGGTGCCGTCGTCTCCAGCCTCATCGATGAACAATAAGAAGCCGGGTTGCATCATCAGGCACTCGCGGTGACCAACAGGTTGCGATCGGAAAGTATCGGTTGCGATTTCTGACGACCCACACCTGATCGCCGCATGCCCGCTCTCTCGTTTAATTCTCGAACCTCCGGTGACCGGACGATCTGCCCAGTCTCTACCTGTACCAAAAACCCTCCCGCCGACGCTCCCCAAGCGTCATCGCACCCCCCCTGCATTTCCTGGGCTGGCGACGCTCCCTGAACGCGGCTTCGACTGTTTCCGCAACCATCTGGTTCCGACCGCCCGATCCCCTCGAAGCCCTCTCTCACAAACGGTCGTTTCCGCGACGCTGCTGATGTGGCGGGATCGTCGCGGATTTTCGTAGCGGACGGTCTCGCAAAAACTACTTGCGGAACTGGCTTCTCATGAGAGCCTGCTCCCGACGAGTTTTGCGAAGGAGAGGCGATGAAGCTGGGGCTGGCGCGGGTTTCGACGGACGGACAGGATCACAGCCTTTAGCTTGATGCGCTGAAGGCAGCCGGGTGCGAGAAGGTCTTCGTCGAGACCGTGTCCGGCACCAAGGCCGAGAGGCCCGAGTTGCGGAAGCTCCTCGACCATGCTCGTGCTGGTGATGTGGTGGTTGTCTACTCGCTGTCCAGGCTGGCGCGATCCGTGCGCCATCTGATCGACCTGAGCGAGGAGTTCCAGCGCCGCGACATCGGCCTGATGTCGATCACCGAGGCGATCGATACGACGACGCCTGCTGGCAGATTCCTCTATGTTACGATGTCGGCGCTAAGCCAGCTTGAGGTAGACCTACTTCGCCAAAGAACTGCTGCTGGGCTTTTGGCTGCCCGCCAAAGAGGGCGAGTTGGCGGACGCCCGAAAGCTCTCGACCCGGTGAAGCTGACCGTGGTGAAGACGCTGCTCAGCGAAGGGACGTTGACGGTCGCCGAGATCGCCGAGCATGTCGGCGTCGCGCCCAGCACGATCTATCGAGCCGTGAAGGGTGGGCGGAGCGCGTTGGCCTAGCGGTCCGGGAGATAGTGGGGCTACGTTCTCGCGTACGAGATTCAGTCAAAAACAGACCCTCTCAGGCCGCGATCGGCGCGCAAACCTGCCTCAGGAATGGGAAGTCGATCTGATCAAGATGCCGCTTCAGCAGCGCCACGTCGTCCTTCAGCATCAGGTAGTGCTCTTCTGACACGTCGCCCAGTTTGTGGCCGGTGATCGCGTTGATGCTGGTTTTGGAACCCCGATCACATAGGCGGCGTGCTCGAACGTCTTTCTGAGCGAGTGCACCGTCAGCCGCCGATCCCGCCCCAAAGCCTCGTCGATCGTCCTGTTCAGCTTCATGCTGATCGCCCCGCTCCAGCGCTCGGCGGAAGCCCGCAGCGCCCGGCTTCGCGCAGCCATGGGATCGCGGGTCCTGAGCGAGAAGGTCACTGTCCGCCGCACACCGGCCGTTCCGGTCGCGACCAGCCTCTCGAACACATCATCTGGAAGTTGGAGCCGGAACCGGAAAATGCCGCCCTTCACATCCTGCTTCGTGAAGGGAACCAGTCCAAAACGCGGCATCCTCGATCGCGACCTCGCTCACCTTCTCCGGCCGCTTCAACTGGCCGATCTGCTCCCAAACAGTGAAAACGCTACCCCGAAACAGAAAAGCCGCAATCAAAAGAACGAGTTCGCTAGACATGCGAAATGAGGTCAGAGGGGTCCCGTAGACCGCGCCACCGAAGCATTCAAGCGCTTGATCTGAAAGAAGTGATTGGCTTTCAATAGCTTCCGCTCGCCCTTCCGCGACAAAGGGCGCTACAAATGGCTGTTGCGATGACCTCCCTAACCCGCGCCCAAAACGGCGTGGTTCGCCCGCCGGGAAACGATACGGGAAGCTTTAACCCAAGGCGATCCAGTTTTAAGGGCTCAGATCATCCGGATGGCGGGCCGCACGCCTGCGGCGCTTCCGGCCGCTCGATCGGAGACGGGGAACGGATGGAACAGCTCGTTCAAACGCAGCCGGATGGGGAGACGCAGGAGCATCGCGCCTTCGACCGGCTGGCCTCGGCGCGCCATAGCTGCCGCGGGTTCCTGCCCGCGCCGCTGCCGCAGCCCCTGATCCGGCGGATTCTCGAAACCGCCCAGCGGGCGCCGTCCTGGAGCAACGTCCAGCCCTGGCAGGTGGTCGTGACCTCAGGGGAGGGCACGGAGCGGTTTCGCCGGACGATGCTGGCCAAGGCCGGCTCGTCCGAGCCGATGCGGCGCGATTTCGCGTTCCCGCGGGCCTATTCGGAGGCCCAGCTCGCCCGGCGCCGCGCCTGCGGCTTCCAGCTCTATGCCGCCGTCGGCATCCCGCGCGGCGACAGGGAGGGCTATGCCCGCCAGACGATGCGCAACTTCGCCTTCTTCGACGCCCCCCATGTCGCGATCGTCACCACCGACGAGGCGCTGGGCGTCTATGGCGCGGTCGATTGCGGCGGCTATGTCTCGCATTTCATGCTGGCGGCCCAGTCGCTCGGCGTCGGCACGATCGCGCAGGGCGCGCTGGCCGAGTATGCCGGCGACATCCGCGCGCATTTCGGCCTGGGCGAGGACAGGCGGGTGGTCTGCGGCATCGCGTTCGGATGGCCGGATCCCGCCCATCCGGCGAACAGCTTCAAGACCGGCCGGGCGGCGCTGTCGGAGGTTGTCACCTGGGCCGGCGACTAAGCATCGGCCCGAAAACCGCGTTCCGCTTCTCGGGCCGATGGACTAGCCGCCGGATTCCCGCGTCGCGTCGCGCGCCGCCGCGAACAGCGCGGCGCGATGTCCCTCGGCGTCGGCCGTCCTGACGAAGGACACCGTCGTCGCGACGCAGGCGATCTCGCCCAGCGCGTTGAAGACCGGCGCGGCCTTGCCGGTCAGCAGCGAGAACAGGTGCTCGTTCAGCTCGGCGCCGCCTTCGCGCCTGACCGCGTCGAGGATGCCGGCCGGCGGACGGCTGCCGCGGAAGGAGGGCGGCTGCTGCTCGCGCGCCATGGCGATCGCCTCCTTCGGCAGATAGGCCTGGAAGACGAGGCCGCAGGCGGTGTTGTCGACGGGCAGGACGTCGCCCAGCGTCACCGTGCTGATCGCGAAATCGGTGCTGCGGTACCAGCGCACGATCGTCGGGCCGCGCTCGGTCCAGATCGCCACGCCGCAACTGGCGGCAATGCGGGCGGAGAGCGCCTTCATCGCCCGCGCCGCGACTTCCACCGAATCGATACGGCGAAGGGCGCGCACGCCGATGTTCAGCGCGGCGGGGCCGAGGTCGTAATGCCCGGTCTCGGCATCCTGCGCGGCGAGCCCTTCGCGGACCAGGCTCTGCATGTAGCGATGGGCGGTCGAGGCGCCGGTGCGCGCCCGGCGGGCGACCTCGCCGAGCACCAGCGGGCCGTCTGCCCTGGCCAGGATGTCGAGGAAGCGGGCGGCGATCGAGACGGACTGGATCGTCGCCGAGCGTTTGGCGGCGCCGCCGCCATCTCCCGCGGGCGTCACCGACCGGGCCCCGGATCGGTCGCCGTCGGGGTCGAAAGGGGGGTGGGGCGGGGAAGGCTGGTCATCATGCGAATCGCGCTGGAACGGGCGGCGGGCGCCGGAACGCGCTTTGTGCCATCGCGAGCCCGAGCAGGACAAGCGCGGGGCGGGGAAGCATGGGGGTGCGGTTCCGCCCCGGGCTGTCCGGACGCCGATCGCATCCCGGCCCCTGCGACCTGAAAACCACAGCCCGCGACAATGCCCGGCCGGCGCCGATATCGATATTGACATGCGGAATGCGTTCCGCACTGTAGGATACCTTGTTGCAAACTCGCGAGCCACGGCCCTGTCCCCAGCCAGCGAGACACGTCCGATCCGGGGATCGTCATGTCATCCAAGCTTGTCCTGATGCGCGGCGTCAGCCTCGTATCGCTCCTCACCGTCGCCGCCGCCATGCCGGCCTTCGCGCAGAGCGGCCCGGCTGCGCCCGCCGCGACGGCGATCGAGCTCGACACGATCACGGTCACCGGCGAGAAGGTCGAGCGCGACCTCCGCAGCACCGCCTCCTCGGTGGCGGTGAAGACCGCCCGGGACATCGACAGGGAGGATACCGGCAACGCCTCGGTCTCCGAGGTCCTCACCGGCACGCCCAACGTGACCTACACCGACACGGTCGGGGCGCCGATCATCCGCGGGCAGGACACGCAAGGCCCTCTCACCGGCCAGAACTCGTTCTGGGGCGGCACCGTGCCCCGCGCCACGATCAATGTGGACGGGCATTATCTCAGCTACAACGAGTTCTATTTCGGCGCGACCTCGCCCTGGGACGTCAAGAGCATCGAGGTCTTCCGCGGGCCGCAGACGACCTCGCAGGGCGCCAACGCCATCGCGGGCGCGATCGTCGTCAACACCAAGGACCCGACCTTCACGCGGGAGGCGGCCTTCCTCACCGAGTTCGGCAGCTATTCGTCGCGGCGCACCGCGCTCATGCTCTCCGGGCCGATCATCGCGGACCAGCTCGCGGGCCGGATCTCGCTCGACTATTCCGGCCGCGACAGCTTCATCGACTATGTCAGCCCGAATTTCCAGCGGCGCTACGCCGATCAGGACTTCCGGGCCCTGAACCTGCGCGCCAAATTGCTCTGGCGCCCGACGGACCTGCCCGGATTCGAGGCGAAGCTGACCTTTTCGCGCAATTCGACCAACCGCCCGAGCCAGGAGGCGGCGTCCGCGCCCTTCGATAGGCTGAAGCACACCACCACCACCATGCCGAGCTGGCGGCAGGACACCACCACCGGCATCCTCGACCTCAGCTATGATTTCGGCAACCGCTTCAAGCTGTTCAACCAGAGCCAGTACAGCGACCTCTCGGTGAGCCGGAAGACCGGGCTGCTCGGCAATGGCGATGCCTATATCGACCAGTGGAACGCCTCCAACGAGACCAGGCTCACCTATGGCGAGCAGGGCGACGTCCTGAGCGGCGTCGCCGGCATTTACTATGCCCATACCAAGACCGACGAGATCCTCTACCTCTCCGGCCGCTCGACCTTCGACGACACCAAGCGCAATCTCGGCATCTTCGGCGAGGCCAGCTACCGCCTGACCGACCGCTGGACCTTCACCGGCTCGCTGCGCTTCCAGCAGGACCAGATCGAACGCGCCGGCCAGACGGTGCTGGCGCGGCAGGGCGTCGATTTCGACAAGACCTTCCAGGCCGTGCTGCCCAAGGCCTCGCTCGCCTATGCGGTGACGCCGGACTGGACCGTCGGCGCGATGGTCAATCGCGGCTACAATCCCGGCGGCGTCTCGCTCAACCTCAATGCCGGCCAGTGGCAGCCCTTCAAGGAGGAGACGCTCTGGAACTATGAGCTGTTCACCCGCGCCAGCCTGCTGGAGAACCGGCTGAACGTCAGCGGCAATCTGTTCTATACCGACTTCAAGAACGCCCAGTACTTCATCCCGGTCGTGCTCGCCACCGGCGTCGTCCAGTCCTACGGCATCAACGCCGAGAAGGCCCATGCCTACGGCCTGGAGGTCAATGCCGACTACCGCGTGCTCGACAACCTGACCCTCAAGGCCGGCGCCGGCCTGCTGCGCACGGAGATCGACAAGATCTCGGCCAATACCGGCTACAAGGGCAACGAATTCGCCAAGTCGCCCGGCTATATGCTCAGCTTCGGCGTGAGCTGGGACGTCACCAGCAAGTTCAACGTCACCGGGCAGCTCCGGCACACCGACGGATACTATTCCGACGTGGCCAATACGCGCCTCTACCTGATCAAGCCCTATACGATCGCCGATTTGCGCGCGAGCTACCAGTTCACCGAGAACCTTCAGCTCTACGGCTATGTGAAGAACATCTTCGATGCGCGCAAGCCGACCTATATGCAGCAGAATCGCGGCATCGGCGGCACCGAGGCGAGCATGACGGAGCCGCGGATGATCGGCGTCGGCCTGAAGGGCACCTTCTGAGCCGGGCCCGGCCGCAAGGCCCGGGCGGGGCTTTCTCCCGGCCGGGCCGTGCGGACCGACAGGCGCCCGGCCAGAGCCTCGGCCCGAAAAGCGGGACGCGGGGTGCGGGAAAAGCCGGTGCAAGATCAAAGGGCTGGAGCATCGGACTGAATACGATGTCCGGTCCGACACTCCCAGCCGGACGCAACCGCCGGCCCGCCTGCCGCCACACGCTCGCCCGCGCGGGATTCCCGCGCTCCCGGCGGGGCCGGGCGGCCTCTCGCCGCTCATCGATGGATCGGCCCGCAATGGGTGGTCTCACGGCCGCGCCTGTCCGGCGCGGCCTCGCTTATTTCGTCAAGATCAGCTTTCCCTGCCGCGTGATCCGCAGGCGGTAGAGCTCGCCGTGATGCTCGATCCCGATCTCGGTTTCCCCGCCGAAGACGCTGGAGCTCGGAATCAACTTCGCCGGCTTCGGCGACGGACTCGCGACGGCTCGCCGGGAAGCGCTCCAGGCAGCTTGTCTCGGCGGTCGGGCAGGGGTCGGGGTGTTCACGTGAGCGCTCTGGTCGGTGACGGTGCCGCGGAAGGCGGAGACTATCTGCCATCAAACAAAAAAGACAGCAATTACAATAATTTATACCTATAACGATTCAAATCTTCTTCTTCCTTGGCGAACGGTCCGGAGAGCCACTGCATCGGGTTTCTCGACCTCCTCGACACGGTGCGCTCGGCGATGCGCGATCCGACCTGGGCATCGCCGTGCTCGAGGGCTATGTCTTCACGGCGCTAGCCTATGCGGTGCTCAGCTACGGCAGGGGCTCCTACAGCGGCTTCGTGGAGCGCCGCCTCAAGACCTGCCATCGCGCTTGCGCGGCGGAGCGCCCGGCATGTCGAGAACGCGGATTCCACTTTTACGCCAGATGCCTTAGGCGGTTCGTTGCGGGGCCGCTTGCGCTTCCGCAGGGCGACAGGAGCTCGCAGCCACGATGCCGAACTACCCGGATACCTTCTATGCCCGCACCGCCGCGACGACGCAGGAGCGCGCGCCGCTCCAGGGCCGGGTCGAGGCCGATTGCTGCATCGTCGGCGGCGGGCTAGCGGGACTGACCTGCGCCCATGAGCTGGCCAGGGCGGGGCGCTCCGTCGTGCTGCTCGAGGCGCAGGCCGTCGGCTGGGGCGCCTCGGGCCGCAATGGCGGCTTCGTCGGCACCGGCTATGCGCGCAGCCACGCCTCGATCGCCGGCGCCATCGGCGAGGCCGGGGCCGATGCCCTCCACGCGCTCTCGATCGAAGGCATGGAGATGGTCCGTCAGACCATCGAGGAACTCGGCATCGCCAGCGCGGAGCCGCTGCCGGGCAAGCTCGGCGTGGTCCGCTACGACAGCGGCGATGCGCTCGAGCGCAGCCGCGACAGGCTGGCGCGCCAGCATGGCTACGAGGTCGAGTTCTGGCCGACCGAGCGGGTGCGGGCCGTGCTGCGCTCGCCGAAATACCATCAGGCGCTCTACGATCCGCATTGCTTCCATATCCACCCGCTGAACTATGCCCGCGCGCTCGCGGCCGCGGTCGAGGCCGGGGGCGGGCGCATCTTCGAGGCCTCGCGGGCGGTCGGGACGGAGCTTTCCGGAGCGGAGAAGCGCGTCGCCACGGCCTCCGGCGAGGTCCGCGCCCGGCACGTCGTCTTCGCCGGCGGCGGCTATACCGACCGGCTGGTGCCGAAGCTGCGCGCGAGCCAGCTTCCGATCGCCACCTATGTGCTGACGACCGAGGAGGCGCCCGAGACGATCGCGTCCGTGATCCGGACGCGCGCCGCGATCAGCGACGACCGCCGGGCCGGCGACTATTACCGGCTGGTCGAGGGCGGCCGGCGCCTGCTCTGGGGCGGGCGGATCACCACGCGCACCAGCGAGCCGCGCGACCTCGCCGCCCTGCTGCGGCGCACGATGATCTCGACCTATCCCGAGCTCGCCCCGCTCAGGGTCGAGCTGGCCTGGTCGGGGCTGATGTCCTATGCGCGCCATCTGATGCCACAAATCGGCGAATTGCAGCCGGGGGTCTGGTACTGCCAGGGTTTTGGCGGCCACGGGCTCAACACCACCGCCATCGGAGGGCGCGTCGTCGCCGAGGCCCTGCTCGGCCGGGGCCGCCGGCACGAGCTCTTCGCGCCCTTCGGCCTGGTCTGGAACGGCGGCCCCTTCGGGACGTTCGCCGTGCAGGGCACTTATTGGGGCTACCAGCTCATGGATTGGTGGCGCGAGCGCTGAGCGCGCCGCCGGCTGGGCGCGGGGCAGGCTTCGCGCCCGTTCTTTCGGCGCATCCTCTCCCTGCCATCGACGCGGTCCGGCTCCCGGCCGGGCTAGCCCGAAAGGGGTACCCCATTTGTGCGGACGGGAATCCCTTTGCTCGCTTCGTTTTGCGGTGCACCAAGCGTAAGCTGGGCATTCAATTGGGTCGAGTGAGGGTCGTGTCGTGCTGCCGAACAGGATTTCTTCCGAAACCGCGATCACTCCGGCGGAGTTGAAAGTATCGGCTCAGAAAATCAAGGATCTTCGTCTCTCGGCGACCGCGAGCTCGGTCGAGATAGGCAGGGAACTGCTTAGAGTCAAGGAAAAGTTGCCCCACGGCATTTTCGTCAAGTGGGTCGAAAGAGCCTGCGAGTTCAAGATCAGGACGGCGCAGGATCTGATGAAGCTCGCGCGGGAGGCGGAAACCGACGCGAAGCTGGTCGCCCTGATGGTGCCTTCGACGCTGCGCGTCTACCTCTCGAAGAAGACCCCGCCCTCGGTCCGCGAGGCCATCCGGCAAAGGCTGGAGAACGGCGAGCGCGTCTCGCGCAGCGATCTGCATTCCCAGATCGCGGACATCAGGGCGAAGGCCGGGGCCGAAACGGGGGCTCCGCCGGCGCGGGAGGGGTTTTCCTCCTCCTTCCTCTCGTCCGGCCTGCGCGGATCCGTCGACGGGCGGCGCAGCGACGGGGGCGGCGACAAGGCCCGCAAGGTGGCCGAGCTGCTGCTCAGCCGCCTGAGCGCGGAGGATTACGACCAGATCATGGACGGGACGAGCTGGGAGGTCTGGAACAGGGTTTTCGTCTGGATGAGGGCCGCGCGGGGCGCGCAGACCGGAGAAGCGGAGCCGGCCCTTTCCAGCGCGCCCGCCCCGTCCCTCGCCATCGCCGACATGCCGTCGGCCAAGCTCCAGTAACGATCATCGCGGTTGCCTGTTCGGTTGTTCCCGGTTCGAGACGCGTGCCCCTGAACCCGCTTTCCGGCGGCGAAGCATGATGCGGGCAGCGCATGGCCGGCGGATTGGAGAAAGAGCGGAAAGCCAATGTCGGGTGATGTCGACGATCCTCGGTCCCTGTCGCCGCTCGGCTGGCTCACCCTGCGCCGGCGCTGGAAGCTGATCTGCGCCTGTGCCGCGGCGGGGCTGCTGCTCGGTGCGGCTTTCGTCGCGCTGAGGGGCGCGAGCTACACGGCCTCGACGCAGTTCCTGGTCTATGTGAAGGAGGTCCAGCCCGGCTCGGAGCTCGTCGTCTCCCTCGGGCGCGCCGATCTGACCCAGGTCGAGAACGAGATCGAGATCATCCGCTCGCGCGGCACGCTGGCCAAGGTCGTGGATGCGCTGGGCCTGGCCGACGACCCTGAATTCGGGCCCGCCGCCTCGCTGCTCGGCAGCGGCGCCCGCTGGCTGCCCGGCGCGTCGCGGGCCGCTTCCGAGGACGCGCGCGGCCGGCGCGAGATCGCGATCGAGGCGCTGGCGCGGCACATCGCGATCAGGCGGATCGGCACGAGCCACGCCATCCTCCTTGCGGTCACCACCGCCGATCCGCAGAAATCCGCGCTCATCGCCACCGGCATCAGCCAGGTCATGCTCCAGGCCCGCGTCAGCGCCGAGCAGGACGGCGACCGGTCGTCGCTGCTGCGCGAGCGGCTGCAGGGGCTGGGCCCCAGCGTCTATGTGATGACGCCGGCCCTGGTCCCGGACAGGCCGAGCGGGCCGCGCAGGATCCTGCTCGTGCTCGGCTCCGCCATGGCCGGCCTGCTCGCCGGCGTCGTGCTGGCGCTGTTGCGCGACCTGGCGGACCGGACGATCCGCACAGCGGCCGAGCTGGAGGGTTTCGGGCTGGAATGCCTCGGCGCGGTGCCGTGGATCGCGCAGAGGGGGCGGGGGGCACGCGGCCGGCACCTGCCGGGCGAAGCGCCGCGCGCCGCGGAAGCCGTGCCCGCGCCGCTCGCGAACCAGACCTTCCTGCGGATGGTGGCGGCGGCCGAGGCGGCGAAGGCGCGCCTCGTCGGCATCGCCTCGCCGCTGGCGGGAGAGGGGGCCGCGACCGTGGCGCGGCATGTCGCCCGGGCGGCGGCGCGCAGCCGCAGGACGGTGCTGCTCGTCGAGGCCGGCGGCGCGGCGCCCGCGCTTCGGGACGGGGAGACGCCCGTGCCGGCCGTGCTCGGCGACGCCCTCTTCCAGCGCCATGGCGGCGTTCTCCGGCATGGCGGCGGCGAGGAGCCCGACATTCTCATGGTCGCGCCGCAGGGCGAGGGCGGCATCGCCAACTGGCGGCTGCGGGCGGACCGCAGCTTCCTCGCCGCCTACGACCTGATCGTCATCGGCCTGCCGCCGCTCGAGCAGGGCCCGGTCTTTCGCATGGCGGCGCAGGGCGTCGACGGGATCCTGCTGGTGACGCGCTGGGGCGGGGCGAGGATGGAGCGGATCGAGCGCGCCTTCACTGTCTCGGGCGCGGTGCCGTCGGATTTCATCGGCGCGGTGCTGAACTGGGTCGACGACCGGATGATCGGGCGGTTCGGCGACGGATTCTGGCAGGCGGAGGCGTCGATCGCGGCCCGGCGACGCCCGTTCGCGGCGGCGACATCGTCCATTCCGGCCGCAGGAACAGCGTAACGGAGCAGCGTAACGCGGAGAGGTGCTACAATGAAGCGGAACCGTTCATGGGTGAATTTCGTCGGCACAACGTCACTGCTTCTATGCATGCTCGACGGCAATGCGGTTCGCGCCACGTCCGACTACGTGGTCCGCGCCGACGACAAGCTCAAGATCAAGGTCTTCCAGTATCCGGAGCTGAGCGGCGAGTACAAGGTTCGCGCCAACGGCACGATTTCCATCGCGCCGCTCGGCGATATCCCGGTCAACGGCCTGTCGACCAAGGAGATCGCCAACCAGATCTCCGAGCGCTTCGTGCGGGCGGGGATTTCCGACAAGCCGGGAACCTCGGTCGAGGTGCTGGAGACGCGGCCGGTCTATGTGCTGGGCGATGTCCAGAAGCCGGGGGAATATCAGTTCCGCCCGGGCATGACGGTGCTGCAGGTCGTCAGCCTGGCGGGCGGCTGGCTGCGCTTCAACGATCCCGGGCTGATGCGGCTCGACCGCGACAGCATCACCATCACCGGCGAGATGCGCAATCTGGTCCGGCGTTATTATGAGCTGACGGCGCGCCGGGCGCGGCTGAACGCCGAGCTGGTGATGAAGACCGACGTGCAGTTCCCGGCCGAATTGGTCGCGCGTTCGCAGAGCGACCCCGGGCTGAGGCAGTTGATCGACGAGGAGCGCTCGCTGCTGAACATCCATGTCGATGCGCTGAAGACCCAGATCGACAGCCTGGAGCAGAACCGCAGCCTCTACGAGCGCGAGATCGAGGCGATCGGCCGCCAGATCGAGGCCAACAAGGTCCAGGCGGCGAGCGTCGAGAAGGAGCTGGTGGAGGTGCGCGGCCTGGTCAAGCGCGGCCTGACCACCATCGGCCGCCTGGCCAATCTCGAGCGCATGCAGGCCCAGCTCGAGATGAACGAGCAGGGCTTCCAGACGCTGATCCTGCGCTCGCGCCAGAACATCACCCAGGCCGACCAGCGGATCTTCGACCTCAAGAGCGAGCGGAACGCCTCGCTGACCGCCGAGGTCCAGAAGGTCCGCATGGATATCGACGACATCAGCGTCCGGTTCGACACCAACAAGAGCCTTCTCGTCGAGGCCAAGGTGACGGTCCCGACCCTGGTCGGCGTCTCCGACGGCGCCGTCGAGACCCGCAGCCTCGTGGTCGTGCGCATGCAGGACGGCAAGGCGCTGACGATCGACGCCAGCGAGCATACCGAGCTCCTGCCCGGCGACGTGCTGCGGGTCCAGCGCAGCATCCTTCCCGATGCGCTGGGGATCGGCCCGCTCGAGCAGACCGGCCTGGCGGCGCCGGCCGCCGGCCTCACGACCCCGGCCGGCGTCAAGCAGTAGCCGCGCCGCAAGGTCCGTATCCAATCAGTATCGTTGCGTGTGGTGCCTTGTTTCGTCCCGTGGATGCGAGTGGGAGAGATCGACGATGGCCTTGGGAGACGGTGATCCCGGAAAGAAGGGGGCTGGCGAGCCCTCCATCCAGCAGCAGATGCTGGCGTTCGAGCCGCAATTGCGTGCCTATGCCATGTCCCTCAGCCGCAGCGCTGACAGATCCGACGATCTCGTGCAGGAAACGCTGCTGCGCGCGATCACCAAGATCGACACCTTCCGGCCCGGCACCAATCTCGGCGCCTGGCTGACGACGATCCTGCGGAATTGCTACCTCTCCGACCTGCGGCCCGGCGCCACGAGGTCGAGGACGCCGATGGCTGCTATTCCGAGGCGCTGCGCGCCGCCCCGGAGCAGGAGGGGCTGCTCGAATACCAGGAATTCTGCTCGGCCCTGCGGGAGATCCCGTTCGACCAGCGCGAGGCGCTGATGCTGGTCGGCGCGGCGGGGCTCTCCTACGAGGACACCGCGACGCTCTGCCGGACCACCACCGGCACGATCAAGAGCCGGATCAACCGCGCCCGCGCGCGGCTGGCCGCGCTGCTCTCGATCGACAGCGTCAGCGAGATCGGCTTCGACAGCCGCACCCGCGCGGTCATGGCCGGCGGCCAGGCCAGCGTTCCGAAGCGCTGGTCTTTCTGACCGACGGCCCTTGCTTGGGCCGGAACGGCGCCGCCGGCGGTGCCGGGAGTGCGCTTCATTTGACCGAACCAGGCCGTCCTTCCGGGCTGGCCCGGAAGGACGGCCTGGTTCCGCGTGAAGCGGACCTGCTCTAGCGTTCGCGCAGGCTGTCGTGCCGGTAGCGGGCGAGCGGAGAGAGCAGATAGCTGATGATCCGCCGCCGTCCGGTCTTGATCTCCGCCGTCACGGCCATGCCGGGCGACAGATTGACCTGCTTGTCCTCGATCGCGAGCTGCGTGCGGTCCAGCGAGATCCGGGCCGAATAGAGCAGCTCCTGGCCGCGGGGCTCGCTGCTGTCGGTGGCCGCGCCCGAGGTCTTCTCGCCGCCGGGGGCCTTGTCGCGCGGGATGGCATCCTGCGAGATGCTGAGGATGTTCCCGCGCAGCAGGCCGTAGCGCGTGAAGTTGAAGGTGTCGATCTTGATCGCGGCTTCCTGGCCGGCGCCGACGAAGCCGATATCCCGGTTCGAGATCATCGCCTCGATCTCCAGCCGGCTCTCCGCCGGGACGATGAACATCAGGGTCTGTGCCGGGGTGACGACGCCGCCGATGGTGTGGATCGCGAGCTGCTGCACCACGCCGTCGACCGGCGCGGTCAGCCGCTGCAGGTTGCGGCGCTGCTCGGCCTTGACGATGTCCCGCCTCAGGCCGGCCGCCTTCTGCTGCGCCTTGCTGAGATCGTCGAACAGGGTTCTCTCGTATTCGGCGATGGTCTTGGTCCGGGTCTCCGTCAGGGCCGCGACCGCGGCCTTGGTCTCGCTGCCGCGCTTCTCCTGGACCAGGATATCCTGGCGCTGGCCGACGAGGTCCTGCAATTCGGCCAGATAGGTGACCTTGGAGCCGAGCTCCTTCTGGAAGAGCTGCTCGCGGATCTCGACGCGCTGCTGGAGCGGCACGATGGTCGATTTCAGCTTGTCGACGGAGGCCTGGATCGTGTCGCGCTCCGCCACCTTCTGCGCGAGCTGGCCGTCGATGGTGGCGAGCTTGGCCTTCTGCTCGCTGCTCTGGCTGACGAGCAGGCCGCGATAGACCTGGAGCAGCTCGGGCGGCGCGTCCGCCGGCGGCGCGAAGACCGAGATCGGGTTTTCCTTGTCGGCGATCGCCGCCTGCAGCCGGGCGATGTCGAGCCGCGCGGCCATCAGGTCGCTCTTCAGATGCCCGAGCTCGGCGTCGACGGTCGTGGTGTCGAGATCGACCAGCACGTCGCCGGCCTTGACGCTCTGGCCGTCATGGACCTGGATCGCGCGCACGACGCCGGTCTCGAAAGGCTGGATCATCTTGGTCCGGTCGCTCGGCACGATCTTGCCGGGCGCGACCGCGACGATGTCAACCGTGCCGATGCAGGCCCAGGCCAGAGCGGCGCCGAAGATCGCGACGATGCTGAGCCCGATGATCCGGCCGAGCGGCGAGGGCGGCGTCTCCACGATCTCGAGCGCCGCCGGCAGGAAGGCGAGCTCCAGCGCCCGCAGGCGCTTCTCGTCGGTCGAGCGGGCGATGACCGCCCGCTGCAGCGCCTGGGAGCGCATGGCGAGGCCGGACACCGCCGAGCGGGTGTTGTCCGCGCCCCAGCGCGCCGTCGTCGCCAGCGCCCGGCGCGCCCGGATCGCCACCGCCCTGTCGAAGCGCGGCACGCGCGCGCCAGCCGTCCTGGAGGGCCTCAGCAGGATGATGCGGCCATCCCATTCGTCCTCGAACTCGGCCCGCGTCATCAGGATCGGCCGCGGGCTTTCCGCCCGGACGACCAGCACCTTCTCGGCATTGGCCTTGCCGAGCAGCAGGAAGCCGCCGTCGCGGAGCCCTGCGATGCAGGGCAGAGGCAGGGCGGCGAGCTTGTCCCAGCCCACCGACCGCAGCCGGCCGCTGAAGCCGCAGGCCCGCGCGCCGCGCAGGATGGCGGCGGCATCGACGGCGCCGCCGCCGAGATGCCGGCGGAGATCGTCCGTGGTGATCGTGGCGCCGCGCAGGCGCAGCAGCATGTCCAGGGCGTGAAGGCCCGACTGATGATGTGTGAACGCTTGCATGGCGTTTGTCTGGCCGCGGTCCCCGCTCGGGATTCAACGCGGCACACTGGTCCCCGATACGATGGAAGGTGCGATTATCCGACGGCGTCCTGGAACGGCTCCTGGAACGGCTCTTGGAGCGGTCCTTGGCGCGCCTCCTGGCCGCGCCTCGCGGCGATGCCCGAAGGCTGGTGCCCCGCGAGCGCCGGCAGCGCCGCGCCGGCATGCGGTTCGGCCCGGCCCGGCCCGCGATGCGCGGCCGCGGGCGCGCCGCCGGCTTCCGGCAGGCCGGACTGGAGCCGGTGCAGCGTGGCGTAGCGGCCGCCCGTCCGCACGAGCTGCTCATGCGTGCCGTCCTCGATCAGCCGGCCCGACTCGATGGTGACGATGCGGTCCGCCATCCGCAGGGTGGAGAGCCGGTGCGCGATGATGAGTACGGTGCGGGACCGCGCGATCTGCGCCATGTTCTGCTGGATGATGTGCTCGCTCTCGTAGTCGAGCGCGCTGGTCGCCTCGTCGAAGATCAGGATGCGCGGATCGGTCGCCAGCGCGCGGGCGATGGCGATGCGCTGCCGCTGCCCGCCGGACAGGCTGCCGCCGCGCTCGCCGACGATGGTGTCGTAGCCCTCGGGCAGCTTGAGGATGAAGTCGTGCGCGCCCGCCAGCTTCGCCGCCTCGATCACCCTGTCGGCCGGGAGGGCCGGGTCGGCGAGGGCGATGTTGTCGCGGATCGAGCGGTTGAACAGGACGTTGTCCTGCAGCACGACGCCGATCTGGCGGCGCAGCCAGGACGGGTCGATCTGCGCGACGTCCACCCCGTCGACCAGCACCCGGCCGTTCTCCGGCACGTAGAGGCGCTGGGCGAGCTTCGCCAGCGTGCTCTTGCCGGAGCCGGAGGGACCGACGATGCCGATCATCTGCCCGGCCGGGATGGTCAGGTTGATGTTGTGCAGGATTTCCGGCCCGTCGATCCGGTAGCGGAAGGTGACGTGCTCGAAGCTGATGTCGCCGCGGATGGCCGGGAGCGCCGTCCGGTTGGGGTTGTAGGCCGGCTCCGGCGTGGTGTTGAGGATGTCGCCGAGGCGGGCGATCGAGAGCCGCGTCTGGTGGAAGTCCTGCCAGATCTGCGCCAGCCGCAGCACCGGGCCGCTGACCCGGCCGGCCAGCAGGTTGAAGGCGACGAGCTCGCCCACGGACAGGTCGCCGGCGATCACCAGCTTGGCGCCGACATAGAGCAGCGCGGCGGTCACCAGCTTGCTGACGAGCTGGACGACCTGGCTCGCGACATTGCCGAGGTTGAGCACCCGGAAGCTCGCCGCGACATAGGCGGCGAGCTGCTCTTCCCAGCGCTGCTGCATCTGCGGCTCGATCGCCATGGCCTTGAGCGTCTCGACGGCGGTGACGCTCTCGACCAGGAAGGCCTGGTTCTCGGCGCCGCGGGCGAATTTGTCGTCGAGATAGCGCCGGAACAGCGGCGTCACGCCCGCCGAGATGCCGACATAGAGCGGCAGCGAGGCGAGCACGATCCAGGTCAGCAGCGGCGAGTAGAAGAACAGCGCCGCGACGAAGACCAGCGTGAAGAACAGGTCGATGACGAGCGTCAGGCCGGAGCTGGTCAGGAAGTTGCGGATGTTCTCCAGCTCGCGCACCCGGGCGACGGAATCGCCGACGCGCCGCGCCTGGAAATAGCCGATCGGCAGCGCCAGCAGATGGCGGAATAGGCGCGCGCCGAGCTCGACGTCGATCCGGTTCGTGGTGTGCGAGAACAGATAGGTCCTGAGCCCTCCGAGGACGACCTCGAACAGCGCGATCGCCACGAGCCCGATCGCCAGCACGTCGAGCGTGCTCAGGCTGCGGTGCACGAGAACCTTGTCGATGACCACCTGGAAGAACAGCGGCGAGACCAGCCCGAAGAGCTGCAGGAAGAAGGACGCCACCAGGACTTCGGTGAGGAGCCAGCGATATTTGTGGATGGCGCCCATGAACCAGGTGATGTCGAACCGGCGCGCCAGGTCGGTCAGCGTCGCGCGCTTGGTCATCAGCACGAGCCTTCCGTCCCAGACCGCTTCCAGCTCGGCGCGCGACATCATGCTCGGCCGCGGCGCGTTCGGCGCCTGGACGAGGATCCTGTCGTCGCCGCAGCGCCCCAGCACCAGGAAGCCGCCGTCGCGCAGCGCGGCGATCACCGGCAGCGGTGTCTTGGCCAGCCGCTCCCAGCTCGTCGTGATGGAGCGCGCCTTCAGGCCGAGGCCCTTGGCGCAGCGCACCATCTCCGCGACCCCGATGGGGCGCCCGGGAAACTGGTGCTGGATCTGTTCCGGGAGGACGCTGACGCCCTGTCCGCGCAGGATGAAGAGCAGCGCGATCAGGCCGTCATCGGAGATGGGATGGGTATCGTTGTCGGGATTTTCCAATCGCCGTACCCCGCATTCATAATGGTGAACGCGTGCGCGCGGGGATAAGCTCCGCGTGCACGGCTTGGTGAGCGCGCCGGGCGCTCCGGTGGCGTCGCGATCCGGGAAGGCCGGGCGCGGCTCCTCTGCCGGCCCGGCCTCGCTGCGGGATCAGCGATTCGGCTTCGCCAGCGTCTGCGCGGGGTTGTTCCACCACGCTTGCGCGGCCCCGCCGGAGATCGCTGCGGGGGTGGCGAAGCTCGACGCCGCATACTGGTCGAGCAGGGCGAGCCTGGACATCGCCGACCCTTGGGACGAGGTGGCGCCGGCCACGCCGTCCTGCGCGCCCGGATAGCCGACCGTCCTGCGGTTTCCGAAGGAGAAGTCGGAGCCGCTGCCGTGACGGTTGCCGCCGAACCAGGTGCCGGTCGAGGCGGCGGCGGACGCATCCGTGCCGGAGGCTGCCGTCGCAGTCGTCGCCGCCTCCGCCGTGGTCGCCGGAGCCGCGAGGTCGGTTGCCGCGACCCGCGCCGCCTGGCGGGTCGATCCGCTCGACGACGCCGCTGCGACCACCAGCGTTCCGGCCGGCTGGTGCGGCGCGCCGGAGACGTTGACGGCGTTGCCGGCCTTGTCCTTGACGCCGGCCAGGTTGTAGCCGGAGACCTCGAGATCGGAGGCCTTGTCGCCGGCCTGCACCTTGTAATCGAACTGCAAGGTGGTGGTGCCGGCGCCGCTGACGTATTTGGCCGTCCCGTTGCTGTTCAGCGACAGGGTCGGCGTGCCGTCGACGGTCACCGCCTCGTTGAAGTTGACCGAGAGGCGGACGGTGTCGCCGGCGCGAACGGTGCCGTTTCCGTTGGTGATGCCGGAGCCGTTGGCCGCGATCCACTGCACCTTGGGCGCCGTGGCGTCGCCGCGGGTGTCGACGGCGAGCGTCCCGGCCGGCTGGTGCGGCGCGCCGGAGACGTTGACGGCGTTGCCGGCCTTGTCCTTGACGCCGGCCAGGTTGTAGCCGGAGACCTCGAGGTCGGAGGCCTTGTCGCCGGCCTGCACCTTGTAGTCGAACTGCAAGGTGTCGGTGCCGGCGCCGCTGACGTATTTGGCCGTGCCGTTGCTGTTCAGCGACAGGGTCGGGGTGCCGTCGACGGTCACTGCCTCGTTGAAGTTGACCGAGAGCCGGACGGTGTCGCCGGCGCGAACGGTGCCGTTTCCGTTGGTGATGCCGGAGCCGTTGACCGCGATCCACTGCACCTTCGGCGCCGTGGTGTCGCCGCGGGTGTCGACGGCGAGCGTCCCGGCGGGCTGGTGCGGCGCGCCGGAGACGTTGACGGCGTTGCCGGCCTTGTCCTTCACGCCGGCCAGGTTGTACGCGCTGATCTCGAGATCGGCGGTGTTCTGGCCCGCGGCGACCTTGTAGGCGAACTGCAAGGTGTCGGTGCCGGAGCCGCCGACATAGCTGGCGGTGCCCTTGTCGTCGAGCGACAGGGTCGGCGTGCCGCTGACGGTGACCACCTCGCTGAACTTCAGCGTCAGATAGACGGTGTCGCCGAGATGGACGGTGCCGGTGCCGTTCTTGACGCCGGGGCCGTCGGCCGCGACCCACTGCACGGTCGGCTTCGTCGTGTCCTTGCCGGAGGAGGAGCCGCCGGAGGATCCGCCGGTCGCCGGCGGGTTGGTCGTGGCCGGAGGATCGGTCACGACCGGCGGGGTCGTCGTCGGGGGCGTGGTGGTCGTGCCGCCGGACGAGCCCGAGCCGCCGCTCACGCCCTGGAGCAGGGGCGTGATGTTGCCCATGTCGTGCCACAGCGCCGTCATCGTGGCATCGTCGAAGGCGTTCGCCTGCGCGCGGATATTGGTGGTGCCGCCCGCCACGTCGACGACATAGGCGCCGTATTTCTGCAGGGCGGTGAAGACCTCCTGGCCGAGCTTGGAGAGGCCGGCCGGCATCGGCGTGCCCGGCGGGATCGCCAGGAGCTGGCCTTCCTTGACGATGCCCGAGGCGCTGCTGCCGTCGCTGGCGATGGCCTGGCCGATGGCGCCGGACTGGACCAGCTTGGAATCGACCACAAGCTGCAGGGCGTGGTCGATCGAGCCGTCATTGACCTCGTCCTTGACGAGAAGGCCGCCGAGCTGGCTGGCGCCCACGGCCGTGATCCCGGCGCCGAGGAAGGGCGACTTGCTGCCCCAGCCGTCGCCGGTGACGATGTTCTCGGCCCCGAACGAGGCGGCCGAGGCCGTCGTCGCGCTGGTCCGCTTGAACTGCCAGAAATTATAGGCGACGTCGCCGTCGATGACGATGAGCTCGCCATCGGTGCCGGCGGCTCCGTTCGCGGCTGCCGGCATGTGAACGCTGACGGTGCCGCCGGGGTAGCCCCAGCCCGGGGGATAGGTGACCTGGACCAGCGGATCGGAAGAAGAGGCAACGTAAACGGCGGGGGAGTAACTATCCCACGCTACGCTGTAATTGTATCCGGTTGAAGCGGGCCAGTTGAGTTTGGTGAATGTAGCATCGCTAGATACTTGGGTATTCCAACTCGAAGACGCAGAAAACGGCGGGGTTTCGAGTGAGGTCATATGCCTATTTTCCTTGGGTATATAGCAGGAAGCGGACGCGAGCTTGGTAGGCCAGCCGGATAGTGCTCGCTGATCCGTGGAAACGCAGCGGATAGCCAGGCATGCTGCGCGACGTGGAAGGCCGGATGACGGGTCGTCGCCCTCTCAATCGGCGACTCTTAGGCCCATCCGCGAGCGAGGGTGGTGAAATATCGTGTTTGGAATGTGATGCGCAAAGAAATTTGTTGTTAAAAAATTTTCCAAAGATTTTTCAATGAATTATACCGTTTTCTTCTGTGGGAATCTCGTGTCCCCCGCCTGAATCGGGCGTCGGACCGGGCTCCCGGAAGGGCTGTCCGGGCCGATCGGGAACCGGCGGAAGGGCCGCGGATTCGGCGGTCGTGCGGGGGCGGACGGGGCGTCGCAGGGAACGCTAGGGTACGGTCTGCTTCACGCGCCGGAGCAGCGGCGAGATGCGCGCGAGGTCGCGCCGCAGGGCCGCGATCGTCGCCTCGTCATAGGCGTTCGCCTGGGCGCGCAGATTGGTGACGCCGCCGGCGACGTCGACCACGAAGGCGCCGTAGCGCCGATAGGCGCGAAACACCTTTCCGCCCAGGGGCGAGAGCCCGTCCGGCATCGGCGTCGCGGCGGGAATGGCGAGGCGCTCGCCTTCTTGGACCAGCCCTGCCGGGCTGCGGCCGTCGCCGCCGATCGCCGCGCCCGTGTAGCCCGGCTTCGCATAGGCCGCGTCGATCGCGATCTGGAGCGCATGGGCGATTTCGCCGCGGTCGGTTTCGGCCTGCACCAAGAGGCCGGCGAGCTGGCTCGCGCCGGCGGCCGTGATGCCCGCGCCGAGAAAGGGCGAGGCGCGTCCCCAGCCATCGCCGCAGGCGAGATCGGCCGAGGCATAGGCCTGCGCGGTCGCTTCCTCGGGGCCGAGCCGCCTGAACTGCCAGAAATTGTGAACGGTGCCGCCGTCGATCACCAGCAATTCGCCGTCGCTTCCCCGCGCGCCGTCGGCCTCGGCCGGGATGCGGATGGCGAGCCGGCCGGCCGCGCGGCCCCAGCTCGCCGGATAGGCGACCAGGACGAGCGGGTCCGAGGCCGCGCCGACATGGATGGCGGGGGAATAGCTGCTCCAGGCGACGCCGAACAGCGCGTCCGCCGGCCAGTCGAGCTTTTCGAGGGGCGTGCTCGCGGGCAGCGGCGTGTTCCAGGAGGACGCAGCCGCGAATGGCCGCTCTCCCAGGGTGAACCCCCCGGCTGGAGGAGCCTCGGCGGCGGCGCGCCCACCACCGGGCGCGTTCGCCGGGCACCAGCCCGCGATCGCCAGAAGCGCGAGGGAAAGGGCGAGGCGCTGCATCCGGCCGGCGCCCATGGTCATCGCTCCGTGCGGACCCAGTCGATCCGGCGGCGGATGAGGAAGCGGGCATAGGAGGGCAGCTTGCGCAGGCCATAGGCCGGGCCGGCCGCCAGCTCGCGCCAGGAAATCACGTCCCGGCCGAAGCGCCGCCATGCGGCGGCGATGGAGGCGGCGAAGCAGGCCAGCGTCGCCGAGGCGGCAAGCAGCGGGGCCGTCGCGCCCGTCGCGGCAAACCAGGCGAGGCCCGCGCCTTCCAGCAGGAGCAGGGTCAGCGCCAGCAGCGTCAGCGGCGGCGTGCACAGGTCGAGCGTGAAGGCGAGGAGATGCAGGCTGCGCCGCGCGACCGCGCGACGGGCCAGCGGGAGCAGGAATTCGGCGATGATGGCGAGATGGCCGTGCTCCCAGCGCGTGCGCTGCTGGCGCTTTCCGGCCTCGGCGCCGGGAAGCTCGCTGACGATCCCGGCATCCGGGCAGAACAGCGGCGCCAGGCCGGCGAGGGCGAATTCGGCGCCGAGCTTCTGGTCTTCCGCGAGGTGGCCGGTGGCGAGGTCGAACCGGCCGAGCGGCGCGAAGGGCAGGGCCATTCCCGAGCCCATCAACTGGCAGGGCCAGCCGAGATGCGCCGAGCCCAGCGGCCGCACGAAGGTCTTGATCGTCCAGGCCAGCCGCGAAACCTTGTCGGCCGGGCTCGCGAGGGGCGGCGCCAGCATGGCGTAGCGTGCCTGGACGGGGCGCCCCGTCGCGGCGCAGCGCCGGGCGAGCAGCGCCAAGCTTCCGGGCAGGGCCTCGCAATCGGCGTCGACGACGATGACCACCTCCGGCGGCTCGGCGGCGAGGACGCGCAGCCCATGCGCCAGCGCATGGCCCTTGCCGCGCCGCGTCGCGTCCCGGCGGACCGTCACCTGCGCGCCGGCGCGCGAGGCGGCCTGCGCCGTCTCGTCGGAGCAGTTGTCGGCGACCACCAGCAGGCGCCCGGCCTCGGCCAGTTGCGGCAGGATCGCGGCGATGCCGCGGGCGATGATCGCCGCCTCGTCATGGGCGGGCATGATCACGGCGAAGCGCGGGCACGGCCCGGCCGCCGACGGGCCGGGGCGCCGGCCGGGACCGAGCGCCGCGCCGATCTGCACCGCGAGGAAGAGGACGGGCACCGCCGCCAGGAGGCAGGCCGCGAGCAGGGCGAGGGTCAGGGCGCCGGTCATCGTCACGCTGGCTCCACGCCCGGGAGGCTTGCCGGCGAGCGGGCCGCCTCCGCCGCGATCACGGCCTGGAGGACCGCCTGCGCCGGCAGGGCCGCGGCCTGCGCGGTTCCGGCCGCGGCGCCGCGCCATTCGCTTTCGCCGGGCGAACGGGCCAGGACGTCGAGGATCTGCTCGGAGGCGTGCCCGTCGCCGAACGGGTTCCGCGCCTGCGCCATCGCGCGATAGGCCGCGGGGTCGGTGAGCAGTTCCCGGCAGGCCGAGACGATCGCGCCGACCTCGGTCCCGACCAGCCGGGCGGTGCCGGCCTCGACGGCCTCGGGGCGCTCCGTGCTGTCCCGCAGCACGAGGACGGGCTTGCCGAGGGCGGGTGCCTCCTCCTGGACGCCGCCGGAATCGGACAGGATGATATGGGCGCGGTTCATCGCCAGGACGAAGGCCTCGTAGCCCAGCGGCTCGATCAGCGACACGCGCGGATGCGCCCCCAGCATCGGACCGACGACCTGCCGCACGCGCGGGCTGAGATGCATCGGGCAGACCACCCTGAGCTGGGGGAAGGCCTTGAGCAGGATCAGCACGGCTTCGCAGATGCGCCGCATCGGCTCGCCCTGGTTCTCGCGGCGATGCGTCGTCAGGAGAAGGGTGGGGGCGGGCGGGGCCGCCGCGGCCGGGGCTGCCCTGGCCAGGGTCAGGAGGAGCGCGTCGATCGCCGTGTTTCCGGTCACCCAGATCGTTTCCGCCGGCACGTTCTCCTTCAGCAGGTTGAGTCTGGCCGTCTCCGTGGGCGCGAAATGATAATCGGCGATGACGCTGATCAGGCGGCGATTGACCTCCTCCGGGAAGGGCGCGCGCTTGTCGTAGGTTCTCAGCCCGGCCTCGACATGGGCGACCGGCACGTTCTCGTAGAACGCCGCCAGGGCGCCGACGAAGCTCGTCGTGGTGTCGCCCTGCACGACGACGACATCGGGCCGGACATCCGCGAGCAGCCGTTGCAGTTTCCCAAGGATCGCGGTCGTGACCTGGGCGAGGCCCTGGTCCCGGCGCATCACGTCGAGATCGGCGAGGATCGGCAGGCCGAAGAAGCCGACGACCTGGTCGAGCATCTCGCGATGCTGGCTGGTGCGCACGGCGAGCACCTCGAAGCGGCCGGCATCGGCCCCGGCCGCCAGGATGAGCGGAGCGAGCTTGATCGCCTCGGGCCGTGTGCCCATCACCACGAGAAGGCGTTTGCGGCGAGCCATCGCGAGCCTCCGTCAGGGCCGCGGGGCGGCGCGCCGGGCCTGGAAGATCTGGGCGGGGGAGAGCTGGGCGAGGACGCTCCAGGACATCAGGCCGAGGAAGCGCGAATTCGTGACCAGATAGCGCCGGAACAGCCGGCGCGGCTCCTGGGCGAGGCGGTAGGCCCATTCGAGGCCGGCGCGCTGGAGGAAGGCCGGCGCCCGCTTCCGCAGCCCCGCGATGACGTCGAAGCTGCCGCCGACGCCGATGACGACGCGCGCGCCGAGACGGTCCCACTGCTCCTCGATGAAGCTCTCCTGCCGCGGCACGCCCATCGCGACGAAAAGCAGCTCGGCGCCGCTCTCCGCCACCGCCTTCGCCCGCGCCTCGGCCTGCTCAGGCCCGAAATAGCCGTCGGCGCAGCCGCGCAGGGCGAGCCCGCGATGCCGCTCCTGCAGCACCCTGGCGACGGTGCGCACGGTGGCGCCTTCCGCGCCGAGGCAATAGACGCCGATGCCCTCCCGCGCCGCGCGGGCGCAGAGCAGGTCGATCAGGTCGATGCCGGTGACGCGCTCCGGCAGGGGCTGGCGCCACAGGCGGGAGGCCCAGACCAGCGGCTGCCCGTCGGCGACGGTCCATCGCGATCTCTCGACGAAGCGCTGGAGGCGCGGATCGGAGCGCATCGTCATCAGGACCGCGACATTGACCGTCGAGAGGATGCCGCGCTCCCCGGCGCGGATCGCCCGGACGACCGCTTCGACCGTCTCCTCGGCCGTGAGGCTGTCGAAGCGGCCGTTCAGGATCTGGATCCGTGGGGGCGCCTCGGGGACGAGGCCTTCTGCGACAAGGCTCCCGGAAGCACGGCTTGCGACTGCGTCTGGCGGCATCGGAAATCCCTCGGGCGGAAGTCGAAGGGCGGCGGCAGGCAGGCCGGCGGGAGGATCGGCACGGCGAGAATTCGCCGTCCGCCGGACGCATGCCGTACGGAAAGCCAATGCCGGATTCTGGGCTTTGTTCGCGCGGGAGCGGTTATCGGACTGCTTTGCAGCGTATCGCCGGAGGTCAAGACGATGGGAGTGCGGGGACATCCGCATGAGGAGCGCGGCGCCAGCGTCAAAAGCGCAACCGGTTGCGTTTTCGACGCTGGCCTTGCTGTCGCGGAGACTTGAGGGCGCCGATTCGGGCGGCTGCGAAGAACCGGCGGCCACCGCCTGCATTAAGGCAGTGCGGATGTCGAAACCTTCGATGCGCGCCCCAGCATTCGGTGAGCCGATGTCGACCAATGCCATCTCCCCCCGGATGCGACATCTCTCCATGGCCGTGCTGGCGCATGGAACCCAGCTCTTCTGGACCGTGCTGGTGGCCGCCCTGGAGATGATCGTGATTGTCGCCTGCGCCTATGGCGCGTTCGTCGCCTATTCGGCGGTCGTCTATGGCGTGATCTTCTTCCGGCTCGACTATGCGCTCGCCTCGCTCGCCGTCGGGGCGCTGTATGTCGCCCTGTGCATCGCCGACAACCAGTACGACCTGCTCGGCCCCCAATGGAACGAGCATTGCTGCTCGCGCGGCGGCGTGGCGCTCGGTCTGTCCTTCGTGACGCTGCTGACGATCGGCTACCTGACCAACAGCCTCGGCGGCTATTCCCGCGGCACCTTCCTGGCGCAGTTGCTGGCGACGCTGTTCGGCCAGATCGCGATCCGGGCCGGCCTCGCCCATGTCATCGAGCGCGTGCGCTGGCGCGGGCGATGGCGCCGCGAGAGCATGGTCGTGCTGGTGATGCCGGGCGCGCGCGGCGTCGGCCATGTCCGCGCCCGGCTGGCGGCGCGGCACGAGCACATCCTGCGCTGGTACGACTTCCCCGCGGCGCCCGGCGGTGGCGGCGGCGCCTCGCTGGAGGCCCAGCTCGCGGCGATCCGCAGCGAATGCCGGGTGCTGCCGATCGACGCCGTGCTCGTCCTGTTCGGCTCGGACAACATGGAGGATGTCTCGAAAGCGGTCGGGGCGCTGTCGGAGCTGCCGGTGCGGATCCAGCTCCTGCCGGTCGAGCTGGCCGAGCTGATGCGGCGCAGCCGCATCGGCAGCTACGGCCATCTGCGGGTGCTCGAGCTGTTCTGCGGCCCGTGCTCGCTGCGCGACCGCTTCCTCAAGCGAACCTTCGACATCGCCGGCTCGGTCGTGCTGCTGACGCTGCTGTGGCCGCTGTTCCTCGTCGTCGCCGCGCTGATCAAGCTCGATACGCGCGGGCCGGTGCTGTTCCGGCAGATGCGGCTCGGCTTCAACAACGAGCCGATCCAGGTGCTGAAGTTCCGCAGCATGAACTGCCTGGAGGAGGCCCGTGCCGGATTCCGCCAGGCGACCCGCGGCGACCCGCGTGTGACGCGCGTCGGCCGGGTGCTGCGGCGGACCAATATCGACGAGCTGCCGCAATTGCTGAACGTGCTGAGGGGCGAGATGTCCCTGGTCGGGCCGCGGCCGCATGCGGTGGCCCACAACCAGATGTTCGCCGACCAGATCCGCCGGATGTTCCGCCGCCACAACGTCAAGCCCGGGATGACCGGCTGGGCCCAGGTCAACGGGCTCAGGGGCGAAACCGACACCTTCGAGAAGATGCAGAAGCGGATCGAGCACGATCTCTACTATGTCGACAACTGGTCGTTCTTCTTCGACCTCAGGATCCTGGTCAGGACGATCGTCTCCAGGAGCGCGCGCATCAATGCCTACTGAGCGGGAGGGGGAAGCCGCGATGCGGGTCTGCTATTTCGTCAGCGAATACCCCGCCGTCTCGCACACCTTCATCCGGCGCGAGATCGCCGAGCTCGAGCGGAGCGGCCTGTCGGTGCTGCGCGTCTCGCTGCGCGGCGGCGGCCGCAGCCTGGTCGACGAGGAGGATCTCCGGGAGAAGGCGCGCACGCGCTACATCCTCGACGGCGGCAAGGCGCGCTTGGTGGCGCGCTGCGCGGCCGCCTTCGCCGCGGCCCTGCTGCGCAGCCCCCTGGCGCTGGCGAGAGCCGCCGGTGCGGCCTTTGCGATGATGCGGCGCTCCAGCCGTCCGGCGCCGCTTCACCTCGCCTATTTCGCCGAAGCCCTGCTGCTCGCGCGCCGGGTGGTCGAGGAGGAGGTCGAGCACGTCCACGCGCATTTCGGCACGAACGGCGCGGAGGTCGCCATGCTGTGCCACCTCCTGACCGGCGTGCCCTACAGCTTCACCGTGCACGGCCCCGACGAGTTCGACAGGCCCGAATATCTCGGCCTGCCCGCCAAGGTCCGGCACGCGGCCTTCGTCTGCGTGGTCAGCGCCTTCACCGGCAGCCAGTTGCGGCGCTGGGTCCCGGCTGGGGAGTGGCACAAGATCCAGATCGTCCGATGCGGGCTCGATGCCGCCTTCCTGTCCCGGCCGCCGCTGAGGGGCGTGCCGAAGAACCGCCTCGTCGCGGTCGGGCGGCTCAGCGGGCAGAAGGGTCATCTCGTGCTGCTCGAGGCGCTGGGGATGCTGGCGCGCGAGGGCGTGCCGTTCGATCTGACCCTGGTCGGCGACGGCCCGCTGCGCCCGCTGCTCGCGCGCGGCATCCGCGAGCGCGGGCTGGAGCGGCAGGTCGAGCTGGCCGGCTGGATGAGCAATGCCGAGGTGCGGGCTGCGATCGGCGAGGCGCGGGCGCTGGCCCTGCCCAGTTTCGCCGAGGGTCTGCCCGTCGTCCTGATGGAGGCGCTGGCGCTCGGCCGCCCGGTCGTCGCGACCTATGTCGCCGGCATTCCCGAGCTGGTCTCCGACCGGGAGAACGGCTGGCTTGTCCCGGCCGGCAGCGCCGAGCGCCTGGCGGGCGCCATCCGGCAATGTCTCGCGGCGCCCGACGCCGTGATCCGCGCGATGGGGGCGGCCGGCCGGCGGCGCGTGCTGGAGCAGCACGACATCGCCCGGGAATGCCGCAAGCTCGCCGCCCTGTTCGCCGCCGGGCGGCCGGCGCAGGCCGCGGTGGCGGTGTCCGCGGATGTGAGCGAGGCCGCAGCCTTCGCCGGCGGCCATCCGATGCGGCTGGGCGAGGTGGTCACGCTCCGGACGGGGCATTCGGGCTGGATCAAGCGCTGAGGCGCGGACACAGCCAATGGCCCGCGGGGGCAGGAACGGGGAAGCCCTTATGATCGACGTCTCCGTCGTCGTTCCGACCCATGATCGCCGGCAGCTCCTGCCGCAGGCCGTCCGCGCGATCCTGGGCCAGAGGGAGGTCGCGATCGAGCTCGTCCTGGTCGATGACGGCTCGACCGACGGGACCGGGCCGTGGCTCGACCGTCTCGCCGCGGTCGAACCGCGGGTCAGGGTCGTGCACCATGCCCAACCGCGCTTCATCTCGGCCGCGCGGAATGCCGGCATCGCCCATGCCGCCGGGCGCTGGATCGCCTTCTGCGACGATGACGATCTCTGGGCTCCCGACAAGCTCGCCGCGCAGCTTGCCGCGATGCGCGCCGCCGCCGCGAGCTGGGCCTGCACCGGCGTCGCGGTGGTCGACGAGGCGCTTCGGGTCGTCGGGCATCATCGCGCCGCGGGCGGCCGGGTGCTGCCCGGCCTGTTGCAGGCCAACCGGGTTCCGAGCGGGTCGACGGTGATCGTCGAGCGCGACCTCCTTCGCCTCGCCGGCGGCTTCGATCCGGGGTTGCGTGGCTCCGAGGACTGGGACCTCTGGATCAGGCTCGCGGCGCATGCGCCGCTGGCCGCGGTCGACCGGCCTCTGGTCGCCTACCGGCTCGGGCGGCGATCCCTCTCGATGGACGTCCGGGCGATGCGCGCCGGCCGGGAGGTCATCGCCGCGCGCTATGCGGCGCTGGCTTCCGCCCATGGCGTCGCGACCAATGTGGCCGGCCATGAGCGCTATCTCGCCCGGCAGCTCCTGCGGGCCGGCGCGCGCCGGTCGGCCGCGGCCATCTTCGCCGCGCTGGCCTTCCGGCATGGCCGCTGGCGCGAGCTGCCGCGCGCCGCCGCCGCGCTGCTCGCGCCGCGCCTGACGGACCGGATCGGCCAGGCGCGTGCCGCAGGCGCGGTTCCCGCGGCCTGGCGGCGGGAGGTCGAGCCCTGGCTGCGGCCGATCCGGGAAGCCGGCGGCCTGCTCCCCGCGCAGGTCGGGCGCTGGGCCGACGCCGTGGAGCAGGCGACATGAGGCCGGCGGCGGGGGCCGTCGGCATCGCCCTGCGCGAAGGGCCGCCGGTTGCCGGCCGCATCCCGCTGACCTGCTCGGTGCGGACGGCCAATGACGAGGCGATCGGGCGGCTGCTGCGCGGCGCGGTGTTCGCCATCCTGCTGGTGCGGGCCTCCTCCGACCCCATCTTCAACCTGCTCGGCGGCGAGTCCGGCACGTCGATGGGCGTCGGCGCCCTGTTCAACGTCCTCGCCATCGCGATCGCCGGCACGCTCTTCCTGCGGGCGCCGCTGAAGGCGCCGTTCCCCGTGCTGGCGATCTGGGGGCCGTTCCTGCTGATCGCCTTCGGCTCGACGCTCTATGCGCCGGACTTCAAGGCGGCGGCGCGGCTGGCCTGCGTGCTGCTGTCCTACTGGGCCTTCTTCGCGATCCCGTTCTTCATCCTGCGCACCGCGCGCGATCTGTGGCGCTTCGTCCTCGTGGTGCTGGCGTCCTCGCTTCCGCCGACGCTCTACGCCTTCGTCGACATCGCGCGCGGTCTGTCGGACCTCGGCGCGTTCCGCCTGCAGAGCACCTTCTCGCATCCGAACATCTATGCCTTCTACCTCGTGCTCATGCTCGGGCTGGCACTCTATGTCCGGGCGTCGCGGGCCGTGCGCTTCTCGCCCCGGCTGCGGCGGCTGGTGACGCTCTATGTCCCGCTCCTGGTCCTGTTCCTGCTGCTGACCAAGACGCGCAGCGCCTGGGGCGCCTGCGGGCTGATGTTCCTGGTCTACGCGGTCCGGATCGACCGCCGGTTCCTCGCCGGGCTGCTGCTGGTGCCGCTGCTGTTCGCCGCGAATCCGAGCCTGATGGACCGGCTGACCGACATCACCGCCGCGACGGAGGTCGACAGCTTCTCGCAGCTCAACGACAGCACGCGGCTGAACTCCTATGTCTGGCGGCAGGCGCTGTGGCAGTCCGCCCTTCCGGAGATCCTGGAGCGGCCGCTGCTGGGCCACGGCCTCGAAACCTTCAGGCCGTCGACGCCGCGCTTCTTCCCGCTGATCGGCCCGCAGGGCATCGACGGCCACAACTTCTATCTTCAGATGGCGTTCGAGATCGGCCTCCTCGGCGTGCTCGCGCTGGCCTGGCTGCTCGCCTGCGTCGGCTGGAGGCTGGCGCGCGGCCTGCGGCGCGATCCGCCCGGCCTCCTGATCGTCGCCTGCATCCTGCTGGCCTACCTGCTCGAATCCTATTCGGACAACATGCATTTCTACCTGTCGTTCAACTGGTACTTCTGGTTCGTGATGGGCTGCGTCCATGCCTGGCTCGGCCGGCGGGAGGCGCCGGCTCCGGCCGGCTGCCCTACGGGAACGGCGGCGAAGAACCCGGCGTTGTCTCCGTGAATGCCAGAGCGGGCGAAAGGCGCCGGCTGGGCGGTGCCGGCGATCCGATCCCGCCACGGGCGGTCCGGGCGTCCCTCCGCTCCCGTCGCGGGCCTGTCGGGCCGGATGTGATCGAAGGCCGAGATGGACACGAGAAGCCGCCCGCAGCTCATCGACGACAGGGACGGGCTCGAGGGCGGCATCGCCGTGCGGCCGCACCCGTCCTTCGGGCCGGGAAGCCTCAGGAGCCGCAAGCGCCTCCTGGCGGGCGGTGCCCTGGCCTGCCTCGTCCTCGCCGCGCTCTATCTCGGCCTGCGGCCGGCGACCTACACCGCCACGAGCCAGCTCCTGGTTTATATCCGGCAGATCCTGACGGGTCCCGACCAGGCGATCCTGCCGGGCCGGGCGGACCTGCCGATGGTGCAGAACCAGATCGAGCTGCTGCGCTCGGGCAATGTCCTGGCCAAGGTCGTCGAGGCGCTGGACCTGGCGGAGGACCCGGAATTCGCCGGCGAGGCGCGGCTCCCGGCGGGCGGCTCGGCCTCCCGCGCCGCGCTGGGCGCGCTGGGCGCCAGGCTCGCCGTGCGCCAGATCGGGACCAGCCATGTGATCGCCGTGAGCTTCAGGGCCTCCGACCCGGCCAAGGCCGCCCGCATCGTCAACACCGTGGTCCGCATCTATCTGCAGGAGCTGGCGCGCGCCTCGGACGCGGCCTCGTCGCGGGCGCCGACCCTGCGCGAGATCTACCAGAGCCTCGGGCCGAGCGCCCAGGTGATCGCGGCGGCGGAGCCGCCGGTCCGGAAGGACGGGCCGCCGCCGGCGCTGATCCTCGCGGCCGCCGCGCTGTTCGGCCTGGCCGCGGCGGCCGGGCTCGCTTTGCTGCTCGACGCGCTCGACGACACGATCCGCAGCCGCAATCAGATGGAATACGTCCTCGGGCTGGAATGCCTGGGCGTCGTGCCGCGCGTGCCGGAGAGCGGCGACGGGGCCGGGGACGCCGCCGCCCGCCGCCTGCTCGCGGCGAAGCATCCGGCGCTGCGACGCGCGCTCGCGCTGATCCGGGAGCGTTCCGCCGGCGGGCTCAGGACGGTCGGGCTGACCTCGGCGCTGCCCGGGGAGGGGGCCACGACCCTCGCCATCGGCCTGGCGCAGGCCGCCGCCGCCACGGGCTGGCGCGTGCTGCTGGTCGATGCGGTGCCGGACGACCCGGCGCTGTCGCGCCGGGTCGCGAGCCTCGTGCAGGAGCCGCCTGCGCCTGGCGCGCCACCGGGCGCGGGAGCGCTCGACGGCCTCGTCGCCGTCCGGCCGGGGCTGGACGTCCTGCCGCTGGCCGAGCGGCTCGGCGGCACGGACCGCCTGGCGCCGCGCGGCCTGCTCGAGGCGGTGCTGGGCGCGGCCGGGGCGGCTTACGACCTCGTGATCGTCGACATGCCGCCGCTCGCCGCCGGGCCGCAACTGCGCGCCGCGGCCGGCGCGCTCGACGGCATCCTCCTCGTGGTCAGATGGGGCGCGACCCGCTCCGAGCTGGTCCGGCAGGCGTTCCGCTCCGCCGGGCCCGCGCGGGAGCGGTTCGCCGGCACGGTCCTCAACATGGCCGATGAGGCGGCGATGAAACGTTATGGCTACGAGCTTCCCGCGGATCCGACGGCCGCAGCGGCAGCCTGAGACACTTCGCTCCGGCCTCCGGACGGAGACTTGCAGAGGGAGAGCATCATGAAGGTCGTACTCTTTTGCGGCGGCATGGGCATGCGGCTGCGGGGCTATGTCGACGATGTTCCGAAGCCGATGGTGCAGATCGGCTCGCGCCCGATCCTCTGGCATCTGATGAAGTACTACGCCCATTTCGGCCACAAGGACTTCATCCTCTGCCTCGGCCACAAGGGCGGCGCCATCAAGGATTATTTCCTGAAATACGACGAGTCGATCTCGAACGACTTCGTTTGGTCCCGCGGCGGGCGGAAGATCGAGTTCATCAACCGGGACAGCGACGACTGGACGATCACCTTCGTCGAAACCGGCCTGCATGCGACGATCGGCGAGCGGCTCAAGGCCGTCGAGCCCTATCTGCGGGGCGAGGAGTATTTCCTCGCCAATTACGGCGACGGCCTCAGCGACCTGCATCTGCCGACCATGATCGGCGAGCTGCAGCGCAGCGACGCCGTCGGCTCGCTGCTGCTGGTGCAGCCCACGGCGAGCTTCGACATCGTCAGGACGGCGCCTGACGGCAAGATCGCCGAGGTGGCGGCGCTGAGCCAGTCCGACATCTGGATCAATGGCGGCTTCTTCGTCTTCCGCAACGAGATCTTCGACGACATCCACCCCGGCGACGAGCTGGTGCGGGAGCCGTTCGCCCGGCTGATCCGGCGCCGAGCCCTGCTGGCGCATAAATGCACCGGGTTCTGGCAGTGCATGGACACCTTCAAGGACAAGCAGCGCCTCGAGGAGCTGAACGACACCAACCCGCCCTGGAAGGTGTGGAAGGAGAGCGCCGCCGTCTCCTATCCCGCCAGGGCCAAGCCGGTGCCGGCGATGACCCAGGTCGCCTGACCATGCTGCGCCTGAAGCCGGACCGTGACGGCGCCTCTCCGCTGCGGGTCCTGTGCCTGGGCTGCCACTCCGACGACATCGAGATCGGCTGTGGCGGCACGGTGCTGCAGCTCGCGGCGGAGCATCCGGGGGCGGTGTTCGACTGGGTCGTCTTCAGCGCGAGCGGGGTGCGTGCCGCGGAGGCGGCGAGCGGGGCCAGGCGCTTCGTCGATCCCGCCCGCATGGAGCGCGTGGTCCTGAAGGATTTTCGCGACGGCTACATGCCGTTCGCCGGCGCCGAGATCAAGGACGTCTTCGAGGAGCTGAAGCGGGAGATCTCCCCCGACATCATCTTCACCCACAACCGCCGCGACGCGCATCAGGACCATCGCCTGATCGCCGAGCTGACCTGGAACAGCTTCCGCAGCCACCTGATCCTCGAATACGAGATCCCGAAATATGACGGCGATCTCGGCCGGCCCGGCGCCTTCAGCGCGCTCTCGCGGGAAACCTGCGAGAGGAAGGTCGAGCTGATCCTCGAGACCTTCGCGTCGCAGGGCGGCAAGCACTGGTTCGACCGCGCGACCTTCATGGCGCTGATGCGGCTGCGCGGCATGGAATGCGACGCACCGAGCGGATATGCCGAGGCGTTCTACGCCCGCAAGCTGCTGCTCTGAACCGGCAAGCGAGGCCGCCATGCAGGACCTGAAGGGCAGGACCGTCCGCGCCGGACTCATCAATGTCGGCTCGCGCGGGCTCGGCTTCGTCATCCGCATCCTCGCCCTGATGGTCCTCGGCCGGCTGCTCACCCCGGAGGATTACGGGCTGGTCACGATGGTGACGGCCTTCACCGGCGTCTTGAACATGTTCGGCTGCTTCGGCCTGTTCCAGGCCGCGATCCAGCGCGACCGGCTGAGCGAGGAGGAATCCTCGTCGCTGTTCTGGCTGAACCTGGTGTTCGGCGGGCTGCTCACCCTGACGGCGCTCCTGGCGGCGCCGCTGGTCAGCGCCTTCTACCGGGAGCCGCGCCTGCTGGCGATCATGGACGTGATCGCCTTCACCTTCGTCATCACGGCGGCCGGCATCCAGCACGGCGTGCTGCTGCAGCGGCGATTGTCCTTCGGGGTCTCCGCCAGGGTCGATATCGGCGCGCTCGTCGTCGCCACCGCCGTCTCGGTCGGGATGGCCATGGCCGGCTACGGCTACTGGGCGATCGTCTCGATGACCATCACCCTGCCTCTGGCGACGACGATCGGCCTGTGGCTGTCGACCGGCTGGGTTCCGGGCCGGCCGCGGCTCGTCGCCGGGCTTTCCGCCATGCTGCGCTTCGGCGGCGGGACGACGCTCACCGGCTTCCTGTCCTACGTCACGATCAATATCGACAAGCTTCTGCTCGGCCGCGTCTGGGGCACGGAGGCGACCGGCCTCTACAGCCGCGCCTTCTATCTGGTCAATTTCCCCACCGAGAGCCTCAACACCACGATCGGGGAGGTCGCCTTCGCGGCGCTGTCGCGGACCCGGGAAGACCCGGACCGCCTCCGCCGCTACTTCCTGAAGGGCTATTCGCTGGTGGTGACGCTGACCCTGCCCCTGACCGTGGTGTGCGGGCTCTTCGCCGACGACCTGATCCTGGTCGTGCTCGGGCCGAAATGGACCAGCGCCGTCGGGATCTTCAGGATCCTTGCCCCAACGATCCTGGTGTTCGCGATCTCGAGCCCGCTCGGCTGGCTGCTCAACGCGCTCGGCCTGGTCCGGCGGGGCGTGCAGATCGGGCTGTTCTCCGCCGCCTTCATGGTCGCGGGCGTGCTGGCCGGGCTGCCTTACGGCCCGCATGGCGTCGCCCTGGCCTATTCCTCGGTGATGGTGCTCAAGGTGATCCCGGTCGCGGTCTGGGCGCTGCACGGCACCGGGGTGCGGCTGCGGGCCTTCGCGGGGGCGCTGGCGAGCCCGCTCGCCGCCTGCGCGTTCGCGGCCGCCGTCGGCTACGGCGTGCATGGCCTGTGCCCGCCGGCCTGGCCGCCGGTGCTGCGCCTGCTGCTGGATATGGGTTCGTTCGGCGCGACCTATCTCGTGGTCCTGCTGCTGATCGCGGGAGAGAAGGCGCTGTATCTCGACCTCTTCCGCGCCATCAGGTCGCGCGCCGACCAGATGGCCTAGCCGCCTGCCTCCTGCTCCCGGCCCCCGGATACCGCGCTTCCTGCGCCGGAACGGCGCGGCGCGGCCGGCATTATCCGGTAGAGGGCCTGAATCCGGGGGCTGGGCATGCATTTTGCGGCGACGGACGTCGAAGGGGCGATGGTCATCGACCCGTCTCCCCATGCCGATGCGAGGGGGCGCTTCATGCGGGCCTGGTGCGTCGCCGAATTCGCCGAGCACGGCCTGGATTTCGTCCCGGTGCAGGCGAATATGGGCTTCAGCACCAGGCGCGGCACGCTGCGCGGCCTGCATCTCCAGTGCGCGCCGGCGCGCGAGGCCAAGCTGGTGCGCTGCACGCGCGGCGCGATCTTCGACGTGGTCCTCGACCTGCGGCCGGACTCGCCCGGCTACGGCGCCTGGCACGGCGTCGAGCTGAGCGGCGAGAACGGCCGCATGCTCTACCTGCCCGAGGGCTGCGCGCATGGCTATCAGACGCTCGAGCCGGATACCGAGATGCACTACATGACCTCGGCGTTCTACGCGCCGGCCTGTGCCACCGGGGCGCGTTTCGACGACCCCGCCTTCGGCATCGCCTGGCCGCTCGCCGTCACCGAAATCTCCGAGCAGGACCGCAACTGGCCGCTGACCGAGCGCCGGCGGCCCGCGTCGCTGCCGGACCGGCTCCTGCCGGCCTGACTGCCTCCGGCGCCATCGAAAGGGAACGCATCATGGCTCTCGATCTGGTGTTGCGGGACTTCGAGGCGGCCGGCCGGCCGATCCGCGTCGGCCTGGTCGGCGCAGGCGCCACCGGCCGCGCCTTCGCGCTCCAGCTCGGCACGCCGGTGCCCGGCATGCGTCTCGTCGCGATCGCCAACCGCACGCCCGCCCATGCCGAGCGGGCCTTTCGCGAGGCGGACATCCGGGGGTGGAGCCGGGCCTCCTCGGCGCGGGAGGCGGCAAACGCGATCGCGCGCGGGCTGCCGGTCCTGGCCGAGGATCCGTCCGTGCTGACCGCCTGCGAGGCCGTCGACATCGTCGTCGAGGTCACCGGGACGGTCGAGGCCGGGGCGGCCGTGGTGCTCGATGCGATCGCGCATGGCAAGCATGTCGTGATGGTCAATGCCGAGCTCGACTCGCTGCTCGGCCCGCTCCTGAACGCGCGGGCCCGCGAGGCCGGGGTGGTCCTGACCAATACCGACGGCGACGAGCCCGGCGTCGCCATGACCCTGCTGCGCTATCTGCGGACGCTCGGCCTCAGGCCCGTGGCCGCGGGCAACATCAAGGGCATGGTCGACCATTACCGCAATCCCGACACCCAGCGGGCCTTCGCCGAGAAGAACGGCCAGGACCCGCGCAAGGTCACCTCCTTCGCCGATGCGACCAAGCTCTCGATGGAAACCGCGGTGCTCGCCAATGCCACGGGCTTCCAGGCCGGCCGTCGCGGCATGTACGGGCCGGCCTGCACGGATGTCCGCGAGATCGCCGAGCGCCTGCCGGCGCAGGCGATGCTCGAAACCGGGCTGGTGGACTATGCCCTGGGGGCCGCGCCCCATACCGGCGCCTTCGTCGTCATCCACGAGGAGAACCCGCTGAAGCGGGCGCAGCTCGCCTATTACAAGCTCGGCGACGGGCCCTTCTACGTCTTCTACACGCCCTTCCACCTGCCGCATCTGCAGATCGCCTCGACCATCGCGCGCGCCGTCATCCGGCACGATCCCACCGTGGCCCCGCTCGGCGGCCCGGTCTGCGAGGTGGTCACGGTGGCGAAGCGCGATCTCAGGGCCGGCGAGCGCCTCGACGGCATCGGCGGTTTCTGCGCCTACGGCCTGATCGAGAACGTCGCGGCGGCGCGGGCCGCCGACGCGCTGCCGATCGGCCTGTCCGAGGGCTGCGTCCTGCGGCGCGACAGGCGCCGGGACGAGGTCGTCGCCTTCGCCGATGTCGCGCTGCCGGCCGGCCGCCGGGCGGATGCGCTCTGGCGCGAGCAGGCGATGCGCTGGCCGAGGCGCCCGGTGCAGGCGCCGCCGCGGCGCGCCCTCGCGGCGGTGGAGGGCTGAGATGGCACGGCGTCTCGCAGACGGGCGCGCGCGCCGGCCGGGGCAGGCCCCGGCGGCATCCGATTCCTCGATCGCAACGGGGCTGGACCGGCCATGCTGAATCGCTCCTTCTGGCAGGGCCGCAAGGTCTTCCTCACCGGCCATACCGGCTTCAAGGGCGCCTGGCTCTCGCTCTGGCTGGAGGCGCTGGGCGCCGACGTCACCGGCTACGCGCTCGACCCGCCCTCCGAGCCGAGCCTGTTCGTCCAGGCGCGGGTGGGCGAATGCATCCGCTCGATCCGCGGCGACGTGCGCGACCTCGCGCATCTGCAATCCGCGATCGCGGCCTGCGATCCCGACATCGTCATCCATATGGCGGCGCAGTCGGTGGTGCGGCGCAGCTATGACGAGCCGGTCGAGACCTATGCGACGAATCTGATGGGCACGGTCCATCTGCTCGAGGCCGTCCGTCGGCGCGGGCGCCCCTGCGTCGTGGTCAACGTCACCAGCGACAAATGCTACGAGAACCGGGAATGGGTCTGGGGCTATCGCGAAAGCGACCCGATGGGCGGCCACGATCCCTATTCCAGCTCCAAGGGCTGCGCGGAGCTGGCGACGAAAGCCTATCGCGACTCCTATTTCGCGCCGGAAGCGCTGTCCCGCCACGGCGTGGCGCTGGCCAGCGCCCGGGCGGGCAACGCCATCGGCGGCGGCGACTGGACGGCCGACCAGCTCATCCCCGACCTGATCCGGGCCTTCCTCGACCGGCGCCCCTGCCGCATCCGCAATCCCGGCGCGATCCGGCCCTGGCAATTCGTGCTGATGCCGCTCCACGGCTACCTCCTGCTCTGCGAGAGGCTGGCGGAGGACGGCGCCGGCTTCGCGTCCGGCTGGAATTTCGGGCCGGCGGAGGCCGATGCCAGGCCGGTTTCGTGGATCGCCGACAGGCTCGTCGCCTCCTGGGGCGAGGGCGCTTCCTGGACGCAGGACGGGGCGGCCCACCCGGCCGAGGCGCAGTTGCTGCGGCTCGACACGTCGCGGGCGCGCGCGCTGCTGGGCTGGCGCCCGGTGCTCCAGCTCGATCAGAGCCTGCTCTGGATCGTCGAATGGTACGAGGCGTTCCAGGCGGGGCAGGATCTCCAGTCGCTCACGCGCCGGCAGATCGAGCGCTACGAATATCTCCTCCAGGACGACGCCGAGACCAGCGCTCAGGCGGCACGGCGGCGGATGAAGGCCGCCGCCGCGCCGCTGCTTTCGGCCGCCGAAGGCTGATCCGGAAATTGAACGACGGCACAGGGAAAGCACGCTCATGCCGAACGCGATTGTACTGGGAACTGGAATGGCCGGCTTCGGGGCGGCTCACCGCCTCCGGGAGGAGGGCATCACGCCGATCATGTACGACAAGAACGCGTATTATGGCGGCCATACCATGTCGTTTCGCCACGAGCCCGGCTTCGTCTTCGATATCGGGCCGCATATTTCCTTCACCAAGGACGAGCGCATCCAGGGCCTGTTCGCCGACAGCGTCGACCAGCTCTACGAAACCATCCAGATCAGCCTCAACAACTACTGGCGGGGCTACTGGCCTCAGCATCCCGTCCAGCTCCACCTGCACGGCCTGCCCGAAGACGTGATCGTCAAGGTGATCGCCGATTTCGTGGAGGAGCGGCAGAAGCCGGAGGGGCCGATCGACACCTACAACGACTGGCTGATGGCCTCTTTCGGCCCGACCTTCGCCGAGCTCTTTCCGAAGCAGTATACGCGCAAATACCACCTCACCACGGCCGAGAACATGAGCACGGACTGGCTCGGGCCGCGGATCTACCGCCCGACGCTGGAGGAGGTGCTGCGCGGCGCGATCTCCGCCTCGTCGCCGAACATCCACTACATCACGCATTTCCGTTACCCGAACCGGGGTGGCTTCGTCTCCTACCTGCGGAAATTCGTGCCATTCGGCGACATCAGGCTGAACCACGAGCTGGTCTCGGTTGACCCGCGGGCGCGCCAGCTCGCTTTCTCGAACGGCGCGCGCGCCGGCTACGATCTCCTGGTCTCGTCCGTGCCGCTTCCGGATCTCGTCCCGATGATCAGGGGCACGCCGCCAGACGTTCTGGAGGCGGCGCGCCGGCTCGCCTGCTCCTCCTGCGTGCTGGTCAATATCGGCGTGGACCGCGAGGACATCTCCAGCGCCCACATGACCTATTTCTACGACGAGGACATCTGCTTCACGCGCCTCGGCTTCCCGCACATGCTCTCGCCGAACAACGCCCCAAAGGGCATGGGAAGCATCCAGGCGGAGGTCTATTTCGCGGACAAGTACAGGCCATTCACCGGCAGGCCTGCCGATCTCATCGAGCCCGTCATCGGCGATCTTCGCCGCTGCGGTCTGCTGCGCGACAGCGACCGGATCATGTGCCGCAACGCGATGTATCTGCGCTACGCCAACATCATCTTCGATCTCGACCGGGCAGCCGCGCTCGCGACGGTGCACGGCTATCTCGACGATCTCGGCATCTCCTACTGCGGGCGCTACGGCGACTGGGGGTACATGTGGACGGATGAGAGCTTCAAGAGCGGTGAGGCGGCGGCAGGGGCGGCGCTCTCCCGGCTGGCGGCCTCCCGGGTCCAGCGGCAGGTGCAGATGGCATGAGCGACCGGGGCCGCATCGATCTCCGCGCCGGCGCCACGCCGCTCGAACCGTCCTGGTCCGAGCGGCGGGAGGCAGGCGTCGAGCCGGTGCGGGCCGTGCCGGCGCGGTCGAGCCGTATCGCCCTTCTGGGGCATTGCGGCACGGGCAATCTGGGGGACGAGGCCTCGATCGCCGCCGTGCTCGACAACATCGCGAGCAGGGTCTCCGGGGCGTCCATCGTCGGCCTGTCGATGGACCCGGAGGACACGACGCGCCGGCACGGCATTCCCTGCTTTGCGATGCGCCAGCGCGTTTTTCCGTTCGAGCGCGAATGGTCGTCGGCCCAGCATCCGGGCGGCCCTCAGGGAGTTGCAAGCAAGCTCAAGGCTTTCATCAAGAAAACCGGGCCCTTGTTCCGCGTCGGGAACGCGGTTCGGCGCGGGCTGATCCTGCGGCCCGCCCAGTTCATTCGCGAGACGGCGTTTCTGCTGCGCGCGCTGCTTTTGCTTTGCGGGCTCGACATGCTCGTCATCTGCGGAGGCGGGCAGCTTCTCGATTGGGGCGGCCCCTGGGCGTTCCCCTATACGCTGTTCAAATGGATCCTCCTCGCCAAATGCGCCAACGTCAAATGCGTCTTCCTGAACAGCGGGGCAGGGCCGCTCGATGCGCCTTTGAGCCGCTGGTTCGTCCGGCGCATGCTCGCCATGGCCGATTACGTGTCGGTGCGCGACCGCGCTTCCGGCGAATTGCTGCGGAGGATCGGCTTCCGCGGCAAGGTCAGGGTCGTCGTCGACACGGTGTGGAATCTGCGGCTGCCGGACTCCGCCAGGCAGGCCCCGGCCGCTGCGCACGCGGAGGGCGTGATCGGCATCGGGCCCATGGCCTATGGCGATTCCTCGCGTCACTGGGTCGATGACGATCGGGGCTACCGGAACCTGATCGCCAGCCTGGCCGAGTTCGGCAGCCGGATGCTCGCGCGCGGATACCGGATCAAGCTCTTCAGCAGCGATATCTGGTTCGATTCCCGGGCGATTGCGGATCTCGAGGCTGCTATTCGGAGGAATGACCCGGCATTGGCGCCGGACCGCGTCACCTGCGAGGCGGTTTCCGGCATCGACGGCATGTTCGCTGCCTTGTCCGGCCTGGATTGCTACGTCACCTGCCGCTTCCACGGCGTGGTGTTCGCGTCATTGCTCAATGTGCCCGCCGTCGCGCTGGCGCCGCATCCGAAGGTCACCAACCTGATGGAAGAGCTGGGGCTCGGCGAATACTGCGTCGAGATCTCCCGCTGCGATGCGGAAGATCTGGCAACCAGGGTCGAGCGCCTGCTCGCCAATGCCGATGACGTCAAAGCCCGCATCGGAAGGCAGGTTGCGATCTTCCAGGTGCAGTTGACCCGGCAATTCGACGATCTTTTCCTGGACAACAACGAAAAAGAGGCCGGGAAGAAGGAATAATGCGAGGAAGGTGGGCGAGATGAGCGAAAGCAGCGAGCCGTTGGTCAGCGTTGTGACCCCCGTCTACAATGGAGAGAAGTTCCTCAGGGAATGCATCGAGAGCGTTCTGTCGCAGACATACCGGAATTGGGAATACATCGTTCTCAACAATGCCAGCACGGACGGGACGCTCGGTATCGCCGAGGAATACAGCCGGCGCGACAGCAGAATTCGCGTCCTCAGCAATGACGCGCTGCTTCCGATCATCGCCAACCACAACAGGGCGTTCGGACTGATCGCGAAGGACAGCAAATACTGCAAGGTCGTCTCGGCGGATGACTGGATCTATCCGGAATGCCTCGAAAAGATGGTCGCCCTCGCCGAGGCGCATCCATCGGTCGGCATCGTCGGCGCCTATCAGCTCAGCGGGGGCCGGGATATCTGGTATGTCCGCAATGTCGGGCTGTCCTATGCGCAGCCCGTCATCCTGGGGCGGGACATCTGCCGCGCGCAACTGCTCGGCACCTTGAGGGTCCTGGGAAACCCGACCTCGGTCCTGTACCGGGCCGATCTCGTGCGAAGCACCGACGCATTCTTTCCAAATCCCACCCAGGAGGCGGATACCAGCGCCTGCCTCAAGCATCTGCGCCATGCGGATTTCGGTTTCGTGCATCAGATCCTGACGCATGAGCGGATTCACTACGACCGCGTGACCACCGCCTCGCTCGAAAACAACGCCTATGTGTCGGCGGAGATCAGCGACTGCCAGGAATATGGCGACTGGTATCTCACCCGCAGCGAGAAGCAGGCGCGGATCGCGCAATTGCTGGACCAGTACTACGCCTATCTGTCGCTCAACGCCTTCAAGTTCAGGGACAGGGCGTTCTGGGACTATCACATCCAGCGGCTGCGCGATCTCGGCTATCGCTTCGACGGGCGAAAACTCTCTCTCGGTATCGCGGCGAAAGCGGTGGATTCGGTTCTGAACCCGAAGGGCACGATACAGACCATCAGCAAGAGAATTCGCCTTCATTACATGATCAAAGGGATGAAAGTTTCCTAGAGGGGCAATTTCGACTGAAATCGAATGTTGAAGGGACTGTGTTCGATCAGCAGACAACGGTTCGTGCCGGATCAGGCGCTTGCCGGCGAGAGGCGCTTGCTCAAGGCCTCTCGGTCATGACGTTGCTGAATTGGTTAACGGATTGATAATCAACTTGCGCGATCGGTGAATTTTGAGTAGCTTTCAAAACAGGAGATGCCGACGGCCCGATGCTTCCTCGGGTCGACCGTTCATGTGTTGCGGGCATTCCAGTGATAGGCAGCGTCTTTCACGATCTGCGGCGGCGCGAGGCGGGTGAGCCCGCTCTCGACAACCGCGGGCTCGTGCGGCCGGGGCCGCGCCGGCGGCCATCGGGCGCCGGCGGCCTTTCCGCCGCAGGAGCGCCTGCGGCAGCCGGTCGGGCGGCCCAGGCCCGGGCCCAGGCCTGCGTCGAGACCCATGCTCAGGCGCATCCGGCGAAGTCGGCGGGGCCGTTGTCGCAATTGCCGAAGCTTTTGAAGGCGGCCGGGAGGGATGCCTGTCGGGCCGCCTTGCGCCGCGCCGTGCCGCGTGGGCGGCGGATCAGGGCCGGCGCGGCCGCTTCGGCCGAGCCGGCGTCCAGCGTTCCGATAAACTGAGTTTTTCATGGGGGAGGAACAACGAAAGCTGCCTGAAGAGTCAGGAGGATTACATGAAGGAGAGTCGATCCTTCGGAATCGCCGTCCTGGGGAAATATTCCCTGATGCGGGAAGGCATCTCCCGAATCCTGCAGGAGCAGAAGTTTCGCGTCCTGACCTCCGCCACCGGCGTCGAGGAGTTGCGCGGCAAGGTCCGGGCGCAACGGCTCCTCTTCCTGATCGTTCATACGAGCGACGATTTCAGCCTCGTCGCCGCGGAAATCGGACGCCTGCGCGACGAATATCCGGAGGCGCATGTCGCGGTCGTGGCCGAGCATTACGCCGCCGCCGAACCGGGGCTGGCCTTCCGGGCCGGGGCCGCCGGCTATCTCGTCAATGCGATTTCCTGCGACGCTTTCGTCAAATGCATCGAATTGCTGATGCTGGGGGAGGCGGTGTTCCCGCCGGCCTTTCCCGCGCCCGAGCCCATGGCCGGAAAGCGCCGCCGCACCGGCCGGGGCGCCGGAATCCCCCGCCAGGAGCAGGCTGCCACGGCCGGCTGCGCCTCTCCCGAGAGCCCGGCGGCGCCGCTGCTGTCGCCGCGCGAGACCGCGATCCTGCGCTGCCTGATCGAGGGCGATTCCAACAAGTTCATCGCCCGCAAGATCGACATCGCCGAGGCGACGGTGAAGGCCCATATCAAGGCCATCCTGCGCAAGATCCGGGTCCAGAACCGTACGCAGGCGGCGATCTGGGGCATCAACAACGCGGTGCTGCTGCTGCCCGCAAACAGCAACTCGGTGTTTTCCGCCGCCGAGGCCGAAACGGGCTGGACACTCTCCCGCTAGAGCATTTTCGAGCGAAGTGGATACCGGTTCGCGTGAAGAAAATGCGTTAAATCAATAAGCTAGAGCATCGGACTGGATGTCGTATTCAGTCCGATGTTCAGGTTCTTTGATCTTGCATCGGCTTTTCCCGAAAGCCGCGTTCCGCTTTGCGGGCCGATGCTCCGGGAGCCTCCGCGCCCCGGCCGCCGGCGATGCGATAGATCCCTGCGCGGCATCTCAGGCCAGCCCGACCAGGTGCAGCAGGGCGAAGCAGCCGGCGCCGCCGCCGATCAGCAGGAGCGGGTTGATCGGGGTGGCCATCAGCAGCGCCGTCGAGGCCAGCGCCAGCCCGCGGCCGATCCAGCCGCTGTCGAGCGAGGCCAGCAGCACGTAGCTCGCCGCCAGGATCGTCCCGGCGGCGACCGGCCGCAGCCCTCTTTCCAGCGCCTTGAGCAGCCTCGCGCCCTCGAAGCGCGACCAGATATGGGCGACGCCGTAGATCAGCAGCGCGGTCGGGCCGAAGATGCCGATCGTCGCCGCCAGCGCCCCCCAGGGCCCGGCGATGCGCCAGCCGATCAGCGTCGCCAGCAGCGAGCCCGGCCCGGGCGCCAGCCGCGAGATCGCGAAGGCGTCGACGAATTGCGAGGCGGTCATCCAGCCATGCAGGTCGACGATCTGGCGGTGCATGTCGGCGACAGCACTCTGCCCGCCGCCGATCGTCACCAGCGAGAGCGGCAGGAAGACGACGAGAATGCTGAGGGCGATGGCGGGCATCGGCGAGATCAGCCCCGGGAATAGCTGACGGCGACGCTGAGCGAGCCGGCGACGAGCACGGTCCAGATCAGCGGCCATTGCAGGATGGCGACCGCGACGAAGGTCGCGGCCATGATCGCGAGCGGGAAGGCGCGGCGCGGCACGCGCCGGGCCGCGGTGAGCCCCATCGACAGCGACAGCCCGATCGCCGCGCAGGCGGCGCCGGCCAGCGCGACATGGGTGAGCGCGAAGCCGGCGAGCGCGCTGAAGGCGGTGCTGATCAGCACGATCAGCAGGGCGGCGGGCACGACGATGCCGAGCCAGGAGGCGATGGCGCCGTTGCGCCCGCCGAGCCTGTAGCCGATCCAGATCGCCATGTTGGTGACGTTCACCCCCGGCAGCGCCTGCGCGATCGAAAGCCCGTTGAGGAAGTCCTCCTCGCTCATCAATTTGCGCTGCTGCACGAATTCGCGCAGCAGCCAGCCGCTGAGCCCGCCGCCGAAGCTGGTCAGCCCGATGCGGGCGAAGATCAGGAAGAGCTGGGCCGGGCTGGGAGGTTCTGGGGTCGAAACCGGCATCTGAGGTCCGCGGGGCAGGCGACTCTGGGATCGGCACAATGCCGGCTTCGGCGGGGATGGCCAGCGCGGCCGTGCATGCGAGCCATGACCGCGCGGCGGTTCCCGCCGCGCGCCGGCGGCGTCACGAGCGCGGCGGCGGCCCGCGCCGGCCGAGGGTACGGTTGACCGCCCGCTTGAGCCGGGCTCCCGCCTCCCGCACGCGCTCGCGGTTGCGCTGCCCCGCCTCGCCGCGCGGCAGCGGCTCCGGCATGGGCAGGGGCCGCTCGGAGAGGGGCGCGGGCCTGCCGCCGCGGGCGAGATCGGCCTCCGCCGGGGAGAGATCCGGCAGGCCGGGATCGACATAGGCCTTGATCGGCAGATGGTCCGAGGCGGTACGCGCCAGCGGCGTATCGTGGACCTCGACATCGGAGAGGATTTCCGGCCGGTTGGCGATGATGCGGTCGAGCGCCAGCAGCGGCAGGCCCGAGGGGAAGCTCGGCACCGGCACCGGCAGGGTGTGGAAGGCCGGTCCCAGCTCCTTGAGCGAGGAGCGCGCGCCCAGGCGCCATTCGTTGAGATCGCCGAGCAGCAGGGTGGGGCGCTCGTCCCGGCTTTGCATGATCTCGATCAGGCGGCGCGCCTGCTGGGCGCGCGAACGCTTGAGCAGGCCGAAATGGGCGGCGACGATCCTGAGCGCGGCGCCGCCTTCCAGGTCGAGCTCGACGACGAGCGCGCCGCGCGGCTCCAGCCCCGGCAGTGTCACCTGGTGGACGTCCCGCACCATGCCGCGCCGGAACAGCACGACGTTGCCGTGCCAGCCATGGGCGCGGCTCGCATTGCCGAGCGGCACGGGCACGAGGCCCGTCTCCTGCTCCAGCCGGGGAAGGTCGAGCAGGCCGTGGCGCTCGCCGAAGCGCTTGTCGGCCTCCTGCAGGGCGATGACGTCCGGCCCGATCTCGGCGATGACGCGGGCGATCCGCTCCGGGTCGAAGCGCCCGTCGACGCCGACGCATTTATGGACGTTGTAGGAGGCGACCAGCGTGCCGGAAGCCTGCTCGGCGCTGCGCCCGGAGGGCGCGGCCGGCCGGCTTCTGCGGTGGCGGAGCGAGGAGATGATGCTCGCCGGCAGGCTCGGGCTCTTCTTGTGCATCGCGGCGCCAGCCTGTGTCGGCATGGAATCGAATCGGCGGACCGGCAGGATACGCCAGAGCCGTCTCATGCGCCCGCGCCGTGTCAGAGATAGGGCGAGCCGAGCCAGATCAGCCGGTCGGTCAGACGCAGGAGATAGGGTCGCGCGCGCAGGCCGGCAAGCGTCACCTCGGTCGCGGCCTCGATCACGCCGGCGATCCGGGCGTCGATCTCGCCGGCGAAGTCGCGGTCCAGCACCTCGACGTCGATCTCGAAATTCAGCCTGAGCGAGCGCGGATCGAGATTGGAGGAGCCGACATAGGCCCATGCGCCGTCGACGACGAAGAGCTTGGAATGGTCGAAGGCGCCGGAAGCCCGCCAGATCCGGCAGTAGTTCTTCAGGATCTGGTCGAACTGCGCCGTCATCGCCCGGTCGACCAGCACGAGGTTGTTGACCGAGGGCACGACGATGTCGATGGCGACGCCGCGCCGCGCCGCCGTCACCAGCGCGCTGATCAGCTCCTGGTCCGGCAGGAAATAGGGCGACATGATCCTCACCGAATGGCGCGCCACCGAGAGGGCGCCGGTCAGGATCTTGTGGTTGTTCTCCAGGCAGGAATCGGGGCCGGACGGCACGGCCCGCATCAGCACCTCGGGCCCCTCGGCGGCGGGGGCGCGCAGCGCCCAGGCCTCGCCTTCGAGCGCCTCGCCGGTGGTGAAGCGCCAATCCTCCGCCGCCACGGCGAAGAGGTCGGCGACCACCGGCCCGGTGACCCGGAAATGCGTGTCGTGCGCCGAAGCCTCGCCCGCGAACTCCGCGGTGAAGCCCTGCCGGATGTTCATGCCGCCCATGAAGGCGACCGCCCCGTCGACGACGATGATCTTCCGGTGGGTGCGCAGATTGGCGTAGGGCAGCCGGAGGCCCATGATGATGTTGCCGTTGAAGACCCGGACGTCGAGCCCGCCCGCGCGCAGATAGCCGGCCATGCTCGGCACCGAATAGCGGGCGCCGACGGCGTCGATCAGCACCCGCACCGCGACGCCGCGCTTCTGCGCCGCGATCAGCGCATCGGCGATGCGCAGGCCGAGCGGATCGCGGTCGAAGATGTAGCTTTCGAGGATCACGCTGCGCTCGGCGGCGGTGATGGCGACGAGCATCGCGGCATAGGCCTCGTCGCCGGTGCGCAGCGTCTCGATGCGGTTGCCCATGGTCAGCGGGTGGCGGGCGACGCGGTCGCCGAGCGTCTTCAGCGCGGCGAAGCGCCGCCCGAACAGCCGCTCGACCGTCGCGCCGTCGGCATGGACCGCCGCGCCGCCATCCCCCCCGACGCGATGGCCCGGCCGCTGCGACAGGATGGCGGTCCGGCGGATGCGGTTGACGCCGGCGATGGCGTAGAGCAGGGCGCCGACGATCGGGGAGAGGACGATGACGCCGGCCCAGCCGATGGCGGCGCGCACCTCGTCCTTGGTCATCACCGCATGGACGGCGGCCGTCGCCGCCATCGCCAGCGAGATGACGGCGAGGATATGCGGCCAATAGGCCGAGAGAATCTCCCACATATGCCGAAGCTAGAGCATGTTTCGCACGGATTGAAACGTCATTGCGGGCGCAGCGCGGCGATCCGGGGCGGCCGGGTCGATCGGTGCCGCCGGGCCCCTCTGGATGGCCTCGTCGCCGCGCTCCTCGCAATGACGGGAGCGGGGGATCCCGCCACCCGCTGTCAGCGGTTCACCGCCCAGCCCCAGACTCGACTCGCCTTCCATGAGAGGGCGTTCTATAAGAACAAAGAGAGAACAATTGAGCCGCCACCCATGCAGACAGCCGCCTCGCCAGCCTTGTCCGACCTGCGCCGCAGCCTCGCCGAAGCGGCTTTGCGGACGGGCCCGGCCGCGGCCGGCAGGGTCGGGCTCGGCGCGGCGGAGATCGACGCGGCCCTGTCCGGCGGGCTCGAGCGGTCGGCCCTGCACGAGGTCTACGCCGCTGGAACCGCCGGCCTCGCCGCCGCGACGGGCTTCGCGCTCGGGCTGGCGCTGCGGGCGGCGCGGGGAGACGCGCAAGGGGGCGTGCACGAGGACGCACAAGAGGGCGCAGCCGGGAGCGGGAGGCCGATCCTCTGGGTGCGGCAGGATTTCGTCGACGCCGAGACCGGCCGGCTGCATGCGCCGGGGCTAAACGAGTTCGGGCTCGATCCGGCCCGGCTGCTGCTGGTCAGGGCGCGCGACGGCGAGGGCGTGCTGCGTGCCGGGGCGGAGGGCGCGCGCTGCCCGGCGCTCGGCGCCGTGCTGATCGAGCCCTGGGGCGAGCCCCGCGCCTTCGACCTCACCGCGAGCCGCCGGCTCGCGCTCGCGGCGGAGGGCTCGGGCGTGACGACCCTGCTGCTGCGCGTCGCCGCGGCGGAGATGCCGAGCGCGGCGCGCACGCGCTGGCAGGTCCGGCCGCTGGCCTCGCGGGCGCTGGAGGCGAATGCGCCGGGCGGCCCGGCCTTCGGGCTGCGGCTGCTGCGCCAGCGCGGCGGCGTGGCGGAACGAGAGTGGCGTGTGGAGTGGAACCGTGACCGATGCGCTTTCGAGAACCGAACCGTCTTCGACCGATCCGACACTTCCCGCAGAACCGATGTCCCGCCGCTATCTCGCCCTCTGGTTCCCCTATCTGGCGACGGACAGGCTGCGGCGGCTGGGCCGGATTCCGGCCTGCGGCGCACCGGCTGAGAAGCCGCATGTCCTGGTCGGGATGCAGGGCAACGCCCTGCGCCTCGTCGATTGCGACCGGCTCGCCGTCCGCCTCGGCCTGACGCGGGAGATGACGCTGGCCGATGCCCGTGCCCGCATCCCCGACCTCGTCGCGCTGGAGGCGGAGCCGCTGGCCGACCGGGAGTTCCTCGACGGGGTCGCCGCCTTCTGCGACCGCTTCACCCCGCTCGTCGCGCGCGACGAGCCGCATGGTCTCGCGCTCGACATCACCGGCTGCGCCCATCTCTTCGGCGGCGAGGAGGGGATGATCGGCCTCGTCCGACGCAGCATGGAGCGGATCGGCCTGATGTCGAAAGCCGCCATTGCCGGCACGCCCGACGCCGCCCGCGCCTGCGCCCGCTTCGGGCCGTGCGGCATCGTCCCGCCGGGCCGCGAGGAGGCGCTGCTGCACCCGCTGCCGGTCGCCGCGCTGGAGACCGAGGCCGAGACCGTGATCGCGCTCTCCCGCGCCGGCCTGAAGACGCTGGCCGACGTCGCGTCGCGCCCCTCGGAAACCCTCTCGGCCCGTTTCGGCGAGGCGCTGGCGGTGAAGCTCCGGCGCATCCTCGGCCGCGAGGACCGTCGCATCATCCCCTTGCGCCCGCCGCCGGATTGCGTGGTCGAGCGTCATTTCGCCGAGCCTTTCGCCGATATGGCGAGCCTCGAGGCGGTGGTCGTCCGGCTGATCGGGGAGGCGGCGCGGGTGCTGGAGGCGCGCGGCGCGGGCGGGCGCGTCTTCGAGCTCGGTTTCTTCCGCAGCGACGGCGCGGTGCGCCGCCTCGCCATCGAGACCGGCCGGCCCTCGCGCGAGCCAAAAGCGCTGCTCCGGCTCTATCGCGAGCGCATCGAGACGCTGGCCGATCCGCTCGATCCCGGTTTCGGCTTCGACGCGATCCGGCTCGCCGTGCCGCTCTGCGAGCCCCTCGGCACGCCCCAGCACAGCCTCGATGGTCGTGCGGTCGAGGAGGAGGCGGTGGCCGATCTGGTCGACCGGCTCGCCACCCGTTTCGGTCGCGACCGGGTGCTGCGCTTCGCGGCGCAGGACACGCACCATCCCGTCCGCGCCGCAAAGGCGCTCTCCGCCGCGGCGCCGCAGCCGGAGACGGCCTGGCCCGCGCCCGAGCCGCGCGAGCCGCCGGCCCGCCCGCTCCAGCTTTTCGAGCCGCCGCAGCCGGTCGAGGCCATCGCGGAGGTGCCGGACGGGCCGCCGATCCGCTTCCGCTGGCGGCGCCTCACGCACGATGTCGCCCGCGCCGAAGGGCCGGAGCGCATCGCTCCCGAATGGTGGCGCGACGGCTCGGACGAGCCGGTGCGCGACTACTACCGCGTCGAGGATGCTGAAGGCCGCCGCTTCTGGCTCTACCGCATCGGCGTCTACGGGGTCGGCGCCGTCCCGCCGCGCTGGTTCCTGCACGGGCTCTTCGCATGAATCAGATCGGAAACCTTTTCGCCGAACCCGTTGCCGCGACGCATTTTTCCTTCCTGCGCGGCGCCTCGCCGGGGCCGCATATGGTGCTGACGGCGCTGCTGCTCGGCTATGCCGGCATCGGCATCGCCGACCGCAACACGGTGGCCGGCGTCGTGCGCGCCTGGGCGGCGCTCCGGCAATTGCGGGAGGACGGCCTGCCGGCGCCCGACAAGGTCCGGGAAGGCGGCAGCCCCGGCGAATATGTCTGGGTCGAGAATGCCGACTTCGCCGCGCTGCCCTTCACCTCCGACCAGATGAAGGCGATGGCGAAGCGCTTCAAGCTCGCCACCGGCGCCCGCCTCGTCTTCGCCGATGGCACGCCCGACATCGTCGTCTATCCGGCCAATCGCGACGGCTGGGGCCGGCTCTGCCGCCTGCTCAGCCACGGCAACCGCAAGGAGGACGTGAAGAAGGGCGAATGCCGGCTGGTCCTCGACGACCTCCTGAACGATGCCCGCGACCTGCTGCTGATCCCGCTGCCGGGCCGCAGGCTCGACGGCCTGCCGGCGCTGCTCGCCCGGCTCGACGAGGCCGCGCCCGGCGCGGTCTGGCTCGGCGCGACCATGCATCGGCGCGGCGACGACCGCCGCCGCCTCGCGCGCCTGAAGAACATCGCCGCCGCGACCCGCACGCCGCTGATCGCGACCAATGACGCGCTCTACGATTCCATCGGGCAGCGCGATCTGCAGGACGTGCTCACCTGCATCCGCGAAGGCGTCACCATCGAGCGGGCGGGGCGGCGGCTGGAGGCCAATGCCGAGCGCCATCTCAAGCCGCCCCGGGAGATGGCCCGCCTCTTCCGCGACGCGCCCGAGGCCATTGCCGAGACGCAGGCCCTCTTCTCGCGCGTCGAGTTCGACCTCGGGCAATTGAAATACGAATACCCCGACGAGCCGATTCCGCCCGGCTGGAAGGATCAGGACTGGCTCGAGGAGCTGGTCCGTCGCTGCTGTCTGATCCGCTACCCGGACGGCGTGCCGGAGAAGGTGCAGGGCTTGCTGAAGAAGGAGCTCGATCTGATCGCGAAGCTCGAATATGCCCGCTATTTCCTGACCATCCGCCAGATCGTCGAATTCGCCGAGAGCAGGGGCATCCTCTGCCAGGGCCGCGGCTCGGCCGCCAATTCCGCCGTCTGCTACGTGCTCGGCATCACCGCCGTCGATCCCGCCGAGAACGACGTGCTGTTCGAGCGCTTCATCTCGACCGAGCGCAAGGAGCCGCCCGATATCGATGTCGATTTCGAGCATGAGCGGCGCGAGGAGGTGATCCAGTGGATCTACGAATTCTATGGCCGCGAGCGGGCTGGCATCGCCGCGACGGTGATCCATTACCGGCCGCGCAGCGCCATCCGCGAGGTCGGCAAGGTGTTGGGTCTGACCGAGGACGTCACCGCCCGCATCGCCGACACGAATTGGGGGAGCTGGGGCAGCGAGATCGGCGACAACCGCGTCCGCCAGGCCGGTCTCGACCCGAAAAATCCGACGATCCGCCGCGCCGTCGACTTCGCCATCCGGCTATTGGGCTATCCGCGCCATCTCTCGCAGCATGTCGGCGGCTTCGTGCTCTCGCGCGGGCGCCTCGACGAGACGGTGCCGATCGGCAACGCCGCGATGGAGGACCGCACCTTCATCGAATGGGACCGCGACGACATCGACGCGGTCGGGCTGATGAAGGTCGATGTCCTGGCGCTCGGCATGCTGACCTGCATTCGCAAGGCGTTCGATCTGCTGCGCGAGCACGAAGGCATCGATTGGGGTCTTGCCGATGTGCCGAAGGAGAACGACGCGACCTACGACATGCTCTGCGAGGGCAAGTCGCTCGGGGTCTTCCAGGTCGAGAGCCGAGCGCAGATGAATATGCTGCCGCGTCTCAAGCCCAATAAGTTTTATGACCTCGTCATCCAGGTCGCGATCGTCCGGCCCGGCCCGATCCAGGGCAACATGGTGCATCCCTATCTGAAGCGGCGGGCGGGGATCGAAAAGGTGACCTTTCCTGCTCCATCGCCAGAGCATGGGCCGGAAGACGAACTCCATCACGTACTGGAGAAAACTGAAGGCGTTCCGCTCTTTCAGGAACAGGCGATGCGGCTCGCCATGGTCGCTGCCAAATTCTCCGACATCGAAGCCAACGGCCTGCGCAAGGCGATGGCGACCTTCCGCAATGCCGGCACCATCGGCGATTACGAGGCGATGATGGTCGAGCGCATGGTCGCGCGGGGTTATGAGCGCGATTTCGCCCAGCGCTGCTTCGAGCAGATCAAGGGTTTCGGCAGCTACGGCTTCCCGGAGAGCCACGCCGCCTCCTTCGCCAAGCTGGTCTACATCTCCTCCTATCTGAAGCGCTGGCATCCGGCCGCCTTCGCCTGCGCGCTGCTGAACGCGCAGCCGATGGGTTTCTACGCCCCCGCCCAGATCGTGCGGGAGGCGCAGGAGAACGGCGGCGTCGAGCCGAGGCCGGTCGATGTGAATGTGAGCGGCTGGGACAACGGGCTGGAAGCGGTCGGGCACTTTGAAGAAAACGGCTCAGTCATCCCGGGCGACCGAAGGGAGACCCGGGATCCATGCCGGAGCATTTCCGAAAGAATCGCGGAGAACCCTCTCCCGGAGGGAGAGGGCAGGGTGAGGGGTAGGCCGTTGGACGATGTCGCGAGACCTCACCGCTGCGACGCCGCAGGGGCGCACCTCGCTGGTCGAACGGCCAGCACCTCACCCCTGCCCCTCTCCTTACAGGAGAGGGGTTCTAGAGCATTTTCGAGCGAAGTGGACACCGGTTCGCGTGAAGAAAATGCGTTAAAACAACGGCCTAGAGCAATTCCGCGATTCGAAGAATTGCGGAATTGCTCTACCGGAGTGTCTGCTGGAAAGGGATCAGACGAACCGAAGCAGAAACACCCCTTCGCGCTGCGTCTCGGCTTCCGCCAGATCGACGGCTTCAAGGAGGATTGGGGCAAGGCGATCGCAAAGGCGCGGGATGCCGGCGGCCCCTATCGCGATGTCGAGGAACTGATGCGCCGCGCCGGCCTTCCGGCCCACGCCCTGCGCCTGCTCGCCGATGCCGACGCCTTCCGCTCGCTCGGGCTGGATCGGCGCGAGGCGCTCTGGGCCGTGCGCCGCCTGCCGGACGACGCGGCGCTGCCGCTCTTCCAGGCCGCGCAGGCCCGCGAGCTGGGGCGGGAGCCGGCGATGGCGCTGCCGGCCATGCCGCTCTCCGAGCACATCGTCGCCGACTACCAGACGGTCCGCCTCTCGCTGAAGGGCCATCCGATGCAGCTCCTGCGCCCGCGCTTCCGCCGCGAGGGCGTGCTGAGCTGCGCCGAGACCGAAGGGAGGGCCGATGCCGCCTTCGTCCGCACGGCCGGAATCGTGCTGGTGCGCCAGCGGCCGGGCAACGGCAACGCCATCTTCGTCACGCTGGAGGACGAGACCGGCATCGCCAATGTCGTGATCTGGGCGCGGCTGTTCGAGCGCTTCCGCCGCGAGGTGATGGGCGCGCGTTTGATGCTGGTCGAGGGCCGCGTGCAGAAGAGCCCCGAAGGCGTGGTGCATCTGATGGCCCAGCGCATCCTCGACCGCTCGCCCGATCTGCTGTCGCTGTCGGACACGCATCGCGCCGAGGTTCCCCTGCCCGTCGACGAATTGAAGAACCCGCCGCTGCCGCGCCACCGTCACCCGCGCAATGTCCGCATCCTGCCGAAATCGCGGGATTTCCATTGAAGGGGGCGACCGTCCGGCTGTTGCTACTTCCGTTATCTTCCGGGTCATCCCGGGCGACCGGAGGGAGAGCCGGGATCGATGCCTGAGCCTCGACCGAAGGCGCTCAGGCATGGATCCCGGATCGGCGCGACTTGGCCGCTTGTCCGGGATGAGGGCGGGGATGTTGCGGCAGGGCCTCATTCAGGCGCGCCGCGCAGGCGCGTCCGTCAAAACAAACTTCTCCAATGGAAGTGAAATAAGAAAAAACCGGCTACCTCATGTTAATTGCGCCTTCGCCCTCCTGGGTATAACTGCTTTGTTCGATTTACCGAACAGAAGCCAGGTCCATGGCGCTCAGCTCCGGCCCCGACGAAACGCCGCCCGCTCCTCCGCACAGCGCGGCGCTGGCGCGTCGTGCGGACGGGCTCGACACGGCGTTCGGCGGGGCGGACGTCGCGGACCGCCTCGCCGGCCTCGTCGCGCAAGCGGTCGGCCCCGTCGTCTTCACCACCTCCTTCGGCCTCGAAGACCAGGTGCTCACCCATCTCATCGCCGGCGCGAAACTGCCCGTCACCTTCGCCACGCTCGACACCGGCCGGCTGTTCCCGGAGGTCTATGCGCTCTGGCAGGAGACCGAGGAGCGCTATGGCATTCTGATCCGCCCCTATTATCCGCGCCATGAGGCGGTCGAGCTCTATGTCCGCCGGAACGGCGTCAACGGCTTCTACGGCTCGCGGGAGGCCCGCAAAGCCTGCTGCGACATCCGCAAGGTCGAGCCTCTCGGCCGGGCGCTCGCCGGGGCGGATCTCTGGCTCACCGGCCTGCGCGCCGACCAGTCGGCCGCGCGCGGCGGCGTCAGGCTGGCCGAGGCCGATGCGGGCCGCGGCCTCGTCAAGGCGAGCCCGCTGTTCGACTGGACGCGCGAGCGGGCGCTGGCCTTCGCGCAGCGCAACGCCGTGCCGATCAATCCTCTGCACGCGCGGGGCTTCGTCTCGATCGGCTGCCAGCCCTGCACCCGCGCCATCCGCCCGGGCGAGCCCGAGCGGGCCGGGCGCTGGTGGTGGGAGGACGATGCCGCCCGGGAATGCGGCCTGCATGTCGGACCGGACGGAAGGCTGGTGCGCAGCAAGCCGCCCCTGCGGGAAGCTCCGCCGGCGGAGGCGCTGGCATGATCCAGCTCAGCCATCTCCAGAAGCTCGAGGCGGAAGCGATCTTCATCATCCGCGAGGTGGTGGCGACCTGCGACAAGCCGGTGCTGCTCTATTCGATCGGCAAGGATTCCGCCGTCCTGCTGCATCTGGCGATGAAGGCCTTCTCTCCGGCCAAGCCGCCTTTCCCGCTGCTCCATGTCGACACGACCTGGAAGTTCCGCGACATGATCGCCTTCCGCGACGAGACGGCGAAGCGGCTCGGGCTCGACCTGATCGTCCATATCAACCAGGAGGGCGTGAAGGCGGGCATCAACCCCTTCGCCTCGGGCTCGCGCATCCATACCGACGTGATGAAGACGCAAGGGCTGAAGCAGGCGCTCGACCTCCACAAATTCGACGCCGCCTTCGGCGGCGCCCGCCGCGACGAGGAGAAGAGCCGGGCCAAGGAGCGCGTCTTCTCGCTGCGGAGCCCCGAGCATCGCTGGGACCCGAAGAACCAGCGTCCCGAGCCCTGGCAGCTCTTCAACACCCGCAAGCATCGCGGCGAGAGCTTCCGTGTGTTTCCGCTCTCCAACTGGACCGAGCGCGACGTCTGGGACTACATCGCGCTGGAGAACATCCCGGTCGTGCCGCTCTATTTCGCCGCCCCGCGCCCGGTGGTGCGGCGCGACGGCGCCTGGATCATGCGCGACGACGAGCGCCTGGAACTCCTCCCCGGCGAGACGGTCGAGACCCGGATGGTCCGCTTCCGCACGCTGGGCTGCTATCCGCTGACCGGTGCCGTCGAGAGCGAGGCGGCGAGCCTCACCGACATCATCGCCGAGATGCGCTCCTCCCGATCCTCCGAGCGGCAGGGCCGCGTCATCGACCATGACGGGGCGGGCTCGATGGAGCAGAAGAAGCAGGAAGGCTATTTCTGATGGGCTTTGCCGTCGCCGGGAGTCTGGCCAGGAAGATACCGATCAGGAAGGCGAAGCCGGCGCCGAACCTTCTCCCTGCCAACGATACGCCAGGCAGCAGCGAAACCGGCCAGCATTCGCTCCTGCGCTTCATCACCTGCGGTTCGGTCGATGACGGCAAGTCGACGCTGATCGGGCGCATGCTCTACGAGGCCGGCGCGATCTTCGACGACCAGCTCGACGCGCTCGACAGCGATTCCCGCAAATTCGGCACGCAAGGGGCGAAGCCCGATTTCGCGCTGCTGGTCGACGGCCTCTCGGCCGAGCGCGAGCAGGGCATCACCATCGATGTCGCCTATCGCTATTTCGCCACCGAGACGCGCAGCTTCATCGTTGCCGACACGCCCGGCCACGAGCAGTATACCCGCAACATGGCGACCGGCGCCTCCACCGCCGACCTCGCCGTCATCCTGATCGATGCGCGCAAGGGCCTGCTGCCGCAGACGCGCCGCCATTCCTTCATCGTCTCGCTGGTCGGCGTCCGCCACGTCGTCGTCGCGATCAACAAGATGGACCTCGTCGGCTATGACGAGGCCGTCTTCGAGCGGATCGCGGGCGAGTATCGCGCGGCGGTGCGGAGCCTGGGTTTCGCCTCGATCCGCTTCGTGCCGGTCTCGGCCCGCGACGGCGAGAACGTCATGCGGCCCTCGGCGCTGATGCCCTGGTATGACGGCCCGGCGCTGCTGCCCTATCTCGAAAGCGTCGCGGTCAGCCGCGCCGGGGGCGGCGAGGAGGGCTTCGTCCTGCCGGTGCAATGGGTCAACCGTCCCGATCTCGACTTCCGCGGTTATGCCGGCACCCCCGTCGCCGGCCGCGCCCGCATCGGCGACCCGGTCGTGGCGCTGCCCTCCGGCCGCGCGAGCCGCATCGCCCGGCTGATCGGTGCGGGGGGCGAGGCGAGCCAGATCGCGGCCGGGCAGGCGGCGACCGTGACGCTGGAGGACGACATCGACATCTCGCGCGGCGACGTCATCGCCGCCGCCGGCACGGCGCTCCCAGTGAGCCGCGGCCTGAAGGCACGCCTGCTCTGGACCGGCGCGCGCGCCATGCTGGAGGGCTCGCAGTTCCTGCTGAAGCTCGGGACGCAGAGCGCCAACGCCACGGTCGAGACGCTGCATCACAGCATCGACATCGAGGGCTTCCGGCCGCTGCCGGCGCAGAGCCTGCGCATGAACGGCATCGGCCTCGTCACGCTCCGGCTCGACCGGCCGCTGGTATCCTTGCCCTACAGGCGCAGCCACGAGCTTGGCGGCTTCATCCTGATCGACCGGATCAGCAACGAGACGGTCGCCTTCGGCTTCGTCGAGCCCGGCGCGGGCGAGGCCCGGCAGGCCGTGGGCGAGGGCAGCGCGCTGGCGCGGGCGAAGCGCGGCCTGATCCGCATCGTCGGCCGGCGCGGCACGCCGGACCGCCGGGCCTGGCTCGCCGCGCTGAGCTGGCGCGTGCTCAGCACGGCCGGGCTGTTCGCGGCCGCCTTCGCCCTGACGGCGAACGCCCCGGCCTCGCTCGGGCTCGCCTTCGGCGACATCCTGCTGCGGCCGGGCCTGCGGGCGCTGCATATGCGGCTCTGGCGCAAGGCGCCGGTTGGAGCGCTGCAGGACGGCGCGGGGATTTGAGGGCGACCGGCTCGTCTTTCCTTGTCATTCCGGGGCGCGCCATCGGCGCGAACCCGGACAACAGGGCTCCGGCGTTATCTCGGCGACCGCGCGCTATAGCGCGCTAGCCTCCGACCACCGCCGTCGCCTCGATCTCCAGCAAGGCTTCCGGCTCGACCAGCGCCGTCACCGCGACCACCGCCATCGCCGGGAAATGCCGGCCGAAGACCTCGCGATAGATCGGCCCCATGGCGCCCAGGCTGGCGCGATAGGCCGCGATGTCGGTGACGTACCAGGTCATCCGCACGATGTCCTCGACGCGCCCGCCGCCGGCCTCGACCACCGCCCTGACATTGAGGAAGGTCTGGCGGAGCTGGCCGATGAAGCCCGGCGCGAAGACGCCCTCGGCGTTCCAGCCGACGAGCCCGCCCGTCACCAGCACGCGGCCTTCCGCCACCATGCCGTTGGCATAGCCGCGCGGCTGCGGCCAGCCCTCGGGCAGGATGGCGCGGGATTGCGGATGGTCGGACATGGATGGTCGCCTCGGTTTCGGCTGTTGTCGGGCTCTGGTTGACGTATCTCAGGCCTCGCCCTGGGCCATCCGGCGCAGGGCGAAGCGTTGCAGCTTGCCTGTCGCCGTCTTCGGCAGGGCGTCGACGAATGCGATCGCACGGGGATATTTGTAGGGGGCGATGCCGGCCTTCACATGCTCCTGCAGCGCCCTGGCCAGCGCCGCGTCGCCGGAAATGCCTTCGCGCAGCACGACATAGGCCTTCACGATCTGCCCGCGCTCGGGGCAGGGCGCGCCGACCACGCCGCATTCGGCCACCGCCTCATGCGTCAGCAGGCAGGCCTCGACCTCGGGGCCGGCGATGTTGTAGCCGGCCGAGACGATCATGTCGTCGGAGCGGGCCTGGTACCAGAAATAGCCGTCCGCATCGCGCAGATAGGTGTCGCCGGTCAGGTTCCAGCCATCCAGCACATAGACGGACTGTCGCGGATCGGCGAGGTAGCGGCAGCCGGTCGGCCCGCGCACGGCGAGGCGCCCGGGCGTGCCGTCCGCCACCTCGCGCCCTTGCGCATCGACGATCTTCGCCTCGTAGCCGGGCACCGGGAGCCCGGTCGAGCCCGGCCGGATCGCCTCGCGCGGCGCGCCGATGAAGATGTGCAGCATCTCCGTGGCGCCGATGCCGTCCATCAGCGGCAGGCCGGTGCGCGCCTGCCAGGCCTCGAAGGTCGCCCTGGGCAGCGCCTCGCCGGCCGAGACGCAGATCCTGAGCGAGGCGATGTCGCGCCCGTCGAGCTTGTCGAGCATGGCCCGATAGGCCGTCGGCGCGGTGAAGACGACGCTGACCTTGTGGCGCTCGATCGCCTCGATCAGGTCGGCCGGAGCGGCCTTCTCGGGCAGCACCATCGCCGCGCCGATCCGCATCGGGAAGAGGACGAGCCCGCCGAGCCCGAAGGTGAAGGCGAGCGGCGGCGAGCCGGTGAAGCGATCATCCGGCGAAGCCTTCAGCACGCGGGCGCCGTAGCAGTCGCAGATCGCCAGCATGTCCTGGTGGAAATGCATGGTGCCCTTGGGCTCGCCGGTGGTGCCGGAGGTGAAGGCGATCAGGCAGACATCGTCGCGCGCCGTATCGGCGGCCTCGAAATGTTCGTAGCCCGGCTGCGCCATCAGCGCCTCCAGCTCGCCGCCGGCGGCGCCGAACGCGACGATGCGGGAGAGTTCCGGCGCCTGCGCCCGCGCGGCTTCGAGATCGGCGGTGAGGCGGTGGTCGCAGAGCGCGAGCGCGATCCTGGCCTTGCGCAGCGGATAGGCGAGCTCGCCCGCCCGCAGCATCGGCATGGTCGCCACCGCGATGCCGCCGGCCTTGATGACGGCGAGATAGGCCGCGACCATCATCGGCGTGTTGCCGGCCCGCAGCAGCACGCGGTTGCCGCTGACCATGCCGAGGTCGCGCACCAGCACATTGGCGATGCGGTTCACCTTGTCGGCGAGGTCGGCATAGCTCCAGTGCAGATCGCTGGCGATCACGGCGATGCGCCCGCCGCGCCCATCGGCGATGTGCCGGTCGAGCAGTTCCGCGACGCAGTTCAGCCGCTCGGGGTAGTTCAGGCCTGCCTCTTCCAGCCTCAGATCGGGCCAGCTTTCGCGCGGCGGCAGGTTCTCCCGCGCGAAGCCGTCCTGATGCCCCGATCTCGCGAATCCGGTTGCTGTCATGGCGTTCCCCTGCGAGAGCCGGGTTCGGTCAGGCCGTTGGCCCGATCGGTGCTCCGGCCCTAACGATGTGCTCTTCCGGCATGCGTCTTGAGCAGGTCGCGCGCGATCACGACCTTCTGGACCTCCGAGGCGCCCTCGTAGATGCGCAGCGCCCGGATCTCCCGGTACAATTCCTCGACCTTGACGCCCCTGGTGACGCCGAGGCCGCCATGGATCTGCACGGCCCGGTCGATCACCTTCTGGGCGTTCTCGGTGGCGACGAGCTTGGCCAGCGCCGCCTCGCGGGTGACGCGGGCGGCGCCGCGGTCCTTGGTCCAGGCGGCGCGATAGACGAGGAGGGCGGCGGCATCGACCTCCGCCGCGCTCTCGGCGATGGCCGCCTGTGAGAGCTGGAGATCGCCGAGCGAGCCGCCGAAGAGCTTGCGGCCGTTGGCATGCTCGAGCGTCTCGTGCAGGGCGCGCCGGGCGAAGCCGAGCGCGGCGGCGCCGACCGTCGCGCGGAAGATGTCGAGCGTCGCCATCGCGACCTTGAAGCCGTCGCCCGGGCCCCCGATGCGGTTGTCCAGCGGCACGCGGCAAGCCTCGAAGCGCAGGGTCGCCAACGGATGCGGCGCGATCACCTCGATCCGCTCCGCGATGGTCAGCCCGGGCGTGTCCGCCTCGACCAGGAAGGCGGAGAGCCCGCGCGCGCCGGGGGCTTCGCCGGTGCGGGCGAAGACGACGTAATGGTCGGCGATGCCGCCATTCGAGATCCAGCTCTTCTCGCCGTCGATGCGGACATGATCGCCGCCGTCCGGCGTCGCGGTCGTCGCCATGGCGGCGACGTCGGAGCCGGCCTCCTTCTCCGAGAGGGCGAAGGCGGCGATGCGCCTGCCGGCGGCGACCTCCGGCAGGATGCGCCGCTTCATCTCCTCCGGCCCGGCGAGGCTGATGGCGCCGGTGCCGAGTTCCTGCATGGCGAAGGCGAAATCGGCGAGGCCGTCATGCGCGGCCAGAATCTCGCGGGCGAGACAGAGCGTGCGCACGTCGAGCCTGTCGGAAAGCCCGCCATAGGCGGCCGGCACGGCGGCCTTGAGGAAGCCGGCGGCGCCGAGCGCCACGACGCGCGCCCGGCAGGCCGCGTCGATTTGCGTATGCGGCAGGCCGGCGAGATGGGTACCGGCCCAATCGGCGAGCGCGGTGGCGAAGGCGCGGTGGCGCTCCTCGAAGAACGGCCAGTCCAGCGTATCGCCGAGAATGTCCAGCCCGAGGCGAGGAGCGCGGTCCATCTCAGTTGCCCTCGAACACCGGCTTCCGCTTCCCGGCGAAGGCGTGGTAGGCGCGAGCGAAATCCTCGGTCTGCATGCACAGCGCCTGCGCCACGGCCTCGGCCTCGATCGCGCTCTCGACCGACATCGCCCATTCCATCTCGAGCATGCGCTTGGTCATGGCATTGGCGAAGGTCGGCCCGTCCGCCAGCTCGGCGGCGAGCGCCTGCGCCTCGGTCAGCACCGCTTCCGGCGCGCAGAGCCGGTTGAGAAAACCCCAGCGCTCGGCCTCCTCGCCCCTGAGCACGCGCCCGGTATAGAGCAGCTCGGCCGCACGGCCCTGGCCGACGATGCGCGGCAGCATCGCGCAGGCGCCCATGTCGCAGCCGGCGAGCCCGACGCGGTTGAACAGGAAAGCGATCTTGGCCCCCGCCGTGCCGAGCCTGAGATCGGAGGCCATGGCGACGATGGCGCCGGCCCCGGCGCAGACCCCGTCGATGGCGGCGACGACCGGCTGCGGGCAGGCGCGCATCGCCTTGACCAGCTCGCCGGTCATCCGGGTGAACTTCAGCAGGTCCTTGGTCTCCATCGCGACCAGCGGCCCGATGATCTCGAAGACGTCGCCGCCAGAGGAGAAATTGCCGCCGGCGCCGGTGACGACGATCGCCTTGACCGCTTCCTCCTTCTGCGCCGCGAGGAAGAAATCCGTGAGTTCGCGGTAGCTTGCGAAGGTCAGCGGATTCTTTTTCTCAGGCCGGTCCAGCGTCACCGTCGCGACCTTGCCGGAGACCGAGAGCGCGAAATGCCGCGGGGCGAAGCCCGCCAGCGGCAGGGTGGTGGCGTTGGCGATGCTCATCGGGCGTCTCCCTTGGCGGCCTCGTCGGCGCCGCCTTGCAGGCGCCCGGCGATGGCGCGGTGCAGCGAGGCCTTGGTCTCGCCGAGCAGCCGGAAGAGCTGCGCGCGTTCGGGTTGGTCGAGCCCGGCGAACAGCTCGGCGATCCAGCTCTCATGGCGCTCGGCCATGGCCTTGAAGCTCTTTCGGCCCTGCGCCGTCAGGGTGAGGATCTGGACGCGCCGGTCCTGCGGCGCCGGGCGCTTGTCGACCAGCCCCTCCGCCACCAGCCCGGCGACGACGGCGGTGACGTTGCCGTTCGAGACCATCAGGCGCTGCGAGACCTCGCCCACGGTCATGCCGACCACGCTCTTGTCGAGCTGGGCCATCAGGTCGAAGCGCGGCAGCGTGGTCCTGAACTCCTCGCGCAGCCGGTTGCGGATCTCGGTCTCGATCAGCGTCGAACAGGTCAGCAGCCGGAGCCAGAGGCGCAGCTCGTCCTTATGGTCGCCGGGGCGCTCGCTCGCCTTGGTCTCGCGGTCGAGCAGCAGCGCGGCGAAGGAGGGGATCTCCATCTCAGAACTCCCCGCCATTGATCATCAGCGACTGGCCGGTCACGGCGTCGCTGCTGGCCCCGCAAAGATAGAGCACCGCCGCCGCGACCTCCGCGGGCGCGACCAGCCGGCCCTGCGGATTGTCCCTGAGCAGGGCCGCCAGCGCGTCGTCGCGGCTCTTGCCGGTCTTGGCCGCGACATTGTCGATGCTGGCGGCCGCCATGTCGGTGTCGGCATAGCCCGGGCAGACGGCGTTGACGGTGACGCCGGAGCGGGCCGTCTCCAGCGCCAGCGACTTCACCAGCCCGATCACGGCATGCTTCGCCGCCGTATAGGCGCTGACATAGGGATAGCCGCGATGCCCGGCCGTCGAGGCGATGGCGATGAGCCGGCCGCGGCGGCGCTCCAGCATCGCCGGCAGCGCGGCATGGAACAGGTTGACCGTGCCGATCAGGTTGATCTCGACCATGCGGCGGAAGCGCTCCGCGTCGCTGCGCAGGAACGGCCCCGTCTCGACCGCGCCGGCATTGGCGACGGCGATGTCGAAGCCGTGGCCACCGGAGAGCCGCCCGAGCGCCGCCGCGACGGAGGCCGCGTCGCGCACGTCGCAAACCGCGAAATCCGCCGCCGCGCCGGCCGCGACGGCGTCCCGCAAGGTCGCTTCGTCGCGGCCGAGGATGCCGACACGGGCCCCGGTTTCGGTCAGCGCGCCGGCGATGGCGCGGCCGATGCCGCGTCCTCCCCCCGTCACCAGCGCCCGCTGCCCTTCCAGAGTCATGCTCGTCCGCCTCCTGCCGCAAATGTATTTTAAGTCTCAATCAATTTGCAAGCCGCCGCATCGCGCAGGGCGGGCGGAGGCTCAGTGCGGGGGAAGAAGCGCGCCGGCACAGAGGGTTCGTCGAAAGCCGGAGAGGGATCGGGAAAAGGCGCAGATTCCGCCTTGCAGGGCAGCGGAAGCCCTCTGAAAGCCTGGTCCGCGGCGCTTCGCCCTCACGCCGCATCCCGGCGGGGCCCGGGCGTTCGGCAATGGGAAAAGCGCTTGAGGGAAAAATCGTTTGAGGTTTAAAATAATTTCCAGGCCGGATCGCCCGGCTCCCGGATGGAGGCGTCGATGCGTATCGCGGTCGTGGGCGGAGGGCCGGCGGGGCTCTATTTCGCGCTGCTGATGAAACGGGACTGGCCGCAGCTCGCGGTCGACGTCTTCGAGCGCAACCAGCCCGACGACACCTTCGGCTTCGGCGTGGTCTTCTCGGATCAGACGCTCGACATCTTCAGGGCCGCGGATGCCGAGAGCTATGCGGCGATCCGCGACAACTTCGCCTACTGGGACGACATCGAGATCCACTTCAAGGGCGAGGCCTTCCGCGTGCCGGGCAACGGCTTCTGCGGCTGCTCGCGCCGCTCGCTCCTGATGCTGGTGCAGGCGCGGGCGCGCGCGCTCGGCGTCGGCCTGCATTTCGGCGCCGAGATCGCCGATGTCGCGGCGCTGAGGCGGGATTACGACCTCGTCGTCGCCGCCGACGGCGTCAACAGCCGCATCCGCGAGAACTGGCGCGAGCGCTTCCAGCCGGAAACCGACCTGCGCCCCAACAAATTCGCCTGGATGGGCTCGACCCGCCCCTTCGACGCCTTCACCTTCTTCTTCAAGCGGACGGAGCACGGGCTCTTCATCGCCCATTGCTACCAGTACGAGGCCGGCCGCTCGACCTGGGTGCTGGAGACCGACCCCGAGACCTTCGCGAAGGCGGGCCTCGACGCGATGGACGAGGCGCGGTCCGCCGCCTTCCTCGAAGGCGTCTTCGCCGAGGAATTGCAGGGCCACAGGCTGATCACCAACCGCTCGCTCTGGCGCAATTTCCCGATGATCCGCTGCCGCAACTGGGTGAGCGAGAACGTCGTGCTGATCGGCGACGCCAAGGCGACGGCGCATTTCTCGATCGGCTCGGGCACCAAGCTCGCGATGGAGGACGCCATCGCCCTGCACGGGGCGATGGGGCAGGCGAAGCTCGATGTCGCCGCGGGCCTGAAGCTGTTCGAGGCGCAGCGCCGCGAGGAGGTCGAGAAGACCCAGCACGCGGCGGATGTCTCGCTGGTCTGGTTCGAGGAATTGAAGCGCTTCTGGGATTTCGAGCCTTTGCGCTTCGCCTTCGGCCTGATGACCCGCTCCAAGGCGATCACCTACGACAATCTGGCGCTCCGGGCGCCGGAGATGGTCGCGGCCGTCGACGCGATGGTGGCGGACGGGCTCGGCCCGCTGGCGAGGCGGCGCAGGGACGGCTCGCCCGTGCCGCCCGCCTTCCAGCCCTTCATGCTGCGCGGGATGCGGGTGGAGAACCGCATGACGCTGTCGCCGATGTGCCAGTATTCGGCGCAGGACGGCCTGCCGGGCGACTGGCACCTGATGCATTACGGCGCGCGCGCCATCGGCGGCCCGGGGCTGGTCTTCACCGAGATGACCTGCGTCGCGCCGGACGCGCGCATCACCCCCGGCTGCACGGGCTTGTGGAACGACGCGCAGGAAGCCGCCTGGAAGCGGATCGTCGATTTCGTCCATGCCCATTCGGCGGCGAAGATCTGCCTCCAGATCGGCCATGCCGGGCGCAAGGGCGCGACGAAGCTGATGTGGGAGGGCATGGACCGGCCGCTGCCGGAGGGCGCCTGGCCGCTCGTCTCGGCCTCGCCGCTGCCCTACTATCCCGAGAGCCAGGTGCCGCGCGGGATGACGCGCCTGGACATGGACCGGGTCAAGGCCGAATTCGTCGCCGCCGCCGAGCGGGGGCTGCGCGCCGGCTTCGACATGCTGGAGCTGCACTGCGCCCATGGCTATCTGCTGGCGAGCTTCCTCTCGCCGCTGACCAACAGGCGCGACGACGACTATGGCGGTCCGGTCGGGAACCGCCTGCGCTATCCGCTGGAGGTGTTCCGGGCGCTGCGCGAGGCCTGGCCGCGCGAGAAGCCGATCTCGGTGCGCATCTCCGCCACCGACTGGGCCGAGGGCGGGCTCACGGCGGCGGATTCCGTCGCCATCGCCGAGGCTTTCGCCGCCGAGGGCTGCGACCTCGTCGACGTTTCGACCGGCCAGACGGCGGCGGAATCGCGGCCGGTCTATGGCCGCATGTTCCAGACGCCGTTCTCGGACCGCATCCGCAACGAGGCCGAGGTCGCGACGATGTGCGTCGGCAACATCACGACGGTGGACCAGGTCAACACCATCGTCGCCGCCGGACGGGCCGATCTGGTCGCGCTCGGGCGCCCGCATCTGGCCGATCCGTCCTTCGTCCTGCGCGGGGCGGCCTGGTATGGCGTCGATATCGCTCAGCCGGTGCAGTACCGGCCCGGTCAGGACCAGCTCATGCGCAACACGCCGCGCGAGCGCGAGGAACTCCAGGAGCTGAAGCTGAAGGCCCGGCCCGGGCGCCACGCCCCCCGTTCGTGAGCGTCCGTCTCGTCCGGCTGAAACCCGCCGCCTGCGCTATTTCGCCTCGGCGTGGCTCCTGTGGCCCGCGGGCGAGACCTCCGGGATGGTCGGCGCGACCGGCTTGCGCTCGCCGAAGGGGTGGGCGGAAGGCGGCTTCAGCCTGAGGCGGAAGGCGAGATAGATCCCGGTCGCCGCCGAGAGGCCGCCGAGATAGACCAGCATCCCCTGCGGCCCCATGCCCTGCATGAAGGCGGTGGAGACCAGCGGACCGATGGCGGAGCCTGTCGCCCAGAGGAATAGGAGCTGCGCCGAGAGGCCGAGCGCCCGCTCGCGGCCGAGCCGGAAATAGGCATGCGCCACGGCGACGGTGTAGACCGGCATCGAGCCGGCGCCGATCAGCGCGAACAGGCCGAACAGCCAGAGCCGGCTATGGGGCAGGGCGAACCAGAGCACGGCGCCGAGCGCCAGCGTGCACAAGACGACCGAGGCCGTGGCGCTCAGCATGATGACGCGGCTCTCGACCCGGTCGGCCAGCAGGCCGAGCGGCCATTGCAGGACGAGCGCGCCGATCTGGATCCCGGCGGTGAGCAGGATCGCCCATTCCTGGTCGAGCCCGATCAGGATGCCGTAGGCCGGGGCGACATTGGTCAGCGCCCCGCCCATCAGCCCGACATAGAGGCAGCCGATCACCGCCGCCGGCGCGTATTGCCAGATGGTGTGCAGCCGCACCGAGATGACCTCGCCCGATTCCGGCCCCTTGGCCCGGGTCATCGCGACGGGGATCAGCGCCAGCGAGAAGGCCGCGCTGGCGATCAGGAAGATGTCGCCGGACTGCATCGAGACATAGCCGGTGCCGATCTGCGAGCCGATCAGGGCGAGGCGGTTGAGGATCTGGTAGAGGCCGAAGATGCGGCCGCGCTGGCCGGCGCTGGCCTGCCCGCTGATCCAGCTCTCGATGCAGATGGCGTGGCCGGCGCCCGCGACCCCCATGCCGAGGCGCGACAGGCCCCAGAGGTCGACCGGCCAGAGCGGGAAGCTCAGCGTCAGCGCGCCCTGGACGGCGGCGAAGACCGCGAAGGCGCGGATATGGCCGACGCGGCGGATGAAGGCCGGGATTACGAAGCAGCCGGCGAGGAAGCCGACCGAATAGGCCGAGCCGACGAGGCCGATCAGCAGCGGCGCCTTCTGCGCCAGCGCCATCTTGAGCGGGATCGCCGTGTTCACGATCGTGGCGGCGACCTGCAGGATCAGGGCGCCGCTGACGATGGCGCCGAGCGCCGCGACCGAGCTGGTCTTCGCCTCCGCCGCTGGTGTCACAGGGGGCGCGGCCTCGGGAGAGGCCGTGTCTGCGGGCTGCGGTCCTGTCGACATGTCCGATTCGGCGAAGCTGGGCGGAAGAGGGCCCCCTTTCGCCGGGAAAGATGGACTAATCAGGGCGGGCAGGCCAGCAAAAAACCTCTCCGGCGGCGCGGCCGCCGGCGCCATGATGGCGCCGCCTTTGCGTGGCCTCTCGGCGGCCCCGGCGCCGGCCGTCCCGCGCCCCGGGGAATGCGAAAAAAAAGCCTGGCCGGGTTCACCGACGATTAACCAACGCGGCGCCTTATCGAATGAGAACGAGATTTGGGTTCTCCCAGCATGGCCGGACGCATCGTCGCGTGCCGCTTGTCCCGTCGTGACGGGGCCGGGCGGAGCGGGTGCGCGCGCCTGCCGGGGCGTGGCGTAGGCGTGTCGAGAGTGCGGCAATGAGCTATGGCAGACATGCGCGGCGGGGCGGGGCGTCCCATCTGCGTCTTCGGCGTCGTCGCCGGCCCTTCGGCCGGACCCTGTTCTGGACTGCCGCGCTCTGTCTCGGCGCCATGACCGGCTTCAAGGTGCTGGACCAGGTCTCCCCGCATGATCCGAATGTCGAGGTCGCCGGCAAGGGCGCCAGGCCCGCCGCCCGCCTCGCCGTGGCGACCGCGCCCGAGCGCCCGGCCGCCGGCGTGACCCCGCCCGCCTATAGCGGCCTGCTCGCTCCGGGCTTCTCCGGCACGACGCCGTCCTCCCTGGCGCAGAGCCGGCCGGTGGGCTCGGCGATGCGCCTGGCCTCGGTGCCTGAGGCGCTCGACCTGCCGGATTCCGAGCCGGTGCTGCCGCTGCCCTCGCAGGCGCCGGTGAGCCTGGCCGAGAAGGCCGCGCCGCAACCCGCCTCGCGACCTGCCGACCTGATCGCCTCCCTGCCGCCCGAGACGCTGGCCGCGGACGCCGCCATTCCCGGGCTGGGCACGGCGCCGCTTCCGGTTCCGCGTCCCTCGGAGCTGGCCCTGCCGCCGGCCGAGGCCCAGCCGCCGCGCCTCGCGCAGCAGCCGGCCGCGTCCTCCCGCCGCAGCCGCACGGCCGCGACGGCACCCGCGCCGACGCCCGGGGACAACCGCAATTTCTTCGAGAAGCTGTTCGGGGTGCAGAAGCAGCAGCCGGCCGGGCCGGCGCTTGCCTATGCCGCGCCGCAGGACGACATCGTCGACCGCGGCCGCGTCACCCGGATGAGCCCGTCGCTCGGCACGCCGCCGCGCACGGCCGAGGCCGGCACGGCGATCTACGACATCAGCGCCAGGCTGGTCTATCTGCCCAATGGCGAGCGGCTGGAGGCCCATTCCGGCCTCGGCGAGATGATGGACGATCCGCGCTACGCCCATGTCCGCATGAAGGGCGTTACCCCGCCGCACACCTATACGCTGACCGAGCGCGAGGCGCTGTTCCACGGCGTGCGCGCCATCCGCCTGAACCCGGTCGGCGGCAGCGGCGCGATCCATGGCCGCGCCGGGCTGCTCGCCCACAGCTATCTGCTCGGGCCGCGCGGCGACTCGAACGGCTGCATCTCCTTCAAGGAGTACGACCGCTTCCTGCAGGCCTATCTGCGCGGCGAGGTGAAGCGCATCGTGGTGGTGGCGAGCCTCTGACGAGGCGGGCCGGCGGGGTTGCCCGGACGCAGTCCTCGGGTCCGATCTTCGGCCCGGGATAAACTCCGCGGGATCCGGGATCCTGCCAGAATCCTTGCCGGAAAGGCTCCGGCCTGTGGAACCCGGGCCCGGGATGACCGCGTGTCTCCGCGTAAGACCGGCGCGCTCCGAGGCTTCAGCGTCGCGGCGAGCGGTGTCCGATCCGCAGCGCGAGACCTGTCGCGATCAGGATGCCCCCGACCACGAAGGGCGGGATGAACAGGCTGAGCGCCTCGCTGTCCTCCCAGCGCAGGCGGAAGCCCTTGCAGCCCGTCGGAATCATGCCGCAGGCGAAGGCGTTGAGCCAGACCCAGCCGGCGAAGGTCGCCAGGCAGAGGAAGAGGCCGCCGCCCAGGAGCAGCCAGCCGGCGCGCCGCATGACGAGCCCTTTTCCGCGCGGCGCCGTCAGCCGCGCGCCGCCTTCGGCGCCTTCTTCACCGGCGCGTCCGCCTCGGCGGAAGCCTTGGGGGCGGCCGCCTTCTTCGCCGCGGGCTTCTTGGCTGCGGGCTTCTTGGCGGCAGCTTTTTCTGCGGCCGGTTTCTTGGCCGCAGCCTTCTTCGCCGGCGCCTTGCCCTTGGCTCCGCCCTTGGTCGCGGCCTTGGCGTTGACCAGCTCGATCGCCTGCTCGAGCGTCAGCGCGTCGGGCGATTGCGACTTCGGCAGGGTCGCGAAGATCTTGCCCCAGGCGACATAGGGTCCGTAGCGCCCGGCCTTGACCTCCAGCGCGCCGCCGTCGGGGTGTTCGCCGAGCGCCCGTCCGGGCGTCGCCGCGGCCCGGCCGCCGCGCCCGCCGCCGCTTTCCTTGGCGACGATCAGGTCGATGGCGCGATTGGCGCCGAGCTCCAGCACGTCGTCGCCCTTGTCGATATTGGCATAGGTCCGGCCATGCTGGACGTAAGGCCCGTAGCGGCCGATGCCGACGAGGATCGGCTCGCCGCTCTCGGGGTGCTTCGCCACCTCGCGCGGCAGGGAGAGCAGCGCGAGCGCCTTCTCCAGCGTCACGCTGGCCGGGCTCATGCCCTTGGGCAGGCTGGAGCGCTTCGGCTTCTCGCCTTCGCCGAGCTGGACATAGGGGCCGAAACGGCCGTCGCGCAGCGTCACTTCGAGGCCGGTCGCCGGATCGGTGCCGAGCACGCGCACGCCGGGCGTGCCCTGTCCGCCTTCCGCCGAGGCCTCGCCTTCAGCGGCGGGAATCGAGAGCGGGCGCGTATAGCGGCATTCCGGGTAGTTCGAGCAGCCGACGAAGGCGCCGAACTTGCCGAGCTTGAGCGAAAGCTGGCCGTTGCCGCAGTTCGGGCAGATGCGCGGATCGGAACCGCCGGCCTTCTTCGGGAAGATGTAATCGCCGAGGATGCCGTTCAGCGCCTCCAGCACGTCGCCGACGCGCAGATCCTTGGTCTCGCCGATCGAGGCCTGGAACTCCTCCCAGAACTGGCGCAGCAGCGCCTTCCAGTCGACTTCGGCGTTCGAGACGCGGTCGAGATTCTCTTCGAGGTTCGCGGTGAAGTCGAACTCGACATAGCGCTTGAAGAAGCTTTCGAGGAAGGCCGTGACCAGCATGCCCTTGTCCTCGGGCACGAGGCGCTTCTTCTCGATGCGGACATATTCGCGGTCGCGGAGCGTCGAGAGCGTCGCGGCATAGGTCGAGGGCCGGCCGATGCCGAGCTCCTCCATGCGCTTGACCAGGCTCGCTTCCGAGAAGCGCGGCGGCGGCTCGGTGAAATGCTGGTCGGCGGCGATGGCGCGCTTCTCCAGCCGGTCGCCCGCCTTCATCGCCGGCAGCTTCTTCGAGTCCTCGTCCTCCTCGTCGTCGCGGCTTTCCTGATAGAGCGTCAGGAAGCCGTCGAAGAGCACGACCTGTCCCGAAGCGCGCAACTCCAGGTTGCGCGCGCCGACCTTGGCCGCGATGTCGACCGTGGTGCGTTCCAGCTCGGCCGATTCCATCTGGCTCGCGATGGTGCGCTTCCAGATCAATTCGTAGAGCTTCGCCTGCTCCGGCTCGAGATGGCGCGCGACCATCGCCGGCAGCCTTCCGAGGTCGGTCGGGCGGATGGCCTCGTGGGCCTCCTGCGCGTTCTTGGCCTTGACCGTGTATTTGCGCGGCACGTTCGGCACGTAAGCGTCGCCGAACTCCTTGCCGATGACGCGGCGCGCCGCGGCGATGGCCGAGCCGTCCATGTCGACGCCGTCGGTACGCATATAGGTGATGAGGCCGACCGTCTCGCCGCCGATGTCGACGCCCTCGTAGAGCCGCTGGGCGAGCTGCATCGTCCGCGCCGGCGCGAGGCCGAGCTTGCGCGAGGCCTCCTGTTGCAGCGTCGAGGTCTGGAAGGGCGGGTAGGGGTGGCGCTTGACCGGCTTGGCCTCGACCTGCGCGACGGCGAAGAGCGCGGTTTCCAGCGCCTCCTTGAAGGCCTTGGCCTCTTCGGCATTGCCGATGTCGAGCCGGGCGATCTTCTTGCCGTCGGCGCCGACGAGCCTCGCCTCGAAGGTCTGGCCGGATTCGGTAGCGAGCGTCGCCACCAGCGACCAGTATTCGCGCGGCCGGAACGCCTCGATCTCGCGCTCGCGGTCGCAGACCAGCCTGAGCGCGACGGACTGCACGCGGCCGGCCGAGCGGGCGCCGGGCAGCTTGCGCCAGAGCACGGGCGAGAGCGTGAAGCCGACGAGATAGTCGAGCGCCCGGCGCGCCAGATAGGCGTCGACCAGCGCCTGGTCGATGGCGCGGGGATTGGCCAGCGCCTTCTGCACGGCGTCCTTGGTGACGGCGTTGAAGGTGACGCGCTCGACGGGAATCCCCTTCAGCACCTTCTTCTGGTTCAGCGCCTCCAGCACATGCCAGGAGATCGCCTCGCCCTCGCGGTCCGGGTCGGTGGCGAGGATCAGCTTCTCGGCGCCCTTCACGGCGCGCGCGATCTCGGAGACCTGCTTGGCGCCGCGGCCCTCGATCTCCCATTTCATGGCGAAGTCGTGGTCCGGTTCGACCGAGCCGTCCTTGGCCGGCAGGTCGCGGATATGGCCGAACGAGGCGATGACCTCGTAGTCGGAGCCCAGATATTTATTGATCGTCTTGGCCTTGGCCGGCGACTCGACGACGAGGAGCTTCATGATTTTCGTGTCTCGATAACAGCCCTGATCAGAGCGCGGGACCGGCCGTAGCGGACGGTTCCGCGACCCGCAAGAGCGCTGCGGTTCGGAAGTGCGCGCGAAAGTGGTTCAGCGGAGAGGCCGTGTCAAACGGCGATTGTCCTTTCGGGGCCGCGCGGAACCGTTTAGGGCCTTGCCCGTCGCGTTGCCGTCACATGGGGAGAGGGGCATGTCGTCGCAAGTCCGGATCAGGCGCCTGACCGCGCTGGATATCCGCGGTCGCAAAGGGGGCGAGCCGATCGTCTCGCTGACCGCCTATACCGCGCCGCTGGCGGCGCTGGCGGACCGCCATTGCGATTTTCTGCTGGTCGGGGATTCGCTGGGCATGGTCGTGCACGGCCTCGACAGCACCGTGCCCGTCACCCTGGAGATGATGATCCTGCACGGGCAGGCGGCGATGCGCGGGGCGCAGCGCGCGCTGATCGTCGTCGACATGCCCTTCGGCAGCTATGAGGAGAGCCCGCAGCAGGCCTTCCGCAACGCCGCCCGCATCATGCAGGAGACCGGCTGCGGCGCGGTGAAGCTGGAGGGCGGCGGGCGCATGGCCCCGACCATCCGCTTCCTGGTCGAGCGCGGCATCCCGGTGATGGCGCATGTCGGGCTGACGCCGCAGGCGGTCAACGTGCTCGGCGGCTTCAAGGCGCAGGGGCGCGAGCGTGCCGAATGGCCGGCGATCATCGCCGATGCCGAGGCGGTTGCGGCGGCCGGCGCCTTCGCCGTGGTGCTGGAGGCGGTGGCCGAGCCGCTGGCAGCCGAGATCACCGGCAGGATCGCGGCCCCGACCATCGGCATCGGCGCCTCCGCCGCCTGCGACGGGCAGATCCTCGTGCTCGACGACATGCTCGGCCTGACCGGGCGCGTGCCGAAATTCGTCAAGCTGTTCGGAAACCTGACCGAGAACGTCGACAAGGCGGTGGCGGACTATGCCGCCGAGGTCCGCGCCCGGCGCTTCCCGGGGCCGGCGCAGGTCTACGCGGTAAAAGACTGAGCTGAAAACCCGCCGTCATTCCGGGGCTTCGCGGAGCGAAGAGCCCGGAACCCATGAACACGACGTTTATCGCGTCAATGCAACGCCTGTCGCGTCATCGTCGGGCGAGCATGACGGAACTGGAACAGTGTCGTGTTCATGGGTTCCAGGCTCAAGCCTTCGGCTTGCCCCGGAATGACGAATGCGGTTTTCGGGCGAACGCGGCGAGCGCTTAGCTCTGCGCCGCCAGCAGCCGGTTGATGAAGCCCTCGGTCGCGGCGCCGTTGATCCAGCGCAGCACCGCGACGATGTCGCGCTCAGGCTCGACCCAGATCACGTTGCTGCCGGCGCCGAGCGCCGAGAAGGCGGTTTCGGGAACGCCCGGCCGCGCCGCCGGCCCGCGCGCCAGCCACCAGAGATAGCCGTAATTGCCGAGCGTGGGGGAGGGCGTCAGCGAACGCTCGATCCAGTCGCGCGAGACGAGCTGCCGCCCGTTCCACTCGCCCCGGCGCGCCATCAGCAGGCCGAAGCGGGCATGGTCGCGCGCGCCGATGAACAGCCCGCCGCCCCAATGCCCACCCCCCGGCACCGACTGGATGCGCTTGCCGTCGATCTCGACGAACGAGGTGCCGTAACCTTCCCAGCGCCAGTCCGGCGAGGCGCCGATCGGGTCCATGATCCGCTCGCGCAGCACCTCGGGCAGCGGCCGGCGGAACAGCCGGAGCAGGGCGTAGGACAGCACGTTCACCCGCACGTCGTTGTATTCGTAGAGGCTGCCGGGCTGCTTGAGCTCGCGGCGCTGGCCCTTGCGGCTATTGTCGGCGCCGGGGCCGATCTGGCGGTTGTGGTCGACCTGGTCGGACTTGCCGAACAATTCGCCCTGCCACTCGCTCGACTGCTGCAGCAGATGCCGCCAGGCGATCCTGCCGTTATGCGGCCCGGCGAAGGCCGGATCGTCGACGCTCCGACCCACGGGCTCCTCGACGTCGCGGATCAGGCGATCGTCGAAGGCGATGCCGGCGAGCACCGAGAGATAGCTCTTGGCGATCGAGAAGGTCATGTCGGTACGGGCGGTGTCGCCCCATTCGGCGACGATGCGCCCGCCCTTCAGCACGAGCCCGGCCGGGCCGCCGCGCTCGCGCACCGGGCCGACGATCTCGGTCCAGGGGCCGGTCTCGTTCCACTCGACATTCCCGACATAGCTGCCGTCCGGATAGTACAGGCTGCGCGGCCAGGGGCTTTCGTTCGCCTGCGCGAAGGCGACCGCCTCGCCGAGGCGGCCTGCGTCGAAACCGGCCTCGGCCGGCGCGATCGTCGGCCAGGCGCTCCCATGCGGAGCCGGAACATGAGCTTGGGATAGGCCGGGCACGCTGTGATCCTTTCGAGGCAGGCAGATAGCGGTTTCGCCGAAAGCGCCGGGCGGCGCAAGGAAGCGCCATGGCTCCCTGCGCGAGCAGCGGGACCGTCATGCCGGCGCTGCGCTTCAAAATAGATGTAGATGCAATTATTGTTATTGCATCGAAAAGAGGGCGCATGGCTTCCGAAACAGCGAGGGAGATGATCGGCCGCACCGTCGCGCGTGCCGGCCGGCTGCTGCGGCGGGCGGTTGATCTCCGCTTGCAGGCGTTTGGCCTGACCGAAGCGACGTGGTTGCCGCTGCTGCATCTGTCGCGTGCGGCTGAGCCGATGCGCCAGAAGGATTTGGCCGCCTCGCTCAATCTCGACGGCTCGACTGTCGCCCGCCTGCTCGACGCTCTGCAGGCCGCGGCGCTGATCGAACGCCGCGAGGACGAGGCGGATCGCCGGGCCAAGACGATCCATCTGACCCCCGAGGCGGAAGACCTCGTCGCGCAGGTCGAGGCGATTTCGCGCGAGGTCCGGCTCGCCGCCATCCAAGGCATTCCCGATGAGGATATCGCGTGCACGGCGGCGGTCCTGGAGCGGATCTGCGCCGCGCTCACCACTCTTCCCGACAGAGATAACGCATGACGATGACGACCGACATATCTCCCCTGCGGGCCGCGATGGCGCGGCCCGCGCCGCTCTGGCTGCTGGCGCTGATCACCTTCAGCGGCACGCTCGCCATGCATGTCTTCGTGCCGGCCCTGCCGCTGGCGGCGCGCGATCTCGGCGCGAACGCCGGCTCGCTCCAGCTCACCATCAGCTTCTACATCCTCGGCCTCGCCTTCGGGCAGCTCTTCTACGGGCCGATCTCGGACCGCTTCGGCCGCCGCCCGGTCCTGATGGTTGGGCTCACGCTCTACACGCTCACCAGCATCGCCGCGGCGCTGACGCCGAGCGCGGAAGCCCTGATCGCCACGCGGCTGCTGCAGGCGCTGGGCGGCTGCGCCGGGCTCGTCCTCGGCCGGGCGATCGTGCGCGACGGCTCGGGCATGGCCGATTCGACCCGCCGGCTCGCCACCATGAACCTGATCGTCATCCTCGGGCCGGGCGTCGCGCCGCTGATCGGCACGGCCGTGTCGGAGACGCTCGGCTGGCGTGCGATCTTCGTCGGCCTCGCCGCGATGGGCGTCGCCAACCTGCTGCTGACCTGGCGCGTGCTGCCGGAAACGGCGCAGCCGGGCGCCGGCGTCGATTTCCGCTCGGTGCTGCGCGGCTATCGCCGCCTGCTGCGCTCGCCGGCCTTCCTCGGCTATGCCGTCGGCGGCAGCCTCGCCACCACGCCGATGTACGCCTTCATCAGCGCTGCGCCCTTCATCTTCACCAAGGATCTTGGCCGCCCGGCGCATGAGGTCGGTACCTATCTCGCCTTTGTCGTGGCCGGCGTCTGGCTCGGCAATCTCGGCTCCAGCCGCCTCGTCGGCCGCGTCCGCGTCGGCAGGCTCCTCATCGGCGGCAGCGCGCTCGGCCTCCTCGGCGCGCTGATCCTGCTGGCGGGCGCGGCGTCGGGCCATCTGAGCGTCGCCTCCGTCCTCGCCGGCGCCATGCTCTTCACCCTCGGGGCGGGCGTGGCCAGCGCCCCGGCGCTCGCCGAGGCGATGAGCGTCGATCCGCATCTGGCGGGCTCGGCCTCCGGCTTCTACGGCTTCATCCAGATGGCGATCGGCGCCTTCGCGACCTCGCTGGCGGGGCTGGGCGGCGTGCCGGCGCTCGGATCGGGGCTCGTGCTCACCGTCGCGGCGCTGGGCGCCCAGCTCTGCTTCGCGCTCGCCCTGCGCGCGAGCCGCCGCGCCGCCGTCCAGCGTCTCGCCGCGCTGCCGGAAGAGTGAGGCCCGACCGCGCGGTTTCGTGATGCCCGAGCCTTGCGCCCCGCCCGACTCGGGCCTATGAACCCGGCTTCAAATGACATCGCCAGCGCCGCTCTATCCGCACCGCCACCTGCTCGGCATCGAGGGGCTGTCCCATCTCGACATCGAGGGGCTGTTGGACCGGGCGGAGGATTATGTCGCGCTCTCCCGCCAGGTCGAGAAGAAGGCGGCGACCCTGCGCGGCCGCACCCAGATCAACCTGTTCTTCGAGCCCTCGACCCGGACGCAGGCCTCCTTCGAGCTTGCGGGCAAGCGCCTCGGCGCCGATGTGATGAACATGTCGGTCGCCTCTTCCTCGGTGAAGAAGGGCGAGACGCTGATCGACACCGCCGCGACGCTCAACGCGATGCGGCCCGACATCATCGTCGTGCGTCATCACGCCGCCGGCGCGGTCAACCTGCTCGCCCGCAAGGTGAGCTGCTCGGTGGTCAATGCCGGCGACGGCGCCCATGAGCACCCGACGCAGGCCCTGCTCGACGCGCTGACGATCCGCCGCAACAAGGGCCGCATCCAGGGGCTGACGGTGGCGATCTGCGGCGACATCCTGCATTCGCGCGTCGCCCGCTCCAATATCATCCTGCTGAATGCGCTCGGCGCGAAGGTCAGGCTGATCGCGCCCTCGACGCTGATGCCGCCGGGCATCGAGCGCATGGGCGTCGCGCTCTTCACCGACATGAACAAAGGGCTCGAAGGCGCCGACATCGTGATGATGCTGCGCCTCCAGCTCGAGCGCATGCATGGCGCCTTCGTGCCGTCCTCGAAGGAGTATTTCCGCTATTACGGGCTCGACCGCGAGAAGCTGGAGCGCGCCCAGCCCGATGCGCTGGTGATGCATCCGGGGCCGATGAATCGCGGCGTCGAGATCTCTTCGGAGGTGGCCGACGGCGCCCAGTCCCTGATCCGCGAGCAGGTCGAGATGGGCGTCGCGGTCCGCATGGCGGTGCTGGACGCGCTCGCGCAGCACCTGCCGAATGTCTGAGGTCGATGGCGGCCCCGCGCAACCGGCTGCTCGGAGCGTTGCGACGGGCGCGGTTCGTCCTGCTGGGGCTCTATCTCGTCGTGGCGGCCGGCTATCTCTGGGCCGATCCGCGCGCCGGCTGGACCTGGTTCATCGTCGTCGCCGGCGGCTCGCTCTGCTGTCTGCTCTGGTGGCTCGTCGCCCGCCAAAACTTCGTCTTCACGCGCCGTCCGGATGCTGACGGCAATGGAACCGGTCATGGCTGAAACGCAGGATATCGCCATCGTCAACGCCCGCCTGGTCGACCCGGCGACGGGGCGCGAGGGCGCGGGTGCGGTGCTGCTGCGCGACGGCGCGATCGCGGCCGTCGAATGGGGCGGGGCGCCCGCGACGGGCGAGGGCGTCCGGCGGCTCGACGCCAAGGGGCTGGTGCTCGCCCCGGGCCTGATCGATCTGCGCGCCTTTCTGGGCGAGCCCGGCGCGGAGTTCCGCGAGACGCTCGGCACCGGCTCGCATGCGGCGGCGGCCGGCGGCGTCACCACCATCGTCTGCCGGCCCGACACCGACCCGCCGATCGACGATCCGGCCATCATCGACTTCCTCAAGCGCCGCGCCCGCGACAAGGCGATCGTCAACGTGCTGCCCTCCGCCGCCCTGACCAAGGGGCTCGAAGGCCGGGAGATCACCGAATTCGGCCTGCTGCTGGAGGCCGGGGCGGTCGCCTTCGGCGATGGCGCCAGGGGCCTGCGCAACCCGCAGGTGATGCGCCGCGCCATGATCTATGCCGGCAATTTCGACGCCCTCATCATGAACCATGTCGAGGATCCGGAGCTGCGCGGCTCCGGCGTGATGAACGAGGGCGAGTTCGCCAGCCGCAAGGGTCTGCCGGGCATCCCGGCCGAGGCCGAGACCGTGATGCTGGAGCGCGACCTGCGCCTCGCCCGCGCCACCGGCGCCCGCTACCATGCCGCGATGATCTCCTGCGCGGACTCGGTCGAGCTGATGCGCCGCGCCAGGCAGGACGGGCTGCGCGTCACCTGCGGCGTCTCGATCAACAATCTCACCCTCAACGAGAACGACGTTGGCGACTACCGCACCTTCTGCAAGGTCTCGCCGCCGCTGCGCAGCGAGGATGAGCGCCTTGCGATGATCGCGGCGCTGGCCGAGGGCGTGATCGACGTCATCGTCTCCGACCACGACCCGCAGGACGTCGAGACCAAGCGCCAGCCCTTCGCCGAGGCTGCCGATGGTGCGCTCGGCATCGAGACCATGCTGCCGGCGGCGCTGCGGCTGGTGCAGGCCGGCCAGCTCGGACTGCCGCAACTGCTGGCGGCGCTATCGACCAGGCCGGCCGGGCTGCTCGGGCTCGCCGGCGGGCGGCTTGCAGCCGGAGCGCCGGCCGATCTCATTCTGCTCGATCCTGATGCGCCCTTCGTCGTCGACAAGCGCAAGCTGAAATCCCGCGCCAAGAACTCGCCCTTCGACGAGGCCCGCCTGCAGGGCATCGTCCAGACAACATTCGTCGGCGGCCGGGTGGTCTACGAGGCCGAGGCGGGCTGAGCGTCGGGCCGATCCGGTGCTTTTTCCGCGAGGTCATCCCGGGCAAGCGAAGCGCAGACCCGGGATCCATGCCCGAACCTTTCTCGGAAGCGCTCCGGCATGGATCCCGGATCGGCGCGGCTTCGCCGCTTGTCCGGGATGACAGCGCGCTTTCTATTCGTGAAAACGGATTCTATCCTGCCGGCGCTGGCCGGGGCGAGGGGACTGCATGGCTGAGACGTTGACCTGGAGCCTGTCCGGCTCCGCCACGCTGATCGCGCTCGTCGTCGGCTATCTCTTCGGCTCCATCCCCTTCGGCATCATCCTGACGAAGCTCGCCGGCGGGCCGGACCTGCGCAGCATCGGCTCGGGCAATATCGGCGCGACCAATGTGCTGCGCACCGGCAACAGGAAGCTCGCCGCCGCCACGCTGGTCGGCGACATGCTGAAGGGCACGGTGGCCGTGCTCGTCGCCTGGCACTGGCTCGGCGGGCCGCAGGCGGCGCTGGCGGCCGCGATCGGCGCCTTTTTGGGCCATCTCTTCCCGGTCTGGATCGGCTTCAGGGGCGGCAAGGGCGTCGCCACCTATCTCGGCGTGCTGATCGGCGTGAACGGCTGGATCGCGCTCGCCTTCGCCGCGATCTGGCTCGCGGTGGCCTGGCTTTCGCGCTATTCCTCGCTGTCGGCGCTGACGGCGAGCGTGCTGACGCCGCTCCTGCTCTGGTTTGTCGCCGGGATGCATCAGGCGGCGCTGGTCATGGCCGTCCTGACGCTGCTGCTCTGGGTCATGCACCGCACCAATATTTCCCGCCTGCTCGCCGGGAGCGAAGGCAAGATAGGCCAGAAGGGCTGAGGCGCATGGCGGCTGGCATCGTCCTTTCCGATCGCCAGCGCCTCGATTGGCTGAGGCTGATCCGCAGCGACGGCATCGGGCCGCGCAGCTTCCGTTCCCTGACGAACCGCTTCGGCGGCGCCGGCGCGGCGCTGGAGGCGCTGCCCGCCCTCGCGCGGCAGGCCGGGCGCGACATCCGCATCTGTCCGCTGGCCGAGGCCGAGCGCGAGATGGCCGGGCTGCTGCGCCTTGGCGGGCGCTTCGTCGCGCTCGGCGAAGCCGGCTACCCCCGCCCGCTCCAGGCGATCGACTCCGCCCCGCCACTGCTCGCGCTCATCGGCAACGCGGCGGTTCTCCAGCAGCCCGCCGTGGCCATGGTCGGCTCGCGCAACGCCTCGGCGGCCGGGCTCAGCTTGACCCGGCGGCTGGCCGGCGGGATCGGGAATGCGGGCTTCGCCATCGTTTCCGGTCTCGCCCGCGGCATCGACACCGCCGCCCATGAGGCGAGCCTCGCCACCGGCACCGTCGCCGTGCTGGCCGGCGGGCTCGACCGGATCTACCCGCCGCAGAACAGCGGGCTCGCCGCGCGCATCGCGACCGAGGGCGCGCTGGTCAGTGAGATGCCGCTCGGATGGGAGCCGCGCGGGCGCGACTTCCCGCGCCGCAACCGCATCGTCTCGGGGCTGGCGCTCGGCACTGTCGTCGTCGAGGCGGCCCGCCGCTCCGGCTCGCTCATCACCGCGCGCTTCGCCAACGAGCAGGGCCGGCAGGTCTTCGCGGTGCCGGGCTCGCCGCTCGATCCCCGCGCCGAGGGCGGCAACCATCTGATCCGCGAGGGTGCCACGCTCTGCGCCGCCGCCGCGCATGTCGTCGAGGCGCTGCAGCCTATGCTCGCGGGTCCCGGCGAGCGCTTCGATCCGCCGCGCGCGCTGCGCGAGGAGCCCGCGCCGGAGGCGGAGGAGCCGCTCTGGGACGAGCTTGACCTGCCCGATATCGACCGGCCGCCGCGCGCCGCGGCGCAGCCGGCCGGGCCCGGCCGCTTTCCGCCGCCTCCCCCGGCCGCGGACGGGATGGGAGCGGTGGGGGATCTTGGCCCGCAACTGCTCGGCCTGCTCAGCCCCACCCCGATCGCGCTGGACGAGCTGGTCCGGGCGAGCGGACGCCCGGCGCGGGAGGTCGGGCAGGCGCTGGCCGAACTCGAGCTGGCGGGCGCCGTGCTGCGCCATCCGGGCGGCGGGCTTTCGCGCGGCCCGGGCTGAGCGCCGCGGGGGCCGGCTCAGGAGGCGAGCTCGCGCTCCGCGATGATCTCGATCTGGGCGGAGGCTTCGATCCGGGCCATCTCGAGGAAATAGGACAGGGTGTCGAGCTTGACGGCGCGCGCCATCAGACGCAGTTCCGCGGCCATGCCTTCGATGAAGGTCGCGGCCTCCAGCGCCGAAAGCGGATGCTCCGGCAGCGTCGCTTGCCGTTCGGCCTCGTCATAGGGAAGGATTGTCTTGGCTGGGGTCATCGCAGAGAGGCTCCCTCACCCGTTGGACGCCGGACAGCCCGCGTTTCGGCTCCAATCGGCGATACAACTATAGAGTGTATATCTTAAAAAATACAAGTTTACGTATCGCAGGTTCCGGCGGCCGCCGACCGCTCGGGCAGAGGCTGGGGGGAGCTTCCTCGCGCATGCTTTCGCGGAAAGGCAGCGCGCTCTAGCCGAGCAGGAAGACGGCGGCGGGCAGGGTGGCGAGCGCGAGCACGGTCTGCAGGGTGGTGATCTCGGCCATCAGCGGGGCGTCGCCGCCGAGGTCGCGGGCCAGGAAATAGGCGGCGGTCGCGGTCGGGACGGCGCCGGCGATGATCGTCATCGTCAGCGCGGGGCCGGAGACGCCGAGCTGGCGGGCGAAGAGCCAGGCGAGCAGCGGCATCGCCACCAGCTTCAGCAGCACCGCCGCGCCATGGGCGAGGCTCGGCCGCGCCAGCCTCTTCAGGTCGAGCCCGGCTCCGACCACCAGCAGCCCGATCCCGAGCGAGGCCCGGCCCAGCACGTCGAGATAGCCGATGAAGGCGGCAGGCAGCAGCCCCTGCGCCGGATTCAGCGCCAGCCCCAGCGCCGAGGACCATATGAAGGGGTTGTAGAGGATCGAGCGCAGGGTCGCGCCCGCGCTCATCGGCCGGCCATTGGCGAAGCGGGCGAGCGCCAAGACGCAGATCACGTTCAGCAGCGGGATCATCGCGGCGACGGCGATCGCCATCAATGTCGCGCCGGTGCGGCCGAGCAGGCCGGAGGCGAGCGCCAGCGCGACGAAGGTGTTCCAGCGCACCGAGCCTTGGAAGACCGAGGTGAAGGCCGGGCCGCCGATGCCGGCGCGCGCCAGCAGCGGCCGCGCCAGCAGCAGGAGGGCGGCGACGGAGAGGATGGCGAGGACGAGGCTCAGCCCCATCGCCAGCACCGGCAGGTTGCCGAGATCGGCGGTCGCCAGCGTCGCGATGACGACCGCCGGAAACAGCACCTGATAGGTCAGCCGCTCGACGCCGATCCAGTGCTCCGGCGCCACGATCCCGCGGATCTTCAGGCACCAGCCCGTCGCGATGACGAGGAAGACGGCGATCAGGCTGTCGAGCATGAGGGGTTGGAACTCGGCTGGTCGGGTCGGAAGGAACAACGGCCGGGCCTGGCCGTTGTGGTCTGATGGAACGCCGGCCTGTCCCTCTCATGGCGCGCCGCCCGCGGGCAAGGGCCTTGCCGTGCGGTCGCATCTGCCCCTGCCGCAATGCCGCCGCGATTGGTTCAGGTCCCATTCAAGCGCGACGGGGCAGGGTGTCCGCGAGGTTCGGGCATCGTCCCGGGAAAGGAGATGTCGCCATGATGTCTTTCAGGAAGAAATGGATTGTCGCCCTGACCGCGGCCGGCGTCGCGGCGGGCAGCCTGGCCGTGCCGGCGATGGCGCAGGAGCGTCGCTCCTTCGATCCCGCCCGGCTCGACAAGACGCAGGCGGAATACAGCCAGTACCGTTACCGCGGCTATCGCGGCGGCTGGCGCGGTCCGTCCCGCGGCGCGGCGATCGCGGCCGGCGTCGGCCTCGGCATCCTCGGTGCGGCCGCCGCCGCGGCGAGCACCCGCTCCTACGACCCCTATTATGACGGCTATTACGCCGCTCCGGTCTATGCGCCGCCCCCGCCGCCCGTCTATGTGGCCCCGCGCTATTACGCGCCCTATGGCTATTACGCGCCCTACGACTTCCGCGACCATCGCTGAGGTCGGGAGACGTCCTGCTGTGCGGCCCGCGCTCCGGCGCGGGCCGTTTGCGTTTCAGGCCTCGTCGTCCTCGTCCGCGGGCTGCAGGCGCAGCAGCCGGTCGAGCGCGCCTTGCAGGATGTAGGCCGCCGCCATCTTGTCGACCACGGCGGCGCGCTTGGCGCGCGAGGCATCGGCGTCGAGCAGGGTGCGCGTCACGGCCAGCGTCGACATCCGCTCGTCCCAGAACGCGATCGGCAGGCCGGTCAGCGGCGCGAGATTGCGCACGAAGGCCCGTGTCGACTGCACGCGCGGCCCTTCGCTGCCGTCCATGTTGAGCGGCAGGCCGATCACCAGCCCGGCGACCCGATGTTTGTCCGCGATCTTGAGCAGGGCGGCGGCGTCGAGCCCGAACTTGACGCGCTGGATGGTTTCCAGCGGCGTGGCGATGCGGCGCTCGACATCGGACAGGGCGAGCCCGATCGTCTTGGTGCCGAGGTCGAGCCCGAGCAGCCGGGCATGGGCCGGCAGGGCGAGGAAGTGCTCGAGCGGGACGAGGGCGCTGGTCATCCCCGCGCGGTACCACGCCCGCGCGGCGCAGGCGAGCGCTTGCGGCGCGAAGGGGGGCGTCGCGCCGGGCGAATGGCGGTTCCGGCGCAGGACGCGCGCCGCAGCGGTCGCCGCCCGCCGCCGACCGCTCTATCCTCGTTCCCTCCGGCGGACTCGCCGCGACATAAGGAACATGGCGGCCCATGCCAGCGTCGATCTCGCTGCGAATACCCGACAGAGCCCTGCTCGACGCCTATGAGGCTGCGCTGCGCGGCGGCTGGTCGCCGAACACCACGCGCGATGTCGCGCCGGAGCAGCTTGCCGCCATCGCCGCCGATCCCGATGCCTTCCTCGCCGAGATCCGGGGCGGGCCGGGCCGCGTGCGCCTGCCGGATGGCCGGGAGGTCGATCGCATCCCCGGGCCGACGCGCTGGATCTTCGCCGAGGACCGGCCGGAGCGGCCCTTCATCGGCTCGATCAACCTGCGCTGGCAGGAGGATGCCGAAGGCCGGCCGATGCTGGCCCTGCCCGAGCATGTGCTCGGCCATATCGGCTACACCATCCTGCCGGCCTTCGCCGGCCATGGCTACGCCACCGCCGCGCTCGCGGCGATGCTGGGCGTGGCGCGTGAGGCCGGGCTGCCGGACGTCATCATCACCTGCGACGAGGCCAACCACGCCTCGCGCCGCGTCATTGAGAAGAATGGCGGGCGGCTGGTCGAGACCTTCGTCGCGCCGCTCTATGGCCCGGCTAGGCGTCTGCGTTTCATGCTCGGCACCGCCGCGCCGTGATCGGCCTCGGCAGCCGCGGGTGAAGCGATAAGTGAAGCTGTGAACGGAAGCGATTCGGTTCATTGAAGAATCGTCCGCGCCTGGATAGGCTCGAATTATGTGTCGCGTCATCTCGGACAAGCCGCGCCAGCGGCGCCGATCCGGGATCCATGCCTGAACTTCTTGCGGAAATGCTCAGGCATGGATCCCGGGTCTTCGCTTCGCTCCGCCCGGGATGACCGGTCCGCGAGGAGCTCCTCACAGGAGCGCGAAGCGGTCGACATCGACCAGCCCCTTGTCGGTGATCTTCAGATGCGGGATCACCGGCAGCGTCAGGAAGGCGACCTGCAGGAAGGGCTCGGCCAGCACGACGCCGAGCGCCTTCGCCGCGGCGCGCAGCCTTTCGAGATCGCGCCGCACCGTCTCGAAGGGCTCCTCGCTCATCAGCCCCGCGACCGGCAGCGCCAGCTCCGCCACGACCGTGCCGCCATCGGCCACCGCGAAGCCGCCGCCGGTCTCGATCAGCCGGTTGGCCGCGGCCGCCATCGAGGCCTCGTCGACGCCGACGACGCAGAGATTATGGCTGTCATGCCCGACCGAGGAGGCGATGGCGCCGCGCTTCATGCCGAAGCCATGGACGAAGCCGGTGGCGATGCCGCCATTCCGGCCGTGGCGCTCGATCACCGTGACCTTGACGGCGTCCTGCGCGGGATCGGGCAGGGCCTCTCCGTCGCGCGTAGGCAGGCTCATCGCGAGCCGTTCGGTGATGATCCGCCCCGGCACCACCCCGATCACCGGCGTCTCGCCCGTGCGCGCCTTCACGCGAAAATCCTCCGGCGTGACAGGCCGGCATTTCACGCTGCCATGCCCGACCGCGGGAACCTCCGCCCGGCCTTCGAACAGCCCGTCCTCGACCAGCCTTCCGCCGCTGAAGACCCGGCGCACCGAGCAGGCGGCGAGGTCCTCGACCAGCACGATGTCGGCACGCTTGCCGGGCCCGATGAAGCCGCGATCGGCGAGGCCGAAGATGCGGGCCGCCGAGAGCGAGGCGATGCGGTAGGTCGCCAGCACATCCGCGCCGTTGGCGATGGCGGTGCGGATCATGTAGTCGAGATGGCCTTCCTCGCCGATGTCGAGCGGGTTGCGGTCATCGGTGCAGAAGGCGAGGAAGGGCGAGGCGTCGCGCGAGATCAGCGGGATCAGCGCATGCAGATCCTTCGAGACCGAGCCCTCGCGGATCAGGATCGCCATGCCCTTGGCGAGCTTTTCGCGGGCTTCCGCGGCGGTGGTGGTCTCGTGGTCGGTGCGGATGCCGGCGGCGAGATAGGCGTTGAGGTCGAGCCCGCGCACCAGCGGCGCATGGCCGTCGATATGGCGCTGGGAGAAGGCTTCGAGCTTGGCGAGGCAGCCCGGGTCGCGGTGGATCACGCCGGGAAAGTTCATGAACTCGGCGAGCCCGATGACCTTGGGATGGTCCATCAGCGGCGTCAGGTCGGCGGCCTCGAGCTGGGCACCGGCGGTTTCCAGATGCGTCGCCGGCACGCAGCTCGACAGGTTGACGCGCAGATCCATCCGCATCGCCTCGGCTGAGGCGAGGAAATAGCGGATGCCCTCGGTGCCGAGAACATTGGCGATCTCGTGCGGGTCGCAGATCGCCGTGGTGACGCCGTGCGGCAGCACGCAGCGCTCGAACTCGAACGGCGTCACCAGCGAGGATTCGATGTGCAGATGCGTGTCGATGAAGCCCGGCACGGCGATCAGCCCGGCGGCATCGACGACGCGCTTGCCTTCGTAGCGGCCATAGGTGCCGACGATGGTGTCGCCGCAGATGGCGATGTCGCTCTCGCTCAGGTCGCCGGTGACGAGGTCGAGGAGCCGCGCGCCCCTGATGACGAGATCGGCCGGTTTGTCGCCATGGCCCTGCGCGATCCGGCGGGCGAGTGTGGCGGCGTCGGTCATGGGAGGTTTCCGTTCCGTGGTCATGGGCATCAGCCTGCATGGGCGATCCCAGCTTGTCGATACCGCTCCAACCCGGTCATCCCGGGCAAGCGGCTTCAGCCGCGCCGACCCGGGATCCATGCCTGAACGTTCGTCGGATTGCGCCGCCTGCAGCCCGCTTAGCTGACGAAGGTTCCGGCATGGATCCCGGGTCTGCGCTTCGCTCCGCCCGGGATGACCCGCGTATGGAGCAGGAATGTGGATCTACATTCTCGCAAGCCAGAAAAACGGCACCCTCTATGTCGGCGTGACCAACAGCCTCTCCCGGCGTGTCGGCGAGCATCGCGATGGCCATGGCTCCGAATTTGCGCGCCGTTATGGCGTCGCGCGTCTGGTCTATGCCGAGCACTATGATGATCCCGCCGAGGCCATCGCGCAGGAGAAGCGTGTCAAGCATTGGCGGCGGAGCTGGAAGGTAGAGCTCATCGAGCGTGCCAATCCCGATTGGAATGATCTATACCGGACGGCACATCTCGATTGATACGCACGTCCCTGGAGACCCCGCATGAAGCTCACCTGGTACGGCCATTCCGCCTTCCGCGCCGAGATCGACGGCGCCGTCATCCTGATCGACCCGTTCTTCACCGGGAACCCGGCCTTCGAGGGCGATGTCGCGGCGATCTCCGAGGGCGTGAGCCATATCGTCGTCACCCACGGCCATGGCGACCATGTCGGCGACACGCTCGCCATCGCCGGGAAGACCGGCGCGGTCGTCATCACCAATTACGACCTCGCCATGCACCTCGCCTCGAAGGGGCTGAAGACATTCCAGCCGATGAACACCGGCGGCACCGTCGATCTCGGCCCGTTCAGCGTCACGCTCACCCGGGCCGACCATTCGGCCGGCATGGGCGAGGCCGGCGTTTCCGTCCCGGTCGGCAGCCCCAACGGCGCGATCATCAAGGCCAAGGGCGAGAAGACGCTCTGGCATATGGGCGACACCGACATCTTCTCCGACATGGCGCTGCTCAGCGAGATCCACGGCGTCGAGGCCTGCATCTGCCCGATCGGCGATCGCTTCACCATGGGCGGCAAGGTCGCGGCGCTCGCCATGAGCCGTTTCGTCAAGCCGAAGCTCGCGATCCCGAGCCATTACGGCACCTTCCCGATCATCGACCAGAACGCCGACCTGTTCGTCGCGGGGCTGGAAGGCAGCGGCATCAAGGTCGTGGTGCCGAAGAAGGGCGAGGCCTTCGTGATCTGACCGCGTTGCCCCGCGGTCGTCCGGGCGACCGCGGGGAGACGCGGGATCCCTGCCGGAGCGTTTCCGGTAAGGTTCGGGCATGGATCCCGGATCGGCGCGGCTTCGCCGCTTGTCCGGGATGACGGCTCGGTTCAGTAAGCACTTACTTATTTGCCAAACCCTCTGCTATAGCGCGGCGAACGCATCTCAGGCGCGCCAGCCCGCGCCTCATTCAGGAGCCCGCCATGTCGGTCGATCTCGCCACCGTCAAACGCGTCGCGCATCTGGCGCGCATCGCCGTGCCGGAGGCCGATCTGCCTAAGCTGCAAGGCGAGCTCAACGCCATCCTCGGCTTCGTCGAGCAGTTGAACGAGGTCAATGTCGAGGGCGTCGAGCCGATGACCTCGGTCACGCCGATGGCGATGAAGCTGCGCGAGGACGTGGTCACAGACGGCGGGATCGCGGAGAAGATCGTCGCCAACGCCCCGGCCTCCGAGGACAATTATTTCATGGTGCCGAAGGTGATCGAATAGGCGCATCGCTTCGCCTGCGTTCCCGTCATTGCGGGCGCAGCGAGGCACTCCAGCGTCGTAGAGCTCTACGTCCGCCTGGATGGCTTCGTCGCTTTGCCCCTCGCAATGACGGCTTCGATCCGCCCGACCGTATAGATGCTGGATAGTCCCGTGACCGATCTCACCCGCCTGACGCTGACCGAGGCCCGCGACGGCCTGAAAGCCAAGAGCTTCTCCGCCACCGAGCTGACGAAGGCCCATATCGCCGCCGTCGAGAAGGGCCGCGCGCTCAACGCCTATGTGCTCGAAACGCCGGAGCATGCCCTGAAGCAGGCCGCCGCCTCCGACGAGAAGCTGGCGAAGGGCGAGGCCCGCCCGCTCGAAGGCCTGCCGCTCGGCATCAAGGACCTTTTCGCCACGCAGGGCGTGCGCACCACCGCCTGTTCGAAGATCCTTGGCAATTTCGTGCCGCCCTATGAATCGACCGTGACGAGCCAGCTCTGGCGCGACGGCGCGGTGATGCTCGGCAAGCTCAACAACGACGAGTTCGCCATGGGCTCGTCGAACGAGACCTCGGCTTTCGGCAATGTCGTCAACCCGTGGCGGCGCAAGGGCTCCAACGTCTCGGCCGGGCAGGGCGGCGCCGTCGAGGGCAACCATCTCGTGCCGGGCGGCTCCTCGGGCGGCTCGGCCGCGGCCGTCGCCGCCGATCTCTGCCTCGCCGCCACCGCGACCGATACCGGCGGCTCGATCCGCCAGCCGGCCGCCTTCACCGGCACGGTCGGCATCAAGCCGACCTATGGCCGCTGCTCGCGCTGGGGCACGGTGGCCTTCGCCTCCTCGCTCGACCAGGCCGGGCCGATCGCCAAGACGGTGCGCGACGCGGCTGTCATGCTGCGCTCCATGGCCGGCCACGATCCGAAGGACACCACCTCGGTCGACCTGGCGGTGCCGGATTACGAGGCGGCGGTCGGCCGCTCGGTCAAGGGCATGAAGATCGGCATTCCGAGGGAATACCGGCTCGACGGGCTCAACCCGGAGATCGACGCGCTCTGGCAGCAGGGCATCGAATGGCTCAGGGCCGCCGGCGCCGAGATCGTCGAGATCGCGCTGCCGCACACCAGATACGCCCTGCCGGCCTATTACATCGTCGCTCCGGCGGAAGCCTCGTCCAACCTCGCCCGCTATGACGGCGTCCGCTATGGCCTGCGCGAGCAGGGCAGGGACATCGTCGAGATGTACGAGAAGACCCGCGCCGCCGGCTTCGGCGCCGAGGTCAAGCGCCGCATCATGATCGGCACCTATGTCCTCTCGGCCGGCTATTACGACGCCTATTACCTGCGCGCCCAGAAGGTCCGCACCCTGATCAAGCGCGATTTCGAGACGGTCTACGCGCAGGGCATCGACGCGGTGCTGACGCCGGCGACGCCGTCCGCCGCCTTCGGCATCGGCGAGAAGGGCTCGGCCGACCCGGTCGAGATGTACCTCAACGACATCTTCACGGTGACGGTGAACATGGCGGGCCTGCCTGGCATCGCCGTGCCGGCCGGGCTCGACGAGCAGGGCCTGCCGCTCGGCCTGCAGCTCATCGGCCGGCCCTTCGACGAGGAGACGCTGTTCGCGCTCGGCGCGGCGATCGAGCAGGCGGCGGGCCGCTTCCCGGTCGCCGAGCGCTGGTGGGGCTGAGCCGGCTTCGGCTTGAGGCCGCGCCGTCATTCCGGGGCGGGCCGTAGGCCCGAGCCCGGACCGCATGAATACCTCGGTTTATCGAAAAGGCGCCGAATCAGCCTTTTAGTCCGATCTCGTGTTCAGGGGTTCCGGGCTCTTCGCTGACGCGAAGCCCCGGAATGACGGGGCGGTTCGTGTCATGCCGGCACCTACTCGATGGGGGTGCGGGCAACCTTCCAGGGAGACGGCGATGATCTTCAGCCGCGCCATGGCCTATGCCTGCCTGACGGTGCTCGCCGGCATCCTCGCCGTCGTCGCCGTGCTGATGATCCTGCTGACGATCGTGCAGATCGCGCGCGGGGAGGCGGTTCCCGAGCCGGTCGCCAGGGCCGTCGGCACCGTCATCGCCGCCGGCCTCGCATTCCTCTGCCGGGCGGTGGCGAAGCGCCTGGTCTGACCGGCTCCGGCCGGAATTCGCCGCCGGGAGCTCGGCTGCGCGCAGAAGAGAGACGAAAAAAGGGGCCGCGGCGCGGCCCCTTTCCTGTTGGCGATCCGGCTGTTCGCGCCCTCAATGCGCCGCTGTCGGCGCGGTCGGCGGCTGGACCTGCGCCTTGCGCTTCGTCCCGCGCAGATCCGCCAGCCAGCGCACCATCACGTAGAAGACCGGCGTGAAGATCAGGCCGAAGAAGGTCACGCCCAGCATGCCGGCGAACACCGCGATGCCCATCGCCTGGCGCATCTCGGCGCCGGCGCCGATCGAGACGGTCAGCGGCAGCACGCCGAGGATGAAGGCCATCGAGGTCATCAGGATCGGGCGCAGGCGGGTGCGGGCGGCGGCGATGGCGGCGTCGCGCCGGTGCATGCCTTCCTCCTCCGCCTGCTTGGCGAACTCGACGATCAGGATCGCGTTCTTCGCCGCCAGGCCGACGAGCACCACCAGGCCGATATCGACCAGGATGTTGCGGTCGAGATTGGCGTAGTTCACCCCGAACATCGCCGCCAGGATGCACATCGGCACGATCAGGATGACCGCCAGCGGCAGCAGCCAGCTCTCGTAGAGCGCCGCCAGCAGCAGGAAGACGAAGACCACGGCCAGGCCGAAGGCGATGATCGCCGTATTGCCCGCGAGCTTCTCCTGCAGCGCGATCTCGGTCCATTCGAAGCCGAACCCTGCCGGCAGGCGCTCCTTGGCGATCTGCTCGACCGCCGCGATGCCCTGGCCGGTCGAATAGCCGTGCTTCATCGAGAGCTGGACCTCCGCCGCCGGGTAGAGGTTGTAGCGCGGCACGCGATAGGCGCCGGTCGTGTCCTTGAAGGAGGCGACCGAGCCGATCGGCACCATCTCGCCATCCGCGTTGCGGGTCTTGAGATTGGCGACGTCGCGCGTGGTCAGGCGGAACGGGTTGTCGGCCTGCGCCGTCACCCGGTAGGTCCGGCCCAGCAGGTTGAAGTCGTTGACATAGGCCGAGCCCATATAGATCGACAGCGTCTCGAAGATGCGGGTGATCGGCACGCCGAGCATCTCCGCCTTGGTGCGGTCGATATCGGCGTAGATCTGCGGCGTCTTGGTCGAGAATAGGGTGAAGGGCTGCACGATGAAGGGCAGTTGCCCGGCCGAGCCGGCGACCGTCCAGGCCGCGCCCTCGAGCGCCGCGAGGCCGCGCCCGCCGCGGTCCTGCACATAGCCCTTGAGGCCGCCGCCATTGCCGATGCCGGAGATCGCCGGCGGCTCGATCACCAGGGTGAAGGCCTCGGCGATGCCGAACATCTGCTGGCGCAGGTCGTTGAAGATGCCCTGCGTCGTCAGGCCCTGCGCCTCGCGCTCCTTGAACGGGGTCAGCGAGACGAAGGCCACAGCCGCGTTCGGCGCGATGGTGAAGGTCGCGCCGTCGAGGCCGGCGAAGGCGACGGTATGCGCCACGCCGGGCCGCGACTGCAGCAGGTCGTTGGCCTTGCGCAGCGCCGCGTCGGTCCGCTCCAGCGAGGCGCCCGGCGGCAACTGCATCGCGACGATGAAGTAGCCGCGGTCGAGCTGCGGCACGAGGCCGGTCGGCGTCTGGACCAGGCGCTGGGCGGTGAGCGCGATCAGGCCGGCATAGACGATGAGCAGGATCACCGCGAGCCGGATCAGCCGCGAGGTGACGCGCCCATAGCTGTGCGACAGCCAGTCGAAGGCGGCGTTGAAATAGTGGAAGAACCACCGCACCGGCGCGCCCAGCCGGTAGAGGAAGCCGTGCGGCTCGTGCTCGCCATGCTGCTTGTGCGGCTTCAGCAGGATCGCCGACATGGCGGGCGAGAGCGTCAGCGAGACGAAGCAGGAGATCGCCGTCGAGGCCGCGATGGTCACGGCGAACTGCTGGTAGAACGTGCCCTGCAGGCCGCTGATGAAGGCGGTTGGGATGAACACGGCGCAGAGCACCAGCGCGATCGCGAGCAGCGCGCCGCCGACCTCGTCCATGGTCTTGTGCGCGGCCTGCGCCGGCGTCATGCCCTGGGCGAGATAGCGCTCGACGTTCTCGACCACGACGATGGCGTCGTCGACGACGATGCCGATCGCCAGCACCAGCGCGAGCAGCGAGATCGTGTTGAAGGAGATGCCGATCGCGCTCATCACCAGGAAGGTGCCGACCAGCGAGACCGGGATCGCCACGATCGGGATCAGCGCGGCGCGCCAGGTCTGCAGGAACAGGATCACCACGATGACGACGAGGACGATGGCCTCGAGCAGCGTGTGGACCACGGCGTTGACCGATTCCGCGATGAACTCGGTCGGGTTGTAGATGATGCGGTGCTCGAGGCCGGGCGGGAAGTCCTTCGACATCGAGGCCATCGTCGCGATCAGCGCGTCCGAGGTCGCGAGCGCGTTCGAGCCCGGCCGTTGGAAGACGCCGATGGCGACGGTGTTCTGGTTGTCGAGATAGGCGTTCGAGGTGTAGTCCTGCGAGCCGAGCTCGACCCGCGCCACGTCGCGCACCCGGATGGTGCCGCCATCGGCGTCGGAGCGCACGACGATGTTCTCGAACTCCGAGACGTTGGTCAGGCGGCCGAGCGTGTTCACCGCGAGCTGGAAGGCCTCGTTCGACTTGGCCGGCGGCTGGTTCAGCGCACCGGCCGCGACCTGCACGTTGGCGGCCCTGAGCGCGGCGACGACGTCGCTCGCCGTCAGGTTGCGCGCCGCGACCTTGGCGGGGTCGAGCCAGATGCGCATCGAGAAGTCGCGGGCGCCGAAGACCTGCACGTCGCCAACGCCGTCGACGCGGGTCAGCACGTCCTTCACATAGAGCGAGGCGTAGTTGGAGATGTATTGCGGGTCGCGCGATCCATCCGGCGAGATCATGTTGATGACCATCAGGAAGTCGGGCGAGGCCTTGCGCACCTGGATGCCGAGCGCGCGCACGTCCTGCGGCAGGCGCGGCTCGGCCTGCGAGACGCGGTTCTGCACCAGCACCTGCGCCTGGTCGATATCGGTGCCGGCCTTGAAGACGACGTTGATCTGCACCACGCCGTCGCCGGTCGACTGCGAGGTGATGTAGAGCATGTCGTCGACGCCGTTCACCTCCTGCTCGATCGGCGTCGCCACCGTGGCGGCGACCGTCTCGGCCGAGGCGCCGGGATAGGTGGCGCGGATCGACACCGTGGGCGGCGCGATCTCGGGATATTCGGCGATCGGCAGCGTGCGCATCGCGATCGCGCCGGCGATCGTCAGCAGCACCGAGAGCACGGTGGCGAAAATCGGCCTGTCGATGAAGAAATGGGTGAAGCGGAACATGGAAGCTTCCTGTCCGGAAAAGGCGGGCGGGCGCCGCGAGGCGCCCTGAGGGTCGTGGCGGGGCCGCGAGGAGCGGCCCCGACGCCGTTCAGTTCGTGGTCGCGAGCTTGATCTCGCCGGGCTGCGGCGTGACCGCCACGCCGGGGCGGACCATCGGGTTGGCGTTGCCGCCGACGATGACCTTGTCCTGCGCGGTCAGGCCGGCGCGGACCACGCGCAGGCCCTGGCTGATCGGCCCGAGCTCGACGACCTTCGGCACCACCTTGTTCTCCGGGCCGACGGTCAGCACCACCTTGTGCGCCTGGTCCGAGGCGATCACTGAGTCAGGCACCAGCAGCGCCTCGGCCTCGCCGGCATAGAAGCGCAGCCGGCCGAACACGCCCGGCGTCAGGAACTGGTCCTTGTTGTCGAACACGGCGCGGCCGCGGATCGTGGCCGAGCGGGCGTTGACCGCGTTGTCGAGGAAGTTGACCGTGCCCTTGTGGGTCCATTCGGTCTCGTCGGCCAGCCGGACCTGGACCGGCGTGCCGGTGTTGCGGCTGGCGCTGTCGCGGACGTTGGCGATGCGGGCATAGCGCAGATAATCCGCCTCCGAGACGTCGAAGGTGAAGTAGATCGGGTCGACCGCGACGATGGTCGTCAGCAGCGTCGCGCCCGACTGGCCGCCGGCGATCAGGTTGCCCGGGTCGACGCGGCGGTTCGAGATCCGCCCCGAGAGCGGCGCGCGCACCTCGGTCCATTCGAGGTTGAGCTCGGCGTTCTTCAGATTGGCCTCGGCGCCCTGCAGGGTGCCGATCGCGCTGTTCAGGTTGGCGCGGCGCTGGTCGACGTCGCGGGCGGTGATGGTGCGGTTCTGGGTCAGGCCCTCGGCGCGCTCGACCTCGTTCTGGGCGAGCTCGACCTGCGCCTTGGCGCGCGCGACATCGGCGCGCGCCACATCGACTGCCAGTTTGTAGGGACGCTGATCGATGGTAAAGAGGAGGTCGCCCTTCTGGATCAGCGAGCCGTCGCGGAAATGGACGTTCTCGATGAAGCCGGAGACGCGCGCGCGCACCTCGACCTGGTCGCTGGCCTCGAAGCGGCCGGTATATTCGTCCCAGTTGGTGATGCGCTTGGCGAGCGGGGGCGCGATCTGGACCGGAGGCGCCGGCGGGGCGCCCTGGGCCGCGGCTTCCGACGCGGGGAGGCCGGTCGAAGCAGCAATGGCAGCAAGCGCCAGGCCGATGAAACGGCTGCGTGACATGGGGGAACTCCGAAATAGCTGGCCGGCGCAACCCTGTCGGTTTTGCGGCCTTGGCCGCAAGAAGGGTGTCCTAGTGACGAATGTCAAGATCCATCACCCGTCAAAATCCGTGATGGGACGACGATTACGCCATGTTCCCGCCATCGGGTTGCAGGAGCGCAACGCCCCAGGCCCGCTCCGAGGCTCGCGATGGCAGGCTCCGGCGCAACGGAAGCTTGCCGCACGCGCGCCGACATCGTAACGCGTAGGCAATCGCTGAAGCCGGAAGAGACCAGATGAACGCGCATGTCCGCCCCGCCGACCCGAAGAAGCTGATCAAGGGCGCGACCGGGGACTGGGAAGTGGTGATCGGCATGGAGATCCATGCCCAGGTCACCTCCAACGCCAAGCTCTTTTCCGGCGCCTCCACCGGCTTCGGCGCCGAGCCGAACGCGCATGTCAGCCTCGTCGACGCGGCGATGCCGGGCATGCTGCCGGTGATCAACGCCGAATGCGTCCGCCAGGCGGTGCGCACGGGCCTCGGCCTCAATGCGCAGATCAACAGGCGTTCGGTCTTCGACCGCAAGAACTATTTCTATCCCGATCTGCCGCAGGGCTACCAGATCAGCCAGTACAAGAGCCCGATCGTCGGCGAGGGCGAGATCGTCGTCGATCTCTCGCCGACCGAGCAGATCACCGTCGGCATCGAGCGGCTGCATCTCGAGCAGGATGCGGGCAAGTCGATCCACGACCAGCACCCGACCATGAGCTTCGTCGACCTCAACCGCTCGGGCGTGGCGCTGATGGAGATCGTCTCCCGGCCCGATCTGCGCTCCTCGGAGGAGGCGAAGGCCTTCGTCTCCAAGCTGCGCACCATCCTGCGCTATCTCGGCACCTGCGACGGCGACATGGAGAAGGGCAATCTGCGCGCCGACGTGAACGTCTCGGTCCGCCGGCCGGGCGAGCCCTATGGCACGCGCTGCGAGATCAAGAACGTCAACTCGATCCGCTTCATCGGCCAGGCGGTCGAGGCGGAGGCGCGCCGCCAGATCGGCATCATCGAGGATGGCGGCACCATCGACCAGGAGACCCGCCTCTACGATCCCGGCAAGGGCGAGACCCGCTCGATGCGCTCCAAGGAGGAGGCGCACGACTACCGCTATTTCCCCGATCCGGACCTGCTGCCGCTCGAATTCGACGACGCCTTCGTCGCGAATCTGAAAAGCGCGCTGCCGGAGCTGCCGGACGCCAAGAAGGCTCGCTTCATCGCGGAATACGGGCTTTCGCCCTATGACGCCTCGGTGCTGGTCGCCGAGCGCGAGCAGGCCGATTACTTCGAGGCCGTCGCCAAGGGCCGCGACGGCAAGGCCGCCGCCAACTGGGTGATCAACGAGCTGTTCGGCCGCCTCAACAAGGAAGGCAAGGACATTGCCGCCTCGCCGGTTTCGGCCGCGCAGCTCGGCGGCCTCGTCGATCTGATCGGCGAGGGCACGATCTCCGGCAAGATCGCCAAGGATCTGTTCGAAATCCTCTGGACCGAAGCAGCAAGCGGACCTTTGGACCCGCGCCAGATCGTCGAGGCCCGTGGCATGAAGCAGGTCACCGACACCGGCGCGATCGAGAAGGCGGTCGACGAGATCATCGCGGCCAATCCCGACAAGGTCGAGCAGGTCAAGGCCAAGCCGACCATGCTGGGCTGGTTCGTCGGCCAGGCGATGAAGGCCTCGGGCGGCAAGGCCAACCCGCAGGCGCTCAACGAGATCCTGAAGAAGAAATTGGGCATCTGACTTTGACCAGCGGCGCGGGAAACACGCCGTCATTCCGGGGCTTCGCGTCAGCGAAGAGCCCGGAACCCATGAACACGGTTGGCGCAAGACGGGCTGGACCCGTTCGCGCTTTTCCGCGACGGCCGGTGTTCATGGGTTCCGGGCTCGCGCCTGCAGCGCGCCCCGGAATGACGGCGCGCTTCTTTCGCCTCTTGAGCCCATGACCCCCGCCGATCTCGTCATCCGCGATGCCGAAGCCGCCGATATCGCGGCGGTCAGGGCGCTTCTGGTCGAGACCTGGCATGCCACCTATGACGGCATCTATGGCTGGCGGCGCGTCGCCGAGATCACCAATGCCTGGCACTCGCTGGAGAATCTGCACAGTCAGCTCGGCTGCGAGGAAGGCGTCTTCCTGGTCGGGCTCCTCGGCGAGCAGATCGTCGCGACGGCCTCCGCCCGCTCCGAGCGAGACGGCGCGGCGCTGCTGACCCGGCTCTATGTCCTGCCGGCCTGGCAGGGCGTCGGCATCGGCCGCACGCTGCTGCAGGTCGCGCTCGCCTGCTTTCCGCTGGCGCCGGTCGCCCGGCTCGAGGTCGAGAGCCAGAACGAGCCGGCGATCGCCTTCTACGAGCGCATGGGCTTCTTCCTGCAGCGCCAGGCCCGCTTCGACGGGCGCGACGACACCCCCAACACCCTGCTGATGGCAAAACGCCTCTTCGTCGAATGAGCCGCCATCGCCTCAACCCTTGCCCGAGCCGAAAGCCGAAGCGATGACCAGGACGCCCGTCACTGCCGCCGAGATCGCCATCCGCCGCGCGCAAGCCGGCGATGTGGAGCGCATCGCCGAGCTGATCATGCTCGGCGCCCCGACGCAGACGATGACGGCGGAGGAGATCCGGGCCGAGGCGCGCCATCCCGGCTATGCCGAGGCCTTCGCCGAGATCGACGCCAGCCGCGACAACGCCCTCTTCGTCGCCGAGCGGGCGGGCGAGGTGGTCGGCACCTTCCAGGTCACGCTGATTCCCGGCCTCGTCGCGCGCGGCCGCAAGCGCGGCAAGATCGAGAGCGTCCATGTCGCGCCGGAGAGCCGCGGCCTCGGAATCGGCGCGCTGATGATCCGGCATGCCCTGGCTTTCGCCGGCGAGAACGGCGTCGGCCTGGTCGAGCTGTCCTCCAACAAGTCCCGCACCGACGCGCATCGCTTCTACCGCAATCTCGGCTTCGACCAGAGCCATGAGGGCTTCAAGAAGATGCTCTGACCTCGCGGTCATCCCGGACGCAGCGAAGCGGAGATCCGGGATCCATGCCTGAGCATGGATCGGAAAGGCTCCGGCATGGATCCCGGGTCTCCCTCCGGTCGCCCGGGATGACCCTCTTTTCGGGAAAAGCCGCCCGCGACTGTGAAATGGCGCGCCTTGAGGGCATGGCGCGGTCGCGCTGGGGGCAGGCGCGGCCCCTTCCGGCTCGCCGGCCCGCCGCTTAGGCTTGCGCCCGAAAGCGCTGAGCCCGAAAGGAAGCGAACGATGTCCGAAGCTCCCGCCAAGCCGATCGACCTCTATTACTGGCCGACGCCGAACGGCTTCAAGATCACCATCATGCTCGAGGAATGCGGGCTGCCCTACAACGTGATCCCGGTGAATATCGGCAAGGGCGATCAGTTCAAGCCGGACTTCCTCGCCATCTCGCCGAACAACCGCATGCCGGCGATCGTCGATCCCGCCGGGCCGGACGGCAAGCCGATCTCGGTCTTCGAATCCGGCGCGATCCTGCAATATCTCGGCCGCAAGACCGGGAAGTTCTATCCGCAGGACGAGCGCGCCCGCGTCGCGGTCGATGAATGGCTGTTCTGGCAGATGGGTGGCTTCGGCCCGATGCTCGGCCAGACCCACCATTTCCGCCTCTACGCGCCGGAACAGATTCCCTACGCCGTCGAGCGCTATACCAACGAGGCCAACCGGCTCTACGGCGTGCTGAACAAGCGCCTCGAAGGCCGCGACTATATCTGCGGCGACTATTCCATCGCCGATATGGCCTGCATCGGCTGGGCCCGCGGCTGGGAGCGCCAGGGTCAGGACATCAAGCAGTTCCCCAATGTCGGCCGCTGGATCGAGACCATGTTGGCCCGTCCGGCCGTCGCCCGCGGCCTCAAGGTCGGCGAGGAGCTGCGCAACCCGGCCGGCATCAGCACGCCCGAGGAAAAGGCGATCCTCTTCGGCCAGAAAGCCCGCTGAGGCCCTGTCTTTTGCCCTTCCGGTCATCCCGGACAAGCCGCGTGAGCGGCGCCGGGCCGGGACCGATGCCTGAACCGTTCCGGTGGGGGGCCCTGGGTCCACGCTTCGCTTGGCCCCGGACGACCGGCGTCCGGAGCAAGGGGCGCGAGGACCCGAATAGGCCCGTCCAGGCGGCGCCTGCGGATGTCTCGCCTTGCGATCCCGCGGGGATGCCGGGCCGCCGGCGGGCTCCGCCTCAGTTCGTCCGCTTCCAGGTCACCGAGCGGCAGATCAGCCCGCCCAGCACGCAGCCGGCGGTGGTCAGCGTCGGGCCGGAGAGCGTCATCGTGCCCGAATAGGTCTTGCCGTCCTCGGGATTGAAGGCGCTGCCCTTCCAGGTGTTCGCGCCGCTCGGCTTCATGTCGAAGAAGATGCGTTGGCCGAGCTTCGCCGGCCCGTTCGGATCCTTCAGCCAGGAGATCGTGCCGCAGATCGCCTCGCCGCATTTGCCGAAGCGCACGCGAGAGGCGCCGGTGTCGCGCTCCCAGACGCCGAGTACCTCCTGCGCCGAGGCGCCGGCGAGGCCCGCTCCCAGGAAGAGCGCCGCCATGCCGGCCAGTCCGAATGCCGCCGTCCTTGCCATTCCATCCTCCTTCTCGACCGGGGTCGTTATGGTTTAGGTATGAACCATATCGCCGTTCGAGCCCGCCTCCAAGAGGTGTCGTCAAGAGACGCTTCCAAGCGACGCTTTCGGGCTGCCGCGAGGCCGGCGTTCGAAGGGGCTTCCGCGAGGCAGGGTGAATCCATCCTCAACACCGCTGGCGGGCGCGGTTGGAGAGGCCTTTGAAAAGAAACGAATTTCCGGATTTTCTTGGTAAGCGTCCGGTTGCCTTAACCCGGCGATGACGTCGAGTTGAGATTCGATTCATCGCAAAATTTAGCGCGCGTTTTAACGATCGCGGTCACCCTCGCCTCATCGGTCGCGGCTCCGGGACGGGCGGTCGGCCGGCAGAAAAAGACAGACAGGGTGGGTTCAGTCATGGCACGCATGGAGATGAGCGCGATCCCCGCTTCGCTGGCGCTTCCGCCGGAAGCTTCGGCCGAGGCCTGTTGCGAACTCGGGCTATTGCATGCCTCGGGTCGGGCAGGAGCCGTCGACCTGGTCAAGGCGCAGACCTGGTTCAACATCGCCTTCGCCAGCGGCAGCGCTCGCGCGGCGGCGCATCGCCGGGAGCTGGCGCTGGAGATGAGCCGTGACGAGGTGGCCGCGGCGCTGCGCGAAGCCCGCAGCTATCTGACGCGGTACTGAGCGCCGGGCGCTCCCTGCCGCGCGGTTCCGGTCGCGGACGGCGCGTCCGCGCCGCTCAGAAGGCCGCGATGCCGCCCGAGGGCGGCGGCAGGTTGCCCCTGCGGTCCTTCGTGATGGATTCGGGCGTCACGAGCAGCACCTGGCAGAGCATCGTCAGGAAACCGGCGAAGACGAGCGCAACGACAACCATGGATCGGCTCCTTGTCGTCAAGGCCCCCATCCTAGCATGAAATCGCGCAGCCGGCTCATGGATTCCGGGGGCCGGGCATCGGCATGAACGTCCGGCGGGGCAAGCCTTGTGGGGGGCGAAGGCGGCGGCTATAAGCGCGCCGCGTTCCCCTTATTCGAGCCGTTCAAGGATCTTTCGATGGCAGTCCAGCGTACCTTCTCCATTCTCAAGCCCGACGCGACGAAGCGCAATCTCACCGGCGCGGTCAACGCGGTCATCGAGAAGGCCGGCCTGCGCATCGTCGCGCAGAAGCGCATCCAGATGACCAAGGCCCAGGCCGAGACCTTCTACGCCGTCCATGCGGCGCGCCCGTTCTTCGGCGAGCTCGTCGCGTTCATGACCTCGGGCCCGGTCGTCGTGCAGGTGCTGGAAGGCGAGGACGCCATCGCCAGGTATCGCGACGTGATGGGCGCCACCAACCCGGCCAACGCCGCCGAGGGCACCATCCGCAAGCTCTTCGCCGAGTCGGTTGGCGAGAACACCGTCCACGGCTCGGATGCGCCGGAGACCGCCGCGGTCGAGATCGCGCAGTTCTTTTCGGGCAACGAGATCGTCGGCTGATTTCAGCCGCACGCCTTGCTGAAATGCAGAAGGGCGGGCCGGAAAGCGGCCCGCCCTTTTCTTTTGGCGCTGCCGGTCCTCAGAGGCCGCCGAGCGAGTAGTTCGAGCCGGTGTCGAAGGAATAGCTCGCCGAAATGCCGACGGTGAGCGAATTGCGCGAGCCGAAGGGCCGCACGATCGGCGAGCGGGCGGCGTCGCCGGTCAGGCGCTTGTACTCGATATAGGTCGTGGTCTGGAGGCGGTCCGACCAGTGATAGGTCGCCTGCGCCAGCGCGCCGTAGGAATGGACGCCGGCGTTGAAGCGCTGCAGCAGCCCGGAGGTGCCGGGCATGGCGCCATAGGTGCCGAAATAGGTGCGGACGTAATCGGCGCTGGCGATCCGCATGCGCGGGCCGACGCCGAAGGTCCAGGAGCCGAGATTGGTGAAGGCGTCGAGCTTGAGATCGGCGACGACGCCGTCATGGGCGACGATGCCGCGGCGGACATTGGCGCGGGCGCGCAGCCAGGAGGCCGGGTAGAACTCGACGAAGCCGCCGGCCTCGCCGCCGAACTTGGTCGCCGGCACCGCCACCAGCGCCGGATTGACCTTGGCGCTGCGCTTCCAGAGCAGGTCGCCCGAGAAGCCGATGCGCCAGCCCTGGCCGGAGAACACGCCGATGCTGAGCATGGCGTCGTCCTCGGCGCTCCACCAGGTGCTCTTCAGGCCGCGGCCGAGCGAGATGATCGGCCGTGCGCGGAAGATGTAGTCGTCGGAGCCGGTATAGTCCGGCTGGTAGCGCAGCCCCGCGCCGACGGTGAGATACCAGTTCTGGGCGGATTGGGGTGAGGTGAGCTGGCTGTAGTCGCTCGACTGCGCCAGGGCGCGGCCGGGAGACGACAGGGCGAGGCAGGCCGCCAGGCCCGCCAGGTACACAACGCAACGCATGATCCAAAACTCCGACGCAAAAGGCGTCATCGGCAGAAGGGATGCCGGTAGACTGAAACAAGTCCGTTAAGGCGCGGTTAGCGTTGACGAGACCTTGCGCTGCGCGTCGCTTCTCCCGGCCTGCGGCCGCCGCGGTCGAAGCTGCGGCGAGGCGGCGTAAATCGGGAAGGCGTGACTTTCGAACCCCTTGACCTTTCATGTAGCTGTGGCATGCGGAAGCGGGGCGTCGCCGCGAGCCATGCGGCGCCTCTTCGCGAAGGACGGGCAAGTCATGATGATGCGGCGGTTGGGTGCGGTCGTTCTGGCCGGTGGACTCTCTGTGCTGTTGGGCGCCTCGGCCTATGCCGCGAGCAGCTCGACCGCGCTGCCCCCGCCCGACCCGACCGCGAAGAACCTGTCGCCTTACATGATCAAGCTGCGCGCCTTCGACGCCTGCCTGATCACCCAGTCGCGCCTCCTCAATACGACCCGCGAGGCCGTGCACTCGCCCTGTAGCTGCTACGCCAGCGGCACGGTCGACTCCATGAGCAAGGACGAGATCCAGGCCTTCCGCGACACCGGCTATTTCAACGACTCGGCCCGCGAGAAGGGCCTCCGCTTCATCGACAAGTGCAAGCTGAAGCGGCCGTTCTGAGCGGGCCGACGGCTCCTCGATTCCTTTAAAATCGCGGGTCATCCCGGGCGACCGGAGGGAGACCCGGGATCCATGCCTGAACCGTTCCGGCAGGGATCCCGGGTCTGCGCTTCGCTCCGCCCGGGATGACGGCGCGTTTGTTGCGCGCCCTTACGGGACGGCGACCAAAAACGGGACGACGATCAAAATCCCGTCCTCTGCCGCCTTGCTGCTGACACGCTCCTGACAGAAACTGTCAACCCGGCTGAGCCATCCTGCGGTCATTCAAGCATGCGCCGGCCGGATCGCGAAGGCTATCCGATCGGAGCCGTGCTTTCCGCCAGAGCATCGGCCCCAAAACGTGGAATGCGGTTTTCGGGACAAGCCGATGCCCGAAGAGTTTCGATCCGGGTAGGGGGACGACGCCGTGCAGCGCGCCGAACGATTGCTCGACATGATCCAGAGCCTGCGCCGCCGCAGGCGCCCCGTCACCGCCGAGACGCTGGCCGCCGAGCTCGACGTCTCGGTGCGCACGGTCTATCGCGACATTGGCGCGCTGGTGCGCCAGGGCGTGCCGGTGCGCGGCGAGGCCGGCATCGGCTATGTCCTCGACGCCGGCTTCGACCTGCCGCCGCTGATGCTCTCGCCCGACGAGATCGAGGCCGTGCTGGTCGGCATGCGCTGGCTGAGCGAGCGGGCCGACCCGGTGCTGGCCCGCGCCGCCGAGGACGTGGTCAGCAAGGTCGCGGCGGTGCTGCCGCCGCATCTGCGGCCGATCCTGCTCGACGGGGCGCTGTTCGCCGCCTCCCATCCCGGCGACGTGCCGGCCGACCAGGTCGATGTCGCGGCGGTGCGCGCCGCCATCCGCAACGGCCGCAAGCTCTCGATCCAGTACAGCGACGAGAGCGGCCAGGCGACGCAGCGCATGATCTGGCCGATCGGCATGACCTTCTACGAGCGCGTGCGCATCGTCATCGCCTGGTGCGAGCTCAGGCAGGCCTTCCGCCATTTCCGCACCGACCGCATGACCGGCCTCGTCGCGCTGGAGGAACGCTATCCCGCCCGCCGGGCCGATCTCTTCCGCCGCTGGCAGAAGGAGGAGGAGCGCGCGCGGGAGGAGTGGGAGCGCTGCAAGCGCGAGGGCGGCCAGATGCAACCGAACGGCGAGGGCGCCGCCGCGGCTCAGCCGCGGATGACGGCGCCGTCGACGAGCCTCGCCCGGCCGGAGGCGACCTCCGCCAGCGCCGCCGGATAGAGCTTGTGCTCCTCGACGAGGACGCGCTGCGCCAGCCTGTCCTCGTCGTCGCCGGGCAGGACCGGCACCTTCGCCTGCAGGATCACCGGCCCGGCATCGAGCTCCGGCACGACGAAATGCACCGAGCAGCCATGCTCGGCAACGCCGGCTTCCAGCGCCTGCCGATGCGTATGCGTGCCCTTGAACAGCGGCAGCAGCGAGGGATGGATGTTGATCATCCGCCCTTCCCAGCGCTTGACGAACCAGGGCGTCAGGATGCGCATGAAGCCGGCGAGCACGACGATCTCGATCCGGTTGAGGCGCAGGAGTTCGTCCACCGCCTGCTCGAAGGCCTCGCGATCCTTGCCGAAAGGGCGATGGTCGACCGTCGCCGTGGCGATGCCGAAGCCGCGCGCCCGCTCCAGCCCGGCGACGTTGGGGATGTTGGAGACGACCAGCGCGATCTCGGCCGGGTAATCCGGCGCCTGCGCCGCCTCGGCGAGCGAGACCATGTTGGAGCCGCGCCCCGAGATCAGCACCCCGACGCGCCTGCGAGCCGCTGCCATGCTCACAGCGAAAGCGTGCCGCGATAGCCGACCGGCTCCTCGCCGGCGGCGACCGGCACGATCTCGCCGAGCTTCACCGGCGCCTCGCCGGCGGCCTTCAGCGCGGCGAGCACCGCATCGGCCTTGGCGGCCTCGGCCGCGACGATCATGCCGATGCCGCAGTTGAACGTGCGCAGCATCTCGCGCTCGGCGACGCCGCCGACCCTGGCGAGCCAACCGAAGACGGGCGGCACCGGAATCGCGGGCAGGTCGAGCGCGACGCCGAGCCCTTCGGGCAGCACGCGCGGGATGTTGTCGGGGAAGCCGCCGCCGGTGATATGCGCCAGCGCCTTGATGCCGTCGGTCGCCTTCAGCGCCTGCAGCAGCGGCTTCACATAGATCCGGGTCGGCTCCAGCAGCGCTTCGGCCAGCGTCTTGGCCTGAGCGAAGGGGGCGGGCGCCTCCCAGCCGAGGCCGCTCAGCGCCACGATGCGGCGCACCAGCGAATAGCCGTTGGAATGCACGCCGGAGGAGGGCAGGCCGAACACCACGTCGCCGGGCTTCAGGTCCTCGCGCGGCAGCAGCGTGCCGCGCTCGGCCGCGCCGACGGCGAAGCCGGCGAGGTCGTAATCCTTCCCGGCGTACATTCCGGGCATCTCGGCGGTCTCGCCGCCGATCAGTGCGCAGCCGGCCTGGCGGCAGCCCTCGGCGATGCCGCGCACGATCTCGACGCCGACCTGCGGGTCGAGCTTGCCGGTGGCGTAGTAGTCGAGGAAGAGCAGGGGCTCGGCGCCCTGCACGACGAGGTCGTTGACGCACATCGCGACGAGGTCGATGCCGATGGTGGAGTGCAAACCGCTCTCGATCGCGATCTTGACCTTGGTGCCGACGCCGTCATTGGCGGCGACGAGGATCGGGTCGCTGAAGCCGGCGGCCCTGAGGTCGAACAGCCCGCCGAAGCCGCCGATCTCCGCATCGGCGCCCGGCCGGCGGGTGGCGCGCACCAGCGGCTTGATCTGGTCGACCATGGCATTGCCGGCGTCGATATCGACGCCGGCCTGCGCATAGGTCAGTCCGTTCGCGCCGGGCTTGCTCATTGCGGTCTCGCTTCCGTTCCTGCTCGCGCGAGCGATAGGCAAGCGCGCCGCGGCTGGCAAGGCGTTCGGGCGGTTTTCTCGACTTCTCACAACTCGTCATCCCGGGCGAAGCGAAGCGTAGACCCGGGATCCATGCCGGAGCGCTGTCGGGACAGGTTAAGGCATGGATCCCGGATCGGCGCGGCTTCGCCGCTTGTCCGGGATGACGGACTGTCGCGCGTGAATGGCTCGCCGCTGGCATCGTGCCGCGCCCTGAGCGAAACTGCTGCCATGACGATCCCGAACCTGATCACGATCGCCCGGCTCTTCCTGGTGCCGCTCGTCATCGTCATGATCGTCAATGCGCGCTGGGAGACCGCCTTCATCCTCTTCGTCGTCGCCGGCGTGTCCGATGCCGTCGACGGCTTCCTCGCCCGGCATTGCGGCATGGCGAGCGAGCTCGGCGCCTGGCTCGACCCGATCGCCGACAAGGCGCTGATCGTCTCGATCTACGTCACGCTCGCCGTCGTCGGCGTGGTTCCCGTCTGGCTCGTCGTCCTCGTCGTGGCGCGCGACATCATGATCGTGGCCGCGGTGCTGCTCTCCTGGCTGCTCTCCCGGCCGGTCGCGATGGCGCCCTTCGCGGTCAGCAAGCTCAACACCGCGGCGCAGATCGCCTTCGCCGCGCTGGCGCTGGGCTCGCGCGCCTTCGGCCTCGATCCGGGGCCGGCGGAGGCGGCCGGGGAGCTGCTGGTCGCGCTGTTGACGCTCGCCTCGATGGCGGCCTATCTCGCCTTCTGGCTGCGGCACATGGCGGGCTGAGGCTGGCCGGGAACCGTGGCTGCGCTTATAGAGTTGCAACGTCTTCCCCCGGAGACGCGAAGAGGCTGATGGATGACGTTACAGCGCCAGATCGGCTTTTGGCTGGGTTCCCTCATCGTCTTCGTGCTGTTCCTGGTGCTGCTCAGGGACATCCTGCTGCCCTTCATCGCGGCGCTGGCGCTCGCCTATCTGCTCGACCCGCTGGCGGACCGGCTCGAGCGCATGGGGATGAGCCGGCTCGCCGCGACCATCGTGATCCTGATCGTGTTCATCCTGATCTTCGCCGTGGCGCTGGTCCTGCTGGCGCCGCTGCTCGGTCAGCAGCTCGCCGGGCTGGTGGCGCGGCTGCCGGGCGACGCGGCCAAGCTGCAGGCGCTGCTCCTGGAGAAGGGCGCGCCCTGGCTCGAGCGCTTCGGCGGCGGCGAGCTGACCAAGGAGGCGCAGAATTCGCTCGGCAACCTCGTCGGCGAGGCGACGAAATGGGCCGGCGGGCTGCTGCAGTCGCTCTGGACCGGCGGCACCGCGATCGTCGGCGTGTTCTCGCTGCTGGTGCTGACGCCGGTGATCGCCTTCTACCTGCTGGTCGACTGGGACCGCATGGTCGCGACCGTCGATAGCTGGCTGCCGCGCGACCATCGCGACACCATCCGCGGGCTCGTCCGCGAGATGGACACCGCGATCGCCGGCTTCCTGCGCGGGCAGGCGCTGGTCTGCCTGCTGCTCGGCGGCTTCTATGCCGTCGGTTTGAGCCTCGTCGGCGTCAATTTCGGGGCGCTGATCGGCATCATCTCCGGCTTCCTCTCCTTCATCCCCTATGTCGGCTCGCTGACCGGGCTGGTGCTGGCGGTGGGCGTCGCGACCGTGCAGTTCTGGCCCGACTGGACCTGGCCGCTGGCGGCGCTCGGCGTCTTCCTGGCCGGGCAGTTCCTCGAAGGGAACATCTTCCAGCCGAAATTCGTCGGCGATTCGATCGGCGTGCATCCGGTCTGGCTGATGTTCGCGCTGCTCGCCTTCGGCTCGCTGTTCGGCTTCGTCGGCCTGCTCGTGGCGGTGCCGCTGGCGGCGGTCATCGGCGTGCTCTGCCGCTTCGCGCTCAGGCAGTATCTCGGGAGCAATCTCTATCGCGGCCTCGCGCCGCCGCAGCCGAAGGGGATCGAGGTCGAGATCGACCTCGAGCGCTGAGCCCGTCATGTCCGAAGCGCCGTCGCGCCCGCGCCAGCTCGCCTTCGACCTGCCGCTCGACAGCCGCCATGGCGTCGAGGACTTTCTCGTCGGCCCCTCGAACGAGGCGGCCTACGGGCTGGTCGAGAGCTGGCCGCGCTGGCCGGAAGCCTGGCTGCGGCTGACCGGGCCGGAAGGGGCGGGCAAGACCCATCTCGCCGCGATCTGGGCCCGCATGGCCCATGCCTGGACGATCCCCGCCCGCGAATTGTCGGACGACCAGGTTGCGCATCTGGTCTCGGGCGGGGCGCTCGTCATCGAGGATTGCGATGCCGGCCCCTTCGACGAGCCGGCCCTGTTCCACCTGATGAACGCGGTCAAGGCGCGCGGCGGCCATCTCCTGCTGACGGCGCGCAGCGCGCCCGAGCTCTGGGGGCTGAAGGTGCCGGACCTGCTCTCGCGGCTGCGGCTGGCGCCGAGCGCCACCATCGAGCCGCCGGATGACGGCCTGCTGCGCGCCGTGCTGGTCAAGCTCTTCATCGACCGCCAGCTCGTGGTCGACACCGCCGTCATCGACGCGCTGGCGCTCAGGATGGAGCGCTCCTTCGCCGCCGCGCGCCGGGTCGTCGACCGGCTCGACAGGGTGGCGCTGGAGCGCGGCCGGCGGGTCACGCGCCCGCTGGTGCACGAGGTGCTGGCCGAGCTCTTCCCGCAGGAGCCGGGCTGAGGGTGCCGGCGCTGGACGCTCCGCCGATGCCTGCTAACCTTCCCGATGGCCGCTTCAGGCCGCCCGTCATCGAACTGTCACGATAGGGTGGCTTCACACGGTCCATGAGACGCACAGGCAGGACGACGACCAGGACGCGGGCGAAGCGCATGACCACCGAGATTGCGGCCGAGAGGCCCGGGACGACGGACGGGGCGATGACGGATTCCGACGCGCCGTCGCTGCGCCGGCTGCCCGAGCGCTTCATGAACCGCGAGCTCTCCTGGCTGGAGTTCAACCGCCGCGTCATGGAGGAGGCCTCCAACCGCCGCCATCCGCTGCTGGAGCAGCTCCGCTTCCTCTCGATCTCGGCCAATAATCTCGACGAGTTCTTCATGGTCCGGGTCTCGGGCCTGCGCGAGCAGCTCAAGGCCGGCGTAGTCACCCGCAGCCAGGACGGCCTGACCCCGGCCGAGCAGCTCGTCGCGATCGGCAAGGCGGTCTCGGCCCTGACCGACGACCAGCAGGCGCGCTGGGTCGAACTGCGCCACGAGCTGCACGAGAACCGCATTCACCTGCTCGGGCCGGCCGATATCGGCCCGCAGGACCGGATCTGGCTGGAGGACTACTTCCTCAACTACATCTTCCCGGTGCTGACGCCGCTCGCCATCGACCCCGCGCATCCCTTCCCCTTCATCCCCAATCTCGGCTTCACCGTCGCGCTGGCGCTGGAGCGGATCAGCGACGGGCGCCAGCTCGACGCGCTGATCCGCGTGCCGACGAAGATCGACCGCTTCATCGAGCTGCCCGACCTCGCCCGCGAGGGTTTGCACCGCTTCATCGCGCTCGACGACGCCGTCTCGCTGTTCATCGCCAAGCTGTTCCCGGGCTACGAGGTGAGGGGGGCCGGTTCCTTCCGCATCATCCGCGACTCCGATCTCGACATCGAGGAGGAGGCGGAGGATTTGGTGCGCGTCTTCGAGACCATGCTGAAGCAGCGCCGCCTCGGCGTCGTGATCCGGCTCGAGCTCTCGACCGGCATGCCCGACCATCTGCGCCGGCTGATCGTGCGCGAGCTCAAGGTCGACAGCGACGAGGTCGTCGAGGTCAACGGCATGATCGGCCTCACCGAGCTCTCCCAGCTTGTCGGCGTCGACCGGCCGGACCTCAAGTTCAAGCCCTACAACGCCCGCTTCCCCGAACGCATCCGCGAGCATGGCGGCGACTGCTTCGCCGCGATCCGCCAGAAGGACCTGCTCGTCCACCACCCCTATGAGAGCTTCGACGTCGTCGTGCAGTTCCTGCAGCAGGCGGCGCGCGACCCCAATGTCGTCGCGATCAAGCAGACGCTCTACCGCACCTCGGCCAATTCGCCGATCGTCAAGGCGCTGACGGAAGCCGCCGAGGCCGGCAAGTCGGTGACCGCGCTGGTCGAGCTCAAGGCCCGCTTCGACGAGGAGGCCAATATCCGCTGGGCCAAGGAGATGGAGCGCGCCGGCGTCCAGGTCGTCTACGGCTTCATCGAGCTCAAGACCCACGCCAAATTGTCATTGGTCGTGCGGCGCGAGGCCGGCCAGCTCGTCAGCTACTGCCATATCGCGACCGGCAACTACCATCCGATCACGGCGCGCATCTACACCGACGTCTCCTTCTTCACCGCCGATCCGGTGATCGCGCAGGACGTCGCGCGGATCTTCAACTTCATCACCGGCTATGCCGAGCCGGCCGGGCTGGAGCGCATGGCGGTCTCGCCGACGGGGCTGAAGCAGCGGCTCCTCACCGACATCGCCGAGGAGATCGCGCATGTGAAGGCCGGCCGCAAGGGCGCGATCTGGGGCAAGTGCAACGCGCTGGTCGACCCCGAGATCATCGACGCGCTCTACGATGCCAGCCAGGCCGGCGTCGAGATCGATTTCATCGTGCGCGGCATCTGCTGTCTCAGGCCCGGCCTGCCCGGCCTGTCCGAGAACATCCGGGTCAAGTCGATCATCGGCCGCTTCCTGGAGCACACCCGAATCTACGCTTTCGGCGGCGGACATGGCTTGCCAGCGCAGAAGGCCAAGGTCTACATCTCCTCCGCCGATCTGATGCCGCGCAATCTCGACCGCCGCGTCGAGGCGCTGACGCCGATCCTGAACGCGACCGTGCATCAGCAGTTGCTGGATCAGATCATGCTCGCCAACCTGCTCGACAACGAGCAGAGCTGGACGATCCTGCCCGATGGCGGTTCCCGCCGCATCGTCCCGGCGCCGAACGAGGAACCGTTCAATGCGCACAACTACTTCATGACGAATCCGAGTCTGTCCGGCCGTGGAAAATCGCTCTCCAGCTCCAGCCCCCGCGCCCTGTCCCGAAAAGGCGGGCGCAAGGCCTGAACTGCAGCACGCCCCGGGGCGCCTGGCGCTCGGGGACACCATCGCCATCGTCGACATCGGTTCGAACTCGGTTCGTCTCGTCGTCTACGAGATGCTGGTGCGCGCCCCGGCGCAGGTCTTCAACGAGAAGGAGATGGCCGGCCTCGGCCGGCAGGTGGCGACCACCGGGCGCCTCGCCGCCGACGCCATCGAGAAGGCGATCGCGGCGCTGGTGCGCTTCCGCATCCTCTGCGAGGCGATGCGCGTCGGCGAGATCCGGGTGATCGCCACCGCGGCCGCCCGCTACGCCGAGAACGGCCCGGACTTCATCGCCCGCGCCGAGGAGGCGATCGGCCAGCCGATCGAGCTGATCTCCGGCCGGCGCGAGGCTGTCCTCTCCGGGCTCGGCGTGATTTCCGGCTTCGACGACCCCGACGGGGTGGTGGGCGACCTGGGCGGCGGCAGCCTCGAGCTGATCTCGGTGAAGGGCGGCGAGGTCGGGCCGGGCGCCAGCGTCCCGCTCGGCGGGCTCGCTTTGCTCGACCGCTCGAAAGGCTCGCTCAAGGCGGCCGAGAAGATCGTCAAGGACGAGCTCGACAAGCTGCCGCAGCTCGCGGCCATGAAGGGACGGGACTTCTTCGCCGTCGGCGGCACCTGGCGCGCGCTGGCGACGCTGCATCAGCGCCGGGCCAATTATCCGCTCAACGTCATGCACGGCTATGCGATCCCACCCCGCGACGCGTCGGACTTCGTCAGGCTGGTCGAGCGGGCCGACGCCTCGGTGCTCGATGCCATCGACGTGGTGTCCTCGGCCCGCCGCCCCCTGCTCGCCTATGGCGCGCTGGTGCTCGACGAGCTGATCAAGCGCGGCAAGCCGCGCAACATCGTGATCTCGGCGCAGGGCGTGCGCGAAGGCCTGCTGCACGAGCAGCTTTCACCGGAGGAGCGTGCCGCCGACCCGCTGCTGCAGGCGGCCCGCGACTACAACCTGTTGCGCGCCCGCGACCCGCGCCACGCCGCCGAACTGATCGACTGGACCCGCAGCATCCTCGAAAGCGCCGGGCTGCCGGAGCACGAGCCGTCGAACCGGCTGGTCGAGACCGTCTGCCTGCTCTCCGATATCGGCTGGCGCGCCCACCCCGACTATCGCGGCGAGCAGAGCATGAACGTCATCGCCCATGCCTATTTCACCGGGATCGATCATCTCAGCCGGGCCTTCCTGGCGCTGGCGATCTTCCATCGCTATGCCGGGCTGAAGGCGTCCTCGCCCGCCGCGGCCGGGCTCAGGGCGCTGCTCGCGCCGGCTCTGTTCGAGCGCGCGCTGCTGATCGCGGCGATCTTCCGGGTCGCCTATCTGCTCTCGGCCGGCATGGCCGGCATCCTGCCGCGCATCCAGGCGCAATGCGTCGACCGGCGTCTGGTGCTGCGCCTGCCCGAGGATCTCGCGGCGCTGGCGAGCGAACGCGTCGAGGGCCGGCTGAAGCAGCTCGCCAAGCTGCTGGCGCGGGATTACGAGGTCGCCCGGATGTGAGCGAGGCAGCCGGCAATCGGCGGCAGGCAGTCGGGTCATGATGGGCAGTTTCCGACCGCCCCCCGCCGATTTCCGACCGCCTTTCGCTCAGGCCGCCGCCTTCAGCCGCGCAAACCCCGCTTCCAGATCGGCCTTGAGGTCGTCGAGATTCTCCAGCCCGATGTGGATGCGCACCGTCGGGCCCTTGTGGTCCGGCGTCGTCGCGGTGCGGTAGGCGCGGCAGTCGAAGGGCAGGACCAGGCTCTCATAGCCGCCCCAGGAGGCGCCCATGCCGAACAGCGAGAGCCCGTCCAGCATGGCGGCGACCGCCTTCATCGAGACCGGCTTGAACTCCACGGCGAAGAGCGAGGAGGCGCCGGTGAAGTCGCGCTTCCACAGTGCATGGCCGGGGTCATCCGGCAGGGCGGGGTGCAGCACGCGGGCGATCTCCGGGCGCGCCTGGAGCCATTTCGCCATTTCGAGGCCGGCCGGCATCTGCTCCTTGAGGCGGATCGCCATGGTGCGCATGCCGCGCAGCGTCAGGAAGGCGTCCTCCGGCGCGACGATGACGCCGAGCTCCTCCCAGGCCTTGCGCAGGGTCTTGTAGAGCGCCGGCGTGCGGGCCGAGATGGTGCCGATCAGCACGTCGGAATGGCCGGCATAGTATTTGGTGCCGGCCTGGACCGAGATGTCGACGCCGAATTTGTGGCTGTCGAAGAAGAGCGGCGTCGCCCAGGTGTTGTCCATCATCGTCAGGATGCCGCGCGCCGCGGCGGCCCCGGCGATGGCCGGGATGTCCTGCATCTCGAAGGTCTGCGAGCCCGGCGCCTCGGTCCAGACCGCCTTGGTGTTCGGCTTGAACAGCCGCTCGATCGCGGCGCCGGCATGCGGGTCGTAATAGCTGACCTCGACGCCCATGCGCGTCAGGAAGGAATCGCAGAAATTGCGCGTTGGCCGGTAGACGCTGTCCGTCACCAGCACATGGTCGCCCGCGGAGAGGAAGGCGAGGAAGGGCAGGGTGCAGGCGAGCAGCCCCGACGGCGTCACCACCACGCCCGCGCCGCCCTCGATAGTGTTGGCCGCCGCCTCCAGCGCGTCCAGCGTCGGGTTGCCCTGGGTGCCGTAGGTGTAGCGCGCCTTCCGCGCCAGGAAGTCCTCCGTGCTCGGATAGAGCACCGTCGAGCCTCGTACGATAGGCGGATTGACAAAGCCGTAGCTGTCGCTGGGGTCGCGGCCGGCCAGGGCGAGGCGGGTCCGCGTTCCGAGGCGGGCGAATTCGGAAGAAGGCAGCTTTTTCATGGAACCGATGCGGCTGGAGCGGCGGGCGGAGGCGGCCAGACTTGACCACCTTGCCAAACTCGCATGTGATGATTGAGGCGAACAAGTGGCGGTCGCGGCGGATGGCCGTTGCTTGACGCTCATGGGTCGCTCTGGCAATCGACTCGGTCAAGGGGACGCCGTTTCAGAACTGGGAACGACAGAGCGGTTCGACAAAGGACCGCCGGCGGCGAACCGGATCGATGTGCCTTCCGGGCTTCTCCGGGGTGGTTGTTTTCAATGGGAGAGTACTGATGAAGAAAATTCTGGCGGCCGGTCTCTTTGCAGCGGCCGGGCTTGCGATCTCCGCCACGGGGGCTTCCGCGCAGGCGACGCTGGCGCAGGTCAAGCAGCGCGGCATCCTCAACTGCGGCTCGAACCCCGGTCTCGCCGGCTTCGGCGTGCCGGACGCGCAGGGCAACTGGACCGGCCTCGACGTCGATGTCTGCCGGGCGATCTCGGCCGCGATCTTCAACGATCCGAGCAAGGTCAAGTTCATCCCGCTCTCGGCCAAGGACCGCTTCACCGCGCTCCAGTCGGGCGAGGTCGACGTGCTGGTCCGCAACTCGACCTGGACGATGTCGCGGGACGCCTCGCTCGGCCTGCTCTTCACCGGCGTCAACTACTATGACGGCCAGGGCTTCATGGTCCGCAAGAAGCTCGGCGTGAACTCGGCGCTGCAGCTCAACGGCGCCTCGGTCTGCACCCAGCAGGGCACGACGACCGAGCTGAACCTCGCCGACTACTTCCGGGCCAACAACCTGAAATACGAGGTCGTGGCCTTCGCCACCGCCGACGAGACCGTCAAGGCCTATGACGCCGGCCGCTGCGACGCCTTCACCACGGACGCCTCCGGCCTCTATGCCGAGCGCCTGAAGCTCGCCAACCCCGAAGACCATATCGTGCTGCCGGAGATCATCTCGAAGGAGCCGCTCGGGCCGTCGGTCCGCAACAACGACCCGCAATGGTTCAACCTGGTGAAGTGGGTCGGCTTCGCCATGCTGAACGCCGAGGAGCTCGGCGTCACCAAGGCCAATGTCGACGAGAAGCTGAAGTCGGACAATCCCGAGATCAAGCGCCTGCTTGGCACCGAGGGCAAGTTCGGCGAGCAGATCGGCCTGACCGGCGACTGGGTGGTCCGCATCCTCAAGCATGTCGGCAATTACGGCGAATCCTTCGAGCGCAATGTCGGCCAGGGCTCGCTGCTCAAGATCGCCCGCGGCCAGAACGCGCTCTGGACCAAGGGCGGCCTGCAATACGCTCCCCCGGTTCGCTGAGCGGAGTTGGGGGAGGCGCCGGACCGTCCGGCGCCTCTTCGTGTCTTCGCGCGGTTCCGCGAGCCGGGCGAAGCGTGATGGCATCGGCCGCTCGCCGGCCGCAACCGCCGGTCTCGCCATGGAAAGAGCAGGGATAGCGCCCGTTCTCGCGCCGCTCGCCGCCAGGGCGACGGCTGCGGCGGGCAGCCTGCGGGCCCGCGGCGCCTTCCTGCCGGGACGGGCCGGGCCGGACGCCATCGCCCCCTGCGGCCGGAGCGGCCCCGCCGGCGCGGCGCCGGCGCGCGCCGTGCCCGTGCCGCGCGGCCGAGCCGCCTTGCCTGAAAGCCTCGTCAGACCGCCCTCCGGCCCTGCCGGGAGCGCCGTCGCTGCCCTGCCGGCATCGGCATGGCGGGCGCTCCGCCGCCATGCCGGGGTCGCGGCGACGTTTCGGACCAAGGGAGGATTGCGTTGCGCGCCCGGGGCGCGCTGAAATCCGCCGATGCATCGGCGAGGGTGCCGGGAGGGCGGCTCGCCGGCGCGCGGGACAGGGCAGGTCGCGGAGGGGTGGTCCGGGACTTGCTACGAAGGCAGCGAGGGCGGGACGAACCCGCTCCCAACAGGGGAACCACGATGAAGCATGCGAGCCAGAGGCGACGCCGGCCGGATGCCCCGCAGCCAGGGATGGCGCGGGGCCGGGAGGGGGCATGGCCGGCAGCGGAACGGCCGCGGTGACGCCGCCGGCGGCGAGCGGCGCCCGCGCGGGGGCGGGCCGCTCGTCCCGCCGGGCCGCCGCGGGCGGAAACGGCAGGAGCGCCGAGCGAGGATAGCGACAGACAAACGGTCCGGACTGAACGGCCTTGGGTGGAATCGCACCGCCCCGGGATCGCCGGCCTCAACAAGCGAAACACAAAGGGCGTAACAGGTGTCGAGCATCCCGACCGAAACGGTATCACCCGGCAAGGCGTCGTTATTCTACGACCCGAAGATCCGCGGCTATGTCTATCAGATCGTCCTGCTGGCGGTGGTCGGCTTCCTGGTCTGGTCGGCCGCCTCGAACGCGATCGAGAATCTGCGCGCGCAGAAGATCGCCTCCGGCTTCGGCTTCTGGAACAATGCGGCGGGCTTTGACGTCAACCAGAAGCTGATCCCCTTCAGCGCCTCGGGCTCGACCTATGGCCAGGCCTTCTGGGTCGGCCTGCTCAACACGCTGCTGGTCGCGGCGCTCGGCATCGTGCTGGCGACGATCATCGGCTTCGCGGTCGGCGTGGCCCGGCTGTCGAGCAACTGGGTCGTCGCCAAGCTGGCGATGGTCTATGTCGAGGGCATCCGCAACATCCCGCTGCTGCTGCAGCTCTATTTCTGGTACAACGCGGTGCTGAAGCCGCTGCCGGACGCCCGCAACTCGATCGCGCTGCCCGGCAGCATCTATCTCAACAACCGCGGCATCATCCTGCCGAGCCCGCAATTCGCGCCGGCCTTCGAGGCGGTGGCGGTCGCCTTCCTCGTCGGCATCGCCGGGGCGGTCGCCTTCTTCGTCTGGGCGCGGGGGCAGCAGGCCCGGACCGGCCGGCAATATCCGAACGGCTGGGTCGCGCTCGCTCTGATCGTCGGGCTGCCGCTGCTGGTGTTCTTCGCCGTCGGCCAGCCTCTGTCCTTCGACTATCCGCAGCAGGGCCGCTTCAACCTGACCGGCGGCATGCAGATCTTCCCGGAATTCGTGGCGCTGCTGCTCGGGCTCTCGACCTATACCGCGGCCTTCATCGCCGAGGTGGTGCGCGCCGGCATCCTCGCGGTCTCGAAGGGCCAGAGCGAGGCGGCGCATGCGCTGGGCCTGAGGCCCGGCCCGACGCTGAAGCTCGTCGTCATCCCGCAGGCGATGCGGGTCATCGTGCCGCCGCTGACCTCGCAATATCTCAACCTGGTCAAGAACTCGTCGCTGGCGGTGGCGATCGGCTATCCCGACCTCGTCCAGGTCTTCACCGGCACGGTGCTGAACCAGACCGGCCAGGCCGTCGAGGTCGTGGCGATCACCATGGCCGTCTATCTGACGATCTCGCTGGTGACCTCGCTCGCCATGAACATCTACAACAAGCGCATCGCGCTGGTCGAACGGTGAGGGCGCAAGCGATGACCGACGCAACTCTCGACAACGCCCCGCGCGCCTTCGTCCGCACCGAGACGCTGCCGCAGCAGCCGGCCCCGCTCTCCGTCGCGGGGCCGCTGGCCTGGATCCACGCCAACCTGTTCTCCAGCCCGCTCAACGCGATCCTGACGCTGCTCTGCATCTGGTTCGTCGTGGTGACGGTGCCGGAGCTGGTGCATTTCTACATCCTCGACGCGGTCTGGTCCGGCGCCAGCCGCGACGCCTGCCTCGCCGACAAGGTCGGCCGGCCGGTCGGCGCCTGCTGGGCCTATGTCGCGGACCGCTTCCAGTACTTCATCTACGGCTCTTACCCGATCGCGGATCGCTGGCGGGTCAACATCGTCTTCGCGATGTTCGCGCTCGGCGTCGTCTGGCTGCTCTGGAACCGGGCGCCGCTGAAGCGGATCGGCGTCTTCTACTTCTTCGTCATCCTGCCGCTCAGCGGCTTCATCCTGCTGCTCGGCGGCGACCGGGCGCAGGGGCTGCTGCGCTTCCTGATCCTGCTGAGCTTCGCGCTGGCGGTGCTCTATCTCGTGCTCTCCTTCGTGCCCTCGCTCGCCCGCTTCTGGACGAATCCGGCGCTGCTGGCGGTCGAGCAGGAAGCGCCGCCCTGGAAGCGCTTCCACGGCGCCAAGAGCCTGATCCTGCTCTCGCTGGTGGTGTTCGGCATCCTCGCCATCCTCGACGACCGCATCGGCCTGCTGCGGGTCGACACCGGCCTGTGGGGCGGCATGATGGTGACCTTCCTGATCTCGGCGGTCGGCATCGTCTTCTCGCTGCCGCTCGGCGTCGTCCTGGCGCTCGGCCGCCGTTCCCGCCTGCCGATCATCCAGTTGCTCTCGGTGATCTTCATCGAGTTCGTGCGCGGCGTGCCGCTGATCACGGTGCTGTTCATGGCCAACACCATGCTGCCGCTGTTCGTGCCGCAGGAGTACTCGCCGGACCGTTTGCTGCGCCCGCTGATCGGCGTCGCGCTCTTCGCCTCCGCCTATATGGCCGAGGTCATCCGCGGCGGCCTGCAGGCGATCCCGAAGGGGCAGTTCGAGGGCGCGATGTCGCTCGGCCTCGGCTATTGGCAGATGATGCGGCTGATCATCCTGCCGCAGGCGCTGCGGATCGTGATCCCGGGCATCGTCAACACCTTCATCGGGCTGTTCAAGGATACCACGCTGGTCACCATCGTCGGCATCTTCGACTTCCTGCGCACCGTCGAGGCGACGCTGGTCGATCCGACCTGGGCGACGCCGACGACCCGGACCACCGGCTACGCTTTCGCGGCGGTCTTCTATTTCCTATGCTGCTGGGGCATGTCGCGCTATTCGATCGCGGTCGAGAAGCGCCTGGCTGCCGGCCAAAAACGCTGAGAGGGACAAAAGACATGGCAATGGCAGAAACCAAGACCACGGACACCCGCCCCGCGGCCTTGAAGCCGACCTCGCTGAAGACGGCGACGGCGGTCGAGATGATCGGCGTCAACAAGTGGTATGGCGAGTTCCACGTGCTGCGCGACATCAACCTCAAGGTCGAGCGCGGCGAGAAGCTGGTCATCTGCGGGCCGTCGGGCTCGGGCAAGTCGACGATGATCCGCTGCATCAACCGGCTGGAGGAGCACCAGAAGGGCCAGATCATCGTCGACGGCACGGAGCTGACCAACGATCTCAAGAAGATCGACGAGATCCGCCGCGACGTCGGCATGGTCTTCCAGCACTTCAACCTGTTCCCGCATCTGACGATCCTGGAGAACCTGACGCTCGCGCCGATCTGGGTGAAGAAGATGCCCAAGAAGGACGCCGAGGAGATCGCGATGCACTATCTGCGCCGCGTGAAGATCCCCGAGCAGGCGACGAAATATCCGGGCCAGCTCTCCGGCGGCCAGCAGCAGCGCGTGGCGATCGCCCGCTCGCTGTGCATGAGCCCCAAGATCATGCTGTTCGACGAGCCGACCTCGGCGCTCGACCCCGAGATGGTCAAGGAGGTGCTCGACACCATGGTCTCGCTGGCGGAGGAGGGCATGACCATGCTCTGCGTCACCCATGAGATGGGCTTCGCCCGCCAGGTCGCCGACCGCGTCATCTTCATGGATGCCGGCCAGATCGTCGAGATGAACACGCCCGACGAATTCTTCAGGAACCCCCAGCACGAGCGCACCAAGCTCTTCCTCTCCCAGATCCTGCACTGAGGCTCGGGCGAGGGCGATCGACAGGCCGGTCCACGGGCGCGCCGCGGAATCGGCGCGCTTTCCGGTTCCGGCCGGGGCTGCCGCCGACGGGAGCAGGGTCGCCTCGCGGTTCGTCTTTGCCGTTGCGCCGGCCGGCATCGCCCCCTATCTTTCCGGTGATGGGGATGGAGTTCCCCCGAAACCGCCTGCCGGTCGCCTTTGCGGTCGAGGCTGATGACTCCTACCGCAGCAAGCCGCGGTAGGGGTGTGTCCGACGCCCGCCGCCAGGCGGGTTTTTCATGCCCGCCGACAAGGGAGCCAAGCGAGCATGTCCTTCTCGACCGTCGTTCTCGTCATGACCGGAGGCGCGCTCGGCACGCTGGCGCGCTATCTTCTCTCGATCCTCGCCCTGCCGATCAGCCGGGACCTGCCATGGGGCACCATCCTGATCAACATCGCGGGCTCCTTCGTCATCGGCTTCTTCGGCACGTTGACGCTGGCGAGCGGCCGTTTCCCCGTCTCCGAGCCGGTGCGCCTGTTCGTGATGGTGGGGCTGTGCGGCGGCTTCACCACCTTCTCGTCCTTCAGCCTGCAGACGCTCGACCTGCTGCGCAGCGGCGAGATGGTGCGGGCCGCGATCAACATCGTCGCGTCCGTCGTGCTTTGCGTCACCGCCGTCGCGGTCGGCCACGCCGTCGCCAGCAAGTTCAACGGCGACCAGCGCATCGCCCAGATGGTGGTGGAGGAGGAGGCCTGAAAGCCCGTCCGGCGCCATCCCGAGCTCTCCGACCGAGAGGCTGACCTGAAAATCGCGGCCTGATGCCGAGAAGCCGCGAGAGCGGCGTCTCGAAGGATGTTCCAGAGGGGCGGCGGGCCGCCTGGAGCACTTCTCGAGATGCCATTTGCGCCGAAATCGCTCCTCGGGGGGAGGACCGGGTTCTTCGGGCTGTCCTTTACTGGCCGTCGCGCGCCTTCACGGCGTGGTCGGTGAAGTCGGTGAACACGCCGTCGACGCCGAGCGCCAGATGCGCCTTGTACTCGGCGATCGGATCGCCGTTGTAATCGGCGGCGAGCCGGCTCGCCTCGCTGCGATAGGCCCAGGGATGGACCAGCAGCCCGGCCGCATGCGCATTCTTCACCACATCGCTCGGCGCGATGACGGTGCGGTCGCGCTCGTCGATCTTGCCGTCGCCGTTCAGGTCCTTCGGCTTGCCGTCCGGGCCGATCGTCTGCTTCGCGCCGATCAAATAGGCCTTCCACGGGCCGACGCCGTCGGCATAGGTCGCGATCTCCTTGAGGCCCTCGGCCGAGAGCATGTCCTGGAAGCTGCGCTTGTCGCCGAGCACGGCGAAGTCGTAGGGCCGGTCGAAGGGAGCGGCGAGCGTGACCTTGCCGTCCTTGTCGACACCGTCGCCGTCGACGAGCTGGACGAGGCGGATCTGTGTCTTGCGGCGCAGATATTTCAGGTTCGCCGTCTCGAAGCTCTGGATGAAGACGGGGGAGTTCTTCTCGGTCCAGCCCGCGGCCTTGAGCATGTCGAGGAGTTTGTCCTCGAAGGCGAGGCCGAGCGAGGCGTGATAGGTCGGGTGCTTGGTTTCCGGATAGATGCCGATGGTCCGGCCGCTGCGGGCGCTCTCGGCCTTGGCGAGGTCGATCACCTCCTGGAAGGTCGGGATCTCGTATTTGCCGTTATGCGACTGGTCGCGGTCGGCGAAGGCCTGCCTGGCGCGCAGAGTCTTGATCTCGGCGAGCGTGAAATCATTGGCGAACCAGTCGGTGGTCTCGATGCCGTCGAGCTTGCGCGTTGTCTTGCGGCCCGCGAATTCCGGGCGTTCGGCGACGTCGGTGGTGCCGCTCAGCATCGGCTCGTGGCGCACCACCAGCACGCCGTCCTTGGTCGAGACCAGATCGGGCTCGATGTAGTCGGCGCCGAGCGCGATGGCGCGGCGATAGGCCTCCAGCGTGTGCTCCGGCAGATAGCCGCTGGCGCCGCGATGGGCGATGACGAGCGGGCGCTGCCCGGACAGCGTCGGGGCGGGCTCGGCGCCGGCCGCCAACGGCAGCAGCGCCAGGGCGGCGGCAAGCGATGTCGAGAAAAGCAGGGTCTTCGTCATGGCGGCCTCGGCTCGCGAAAGGGCGTGCGAAACTAGGCTGCGGGATGTGACATCCCCATGAAGCGCACGGTCCCGCCGCGCCATGCGGGCCGCCGGCCGCATCGGCCAACCGGCCGCGGAGAAGCGGCAGCAGCCACGCGCCATCCCGGAGAAAACGGCGATCCGGGATGGCGGCGGGGTCCCCTGGAAAAGCGGCGCGCTTCAGCCGCTCATGCGGCAGCCGATCTCAGCGGTGATTCTCGAGGGTGGTCTTGGCGTCGAGGCGCTTGGCCGGCGGCGGCGTCAGGTCGGCCTGCGGCTGGGTCGCGCAAGCGGCGAGGGCGAAGGCGAAGAAGCCGAGAACGGCGAGGCGGGCAGCATTTTTCATCGTGGCGTGTCCCCTTGGCCGCGACATGCGGTTGCATCGTCTTTCCGCTTATGAAACGACCGCGTCAAGAACATGCCGCGACGGCGCCCATGCCGAAGCGTCATGCTTGAATTGGTTGAAACAAGCCCTTGCCTCGCGGCGCTCCGCTTCCGGCGGTTTGCGTCAGGACCGAACGACCATGACGCCAGCCGCCCGGATCAACGCCGCCATCGAGGTGCTGCAGGATATCGTCGAGCGCCGCCGCCCGGCTGCCGATGCGCTCAAGGATTGGGGCCTGTCGCGCCGCTTCGCCGGCTCGAAGGACCGCGCGGCGGTGGCCTCCCTGATCTATGACGCGCTGCGCCGCAAGGCCTCCTCGGCCTACGCCATGGCGTCGGAGGAGCCGCGCGCGCTGGTGCTCGGCATGCTGAGGGGGCTGCGCGGCCTGGCGCGGGACGAGATCGCCGCGCTCTGCTCGGGCGAGAACCACGCGCCGGCGCCGCTCTCCGCCGACGAGACCGCGCTCCTCACCGCCTTCTCGGACGACGACGCGCCCGGCTGGGTCCGCGCCGACGTGCCGGAATGGCTCTGGCCTTCCTTCGAGCGGGCTTTCGGCGCCATGGCGGTCGAGGAGGGGCAGGCGCTCGCCGCCCGCGCCCCGGTCGATCTGCGCGTCAACCGGCTGAAGGCGAGCCGCGAGGCCGTCGCGAAGGACCTTGCCCATCTCCAGCCGGAGGAGAGTGCCTGGTCGCCGGATGCGCTGCGCTTCCAGCCAGGCCATGACGGGCGCGGTCCCTCGCTTCAGACGGAACCCGGCTTCTTCGCCGGCGCCTTCGAGATCCAGGACGAGGGCTCGCAGCTCGTCACACTACTCGCCGGCGCCAGGCCCGGCGACACCGTGATCGACCTCTGCGCCGGGGCAGGCGGCAAGACGCTGGCGCTCGCCGCGCTGATGGCCAATCGCGGCAATCTCTACGCCACCGATCTCGACAGCCGCCGCCTCGCCCCCCTGCACGACCGGCTGGCGCGCTCGGGCGCGGCGATCGTCGATATCCGCATCCCGCGCTCGCGCGGCCACGAGCCGCTGGCGGATGTCGCCGGCCAGGCCGATCTCGTGCTGGTCGACGCGCCCTGCACCGGCTCCGGCACCTGGCGGCGCAACCCCGATGCGAAATGGCGCGTGCGCCCCGGCGCGCTGGCCGAGCGCGTCAAGGACCAGGCGGAAGTGCTGGCCCGCGCCGCCAGGCTGGTGAAGCCGGGCGGGCGCATCGCCTATGTCACCTGCTCGATGCTGCCGGAGGAGAACGACGAAGCCATCCGCGCCTTCCTCGGCAGGCATTCCGGCTTCTCGACTGTCGCCCCGATTGACGTGCTCGCCGGGGCCGAGAGCGACTTCTCCCTGCTCGCCCGCTTCGCCACGGAATTCGGCCTGCAGCTCTCGCCGCGACGCACCGGCACGGACGGTTTCTATCTGGCCTGCCTGCGACGCGGGGACTGAAGCGGGAGAAGCGTTGCGCGCGCCCGCGCGATCCAGTAACGGGACGCGATGACGAGCGCTCAGCCCCATCACGACTCCATCCTGATCATCGATTTCGGCTCGCAGGTGACGCAGCTCATCGCGCGGCGCATCCGCGAGATCGGCGTCTATTGCGAGATCGCTCCGTTCCAGAAGGCGGGCGAGGCCTTCGCGCGGCTGAAGCCCAAGGGCGTGATCTTCTCCGGCGGCCCCGCCTCGGTGCCGGACGAGGGCAGCCCCCGCGCGCCCGAGGCCGTCTTCACGGCGAACATCCCGCTGATGGGCATCTGCTACGGCCAGCAGACCATGGCGCATCAGCTCGGCGGCACCGTCGAGGGCGGGCATGCCGCCGAGTTCGGCCGCGCCGATGTCGAGATCGTCGCGCCTTCCGCGCTCTTCGCCGGCGTCTGGGAGCAGGGCGGCCGCTATCCGGTCTGGATGAGCCATGGCGACCGCGTCACCGAGCTGCCGCAGGGTTTTTCGGTCAAGGCGACCTCGGAGAACGCGCCTTTCGCGGTCGCGAGCGACGAGGAGCGGCGCTTCTACACCACCATGTTCCATCCCGAGGTGGTCCACACCCCGGACGGCGGCAAGCTCCTGCGCAACTTCGTCGTCGAGATCTGCGGCTGCAAGCCGGACTGGAGCATGGCGGCCTATCGCGCCGAGATGCAGAAGAAGATTCGCGAGCAGGTCGGCAGCGGCCGCGTCATCTGCGGGCTCTCCGGCGGCGTCGATTCGGCGGTGGCGGCGGTGCTGATCCACGAGGCGATCGGCGACCAGCTCACCTGCGTCTTCGTCGATCACGGCCTGATGCGCCTCGGCGAGGCCGAGCAGGTCGTGACCCTGTTCAGGGATCACTACAACATCCCGCTCGTTCATGTTGAAGCCGAGGAGCTTTTCCTCTCGGAGCTCGCCAAATGCGGCGCCGACCCGGAGGCCAAGCGCAAGACCATCGGCCGGCTCTTCATCGAGGTCTTCGACGCGGAAGCTGCCAAGCTGGGCGGCGCGGATTTCCTGGCCCAGGGCACGCTCTACCCGGACGTGATCGAGAGCGTCTCCTTCTCCGGCGGGCCTTCGGTGACGATCAAGAGCCACCACAATGTCGGCGGCCTGCCCGAGCGCATGAAGATGAAGCTCGTCGAGCCGCTGCGCGAATTGTTCAAGGACGAGGTCCGCGTGCTCGGCCGCGAGCTCGGCCTGCCGGAAGCCTTCGTCGGCCGCCATCCCTTCCCGGGACCGGGCCTCGCCATCCGCTGCCCCGGCGAGATCACCAAGGAGAAGCTCGACATCCTGCGCAAGGCGGATGCGATCTATCTCGACGAGATCCGCAAGGCGGGGCTCTACGACGTGATCTGGCAGGCTTTCGCCGTGCTGCTGCCGGTGCGAACGGTCGGCGTGATGGGCGACTACCGCACCTACGACCATGTCTGCGCCTTGCGCGCCGTGACCTCGGTCGACGGCATGACGGCGGATTTCTATCCCTTCGACATGAACTTCCTCGGCCGCGCCGCGACCCGCATCATCAACGAGGTTAAGGGCATCAACCGCGTCGTCTACGACGTGACCTCGAAGCCCCCCGGCACGATCGAGTGGGAGTGATCGGCGCGGCGGCGCCTTATATGGAGGCTGGCGCTCTGTCGGGAATGTGAGCTAGGCGACCGCGGCGGCGAGGCTAGCCATGTGGCCGGGCGGCACGGGCAGATGCTCGATGGCCGGGCGCGCGAAATAGTAGCCCTGCATCAGCTTGATGCCGAGCCCGCGCAGGGCGTCCATTTCCTGCCTTGTCTCGATGCCCTCGGCGATGACCGCGATCCGCAGGCGGCGACAGACGTCGTGGATCGCCGCCATGATCGAGCGCCGCCGGACGTCGGAATCGATGCCCCGGATCAGGCTCATGTCGAGCTTCAGGATATCGGGCCGGATCTCCAGCAGCGCGGCGATGCAGTTGTAGCCCGCGCCGAAATCGTCATAGGCGATCAGCGCTCCCCGGCGCCGGCAGGCCGCGATCTCGGCCTTGACGCGGCCAAGGTCGCCGAGCGCCCTGTGCTCCGAGATCTCGAAGATCAGCTTCCGCTCCGGGAAGCCCAGCCCTCGTGCGGCCTCGAGCGTCGCGAGCAGCCCGTGCGCGGAATGCCCGACCGCCTCGGCCGAGATGTTCACGCTGAGGTGGCAGGGTAGCCTGAGGCGCTGCGCGAGCTCGACCGCGCGCCTGCGGCAGGCCGCGTCGAAGGCCGCGGCATCCGCGCCGCCGATCCCGGAGAGGACATGCGCGGCGCCTTCGCCTTTCGTCCCCCGGACCAGGGCCTCGTAGGCATAGGGCGCAGCCCCCGAGGCGAGGTCGACGATCGGCTGGAACGCCATCGTGAAGGAGCGGGGCTGCGTGGCTGCGCCCGGCGGGCCGGGCTCCGCCGCTTCACGGGCGGCGCCGGCCGGCAGCATCGGCATCTGCCGGCCCGGCGTCGGGCGCGCGGTGGCGGTGCGGGACATGGCGCAAGACAATCTGGGACCCTTTCGCTGTCGACGCTAATCTGTGGAGAGGGGGCCTTTGCGGCCGCTCGGGCTTCCGTCGGGGTTCAACCCGTATTGGCGATAGAGCGCGGCCCGATCCTTCGCCGCCTGGGCGTCCAGCAGGGCGTCGGCCCGGCGGCGGAAGGCCTCCCGGGCGGCGAGGCCGGCGGTCGTCGTCACCAGGCTGGCGGCTCCGGTCGGGTCCCAGGCCGCGGGCATGCTCGCCAGTGCCTGCGCCGTGCCCAGGGCCGTGGCTTCCGCGTCGAGCTGCTTCTCCAGCGCGCGGCTCTCCGCCGGGATCGGCGGATGGTCGGGGCGCGTCTCGCCGGTGCTCTGGCAGGAGGACAACGCGATCGTCGCGGCCGCGACCGCCAGCAGGCGGGCAGGGCGAAGGACAGCCTCGCCCCGGCCCGAAGGCCGATGCGGCGGCGTGCGTGGCGCTGTTGCAGGCGTGATCATGGCATCTGCCCCCGGCTGTGGAAGCAGTCCTATCAGGGCGGCCGCGCCGCTGCCCCCTCCGAACGGGGAGGGAGCATCCGGCTCAGGGCTGCAGCGAGAGCGGAACCGTGGCGCGGATCAGCAGCGCGACCAGATCGGCCTGGCGGTTGGTGTGCGTCTTCTGGAACAGGTTCTGCAGATGGAACGTCACGGTCGTCTGCTTGACGCCGAACTCCTCGCCGATCTCCTCCAGCCGCTTGCCCGCCACCAGGGCGGCGGCGAGCCGCGCCTCGGTCGCGGTGCAGCCGAACAGCGAGGCCAGCACCTCGGTCGAAATCTCGGGCTGCTTGTCCGGGTCCACCACCAGCGCCAGGGCATGGCGCGCATTGCTGCCGGGCAGGCCGAGCGAAGAGAGCTGGAAGACGAGCGGGTGCCCTTCCTCGCGCTCGACCGCGACCGTCAGGCTGCTGCCGGTCTCGCGCAGGACGGTGGCAAGCGCGGCCTTCAGCGATTGCGAGGACCTGGCGGTGCGGGCGAGGAGGCCTGCCCCTGTCAGGGCCAGCCCGTCCGCCTGGCCGATCAACTGCCGCCCGGCCTCGTTGGTGAGGCGGACCTCGCCGCTTTCCTCGAGCAGGAAGATGCCGATCGAGAGCCGGTCCAGCGCCGCCGCCAGCGCCGCGAGGGTGATGTCGCCGCCGCGGACGGCCTGCTCGATCATCTGCTGCTGCTGCGCGCGCAGATCGGCCAGCAGCGCCTGCCGGACCCGGTCGACCAGGCGCAGCCGCGAGCGGACCGTCGCGAGCAGGTCGTCATAGTCGACGGGCTTGACCAGATAGTCGTCGGCACCGGCATTCTTGCCGTTCAGCATCTCGGCCCGGTCGGCCAGCGCCGTGAGGAAGATGAACGGCACCTCGGCGAGGTCGGGCCGGTCGGCTCTGAGCTTGGCCATCAGCTCGTAGCCGCCGAGCTCGGGCATGGTGATGTCGCACAGGATCGCGTCCGGGCGGGTGGTGTCGAGCCGCAGGAGCGCCTCGCGGCCATTGCTGGCCTCGACGACGCGGTAGCCGGCCGCGACCAGCTCCTCGACGATGTCGGAGCGAAGATCGGCCTCGTCCTCGATGCAGAGGATCGTCCTCTGGCGCTCGGGGGAGAGGTCCGGTGAACCGGGCTGATCCGCTGTCATGCTGCCAGTGCTTTCTCGGTCGGAATTGCCAGGACGAAGGTCGAGCCGCCGCCGCTGCGCAGGGAGGCGGTGACGTCGCCGCCATGCATCCGGGCGATGGTGCGGGCGACGTGCAGGCCGATGCCGGTGCCTTCGACGCCGACCGCGTTACGGGCGCGAAAGAAGCGGTCGAAGAGGTTGTCGCGGTCGCCTTCCGGGAAGCCGACGCCGCGGTCGCTCACCTTGATGCGGATCCATTCCGCATCCGCCTCGGCCACGATCTCGATCGGGTCGGGCGGCTGCGAGTATTTGGCGGCGTTGGACAAAAGATTGGCGACGACCTGGTCGATCAGCAGCGGATCGCACGAGACCGATGCGGGCAACTGGTCGAGATCGAGCCGGAAGCGCCGGTCCGGCGTGGTTTCCTTCTGGCGCTCGCAGGCCTCGACGATCAGCTTCCCGAGATCGTGGCGGCATGGCACGAAGTCGATCTCGCCGGCGTCGAGCTTGGTGGCGTTGAGCGTGCTGGAGACCAGCCGGGTCAGGCGCAGGATGGCGGTCCTGATCTTCCCGGCCCGCTCGCGGATCTCCGCCTCGCTCATCTCCCGGCCGCGGCGGATCATGCGCTGGGCGCTGGAATCGACGATCGAGAGCGGCGTCCTGAACTGGTGCGACACCATCGAGACGAAGCCCTTGTAGAGCTCGCGCAGCTTGGTCTCCCTTTCCAGCGACTCTTGCAGGTCCTTGGTGCGTGCCTTGACGGTCGCCTCGAGCTGGTCGCGGCGGTCGACCAGTTGCAGCCGCGCCAGATGCGCGTCGGTCACGTCGCGGATGAAGAGGATGCCGCCGATGATGGCGTTGTCCGACCAGACCGGATAGGTGAATTTCTCGATATAGCGGTCGCCGCCGGGGACCGGATGAGCCGGCATGTGCAGACTCTGCCCCGCCAGCGTGTCGCGGATCATGGCCAGGATGATGTGGCCCTCCGGCAGGCGGTAGGCTTCGCTGATGGCGCGGCCGATCACGCCGGAGCCGCAGGGCGCCGGAAACATCCGGCCCATCGCCGAGTTCCAATGCGTGCAGCGGCCCTCGACGTCGAAGGCGATCACCCCGTCGCCGCTCGATTCCAGCAGCAGGTTCGAGAAGTCCCTGTCCCGCCGCAGCGCCTCCTTGGCGCGGGCGGCGCTGCGCAGGCTGACCAGCAGGCGCGCGACGATGAAGGCGCCGCAGCCGAGGATGAGCAGGATCGCGACGATCGCCTGCCACAGAACGGAGGAATAGCGGTCGCGCTGCCGGCCGATATTCTCGCGCTCGGCCAGGAACACCCGGGTCGCGGCCGTCTTGAGCCTGCTCGCATCGGCGCGCAGGCCTTGCATGAGTGCCGGCGGGATCGGGCTGCCATCGCGGATGGCGGTTTCCATGGCGTCGTTGAACGCCATCAGATGGGCGCGCGCGGCGGCGATCACGGGGCCTTCGCGGGTGCCCGCCAGCGCGCGGCCCAGCGTTCCATGCGAGACCACGTCCATGCGGCTGAGCGCCAGGTCCATCTGGAGCCGAAGCTTCTCCGTGTCCTGCTCGCTGCGCGCGCCGTCCTTCCAGCCATAGGCCTCGAGGACGAGGCGCTGCTCCTGGTCATGGGCCTGGAACAGCGCGTAGAGCAGGCTCTCGCCGGAGCCGGTGGCGAGCTGGGCCTCGGTCTGGAACAGCCGCTGCAGCGCGAAGGTCAGCAGCAGCGCGGAGACGACGACGGCGCCGAGCGTCATGGCCGTGATCGTCCATGTCCGCGCCGGACTGCTCATTCGATCTCGATCCTGGCGAGCTGCCAGACCCAGCGGGCATCGTGGCGCTCGTCCTGGATCCTGGGGTTGGCGTCGCGCGGATAGACGATCCAGATCGGCCCCTTGTCCCGGCGCGTCATGGGCTTGCCGTCCATGCGCGTCGCCAGAAGCGCGCCGTGCTCGACCGCCTCGGGCAGGGGCGTATCGATCTCGTATTCGTTCAGCGCGACCGCGCGGAACCGTCCCGTGGCCTTGACGCCGAGGAAGTCGAGCAGATCGGCGAGGAGCACGCCCTCGAAGACCTTGGTGCCGTCGGTCCACGGCGTCGAGGTCTCGACGCGCTTCTGTGGCAGGCCGGCGAACAGGGCCTCGTCGAAGGCCGCTGCGGCGCCCTGATTGGTCCGGCCGAGCTTCCCCGTGACGGTGAGGAGAACCGGCCCGGCCGGCGCCGGGAAGCCGTCGGCCTGGGCCGCGCTCGCGATGAGGAACGCGGCCAGCAGGACGGCCAGATGCCGGAGCAGGCGCAGAAGCCTGCCCGGCAAACGAAAGTCTCGGGAACGTTGCATGAATATTCGGCCCCCCGAATAGTTGCATGGCGCGGACAATACCATTCCTGATCTTCTATCCTTACACATTTTTCCCGTCCCCCTCCGAACAGAGGGGGTGCCCCCCATCCGGCGACCTAAGGGGAGGCGGCAACGCGATCCCGCCGCGGCGCCGCAGCGCGCCGGAAGCGGATGCGCGGGAGCGTCCCGCTCCTGGCCTGGGGGGAAACATGGATATCGTCGCAGAAGCAGGCATGGCCGTTGCCGGCCCCGCCACGGAAGGCCGGCCCGCGCGGGCCGGGAGGTCTTCGCTGCGCAGCCGTCGTCCGCTGCCGGCACTGCTCGCCGCCCTCTCCCGGCCCGAGCTGGAGCGGATGACGCGGGACTATTCCGACAGGCTTGGCAAGATGACGCCCGAGCACAGGCAGATGGCGAGGGCCATGCTGCGCGAGCAGGTGAAGCATGTCGACGCCCTGCGCGAGCGGGGAGAGCGCCATCGCCCGATGGTCGTGCCCTACGCCGCGCGCCTCAGGCTGCTGTCGCGGCGGAACTGGCAGGCGGCAGCGGGGAGGGAGGCCGGGCGGCAGTGGTGGGCGGTGACGGGCTCGAACCGCCGACATTCTCGGTGTAAACGAGATGCTCTACCGACTGAGCTAACCGCCCCCGCTTCCGCGTTTAAGGCTTCGGCGCGCGTATCGCAAGCCGGCCCGGCGGCGTCGGCGCTGCCGAATTCCGCCATCTTCATCGGGACAGATCAGGGCCATGAAACGCGCATCACGACGCTCCGGCCTCGCGGCCAGGCTGCTGCTCTCCCTGGCGCTCATCGCCGCGCAGCAGGCGGCGGCGCAGACGGCTGTGCCCGATTCCTTCTTCGAGGGGCGGCCGGCCTTCTCCCCGCCCGAGCAGCCGGGGACGCCGGCGAGCTGCGAGAGCATCGCGGCGCAGCTTCCCGATTCGGTGCCGCCCGATTCGCGCGTCGACATGGCGATCGCCGGCCCGGTCACACTGATCCAGAACGACGGCACGGTCTGGTACGTCGCCGTCTGCGCCGACCCCGGCATCCGCGTGCTTTGCGTGACCTATGGGGCGGGCGACCTGAAGCTCGGCGACATCGCCGTATTGCGCGGCGGATACAACCGGCAGAACGCCCGCCACGTCATGCTCGATCCCTGTCTCGCGGCTCGGGAATGAGCCGCGCGCCGCGCGGCGGCGCAGGCCGCGGCGGGCGAGGCCGGGGATATTTTCCACCGAAGTGATTTTGCCGGCATCCGGTGCTTGACACTTCGGGTCGAGGGCAATACTCACCACGTCGCTGACGGCCGACGCGCCCCAGCCGCCCAGCGCGGGCGTAGCTCAGTTGGTTAGAGTGCCGGCCTGTCACGCCGGAGGTCGCGGGTTCGAGCCCCGTCGCCCGCGCCATGTATCTCTCTGAAGATACTCATCTTTTCTTCTTTTCCAAATTCTTGGAATGCCTCGGTTCGGAATCGCCAGACCGGCGCTTTCGGAATTACGGGCCGGTTTCGTTCCCGGCCCGAGCTCGTCTGCCCTTCTTCCTGGCCTCCGGAACGGTGGCTGCTGTGGCGATCTGGGCCGGAGTGTAGGTGCGCTGCAGCGTCCGGCTCTGAGCGATCGTGTTGCCCATCACGTCCGAGAGTGCCTTGGGGTCAACCGAGCCTGCCGCGGCCTCGAGCGCGCCGCTGCGACGCATGTCGGAAAGCTTCCTTTGCTCCGCCTCTCCGAATTCGGCGGCTCTGACGACTCGGAAGACCGACTTCGACGGCCATCCCATCGCCTTCGATCTGACCGGAGGCGAGAAGAGCGACGCGCCGCATTTCCCGATCCTGCTCGGACACGGCCCCGACATCGACCCGGGTGCCACTGTCGGTGACAAGGGTTATGCCAGCAAGGCAAATCGGCAGGCGGCACGGTCACGCGGCATCATCCCGGTCATTCCGCACAAGGTGAACGAGAAGGACAAGCCCGGCTTCTTCGCGAAAGCCCTTTATCGCGGGCGTGCCCGCATCGAGCAGACCGTCGGCAAGCTCAAGCGCTTCAAGCGGGTCGCCCTACGATGCGAGAAGGCCAAGCGAAACTTCACAGCCATCGTCGCCCTCGCAGCAGCATTCGTCTTGGTCAAATCCGTCCACACCGCTTAGGGCTTGTAGGGATTCATCGTGAATTGATGACGGCGGCGACGAGATGGATCATTGCCGCGAAGCTTTTGGTCGGTTTTGTCGGCTCGCATTGCGATGCGCTTGAACTCCTTGAGCTTGCAGAAGAAGTTCTCGATGAGGTGGCGCCATTTGTAGAGCTCGCGGTCGAGCGGCAGCGGGGTTTTGCGGCGTGGGTGCTGCGAGATGACGATCTTAGTCCCGCGGGCGTTGAGATCTTCGACGATCCAGTTACTGTCGAAGGCCTTGTCGGCGATCAGGCCGCCGAAATCGATGCCTGCCAGCAGGGGCTCGACGCCGACCGTGTCGAAGCGGTGACCAGGCAGCAGTTCGAAGCGCACGAGATTGCCCAGTGCGTCGGTCAGCGCAAGGATCTTAGTGGTCATGCCGCCCTTGGAGCGGCCTATGGCTTGGCTCTGAGTCCCCTTTTGCGCCCTGGCCATGGCGGTGGACCTTAACGATGGTGGCGCCGACCATGGCGTATTCCATGTCAGGTTCGTCCGAACAGGCCTCGAAAAGCTTCACGAAGGCATCGGCCTTGCGCCAATCGCTGAAGCGCCGGAACGCTGTGCTCCGGTTGCCGAAATGGGCCGGAAGGTCGCGCCAAGGGCTTCCCGTCCGCGCGATCCATAAGACCGCCTCGATGAAAAGCCGGTTATCCTTACCACTGCGGCCCGGGTCCGCAGCCTTCCCCAGACAATGCGGCTCCATCTTCGCCCATTGGGCGTCCGTCAAGACAAAACGATCCATCAAAAGCTTGAATCACATCCAAATCTCCATGAGAATCCCCACAAGCCTTAGTCTACCTTACCCCGCCTGTGTAGCCGGCGGGGCGTTTTCAATTTGGAAAGTGGTTGCCTTTAATTTCACTCGCCGGATTTTCTCCGCCTAACCGACCATGCGCGCGTACGCGTCGGTCGAGTAGACGGTTCGGTTGCCAGCGGGTTTGTTGGGGGGGGGGCGTTGAGGTGGCCTTCTTGCTACATTCTTATTAGAGCCCGTTCTGTTGACACAGCTTGCTCGCCCGCTAAACACAGGCGCCAGTTGGTAAGTCGCTGACACAGTGGATTATGATGTCTAAAGCCGTCACCATTGCAGCTAAGATCAATTTAGCCGCCTTGATTGTGATATTCCAATCCAATTTTCTGTATTTTTTTTACGGACCTCTCTCATCTTTTTCATTTTGGAAGTTATGTTATTATTCTATATGGGGGGTAACGGTACTTGTTTCACTAATTTCTATTATTGAACGACGGCATTTGGCGCGAGCTGTAGCGCCAATCGCTAATGTTTTAATGTTGTGTGCTCTCATTATCTTTATTCATCCAATTGATAATATCTCTAAGAGCTTTCTGGCTGGGCTCTGTACTTTCATCTGCGTCTTTGTCTTGGCATCTCGCGCAGGCGCGAAATGGGCTCTCTCATTCTCTGCCTGCGTGACAGCCTTTGCGGGGGGATTATGTTTGATGGACGCTGCTTTTCCTGCGTTGTTTGGGAATACAGCCGGTCGAGCGAGCGGCTTTGTGGGTAATGCCAATGACGCTGCAATGCAGCTTCTTCTTGGCCTGATTGTCTCGGTTCAGGCGCTTCCTCGCGGGTTGCGGGCCAGCTACGTCGTCTGGATTTGCGCTGCCATCATCGCGACGCTTTCGCGTTCGACAATGCTAGTTGCATCGATCGTCTTGGCGATTTCCGCGGCTAGGCAACCTGAAGTGCGTGCAATGGTAAGGAATGTTGCCGGGGCTAGAGAAACGCGTGTGATTGCGTCAGTTGTCGTCCTCTGGCTAGCTGCCGCTGCGATTTGGAATCCGTTCTTTGGCAAAGGGAACGATTCGATTGTTGATCGAATCGGCCAATTGCCCTTTGCCCTGCAGTCGTTCTTGGGCTCGGTTCGTCCTATGTGGGATCAACAGGCAGAAAATAACTCTTATCCCGATGGGGCGTCCAACGGTGATTTCAAAAACCTAGAACAAGTCGATAGCGCTGCTGCGCGAGGCATTTACCTGCGGAGATCCATTTCTGCCTATTCAAGCGGACCTCCAACAGGAATTGGGCTTGCCGAGGCCTATAAACTCAGTTCACACAATACATATCTGTTGTTCGGTGTGGCGTTTTCAACTATTGGATTTGCGATTCCGATTATGATTATTTTTTTGATATTTGCTTATTCTGGATTTGGTTTGGCCCTTCCAATGACGGTTTGCACGCTAATGCTGTTCTCCAGTAACATATTGTTTTTCCCAGCCACCATGATTCTGTTGTCTCTCGGGATGGTCGGAAAACAAGCGTCGATATCCGTTTCGTCATCCTCAGCAGAAAACCGGATCTAAGTATGCTCGCAGCTAGCTCAAGCGTAATGCTTAACACTGCGCTTGCGCAGGTTATTGGTTTTTTTAGAACGGCTATGATCGCCTCATATTTTGGGGCCTCGATTGAAGTAGATTCCTATTACATCAGTCTTGTCGTTCCGACATTCGTCGCTACTGCTGTCGCTAGCTGGCTTCAGGTGGGTTTCGTCGGGCAGTACTCGATACTGCGATCGCAATCCCGAGAAACAGATGCAGTGGATTATCGGACGAGCATGATACTCAGCGTCGCGTTCGTGTCTATTGCTGTAATGGTTGTCTGCATTGCTTTTCCATATCAGGTAATGAGCGCTCTATTGCCTGAAAATCAAAGCAGCTCCGTGGCAGCGCAAGCTCTTGTTCTCAGTAGTTTGACGATTGCTCCGATCCTTCTCTCCGATTTTTTTGCTCTTATCTTAAACTGCCATGGGGGGTTTTTTGCTCCTTCTGTGGCGCCTGTCGTGAATGCTGCAGTCTCTGTTTTCTCCCTGTGGATCTGGCCGAGCGCTGACCTCAATGCGTTGTTGCTGACGCTGGTTCTGGGCAGTTTGGGCCAGTTTTCGGTCGTTTTTGTTGCGCTACTGAGATCCAAGATTGGATTTCGGCTTAGCTTCGGGCGCGGCAAAGAGCTTGCTTGGAAAAGCCTGTTTGTGGGCATGCCCGTTATCCCAGCAATCCTTTTATCGAATGCGACGAGTGCCACGATCCAGCTTCGAAGCGCTCAATTAGGCGAGGGGGCTGTTTCCATCCTAAATTATGCTCAGCGGCTCAGTGGCTCTATCGGCCAGGTTCTTGTCATTGGCATCGGGACCATTCTGCTCCCCCAAATGGCATCCTTGATGTCTCAGGAGAACAGAGCGGCAGCGCTGGCGGTAATTCGCAAAATTTCGCGTGTGGCTGTTGCGATCTCCGCATATTTCCTTGTTGGCATCTACCTGTTCGGTTTCCCGGCGGTTAAAGCAATTCTCTCCAGAGGTTCATTCAGCGTCGATATTGCAAGGCATGTTTGGGAGGTTTGGTTTATCTTAACTATATCGCTGTTGCCTTTTTCTCTTGGGACATTTATCGCGAAAGTCGCTCAGGCAACGCAAAAGTCGGTTATGATACTTATCAGTAGCGCGATCCTATTTGGGGTGATCTGGGTAGCCACCCTTTGCGGGGTTGCGATCGAAAGCTTGAGTCTGATCGCAGCGTCTCTGGCCTTGGCCTACTCTGCGACGGCTATCTTCTGGCTCGTTTGGATGATGCGGTCGTTCGATGGTGGGGTACTAATTCAAGACCTGCTACAGTCGCTCGTATTTGTGGCGCCCGCCATCGCCGCTGGAACGCTATGTGATCTAGCGGTGTCAACGCTGACCGGTTCGTGGTTGCCGATTCTTGAGGTGGCGGTTCGTGGCGCGATCTACACAATCGCTTTCGGTGCCGCCTTGGAGCTGCTCAGGTTCAGAAAGTGGTTGGGGCAGACAGGGACGGTTCCGAGCACTTCCGATCTGCAGGCGTCAACTCAATAGGGATGAGCGATCGTCAAGGCCACGAGCAGTCGTCTGTCGATAGCCCCGCCAGCCAGCGGCGGCGGGGCTAGCGCCGCCGCCGCTGGCTGGCGATGCCGCGCGCGCTGATCTCCAAAAGCTGGCCGGCGAACCAGCCCGCATCGTCAGTCCTGTCTGCCACGAATAAGGGTCTCTATTATTCGATAACATAATAATCATTGATTAGGGCCGCCTGAAGAGGTGCTCGGTAATCCGCAGCATCCGCGCACGCGCCTGTTCCTCAGCCGCTTCATCGACAAGGCCTGAAGCCGCCGCCTTGGCCGGAAAGCCGGGGCGGCGCGTTCGTACCGGGGCTGCCCTGTTCTCAGGCGGCCTTGGCGGCGGCGGCCTTCTTGTCGGCGGCGTGCTGGTCCTCGGCCAGGCCGGCGCGCCAGTAGCTGACGACCAGGTGCCGGTCGCGGTCGCGCCGCAGCCGCTCGCGGGCACCGGCCCGGATGCGGAGGAAGTCGGCGTGCTCCATTGCCGCCCAGAGATAGGTGTCCGGCCCGTCGGCGGGCCAGTCGAGCGCCTCGAAAGCCTCGGCCAGGCACGAGGGAGCGCCCTCGGCGCGGTGCAGCCAGCGCAATGTCACGCCCTCCGGCCGGGCCAGCGCCTGCTCCTCCTCCGGGCCGGCGACTTCGACGATGGCGAGGCCGGTGGCCTGCGCCGGCAGCGCCGCCAGCATCCGCCCGACGGCGGGCAGGCCGGTCGCGTCGGCGAGGAAGACATAGCGTCCGGCGCTCTGCAGGCCGCGCCCGCCGGGGCCCGCCATGCCGACCTGGTCCCCGGGCTGCGCCCGGGCCGCGAAGGCCGCGCCCGGGCCGGCATCGTCATGCAGCACGAAGTCGATCGCGAGCCTGCCGGCGGCGGCGTCGATGCTGCGGATGGTGTATTTGCGGATCGCCGGGCGCTTGTCCTCGGGCGGCGCGATCGGCAGGCCGTCCTCGCCCAGCATCGGCCAGGCCGGCTCGGCCAGCCCCGCCGGCGGAATGAACAGCCGTACATGCAGCGCCTCGAGCGAATCGTAGCGCGCCAGATCCTCGCCGGCGAAATGGATGCGCCGCATATGCGGCGTCACCGTTTCGATCGCCGCAACGGTCAGGACCCGGAAGCCGGGCAGCAGCGAGGGGCCGGCCCCGTCGCCCTCCCAATGGATCCGAAGCTGCTTTCCGTCCGGCGCGAACTCGACGACATGGCTGGCGACCGCGAAGCGCAGGCTCGTCAGCGCGGCGAGCTCCGCCGCCTCGACCGCGACCTCGAGCTGCGCGTCGTCGTAGCGCAGCGTCGCCGTGGCGCCCGCGAGGGCGATGCGCGCCTCGCCGGGGCCGGTTTCGACGACGGCCTCGTGCTCGACCAGATGCGCGCAGAGCGGCGTCACCACGGAGGCGGGATCGGGCAGGGCGATCCGGGCGCGGGTCAGGAACATCGGTTTCTCCATCGGCGGGCGGGCCGGGCGGCGGCTTCGCCGCAGGCCGCATCGACGCGGCGGTGCAGGGCTGCCGCCTTCAAGCTTCGATCCAGAGCGTGCCGTCAAGCGGGATCGCCGAGAAGGCGGCCGCCTCGGCCATCGTGGCGGCGGGGTCGATATCGGCGAAGCGCTCGGGATGGAGCCATTTCGCCAGCCGCTCGATGGCGACGACATGCAGGGGCGTGTCGTTGAACAGGTGCCACAGCCCGTAGGCGCGCCGCTCCGAGACCGCCTTGAGCGTGGCGATGCCGGGCCTGGCGAGCAGGCGCCGGAAGCTCTCCTCCGCCGTCGCGCGGTCGACGCCGAGCCCGAGCACCAGCCCGCCCTGCTTGGCCATATGCGTGCCGCCGGTCGCGACATAGACCTGCGGGTCCGAGACGATGAGCTGTTCGAGGCTGATCTGCCCGGTGGCGCCCGGCAGCAGGCCGGAGGCGATGTTGCGCCCGCCCGCCGCGGTGATGAAGTCGTCGAGGGTGCCGCGCCCGGGCGACATGCAGCACTCGGCGCCGCCGGCATGGGCGTGGATGAAGACGCCGGGCGCGGGCGCGCCCGCGATCCGCGCCGCGACCCCGCGCATCCGGCCCTCGTAGAAGGCGAGGAGCCGCTGCGTCTGCTCCTCCCGGCCGGTCAGGCTTCCGAGCAGCGTCAGGCTCGGCAGCGTGTCCTTCAGCGGGTCGAGGAAGAAGTCGATCACCGCGACCGGGATGCCGGCGGCCTCGAAGCGCTCGACCAGGTCGCCCGGCCCGTTCCGGGTTCCGGCGAGCGAGCGGCTCAGCACCATCAGGTCGGGGGCCAGCGCCAGCGCCTGCTCGAAGGAGAAGCCGCCCGCGGTGGCGCCGTCGCCGACGAAGGGCAGGGTCTCGATCGCGGGAAAACGCTGCCGGTAGCGCGCGAAGGTGTCGGGGCTCTGGCGGCGGTAGTCGCTGCCCCAGCCGGCGAGGATGCTCACCGGGTCCGGGTGGATCAGCCCGAGCGCGTTGATCTGCCGGCCCTGGCCGAGCACGATGCGCCGGGCCGGAGCGGGCAAGGTCACCTTGCGGCCGAGCACGTCGGTCGCCGAGACCTCCTGCGCGCGGGCCGGCCGGATCAGGGCCGGGGCGGCGAGGGCGCCGAGCATCACGGCGCGCCGGGAGGGCCGGGCGCTCATGCCGCCCTCCGGCCGGCCAGCCCCGGCGCGGCCAGCGCGAAGCCGACCGCCCGCGACAGCATCGCCGGGATCACCGAGGCATGGTTCTCGCCCGGCCATTCGACGAAGCTGCAATCGACCCGGCCGCTGGCGGCGAGGCGCGCGGCCATCTCGGCGGCGTTGTCGCGCATGCGCGCCATCGCCCGTCTTTCGCGCCGGCGCGGGTCGCCGCCGTCCGGGCCGTCCTGCTCCGCCCCGCCGAGGGTGATCAGCAGGCGCCCGGCGAAGCCCGATGCCGCGCGGAAGCGCTCCTCGGTCGCGAGGATCGCCCGCTCGCCCCACCAGATCGACGGGCTGCCGGCGACATGGGCCGCGAACAGGCCGGGGCGGGTGAACAGCGCATGCAGCGCGAACAGCCCGCCATAGGAATGGCCGGCGAGGGTGCGGCGGGTGGGGTCGAGCGGCGCGAAGCGCTCCACCGCCGGCAGGATCTCCTGCACGATGCTCGCCAGGAAGCGGTCGGCGCCGCCCTCGACCGGCAGCAGGTCGCGCTGCCGGCGCTCGGCGTCGAAGGGCGCCGCGCCGGGATAGCCGATGCCGACGATCACGGCGGGGGCGACGCCGGTGACCTCGGCGCGGGCGGCCTGCAGCCGCGCCGCGCTCACCGCGGTTGCGAACAGCGCCTGCCCGTCGACCAGCACCAGCGTCGGATAGCCGGCGGCCGGCGGCGGCGCCTCCGGCCAGGCGACCGCGATGCGATAGGCCGAGCCGTCGCCCGCGACGAGGCCGAACGCCGCCGTCCGCTCCAGCGTGAAGGGCGCGGGCGCCGCTGCGGCGGAGGGGGCTTCGTCCGGACTCACCTGCCGCCTCACCACCTGTAGGAGACGGTCGCCAGCACGGTGCGGCGCAGGCCGAAGGAGCACTGCGTGGTGCCGTAGCAGCCGGAGATGTATTCCTTGTCGAACAGGTTCTGCGCGTTCACCTGGAGCTTCCAGCCCTTGAGCGAGGGATTGGCGATGCCGAAATCATAGCTGATTCCGGCATCGACCAGCGTGTAGTCGCTGGTCCAGAAGGTGTTGCCGGGGTCGCCGGCGCCCTTGCCGACATAGCGCACGCCGGCGCCCAGGCCCAGCCCGGCGAACAGCCCGGTGCGGAAGGTGTAATGGGCCCAGAGCGAGGCCATGTGGCGCGGCACCACCGGCGGCCGCTTGCCGAGATCGACGCCGTTGCTCTTCGTCACCTCGGCGTCGGTATAGGTGTAGGCGGCGACGAGGTCGAGATCCTCGAACAGGCGGGCGCGAGCCTCGAGCTCGACGCCGCGGGCGCGCACCTCGCCGGTCTGGATCTGGAAGGTCGGGTGGGCGAGGTCGGTGGTCAGCACATTGCTCTGGGTGAGCTGGTAGACCGAGCCCTGGAGCAGGATGTTGCTGCCCGGCGGCTCGTATTTCAGGCCGACCTCGTATTGCTCGCCCTCGGTCGGCTTGAACGGCGTGCCGCCGAAGGCGGTGCCGGACTGCGGCTCGAACGAGGTCGCGTAGCTGGCATAGGGGGCGAGGCCGTTGTCGAAATTGTACATCAGCGCGACGCGGCCGGTGCGGGCGTCGTCGTCCTGCTTGGTCAGCACGCCGGTGCTGGCGGCGCGGGTGCGCGCCATGGCGCGGTCGTAGCGCCCGCCGACCAGCAGCGACAGCCGCTCGTAGCGGATCTGGTCCTGGATGTAGACGCCGTATTGCTGGGTCGTCTGGGCGGTGCCCGCCAGGGCCGGCAGCACGAAGGGCGTGCGCCCGTAGACCGGGTTGGTGAAGTCGAGGCTCTGAACCGTGCCGCCGGCGCCGGTCCAGGCGGTGGCGTCGGTCCAGTAGCCGTCGACGCCGACCAGCACCTTGTGGGTCAGCGGGCCGGTGCGGAAATCGGCCTGGAGCTGGTTGTCGATGGCGGCGGTGCGCGCCTTCTCGTTCGATATGGTGGCGCGGCGCGTCAGCGTCTTCTGGTCCGCCGCGATGCCGCCGACCGCGACCGTGCGGTTGCGCGATTCGAGGTCGGAATAGCGGAAGTTCTGGCGGAAGCTGAAGATGTCGTTGAAGCGGTGCTCGAAGCTGTAGCCGATATTGAGCTGGTTGCGGCTGTAGCCCTCGAAATTCGGCTCGCCCGGGAAGAACTTGCTGTGGATCCGGCCCGCCTTGCTCGGCAACACGCTGCCGACGGCGGGGATGAAGCCGTAGAAGCCGGTTTCCGGGTCGCGCTGGAACGAGGTCAGCAGCGTGAAGCTCGTCGCCGCGTCGGGCCGGTAGGTCAGCGACGGCGCGATGAAGATGCGCTCGTCCTTGGTGTAGTCGACCTGGGTGTCCGCCGACCGCCCCAGGCCGACGACCCGGTAGAGCCAGTGCTTCTCGGCGTCGATCGGGCCGCCGATGTCGAAGGCCATCTCGGCGCGGTCATAGGTGCCGTAGCGGAGCTGGACCTCGCCATGGCGCTCCTCGAGCGGCCGCTTCGAGACCAGGTTGACCAGGCCGCCGGGCTTGACCTGCCCGAAGACGACGGAGGAGGGGCCGCGCAGCACCTCGACGCGCTCCAGCCCCCAGGGGTCGTAGCTCGGCACCAGGAAGCTGATGCCGCGTTGGTAGCGCAGCCCGTCGAGATTGTTGACGAAGCCGGCGCCGCTGCCCGCCCCGCCGAAGCCGCGGATGAAGACGCTGTCGTAGCGGCCGCCGGAGGAGAGCCGGGTCTCGCCGAGGACGCCGGCGCTGTAGCGCAGCGCCTGGCTGACCGTGGTCGCGGCCTGGTCGTCCATCTGCTCGCGGCTGACGACCGTGATCGATTGCGGCGTCTCGATCAGCGGCGTGTCGGTCTTGGTCGCGGTGGCGCTGCGGCGCGCGACATAGCCGTCGACCGGACCGGAGGCGCGCTCGCCCTGCACCTCGATGGTGTCGAGGCTGACGGCGCCGGACTGCTGCTGTTGCTGCGCCCGCGCGGCGCCGGCCGCCGCCATGGCCGAGAGGGCGACGCCGAACATCAGCGCCGTGCGACCGCAGACCAGAACACCTGCCATGATAGAACCCTTGCCCGCCGCCCCGTCGCGGCCCATCGGCCCTGTTTCTTTCAAGAACCGACAGGGGGTCGCAATGCGCTCGGCTTTCGGTCGCGGCAGTATTTCTTGCGCGGCAGTTTCGAATGGCTCGAATGCGAAACGGATTCGCGGCGAACGGCCGTGCGGCATCAGCGCAGGGCGCTCGGCGGCAGGCCGAAGCGGCGCCGGAACAGCCCCGAGAAATGCGCCGGCGTATAGCCGACGCGGAAGGCCGCCTCCGCGACGCTGGCCTCGCCGCCGGCGATCAGCGCATGCGCGTGCTGCAGGCGTTGCTCCTGGAGATAGCCGAAGACGCTGCTGCCGAACTCGCTGCGGAAGGCCGAGGTCAGCTTGGTCGGGTTGAGGCCGCTGGCGCGGGCGAGCTCCGCCAGGCTCGGCGGCGCATGCATCGAGGCCAGCAGCATGTCGCGCACCAGGTGCACCTGCTCGCGCGTCCGCTCCGGCAGCCGGCGCGCGCGCTGGCCGGGCGCCCCGAGCAGCTCGTCCAGCGCATGGGCGGTGAGCTCCAGCGCCTTGCCGCCGAGATAGATCGGCCGCAGGCTCTCGGCCACCGGGCACTCCGCCATCTGCCGGGCGAGGCCGCGCAGCACGGCGCCGGCCGGGCGCACCCAGGCGCCCGCGCCTCCCGGCCCGGCCAGGGCGAACAGGCGCCGCATCGGCACGGCGAATTCCTGCTCCACGAAATCGAGCTCGAGCTGCAGGATCGCGCAGCGCAGCGAGCCGCCGACGATGCCGGTGCGCTGCTGGACATGCTCGCCCTCATTGGCGGCGATCAGCACGGCCGGCCCCTCGATCGTCAGCGCCGGCCGGTTGTCGAGCGCGAGCGACTGCAGCCCGTCGAGCAGGACCGCGATCTTCAGGCCGCGCCGCATCGGCCCGACGATGCGCTCGCCGGAGGCGACGGGGAAGGCGCCGGCGGACAGCGACAGGCTGTCCGAGAAGAACTGGAGCGCAGTCGCCGGGGCGGCCTGCGACGGCGGAGTCGAAACCATCACGTCCTCGCAACTGCGGGCAATATAGCGAGGGCGACAAAAATATCAATTAAATCAATATTTTATAGATTCTAAACAAGGTTTTCCCCCGGGCGCGGTGCCGGCCCCGCATGCCGCCGGCGCGCTTCGCTTCGCCGGGGGCCGAACGAGCGGGGCCGATCCGGATCGGCGGCGTGGCTCCGAGAAACGAAGCCGACCCTGGATCATCGCGCGTCCTTTCGGACGCGGTAACGATGATCTATCTCATTTCTGTTGCATCGGATTCTTCCGAAAAGTGGATTCCACTTTTCGGTCCGGCGTTCTAGTGGCGCGTGTTGCGCAAAAATTCGGCGAGGCGCGCGCTCTTGGGATTGCCGAAGATCTCCGCGGCCGGGCCTTCCTCGTGGATGCGTCCCTGCTCCATGAAGACGACGCGGCTGGAGACGTCGCGGGCGAAGCGCATCTCATGGGTGACGATCAGCAGCGTCGCCCCGTCCTCGGCGATGCCCTTCACCGTGTTCAGCACCTCCTGGACCAGCTCCGGGTCGAGCGCCGAGGTCACCTCGTCCAGCAGCACGAGCTTGGGGTTCATCGCCAGCGCCCGGGCGATGGCGACGCGCTGCTGCTGGCCGCCGGAGAGCTGGCTCGGGTAATGGTCCGCCCGCGCGGCGAGTCCGACGCGGGCGAGCCACGTCTCGGCGATGGCGCGCGCCTCGGCCTTGGGCAGCTTCAGCACCTTGCGCAGGCCCAGCATGACGTTGCCGGCGGCGCTGAGATGCGGGAACAGGTTGAAGCTCTGGAAGACCATGCCGGTCATGGCGCGCTGGCGCGAGAGCGCGCGATCGCCGAGCCTGTGGCGCCGCCCGTTCACCGAGCGGTAGCCGATGGTCTCGCCGTCGAGCACGATGTCGCCGCCCTGATACTCCTCGAGCAGGTTGACGCAGCGCAGCAGCGTCGTCTTGCCCGAGCCGCTGGAGCCGATGATCGAGACGACGTCGCCCTGGTCGAGGTCGAGGTCGACGCCCTTGAGCACCTCGACCGCGCCGAACTGCTTGGTCAGCCCGCGGATGGCGAGAAGGGGTTGGGGCTTGTTCATCAATGCTGTCCCACGCGCCGCTCGAGGCTCTTGCCGAGCTGGTCGAGGGCGATGTTGATCACGAGGTAGACGATGCCGGCGAAGATGTAGAACTGGATCGTCATGAAGGTCCGGCCGATCACCTCCTGCGTGCGCAGCAGCAATTCGCCGACGCCGATGATCGAGAGCAGGCTCGAGCCCTTGATCAGCTCGACGCCGGTGTTGATCCAGGGCGGCAGGGCGCTGCGCGCCGCCTGCGGCAGCAGCACATAGGCGAGGAGCTGCGGGAAGGTCAGGCCGATGCTGCGCCCGGCCTCCGCCTGCCCGGGCGGGATCGCCTGCAGCGAGCCGCGCAGCAATTCGCCGATATGGGCGCCGGCGAAGAGCGTCAGTGCCAGCGTGCCGGCTTCCGTCGGGCCGAGGCTCAGCCCGGCCACGGCGGGGATGTAGAAGGCGGCGAGGATCAGCACCAGCACCGGCGTGCCGCGCATGATGTCGACATAAAGCCGGAAGGGCAGGCGCAGCCACCAGGGCGCATAGGCGAGCTGGACGCCGACGATGCCGCCCAGCAGCGTCCCGAAGGCGATCGCGGCCGCGGCGATCCCGGCGGTCAGCAGCAGCCCGTCCCAGAGCGGCCAGCGGGCGATCCAGAGCTGATCGAGAAAGGCTTGCATGGCTCCCGGCTCAGAACTTGGGGAAGCGCCGTTCGAGGCCGCGCAGCAGGGCGGCGATCACGACGCAGGCGGCGATGTAGAGGCCGCTCGCCACCGTCCAGGTCTCGATGACGCGGAAGGTGTCGACATTGATCTTGCGGGCCTCGAAGGTCAGCTCCGGCACGGCGATGGCGGCGGCGATGGAGGAGTCCTTGAACATGCCGATGAAGGTGTTGCCGAGCGAGGGCAGGGCGTTGCGCAGCATGATCGGCGCCACGACCGAGACATTGGTCTGCAGCCGCGTCAGCCCGATCGAGCGCGCCGCCTCGATCACGCCCTTCGGCACCGAGAGCAGCCCGGCGCGGAACACCTCGGTCAGATAGGCGCCCGAATAGAGCGCGAGCGCCCCGGCGAAGCTCTGGTACTTGTCGAGCGCGATGCCGATCTGCGGCAGGGCGAAATAGGCCAGCAGCACCAGGACGAGCAGCGGCAGGTTGCGGATCAGCGCGACATAGAGCCCGGCGAGGCTCCTGAGCGGGCGATAGGGCGAGACGGCCGCGAAGGCCGCCAGCAATCCGAGCACGGTGCCGATGGCGACCGCGACCACGGCGAGCGCGAGCCCGATGGCGAGCCCCGACAGAAGCCTGTCGAAGCTCGCCCAGACGGCGCCGAAATGCAGCGAATATTCCACGAGACGCTGGCGGCTCAGCGGAATTCCTGCGGGAAGCCGATCTTGGGCTCCGGCGGCGTTTCGCCGAACCAGCGCTCGAAGGCGGCCTTGTAGAGCGGGAAGGTCGTCCCGGTCATCGATTCGCGCAGCGCGACGTTGACGAAGTTGAGCCAGTCCTGGTCGCCCTGCCGGACGATGCAGGCATAGGTCTGCGGGTTCCAGCTATAGCCGGAATCGACGTAGCGGCCGGCATTCTGCTTCATGTAGTAGCGCAGCGAGGAGGAATCCGTCGCCGCCGCCTGGGCCCGGCCGGAATTCAGCGCCTGGTACATCAGGTCGACGCTGTCGAACTGGTCGACCTTGGCCTCGGGCAGGGCGTCCTTGACCATCTTCTCGGCGAAGACGTTCTGCAGCACCGAGACGGTGACCTTGCTGCCCGCCGCCTTCAGCGCCGCATAGTCGGCATAGGGGCCGCCGGCGACCATCATCAGGCTGACGCCCTCGCGGTAATAGGGCACGGTGAAGGCGACCTGCTGGGCGCGCGCCGCCGTGACCGTGACGAACTGGCAGGAGATGTCGACCTTGCCGGTGACGATGTTCGGGATGCGCGCATCCGAGGCCTGGTTGACGAACTCGACCTTGTTGGGGTCGTCGAACAGGCCCTGCGCGATGATCTTGGCGATCTCGATGTCGAAGCCGACGAGCTGGTTCTTCTCGTCGCGGAAATGCCAGGGCGGGTTGGTGCTGCCGGTGCCGACGATCAGCTTGCCGCGGTTCAGCACCTCCTTGAGCTTGCTTTGCGCCGAGGCGTCCGTGGCCGGCAGCAGGGTGCAGGCGGCGATGCCGATACCGGCGGCGATCCTGGTCAGGTTCTGGAACATGGCTTCCCTCTGTTGTCGTTGGAATTGGCGGCATGGCCGACGCTCGCCGGAGCAGACGACGCACCGCCCCATGGAACAAGGCGCGCGCGTTTCGCGAGGCGAAACGGCTGTGGACGGGTCGGCGCGTCGGCCGGGCCGGGCCTTCGGCCCAGGCTACGCCTCGTCAGCCTGGATCGGAAAGACGTCCTTGCGCAAACGCTTATAGGGCAACCCGGCGATCCTGCTGGTGCAGGGGCCGGGCGTCGCCACGGTGAAGCTGCCTCTTGCGATCTTGTCATAGGCGCGCCGATGCGCCACCGCCGCCTTGACGCCGATGGCCTTCAGCCTCTCGGGATGGATGCCCTGCGAGCGGAACTGGCCGAGATCGAAGGGCGGGGTCTTGCGGCTGCTCAGCAGCACGGTGACGCCGCCCGCCTGCACGACCGCGCAGGGGCCCATGCCGAAGCGCGAGCCCTGCGAGGCGGCGAGGTGGCTGTTGAGGTCCTCCAGCGCGAAGAGCCCGTCGCTGGCGCTGACGAAGCGGGCCTCGATCTCGACCGGCCCCTCGGCGATGGCGCTACCCTTGCCGCCGATTGAGAGCCTGCGGACCTCGCCCGGCGCCGCCCCGGCCATCGCCGCGACCGCGGCCGGGTCGGCGATCGCGACGGCGCAGTTCTCGACGCCGTGGCGCAGGAAGGCGCGCAGCACCGAGGTGCCGTCGCCCGGCGCGCCGCCGCCGATATTGTCGGCCGGCTCGACCACGAGATAGGGCCCGCCCGGCGAGCGCTGGATCTCGGCGATCGCCGCGTCGATGTCCCATTCCTCCGGCAGGCCGAGCGCGCGCAGCGCCACGGCGGTTTCGCTCAGTTGGGCCAGCGCCTCCCGCGCCGCCGCTTCCGGGCCGGTGAAGGCGACCGCGAAGGCGACGCCGGCCTCGGGAACGTCGGAGAAGGAATAGCCGCCGACGACATTGGCGACCCAGATCGCCGGGTCGTCCCGCTCGATGCCGCGCGCCAGCGCCTCGAGGTCGCGCATCGGCCGGTCGGCCGTGCCGGTGCCGGTCGGCGGCCACATCACCGGCGGGTTGCAGGAGAGCATGCGCGGCAGCGCGCCTTCCTTCAGCGAACGCGCCAGCAGCCGGGCGGCGCGCACCGCGGATTCGCGGGCGTCGCTATGCGGGTTCTCGCGATAGGCGACGAGCGCGTTCGCGTTCGCGGCCATCGCGGCGGTGAAATTGGCGTGGAGGTCGAAGACGCCGAAGATCGGCAAGGTCTCGCATCCCGGCACGGAGCGGATATGGGAGAGCAGGGCGCCTTCGGGATCGGGGCATTCGGTCGTGACCATGGCGCCGTGCAGGGCGAGCCAGATGCCGTCGAGGCCGCCATCGGCGAGCGCCGCCCGCAGGCCTGCGTCGAATTCGGAGAGGAAGCGCGCGAAGACGGCATGCTCGACCGTGCCGGCCGGCAGCGCCGTATAGTCGACCGTCGGCACCACCTGCCAGCCCTCGGCCTCGGCGACTTCGAGGAAGCCGTCGACGGTCGAGCCGTCGCCGCGCCGGCGCAGCAGCTCCTCGCCGCTGCGGATGGTGAAATCCTCCAGCCGCGTGACCTCGTCGACGAAGCTGTGCGTCTCGTGGAAGAGCGATCCCAGCAGGATCCGGCGAGGCTGCGGCATGACGATGGAGGCTCCCTGCTCACGAGGCCCGCGCATCTCGGCCGCTGCGCCGTTCCGATTCAAGCCTGCATTGTTCCGCTCGGAGGAACGCGGATGCTTTGACAGCCTGCGCCCGCTGCCGGTTTCATGAGGCCGGCCGGGGGCTTCGGAGCGCCGCCGCGCCTGATCGGGAAACCATGCGGATACGCGTCTTCACTGCCTCGCTGGCGACGGAAACCAACACCTTCGCGCCGCTCTTCGTCGACCGCAGCGCCTTCGAGAGCGCCTTCTACTGCCCGCCGGGCACGCATCCCGAGACGCCGACATTGTGCTCGGCGCCGACCGTCGCGGCCCGGCGCCGCGCCGCGAGCGAGGGCTACGACCTGGTCGAGGGCACCGCGACCTGGGCCGAGCCCGCCGGGCTGGTCTCGCGGGAGAGCTATGAGAGCCTGCGCGACGAGATCCTCGGCCAGCTCGAGGCCGCCCTGCCGGTCGACATCGTCCTGCTCGGCCTGCACGGGGCGATGGTGGCGCGCGGCTACGACGATTGCGAGGGCGACCTGATCGCGCGGGTCCGGGCACTGGCGGGGCCGGATTGCGTCATCGGCGCCGAGCTCGACATGCATTGCCACCTGACGGCGCAGATGGTCGAGGGCGCCGATGTCATCGTCGCCTTCAAGGAGTTCCCGCATACGGATTTCCTGGCGCGGGCCGAGGATCTGCTGGAGCTCTGCCTCAAGACGGCACGCGGGCAGGTCAGGCCGGTCAGCGCCGTCTTCGACTGCCGCGGGCTCGCCGCCTTCATGACCAGCCGCGAGCCCGGCCGGGGCTTCGTCGACCGCATCAAGGCGCTGGAGGGCAAGGACGGCATCCTCTCGATCTCGGTCGCGCATGGCTTCCAGGCGGCGGATGTCGCCGATGTCGGCACGAAGGTTCTGGTCGTCGCCGATGGCGACAGGGACAAGGCCGCTGCATTGGCGAAGGAACTCGGCCTCGAAATCCTGCGGTGGGGGCAGGGCGCCTCGCCGAGGCACTACAAGCCGGAGGAGGGGATCGCGGAGGCGCTGAAGCTGGCGCAGCCGGGCAGGCCGGTCGTCCTCGCCGACCGCTGGGACAATCCCGGCGGCGGCGTCGCCGGCGATTCCTCGGTGATGGTCGAGGCGCTGCTGCGCCATCCCGCGATTCCGGCGGCGATCGGCGCGCTCTGGGACCCGGTGGCGGTGGGCTTGTGCCGCGCCGCCGGCGTCGGCGCCGAAATCCCGCTGCGCTTCGCCGGCAAGGCCGCGCCGTCCTCCGGCCGGCCGATCGACGCGACCGTCCAGGTCGTCGGCACGACGGCGGACCTGCTGATCCCGTTCGAGCAGAGCCGGGTCTCGCTCGGCCCGGCGGCGGCGATCCGGATCGGCGAGCTGGACATCGTGCTGGCCTCGACCCGGGCGCAGACCTTCAGCCCGCCGGTCTTCACCGATCTCGGCGTCGATCTCGCGGCGAAGACGATCGTGGTGGTCAAATCCTCGAACCATTTCCACGCCGCCTTCGCGCCGATCGCGGCGAGCGTGCTCTATCTCGACAGCGGCGGCCCCTATCCGCCGGATGCGAGCAAGATCCCCTACACCAAGGTCGCGCGACCGTTCTCGCCGCTGGATCCGAACCCATGGCTGTAACCGCTCCCGCCGCCGCTCTGCCGCGCCTGTCGCTGGGCGAGATCGAGGCACAGCGCCTCGATGTCCTGACCAAGGGGCTGCCGCCGGGTGCGGCGCTGCGGCTCGGCGAGATCGGCAGGCAGGGCTGGAGCCTGCTCGAGGGCGACATGCCGCTGCCGCTCGCGGTCATCCGCGAGAGCGTGCTGAAGGCCAACAGCGCCTGGATGAAGGCCTTCACCGCCGCCAACGGCCTCCTGATCGCGCCGCATGGCAAGACGACGATGGCGCCGCAGCTCTTCGACCTGCAGATCGCCGACGGCGCCTGGGCGATCACGGTGGCGACGATGCAGCAGCTCGCCGTCGCCCGGCATTTCGGCGTGAAGCGCGTCATCCTCGCCAACCAGCCGGTCGGGCGCCAGGACATCGCCTATTGCTTCGCGGCGCTGCGCGACCCCGGCTTCGAACTCTATTGCCTGGCGGACACGCTGCCCGGCGTCGCATTGCTGGCGGAGGCGGCGCAGGCGCATGGCGGCGCCAATCCCCTGCGCATCCTCGTCGAGATCGGCTTCATGGGCGGGCGCACCGGCGCCCGCAGCCGCGAGGAGGCGCTGGCCGTGGCGCGCGCCGTCGCGGCGGCGCCGGGCCTGAGGCTCGCCGGCTTCGAGTGCTTCGAGGGGCTGATCAGCGATACGGCGGGCGCCGACAGGCTGCTCGGCGAGGTCGTCGCGGTCGCGGCCGCCGCTGAAGGCGAGGGCTTGCTCGGGGCGGAGCCGCTGGTGCTCAGCGCCGGCGGAACCGCCCTGTTCGACCGCGTCGGCGAGGCGTTCAACGCCGCCGCCTTCAGGCGCCCGATCGTCAAGCTGCTGCGTTCCGGCTGCTACCTGACCCATGATTCCACCGTCTACAGCGCCGCCTTCCGGCGGATCGCGCTGGAGACCAGCCTCAAGCTGCCGCCGGGCGGCCTGGAGCCCGCGCTCGAGGTCTGGGCCCATCTCCAGTCGCGGCCCGAGCGCGGGCGCAGCCTGCTCACCCTCGGCAAGCGCGATATCTCGTTCGATTCCGGCATGCCAGTGCCGCTGCGCTGGTACCGGCCGGGCGGGGCGATGGCGCGGCCGCAGCCGATGCCGGCCGGGCACACGGTTCTGGCGCTGAACGACCAGCACTGCCATCTCGGCACGCCCGAGGGGAGCCCGCTGCAGGTCGGCGACATGGTGGCGTTCGGCATCGGCCATCCCTGCACGACCTTCGACAAATGGGCCGTGCTGATGCTGGTCGACGACGACTGGCGCGTGACCGGGGCGGTGCGAACCTTCTTCTGAGATCGGCCGCCTGTTCCTTCTTGTGAAACCGGCGATCCTTGACGCGGATTCGGGCCGTTCCTAGCCTGATCTCCAGAGAGGGAAAGCCCGCCATCCGCTCCGGCCGGTGAGACGGGCAAGCCAGTACCGGCCGCATGGAGGGAGCGAAAGCTCTCGTTCGCGGCAATCCGGCCCGGATGAGGCCGGCCGCTGAGAGGGAGGATCGTTCGTGACCACACCATCAGGCGAGATGGCGGCCGGGCAAGACGGCGCCTTGCACGGCTCGTCGCGGCGCAGCCTGCTACAGCTCCTGGCCGCGGGCGGCGCGGCGCTGGCGACGCCGGGGCTCTGGAGCACGCTGGCGGCGGCGCAGGCGCCGGTCGCCGGCGGCACGCTGACGATCGGCGCGGATGCCGACCCGATCGGCCTCGATCCGGTCACGGTCAACGCCTTCTCGTCCTACGATTTCACCAGCCTGATCTATTCCGGCCTGCTGCGCTGGAACGCGCGGATGCAGGTCGAGCCCGATCTTGCGACGGGCTACGAGCAGCCCGATCCAAAGACTTACGTCTTCAGGCTCAGGCAGGGCGTGAAGTTCCACAACGGCAAGGATTTCACCGCCGCCGATGTGAAGCACACCTTCGACCGGATCATGGACCCTGCGACCGGCAGCCGGCTCAAGGCGCTCTATTCGAGCGTGGAATCGGTGACGGTGGTCGATCCCTTCACGGTCAGATTCCAGCTCAGTGCAACCGACGCCGCCTTCCTCAGCAATCTGGCGACCAATCCGAATGGCTGCATCGTCCCGGCCGGGGTCGACGGCATCAACACGCAGCCGGTCGGCACCGGCCCCTTCGCCTTCGAGGCCTATCAGCCCAACCAGCAATTCTCGCTGACCCGCTTCGCCGATTATTACGAGAAGGGCGAGCCCTATCTCGCCAGGGTCGTGTTCAGGTTCTTCAAGGACCAGGCGACGCTGACCTCGGCGCTGCGCTCGCGGGCGATCGACATGACCTGGGTGAAGGATCCGAAGGTCGCGGCCGCCATCGCGCGGACCTCGCCCCAGTTCGTCTCGGCGCCGGGCCAGACCTCGCGCACCTTCCCGATCTGGCTGAACATGAAGGCCAGGCCCCTGAACGACGTCAGGGTGCGGCGCGCGCTCAGCCTCGCCACCGACCGCAAGGCCTGCCTCGACACCGTGCTCGGCGGCTCCGGCAAGGTCGGCGCGATGATTCCGGAAAGCCAGGTCGGCGGCTATGACGGCACCGGCGAGATGCCCTATTACAGGCACGACCCGGCGGCGGCGAAGGCGCTGCTGGCCGAGGCCGGCTATCCGAACGGCATCGATCTCGGCGACTACATCATCGTCGCGGCCAATCCGCTCGACGTCGCCTGCGCCCAGATCCTGCAGCAGCAATGGCAGGCGGCCGGCATCGCGGTGAAGCTGGTGCCGATGGAGACCGCCCCGCTGCTCAGCAAATGGGCGACGGGCGATTGGCCGACGCTGCTCTCGGTCGCGCTGTCCTGGACGCCGGATCCCGATGGGATCTTCCAATACGTCAAGTCGGACAGCGGCTTCGGCAAGGCGATGGGCTCGAACGATCCCGAGCTCGACAGGATGATCTTGGAGGCGAGGGCCGAGCTCGACGTGGGCAAGCGTGCCGCGAAGAACCTCGCGATCCAGCAGCGCATCGCCGACAACGCCTATGTCATCCAGATCTACCAGTACCCGCTGCGCTGGGAGATCTGGTGGAACTATGTCCAGGGCTATGTGCCGCTGGCCGCGAATATCCGCTCCTTCGTGCGCACGACATGGCTGAAGAAATAAGAGCTCGTCCGGACAGTCGAGCCCTCATCCTGAGAGTCTGGCCGATAAAGAATGCAATGATCTCAAAGTGGGGCAGGCGCCCAAAAAGAGAGCGCGTCATCCCGGGCGACCGCAGGGAGACCCGGGATCCATGCCGGAGCGCTTCCGATGAAGGTTCAGGCATGGATCCCGGCTCTCCGCTTCGCTCCGGCCGGGATGACCTCGCGTTTGAGATACAGAACAAACCTGAAAAGCCCCGCATCATTTTAGGCGGGCCTCCGAGGAGCCGCGAAGCGACGTCTCGAAGGATAAGGGCTCGCATGATTTCCACGCAGCCTCCAAAGCCTGCCTGCCGCCTCCCGGCGGAGGCGTGCCGATGACCCGCTTCGTCCTCGGGCGTCTCGCCTGGATGGTGGCGATCCTGCTCGGCGTCTCGCTCGTCGCCTTCCTGCTGATGCGTGCCATTCCCGGCGATTTCGCCATCGCGGCGGCGGGGTCGCAGAGCGTGGCGCCGGAGGTGCTGGCGACGATCCGGCGCGATCTCGGGCTCGACCAGCCGCTGATGGCGCAATATCTGCGCTGGCTCGGCCATGCGCTGACCGGCGATCTCGGCACCTCCTTCGTCACCCGCCGGCCGGTGCTCGGCGAATTGCTCGACCGGCTCGCCGTCACCATCCAGCTCACCCTGCTGGCCGCGGTCATCGCCGCGGCGATGGGCGTCGCGACGGGGCTCGCGGCCGCAAGGCTGCGCGGCGTGACCGACTGGCTGGTCCGGCTCTGGAACGGGTTGATGCTGGCCGTGCCGAACTATGTCGTCGCGACGCTGATCGTGCTGCTCTTCGGGCTCTATTTCCCGCAGGTCACGGTGCTGGGCTATACGCCCTTTCTCGAGAACCCGCTCGCCAATCTCGCCAGCCTGCTGCTGCCGGCGCTCGCGCTGGCGCTCGCCGTTTCGGTGACGATCGCCGAGAATACGCGCGCGGCCGTGCTGGAGGTCGCCAACCAGGATTTCGTCATGGTCGCCCGCGCCAAGGGGCTGACGCCGGCGACGATCCTGCGCGACTACCTGATGCGCAACGCGCTGACGCCGGTGGTCACCGCCGCGGGCCTGAAGATCGCGGCGCTGCTCGGCGGCAGCATCCTGGTCGAGACCATCTTCGCCATCCCGGGCATGGGGCAGTACCTGTTCGATTCGATCAACAGCCGCGACTATCCGGTGATCCAGGCGATCGTGCTGGTCGCCGCCGGCATCGTCGTGCTGGTCAACACCCTGATCGACATCGCCTATGCCCGGATCGACGCGCGGGTGCAGATGTGAGCGGGCCCGTGCAGGAGAGCGGGCAGGCGGCCGCTGCGGCGCCGGGCGTGCGCAGGCGGGGCGGGCTCGGCCAGGGCTGGCCGCTGCTCGGGCTGGGGCTCGCCATGCTTGCGCTGATGCTGGCGCTGACGGTCTTCGCGCCGCTGGTCGCGCCCTACGATCCCTCCGCGACCTCGCCGGATTCGCTCGCCCCGGCGACCGCCGCCCATTGGCTCGGCACGGATTCGATCGGGCGGGACGTGCTGAGCCGTCTCATCGTCGGCGGGCGCACGACTTTGCTCATCACCGTGACGGCCGTGCTGATCGCGATGGTGGCGGGGCTGATCCTCGGATTGGCGGCGGGCTATCTCGGCGGGCGCACCGACGAGATCGTCATGCGCCTGCTCGACGTCGTCTTCGCCTTTCCGGTGCTGCTGCTCGCCATCGCGGTCGTCGCGGCGCTGGGGCCGACCGTGCCGAACCTGATCCTGACCATCGCCATCGTCTACACGCCCGCCATGGCGCGGGTGGTGCGGGCGCCGGTGCTGAGCGTCAAGCGCTGGGACCATGTCGAGGCGGCGCGCAGCGTCGGCATGAGCGAGATGCGCCTCGTGCTGCGCCATATCCTGCCGATCGTGGTCTCGCCGATCCTGGTCGCGACCAGCCTGACCCTGTCGCAGACCATCTTCACCGTGACGGCGCTGTCCTTCCTGGGGCTCGGCCCGCCGCCGCCCGATCCGAACTGGGGCGGCATGCTGTCCGAGGCGCGCCAGTTCATGGAGCTCGCGCCGCTGACGGTGATCGGCCCGGCCGCCGCGATCGTCTTCGCGACGCTGACCTTCATCATCATCGCCAACGGCTTGCGCGAGGTGCTCGACGTGGGGAGCGTGCGATGACCGGCCCCTTGCTGCGGGTGCGCGACCTGACCGCGACCGTGACGACGCGCCGCGAGGTGATCCGGGCGGTGCGCGGCGTCTCCTTCGACATCAACGCCGACGAGGCGGTCGGCTTCGTCGGCGAATCCGGCTGCGGCAAGAGCGTCACCGCCAAGGCGCTGATGCGGCTGGCGCCCGAGGGCGCCTCGATCGCGCTCGGCGGTTCGGTCGCCTTCTGGGGGCAGGAGCTGCTCGGGCTCGGCGAGGAGGAGATGCGCGACCTGCGCGGCCGGCGCATCGCCATGGTCTTCCAGGACCCGATGACCTCGCTCAACCCGGTGATGAGCATCGGCGCCCAGATGGCCGACATGCTGCGCCGCCATCTCGGCCTGTCGGGCAGGGCGGCGCGCGAGCGCGGCATCGAACTGCTCGACCTCGTCGGCATTCCCGAGCCGGCGCGGCGCATCGACGATTTCCCGCACCAGTTCTCCGGCGGCCAGCGCCAGCGCATCCTGATCGCCATCGCGATCTCCTGCGAGCCGGACCTGCTGATCGCCGACGAGCCGACCACGGCGCTCGACGTCACCGTGCAGGCGCAGATCCTGCGGCTGCTGCTGCGGCTCAGGGAGGAGCGCGGCATGGCGCTGATGCTGATCACCCATGATTTCGGCGTGGTCGCCGGCATGGTCGACCGGGTCAATGTGATGTATCGCGGCGAGATCGTCGAAACCGGGCTCGTCGACGACGTCTTTTCCGCGCCGCAGCACGCCTATACGCGGGCGCTGCTCGACGCCGTGCCGCGGCTGCAAGGGGCGGGGGCAATCCGATGACGGCCGCGCCGCTGCTGCAGGTCCGCGATCTCTCGGTGCTGTTTCCGGCCCGGCGCGGCGCGCCGCCGGTCAGGGCCGTGGAGCGCCTGTCCTTCGAGATCGCGCCCGGGCAGACGCTCGGGCTCGTCGGCCAGTCCGGCTCGGGCAAGACCACGGCCGGGCGCGCCATCCTCCAGCTCCAGAAGGCGAGCGGCGGCTCCGTCCGGCTGCTCGGGCAGGAATTGACGACGATGCCGGCCGGCGCGCTGCGCCGGATGCGCCGGCACATGCAGTTCGTCCTACAGAACCCCTATTCCAGCCTGCATCCGCGCATGACCATCGGCCAGATCCTGAGCGAGCCCTTGCAGGTGCATCGCAGCGTGCCGGCGAATCGCGTCCGGGAGCGTGTTGAAGAGCTGCTGGAGCTGGTCAATCTCGATCCGACGATGATGCGGCGCTATCCGCATGAATTCTCCGGCGGGCAGCGCCAGCGCGTCGTCATCGCCCGCGCGCTGGCGGTCAATCCCGATTTCGTCGTCTGCGACGAGCCGGTCTCGGCGCTCGACGTGCGCACCCAGGCGCAGATCGTCGCGCTCCTGCAATCGCTGCAGGAGAAGCTCGGCCTCTCCTATCTCTTCATCGCGCACGACCTCGCCATCGTGCGCGAGATGGCGCATCGCGTCGCGGTGATGTTCCGCGGGCGCATCGTCGAGATGGGCAGCGCGGACCAGGTCTATGACAGCCCGGCCCATCCCTATACGCGGCTCCTCCTCGACGCCGTGCCGGTGCCCGATCCCCGGTTGCAGCGCGAGCGCCTGCGGCAGGCGCCGCCGGATCTGCGCTTCCTCGAAGGCGATGGCGGGGCTTGCGTCCACGGCGTCGACCACGAAGGTGCCGGAACGCCCGAATGGCACGAGGTGGCGGAGGGACACGGAGTCTCCTGCCGCTACTGGCCGGCCGGATCGTCCCCGGCAGGCTGACGCCGGTTCCTTCTGGCGGAACGGTCGATCCTTGACGTGAAATGTTTGTGACAACTAGGCTTTCGACGGTGGCGCGGGCTGCCCCTCCGGCCCTGGCCGGGGGCCGATGCGGCCGCTGCCGCGCCGCGCCGACGGTTGATTCGCCCGGTTCCACGGGCACTCGTCATTGCTTTCCGGGAGGTCGCTGTGCGCCTGGCGCTGATCCACATCGTTCAGGAAACGAACGACTTCAATCCGCAGTTGACGACGCTCGCGGATTTCGAGGCCTTCGGCCGCTATGAGGGCGCGGAGATCGCCCGGCATTTCGGCGAGATCGGCCAGATCGGCGGCCATTACGCGGCGGTGCGGGAATCCGGCCTCGACATCGAGACGATCCCGATCATCCGCGCCTGGGCGGTGGCGGGCGGGCGCATCTCGCGCCAGGCCTTCGACTTCTTCCAGGCCAAGATCCGCGCCGGGCTCGAGACGGTCGGGCCAATCGACGGCCTCGTCCTGCACCTGCACGGCGCCTGCGCCGCCGAGGGCATCGACGATGTCGAGGGCGAGCAGGCAGAGCTCTGCCGCAGCATCCTCGGCCCCGATGTGCCGATCCTGCTCGGGCTCGACCACCACGCCAACATCACCCGCAAGATCATGGCCAACTGCACGGCCATCGTCGGCCACCGCACCCAGCCGCACGACGTGTTCGACACCGGCAAGGTCGGCACCGAGGTGCTGCTGCGCATCCTGCGGGAGAAATGCAGGCCGGTGATGGCCTGGCGCAAGATTCCGCTGCTCTCGCATCAGGAGCAGTTCCTGACCGCACAGGGGCCGATGAAGCTCTGGTTCGACCGGGCGCGGGCGCTGGAGGCCGACCGTCGCGTGCTCCAGGCCTCGAACTATCCGATGCAGCCCTGGCTCGACGTCGCGGAGGGCGGCTGGTCGACCATCGTCGTCACCGACGGCGACCGGGCCCTGGCGGAGAAGCTGGCCGACGAGCTCGCCGATCTCGCCTGGTCGCTGCGCGACGACTTCCAGCGCCGCGAGGCGGTGTCGGTCGACGATGCCGTGCGCCGGGCCGATGCGGCGCCGCGCGGCATGGTGGTGCTGAGCGACACCGGCGACACGGTCTTCGGCGGCGCGGCCGGCGACAGCAACCTGCTGCTGGAGGCGATGCTGCGGCTCGGCATCGAGAACCGGGCGCTGATCCCGCTGATCTCGCCCGCGGCGGTCGCGACGCTGACCGCCGCGGGCGAGGGCGCCGAGGTCACACTGCCGCTCGGCGGCGACGTGGCGACGGCCTTCTTCGCGCCGCTGACGGTGACCGGACGTGTGCGCAGGCTCGGGGGCGGGACGATCCCGCTCGCCTTCAACCACCAGACCGAGGTCGATATGGGCCGGGTCGCGGTCTTCGATGTCGGTCCCGTGACGCTGCTGATCTCGGAGCTGCGCGGCGTCGCCGGCAATGTGCCGGGCGTCTACGAGGCCTTCGGCATCGACCTGTCCGCCTATAAGATGGCGGTGCTGAAGACGGCCTCGAACTTCCAGTATTTCGCGCCGATCAGCTCCGAGGTCGTCCGCGCCGACACGCGCGGTCCGGGGCAGTCCGACGTCTTCACCCTGCCATGGCGGCGGATTCCGCGCCCGGTCTATCCGCTGGAGCAGATCGCCGACTGGCGGGCGCATTCGTCCCAGCCGGGCGCGGGAGCGCGCTGAAGAGACACCGAACCGACAAGAAGGGGAAAGCGATGACAAAGCTGTCGCGACGTCGATTCTGCATCACCGGCCTCGCCCTCGCGGGAGCGGCCCCGTTCGCGGCGGCGCTGCCCGCCGCCGCCCAGACGCTCAAGGGCGGGACCTTGCGCGTCGGCGTGCTGTACGAGCTGGCGAATTACGATCCGCAGCAGCTCTCGACGGTGAATTTCCACGTCATCAAGAACCTCTATGACAGCCTGATCGAATACACGCCGGAAGGGAAGCCGGAGCCGAGCCTGGCGACGAACTGGACGATCGCGCCCGACAAGACCTCGGTGACGCTGACGCTGCGCGAGGGCGTGAGCTTCCACAGCGGCAACCCGTTCAAGGCGGATTCGGTGCTGGCCACCCTGCAGAAGGGCGCCGATCCGAAGCGCGGCAAGAACGTCTTCTCGACCATGGCGATCGTGAAGGACTGGTCGGCGCCCGACGAGCGCACCGTGACGATCAACTTCAAGGCGCCGGTGCCGGACCGGCAGATCCTCGACCTGCTGCAGTTCCTGATCCCGATCGACCCGAAGGGCATCGACACGGTCGAGACCGTGCCGGCCGGCACCGGCGCCTATACGCTCGTCAGCCGGGCCGTGGGGCAGGGCCTGACGCTCAAGGCCAATCCGAAATACTGGCGGGAGAAGCAGCCGCTCGCGCAGGACCTCGTCTTCACCGTGTTCAGCGAGGACGCCGCCGCCAGCGCCGCGCTCGAATCGGGGGCGGTCGACATCGTCTATAACGGCTCCTCGCGCAGTGCCGTCCGGCTGAAGGATGCGGGCTTCCAGGTCTTCTCCGGGCCGGGCCAGCTCGTGCAGGTCTTCCGCATCAACTCGACGCGCGGGCCCTTCCGCAACAAGTCATTCCGGCAGGCCTTCAACTACCTGATGGACCGGGCGAGCATCCTGCGCGTCGGCTATGCCGGCATGGGCAAGGTGGTGGCGCTGCCCTGGGCGCCGGCGAGCCCGGCCTTCGACGAGAGCTACACCCGGACCTACGCCTACGACCTCGACAAGGCGAAGAAGCTGATCGCCGCCTCCGGCCTCTCCGCCGATGCGATGAAGGGCTGGAAGATCCTGGTGGACGGCAGCAACGAGGCCTCCGTCACGATCAGCCAGGTCGTGCAGGGCTCGCTCGCCAAGGTCGGCATCCCGGTTGAGCTCGACATGCGCCAGGGAGCCGAATACGTCACGGCGCTGCTCGGCGGCGATTTCGACGCGACCTTCGGGGCGGTCGGCAACGTCCAGAAGTTCCCGACGCGGGTCACCACCAACTCGATCTACCGCACCGCGGGCAACCCGATCCTGAAGGACCCGCACCCGCATCCCGACTATGTCGCGGCGATCGCCCGGGTCGACGGCGCGGCCGGCGGCGAGGCCGAGGTCAAGGCGGCCTATGACAACCTCAACCGCGTGCTGGTCGACGAGGCTTTCGGGATACCGACCAATTCCTACGATGTCGGCCTGATCGTCGCCTCGGAGAAGATCGGCGGGGTGACGCTCGACATCGACAACCTCTTCGTCGCGCGCACCATCGGGTTCAAGTGATGCGGCGCGTCGATCCGCGGCGCCGGGCCGGCGCCCCCTGATGCGGGATGGCCTGATCTCGCTGGGCCGCCGGCTGCTCGCCCGGCGCGGCGCGGCGCTGAGCCTGGCCTTCCTGGCGCTGGTCGCGCTGGCGGCGGCCTTCGCCGGGCTGCTGCCGCTCGACCCGCTGGGCCAGAGCGTCGCCGACGCGCTGAAGCCGCCCTCGTCCGAGAGCTGGTTCGGCACGGACGAGCTCGGCCGCGACATCCTCGCCCGCGTCGTCTACGGCGCGCGCACCTCGCTGGTCACGGCCTTTGGCGCGGTCCTGACCGCGGCGCTGGTCGGCGTGCCGGTCGGGCTGGTCGCCGGCTTCTACGGCGGCTGGCGCGACTCGCTGCTGATGCGCTGCATCGACGTGCTGCTGGCCCTGCCCAACATCCTCTTCGCCATGGCCCTGATCGCCGTTCTCGGGCGCAGCCAGAGCGCCGCGCTGATCGCCGTCGGCGTCGCCGGGATTCCGGGCTTCGCCCGCATCGCGCGGGCGCAGGTGATGACGCTGCGCTCGCTCGACTTCGTCACGGCGGTGCGCGGCTTCGGCGGAAAGCCGGGTTACATCATGTTCCGAACCATCCTGCCCAACGCCTTGAGCCCGCTCGTGGTCCAGGCGATCGTGCTCGCCTCGATCGCGATCCTGCTCGAGGCGGCGCTGGCCTTTCTCGGGGTCGGCGTGCCGCCGCCGACGCCGAGCTGGGGCGAGATGCTGCGCACCGGCAAGTCCTATCTCTACGAGGCGCCGAGCTATGCGGTGCTGCCCGGGCTGGTGCTGACGCTGACGATCCTGTCCTTCGACACGATCGGCCGGGCGCTGACCGCGATCCTCGACCGCGACGAGACCGACGCCTCCGGCGCGACGATCGGGGGGCGGCGATGACGGCCTATGTCCTGCGCCGCCTCGCCCAGATGCTGCCGGTGCTGCTGCTCGCCTCCTTCGCCATCTTCGCGATGATCTATGCCGTGCCGGGCGGCCCGGTGGCGGTCATCGTCGGGGAGAATGCCGGGCCGGAGGAAATCGCGGCCGCCATCCGGCGCTACGGCCTCGACCGGCCCATGGCGGTGCAGTATCTCGACTGGCTCGGCCGCGCGCTCGCCGGCGATTTCGGCTCTTCGCTGCACAGCCGCCAGCCGGTGCTGCAACTGATCGGCGAGCGGCTGCCGGCGACCCTGCAGCTCGCCCTGGCGGCCATCCTCGTGGCGCTCGCCATCGGCATCCCGGTCGCGATCGCGAGCGCGGTCCGTCCGCATTCCTGGCTCGACCGCATGCTCAGCGGCTGGAGCGCGCTGGCGCTCGGCGTGCCGACCTTCTGGCTCGGCATCCTGCTGATCCTGCTCTTCGCGGTGGAGCTGCACTGGCTGCCCTCGGCCTCGCGCCATGTGCCGTTCTGGCAGGCGCCGCTCGACGCCCTGCGCAGCCTCGCCTTGCCGGCGCTGACGCTCGGCGTCTATGTCTCGGGCATCCTCGCCCGCTTCCTGCGCGCCTCGCTGATCGGGGAGGCGCGGGCCGACTATGTCCGCACCGCCCGCGCCAAGGGCGTGCCGGAGCGGCGCATCGTCGGCCTCCACATCATGCGCAACGCGATGCTGCCCTTCGTCACCATCGTCGGGCTGATGATGGCGAACTTCATCGGCGGGGCGGTGGTGACCGAGGCGGTCTTCACCTATCCGGGGCTGGGCCGCCTGCTGATCCAGGCGATCAGCACCCGCGACTATCCGCTGATCCAGGGCTGCATCCTGGTGATCCTGGTCGCCTATATGCTGATCAACCTCCTGGTCGACGCGCTCTATGCCTGGATCGACCCGCGGATCGAATACCGATGAGCGCCGCCTCAGCCCGCCGTCGTCGGCGGCGGCGAGCCGAGCCGGGTCGAGATGCCGGCGGCGACCTCGCGCAGCCTGACGCCGGCCTTGGCCGCCAGCGAATGCGGCATCCGCATCAGCGGCGCCGAGATCGACAGCGCCGCGACCGGATAGCCGTCCTCGTCGAAGACCGGCACGCCGATGCACATCGCCCCGTCCTCGTTCTCGCCCAGCTCGGTCGCATAGCCGACGCGCTTCACCTGCCGGAGCTGGCGCTCGATCTCCTCCCGCTCGAGCAGGGTCCGGCCGGTGCGCTCGGTCAATGGCAGGTCGAGCTGGCGCTGGCGCTCTGCCTCCGGCAGGAAGGCGAGGATCGCCTTGCCGAGCGCGGTGGAGTGCATCGGGTGGCTGTCGCCGATGCGCGCCTGCATCCTGAGCGAGCGGTTGGCCTCGACCAGGTCGATATAGACGATGGTGCCGTTGCCCTTCACGGCGAGGTTCACCGTCTCGTTGAACTCGTGCATCAGCTCGATCATCGCCGGGCGGGCGAGCTCCCGCACCTTGCTGACGCTGGCGTCGGCGCGGGCGATGGCGCGCAGTTGCGGCCCGAGATTGTAGCGGTCGGTGGTGCGGTTGTGGTCGAGGAAGCCGGCGGCCGTCAGCGTCTGCAGGTAGCGGAAGGTCGTCGTCTTGGGGATGCGGAGCTCCTTGCTGACGGCGGTGAGCGCGATCTCGTGGCCGTGGCGGGCGACCAGCTCCAGCACCTTCAGCGCCTTCATCACGGGCTGCACGACGTAAGGGTTGTCGGATTTCTTCGCCATGGCGGCCGTGCCTTTCGGAGAGTGACGGCGCCGGCATAGCCCGGCCGCCCATAATTCCGCAAGGCGAAACTCGTGTTCCTTTACACGGTAAGGTCGGTCTGGTCTGGTCGGCATGACAGCATCGGAGGCAAGGCAAGTGGCAGGCAACGGCACCCAGCAGGCGGCAGCGCTGCGCTTCGAGGAATCGGCGCGGCGGATCGCGGAGAACGCGCGCTACATCGCCGGCGGCGTGAACAGCAACTTCCGGCTCGGCATGGTGCCGGGACCGCTCGTCTTCGAGCGCGGCGAGGGTGCCTATCTGATCGACGCCGACGGCAACCGCATCATCGACTATTACTGCGGCATGGGCGCGACCGTGCTCGGTCATACGCCGAAGCCGGTGATCGAGGCGGCGCAGCGCCAGGCCGAGAAGGGCATCCTCTTCGCCGGCCAGATGCCGATCGAATACGAGGCGGCCAGGCTGATCTGCGAGCGCGTGCCCTCGGCCGAGCGGCTGCGCTTCGGCTCCTCGGGCTCGGAGGTGGCGCAGGCCGCGATGCGGCTGGTGCGCGCCGCCACCGGCAAGCGCATCATCGTCAAGTTCGAGGGCCATTATCACGGCTGGTTCGACAACATCCTGTGGTCGACCGCGCCGGGGCTGAACGCCGCCGGCCCGGAGGACGCGCCGACGCCGGCGATCGGCAGCAGGGGGCAGGACCCCGCCGCCGGCGACGGCCTCTCGATCCTCGGCTGGAACGACCTCGCGGCGCTGGAGGCGCGGCTCGCCCGGGGCGACGTCGCCGCCGTGATGATGGAGCCGGCGATGTGCAACCAGGGCGCCATCGCCCCGGCGCCGGGCTATCTCGAAGGCGCCCTCGCGGCCTGCCGCAGGCATGGCGCGCTGCTGATCTTCGACGAGGTGATCACCGGCTTCCGCCTCGGCCGGGGCGGGGCGCAGGAGCGCTTCGGCGTGACGCCCGACCTGACCATCATGGCGAAGGCGATCGCCAACGGCTTCCCGGTCGCGGCCGTGGCCGGGCGCGCCGACCTCCTCGACCTCTTCGCCGACGGCGTGCTGCATGGCGGCACCTTCAACGCCCAGCCGATCGCCATGGCGGCGCTGGTCGCGACCCAGACCATGCTGACGCCGGAGCATTACGAGCGCAGCTCCGCCCACGGCCAGCGCCTGCAGGACGGCATCCGCGCCATCCTGGCGGAGGAGGGCATCAAGGCGCAGGTCGTCGGCTTCCCGCTGATGTTCCACGTCGCCTTCGGGCTCGACGCGCCGGCGCGCAACTACCGCGACGTGGCGCGCGCCGACAAGGTCGCCTACAGCCGCTTCGCCCATGCGCTGCTGAAGCGCGGCGTGCGCGCGCTGGAGCGCGGCGCCTGGTTCGTCTCCTCCGAGCACGATGCCGCGGTGATCGACCGCACGCTGGAGGCGGTGCGCGGCGCGGCGCGTGAAGTGGCGGGGCAGGCGGCGTAGCGCCGCGCCTTTTCCACCGATATCCGGGCATCCCGGACGCCGTGACGCGGCGGTCCGGGATGTTTCGCTGCGCCTTCGCCGGAAACGGTCCCGCATGCGTCCCGGGCTGGCCGCATGGTGCCGCCGAAGTCCGGCGCGGCGGCTTCCTTCCCCTTCCTTCCGCCGGCTGGCGCGCCCTGGCCGGCCGGGCGGCCCGGACTACCCTCCCGTCACGCCTCGCGCGGCTCGTCCGGAACGACGGCATGGTCCCGCGTCGCCTCGGCGCGCTCTAGCTTCGCCTGCCCGAGTGCAGTACTGCGTCCCCGCGCGTCCGCTCCTCGGCGACGGGCGCGCTGGCGTCGGGACGTGGGCGGGCCGCGTACGGCCGTCGCCGCGGCCTTGCCCACACGGCAGTTCGCCCATGCGGCAGGGACAGTGGTACACGCCGAAGACGGCTTGCTGATTCCGCGATTGCGGCGATGCTGCCGCAGGGGCAGCAGGCCGGCTTCCGGCCGGACGGAGAGGATGGGATGAAGAAGGCGCAGGACAGCGGCTCCGCTGCCGCCGCCCGGGGCGGGCGGCGCGCATGAGCTATGAATTCGATTTTGCCGACGTCTTCGCGGCCTGGCCGGAGCTGCTGCAGGGTCTGCTCAATTCGCTGGTGCTCTCGGCGCTGGCGATGGCGATCGGCATGGTGGTCTCGGTCGCGGGCGCGCTCGGCAAGACCTCGGGGCCGGGCTGGCTGCGCCGGATCATCGACGAATATATCGAGCTCATCCGCAACACGCCGTTCCTGATCCAGATCTTCGTGATCTATTTCGGCCTGCCGGCGGCTGGCCTGAAGTTCTCCTCCAACGCGGCGGCGCTGCTGGCGCTGGTGGTGAATGTCGGCGCCTACGGCATCGAGATCATCCGCGCCGGCATCGAGAGTATCCAGAAGGGGCAGGTCGAGGCCGGCAAGTCGCTCGGCATGCGCCCGCTCCAGATCTTCCGCTACATCATCCTGAAGCCGGCGATCCAGGCGATCTACCCCTCGCTCACCAGCCAGTTCATCCTGCTGATGCTGAACACCAGCGTCTGCTCGGCGATCGCGGCCAGCGAGCTGACGGCGGTGGCCGGCGACATCCAGTCGCGCACCTTCCGCAGCTTCGAGGTCTATTTCGTCGCCACATGCCTGTATCTTGGCTTGTCCGTCTTCTTCTGGACGGTCTTCGCCGGGATCGAACGCGCCTTCCTGCGCAAGCCGACACGGTAGGTTGACCCATGCGCGCACTCGGATCAGGCGACATCATCTACATCATCATGGCGGTGCGCTGGACGCTGCTGCTCTCGCTCGTCGCCTTCCTCGGCGGGGCGATCGGCGGGGCGCTGGTGGCGCTCGCCCGGACCAGCGAGTTCAAGGGCGTCCGGATCGTCTCGGCCGGCTACATCAAGCTCTTCCAGGGCACGCCGCTGCTGATGCAGCTCTTCCTCGCCTTCTTCGTGCCGGGGCTGTTCGGCTGGTCGGTCGACCCCTGGACGGCGGCGGCGCTCGGCCTGTCGCTGCATGCCAGCGCCTTCCTCGGCGAGATCTGGCGCGGCGCGATCGAGGTCGTGCCGCGCGGCCAATGGGAGGCGGCGACCTCGCTCGGCCTGCGCTACTGGCCGAAGATGGTGCTGGTGATCGCCCCGCAGGCGATCCGCATCGCCATCCCGCCGACGATCGGCTTCCTGGTGCAGCTCATCAAGGGCACCTCGCTCGCCTCGATCATCGGCTTCGTCGAGCTGACGCGGGCGGCGCAGATCATCAACAACGCCACCTTCCGGCCCTTCACGATCTTCGCGCTCGTCGCGCTGATCTATTACGTCATCTGCAGGCCGCTTTCGGCCTACAGCAAGCGGATGGAGCAAAAGCTCCTCGTCGCCGCGCGCTGAGCCTGTGCCGCGAAAGGGGGAAACCCCTCTCGTGGCAGGGACAGGCCCGGAACGCATCGATGCAAACACCAGCCTACCCCATGAGGAGAACGACCCATGTCCCTGTTTAAAACGATTTGCCGGCGCGGATTCGGCGCGCTGGTCGTCGCCGGCCTCGCCGCCGCCGCGCTCGACGCCGCCCCGGCCCATGCCGCGACGCCCGACGAGATCAAGGCGCGCGGCAAGCTGATGGTCGGCGTGCTGACCGACTACCCGCCCTTCGGCGGCACCGACGCCAACCAGCAGCCGGCCGGCTACGACGCCGATGTCGCGGCGCTGATGGCCAAGAAGCTCGGCGTCAAGCTCGAGCTCGTCCCGGTCACCGGCCCGAACCGCATCCCCTATCTGCTGACCAACAAGGTCGATCTGCTGATCGCGACCTTCGGCATCACCCCCGAGCGCCAGAAGCAGGTGCTGTTCTCCAACCCCTACAGCGCCATGACGATCTATGTGCTGGCGCCCAAGAGCTTGGCCATCAAGACGCCGGAGGACCTGAAGTCGGTGACCATCAGCGTCGCCCGCGCCTCGACGCAGGACATCGCGATCAGCGCCGTCGCCCCGCAGGGCACGCCGCTGAAGCGCTTCGACGACGACGCCACCACCCTGCAGGCCCTGATCTCGGGCCAGGTCCAGGCGATCGGCGCGAGCAACATCGTCCTCGCCCAGCTCACCAAGGACTATCCGCAGCTCGGCATCGAGCCCAAGATCATCCTGAAGGAGCAGGCCAACGGCATGGCCTTCCGCAAGGCCGACACCGCGCTGGCCGACTACGCCAACGGCTTCATCGCCGAGCTGGTGAGCAATGGCGAGCTCTCGAAGATCAACCAGAAGTGGTTCGGCGTCCCGCTGACGAAGCTGCCGCCGATGCCGCAGTTCTCCTCGGACAAGTGGTGACCGTCCGCGGAGCCACGGCCTGATCCCGGCCCCGCCCGAACGCCTCCGCTCCCGGAGGACCCGCTGCGGCCGTCTTCGCGCCGGCCGCAGCGTCCAGCCCAGCAAGAACGGTTTTTGCAGATGCCCGCGACCGCTCCCCCAGCCGCCGATCACGCCCTCGGCGACACGATCATCGAGATGCGCCATGTCGACAAGTTCTATGGCGACTTCCACGTCCTGCGCGACATCGACCTCTCCGTCGCGCGCGGCGAGCGCATCGTCATCTGCGGCCCCTCCGGCTCCGGCAAGTCGACGCTGATCCGCTGCCTGAACCAGCTCGAGGAGCACCAGAAGGGCGAGATCGTCATCGACGGCACCGCCGTCCACGCCAGGCTCAAGGGCATCGAGGACATCCGTCGCGAGATCGGCATGGTGTTCCAGAGCTTCAACCTGTTCCCGCATCTGACGGCGCTCGAGAACTGCATGCTGGCACCGATGAAGGTACGCGGCATCCCGAAGGCCGAGGCCGAGGCGACCGCCCGCAAGATCCTCGAGCGCGTCCATATCCCCGAACAGGCGCACAAATACCCGATCCAGCTTTCCGGCGGCCAGCAGCAGCGCGTCGCCATCGCCCGCTCGCTGTGCATGAACCCGAAGATCATGCTGTTCGACGAGCCGACCTCGGCCCTCGACCCCGAAATGGTCTCGGAGGTGCTCGACGTCATGGTCGAGCTGGCCGAGAGCGGCATGACCATGCTCTGCGTCACCCATGAGATGGGCTTCGCCCGCAAGGTCGCCGACCGGGTGATCTTCATGGATGCCGGCGAGATCGTCGAGGTCGCGCCGCCCGAGCGCTTCTTCACCGCGCCGCAGAACGAGCGCACCCGCAAGTTCCTCGGCCAGATCCTGCACGCGCAGACGCAGGCGCATTGAAGCCCCGCCATGCGTGATCTGTCGCCTTCCGGCCTGCAACGCTGGACCCACGGCACGCTGATCCCGGCCTGGATCGAACGCGCCCACGCGCGCGAAGGCGGCTATGTCGAGGAGTTCGCGGCGGATGGCCGCCCGCTCGCGGCGCCCGACCGCAGCGCGCTGACGACGGCGCGCCTGGCCTACACCTTCAGCCATGCCGCGCGGCTGAGCGGCGATGCGGCGGCGCTGGAGGCGGCGCGCCGCGGCTTCGACCTGCTGCTGAAGGCGCAGGCCGCGAACGGCCATGTGCCGAAGCGTTTCCTTCCGGACGGCGCGGCGAGCGTCCTGCGCCGCGACCTCTACGATCTCGCCTTCGTGCTCTTCGCCTGCGCCCATTATCACCGGGCGACCGGCGAGGCGGCCGCCATCCGCCTGGCCGAGGCGACGATGGACGGGATCGAGACCGGGCTGGCCGCTCCGTTCGGCGGCTATGCCGAGGACGACCGCGGCACGCTGCCGCGGCGGCAGAACCCGCATATGCACCTGCTCGAAGCCTTCCACGCATTGGCGGAGGCGACGGGCAGCCAGCGCTGGTTCGACGCCGCCGACCGCATCGTCCGGCTGGCGGCGGAGCGCTTCATCGATGCCGGGGGCACGCTCGGCGAGTTCTTCGATATGAATTGGCAGCCTGTCGCTGGCGCCGCCGGCCGGCTGCGCGAGCCGGGGCATCAGTTCGAATGGGTCTGGCTGCTGCATCACCACCAGCGCCTGACCGGCTGGGAGCCGGCGCGCAGGCTGGCAGACGGGCTCCATCGCTTCGGCCTCGCCCAGGGGCTCGACCGCGATCCGGGGTGCCCGCCGCTCGTGCTCGACGGCGTCGAGACCGACGGCACGCCCGTCGCCGCGACCAAGCTGCTCTGGCCGCAGACGGAATTCGTCAAGGCGCTCGGCGCGCGCTTCGAGTTCGCCGGCGAGGCGGAGGCGGCGGACCGGCTGACGCACCATCTCGGCCTGATCTTCGCGCATTTCATCGATGCGCGGACCGGGCTCTGGCGCAACCAGCTCGACCGGGCCGGCGCGCCGCTGCCGGTCGCGCTGCCCGCGCGCGTGCTCTATCACCTCTTCCTCTGCCTGGCCGAGACGCTGCGGGTCCTGCCGCCGCCTTCCGGCCCGGGCGGGCAGGCGGCCTGAAGGCGGCGTTCTGGCCTCCGGGGCGCGGCCGCCCTAGATTGCCTTCGTTCCGGGGCGCCGCTTCGGGGCCGGGGCGCGCAACGGACTGGACTGCGACATGGCCGCCAAACCCGACTGGGATGCCGAGCAATATCTGCGCTTCGAGGATGAGCGCACCCGCCCCTCGCTCGACCTGCTCCAGCGCGTCAGGCTGGCGGCGCCGGCCCGCTGCATCGACATCGGCTGCGGCCCGGGCAACAGCACGGAGCTGGTGGCGGCCCGCTTCCCGCAAGCCGAGGTCAGCGGGCTCGATTCCTCACCCGACATGATCGAGAAGGCGCGCAAGCGCCTGCCGGGACTCGCCTTTGCCCTGGCGGATCTCGACACATGGTCGGCCGAGTCCCGCTACGACCTGATCTTCGCCAATGCGGTGCTGCAATGGCTGCCCGACCATGCCGCCCTGTTCGCGCGCCTCGCCGCGGCGCTGAAGCCGGGCGGCGTGCTGGCGGTGCAGATGCCCGACAACCTCGCCGAGCCCTCGCATCGGGCCATGGCGGAGACCGCGGCGGAAGGCCCCTGGGCGGCGCGCCTCGCCGGGGCCGCCGAGGCGCGGGCCTCGATCGGCAGCTTCTCCGACTACCGCCGCTGGCTCGCGGCCGCCGGCTGCGCGAGCGACCTGTGGCGGACGACCTATGTCCACGCCCTGGACGGCGCCGACGCGATCGTCGAATGGTTCAAGAGCACCGGGCTGAAGCCCTATCTCGACCCGCTGCCGGCCGAGCAGCGCGCAGGCTTCATCGCGCGCTACCGGGAGCGCATCGCGCAGGCCTATCCGGCCGAGCCGGACGGCAAGGTGCTGCTGCGCTTCCCGCGGCTGTTCATCGTGGCGACGCGGGCGGCGGCCTGAGCGGCCGGGACGCCGCGCCGCGCCGCGGGCTCACCAGGGCCGGCGCGGCCCGGTGTCGATATGGATCAGCCCGTTCCAGTAGACATGGTTGCCGCCGACCTCCGGCAGCGTCCGGGCCCATTCGAGGACGACCCGCGGCCGGACGCCCGGCACGCGGAAATCCATCGCCTCGCAGCGCCGGTGATAGGAGTTGCGCCGCGCCCGCCAGGGCGGCCGCCAGGCCGAGGTCACCTTCACCGCCCCGTATTTCTCGACGATCTTGCCGAGAATCCCCTTCAGCCGCTCCGGCAGGCAGGCGATCGAGGTGCCTGGATCGGTCGAGATGCCGGGATGCTCGGCTTTCTCGTTCGGGTCGAATGCGGGCTCGGCTCCGGCCTTCTGGCCGGGGGTGAGCTTCGGCCATTCCGGGCCCTCGTCCTCGTCGGGCCCGCCGAGGGCGGGGGAGGCGCCTTCCGCCGGAGGGGTTTCCGTGGCCGGCGCCTCCGGCTCCGGGGTTTCGGCCGAGGGCGCGGCGGGCGGGGTTTCCGCGACGGCCGGGCTCTCCGGCGTCTCCTGCGGCGAAGGCGCGCGGGGCGGGATGACGATCGGCGGCAGCTTCGGCGTGCCCTCCAGGTCGAGGTCGAAGGGCCGCTGCGGCGGCAGCGGCGCGCGCATGCTCTCGCCGGACTGGGCGAGGCTTGCGGTCGGGAGGGCAAGGAGGGCGGCGAGCGCCAGGCTCGCCGGCAGGCCGGCGGACCTCACGCGGCGCGGGCCGCTATCGGCAGCGCGGCATGAGCGGTCCGGGTCGGTGAAGGCATGAAGGCGACCTTTGAAAAGCGGCCCTGCCGCGGGCGATTCGGGCAGGGTGAATGAATGCATAGGGGCCAACCGCGCAAAAAATGCGCATTTGCGGCCGAATTTCGCCTCGCGGCTGTCGGAGCAGGCCGGGGCGGGATGATTTTGCCTCATCCTGCGCCGCATACAACCCGCCTGCGCGATTGTGCGGCGCGGCGGAGTCTTGCTTCATTCTAATCGACGGTCTAAGCGAACGGGGCGGCAAGCCTCGGTGCGGCCGCGCGAAGCGAGTTCGACGATGCAAGCTTTCCCGATGCATTCCCTTCTGACCGATTATCTGCCGCTGGTGCTGTTCATCGGCGTCTCGGCGGTGATCGGTCTGGCGCTGCTGATCGCGCCCTTCGCCATCGCCTATTCCAAGCCGGATGCCGAAAAGCTCTCGGCCTATGAATGCGGCTTCAACGCCTTCGACGACGCCCGCATGAAGTTCGACGTCCGGTTCTACCTGGTCGCGATTCTCTTCATCATCTTCGATCTCGAGGTCGCGTTCCTGTTCCCCTGGGCCGTCGCCTTCGGCAGCCTCGGCTGGTATGGTTTCTGGTCGATGATGATCTTCCTCGGCGTGCTGACCGTGGGCTTCATCTACGAGTGGCGCAAGGGCGCGCTGGAGTGGGACTAACTGTCCGGTCGCGAAACGGTTTTCCGCTTCCTATCTGACAGGCTTGAAGTTCACGAGGATTAGGTCATGGCAGTCACAGCGATCGATCGCGGCGACCCGCTCGTCGCGCCGGCACCGAGAGGGCTTCTCGGCCCCGACGGCAAGCCGGCCGGCGTGCGCGATCCTTTCTTCGTCGAGATCAACAACGAGCTGGCCGACAAGGGCTTCCTGGTCACCGCCACCGACGATCTGATCAACTGGGCCCGCACCGGCTCGCTGATGTGGATGACGTTCGGCCTGGCCTGCTGCGCCGTCGAGATGATGCAGCTCTCGATGCCGCGCTACGACGTCGAGCGCTTCGGTTTCGCGCCGCGCGCCTCGCCGCGCCAGTCGGACGTGATGATCGTCGCGGGCACGCTGACCAACAAGATGGCACCCGCCCTGCGCAAGGTTTACGATCAGATGCCGGAGCCGCGCTACGTCATCTCGATGGGCTCCTGCGCCAATGGCGGCGGCTATTACCACTACAGCTATTCGGTGGTGCGCGGCTGCGACCGCATCGTCCCGATCGACATCTATGTCCCGGGCTGCCCGCCGACGGCGGAGGCGCTGCTCTACGGCGTGCTGCTGCTGCAGAAGAAGATCCGCCGCACTGGCACGATCGAGCGATAGAAGGTGGAAGACGGCTCCGGTTGACCTCCGTGTCATTCCGGGGCCGAGCGAAGCGAGGAGCCCGGAACCCATGAACACAGGTGTTCCCTTGCAAGGCTCCGACTGTGTTCATGGGTTCCGGGCTCGCGCCTGCGGCGCGCCCCGGAATGACGTGGTGGATGGACGATGAGCGAAGCGCTCGTGAAACTCGGCGAAGAGATCCAGGCCGCGCTGCCCGGCGCGGTCACGGAGGCGGTCGTCGCCTTCGGGGAGCTGACGATCCATGCCGAGGCGGCCGAGATCGTCCGGGTCATGAAGACGCTCTATGCCGACCCGCGCTTCCGCTTCGTCAATTTCACCGATATCGCCGGCGCCGACTATCCGGGCCGCGAAAAGCGCTTCGACATCGTCTACCATTTGCTGGCGCCGCATCATAACCGCCGCATCCGCGTCAAGGTGCAGACCGACGAGGCGACGCCTGTTCCCTCCGTCGTCGAGGTCTTCCCGGCGGCGAACTGGTTCGAGCGCGAGGCTTACGACTTTTACGGCATCCTGTTCTCCGGCCATCCGGACCTGCGCCGCATTCTCACCGACTACGGCTTCGAGGGCTATCCGCTGCGCAAGGACTTCCCGCTGACCGGCTTCGTCGAGGTCCGCTACGACGACGAGCAGAAGCGCGTCGTCTACGAGCCGGTGAAGCTGACCCAGGAATTCCGCAACTTCGATTTCCTCTCGCCCTGGGAAGGGACGGACTACGTCCTCCCGGGCGACGAGAAGGCGAAGGGGGCGTGATGGCGCCCGGCGCGGAAAAACTGTCCGGCGGCTGCCTGTGCGGCGCGGTGCGGTTCACCGCCGTGCCGCAGAAGCGCGAGATGGACGTCTGCCATTGCGGGATGTGCCGGCGCTGGAGCGGCGGCGTCTTCATGGCCGTGCCCTGCGGCGAGGTCACGGTCGAGGACGAGAGCCGGCTCGGCAGCTATGTGTCGTCGGACTGGGCACTGCGCCAGTTCTGCCGCAACTGCGGTTCCAGCCTGTTCTGGCGGCTGCGCGAGGGCGGCGACCATGTCGCGGTGGCTTTCCAGAGCTTCGACGATGTGAGCTCGTTCAAGTTCCTCGAAGAGATCTTCATTGACGAGAAGCCGGCGCTTTACGCCTTCGCCGGCGAGCGCCCGCGGCTGACGGGCGAAGAAGTGATGGCGCGCTTCCAGGCGCAGCAGGAAGGCCGGTCATGACCGAGCACAATATCCGCAACTTCTCGATCAATTTCGGGCCGCAGCATCCGGCGGCGCACGGCGTGCTGCGCCTCGTGCTGGAGCTCGACGGCGAGGTGGTCGAGCGCGTCGATCCGCATATCGGCCTGCTGCACCGCGGCACCGAGAAGCTGATCGAGGCCAAGACCTATCTCCAGGCCGTGCCCTATTTCGACCGGCTCGACTATGTCGCGCCGATGAACCAGGAGCATGCCTTCGCGCTGGCGGTCGAGCGCCTGCTCGGCATCGCCGTGCCGCGCCGCGGCCAGCTCATCCGCGTGCTCTATTCCGAGATCGGCCGCATCCTCTCGCATCTGCTCAACGTCACCACGCAGGCGATGGACGTCGGCGCGCTGACGCCGCCGCTCTGGGGCTTCGAGGAGCGCGAGAAGCTGATGATCTTCTACGAGCGGGCCTGCGGCGCGCGCATGCACGCGGCCTATATCCGCCCCGGCGGCGTGCATCAGGACATCCCGGTCTCGCTGATCCACGACATCGCCGAATGGTGCGACCCCTTCCTCAAGGTCTGCGACGACCTCGAAGGGCTGCTCACCGACAACCGCATCTTCAAGCAGCGCAATGTCGATATCGGCGTGGTCGATCTCGAAACCTGCTGGAAATGGGGCTTCTCGGGCGTGATGGTGCGCGGCTCCGGCGCGCCCTGGGACCTGCGCAAATCGCAGCCCTACGAATGCTACGAGGAGATGGAATTCGACATCCCCGTCGGCAAGAACGGCGACTGCTACGACCGCTACTGCATCCGCATGGAGGAGATGCGCCAGGCTACGCGCATCATGAAGCAGTGCTGCGAGAAGCTGCTGGCGGCCGATGGCGGCGGCCCCGTCTCGTCGCTCGACGGCAAGATCGTGCCGCCCAAGCGCGGCGAGATGAAGCGCTCGATGGAAGCGCTGATCCACCATTTCAAGCTCTACACCGAGGGCTACAAGGTACCGGAAGGCGAGGTCTACGCCGCCGTCGAGGCGCCGAAGGGCGAGTTCGGCGTCTATCTGGTCTCGGACGGCACCAACAAGCCCTATCGCTGCAAGATCAAGGCCCCGGGCTTCGCCCATCTCCAGGCCATGGATTTCATGTGCCGCAAGCACATGCTCGCCGACGTCTCCGCGATCCTCGGCTCGCTGGACATCGTGTTCGGGGAGGTCGACCGGTGAAGCTCGTGCTGCTCGCCCTGTTCGGCATCGGCGTCGCGACCTCGGCCGTGGGGGAGGAGCCCGTCTGCCGAAGCGCGGACAGGGACCAGTATCCCTGCTACAGCGATGCCATCCGGACGGGCGGGCTGCCTCAGCCTGGCCTGACCTCGGGCCGCGACGGATATTTCCGCGTAAAACGGGGCGGTACGACCTTCAATTGCATCCGGTTCGAGGACAGGCAGACCGGTCGCTTTATCGAAGAGGGCTGTGAGCCGACGCAGGCCGTCCTGTCTGAAGAGCTGCAGTACCGAATTCAGAATCGGAAGTGATTCATGTCCGTCCGTCGCCTCGCACCTGATCCCGTCCAGCCGGCCTCCTTCGCCTTCACCCCGGCGAACGAGAACTGGATCGACCAGCAGATCGCCAAATATCCGGAGGGCCGGCAGGCCTCGGCCGTCATCCCGCTTTTGTGGAAGGCGCAGGAGCAGGAGGGCTGGGTCTCGCGCGCGGTGATCGAGACCGTCGCCCGGCGCCTCGGCATGGCGCCGATGCGCGTGCTGGAGGTCGCGACCTTCTACACCATGTTCAACCTCCAGCCGGTGGGCGAGTATTTCGTCCAGCTCTGCGGCACGACGCCCTGCGCGCTGCGCGGCGCCGAGGCGCTGAAGAAGGTCTGCGAGGAGGTCATCGGCCCGCAATCGACCGTCACCGCCGACGGCAAGCTGTCCTGGCTCGAGGTCGAATGCCTGGGCGCCTGCTGCAATGCGCCGATGGCACAGATCAATGTCGACTATTACGAGGACCTGACGCCGGATTCCTTCCGCCGGCTCCTCGACGACCTGCGCCATGGCCGCCCGACCAAGCCCGGCCCGCAGAACGGCCGCACCGGCTCCGAGCCGGAAGGCGGCCCGCAGACCCTGACCGACAAGGCGCTCTATGACGGCTCGATGATCGGCGCCGGCGATTGGCAGAAGCGCGTCGTCGAGCAGCGCAGGGCCGCGGCCGAGGCCGCCGCCGCCAAGGCCGCCGCCGAGGCGGAGGCCAAGAAGGCCGCCGAAGCCGAGGCGAAGAAGGCCGAGGCCACGCCCGCCGCCGTCGCCGCGAAGCCCGCGAGCGAGACGGCCGCCGCCGCCCGCCCGAAGCCCTCCGAGCCGGCGCAGCCTTCCGGCGCGGCCAACGACACCCCGGCCGCCAAGGGCAACGTCGAGGCGAAGGACGTGGCCGGGACGGCCACGCCCGCGACCGACGAGAGCAAGCCGGAGCTGCTGGCCGCCGCGCGCAGCGGCAAGGGCGACGATCTGGAGCTGATCTGGGGCGTCGGACCGAAGCTGGCCAGGATGCTCAACGAGATGGGCGTCTGGCATTACGACCAGATCGCGAAATGGACTCCGGCCGAGCTCGCCTGGGTCGATGCGCGCCTGACCGGCTTCAAGGGCAGGGCGCTGCGCGACGACTGGATCGCCCAGGCGAAGAAGCTCGCGACGGGCTGGCGCCCCGAGTCGAAGCTCGGCGACAAGCCGGTGGAGTGAGGACGAGACCATGCTCGCAGATCGCGACCGCATCTTCACCAACCTCTACGGCCGGCACGACCGCACCCTGAAGGGCGCGATCCAGCGCGGCGCCTGGGACGGCACCAAGTTCCTGCTCGACCAGGGCCGGGACTGGATCATCGACGAGATGAAGAAGTCCGGCCTGCGCGGGCGCGGCGGCGCCGGCTTCCCGACCGGGCTGAAATGGTCCTTCATGCCCAAGCAGAGCGACGGGCGCCCGCATTATCTCGTCGTCAATGCCGACGAGTCGGAGCCGGGCACCTGCAAGGACCGCGAGATCATGCGCAACGACCCGCATACGCTGGTCGAGGGCTGCCTGATCGCCTCCTTCGCCATGGGCGCGCATGCGGCCTATATCTATATCCGCGGCGAATATGTCCGCGAGCGCGAGGCGCTGCAGCGCGCCGTCGACGAAGCCTATGAGGCGAAGCTCATCGGCAAGGATAACGTCCACGGCTATCCCTTTGATCTCTATGTGCATCACGGCGCGGGCGCCTATATCTGCGGCGAGGAGACGGCGCTGCTGGAGAGCCTCGAAGGCAAGAAGGGCATGCCGCGGCTGAAGCCGCCTTTCCCCGCCAATATGGGTCTCTATGGCTGCCCGACCACGGTGAACAACGTCGAGTCGATCGCGGTCGCGCCGACCATCCTGCGCCGTGGCGCGGCTTGGTTCTCCTCGATCGGCAACCCGAACAATGTCGGCACCAAGCTGTTCTGCGTCTCGGGCCATGTGAACAAGCCCTGCAACGTCGAGGAGGCGATGGGCATTCCGTTCCGCGAGCTGATCGACAAGCATTGTGGCGGCATCCGCGGCGGCTGGGACAACCTCAAGGCGGTCATTCCCGGCGGCTCCTCGGTGCGCATGGTGCCGGCCGAGCAGATCATCGACACGCCGATGGATTTCGACTCGCTCTCGAAGCTGCGCTCGGGCCTCGGCACGGCGGCGGTGATCGTGATGGACAAGTCGACCGACATCGTCCGCGCCATCGCCCGCATCAGCCATTTCTACAAGCATGAGAGCTGCGGCCAGTGCACGCCCTGCCGCGAGGGCACGGGCTGGATGTGGCGCGTCATGGAGCGCATGGCCGAGGGCCGCGCCCAGAAGCGCGAGATCGACATGCTGCTCGACGTCACCAAGCAGATCGAGGGCCACACCATCTGCGCGCTCGGCGACGCGGCGGCCTGGCCGATCCAGGGCCTGATCGCGCATTTCCGGCACGAGATCGAGCAGCGCATCGACGACTATGCCGCCAACCCGTACAGCGAGCCCGTGCGGCTGATGGCGGCGGAGTGAGACCATGACCAAAATCGTCATCGACGGCATCGAGGTCGACGTTCCGGCCGACTACACCGTCCTCCAGGCCTGCGAGGCCGCGGGGGCCGAGATCCCGCGCTTCTGCTTCCATGAGCGGCTCTCGATCGCCGGCAATTGCCGCATGTGCCTCGTCGAGGTGAAGGGCGGCCCGCCGAAGCCGCAGGCCTCCTGCGCCATCGGCGTGCGCGACCTGCGCCCCGGCCCGAACGGCGAGCCGCCGGTCGTCATGACCAAGTCGCCGATGGTCAAGAAGGCGCGCGAAGGGGTGATGGAGTTCCTGCTCATCAACCACCCGCTCGACTGCCCGATCTGCGACCAGGGCGGCGAATGCGACCTGCAGGACCAGGCCATGGCCTTCGGCACGGATTCCTCGCGCTTCGCCGAGAACAAGCGCGCCGTCGAGGACAAATATATCGGCCCGCTGGTCAAGACGACGATGACGCGCTGCATCCAGTGCACGCGCTGCGTCCGCTTCACCACCGAGGTCGCCGGCGCCTCCGATCTCGGCGCCATCGGCCGCGGCGAGGACATGGAGATCACCACCTATCTCGAGCGGGCGATGACCTCCGAATTGCAGGGCAATGTCGTCGACCTCTGCCCGGTCGGGGCGCTGACCTCGAAGCCCTACCAGAACAAGGCCCGGCCCTGGGAGCTCTCCAAGACCGAGAGCATCGACGTGATGGACGCCGTCGGCTCGGCGATCCGCGTCGATTCCCGCGGCAAGGAAGTGATGCGCATCCTGCCTCGCCTCAACGAGGCGGTGAACGAGGAGTGGATCTCCGACAAGACCCGCCACGTCGCCGACGGGCTCAAGACGCAGCGCCTCGACCGGCCCTATCTGCGCGAGCATGGCCGCCTGCGCCCCGCGAGCTGGAGCGAGGCCTTCGCCGCCATCGCCGCCAAGGTGAAGGCGACCGCGCCCGAGAAGATCGGCGCCATCGCCGGCGATCTCGCCGCGGTCGAGGAGATGTTCGCGCTGAAGAGCCTGATCGCCGCCCTCGGCAGCGCCAATCTGGACTCCCGCCAGGACGGCACCAGGCTGCATCCGCGGTTCGGCCGCGCCTCCTACGTTCTCAACGCCGGCATCGCCGGCATCGAGGAGGCGACCTCGCTGCTGATCGTCGGCGCGAATCCGCGCCGCGAGGCGCCGATCCTGAACGCGCGCATCCGCAAGCGCTGGCTGCGCGGCGACTTCAAGATCGACCTCATCGGCGAGAAGGCCGATCTGACCTATAGCTATGACTATCTCGGCGCCGGCCCGGAGACGCTGGCCGAGGTCGTGAAGTCGGCCGCCGCTGCCGGCGGCAAGCCGATGGTGCTGGTCGGGCAGGGCGCGCTCGCCCGCGCCGACGGCGAGGCCGTGCTCTCGCTCGCCGCCAAGGCGGCGCAGGCCCTCGGCGCCGTCACCGAAGGCTGGAACGGCTTCGGCGTGATCCATACCGCCGCCGCCCGCGTCGGCGGGCTCGATCTCGGCTTCGTGCCGGGCGAGGGGGGACTGGACGTGGCGGGCATGCTCCAGCCGGGCGCGCTCGACCTGCTCTTCCTGCTGGGGGCCGACGAGATCGACGTGCCGGAAGGCGCCTTCGTCGTCTATCAGGGCACGCATGGCGACAAGGGCGCCCACCGCGCCGACGTCATCCTGCCCGGCGCGGCCTATACCGAGAAGTCGGGCACCTACGTCAACACCGAAGGCCGCGTCCAGATCGGCGAGCGCGCCACCTTCCCGCCGGGCGACGCCCGCGAGGACTGGGCGATCCTGCGTGCGCTCTCCGGCCATCTCGGCAAGACGCTGCCCTTCGACTCGCTTTCCGGCCTGCGCAAGGCGCTCTACGAGGCCCATCCGCAATTCGCCGCTATCGACGGGCTGCCGGCCAACGACGCTGCGGCGATCGGCAGCCTTGCCGGCCGCGGCGGCAAGACCGACAAGGCGGGCTTCGTCTCGCCCATCGGCGATTTCTACCAGACCAACCCGATCGCGCGTGCCTCCGCCGTGATGGCGGAATGCTCGGCGCTGGCCTCGGGCCGGCACCAGCAGGCGGCGGAGTAACCGGCCATGAACTGGGACCTCGTCCTCGATATCGCGATCATCCTCGGCAAGAGCCTGCTGCTGCTGGTCTGCCTGCTGGTCTTCATCGCCTATATCCTGCTGGCCGACCGCAAGGTCTGGGCGGCGGTGCAGTTGCGCCGCGGCCCGAACGTCGTCGGCCCGTGGGGGCTGTTCCAGAGCTTCGCGGACCTGATCAAGTTCGCGCTCAAGGAGCCGATCATCCCGGCCGGCGCCAACAAGGGCATCTTCCTGCTGGCGCCCTTCGTCTCCTGCCTGCTGGCGCTCGGCGCCTGGGCGGTGATTCCGGTGGCGGAGGGCTGGGCGATCGCCGACATCAATGTCGGCATCCTCTATATCCTCGCCATCTCCTCGCTCGGCATCTACGGCATCATCATGGCCGGCTGGGCCTCGAACTCGAAATATCCGTTCATGAGCGCGCTGCGCTCGGCCGCGCAGATGGTCTCCTACGAGGTCTCGATCGGCTTCGTCATCATCACCGTGCTGCTCTGCGTCGGCTCGCTCAACCTCTCGGCCGTGGTCGAGGCGCAGCAGAACCGCGGGCTCGCCCATGCGCTGGGCGTGCCGTGGCTCTCGATCCTGAACTGGTACTTCATTCCGCTCTTCCCGATGTTCGTCGTCTTCTTCGTCTCGGCGCTGGCCGAGACGAACCGGCCGCCCTTCGACCTGGCCGAGGCGGAATCCGAACTCGTGGCGGGCTTCATGGTCGAGTATTCCTCGACGCCGTACCTGCTGTTCATGCTCGGCGAATACGTGGCGATCATGACCATGTGCTCGCTGACCACGATCCTGTTCCTCGGCGGCTGGGCGCCTCCGGTCCAGCTTCCGCCCTTCACCTGGCTGCCCGGCGTGTTCTGGTTCGCGCTCAAGGTCTGCCTGGTGTTCTTCATGTTCGCGCTGGTGAAGGCCTTCGTGCCGCGCTACCGCTACGACCAGCTCATGCGCCTGGGCTGGAAGGTCTTCCTGCCGCTCTCGCTCGCCAGCGTGATCGTCGTGGCGCTGGTGCTGCAGGTCATGGGCTGGGCGCCGGTGGCGGGATGAATGGGGCCGGCCTGCTCGGCGCCGCGATCGGCCTCGGGCTCGGCCTGCTGGAGTACCGGCTGATGTCGGCGGTGGTGATCGGGGCGCTGAGGCGCACGGATCGCTCCGGGACCGAGGCCGAGAAGATGGATTACGAGCGCCGCATCCGCATCCTGCGGTGGGCGCTGATGGCAATGACGGTCGGCTTCACGCCGATCCTGGGTTTCGTGATCGGCCGGACCTTGTTCGGCTGAGGATGTAAAGGACGAAGGCGATGTCACTCGCGCAAGCCGCAAGGGGCCTGCTGCTGAAGGAGTTCGTCGGGGCGATCGGCCTGTCGATGCGCTATTTCTTCAAGCCGAAGGCGACGCTCAACTACCCGTTCGAGAAGGGCCAGCTCTCGCCGCGCTTCCGCGGCGAGCACGCGCTGCGCCGCTATCCCAACGGCGAGGAGCGCTGCATCGCCTGCAAGCTCTGCGAGGCGATCTGCCCGGCGCAGGCCATCACCATCGAGGCCGGCCCGCGCCGCAACGACGGCACGCGCCGCACCACCCGCTACGACATCGACATGACCAAGTGCATCTATTGCGGCTTCTGCCAGGAGGCCTGCCCGGTCGATGCCATCGTCGAGGGGCCGAATTTCGAGTTCGCGACCGAGACCCGCGAGGAGCTGTTCTACGACAAGGACAAGCTGCTCGCGAACGGCGCGCGCTGGGAACGCGAGATCGCGCGCAACATCGCGATGGACGCGCCCTATCGGTGATGCTTTTCCGGCCGCCTCCCGGCGGTCATCCCGGGCGACCGCAGGGAGACCCGGGATCCATGCCTGAACCTGTGCCGGTAGCGCTCCGGCATGGATCCCGGATCGGCGCCGCTTCGCGGCTTGTCCGGGATGACGGCATGGAAAACCGAACGAGACCAGACCCGCCGCGCGGTTGTCCGGCACGGCGGGCCTGATTATAGACGCTCCAAATTGCGCCGGGTCCTTTTGAGTCCCGGAGCACGAACCAAACGAGGACCGCTCCGGAAAGGGGCGGGAAGGGCTGGCCGAGATGAATGCCGCAGCGGCTTTCTTCTATCTCTTCGCAGGGGTGACCGTGGCGTCCGCCTTCATGGTGGTGACGTCGCGCAACCCCGTGCATTCGGTGCTGTTCCTGATCCTGGCCTTCGTCAACGCGGCCGGGCTGTTCGTGCTGCTGGGCGCCGAGTTCCTGGCGATGCTGCTGGTCGTCGTCTATGTCGGCGCGGTCGCGGTGCTCTTCCTCTTCGTGGTGATGATGCTCGACGTCGATTTCGCCGAGTTCCGCCAGGGCTTCCTCAACTACCTGCCGATCGGCGCGCTGATCGGCTTCATCTTCGCCGTCGAGCTTTTGATGGTGCTCGGCGCCTGGGCCATCGACCCGCAGCTCGTCAAGGCGCCGGTCGCGGCGATCCCGACCGGCATGACCAACACCGAGGCGCTCGGCCGGGTGCTTTACACCCAGTATGTCTACTACTTCCAGGCCGCCGGGCTGGTGCTGCTGGTCGCGATGATCGGCGCGATCGTGCTGACGCTGCGCGACCGCAAGGGCATCAAGCGCCAGAGCGTCCCGGCCCAGAACGCCCGCACCAAGGAGGCCGCCATGGAGGTCAAGCAGGTGCCCTCGCGCGCCGGTGTTCCCGAGGAGATGGCATGATGATCGGACTGGGCCACTATCTCGCCGTCGGCGCCATCCTGTTCACGCTCGGCGTGCTCGGCATCTTCATCAACCGCAAGAACGTCATCGTCATCCTGATGTCGCTCGAGCTGATCCTGCTCTCGGCGAACATCAACTTCGTCGCCTTCTCGAGCTTCCTGGGCGATATCCTCGGCCAGGTCTTCGCCCTGTTCGTGCTGACGGTGGCGGCGGCCGAGGCCGCGATCGGGCTGGCCATCCTCGTCGTCTACTTCCGCAACCGCGGCTCGATCGCGGTGGAAGACATCAACATGATGAAAGGCTGAGCGCTTCCCCAGCGCCTGGACCTCACGACCATGTATCACGCGATCGTCTTCCTACCTCTCATCGGCTTCCTGATCGCCGGCCTGTTCGGCCGGCTGATCGGCGCGCGCGGCTCCGAAATCGTCACGACCTCGCTGCTCGTCGTCTCGGCGGTGCTGTCCTGGATCGCCTTCTTCCAGGTCGGCTTCGGCGCCGGCACGACGCGCATTCAGGTCGCGAGCTGGATCGCCTCGGGCGAATTGCAGGTCGACTGGGCCTTCCGCATCGACACGCTGACCGCGGTGATGCTGGTCGTCGTCAACACCGTTTCGTCGCTCGTGCACCTCTACTCGATCGGCTACATGCACGAGGATCCGCACCGGCCGCGCTTCTTCGCCTATCTCTCGCTCTTCACCTTCGCCATGCTGATGCTGGTGACGGCCGACAACCTCCTGCAGATGTTCTTCGGCTGGGAAGGCGTCGGCCTCGCCTCCTATCTGCTGATCGGCTTCTGGTACCAGAAGCCCTCGGCCAATGCCGCGGCGATGAAGGCCTTCATCGTCAACCGCGTCGGCGATTTCGGCTTCCTGCTCGGCATCTTCCTGATCTTCGTCCTGTTCGGTGCGGTCACCTTCGACGCGATCTTCCCGCGCGCCGGCGAGATGGTCGGCCAGGGCTTCCGCTTCCTCGGCTATGACTGGAACGCGCTGACCCTGACCTGTCTGCTGCTGTTCATGGGCGCCATGGGCAAGTCGGCGCAGTTCCTGTTGCACACCTGGCTGCCGGACGCGATGGAAGGCCCGACCCCGGTTTCCGCCCTGATCCATGCGGCGACCATGGTCACGGCCGGCGTGTTCATGGTGGCGCGGCTCTCGCCCGTCTTCGAATACGCGCCCGTCGCGCTCACGGTCGTCGTCGTCATCGGCGCCACCACGGCCTTCTTCGCCGCCACGGTCGGCCTGGTGCAGAACGACATCAAGCGTGTCATCGCCTATTCGACCTGCTCGCAGCTCGGCTACATGTTCGTCGCGCTCGGCGTCGGCAATTACGGCGCCGGCGTCTTCCACCTGTTCACCCACGCCTTCTTCAAGGCGCTGCTCTTCCTCGGCGCCGGCTCGGTCATCCATGCGATGCACCACGAGCAGGACATGCGCCATATGGGTGGGCTGAGGAAGTACATCCCCTTTACCGCGGCGACGATGACGATCGGCACGCTGGCGCTGACCGGCTTCGGCATCCCCGGCACCGTGCTCGGCTTCGCCGGCTTCTTCTCGAAGGACGCGATCATCGAGAGCGCCTATGCCTCGGTGGCGCATGGCGGCTTCGCCTCGTCCTATGCCTTCGTGCTGCTGGTCGTCGCGGCCTGCATGACCTCCTTCTACTCCTGGCGCCTCTACTTCCTGACCTTCGAGGGCGCGCCGCGCTGGGGCCATGCCGCGCATGGTCACGACGATCACGCCCATGCCGCGCACGGCCATGACGACCATGCGCAGGACGACCATGCGCATGACGATCACGGCCACGGCCACACGCCGCATGAGAGCCCCTGGGTGATGCTGCTGCCGCTGGCCCTGCTTTCGATCGGCGCGATCGCGGCCGGCTTCGCCTTCAAGGAATACTTCATCGGCCATGACTTCGCGCATTTCTGGAAGTCGGCGCTGTTCATGGGCAAGGACAACCACATCCTGCACGAGATGCACGAGGTGCCGGTCTGGGTGATGGTCTCGCCCTTCCTGGCGATGCTGATCGGCTTCGTGCTGGCCTGGTACATGTATGTCCGCCGGCCGGACGTTCCCGGCAGGCTCGCCGCGGCGAACCCGGCGCTCTACCAGTTCCTGCTCAACAAGTGGTACTTCGACGAGATCTACGACTTCCTGTTCGTGCGTCCGGCGAAGTGGCTCGGCCGCTTTCTCTGGAAGAAGGGCGACGGCTTCGTCATCGACGGCTTCGGTCCGGACGGCGTCTCGGCCCGCGTGGTCGACGTGACCAACCGCGTCGTCAGGCTGCAGAGCGGCTATGTCTATCACTATGCCTTCGCCATGCTGATCGGTGTCGCCGGGCTGGTGACCTGGTATCTCGTGACCCGCGGGTGAGATGATGTTCGGCTTCGGTATCCTCACCGGTCTCCTGATCCTGCCGCTGGTCGGCGCGGCCCTGATCCTCGTGCTACGCGGCGACGAGGCCTCGGTCTCCTCCAATGCGCGCTGGATCGCGCTGTTCACGACGGTGCTCGCCTTCGTGCTCGCCTGCGTCGCCTGGAGCCGCTTCGACACGGCCGATCCCGGCTTCCAGCTCGTCGAGAGCCATGGCTGGATCTCGGAGGCGATCCGCTTTAAGCTCGGCGTCGACGGCTTCTCCTTCCCCTTCATCGTGCTGACGGCCTTCCTGATGCCGTTCTGCATCCTCGCCTCCTGGACCTCGGTCGAGAAGCGGGTGGCCGAGTACATGGTCGCCTTCCTGGTGCTCGAGACGCTGATGATCGGCGTCTTCGCGGCGCTGGACCTCGTGCTGTTCTACCTGTTCTTCGAGGCCGGCCTGATCCCGATGTTCCTGATCATCGGCATCTGGGGCGGGAAGCGGCGCGTCTACGCCTCCTACAAGTTCTTCCTCTACACGCTGCTCGGCTCGGTGCTGATGCTGCTCGCCGTGATGGCGATGTACTGGAACGCCGGCACCACCGACATTCCGTCGCTGCTCGCCCACAAGTTCCCGGCCGGCATGCAGACCTGGCTCTGGCTCGCCTTCTTCGCCTCCTTCGCGGTGAAGATGCCGATGTGGCCGGTGCATACCTGGCTGCCCGACGCCCACGTCGAGGCGCCGACCGCCGGCTCGGTCGTGCTGGCCGCGATCCTGCTGAAGATGGGCGGCTACGGCTTCATCCGCTTCTCGATCCCGATGTTCCCGGAGGCGTCGCACTACTTCGCGCCGCTGGTCTTCGCGCTCTCCGTCATCGCCATCGTCTACACCTCGCTGGTGGCGCTGATGCAGGAGGACATGAAGAAGCTGATCGCCTATTCCTCGGTGGCGCATATGGGCTTCGTCACCATGGGCCTGTTCACGCTGACCCCGCAGGGCATCCAGGGTGCGATGTACCAGATGGTCAGCCACGGGCTGGTCTCGGGCGCGCTCTTCCTCTGCGTCGGCGTGATCTACGACCGCATGCATACCCGCGAGATCGCCGCCTATGGCGGGCTGGTGAACCGGATGCCGCTCTACGCGGTGGTGTTCATGATCTTCACCATGGCCAATGTCGGCCTGCCGGGCACCTCGGGCTTCGTCGGCGAGTTCCTGACCCTGCTCGGCTCCTTCCGGGCCAATCCCTGGGTCGCCTTCTTCGCCACCTCGGGCGTCATCCTCTCGGCCGCCTATGCGCTGTGGCTCTATCGCCGCGTCGTCTTCGGCGAGCTCACCAAGCCCGAGCTCAAGGACATCTCGGATCTGAACGGCCGCGAGGTCCTGATCCTGGCCCCGCTCGTGCTGCTGACGATCTGGTACGGCATCCAGCCGCACACCATCCTCGACGCCTTCGCGGCGCCGACCGAAATGCTGATCAAGAACTATCAGGCCGCGCTCACCGTCGCGAAGACGGCGCTGGCGGCCGCGCAGTAAGGTCTCTGACATGGCTCTGCCCGCTCTCGGCCCGGCCCTGCCGGAAATCATCCTGGCCATCGGCGCCATCGCCATGGTGCTGGTCGGCGCCATCCGGCGCGAGCGCGCCGCCCGCCTGCTCGAAGGCGCGGCGCTGATCCTGCTGGCCGCGGCGCTGGTGCTCGTCGTCACCGGCGAGGGCAGGGCCACGACCTTCAACGGCAGCTTCGTCGTCGACGCCTTCGCCCGCTTCATGAAGGTGCTGACGCTGATCGGCGCCGGCGCCGCGATCCTGCTCGCCTCCAGCCCGCTGCGCCGCGACGGGGTGATGCGCTTCGAGTTCCCGGTCCTCGTCGTGCTGGCCGTCATCGGCATGATGATGATGATCTCGGCCAACGACCTGATCGGCCTCTATGTCGGCATCGAGCTGCAGTCGCTCGCGCTCTATGTCGTCGCCGCCTTCGACCGCGACAGCGCCCGGTCGACCGAGGCCGGCCTGAAATACTTCATCCTCGGCACGCTCTCCTCCGGCATGCTGCTCTATGGCGGCTCGCTGGTCTACGGCTTCACCGGCACGGTCAGCTTCACCGGCATCGCCGCGGCGACGCAGGGCGGCCATGCCGGGCTCGGCCTGGTCTTCGGCATCGTCTTCATCGCCGCCGGCGTCGTCTTCAAGATCTCCGCCGTGCCGTTCCACATGTGGACGCCGGACGTCTACGAGGGCGCGCCGACCCCGGTCGCCGCCTTCTTCGCCTCGGCCCCGAAGATGGCCGCCATGGCGATGGTGGTGCGCATCTTCATCGGCGCCTTCCCGGGCGCGATCCATGACTGGCGCCAGATCATCGTCTTCATCTCGATCGCCTCGATGGCGCTCGGCGCCTTCGCCGCGATCGGCCAGCGCAACATCAAGCGCCTGCTCGCCTATTCCTCGATCGCCAATATGGGCTTCGCGCTGGTCGGCCTCGCCGCCGGCACGCCCGACGGGGTGCAGGGCGTGATCACCTATATGGCGGTCTATCTCGCCACCACGCTCGGCGCCTTCGCCTGCGTGCTGATGATGCGCCGCGACGGCAAGCTGGTCGAGGACATGTCCGAGCTCGCCGGCCTGTCCCGGACCAATCCCTGGATGGCCTTCGCCTATTCGATGATGATGTTCTCGCTCGCCGGCATCCCGCCGCTGGCCGGCTTCTGGGCGAAGTTCTACGTCTTTCTCGCCGCGATCGACGCCAAGCTCTACGTGCTCGCCGTGGTCGGCGTGCTGACCAGCGTCGTCGGCGCCTACTACTATCTGCGCATCGTCAAGCTGATCTATTTCGACGAGCCGAAGCCGGCCTTCGAGCATGGCGACCTCGGCGTGCGCACGGTGCTGTTCGTCTCGGCGCTGTTCGTGCTGGCGCTCTCGCTCGTGCCGGCGCCGCTGTTCAATTCGGCGGCGGCGGCTGCGAAGTCGCTGTTCTGAGCTGACGGCGCGTGCTCGGCGAAGCCGCCCGCGCCGCGGGCTACCGGCTGATCGTCCGCGACGCGGTCGGCTCGACCATGGAGGAGGCCCGCCGCGCGCTCGACCAGGGCGAGCCCGGTCGGCTCTGGATCGTCGCCCGCAGCCAGAATGCCGGCCGCGGCCGGCATGGCCGGCAATGGGGCTCGCCGCCCGGCAATCTCTACGCCAGCCTGCTCCTGACCGACCCGTGCGAGCCGGCGCTGGCGCCGCAGCTCGGCTTCGTCGCCGGGCTCGCCTTGCACGACGCGGTGGCCAGGCTGCTCGGCCCCGCCGCCGCGGCGCTCCGGCTGAAATGGCCGAACGACCTGCTGCTCGGCGGCGCCAAGATGTCGGGCCTGCTGCTCGAGGGCGAGAGCCGGGCAGGGCGGCTCAACGTCATCCTCGGCTGCGGCGTCAACATCGCCTCCTGCCCCTCCGATACGCCCTATCCGGCGACCTATCTCAAGGCGCTGGCGCCGGAGGCGAGCGTCGAGGCCTTGCTCGCCGCCCTCAGCGACGCCTGGGCCCGGCGCTTCGCGATCTGGTCGGAGCCCGGCGGCTTCGGTCCGACCCGCGCGGCCTGGCTGGAGCGCGCCGCCTTCCTCGGCGAGACGATCACCATCCGCCTGCCGGAAGGGCCGCTGAGCGGCCGCTTCACCGGGCTCGACCCGACCGGGCGCCTCGAACTCGAGACGGAGACGGGGCGGCGGCTGATCGATGCCGGCGATCTGTTCTTTGGCCAGCCGGCCTGAGGCGCGCGCCTCCATGCTGGTCTGCCGCGGTGCGGCCATGCTAAGGGAGGCTGCCGTTTTCAACGCGGTCATCCCGGGCGACCGCAGGGAGGCCCGGGATCCATGCCTGAGCCTCTCCGGCAGACGCTCGGGCATGGATCCCGGGTCTGCGCTCCGCTCCGCCCGGGATGACCCGCGTTCTTCGTGATTTCAGTCCAGAAGGCTGCGGCGGCGTACGACCCCGTACCCGCGGCCGCCTTCGCGCCGTTCAGGATTGCCAGTGACCCGTTCCAGCGACCAGCTCGTTTTCGTTCCCCTCGGCGGCCTCGGCGAGATCGGCATGAACGCCGCTCTCTACGGCTTCGGACCCGAGGGCAGGCGAAAATGGATCCTGGTCGATTGCGGCCTGTCCTTCGCCGGGCCGGAGGCGCCGGGCGTCGATATCGTCCTGCCGGACCTGCGCTACATCGTCGAGGAGCGGGCGAACCTCCTCGGCATCGTCATCACCCATGCGCATGAGGACCATATCGGCGCGCTCGCGGCGCTCTGGCCGAGCCTGCGCGCGCCGGTCTGGTGCACGCGCTTCGCCGCGGGGCTGCTCGGCACGCGCCGGCTCTCGGAGCCCGGCGCGCCCAAGGTCGAGATCAATGTCGTGCCGCAGGGCGGGCGCATCACGCTCGGCCCCTTCGAGATCGAATTCGTCCCGGTCGCGCATTCGATTCCCGAATCGAACGCCCTCGCCATCCGCACCCCGGCCGGGCTCGTCGTCCATACCGGCGACTGGAAGATCGATCCGACCCCGCGCGTCGGCCTGCCGACCGACGAGAAGCGCCTGCGCGAGCTCGGCGAGGAGGGCGTGCTCGCCCTGATCTGCGACTCGACCAACGTGATGCGCGAGGGCATCAGCCCGAGCGAGGCCGATGTCGCCGCCAAGCTGAAGGAGCTGGTGCAGTCGGCGCCGGGCCGCGTCGCCGTCACCACCTTCGCGTCCAACGTCGCCCGGCTGCGCGCCGTCGCCGAGGCGGCAATGGCGAACGAGCGCGACGTCGTGGTCGTCGGCCGCGCCATGGAGCGGGTCATCGACGTCGCGCGCGAATGCGGCTATCTCGACGGCATCCCGGCCTTCCGCCCGGTCGACGCCTATGGCTACCTGCCGCGCGACAAGGTGGTGGCGCTGCTGACCGGCAGCCAGGGCGAGCCGCGCGCCGCGCTCTCGCGCATCGCCGCCGACGACCATCCCGAGATCGCGCTCTCGCCCGGCGACCGCGTGATCTTCTCCTCGCGCACCATCCCCGGCAACGAGAAGGCGGTCGGCAACATCCTGAACGCGCTGGCGCGCGACAATATCGAGATCATCACCGACCGCACCCATCTGGTCCATGTCTCCGGCCATCCGCGCCGCGAGGAGCTGGCCCGGCTCTATGGCTGGCTGAAGCCGCAGATCGCCATCCCCGCCCATGGCGAGGACCTGCATCTGGCCGAGCATGAGAGCTTCGCCCGCAGCCTCGGCGTGAAGCATGTGCTGCGCGCCGGCAATGGCGACGTCGTCGCGATCTCGGCCGCCGGCGCCAGCAAGGTCGACGAGGCCCCGCATGGCCGGCTCTACCAGGATGGCAGCCTGCTGGTGAACGCGCTGGAGAAGACGATCCAGGAGCGGCGGCGCCTGTCCTTCGCCGGCATGGTGTCGGTCGCGGTCGCCGTCGACGAGAAGGGCGGCATCGCCGGCGAGCCGGAGATCGCCATCCTCGGCCTGCCGCCGCGCACGCAGGACGGCACCGATTTCGACGAATACGTCGCCGATACCGTCGCCGACCTGCTCGACGGCATCCCCAAGGCCCGCCGCCGCGACCCGGAGGCCCTGCGCAACGCGCTGGAGCGCGGCGTCCGCAGCGCGGTCAACGAGGAGTGGGGCAAGAAGCCGCTGGTGCATGCGCTGGTGATTGAGGTTTAGGGTAGTCGGGAGTAGGCAGGCGGCAGGAGGGCACGGATTCCGATTGCCTAATGCCGACTGCCCATTGCCCAGCGGAGCCCCCATGATCGGACGCCTGAACCATGTCGCCATCGCGGTGAAGGACCTCGCGGCCGCGACGGCGCTCTACCGCGACACGCTCGGGGCGCGGGTCTCGCAGCAGCAGCCCGAGCCTCAGCATGGCGTCACCGTCGTCTTCGTCGAATTGCCCAACACCAAGATCGAATTGCTGGAGCCGCTCGGCGCCGAATCCCCGATCGCCAAGTTCCTCGAGCGCAATCCCGATGGCGGCATCCACCACATCTGCTACGAGGTCGACGACATCCTCGCCGCCCGCGACCGGCTGAAGGAACGGGGCGCGCGCGTGCTCGGCTCCGGCGAGCCGCGCATCGGCGCGCATGGCAAGCCGGTGCTGTTCCTGCACCCCAAGGATTTCCTCGGCACGCTGGTCGAACTGGAGCAGGCTTGAATGTCGGAGATCCGCTTCCTCGGCCAGCCCGAGCCCGGCTCGCCGCGCCCCTTCAGCGCCGCGACCGTCGCCGGCGGCCTGGTCTTCGTCTCCGGGCATTCGGCGCCGCATGATCCGGCCCGCGGCGTCCATCGCGGCGCCACGCCGGCCGAGGAGGTGCGCAACGCGCTCGGCCGCATCGCCGCGATCCTGGCCGAGGCCGGCAGCGGGCTCGACCGCGTCGTGCAGATGACGATGCTGATCACCGACCCGGCCGACTACGCCGCCTGCAATGCCGAATATGTGAAGCATTTCCCGGCCGGCCTGCCGGCACGGCACACGGCCCGCTTCGGCGTGCCGACGGAGGCGCGCGTCGCCTTTTCCTGCATCGCGCTGGCGGGAGCGGCAGCATGACCATCGCCAGCGCGCTCGCGGTCTATTTCATCATCTGGTGGACGACGCTCTTCGCGGTGCTGCCCTTCGGCATCCGCAGCCAGCATGAGAGCGGCGAGGTGGTCGAGGGCACGGAGCCGGGCGCCCCGGTCCTGCCCGGCCTGCTGAAGAAGGCGGCGATCACCTCGGTCATCGCTGCGATCATCTTCGTCTTCGTCTGGTACATCTGGGCGAATTACGACTTCTGATCCCGCCTTTCGGGCAGGCGGGGCTGTCCGTGCAGGCAGGCCGCTTCTCCGCGCCGAGACGAAGCGTCAGCGGGCAGGGCGCAAGGCCCGCCGCCGGCCTTGCGCGGAAACGGGGCGCGTTCTCGGTCCTGCGCGCGGAAGCGGGAAACGGCCTGTCCGGAAAGGCAAATCATCGCGGCTGCAGCATCAGCGCATGCCGGAGCGGCCCTAACGTCACCTGGCGGGGAAGCTGCCAAAGAAAAAGGCAAGGCCAATGCCCTGCCTTGGTTAGTACGCTTTTTTCCGCAGTATCGGCATACGTCTAGGTGCGTGCGCCTTGTATACGTGCGGGCGTTCGTTCCTCCCGAGACCTGGTCCGCGGCGCCTTGGCTAGCAAAGCGTGCCCAGCGGAAGAAGGATTAGCCGATTGTGACGCAGTTGTCATCTGTTTAGGCATGTCGAGCCTCAACTTTTTGCAAATCCATTCTCGGCTGCACTTGTGCAGTGCAACAAAGTCGGATTCGCGCCCGTGCGATGCCTTGTTCCGGTCAAAGGATATCGCTACTCAGCGCGGGATTGCCGCTGTCCCCGATGCGGCCATGGAGATCTTCATGCTGCGCAGCTCGCTCGCCGCCCTGGCCCTTCTCGCCTCGCTGGGCTTCGCCCAGGCCCAGAAGGCCGATCCCGAGAACACCGTGGTACTGACCACCAAGGACGGCCCGGTGACCATCCGCCTGCGGCCCGACCTCGCGCCGAAGCATGTCGCGCAGATCAAGACGCTGGTGAAGCGCGGCTTCTATGACGGCATCGTCTTCCACCGGGTCATCGACGGCTTCATGGCCCAGACCGGCGACCCGACCGGCACCGGCACCGGCGGTTCCGACCTGCCCAACATCCCGGCCGAATTCAGCCAGACGCCGTTCAAGGTGGGCTCGGTCGGCATGGCGCGCTCGCAGTCGCCGAACTCGGCCAATTCGCAGTTCTTCATCTGCTATGAGGGCTGCGGCTCGCTGACTGGCAGCTACACGCTGTTCGGCGAGGTCGTCTCCGGCATGGATGCGGTGCGCAAGATCAAGAAGGGCGCGCCCGGCAGCGGCCAGGTCACGAACCCCGACAAGATCGTCTCGATGCGGATGCAGTCGGACGCCAGGTAAGGCGCGGCGAACATCCTGCCGGAAGGGGCGTTTCGGTGCAAAGGAGTGGTTCATGCGCCATCTCGTCCTGACCGCCTTCCTTCTCGGCGCGGCACTCGCGCCGGCCGCCGCGCAGGAAACGCTCGATCTCGGCCGGCCGCCGCCCTCGGGCTCGCAGAATCCGGTCCTGCCGCCGCCTTCCGGCGCGCAGAACCCGATCCTGCCGCCGCAGAGCGGCCAGCGCTACGCGCCCGGCGTCGGCGGGCCGTTCGGCGGCAACGACATCCCCGGCATCGACCAGCGCCGCATCGGGCCGCCGCGCCTCAGGGGCGTGGCGGGCGAGATCGGGCTGGTTGGCGACGTCTCGCCCGATATGCCGGACGAGAAGGGCGACACCGTCGACAAGCTCGCCGACATCGCGCCGGCCCTGCGCCGTTGCTGGCAGCCGCCGCCACTGCCCGGCGATCTCACCGGCGCAATGGTCTCGCTGCGCTTCAGCCTGCGCCGCGACGGCACGCTCTTCGGCCAGCCGCGCGTCACCTGGGAAACCCGGCGCGGGGATCCGGCGTTCCAGAAGCGCTTCGGCGATTCGGCCATTGCCGCCGTGCATGCCTGCACGCCGATGAGGTTGTCGAAGGGCCTCGGAGCGAGTATCGCGGGGCGCCCCTTCACCATACGCTTCCACGGCCATGGGCCGCTCAACGAAAGGCAGAGCTGATGTCGCTCGATCCGGAAAACACCATCGTCATGGAGACGACCAAGGGCCGCGTGGTCATCAAGCTGCGCCCCGATCTGGCGCCCGGCCATGTCGAGCGCATCAAGACGCTCGCCCGCGAGGGCTTCTATGACGGCATCGTCTTCCACCGCGTCATCGACGGCTTCATGGCGCAGGTCGGCTGCCCGCACGGCACCGGCACCGGCGGCTCGAGCTATCCGGACCTGAAGCAGGAGTTCAACGCCGAGCCGCATGTCCGCGGCATCTGTTCGATGGCCCGCGCCCAGAACCCGAACTCGGCCAACAGCCAGTTCTTCATCGTCTTCGACGATGCCCGCTTCCTCGACAAGCAGTACACCGTCTGGGGCGAGGTCGTCGAAGGTATGGAGAACGTCGACAAGATCAAGCGCGGCGAGCCGGTGCGCGATCCCGATTCGATCGTCTCGATGAAGGTGATGGCCGACGCGGCCTGAGATTTCGACATTGGGCGAGCCCTCGTCCTGAGGAACCGCGCTTGCGCGGCGTCTCGAAGGATGGTTCCGGTGAGACCTGGAGCATCCTTCGAGACATGAGCGCTGCTCGTTCCTCAGGATGAGGGCTCGCTGCTTTTGGAAGAGACACACTCGCCATGAATGTCGATCTCTTCGATTTCGACCTGCCCGAGGAGCGCATCGCGCTGAGGCCGGCGAGCCCGCGCGATGCGGCACGCCTGCTCGTGGTGCGTCCGGACGCTCCCGAGCCCTTCGCGGATAGGGGAATCCGCGACCTGCCCGCGCTGTTGCAGCCGGGCGACGCGCTCGTCCTCAACGACACGCGGGTCATTCCGTCCCGCCTGCGCGGCCGGCGCTATCGCGGCGCGGATTCGGCCCGCGTGGAGATCATGTTGCACAAGCGCGAGAGCGACGATCGCTGGCGCGCCTTCGCCCGTCCGGCCAAGAAGCTCAACCTGGGCGAGACGGTCGTGTTCGACGCGGAAGGCGCCAGCAATGCCTGCGAGCTCGGCCGCCTCCAGGCCGAAATCGTCGGCAAGAGCGAGGGCGGCGAGGTCGAATTGCGCTTCAGTCTGACCAGCGCCTATCTCGACGAGGCGATCGCCCGGCTCGGCGAATTGCCGCTGCCGCCCTATATCGCCGGCAAGCGCCCGGCCGACGGCGCCGACGCCACCGACTACCAGACCGCCTATGCCCGGCATGAGGGCGCCGTCGCCGCGCCCACCGCCGGCCTGCATTTCACGCCGGAGCTGTTCGCGGCGCTGGAGGCGCGCGGCGTCTCGCGCCACTTCGTCACGCTGCATGTCGGCGCCGGCACCTTCCTGCCGGTGAAGGCGCAGGACACCGACGCGCATCGCATGCATGCCGAATGGGGCACCGTCTCGGCCGAGACCGCCGCCGAGCTCAACGCGGTGAAGGCGCGGGGCGGACGCATCGTCGCCGCCGGCACGACCTCGCTGCGCCTGCTCGAAAGCGCGACTGACGCGGACGGGACCGTGAAGCCCTTCGCGGGCGACACGGCGATCTTCATCACGCCGGGTTATCGCTTCCGCGCCGTCGACCTGCTGATGACCAATTTCCACCTGCCGCGCTCGACATTGTTCATGCTGGTCTCCGCCTTCTGCGGACTCGACATGATGAAACGGGCCTATGCCCATGCGATCGCAGCGAATTATCGCTTTTATTCCTACGGCGACGGCAGCCTGTTGTTCCGGGCGGCCGCGCCGCCGCTTCCGCCATCGCGCGCCTAGCGCATCGGCCCGAAAAGTGGAACGCGGTTTTCGGGAAGAGCCGATGCAAAATCGAGGAAGCGGGGCGCGCGGGATGGCTTGGCCGCTGCCGGTCCTCGCGACGACGGGGATGGGCGATCGGACCTGTTCCGGCTCGCATTCCCGGTGCGAAAATGCTACCGGGCTCCCAACAGGGATTTTGACAGTCAAATGGCCGATATTTTTCGCGAGATCGATGAAGAGGTCCGCCGGGACAAGGCGGCGCAGCTCTGGAAGAAATATGGCTGGCTGATCACGGCTCTGGCCGTGATCGCCGTCGTCGGCGTGGCCGGCTGGCAGTTCTGGCAGCACCAGCGCAACCAGGCGGCGGCCGAGGTCGGCGCGCGTCTCGAAGCGGCGCTGAAATCCTCGCGCGACGGCGACAGCGGCCAGGCCGAGGCGATCCTCAAGGAGCTCGCCGCCGGCGCCCCGGCGGGCTATCGCGAGATCGCCCGCTTCCGCCTCGCCGCCGAGACCGGCAAGGGCGACCCGGCCGCGGGCGCCGCGGCTTTCGACGCGCTCGCCGGCGACGCTTCGCTCGACCAGAGCTATCGCGATCTCGCCCGCCTGCGCGCCGGCATCCTGCGCGTCGATCTGGTTCCCTATGCCGAGATCAAGCAGGCGCTGGAGCCGCTGGCGACGCCCACCGGCGTCTGGCGCCATTCGGCCCGCGAATTCCTCGGCGTCTCGGCGCTGAAGCACAATCTGTTCGAGGATGCCGGCCGCTGGTTCGACGCCATCGTCACCGATCCGGCGACGCCGCAGGCCGAGCGCCAGCGGGCCGACCTCTATCTCGCGCTGGTCCGTGGCGGGCCGGTGACGGTGCAGAACTAGAAAAATCTCCTATCATCGCGCGTCATCCCGGGTGACCGAAGGGAGACCCGGGATCCATGCCTGAGCCTTTCCGGATGACGTTCAGGCATGGATCCCGGCTCCGCGCTCCGCTTGGCCGGGATGACGACGGAAGACGTGAAAACTGATGACTGCCATCGTCGCCCTCATCGGCCGCCCCAATGTCGGCAAGTCGACGCTGTTCAACCGGCTCGTCGGCCGGAAGCTCGCGCTGGTCGACGACCGGCCGGGCGTCACCCGCGACCGCCGCGAGGGCGACGCCACGCTCGGCCATCTGCGCTTCAAGGTCATTGACACGGCCGGCCTCGAGGAGGCGGACCGCGATTCGCTCGCCGGCCGCATGCGCGCCCAGACCGAGACGGCGATCGCCCAGGCCGACATCATCCTGTTCATGATCGATGCCCGTCTCGGCCTGACGCCGATGGACCAGCCCTTCGCCGATCTGGTGCGCCGCTCCGGCAAGCCGGTGATCCTGCTCGCCAACAAGGCGGAGGGGAAGAAGGGCGCCGACGGCATCATCGACGCCTATGCGCTCGGGCTCGGCGATCCCGTCCCGTTCTCGGCCGAGCATGGCGAGGGCACTTCGGATCTGCTGGAGGCGCTCGCGCCCTTCATCGACGACGAGCCCGAGGAAGACGCGGAAGAGAGCGGGGCGGGCTGGGACGAGGTCGCGGGCGATGACGGCGTGGAGGGTCTCGATCCGAACCGGCCGCTGCGCGTCACCATCATCGGCCGGCCCAATGCCGGCAAGTCGACCCTGGTCAACCGCATGATCGGCGAGGAGCGGATGCTGACCGGCCCCGAGGCCGGCATCACCCGCGACACCATCTCGGTCGACTGGGAGTGGCGCGGCCGCAAGGTCAAGCTGTTCGACACCGCCGGCATGCGCAAGCGCGCCCGCATCGAGGAGAAGCTGGAGAAGCTCTCCGTCGCGGATTCCCTGCGCGCCATCCGCTTCGCCGAGGTCGTGGTCGTGCTGCTCGACGCCACCATCCCCTTCGAGAAGCAGGACCTGACGCTGGTCGACCTGACCGAGCGCGAGGGCCGGGCCGTCGTCATCGGCCTCAACAAATGGGATCTCGTCGCCGACAAGCAGGGCCTGCTCGCCGAGCTGAAGGAGAAGGCGAACCACCTGCTGGCGCAGGTGCGCGGCGTGCCGATCGTGCCGCTCTCGGGCCTCGCCGGCGAGGGCATCGACCGGCTGATGCAGGCGGTGTTCCAGGCCTATGACGTCTGGAACCGCCGCGTCTCCACGGCGCGGATCAACCGCTGGCTCGAGGGCGTGCTCTCGGCCCACCCGCCGCCGGCGGTGGCCGGGCGGCGGATCAAGATCCGCTACATGACGCAGGCCAAGTCCCGCCCCCCGACCTTCGCCCTGTTCGGCAACCAGCTCGAGCACCTGCCGGTGTCCTATATCCGCTATCTGGTGAACAACCTGCGGGAGGGCTTCGACCTGCCGGGCACGCCGATCCGCCTGCATCGCCGCGGCGGGCACAACCCCTACGACAAGGAGCGCAAGGGGTGATGCGCCGGTCGGACGCCGCGTGACCCGGGCGAAGCGGCCGATGCCCGAGACGGTGAGCGCGCTCTTCGTCGACCGGGACCGGAAGGTGCTGCTCGGCCTGCGCGCCGTCTGGAAGCGTGCCTGGCCCGGCCATTGGGACGCCATCGGCGGCCATGTCGAGCCGGGCGAGGTGCTCGACCAGGCGCTGATCCGCGAATGCCGCGAGGAGGTCGGGCTGACGCCGACCCGCTACGAGCTGGTGCTGTCGGAGGCCGAGCGCTTCCCGGAGCGCAACGGCGCGGCCCTCCACCACATCTACGTCGTCAGCGACTGGGAGGGCGGCAATGCGGTCAACCTCGTCGAGGAGCATGACGAGATCCGCTGGTTCAGCCTGGAGGAGATGGCGGCGCTGCCGAACCTGACCATCCCCGACCTGATCCGGCTCGCGCGCGCGTCGCTGGGCTGAGAGCCCGCCGGCCGAGGCCGCCGCCGGCGGCTCAGGCCGGCTTCTGCGGCGTCAGCACCTTGCCCTGCGGGAAGTCGAAGATCCGGCCGCTCTCGGTCCAGCCGGGCGAGGCCAGCCGGACCAGATGCGGCGCCAGCTCCTCCGGCGTCTTCAGCGTCAGCGGGTCCTCGCCCGGCATCGCCTCGGCGCGCATCTTGGTGCGCAGCGGCCCCGGATTGACCAGCATGACCTTGACCGGCGTCGTCGCCGTCTCGGCCGCATAGGTCCGGCCGAGGGCTTCCACCGCCGCCTTGGAGATCGAATACGGCCCCCAATAGGCCGTGCATTTATGGGCCGCGCCCGAGGAGAGCAGGATGACGCGCCCGGCATCGGAGGCGCGAAGCGCCGGGTCGAGCGTCTTGATCAGCCGCCAGTTCGCGGTGACGTTGATGTCCAGCGTTTTCGCCCATTCCTTCTCGGTGGCGTGGCCGAGCGGCGTCAGCGGGCCAAGCACGCCGGCATTGGCGAGCAGGATGTCGAGCCGGCCCCAGCGCTCCAGCAGGGCCGGGCCGAGCTTCTCCAGCCCGCCGGCATCGGAGAGGTCGAGCGGGACCAGCGTCGCGCTGCCGCCGAGCGCCTGGATCTCGTCGTCCAGCTCCTCGAGCGCGCCCTTGGTGCGGGCGAGCGCCACGACATGGGCGCCGGCGGCCGCGAAGGCCAGCGCCGCGGCGCGGCCGATGCCGCGCGAGGCGCCGGTGACGAGCGCGATGCGATCCTGGAGTGGTTTGGTCATGACGGACGCGGCCCCGGTCTCATCAAGCGCTCGTCATCCCGGACGAGCCGCGCGGCGGCGCCGATCCGAGGTCCATGCCGGAGCGCTTCCAGCAAAGGTTCAGGCATGGATTCCGGATCTTCGCTTCGCTGCGCCCGGGATGACGGTTGAGGGTGGAAAAGCTTCAGCCGGCTTCGGCCAGCAGGGAGATCTGCTGCTTGGCGCTCTCGCCGATCACGTCGGTCAGCGAGGTCGGATAGTCGCCGGTGAAGCAGTGGTCGGTGAATTGCGGCCTCTGCGGATCGCGCCGCTCATGGCCCATGGCCCGGTAGAGCCCGTCGACCGAGATGAAGGCCAGCGAATCGGCGCCGACGAACTGGCGCATCTCCTCGAGCGAATGCGTCGCGGCGAGCAGCTTCTCGCGATCGGGCGTGTCGATGCCGTAATAGTCGGGATGGGTGATCGGCGGCGAGGAAATGCGGAAATGCACCTCCCGCGCTCCGGCCTCGCGCATCATCTTCACGATCTTGAAGGAGGTCGTGCCGCGCACGATCGAATCGTCGACCAGCACGATGCGCTTGCCCTCGACCACCGAGCGGTTGGCCGAATGCTTCAGCTTGACGCCGAGCTCGCGGACCTTCTGCGTCGGCTCGATGAAGGTGCGCCCGACATAGTGGTTGCGGATGATGCCGAGCTCGTAGGGGATGCCGCTCGCCTGGGCGTAGCCGAGCGCGGCCGGCACGCCGGAATCCGGCACCGGCACGACGACGTCCGCGTCGGTCGGCGCTTCCTGGGCGAGCACCGCGCCCATCGCCTTGCGGCGCTCGTAGATGCTGCGGCCTTTCACGATGGAATCCGGCCGGGCGAAATAAATGTACTCGAAGATGCAGGGCCGTTCCGCCGCCGGCGGGAAGGGCTTGTGGCTCTCGATGCCGCTGTCGGAGATGATCACGACCTCGCCGTTCTCGATCTCGCGGACGAACTTGGCGCCGATGATGTCGAGCGCGCAGGTCTCGGAGGCGAGGATCGGGCAGCCGTCGAGCTCGCCCAGCACCAGCGGGCGGATGCCGAGCGGGTCGCGCACGCCGATCAGCTTCTTGTTGGTCATGCCGACGAAGGCATAGGCGCCCTCGATCTGGCGGATCGCCTCGATCAGCCGGTCGACGAACTGGGATTTGCGGCTGCGCGCCACCAGATGCAGCAGCACCTCGGTATCGGAGGTCGACTGGTAGATCGCGCCGTCGCGCACCAGGTTGCGGCGCAGCGTCAGCCCGTTGGTGAGGTTGCCGTTATGCGCCACGGCGAAGCCGCCGCCATGCAGCTCGGCGAAGAGCGGCTGGACGTTGCGCAGGATCGTCTCGCCGGTGGTCGAGTAGCGGACATGGCCGATCGCCTGCCGCCCCTTGAGCTTCTCGATGACGCCGGCCTCCGAGAAGGCGTCGCCGACCAGGCCGAGCCGGCGCTCCGAATGGAAGCGCTTGCCGTCGAAGGAGACGATGCCCGTCGCCTCCTGGCCGCGATGCTGCAGCGCATGCAGGCCCAGCGCCGTCAGCGCCGCGGCATCGGCATGGCCATAGATGCCGAAGACGCCGCATTCCTCCCGCAGCCGGTCGGCGTCGGGGTCGAAGGCGGTCTCCGTCTCGGTCTGCGAGATCATGGCGAGCTCCACGCGGCGGGCTTGAGCGGACTTTCTACGCGCTAATTAGGGTCGGGTCGGGGCAGGCGCAACCGGCGCCGCCGGCGCGGGCGTGCGCGGCTCCTCGGCCGGGGCCTCCGGCGCGGTCTCGGCGACCGGCTTCTTCAGCAGGTTCTTGATGAAATCGGCGTTCACGTCCTGCGGCAGCAGGGCGATCAGCGAGCGGCCGGTCTCCTCGAGCATCGGCTTGGCCTTGGCGTCCTTCGCCCAGACCGGCATCTTCTCGTTGCCGACCAGCGCCGCGAAGAAGAGGTAGCCGATCACCGCGAGCAGCAGCCCGCGCGCCGCGCCGAAGACGAAGCCGAGCGTGCGGTCGAGCGCGCCGATGCGCGAATCGAGCACGAAATCGGAGATCCGGGCCGTGATCAGCGAGACCACGATCAGCGTGCCGAGGAACAGCGCCGCGATCGAGGCCACGAGCGCGATCGTGTCCTGCGCCGAGCTCGCCGGAATGTATTGCTTTACGAAGGGCACGAGCTGCGGGTGGAACACCCAGGCCACCGCCGCCGCGGCGATCCAGGAGACGATGGCGAGGACTTCACGGGTGAAGCCGCGGACCGCCGCCAGCAAAGCCGAGATCAGAACCACGCCGATGACGACGAGATCGAGAATGGTGACAGGCATGGGAGGGCCGCTTTGCTGATGACTCAGGGCGCGGCGGCCCGCAGGCGGACCACCGTTTCGGCTTTGCTATACGCGCTCCGGGCTCTTGCGTCACCCATCCGCGGAGGTCATTTCACACTCTTGCGCGGTGCGCGGGCGGCGATATCGGCAACGAGTTCCGTGACATGGCCGAAACGGCGCAGGCTGAGGCCGTTGCCGTCGCCATGGTCCGCGCCGCCGGCGGGCATCAGCGCCGATTCGAAGCCGAGCTTCGCCGCCTCCCTGAGCCGCGCCGCCGCGACCGAGACCGGCCTGATCGCGCCCGACAGCGCGATCTCGCCGAAATAGACCGCTTCCTGCGGCAGGATCGCCCCCGTCAGCGAGGAGACGAGCGCCGCCGCCACCGCGATATCGGCGGCCGGCTCGTTGACGCGCAGGCCCCCGGCGACGTTGAGATAGACGTCGTGCTGGCCGAGCCTCAAGCCGCCATGGGTCTCCAGAACCGCGAGCACCATGGCGAGGCGGCTGTTCTCCCAGCCGACGACGGCGCGCCGCGGCGTTCCGAGCGCCGTCGGCGCCACCAGCGCCTGGATCTCGACCAGCACCGGGCGGGTGCCCTCGACCCCGGCGAAGACCGCCGCGCCCGGGGCCGGCTGGTCGCGGCCGGCCAGGAACAGCGCCGAGGGGTTCGTCACCTCCGACAGGCCCTTGCCGGTCATCTCGAAGACGCCGATCTCGTCGGTCGCGCCGAAACGGTTCTTCTGGCCGCGCAGGATCCGGAAGGAATGCGCCCCTTCTCCTTCGAAGGACAGCACGGCATCGACCATGTGCTCGACCACGCGCGGCCCGGCGATCTGGCCGTCCTTGGTGACATGGCCGACCAGGATCAGGCAGACGCCGCTGGTCTTGGCGTAGCGGATCAGCGCCTGGGCCGAGCCGCGCACCTGCGTCACCGTGCCGGGCGCGCTCTCGACCTCGCCCGACCACATGGTCTGGATCGAATCGATCACGACGAGGGCAGGGCGCTCGCCCTGGCCCAGCGTCGCGACGATGTCCTCGACATTGGTTTCGGCGGCGAGGTCGACCGGCGCCTCGGCCAGCCCCATGCGCTCGGCCCGGAGCCTGACCTGCCCGGTCGATTCCTCGCCCGAGACATAGACGACGCGCCTTCCGGCCTTGGCCAGCGCGGCGCAGGCCTGCATCAGCAGGGTCGACTTGCCGATGCCGGGATCGCCGCCGATCAGCAGCACCGAGCCCGGCACGAAGCCGCCGCCGGTGACGCGGTCGAGCTCGCCGATCCGTGAGACGATACGCGGCGCGTCCTGCGTCTCGCCCTTCAGCGTCTCCAGCGCGAAGACGCGTCCGCGCGCCCGCCCGCCGGAGGAGGGGCGGCCGCCGCCGGGGGCGGGCGCGGCCTGCGCATCCTCGACCAGCGAGGACCAGGTGCCGCAGGCGTCGCACTTGCCCTGCCAGCGGTGGTAGACGGCGCCGCAGGCCTGGCAGTGATAGGTCGGGCCGCGCTTGGCCATCAGCTCGACGCCGTCAACGGCTACAGCCCCACATATCGCCGCCGGTAGCGGCGGCCGAGGCTGGTCAGGATCTCGTAGCCGATCGTCCTGGCGCCGGCGCCGACGGCTTCGAGATCGAGCGGGCCGCCGATCAGCGTCACCGGCGCGCCGCGCACGGCGGATCCTTCCGGGGCTTCCGTCACGTCGATGATGATCAGGTCCATCGAGACCGAGCCGACGAAGGGGCAGGTCACGCCGCCGACCAGCGCCGAGCCGCCCGTCGCCGTGTCGGTCCAGCTCGCATTGCGCGGATAGCCGTCGGCATAGCCGAGGCAGATCGTGGCGAGCTTGCGCCGGCTCCCGGCCGTCCAGCGCCCGTTATAGCCGACCTGCGTGCCGGCCTCGACCACGCGGGTCTGGATGATCGTCGCCTCCAGCCCGACGACGGGCTGCATCGGGTTCGGCTTGCCCGGCGTCGGGTTGCCGCCATAGAGCGCATAGCCCGGCCGGGTGAGCTGGTAGGACGGGCAGTCCTTCAGGAAATGGCCGGACGAGTTCTTGAGCGAGGCCGGCAGGCCGGGGAAGGCCGCGGCGATCTCGGCGAAGGCGGCGATCTGGCGGGCATTGGCCGGGTCGGCCTCGTCCTCGGAGGAGGCGAAATGGCTCATCACCAGCCCGATATCGGCGGCGGCGATCGCGCCCGATTTCTCGCGGGCGAGGTTCAGGCCTTCGCCGGGCCAGAGTCCGAGCCGGTTCATCGCCGTGTCGACATGCAGCGCCGCCGGCCTGACCTTGGCTCCGGTCTGCCGGAAGGAGGCCCATTCCAGCAGTTCCTCATGCGAGCCGAGCACCGGCGAGAGCGCATGCTCGGCATAGAGGCCGCAACTGCCGGGCAGCAGGCCGTTGAGGATGTAGACCGTCGCCTCGGGCGCAACCTTGCGGGCGCGCACCCCCTCGGAGAGATGGGCGACGAAGAAGTTGCGGCAGCCGGCCCTGGCGAGCGCCGTCACCGCCGGCTCGATGCCGATGCCGTAGGCGTCGGCCTTGACCACGGCGCCGGCTTCCGTGCCGGCGCGCCGGCCGAGAAGCCGCCAGTTCGAGACCAGCGCAGCGAGGTCGATGGTCAGCGTCGCGCCATAGGCGGGGGGATCGGGCGTGTCGAAGGACATCATTCACGGTCCGGGAGATGGAGTTCGTCGGCGCGGTCGGAGAAGCGTGTCACATCGGCGTCGAACTGCAAGGCGACGGTGCCGGTCGGGCCGTGGCGCTGCTTGCCGATGATCAGCTCGGCGAGGCCGTGGGCGGCCTCCATCTCGATCTGCCATCTGTTGTGCTCCTCGGTGCCGGGGCGCGGCTCCTTGCCCTTGAGATAGTACTCCTCGCGATAGACGAACATCACCACGTCGGCATCCTGCTCGATCGAGCCGGATTCGCGCAGATCGGCGAGCTGGGGGCGCTTGTCGTCGCGGTTCTCGACCTGGCGCGAGAGCTGCGAGAGCGCGACGATCGGGACGTTGAGCTCCTTGGCCAGCGCCTTCAGGCTGGTGGTGATCTCGGTCAGCTCCTGCACGCGGTTCTGGTTGTTCTTGGACGAGCCGGAAAGGAGCTGGAGATAGTCGATGAACAGGACGTCGAGCCCCTTCTGGCGCTTGAGGCGCCGGGCGCGGGCCATGAGCTGGGCGATCGAGATGCCGCCGGTCTGGTCGATATAGAGCGGCAGCTTCTCGATCTGGGCGGCGACGTCGGTCAGCCGGGCGAAGTCGGCCTCGGTGATGCGGCCCTGCCTGATCTTGTAGGAGGAGATGCCCGACTGCTCGGCGACGACGCGGGTGGCGAGCTGGTCGGCCGACATTTCGAGGGAGAAGAAGCCGACCACGCCGCCGTCGACCGTCTTGATCGACCCGTCCTCCTGGCGCTCGCCGCGCCAGGCCTTGGCGATGTTGAAGGCGATGTTGGTGGCGAGCGAGGTCTTGCCCATCGCCGGGCGGCCGGCGAGGACGAGCAGGTCGGAGCGCTGCAGGCCGCCCATGCGCTGGTCGACGTCGCGCAGCCCCGTCGAGATGCCGGAGAGGCCGCCGGCGCGCTGATAGGCACTGGCCGCCATGTCGATGGCGAGGCGCAGCGCCCCGTCGAATTTCTGGAAGCCGCCCTCGTAGCGGCCCTTTTCCGCGAGCTCGTAGAGCTTGCGCTCGGCATCCTCGATCTGCTCGCGCGGCGCCATCTCGACGGGGGCGTCATAGGCGACGTTGACCAGATACTCGCCGACGCCGATGAGCTGGCGGCGGATGGCGAGGTCGTAGATCGTGCGGCCGTAATCGCCGGCATTGATGACGGTCGTCGCCTCGGCGGCGAGGCGGGCGAGATACTGGCTCGGCGTGATCTCGCCGAGGTCGAGGTCGTTGACGAAGGTCTTGAGCGTGATCGGCGTCGCGATCTTGCCGGCCCGGATCAGGCTTCCCGTCAGCTCGAAGACGCGCTGATGGATCGGCTCGAAGAAATGCTCCGGCAGCAGGAAGTCGGAGACGCGGTAGAAGGCGTCGTTGTTGACCAGGATCGCGCCGAGCAGCGCCTGCTCCGCCTCGATGTTGTGAGGCTGGACGCGATATTCGGCCTCGCGGTTGTCGAGGCGGGCGACGAGGGCGGTAGCGGTGGCCATGACTGCCTTGATAAGTAAGCGTTTACTTACTTTTTTCGCGCCGCCATAGGCCCGCCGGGGACGGGCGCACGACGGCAACTGAGTCGGGATGGTCCTAGAGTATCACCGCGCCAGCTCCTGCCAGTAGGGTCTTGCATGATCCACCCCTTTGCACAGGCCATGGAACGAAAAAGGCGCCGTGTTGCCACGGCGCCCTTGACTCGTCGTCCGAGCGGTTCGGCTCAGCGATCGTCGTCGCCCGCCTCGGCCAGCGCCGCGCCGACCTCGAGGCCGAGATCGTCGAGATCGAACTCCTCGCGGGCCGTGACGTTCTCGCCGGCGGCCTGGCGGTCGGCCTCCTCGGCCGAGCGGGCGACGTTGACCGTGACCGTGACGGCGACTTCCGGGTGCAGCACCACCGGGACGGTGTGCAGGCCGAGCGTCTTGATCGGGTGGTTCAGCGTCACCTGGCTGCGGGCGACCTTGAAGCCTTCGGCCGAGAGGGCCTCGGCGATGTCGCGGGTCGAGACCGAGCCGTAGAGCACGCCGGACTCGCCCGACTGGCGCAGGATCACGACGGTCTGGCCGTCGAGGCGCTCGGCGACGGCATCGGCTTCCGACTTCAGCTCGAGGTTGCGGGTCTCGAGCTCGAGCTTCTGGCTCTCGAAGCGCTTCTTGTTCTCCTCGGTGGCGCGCAGCGCCTTGCCGCGGGCGAGCAGGAAATTGCGGCCGAAGCCGTCGCGGACGCGGACGACGTCGCCCATCTGGCCGAGCTTGGCGACGCGTTCGAGCAGGATCACTTCCATTTTGTCTTCTCCTTGGGTTCGGTATGCGGATGTCAGGTTCGGCTGGGCGGAGGAGGCAACGCCGCCCGCCTGCGCAGGCCGAACAGCGAGTTGGCCAGCCCGATGAGCGCGAGCAGCGGTGTCAGCACGGCCTGCATCACGACGAGCGCGACATAGACCGAGATCAGCATCGGCGCCCGCCAGGGGCGGCCGCGCGAGATGTCGTGCAGCAGGCAAAGCCCGCTGAACATGAAGGCGGCGAGCAGCGCGCCGGCGAAGGCCGTCGCCGCGAGGCCGACGAAGCCGCCGAGCGCGGCGAGGGCGGCTGCGAGCAGGAGCAGCAGCAGCCCCGTGCGCGGCAGCGCCGTCGCGGGGATGAAGGGCCAGGGTCGGGGCAGCCGGCCCGAGACCTTCACCGCCCGCGCCGCGAGCCAGAGATTGGCGGTGATGGTCGTGACGAAGGAGGCGCCGATGCCGAGCGGCACGGCCGGCGCCAGGCTGTGAGCCAGCTCGCCGATCTCGAGATCCGCCGGCAGGGAGATCAGCCGCCCGCGCACCATCTCGTTCAGCAGGCTCTCGATCATCCGGGCGATCACCGAGCGGTAGGTCTCGTAGTCGGTGGTCATCACCAGCGCGCTGCCGACGGTGGCGAGCGCGGCGGTGGCCGCGATCCAGACCATGAGGTTGCCGAGCGGATACCATTCGACGGCGCCCTGGGCGTCCGTGCGGGCGAGCAAGGCGAGATAGGCGATCCACCAGGCCGGCAGGCCGATGATCAGCGCGAAGGCCACGCCGCCTGTCGGCGCCAGCGCCACGGCGACCGCGAGCGCGCCCGCAACCGTGGCGAACAGCCCGGAGCGGTGGTTCCAGCCCAGCGATGCGATGAAGATCGGCAGGGGAGCGGCCGAATACAGCAGGGCCGCCAGCGGCGATCCGGTGATCACCACTGAGAAGAGCAGGGCCGATACGAGGCCCGCGCCGATGCCGACAATCGGAATCATGGTCCGTCCTGCTGTCCCGCTGCTCGCACGCCTTCCGGCGCGGCAGGGTGAGAGGCCCTTGGCCTCAACGAACCCGGAGGAGTCTCACCGCCGGGCGACTGGTTGGTCTTGAATGCGAGAGCCGGAGGCGCCGGGGCGCCTCCGGAAATTGTCAGTATCCGGATCCGAATGGACGGATCAGCGGATGACGTAGGGCAGCAGGCCGAGGAAGCGGGCGCGCTTGATCGCCTGGGCGAGCTCGCGCTGCTTCTTGGCGGAAACCGCCGTGATGCGGGACGGCACGATCTTGCCGCGCTCGGAGATGTAGCGCGAGAGCAGGCGGACGTCCTTGTAGTCGATCTTCGGCGCGCCCTCGCCCGAGAACGGGCAGGACTTGCGGCGGCGGAAGAAGGGGCGGCGGGCGCCGGCGGATGCAGTCGACATGGATCAGGCCTCCGCTTCGGCGGTTTCGGTGGTCGCTTCGTCCTCGCGGCGCGGACGGTCGCGGCGCGGGCCGCGCTCGAAACGGTCGCCGCCGCGCTCGGGGCGGTCGTCGCGGTCGCGCTTCTGCAGCATCGCGGACGGGCCTTCCTCCAGCTCCTCGACCTTGATGGTCATGAAGCGCAGGATGTCCTCGTTGATGCGCATCTGGCGCTCCATCTCCAGCACGGCGGCGGAGGGGCCCTCGATGTTCAGCAGCGTGTAATGCGCCTTGCGGTTCTTCCGGATGCGGTAGCCGAGGGACTTGACGCCCCAGTACTCGACCTTGCGGATGGCGCCGCCATTCGCCTCGATCACGCTCTTGAACTGCTCGACAAGAGCCTCGACCTGCTGCGCGCTGACATCCTGCCGCGCGAGCAGCACATGCTCGTACAATGCCATATGTGGCCTTCCTTGTTTCACCCTGCTTCGTCCGGCGCGGAGCCCTTCGAGCCCTGGATAAGGCCCGACAGGATTTCATTCGAAGGCGGAGACACGGGATGCCGGTTCTGTCGCCTCGGCCGAAAGGTGGATTCCACTTTTCGGAAAATCCGATGCGACGACAAAGCCCGATCACCGTTATCGCGTCCTGTCGGACACGCGGTGATCTGAGGAACCTGCGCCCGTCCTTGCGGGCGAGCGCCATCCGTTCAGCCTCCGGCCGAACAAGCAGGAGGCGGTCGTTACAGTGTCCGCGCCGCAATGGCAACCGGAATCTGGCACCGAAACCCGCTCGCGCAGCGGAAAATCCGGGCTCCAAGCTTGACTTGGCGGCAAAACCGTTGTGACAGCCCCGTCACAAAGACAGAAAACATTAAGGACGAGGCGTTCCGGACATGACGACAGCCTTCATCTTTCCCGGGCAGGGCTCCCAAGCCGTCGGCATGGGCAAGAGCCTGGCCGAAACCTTCCCGGCGGCGAAGGCGGTGTTCGACGAGGTCGATGCGGCCCTGTCGCAGAAGCTCTCCGCGCTGATGTGGGAGGGGCCGTCCGAGGAGCTGACGCTGACGGCCAACGCCCAGCCGGCGCTGATGGCGGCGAGCCTGGCGGTGGTGCGCGTGCTCGAAGCGGAGGCCGGGCTGGACCTGGCGCGCGACGCCGCTTTCGTCGCGGGGCATTCGCTCGGCGAATATTCGGCGCTGGCGGCGGCCGGCACCTTCTCGGTCGCCGACGCCGCGCGCCTGCTGCGCATCCGCGGCGACGCCATGCAGCAGGCGGTGCCGGCGGGGCAGGGCGCCATGGCAGCGCTGCTCGGCGCCGAGCTCGACCTTGCCCGCGAGATCGCGGCGGCCGCCGCGCAGGGCGAGGTCTGCGAGGCGGCCAACGACAATGGCGGCGGCCAGGTCGTGCTCTCCGGCGCGAAGGCGGCGATCGACCGCGCCATCGCGCTCGCGACCGAGCGCGGCGTCAAGCGGGCCATGCTGCTGCCGGTCTCGGCGCCCTTCCACTGCGCGCTGATGCAGCCGGCGGCCGAGGCGATGCGGCAGGCCCTGGCGACGGTCGCGATGCAGGCGCCCGTCGTGCCGGTGATGGCCAATGTCGGCGCCGCGCCGCTGAGCGAGCCGGAGGCGATCCGCGCCTCGCTGGTGGCGCAGGTCACCGGCACCGTGCGCTGGCGCGAATGCGTGCAGGCGATGGCGGCGGCCGGCGTCAACGATTTCGTCGAGCTCGGCAGCGGCAAGGTGCTCGCCGGGCTGGTCAAGCGCATCGCCGCCGGCGTCGCGACGGCTTCGGTCGGCAGCGCCGACGACATCGCGGCCTACAAGGCCCGCAGGGGCTGACGACCGCGCCCCGCCTCGGAAGGCGGATGCGCATGCACGGCAGAAGGCCGCAGAAGGGGAGTAGACATGTTTGATCTGACCGGCCGCAAGGCCCTGGTCACCGGCGCGACCGGCGGCCTCGGCGGCGCCATCGCAAGGACCCTCCACGCCCAGGGCGCGAGCGTCGCGATCTCCGGCACGCGGGCCGAGGCGTTGGAGACGCTCGCCGCCGAGCTCGGCGAGCGGGTCGTGGTCGCGCCCTGCAACCTCGCCGACAGGGATTCGGTCGAGGCGCTGGTGCCGGCCGCCGAGGAGAAGCTCGGCGGGCTCGACATCCTGGTCAACAATGCCGGCATCACCCGCGACAACCTGTTCCTGCGCCTCAAGGACGAGGATTGGGACAGCGTGCTCGCCGTCAACCTGACCGCGGCGTTCCGCCTCTCGCGCGCGGCCGTGAAGTCGATGATGCGCCGGCGCTACGGCCGAATCGTCGCGATCGGCTCCGTCGTCGGCACCACCGGCAATCCGGGGCAGGGCAACTACGCCGCCGCCAAGGCGGGGCTGATCGGCATGTCGAAGGCGCTGGCCGCCGAGGTCGCGAGCCGCAACATCACCGTCAACGTCGTCTCGCCGGGATTCATCGAGTCACCGATGACGCAGGTCCTGACCGAGAAGCAGCGCGAGGGCATCCTCGCCGACGTGCCGATGGGCCGCCTCGGCTCCGGCGCCGACATCGCGGCGGCGGTCGCCTATCTCGCCAGCGAGGAAGCCGGCTACGTCACCGGCCAGACGCTTCATGTCAATGGCGGAATGGCTATGATCTGAATGGGTTACGGTGCATTCTGGACGCTCTCCAGAAGCGGTTTTACGCTCTCGCCACTGTGGACAGGGTGTGTTAACTAGCGCCGTCGCTCTGCCTTTCGAACGCCCGGGGACTTGACGAAAACCCGGTTGTTGCGTTTGTGCAGGCTTCGAGCTTTCCGGATCGCGGGCATCATTCCGATGGCGCGGCGGGGCGGAATGAAGATCCATATGCGCGTCGCGAATCCGCGATGCGTTTCCAGTTTCTAAGGAAGAGACTCATGAGCGATGTCGCCGAGCGCGTGAAGAAGATCGTGGTCGAGCACCTCGGCGTCGAGCCCGAGAAGGTCGTCGATAGCGCCAACTTCATCGAGGACCTGGGCGCGGACAGCCTCGACACCGTCGAGCTCGTCATGGCCTTCGAGGAAGAGTTCGGCGTCGAGATCCCGGACGACGCGGCCGAGACGATCGTGACGGTCGGCGACGCGGTCAAGTTCCTGTCGGCCAAAAGCGCCTGATCGACAGCGCTGATCAACGGCGCCTGATCAAGAACGCCGGTCCCGGCTTCCGATCGGCCCTCCGGGGCCGTTTCCCGCAGAAGGTATCATGGCTCCTCGTAGTGTTTCGATGCGGCGTGTCGTCGTGACCGGGCTCGGCATGGTGACGCCGCTCGCTTGCGGCGTCGAGCCGACCTGGACCCGCCTCCTTGCCGGCGCCAGCGGCGCCGGCCCCATCACCAGCTTCGACGCCAGCGACCTGCCGGCGCGGATCGCCTGCAACATCCCGCGGGGTGACGGCAGCGACGGGACCTTCAATCCCGACGAGTGGATGGAGCCCAAGGAGCAGCGCAAGGTCGACGATTTCATCGTCTTCGCCATGGCGGCGGCCACGCAGGCCCTGGCGGATGCCGGCTGGAAGCCGGAAAGCTACGAGGACCAGACCCGCACCGGCGTCGCCATCGGCTCCGGCATCGGCGGGCTGGGCGGCATCTACGACGCCTCGCTGCTGCTGCACGAGCGGGGCCCGCGCCGCCTCTCCCCCTTCTTCATCCCCGGCCGCCTGATCAACCTCGCCGCCGGCTATGTCTCGATCGAGCACGGCCTCAAGGGGCCGAACCATTCGGCCGTCACCGCCTGCTCGACCGGCGCGCACGCCATCGGCGACGCCGCGCGCATGATCGCGCTGGGCGACGCCGACGTGATGGTCGCGGGCGGCGCCGAATCGGCGATCAACCGCATCGGCATCGCCGGCTTCTGCGCCTGCCGCGCGCTTTCGACCGGCTTCAACGACACGCCCGAGAAGGCCTCGCGCCCCTATGACAAGGATCGCGACGGCTTCGTCATGGGCGAGGGCGCCGGCGTCGTCGTGCTCGAGGACCTGGAGCACGCCCTGGCCCGCGGCGCCCGCATCTATGCCGAGATCGTCGGCTACGGGCTGTCGGGCGACGCCTATCACATCACCTCGCCGGCCGAGGACGGCGACGGCGCCTATCGCTGCATGAGCATGGCGCTCGACCGCGCCGGCATCGCCGCCTCGGACCTTGACTACATCAACGCCCACGGCACCTCGACGCCGCTCGGCGACGAGATCGAATTGCGCGCCGTCGAACGGCTGCTGGCGAACGCGCCGAAGCGCCCGTCGATGTCCTCGACGAAATCGGCGACCGGCCATCTGCTCGGCGCTGCCGGCGCGATCGAGGCGATCTTCACCGTGCTCGCGATCCGCGACCAGATCGCGCCGCCGACGATCAACCTCGACAACCCCTCCGTCGAGACCGAGATCGACCTGGTGCCGCATGTCGCCCGCAAGCGCGAGATCGACTACGCCCTGTCGAACTCCTTCGGCTTCGGCGGCACCAACGCTTCGCTGGTGCTGAAGCGCTTTCAGCCGGCCGGCTGAAGGTTCGCGCATCGGGCATATCTTCCCCGTCATTGCGAGCCCCCGCGTCCTGCCTTCGGCAAGCCCGGGGGCAGGCTCCGCGAAGCAATCCGGGGATCGGGCGGGGCGCTCCAGCCCGGTCCCCCTGGATTGCGTCGTCGCTTCGCCCCCCGAGGACGGAGGGGCGTTCCGGCCCCGGCCAGCGCGGTTTCGCCATAATCTTGGGTAGAGTTCGCGCCCGGTGCTGGCGAATGCATGATTCCGCGTTCACAGCCGCGACGAAACCGGCTCTAATGGCGCGGCTCCGGAGTCCGCCGTGCCCGGTGTTCCATCCGGCCGATGCGCTTCGGACGCGTCGTGCCGAGGTCGTCTCTCCCGTTCTGCGAGCGCTGAAACTGTGAACGATACGCCCCGCGTCGCCCCCAAAAGCCCGAGCGAGGCCCTCAAGCCGGTAGCGCCGCCGGCGCCGCCGCCCAAGGCGCGCCGCCGCCGGCGCAGCCCCTTTCTGGCGATGCTCAGCGGCCTGTTCACGCTGCTCCTGGTCGCGGCCGGCGTCATCGGCGCCGGAATCGCCGTCGTCTCGAATCAGAGCAAGGCGCCCGGCCCGCTGACCAGCGACCGCGCCCTGATCATCCCGAAGGAGAGCGGCCTCACCGAGATCGCCGAGCTGCTGCAGCGGGAGGGGCTGATCGAGCATCCGCTCTCCTTCCGCATCGCCGCGGTCGTCAGCGGCGACTGGCACAGGCTCAAGGCCGGCGAATACCTGTTCAAGGCCCGGGTCAGCCCGCAGGAGATCCTCGACATCATCTCGAGCGGCAAGGTGGTGGAGCATTCGATCACCATTCCCGAGGGGCTGACCAGCGAGCAGATCGTCGAGCGGCTGCGCGAGAACGACCTGCTTACCGGCGAGATCGCCCAGGTTCCCAAGGAAGGCTCGATCCTGCCGGACACCTATCGCTTCCCCCGCGGCTTCTCGCGCCAGGCCATCATCGACCGCATGGCGCGCGACCAGCGCGTGGTGCTGGCCCGGATCTGGGAGCGCCGCCCCGCCGACCTGCCGATCAAGACGCCGCAGGACCTCGTGGTGCTGGCCTCGATCGTCGAGAAGGAGACCGGCCGCGCCGATGAGCGCCCGCGCGTCGCCGGCGTCTTCATCAACCGCCTGAACCAGAAGATGAGGCTGCAGTCCGACCCGACGATCGTCTACGGCCTCGTCGGCGGCAAGGGCACGCTCGGCCGCCCGATCCAGCGCAACGAGATCACCCAGGCGACGCCGTACAACACCTATGTCATCCCCGGCCTGCCGCCGGGGCCGATCGCCAACCCCGGCCGCGCCGCGATGGAGGCCGTGGTGAACCATTCGCGCACCAAGGAGCTCTACTTCGTCGCCGACGGCACCGGCGGCCACGTTTTCGCCGAGACGCTCGATCAGCACAACCGCAACGTCTCGCGCTGGCGCCAGATCGAGACGACGCGCTCGCAGCAGAACGGCAAGCCGCCCGCCGACGCCATCGACAAGGTCGAGCCGCCGCCGGCTCCCGACAACCGCACCGAGGCGCCGGCTTCGACCCAGCCCGCGGCGGACACCGGCGCGGCCGAAGGCGCCGCCCCGGCCGTCGCCCAGCCCGGCGGCGTGGCGGGCACCCGCGCCCGCGCCTTCGACGCCTCGGAGGGCACGGCGCGCGACCCGCTGCTGAACAAGAGCTTCGACCTGAATTCGCCCAAGCAGGTGCCGCAGCTCAAGCTCCCCTGACGAGGCCGGGGACGGCGGCCCGTCGTCCCCATCTTCCGCGTCGCCGCGCTTGCGATGGCCGCAGCGCGCCACTACGGTCCCGCCGCATCGCGCCCGGGAAAGGCGCGGCAGACGGATCGCAAAGCGGGGGATGAATGGCCATCGAGAGCATGACGGGCTTTGCCCGTGCGGCGGGGACGGCCGGCATTCATGGCTGGGCCTGGGAGATCCGCAGCGTCAACGGCCGCGGGCTCGATCTGCGGGTCCGTGTCCCGCCCGGCTTCGAGGTGCTGGCCGAGGCGGCCCGCAAGCGCCTGACCGGCGCCTTCGCGCGCGGCACCCTGCACGTCAATCTCAGCGTCACCAGCGACGCCGGTCCGCCGCGCCCCCGCGTCAACGAGGCGGTGCTGGAGGCCCTGCTGGAGGCGATCGCGAAGCTGCCGCCGGCAGCCGGCATCGACCCGCCGACCTATGACGGGCTGCTCGGCATCCGCGGCGTGGTCGACTATGCCGACGAGGCCCAGGACGCGCTCGGCGCCATCGAGAAGCCGGCGCTCGCCGGGCTCGAGGCCGCCGCCGAGGCGCTCAAGGAGGCCCGCGCCGGCGAGGGCCGCGCGCTCGAGGCGATCGTGCTTGGCCATGTCGAGACGATCGCGCGCCTGGCCTCGGAAGCCGAGAACCATCCGGCTCGCAGCGCCGAGGCGATCCGCGCCCGCATCGCGGCCCAGCTCGAGGCCCTGCTCGGCGCGGCGGGTGGGCTTGACCCGCAACGCCTCCACCAGGAAGCCGCGCTCATCGCCGTGCGCGCGGATATCCGCGAGGAGATCGACCGGCTGCACGCCCATGTCGCGGCCTTGCGCGAATTGCTGGCGAAGGGCGGCCCGATCGGCCGCAAGCTCGATTTCCTGGCGCAGGAATTCGGCCGCGAGGCCTCGACGCTCTGCGCCAAGGCCAACGATCCCGGCCTGTCCCGGATCGGCCTCGACCTGCGCACGGTCGTCGACCAGATGCGCGAGCAGGTCCAGAACGTGGAGTGAGCCCGATGGCCGAGACAACCCGCCCGGCCCGCCGCGGCCTCATGCTGATCCTGTCCTCGCCCTCGGGCGCCGGCAAATCGACTCTGACGCGCAATCTCTCGCAGAACGAGAACAATCTCGATCTCTCGATCTCGGTGACGACGCGCCCGCGCCGGCCCTCCGAGATCGACGGCGTGCATTACCGCTTCATCGACCGCGGCGCCTTCGACGCCATGCGCCAGCACAACGACCTGCTGGAATGGGCCGAGGTCCACGGCAATGGCTACGGCACCCCGCGCAAGGAGGTCGAGGCCTCGCTGGCGGCCGGGCGCGACGTGCTCTTCGACATCGACTGGCAGGGCACCCAGCAGATCGTCAAGAAGGCGCGCGCCGATGTGGTGACGATCTTCATCCTGCCGCCCTCGATGGCGGAGCTGCGCTCGCGCCTCGTGCGCCGGGCCGAGGATGCGCCCGAGGTCATCGCCAAGCGGCTGGCGAATGCGCGCGACGAGATCGCCCGCTGGAGCCAGTACGACTACGTCATCGTCAACGACGACCTCACCGCCGCCTATGACGCGATCAAGGCGATCCTGACCGCCGAGCGGCTGAAGCGCAGCCGCGCCGTCGGCCTCGGCGATTTCGTCGATCAGCTTCTCGCCGAGGAGCCGGCCTGAAGCTCCGCCGCGAGCGCGTTCGCCAGCCTCACGAAGCCGGAGACCGGCACCTCCTCGGCCCGCGCCGTCTCCGCCAGGCCGGCCGCGGCGATGATCGGGGCCGGATCCGGCAGCACCGCCTTCAGGCTCTGCCGCAGCATCTTGCGGCGCTGGCCGAAGGCCGCGAGCGTCACCCGCTCCAGCAGGCGGCGGTCGCAGGGCTCGGGGGCCTCGCGCGGCAGGAGCTGGACCACGGAGGAGGTGATCTTCGGCGGCGGCACGAAGGCGCCGCGCGGCACGTCGAACAGGATCTTCGTCCGGCAGCGCCAATTGGCCAGAACCGCGAGCCGGCCGTAATCGGCCCGCTCCTCCGGCGCGGCGACGATGCGCTCGGCGACCTCGCGCTGGAACATCAGCGTCAGCGACGTCCACCAGGACGGCCAGGGCTCCTGGCTCAGCCAGCCGACCAGCAGGGGCGTCCCGATATTGTAGGGCAGGTTGGCGACGATGCGGGCGGGCCTGCCCTGGAGATAGGGCGCCAGATCGGTGGCGAGGGCGTCGCCGTCGACGACCTCCAGCCGCCCCGGATAATGCGCCGCGATCTCCGCCAGCGCCGGCAGGCAGCGCCGGTCGCGCTCGATCGCGATGACGCGGCCGGCGCCGTTGGCGAGCAGGGCGCGCGTCAGCCCGCCGGGCCCGGGGCCGATCTCGACCACCGTCTCGCCGTCGAGCGGGCCGGCGGCGCGCGCGATCCGGCCGGTCAGGTTGAGGTCGAACAGGAAGTTCTGGCCGAGCGCCTTCCGGGCCATCAGCCCGTGGCGCTCGACCACCTCGCGCAGGGGCGGCAGGTCGTCGATCTGGCTCATGCGCGGGATACCGTGTCCTGCCGCTCCGCCATGCGCGCCGCGAGCTTCAGCGCCGCACAGAGGCTGTCGGGGCGCGCGATGCCGCGTCCGGCGATGTCGAAGGCCGTGCCATGGTCGGGCGAGGTGCGGATGAAGGGCAGTCCGAGCGTGACGTTGACGCCGTCGTCGAAGGCGATGGTCTTGATCGGGATCAGCGCCTGGTCGTGATACATCGCCAGCGCCACGTCGTAGCCGGCCCTGGCGCGGGCATGGAACATCGTGTCGGCCGGATAGGGGCCGCGCGCGTCGACGCCTTCGGCCCGAAGCTGCGCGATGGCCGGCTTGACGATCTCCTCGTCCTCGCGCCCCATCGTGCCGTTCTCGCCGGCATGCGGGTTGAGCCCGCTGAGGGCGAGCCGCGGCGCGGCGATGCCGAACTGCCGGCGCAGCCCCACCGCGACGATGCGGGCCGTCTCGACGATCAATGGCGCGGTCAGGAGATCCGGGACCTCCCGCAGCGGGACATGAATGGTTACCGGAACGACGGCGAGCTCCTCGCACCACAGCATCATCACCGGCAAGGGTTCGACTCCGCCGTCGGCGGCCAGGTGAGCGAGGTATTCGGTGTGTCCGGGATGCTTGAAGCCGGCGGCATAAAGCACTGATTTCGCGATCGGATTGGTCACGACGGCACCGGTCTGGCCGCTTCGCACGGCCGCCACGGCCCGGTCGATCGAGGCGATCGTGGCCGCGGCCGAAGACGGGTCGGGCTCGCCGGCCGCGGCTTCGACCGGCTGCTCCAGCGGGATCACCGGCAGCGCTTGGGAAAAGACCGCGGGGGCGTCGCTCCAGCCGCATTCCCGGATCGGAACATGCCAGCCCAGCCGCTCCGCCGTCCGCCTCAGATGGCCGGGATTCGCGATGCAGGCGAAGGCCGGAAGCGTGCGCTCGCGGCGTTCCTGCCAGGCGCGCAGGGTCAGTTCCGGCCCGACGCCGGCCGGGTCGCCCTGGGTCAGCGCTAGCGGCAGGCTCGGCAAGGGGTGCTCCGATATCGCGGCGGGCGCGGGCCGTCCGGCGGCCCGCATCGCCTCAATTGCTGCTGCTCACGCCGTCGCCGGTCGTGGCTCCGAGATTCTGAGAATAGTTGATCTCGCCCAGCGTGCGCAGCTCCAGCCGGAACATGATGGTGCGGGTGTCCTTCGTCGCGCCGGCCTGCCGGTCCGCATAGCTCTGCGAATAGCTGACGTCGAAGACGGTGCACTCGTCGGTGTAGTTGAGGCCGAGCGATGTCGAGGCGGTCTGGAACGGGCCTGTATTGGGATAGGTCGCGACCGTCGCCGTTCCGGCGGCATAGGCCGCGCGCCACTGCTCGCGATCGTATTTGTACTTGTCGAGGTCGAACAGCACGCTGCCGCGGACGCGCCAGTTCTCGGCGACGCGCAGCGAACCGCTCAGCGACAGGCCTTCGCGCCGGCGGAAGATGCCGAGATCGGGCTGGGGCTCGTAGCGGCCGTATCCGACCGAGGTCGAGATCACGGTATTCGAATAGGTCGCCGCGGCGTCGATCCGCTGCGGTTCGAAGGTGCTGTGGTCGAGGCGGGTCGCTCCGGTCAGGAAGAACCCCTTCATCGGCGAGATCTGGGCCCGGGCGACATAGTCGGAGCTGTCGGTGTTCAGCCCGGAATCGAGGCCGGTGTTGACGAGGTCGCCGGAGGAATAGGAGTTGCGCCCGGCGAGCTGGAAGGACTGGCCGATGAGAAGGTTGGCATAGGCCTCCTTGCCGAAGCGGCCCGTATAGAGCGCGCCGACATTGGCGCGCGTGCCGCCCTCCAGCCGGTCGTAGCCGGAGAACTTGCCGTTCCACTCGAACAGGTTGTTGGCGTCGAACACCAGGCTCTGCGCGTCCTCGTTGGCGACGCGCAGGCTGTTGGTCTCGTTCGGCCGCGCGACGATCTGCGCCACCGGCTCGATGATGTGCGTGCCCCAATCCGTCTTGGCGACGAAGGGATAGCGGTACATCAGGCCGACGGCCGGCATGACGCGCCCGAAGACGTCGTCCGAGGCATCGGCGATGGTCGCGACGCGCGAGTTGATGATTCCATTGGTGTCGGGGCTGATCGCGAAGACGTTGGCCCGCAGCGAGGCGTAGGGCGTCCAGATCTGGCCAAACGAGTCGATGACGTTGCGCCGCCAGGACAACTGCGCCGATGCGCGCGAGACATTGCCCGCCAGGCCGCGCACGAGGCAGTGGTTCTTGTCGTAGACCGCGCAGCCGTCATAGAGCGAATAGCTCGGCGTCGAGATCAGGTAGCTCTTCTGCTGCGGCAGCTCGGCGAAGGCCGCCGTGTCGCGGTTGAGGCTGGTGACGTTGACGTTGAACTCCAGCTCGCCGCCGAAGAAGGCCGGCTTGTGGATGCGCTTGTCGTAGTCGAGCACCGGCAGCACGACGGGCTGCTGCTTCTGCCAGTCCTGATAGTTGAGGGGCTGGAAATAATAGCCGCGCAGATCGAACCAGGCGGTCGGGCTCTGGCCGTTCAGATAGGCGGTCGAGATCGATTCCTGCAGATAGGTCGTGTTGCTCAGGGTCGTGTTGAGGATGCGGTAGTTCTTGTAGAACCAGCGATCCGTCGACATCGAGGCGTTCCAGCCGATGGTCCAGCGCGGATTGATGAAGAACTTGCCGCTGCTCTCCAGCGAGCCGCGGAACTCCTTGTCGCGCGGCCCCAGCGGCGCCGCGAGGAAGGCGTCCTTGTCCTGCTGGAAGATCCCCGAGGCCCGGATCGAATAGGAGCCGTTGAGCAGGCGGTGGCGCCACTCGACCTGGCCCAGCAGCCCCTGCCGGGTCAGATAGGTCGGCGTCAGCGTCAGGTCGTAATTCGGCGCGAGGTTGATGAAATAGGGCAGGCCGACGCCGAAGCCGAGCGCCGAGGTGTTGATGAATTTCGGCGCCAGGAAGCCGGTCTTGCGCTTCACGGTCGAATCCGGGCCCGACATATACGGGATGTAGGCCATCGGAATACCGGCGAATTCGAGCCGGGCGTCCTCGTAGTAGATCGTCTGCTCGGACTTCTTGTGAATGATCCGCGCCGAGCGCACCTGCCAGAGCGGCGGGCGCTCGGGATTGTCCTTGCAGGGCTCGCAGGCCGTGTAGATGCCCTTGTCGAAGATGAAGGTCTCGCCGTCGGTCCGTTCGGCGCGGGGGGCGGAGAAGCGGGTCTTGTCGGGATTGACCACCCGGAGCGAGTCGATGAAGCCGTCGCGGAAATCGTCGGTGAGGTTGAAGCGGTCGCCGGTGATCACCGAGCCGTTCGACTCGATGATGCGGGCGTTGCCGACCGCGGTGACGCGCTTGTTGGCCTGGTCGTAGACGACCCGGTCCGCCTCGATGGTGCGGCCCTGATAGAGAATCTGGACGTCGCCTACGGCTGCGACGGTCTTCTTGTCGTTGTCGTAGACGAGCTCGCGGGCATCGACGACCATGCGGTCCTGCGGCTTCGTCGCCGCGGCCGCCGGCTTTCCGTCAGCCGAAGGCTTGCCGCCAGCGGAGGGCTTGCCCTGGGCGAAGCCCGGGCCCGCCATCAGAAAGGCGAGGCTGGAGGCGAGTGCCGTCGCCGCAGCGAAACGCGCTACGTTGGTCACGCCTTGATCCGTCCGTTAAACGCAAAATTAACCATAGGCACAATATGTTCTACCCGTCTTCCTGATGGAGGAGGGCGAGAGCGCCCAGCATTGTCCCCAATGCTGCGGGCAGCCACGCCGCGACGATCGGATTGACGATTCCCGACGATCCCAGTTCCTCCGACAGCTGTGTCGCCACATAGAGCACGAACCCCGCCGTGACGCCAGCCACCACCAGTTTGGTGACACCACCAAATCGGAAAAATCTTAAGGAAACGGATGCGGCCACCAGCACCATGGCGATCAGCAGCAGCGGGCGCGCCATCAGCGATTGATAGCGCAGCTCGTAGCGTGTCGTGTCGAGCCCGGCGCGCTGCGTCCGTTCGATGACGGCAGGCATCGACCAGAAGCCGACGGCCTCGGGCGGGGTGAAGCTCTGCCGCATTTGGTCCGGCTCCAGCGTCGTCGCGAGCATGTAGCTCTTGTAGCTCTGCGGCTCCTCCTTGGCGGAGGTGATGCGCGCGTCGCTGAGCTCCCAATGGCCGGGCCGCAGGACGGCCTGGCGCGCGTCGATTCGGTCCCGGAAGGAGCCGTCGGGATTGAAGTTGAAGAACGCGACACGCGAGAGCCCGTCCTCGTCGGGCAGCGCTCCGGCGGCGCGGATGACGGCCTGGCCGTCGACGCTGGCCTGGCGCAGCCAGACTTCCGGCAGGCTGGCCGAGGATTGACCGCCCGCGCGCACGAAGAGCCGCGTTTCCAGCGCGGTCGCGCGGCGCTTCATCTCGGCGGCCAGCGGGTTGTAGATCATGATCGAGACCAGCCCGATCACGCCCGCCACCACCGCCGCCGGCTGCAGGAACTGCCAGGCCGAGACGCCGGCGGAGCGCGCGATCACGAGCTCCAGCTTCCGGCTCAGCGTCAGCAGCGCGAACATGCCGCCGAAGAGCGCCGCGAACGGGAAGATCTGCTCGGCGACGCTGGGCACGCGATAGAGCGCCAGCATGATGATCTTCGGCGTGGTGGCGATCGGCGAGTCGCCGGCCCGGCGCATCAGCTCGACGAAGTCGAGCGTGCCGATCAGGAAGAAGAAGGTGCTGAACACGCTGAGGATGGCGCGCGTGAAGCGCAGCGTCAGATAGCGGCCGAGGGTGGTGAAGAGCAGCATCAGGCGCGCCGGAATCGAGCCATGAGGGAGACGAGCGGCATGGTCAGCGGGGCTGTCAGCCGCGCCAGGATCGGCCGCATCCTTTCGCCGTAGAAGATGAAGGCGACGGCGAGCACCATCGCCGCGATCGGCAGGATATAGAGCAGGGCGGCGGCGAAAGGCGAGCGCACGCTCGCCGTCCACGCCGCATAGGCGGCGAGCCGCGTTCCGCCGACGATCAGGATCGCCGCCTGGATCGCCAGCGCCCGGCCCTGGCGGGTGGTGCGCGCCTCGCCGATGGCGGCGAAGGCGAGCAGCATGAAGGCGAAGGGGTAGAGCGGCGCCGAGAGGCGGTTGTGCAATTCGGCCCGGAAGCGGCCTGCCTGGATCTGGTAGTAGGGCTCGTTCGGGTCCTGGTTGATCAGCTCCCAGGTCGAGCGCTCGCGCGGCTTGTAGATCACCTTGTCGCCGTCGCCCTCGCCGGGGCCGCCCGTCGTGTCGCCGGTCAGCGCCGAGAGGTTGAGGGCGTAGCGCTCGAACGAGATGATCGAGGTCGTGTCGGTGTTCTTGGCCTCGCGCTGGATCGTGCCCTTTTCCAGCATCAGGAAGCTCTGGCCTTCCGCCTCGACGGTGCGGCCGCGCTCGGCGAGATAGATCGAGGGCTGGGTCGGATCGCGCCGGTCCTGCATGAAGATGCCGACCAGGGCGTCGCCGACCTTCTCGCGGTAATGGAAGGTGACGCCGGAATCGAGCGAGACGAACTGGCCTTCCTTGACGACGTTGGCGACGAAGTCGGCGCGGATCAGCGTGATCAGGTCGCGCAGCATCCGGAAGCTCGCCGGCATCACCGAGACTGTCATCCAGGCGACGATCAGCGCGGTCGCCACGGTCAGCACGAGGAAGGGGCGGGTGACGCGGTGCGGCGCCACGCCGGCGGCGTTCATCACGATCAGCTCGGAATCGCCGTTGAGCTTGTTCAGCGTGTAGAGCGTCGACATGAACAGCGCGACCGGGGCGATGCCCGCGATCAGCGCCGGCAGCGAGAGCAGCGTCACCGTCAGGAAGATCAGGATCGTCTGGCCCTTGCCGGTGATCAGGTCGACCTCGCGCAGCGCCTGCGTCACCCAGATCACCCCGGTGAGGCCAAGCAGCAGCACGATCGCCGCGACCGCCGCGATCTTGAGGATGTATCGGTCGAGGCGGTTGAGGAACACGCGTTACTTTCCGGGAAAAGGGAACCGGAGCTCCCTCAGGTGGTTCGGCGAACACACCCTATGGTATAGGCGGATTTGCGGCGCAAACGGGAATCGTCTGCGGCGCGTCCCCCAACTGTCCCTTCCCGACAGTTTTCGCAAGATTGTGAGCCGGTCATGTCGCAGCACCCGAAGCTCGAGATCAAACCCCTGGACGCCGTCGAAGGGCGCGATCTCGTGGTTTTCCTGTCCGACGAACTGGCCTTGCCCGGCCGGGCGGAGGCGCTGGCCGGTCCGGGCGCGCAGGCTCTGCTGACGCGGGCGGCCGCGGCCGAGCGCTTCAAGGGCAAGGCTTTGTCCGCACTGGCGTTGCCCTCGCCGGAGGGCGCGCCCTATGAGCGGCTCGTCGCCATCGGCGTCGGGCCGGCGGGCGAGCGCGGCGATCTCGATTTCGTGAAGCTCGGCGGGGCGATCGCCGGGCGGCTCGGCGCCGGCCGCGAGGCGGATGTTGCGCTCGTGCTGCCGGAGGGCGAGGTCGATGCGCGGCAGGCGGCCGATCTGGCCCTTGGGCTCAGGCTGCGCAGCTACAGATTCGACCGCTACAAGACGAAGAGCAAGGACAAGGACGACGCCGGTTCGCGTTCGGTGACGCTGCGCGTCGCCGACCCGGCGGCCGTGAAGAAGGCGCTCAAGGCGGCGGAGGCGGTCGCGGCCGGCGTCCTGCTGGCGCGCGACCTCGTCAACGAGCCGCCGAACGTCCTCTACCCCGAGGAATTCGCCGACCGCGCGAAGAAGCTCGGGAAGCTGGGCGTCGAGGTCGAGGTGCTCGACGAGAAGGAGCTGAAGAAGATCGGCATGCGGGCGCTGCTCGGCGTCGGGCAGGGCTCGCGCCGCGAGAGCCGCGTCGTCGTGATGCGCTGGAACGGCGGCAAGGGCGATGAGCCCGTCGCCTTCGTCGGCAAGGGCGTGACCTTCGACACCGGCGGCATCTCGCTGAAGCCGGGCGCCGGGATGGAGGACATGAAGGGCGACATGGCGGGCGCGGCGACCGTCGTCGGGCTGATGCACGCGCTCGCCGCCCGCAAGGCCAAGGTCAACGCCGTCGGCGTGATCGGCCTCGTCGAGAACATGCCGGACGGCAACGCCCAGCGTCCGGGCGACATCGTCGCCTCGCTTTCCGGCCAGACCATCGAGATCATCAACACCGACGCCGAGGGCCGGCTCGTCCTGGCCGATGTGCTCTGGTACACGCAGGACCGCTTCAAGCCGCGCTTCATGGTCAATCTGGCGACGCTGACGGGGGCGATCCTGGTCGCGCTGGCGCAGGAGAACGCCGGCCTGTTCAGCAACAATGACGAGCTGGCCCAGCGCCTGACGGCGGCCGGCCTTGCCACCGGCGAGACGGTCTGGCGCATGCCGCTCGGCAAGGCCTACGACAAGATGATCGATTCGAAATTCGCCGACATGAAGAACTCGGCCGGGCGCTATGCCGGCTCGATCACCGCGGCGCAGTTCCTGCAACGCCATGTCAACGACACCCCCTGGGCGCATCTCGACATCGCCGGCACCGGCATGGCGGCCAAGGACAGCGAGATCAACCGTTCCTGGGGGCCGGGCTGGGGCGTGCGCCTGCTCGACCGGCTGGTGAAGGACCATTACGAGCGGTGAGAGGGGCGTGATGCGGAGCGATTTGCGGCAGTCGGCAATGGGCGGTAGGCAGTCGGAAACTGCTCGCGCTTCGGCCCCGACGGCCGACTGCCTCCTGCCGGCTGCCGCACATGGCTGAGATCCTGTTCTTCCATCTGCAGTCGCGCCCGCTCGAGCAGGTCCTGCCGACCATCCTCGACCGGGCGCTGGCGCGCGGCCAGAAGGTCGTTGTCGAGGTTTCCAGCCGGGAGCGCATGAGCGCGGTCGACGACCATCTCTGGACCTATGCCGACGAGAGCTTCCTGCCGCATGTCACGGCGATGGAGGCGGATGCGGCCCGGAACCCGATCGTGCTGACGACCGAGGCGCATAACCCCAACGCGGCGCAGGTCCGCATCTGCGCCGACGGCGTCCGCATTCCAGACGCATTGCAGGACTACGAGCGCGTCGTTCTGATATTCGATGGTGACGATCCCGAGGCGCTCGACGCCGCCCGCGCGGATTGGAAGAAGGCCAAGGCTTCCGGGCATGCCGCCAGCTACTGGCAGCAGGACGAGGCCGGCCGCTGGGAGAAGAAAGCGTGAGACTGCCTATCCTGTTTTTCTGCGCCGCGGCGCTCGGCGGCTGCTCGGTCGACATGGGCGGCTTCGCCTTCCAGTCGGAGACGAAGGGTGGCGTCACCACCACGACGACCACCTCGGGCAGCGCCGGCATCTCGACCCGCGAGCCGGTGCTGACGCCGGAGGGCGAATGCAGCGTCGGCCTCTCGCTCGATCCCTCGACCCGGCCGCTGCCGAAGGAGATCGCGCCCGGCATCACCGAATGCGAGCTGGTGAAGCTCAAGGGCAAGCCCCCGACCGACGTGCTGATCGGCCAGAGCGGCAAGGGCCAGCGCGAGGTGCAGGTGCTCTATGCCGAGCCCGGCGGCCGCGAGCTTTATCTGTTCACTGACAACCGCTTGGGGCGGATCGTGAAACCGGGCGGTGAAGGCTGAGCCGATGAAGCCCCGTATTCTCGCCGCGGCCCTGCTCGCCGCTTTGGCCGGCCCCGTCGCCGGTCCGGCGCAGGCTCAGGACCCGACCTACGACTATCGCACCAGCGACCCGGAGATGGACGCCGCCATCGACGCGGCACGCGCCAGCCTGCCGCGTTTCCGCACGGATTTTCGCGAGCGGCGCGGCGAGAGCTTCGTGGTCAAGGTGGCGATCCCGATCAAGGGGTCGGACGGTCGCGAGCATATCTGGATGAATCTCGACGCGATCGAGGGCGACAGCTTCGTCGGCCGGCTCGCCAACGAGCCGCAGCGCCTGGCGCCGCTGGTCAAGGGGTCGCCGTATCGCGCGGCCGGCAGCATGATCAGCGACTGGGGCTATCGGCGCGATGGCCGCATGTACGGCAACTACACGACGCGGGTGATGCTGAAGCGGATTCCCGCCGAGCAGGCGGAGGGGCTGCGGAAGGTGCTTTCACCGCAGCCCTGAGCGCTCAGGCGCTCTCGAGCTCCTCGCCCAGCAGCAGCCACTCCTCCTCGGCGGCGGCCAGCGCTTCCGACAGTTCCGCACGCTGCCGCGAGATCTGCAGCGCCTTCTCCGGGTCGCGCGCGAAGGCGCCGTTGGCGAGCGCCTCGTCGACCTTCCCGATCAGCCCGGTCAGCTTGGCGATGCGGGCTTCCGCGAGGTTGAGCTTCTGCCGCAGCGGGCCTTGCGCCACGCGCTTCGTCGCCGCTTCCTTGCGCTCGTCGGCCTTCGGTCGCGCCGCGGGTTCCGGCGCCGGCTTGCCGCGCCTCTCCGCCTTGGCCGCGCCGAGCACATAGGCGCGGTAGTCGTCCATGTCGCCGTCGAAATTCTTCACCGTGCCGCCGCCGACGAGCCAGAGCCGGTCGGCGCAGGCCTCGATCAGGAATTGGTCGTGGCTGACCAGGATGACGGCGCCGGGATAGTCGTTGATCGCGGTGACCAGCGCGGTGCGGCTGTCGATGTCGAGATGGTTGGTCGGCTCGTCGAGGATGAGCAGATGCGGGCCGTGGAAGGTGGCCAGGCCCAGCATCAGCCGCGCCTTCTCGCCGCCGGAGAGCAGCTTCACCGGCGTGTCGGCCTTGCTCGCCGGAAAGCCGATCTGCGCCGCCTTGGAGCGGACCTTCGCTTCGGGCGCGTCCGGCATCAGCTCGCGCAGATGGCCGACGGGTGTGTCCTCGATGCGCAGTTCGTCGAGCTGGTGCTGGGCGAAATAGGCGGTCTCCAGCTTGCTCGACTTCTTCATCTCGCCCGACATGGCGGGAAGCCGGCCGCCGATCAGCTTGCAGAAGGTCGACTTGCCGTTGCCGTTCGAGCCGAGCAGCGCGATGCGGTCGTCCGGCGCCAGCGACAGGTTGAGCCGCGACAGCACCTTGCGCTCGCCATAGCCGGCGGCCGCATCCTCCAGCACGATCATCGGCGGCGAGAGCGGTTTTTCCGGGCCGGGGAAGACGAAAGGCTGGACGTCGCGGTCGACGATGGTCGCGATCGTCTGCATCTTCTCCAGCCGCTTGACGCGGGATTGCGCCTGGCGCGCCTTGGTGGCCTTGGCCTTGAAGCGGTCGACGAAGGATTGGAGATGCTTGCGCTCGGCCTCCTGCTTCTCCCGGGCGCGGGCGAGCTGCATCTGCTTTTCGGCGCGCTGCTTCTCGAAGGAGGAATAGCCGCCGCGATAGAGGGTGAGCTTGCCCTGGTCGAGATGCAGGATGTGGTCGACCGAGGTGTCGAGCAGTTCGCGGTCGTGGCTGATCACGATCACCGTATGCGGATAGCGCTCGAGATAATCGTAGAGCCAGAGCGTGCCTTCCAGGTCGAGATAGTTGGTCGGCTCGTCGAGCAGCAGCAGGTCGGGCTCGGAGAACAGCACGGCCGCCAGCGCCACGCGCATCCGCCAGCCGCCGGAGAAATCGGAGCAGGGGCGCTGTTGCGCCGCCTCGTCGAAGCCGAGGCCGTGCAACACCATCGCGGCCCGCGCCGGGGCCGAATGCGCGCCGATATCGGCGAGTCGCGTCCCGATCTCGGCGATGCGGTGCGGATCGGTCGCGGTCTCCGCTTCCTTCATCAGCGCCGTGCGCTCGGTATCGGCGGCCAGCACGACCTCGATCAGCGTCTCCGGCCCGCCCGGGGCCTCCTGCGCCACGCCGCCGATGCGCCGGCCCCGGGGCAGGCTGATCGTGCCGCTCTCGGTGCCGAGATCGCCGGTGATGATCTTGAACAGCGTCGTCTTGCCGGTGCCGTTGCGACCGACGAAGCCGACGCGCGCCCCGTCCGGGATCGCGGCGCCGGTGTGGTCGAGCAGCAGGCGCTCGCCGAGCCGGTAGGTGATGTCGTTAATCGTCAGCATGGCGGGCGATGTAGGGCGCTATGGCGCAAAAGCCAATCGAAAGCCGCCGGAAACGGCGCGATGTCACCGTTTCGTCACGTTCTCGCCCTTGCGCGGCCCGCCGGGAGGGTCACCTAGCGGAACGGAAGTATTCTGTGATTCGTCGAGATCATGCCCATGTTCGCCGACCAGCCTTATGCTCTCCCGCGCCGCGTCTCGCTCTGCGCCTCGCTGCTCGTCTGCGGTTCGATCGTCGCGGCCAGCCTCGCCGCGCTCGCGACCTTCATGCCGCTGTCCTGACGCTCCGGCTCGCTCCGCTCCCCGTCTTCATTCCCTGAAGCATTCCGCGCTGCATCCGGCCGTCGCCCTGTAACCCGCGCCGCGGAGGCATGCGGCGCCTATGATCGGGCGTCGCGGCGGCATGCTGCCGCGGGGAGAGCCTTCCGCCGGGGCGGCGCCGGAAATTCGGTTTCCTCTTTCCGCCCGGATGCTCTAACGCTGGGTCCATGATCCGCACCGCCTTCTACACCGGCTCCTTCGACCCCGTGACCAACGGTCATGCCGACGTCATCGCCGCCGCCGCCGGCCTGTGCGACCGGCTCGTGCTGGCGATCGGCGTGCATCCGGGCAAGACGCCGCTGTTCACGGCCGACGAACGCGCGGCGCTGCTGCGGGAGGTCGCCGCGCCGCTGCTGGCGCCGCGCGGGACCGCGCTCGAGGTCGTCACCTTCGACGATCTGGCCGTCGATGCGGCGAAGCGGGCAGGGGCGGGCATCATCGTCCGCGGCCTGCGCGACGGCTCCGATCTCGACTACGAGATGCAGATGGCGGGCATGAACGCCGCCATGGCGCCGCAGGTGCAGACGGTCTTCCTGCCGGCCTCGCCGGCGGTGAGGCCCATCACCGCCACGCTGGTCCGGCAGATCGCGGCGATGGGCGGCGACGTCTCGGCCTTCGTGCCGGTCCCGGTCCTCGCGGCGCTGAAGGCCCGCTTCGCCCGCCGCTGAGGCCGGCGCGGCGAAGGGCCCACAACTTCGCCATGTTCCGCCGCTTTCTGCTGATTTTGGTTTGCATTTTGCCGAGAGCGATGGTGTCTCTCAGGTGAAGCGACTCGTTGCGTAGTTTCCCGGCGCGATCCCTCGCGCGCTGCCTTCCGACAGGTTTTCCGATGCGCCTTTCCCGCTATTTCCTGCCCCTCCTGCGCGACACGCCGAAGGAGGCCGAGATCGTCTCGCACCGGCTGATGCTGCGTGCCGGCATGATCCGCCAGGAATCGGCCGGCATTTACGCCTGGCTGCCGCTGGGCCTGCGCGTGCTCGACAAGATCTGCAAGGTCGTGCGCGAGGAGCAGAACCGTTCCGGCGCCATCGAGATCCTGATGCCGACCATCCAGTCGGCCGATCTCTGGCGCGAGAGCGGGCGCTACGACGCCTATGGCAAGGAGATGCTGCGCATCAAGGACCGGCACGACCGCGACATGCTCTACGGCCCGACCAACGAGGAGATGGTCACCGAGATCGTCCGCGCCTATGTCAAATCCTACAAGGACCTGCCGCTCAACCTCTACCATATCCAGTGGAAGTTCCGGGACGAGGTGCGGCCGCGCTTCGGCGTGATGCGCGGGCGGGAATTCCTGATGAAGGACGCCTATTCCTTCGACCTCGACAAGGATGCGGCGCGCCACGCCTATAACCGCATGTTCACCGCCTATCTGCGCACCTTCGCGAGGCTCGGGCTGAAGGCGATCCCGATGAAGGCCGATACCGGCCCGATCGGCGGCGATCTCAGCCATGAATTCATCGTGCTCGCCTCGACCGGCGAGAGCGAGGTCTTCTGCCACAAGGACTATCTGGACTTCCGCACGCCGGCGGCCGACACCGATTTCGACAGCGTGCCGGGGCTGCAGGGCATCGTCGACAAATGGACGAGCCTTTATGCCGCCACGGAAGAGATGCACGACAAGGCCGCCTTCGAGGCTATCCCTGAAGACAAGCGCGTCTCGGCGCGCGGCATCGAGGTCGGCCACATCTTCTATTTCGGCACGAAGTATTCCGAGCCCATGGGCGCGACCGTGACCGGGCCGGACGGCCAGCAGATGCCGCTGCATGGCGGCTCCTACGGCATCGGCCCGAGCCGCCTCGTCGCGGCGCTGATCGAGGCCGGCCATGACGAGGCCGGCATCGTCTGGCCCGAGGAGATCGCCCCCTTCGACATCGGGGTCATCAACCTCAAGGCCGGCGACGCCGCGACCGACGCGGCGAGCGAGCGCATCTACAAGGAGCTGCTCGCCAAGGGCTACGACGCGCTCTACGACGACACGCAGGAGCGGCCCGGCGCCAAATTCGCCACCGCCGACCTGATCGGCGTGCCGTGGCAGATCATCGTTGGCCCGAAGGGGCTGGCTGAGGGCAAGGTCGAGATCAAGCGCCGCGCCGGCGGCGAGCGCGAGACCGTTTCGCTCGAAGCGGCGCTCGACCGCTTCCAGGGCCGGGCGGCGTGACGGGGCGCCGGGCATGAGCGCCGTCGTCGAAAGCGCGGAGGTGCCGACCGGCACGAAGCCCTTCGCCGGCTTCGAGTGGAGCCTCGCGGGACGATATCTCCGGACGCGCCGGCGCGAGGGCTTCGTCTCGGTCATCGCCGGCTTCTCCTTCCTCGGCATCATGCTCGGCGTCGCGACCCTGATCATCGTGATGTCGGTGATGAACGGCTTCCGCATCGAGCTGCTGAGCAAGATCGTCGGCGTGAACGGCCATATCTTCGCCACCCCGATCGACCGGCCGCTCGACGATTTCGACAGCGTCGCAGAGCGGCTGCGCAAGATCCACGGCATCACCCTCGCCATTCCGCTGGTCGAGGGGCAGGCGCTGGCCTCCTCGCAGACCGGGAACAGCGGCGTGCTGGTGCGCGGCGTGCGCGAGGCCGACATCAAGTCGATCCCCTTCATCGGCGGCAATATCAAGTCCGGCACGCTGGAGGGGTTCGACGCCACGCCCGGCGTGGTCATCGGCATCCGGCTGGCCAATGCGCTCGGCGTCCAGGTCGGCGACACGATCACGCTGGTGACGCCGCAGGGCGCCTCGACCCCGTTCGGCACGGCGCCGCGCATCAAGGCCTATCCGATCAAGGCGATCTTCCAGATCGGCATGACCGAGTTCGACGGCACCTTCGTCTACATGCCGCTCGCCGAGTCCCAGGCCTATTTCAACCGCGACGGCGACGTGAACGTCATCGAGATCTTCGTCGACAATCCCGACAACACGCAGAAGGTCCGCGACGCCATCGAGGCCGATGCGCCGCGCCCGCTCGTGCTCTCCGACTGGCGCCAGCGCAACCGCAGCTTCTTCAACGCGCTGGAAGTCGAGCGCAACGTGATGTTCATCATCCTGACGCTGATCGTGCTCGTGGCGGCGCTCAACATCGTCTCCGGCCTGATCATGCTGGTGAAGGACAAGACCGAGGACATCGCGATCATGCGCACCATGGGCGCGACGAGCGGCACGGTGCTGCGCGTCTTCCTCATCACCGGCGCGACGATCGGCGTGGTCGGCACCTTCGCCGGCTTCATTCTCGGCGTGCTTTTCTCCCACTACATCAAGTCGATCATGGCGGCGCTGAACTGGATCACCGGCGCCAATCTCTGGGACCCGACGGTGCGCTTCCTCAGCGACATTCCCTCCGTGCTCGACTGGAGCGAGGTGGCGAGCGTCGTGCTGATGGCGCTGGTGCTGTCGCTGCTGGCGACGCTTTATCCCGCCTGGAAGGCGGCGCGCCTCGACCCGGTCAAAGCGCTGAGGATGGGCTGATGGCGGTTCAGGAAACGCCCGCGCTCTTCCTCTCGCAGGTCGAGCGCTTCTATCCGCAGGCCGACGCGCCGCTGGAAGTGCTCCGCAAGGCCGATTTCGCGCTCTGGCCGGGCGAGGTCGTGGCGCTGGTGGCGCCGAGCGGCACCGGCAAGTCGACGCTGCTGCATGTCGCCGGCCTCTTGGAAAAGCCCGATGGCGGCGAGGTCTTCGTCGGCGGCCTCGCCACCACCAGGCTCGACGACAAGGGCCGCACGCGGCTGCGCCGCACCGAGATCGGCTTCGTCTACCAGTTCCATCATCTCCTGCCCGAGTTCACGGCCCTGGAGAACGTGGTGCTGCCGCAGCGCATCCGCGGGCTCGACCGCGCGGTCGCGGAGGAGCGGGCGACGGAGCTGCTGAGCTTCCTCGGCCTCGGCCAGCGGCTCGACCATCTGCCGGGCGAGCTTTCCGGCGGCGAGCAGCAGCGCGTCGCCATCGGCCGCGCCGTCGCCAACGGCCCGCGGCTGCTGCTGGCCGACGAGCCGACCGGCAATCTCGATCCGCATACCTCGCAGCACGTCTTCGGCACGCTGATCGCGCTCGCCCGCGCTTCGGGCCTCGCGGCCCTGATCGCGACGCACAACCTCGATCTCGCCCGCCGGATGGACCGCCAGGTCACGATCAGGGAAGGGCTGGTCGTCCCGCTGGAGTAGCGCCGCCTCGATCCGGCGCCCCCGGCACGGGAGCCGTCATTGCGACCCCGGGTCTTGCCTTCGGCAAGCCCGAGGACAGGCTCCGCGAAGCAATCCGGGAGCGGCAGAGCTCCATCTCCCCCTGGATCGCTTCGTCGCTTCGCTCCGCGCCATGATGGATGGGGCATCCGCGATAACCGCGCGGTTCCGCGTCAAATCAGCAGGCGCTAGCGCCCGAGCTGCCGCGCATCCCTGAGCGGGAAGGCGTAGCTCGGCTGGGCGAGCCATGTGCCGTCCTTCCAGACGAATTCGATCTTGCCCTTTTCGCCGGAGGTCCTGAGCTGGGTCGGGATGGCCGAGAACGCGGCCTGGACGGCTTTGGCCTCGGCCCAGGGGGCGATCTCGACGACGCGCTGGTCGAAGGTGATCCGGGCCTTGCGCGGCTCCAGCGCGAAATCCTCCTCGCCGCGCGGCGGCTCGATCTCGGTTGCGACGATGCCGGTGATCTCGCGCCGCGCGAAGCAGAGCACCGGCTGGCGCGGAATTTCCGGCAGGCCCTCGGCCCGGTAGAAGCCCGCGCCGGCCTGCGTCAGGGTGAAGCGGCGCGACGGGCCGATCGCGGCCGAGACGTCGGCCGGCGGGGTTTCTTCGGCGAGCAGCCCCTGGTCGACCAGCGTCCGCAGGTTCCCCTGGACCCAGGCATCGTTGGTGTCGATCGGGATCCTGCGCACGGCGACGCAGACCGGCTCCTTGTCGAAATAGGCCTGGATCAGGGGCAGGAAATCCTCGCCCTGCGCCTCGGCGTCGCGGCATCCGCTGCAGGCGAGCGCGGCGAGGAGAACCAGGCCGCAAGCGCGAAGATCGATCATGCTCTGCCTCCTTCCGGCGCTGCCCCGGCCACGCCGTCGATCCGGCTCCATCCGCCGGCGGCATCGGCCTGCGATGGCTGGAGGAGGTGGCGAAAATGAGGATCGGCCGCGGCAAGACCTGCGTGGAAAGTTTTCGTTAACCGATTCCTCATGCGCGGGCTGCGGGTGACGTATCGCGATTGACGAGAACAAAACAGGAACTAAGATGAACCTATCGAGAACGACGGAGGTTCGTCATGACTGCAGCGCGCAAATTCGCCGCCGGCCTCGCCGAGATCGCTTCGCTGGGCGTGTTCCTCGGCATGATCTGGCTCTGGGCGGCTCTTCTCTCCGGGCCGCATGTCTGATCCTGGCAGGAGCCATCCACAGCCGGCCGGTTTCGGCGCCTGCGGCCTCGACGCCGGCCTCGCCACGGCGCCATAACGGAACGGGCGGACGGACGAGTCGCATCGCGACGGGAGAGGGACATGGCTCGGGAAGCGGACGGAGCACGCGTTCTCGCGGAGATCGGCTTCGTGCATCTTCATGTCCATTCGAGCTATTCGCTGCTCGAGGGCGCGATGACCGTCTCGACGCTGGCCAAGCTCGCCGCCGCCGACGGCCAGCCGGCGCTGGCGCTCACCGACACCGACAATCTCTTCGGCGCGCTGGAGTTCTCCGAGAAGCTCTCGGGCGCGGGCCTGCAGCCCATCGCCGGCGTGCAGCTCTCGGTGGATTTCGCCGATGAGGGCGAGGGCGGCCGCCGGCCGGCGCAGCCGCAGCGCCTGCCGCATATCGTCCTGCTCGCCATGGACGAGGCCGGCTACGGCAACCTGATGAAGCTGGTCAGCGAGGCGGCGCTGGCGACCGGCGGCGCCGGCCAGCCCGTGACGACGGTCGAGCGGCTGGCGGCCTATCCTGACGGCCTCATCGCGCTCACCGGCGGCAGCGACGGGCCGGTCGACACGGCTTTGCGCAACGGCCAGCTCCCCGTGGCCGCGGCGCGCCTCGCCACGCTCGCCCGGATCTATGGCGACCGGCTCTATGTCGAGATCCAGCGCCATGGCCGCGACAACGAGGCGGCGCTGGAGGCCCATCTCCTGCGCCTCGCCTATGATTCCGACCTGCCGATCGTCGCCACCAACGAGCCCTTCTTCGCCAAGCCGGCCGATTTCGACGCGCATGACGCGCTGCTGGCGGTGGCCGAGGGCCGGCTGGTCTCGGACGGCGAGCGCCGGCGCGTCACGCCCGAGCATTATTTCGCCTCGCGCGCCGAGATGAAGAAGCGCTTCGCCGACCTGCCGGAAGCGCTGGCCAACACCGTCGAGATCGCGATGCGCTGCCACTGGCGCGTCACCACCCGCAAGCCGATCCTGCCGCGCTTCGGCGAGGAGGGGCGCGACGAGGCCGAGGAGCTGGAAGCACAGGCCCGCGCCGGCCTGGCGGCGCGGCTCGAAAAGCACGGCCCGGCCGAGGGCTTCACCGTCGAGGATTACGGGAAGCGGCTCGATTTCGAGCTTTCGATCATCACCCGCATGAAGTTCCCGGGCTACTTCCTGATCGTCTCGGACTTCATCAAATGGGCCAAGGCGCACGACATTCCGGTCGGGCCGGGGCGCGGCTCGGGCGCGGGCTCGCTCGTCGCCTATGCGCTGACCATCACCGATGTCGACCCGCTGCGCTTCGGCCTGCTGTTCGAGCGCTTCCTGAATCCGGACCGCGTCTCGATGCCGGATTTCGACATCGACTTCTGCCAGAACCGGCGTGAAGAGGTGATCGAATATGTCAAGCATCATTACGGGCAGGAGCGCGTCGCCCAGATCATCACCTTCGGCACGCTGCTTGCGCGCGGCGTGCTGCGCGATGTCGGCCGCGTGCTGGAGATGCCCTACGGCCAGGTCGACAAGCTGACCAAGCTGGTGCCGCAGAACCCGGCCAAGCCGATCTCGCTGAAGGACGCGATCGAGGGCGAGCCCAAGCTCCAGCAGGCGGCGCAGGACGAGCCGATCGTCGCGCGGCTGCTCGAAATCGGCCAGAAGCTGGAAGGGCTTCACCGCCATGCTTCAACCCACGCCGCAGGCGTGGTGATCGGCGACAGGCCGCTCGAACAGCTCGTCGCGCTCTCGGTCGATCCGCGCACCGGCATGCGCGTCACCCAGTTCAACATGAAATGGGTCGAGCAGGCCGGGCTGGTGAAGTTCGACTTCCTCGGCCTCAAGACGCTGACCACGCTGACGACCGCGGTGAAGCTCATCGCCCAGCGCGGCATCCATATCGACCTTGCCAAGCTGCCCTTCGACGATCCGGCGACCTACGCCATGCTGGCCCGCGGCGAGACGGTCGGCGTGTTCCAGGTGGAATCGGTCGGCATGCGCAAGGCGCTGGTCGAAATGAAGGCCGACCGCATCGAGGACCTGATCGCGCTGGTCGCGCTCTACCGGCCGGGCCCGATGGACAACATCCCGACCTATTGCCGCCGCAAGCTCGGGCTGGAGGAGCCGACCTATCTCCATCCGGGCATGGAGCCCTATCTGCGCGAGACCCACGGCATCATCGTCTATCAGGAGCAGGTGATGCAGGTGGCGCAGGCGCTCTCGGGCTATTCGCTCGGCGAGGCAGACCTCTTGCGCCGCGCCATGGGCAAGAAGATCAAGGCGGAGATGGACGCCCAGCGCGACCGCTTCGTGAAGGGCGCCGTCGACGGCGGCATCAAGAAGGACGTGGCCTCCGAGATCTTCGACCTGCTGGCGAAGTTCGCCGATTACGGCTTCAACAAGAGCCACGCGGCGGCCTATGCCATCGTCGCCTTCCAGACCGCCTATCTGAAGGCGAATTACCCGGTCGAGTTCCTCGCGGCCTCGATGACGCTCGACATGGGCAACACCGACAAGCTCTCGGAATTCCGCCGCGACGCCGAGCGGCTCGGCATCAAGGTCGAGCGCCCGGCGATCAACCATTCCGGCGTCGAGTTCGACGTCGCCGACGGCAAGATCTTCTACGCGCTCGGCGCCATCAAGGGCGTCGGCCGGGCCGCGGTGGAATCGGTGGTGACGGCGCGCGCCGCCGGCGGCCCCTTCCGCGATCTCGCCGATCTCGCCCGCCGCATCGACACCAGGCTGGTCAACCGGCGCACGCTGGAGGCGCTGATCGCCGCCGGCGCGCTCGACGAGCTGGAGGAGGACCGGGCGCGCGCCATGGCCGCGATCGACGGCATGCTGGCGCTCTCCAACCGCACTCGCGAGGAGGCGGCCGCCGGCCAGTTCGATCTTCTCGGCGGCGGCGTGGTGCAGGAGGCCTTCCGCATCCCGCAGGTCGAGCCCTGGGCGCCGGCCGAGAAGCTCAGGCGCGAGCACGAGGCGGTCGGCTTCTTCCTCTCCGGCCATCCGCTCGACGATTACGAGCATGTGCTGAAGCGCCTGCGCGTGCAGCGCTACGCCGATTTCGCCCTGACGGTGCGGGCCAACGGCACCGGCGTCGGCAAGGTCGCGGTCTCGGTCATCGACAAGTCGGAGCGGCGCACCAAGTCCGGCTCCAAGATGGGCATCGTCAACCTGTCCGATCCAAGCGGCCAGTTCGAGGCCGTGCTGTTCTCGGAGGGGTTGATGCGCTTCCGCGACCTGCTGGAGCCGGGCAGGGCGCTGGTGCTGCGCCTCTCGGCCGTGCTCGACGGCGAAGAGGTCCGGCCGCGCATCGAGGATGTCGAGGTGCTCGACGATCTCGCCTCGCGCCAGAAGCAGGACCTGCTGATCTATCTGCGCGACGAGAAGGCGGTGCCCTCCATCGCCGAGCGCATCCGCCCGCGCGGCGAGGCGGCGCGCTCCGACGGCAAGGTCTCGATCGTGATGATCCTCGAAGACGGCGCGCAGGAGGTCGAGATCGAATTGCCGGGCAAGTATCCGGTGACCCAGCAGGTCGCCAACGCGGTGCGCGCGGCGCCGGGCGTGGTTTCCGTCGAGCTACGCTGAGCGGGCAGGGACTTCCGGAACGCCGGGCCTCCCGCATGCGGCTCTTGCCGTCCTCGCGGCGCTGACGCAGGCTGACGCCGTATCGGCGATCGGGAGGCGCATCCTGCGCCTCGGCCGGCGCCGCGGGAGGCTGCCATGGCGGGGGCTTTCGGGATCGACAGGCGCAGCTTGATCGCGGGAGCGGGCGCGCTCGGCGCCGCGGCCGCCGCACGGGTTGCGAGAGCGCAGGAGAAGCCGGTGATCGATGAGCGCACGATTCTGATCGTCGTCGATGTCCAGAACGATTTCTGCCCCGGCGGCAGCCTGGCCGTGCCGGGCGGGGACGAGGTCGTGCCGGTCATCAATGCTCTGGCCAAACGCTTCAGCCATGTCGTGATGACGCAGGACTGGCACCCGGCCGGGCATTCCTCCTTCGCCTCGAGCCATGCCGGCAAGCGGCCCTTCGAGACGATCGCGATGGCTTACGGCCAGCAGGTGCTCTGGCCGGATCATTGCGTGCAGGGCACGAAAGGAGCGGAATTCCGGGCCGATCTCGCGATTCCGCAGGCGCAGGCGGTCATCCGCAAGGGCTATCGCCGGGAGGTCGACAGCTATTCCGGCTTCGTCGAGGCGGATCGCACGACGCCGACCGGCCTCACCGGCTATCTGCGCGAGCGCGGCATCCTGCGCGTCGTCATCGCCGGTCTCGCCACCGATTTCTGCGTCAACTGGACGGCGCAGGACGCGGTGCGGGCCGGGTTCGACTGCTATGTCGTCGAGGATGCCTGCCGCGCCATCGATCTGGAAGGCTCCCTGGCGCGGGCCTGGGCCGAGATGGCCGACAACGACGTGGTCCGCATCCGGTCGAGCGAGCTGCCGGGCTGAGATGGGCCGCCTCCGACCGGCCTCAGGCCGCCGTCGGGGCGACCCGCACCTGCACCCGGTCGCGCCCGAGCCTCTTGGCGCGATACAGCGCCTCGTCCGCCTCGGCCAGCAGCGCCTCGAGGCCGCGTCCGCGCAGCTCGACTTCCGCCACGCCGATGCTGAGCGTCGGTGCGGGCGGGGCGAGGGCGCGCGCCGCCTCGCGGAAGGCGCTGCGGATCCGCTCCGCCACGCGCACGGCCTCGTCCGCGCCGATCTCCGGCAGGACGATGGCGAATTCATCGCCGCCCTGCCGGGCCAGGATGTCGCCGCTGCGCAACTGCCCGCGCACCGCATCGGTGAAGAGGCGCAGGATCTCGTCGCCCGCGGCATGGCCGAGCGTGTCGTTGAGCCGCTTGAAATGGTCGATGTCGACGAGGAGGATCGAGGCCGGCTGCCCGGCCTGTCGCGCGCCGCCGGACCGCCGGGCGAGCCATTTCTCCAGGCCGGAGCGGTTCATCGCGCCGGTCAGCGGGTCGCGCTGGGCCAGGGTCGCCAGCGCCTCGTTGCTGCGTTCGGCGGCCAGCAGCAGCAGCGCCTGGCCGCGCAGGATGATGAAGGCGACGCCGGTTCCCGCCAGCCAGCCGACCGGCGCCCAGTCGGAGGCGAAGAGTTCCGTCCCGACATGGTCGAACGCCGCCAGCAGGCCGCGGACGCCGTAGATCACGACGGTGGGCGCGAAGAGCAGGGCGACGAGCCAGGCCGAGCGCAGCTTTTCCGTCCGCGCGAGCCGGGCGGCCTCGCGCACGATGGCGGCGTCGCAAAGCATCGTCGCCAGGGAGAACACCGCGACCCGCTTCGGATAGCCCTGCACGCCCGGCATGAGCGCGAGCAGCGCCCAGATCGTCGCCAGCGTGCAGCCGAAGCCGAGCCAGTAGAGCTTGCGTCCGGCGAAATGGCGGATGCCGGTCAGCAGCAGCAGGCAGCCGGCGAGCAGGACGGTGTTCGCCATCTGGATCGAGATCCAGTCCGGGATCTCGCCGCGCAGCGCGGTGCCGAGCAGGCCGAATCCGATGCACAGGCTGCTCGCGCCCCACCAGATCGGGCTGCGGCTGAAGCGCCCTGTCGCGAAGGTGGCGAACTGCATCATGCCGATGATGAAGCATGTCAGCGCGCCAGTGATGAAGATCGTGCGTAGGTCGAGGAACATACCGCCCTCATTCCCGTTTCAGCCGGGCCCCGGGAAATGCCGGCCGGCGCCGAACCGCCTGTGCACCTCTTGGCCGCAAGGGTTGTCGGCGTGGGTCTGGCAAGATAATCACCGGGCCGGGGGGTGGAGCGCATGTTCGTCATGCTTTTGTCCTGAAACTTTAAAGGATATCTCAAGGTGATCTCGAAAAAGTCATTTATGGCCGTTGCCGCCGCGGCGTTGCTGTCCTCCGTTGTGCCGTCCTTCGCCCAGTCCCAGGCCGATCAGCTCAAGATCGCCTATCAGGCCGCGCGCAACCAGCTCGGCATTCTCGGCTATTGCGTCGACAAGGGCTATACCGACGGCGCCGCCGTCGACGTCCAGAAGAAGCTGATCGCCCTGATTCCGGCTCCTGCCGATGTCAGCGGCGGCGATGCCGCCGAAGCCGCGGGCCGCAAGGGCACGATCTCGGCGATGGGCATGGAGCAGGACATCGAGGCCATCGCCAAGGCGCAGAACGGCACGCCCGCCGCCTATTGCAAGCAGATCGGCGACCTGGTGAAGCAGATGGGCGCCAAGCTGCCGCAATAAACCGCTCCGCAGTAAGCCGCTCCGAACGAGCGGTTTCGACGAGACTGCGATCCCGCGCGAGCCCTCGCGCGGGATTTTTCGTCGGCAGCGGCGGGTTTCCGCCCCGGGCCGGCTTGCATTGCGGCGCCATCCCTTGTAAGGCGCACGCCATTCCACATGGAGCGTATCGCCTCTTTCGCAGAGGCGTTCCGGTGACGTGGCAGCTCATGCCTGTTCATTCGCGCTCCAGAGGCTCAACCGGAAGGACAGTGAACACCATGGCTCTGCCTGATTTCTCCATGCGCCAGCTCCTCGAGGCCGGTGCCCATTTCGGCCACCAGGCGCATCGCTGGAACCCGAAGATGTCGCCCTACATCTTCGGCACCCGCAACAACATCCACATCCTCGACCTGTCGCAGTCGGTGCCGATGCTGCACCGCGCCCTGCAGGCGGTCTCGGACACCGTCGCCCGCGGCGGCCGCGTCCTCTTCGTCGGCACCAAGCGCCAGGCGCAGGATGCCATCGCCGACGCCGCGAAGCGCTCGGCCCAGTACTACGTCAACTCCCGCTGGCTCGGCGGCATGCTGACCAACTGGAAGACCATCTCGGCCTCGATCCAGCGCCTGCGCAAGGTCGAGGAGCTGCTCAACGGCGGCGGCTCCGGCCTGACCAAGAAGGAGCGCCTGATGCTGTCGCGCGAGCGCGACAAGCTCGAGAAGGCGCTCGGCGGCATCAAGGACATGGGCGGCACGCCGGACATGATCTTCGTGATCGACACCAACAAGGAGCAGCTCGCGATCAAGGAGGCCCAGCGCCTCGGCATCCCGGTCGCCGCGATCGTCGATTCGAACTCGGATCCGGATGGCATCACCTTCCCGGTCCCGGCCAATGACGACGCCGGCCGCGCCATCCAGCTCTATTGCGACCTGATCGCCCGCTCGGCCATCGACGGCATCGGCCGCGCCTCGGGCGACCAGGGCATCGACATCGGCGCCGCCGAGGCGCCGGTCGTCGAGGAGGCTCTGGAGCCGGCCGCGGCCGAAGGCCAGGTCTTCGAGACCCTGACCGCTCCGCGCGGCGCGCCGGACGACCTGACCAAGCTCTCCGGCATGGGTCCCGACGCGGTCCAGAAGCTGAACGACGGCGGCATCTACCACTTCTGGCAGATCGCGGCGATGTCGCCGGCCAACGTCACCAAGGTCGACCACGACCTCAAGCTCGGCGGCAAGATCGAGCGCGAGGGCTGGGTCGCCCAGGCGCGCGAGCTCGCCGACGCCTGATGCAGGCCGCATGATCGCGGCGCGTCATCGGCGCGTCGCAATCAGCCTCTCGATTTGACGCCGATCAGCGCCGACGGCCGGAAACGGAGCGTCGGCGTTTTCCCATAAGGCGTCCGGACATTCCGATCCGCGGCCGGCCTTCGGGCCCATGCCGCAACGACAGCAAGGATTTGAGACATGGCAGCGATCACCGCCGCACTCGTGAAGGAACTCCGCGACAAGACCGGCGCGGGCATGATGGACTGCAAGGCCGCGCTCTCCGCCAATGACGGCAACCTCGAGGCCGCCATCGACTGGCTGCGCGCCAAGGGCCTCGCCAAGGCCGCCAAGAAGGCCGGCCGCGTCGCCGCCGAGGGCCTGGTCGCGGTCGCCGTGCAGGGCCATGAGGGCGTGGTCGTCGAGGTCAACTCCGAGACCGACTTCGTCGCGCGCAATCCGGAATTCCAGGCGCTCGCCAAGACCATCGCCGATGTCGCGCTGGAGCGCGGCGGCGACGTCGAGGCGCTGCTCGGCCATCATTATCCGGGCGGCGGCACCGTGCAGGAGGCGATCGCCAACGCCATCGCCACCATCGGCGAGAACATGACGCTGCGCCGCGTCGCCGCGCTCAAGGTCTCCTCGGGCGTGATCGGCTCCTATGTCCATGGCGCGATCGCCGAAGGCCTCGGCAAGATCGGCGTCATCGTCGCGCTCGAATCGACCGGCAAGGGCGACGAGCTCGCCGCGCTCGGCCGGCAGCTCGCCATGCATGTCGCCGCCACCAGCCCGGTCGCGCTCGACCTCGCTTCGGTCGACCCGGAGGTCCTGGAGCGCGAGAAGGCGATCCTGGCCGAGAAGAATGCCGGCAAGCCCGCCCATGTCCTCGAGAAGATCACCGAGAGCGGCCTGAAGAGCTACGCCAAGGAGCACTGCCTGCTTGAGCAGGCCTATATCCATGACGGCTCGAAGTCGGTCGCGCAGGTCCTCAAGGAGATCGAGGGCAAGGTCGGCGCGCCGGTGAAGCTCTCCGGCTTCGCCCGCTTCGCGCTCGGCGAGGGCATCGAGAAGGAAGAGCAGGACTTCGCCGCCGAGGTCGCCGCCGTCGGCGGCACCGCGGGCTGAGCGATCCGGCTTCCCGCCCGGGAGATACGCGCCGCGAGCGGCGGCTTTGCGCCGCCCGGGCCATGCTCCGGGCCGGGCACGGGCTGACAAGCCCCGGACGAGGTGACAGAAAGGCCGCGCATCGCGCGGCCTTTCTTGTAGGAAGGGTAGCCGGCGATTCCCGGCGGCAGCCAGAATGACGGAGAGATCACCGATGAGGCCCAAACGCGTTCTCGTGAAGCTCTCCGGCGAAGCCCTGGCCGGCCCGCAGGGGACCGGGCTCGACGGCGGCACGCTGGTGGCGCTCGCGGCCGACATCGCCCATGCCTCCCGCGAGGGCGTCGAGGTCGGCATCGTGGTCGGCGGCGGCAATTTCTTCCGCGGCGTGCAGGGCCTCAACAAGGGGCTCGACCGCACCACCGCCGATTCGATCGGCATGCTCGGCACGGTGATGAACGCGCTGGCGCTGGAGCACGCCATCGAGGCGGCCGGCGCGCCGGCGCGCGCCATGTCGGCGGTGCCGATGCCCTCGCTCTGCGAGAGCTATGCCCGCAAGCGCGCGCTCGACCATCTCAGCAACGGCAAGGTCGTCATCCTGGGCGGCGGCACCGGCAACCCCTATTTCACCACCGACACCGGCGCGGCCCTGCGCGCGGCCGAGCTCGACTGCAGCCATCTGCTCAAGGCGACGCAGGTCGACGGCGTCTACAGCGCCGACCCCAAGAAGGACCCGAGCGCCACGCGCTACGACACGCTCACCCATGAGGAGGCGATCCGCCGCGACCTCAAGGTGATGGATACGGCCGCCTTCGCGCTGGCGCGCGACGCGCTGCTCACCATCGTCGTCTTCTCGATCGCCGAGACCGGCGCCCTCGCCGCCGTGCTGCGCGGCGAGGGCAGGGCGACCTATGTGACTCCGTGAGGCGTGGGCGACCCTGAAGAGGGGCGCCGGCCATCCCGGGCAACCGCAGCGAGACCCGGGATCCATGCTTGAAGCTTCATCGGCCGCGCCCTGGCACGGATCCCGGATCTTCGCTTCGCCCCGTCCGGGAAGACGACCATTTCCCGCTCGATGCGCTGTCCGGCCTGCCGATCCCCAGGAGGGCGGAAGAGCGCCAATCCTCAATAAATGCGCCAGATCCCCGGCGTCATCAGCTCGAGCAGATGGCCGTCGGGATCGCGGAAGTAGAGGCTCCTGCCGCCGCGGTCCCACTGCATCCGGCCCTCCACGGCGATGCCGGACCGTTCCAGCTTCTCCTCCCAGGCCGCCAGCTCGGCCTCGTCGACGGCGAAGGCGATATGCAGGGGGCCTTGCCCGTCATGCGGCGGAATGCTGCCGCCGGGGGCGGTCTGCGTAGCCAGCGAGGCCCCGCGCCGGAACAGCAGCAGCACGCTCCGCCCGCCGACGTCGCAGGCGACCAGCGTCGGGGTGCTGAGCAGCGGCGCCAGGCCGAGCTTCGTCTCGTAGAAGTCGCGGGCGCGTTCGAGGTCGTCGACATAGAGCGCGGTCTCGACGATGCGGTTGAGGCGGGGCACGGCGGTTCTCCCAAGGTTTCCGCAAACCGCAACTGGCTCGCGGTGGCTCGCGGGTGGGGGCGAGGCGCTCGATCGTCGCGCGCCTCCCGGGCGCGGTAACGATGATCTATCCCATTGCTGGCGCATCGGATTTTTCCGAAAAGCGGATTCCACTTTTTCGGTCCGATGCTCTAGGGTTAGATCGGGTGTCCGGGAGGAGACTTCCAGCCCTCTTCCCCGTCGCCCGGCCGAAGGCTCGCCCGTCCGCGCGGCTTTCCCCTTGCCCGCCGGCGGGGAACATGCTGTTCGGGCAGGTAGAGCTTGACCCTGTGCTGTCCCGCCGCCATGGTCGCGCCGATTTTTGATTATCTGCAAGGTCTTGATTGAAATGGCCCAGACGACGTTCGACCTCGCCGACCTCAAGCGCCGCATGGCCGGCGCCGTGCAGTCCTTCAAGGGCGATCTCGCTTCGCTGCGCTCCGGTCGCGCCTCCGCCAACATGCTCGACCCGATCATGGTCGAGGCTTATGGCGCCCGCACGCCGCTGAGCCAGCTCGCCACCGTCTCCGTGCCCGAGCCGCGCCTGCTCAGCGTCCAGGTCTGGGACCGCTCGATGGTGCAGGCCGTCGACAAGGCGGTGCGCGAATCCGATCTCGGCCTGAACCCGCAGACCGAGGGCCAGGTGCTGCGCATCCGCATCCCGGAGCTGAACGAGCAGCGCCGCAAGGAGATGGTCAAGGTCGCGCATAAATACGCCGAGGAATCCAAGATCGCCGTGCGCCATGTCCGCCGCGACGGCATCGACATCCTCAAGAAGCTGGAGAAGGACGGCGACATGACCAAGGACGACGCCCAGCGCCAGTCCGACCAGGTCCAGAAGGCGACCGACCAGCACATCGCCGAGATCGACCAGGCGCTCGCCGCCAAGGAAAAGGAAATCCTGCACGTCTGACGAAACCGCCCTGCGGGGCGGCGCGCCTTCATCATCCGGCCCAGCGAGGCTCATCCGCATGTCATCCGGCCAGGGGGGCCCGACCCCCACCCATGTCGCCATCATCATGGATGGAAACGGCCGCTGGGCGCAGATGCGCGGCCTGCCGCGCCAGGAAGGCCACCGGCGCGGCCTCGAGGCGCTGCGGCGCACGGTGCGCAACGCCAGCGACCTCGGCATCGGTGTGCTGACGCTCTACAGCTTCTCGACCGAGAACTGGCGCCGGCCCCAGGCCGAGGTCAGCTTCCTGATGGGGCTGCTCAGGCATTTCGTCGAGAAGGACCTCGCCGAGCTCTCCGCCGCCAATGTGCAGGTGCGCATCATCGGCAGCCGGCAGGATCTGGCGCCGGATCTGCGCCGCCTTGTCGAGCATGCCGAGGCGCGCACCCGCGGCAATACCGGCCTGATCCTGGCGATCGCCTTCAATTACGGGGCGCGCGACGAGATCGTCCGCGCCGCCCGCGCCCTGGCCGCCGATGCCGCGGCCGGGCGCGTCGAGCCCCGCGCCATCGACGAGGCGGCGCTCTCCGCCCGGCTCGACACCCATGACCTGCCCGATCCCGAGCTGGTGATCCGGACCTCGGGCGAGACCCGCATCTCGAATTTCCTGCTCTGGCAGGCGGCCTATGCCGAATTCGTCTTCACCCCGGTGATGTGGCCGGATTTCGACCGCGCCGCCTTCGAGGACGCTCTGGCGCAGTACCGGCAGCGCGAGCGCCGCTTCGGCGGCCTCTCGACGCCGCCAGGCCGCAGCGTGGGCGTGGCGTGAATGGGCCTCTCCCCGCGTCCGCGCCGGGCTCGAGCGAGCTGAGGCGGCGGGTCGTCTCGGCGCTCGTCCTCGCGGCCGTCGTCCTCGCCCTGACCCTGTGGGGCGGCTGGCCGTTCCGGCTGGCCTGGGTGCTGGTCGCGGGCCTCGTCGCCTATGAATGGTTTTCCATCGTCAGCCGCGCCAATGCGGTGGCGGCCGGGGCCGGGGTCGTCCTGGCCGGGCTCGTCCTGGCCGTGCTGCCGGTTTCGGCGGGCGCCGTGGCGGGCGTGACCGCCGCCGCCGCCCTGCTCGGGGCGCTGGCGGCGCCCTTCGTCCGGGCGCGGCTGCCGCTCGAGCTCTGCGGTGTCGCCTACGCGCTCGCCTTCGCCATGATCACGCCGGCCCTGCGCGACCGGCCCGCGGTCGGGCTTGCCCTGATCCTGTGGAGCTTCGCGGTCGTCTGGCTGACCGACATCGCCGCCTATTTCTCCGGTCGGCGGTTCGGCGGGCCGAAGCTGATGCCGCGCGTCAGCCCCAAGAAGACCTGGTCCGGCGCCATCGGCGGCACGCTGGCCGGCACGCTGGCGGGCGCGCTGGTCTGGAGCTGGGCGGCCGGCGGCGCGCCTGCCGCGAGCGGCCGGGTGCTCGCCGCCTCGCTCGTCGCCTCGGTCGCCAGCCAGGCCGGCGACCTCTACGAATCCGCGCTCAAGCGCCGTTTCGGTACCAAGGATTCGAGCGGCCTCATTCCCGGCCATGGCGGCTTCCTCGACAGGCTCGACGGCTATTGGGCGGTGCTGGTGCTGGCCGGGCTTGTTCTCTTCGCCTTCCAAGCCGATTTCTGAACCGATGTCGCTTCGCACCGTCACGCTTCTGGGAGCGACCGGCTCCGTCGGCCGGTCCGTGCGCGACGTCGTCGCCGAGAACCCGCAGCGATTGGCCATCGGCAGCGTGGTGGCCGGGCGCGACGCCGAAGCGCTCGCCCATGTCGCGATCGAGACGGGCGCGTGCTTCGCCGCCTTGGCCGACGAGGCCGCCGGCGGGGCGCTGAAGCAGGCGCTGGCCGGTACCGGAATCGCGAGCGGGGCAGGGCGCATGGCCGTGCTCGAGGCGGTCGCCCGGCCGGCCGACATCGTCGTCAGCGCGATCGCGGGCGCGGCGGGGCTGGAGGCGACCTTCGCCGCGCTCGTGCCCGGTCGGGTCATCGCCCTCGCCAACAAGGAAAGTCTCGTCTGCGCCGGCGAGGCCGTGATGGCGCGCGCCGCCGCCGTCGGTGCCCGGATGCTGCCGCTCGATTCCGAGCACAACGCCCTGTTCCAGGTGCTCGGCGCGGAGCCGCTCGATTCGATCCGCGGCATGACGCTGACCGCCTCCGGCGGGCCGTTCCGAAGCTGGAGCGCGGAAGAGATCGCCCGGGCCCGGCCCGAACAGGCGCTGAAGCACCCGAACTACGCCATGGGCGCCAAGATCACCGTCGATTCCGCCAGCCTGATGAACAAGGGGCTCGAGGTGATCGAGGCCCGCTTCCTCTTCGGCCTGCGCGCGGAGCAGCTCGACGTGCTGGTGCATCCGCAGCAGGTCGTGCACGGGCTCGTTACCTTCCGGGACGGCTCGGTCAGCGCCGGCATGGCGGTGCCCGACATGCGGGTCGCGGCGGCGCATTGCCTCGGCATCGACGGCCGCCTCGACGCGCCGCCGGCCCGCTTCCTCGACCTCGCCGCGGGCGAGCCGCTGAGCTTCGAGCGGCCCGATCTGGAGCGCTTCCCGGCGCTCGGCCTGGCATTGGCGGCCCTGGCGGAGGGCGGCGCGAAGCCCGCCATCCTCAACGCCGCGAACGAGGTGGCGGTCGCGGCCTTCCTGGCGGGGCGGATCGGGTTCCCGGGCATCGCCGCGCTCGTCGCGGAGGTCTGCGCCCGCGATTGCGGCGGCTTCGGCACCCCGCGCGACGTCGCGGAGGCGCTCGCCATTGACCATGACGCGCGGCGACGGGCCGCCTCGCTCTTGTCGCAAGCCCGGTTCACTGTCACCTAACGGGGAGGAGCAGGAGAGTTCGATGGAAATCTTGGGGTCGATCGGCAGCGCGGGACATTTCCTGCTCGGATATCTGGTGCCGTTCCTGTTCGTGCTGACCTTGGTCGTCTTCGTCCACGAGCTCGGCCATTTCCTGGTCGGCCGCTGGTGCGGCGTCGACGTGAAGACCTTCTCCATCGGCTTCGGCCGTGAGCTCTTCGGCTTCCATGACAGGCACGGCACGCGCTGGCGCTTCGCGCTGATCCCGCTCGGCGGCTACGTCAAGTTCTCCGGCGACGCCGATGCGGCCAGCGCTCCGGACGACGAGGCGGTCGGGCGCATGTCGCCGCAGGAGCGGGCGCGCTCCTTCCCGGCGCAGTCGATCGGCGAGCGCGCCGCCATCGTCGCCGCCGGCCCGATCGCCAATTTCCTGCTCGCGATCCTGATCTTCGCCGGGTCGGCCTTCATCTTCGGCAAGCAGGTGCTGACGCCGCGCGTCGACGCGGTCGTCGCCGGCAGCGCCGCCGAGCGCGCCGGTCTGCTGCCGGGCGATCTCGTCGTCGCCATCGACGGGCAGCCGATCCACAGCTTCTCCGACATGCAGCGCATCGTCTCGACCCGGCCCGACGAGACCCTCTCCATCACCCTCGCGCGCGGCGCCGACACGGTGACGCTGCCGGTGACGCCGGCGCTGGTCGAGATGGATTCCCCACTCGGCAAGCAGCGCATCGGCGTGATCGGCGTCAAGGCCTCGCCCAAGCCCGAGGACTGGACGACCCAGCGCTTCGGCCTCGCCGATTCCGTCAGGCAGGGCTTCACCGAGAGCTGGTTCATCGTCGCGCAGACCTATGACTACGTCGCCAAGCTGGTCCGCGGCCGGGCCTCGACCGACCAGCTCTCCGGCCCGATTCGGATCGCGCAGGTCTCCGGCGCTGTGGCCCAGAACGCCGGCCTGCTCGGCCTGATCAACCTCGCCGCCATCCTCTCGGTCTCGATCGGCCTGATGAACCTGCTGCCGGTGCCCATGCTCGATGGCGGGCACCTGCTGTTCTATCTCTACGAGGCGGTGCGCGGCCGGCCGCTCAGCCCGCGCGCCCAGGAGATCGGCTTCCGCCTCGGCCTCGCCCTGGTGCTGATGCTGATGCTGTTCGTGACCTGGAACGACCTCGTCCACGTCAAGGGCCTGCTCTGACCGGCTGCCGCGGCGCCGCTTTGGGGCGGAATCACGGCGGCCCGCGTGGCGCCCCGGCAACGAAGCCTTTAAAAATACTTTATTAACGATGATGCCGGTTTGCACCTCGCAGGAAACTTTGTAGAAGCGATTGCACTGCAAATCTCGCCCTGCCGCGATCCTCCGGATGGCGGACCCCTGTTGGGGTGGTGACCAGAGAAATGGAATAGGCGACCCGATGACGTCGACCCAAAAGAGCCGGACGACCAAGGCGCGGCTCTCTCGATCGATCGGACTTTCGGCCCTGATCTTGGCCGTGAGTGGTGGCGTAGCGTTCGCGCAGGCCGTGGTTGTCCACGGCAACCGGCGCGTCGATGCCGAGACGATCCGCTCCTATGCCGTGGGCCGTGAGAATCCGCAGGAGATTCGCGAGGGCCTGCTGGCGACCGGGCTGTTCAGCAGCGTCCAGGTCAGCCGCCGCGGCGCGCAGACCGTGATCTCCGTCAAGGAGCAGGGCGGGACCATCAACCGCGTCGCCTTCGAGGGCAATCGCCGCCTGAAGAGCGACCAGCTTTCGCCGCTGGTGCAGTCCAGGGCGGGCGGTCCGCTCAGCCAGGACCTCATCAATTCCGACGTCGAGCGCCTGCGCGAGGCCTATCGCCGCGCCGGCTACGGCCTGTCCTCGGTCAGCGGCCGCATCGCGCCGCTGCCGAACGGCCGGCAGGACGTCGTCTTCACCATCAACGAGAGCGGCAAGACCGGCATCAAGTCGATCAACTTCGCCGGCAACAGCGCCTATTCGGCCGGCCGCCTGCGCGGGCTGATGACCTCGACCGAGTCGAACTTCCTGAGCTGGGTCAAGACCTCCGACGTCTACGATCCGGACCGGATCAATTCCGACCTCGAGCTGATCCGCCGCTTCTATCTGAAGAACGGCTATGCCGACTTCCAGATCGTCAACAACAGCGCCCGCTTCGACGAGGCGGCCGGCGGCTGGGTGATCGACATCCAGGTCGAGGAAGGCCCGCAATACAAGGTCGGCAATGTCAGCGTCGACTCGTCGGTGCCGGGCGTCGATGCGGCGCGCCTGCAGCGCTATCTGGCGACTTCGACGGGCGACACCTACAACGCCGAGGCGGTCGAGAAGTCGCTCGTCGCCCTGACCACCGAAATCAACCGCGAGGGCCATGCCTTCGCGCAGGTCCGCCCGCGCGGCGACCGCGACGCGGCTGGCCACCTGATCGGCATCACCTATGTCGTCGACGAGGGCCCGCGCGTCTATGTCGAGCGCATCAATGTGCGCGGCAACACCCGCACCCGCGACTACGTCATCCGCCGCGAGCTCGATCTCGGCGAGGGCGACGCCTACAACAAGGTGATGATCGACCGGGCTGAGCGCCGCCTGAACAATCTCGGCTTCTTCAACAAGGTCCGCATCACCAACGAGCCCGGCTCGGCGCCGGACCGCGTCGTCGTCAACATCGACGTCGAGGACAAGGCGACCGGCTCCTTCTCGATCGCCGGCGGCTACTCGACCTCGGACGGCATGATCGGCGAGGTCTCGCTGTCGGAATCGAACTTCCTCGGCCGCGGTCAGTTCGTCCGCATCGCCGGCACGCTCGGCCAGCGCACGCAGGGCATCGATTTCTCCTTCACCGAGCCGTATTTCCTCGGCTACCGGGTGGCGGCGGGCTTCGACCTGTTCTCGAAGTACAACGACAACTATCACATCGGCCGCTTCGAGAGCCGCGTGACCGGCGGTCAGGTTCGCTTCACCTTCCCGATCACGGAAGAGTTCTCGGTCACGCCGCGCTACTCGCTCTATGTGACCGACATCAAGATCCCGAACGACTATAACCGGCCCTATAACGACTGTACCTATCCGATCCCGGGCATCACCCCCGAACCGGCGGGCGCGATCAGCTCGGATTCCTATTACAACTGCGTCACCAACGGCGAAGCCAGCGTCGCGGTCAAGGAAGCGCAGGGCTCGACCCTGACCTCGCTCGTCGGCCTGAACTTCAACTACAACTCGCTCGACAGCACGCAGAACCCGCGCAACGGCTTCATCGCGGAGCTGAAGCCGGAGTTCGCCGGTCTTGGCGGCGACTCGAAGTTCCTGCGCATCGCGGCCGATGCGCGCTATTATCGCGAGATCTTCGACGACGTCGTCGGCTTCATCCGTGTCCAGGGCGGTCACGTTCAGGCGACCAGCGGCAATCTCCGCATGGCCGACCATTACTTCCTCGGCCCGACCCTCGTTCGCGGCTTCGCGCCGTCCGGCATCGGCCCGCGCGACGTGATGAACGACCCGACGGCGAACGCGCTCGGCGGCACGACCTATTTCGGCGGCACGCTCGAGGTTCAGTTCCCGATCTGGGGGCTGCCGCGCGATATCGGCCTGCGCGGCGCGATCTTCGCGGATGCCGGTACGCTGTTCAATTACGACGGCGGCACGAAGTCGGTGCTGGGCAACTGCCCGGCGGGCACGGAGGCGCGCGCCTTCAACGTCCTTACCGGCGGTGCGCAGTCGAACATCGCCTGCGTGCGTGACAAGAACGTGCTGCGTTCGTCGATCGGCGCCTCGATCCTGTGGCAGTCTCCGCTGGGTCCGATCCGCTTCGACTACGCCTATGCGCTCACCAAGGATGACGGCCAGTGGGGTACGCTGAACGGCATCTCCGGCAAGTACGGCGGTGACCGCACCCAGGCCTTCCGCTTCTCGGGCGGCACGCGCTTCTGACGGGGCGGGGCTTCGGCCCCGCTTCGGATATCCCGATGGCAGATCCTGTTTTCTTTCCGTTCGCAACCTCGCTGGATTTCGGCGAGGTTGCAGGCATTTCGGGCGCCTCCTTGCCCGAGGGCGCCGATGCGGCGCGCCGGATCGAGGGCGCGGCCGCGCTGGAGACGGCCGGACCGGCCGATCTCGCCTATATGGACAACCCGAAATATGTCGAGGCGCTGGCCGGCACCAGGGCAGGGCTCTGCCTGGTTTCGCCACGCTTTGCCGACCGTGTGCCGGCCGGCACGGTCGCGCTGATCTCGCCGGCGCCCTACCATGCCTTCGCCCGAGTGCTTTCACGCTTCTTTCCGAGCGCGCTGCGGCCTGAATCTGTCTTCGCGTCGCAGGGCGTCGCGCCCGGCGCGATCGTCCACCCCACCGCTGTGCTCGAGGCCGGGGTCACCGTCGATCCGGGAGCCGTGATCGGACCGGGCGCGGAGATCGGGGCGGGCACCGTCGTTGCTTCTCACGCCGTCATCGGCCCGCAGGTCCGGATCGGGCGCAACTGCTCGATCGGTGCCGGCTGCACGATCCAGGCCGCGCTTGTCGGCAACCGGGTGATCGTCCATCCCGGCGCCCGCATCGGGCAGGACGGCTTCGGTTTCGCCATGAGCCCGAAAGGCCATATGAAGGTGCCGCAGATCGGCCGGGTCATCGTCCAGGACGATGTCGAGATCGGCGCCAACAGCACGATCGACCGCGGCGCCAGCCGCGACACGGTGATCGGCGAGGGCACCAAGATCGATAACCTCGTCCAGATCGGCCATAACTGCGTCATCGGCCGCCATTGCGTGATCTGCGCCCAGGTCGGGCTCGCCGGCTCCTCGACGCTGGAGGACTTCGTCGTCCTCGGCGGCCAGGTCGAACTCGCCGGCCATCTGACGGTCGGCGCCGGGGCGCAGGTCGCGGCCCAGAGCGGCGTCGCCGGCGATATTCCGCGCGGCGCCCGTTTCGGCGGCTATCCGGCGCAGCCGGCCTTGAGCTGGGCGCGCGAAAGCGCCTGGCTGAAGGCGGCGGTGGCGCGGCGCGGCCGCAAGGGAGACGACGTTCGGGACTGACGGGACGGAAAGCGCGTGCCTTCGCGGTTCCAGCGGGGCGGGCCGAGATTCCTGTTGCCGAACCCGGCTCCTTTCCGGCAAAGGGACGTGAAATCCGAGAGGCCCGTCAGCGCCGGGGACCAGGCGCGGCAGGCCGATAGCTCAAACGGCGCGAGGGCAGGGACAGCGCGCCGCAGTTGTGGAGAACAGGGGCGATGAGCGAAACGAAGACGACGCTGGATGTGATCGATATCCAGAAGATCATGACGTCGATTCCGCATCGCTACCCGTTCCTGCTGGTCGACCGCGTCGTCGAGATCAACGGCGACGAGAGCGGCGTCGGCATCAAGAACGTCACCGTCAACGAGCCGCAATTCACCGGCCATTTTCCGGAGCGGCCGGTCTTTCCGGGCGTGCTGATGATCGAGGGCATGGCCCAGACGGCCGGCGTGCTGGTGGTGAATGCGCGCGCCGTGGGCGAGCAGCAGGTCAATTCGGTGCTCTTCACCACCATCGACAAGGCCAAGTTCCGCAAGCCGGTCGTTCCGGGCGACCAGATCCGCTTCCATCTCACCAAGCTCGCCCGCCGGCGCAACATCTGGTTCTACCGCGGCGAGGCCAAGGTCGACGGCGTCCTCGTCGCCGAGGCCGAGATCTCGGCCATGGTGGCCTGAGCGGTCGGCGGCGCCAGCAAGGTCAATGAGCTTTCGATGAGCACCAGCATTCATCCCATGTCGATCGTCGACCCCAGGGCGCAGCTCGGGGACGGGGTGATCATCGGCCCCTTCTGCACGGTCGGCCCGGATGCGGTGCTCGGAGAGGGGGTCGAGCTGGTCAGCCATGTCGTGCTCGCCGGCCGGACCACGATCGGCCCGCGCACGCGGATCTACCCCTTCGCCTCGATCGGCCATCCGCCGCAGGACGTGAAATATCGCGGCGAGCCCTCGACCCTGACGATCGGCGCCGACTGCCAGATCCGCGAGGGCGTCACCATGAATCCCGGCACCGAGGGCGGCGGCATGGAAACCGTGGTCGGCGACCGCTGCTTCTTCCTGGCCAATTCCCATGTCGGCCATGACTGCCGGCTCGGTAACAACATCATCTTCTCCAACAACGTGATGTGCGCCGGGCATGTCACCATCGGCAACTTCGCCATCCTGAGCGGCGGCTGCGGCATCCAGCAATTCGTCCGCGTCGGCGACCACGCCTTCATCGGCGGCGGGGCCGGGGTGATGAGCGACGTCATTCCGTTCGGCACCGTCCGCGACAACCCCGCCCATCTGGCCGGGCTGAACCTGATCGGCCTCAAGCGGCGCGGCTTCACGCGCGAGCAGATCAACGAACTGCGCCGGGCCTACCGGCTGCTCTTCGCCGACGAAGGCACGCTCTCGGAGCGGGTCGAGGACGTGGCGAGCCAGTTCGCGGATCACCCCCTGGTTCACGAGATTCTCGATTTCATCAGGGAAGGCGGCGACAAGGCGCTGTGCGTGCCGCGTGACGTCACCGTACCGGAGCGGTGACGCGCCCGGCCGGTCCCGCCGGAGCTTCCGTCGCGCTTCTGGCGGGCGGCGGCGATTTTCCGATTGACCTGACGCGGATCCTCGTCGCCCGCGGCGAGAGCGTCTTCGTCGCGGCGCTCGACGGCGTCGCCGATCCGCAGGCCTTTCCGGGCGCGGAAGTCAGGATGATGCGCCTCGGCCAGCTCGGCAGCCTGCTCGACGAATTGCGCCGCCGCCGCATCGGCGACATCGTGATGCTGGGCGGCCTGCCGCGACCGAGCTTCGGCGCGCTGCGGCCCGAGCTGGCGACGCTGAAATACCTGCCTTACTTCGCCCGCGCCTTTCGCGGCGGCGACGACCACCTGCTCAGGAGGGTGGTGCGCTTCTTCGAGGATTACGGCTTCCGCGTCCACGGCCCGGCCGAGATCGCGCCGGAGCTGGCGGCTCCGCTCGGGCCGCTCGGTTCGCTGCGCGCCAACGAGGTCCAGCGCGAGCTGTTCCTGCGTGGCTTCTCCCTGCTCGACGCGCTGTCGCCCTTCGATATCGGGCAGGCCGCGATCCTCGCCGATCACCGCGTCGTCGCGGTCGAGGCGGCGGAGGGAACCGACGAGATGATCGCGCGCGTGGCCGAGCTGGTGGCGCGCCGGAGGCTCAGGCTGGACAAGCGGGACGGAGTGCTGGTCAAGGCCCCCAAGACCGGCCAGGATCTGCGCGTCGACATGCCGGCGATCGGCCCCCAGACGCTGCACAACATCGCCCGCGCCGGGCTCTCCGGCATCGCGCTCAGGGCCGGGCAGGTGCTGGTCGGCGATCGCGCCGGCCTCGGCCGCCTCGCTGACGAGCTCGGCCTGTTCGTCGAAGGGGTTGCCTGATGCGTCCGTTTCGCCTGGCCATGATCGCCGGGGAGGCCTCCGGCGATGCGCTGGCCCTGCGTTTCCTCGCCGCCCTGCGCCAGCGCCTCGGCGCGCGCGAGATCGAATTGCGCGGCGTCGGCGACCATGGCCTGCCGGAAGCGGGGCTGAAGCCGTTCTTCCCGCAAGCCGACATCGCCGTCATGGGTTTCGCGCCGGTGATCGCCCGCCTGCCGCTGCTGCTGCGCCGCATGGAGGATGCGGCGCGAGGCGTCGTCGCCTTCCGGCCCGACCTGCTGCTCACCATCGACAGCCCGGATTTCTGCCTGCGCGTCGCCCGGAAGGTGCGGGCGCGGGCGCCAGAGATCCCGATCGTGCACTGGGTCTGCCCCAGCGTCTGGGCCTGGCGTTCCGGCCGCGCCCCGGCGATGGCGCCGCATATCGACCGCATCCTCGCTTTGCTGCCCTTCGAGCCGGCGGCGCTCGCCCGGCTGCGCGGCCCGGAGACGGTCTATGTCGGCCATCCGCTGATGGAGCGGCTCGCCGAGTTCCGGCCCGGCAACGCGATCGAGCGGACGTCGCGCGACGATCAGGCACGCCCGCTCGTGCTCGTCCTGCCCGGCAGCCGGCGGGCCGAGATCAGGCACATCCTGCCGGTCTTCGGCGAGGCGGTCGCCCGGATCGCGGCCTCCGCCCCCGGCGCGCGCTTCGTCCTGCCGGCCGTCGCCCGCCTGCAGCCGATGATCGCCGAGATGATCGCCGGATGGCCGGTCGCACCCGAGATCGTCACCGGCGAAGCGGCCAAGCTCGCGGCCTTCCGCAACGCGCGAGCCGCCCTCGCGACCTCGGGCACCGTCACCCTGGAGCTCGCTCTGGCCGAGATCCCGACCGTCGCGGCCTATCGCGCCGCGGCCTGGGAGATCGCCATCGCCCGCCGGCTGGTCAAGCTGCCGAGCGTGATCCTGCCCAACCTGATCCTCGGCCGTAACATCGTGCCGGAATTCATCCAGGACGAGGCGACGCCGGATGCGCTGAGCCGCCACCTTCTGGCGCTGCTGCCCGAGGGAGCCGAGCGCCAGGCCCAGAGCGACGGCTTCGCCGAGCTCGAGGCGATCATGCGCTCGGCCGGCCCGAGCCCCGCCGCCAATGCGGTGGAGGCCGCCCTGGCGGTGGTCCAGGCGCGCAGCGGCAAGGCCGTCCTGGCGGGCTGAGCGCCCGTCGTCCCGCGGATTCTCCGGTCGCGGCCGCGCGCTGAGCGAAGGCCGGAGGGGGGCGAACGCATCTTGTTCCCCCGGCCGCGTGCCTGCCGCTTGTCGCGGCGGCGAACCGGAACCCGCATGAAAAAAGGGCGCGGCCGGAGCCGCGCCCTCGTTTCCGGGTCCGGAGCCGCGCTCAGCGGCGGCCGATCGGCGTATAGTCGCGCTGCGGCGAGCCGGTATAGAGCTGGCGCGGGCGGCCGATCTTCTGGGACGGGTCCTCGATCATTTCCTTCCACTGCGCGATCCAGCCGACCGTGCGCGCGACCGCGAAGAGCACGGTGAACATCGAGGTCGGGAAGCCCATCGCCTTCAGCGTGATGCCCGAATAGAAGTCGATGTTCGGGTAGAGCTTCTTCTCGATGAAGTACTCGTCATGCAGCGCGATGCGCTCCAGCTCGATCGCGACGTCGAGCAGCGGATCGTCCTTGATGCCGAGCTCGTTCAGCACCTCATGCGTGGTCTTCTGCATGATCTTGGCGCGCGGGTCGTAGTTCTTGTAGACCCGGTGGCCGAAGCCCATCAGGCGGAACGGATCGTTCTTGTCCTTGGCCTTGGCGATGTATTTCGGGATGTTCTCGACCGTCCCGATCTCCTCCAGCATCTTCAGCGCCGCCTCGTTGGCGCCGCCATGGGCGGGGCCCCAGAGGCAGGCCGTGCCGGCCGCGATGCAGGCGAAGGGGTTGGCGCCCGAGGAGCCGGCGAGGCGGACCGTCGAGGTCGAGGCGTTCTGCTCGTGGTCGGCGTGCAGGATGAAGATCCGATCGAGCGCGCGCGAGAGCACCGGGTTGACCTTGTACTCCTCGGCCGGGACCGCAAAGCACATGCGCAGGAAATTCGAGGTGTAGTCCAGCGAGTTCAGCGGATACACGAAGGGCTGGCCGACCGAGTATTTGTAGGCCATCGCCGCCAGTGTCGGCACCTTGGCGACCATGCGCATCGAGGCGATCATCCGCTGGTGCGGGTCCGAGATATCGGTCGAGTCGTGGTAGAAGGCCGACATCGCGCCGATCGAGCCGACCATCACCGCCATCGGATGGGCGTCGCGGCGGAAGCCCTGGAAGAAGCGGGCCATCTGCTCGTGCACCATGGTGTGGCGCGTGATGCGGTAGTCGAAATCCGCCTTCTGCGCGGCGGTCGGCAGCTCGCCGTAAAGCAGCAGGTAGCAGGTCTCGAGGAAGTCGCCATGCTCGGCGAGCTGCTCGATCGGGTAGCCGCGATAGAGCAGCACGCCGGCGTCGCCGTCGATATAGGTGATCTGCGACTCGCAGCTCGCCGTCGAGGTGAAGCCGGGATCGTAGGTGAACATGCCCGTCTGGGCGTAGAGCTTGGCGATGTCGATGACGGCGGGGCCGACCGACCCTTCCTTGATCGCCATGTCGACGGTCTTGTCGCCGACCTTAAACTGGCTGGTATTTCCGCTCATCGATACCGATCCTTTCAAGGCTCGCTGCCGTTCAGCCGCCTTTTGCGTGCCCCGTCCGCGGCGCTCTGCGGGTAGTCCTTCATCCGAACGGGCCAACGTGACGAGAGCATGTCAGCGGGAGGGGCAATGGCAATGCATGCGACTGATGGACAAGCAATATTCGCACGTCGCACCGTGTCGCGGCGCAATGCACTTGCGCGTCACTAGACCATTTGCCCCATGCATTCAACAGAGCCGAAAGGCGGTTCACGCCGCCTTCCGCGCATGCCTGGGCCCGCGCGGCGGCCTCCCTCCGGCGCCGCCTCAGCCCTGGTCGGCCAGCCGCGCCAGCGTCTCCTCGCGGCCGAGAACCGCCATGACGTCGAACAGCCCCGGCGACATGGCCCGGCCCGTCAGGGCGGCCCGCAGCGGCTGCGCCGCCTGGCCGAGCTTGATGCCGGTTTCCTCGACATAGGCGCGGACAGCGGCCTCCAGCGGCGCCGGCGCCCATTCCGCCACGGCGGCGAGCCTGCCGGCGATCGCCGGCAGGCGCCCGCGCGCGGTCTCGTCGAGCAGGCCGCGGGCCTTGTCGTCGAGCTTCAGCGGGCGCTGCGCATAGAGGTAGAAGGCGCTGTCGAGCAGTTCGACCAGCGTCTTGGCCCGCTCCTTCAGCCCCGGCATGGCGGCGAGGAACCTGGCTTCCAGCTCGGGCGGGAGCGTCGGAGCCAGCCCCCGCGCCGGGCCGATCTCGGGCAGGATCACCTTCAGCGCCTCGAGCAGATCACGATCGCTCGACTGGCGCATATAGAGCCCGTTCAGGTTCTCCAGCTTGGCGTAGTCGAAGCGCGCCGGCGAGCGGCCGATCGAGGACAGGTTGAACAGCGCGATCATCTCCTGCGTCGAGAAGATCTCCTGGTCGCCATGGCTCCAGCCCAGCCGCAGCAGATAGTTGCGCAGCGCCACCGGCAGGTAGCCCATCGAGCGATAGGCGTCGACGCCGAGCGCGCCGTGGCGCTTCGAGAGCTTGGCGCCGTCCGGCCCGTGGATCAGCGGGATATGCGACATGCTCGGCACGTCCCAGCCGAGCGCGTCGTAGATCTGGGTCTGGCGGGCGGCGTTGGTCAGGTGGTCGTCGCCGCGGATGATATGGGTCACGCCCATGTCGTGGTCGTCGACCACCACGGCGAGCATATAGGTCGGCGTGCCGTCCGAACGCAGCAGCACGAGATCGTCGAGATTCTCGTTCTGCCAGACGACGCGGCCCTGGACCTCGTCGTTCACCACCGTCTCGCCGGTCTGCGGCGCCCTGAGGCGGATCACCGGCTTGACGCCGGCCGGCGCCGTCGCCGGGTCGCGGTCGCGCCAGCGCCCGTCATAGCGCAGCGGCTTGCCCTCGGCGCGGGCCTTCTCGCGCATCTCCTCGAGCTCGGCCTGGCTCGCATAGCAGTAATAGGCCTTGCCGGCGGCGAGCATCTGCTCGGCCACCTCGCGGTGGCGCGCGGCGCGCTGGAACTGGTAGACGGTCTGCCCGTCCCAATCGAGGCCGAGCCATTCCAGCCCGTCGAGAATCGCGGCGATCGCGGCGTGGGTCGAGCGTTCGCGGTCGGTATCCTCGATGCGCAGCAGCATCTTGCCGCCGTGGCGGCGCGCATAGAGCCAGTTGAACAGCGCGGTGCGGGCGCCGCCGATATGCAGGAATCCGGTCGGGGACGGCGCAAAGCGCGTGACGACGGCATTGCTCATGGAAGGCAACTCCAGCCGGGCGGCGAATCCGCCCGGGGCGAGACATGGGGAACGGCGTGCCCTATCCGCCGCAGCGGGCATGACAACCGGCGCGCGCCCTGTAACATGGCTTCGCCGGGCGGTTAAGCGCTCAATGCGAAACCGGCCGGCCGAGGGAAGGGCTGCCGGAAGGCGGCCGCCAGGGGATGGCAGCCGGGATGGCGAGGCAAGCCGCATCGCCGGGACGCCGGGGGGCGTCGAGGGCCGTCGCCGGCATGCTGCCGGCGCGCCTGCCGCCTTTCGCTCTCGGCCGCCCGGCGCTCGCCGCGGGCTTCCGGGCGCTGGGGCGTCGGGGCGCCGCCTCGCTCGCGCTGGAAATCGAGCGCCGCCGGCCCTTCCTCTGGCTGCCGGTGGCGATGGGGCTCGGCATCCTGCTCTATTTCGCCGCCGACCGGGAGCCCGCGCTCTGGGCGCCGCTCGCCGGCTTCGCGATGGCGGCGGGGCTCGCCGTCATGCTGCGCAGGCGGCCTGTCCTCGCCGCGACCTGCATCGGCTTCGCGGCCGCCTTTGCCGGCTTCGCCGCCGGGGTCTGGCGCACGGCCGACATCGCCGCGCCGATGCTGGAGCGGCCGCGCATCGGCAGGATGAGCGGCTTCGTCGAAAGCGTCGAGGCGCGCGACAAAGGCGCCCGGCTGGTCCTGCTGGTGACGGATATCGCCGGGCTGCCGGCCGGGAGCCGGCCGAAGCGGGTGCGGGTCAACATCCGGGGCGGCACGGTCGCGCCCGGCGACCACATCACCGCGACGGCGCGGCTCCTGCCGCCGCCGGGGCCGGCGCGGGCCGGCGGCTATGATTTCGGCCGCGACGCCTTCTTCCGCGGGCTCGGCGCCGTCGGCAGCATCTCCGGCAAGATCGTCCTCAGCCCGCCGCCGCAGGCGCGGCCATGGCGGCTTGCGCTCGATGTCGCGATCGACAAGGCCCGCAACGCCCTGACGGAACGGATCGCCGGCGTCGGCGGCGGGCAGGGCGGGGCGGTGGCGGCGGCCCTCGTTACCGGCAAGCGCGGCCTGATCACCGAGGCGACCAATAACGACCTGCGCGCCGCCGGCATCTATCACATCGTCTCGATCTCCGGCCTGCACATGGTGCTGGCGGCGGGGACGATCTTCTGGCTGGTGCGGGCCCTGCTGGCCCTGTCGCAGACGCTGGCGCTCGGCTGGCCGGTGAAGAAGATCGCGGCGCTGGCCGCCATGCTCGGCGCCACGGCCTATTGCATCTTCTCCGGCAGCGACGTCGCCACCGAGCGCTCGCTGATCATGACGCTCGTCATGCTGGGCGCGATCCTCGTCGACCGGGCGGCGCTCAGCATGCGCAACCTCGCCCTCGCCGCGATCATCGTGCTGCTGCGCGAACCCGACGCGCTGCTCGGGCCGAGCTTCCAGATGTCCTTCGGCGCGGTCGCGGCACTGATCGCCTTCGCCGAGCGCTGGGACCGGCGCGACCCGTCGCAGCCGCCCTCGCTCCTGCCCTGGCCGCTGCAGGCGCTCTGGACCGCCTCGCTCGGCATCCTCGTCACCACCATCCTGGCCACGGCCGCGACCGCGCCCTTCGGCGCCTTCCACTTCCAGACCTTCAATCCCTTCGGCCTGCTCGGCAACGCCATGGCGCTGCCCTTCGTCTCGCTCTGCGTGATGCCTGCGGCGGTGTTCGGCGTCATCGCCTATCCCTTCGGGCTGGACTGGCCGGCCTGGGCGCTGATGGGCCTGGCCTCCGAGATCGTGCTCAAGGTCGCGCATGGGGTCGCGACCATCGACCATTCGACCGTGACCGTCGCGGCCTTCGGTCCCGGCGTCCTGCTCGCCTTCGTCGTCTCGCTGCTCTGGCTCACGCTCTGGACCACCGGCCTGCGCTGGCTCGCCGTGATCCCGCTGGTGCTCGGCGTCGCCTTCGCGGCGAAGCCGGAGCGGCCGGAGATCCTGATCGAGCGCGACGGTTCCGGCATCGCCGTGCGCGGCAGCGACGGCCGCCTGGCGATCGCCGGCCGGCCGAGCCGCTTCGTGGTCCAGCAATGGCTCGCCTCGGACGGCGACGACCGTTCGCCGGAGGATGCCGGGCTGCGCGGCGGCGTCGCCTGCGACAGCCGCGCCTGCATCGCCCGCACCGCCGACGGGCGCAGCGTCTCCTATGCGCGCGACCGGGTCGCGATCATCGAGGACTGCCGCCGCGCCGACCTCGTCGTCACCAATATTCCGTGGAGCGCGCCTTGCGCCGCGATGCTGGTCGATCGCATGGCCCTGTCGCGCAACGGGGCGACCTCGCTCCATCGCAGTCCAGGCGGCTGGAGAAGCGATTCCTCGGAGGCCGGCGCCGGCGAGCGACCCTGGAGCCGCCGCAAGCCGCCGGCTCCGGCGCAGCCGGCTGCCGCACGGACACAGCCCTTGCCGGAGAGCCCGGCCGACAGCGACCCGGACCCGCTCTAGGAGCGCGCCAACTTAACGCGGAACCGCCTTGACGCGGAACCGCGCCGTCAGTCCGGACAAGCCGCGCGAGCGGCCCCGATCCGGATCTAGGCCCTAGCCGTCCGGAATCGATCCCCCGTCTTCGCTCCGCTCCGCCCGGGCTGACAGCTCCGCCCGGGACGACATGGCAGGTCCGTTCACCGAGCAGATAGGGTCAGGACCCGCCGGTCGATAGGCGGCTCAGTAGCGCCGCAGCAGGTTGACGAGGCGGCCCTGGATCTTGACGCGGTCGGGGCCGAGGACGCGGGTCTCGTAGGCCGGGTTGGCGGCTTCGAGCGCGATCGAGGAGCCGCGCCGGCGCAGGCGCTTCAGCGTCGCCTCCTCGTCGTCGATCAGGGCGACGATGATGTCGCCGGTATTGGCGGTGTCCTGCCGGCGGATGACGACGGTGTCGCCGTCGAGGATCCCGGCTTCGACCATCGAATCGCCCCGCACCTCCAGCGCGTAATGCTCGCCCGAGCCCAGCATGTCGGGCGGCAGCGAAACCGTGTGGCTGCGGCTCTGGATCGCCGAGATCGGCGTGCCGGCGGCGATGCGGCCCATCACCGGGATCGAGACCGGCGCCCGGGCATCCTCCTCGGCCGGGGCAGGGCGGGGCTTGGCAAGGTTCGGCTGCGCGCCGAGGCCGCCCTGCACGACGGCGGGGTTGAAGCGCCGCGGCTGCGGGCCGGCGAGCCCTTCCGGCATCTTGATGACCTCGAGCGCCCGTGCGCGGTTGGGCAGGCGGCGGATGAAGCCGCGCTCCTCCAGAGCCATGATCAAGCGGTGAATGCCGGATTTCGAGCGCAGGTCGAGCGCATCCTTCATCTCGTCGAAGGAAGGAGGCACGCCGCTCTCGCGCAAGCGTTCCTGGATGAAGCGCAGGAGTTCGTGTTGCTTGCGTGTCAGCATGATCGTCGCCGGCGCTCCCCAAGGCGGTTCGGTGCAGATTCGAAACAAAGCCAGAACACTATAGCTGTTCGCTTTGTGTTCCGCAAGGAGCCGCTAGCGCAGGCGCAGCACCCGGCAGGCTTCGCCTTTCTTAGCCGGCTCCGAATGGGCCGGCCGGATCGTCAGGGCCCTGGCCCGGGCGAGGGTACCGAGCATCGCGGAATCCTGCTTGTCGAACGGCGTCGCGACCCATCCCGCCGGAGTCAGGGCGAGATCGGAGCGGACATAGTCCTCGCGCTCGTCATTAGCCGGCATATCTTTTCCGAGAATCGCGGGGATGGCGCGACTGCGGTCGGGCTCGGGCATGCCGAGCAGGGCTTCGATCAGCGGCAGCACGAAGAGATGGCCGCAGACGATCGAGGAGACGGGATTGCCCGGCAGGCCGAGCACGACCATGCGCCCGAGCCGCCCGGTCATCATCGGCTTGCCGGGGCGCATCGCGATCTTCCAGAAGCCGAGGCTCATCCCGGCCCGCGTCAGGGCCTCCTGCACGAGGTCGTGGTCGCCGACCGAGGCGCCGCCCAGCGTGATCAGGACATCCGCCTCCGCCGCCCGCGCGGCGGCGATCCGGGCGGCGAGGTCGTCATGGTCGTCGCGGGCGATGCCGAGATCGAGGGCTTCGCCGCCGGCCTTCTCGACCAGCGCCAGCAGCGAGAAGGAGTTCGAGGCGACGATCTGGTCCGGCCCGGTCGGCTGGCCCGGCGTCACCAGCTCGTCGCCGGTGGCGAGGATCGCGACGCGCGGCTTGCGGCGTACCCGCAGCTCCGGATAGCCCATGGCGGCGGCGAGCCCGAGGGCGGCGCTGTCGAGCACGCGTCCGGCCGCCAGCGGCACGTCGCCCTCGCTGAAATCGAGCCCGGCCGGCCGCAGGAACTGGCCCTTGGCGGCCGGCACGCGCACCGTGATCGTCTCGCCGCCGACGCCCTCGGCATTCTCCTGGATGAGGATGGTGTCGGCCCCCTCCGGCATCGGCGCGCCGGTGAAGATGCGCACGGCCTCGCCCGGGCCGATGCCGCCCCGGAAGCGCCGCCCGGCCGCCGATTCCCCGATGACGCGCAGTTGCCGGCCGGCTGCCATGTCGCCGGCGCGGACGGCGTAGCCGTCCATGGCGGAGTTGGCGAAGGGCGGCTGGGTCCTAAGCGCGGCGAGATCGGCGGCGAGCACCCGCCAGGCGCAGCGCGCCAGCGGCAGGGTCTCGCTGCCGGTCGGTCCCGGAACGCTGTCGAGCAGGGCCTTGAGCGCGACGGGAACCGGGGTGAGGGCCATGTCGGGATGCCTTTGACGATCGCGTCTGGGTTGCCGGAAGGCGCGCCGGGCCTCAGCCCGCCGCGCCGGCGTCGTAGTCGCCGGATTGTCCGCCGGACTTGTGCAGCAGGCGGATATTCTCGATCCGCATCGCCCGGTCGACCGCCTTGACCATGTCGTAGACGGTGAGGCAGGCGACCGAGACGGCGGTCAGCGCCTCCATCTCGACGCCGGTCTGGCCCTTCATTCTGACCTCGGCGCGCACGCGCACGCCGGGCAGGGCCTCGTCCAGGGCCAGATCGACGGCGATCTTGCCGAGCAGCAGCGGGTGGCAGAGCGGGATCAGCTCATGGGTGCGCTTGGCCGCCATGATGCCGGCGAGCCGCGCGGTGCCGAGCACGTCGCCCTTCTTGGCGTTGCCGTCGCGGACGATCGCGACCGTCTCCGGCGCCATCACCACGCTGCCCTCGGCGATGGCGAGGCGGGCCGTCTCGGCCTTGCCGCCGACATCGACCATATGCGCCTGGCCCTGCGCGTCGAGATGGCTGAGCCGGCTCACGCCGCGCTCTCGCGCGCCGCGCCGGTGAGCAGGGCCCGCGTCGCGGCGGCGACGTCATCCTGCCGCATCAGGCTCTCGCCGACGAGGAAGCCGTTCACCCCGGCCTTGCTGAGGCGCTGGACGTCGGCATGGCTGAAGATGCCGCTCTCGCCGATGACGATGCGGTCGCGCGGCACGCGCGGCGCCAGCCGCTCGGTCACGGCGAGATCGACATGGAAGCTGCGCAGGTCGCGGTTGTTGATGCCGAGCAGCCGGCTTTCGAGGGCGAGCGCCCGGTCGAGCTCGGCGTCGTCGTGCACCTCGACCAGCACGTCCATGCCTAGGGCGCGCGCGGTGTCGTTGAGCGCCCGGGCGGTGGCGTCGTCGACGCCGGCCATGATGATCAGGATGCAGTCGGCGCCCCAGGAGCGGGCCTCGTAGACCTGATAGGGGTCGTAGAGGAAATCCTTGCGCAGCGCCGGCAGGCCGGAGGCCTCGCGCGCGGCCGTCAGGAAATCCGGGCGGCCCTGGAAGGAGGGCGCGTCGGTCAGCACCGAGAGGCAGGCCGCGCCGCCCGCCGCATAGGCGCGGGCGAGCGCCGGCGGATCGAAATCGGCCCGGATCAGGCCCTTGGACGGGCTCGCCTTCTTGATCTCGGCGATGAGCGCCGGCTCGCCCGCCGCGATCTTGCGAGCGAGCGCGTCGGCGAAGCCGCGCGGCCGGGCCGCCGCGCCGGCGCGCTTCTCGATCTCGGCTTGCGGCACCGCCGCCTTGGCGGCGGCGATCTCCTGCCGCTTATAGGCTTCGATCCTGGCGAGAATGTCGGTCACGACCCATCTCCTCAGGCGTTCGAGACGGCGATCAGCTTCGCCAGCACCGCCTTGGCCTTGCCGGAATCGAGGGCGGCGGTCGCCTGGGCGAAGCCGTCCTTCAGGTCGCCCGCCTTGCCGGCGACCAGCAGCCCCGCGGCGGCGTTGAAGGCGGCGATGTCGCGGAAGGCGGTTTTCTCACCCGAGAGCGCCGCGTTCAAGGCGGCGGCGTTCTCGTCCGGCGTGCCGCCGCGCAGCTCTTCCGGCCTGGCCAGGCCGAGCCCGACATTGGCGGGGTCGATCGCGAAGCTCTCGATCCTGCCGTTCTCCAGCGAGACGACGCGGGTCGGGCCGGTGGTGGTGATCTCGTCGAGCCCGTCCGAGCCGTGCACCGCCCAGACGCGGGTGGAACCCAGCGAGGCGAGCACCTTGACCATCGGCTCCAGCCAGGTCTCGGAGAAGGCGCCGATGAGCTGGCGCTTGACGCCGGCCGGATTGGAGAGCGGGCCGAGCAGGTTGAAGATGGTGCGCGTGCCGAGTTCGGTGCGCACCGGCGCGACATGGCGCATCGAGGCGTGATGCGCCGGTGCGAACATGAAGCCGACGCCGGCCTCCCGGATGCAGCGCTCGGTGCCGGCGGCGTCGAGCCCGACCTTGACGCCGAGCGCGGTCAGCACGTCGGCCGCGCCCGAGCGCGAGGAGGCGGCGCGGTTGCCGTGCTTGGCGACCGGCACGCCGCAGGCCGCGGTGATGATCGAGGCCAGCGTCGAGACGTTGTAGGAGCCGGAGGAATCGCCGCCGGTGCCGACGATGTCGATCGCCTCCGGCGGCGCCTTGACGGTGAGCATCTTGCCGCGCATGGCGCCGACCGCGCCGGCGATCTCGTCGACGGTCTCGCCGCGGACGCGCAGCGCCATCAGGAAGGCGGCGGATTGCGCGTTCGTCACCTCGCCCGAAAGGATGGTGTCGAAGGCGTCGCGCGCTTCGTCGCGGGAGAGCGTCGCGCCGGTCGCCACCTTGGCGATGAAGGGTTTGAAATCGTCCATGATAACTCTGCGGAATCAGGCTGAAGGGGTCAGGGCGGCGGCGTCGCGTTCGCTCTGCCATCGCTCCGCGAGATCGAGGAAATTCCGCAGGATCGTCGCGCCATGCTCGGAAGCGATGCTTTCCGGATGGAACTGGACGCCCTGGACCGGCAGCTCCCGGTGCGAGAGGGCCATGATCAGGCCGTCATCGGTGTCGGCCTCGATGGCGAAGACCGGCGGGCAGGATTCGCGCTCGACGACGAGGGAGTGATAGCGCGTCGCTTGAAACGGGCCGTTGATGCCGCGGAACATCCCGCGCGCCTGGTGGCGGATCGGCGAGACCTTGCCATGCATCGGCACCGGGCAGCGCACGACCTTCCCGCCGAAGGCCTGGCCCATCGCCTGCAGGCCGAGGCAGACGCCGAAGATCGGCTTCACGCCCGCGCCCCGCCCGACGAGATCGAGGCAGATTCCGGCTTCGTCGGGGGTGCAGGGCCCGGGCGAGAGCACGATGGCGTCGTGCTCGCCGGCGAGCGCCTGCTCGACCGTGAGCGCGTCGTTGCGCCAGACATCGACCTCCGCTCCCAGCCCGCCGATAAGGTGGACCAGGTTCCAGGTGAAGCTGTCGTAGTTGTCGATCAACAGAACGCGCATGGCCGGACCCGTGTATGCGGCTTGAGGTCATGCACGCTCGGGGGCGGGGTGGTCAAGTTTCGACGGGGCCACGCGCAGGAGCCGCTTCCGTCTTTCCGGGCGGCCCGCAGGGCAGAGCCCGGAATGGCGGCGGAGGTTCTTTGCCTAGCCCCGCGCGCTGCGCGGCATGCCGGCCGTGCGCGGCTGGGCCAGCCCGGGTGCGGTCTCGACGCCGAGCGCCGGCAGGGCGAGCGTGCGCTGGCCGCGGAAATCGACATGGCAGACGATCAGCCCGCGCTCCTCGATATAGCCGAGGAGCCGCCGCGCCCGGCTCGGCGAATGGCTGCCATAGACCCGCGCCAGCTCCGCGTCGCTCGGGCAGGAGCCGCCCTCGATCGCGGTGCGGGCGATGAACAGGAACAGGCCCTGCAGATCCTCCGGCAAGGCGCCCGACGCCGCGACGGCGGCCTGCCAGCCTTCGCTCGCGGCGATGCTGTCGCTGACCCCGGCGCGCGCCACGGCGAGCCGGCGGCGGAATTCCTCCAGGCTCAGATGCGTGCGGCCGAGCCGGCGCATCCGGCAGCGCACGGTGAAGTCCTGGTAGAGTACCGCGATCTGCCGCGACTGCGCCTCGGGATCGGCCATCAGCTCGCGCAGGATCTCGGTCATGATCGCCTCGCGCTCTTCCGGCTCCAGCTCGATCTCCGGCTCGGGCTCCGGCAGCGGGGCAGGGCGGTAGGTCTCGATCCGGCGCAGCACCTCGGTCGGGTCGGGGCGCGGGCGCGGCGCGGGGCGCGCCGGACGGGCCAGCGGCGGCGGCTCGTCCTCGCCGGGCGTGAAGATCAGCTTGCCGGCCTCTTCCGGCGCCTGCTCGGGCAGCGGCATCAGGCCGGGGGCGCCGCCGCGGTCCACCGAGGAGACGGCGCCGATCCGGAGCGGCAGCGGCCGCTTCGACAGAGCGGGGCCGAGCGCCACGAACTGGCCGCGTTCGAGGTCGCGGAACATCTCCGCCTGGCGCCGGTCCATGCCGAGCAAATCGGCGGCGCGCTGCATGTCGATGTCGAGGAAGGTGCGGCCCATCAGGAAGTTGGAGGCCTCCGCCGCGACGTTCTTGGCGAGCTTGGCGAGGCGCTGCGTCGCGATGACGCCGGCGAGCCCGCGCTTGCGGCCGCGGCACATCAGATTGGTCATGGCGCCGAGCGAGAGCCGGCGCGCCTCGTCGGAGGCCTCGCCCGCCATCACGGGGGCGAAGAGCTGGGCCTCGTCGACGACGATCAGCATCGGGAACCAGAGTGAGCGGTCGACGTCGAAGAGCCCGCCGAGGAAGGCGGCGGTGGCGCGCAACTGCTCGTCGGCTTCGAGGTTTTCGAGGTTCAGCACCACCGAGACGCGGTGCTGGCGCACGCGCAGCGCCACGCGCTGCAATTCGGCCTCGCCGCATTCGGCGTCGACCACGACATGGCCGAACTGGTCGGCAAGCGAGACGAAGTCGCCCTCCGGGTCGATCACGGCCTGCTGCACCAGCGGCGCGCTCTGCTCCAGCAGGCGGCGCAGCAGATGCGACTTGCCGGAGCCGGAATTGCCCTGCACGAGCAGCCGCGTCGCCAGCAGTTCGGGGAGATCGAGCAGGCCGGGTTCGCCGGTCCGTGTCGTTCCCATCTCGATCGCTGTCGTCATGCCGGTCGTGAATTGTCTCGTTTGAGCGCGCCCGAGGGCGCGGCGGGGGCTTCTAGAGCATCGGGCCGAAAAGTGGAATCCGCTTTTCGGAAAAATCCGATGCCCCAGCAATGAGATAGATCATCGTTATCGCGTCCGGAAGGACGCGCGACGATCTAGCATGGCCTTGCGCCCGCCGGGCGCGGGGCAGGGCTGCCTTCCACAGGCAATCGCCGCCTCCTGCCTGTCAGCGCGGGCAGCGCAGGGCGCGCTCCTGCCGGACGATGTCGGCGATGACCCGGCGGTCATGGGCCGAAAGCGGCACGTCCTCGATCTCGTCGTACTGGCAGCCGGCATTGCCGAAGGCGGCGATGGCGCGCTGCGTGCGGAAGCAGTAGCCCCGCGCCTTGTAGATCTCGTTGCGGGAGGTCCAGAGGCCGGCGCAGCGCTCGGACTGGGCCGGGGCCGGCGTCGACAAGAGGGCCGTCAGCAGGGCGGCCCCGGCCAGAACCGGGCCGAACGAGGCGCGGGGGCGCATGTCATCTCCTTTCAGCGGGGTGGGCCGCGCTGTTGTGGCGAAGCCCGGCCGGCGGCGCAAGCCCGGCCTGCGTGGCCCCGCCGCGTGAAGGACCCCGGCCGAAGCCGCCGTCACATCTCGAGGCAGGTGATGACCTGGACATAGCTCGGCGGGCCGCCGAGCCTGGCGCCCGCGACGCAACTGTTGCGCTTCGCGACGGGATAGCTCGACCATTTCGCCGCAAGGGAATCGCGCGCCTTTTCCTCGTCGGCCCGGCAGGCCGCGACCGTTCCGCCGACGCCGTCTCCGGCCCTGCCGACATCGCGGCAGGTCGCCGCGATGTCGAAGCGCGGCGGCCCCTCGGCGACGGGGACGAGCAGCCCGGAGGAGAGGGAGAGGGAAACGAGGCCGGCGATGAGCATGGCGAACTCTCCATTGGCGCGCCCGGCCAGATCAACGCATCGGAACGGGCGCGGTTCCGATGCGGTGGCGCAGGGCGCCGCCAGGATCCCTAGCGCCGGGCGACCGCGATCGCGACCGCCGATCGGGCCTCGACGTCCACGATCGCGAGATCGGGCCGGCCGAGGGTCGGGCAGGCGCGCTCGCCGGCCCGCCTGACGAAGACGACGCTGGCCAGCGCGGGATGGTCGGCCAGCCGCGAATGGGCGAGCGCCGGCTCCATTTCGCCGGGCAGGACGAGATGGACGTCGCGTCCGCCCTCGATGCAGGCCTGCAGGTCGCCGAGATTGAACAGGCCGAGCGGCAGGAGCTCGATGCCCGCCAGCATCGCCATGCCGGGACCGCTCGCCAGGGCCGCGAGGTCGCCGCCGACCAGGGTCGTGACGATGCGCGAGGAGGTCACGGGCTTCAGCAGCCGCGACAGCTCCAGCGCCTTGGCGAGGATGTCGCGCTCGGACAGCGGCAGCGGGCCGGACATCGTCGCGGCATCGGCCACCTGGATCGCCGGCCGCGCCGGCAGGGTCGGCAGCGGATGCGGCGCGGCCTGCGCCATCAGCGCGTCGAGCGGGGCGACTCCGTCCGGGACCTCCGGGCCGAAGCCGCCGACGAAGCGGGTGCTGAAGGCGCGCAGCGCCAGGTTGCGCAGGATCAGCAGCGGGCGCAGCGGCCCGATCCGGCTGACGCCGAGCGCCATCACCGCCCCCGAGGCCTCGACCAGCCGCAGCAATTCGAGCTCGTTGCCGTGCAGCGGCAGCATTAGCGGCGACAGCCCGGCACGCAGGCTGGCCAGCATGGCGACGATGGATTCCGGCCCGAGCGGCGCCATGATCGCGACGCTCGCCCCGGGCTGGCCCTTGTTGATCGAGAGAAGCCGTGCCAGCCGGTCGATGCGCTGGTCGAGCTGCTGGAAGGTCAACGAAGCGGGGTTGACGTCGCTCCAGCCGCGCCGCCCCGGCGGGTCGCGCAGCGCCGTCTCGTAGCCGCGTCCGCGGGTCAGCGCCCCGAGCAGGGCGTCGAGGTCGAGGCCGTCGAGCAGGGCGGAGGCGTCGTCCTGTCCAACCCGCATCGCCGCCCCCTCAATTCGCCGCGTCCGGCGCGGCCGGGAGGCGCGCCAGCGTCTCGTTCGACAGGAAATAGGCCGGCTGCCGCCCCGCCAGCACGACATCGCGGGCATGGGCGAACCAGGTGTCGGGCAGGTAGTAGAGCGGCACCACGTAGAAGCCGGAGATCAGCAGCCGGTCGAGCGTGCGCACGGCGGCGACGAAATCCTCGCGCTCGCGCGCCTTCAGCAAGGCCTGGAGCACGGCGTCGACGGCCGGCGACGCCACCCCGGCATAGTTGAGCGCGCCCTTGCGCCCGGCATTGGCCGAACCCCAGCGGCCGATCTGCTCGTTGCCGGGAGAGGCCGAAGCCGGCCAGGTCCACTGGACCATGTCGAAATCGAAGGCGGAGAGCCGCCGCCAGTACTGCACGTCGTCGATCAGCCGCACCTGGGCGGCGATGCCGAGCCGGCCGAGCGACTGCGCATAGTTCAGCGCCAGCCGCTCCTGCGGGCGGTTCGTCACCGTGATCTCGAAGGTGAAGGGCTCGCCCCCGCCGTCGCGCAGCGTGCCGTCGCGCAGCGTGAAGCCGGCGGCGTTGAGCAGGTCGAGCGCCTTGCGCGCCTGCTCGCGGTCGCGGCCCGAGCCATCCGTCTCGGAGGGGTGCCAGGCTCCGCTCAGGACGTCCTCGCGCACGGCGCCGGGGAAGGGCGCGAGCAGCGCCTTTTCGCGCGCATCGGCCGGCACGCCCAGCGCCGACAGCTCCGAATCCGAGAAGAAGCTGCCGGCCCGCCGGTAGACGCCGTGGAACAGGTTGCGGTTGACCCATTCGAAATCGAACAGCAGCCCCAGCGCCTCGCGCACCCGGATATCGGCGAAGACCGGGCGGCGGGTGTTGAAGACGAGGCCGGTCATGCCCTTGGGCGTGTCGAAATGCAGCGTCTCGCGGACGATGCGCCCCTGATGCACTGCGGGGATGTCGTAGCCGGTCATCCAGCGGGTCGGATCGCTCTCGAGCCGGACATCGCAGAGCCCGGCCTTGAACGCCTCGAACAGCGCGTTGGAGTCCCGGTAGAAATCGTAGCGGATCTCGTCGGCGTTGAAGAGCCCGCGCATCAACGGCAGCCCTTCGGCCCAGAAATCCCTGCGCCGCTTCAGGATCAGCGATTCGCCGGGCCTGACTTCGTTGACGGCATAGGGCCCCGAGCCGAGCGCCGGCCTGAAGCTGGTCTCGCCGAAGGTCTCGGCGTCGGTCGCATGCCTGGCGAAGATCGGCAGGGAGCCGATCACCAGCGGCAATTCGCGGTTGCCGCCGTCGCCGAGTTCGAACTCGACGCGCCGCGGCGAAGATGAGGAGGCCCGGGTGATGCCGGCGAGGCTGGAGCGATGAAACGGCTTGCCCTTCGTCTTCAGCATTTCGACGGTGAAGAGCACGTCCTCGCCCGTAACGGGCCGGCCGTCGGAGAAAGTCGCGCGCGCATCGATCTCGAAGGCGAGCCTCGTCCGGTCGGGGTCGAGCTCGACCCGCGAGGCGAGCAGGCCATAGGCGGTGAAGGGCTCGTCGGCGGAGCGGTAGAGCAGGCTCTGCTGGACGTATTTCGGCACGGCGTCCGGCGCGACGCCGAGCACGACCAGCGGGTTGAGGCTGTCGAAGGTGCCCTGGACGCCGAAGACGATGCGCCCGCCCTTCGGGGCCTTGGGGTCGGCATAGGGCAGGTGGTCGAAGCCCGGCGGCAGCGCCGGGCGGCCATGCATGGCGATGGCGTGCTCCGCCGGATTCGCGGAGGCGGAAGCCGAATCGGCATGCGCCTTCCCTCCCGCCGCGACGGCGAACGGGAACAGGGTGAACAGCAAACCGAATTCGCGACGCGATGGCGTCACGGTCAATCGAGGCAAATCCATCGCGCAACCTGATTCCCTGCCGGAAGAATAGCATGGTGACAGGCCGGTCAGGCAGTTATTCGGGCTGGAATATGCCGGCCGAACTCGCTAAAGGCGTGAGCGGGTGTCATTCAAACGCCTCAATCGCCCTTGATGTGCACGGTCTGCGGTGGCCGGCATGGTCATGCGATTGGGCCGCCGGCGGTGACGCACGCGGCTTGCGAAGTCGTGATCCCGAATTCGCCTGTGAGGAAAAACAAGGAATGCCCGCTTCGTTTCGCCTGTCATCGTCCGTCCTGGCGTTCGCGCTCAGCGCGGCCGTGGGCTTCTCGCCCGTAGCGGCCTTCGCCCAGGCTCAGCGGCCGGCGCCGGCGCGCCCCGCCGCCCCGGCCCAGCAGCCGGCGGCTCCCGCCCAGCCCGGAGCCGCCGCGCCGACCGGCCCGACCGTCGTCCAGGTCAAGTCCAATCCCGAGCAGACGAGCTGGACCAAGGTCTGCGGCAAGGACCAGGCCGCCAACAAGGAAATCTGCTACACCACCCGCGACTTCGTCTCGGATCAGGACCAGCCGGTGCTGGCCGTCGCGATCTATGACGTGAAGGGCGATCCGAACAAGATCGTGCGCTTCCTGATGCCGCTCGGCCTGCTGCTCCAGCCGGGCATCCGCTTCGGTGTCGACAGCGCCCAGCCGACCGGCGGCCGCTACGCGATCTGCTTCCCGAACGGCTGCTTCGCCGAGGCGCAGGTCAAGGACGACTTCATCAACGCGATGAAGAAGGGCACGAATCTCAACGTCAGCGTCCAGAACCAGGGCGCCCGCGAGGTGACCTTCCAGATCCCGCTCGCCGATTTCGCCAAGGGCTTCGACGGCGCGCCGATCGATCCGAAGGTGCTCGAGGAGCAGCAGAAGAAGCTGCAGGACGAGGTCGCCAAGCGGCAGGAAGAGCTGCGCAAGCGCCTCGGCGCCGGCGATGCGCCCGCTCCCGGCGCGGCTGCGCCGGCTCCGGGCGCCGCCCCGGCCCCGGCGACGCCGCCGAAGCCCTGATCGGGCCTCCGGCACGAATCGAAAGGCCGGCCCTGCGGGGCCGGCCTTTTTCGTCATGAGCCGGGATTGCCGGCCTGCCGGCGAGGGGAGGGCTGGGCCGAGGCGGATTCGCCGAAGCGCGGAGCCTCCTGCATGCGGCCGCGCGTTGTGCCGGGCTGGCCCTCTGGTCCGGGCTGGCGGCGCGGTTCCGCGAAAAAGCGGCGCCGTCCGGCGGCTGCCGTCTCAGTTCAGCTCGGCGCGGTCGATCCGGTACTGCCCCTTGCGGTCGCGGCGGAAGAATTCCCGCGCCCGCGGATGCCGGATCGGCGCGCCGGATTCGTCGACGACGAGATTCTGCTCGGAGACATAGGCGACGTATTCCGTCTCCTCGTTCTCGGCGAAGAGGTGGTAGAAGGGCTGGTCCTTCGACGGCCGCATGTTCTCCGGGATCGCCTCCCACCACTCTTCGGTATTGGAGAAGACCGGATCGACGTCGAAGATCACGCCGCGAAACGGGTAGATGCGGTGCTTGACCACTTGCCCGATGCGGAATTTGGCCGAACGCGCTTCCATGACAGTTCCATGCTGCGCCGGCATGATACGCAGCCGGCTCGGTTCTCGCCGCCCTTGCGCAAGAATTGCGTCGCAAATACGTCGAGATCAACCGACCGGGCGATGAATCCCCATCACATTCCGTCATGTTCTTCCGCGCCCGATCGCATCGCGGTGTCGGCAGGGACCGCCTGGATCGCCTGCACAGGCGCCCCGCGACCCGCCGGGGAGCTCGGATCGGCGGAGCGGGGGAGGATCGAAAACCTAGGAATATAGGCTTATCAGGCTTTCAAAGAAAATATGCCTAGGGATACTGTCCCTGGCGGGTGTCGCTTCGGCGGCCTGCGATGGCGCGGGGTTTGCTGCGCCGGCGGAATTGCCCAGGATCTGTGCCGAAACGTGACGAGAGCCATGAACCAGCCGAACGTCTCCCTGCCCGGACATCGCCTCGAGGCGCTCGATGGATTGCGGCTCGTGGCGGCCCTGTCGGTCGCCCTGTTCCATTTCGGCTTCCTCGGCGCGACGATCGACTATACGCGGATGTCGCTGCCGGCCGCCGAAAGCGTGCTGAAATACGGCTATCTCGGCGTGCCGCTGTTCTTCGTGATCAGCGGCTTCGTGATCGCCTATTCCGCCGAGGGGCGCACGCCGGTCCAGTTCGCGATCGCCCGCTTCGCCCGGATCTACCCGACTTTCGTGATCTGCATGACGGCGACCTTCCTGGTGGTGCTGGCCTTCGGCGCGCCGTTCCTGCAGACCGACTTGGCGCAATGGGCGGCCAATCTGATCGTCAAGCCCGAGCTGCTCGGCCAGAAGGCCATGGACGGTTCCTACTGGTCGATCTTCTACGAAGCGGTCTTCTACGGCTGGGTCGTGCTGCTGATGGCGCTCGGAGCCTTCCGGCGCGAGCGCTACCCGGCCATCGTCCTTCTCTGGCTGCTGATCTCCGTCCTCGACCGCGCCTTCCTTTCCAGCAAGATCCTGCGCTACCTGCTGCTGACCGACGAGAGTGCCTTCTTCTGCGCCGGGCTCCTGCTCTATGCCGCGTTCCGGGACGGCTATACGCGGCGCATCCTCGCCCTTCTGGCGCTCGCCGCCGCCGTCGCGGTCTACCAGTCCCTCGACCTGCTGCACTGGAACAGGGCGAACTACCACGTCGATTACAGCGACCTCGTCACCGCTATCGCCACGATCGCGGTCATCGCGATCGTGGCGGCTGCGATCCGGCTGCCGCGCCTGCCGCTTCCCTCGGGCGTGACGCTGGCAATCGGCGGGCTGACCTATCCGTTCTATCTGCTGCATCAGCATATCGGTTACGTCGCCTTCAACCGGCTGGGCGACGCGCTGCCGCCGGCGGCCCTGCTCGCGGCGGTGACGCTCGTGCTGCTCCTCCTGTCCGCCCTGGTCTGGCGTTTCGTGGAGCGCCCGGCCCAGGACTGGACGAAAGCCACCCTGAGCGGCTGGGCCGGGGCGCGCGCCTTGCTTCCAGCGAATGGGGCGCGGCCGCATCCGGGGATTGCCAATTGAGCCCGGCCGGGATTTAGCCTCCGGGCGGCGATTCAGCCATCGACGGGCCGCCCGGTCCCGGCCGGCGCCCACAAGGATCCGAACGTTTCGCGATGGCCGACCTTCTCAGCATCTTCAATCTGGTCGCGCCCTTCTTCGGGCTGATCCTGCTCGGCTTCGTCATCGGCCGCTACAGGCGATTGCCGGAGGAAGGGCTCGCCTGGCTGCAGTTCTTCCTGATCTATGTGGCGCTGCCGCCGCTGTTCTACCGGCTGATCGCCGACAAGCCGCTGAGCGAGCTCGCCAACTGGAAGTTCATCCTCTGCACCACCACGGCGACCTTCTGCGCCTTCTGCCTCTCCTTCGCGCTCGGCCTCAAGCACACTCATGGCAACATGCCGCAGGCGGTGATGCAGGGCGTCGCCGGCGCCTATTCCAATATCGGCTATATGGGGCCGCCGCTGATCCTGGCCGCGCTCGGGCCCGATGCCAGCGCCCCGGTCGTGCTGATCTTCGTCTTCGACAACATCCTGCTGTTCTCGCTGGTGCCGTTCCTGATGGCGCTGGCCGGCGTCGAGAAGAAGAGCGCGCTGGCGACCGCGCGCGAGGTGATCTGGCGGGTGCTGACGCATCCCTTCAACGTCGCGACGCTGGCCGGCGTGGCGGCGAGCTATTTCAAGCTCGAACTGCCGCTGGCGCTCGACCGCATGGTGCTCTGGCTGTCGCAGGCGGCCGCGCCCTGCGCGCTCTTCCTGCTCGGCGTCACCGTGGCGCTGCGGCCGATGAAGACGATGCCGGGCGAGGTGCCGGGTCTGGTCGGGATCAAGCTGCTGCTGCATCCGCTGCTGGTCTGGATGCTGCTCTCGGCCATCGGCGGCATCCCGGTGAACTGGATCTATGCGGCGATCATCATGGCGGCGCTGCCGCCGGCGCTGAACATCTTCGTCATCTCGACGCAGTACAGGGTCGGGGTGGAGCGCGCCTCGGCCTGCATCCTCGTCGGCACGATCGTTTCGATGATCACGCTGCCGGGCTTCCTGTGGCTGGTGAAGACGGGCAGAATAGCGGCCGATCTCTTCCATTAGAGGCCGCCGATGCCGCCGCTTGACGACCTGCTCGTCCTCGACTTCTCGACGCTGCTGCCGGGCCCTCTGGCGAGCCTGTTCCTGTCGGAGGCCGGCGCCCGCGTCGTCAAGGTCGAGCGGCCGGGCGGGGAGGACATGCGCGGCTTTCCGCCCCGCTTCGGCGAGACGGCGGCGCCTTTCGCCGTGCTCAACCGCGGCAAGCAGAGCATCGAGATCGACCTGAAGGCGCCCGATGCGCTGGAGCGGCTGAACCCGCTGATCGCCAAGGCGGATATCCTGATCGAGCAGTTCCGGCCCGGCGTGATGGAGCGCCTCGGCTTCGGCTACGCGGCGCTGAAGCGCCTCAACCCGCGGCTGATCTACTGCTCGATCAGCGGCTATGGCCAGGCCGGGCCGCGGGCGCAGGAGGCCGGGCACGACATCAACTACCAGGCGATCGGCGGCCTGCTCGGCCAGTCGCTGCAGCGCGGGGCGCCGCCGCCCTTGCCGCCGCCGCTGGTGGCGGACATCGCCGGCGGCACCATGCCGGCCGTGCTCAACATCCTGCTGGCGCTGCTGGAGCGCGGGCGCAGCGGGCAGGGCTGCCATCTCGACATCGCCATGGCCGACGCCATGCCGACCTTCGCCTGGTACGGGCTGGCGCAGGGCCAGGCCACCGGCTCCTTTCCCGAGGGCGGCGAGGGGCTGCTGACGGGGGCGAGCCCGCGCTACGGCCTCTACGCCACCGCCGATGGCTGGTTCCTCGCGGTGGGGGCGCTGGAGCCGAAGTTCTGGCAGGCGTTCTGCGACGGCATCGGGCTCGACGAGACTTTCCGCGACGACCGCCGCCGCCCAGAGGCGTCGCGGGCTGCGGTCGCCGCGATCATCGCCGGCGAGAGCGCCGCGCATTGGCGCGCGAGGCTCGAACCGCTGGATTGCTGCTGCACCGTCGTACGCACGCTGGAAGAGGCGATGGCCGATTCCCACGTCACGGCGCGCGGCCTGCTCGATGCGCAAGCCGAGGAGCCCGGCGGCCGTAGGCTGGTCTCGACGCCCCTGCCATTGGCGCCGGTGTTCCGGTCGCAGGTGGCCGGCATGCGCCGTGTCGCGGCCAGCGGCGCCGATACCAAAACGGTGCTGGAGGAGCGCTAGAGCATCGGACCGAAAAGTGGAATCCACTTTTCGGAAAAATCCGATGCGCCAGCAATGGGATAGATCATCGTTACCGCGTCCGAAAGGACGCGCGATGATCTAGACGGCGCTGCGGCGCGTCTCGGCCCCGCCGGCCAAACCCTGCCGCATCACGAAGCGCCGCAGCGGCCCGATCCGCGACAGCGCCAATAGCCCTGCGCCGCGCATCAGGTCGGCGGGCAGAAGACCGGTCAGCAGCGTGCGGTTCAGCGCGTCGACCGCGCCGGTCCGCAGCCGGACATCGGTGCGCCGCGCCGCGTCATAGGCCGCCATCGCCCGCTCGCTGCCCGGATCGTCGCTCCCGGTCACGGCATCGCGCAATGCCGCGACGTCGCGCAGGCCGAGATTGAGCCCCTGCGCGCCGATCGGCGGGAAGACATGCGCGGCCTCGCCGATCAGCGCCATGCGGCCGGCGGCGAAGCGATCGACCGAGAGCCCGCCCATCGGGATGCGCCCGCGCGCCCCAACGAGGCGCATCGCGCCGAGCAGCGATTGCACCTGCGTCTCGACCCTGCGGGCGAAGCCGGCATCGTCTAGGGCCGCGACGGCTTCCGCCGCCGCGGGATCGAGCAGCCAGACCAGCGAGGAGCGCCGGCCGGGCAGGGGGACGAGCGTGCAGGGACCCTTGCGGGTGTGGAATTCGGTCGAGGTCTCGCGATGGTCGCGGCGGTGCTCGAAGATGCCGGTCAGCGCCACCTGCGGATAGCGCCAGTCGCGGCTCGCGATCCCGGCGGCGGCCCGGACCTGCGAATTGCGCCCGTCGGCGCCGATGACGAGACGCGCCCTGAACGGCGCAAAGCCGTCGCCGGAGAGCCCGACCGCGCCGTCTCCGGGGGCGATCGCGCGGACGAGCCCGGGCAGCAGCCGCAGGCCCGGCCGTGCCCCGGCGGCCGCGGCCAAAGCCTTGGTCAGATCGGCGTTCTCGACGTTCCAGCCGAAGGCGTCGAGCCCGATCTCGGAGGCGCGGAACTCGACCGGGGGCTGGCGGAACAGGCTGCCGCTGTCGTCGACCAGCCGCATCACGGCGAGCGGCGCCGCCTTGTCCATGAGCGCGTCCCGGACGCCGAGCTCGGCGAGCAGGCGCCAGGAGCTGTCGAGCAGGGCGACGGTGCGTCCGTCGCGGGGCGTCGCCAGCGGGCCGAGAAGGGCGACGCTGCGCCCTTCCGTCGCCAGCGCCAGCGCCGCGGCGAGCCCGACGGGGCCGGCGCCCACGACGGCGATATCGAGCGGTTCGTCGGCATGCGTGCTCATGTCTTCTCGCTAGCCGATGCGCGGCGTTTTGGCCACGGGCCGCAAAGTCGCAAGGGGCGGCTTGCGTTGCGCGAGGATGCTGCTTGCATGCGCGATGAACTATGCTCGGGCCATTCATCGAGGGAGATGCATTCCATGGTCAAAGCCATTCGCGCGCACAAGACCGGCGGGCCGGACGTGCTGGTGTTCGAGGACGTCGCGCTGCCTGAGCCCGGGCCGGGGGAGATCCTGATCCGCAACCGCGCCATCGGCCTCAACTTCATCGACACCTATTTCCGCTCGGGGCTCTACCCCGCGCCGCAACTGCCCTTCACGCTCGGCAACGAGAGCGCCGGCGAGGTGCTCGCCGTCGGGCCGAAGGTGACGGAGTTCAAGGCCGGCGACCGTGTCGCCGTGGTCTCGGGGCTCGGCGCCTATGCCGAGGAGCGCATCGTGCCGGCGGCGAACGCCGTCGCGCTGCCGGAGGGCATCTCCTACGAGGCCGCCGCCAGCATGATGCTGAAGGGCCTGACCGCCGAATACCTGCTGCACCGGACCCATAAGGTGAAGCCGGGCGACACCATCCTGGTCCACGCCGCCGCCGGCGCCACCGGCCTGATCCTCTGCCAATGGGGCAAGGCGCTGGGCGCCACCGTGATCGGCACGGCCGGTTCGAAAGAGAAAGTCGAGCTGGCGAAGGCCCATCGCGCCGACCATGTCATCAACTATCGCGAGGAGGATTTCGTCGCGCGGGTCAGGGAGATCACCGGCGGGGCGCTCTGCGACGTGGTCTATGACGGCGTCGGCAAGGACACCTTCATGAAGTCGCTCGACACGCTGAAGCCCTTCGGCCTGATGGTTTCCTTCGGCAACGCCTCCGGCCCGGTCGAGGCCTTCAATCTCGGCGTCCTCTCGGCCAAGGGCTCGCTCTATGTCACGCGCCCGACCCTGATGACGCATACCGCGAAGCGCGAAACGCTGGTCGCGATGGCGAAGAACCTGTTCGACGCCGTTCTCTCCGGCAAGATCAAGGTGCCGGTCAACGCCACCTTCCCGCTGAAGGACGCCGCCGAGGCGCATCGCGCGCTGGAGTCGCGCGGCACGACCGGCTCGACGGTGCTGATTCCCTAGGCCGGGTCGATTCTGCGCGGAACCACGCGGTCATCCCGGGCTTGACCCGGGATCCAGGCCTGAACCGTCTTCGGAAGCGCTCAGCCATGGGTCCCGGATCTGCGCGGAGTTTATCCTTGGGCCGATCGAAGATCGGACCCAAGGGCTTCGCCCGGGGTGACCCGCTGATGCGCCCTGCCGCGCGGGGCGCAATTTTGCCGAAGCCGTGAACCTGCGGCGATGTCGCCGCGACGAATGGGAGCCAGCGCAACGCCGACTCGCATTTCAGGACGACAGTCATGTCGACCCGGTTTCAGGCAGTCATTTTTCTTCTCGGTATGTCAGGTCTTTCCGGCGTTGCGCTGGCACAGCAGCTCCGGGAGCGGGGCACGGAAGATCCCGCAGCCTCCGCCATCCGCATGCCGGTCCTGCAGGAGCGGATGCGCATTCCGGGCCCGGTGCGGCTGCGCCATGCGGCGGCCGGCCGGTCCGCCGGCTCTGCGCCTTCGATTGAGGGCGTTGCGGCCCCGAGCCGGCCCCATCGTGCTCAGACCGCGACGCCGTGCAGGTCGTAGGCGTCGGCGCGCTCGATCTTGACCGTGACGATGTCGCCCGGGCGCAGCGGCCGGCGGCTCGCGACATAGACGTTGCCGTCGATCTCCGGCGCATCCCATTTCGAGCGGCCCTTCGCGACGCTCGGCCCGGCCTCGTCGATGATGACAGGAATGCGCTTGCCGACGCGGCCCTTGACGATGCGGGCGGAAATCTCGGCCTGGGTCTTCATGAAGCGGTGCCAGCGTGCCTCCTTCTCCTCCTCCGGGACGAGGGCAAGGCCGAGCGCGTTGGCGGGCGCGCCCTTGACCGGCTCGTATTTGAAGCAGCCGACGCGCTCCAGCTTCGCTTCCTTCAGCCAGTCGACGAGGATGTCCATGTCTTCCTCGGTCTCGCCGGGGAAGCCGACGATGAAGGTCGAGCGGATGGCGAGATCCGGGCAGATCTCGCGCCATTTGCGGATGCGGTCGAGCGTGCGGTCCTGATGCGCCGGCCGGCGCATCGCCTTGAGGACGCTCGGCGAGGCGTGCTGGAACGGGATGTCGAGATAGGGCAGCACGACGCCCTCCTGCATCAGCGGGATGACCTCGTCGACATGCGGGTAGGGATAGACATAGTGCAGCCTGACCCACATCCCCATCTGGCCGAGCTCGCGGGCGAGCTCGAAGAAGCGGGTGCGGATCTCGCGGTCCTTCCACAGGGACGGCGCGTATTTGATGTCGAGGCCATAGGCGCTGGTGTCCTGCGAGATCACCAGCAGTTCCTTGACGCCGGCCTTGGCCAGCTTCTCGGCCTCGCGCAGCACCTCGCCGATCGGCCGAGAGACCAGGTCGCCGCGCAGCTTCGGGATGATGCAGAAGGTGCAGCGATTGTTGCAACCCTCTGAAATCTTGAGATAGGCGTAGTGCCGCGGCGTCAGCTTGACGCCCTGGTCGGGGACGAGATCGACGAAGGGGTCGTGCTTGGGCGGCACGGCCTGATGCACGGCCGAGACGACGCTCTCATAAGCTTGCGGGCCGGTGATCGCGAGCACGTTCGGGAAGACGTCGCGGATCTGCTCCGGCTCGGCGCCCATGCAGCCGGTGACGATGACCTTGCCGTTCTCGGCCATGGCCGAGCCGATCGCCTCGAGCGATTCGGCCTTTGCGCTGTCGAGGAAGCCGCAGGTGTTGACGATGACGAGATCGGCGCCGGAATGGCTCTTCGAGAGCTCGTAGCCCTCGGAGCGCAGCGAGGTGATGATCCGCTCGGAATCGACGAGGGCTTTCGGGCAGCCCAGCGAGACGAAGGAGATTTTCGGCGCGACGGCGTTCATCGGCTGATGCTTGTGTCCAATATGTCGGGAGCCGCCGGCGCATCGCGACGCGCAGGCGGCGCTTCCTTTGAACCTTTTCAAGCTGTTTGGCAATTCCGAAGGCCGATGCTCGGAGCCGACATGCGAGCCCTCATCCCGAGGAGCGAGCCGAAAAAGCTCGCGTCTCGCAGGATCAGGGCAGGGCGCGTGTTGGGTCGCTCAGCCCGCGGGTCCCGTCGCCACCGGGCGTTCCGGGTCCTGCGTCCAGTCGGTCATCGAGCCGTCATAGAGCGCGACCTCCTCGCGGCCGAGCAGTTCGGACAGCACGAACCAGTTCGCCGCAGCCGAATGGCCGGTGTTGCAATAGGAGATCGCCGGCCCCTGCGGCACCGCGGCGAAGAGCTGCTCCAGCTCGGCGCGCGGCTTGAGCCGGCCGGTGCCGGGTTCGAAGGCGCCGGCATAGTCGCGCGGGATCGCGCCGGGGATATGGCCGCCGCGCGTCGCCTCGGCCGCCTTTTCGCGGCCTTCGAAATAGCGCGGGCCGCGGGCGTCGACCAGGCTCGCCTGCTTGCTGCGCGAGGCGATCAGGGTCGCGTCGGTCGTGCTGCGCAGGTGCTGCTGGGCGACGACGGGATAGGGCGGCGCCGCTTTCGGCCGGGACGGGCCGGTCTCGACCGGGCGCTGCTGGTCGCTGGTCCAGCCCCTGAAGCCGCCGTCGAGGATGGCTTGCTGGCCGTGGCCGATGAACTTCAGCGTCCAGTAGACCCGTGCCGCCGCGGCGAAGTCGGTCGGCGCCGTTCCGGCCGGGACGATGACGACGTCGTCATCCGGCCTGATGCCGAGGCGGCCGACGAGGGCGGCGAGGTGGTCCGCGGCGGGCAGCATGCCGGGCGCGTTGCCGACCCTGGCGCGCCAGCCATCGGCGGCGTAGTCGGAATGGACGGCGCCCGGGATATGCCCGGCCTCGAACGCCTCCCGGCCGCCATCGGCGGCGGTGCGGATGTCGATGACGACGAGGTTTTCGTCGCCGAGCCGGGCGGCGAGGGCCTCGGGGGCGATCAGTCCGGCGAATGCGGGCTGGCTCATGCAGCTTCGTCCTTCTGCAGTTCGTCGATCACGTCGAGCGCGTAGCTCGTCTCGGCGGTCGCCCCGAGCATGATCGAAGCCGAACAGTATTTTTCCTTCGACAATGTGACGGCGCGCTCCGCCTTGGCGCGCGAGAGCCCCTTGCCGGAGATGCGGTAATGCAGGTGGATCCTGGTGAAGACCTTGGGGTCGGTCGCGGCGCGTTCCGCCTCGACCTCGACCTCGCAGCCGGTCACGGTCTCGCGGCCCTTCCTGAGGATGCTGACGACGTCGAAGCCGGTGCAGCCGGCGAGCCCGATCAGCAGCATCTCCATCGGCCGGATGCCGATATTGCGGCCGCCATGGTCGGGGGCGCCGTCCATCATCACCGCATGGCCGCTGCCGGCCTCGCCCATGAAGGCCATGCCTTCCACCCATTTCGCGCGTGCTTTCATCGCGATCTCCTGTCCGGACCGGGGACCGGCCGCGTCCATCGCCGCCGGGATTCGGTCGGGAGGCTATGGCATCGGGCGGAAAAGTGGAAACCGGTTTTCGGCCCGCCCGCCTCCCGCGGGAATCGGGGATCAGGCCGCCGCGAACAGATTGCCATGGGTGATGCGCAGCCTGACCCGCTCGCCGATCGCCGGCGCCACCTGGCTGGCGAGATCGACGTCGAGCCGCTTCTTCAGCCCATCGACCGCGACCTCGGCCCGGCGCAGGGGGCCGTTGCGGCGCAGATGCTCGACGGTGCCGGGCAGCGCCAGCGGCGTCTCGTCGACGATGCGCAGATGCTGCGGGCGGACATAGAGCGAGGCCGGCCCGCCCTGGTTCTGCGCCAGCCCGCCCAGCACCGGCCGGTCGCCGAAGAAGGCCTGGCTGCCGACGACCTTGACCGGCAGCTTGTTCACCTCGCCGAGGAACTCGCAGACGAAGGGCGTCGCCGGATGGTCGTAGACGTCGTCGGCCGAGCCGACCTGCTCGATGCGCCCTTCGTTCAGGATGGCGACGCGGTCGGCCAGCTCCAGCGCCTCCTCCTGGTCGTGGGTGACGAAGACGGTGGTGTGGCCGGTGCGGCCATGCAGTTCGCGCAGCCAGGCGCGCAGATCCTTGCGCACCTTGGCGTCGAGCGCGCCGAAGGGCTCGTCGAGCAGCAGGACGCGCGGCTCGATCGCCAGCGCGCGGGCGAGCGCGACGCGCTGGCGCTGGCCGCCGGAGAGCTGGCTCGGATAGCGCTTTTCCAGTCCCGGCAGTTGAACCAGCTCGAGCAGCTCCTTGACGCGCCTGCCGATTTCGCTTGCGCCCGGCCGTTCCCCGCGCGGGCGGGAGCGCAGACCGAAGGCGATGTTGTCGGCGACGTTCATCGTCTTGAACAGGGCGTATTGCTGGAAGACGAAGCCGATGCGGCGCTCCCGGAGGGAGAGGTCGCGCGTATCGGTCTCGCCGAACAGCACGCGGCCGCGATCGGCCTCCTCCAGCCCGGCGATCAGGCGCAGCAGCGTCGTCTTGCCGGAGCCCGACGGGCCGAGCAGCGCGACGAGCTCGCCCGGCTGGATGTCGAGCGAGACGCCGCGCAGCGCCGGGAAGTTCTCGAAGCGCTTCTCGATGGTTTCGATGGTGACGGCGACCGACATGAGGGCGTCCTTCGTCCGGTGCGGGGTCAGTGGCGGCGGCTGGCGGCGATGGCGTCGCCGTAATGCCATTCCAGCAGCGTCTTGAGCACGAGCGTGACGAGGGCGAGCCCCGCCAGCAGCGAGGCGACGGCGAAGGCGGCCGGCCCCATATACTCGTTGTAGAGGATCTCGACATGCAGCGGCATGGTGTTGGTCTCGCCGCGGATCTTGCCCGAGACGACCGCGACCGCGCCGAACTCGCCCATCGCCCGGGCGTTGCAGAGCAGCACGCCGTAGAACAGGCTCCATTTCACATTCGGCAGGGTGATGGTGAAGAAGGTGCGCCAGGGCGAGGCGCCGAGCGTCAGCGCCGCCTCCTCGTCGGCCGAGCCGAGCGACTGCATATGCGGGATCAGCTCGCGCGCCACGAAGGGGAAGGTGACGAAGACCGTGGCGAGGATCAGCCCCGGCAGCGCGAAGACGATCTTGATGTCGTGCGCCTGCAGCCAGGGCCCGAAATAGCCCTGCGCGCCGAAGAGCAGCACGAAGACGAGGCCCGAAATGACGGGGGAGACCGAGAAGGGCAGGTCGATCAGGCTGATCAGCAGGTTCTTACCGCGGAACTCGAACTTGGCGACGGCCCAGGCGGCGGCGATGCCGACCACGGTGTTGAACGGCACGGCGATCGCCGCGACGAGCAGGGTGAGGCGGATCGCCGCCAGCGCGTCGGGCTCGGTGACCGCGGCGCGGTAGGCCTGCCAGCCCCGCGCCGCGGCCTCGACGAAGACCGCGGCCAGCGGCAGCAGCAGGAAGAAAAGCAGGAAGGCAAGCGAGACGCCGATCAGCGCGAACTGGACGAGCCGGCTCTCGCCGCGGGCGCGGGCGGCCTCGCGCCGGGCGGGAGGGGCGGCGGCGGGCAGGGCTGCGTCAGACATCGCCATATCTCCGGCGCGCCCGCGCCTGAACCAGATTGACGGCGAGGATCAGCGCGAAGGCGATCAGCAGCATCATCGCCGCCATCACCGCGGCGCCGGCATAGTCGAACTGCTCGAGCCGGATCACGATCAGCAGCGGCGCGATCTCGGAGACCATCGGAATGTTGCCGGCGATGAAGATCACCGAGCCGTATTCGCCGATGGCCCGCGCGAAGGCGAGGACGAAGCCGGTCAGCAGCGCCGGCAGCACCGGCGGCAGCACGACGCGGAAGACGGTGCGCAGGCGGCTGGCGCCGAGCAGGGCGGCCGCCTCCTCGACATCGCTCTGCAACTCCTCCAGCACCGGCTGGACGGTGCGCACGACGAAGGGTAGGCCGATGAAGATCAGCGCCACCATGACGCCGAGCGGCGTATAGGCGACCTTGCCGTCGAAGCCGAAGGAGAGGTCGGTGAAGGGGATGGTGAGCCTGAAGGCGAGCGGCGCCAGCCAGGCCCCGACCCAGCCGTTCGGCGCGTAGATCGCGGCGAGCGAGATGCCGGCCACCGCCGTCGGCAGGGCGAAGGGCAGGTCGACGGCGGCGTCGATCAGCCGCCTGCCAGGAAACTCGTAGCGCACCAGCACCCAGGCGAGGATCAGCCCGAAGACGGTGTTGACCAGCGCGGCGAACAGCGCGCCCAGGAAGGAGAGCCTGAGCGCGGCCAGCGTCCGCGGCGAGGTCGCCACCGCCCAGATATCGGACGGGCCGGCGCTGGCGGCCTTGACGAAAAGGCCGGCCAGCGGGATCAGCACGACCAGCGACAGCGCCGTCACGGTGATGCCCAGCGCCAGCCCGAAGCCGGGCAGGATGCTGGGCTCGCGCCAGCGGAGGGACGCCGTCGCCATGCGTTACCGGGCCGGCTTGTAGAGCTGGTCGAAGGTGCCGCCGTCACCGAAATGGGCGGGCTGCGCCTTGGCCCATCCGCCGAAATCCTTGTCGATCGTCAGCAGGTCGAGCTTCGGGAAATTGGCGAGGTCCTTCGGATCGGCGGCCTCCGGGTTGCGCGGGCGATAGAAGTTCCTGGCGATGATCGCCTGCGCCTTCGGGGTGTAGAGGAATTCGAGATAGGCCTGCGCCGCCTCGCGCGTGCCCTTGGCGTCGACATTGCCGTCCACCAGCGCGACCGGCGGTTCGGCCAGGATCGACAGGCTCGGCACGACGATGTCGAACTTGTCGGCGCCGAACTCCTTCTGCGCCAGGAAGGCCTCGTTCTCCCAGGCCAGCAGCACGTCGCCGATGCCGCGCTGGGTGAAGGTCGTGGTCGCGCCGCGCGCGCCGGTGTCGAGCACCGGGACGTTGGCCAGGAGCTTGGCGATGAAGTCGCGGACCTTGGCCTCGTCCTTGTTGAAGGCCTTCTCGGCATAGCCCCAGGCCGCGAGATAGTTCCAGCGCGCCCCGCCCGAGGTCTTCGGGTTCGGCGTGATGATCTGGATGCCGGGCTTGGCGAGGTCGCCCCAATCCTTGATCGCCTTGGGATTGCCCTTGCGGACGAGGAAGACGATCGTCGAGGTGTAGGGCGCGGAATTGTCCGGCAGGCGCTTCTGCCAGTCGAGCGGCAGCTTCTTCGAGCGCTCCGCGATGGCGTCGATATCGCCGGCCAGCGCCAGCGTCACGACATCGGCGTTGAGGCCGTCGATCACGGTGCGCGCCTGGGCGCCCGAGCCGCCATGCGACTGGCGGATCGTCGCTATCTTCTTGTCCGGGTGCTTGCCGTTCCACTCGGCCAGGAAAGCGGCGTTGATGTCGCGGTAGAGCTCGCGGGTCGGGTCGTAGGAGACGTTGAGCAGCTCGGTCGACTGCGCGCGGGCTCCGGCGACGACGCCGAAGCAGACCGTGAAGGCTCCCAGGACCAGTCCGGCCCGAACCAGGCGGCGAAACGCGGGTCGTGTCATGTCAGGGCTCCGTTGCGATCCGGGCGAAGCATCCGCAGGGGCACTCCGCCACGTTCTGAATAACAAACGAAACGTACTGAAATCCAGGTATTGCCACAATCTGCCCGGGCAGCGGCGCCGTTCCAAAGATTCCATGCGGGGGAGAACATGCATCTCCCGGCATCGTCTTCGAGCTTACCGCCGGATTCGGCCTCCGGCGGCGTTCAGGCGCTGCGGCGATCCGCCGCTTCTCCGGCCGCGGCCAGGGCCGCGCCGAAGGCATGGCCCAGCAGGACCAGAACCGGGCCGGCGGTGGAAAGTTCCGCGAGCCGTTCCGGCAGGGTCGCGATCGTCGCGGCGATGCGGATTTCCTCGGGCCGCGTCGCTGAGAGCACGGCGACGGCCGGCGTCTGCGGGTCGAGCCCGGCGGCGAGCGCCTTCTCGCGGAAGCCGGGCAGGGTGGCCCGCGCCATGTAGATCACGGTCGAGGCGGCGGGATCGGCCATGGCGCGCCAGTCGAGATCGTCCGGCAATTCGCCCTTGCGCGAATGGCCGGTGACGAATTGCAGCCGCCTGGCATGGTCGCGATGGGTCAGAGACAGGCCGAGCGCGGCGGCCGCGCCCTGCGCCGCCGAGATACCCGGCACGATCGCCACCGGGATGTCGGCGCCCCGGCAGGCCTCGATCTCCTCGCCGGCCCGGCCGAAGATGCCGGGGTCGCCGCCTTTCAGCCGCACGACATGCTTGCCCTGCAGGGCGAGGGAGACGATCAGCGCGTTGATCTCGCCCTGCTTGACCGAAGGGCCGTAGCCGGTCTTGCCGACCAGCATGCGCTTCGCCTCGCGCCGGGCGAATTCCAGCACGCCGGGCGAGACGAGGTCGTCATAGAGGATGATATCGGCGCTCTGCAGCGCGCGGATGGCCTTGAGCGTCAGCAGTTCCGGATCGCCCGGCCCGGCGCCGACCAGCGTGACCCGGCCCTTGCCGTCATGCGCGGCTTCCAGCCCGGCGAGCGCCGCAAAAAGCTCGGCCGCATCCTGCGGCGCCGGCTCGCGCCCGGGCTCCGCCATCGCCTTGCCGGCGAAGAGCTCCCAGAAGGCGCGGCGCAGCGCGAAGGGCAGCTCGCGCGCCTGCACGACCGGGCGCCAGTCGCTCGCCGCCTGCGCCCAGCCCTTCAGCCCGGCCGGCAGCAGCGCCTCGATCTTGGCGCGGATCGCCTGTCCGAACACCGGCGCGGCCCCGTCGGTCGAGACGGCGACGACGAGCGGCGAGCGGTTGACCAGCGCGCCGAAGGCGAAGTCGCAGAATTCGGGCTTGTCGACGATGTTGACCGGCGTTCCCGCCCGGCGCGCCGCCGCGACGAAAGCCTGGATCTCGCCGGCATCGTCGAGATCGGCGACGGCGAGCGCCGCTCCGGCGAGGTCCTCCGCCGACCAGCGGCGGGCATGGAGATGGATCCGCGCGGCGGCCTCGTCGGTGGCGAGCGGCGCGAAGGAGGCGGCCTCGGACCCGGCGAAGACATGCAGTTCCGCCCCGGCCGCCGCGAGCAGTTCGGCCTTCCACAGCGCGCCCTCGCCATGGCCGGCGAGCACGGCCTTGCGCCCGTCCAGCTTGTGGAACAGCGGCAGGGTCGCCAGCGGCTCGATGCGCCGCGCCGTCGCCTCGGGTCGTCTCTCGCTCATCGCGTGGTCGCTATCGCTTTCCCGTCGGGGGCCGGCGGGGTTGCGCCCGCCGCCGGCATCAGCAGCCACAGGACCGCCAGTCCGAGAATGATAAGGCGAAAGCCGAGGTCGAGCCAGCGGCCGGGGGACGCATCGCCGGGCAGCAGCAGGTTCTCGGCGTCCTCCGCCGGGTCGGGCTGCCGGTTCCGGGGCGCCCCGCCGCTCATCGCGGGCCCGGCGCCGCCGCTGCGCGGGCGGCGCGCCGACGGTCCAGGATGTTGCGGTCCGGCGTGCCGTAGCCGCGCTGATAGGTCAGGCTGTAGGAATCGCGGGCGCGCAGCCATTGCTCGAGTGGCTGGCGCTCGGCATTGGCCTGCGGCAGCTCGATCGTGTCGAAGCCGCAGGCGAGGGCATAGGCGAACTGGTCGGGGATCAGCGGGCCGCTGGCGCGCAGCTCGCCGGCGAATCCGGCGCGCCGGAGCTGGCGTGCGAGGCTGAAGCCGCGCCCGTCCGAATAGGCCGGGAAGCCGATCGCCACCAGCGCCAGCCGCGGCAGGAACGGCGCCAGGGCGGAAATGGCGAGGCTGTTGGGGATAAGGACGCCGATGTTCCGGCCGTCGCCCTGCTGGGCGAGCGCGTCGGCCAGCGAGTCCCAGGGGACGATCACGGCGGGGATGTTGCCGACGGCCGCGCCCTCGCTGCGGGTCCAGCCGTCCTCGCGGGCGCCGTTCCGGTCAAGCAGCGGCACGGGGAACCTCCTGGAAGGCGGCCTTGAAGGGCGCGAGCCCGAGCCGGCGCACCGCGTCGATGAAGCTCTCCGCCTCCAGCCGCTCGGCCAGATAGACCGCGACGATGCGCTCGATCGCGGCCGGAACCTCCTCGGCGGCGAGGCCCGGTCCGAGGATCTCGCCGATCGCGGCGTTCTCGCCGGCGTCGCCGCCGAGCGTGATCTGGTAGGATTCGATGCCGCGCTTCTCCAGCCCGAGAATGCCGATATGGCCGACATGGTGGTGGCCGCAGGCATTGATGCAGCCCGAGATCTTGATGCCGAGCGGGCCGATCTCGCGCTGGCGCTGCGCATCGGCGAAACGCTGCTGGATCGCCTGCGCGATCGGGATCGAGCGGGCCGTCGCCAGCGCGCAGTAGTCGAGCCCGGGGCAGGAGATGATGTCGGTGACGAGGCCGATATTGGCTTCGGCCAGCCCGGCCTCGCCGAGCGTCCGCCAGATCGCGGGGAGATCGCGCAGGCGCACATGGGGCAGCACGAGGTTCTGGGCGTGGGTGACCCGCAATTCGTCGAGCGAATAGCGCTCGGCCAGATCGGCGACCGTCCGCATCTGCGCGGAGGTGGCGTCGCCCGGCGCCTGGCCCGCCGGCTTCAGCGAGATCGTCACCGCCGTATAGCCGGGAACCTTGTGCGCCGTGGTGTTGACCTCGACCCAGCGCGCGAAGGCCGGGTTCGCCGCCCGGGCCGCTTCCAGCGTGTTGCTCACGGCCGGCAGCGTCTCATAGGCCGGCGGCGCGAAATAGGCCGCGATCCGCGCCACCTCCTCCGGGTCGGCATTGATCGAGGGGCCGTCGAGCCGGGCGAATTCCGCCTCGACCCGGCGGGCAAATTCCTCGGCGCCGATCTCGTGGACGAGGATCTTGACGCGAGCCTTGTACTTGTTGTCGCGCCGGCCTTCGAGATTGTAGACGCGCAGGATCGCCTCGAGATAGGCGAGCAGATCCTTCTTCGGCAGATAGTCTCGCACCACCTTGCCGATCATCGGTGTGCGCCCGAGCCCGCCGCCGACGCTGACCTCGTAGCAGGTCTCCTGCGTGTCGGGGTGCCGGCGCAGGCGCAGGCCGATATCGTGCGCCCGGGTGACGGCCCGGTCCTCCTGCGCGCCGGTGACCGCGATCTTGAACTTGCGCGGCAGGTAGCTGAATTCGGGATGGCCCGAGGACCATTGCCGGATCAGTTCGGCGGTCGGGCGCGGATCCTCGATCTCGTCGCGGGCGACGCCGGCGAAATGATCGGCCGTGACGTTGCGGATGCAGTTGCCGGAGGTCTGGATGCAATGCATCTCGACATCGGCGAGCAGGCCGAGGATCGCGGGGATGTCGCGCAGCTTCGGCCAGTTGAACTGCAGGTTCGTGCGCGTGGTGAAATGGCCGTAGCCGCGGTCGTATCTCTCGCCGATCAGCGCGAGCTGGCGCAACTGCCGGGCGTTCAGCGTGCCGTAGGGCACGGCGATGCGCAGCATATAGGCGTGGAGCTGGAGATAGACGCCGTTCTTCAGCCGCAGCGGCTTGAACTCGTCCTCGCTTAGCGAGCCGTCGAGCCGGCGCGCGACTTGGTCGGCGAATTGCGCCACCCGCTCGCGCACGAAGCGCTCGTCGAATTCATCGTAGCGATACATGCCTCAACCCTTCGGCGCTGGCGCGATGCCCTCGCCGGCCTGCTTGCCGAGATCGGGACGGTTGCTGGGGCCGAGCGTCTTGAAGCGCTCGCGGAAATGGCGCGGCACCGGGCGGCCGCCCTCGAGCGCGATATCGACCAGATAGGCGTCGACGACCGTGTTGCCGCGCAATTCGGCCGCCGCGAAGGCCTCCAGCCGCTCGGCCGCCGCGTCGTCGCTCGCCACCAGCGCCCGGGCCGGATCGCGCGTCCAGGCGAGACCGCCCGGTCCGGCCGCCGCCGCGAAGACGACGTCGCCGTCGAGCAGGTCGTTGGCGAGCAGGATCGCCGGCAGCGGAACGCGCTTGGCCGCGGCCGCCATCACGCGGTCTCCGCGCGGACGGCTTCGGGGAGGGGGGCGATCAGGTCCCGGCGCGCCAAGTTCTGCGTCCATTCCGTTCGTTTTTCCGAACGTTTAAAATAAGGCAGCAGGGCACGGGCTTCAATTCACGTTAGGTAGCGTGATTTTCTTTATTGCCGCCGATCTGGAGTAATTTAATCCGCGATTGTTGTGGCGCGCCGCTTGCAGCTAATGACCGGCGAGCATGCGGAGCGGCTGGGGATGACACAAAGCGTATCGAAATCGGACAAGGGCCATGCGGATGAGGGGCAGGCCCGCCGGGATGGCGGCTTTCTCGGCTCGCTGCCGACGGCCGCCGATATCCTGGAGCGCAATGGCGGAGAGGGGCCCGGCTTCAACGCCTTGCGCCTGATCCTGTCGGTGACGATCCTCGCAGTCCATTCCGGCTGGGTCGCCGGCGCGGACACCAGCGAGGACTGGGTCGGCTGGGGCGGGCTGTTCCGGCTCAGCCTCGTCCCGGCCTTCTTCGCGCTGAGCGGTTTCCTCGTCACCGGCAGCGCTCTCCGCACTGGCGCCGTAAGGCCCTTCATCACCCTGCGGGCGATCCGCATCGTCCCGGCGCTCTTCGTCGAGATCACCCTGTCGGCGCTGGTGCTCGGGCCGCTGCTGACGACATGGGCTCTGCGGGACTACGTCTCGGACATCCGGTTCTGGGAGTATTTCGGCAACGTCGTCGGGCGCATCCGCTTCGAGCTGCCCGGCGTGTTCGAGCACAATCCGGTTCCAAACACGGTCAACCAGAACCTGTGGACGCTGAAGCCGGAATTCTATTGCTATATCGTGATGGCGCTGATGATCGGCGTCGGCCTGGTGCGTCGCCGCGTGCTCTTCGCGATGCTCTCGGCCGCCATCATCCTTGCCGCGACCGTCGCGGCCCATATGCGCGGCTTCGGCATCACCGAGGGCAACTACCACTGGACCGTGGTGGTGTTCTACTTCCTGGTCGGGTGCCTCTATTTCCAGTGGCGCGACCGCCTGCCGATGCATTGGAGCTTGTTCGCGGCGGCACTCGCAGCCTCGATCGTGCTGATGTCGGCGCCGCGTGAATGGTGCTTCCTGGTGCCGCCCTTCCTGACCTATTGCGTGATCTATATCGGCCTGCTGCCGCTCAGGCTGCCGCAGCGCATCCGCAAGCTCGACGTCTCCTACGGCATCTATCTTTACGGCTTCCCGATCCAGCAGGCGCTGGTCTACCAGACCGATCTGGTCCATGGCAGCGGGCTCGTGCTCTTCGCGATTTCGGCGCCGCTGGTCGTGCTGTTCGCGCTGTTTTCCTGGCTCTGGATCGAGAAGCCTTTCCTGGCGGTGAAGCCCTATGTGCTGGGCCAGAAGCCCTGGCGCGGGCAGGCGCGGCGGGTCACGGTGCCCGCGGCGTAGTAGCAGCCGCCGGCTCAGTCCGCCTTCACCTGCATCCGCCGCAGCAGCTCCAGCCCCATCACCGCCAGGGCGTAGAGGGTCCAGAGCGGGTCGGAGCGGTTGAGCAGGAAGGTCTCGAGCATGCCGACATAGGTCATGAAGACCACGATCATGGCGAAAAGGTCGGCGAGCCTGCGATTGGCCGGCTCGCGCGCCGCGGCGATATAGTTTCGCAGCGGCCGGACCATCAACAGCCAGAGCGTCACCGCCGCGCCGGGGATGCCGAACATCAGGGCCGCGTCGAGATAGGTGTTGTGCCCCGAGCCGATGCCGCGCACGTCCCAGCTCGCCTCGTAGTTCTCCTCCAGCCCGGTGACGACCGGCGTCTGCCAGAAGCTGGCATAGCCGTAGCCGGTCCAGGGGCGTTCGGCGATGCGGGAGAGCGCGAATTTCCAGATCTCGTCGCGGCCGGTATAGGTCGGGTCCGGGATCAGCGCCGTGCCGATGCGGTGGAGCTGAGGCGATATCACCGTGCCGACGGTGAGGCAGCCGAGCGCGGCGACCAGCAGGAGATGCAGCGCCACCGCAAGCCCGGGCCGACCGGTAATCCGTCCGAGCAGCACGATCCCGACCGCGACGGGCAGCACGCCGAGCGTGGTCTTCGAGCCGCTGTTGAAGACGAAGACCACGCAGAGCAGCACGATCAGCGCGCCGCGCCATCTCAAGCCGGCACGCCAGCCATAGATCCCGATCATCGCCATCATGGAGAACACCGGCGCGGCGAAGTTCTTATGGGAAAGGTGCCCGCGCCATTCGCCGACATGCACGCCTTCGGCGCCCTCGGCGCTGTGCACCGCGAGGTGATGGGCGAAGATCAGCACGCCGTAGACGAGGACGAGCACCGCGATGCAGGCGTCGACGGCCGCCGTCGCGAAATCAGCCTCGCTTTCCGGCAGGACCAGCACGCCCGCCACCACGATCATCGCGACCGCTCCGAGCAGGAGGCCGCGCAGCGAAGCCGCCGGGTCGAGCGCCTGGAAGCTCGACAGGCAGGCCAGGGCGAAGACGGCGAACCAGATGCCGAGGCCGAGCCGGGCCAGGACCGGCCGCGGCGTCAGGCGCAGGATCGCCGTCAGATAGAGCCCGCCCAGCACGAGGTAGCCGATCTGGTTGACGAGGTTGCCGCTATTGGGAGCGGAGAGCTGCGCCGCGTCCGGCGGCGGCGCGAAGGGCTGCAGCGTCATGATCAGGATGAACAGCCCGAAGCCGGACAGCGCCGTGGCGAGCCGCCGGGTGCGCCCGTCTGCGCCCGCGCCTGCGGCTTCTGCGATGGTGCCCGTCTGGCTCATGCGTGGCGCTCGTCCCGGCCTCGCGGCCCTGGGAAAGCGGCCGCCGCGCCGATCATATGCCAGACGCGCGTTAAGAGCCCGTCATGAGGTGGCACAGAGCCATTCCCGCCGGTCAGGGCTCCTTCTGTGCCGGGCGGATCCGGGCGAGGATCAGCGCCGGGACGAGGCCGGCGAGCACGATCAGCAGCGCCGCCGGCGCGCCTTCCTCGAACACGCCCCGGGAGGCATGGCCGTAGACCGTGGTCGCCAGGGTCTCGACGCCGAGCGGGCGCAGCAGCAGCGTCGCCGGCAGCTCCTTGAGCACGTCGACGAAGACCAGCAGGCCCGCCGTCGCGATCGCCGGGCGCGCCAGAGGCCAGTAGAACTGGCGCAGCAGCACCCCGCCGCCTGCGCCGAGGCTGCGGGCGGCGTCGTCGACGCGCCGGGGGATGCGCGCGAGACCGCTCTCGATCCCGTTGATGCCGATGGCGAGGAAGCGCGCCGCATAGGCGACGAGCAGCGCCGCGCCCGAGCCGATCAGCACCAGCCCGACCTCGCGCCCGAACCAGCGGCGCAGCGTATCGGCGACGAGATTGTCGATCGCGGCGACCGGAATCAGCACGCCGAGCGCCAGCACCGTTCCCGGCACCGCGTAGCCGAGCCCGGCGAAGCGCGCGAGCAGTCGCAGGAAGCGTTCCTGCCCGCGCCGGGCGGCCGCGGCGATCCCGAAGCCGAGGGCCAGGACGATGAGCGACGCCGCCATGGCCAGCAGCAGGGCGTTGCCGAGCTGGCCGAGCAGCGCCGGGTCCAGCCCGGCGAGCCGCTGGAGCCTCAGCGTCTCGGCGATCAGGAACCCGACGGGGAGCACCGCGCCCAGCAGGACGGGCAGCAGGCAGGCGAGGGCGGCGAGCATCCCCGCGCCCCGGCCCAGGCGCCGGCGGGCGGCGATGCGGCCGGGCTGGGCGGAGATGGCGAAGCCACGCCGTTCGCGCAGCCGCGCTTCGCCCAGCAGCAGCGCGAAGACGAGCAGCAGCATCACGCAGGCGATCTGCGAGGCGCCGGCCAGCGATCCCCGGTTCAGCCAGGTCGTGTAGATCGACAGCGTCAGCGTGCGGATGCCGAGATATTCGCTCGCGCCGATGTCGTTCAGCGTCTCGAGCAGCACGAGGATCAGCCCCGCCGCCAGCGCCGGCCGGGCCAGCGGCAGCCCGACATGCCGGAACAGCCGGCCGCGCCCGGCCCCGAGCGTGCGGGCCGCATCGATGATCGCCGCGCTCTGCACGACGAAGAGCGCGCGCACGCTCAGATAGACGTAAGGGTAGAGCACGAGCGCCATGATGACGATCGCGCCGGGAAGGCTGCGCGGCTCGGGAAACCAGTATTCGCGCAGGGACCGCCAGCCGGTGGCCGCGCGCAGCGCGCCTTGCAGCGGGCCGTTGAAGCCCATGAATTCGACGTAGATATAGGCGGTGATGTAGGTGGGCAGCGCCAGGGGCAGGGCGAGCAGCCATTCGAGCGCACCCCGGCCGGGAAACTCGCTCTGCGTGACCAGCCAGGCGGCGCCGACGCCGATCGCCGCGCTCAACGCCCCGACGCCGGCCAGCAGCAGCCCGGTCTGGATGAGCGCGGTCGGCAGGACATGGGCGGCCAGATGCGGCCAGATCTCGGCCGCCTGCCGCAGCGACAGCGCCGAGCCAACCAGCGCCGCCAGCGGCAGCAGGATCAGCGCCGCGCCGAGCAAGGTGGCGTAGGCCAGACGCGTCGACGGCCGCCACGGGAATGACGGCCGCCGGGATAGGCTCTGCGGTGCGGCTGCGCTCAACTGTCGAAGCCGGCCTTGTCGACCAGATCGGCGGCGGGCTTGCGGTGCCTGGCGACCTCGGAGAGCGAGAGGCTGTCCGGCGTCACCGGCCCGAGAAGCTGCACCGCGGCGCTGTCCTTGACGGCGGCGTTGACCGGATACTCGAAATTGCCGTTGGCATAGACGGCCTGCGCCTTCTCGCCGAGCATGTAGTCGACCAGCTTGACGGCGTTGTCCTTGTTCGGCGCGTTCCTGGCCAAGGCGACGGCCGAGACGTTCACATGCGTGCCGCCGCCGGCGAAGCTGGTCCTGAGCGGCTTGATCGCGTCGAACCAGCCCTTCTGCTCGTTCTTCGCCTGGCTCATCAGACCGATGTAATAGGTGTTGATGATCGCCACGTCGCACAGCCCGGACTGGATGTCGCGGGCGACATCGCGGTCGCCGCCGCCCGGCTTGCGGGCCGCATTGCCGCGCAGCGCCTTGATGTAGCTTTCGGCCTTGGCCTCTCCGTTATGGGCGAGATAGGCGGCGAAGAAGGCGTTGTTGTAGGGGTGCTGGCCGGAGCGGATGCAGAACTTGCCCTTCCATTTCGGCTCGGCCAGCTCCTCATAGGTGATCGCATCCTGCGCGACGCGCTCCTTGGAGGCGATCACGATCCGGGCCCGCTGGGTCAGCGCGACCCAGTTGTTGTCCGGACGAAGCTGCGCCGGAACGACCTTGTCGACGGTCTCGGACCTGATCGGCTGGGTGATGCCGGCCGCGACCGCGGCGTTGATCTCGCCGACATCGACGAGGAGCATGAGGTCGGCCGGGCTGTTGGCGCCCTCGGCGCGGATCCGTTCCTGCAGGCCGTCCTTCAGGAAGACGGCGTTGACCTTGATGCCGGTGTCCTTGGTGAAGGACTCGAGCACCGGGTTGAGCAGGGCGGGTTCGCGCGTGGTGTAAAGGTTGACGCTCTGGGCGAGAACCGGAGTGGCCAGAAGGCAGGACGACAGAGCCAACAGGCTGAGATGCGTCTTTCCAATCATCATGTCTCTCCTCGGTCAGGGGCCGGCATGGACCGAGGGATATGGCTCAGACACTTCTGCGGTCAATAAAATAATCTTTTGAAATCAATATGTTGATAGAAATTCTAAGGAGTGTTCTCCTTTGATTCGTTCCAGTCAGCCGGGATCTCGCTGGAAAACAAGCAGGATCCGCCGCGGGTTCGGGCGACCCCGCCTGCGGCGGCGTTGCGGCTGACCTTGCGGGCCTGCCGCGCTATTCCGCCGCCTGCCTGACCGCCGCCTTGCCCTTCTTGATCGGGCGGCGGTCCAGCACTTCCTTGAGGAAGCGCGCGGTGTGGCCCTTGGCCGCCCGGACGATGTCCTCCGGCGTGCCCTGCGCCACCACCTCGCCGCCGCCGTCGCCGCCCTCGGGGCCCATGTCGATGATCCAGTCGGCGGTCTTGATGACCTCGAGATTGTGCTCGATCACCACCACCGAATTGCCCTGGTCGACCAGCTCGTGCAGCACCTCCATCAGCTTGGCGACGTCGTGGAAATGCAGGCCGGTCGTCGGCTCGTCGAGGATGTAGAGCGTGCGGCCGGTGGCGCGCTTCGACAGTTCCTTGGAGAGCTTGACGCGCTGCGCCTCGCCGCCCGAGAGCGTCGTCGCCTGCTGGCCGACCTTGACATAGTCCAGCCCGACGCGCGCCAGCGTCTCCATCTTGTCGCGGATCGAGGGCACCGCCTTGAACAGGCCCTTGGCCTCCTCGACCGACATGTCGAGCACGTCGGCGATCGACTTGTCGCGGTATTTCACTTCGAGGGTCTCGCGGTCGTAGCGCTTGCCCTTGCAGACGTCGCAGGTGACGTAGACATCCGGCAGGAAGTGCATCTCGATCTTGATGACGCCGTCGCCCTGGCAAGCCTCGCAGCGGCCGCCCTTGACGTTGAAGGAGAAGCGCCCGGCCTGATAGCCGCGCGCCTTCGCCTCCGGCAGGCCGGCGAACCATTCGCGGATCGGCGTGAAGGCGCCGGTATAGGTCGCCGGGTTCGAGCGCGGCGTGCGGCCGATCGGCGACTGGTCGATGTCGATGACCTTGTCGAGATGCTCCAGGCCCTCGATCCGGTCATGCGGGGCCGGATGCTCGATCGAGCCGTTGAGCTTGCGCGCCACCGCCTTGTAGAGCGTGTCGATCACCAGCGTCGACTTGCCGCCGCCGGAGACGCCGGTGATGCAGGTGAACAGCCCGAGCGGGATCTCGACATCGACATTCTTGAGGTTGTTGCCGCGCGCGCCGACGATCTTGAGCGAGCGGCCCTTCTGCGCCTTGCGCCGTTTCTCCGGCACCGGCACCGACATCTCGCCGGTGAGGTACTTGCCGGTGAGCGAGTTCGGATCGTCGAGAATGTCCTGCGGCGTGCCCTTGGCGACGATCTCGCCGCCATGGATGCCGGCGCCGGGGCCGACATCGACGACGTAGTCGGCCGTCAGGATCGCGTCCTCGTCATGCTCGACCACGATCACCGTGTTGCCGAGGTCGCGCAGCCGCCGCAGCGTGCCGAGCAGGCGCTCGTTGTCGCGCTGGTGCAGGCCGATCGAGGGCTCGTCCAGCACATAGAGCACGCCGGTGAGGCCCGAGCCGATCTGGCTGGCGAGGCGGATGCGCTGGCTCTCGCCGCCGGAGAGCGTGCCGGAGGCGCGGGCGAGCGTCAGGTATTCCAGGCCGACGTCGAGCAGGAAGGTCAGCCGGTCGCGGATCTCCTTGAGGATGCGCGGGGCGATCTCGTTCTGCTTCTTCGAGAGCCGGGCGGGCAGGGCGGTGACCCAGTCGAGCGCGTCCCTGACCGAGAGCTTCGAGATCTCGCCGATATGGCGGCCGTCGATCTTCACCGCCAGCGCCTCGGGCTTCAGGCGATAGCCGTTGCAGGCGGCGCAGGGCGTCTCGGACATGAAGCGGCCGATCTCCTCGCGCGCCCAGTCCGACTCCGTCTCCTTCCAGCGCCGCTCCATATTGGTGATGACGCCCTCGAAGGGCTTTTTCACCTCGTAGCTGCGCAGGCCGTCGTTGTAGGCGAAGCGCACCGGCTCCGTGCCCGTGCCGAACAGGATCGCCTTGCGGGCGCTCTCCGGCAGCTCGGACCACGGCTTGGTCATCGAGAAGCCGAAATGCCGGGCGAGCGCTTCCAGCGTCTGGCCGTAATAGGGCGAGGTCGATTTGGCCCAGGGCGCGATGGCGCCCTTCTTCAGCGTCAGCGAATGGTCCGGCACGATCATGTCCGGGTCGATCCGCATTTCGTGGCCGAGGCCGTCGCAGGCCGGGCAGGCGCCGAACGGGTTGTTGAACGAGAACAGCCGGGGCTCGATCTCGGGGATGGTGAAGCCGGAGACCGGGCAGGCGAATTTGGACGAGAAGGTGACGCGCCTCGCCTCGCCGTTCTCCTCTTTCTCGTCCGCATACTCGAAAACCGCGATGCCGTCGGTCAGCTCCAGCGCCTGTTCCAGCGAGTCGGCGAGGCGGGCGCCCAAATCCGGCCTGATCACAATGCGATCGACCACGACGTCGATATCGTGCTTGAACTTCTTGTCCAGGGCCGGCGCGTCCGGGATCTCATAGAACTCGCCATTGACCTTGACGCGCTGGAAGCCGCGCTTCAGCCAGTCGGCCATCTCCTTGCGGAACTCGCCCTTGCGGCCGCGCACCACCGGCGCGAGCAGGTAGCCGCGCGTCTTCTCCGGCAGCTCGGTCAGGCGGTCGACCATCTGCTGCACGGTCTGGCTCTCGATCGGCAGGCCGGTCGCGGGCGAATAGGGAATGCCGGCGCGCGCCCACAAGAGGCGCATATAGTCGTGAATTTCGGTGACGGTGCCGACGGTCGAGCGCGGGTTCTTCGAGGTCGTCTTCTGCTCGATCGAGATCGCCGGCGAGAGCCCGTCGATCTGGTCGACATCGGGTTTCTGCATCATCTCGAGGAACTGGCGGGCATAGGCCGACAAGCTCTCGACATAGCGGCGCTGGCCCTCGGCATAAATCGTGTCGAAGGCGAGCGAGGACTTGCCCGAGCCGGAGAGGCCGGTGAACACCACGAGCTTGTCGCGCGGGATGGCGAGGTCGACGTTCTTGAGGTTGTGCTCGCGCGCGCCGCGCACGGAGATGACGCGCAAATTGGGATCGGCGGCCTGGTTGCGGTCGAACATGTCTTCCAGCGCAGCAGCCTGGGCAGCGGCGGTATCGGTCTTGCGGGCCATCGGGGCGTCCGTTGCGGTGAAGCGCTAGAGATAGGGCAAAAGCCGGACCATTCCAGCCCGGTCCTCCGGGCAGCGGGAATGTTTAGCATGCAGCCGTGCGGATGCACCGTCCTTGCGGGGCGCCTTGCTGACAGGAGACGGCAGGAGCGCGGCTCTGCCCGCCTTCGCCGTCATCCCGGACGGAGCGAAGCGGAGATCCGGGATCCATGCCTGAGCGTGGATTGGAAAGGTTCAGGCGTGGTTTCCGGGTTTCCCTACGGTCGCCCGGGATGACCGCGCCTTTACCCGGTCAATGCCGCAACCCCGGCGCCTCCTGCCCCGTGCGGGCGACATATTCGGTATAGCCGCCGCCATAGGCGTGGACGCCTTCGGGCGTCAGCTCCAGCACGCGGTTGGAGAGCGCGGCGAGGAAATGCCGGTCGTGGCTGACGAACAGCATCGTGCCCTCGAAGGCCGCCAGCGCCTCGATCAGCATCTCCTTGGTGGCGATGTCGAGATGGTTGGTGGGCTCGTCCAGCACCAGGAAATTCGGCGGATCGTAGAGCATCAGCGCCATGACGAGGCGCGCCTTCTCACCGCCGGAGAGCACGCGGCAGCGCTTCTCGACATCGTCGCCCGAGAAGCCGAAGCAGCCGGCGAGCGCCCTGAGCGAGCCCTGATTGGCCTGCGGGAAGGCATCTTCCAAGGTTTCAAAAACGGTTCTGTCGCCGTCGAGGATTTCCATCGAATGCTGGGCGAAATAGCCGAGCTTGACCCCGGCGCCGAGCTGCACGGTTCCGGAATCGGGCTCGGAGGTGCCGGTGACGAGCTTCAGCAGGGTCGACTTGCCGGCGCCGTTGACGCCCATCACGCACCAGCGCTCGCGCCGGCGGATCTGGAAGTCGAAGCCGTCATAGATCACCTTCTCGCCATAGCGCTTGGCGACGCCCTTCAGGCCCGCGACATCGTCGCCGGAGCGCGGCGCCGGCTGGAACTCGAACTTCACGGTCTGGCGGCGCTTGGGCGGCTCGACCCGCTCGATCTTGTCGAGCTTCTTCACCCGGCTCTGCACCTGCGCGGCATGGGAGGCGCGGGCCTTGAAGCGCTCGATGAAGGCGATCTCCTTGGCCAGCATCGCCTGCTGGCGCTCGAACTGCGCCTGCTGCTGCTTTTCGGAAAGCGCCCGCTGCTGCTGGTAGAACTCGTAATCGCCGGAATAGGTGGTGAGCGCGCCGCCGTCGATCTCGACGATCTTGCCGACGATGCGGTTCATGAAGGAGCGGTCGTGCGAGGTCATGAGGAGCGCGCCCTCATAGCCCTTGAGGAACTCCTCCAGCCAGATCAGGCTCTCGATGTCGAGATGGTTCGAGGGCTCGTCGAGCAGCATCGCGTCCGGCGCCATCAGCAGGATGCGGGCGAGCGCGACGCGCATCTTCCAGCCGCCGGAAAGGGCGCCGACATCGCCCTCCGTCATCGCCGGGCTGAAGCCGAGGCCGGCCAGAACCTCGCGGGCGCGGCCGTCGAGCGCGTAGCCGTCGAGCTCCTCGAAGCGCGCTTGAACCTCGCCATAGCGCAGGACGATCTCCTCCATCTCGTCGGCCCGGTCGGGGTCGGCCATGGCGGCTTCCAGCGCCGCGAGCTCGGCCGCGACGCTCGAAACCAGGCCGGCGCCGTCCATGACGGCCGAGACGACGCTCATGCCGGACATCTCGCCGACATCCTGGCTGAAATAGCCGATGGTCGTGCCGCGATCGATCGAGACCTGGCCCTCGTCGGGGCTTTCCTCGCCGGTGATCAGGCGGAACAGCGTGGTCTTGCCGGCGCCGTTGGGCCCGACGAGGCCGACCTTCTCGCCCTTCTGCAAGGCCGCGGAGGCCTCGATGAAGACGATCTGCTTGCCGTTCTGCTTGCTGATATTTTCGAGCCGGATCATCGGTGTGGGGCCGGGATTGTTGGATCTGGATACGGAACCGCCGTCATTCCGGGGCGCGCGCAAGCGCTGAGCCCCGGAATGACGGCGGGTGATTGTCTGCTTCAGGCCGCTTCGGCGAGGCTCGCGACCGCCGCCGCGACGCCGCCGGAGCCGTGCGGGATTTCCCTGGCCTGCAGCGCCATCTCGACCGCGCCGAGCGTGCCGAGCAGGGCCGCGGCGTTGAAATGGCCCATATGCGCGATGCGGAAGGCCTTGCCGGTATAGTCGCCAATGCCGAGGCCGAGCGAGACGCCGCAGGTGTCGCGCACGAAATCGGTCAGCGCCGTCACCTCGAAGCCGGGGGTCAGGATGGTCGTCACGGACGGGGCGCGCTCCTGCGGCTCCGGCACGCCGAAGCCCAGCGACTGGCCGCCGGCCCAGGTCTCGACCGCCGCATGCGTCGCCCTGGCCAGGACGGCGTGGCGGCGCCAGACGGCCTCCAGCCCTTCCTCGAAGATCATGTCGAGGGCGGCGCGCACGCCGAAGAGCAGATGCTCGGGAGCGGTGCCGCAATGCTTCATATAGGCCATGGTGTCCATGCGGCCGGACCAGTCCCAGTAGCCGCTGCGCATGTCGGCGCGCTTATGCGCCGCCAGCGCCTTGGCGCTCGCGGCGACGAAGGCGAGGCCGGGCGAGGACATCAATCCCTTCTGCGAGGCGGAGACGGCGACATCGACGCGCCAGGCGTCCATCTCGAACTCCATGCAGCCCAGCGAGGCGACGCCGTCGACCATGAACAGGGCAGGGTGCCCGGCGGCGTCGATCGCCTTGCGGATCGCCGGGATGTCGTTGACGACGCCGGCGGCGGTGTCGATCTGCACCGTCATCACCGCCTTGATCGCGTGATGGGTGTCGGCGCGCAGCCTCGCCTCGACGGCGGCGGGGTCGACCGCCCGGCGCCAGCTTCCGGGCAGCATCTCGACATCGGCGCCCATGAAGCGCGCCATCTCGCCCCAGCCGACGGCGAAGCGCCCGCTCTCCAGCACCAGCACCTTGTCGCCGCGCGACAATACGTTGGTGAAGGCCGCCTCCCAGCCGCCATGGCCGTTGGCGGCATAGACGAAGGTTTCGCCCCCGGTCCTGAAGATACGCTTGAGATCGGCCAGCACCGTCTCCGTCAGGTTCACGATGCTGTCGGAGGCCAGCTCCTCGGCCGGACGCATCATCGCCTGCAGCACGCGGTCGGGAATATTGGTCGGGCCGGGCATCGCGAGAAGCTGCCGGCCATTGGCCAGGGTCATCGGGAATCCTCGAGGCGGGAAGGTCACCTGCCGCAGGCCATCCGACATATCGCGGGCGCGCGCAAGATAGGCCGCGGCATTGCCCGCACTCCCGCCCTGCATGGCGCCGCCGGGCAGGATGCCGAACGCGCCCCGCACGGATAGGCCTTGCGTCCCCCGCCGAAAAAGGACCACAAGGCCCCTCCGGAATCGCGACCACCGTCGCCGATCGTACCACGGAGCGACCATGACCGATCTTGCCCTCCGCCGCCCCTTCAGCCCGCTGCGCCTGGAAAGCCGCTCGCTCGCCTGGCAGGCCGGCGCCGTCGTCGTGGGCAGCCTGCTGCTGGCGCTGTCCTCGCAGATCAAGGTGCCGATGTATCCGGTGCCGATGACGATGCAGACCTTCGCCGTGACGCTGATCGGCGCGCTCTATGGCTGGCGGCTCGGCTCCGTCACCGTGATCGCCTGGCTGCTGCAGGGCTTCGTCGGGCTGCCGGTCCTCGCTGGCGCCGTCGGCGGCGCGGCCTATTTCGCCGGCCCGACGGGCGGCTATCTGATCGCCTTCCCCTTCGCCGCGGCGCTGACCGGCTGGCTCGCCCAGCGCGGCTGGAACGGCGGCCGGGTCGGGCTCGCCTTCGCCGCGATGCTCGCCGGCAATGCGCTCTGCCTGGTGATCGGCGTGGCCTGGCTCGCCGTCCTGATCGGCCTGCCGAAGGCGATCGCCCTCGGCGCCACGCCCTTCGTGCTCGGCGCCGTGCTGAAATCGGCTCTCGCCGCGGCCGCGCTCAAGGCCTTCGCGCCGCGCAGCTGATCCGGCTTCACAGCCTCTTCCATGACGACCCGGCAGGCGTCGGCCTGCCGGGTCGTTTCGTTTCGGGCCGCGGCCCGGCAGGGTCGGAACTGGCGCGCCCGCCATGCCCCGCGATGCTGGCGAAAGGGAGCGGGCCGGCGTCCCGCCGCGACGAGGGAACGATTCGCGGGTTTTGCGCTCCCTGCAGGAGGTCGGCCGGCAGGAAGCGACCGGGCTGCGCAGCCGGAGGGAATGCGATGATGAAAGCGGTTCTGCGAGGCGCCGTGCTGGCGCTTTCGCCACGCCGATCCTCGCCTGCGATCGCAACCGGCCGGTCGCATCCTCCGTGAAGCCCCACGAATCAGCCGGGGAAAACCGGCTTTCGGCCCCTTGAACAAAGCGGGAACATCATTGATATTGGGCGGACAGGCCGATAGGGTTCGGCTCCGGTCGTCCGGCCGGTTTGTGTTTGAAGTGCGCAGGAAGTGGAGCCTGTCATGGCTGGCAGCGTCAACAAGGTCATTCTGGTCGGCAATCTCGGGCGCGACCCCGAGGTGCGGCGCCTCGGCAGCGGCGAGCCGGTCGTCAATCTGCGCATCGCCACCTCGGAAACCTGGCGCGACAAGCAGTCGGGCGAGCGCAAGGAGCGCACCGAGTGGCACTCGGTCGTGATCTTCAACGAGAACCTGGCCAAGGTCGCGGAACAATATCTCAGGAAGGGCTCGAAGGTTTACGTCGAGGGCCAGCTCCAGACCCGGAAATGGCAGGACCAGTCCGGTGTCGAGAAATACACCACCGAGATCGTGCTGCAGCGTTTCCGCGGCGATCTCACCATCCTCGACAGCCGCCAGGGCGGCGGCGGCGACGAATATGGCGAGGGCGGCGGCGGCAGCTATGGGGAGGACCGCTCCGGCGGCGGCTCCTTCGGCCGTTCCGGCGCGATGGGCGGCGGCTCGCGCCAGCCGGCGATGTCGGGCGGCGGCGGTGGCGGCGGGCGCTCCTCGTCGAGCCATCTCGACGACGACATCCCGTTCTAGTCCCGGCGCTGCTGCACGCAGGCGAGGGCGGTCCCGGGCTCGACCCGGGATTCACGACGGAGCCTGTCCGGCAAAAGGTCCTGGCAGGGCTTCCGCGCTCCGTCCGGCATGACCCGCATCGCTGCTGCCCGGCCGGCCGCGCGGCGGTTTTCCGGAGCCCGGCGCGGTGTTGTGGAACTGCGGGTCATCCCGGACGCAGCGAAGCGGAGATTCGGGATCCATGCCTGAAGCCATGCCGGAAGAGGTTTCGGCAAGAATTTCCGGTCGGGTCCGGAATGACGGCCTGTTCCCGCGTAAAGCCGGCCTTCTCTAGTTCAGCTCGATGATCACCGGCACATGGTCCGAGGGCTTCTCCCAGCCGCGGACATGCTTGGCGATCCTGACGCCGGCGAGGCGGTCGGCTGCCTGCGGCGACAGCAGCAGATGGTCGATGCGGATGCCGTTGTTCCGCTGCCAGGCGCCGGCCTGATAATCCCAGAAGGTGTAGAGGCCGCCGGCATCGGTCGTGCTGCGCAGGGCGTCGGCGAAGCCGAGGTCGAGGAGCTCCCGGAAGGCGGCGCGCGTTTCGGGCAGGAACAGCGCGTCGCTGACCCAGGCGCCCGGATCGCGCGCGTCGCGCGGCTCCGGGATGACGTTGTAGTCGCCGGCCAGCACCAGCGGCTCCTCGTGCCGGAGCAGCATCCGGGCATGGCCGGTGAGCCGCTTCATCCAGCCGAGCTTGTAGGGATATTTCTCGGTGTTCGGCGGGTTGCCGTTGGGCAGGTAGATCGAGGCCAGCCGCACCACGCCCGTCCCGAACGGCAGCACGCCTTCGAGATAGCGCGCCTGCCCGTCGCCGTCGTCGCCTGGCAGGCCCCGGCCGACATCCTCCAGCTTGGCGCGGCTCAGGATGGCGACGCCGTTGAAGGTCTTCTGCCCATGCGTCTCGACCTGCCAGCCGGCCGCCTCGATCTCGCCGCGCGGGAAGTCGGCATCCAGGCACTTGATCTCCTGCAGGCAGAGCGCGTCGGGCTCCGCCTCCTTCAGGAAGTCGAGCAGATGGCCGAGCCGCTGGCGGACCGAATTGACGTTCCAGGTGGCGATACGCACGAAAGGCTCCGATCTGAGGCGGGAGGCAGGATAAGCGGGATCGCCGCCGCTCTGGCAAGCCGCTTTCCACCGCAAAAGAAAACTCCCCGCATCGCTGCGGGGAGGCATTGATTCCCGGCCGGGACGTCGGTTGCTGTCAGGGGCAGGCGCGAACCACGCCGCCGCTGGCGATATAGGTCCCGGTCTCGGGGTCGTAGGAGCGGAAGCGGCGCGAGCAATAGGCGATCGCGTCGACATCCTCGATGCCGTAGCCATAGACCGGCGCCGGCGCGGGATAATAGACCGGCGGCGGCGGAGGAGGCGCGGCGAGGGCGCCGGCCGCGAGCGCTCCGCCGAGGATACCGGCGGCGATGCCGGCACCGATCGCGGGGCCGCGCCGATAGCCGTAATAGCGCGGGCCGTAGCCGTAGCGGCGCCACTGCACCTCCTGCACCAGGGCGCTGCCGCCCGTCGAGAGGGACTGGGCCGCGCCGGCCGCATTGAGAGGAGCGGCCGAAACCGGCGCCGCCAGGGCGGCTCCTCCGGCCAGCGCGGCTGCCACGACAAGAGACTTGATCATGACGAAACTCCTTTTTTCTCCAACGGGAGTGGAACGCCGCCAGTTCCCCCGATAGGACTCGACCCTAGCGATCTGTCGACCTGGATGGAAGACTAGCGCTCGATATCGGCGCAATTGCGCCGTCACGGGATTGTGGCCGGACTGTCGTTTGTCACGGGCAAACGGGTTGCGCATCGGCGATTCGCTCGCCATCTAGCGCTGCACTGCACCTCACCCGCACCCTCCACGCGAAGGACGAAGAAACGACCATGGCGCATCCCGGCGGCCATTCCCAGAACCCTGCTGCCCACGGCGAGATGAAGCCGTTGCCGTTCATCATCTTCAGCTCGCGCTGGCTGCAGCTCCCGCTCTATCTCGGGCTGATCGTCGCGCAATGCGTCTACGTGTTCCTGTTCCTGAAGGAGCTCTGGCACCTGATCAGCCACGCCACCTCCTTCAGCGAGCAGCAGATCATGCTGGTCGTGCTCGGCCTGATCGACGTGGTGATGATCTCGAACCTGCTGATCATGGTCATCGTCGGCGGCTACGAGACCTTCGTCTCGCGGCTGCGCCTGCAGAACCATCCCGACCAGCCGGAATGGCTCAGCCACGTCAATGCGAGCATCCTGAAGATCAAGCTCGCCATGGCGATCATCGGCATCTCCTCGATCCATCTGCTCAGGACATTCATCGAGGCCGGCAATATCGGCACCGCGGTCACCGCGAACTACACGCCGACCGGCGTGATCCTGCAGACCGCGATCCATGTGGTCTTCATCCTGTCCGCGATCGGCATCGCCTGGGTCGACCGGATGACGCTGGCCGGCGGCAAGGGCCACTGACCGGGAAGGCCACTGACCGGAAGGGCGGCGCCTGCGCCGCCCTTTCTGATCGGCCTACTGGCCGCGCCCGCTGCGGGCGGCGAAGCGGATCGCCTCCTCGGCCGCGCGGAAGAGCGCCCTGGCCTTGTTGATGCACTCCTCCTGCTCGGAGGCCGGGTCGGAATCGTAGACGATGCCGGCGCCGGCCTGGACATGCATCTTGCCGTCCTTGACCACGGCGGTGCGCAGGACGATGCAGGTGTCCATCTCGCCATTGGCGCCGAAATAGCCGATGCAGCCGGCATAGGCGCCGCGCGCATCGCGCTCCAGCTCGTCGATGATCTCCATCGCCCGGACCTTCGGCGCGCCCGAGACGGTGCCGGCCGGGAAGCCGGCGATCAGGGCTGCCAGCGTGTCGTGGCGCGGGTCGATCCGTCCCTCGACATTGGAGACGATGTGCATGACCTGGCTGTAGCGCTCGATGAAGAAGGAATCGGTGACCTTGACTGAGCCGATCTCGGCGACGCGGCCGACATCGTTGCGGCCGAGGTCGAGCAGCATCAGGTGCTCGGCCCGTTCCTTCGGGTCGGCCAGCAATTCGGCGGCGAGCGCCTCGTCCTCGGCCGGGGTCGCGCCGCGCCGGCGGGTGCCGGCGATCGGGCGGATCGTCACCGTGTCGTCGCGCCGCCGGACCAGGATCTCCGGGCTGGAGCAGACGATCTGGAACTCCCCGAAGTCGAGATAGCACAGGAACGGCGCCGGATTGACCCGGCGCAGCGCCCGGTAGAGCGCGAAGGGCGGCAGCGAAAAGGGCGCCTCGAAGCGCTGCGACAGCACCACCTGGAAGATGTCGCCGGCGCGGATGTAGTCCTTCGCCCGGGCGACCATCGCGAGATAGTCGGCCTCGCTCGTGTTCGAGGTGGTGACCGGCTCGGGCAGGCTGGCGATGTCGATCTCGGCCTCGGCGGGCAGGGCGCCTTCGAGCGCGTCGACGACGGCGTCGAGCCGCTCCTGCGCCCGCTCATAGGCGTGGCGCGCGGCGACGCCGGGCTGCCGCCTGACCGGCGTGACGATATGGATCTCGTCGCGCACCGCGTCGAAGACGACCATCAGCGTCGGCCGGGTCAGGATCGCGTCGGGGACGCCGGTGCCGGTCTCCTTCGGTTCCGGCAGGCGCTCCATCAGGCGCACCATGTCGTAGCCGAGATAGCCGAAGACGCCGGCCGCCATCGGCGGCAGGTCCTCGGCCTCGGGGATGGCGCTCTCGGCCAGGAGGGCGCGCAGGCTCTCGAAGGCCGGGCGGGAATCGTTGAGGAAGGCCTCGCCCAGCGCCGGGCGGCAGATCGCCGCCTTTCCGTGATGGCAGCGCCAGATCAGGTCGGGCTCCAGCCCGATCATCGAATAGCGCCCGCGCACCGCCCCGTCCTCGACCGATTCGAGCAGGAAGGCCGGCCCCGAGGTCGCGTGCCGGAGCTTCAGGAAAGCGGCGACCGGGGTTTCGCAATCGCCGACGAGGACCCGGCGCAGGAGCTGCGGGGCGCCCGTCTCATAGGTCTGCGCGAAGCGCTCGAACGTATCGATCGGCGGCATCGTCAGTTCTGCGCCCCGCCCGTCGCGCTGCGGAAGGCGGCCTCGTTGATGCGGACCCCGAGCTTGGCCTGCCGCTCGGCGACATATTGCAGCAGCAGGCCTTCGCTCAGATTGGCCGAGAGCAGCCGCACGAAATTATCCGCCTCCTGCGTGGTGCGGACATAGGGCGGCACGGTCGCCGAATCGACCTTGAACAGGATGCGGCTCCCCTCGGCGCCGGCGGCCGAGCCGGCCTTGCCGGCGGTGGTGCCGAAGATCTGGGTCACGACGTTGCCGGGCAGTTCCGGGCGCTGCTCCTGCCGGCCGATCCCGGTGGCGGTCTCGACCGTCAGCCCGGCGGAGGCCGCGACCGTGGCGAAGGCCTCGCCCTTGTCGAGGGCCTGGACCAGCTCGCGCGCCTTGGCGGCGAGCCTGGTCGCGGTCTCGTCGGCGCGCCATTGCGTCTCGACCTCGGCCTTGACCTCGTCGAAGCCGCGATCGCGCGACGGATCGATCTTGCTGATGTCGAACCAGACATAGCCGGCGTTCTGGGGCAGGCGGATCGCCTCGTTGTCGACGCCGATATCGGAGGCGAAGATCGCCCGCAGCGTGGCGTCGCCGCCGGGCAGGGGCTCTTCCCGCGAACCGTCAGGCCTGGTCATGCCCTGGCTCATCGGGCCGGCGCTGCGCAGCGTCAGGTTGAACTGCCTGGCGATCTCGGCCAGCGGCTTGGCGGAGGCGCGCTCGTCCTCGATCTTGTCGTGGAGCTCGCTGATCAGGCTGGCGGCGCGGCCCGTCGCGATCTCCTTCTTCACCTCCTCGGCGACCTCCTCATAGGGCCGGACATGGGCGGGATCGACCTTGGTGACGCGCAGCAGCACGACGCCGAAGGCGCTCGTCACCGGGGCGCTGACGCCGCCCTGCTCCAGGGCGAAGGCGGCCTCGCGCACGGCCGGGTCGAAGATCTGGTCGCGGGTGAAGGTGCCGAGCGTCAGGTCCTTGAAGGCGATGTTCCGCTCGGTCGCGATCTCGTCGAAGGTCTCGCCGCCGTCGATCTTGGCCTTGGCGGCCTGCGCCTCCGCGGCGGTGGGGAAGGGGATCTGCTCGACCGTGCGGGTCTCCTGCGTGGTGAAGCGCTGCGCCTTCAGCGCCTCGTAGCGCGCCTTCGCCTCGTCCTCGGTGACCTTGGCCGGGTCGGCGACGGCATCGGCGGTGATCGCCAGGATCGCGGCGGTCCGGTATTCCGGGGCGCGGAAGGCGACCTTGCGCTCGTCGTAGAAGCTCTTGAGCTGCTCCTGCGTCGGGGCGGCGATCTCGCCGGCGGCGCTCGCCGGCATGCGCGCGAAGGTGACGGCGCGCTTCTCGTTGCGCAGGCGGTTGCCGATTTCCTGGAGGGCGATCGGCACGGTGAAGCCGCCGGAGATCAGCTCCGCCACCTGCTGGCGCAGGATCGTGGCGCGCTGGAGCGCGACATAGGACTGCTCGCTGTAGCCGTTGGAGCGCAGCAGCTCGTTGAAGCGCGCCGCCGAGAACTGGCCGGAGGCGTCGCGGAAGACCGGGTCGTCGAAGATCAGGTTGCGGATCGTCTCGTCGGAGACGGCGAGCCCCATGCCCTGCGCCGTCTGGTCGAGCGTGGCCTCGCTGACCAGGCGGGAGAGGACCTGCCGGTCGAGGCCGAGCGCGCGCGCCATCTCCGGCGAGATCTGCCGGCGCTGCTGGCGGATCAGGTTCTGCAGGTCGTTCTGATAGGCGGAGCGCATCTGCTCGACGCCGATCTCGACCTTGCCGACCTTGGCGACCTCGTTGCGGCCATAGCCACGGAAGATGTCGCCCACGCCCCAGATCGCGAAGGAGATGATGAGGAAGCCGAACATGACGGCGATGACGAGCTTCCCGAGGAAACCTTGTCCCGCCTTGCGGATGCCCTGCATCATCATGGAAACTGTCTTTCCCTGAGCCTGTTCGTGGCGCGAAACGGGGCCGCGCGCGTTTTTCCGGCGCTGCTTATAGGAACCGGCGGCGAAAGCCGCAATCGCCGCCTTGGCTTCCCGGTCGCTTCACATGAGATTGCGGCGCCAGCCGGGCATTGCTAGAGGCGGTCCCAGCCAAGACCGGAGGACGACCAACGTGACGCGCAGCATCAGGCCGCTGGTGGCCGGCAACTGGAAGATGAACGGCCTCAAGGCCGACCTCGCCATCGCGACCGAGGTCGCCCGCGGCTACGACGCCGCGTTGAAGGCCGCCGTCGATCTGGCGATCTGCCCGCCCGCGACCCTGCTGTTCCCGGCCAGCGCCGCGCTGATCGGCTCGCGCATCGCGACCGGCGGGCAGGATTGCAGCGTGCAGCCCTCCGGCGCCTTCACCGGCGAGGTCTCGGCCGCGATGCTGGCCGATGCCGGTGCCGCGTTCTGCATCGTCGGCCATTCCGAGCGGCGCACCCTCCATGGCGAGGGCAACGCGACCGTGCGCGCCAAGGCCGAGGCGGCGCGCAAGGCGCTGCTGGTGCCGATTATCTGCGTCGGCGAGACGCGCGAGGAGCGCGAGGCCGGCAAGGCGCTCGCCGTGGTGCGCAAGCAGCTCAAGGGCTCGGTGCCGGAAGGGCTCGACGCCGCGAGCCTCGTCATCGCCTACGAGCCGGTCTGGGCGATCGGCACCGGGCTGACCCCGACGGCCGACGACGTCGCCGAGATGCACGCCTCGATCCGCTGGGACCTGGCGCGGATCGTCGGCAAGGCGGCGGCGGCCGGCGTGCGGCTGCTCTATGGCGGCTCCGTGAAGCCCTCGAACGCGGCCGAATTGATGAATGTCGCCAATGTCGACGGCGCGCTGGTCGGCGGCGCCAGCCTCAAGGCGGAGGAGTTCCTGGCGATCGCGCGGGCCTGCGCCGGCTGAGGGGCGCGCTTGTTCCTTCGCTAGGAGCGTCCTGACTCTGCACGGAACCACGCCGTCATTCCGGGGGCCTTCAGGCCCGAGCCCGGAATGACGGCGGTGGATGACGAGCCTCGACAACCGACGTCCAAGGGGTGGCGCAGCCGGAAAGCGCGTGCTATGTGCCCGGCCGAATTCGCCTCGCCCTTCGAGGAGGAGCGGACCGCCCTTGGCGGCGGCCCGCGCCATGCCCATTTCGTGAGATCATGCAGAACGTTCTCATCGTCATCCATCTGATCATCGTCGTCGCGCTCGTCGGCGTCGTGCTGCTGCAGCGCTCCGAGGGCGGCGGCCTCGGCATGGGCTCCGGCGGTGGCGGCGGCGTCGGCGGCTTCATGACCGGCCGCGGCCAGGCCAACGCGCTGACGCGGGCCACCGCGATCCTCGCCGGCCTGTTCTTCCTGACCTCGATCGTGCTGGCCGTGATGGCCAATCGCGGCCGCGAGCAGCGTTCGATCATCGACGGCGCTCCGGCCACGACCGCGCCGGCCAATCCGGGCCAGCCCGCGGCGCCGGCCGCGCCCAATGCGGGCGGCGTGCTCGACCAGTTGCGCCAGCTCCAGAACCAGACGCAGGGCGGGGCGCAGCCCCCTTCGCCGCCGGCGGCGCCGCAGCAGTGAGGCGGCCGGTCCCGCAGGAGCGGTTTCCGCTGTTGCGAGAAGGACCCGCCGGACAGGACGATCTTGGCAGGGGCCGGGTGACCGGCCCTTCTCTTTTGATGTGAGGGCGGGCCGGGCGACCGGCCTTCTCTTTGTGGACAAGCGCTCAGGGCAAGGCGGGACTGCTCTGCAAGCGCTTAGCGAATCGAACCCGTGGCGATAGAGGTGAATTCCCATGACGCGGTATGTTTTCATCACCGGCGGCGTGGTGTCCTCGCTCGGCAAAGGCCTGGCGGCGGCGGCTCTCGCGGCCCTTCTGCAGGCGCGCGGCTACAAGGTCCGCCTGCGCAAGCTCGACCCCTATCTCAACGTCGATCCGGGCACGATGAGCCCGTATCAGCACGGCGAGGTCTTCGTCACCGACGACGGCGCCGAGACCGATCTCGACCTCGGCCATTACGAGCGCTTCACCGGCCGGCCCTGCAACAAGGGCGACAACATCACCACCGGCCGCATCTATATGGACATCCTGACCAAGGAGCGGCGTGGCGACTATCTCGGCGCCACCATCCAGGTCGTCCCGCACGTCACCAACGCGATCAAGGAATTCGTCCTCGCCGGCAATGAGGGCTACGACTTCACCCTGGTCGAGATCGGCGGCACGGTCGGCGACATCGAGAGCCTACCCTTCCTCGAATCGATCCGCCAGATCAGCCAGCAATTGCCGCGCGGCCAGTGCATCTTCACGCATCTGACCCTGCTGCCCTACATCCCGACCGCCGGCGAGCTGAAGACCAAGCCGACCCAGCATTCCGTCGCCGAATTGCGCTCGATCGGCATCCAGCCCGACATCCTGCTCTGCCGCACCGACCGCGAGATTCCGCGCGAGGAGCGCCGCAAGCTCGCCTTGTTCTGCAATGTGCGGGAGACAGCGGTGATCGAGGCCCGCGACGTCGCCTCGATCTACGACGTGCCGCTCTCCTACCATGCCGAAGGGCTCGACAACGAGGTGCTCGCCGCCTTCGGCCTCGACGCCTCGGCGGAGCCGGACATCTCGAACTGGAAGCGCATCTCCGACCGGGTCAAGAACCCGGAAGGCGAGGTCACCATCGCCGTCGTCGGCAAGTATACCGGCATGAAGGACGCCTATAAGTCCCTCATCGAGGCGCTGACCCATGGCGGCATCGCCAACAACGTCAAGGTCAATCTCGACTGGATCGAATCGGAGGTCTTCGAGAAGGAGGACCCGACGCCCTTCCTCGAGCATGTCCACGGCATCCTCGTGCCCGGCGGCTTCGGCTATCGCGGCGCCGAGGGCAAGATCAAGGCGGCGACCTTCGCCCGGCAGCACAAGGTGCCCTATTTCGGCATCTGCTTCGGCATGCAGATGGCGGTGATCGAGGCCGCCCGCTCGCTCGCCGGCATCAAGGAGGCGAGCTCGACCGAGTTCGGCGAGACCACGGAGCCGGTCGTCGGCCTGATGACCGAATGGCTGCGCGGCAACGAGCTGGAGCAGCGCGCGGCCGGCGGCGATCTCGGCGGCACGATGCGGCTCGGCGCCTTCGCCTCGCAGCTCCTGCCCGACACCAAGATCGCGAAGATCTACGGCGCGACCGAGATCTCGGAGCGTCATCGCCACCGCTACGAGGTCAACATGAACTATCGCGAGAGGCTGGAGGCGCAGGGCCTGCGCTTCAGCGGCGTCTCGCCGGACGGCCTGCTGCCGGAAACGGTGGAGTATCCCGAGCATCCCTGGTTCATCGGCGTGCAGTACCATCCCGAGCTGAAGTCGCGCCCCTTCGAGCCGCATCCGCTCTTCGCCAGCTTCATCGAGGCGGCGGTGATCCAGAGCCGCCTGGTCTGAGGCGGCGCGAGGCCGCGCCCCCCGGGGCGCCTGCCGTCGGCATCCCGCGCATAGAGCTTTCAAAGCGATCGGAAAATGCTCTAGATCATCGCGCGTCCTTTCGGACGCGGTAACGATGATCTATCTCATTGTTGGTGCATCGGATTTTTCCGAAAAGTGGATTCCACTTTTCGGTCCGATGCTCTAGCCTTTCGGCCCGACCAGCCTGCCGAAAGGGTCTGCCATGCCTGCCAACGCTCCCGCACCCCGGGGCCTCGACCATCTCGTCATCGGCGTCCGCGACCTCGACGCGGCCGGCGCCTTCTACGAGAAGCTCGGCTTCCGGGTCGGCGCGCGCAACCGCCACCCCTGGGGCACGGAGAATCGGATCGTCCAGTTCCCCGGCTCCTTCCTCGAGCTGGTGACGGTCGTCGATCCCGGCGCCATCCCGCCGGCCGGCGCGCGCAGCTTCTCCTTCGGCGCCTTCGTGCGCGACGCCCTGGCCGGGCAGGGCGAGGGGCTGTCCATGCTGGTGCTCGAAAGCCGGGACGCCAAGGCGGACGCGGCGGCGTTCAAGGCGGCCGGGATCGGCGATTACGAGCCGTTCTTCTTCGAGCGCGAGGCCCGCCGGCCGGACGGCTCCGCGGTCAGGGTCGCCTTCGAGCTCGCCTTCGCCGCCGACCCGAAGGCGCCGGAATGCGGCTTCTTCGTCTGCCGGCAGCTCGAGCCGCAGAACTTCTGGAACCCGGATTTCCAGCAGCACCCGAACGGCGCCACGGCGCTGTCCTCGGCGGTGATGCTGGCCGACGTTCCCGCCGCGCATCGCGCCTTCCTCACCGCCTTCAGCGGCGGCGCCGAGGTGCTCGAAGGCAACGAGGACTATGTGCTCGCCCTGCCGCGCGGCCGCCTCGACGTGCTCGACCCCGAGACCGCGCAGGGCGCCTATCAGGTCGAGCCCGACACGACGCCGGCCCGCTTCCTCGGCTTCTGCGTCTCGGTGCCGGATCTGGAGGCGGTGGCGGAGCGACTGACCGCGGCCGGAATCCCCTTCGTCCAGAACGAGGAGCGGGTCTTCGTCCAGGCCGGGGACGCGATGGGCTGCATGGTCGCCTTCGAGCCGGCCTGAGCCGGCGCGGCCTTCAGGCCGCGCTCTCGGCCCGCTCGCTCGGCAGCGTCGACAGCAGCCCGATCAGCGCGCGGTCGTGCAGCACGACCATGCGCTCTTTCGGCTTCAGCCAGATCGCCGCGTCCTCGATCGTCTCGGCGTCGACGAGCTTCGCCTGGGCCACGGCGCGCTCGGGGTCGATCTCGCCGCGCCGCCGCGGCTGCGCGTCCGGCAGCATCAGCTCATGCGCGTGCCGGAGCTCGGCGTCGGCATGGATCGCCTTCAGCCCGTCGGCATCGTCGAAGCCGGCCTTGGCGAATTCCGTCTGCAATTCGTTGGCGCGCAGGGCGACGGCCGGCGGCTCGCCCTCTTCCGGCGTCAGCAGCAGGCCGCGGCGCTTGAGCCAGAGCCCGATGGCGAGCTGGCCCGAGGCCCAGGACAGCGGGATCGCCAGCACCAGGCCGACGATGGTGGGCGACATCCAGGCGAAGAGCGAGGTCGCGATCATGAAGGCCGAGAGGCCGGTCACCACGCCGAGCACGGTATGGGTGCGGTGCCGCCGGATGATGTCGTTGAGCGGGATCGAGCCGTCGTCGCGGCGCTGCGGGTTCCAGCCCGTATCGCGCCCGAGCAGGATCTGGAAGACCGAGCCGGACTGGATCAGCATCATGATCGGCGCGAAGAAGGCCGAGAACAGCACCTCCAGCAGCGAGGACAGGACGAGCCTGATGGCGCCGCCGCCGGCGCGGCGCAGCCGGTTGTTGAACAGCGTCAGCAGCAGGCCGAACAGCTTCGGCGCCAGCAGGATCGCCATGGTGATGGCGAAGAGGCGCAAGGCGCGCTCGGGGTCGAAGCGCGGCCAGACCGGGAAGAGGGTGAATTCCTGGGTGAAGTACTCGGGCCGCGCGTAGTTGACCTGCAGCACGATCAGGATGCCGACCACGAGCTGCATCAGCCAGAAGGGCGAGGCGAGGTAGCCCATGATGCCGGTGGCGAAATGCTGCCGCGTCGGCAGCACGAAGCCCTTGGCGCCGATGATCCGCGCATGCTGGAGGTTGCCCTGGCACCAGCGCCGGTCGCGCACCGAGATGTCGATCAGCGAGGGCGGGCTTTCCTCGTAGGAGCCCGTCAGGTCCGGCAGCATGTAGACCGACCAGCCGGCGCGGCGGATCAGCGCCGCCTCGACGAAGTCGTGGCTGAGCACATGGCCGCCGAAGGGCGGCTTGCCCTTGAGGTCCGGCAGGCCGCAATGCTCGGCGAAGGCCCGCGTCCTGATGATGGCGTTGTGGCCCCAGTAGTTGCCGTCGCGGCCCGACCACATGGCGAGGCCGGTCGCGATGACCGGGCCGTAGACCCGCGCCGCGAACTGCTGGAGCCGCGCGAAGAAGGTGTTGCGGTTGATGATCAGCGGCAGCGACTGGATGATGCCGGCATCCGGGTCGGCCTCCATCGCGGCGGCGAGGCGCACGATGCAGCTCCCGGTCATCAGGCTGTCGGCGTCGAGCACGATCATGTGCTCGTAATGCCCGCCCCAGCGTGTCACGAAATCGGCGATGTTGCCGGCCTTGCGGTGATGGTTCTTCGGCCGATGGCGATAATAGACCCGCGATTCAGGGCCGAGCCGTTCGCGCAGGGCGAGGAAGGCTCGTTCCTCCGAGATCCAGATGTCGGGATTGGTGGTGTCGGAGACGATGAAATAGTCGAAATGGTCGCCGAGCCCGGTCGCCTCGACGGATTCGCGGATGGCGGCGACCGCCGCGAAGGTCCTGGCCGAGGATTCGTTGTAGATCGGCATCACCACGACGGTGCGGTGCTGCAGGGTTTCGGCCCGCTCCGCCCGGCCGACGCCGAACAGCACCCCGAAGAAGCCGAGGATCGCGCTGGTGAAGGCGAGCGCGATCCAGGAGAAGTTGATCGTGAACAGCGCGAGCAGCACGTACTGCAGCGAGGTCGTGCGGCTGACCGACACGACATGGTACATTTCCCAGGCGCCAAAGGCGGTCAGCGCCAGCCCGCCGCCGAAGACGAAGAGCCGCTGGAGCCAGGGCGTCCGCCAGTTGTGCGGCTGGGCCGGCTGGCGCCGGTCCGACGCCTTCCAGCTCCGGAAGGACTGCACCGGCATGACGAGCCGGTTCTCGTCCGGCGTCGCCGGTTCGCGCGAGACGATCGCGCGCATCTCGGGCGCGGCCGGAGTCGGGCGGGGTGCGTCTACCACGTCCATCGGTTCAACCAGGTTTCCGAGACGGGCTGGCCGCCCGCTTGCAGGACGAGCCGGAGCTCGCAGAGATTGTCGTTGCCCGGGTCGACCTCGAAGCCGACGCGCATCAGCTTGCGCTCGGGATAGGGCCACAGGCGGACGTTCTGGATGCTGCCCGGTTGGGTCGTGATCGCGGCGCGGGTCGCCGCCACGATGCCGGCATCCGCGAGCCTGTCGCCGGTGAACTCGACGAGGAAGCGCCGGCGGCGCCCCTGCGAGCCCTTGCCCTGCCGCACGCGGGTCGCGACGGCGAGGTCGGGCCGGTCGGGCGGCTGCCAGCACCAGGCCTGGCGGTAGCTGATCGCCGTCTCGCTGCCGGCGGCGAGCGCCTGCTTCGGCCGCCAGTACATGATGATGTTGCGGTTCGGCTCGGCCTCGCTCGGGATCTCGATCAACTGGACCGAGCCCGCGCCCCAATCGCCGAGCGGCTGCATCCAGACGCTGGGCCGCAGCTCGAAGCGCTGGTCGTCGTCCTGGAAGGCGGCCGGATCGCGCTCGCGCTGCACGAGCCCGAAGCCCTTGGGATTCTGGTCGACGAAGGAGGAGACCTGAAGGGCCGTGGGGTTGTTGACCGGGCGGTAGATCCATTCGCCACCACCCGATTCCATCTGCACGCCCGAAACCTCGTGGATCGCCGGACGAATGTCGTCGAAGGTGCGCCGGCTTTGCGGGCCGGACAGGAAGCTCGCCGTGGCGCAGCCGAAGCCGACATGGTCCAGCGCCTGCCGCGCGAACAGCGTGGTCTCGACGTCGACATAGGTGACGTCCCCGGGGCGCAGCGTCATCCGCACCGCGCCGCTGACGCTTTCGGAATCGAGCAGCCCGTGAATCACGAGCGCGGCCGTCGCCGGGTTCGGCCGCTCGATCCAGAAGGCGCGGAAGAACGGGATCTCCTCGCCGCGCTGCTCGCCGGGGCGCAGGATCAGCGCGCGCGCCATGGCGCCGAAATTCTGGCCCCGCGCGATCGCCCGGAAGAAGGTGGCGCCCTGGAAGCTCGCGACCTCGAAGGGGCGCTCCAGCCCGGCCGAGATCCGCATGCCGGAGAATTGCAGGTCGGCATTGTCCGGCGGCGGGGCGACCCGGCCATAGTCGAACTTGGCGCGGTCGAAGGCGACGCGCCGAATCATGTCGTCCTCGACGGTGAAGAGGCTGACCGGATTGGAGAAGACATAGCCGCGATGCAGCGGCTCGACGGTGAAGCCGCGATTCTCGCCCGCCCAGATCGTCGCGCCGGGCTGCATCCGGATGCCGGAATACTGGTCGAAGGGCAGGGAGGCGTAGCCTTCCGGCAGATCCGTCGCCGTCAGCGGAATCAGCGGTTTCTGCGCGAGCATGCGCGCGGCGTCGACGACCAGGCCGGCGTCGAAGCGCTGCCCGTTGCCGAGGCTGGGGATGTTGAAGGCTGCGGCCCCGGTCGGCGCCTGGGCGGATGCGGAGGCCGCCAGGGACGCCAGCGCCGCGCCGCCGGCAGCGGCTTCCAGAAATTGTCTGCGATTCAAAGACTTCGCCATGTGGTCCAAACTACGCGGACGACGCCCTCGTCCTCCGCGCTTCTAGAGCATTTCCAATACGGGTGGAAAGCGCCGGCGCGCGGAAAAGCGCGCGGCACCTGCTTTTGTTGAATCCGGCCGCAGGCTACCGGGCCTGTGCTGTCTCGACGCTCATCGTCTCGCCCCTCCGATCATGCGATTGACTTTGGCAAATGTCGCGCGGATCGGCTATCCACGCGCCCTGCAACGCCATCATGCGCCGGATCGACCGCCCTTCGGCGGCCGCCCCGCAAGGGAAACGAAAAACATGACCGAAATGCAGCCTGCCCGCTCCTGCCTCGCCGTGATCCTGGCGGCCGGGGAGGGCACGCGCATGCGCTCCCTGCGCCCGAAGGTGCTGCACGAGGTCGGCGGACGCTCGCTGCTCGGCCATGTGCTGGCGGCTGTCGCGGCGGCCGGCGCCGAGGCCGCGACGGTGGTGATCGGCCCGGACCGGCCCGAGGTCGCGCGCGAGGTGCGGGAGCGCTTTCCGGCCGCCGCGCTCGCGGTCCAGCACGAGCGGCGCGGCACCGCCCATGCGGTGCTCGCGGCGCGGGAGAGCCTGCTGCGGGGCTATGACGACGTCATCGTCGCCTTCGGCGACACGCCGCTGGTGCGGCCGGAGACCTTCGCCGCGCTGCGTGCCGCTCTGGCCAAGGGCGCGGCGGTCGTGGCGCTGGGCTTCGAGGCCGGGGACCCGACCGGCTATGGCCGGCTGATCGAGCGCGACGGCGGGCTGGAGGCCATCGTCGAGCACAAGGACGCCTCGCCGGAACAGCGCGCGATCACGCTCTGCAATGCCGGGCTGATGGCGCTGGCGGGGGAGCACGCGCTCGCGATCCTGGACGCGATCGGCGACGACAACGCCCAGGGCGAGTTCTATCTGACCGACGCGGTCGCGGCCGCCCGCGCGCGCGGGCTCGGGGCGGCGGTGCTGCGGGCGCCGGAGAGCGAGGTCCAGGGTGTGAACGACCGCGCCCAGCTCGCTGCCGCGGAAGCCGAATTCCAGCGGCGCCGGCGCCTCGAGGTCATGGCCGAGGGCGCCACGCTGATCGCTCCCGAGACGGTCTTCTTCAGCTTCGACACGCAGGTCGGACGCGACGTCCTGATCGAGCCGAACTGCGTCTTCCTGCCCGGCGTCCGCATCGCCGACGGCGCCGTGATCCACGCCTTCTCGCATCTGGAGGGCGCGCAGGTCGGGCCGGGCGCGATGGTCGGCCCCTTCGCCCGCCTGCGCCCCGGCGCGAAGCTCGCGGAAAAGGCCAGGGCCGGCAATTTCGTGGAGATCAAGGCCGCCGAGATCGGCGCCGGCGCCAAGGTCAACCACCTGACCTATATCGGCGACGCCTCGATCGGCGCGGCGGCGAATATCGGCGCCGGCACCATCACCTGCAACTATGACGGCTTCGCCAAGGCGAGGACGACGATCGGCGCCGGGGCCTTCGTCGGCTCGAATTCCTCCCTCGTCGCGCCCGTCACCATCGGCGAGGGCGCCTATGTCGGCTCGGGCTCGGTCATCACCGCGGACGTCAAGCCGGACGCGCTCGCGGTCGGCCGCGGGCGGCAGGTCGAGAAGGAAGGCTGGGCCAGGAGCTTCCGCGAAGCGGCGGCCGCTCGCAAGGCGGCTAAAAAAGCGGTAGAATAGCCCGGAAGACAGCTTGGCTCCGCGGGTTTCCATTCACAGTTCGTCACGCATAGTGATTGGGCAGGCGGCCCTTTCCTGGCTATGCGGATGGCCGGTAACAACGGCTGGAAAGGTTCGCCATGTGCGGCATCGTCGGGATTCTGGGCAAGGAAGCGGTCGCGATCCAGGTCGTCGAGGCTCTGCGGCGGCTCGAATATCGCGGCTATGACTCGGCGGGCGTCGCGACGCTGGAATCCGGCAAGCTCGCGCGCCGCCGCGCCGAGGGCAAGCTGCGCAATCTCGAGGTCCGCCTCTCCAACGAGCCGCTCGAAGGGCTGATCGGCATCGGCCATACGCGCTGGGCGACCCATGGCAAGCCCAACGAGACCAACGCCCATCCGCATGCGACGGACAGGCTGGCGGTCGTCCATAACGGCATCATCGAGAATTTCCGCGAATTGCGCGCCGAGCTGCAGGCCGACGGCTACGTCTTCGAGACCGAGACGGACACCGAGATCGTCGCCCATCTCGTCACCCGGGAGCTCGACCGCGGCAAGACGCCGGTCGAGGCCGTGGCCGCCAGCCTGCCGCGGCTGAACGGCGCCTTCGCGCTCGCCTTCCTCTTCCAGGGCGAGGAGGATCTGCTGATCGGCGCCCGCAAGGGCTCGCCGCTCGCGGTCGGCGTCGGCGACGGCGAGATGTATCTCGGCTCGGATGCGCTGGCGCTGGCGCCCTTCACCAATCTCATCGCCTATCTCGAGGAGGGCGACTGGGTCGTCCTCAACCGCAAGGGCGCGACCTTCTACGACAAGAGCAACGCGCCGGTGGAGCGCCGCGCCCAGCGCGTCGCCGCCGGCGCCTTCCTGGTCGAGAAGGGCAATCACCGCCATTTCATGGCGAAGGAGATCTACGAGCAGCCCGAGGTCGTCGGCCATACGCTGACCCAGTATCTCGACATGGCCGGCGGCACGGTGCGGCTGCCCTTCGGCGACAAGATCGACTGGAAGAGCCTGTCGCGCCTGACGATCAGCGCCTGCGGCACGTCCTATTATGCCGGCCTCGTCGCGAAATACTGGTTCGAGAAGCTGGCGCGCCTGCCGGTCGAGATCGATGTCGCCTCCGAGTTCCGCTATCGCGAGGCGCCGCTGCCGGACCAGGGCCTGGCGCTCTTCGTCTCGCAGTCCGGTGAAACCGCCGATACGCTCGCCGGTCTGCGCTATGCCCGCCAGAACGGGCAGGCGATCCTCTCGGTCGTCAACGTGCCGACCTCAACCATCGCCCGCGAGAGCGATGCGGTCGCGCAGACGCTCGCCGGCCCGGAGATCGGCGTCGCCTCGACGAAGGCCTTCGTCTGCCAGCTTGCGGTTTTCGCGTCGCTCGCGCTCGCCGCGGCCCGTGCCCGCGGCACGCTCTCGGCCCAGGACGAGGCAGGCCATGTGCAGCACCTGATCTCGCTGCCGGGACTGATGGCGCGGGCGCTGGAGCTGGAACCCGAGATCGAGAAGCTCGCGCGCGAACTCTCCAAGGCGAAGGACGTGCTCTATCTGGGTCGCGGCACCAGCTTCCCGCTGGCCCTTGAAGGCGCGTTGAAGCTCAAGGAAATCAGCTACATCCACGCGGAAGGTTACGCGGCGGGCGAGCTGAAGCACGGCCCGATCGCGCTGATCGACGAGGACATGCCGGTGATCGTCGTGGCGCCGCATGACACACTCTACGAGAAGACCGTCTCCAACATGCAGGAGGTCGCAGCGCGCGGCGGCCGCATCATCCTGATCACCGATGCGAAGGGCGCCGCCGAATGCGGCATCGAGCCCGAGGCGACGATCGTGATGCCGGAGATGGACCCGACCTTCGCCCCGATCGTCTACGCCCTGCCGATCCAGATGATCGCCTACCAGACGGCCGTCTTCATGGGCAAGGACGTCGACCAGCCGCGCAACCTGGCGAAGTCCGTCACGGTGGAGTGAGGCTGCGATCGCCTTCGCCGCCATAGCGGGCGAAGCGTGGCAATCCGGGAGGACCGGGCGATACCGTCCAGCTCCGCGGCTCCGGATTGCTTCCTCGCTTCGCTCTCCGCAGTGGCGGGAGAAGCATGCCTGTCCCTTTCAGCGTTCCGGCCTGCTCGCCACATAGATTCCTGCGCCGATCAGGCAGATCGCCGTCACGATCAATGCGATCGGCGGCGCCGGTGTCAGCGTCAGCAGGACGAAGCTCAGCGCCATCGAGCCGCAGGCGAGGATTTTCGCCCGCCGCGCGATGGCGCCCGTCTCGCGCCAGCGCCGGACATGCGGCCCCAGCGTCGGATGCCCGACCAGCCAGGCCTCGAAACGCGGCGAGGAGCGCGAAAAGCACCAGGCCGCGAGAATCAGGAAGACTGTCCCCGGCATCAGGGGCAGGATCAGCCCGGCGACGCCGAGCGCCGTGAAGACCCAGCCCAGCGCGAACAGCAGCGGCCGCGGCCAGCGGCGTCGCGAGGGGTCGGCATTGGCCACGGCCTGGTCCTTGCTTGCTTGCGTGACATCGGGGCTGGCGGATGCCGTCGCCTCGCTTATCTTGTCATATCGCGGCGCGAGACGGCGCCCGCAAGCGAGCGAAAGGTCGCGCCGGTGAGCTGGGGAAACGAATGACTGGCGGTCCGCCCGATCCGCGCCTCGTCCTGCCGACGGAGATCCTGCGACCGACCTGGGGAGCGCGGCTGCGCCGCTATTTCCTGACCGGCCTCGTCATCGCCGCGCCGCTCGCCATCACCGCCTCGGTGACCTGGTGGTTCATCAACTTCATCGATGGGCTGGTGAAGCCTCTCATCCCGAATTCCTACCTGCCCGATTCCTATCTGCCTTATCCGGTGCCGGGCTTCGGCCTCGTCATCGGCTTCGTCGGCCTGACGCTGCTCGGCTTCCTCACCGCCAATCTCGTCGGCCGCTCGCTGATCGGCGCGGGCGAGGCGATCCTCGGCCGCATGCCGGTGATCCGCAGCCTCTACAAGGGCGTGAAGCAGGTCTTCGAGACGATCTTCTCGCAGTCGGGCACCTCGTTCCGCAAGGTCGGGATGGTGCAGTTCCCGCAGCCCGGCATGTGGTCGATCGTCTTCATCGCGCAGGAGGCGGCGCCCGACATCGCCGGGCGCCTGCCGGAGGGCGAGCAGCAGGTCGGCGTCTTCCTGCCCTGCACGCCCAATCCGACCACGGGCTTCTTCTTCTACCTGCCGCGGCGCGAGATCGTCGAGCTCTCGATCTCGGTCGAGGACGGCGCCAAGCTCATCATGTCGGCCGGGCTGATCCAGCCGGGCGAGCAGAACGGCAAGCCGAAGCCCGCGGCCGGACCCGGTGCCGACCAGATCCAGCCGATCTGATCGCCGCCCGTCCTAGCCCTCGACAGGAACCCAGACCTCGACGATGCCCGTCCCGGTCTGGGAATCGAAGCGTTCGTCATAGCGCTCGAAGCTCGGGCTCTCGGCCGGTTTCCGTCCCGATCGCGGCAGCCACTCGTTCCAGATGGCGTCGAAGGTCCCCTTGATCGCGGTGACGTGGCCGTGATGGGTGAAGACGGCGTAGACCTGCTCCGGAATGCGGATGCGGTCGAACGCGGGAGGCAGGTCGCCGAAGGAGGCGACTTCGACGCCGGCAAGATAGTCGACGCCGTTTTCATCGGCCGCGTGGCTGACGCCGTAGCACACCTCGCCGACCTGCCCGGGAATATGCCCGAGATGTGAGGCCAGCCGTCGCCAGAGCGCCGGAATGCCGTTAAACGCCTCATAGCCGAATCGGCTGCCGAAGCCGGCCAAGAGCATGGCCTTGCCTCTCTGGATACGCGGTTCGTCGAGGATGACGGAGGGAATGCTGTTCATGGCGAGCGGTTCCACGAGTTCGAGTGACGCGAGATCGCGCCGCCCTCGCAACGCCTCGGGCGTCAGCCCGAATTGCTCGCGAAAGGCGCGGGTGAAGGCTTCGTGGGAGCCATAGCCCCAGTCGAGCGCGACCGAGAGGATATCGGGCGCTCCCTGGGCGAGCTGGCGTGCCGCTTCCGTCAGTCGACGCTCGCGCACATAGCGCATCACCGGCCGGCCGGTGGCATTGCCGAATGCGCGGCACAGATGAAAGCGCGAAACGCCGCAGGCCTGGGCGATCTCGTCAAGCGAGAGATCGGAGGTGAAGTGGCTCTCGATGAACCAGACGGCTGCCTTGACCGGATCCATGTTCTCTCCACGAAGCGCGGGCACGATGGCGCAGGCAAGACGGCGGCGCTTGATCGGGATTGCTCTGGGCTCGGATGTCATTTTCGGGTCGAGGCCGGGCATGACGGCAGGCTTTATCCCGCCCGCAGCAGCCGGATCGCCACGTCGCGCTCGAACAGGTAGAGCAGCACGCGGATCGCCTGGCCGCGCGGCGTTTCGAGCTGCGGGTCGCGCTCGATCAGCAGCCGCGCATCGTCGCGCGCCGCCGCCAGCAGGTCGCCGTCGCTCTCCGGCCGGGCGATGCGCCAGTCCGGCGAGCCCGACTGCTTGGTCCCGAGCACCTCGCCTTCGCCGCGCAGCCGCAGATCCTCCTCCGCGATGCGGAAGCCGTCCTCGGTCTCGCGCATGATGGTGAGCCGCGCCTCGGCGATCGGCCCGAGCGGCCCCTTGTAAAGCAACAGGCAGGTCGAGGCGGCCGCGCCGCGCCCGATCCGCCCGCGCAACTGGTGGAGCTGGGCGAGGCCGAAGCGCTCGGCATGCTCGATCACCATGACGCTGGCATTGGGCACGTCGACACCGACCTCGATCACCGTGGTCGAGACCAGGATGCGGGTTTCGCCGGCAACGAAGGCCGCCATCGCGGCGTCCTTCTCGCGGCCGGGCATCTGGCCGTGCAGCAACCCGACCTTGCCGCCGAAGACCTCGCGCAAGGCGTCGAAGCGCTCCTGCGCGGCGGCGACGTCGAGCGTGTCGGATTCCTGCACCAGCGGGCAGACCCAATAGACCTGCTGGCCGTTCTCGACGGCCCGGCCGATGGCGCCGACCACCTCGTCATAGCGCTCCGAGGAGATGGCGCGGGTGACGATCGGCTTCCGGCCCGCCGGCTTCTCCGCGAGGATCGAGATATCCATGTCGCCGAACCAGGTCAGCGAGAGCGTCCGCGGGATCGGCGTCGCGGTCATCACCAGCACGTCGACCGCCTCGCCCTTGGCCCCGAGCAGCAGGCGCTGATGCACGCCGAAGCGGTGCTGCTCGTCGACCACGGCGAGGGCGAGGTCGTGGAAGGCGACGCCCTCCTGGAACAGCGCATGGGTGCCGACGGCGATGTCGATCGCGCCGCTCGCCAGCCCTTCCAGCACCTGCCGGCGACCGGCGCCCTTTTCGCGGCCGGTCAGCAAGGCGAGCTTCAAGCCCGCTTTCTCCGCCAGCGGCGCCAGCCGCTCGGCATGCTGGCGGGCGAGGATCTCGGTCGGCGCCATCAGCACCGATTGCCGCCCGGCCTCGGCGGCGGCAGCCATCGCCATCAGCGCCACCACGGTCTTGCCGGACCCGACATCGCCTTGAAGAAGCCGCAGCATCCGCTCGGACCTAGCCATGTCGGCGTGGATGTCCGCGATCGCCTTGCGCTGGCCCTCGGTCAGTTCGAAGGGCAGGGCGGACTGGATGCGGAAGCGTAAGGCCCCGTCGCCGCTGGTGGCCCGGCCGGCGATCTTCTTCTGCTGCCTGCGCACGAGGGCGAGTGCGATCTGGCTCGCCAGCAATTCGTCATAGCCGATGCGCCGGCGGGCGACGGTGTCGCCCTCGGCCGCCTTGCGGTCGGCCGGGTGGTGCAGCGCCGCGATCGCTGCATGGAAGGAGGGGAAATCGCCCTTCGCCAGAAAGGCGGGGTCCTGCCATTCCGGCATCTCCGGGCAGCGCTCGGCGGCGGCCTGGGCGATCCGCATCATCACGCGCGCGCCGATGCCTTCGGTGAGCGGATAGACCGGCTCGAAGGAGGGCAGCTCGCCGGCCGCCTTGGGATCGAGGATGCGCTCGGGATGCACCATCTGGCGCATGCCTTCCCAGAGCTCGAGCTTGCCGGAGATGAGACGATAGGCGCCGACCGGCAGGCTCTGCGCCAGATGCCGGGAATCGGCGTGGAAGAAGACGAGCGTGACGTCGCCGGTCTCGTCCTCGACGATCACGCGATAGGGCGCCTTGCGGCCGGCAGGGGCGGGGCGGTGCTCCACGACCCGGGCGGCGAAGGTCGCGACGTCGCCGATCGGCGCCTCGGCGATCGAGGGACTCGGACGGCGGTCGACCGCGCCGCTCGGCAGATGGAACATCAGGTCGAGGACGCGCGCAGGCCGCGTCTCCTCGCCGAGGAAGCGGTCCAGCACCTTGCCGAGCTTCGGCCCGACGCCGGAAAGCGTCGTCGCGGGAGCGAAGAGCGGATCGAGGATCGAGGGGCGCACGCGGTCTCGGCAATTGTCAGGAGCGCGAAGATTGCAGCGGCTTGGCCGCTGACTTCGCCGGGTTGCGTCGCTATATAGCCCCTGCAGGCAGGCTCCGCGACGGGGCCGGCCCGGTTGCCATTGCGCCATCCCCCAGTTTTGTTGCCGAGGTTCCCATGTCCGGCTCGACCCGCACCAGCGCCGATCTCGACCCGCGCCGCCGCAAGATCCTGTTCCGCGCCTGGCACCGCGGCATGCGGGAGATGGACCTGATCATGGGCCGCTTCGCCGACGAGGCCATCGCCGGCTTCAGCGAGGCCGAGCTCGACGAATTCGAACGGCTGATCGAGGTGCCGGACCGCGACCTGCTCGGCTGGATCACCGGCGAGATCGCCGTGCCGGAGAACTACGACACGGAACTGTTCCGCCGGCTGAAGGCTTTCCATCGGCACGACAAGCCGATTCATGCGTGAGCGCTGATGAAGTGCGCGCTGTCATCCCGGGCGTAGCGAAGCGTAGACCCGGGATCCATTCCGGAACGCTGCCGATAGAGGTTCAGGCATGGATCCCGGATCGGCGCCGCTTCGCGGCTTGTCCGGGATGACCTCAGATATTTGAGAAACGACGACGTCCATGAGCATCCCGCCCCCCTCCCAGATCGCCAAGCCCCAGCTCGACTGCCTGCTCGACGCGCTGAACCGGGGCGACAAGCCGACGCTGGCCGGCGTGCCGGACGGCTTCGACGCCGTGGTCCTCGCCGATCTCACCCGCGCCCGGGCGAAGAAGGCCGAGGGGCCCGCGCTGCTCGTCTTCATCGCGCGTGACGGCCAGCGCCTGCAGGTGCTTGAGAGCGCACTGCAATTCGTCGCGCCCGATCTCGAGGTGATGAGCTTCCCGGCCTGGGATTGCCAGCCTTATGACCGTGTCTCTCCCGCGCCTGCCATTGTAGCGCACCGGATGACGACGCTGTCGCGCCTCGCCAGGACCAAGTCGGGCGAGCGACCGCGCCTGCTGCTGACCACCGTCAATGCCGCGCTCCAGCGCGTGCCGGCCTTCGGCAAGGTCGCCTCGGAAAGCTTCTCGGCGGCGCCGGGCAACATGGTCGACATCGAGGAGCTGGCGCGCTGGCTCGACATCAACGGCTATCTGCGCACCTCGACGGTGCGCGAGACCGGCGAATTCGCCGTGCGCGGCGGCATCGTCGACCTGTTCCCGCCCGGCATGCCGGCCCCGATCCGGCTCGATTTCTTCGGCGACACGCTGGAATCGATCCGCACCTTCGATCCCGAGACGCAGCGCACCACCGGCCAGCTCCGCGGCCTCGACCTCGTGCCCATGTCCGAGGCGCAGATGACCAGCGAGAGCATCCGCCGCTTCCGCCAGTCCTATATTTCGACCTTCGGCACGCCCGGCCGCGACGACACGCTCTACGAGGCGGTGAGCGAAGGCCGCCGTCCGGCCGGGCTGGAGCATTGGCTGCCGCTGCTGGCCGAGAAGCTCGACACGCTCTTCACCTATCTGCCGGACGTGCCGCTGGTGCTCGATCATCAGGCGGAGGATGCCGTCGGTGAGCGCATCAGCCTGATCAAGGACTATTACGACGCCCGCAAGGCGGCGCTGGAGCAGCCCGGAGCGGGCGGCATCCCCTACAAGCCCCTGCCGCCGGAAGCGCTCTACCTTTCGCCGGCCGACTGGCGCGGCATCGTCGACAATGCGGGCGTCGCGAGCCTGACCCCGTTCCAGTTGCCCGACAGTGAAGGCAAGCTCGTCCTCGATCTCGGCGGCAAGCAGGGCCGCAGCTTCGCGGCCGAGCGCGCAGGCGATTCCGGCAGCGTCTTCGAGGCCGCGGTCGGCCATGTCCGCGCGCTGGAGGCCGAGGGCAAGCGCGTCATCCTCGCCGCCTGGTCGGAAGGCTCGCGCGAGCGCCTCGCCCATGTGCTCGAGGACCATGGGCTGAAGAGCGTCCAGATGACCGGCTCGCTGCGCGCCGCCTTCGACCTGAAACCGGGGACGGTCGCGCTCGCGGTCTGGGGCTTCGAGGCGGGCTTTGAGGCCGGGCGCCTCGCTGTCATCGGCGAGCAGGACATCCTCGGCGACCGCCTCGTCCGCCCGCGCCGCAAGACCAGGCGGCCGCAGGACTTCATCGCGGAACTGTCCTCGCTCGCGCCGGGCGACATCGTGGTCCATGTCGACCACGGCATCGGCCGCTTCGTCGGGCTGCAATCGATCGAGGCAGCCGGCGCGCCGCATGATTGCTGCGAGATCCATTACGCCGGCGACACCAAGCTCTTCCTGCCGGTCGAGAATATCGAACTCCTGTCGCGCTACGGCTCCGAAGATACGGAAGTCCAGCTCGACCGGCTCGGCGGTGGCGGCTGGCAGGCGCGCAAGGCCAAGCTCAAGCAGCGCATCCGCGAGATGGCGGGCAAGCTCATCCAGGTCGCGGCCGCCCGCGCGCTCAAGGACGCGCCGCGCCTCGTGCCGCCGGCCGGCGTCTATGACGAGTTCTGCGCCCGCTTCCCCTATGAGGAGACCGAGGACCAGCAGAACACCATCGATGCCGTGCTGGACGATCTCGCCGCCGGGCGGCCGATGGACCGGCTCGTCTGCGGCGATGTCGGCTTCGGCAAGACCGAGGTCGCGCTGCGCGCCGCCTTCGCCGCGGCGCTCAACGGCAAGCAGGTCGCGGTCGTGGTGCCGACGACGCTGCTCGCCCGCCAGCATTACCGCAATTTCGCGGATCGTTTCGCCGGCTTGCCGGTCAGGGTCGGGCAGGCCTCGCGCTTCGTCGGCTCGGCCGATCTCAAGGCGGTGAAGCAGGGCGCGAAGGACGGCACGATGGACATCGTCGTCGGCACGCATGCGCTGCTCGGCAAGGGCGTCGACTTCAAGGATCTCGGCCTCGTCATCGTCGATGAGGAGCAGCATTTCGGCGTCGCCCATAAGGAGAAGCTGAAGGAATTGCGCGCCGAGGTGCATATGCTGACGCTCTCGGCGACGCCGATCCCGCGCACCCTCCAGCTCGCCATGACCGGGGTGCGCGAGCTCTCGATCATCGCGACGCCGCCGGTCGATCGGCTCGCGGTGCGTACCTTCGTCACGCCCTTCGACCCGCTGATCGTTCGCGAAGCCCTTCTGCGTGAAAGATATCGCGGAGGGCGGTCGTTCTATGTCGTGCCGCGCATCGAGGACATCGCCGAGGTCAAGGACTTCCTCGACAAGCAGGTGCCGGAATGCAAGGTCGGCATCGCCCATGGCCAGATGGCGGCCGGCACGCTGGAAGACGTGATGACCGCCTTCTATGACGGCCAGTACGACATCCTCCTCTCGACCACGATCGTCGAGTCGGGTCTCGACATCCCGACCGCCAACACGCTGATCGTGCATCGGGCCGACATGTTCGGCCTCGCCCAGCTCTACCAGCTCCGCGGCCGGGTCGGCCGCTCGAAGACGCGCGCCTATGCGCTCTTCACCGTGCCCGCCAACCGCAAGCTGACCGAGCAGGCCGACAAGCGGCTGAAGGTCCTGCAATCGCTCGACACGCTCGGCGCCGGCTTCCAGCTCGCCAGCCACGATCTCGACATCCGCGGCGCCGGCAACCTGCTCGGCGACGAGCAGTCCGGCCATATCAAGGAGGTCGGCTACGAGCTCTACCAGCAGATGCTGGAGGAGGCGGTGGCGGCGCTCAAGGCCGGCATCGAGTTCGAGACCGAGACGCAATGGTCGCCGGCGATCCAGGTCGGCGCGCCGGTGATGATCCCGGAGCATTACGTCGCCGACCTGACGCTGAGGCTGACGCTCTACAAGCGCCTCTCGACCATGGACGACGACGCCGAATTGCAATCCTTCGGCGCCGAATTGGTCGACCGCTTCGGCCCGCTGCCGGAGGAGGTCGACCAGCTTCTGGAGATCGTCGCGATCAAGGCGTTGTGCAAGCGCGCCAATGTCGAGAAGGTCGAGGCCGGGCCGAAGGGCATCATCGTCGCCTTCCGCGGCAACGAGTTCGCCAATCCCGAGGGGCTGGTGAGCTTCGTCGCCAGGCAGGGCACGCTGGCCAAGGTGCGCCCCGACATGCGCGTGGTCTTCATCGACGATTTCGCCACCGTCGAGCAGCGGCTGAAGGCGACGCGCCGGCTATTGACCGATCTCGCCCGCATCGCCGAGCGCAAGAAGGCGGCTTGACCGGGCAGGCCCGCCCCGGCCGCGACGGCGCCGGCATTTGACCGCGCCTGCGGTTCCGGCGGATAGTCGGAACGGGGGAGTCGGTAACAGCAGGACAGGGCGATCATGCTGTCGATTTCGAACCATCTGGCCGTGATCCTGACGGGACTGGCGCTCTGCGGCTGCATGCAGCGGCTGCCGACGGCCGAAAGCCTGACGCGGCCGACGGCGGAAGCCTTCGCCCGGCTCGGAAGCTGGACGCCATGGGGCGCGAAGCCGGAGCCGGAGCCTCCACCGATCGTTGCCGAGCTCCCGCCCCCGGCGCCGGAGGCGCTGCCCGCCGCCCGGCTCCCGGAACCCGTTGCCCCGGCGGCGCGACGACACCGCGAGAGGCCTCGCCCGGAAAGCGCCGCCAGGCTCGCCACCGCGAAGCGGGTGCCGGTCGCTCCCGTCCGCGCCGCGCCGCCCGCGGAGGAGCCGCCCGCCCTGGTGCCCGCCCGGATGTCCTGCCAGACCACGGCCCAGCCCGGCGAGCGCGTCAGGATGGAGTGCAGGCCCGCCGATTGAGGGCCGGTCCGGCCGAAGCGGGGCATCCGCCGTATCCGTCTCTCGGCGCGGCCGCGAGCTTGCGTCTCTCAGCGCGGCCGCGGGCTTGCATCTGCCGGCCGAAGCTTTTCTCCTGCCCCGAACGATGACCCGCGTCGATTCGCAAGGGGCCGAATAGTGCGGCCTTGCGGCGTCGGCATATCGGGCTGGGAGGTCCAGGATGGCGGATATCTGGTTGCGTGAGGTTGCCGAGCAATTCGGCGTGCGCGGCGCGTTGCGCCGGCTCGGCGGCGAATACGACCTCAACTTCCGGGGCGAAACCGCCGAGGGAGACGTCATCGTCAAGGCGATGCGGCCGCAGGGCGAGCCGGCCCTGGTCGAGCAGCAATGCGCCGCGATCCGGCACGCGCTCGCCGCCGACCCGGCGCTGCCGCTGCCGCGCCTTCTCCCGGCCGGGGAGGCGCGGCTCTGGCGCGAGGCAACGGACGAGGCCGGGCAACGGCGCATGGTCTGGGCCCAGCGCGCCTTCGCCGGAATCCCGATGGGCGAGGCCGGCCCGCAATCGCCCGCCGTCCTGTCCGAGCTGGGAGCGCTGACGGCGCGGCTCGACCTCGCGCTGCGCGATTTCGCGGTCACGCCCGCGCCGGACGCGGCGAAATGGGACCTGACCCGGGCCGGCTGGATCAAGCCGCATCTGGATCTGCTCGAAGGCCCGCGCCGCGCGCGCGTCGCGGGGATCGTCGCCGCCTATGAGGCGCTCGCGCCGGCGCTCGACCGCCTGCCGCGGCAGACCCTGCACAACGATCTCAACGACTTCAACATCCTGGTCGAGCCCCGCCTGGGCGGCCCGGCCCGGATCAGCGGCGTGATCGATTTCGGCGACATGACGATGGGGCCGCGCGTCTGCGAGATCGCCATCGCCGCCGCCTACGCCATCCTCGACCATGAGACGCCGGAGGCCGCGCTTGCCGCCTTCGTCGCCGGCTATCATGCCGTCTCGGCCCTGAGCGCCGAGGAGATCGACCTGATCTGGCCGCTCACGCGCATGCGTCTGGCGGTCAGCGTCGTCAACTCGACGATCGAGGCCAGGGACCGGCCGGACGATCCCTATGTCACGATCTCGCAGGCCCCGGCCTGGCGGCTCCTCGAGAACGCCGCCATCGACGGCGAATTGATGGGACCGCGCCTGCGCAACGCCTGCGGCCTGCCCGTCACCGACGCCGCCGGGCGCATCGCCGCCTGGATCGCCGGGCAGCGCGGGCGCTTCGCGCCGGTGCTCGGCCGCCCGCTCGACGATCTCCCGGCCGGTTCGCTCGCCGTCGCCGAAGCGACCGTTCCGCAGAACCCCTTCCACCTGCGCGCCGACGAGGCCCGCCATCTCGGCGCCGGCATCGGCGTCACCGCCGAATGGTGGCTCGGCCATTATGGCGAGCCGCGGCTGGTCTATACCGACAAGGCCTTCCGCAAGGGGCCCTGGCTCGCCTCCAACCGCCGCACCATCCATATGGCGGTCGACATCTTCGCGCCGGCGGGGGAGCCGGTCCGCGCGCCCCTGGCCGGCCGCGTCGCGCTGGCCGAGAACCGGACGGGCCATCTCGACTATGGCGGCGTCGTCATCCTGGAGCACCGCACGCCGGACGGCGACGTCTTCCACACGCTCTACGGCCATCTCGCGGCCAAGGTCGCGGCCGGATTGACGCCCGGGCAGGAGATCGCGGCGGGCGAGGCCTTCGCCGAGCTCGGCCCGGCCGAGGAGAATGGCGGCTGGGAGCCGCATCTGCATTTCCAGCTCGCCCTGACGCTGGACGGCATGGGCCATGACTGGCCGGGCGTCGCCGATCCCGACGACTGGGCGCTCTGGCAGGCGATCTGCCCGAACCCCGCCGCTCTGCTCAACCTGCCCGACGAGCGCGTCGCCTATCGGCCGGTCGACGAGGAGGCGCTGCTGGCCGAGCGCAAGGCCCGTTTCGGCGCCAATCTCAAATTGAGCTACGAGCGCCCGGTCACCTTCCTGCGCGGCTGGCGCCACCATCTCTTCGACACGATGGGCCGGCCCTATCTCGACGCCTACAACAACGTGCCGCATGTCGGCCACGCCCATCCGCGCATCCGGGCCGTGGCGATGGACCAGCTCGCGCGGATGAATTCCAACACGCGCTATCTGCACCCGGCGCCGATGGCGCTGGCCGAGCGGCTGACGGCGAAGCTGCCGAAGGAGCTGGAAATCTGCTTCTTCGTCAATTCCGGCTCCGAGGCGAACGAGCTGGCGCTGCGGCTCGCCCGCGCCGCCAGCGGCGGCTACGACATCGTCACGCCCGATCACGGCTATCACGGCAACACCACCGGCGCGATCGACATCTCGGCCTACAAGTTCAACAAGCCGAACATGGGCGGCCGCAAGCCCTGGGTGCAGCTCGTCGACGTCGCCGACGACTATCGCGGCCGCTTCCGCCGCGACGATCCCGACCGGGCGCTACATTATGCCCGGCAGGTCGACGGCGCGCTCGCCGCCATCGCGGCGCGCGGCGGCAAGGTCGCGGGCTTCATCGCCGAGACCTTTCCCAGCGTCGGCGGCCAGATCATTCCGCCGCCCGGTTATCTCGCAGCGGTCTATGAGCGCATCCGCGCCGCCGGCGGCATCTGCATCGCCGACGAGGTCCAGACCGGGCTCGGCCGCCTCGGCGATTATTATTTCGGCTTCGAGCAGCAGCAGGTCCGGCCGGATATCGTCGTGCTCGGCAAGCCGCTCGGCAACGGCCATCCGATCGGCGCGGTCATCACCACCCGCGCCATCGCCGAGCGTTTCGCCGAGGGGCCGGAGTATTTCTCGACCTTCGGCGGCTCGAACCTCTCCTGCCGCATCGCCTCTGAAGTGCTCGACATCGTCGAGGAGGAGGGGCTTTCGGCCAATGCCAGGGCGATGGGCGAGCAGTTGCTGTCCGGATTGCGGACGCTGGCGCAGGACCATCCCGTCATCGGCGACGTGCGCGGCATCGGGCTCTTCCTCGGCCTCGAGCTGGTCGAGGACCGCGACACGCTGGAGCCGGCGACCGAAGCGGCCGCCCACGTCATGAACCGGCTGCGCGAGATGCGCATCCTGGTCGGGCGGGAGGGCCCGGCCGACAATATTCTCAAGATCCGCCCCCCGCTGACCATCGCCGCCGACGATGTCGGGATGATCCTCGACCGGCTGAGGATCTGCCTGCGCGAGGTCGAGGCCGCGCGCCGCTGACCGGGGCGAGGCGGCCCGGGCCCTCCGGCCGGGTCCGCCTCCCGCCGCGGCCGGCGGCGGCTACCCGACGCGCAGCACCTTCTTGAGGAAATGGGAGAAGGAGCCGCGCTTCTTCTTGCGCTCGACGTCTTCCTGGCTTCTGAGCCAGGTCATCTGGACGACGCGCCTCTCGCCGACGAAGGAGGTGTGTCCGTGCCATGAATTGTCGGCCCGGCGGAACGCGAAGAAGGAGCCGATGACCGGGCTGATCTCCTCGACCATGTCCTCGAAATCCGTTCCGTTGCGCAGCACCCTCAGGCGCCCTGCGGGCGAATCCTGCCAGCTCTCGTTCAGGTAGACGAGCATCGTCGCGATCTTGGCTTCGCTGTCGGTATGGATGCGCCCGTCCTTGGCCGCCGAGAGCTTGCGCACGGTGATCATCTTCGGCCGGCCGACGAGATCGATATCGAGCTTCTCGGAGGCGATTCGCGAGACTTCCTCGCTCTTCATCTCGTCCAGCAGGGTGGCGAAGCTGCCCCGGGCGGTCAGGTCCTCTTCGGGAAAGAAACCCGCCTCGCGGATATCGGGAAAATCGGCCTTGAGGGAGTCGACGGCGCCGGGCTGGATGCCGTGGTCCCCGACGAGGTAGTGATAGGGTTGTCGCTCGAGACGGGCAACGCGGAAGGCATCGATATTGAGGCAGGAGTAAGCCGTAGGCATGATGGTTCTCTCCCGATGCGATGCATGATTTCCTTTTGGTCAGGCCAGGGCATTGCGCCGACTTCGTCAGCTTGGAGCCTCGCATTCCATGATCGACGAAAGGGACGGCGCCTGCGCTCCGCTCTGCGAAAGGCGGTGACGGAAGCGGGTCCGCGCAGCCTGTCCCCATAGCGTCCGAGCGCCGCAGACTACAACGCGCGCAAGGCGTTGGAAAGCGAGGCGGCGCGCCCCTGCCGCCCCCGGATTGCGGCCGCTCCGCCGAGGCACCGGGGCGGAGCGTCACAAGACGGTCATGAGCCCGGCGCTATGGCAGCCCCATGCAACCCGTGACAGCTCCCCGGGCGGGCAAGCCAAGCCTGCCGTTCCCGATGCGCGTCGACGCGGCTTCCGAGCCGCCTCTGCTGCGCCTGCGCGATTTCTCCGTCTCGGTGCAGGGCGGCGTGCCGATCGTGCGCGGTGTCGAGCTTTCGGTCGCCCGCGGCGAAGCGATCGGCATCGTCGGCGAATCCGGCTGCGGCAAGAGCATCACCTGGCTCGCGGCGCTGCGCCTTCTCGGCCATGGCGCGACGACGGGCGGGGCGGCCCTTCTGGAGGGGCGCGACCTCACGGGCCTTTCCGAGCGCGAGCTGGCGCGCGTGCGCGGCGGCCGCATCGCGCTGATCTTCCAGGACCCCTCCAGCGCGCTGAATCCGGTCCAGCGCATCGGCACGCAGCTTGGCGAGGTGCTGCGCCTCCATCGCGGCCTGAGGGGAGAAGCGGCGCGGCGCGAGGCCCTGCGCCTGCTCGACCGGGTTGGGATCGCCGATGGCCCCCGACGCCTGCGCCAGTATCCGCATGAATTCTCCGGAGGCATGAACCAGCGCGTGATGATCGCGCTCGCCCTGGCCGGCGAGCCCGATCTGCTGGTCGCGGACGAGCCGACGACCGCGCTCGACGCCACCATCCAGGCGCAGGTGCTCGATCTCATCCGCGATCTCCGCCGCGAGACCGGCATGGCGCTCGTGCTGATCTCGCACGATATCGGCGTCGTCGGCGATCTCTGCGACCGGATAGCGGTGATGTATGCCGGGCGGATCGTCGAGACCGCGTCGACGCGGGACCTGCTCGCCCGCCCGCGCCATCCCTATACGCAGGGCCTGCTCGCGGCGCTGCCGACGCTCGACGGGCCGCGCCGGCGGCTGACCCCGATTCCGGGCACGGTGCCGGCCCCTGCCGACATCCCGCCGGGCTGCGCCTTCGCGCCGCGCTGCCCTTCCGCGATCGCGCGCTGCGGCGCGGAGCTGCCGGAGCTGGCTTTCGCGGCCCAGGACCAGCGCGCCGCCTGCCTGCGGCTCGCGGAGCTGCCGCCGCCCGAGGCCGAAGCGGATATCGCCGCGGCAGCGGCCCGGCCTCTGGAGCTGCCGGCATGACGGCGCTGCTCGACGTCCACGACCTCGCCCGCGCCTATCCGGTCGCGGCGGCGGGAGGCGAGCGCCGGACCCTGCACGCCGTCGACGGCGTGAGCTTTACCCTTGCACGCGGCAAGACACTCGGGCTGGTCGGCGAATCCGGTTGCGGCAAGTCGACCACGGCCAAGCTCACGCTCGGCCTGCTGCCGGCGACGCGCGGGCGGATCGCCTTCGAGGGCGCAGCGGTGACGGCCGAGCGCGACCGGCATTGGCGGGCCCTGCGCCGGCGCATGCAGATGGTGCATCAGGACCCGCTGGCGGCGCTGGACCGGCGCCTGCCGGTGGGCGCGCAGGTGGTCGAGCCGCTGGTCATCCACGGGCTGGAGTCGGGGTCGGCGGCCCGGCGGCAGAAGGCGCTGGCGCTGTTCGAGGCGGTGGGGCTGCGCGCCGATCTCTTCGCGCGCTATCCGCACGAGCTTTCCGGCGGGCAGCGCCAGCGGGTCGTGCTGGCGCGCGCCCTGGTGCTCGGCCCGGCGCTGCTCGTCTGCGACGAGCCGATCTCGGCGCTCGACGTCTCGGTCGCCGCCCAGGTGGTCAATCTGATGCAGGACCTGCAGGCGCGCTTCGGCACGGCCTATCTGTTCATCAGCCACGATCTCAAGGTCGTGCGCCAGATCGCCGACGAGGTCGCGGTGATGTATCTCGGGCGCGTCGTCGAGCAGGGGCCGCCCGACGCCCTGTTCCATGCGCCGGCCCATCCCTATACGGAGGCTCTGGTCTCGGCCGTGCCGACGCCGTTGCGCGGCACGCAAGGGCGCATCATCCTGAAGGGCGATCCGCCGAATCCGGTCGAGCGTCCCTGCGGCTGCGCCTTCCATCCGCGCTGCCCGCGCGCCGTGGCCCGCTGCCGGGAGGAGGTTCCGCCGCTGCGGCCGGCGGCCGACGGCCGCCTTGCCGCCTGTCACCTGGCCGCCGCCGTGCCGGCGGCGGCCCCTGCCGCGACCAGCCTCCGGGAGACGCCATGAGCCGCCTCGATTCCCCTGCCGCCGACCGCGTCGTCGTCGCCGTCTTCGACGGCCTGAGGCCCGACCTCGTCACGCCGGAGCTGACGCCCAACATCCTGCGCCTCGCCGCGCGCGGGACCTGGTTCCGCCAGGCGCGCAGCGTGTTTCCCTCGGTGACCCGCGTGGCGACGAGCTCGATCGCGGCCGGGGCGCCGCCGGTCGTCCACGGCATCGTCGGCAACGCCTTCTACCACCGGGAGGCGATCCCCGACCGGATGTTCGACACCGGCGACGCGGCGCTGATCCGGCGCGCCGAGGCGCATCACGACGGGCGCCTGCTCGCCGCCGACAGCTTCGGCGACGTGCTGGCGCGGGCCGGCAAGCGCCTCGCCGTGGTCCATACCGGCTCGGCCGGCTCGGCGCATTTCATCAATCCGCGCGCCCGCGCCAACGGGCACTGGACCTTCTCCATGCACGGGGCGGACGCGACGCAGACGCCGGAGGCGGTCGAGCAGGCGACGGCCCGCCTCGGCCCGCTGCCGGAGCGCGCGCTGCCGCGGCTGGGAGAGCTCGCCTATGGCGGGCGCGTGATGACCGACCTCGTCCTGCCCGAGCTCCGGCCGGATGTCGCGTTGGTCTGGTTCAACGAGCCCGACACCACCTTCCACTATCGCGGCCTGGGCTCGCCCGAGGCGATGGCCGGCCTGCGCGAGGCCGACCGCGCCTTCGGCGCCATCCTCGACTGGGTCGAGGCGCAGCCGGATGCGGAGCGCATCGCCGTCATCGCGGCCTCCGACCACGGCCAGATCTCGACCGGCTCGGTCGAGCCGCTGTTCGAGGCGGCGCGGCAGGGCGGCTTCGATCTCAGCGCCGCCAAGGCCATCGACGGCGCCACCCTCGTCGCCACCGGCGGCATCAGCGGCGAGATCCGCCTGCGGGCCGGCGACCGCGCCGAGATCGGCCGCGTCGCGGACTGGTTGATGCGGCATCCGGCGGTCGGCCATGTCTTCTCGCCGGACCGCAACGGCGTCGAGGGCGAGGTTCCGGGCACGCTCTCGCTCGCGCTGATGGGCGCCGGCCATGCCGCGCGGCAGCCGGAGCTGATGTTCATCCTGAAATCGAGCCTCGCCCCGGATCAGTACGGTCTGCCCGGCCTCGGCGCGATGACGCCCGGCGACGTGCCGCTCGGCGGCGGCATGCATGGCGGCATCAACCCGCACGAGCTGAACACCGTGCTGATCCTCGGCGCTGCCGGCGGCTCCGGCGGCGTCTCGCAGGAGCCGGCCGGCATCATCGACATCGGACCGACCGTGCTCGGCCTGCTGGGGCTCGCGCCCGCGGCCGGCATGGTCGGCCGCAACCTCGCCCGGCCGGCGCGGGAGGAGGGGCGCGTCCTGCGGCATTCGGCCGGGACGGGCGCCTTCGCGCAGCATGTCGATGTCGTCGAGCAGGACGGCCGCCGCTTCATCCTCGGCGGCGGGCAGTAGCGCCGTCCGGCGAAAAGAGCGCTGCGGACATTTCACCGAACAAAAGGGCGGCCACCGGCCGCCCTTTGCGTCTTCACCGCCTCGAACCGGCCTCTCAGGCCTTGCCGAAGCTGAGATTGTCCGGGCGCAGATCCATGAAATAGAAGGTCGTGGGCCGCCAGCCGATCGACTTCCTGATCGCATAGGCCTCGCTCGGCTGGTAGAGGATCGTCGCCGGAGCCTCGTCCTCCCAGGCGTCGAGCATCTCGGTGAAGAGCGCCTTGCGCTTCGCCGGATCGATCTCGGCCTCCAGCGCCGTGCCGGCCTTGTTGAAGGCCGCGGCCGAGGTCCAGAACTTCGACACCTGGATCTCGCCGGCCGGTCCCCACGCCACCCAGATCGAGCCGAGCGGATCGGGCAGGCGGGTGGAGTTCGACCAGTTGAAGATCTGCACGCCGGGACCGCGCAACTGCGCCGAGTTCTCGACGACCTGCAGGGAGGCGTTGATGCCGACGGCCTTCCACTGCTCGATCAGGATCTGGCCGGCTTCGAGCGCGTTGGTGTAGTAGTTCGCCTGGGTGCGATAGACCACCGGCTCGCCCTTGTAGCCGGCTTCCTTGAGCAGGGCCTTGGCCTTGTCGGGATCATAGGGCAGCTTGCGGCCCTCGACGAACATCGGGCCGTATTCCGGGAAATTGTGGCTGGCAGGAACCTCGGCCGTGCCCTGCCAGAGCGTGTCGACCAGCTTCTGCCGGTCGATGGCGAGGCAGAGCGCCTGCCGCACCCGCTTGTCGGCGAGGACCTTGTCCTGCTCGTTGAAGGCGAGCACATGGATGTTGGCGAGGACGACCGAGCGCACGTCGATGTCCTTGTAGCCGCCGACGACGCCCATCTGGTCGGGCGGGACGTTGGTGATGAGGTCGTAATCGCCCGCGACGAGGCCGGCGACGCGGGCCGCGAGCTCCGGCACGCGCTTGAAGGTGACGCGCTTCGCCGTGGGCTTGCCCATGAAATAGTCGTCGAAGGCCTCGAGCACCGTCGCATCCGCCGCCGCATGCGAGACGACCCGATAGGGGCCGGTCGCGACCGGCTTGCGCGAATAGGCCTCGAAACCCATCGCCTCATAGGCGCGCTTGTTGACGATCCAGGCGCACCAGGAGGCGAGGCGCTGCTCGAGCAGCACATCGGCGACCTTGGTCCTGAAGCGGACGGTGTAGCGGTCGATCGGCTCGACGCTGGCGAGGATGCCGAAATAGGGCCTGCCGCCCGGGATCTGCGCCTTCTCGCCCCGGAGACGGCCTTCGCGGAAGGTGTAGGCGACGTCCTCCGAGGTCAGCTCGTCGCCATTGTGGAACTTCACGCCCTGGCGCAGCGTGACCACGAGCTCCTGCGGCGAGACCCGCTCCCATTTCGTGGCGAGATGCGGCTTCAGCTCCGAGCCGCCGCCATCGGGCGCGCCGAGGAAGTCGCGGCGGATCAGCGTGTCGAAGATCGAATAGGTCACGCGGGTGCCGACATTGGACAGCTCGCGCGCGGGCTCGAGCGTCGCCGGCAGGTCGGCCACGGCCACGGTGAAGTTCGGCCGGGAATCGTCGCCCGCGGCGAAGGCCGGGCGAGCGCTGAGCAGAGCCGGGGCTACGGCCGCACCTTCCAGGAAACGGCGGCGGGAAATCGTCATGATGAACCTTCTCTTCGTCGGGCGGAGGCGGCGTCGCGGATCGGGCGGAGCGCCGATGACTGCCTTGCCTCAGCTTGGCGACAGGCCGGTGACAGCGCGGGCCGCGACGAGCAGGCGCGGATCGTCGAGCATGACCGCATCCGGGCGCAGCGCCAGGATCCGGCGCAGCCCGTCGGCATCGACGCGCCCGACCGGGAAGGCGGGATAGCCGGGCAGCGCGACCGAGCGCGGCTGGCCGACCATGACGACGCAGCGCATGCCGGCGGCCCGGACGGCGCCGATGCGGCTTTCGTCGGCTTCGGCCTGCCACAGCCGGAACCAGCCGGCCCCGGCCTCCCGCGCCTGCGCCACCGCATCGGGGTCGGCCGCGAAGGCGAGCAGCGCGAGATCGGGCGCGAGGGCGCGCGCCGCCGCGAGGAGGGCGGTCTCGCGCAGCCCCAGCACGCAGCGCCGCGAGGCGCCCGCCGCGGCGAGGACGGCGAGGATCGGCGGCAGGATTGCCGGCTCCGGCAGCTTGACGTCGAGCAGCAGGCCGAGCGGCTGCGAGGCCGCCACCGCCTCCTCGAGCGTCAGCAGGCCCGGCAGGAGGGCGCGCAGCGTGGCGAGGTCGGTGTCCGCGACCCGGCGCCGATCTCCCCCGATCCGCGCGAGATCGGCATCGTGCAGGCAGACGAGGCGGCCATCGGCGCTCAGGCGCAGATCGGTCTCGACCATCTCGGCACCGGCGGCGGCCGCGGCGCGGAACGCCGCGGCGCTGTTCTCCGCCGCGAGCAGCGCGCCGCCGCGATGCGCGATCGCGAGCGGCAACGGCGTGTCGGGAAAGGCCGTGCGCATGATCAATGCCTGTCGCTGGTGGGGTCGAACCGGTCGCGCAGCCAGTCGCCGAACAGGCTCATCGACAGCGTCGTGAGGAAGATCGCCAGGCCGGGGAAGACCGCGATCCACCAGGCGTTCAGCAGGTAGCGCCGGCCTTCGCCGAGCATCAGCCCGAGCGAGGTCCCCGGCGGCTGCACGCCGAGGCCGAGGAAGGAGAGCGAGGTTTCCAGCAGGATCGTGCCGGGGAAGTTCAGCGTCGCCTGCACCACCAGCGCGGCGGCGATATTGGGCAGGAGATGGCTCAGGATGACCCGCGACGACCCGGCGCCGAGCGCCTCGATGGCGTTGATGTAGTCGCTCTGCTGCTCGGAGACGACGAGCCCGCGCACCAGCCGCGTATAGCGGTCCCAGCCGTCGATGCTGACGAGCACGATGAAGAGGACGATATTGTTGCCGAAGAAGGCGAGCATGGTCAGCGCCAGGAACAGTGCCGGGATCGCCGCCTGGGCGTCGACGACCATCATGATCGCCTGGTCGACCGAGCCGCGCATGCGCGCCGCGACGAAGCCCAGCAGCGTCCCGAAGATCGCGCCGATCAGCGTGCCCATCACGGCGATCAGGATCGAGGTCCTGACCGCGAAGATCATCCGGCTCAGGATGTCGCGGCCGAGCTGGTCGGTGCCGAGCCAGTGCACGATGCCGCCGGCCTCCGTCAGCGGCGGCTTCAGCCGCGCCGCGAGATTCTGGGCGGTGTAGGGCAGCGGCGCCAGCCAGTCGGCGAGCAGCGCCACCAGCACCACGGCGAGCAGGAAGCAGGCCGAGAGCCTGACCACCGGCGACATCGCGCGGCCGCGGGAGCGGGCGGCCGGCGCGGGCCGGGCGTGAATGTCGACGGTTGTCATCAGGCGGGCTTTCCCTTGGCGCGCGCGAAGCCGCCGAGCCGCGGATCGATCAGGATATGCACGACATCGACCAGGAGATTGGCGCCGACCATGATCACCGTCACGGTGAAGATCACGGCCTGCACCACGGCGAGGTCCCGCGTCGCGACCGAATCGACCAGCAGCCGGCCGATTCCGGGCCAGGCGAAGATGGTCTCGACCACGGCGCTGCCGGCGAGGATGTGGCCGATCTCGAGGCCGATGAACATCAGCAGCGGCACGGCCGCGTTCGGCAGCGCGTGCCGGACGATCACCGCCAGCGGCATCACGCCGCGCCCGCGCGCGGCCCGGATATAGGGCTTGCCCAGCACCTCGAGCGTCGCGGTGCGGGCGAAGCGCGCGAGGCGGCCGGCGAGCGGCAGGCCGAGCGTCACGCTCGGCAGGATGAGATGCCGGAGGCTTTCCGAGCCGGCCGACGGCAGCACCCGCAATTTCAGCGCGAACAGCAGGATCAGGAGGATGCCGAGGAAGAAGACCGGAATGGCGTAGCCGAGCACGGCGGTCGCCATGGCCAGCCGGTCGGCGGCGCGGTTGTGGCGCAGCGCCGCCAGCATGCCGAGCGGCATGCCGACGAGCAGCGCCAGCATCAGGGCCGAGGCGCCGAGCAGGAAGGTCTTCGGCAGCGCCTCCGTCACGGCCGCGAAGGCGGGCCGCTCATCGGCGAAGGACAGGCCGAAATCGCCGCGCACGGCGCTGGCGACATAGCGCAGATACTGCTCCGCCAGCGGCCGGTCGAGGCCCCACAGCTCGCGGTAATGGGCGCGCACCTCCGGGGGCGTGTCGATCGACAGCATGATGTCGGCCGGGTCGCCCGCTAGGCGCAGGGCGACGAACACGGCCGACACGCAGATCGTCACGGTCAGCAGGGCGCGCAGGAGGCGAAGGGCGAGAAAGCGGAGCATGTGAGCCGGCAGCGGAGTCGCGGAACCGCGGTTCTGCCGGCCGCTCCACGACAGGCTGATGACGAAACCCCGGAACCGGGGCGGGCAGGGGATCGTCCGGCCGGTTTTCCGGCCCGGTCCGTCCCCCCGCAAACGCCGCCGGCAGCCGGCGCCGAAGCCGCTGGACCTTCGCGGCCGCCCATGCATTGCTGTGCCGCCAGGACAACGCGGCAGGCAATGCCGGAACGACTGGCGAGACCTTTGGAGGGAACACCATGAAGGAAGAGGAAATCCGCGGCCTGGTCGCGGATGTGAAGGACGGCACGCTGTCGCGACGATCCTTCATTCAGAGAATGGCGGCCGTGGGCATCACCGCCCCGATCGCGAGCCAGATCCTGGCCTGGAACGACGTCGCGATGGCGGACGCCACGGTCAAGTACAAGCCGACCAAGGCCGGCGGCGGCGGGCCGCTCAAGATCCTGCTCTGGCAGGCGCCAACCCTGCTCAACCCGCATTTCGCCGCGGGCACCAAGGACCAGATCGCCTGCCGCGTCTTCTACGAGCCGCTCGCCGGCTGGGACAAGGAAGGCAACCTCATCCCGCAGCTCGCGGCCGAGATCCCGACCAAGGCCAATGGCGGCCTGTCGGAGGACGGCAAGAGCGTGACCTGGAAGCTGAAGCAGGGCGTGAAATGGCATGACGGCAAGCCGTTCACCGCCGACGACGTCGTCTTCAACTGGGAATATGCCGCCGATCCGGCGACCGCCGCCTACACCACCGGCTCCTATGTCAACATCAAGGTCGAGAAGGTCGACGACCACACGGTCAAGGTGATCTTCAAGGAGCCGACGCCGTTCTGGGCCGACCCCTTCGTCGGCGTCGTCGGCATGATCATCCCGAAGCACCATTTCGCCGAATACAAGGGCGCCAAGTCGCGCGAGGCGCCGCTCAACCTGAAGCCGATCGGCACCGGCCCCTACAAATTCGTCGACTTCAAGCCCGGCGACCTGCTGCTCGGCGAGCGCAACCCCGACTATCACGTCAAGAACCAGCCGCATTTCGACACGGTCGAGGCCAAGGGCGGCGGCGACGCCGTCTCGGCGGCGCGGGCCGTGCTGCAGACCGGCGAATACGACTATGCTTGGAACCTGCAGGTCGAGGACGAGGTCCTCAAGCGGATGGAGACCGGCGGGCGCGGCAAGGTGGTCGCGGTTCCGGCCGGCGACCTCGAATTCATCACGCTGAACACGACCGATCCCTGGACCGAGGTCGACGGCGAGCGCTCCAGCGTCAAGACCAAGCACCCGACGCTCTCCGACCCGAAGGTGCGCGCCGCGCTGAACCTGCTGATCGACCGCGACTCGATCGAGAAGTTCATCTATGGCCGCGGCGGCACCGCGACGGCGAGCTTCGTCAACGAGCCGAAGCGCTTCAAGTCGACCAAGCTCAAATACGAGTTCAACATCGACAAGGCCAACAAGATCCTCGACGAGGCTGGCTGGAAGAAGGGCGCCGACGGCATCCGCGAGAAGGACGGCAAGAAGCTCAAATACGTCTTCCAGACCTCGATCAACGCCCCCCGCCAGAAGACGCAGGCGATCATCAAGCAGGCCTGCCAGCGCGCCGGCATCGAGCTCGAGCTGAAATCGGTCACGGCCTCGGTGTTCTTCTCCTCCGACGTCGCGAACCCGGACACCTACACCAAGCTGTATTGCGACATGGAAATGTATACGCAGACGCAGCCCCAGCCCGATCCGGAGCGCTTCCTCAACCAGTGCGTCTCCTGGGAGGTCGCCAGCAAGGAGAACAAGTGGCTGGGCCGCAACGTCTCGCGCTACACCGACCCGGAGGCCGACAAGGCCTACAAGGCGGCGCAGACGGAGCTTGACCCGGCCAAGCGCGCCGCGCTGCTGATCAAGGTCAACGAGATCTTCTGCGAGGCCAATATCTTCCTGCCGATCATCTCCCGCACGGTCGTCGGCGCCGCCGCCAACAACCTGACGGCGGACATATCGGGTTGGGAGGTCACCACCTGGAACCTCGCGGCCTGGTATCGCGACTGACCGGAACTGTCACTGCAAGGACCGGCCCCCAGGGGCCGGTCCGGCCGTGCCTGCCGCGCGGCCTGCCGGGCATTCTCAGCCGGTCTGCGCGGGCAGGCCGGCCGGATAGATCATGCTCTTCACCAGCCCCGCCTCGTTGGCGGCGTGGCGGCGGAACGCGGCCGGCCCTTCGGCCAGCGTGAAGCGGTGGCTGATCACCGCCTCGACATCGACCTTGCCCTGGGCCACCAGCGCGATCGCGCGCGGATAGACATGGCCCATCCGGCGCGAGAACTTGATGTTCAGCCCGCGCCTGCGCGCTTCCGCGGCGGGGATCACATAGCGGTCGCCGTCCGGGATGCCGACGAGCACGACCCGGCCGCCGATGCGGGCGGCGCGGATGGCATCGCGAAAGCCCTCGGGCGCATTGGTCGCCTCGATCACCAGCGGCAGGCCTTCGCCCTCCGTCCAGGCCGCGATATCGGCGACGCTCGCGCCTGCCTTGTCCGCACCCAGCCTGAGCGCGAGCGCGCGGCGATGCGGCTGCGGATCGCAGGCGAGGATCTCGCCGGCCCCGGCCGTCCGCAGCACCTGCAGGATCAGCAGCCCGATCGGGCCGCAGCCGACCAGCGCCACGCGCTCCAGCAGCCGCGGCCTGGCCAGGTCGACCGCATGGATCGCGACGCCGAGCGGCTCGAGCATCACCGCATCGCTCGGCGAGAAGCTCTCCGGCACCGCGACGATCTGCGACTTCGGCACCCAGATCCGCTCGGTCATCGCCCCGTCATGCGGCGGCGCCCCGATGAAGGCGACCTCGGGGCAGAGATTGGGGTGGCCGCTCCGGCAATGCGCGCAATGCCCGCAGGCCCGGTTCGGATCGACCGCGACCAGCGCGCCGCGCACCAGCCCCCATTCCGGCAGGTCCTCGGTGAGCCAGCCGGAGAATTCATGGCCGGGCACGAAGGGCGCCGCGATCACGGCCGAGCCGATTCCGCCGTCCTTGTAGTAGTGCAGGTCGCTGCCGCAGAGCCCGACGGCCGCGACCTCGACCAGGGTTTCCCCGGCCGCCCCCGCGCGCAGGTTGAACGGCGCGACCCGGGCATCGCCGGCGGCATGGAGGAAGACGGCATGGGACATGGCGGATCGACACTCGTTCGGCGAAACAGTCCTTTAACAAATGTATTCTGTTTATTACATTGGTTTGCGTCAAGCGTGAAACCGAAACGGCTCAGCACGTTGTGGGAGAGAGCGAAAGCGATGTAAGCCGGTTCCGAGGATCACGCCGAGCCCCGCCGCGCCTGCCCGGGCGGCATGCCCATCGCAGCAGGATACCGCCATGCCGGAGGAAACCCAGACGCAGGTCCGAGCCGCCTGGCTCTACTACATGGAGGGCCTGACCCAGGCGGAGATCGCGAGCCGCCTGAAGATGACCCGCCTGCGCGTCAACCGGTTGCTGGTCGAGGCCCGCAGCAGCGGCCTGGTCAACATCACCATCAATTCGCGGCTGGAGAGCTGCGTCCGCCTCGAGCGCGCGCTCGTCGCCGCATTCGGCCTGAAGCAGGCGATCGTCGTGCCCGGCCCCGCCGATCCCGGCCAGACCGCCGCGCAGATCGGCAAGGCGGCCGGCGAATTCGTCTCGAAGATCATCGAGGAGAGGCCGTCCGGCATTTTCGGCGTCGGCTGGGGCGGCACCTTGCGGGAAACCATCCGCCATGTCCGCCCCGGGCAGTATCGCGACCTCGCGGTGACCTCGATGATGGGCGGGCTGACCTACGGCATCGAGATCAACACCTTCGAGACCGCCAGCCGCTTCGCGCGGCTCTGGCAGGCCGAATGCCATTATCTCGCGGCGCCGATCTATGCCGGCACGCCGCAATCGCGCGACACCATCCTGGCGCAGGACGTCTTCGAGGCCGCCTTCGCGCGCATCCAGGCGACGGATGTCGCGATCCTGAGCGCGGGCGATCTGAGCGATCGTTCGCTGCTGGTGCGCTATGGGCTTCCGGGCGATGTCGGCGTCGCGGAGCTGGCCGAATCCGGGGCCGTCGGCGACATGCTGGGGCAGTTCATCGACCGCAACGGCCAGGCCGTCGCCCATCCGATCAACCGCCGCGCCATCGCCCTGCCGCTCGCCGGGCTGCGCCGGATCCCGACCGTGATCCTCGCTTCCGGCGGGCTCAACAAGGCGCAGATCATCGCCGCGACCCTGCGCGGCCGACTGGCCTCGGTGCTGATCACGGACGAGGACGCGGCGGCGGCGGTTCTGGCGAGCGAGGCGCCCGGGAGCGCCTGATCCTGCGGGCGCTCAAGCGCTGCGGATCGCCGCCAGCAGTTCGTCGTGGATCAGGCCGTTCGTGACGATCTTCTCCAGATCCTCGTCGCGCGAATCCAGGCCCTCGACGGTGGTGACCTTGCCGCCGGCCGCGCGCACCAGCGGCATCGCCGCGGCATGCGAGACGATATCGGCCTTCAGGCCGATGAAGGCGTCGAGCCGGCCCGCCGCCACCAGCGACATCTCCAGCCCGCCGGAGACGATGACGCGCACGCCGCGGCACAGCCCGGCGAGGCGGCGGATCACGTCGCTCGTCCGGTTGGCTTCCGCGGCCGTATAATGCGAGGTCAGGCAGATCGAGACGACGGCGTCGCTCAGCCGGCGCGTCGCCGAGACGCGGGCCGGCCGGCCGTCGACCGTCGCCTCGCCCCCTTCGGCGAAGCGGGCGGACAGCCCCGCCCGCGGCGCATGCGTCAGGCCGATAAGGGTGCGGCCCTCTTCCTGATAGGCCAGGGTCACGGAGAACCAGGGCAGGCCGGCGGCGTAGTTCACGGTCCCGTCCAGCGGGTCGATGATCCAGCGCGGCGCCTGCCCGGAGCCGGAGAAGCCGGCCTCCTCGGAGAGGATCGCCGCCTCCGGCGTCAGGGCGCGCAGGCCGTCGATGACGAGGCGCTCGGAGGCGAGGTCCGCCGCCGTCACGACGTCGTTGAGCTCCTTGCGCGTCACGTCGAGCTCGGCGCCCTGCATCTGCACAAGCACCTCGCCGGCCCGGCGCGCCAGCTCCTCGGACTGGTCGAGCAGGGCGAGGAGGCGTGGTTGGGTCATGATGCAGGCACCGTTTGCGGCTTTCCGGGATAGGCGGGATCGAGCACGAAATCCCGGATCGGTCCATAGTCCCCGATCGGCTGGAGATGGCTGACCAGGCCGAGCCCCGGCTTCCAGACATGAAGGGCGAGGGCGGGCGGCTCCATCACGAAGCGGTTCTCCGTGCCGGGCCTGAGATCGAGCGCCACCTGATGGGCGGTGCCCGGCACGACATAGCCGATGGTGCCGGCGAAACGGAGCTGGATCGGCCGGTGGTAATGGCCGCAGAGCACGCGCTCGATCTCGGGATGAGCGGCGATCAGCCTGGCGAAGCCCGGCGAGACCTGGCAGGGCATGACGTCCATGCCGTCGACGCCGACCGCGAAGGGCGGGTGGTGCATGAAGATCGCCGTCGGCTTGCCCTGTCCCTCCGCCAGCCGCTCGGCCAGCCAGGCCTCGCGGGCGGCGCAGATCTCGCCGCCGTCCTCGCCCGCGATCACCGTGTCGAGCCCGATCAGCCGGACCGGGAAATCGTCGACCGCATAGTGCAGGAAGCCGGACTGCGGCAGGTAGGGGTGACCGGGGCGGAGCTCCGCGCGCAGCGTCTCGCGGCGGTCGTGGTTTCCGGGGATGACATAGACCGGCATCGGCAGCCGCTCGAGCGCGGCGCGGACGATGCCGTATTCCTCCGGCAGCCCGCAATCGGAAAGGTCCCCGGTGACCAGCACGCAATCGGGCCGCGGGTCGAGCTTCAGGATCTGGTCGACCGCGCGCGCGATCGCCGGGTTGGTGTCGACGACGCCATAGGCGGGGCTGCCATGGGGGCGGGCATGGAGATCGCTGATCTGGGCGATGATCATCGGAAAGCCTTTGGAGCGAGGACCGGCATGGACTCTCGGCCCGCATCCTGAGGAGCATCCTTCGAGACGCCGCTTGCGCGCTTCCTCAGGCTGTGAGCCCGATAGCAGGGCCGCCCGGCAAGAAGGCCGGGCGGCAGGGGGATCGGCGGGCCGATCGGCTCACTTCATCAGGGCTTCGGTCTCGGAGACGATGCGCTCGATGCCGGCCTTGGGCTGGATCTCGCCGCGCATCACGCCGGCGATGACCTCGCGCTGCTGGCGCCAGATGCGCACCGAATTGCCGCCCGGATAGCCTTCCCACGGCGCGGCGCGGGAGACCTGGCCGTTGATCGTGCGGAAATTGGCGTTCGCCTTGTAGAACGGGCCGAGGAAGGCGTCCTCGCCGGCGCGCAGATTGGTCGGCATGTAGCCGGCGGTCTCGACCACGATCTTCTGGGCTTCCGGCCCGGTCACGAACTTGATGAACTCCCAGGCCGCCTTCTGCCTGGCCGGGTCCTTGGCCGTGATCAGCGCCGCGTTGCCGCCGGTGGGCAGCTTGCCCTTGGCCTTGTCGTCGACCGGAAAGAGGGCGGTCTTCAGCGTGAAGCGGTCGCCGATCAGGTCGGTGACCTGGCGCAGGCGGGCCGGGGTGTCGAAGAAGATGCCGATCTTGCCGGCGATGAACTGCTGGCGTGACTGGTCCCAGTCGATCAGCGGCATGCCGGCTTCGGTGACGAAGCTGCGCAGCATGGCGAGCGTCTTCTCGCCGGCCTCGCCGCCGAAGGCGACCTTCTTGCCGTCGGCCGACAGCATCGAGTGGCCGCTCTGCAGGATGACGCCGCGCCACAGCCAGTCGTCCGGCCAGTCATGGATGTTGTAGGCGAGGCCGGCCGTGTCGCCGCTGTTGATCTTCTTGGCGAGCGCGACGATGTCGGCCCAGTTGTCGGGCATCTTATCGGGATCGCCGCCGGCCTTCTTCACCAGTTCGGCGTTGAAGTACATCAGCGGCGTCGAGGCGTTGAAGGCGAGGCCGACCTGCTTGCCGTTGACCTGGCCGAGCGAGAGCAGCGCGTCGGAATAGTTCGCCTTGCGCCAGTCTTCCGGCTCGGCCTTGAGCAGCGGGCCGAGATCGACGATCTGCTTGCGCTTGTCGAGGGTCTCGGTCAGCTCGGTCAGCAGATGGAAGCCGGAATAATAGACGTCCGGCAACTGGTTGGTGACCGACTGGCGCAGCATTGCCTGATGGCCTTCGTCGTAGCTCGCCGCCGGCGCCCGGAAGTTGATCTTGATCTCCGGGTGCTTCTTCATGAATTCCGCGGCGATCGGCTCGTGGAACTTGGCGAAGGCCGGGAAGGCGTAGAACACGTCGAGCGTGACGGGCTCGGCCCTGGCGGTCGTCGCGGCGGCGAGGGCGAGCGCTGCTGCGGCAAGCATTTTGCCGAGAGGTTTCATGCGTGATCTCCTTGGCATGGACAGCGGGGCTGTCGGGTTGCGTTGCTTCAGGCCTGAACTCTTGGCGGGGCGGGCGGCGATGGGCCGGCTACTTCACCCCGGTCACGGTGATGCCGTCGATGAACCGGCGGCGGGCGACGAGGAAGGCGATGACGAGCGGCGCGGTCAGGATCGTCGCGGCGGCGGTGAGCGCGCCGTAGTTCGACCCGGTCTCGGCATCGGCGAAGAACATCATGCCCAGCGGCGGCGGCGCGAGCCTGGCGTCGGAGATGACGATCAAGGGCCAGTAGAGGTCGTTCCAATGCGCCACCGCCGAGAACACCGAGAAGGCGGCGATGGCCGGCCAGGCGCTCGGCGTGACGATGCGCCAGACGATCTCGAACTCGCTCATGCCGTCGAGCCGGGCGGCGTTGATGATGTCGTCGGGAAAGCTGCGGAAGAACTGGCGGAACAGGAAGATGGCGAAGACCGACAGGAAGAACGGCACCATCATCGCGAAATAGGTGTTGAGCAGCCCGAGCTGGGCGAGCGCGATATAGAGCGGCATCGCCGGCACCTGCACGGGAATGCACAGGCCGAGCAGCACCAGCACGAAGAGCGCGTTGCGGCCGGGGAAGCTCAGCTTCGCCAGCGCGTAGGCGCAAGGGATCGCGACCAGGAGCTGCACGATCAGGATGCCGCCGCAGAGGATGACGCCGTTCAGCGCGAAGCGCAGCAGCGGCGCCTTCTCCATGGCGAAGCCGTAGTTCTGCAGGCCGTAGAACTGCTTGGGCCAGAGCGAGATCTCGGCGTTGAAGATCTCGGCCGGCGGCTTGATCGAGGTCACCAGCATCCAGACGAAGGGCGCCAGCATGAACACCGCGCCGGCGATCAGCACGCCATGGATCAGGACGAGCGACAGGAAGCGGCGCAGCGCCGAGCGGACGGGCGTGACCGGGGCGGGAAGGACGAGATCGGTCATCAGTAGTGCACCTTCTTGTCGAGGGCGAAGGTCTGCACGGCCGAGAAGACGAGGATGAAGGCGAGGAAGATGAAGGTCAGCGCCGCGGCATAGCCGGTGTGGAAGTACTGGAAGCCTTCGAGATAGACGTTGTAGAGCAGGACCTCGGTGGAGCCGACCGGGCCGCCGCGGGTCATCACCGCCACCGTGTCAAAGATCTTGAAGGCGGTGATCATCGTGGTGACGAGGACGAACATCGTCGTCGGCCCGAGCAGCGGCCAGGTGATGGTCAGGAAGCGGTCGATCCCGCCGGAGCAGCCGTCGATATCGGCCGCCTCGTAGAGGTCGCGTGGGATCGCGGTCAGCCCGGCGAGGAACAGGATCATGTTGAAGCCGAGCAACTGCCAGATGCCGATCACGGCGAGCGTCGCCAGCGCCGTGGAGGGCTCGCTGAGAAAGGCGACCGGCCCCAGCCCCAGCCATTTCAGCACGCCGTTGACCGGCCCGAGCGAGGGATGCAGCAGGAATTGCCAGACCGTCGCCATGGCGATCAGCGTCGAGGTCACGGGCAGGAAATAGATCACCTCGTAGACGGAGCGCGTGCGCTTGCGCCGGTGCACCAGCACCGCGATCAGCAGCGCGCCGAGCACGCCGCCAGGCACGACGATCGCGACATAGAGCAGCGTGTTGACCAGCGAGCGTCGGATGATCGGATCGGCCAGCGCCTTGCGGAAATTCGCCAGCCCGACCCAATCCATGTCGACGCCGCCGAACTCGTAATTGGTGAAGCTGAGCCAGAGCAGCACGGCCAGCGGCAGCAGGATCGTCAGCAGGAGCAGCACGAAGGCCGGCAGCGCGAAGCCGAGCCCGGTCACCCGCTCGATCCGGAGCCGGCGGCGCGCGGCGGGAGCAGGCCCGGAGGCAGAGGCGAGGGCGAGCGTCATGCGCCGGCCCTCAGCGGCACGACGGAGGCGGTCGCGGCGCCCTGGCCGCGCGGCTCGACGCGGTCGCCGGCGGCCGCGAAGACATGGGCTGCGGCTTCCTCGAAGCCGAGCGTGACCTCGGCGGCTTCGTTGACGCCGGCCGCCACGGCCGGGGTGGCGCGCATCGTCACGCCGGTCGCGTCGCGCCCGGCCAGGTCGAAATGCAGGACGTATTCGGAGCCGAGATTCTCCTTGCGCCGCAGGCGGGCCGAGAACCAGGCCCGGCCGCCGCCGGGCTCGCCCTGGACGAGCGAGAGCGCTTCGGACCGGAGGCCGAGGGTCACGGCCTGTCCCGGCTCCAGCGGGACGGAGAGGGCGAGGGGGCGGCCGAACAGCTCGACCCGGCCGCCCTCGGCGACCGTCGCCGGCAGCAGGTTGATGGCCGGGCTGCCGATGAACTGCGCGACCTTGAGGGAGGCTGGCTTCTCGTAGAGCTGCGAGGGTGTGCCGAGCTGCAGGATCGCGCCCGAATCCATCATGGCGACCCGGTCCGACATCGTCATCGCCTCGACCTGGTCGTGCGTCACATAGATGAAGGTGGTGCCGAGGCGCTTGTGCAGCTCGGCCAGCTCGGTGCGCATATGGACGCGCAGCTTGGCGTCGAGATTGGACAGCGGCTCGTCCATCAGGAAGACGTTGGGATTGCGCACCATGGCGCGCCCCAGGGCGACGCGCTGGCGCTGCCCGCCGGAGAGCTGAGCCGGCTTGCGGTCGAGCAGATGGCCGAGCTGGAGCTGCGCGGCCACGGCGGCAACGTCGCTCTCGATGCCCCGCATCACCGCGCGGCGTTCCGCCGAGAGCAGCCGCAGCAGCGGCAGGCGCTGCCAGAGCCTGAGCCGCGCCATGGTCAGCGGCAGGGCGATGTTGGCGCCCACGCTCATATGCGGATAGAGCGCGTAGGACTGGAACACCATCGCGACGCGGCGCTCATGCGGGCGCAAATGATCGACCCGGCTGCCGCCGATGGCGAGGCTGCCGGCGTCCTGATGCTCGAGCCCGGCGATGATCCGGATCAGCGTCGATTTTCCGCAGCCGGACGGGCCGACCAGGGTCAGGAACTCGCCGTCGGCGATGTCGAGATCGATCCCGTCGAGAACCTTCGTCGCTCCGAAGGACTTGGCGATGGAGGACAATGCGACCTTGGCCATGTGGTTCGCCTTTCTGCGGCCCTCGGGGCTCTTCGTTGGACGTGTCTTGAGGCGCGTCTGGCGGCGCGCGCGTCTTGCGAGGCTGCCGAGGGGGCAGCCGGCGGATGCTCAGGCGGCGCGGGCCGGGTAGACCTCGTCGATCACGTCGTCGATCCAGAGCCTTTCCAGCGCGGGGATTTCGTGGATCGCGGCGGAGAAATCGCGGCCGGAGAATTCATAGGAGACCGCGCCGAGCGTGCTGGTCCCGGCCATGCCGGCCTGAGTCTGCGGACCGACCACGAAGCCGGAGGACGGCCCCCAGATGTAGCGCGTCCCCGCGATCGCGAAATCATGGGCCCGGTGCAGATGGCCGCTGGCGACGAAGGCGACGGCGTGGCGGCGCACCAGATCGAGCAGATGCGCGCGCGGCCGCGGCGGCACGCTCCAATAGCCCTTGTCGCCCTCGTCCGGCGCCTCGATGAAGAGAGGCCGGTGCAGGAACCAGCCGAGCCGGCGGCCCTGCGCCTCGGAAACCTGCCGGTCGAGCCAGGCGAGCTGGCGCGCCTCCTCCGCCTCGTCGCTGCCGAACAGCATCGCGTTGAGGCCGATCAGCCGCCAGCCCTCGAGGTCCCGCACCCAGAAATCCTCGCCGATATGGCTGCGCCAGCGCGTCAGCCGCGCTTCGTTGACCGGCTGATGCGGATGATGGGCCTCGCCGACATCGTGATTGCCCGGCACGCTCAGCACCGGCGCTCCGAGGCTGTCGAGCAGCGCGCGGCAATGGCTCATATCCGCGTCGAGATCCGCGCCGTCGACGGAGACGTCGCCGGTATGGACGACGAGGTCGGGCGCCCGGCCAGCCAGCCAGGCGGCCAGCGGCTCCCAATTGCCGGCGAAATGCCGCTTGGTCGGGCTGAGATGGGTGTCAGAAATCTGCACGACCCGCTGCATGGTTTCCTCCGGAAGTCGCCGCTTGATCGGGCGGCCGTCTGCCTCCGACAGGGGCGGGGGCAGCGGCTTTGCCTTGGACCTTACAAATGAATGTTTGATGACACAAATGTATTTTCCACCATGACGCCGCTCTCCCGAGCCCCGATTCCCGCTCCCTCCCGCCGCTCAGAGATCCGTGCTCTGCGGCAGGATGACGAGGTCGCGGATCGTGACGTTGCGCGGCCGCGTCAGCATGAAATGCACGGCCTCCGCCACCTCTTCCGGCTCGATCAGGCCGCCGCGGGCGCGTTCCGCCTCGCGCTTCTCCTGCGGCCAGTCGGCGATCAGGGCCGTCGCCACGGGACCGGGCAGGATCGCCCCGACGCGCAGCCCGTGCGGGATGACCTGGCGGCGCAAGGTATGCACGAAGGCCTGCACCGCATGTTTCGAGGCCGTGTAGATCGGCTCCCACACCACCGGAACGACGCCGGCCACCGAGCTGGTGACGAGGATATCGCCGGTCCGGCGCGCGATCATGCCCGGCAGCACCGCATGGATGCTGCGGAAGACCGCGTTGACGTTGAGGTTCAGCATGCGGTCCCAGGCATCGGGATCGCCATCGCTGACCGTGCCGCCGACATAGGAGCCGGCATTGGCGTGGAAGATGTCGAGCGGGCCGGCCATGTCGAGGATCCGCGGGACCATGCCGGCGAGGGCGGCGGGGTCGGCGAGGTCGACGACGAGGGGGAGGGCCTTTGCGCCGAGTGGCTCGCAGAGCCGCGCCAGGGCCTGCCGGTCGCGGTCGACGAGGACCACGGTGGCGCCGGCGGCGAGCAGCCGCCTGGCGCAGGCGAGGCCGATTCCCGAGGCCGCGCCGGTGATCGCCGCGATTTTTCCTGTCAGTTCCACGCTCACCTGCCGCTCTCCGATAAGGTCCCGGCCGAGGCCGGGCGCATCAGCCCCCGCGCCGTGCGGGCCGCGGCCTGAAGCGTCTCGAAAGCCGCGAACCGGCCGGCATGCCGCTGCGCGACGGCGCCTTCGGCCGGCATGAAGACGGCGGCGGCCGGCGCCATGCCGGTCATCGCCCCGCCCAGATCGGGAAATGCTCCTGCTGCCGCGGCGGCGAGCATGGCCGAGCCGAGCAGGACCGGATCGACCGCGTCCGGCACCAGCACGGGCAGCCCGGAGCAATCCGCCAGCAGTTGCCGGATCAGGGGACGGCGCCCGGCGCCGCCGCTGAGCACGATCGCATCCAGCGTCGCGCCCCTGGCCCGGCTCGCCTCGACGATCTGGCGCAGGCCGTAGCCGATCCCGGTGAGGCCCGCGACATAGAGCCCGATCAGGCCGTCGAGATCCCGTTCCATGCCGAGCCCGGCGATGACGGCCCGCGCCTGCGGGTCGGCAAGGGGCGAGCGGTTGCCGAGGAAATCGGGAACGACGACGATCTCCCCGGCGAGGCGCACGGCTTGCGCGGGCGTCTCGACCTGCCGCGCCGCCGCCTCCGCCAGCCAGTCGGTCAGGGAAAGGCCTTCCGCCCCGGCCCGCTGCCGCGCCTCCGCCGCAGCCGGATGCAGCGCGACGAGCTGTTCGATCGCGGCGCCCGCGCCCGATTGGCCGCCCTCGTTCAGCCAGAGCCCCGGAACCATCGCCGAGAAATAGGGGCCCCAGACGCCCGGGATGAACAGCGGCTCGCGGCTGCTCGCCATGGTGCAGGCCGAGGTGCCGAAGACATAGGCCATGCGGGTGAGCACGCCGCCATGGGGCGAGCGCACGCCGGCCGAGCCGATGCCGCCGGCATGGGCGTCGATCAGCCCCGCGGCGACGACCGTGCCGGGCCGCAGCCCGAGTTCGCCGGCGGCCTCTTCCGTCAGGCCCGCGCCCAGGGCGCTGCCGCCCGGCACCATCTCCGTGCCGATGCGGGCGAATCCGTCCTCCGCCAGGTCGCCCAGGCCGATCTGGCGGAAATAGCCCGCATCCCAGCGCGCCTCATGGGCGAGATAGGTCCATTTGCAGGTGACGGTGCAGGTCGAGCGCGCCAGCGAGCCGGTCGCGCGCCAGCCCAGGAAATCGGCGAGGTCGAAGAACTGCCAGGCCGCGGCATAGGTCGCCGGCAGATTCTCCTTGAGCCAGAGCAGCTTCGGCGTCTGCATCTCGGGCGAGATCGTGCCGCCGACATAGGCCAGGACCGGATGCCGCGTGGCGTTGATGCGCCCGGCCTGCGCCAGGGCGCGATGGTCCATCCAGACGATGATGTCGCGATCCGGGTCGCCATGGGCCCCGACCGGCAGCGGCGTTCCGCCTGGCCCGAGCACGACCAGCGAACAGGTGGCGTCGAAGCCGATGCCCGCGATGTCGTCGGCGCCGAGCCCCGCCTGGGTCACAGCCTCGCGCACGCAGGCGCAGACGGCCCGCCAGATGTCCGCGCTCGACTGCTCGGCGATCTCGGCCCCGTCCCGATGGAGCGCGATCGCGCGCCTCGCCGTCGCGACCATGCGCCCGGCCGGATCGAAGACGCCGGCCCGCGCGCTGCCGGTGCCGACATCGATGCCGATGAGATGCCGGCTCATCTCACGCAGCCGCCCGTTGGGGCGCCTGAAGCGGCGTTCCAGCGCGGCGGACAGCGATCGGCAGGGCTGGGGCCGTTCGTTCGATCTGCACCTTTTCCTCCCGTCGTCATCCAGGCGGGCCCGGTCGCCCGGACCGGCTCGATCCCGTCAGTGCACGGCCTTGGGCGGAACGCCCGGCCTCTCCGGCCTCGGCAGCGGATCGCGCTCCCGCGCAGCGGCCTTCCGGGGCACGGCTGTGAGGTCGCGCACCGAGTCGCGGACCTGCAGGCTCGTCTGCAGCACCGAATGCTGCGGCGGGCCCTGATCGCCGGACATGCGCGCCCGCAGCCGGCGCCAGGCGACCGCGGCGATCTCCGCGATGGGCTGCCGGATCGCGGTGAGGCCGGTCTTGCGCGCGCTCATCCAGGGATAGTCGTCGAACCCGACGACGGAGACGGCGTCGGGAATGTCGACCCTGAGCCGCGCCAGGGCCGAGAGCATGCCCAGTGTGGTGACGTTGGTGAGCCCGATGACGGCGCTCGGCTGCGGGTGCCGTTCCAGCCAGTGCAGGGCGATGGCGGCGCCGCGATCGGCGTTCGAGCCGAGCTCGACGACGGTCGGCTCGCGGCCGATCGCCGCCCGCACCAATTCGCAGGCGCCGCGGGCGCGCTCCCGGATCGGCGAGATGCCGAGGCTGGAGGCGGCGACCAGGATGTCGCGATGCCCCCTGGCGAGGAGGTGCCGTGCGGCGATCTCGCCGGCCTCGCGATTGTCGATCGCCACCGTGTCGACGAGCGCGCCGTCCGGCAGCACGCGGTCGGCGAAGACGATCGGCAGCCGGCCGACCTCGCCGCGCAGCGCCTCCGGCACCGCATCGGTGCAGGGCACGGCGATCAGCCCGGAAGGCCGCCATGACAGCAGGGTCCGCAGCCGCGACTGCTCGAGCCCGCGATCGTCGCGCGAGCTGGCGACCAGGATGTCGTAGCCGTCCTTCTGCGCCAGCACCTCGAGCTGCGAGACCAGCGAGGTGAAGAAGGCGTCGTCGAGATCGGGCACCAGCACCCCGACCACGCGGGCCTGCCCCGAGCGCAGTTGCGACGCCGCCCGGTCGACCTGATAGGCCAGGTCCTCGGCCGCCTTCAGCACGCGCGCCCGCAGATCGGCATTCACCGGCTTGTTGCCGCTGAAGACGTTGGAGACCGTGGCGATCGAGACGCCCGCGCGGGCGGCGACATCCCGGATCGTGACCCGCGCATTGTCCATGGGGAGCCTGTTAAACGTTTTACTGTAAAACGTTTAACAGGCGCGAAGCGCCGGCGCAAGCGGGTGATGCGCCGCGCCGCCTCGCCGCCGAAGAAGATGCTCCGGGAGGAGAGGCCGAAGATCGCGCCGAAGCGGCGATCTCCGGCTTGCGCAGGCCCTGGCGCTTGCCGGATCAGGCGCTGTTTCGGCCCTTGCCGCGCCTTGCGAGAAATTCGGAGACCTTCGCCAGCCCGGCGACGAGGATCTCCGGCGCATTGGCGTAGCCGATGCGGACATAGCCCTCCATCTCCATCGTCGAGCCGGGCGTGAACATCACGCCGGTTTCCTGGAGCAGCGCGATGCAGAAATCGCGGGAGGGCATGTCGAGGTCGTATTTCAGCAGGGCCGTGGTGCCCGAGCGGGGCCGGACCCAGGAGATCGCCGGCTCGCTCTCGACCCAATCGGCCAGGATCTTCAGGTTGCCGCGGGTGATCGACCGGCTCCGGGCCAGGATCTTGTCGCGATGCTCGAGGGCGAGAGCGGCGAAATGGTCGTCGATCATGCCGACCGAGATCGTGTTGTAGTCGCGATGGTGCATCACCGTCTCGATCACCGCGCGCGGCGCGGCGATCCAGCCCAGCCTCAGCCCGGCCAGCGAGAAGGCCTTCGACATGCCGGCGGTGCTGATGCCCTTCTCGTAGAGATCGGCGACCGAGGCGGTCATGCCGGAGCCGTCCTGGTCGGTGCCGCGATAGACCTCGTCGCAGAGCAGCCAGGCGCCGGCCTCGCGGGCGATCTCGGCGATGGCGAGGAGCATCTCGCGGTCCATCAGCGCCCCGGTCGGGTTGTTGGGGTTGTTGATGGCGATGAGGCGCGTCCCGGGCGTCGCCAGCCGCTTGAGCTCGGCCAGATCGGGGAGGAACCCGTTCTCCTCGCGCAGGACCAGCGGCACGACCTCGGCGCCGATGCTTTCCGGGATCGAATAATGCTGCTGATAGGTCGGGATCACCGAGATCACCCGGTCGCCGCGCGAGACCAGCGCCTGATGGACCAGCGCGTTCGCGCCGATCGTGCCATGGGTGGCGACGATGTTCTCCGGCTTCTGGCCCTCGTAGAGCGCGGCGACGGCGTTGCGCAGCCGGTCGGATCCCTCGATCGCGCCATAGGTCATCTTCATCGGCAGAAGCTCGGACAGGTCCGTGTCGTTCCGGCCGGCCAGGGTGAGGAGCTGCGCGATGGTGATGCTCTCCACGCAGGTCTCGGCGAGGTTGAGCTCGCATTTGAGCTCGTACTCGTTCATCCAGATTTCGACGCCGAAAGGCTTGATATCCATCGTCTTGTCCTGTGGTCAGCGCGCATCCGCGGCGCGCAGGATGGCGTCCGCCATGGCTATGTCTTCGAGGCCGAGCCCGATCGAGCGGAAGAACACCGGGGCATCCTCCGTGGGGCGCGGGCAGGTGCCGGCGACAAGCCCGGCCAGATCGCCGCGGATCCGCTCCGTCGACCAGTCGCCCGCCGCGGCGGCGAGCACCATCTCGCCGGCCGCGCCGGGCGTCGTCTTGCGATCGTCGCAATAGACCTGGGCAGAGCGCAGGAAGGCGGGCGGCACCTCATGGGCCTGCGCCACATTGGTGCTGATCGAGGTCACCAGCGCGCCCGGCCGGACCCATTCGGGGTCGATGACGGGCTGTCCCGACGAGGTGCAGAGCAGGATCGCGTCGGCACCGGCGCAGGCTTCCTGCGCGCCGTCCGCGATCCGGATGCGCGCATCCGCCGCCAGCCAGTCCCGGATGCCGTCGGCCCGCTGCTTCAGCCTCGGCGACCAGACCCGGACGCTTTCCCAGGGGCGCAGCCCGGCGACGTGCCGCCAATGCGCCGTCGCGATCGGGCCGCTGCCGATGATGGCGAGGCGCCGGGCGCCTGCCGGGGCGAGCTCGTCCACAGCCAGGGCGGTGGTGCCGGCGGTGCGCTCGACGGTGAGCCGCCCGGCGTCGCAGAGCAAGAGCGGCTGGCCGGTGGTCATCGACATCAGGCTCGTCCAGGCCGTGATGATCGGGCGCTCTGCCGTCACGATATAGGGCGACAGCTTCACCCCGAAGACGCCCCTGCCGGACAGCACGCCGAGATAGGAGATGAAGTCGCCCTTGTCGTCCGGGAAGAGCGTCAGGCTCTGGGGCGGCTGCACCGCCGTCCCGGCGGCGAGCTCGCGGAAGAGCGCGCGCAGGGTCGCGATCACATCGACCTCGGGCAGCAGGCTCGCGATCGCCGCCGCATCGAGGACGCGCGGGGCAGGGGCGGCGGGAGGGGCGGTCATGGGAACCTCGGTGGATCTGACGATGCGGTGGCTCTCAACCGGACGGAAGGCGCGTCAGAGCCAGCGCCTGGTAGCGCGTTCGATGGCCTCGCCGACGACGTCGGGAGAGGTTCCGCCATAGCTGCGCCGGCTCTGCACCGAATGCTCGGGCGCGAGCACCGCGAAGACCGAATCCGTGACGCGGCCGTCGACCGCCCGCATGGTGTCGAGGTCGAGCTCGCCCAGCGTGCAGCCGCGCTCCTCGGCCTTGGCGACGATGCGCGCGGTGATGTGATGGGCGTCGCGGAAGGGCACGCCGGCTTCGCGCACCAGCCAGTCGGCCAGGTCCGTCGCCGTGGGGAAGCCGCGCTCGAGGAAGCGGCGCATCGGCTCGGGCCGGACCGTCATGTCGCGCACCATGCCCGTCGTCGCGGCGATGCAGAGCTGCACGGTCTCGAGCGCGTCGAAGAGCGGCTCCTTGTCTTCCTGCATGTCCTTCATGAAGGTCATCGGCAGGCCCTTGACCGTCATCAGCAGCGCGTTGAGCGAGCCGACGACGCGCCCCGTCTTGCCGCGGACCAGCTCGGCCGCATCGGGATTGCGCTTCTGCGGCATGATCGAGGAGCCGGTGGTGAAGGCGTCCGACAGCGCGATGAAGCGGAAGCCGTCGCTGCACCAGAGCGTGATCTCCTCGTTGATGCGCGAGAGATGGACCGCATGCATCGCGCAGCAGAACAGGAGCTCGACGATATGGTCGCGCGAGCCGACCGAATCCATGGAGTTCTCGGTCGGGCGGGAGAAGCCCAGCTCCTTCGCCGTGTAGTGGCGGTCGATCGGGAAGGCGGTGCCGGCGAGGGCGGCCGCGCCCAGCGGCGAGACGTTGGTGCGCTCGCGCGCGCCAGCCAGCCTCTCGCGGTCGCGGCCGAACATCTCGACATAGGCCATCAGATGGTGGCCGAAGGTCACGGGCTGCGCGACCTGCATATGGGTGAAGCCGGGCATGATCGTGGCCCGGTGCTCGCTCGCCCGCTCGATCAGGGCGCGCTGCATCTCCCGGATGGCGCCGTCGAGCGCGTCGATGGCGTCGCGCATCCAGAGGCGGACATCGGTGACGGCCTGGTCGTTGCGGCTGCGGGCGGTGTGGAGACGGCCCGCGGGCTCGCCGATCAGCTCCCTGAGCCGGGCCTCGACATTCATGTGGATGTCTTCGAGGTCGATGCTGAATTCCAGCCGCCCTTCCTCGATCTCGCGCCGCACCTGGTCGAGACCGTCCTGGATGCGGGCATTGTCCTCGGCGCCGATGATGCCCTGGCGGGCGAGCATCGCCGCATGGACCTTCGAGGCGGCGATGTCCTGGGCGTAGAGGCGGTAGTCGAAACCGATCGAGGGATTGATCTTCCGCATCACCTCGGCCGGCGCGGTGGTGAACCGTCCGCCCCACATCTTGTTCGCACCGTTGTCGGCCATGGTCGACGCCTCTTCCTTCCGGGATCGTGACGGGAGCCGGGGCGAACGGGCCCCGGCTCCGCGTTCTGGTTGCGGCCGCCGGGGCCGCCGCCGCTACTTGGCCGCGTTGATCTGGATTTCCGCGAGGCCGTTGCGGGCCAGGCCGTATTTGTCGAGCAGCTTGGCGTAGGTCCCGTTCTTCACCAGCCTGTCCATCGCGGCCTTGATGCCGTCGCGCAGCTCGACCTTGGTCTTGAGGACGGGCAGGCCGGTGATCTCCTCGGTCAGCGGCTCGCCGAGCAGGACATAGGTGTTCGGCTCCAGCGTCTGGAAATAGGGCAGGGTCTCGTTGCCCTGCACCGAGGCGTCGATGCGCTGGATCTTGAGCTGGTTGCGCGCGTCGACCGAGCCTTCTGTGCCGATGACCTCGATGGCCGGCTTGCCCTTGGCCTCGCAATGGGCCTTGCTCCATTCCGCGATGCGCTGCGGGTTGTTGGTGCTGCGGCTGGCGCCGACCTTCCTGCCGCAGAGATCGGTCGCCTGCCTGATCGTCTCGGCCTGCTTGGTCACGGTGTAGAATTGCGTTCCCGAGCGCATGTAGTCGACGAAATCGACCATCTCGCGCCGGGCGAGGGTGTCGCTCATGCCGGCCATCGCCGTGTCGACGCGCTCGGTCTGGAGCGATGGCAGCATCTGGGCGAACTGGATCTCCTGCCATTCGGCCTTGACGCCCATCTCGGCGGCGATGGCCTCGCCGAGATCGATGTCGAAGCCGGTGAGCTTGTTGGTTGCGGTGTCCTTGTAGGTGATCGGCGGATAGTTCGGCATGGTCGCGATGACGAGCTTGCCGGCCTGCTTGACCTTGGCCAGCGAGCCGTCGGCGAGCGCGCTGCCGCAGCCCAGCAGCCCTGCGAGCGCGACCAGCGCGCCGATCGATGTCCTGTTCATGCGTCTCTCTCCCTGTTCCGGCCGCTTCGGGACCGCTCCGATGATGCTCTTGCGGAGGCTGCCGGCGCGCGACGGATCGCAGGGCCAGGGCCCCGCGCCGGCGACGTTCCATGCTCCATGCCGACGGTCTCGCCGACGCCTGCGGCGCGGGCGCTCCTCGCCATGGCTCCCCTCTGGTTGGGGAGGGTCTAGCAGCAGGAAATTGGACTGTAAATTCCAAATCAGATTATACAATCCAGGCAACGGCGCCGCGTCACGATGCGGTCTTTGCCAGGGAGGCCCGGCCTTCGCGGCGAAGCCACCGGCCGCTCGCATGGCGTGCGCCGATTCCCGGCCGCGCCGGCGCGCAGCCGATGCGGCAAAGATCGGAGACAAGAAAATGCAGACCGGACTCGCGGCCTATGTGCCGATCTGCGATGCGATCGCGCTGCTATTCCAGCCCTATGCCGAAGTGGTGCTGCACGAATTGTCGTCGCAGTCGGTGGTCCACATCGCCGGCAATTTCTCGAAGCGGGAGCTCGGCGAGCCCTCCCTGCTCGACGAGATCGGCTTCGACCCGCGCGAGACCACCATCGGCCCCTATGAGAAGGTCAACTGGGACGGCCGGCGGATCAAATCCGTGAGCGCGGTCCTCACGGCGCAGGAGCGGCCCATCGGCGTGCTCTGCATCAATGTCGACGTCTCGCATTTCCATGGGGTGATCGACGCGCTCAATGCGCTGGTGCACGTCTCCGGCGGCGCCCAGCGGCATCCGCTCCTGTTCAAGGAGGACTGGCACGAGCGCATCAACGAATTCGTCCAGCACTGGACCCGCTCGCGCGGCCTGCTGGTGACGGCGCTCTCGCGCGACCAGAAGCGGCAACTCGTCGCGGACCTGTCGAAGGAGGGCGCCTTCGGCGGCCGGAACGCGGCGGCCTATATCTCCCGGATCCTGGGCCTGGCCCGGGCGACCGTCTACAACTACCTGAACCAGGCCGCCGCGGCGGAAACCGGGGCGCCGCCCGACGGCGGCGCCTAGCGCGAGGCCCGGAAATGCGATGCCGGCCGCCCCTCCTGCTATGGCGCGTCGGCGGCCGGAACGGCCGGGCGAGAGGCGCCCTCATCCCATCGCGGACTGGACAGGGCGGGGCGCTGACGCCATAAGTCCCGCGAGGTCGCGTCGCCCCGGAGCGGCGCCGCAAGCGCATGGACGAAGGCAATGATGAAATTGCTGCTGCAGGTCTTCACCTGGTGGAACAGCCAGACGATCGGCACGCGCTTCCACACCTGGCGCTTCGGCGAGAGGGTCGGCGAGGACGAGCTCGGCAACGTCTACTACCGCACCAAGGGCGGGGCGAAGGACAAGGCCCTCGGCTTCCAGCGCCGCTGGGTGATCTATAACGGGCCGATCGAGGCCTCCAACATTCCGGCCGGCTGGAACGGCTGGCTGCATCACACCGTCGACGTGGCGCCCTCCGAGGAAAGCTACCAGCCGCGCGAATGGCAGCAGCCGCACCAGCAGAACTGGACCGGCACGGCCCTGGCCTATCGCCCGCAGGGTTCGACGCTCGCGGAAGGCGAGCGCCCGCCGGCGACCGGCGACTACCAGGCCTGGACCCCCGGGCGCTGAGAGGCCGTCTGCCGGGCCTGCCCGCCCTGATCGCCCGGGAAGGCGGCTGAACGGCGCTGCCGGCCGCTACGCCCTTTTTCCGCTGCCTTTGCCGTGTTACTGCGCCTCGTCGCGCCCTGTCCGCGATGCCGGAGAGATTCGCGCCAGCATGCCGTCCCTGTCCCGTTTTCCGATCCTGGCCTTCGCCGCGAGCGCGCTGACGATGACGGTCGCCGCCGGCCCGGCCCTGGCGGACCGCATCAAGAATCCGACGGCCGTTTTCGCCGGCCTCGACAAGATCACCGGCCGCATCATCTCCTTCGAGGTGGCGATCGACGAGACCGTGCAGTTCGGCGCGCTGCAGCTCACGCCGCGCGTCTGCTGGACGCGGCCTCCGACCGAGGCTCCGCGCACCGACGCCTTCGTCGAGGTCGACGAGGTGACCTTCAACAACGAATACCGCCGCATCTTCACCGGCTGGATGTTCGCCGACAGCCCGGGCCTGCACGGCGTCGAGCATGCGATCTACGACGTCTGGCTGACCGACTGCAAAGGCGGCACCGAGATCATCGTCGACCCGCGCGAGCCGGAGCCGCCGCCGCCACCGGAGGAGCCGCGCAAGCCGCGCGCCGCGCCGCCGCGGGACGTCAACCAGCCGCCTCCGGGCGACGGGCGCATCGATGTCGCTCCGCCGCGCGGCGTGCCGGTGCAGCCGCAGCGGCCGAGCCAGCGCTTCTTCCCGACCAACCCCGTGCCTGGCCGCGACCCCTCCGGCGGCGGCGGCTGAGGCATGGAGGCCGGGCGCGCGGACAAGGGGGCCGGGCGCGAGAGCAGGCGCATCCGCCGCCTGCGCGGCTACCTCGCCGCCCTGCGCAAGCGCCTGCCCGTCGGCCAGCGGCTCAGGGACGGCGTCGAGCACGCCCTGATGTCGACGGCGGCCGCGCTCGCCGCCTATCTGCCGACCCAGGCCTTGGGGCTGCGCGAAGGCTTCTGGGCGGCGATCACCGCCATCGCCGTGGTCCAGACCGAATTCGGCGCCACCCGCACCACTGCGCGCGACCAGTTCGTCGGCGCCGCCATCGGCGGGGTGATCGGCGTCGCGGTGGTGCTGACGACCGGCCAGCACATCGCCAGCTACGCGATCGCGGCGGGGCTCTCCGTGCTCGCGGCATGGCTGCTCAACGTGGCGACGGCGGCGCGCCTGGCCGGCATCACCGCCACCATCATCCTGCTCGTGCCGCATCCCGGCACCAGCGCCCAGCAGATGATGCTGTCGCGCGTCTTCGAGGTCGGCTGGGGCGTCAGCGTGGCGATCGCCATCGTCTGGCTGGCGGAGCGGCTCGACCCGCATTCCGCAGCCTGACGGGCGGCCCGGCGCTGCTGCGGCGGCCGCCTTTCTCGCCGCGAGCGGGGAGGGGCGTTTACAGGGCGCGCTTTCACCCCTATCTCAGCGCCCTGGATACGACAGAGCACGGAAGACCGAAGCAGAATCATGCGCCCCGAAATTCAAACGCAACTGGATAACGCCAAGCAGTCGATCGGACTGCTGAGGAGGCATCTTTGACTGGGATGAAGCCCAGCGCCGCCTCGCCGAACTGAACGCCCTCTCCGAAGGGCCCGATTTCTGGAACGACGCCGAAACCGCGCAGAAGCTGATGCGCGAGCGCACCGCGCTGGAAACCCAGATCGAGGGCATCGGCAAGCTCGAACGCGACCTCGACGACGCGCTGACGCTGATCGAGCTCGGCGACATGGAGGACGACGAAGCCACCGTCGCCGAGGGCGAGCAGGCGATCAAGGCCGTCCAGGACGAGGCCGCGCGCCTCCAGGTCGAGACCCTGCTTTCCGGCGAGGCCGACATGCTCGACACCTATGTCGAGATCCATCCCGGCGCCGGCGGCACCGAAAGCCAGGACTGGGCCGAGATGCTGCTGCGCATGTACCGGCGCTGGGGCGAGCGGCGGAAGTTCAAGGTCGAGACGCTCGATTACCAGGACGGCGACACGGCCGGCATCAAGTCGGCGACGCTCCAGTTCAAGGGGCACAACGCCTATGGCTGGCTGAAGACCGAATCCGGCGTGCACCGGCTGGTGCGCATCTCGCCGTTTGATTCCAACGCGCGGCGGCAGACCTCCTTCGCCTCGGTCTGGGTCTATCCGGTCGTCGACGATCGCATCCAGATCGAGGTCAAGGAATCGGATTGCCGGATCGACACCTACCGCTCGTCCGGCGCCGGCGGCCAGCACGTCAACACGACCGATTCGGCGGTGCGCATCACGCATATCCCGACCGGCATCGCCGTGGCCTGCCAGCAGGAGCGCTCGCAGCACAAGAACCGGGCCAAGGCCTGGGACATGCTGCGCGCCAGGCTCTACGAGCTCGAGCTCAAGAAGCGCGAGGAGAAGGCGAATGCCGAGGCCTCGTCCAAGACCGATATCGGCTGGGGCCACCAGATCCGCTCCTATGTGCTGCAGCCCTATCAGCTCGTGAAGGACCTGCGCACCGGCGTCAGCTCGACGGCGCCCGACGACGTGCTCGACGGCGATCTCGACCCGTTCATGGAGGCTTCGCTCGCCCAGCGGGTCTACGGCACCCAGGTCGAGGTCGAGGATATCGACTGAGCCGCGACAAGGGCCCGGGAGCCGACAGGCTTCCGGGTCGATCCCGTTGTCGTCTCCCGGCCGTCATGGCGGGAAGAGACGCGGCAAGGCCCTGCGGATGATTGGGCTGAAATCCTCGCCCATTCCCCTCGAACCTTCCGCGGAGCCTGCTTCAGAGCAGGCCCGCCAGCTTGCTCCCGGCGTTGAGGAAGCGGGTCGGGTCGACCGGCTCCTCGTTGATGCGGGTCTCGTAGTGCAGATGCGGGCCGGTCGAGCGGCCGGTCGAGCCGACCTTGCCCAGGACCGAGCCGGTCTTGACGATCTGGCCGACCGAGACCGAGATCGCCGACATATGAGCATAGCGCGTGCTCAGCCCGTTGCTGTGCTCGACCTCGACCATGTTGCCGTAGCCGCCATTGTACTCCGCCGCCACGACCTTGCCGGGCGCGGTGGCGAGCACCGGCGAGCCCGCCGCGGCGCGGAAATCGACGCCGGTATGCATCGCCAGCCCGCGGGTGAAGGGGTCGGTGCGATAGCCGAAATTCGAGGTGTAGTCGTGGTCGCCGGCCATCGGCCGGGCGAGCGGCATCTGCTCGACGAGGCCGCGCAGGCGCAAGAGCGCGGTCAGCCGCGGCTGCAGGGCCGTCAGCGTCGCCTCGAACGGGCCGGCGGAGGCATCGAGCTTGACCGGCACCAGCGGCCCGCCGACGCCGCCGTCGACGGGGGTCGGCACGCTCATCCGGTCGGTGTCGAGCCCGGTCTCGGCCAGCGCGCTGCGCAGCTTCCTCTGCGCGGCCGCGACCTTGCGGTCCATCTCCCGGAGGAGGTCGATCTGGCTGTTGGAGGTACGCGCCATCGCCTTGTCGAGCTTCTCCAGACTGGCCTCGACCCGCTTGGCGGGGGGCTGCGCGGGCGCCGCCTCGCCGGACTGCCAGCCGCCCGCGGCCCGGGCGTCGGCCCCGCGCAGCGCCGGGGTCTCGGGGGCGGGGGTCGGCTTGCCCGGCAGCAGCGGCGCGAAGCTCGTCACGCCGGAAGCGCGAATCGGCTCCTCGGGCTTGGCCACGCGCGGCCGCAGCGGCAGCTTGCTCGCCGGCAGGATGCCGTTGGACTGGAGCACGTCGGTGAGCGCCGTCACCAGCGACTGGCGCGATTCCAGCTCGGCCTGGCGGGTCGCCAGCTCGTCGACGCGCGATTCGACGCCGTCCTGATCGAGCAGGGCGCGGCTGGCATAGCGGTCGATATCCGCTCGCAGCGCCGCGATCCGGTCCTCATAGGCGTATTGGCGCGTCGTCTCGCGGGCGATCAGGCGAGCGGCGAGGTCGTCCTTGCTGAGGATGTACCAGCCGGCCGTGCCGCTGCAGGCCGTCATCAGCGCCAGCCAGCCGAGACCGGCCAGCATGGTCGAGCGACGGATCGTGTAGGTCCTGTGGGCGATCAGGCCGGTGGCGGGGAGGGCGGGGGCCGTGTGGGGTTGAGCATGCATACGCGGGTACCGGGGAAACGCTGCCGATACCGCCATTAGGAATTGTTAGGGTTAATCTTTCGCAAAGGCCGGGGAGAAAGCGCCCCTACAGCGCGCGGGCGGCCGCGAGCACCTCCTCGGCATGGCCGGGCACCTTCACCTTGCGCCAGATCCGCGCGATCCGCCCCTCGGCGTCGATCAGGAAGGTGGCCCGTTCGATCCCCATATATTTGCGGCCATAGAGGCTCTTCTCGACCCAGATGCCATAGGCGTTGGCCAGCGCCTGGCTCTCGTCGGCCAGCAGGGTGAGGGCGAGCCCATGCTTCAACTTGAAGCGGTCATGGCGCCCGGCCGGGTCGGGCGAGACGCCGACGACCTCGGTGCCGCAGGCGGCGAACTCCGGGCGGAGCCGGTTGAAGTCGATCGCCTCGCGCGTGCAGCCGGCGGTGTCGTCCTTGGGGTAGGCGTAGAGCACGAGCTTGCGGCCCCGGAAGCCCGCCAGCGTGGCCTCGCCGCCGCCGTCGCGCGGCAGGCTGAAATCGGGCGCCCTGTCGCCTTCCTGCAAAGCCATGGTTTCTGCCTTCCTTTTGTCGCCTTCCGGGGGCATGGACGGCCTTGAGCCGGTTAGCTGGGCCGGGGGGCGGCGCCATCTGACGAAAGACGAGGCACGCGCGGGGTTCCGGCTTGCCGAATCGCCTCGTCAGGCCACATCGACATCCATGCCGTCTCCCGCGATTGCGGCAAGGCGCATTTCCGCGCCACCTTGCGCGGGACGGCAGCAGCGCCCGAGAGGACCACGCGGATTTTGGCGGACGAGCAAGCAAAGGCTGTGGAACCCGGCACATCCGCGCCGGCAACATCGCCGGATCGCGCCTGCGATGCCGCGGTCGTGAAGAAGCGCGCCAGGGCGGGCCTCGGCCTGATCTGCGCCGCCGTGCTGTTCTCCGCCCTGGTGCTGGCCGGCGGGGCGGTGACGCTGCTGGTCACCGGCATCATTCCGCTCTCCGGCCTGGAAGGACGGATCTCCTCCGCAATCGAGGAAAGGCTCGGCCCCGGCTGGACGGTCGAGGCCGCCTCGGCCGAGCTCGGCCGCATCGACGGACATTCGCAGCTCAGGGTCCGGCAGGTCTCCTTCCGCCACTCCAGCGGCGCCACCATCCGGGCTCCCGAGGCGATCCTGGGCTACGAGCCGCTGGCGCTGCTCCGGGGCGACATCCGCCTGGTCTCGATCGACCTGCGCGGCGTCAACGTTCGGCTCGGCGTCGACAAGAGCGGCGCGCTGGTCGTCAATGCCGATTCGGCGCCGGCCGAGGCGCAGCTTCCCGCCTCGGTCCCCGACGCGGCCCAGTGGAACGCCTTCACCGGGATCATGAGCGCGATCACCACGCTTGCGCGCGGCGACGGCCTGCTCGGCGCGCTCGAGACGGCCGGGATGAACGGCGCCCGGCTTTCGCTCGTCGACCCGGAAGGGCGCCAGAAGGCGGGGCTGGAGGATGTCGAGATCCGGCTGACGCGGCTCGGCGCGCGCGGCACCCGCCTCCTGGTGAAAGGGCGCACCGGACAGCGCTGGAAGGAGATGTCGGCCGACCTTTCCACCGAGGCCGACGGAACCCAGCGCGCCGATATCGACATCCTGCATTTCGAGCCGGCCGAGGCGGTGGCGCTCGCCTTCGGCACCGGCGGGGTGGTGCTCGAAGGGCTGCCGCTCAAGGGCAAGGCCACCTTGCGCCAGGCGCCGGACGGCAAGCAGTCGATGACCGCGGCGATCGACGTCCAGTCCGGCACGGTCCAGTTCCCGGGCAGCCCGATGCCGGCGTTGAAGCTCGATTCGGCCCATCTCGAAATGGCCAGCGGCGCCGACCTTTCGGACCTTCGGATCGTGCGCGGCGAGATCAATGCCGGCGCGACCCATCTCCTGGGCACCGGGACGCTGCGCGAGGACAATGGCGGCTGGCGGCTCGCGCTCGACGCCAGCGGCCAGCTCGCGGGCCTCGACGCCGACCCGGCCGTGCGGATCGACAGCCTCAAGACCGACCTGATGATCGACCCCGCCAACGGCGCCGTCTCGGTCGATTCGCTCGGGATCAGCGGGCCCGCGGCGCATGTCGACCTGACCGCCTTCGTCCAGCGCGTCGGCAGCTCGCCGCTGCAGCGCTTCCACATCAAGGCGAGCGATTCCGACATGCGGGCGCTGCTCGCGATCTGGCCCGGCTTCACCTCTCCGGATGTGCACGACACGCTGCGGCGGCAGCTCGCATCCGGCTGGATGAGGCAGCTCACCGTCGATCTCGACCTGCCGGCGGAGGAGCACGCCAAGCTGGTTCACGGCCAGGGGCTGCCGGACGAAGCCCTGCTCGTCGTCATCGACGCGGAGAAGGTCCGCTATCTGCCCGATCCCGGCCTGCCGCCCCTGACCGACGCGACCGTCGCGGGCAAGGTCACGGGCCGGAACGTCCAGCTCGCCATCGGCCAGGCCACCGCCGATCTCGGCAATGGCCGCAGCCTGAAGCTGAGCGAGGCGAGCTTCGCCATGCCGGAGTTCTGGCGCGCCCGCGCCCCCGCGAATATCGGCTTCCGGATCAACGGCTCGGCGGGGGCGCTCGTGGCCCTGTTCGCCTTTCCGGCGCTGAAGGACTTCTCGCCCGGCCTGATCGACCCCGCCTCGATCAAGGGCGCGAGCGATCTCAAGGTCGCGCTCACCCTGCCCCTCGCCAACGACCTCAAGACCGAGGAGATCGCGGTCAGCGGCAGCGGCACCCTGTCCGGCATCGCCTCGGACACGCTGCTCGGCACGGAGAAGCTGGACGGCGGCACGCTGGCGGCGACCTTCGACCGCGCCGGCCTCACCCTGCGCGGCGATGCGAGGATCGGCGGCGACAAGGCCCAGGTCGACGTCAGGCAGGACGCGAAGGGGCAGGGCGAGGCGACGATGCTGCTGCAGCTCGACGCCGCCGCGCGGCAGAGGCGCGGCTTCGGGGCGGAGGCGGGCATTTCGGGCACCTTGCCGGTCAAGGTGACGAAGAGCTTCGGCAAGGGGGCTGAGGCGCCGCCGCGGGTCGAGATCGACCTCACCAAGGTCGGCCTCGACGGCACGGTGCCCGGCCTCAGCAAGCCGGCGGGCCGGCCGGGCAAGCTGAGCTTCAGCTATATCGCCGATGCCGACGGGCCCGACCTCGACGATCTCAGCCTCGACGCCGGCAGCGCGCAGATCAGGGGCCGGGTCGAGCTCAACCGGCAGAACGCGCTGGAGAGCGCCAGCCTGTCGCAGTTCCGCATCTCCCCCGGCGACAACCTCAAGCTCGACGCCAAGCGCGACGGCAACGTCACGAAGCTGACCATCCGCGGCGCCGTGGCGGATCTGCGCCCCTTCATCAAGACCATCCAGAGCCCGACGCAGGCCGGGCGCGGCGAGCGTTCCGATCAGCAGAAGCCCGCCGATTACGATATCGACCTCGAGGTGCCGATCCTCACCGGCTTCAACAACGAGGCGATCACCAGCGCCACGCTGAAGGCCTCGCGGCGCGGCGGCGAGCTGCGCATGATCAATTTCCAGGGGCGGATCGGCAAGGCCAACGTCTCGGCGCGGCAGCGCCAGAGCGAGGGCGGAAAGCTCGTCGTGCAGACGGAGAACGGAGGCTCGCTGCTGCGCTTCCTCGACCTCTACAACCGGGCCTATGGCGGCAATCTGGTGCTGACGACGCGGATGGGCGAAAGCCAGAGCGGCGACCTGCTCTTCCGCGACTTCCTGGTGCGCAACGAGCCGGCGCTGAGGCGCGTCGTCGGCACGCAGCCGGCCAGCGCCTTCGCGGGCGACGGTCCCGGCGGGGCCGAGGCCCGCATCGACGTCTCCGAGGTCGCCTTCACCAAGCTGCGCGCCGAATTCACCCGCTCCGCCAGCCGGCTCGACGTCTCCGACATGGTGATCTGGGGCCAGCAGGTCGGCTTCACCTTGCAGGGCCATGTCGATTACGGCCGCGACCGGGTCGATATCGGCGGCACCTTCGTGCCGGGCTACGCCTTCAACAACGCCTTCGCGCAGGTGCCGGTCTTCGGCGCGCTGCTCGGCGGCGGCAGCCAGTATGGCGGCCTCTTCGCGGTGAATTTCCGGATCTCGGGGCCGGCCAGCGCGCCGACCATGACGATCAACCCGCTCTCGGCGATCGCGCCGGGCATCCTGCGGCGCTTCGTCGATCCGCTCGGCGGCGCGCCCGAGCAGAGGCCGGTCCAGCCCGGCCAGCCGCAGCCGCGCCCGTGACGGAAGCGGCCGGCCGGCGCCGGCCGGCTATTCCGGCCGCAGCAGGACGTGCTTCTTCTTGCCGAAGGAGAGCTTGACCACCCCGTCCGAGGTGAGATCGCCGAGGCCGAGCAGGGCGCGCTCGTCGGTGACGACGGCGTCGTTGACGCGCAGGCCGCCGGCCTTGACCTGGCGGCGGGCCTCGCCGGTCGAGGGGACCAGACCCGCCTTGACGAAGGCGCTGAGCACGCCGAGGCCGGGCTCGATCTCGCCGCGCGGGACCGCGACGGTCGGCAGGTCGGTGGCGAGCGCGCCTTCCTCGAAGGTCTTGCGCGCCGTCTCGGCCGCAGCCTCGGCCGCCTCGCGGCCATGGACGATCGCGGTGATCTCGGTCGCCAGCACCTTCTTGGCCTCGTTGATCTCCGAGCCGCCCAGCGCCGCCAGCCGGGCGATCTCGTCGAGCGGCAGCCGCGTGAACACCTTGAGGAAGCGGCCGACATCGGCGTCCTCGGTGTTGCGGAAATACTGCCAGAAATCATAGGGGCTGAAGACGTCGGCATTGAGCCAGACCGCGCCGTTGGCGGTCTTGCCCATCTTGGCGCCCGAGGCGGTCGTCAGCAGCGGAGTGGTCAGGCAGTAGAGCTGCGGACCGCCCATCCGGTGCGAGAGGTCGACGCCGTTGATGATGTTGCCCCACTGGTCCGAGCCGCCCATCTGCAGCCGGCAGCCATAGCGGCGGTTGAGCTCGACGAAGTCGTAGCCCTGCATGATCATGTAGTTGAATTCGAGGAAGGACAGCGACTGCTCGCGGTCGAGCCTGAGCTTCACCGAATCGAAGGAGAGCATGCGGTTGACCGAGAAATGCCGGCCGACCTCGCGCAGGAACGCGACATAGTTCAGCTTCAGCAGCCAGTCGGCATTGTTGGCCATGATCGCGTCGGTCGGCCCGTCGCCATAGCGCAGGATGCGGCTGAAGACGCGCTTGATGCTCTCGATATTGGTCGCGATCTCCTCGACGGTCAGCAGCTTGCGCTGGTCGTCGCGGAAGGAGGGGTCGCCGACCATGGAGGTGCCGCCGCCCATCAGCGTGATCGGGCGGTGGCCGGTCTCCTGGAACCAGTAGAGCATCGTCAACGAGATGAGGTTGCCGATATGGATCGAGGTCGCTGTCGCGTCGTAGCCGACATAGGCGGTCTGGGTTCCCTGCCGGCACAGCGCATCGAGGCCTTCCGGGTCGGAAACCTGATGGATGAGGCCGCGCTCGTCGAGCACGCGCAGGAAATCGGACGTGTAGGTGGTCATGGCGGCTTTGCGATCTGATCGGTGTCGTTCCGCCGTCGTCTAAAGCATCGGCCCGAAAAGTGGAAACCGCTTTTGCGCGGCCGGCCCCGCGCGAAGCGGCAGCCCCGCGGGGAACGCCCGGCGCCTCAGCCGGGCGCCCGGACCAGCCAGAGCAAGGCCGGGTCCCGCGGCGCGGGCGGCTCCACCATGTCGCGCGGCAGCCCGAGATCGCGCAGCGCCCGATCGTCCAGCCTGGCGAGATGGTCCGCGGCGCGGCTCGACCGGCGCTGCCGGGCCCAGAGCCGGAGCCAGGCGCGCAGCCGGGAAGGCCCGCCGGATCTGTCCGGCGGCGCCGCAGGGGAGAGGCATGTCATGGTTCGGTTCCCGCAAGGGGCGGGCGACGACGCCCGCTGATCCGAGGCTGAATCTCCGCCCGATGCCGCCCCGCCGCAACGCGGAAGATTGCCGCCTGCCATAAGGGTGCCTTATGCTTGCCGCCATGGCCGAACCGCCTCCGCCCCCGCCGAAGCTCCCGCCGCTCGCGGCCGTGCGCGTCTTCGAGGCGGCGGCGCGGCACCAGAATTTTACGCGCGCGGGCGAGGAGCTCGGGATGACGCAGGCGGCGGTGAGCTACCAGATCCGCCTGCTCGAGGACCGGGTCGGCGCGGCGCTGTTCCTGCGCCAGCCGCGGCAGGTGGTGCTGACGCCGCTCGGGCAGAGACTGGCGGGCCCGTTGAGCCGGGCGCTGCACGATATCGGCAGCGTGTTCCGCGCGGTCTGCGAGGAGAACCGGACCGCCCTGACGATCTCGGCCCTGCAGACGATGGCGATCACCTGGCTGTCGCCGCGGCTGGCGCAGTTCCAGATCGAGAATCCGCAGGTCGCCGTGCGCGTGCGCACCTCGCAGCATCTGGTCGACTTCGCCACCGAGGCGGTCGATCTCGCCCTGCGCTACGGCCCGGGCGGGTGGCCCGGCGTGGCGGCGGAGAAGCTGTTCGCCTGCCATTACGCGCCGCTCTGCACGCCCGAGCTGCGCGAGCGGCTGCACCTGCGCGAGCCGGCCGACCTGCTGCGGGCGCCGCTGCTGAGCCCCGAGGAATCGTCATGGAGGGTCTGGTTCGCCGATCTCGGCCTCGACGCGCCCCGGCAGGGCGGGCTGGCGATGTCGCTGGAGATGCAGGCGATGAACGTCCAGGCGGCGATGCGCGGCCACGGCGTGGCCATGGCCGTGCCCGAGCTCTTCGCCTACGACATCGCGGCGGGGCGGCTCGTCTTCGCGGTCGAGCACGCTATCCGCGACCGCTGGTCCTATTGGCTGGTCTATCCGCCGGCGCGCCAGCGCGAGCACAAGATCCGCCGGTTCCGCGACTGGATCCTGGCGGAGGCGCGGGCGGCGGAACTGGCGCTGCCCGTCATGGCCGGGAGCAAGGGGCTGATCCACCCCTCGTCCTGAGGCGGCGGCTCAGGGCTGCTCCTGCTCCGACTTGAGGATCTCAGGCCCGACCTTGGCATCGAGATAGGCGCCGACCTGCTCCATGAGCTGCTCGACGCGCCCGTCGAAGAAGTGGTTGGCGCCCTCGACCACGGCATGCTCGATCTGGATGCCCTTCTGGGTCTTCACCTTCTCGATCACGGCCATGACCTCCTTGACCGGCGCGACGCGGTCCTCCGAGCCGTGCACGAACAGGCCGGAGGACGGGCAGGGCGCCAGGAAGGAGAAGTCGTAGCGGTTCGCCATCGCCGCGATCGAGAGGAAGCCCTCGATCTCCGGGCGGCGCATCAGGAGCTGCATGCCGATCCAGGCGCCGAAGGACACGCCCGCGATCCAGCAGTTCTTGGCCTCGGGGTTGAGCGCCTGCATCCAGTCGAGCGCGGCGGCGGCGTCCGAGAGCTCGCCCGCGCCATGGTCGAAATGGCCCTGGCTGCGGCCGACGCCGCGGAAATTGAAGCGCAGCGCCGAGAAGCCGCGGTTCACGAAGGTGTAGAACAGGTTGTAGACGATCTGGTTGTTCATCGTCCCGCCGAACTGCGGGTGCGGATGCAGGATGATCGCCAGCGGCGCGCCCCGCTTCTTGGCCGGCTGGTAGCGGCCTTCGATCCGCCCTGCGGGCCCGTTGAAGATAACCTCTGGCATCGTCTCACCGCTTCTTGCAGCAGCGCCGGCAGGGGGCGGGCAGAAAGCGGACGCATGCCCACTCGGAACCCGGCCGCCCTTGACGGCGCCACCTTGCGCGCCCTAGATGAAGGGCGCTTAGAATAGTTCTAACAGCCGTGAACAGGTCGAGAACAAAAGGGTCGATCGCGCGATGCGGACCGTGTCTCGACCGTTCCGGCCGGTTCGGATGGGCGGCTATAGCACGGCGCACAGGTGCGATTTCAAGCATTTCGTATCGGAGGCGCGGCGATGACGAGGATGGAGCAGACAGGATCGTGACGGCAGGACGCGCCTATCTCGACCACAATGCCACGACCCCGGCCCGGCCCGAGGTGGTGGAGGCGGTCGCGCATGCGCTGTCGCTGCCCGGCAACCCGTCCTCCGTCCATGGCGAAGGCCGTGCCGCCCGCGGCGCCATGGAGCAGGCGCGCGAGCAGGTCGCGGCGCTGGTCGGCGCCAGGCCCTCGAACGTCGTCTTCACCAGCGGCGGCACCGAGGCGAACGTCACCGTGCTCTCGCCCGGGCTGATGGATTGCGACGGCGGGCGCGACTGCGTGAGGACGCCGGCCTCGCTGCTGCTCCACGGCGCGACCGAGCATGCCTGCGTGCGCGACGGCCACCGTTTCCCGGCCGGCATGGCGGAGGAGATCCCGGTCGACGGCGAGGGGCGTGTCGACCTCGCTTGGCTCGACGCGCGGCTGGCGCGCTTCGCCGCGAGCAATCCCGGCGCCCGCGCGCTCGTCTCGATCCATCTCGCCAACAACGAGACGGGCGTGATCCAGCCGGTCGCCGAAGCCGCGGCGATCGTCCATCGCCATGGCGGCCTGCTGCACAGCGACGCCGTCCAGGCCGCCGGCAAGATCGCGATCGACATCGCTGCGCTCGGCGCCGACGTGCTGACGCTCTCGGCGCACAAGATCGGCGGGCCGAAGGGTATCGGCGCCATCGTCTTCCGCACCGGCGCGCTCGAACTCGCCGACAAGCCGCTGCGCGGCGGCGGGCAGGAGCGCGGCTGGCGCGCCGGAACCGAAAACCTTCCGGGAATCATCGGTTTCGGCGCGGCGGCTGATTCCGCGCTGAAGGCTCTGCCGGCCGAAGCGGCCCGCCTTGCCGCGCTGCGCGACAGGCTCGAGGCCGGCGTGCTGGCCCTCGCGCCGGAAGCGGCGATCTTCGGCCGCCTGGTGCCGCGCCTGCCCAACACCTCCGCCTTCGCCGTGCCGGGCTTCAAGGCCGAGACGGCGCTGATCAAGCTCGACCTGCTGGGCGCGGCGCTGTCCTCCGGCTCGGCCTGCTCCTCCGGCAAGGTCAGGCGCTCGCATGTGCTGGATGCCATGAAAGTCGACCCGGCCATGAGCGCAGGGGCCTTGCGGGCGTCGCTCGGATGGACCACCTGCGAGGCGGACATCGATCTTTTCCTCGCGGCCTACGGCAAGCTCGTGGCCGCAAACACCGATCGGGGTGCCCGGGCTGCCGCCTGAGCGCTTCGCAACACAAGAAACTGAACCGGCGGGCCTTGAACCCGCGACAGGAGAGTCAACATGGCAGCGGTCCAGGAGACCATCGATCAGGTCAAGTCGATCGACGTGACCGAGTACAAATACGGCTTCGTTACCGAGGTCGAAGTCGACAAGCCGGCCAAGGGCCTCACCGAGGACACGGTCCGCTATATCTCGGCGCGCAAGAACGAGCCGGCATGGATGCTGGAATGGCGCCTCGACGCCTTCCGCCGCTGGAAGACGATGACGGAGCCGACCTGGTCGCGCGTCCAGTATCCGCCGATCGACTACCAGGACCTCTATTATTACGCCGCCCCCAAGACGGGCGCTTCGCCGAAGTCGCTCGACGAGGTCGATCCGGCGATCCTGGCGACCTATGAGAAGCTCGGCATCCCGCTGCGCGAGCAGGAGATCCTGGCCGGGGTCGCGCCGGAGAACCGCGTCGCGGTCGATGCGGTGTTCGACTCCGTCTCGGTGGTGACGACCTTCAAGGAGGAGCTGAAGAAGGCCGGCGTGATCTTCTGCTCGATCTCCGAGGCGATCCAGGAACATCCCGATCTGGTCAGGAAGTATCTCGCCAGCGTCGTGCCGGTGACGGACAACTACTTCGCCACCCTCAACAGCGCGGTCTTCACCGACGGCTCCTTCGTCTATGTGCCGAAGGGCGTGCGCTGCCCGATGGAGTTGTCGACCTATTTCCGCATCAACGAGCAGAACACCGGCCAGTTCGAGCGTACGCTGATCATCGCCGACGAGGGCGCCTATGTCAGCTATCTCGAAGGCTGCACGGCGCCCAAGCGCGACGAGAACCAGCTCCACGCCGCGGTGGTCGAGCTGATCGCGCTCGACGATGCCGAGATCAAGTACTCGACCGTGCAGAACTGGTTCCCCGGCGACGCCGAGGGCAAGGGCGGCATCTACAACTTCGTGACCAAGCGCGGCGACTGCCGCGGCAAGCGCTCGAAGATCTCGTGGACGCAGGTCGAGACCGGCTCGGCGATCACCTGGAAATACCCGTCCTGCATCCTGCGCGGCGACGGCTCGCGCGGCGAGTTCTACTCGATCGCGGTGTCGAACGGCATGCAGCAGGTCGATTCCGGCACCAAGATGCTGCATCTCGGCAGGAACACGACCTCGAAGATCATCGCCAAGGGCATCGCGGCCGGCAAGTCGGACTCGACCTATCGCGGCATGGTCTCGGCCCATCGCAAGGCGACCGGGGCGCGCAACTTCACGAACTGCGACTCGCTGCTGATCGGCGACCAGTGCGGCGCGCACACCATCCCCTATATCGAGGCCAAGACCGCGACCGCGATCTTCGAGCATGAGGCGACGACCTCGAAGATCGGCGAGGACCAGCTCTTCTATTGCCAGCAGCGCGGCCTCTCCGAGGAGGAGGCGGTGGCGCTGATCGTCAATGGCTTCGTCAAGGAGGTGCTGCAGCAGCTCCCGATGGAGTTCGCCGTCGAGGCGCAGAAGCTGATCACGATCTCGCTGGAAGGCTCGGTCGGCTGACCTTTTACGGCCGGGTTCGCCCCGGCCAACACGTCTTTCCTTAAATCGCCCGAGTCGCAGGCGCCTAGCATATGGCCAAGGCCTGCGGCGGCAAGAACACTGGACACGAACAATGCTCGAAATCCGCAATCTCACCGTCAAGATCGCCGACGAGGACAAGCAGATCCTCAACGGCCTCAACCTCACCGTGAACGACGGCGAAGTCGCCGCCATCATGGGGCCGAACGGCTCCGGCAAGTCGACGCTGTCCTATGTCATCGCCGGCAAGGAGGACTATGAGGTCCTCGACGGCGAGATCCTGCTCAACGGCGAGAACGTGCTGGAGATGGAGGCCGATGCCCGCGCCGCCGCCGGCATCTTCCTCGCTTTCCAGTACCCGCTGGAGATCCCCGGCGTCGCCACCATGACCTTCCTGAAGGCGGCGATGAACGCCCAGCGCAAGGCGCGCGGCGAGGACGAACTGCTGACGCCGGACTTCATCAAGCAGGTCAACGCCGCGGCCGACAAGCTCGGCATCGCCAAGGACATGCTGCGCCGGCCGCTCAATGTCGGCTTCTCTGGCGGCGAGAAGAAGCGCATGGAAATCCTTCAGATGGCTCTGCTTTCGCCGTCCATGTGCATTCTCGACGAGACCGATTCCGGCCTCGACATCGACGCGCTGCGCATCGTCGCCGAGGGCGTCAACGCCTTGCGTGCGAAGAACCGCAGCTTCCTGGTCATCACCCACTACCAGCGCCTGCTCGACCACATCGTGCCGGACACCGTCCACGTCATGTCGAAGGGCCGGATCGTCAAGACCGGCGGGAAGGAGCTGGCGCTGGAGCTCGAGAAGAGCGGCTATGCCGCCTATGGGGAGGCCGCGTAAATGGCCATCGTCACCCCGTTGAAGACGGCGGCCGAGCAGCAGCTCGTCCAGCAATATGCCGACAGCAAGGCCGCGCTGCCCGGCGGACCGGCCGTGCGCGCATTGCGCGAGCAGGCCTTTGCCGGGTTCGAGGCCAGGGGGCTGCCGCACCGGCGGCTGGAATCCTGGCGCTATACCGACCTGCGCGCCCTGCTGCGCGAGGCGCGCCCGCTCGCCGGAGCCGGCGTCGCCACCGCCGCGGTCGAGGCGAGGCTCGCGGCGCTCGGGCTCGAGGGGCTGCGCCTCGTGCTGGTCGACGGCATCTTCGCGCCGGATCTCTCCAGCCTCGACGCGATCCCCGAAGGCGTCTCGGTGCAGTCGCTGGCCGAGGCCCTGGCCGCGCCGCGCGAGGGGCTGGACCGGGTCCTCTCCGGCCCGTCGGTCGCCGCCGACGATGCCGGGCTCATGCTCAATACCGCGCTGATGCGCGACGGCGTCTTCATCGAGATCGCCGAGGGCCGGGAGCTGGCGCAGCCGATCGTGATCGTCTCGCTCGCCTCCGGCGAGGAGGAGCGGGCGGTGTTCCACCGTTCGGTCGTGCTGGCCGCGCAGGGCAGCCGCGCCACCATCGTCGAGGTCAGCGAAGCGGCCGGCGCCGCCGCTCAGCAGATCAACGCCGCCATCGTCTTCGAGACCGGCGAGGAGAGCGAGATCCAGCATGTGCGGATCGTCACCCGCCAGCAGGCGGCGACCGTCGAGGTGCAGAGCCTGCTCGCGACCGTCGGAGCCCAGGCGAAGTTCGATTCCTTCGCGCTGGTCGCCAATGCCGGCACGGTGCGCCAGCAGCATTTCATCCGCTTCGCCGGCGAGCACAGCGAGATCGGCTTGCGCGGGGTGAACCTGCTCGGCGGCGCGCAGCACTCGGACGTGACGCTGGTCGTCGACCACGAGGTGCCGCACGGCACCAGCCGCGAGCTGTTCAAGACCATTGCCGGCGGCCAGTCGACCGGCGTCTTCCAGGGCAAGGTCATCGTGCGCCCGCATGCGCAGAAGACCGATGGCGGCATGAAGAGCAACGCGCTGCTGCTGAACGACGGCGCGACCATGTACAACAAGCCGGAGCTCGAGATCTTCGCCGACGACGTTGTCTGCGGCCATGGCGCGACGGTGGCGCAGATCGACGGCGAGCAGCTCTTCTACCTGATGGCGCGCGGCCTGCCGCGCCCGCAGGCCGAGGCGCTGGTGCTGCAGGCCTTCGCCGGCGAGGCGGTCGCGTTCGTCGCCGACGAGAACCTGCGCGACTGGCTGATGCGCGAGGTCGAGGCCTGGCTCAAGGCTCGCGAGGCCGCCTCCGAGGTGAGTACCGTCTGATGCCCTACGTCAATCTCCAGATCACGAAGGGCGCGACGCGCGAGCAGAAGGCGCGGATCGTCAAGGAGTTCACCGAGACCCTGGTGAAGGTGCTCGGCAAGAACCCGCAGAACACCCATATCGTGATCCAGGAGATCGAGCGGGAGGATTGGGGGCATGCCGGGGCGCTCGTCGCCGACCGGCAGCCCGGTTCCGGAAAGGCGTGAACGATGAACGCGGTCACCGGCCAGCCCGTGCTGAAGCCCTATGATGTCGCGGCGGTGCGGCGGGATTTCCCGATCCTGTCGCGCGAGGTCTACGGCAAGCCGCTCGTCTATCTCGACAACGCCGCCTCGGCGCAGAAGCCGAACGCGGTGATCGAGGCGATGTCGAAGCTGATGCGCGAGGACTACGCCAACGTCCATCGCGGCCTGCACTATCTCGCCAACGCCTCGACCGAAGCCTATGAAACCGCTCGCGAAAGTGCGCGCCGCTTCCTCAACGCCAGGCATCTGGAAGAGGTCGTCTTCACGCGCTCCTCGACCGGGGCGCTCAACACCGTCGCATCCTCGCTCGGACGCCATCTGAACCTCGGCGAGGGCGACGAGATCATCGTCTCGATCCTGGAGCATCACTCCAACATCGTGCCCTGGCATTATTGGCGCGAGCGGCACGGCGCCGTGCTGAAATGGGCGCCGATCGACGAGGACGGCAATTTCCTCATCGAGGAATTCGAGAAGCTGATCTCGCCGCGCACCAAGGTCGTGGCGCTGACCCATATGTCGAACGCGACCGGCACCGTCGTCCCGATCGCCGAGGTGGCGAAGATCTGCCGGGCGCATGGCATCCCGCTCGTCGTCGACGGCAGCCAGGGGGCGGTGCATCTGCCGGTCGACGTACAGGCGCTGGGCTGCGATTTCTACGCCTTCACCGGCCACAAGACCTATGGGCCGACCGGCTCCGGCGTGCTCTGGGGCCGCAAGAAATGGCTCGACAGGCTGCCACCCTATGAAGGCGGCGGCGAGATGATCGTCACCGTCACCGAGGATACGGTGACCTATAACGATCCGCCGCATCGCTTCGAGGCCGGCACGCCGGCCATCGTCGAGGCGGTGGGGCTGGGCGTCGCGCTCGACTACATGATGGCGCTCGGGCGCGAGAACATCGCCGCCCATGAGGCGAAGCTCGGCGCCTATGCGCTGGAGCGGCTCGGCGCGATGAACTCCATCCGCATCTTCGGCAGGGCGCGGGAGAAGGGCGCGATCGTCGCCTTCGAGATGAAGGGCGCCCATGCCCACGACGTCGCGACGGTGATCGACCGCGCCGGCGTCGCGGTTCGCGCCGGTACCCATTGCGCGATGCCGCTTTTGGCACGATATGGGGTGACATCGACCTGTCGTGCCTCCTTCGGCCTCTACAACACGCTGGAGGAAGTGGACGCGCTGGTCGAAGCCCTGCGGAAGGCCGAGAGCCTGTTCGCCTGACACAACAAGGATCGAGAGCCTTGGCCACGTCCGAACCCATCGAGCTGAAGGAAGACGGCTACAAGCCGAACGAGCCGCAGGTCGGCTCCGGCTCGTCCCTGCCGCCCGAAGAGATCGACCGGCTGACCGACGACATCGTCGCGGCGCTGAAGACGGTCTACGACCCTGAGATCCCGGCCGACATCTACGAGCTCGGCCTGATCTACCGCGTCGACATCGCGGACGACCGCCACGTCACCATCGACATGACGCTGACCGCGCCCGGCTGCCCGGTCGCCGGCGAGATGCCGGGCTGGGTCGAGAACGCCGTCGGCACGGTGCAGGGCGTCTCGGCGGTGACGGTCAACATGACCTTCGACCCGCCCTGGGACCAGTCGCGCATGTCCGACGAGGCGCGTGTCGCCCTCGACATGTGGTGAGCGAGCGGCCGTCCGCGCCGCCCTGGCGAAGATGGGGACCGTCTCCGATCGGAGGCGGTCTTTCTTTTGCGGCGTCGCCGTCGGCTCAGCCTCGCGAGATCACCAGCCGCAGAGAGCCGTCATAGCTCGGCTGACGGCGCAGGGCGCCGTAGCGCGCGTCCCAGGCGCCGGAAGCGAGATCGCCGCGCAGCCGCGAGATCGAAGCTGCGTTTTCCGCCGCATCGACGAAACTCCAGGCCGAGCAGGCAAGACGCGCGCCCTCGTCGAGGAAGCTTTCCGGGCGGCCGTAATAGGCCTCGTTGAAGCCGTCGCGGCAGGCGAGGGGGATCGCCACGGGCGCGATCTCGACGCTGCCGCCGAGCACCTGGCCGATATGGTCGAGCGCGGGATAGCGCCGGGCCTCGGTGGCCAGCACCTTCGGCGCGTAGTCCGCGAGCCAGAACGCCTCCACCAGCGCGGGATCGCAGGACAGGATCACCACCGGCCCGCGCGTCACCCGCCGCATCTCGCGCAGCCCCGCAGCAAGATCCTGCCACTGGTGCACGGTGAAGGTCGCCATGGCGGCGTCGAAGGCCTTGTCGGGAAAGGGCAGCCTCTCGGCGGCCGCGTCGATGGCCGCGGCGATCTCGGCCGGGCGCTGCGCCCGCATCGAGGCGGACGGCTCGACGGCGGTGACGTCGCGGCCGCGCGGCTCGTAGGAGCCGGCGCCGGCTCCGACATTGAGGATGCGTCCGGCCGGCCCGAGCGCGGCCTCGATCTGCGCCGCGATCGCCGGCTCCGGCCGGCGATAGGAGGCATAGCCTCGCCCGATGCGGCCGTAATCGGCATCGCCCGCGCTGCCATCCGCATGCCGCGCCGCCCGGCTGTCGTCGCCGTCCATCTCGTCACCTCACTGGCAGGAACGCCATAGCGGAAGCACATGGTCGTTGGTCAATGGCGCCAATGTGACGGTTATGGCCGCGTCGGGGGACAACCATGCGATCTCGGCGATTTCCGCGGCAGGCTGCGGCAGCGCGTCCGAAACCAGCCGGAACAGCTCCGCCTCCACCGTAAAGCCCGGCTCGTTGGCGGCCGGCGCCGACAGGGTGCCGAGATGGGCCAGCGACCCGCGCCGTTCCCTCAGGCCCAGCTCCTCCCGCAGCTCGCGCAGCAGCGCCGCCCCCGGCTCCTCATGCGGCTCGATCTTCCCGCCCGGCTGCATGAAGCTCGCGGTGCCGCGCTTCCTCACCAGCAGGAGGCGCCCGCGACCGTCCGTCAGCAACGCGGCGGCGATGCGGATGAGGCGGCCGGACGGAAGCATGGGCGAGCGGGCCGATCGTCGGGCGCGGCGCGGGCGGCGCCTCGCCTGTCATGGCGGAGCCCGGCCGATGGTGCTAGGAATCGGCCGGTGGTTCAGGGACGCATGATCATGTTCGAAGCGCGGGACATCAAGACCGAGGACAAGGCCGAATTCTATCGCGAGCTGGCCCAGCAGCTCGAAGCGCTGCTGCATGGCGAGCCCGACCCGATCGCCAACGCCGCCAACACCGCGGCCCTGCTGTTCCAGACGATGCCGGAGCTGAACTGGGCCGGTTTCTACCTGATGCGCGACGGCGAGCTCGTGCTCGGGCCGTTCCAGGGGCGGCCGGCCTGCGTGCGCATCGCCGTGGGCGCCGGCGTCTGCGGCGCGGCGGTGGCGCGCCGCGCGTCGGTTCTGGTCGAGGATGTCCACGCTTTTCCAGGACATATCGCCTGCGACGCCGCCTCGCGCTCCGAGCTGGTCGTGCCGCTGATCGCCGCCGGCGAGGTCATCGGCGTGATCGATTTGGACAGTCCTTCCCGCGCGCGCTTCGACGAGGCCGATCAGAGCGGCATCGAGCGGGTCGCGGCGATCTATCTGGCGGCTTGCGCGCAGGCCCCGGCCCCCGTTCTGGCCAGGGCCTCCTAGAGGCCGCCCGTGCCGTCGCTCAGCCTGCGCATCCAGCTCGACCCGGAAGGCCGCATCGGGCCGGGCAAGATCGAACTGCTCGAGAAGATCGCGGCGCTGGGCTCGATCTCGGCGGCGGGCCGCGCCATGGAAATGTCCTACAGGCGCGCCTGGGGGCTGGTCGAGGAGTTGAACGCGCTGTTCGGGCAGCCGGTGGTCGAGCGCCAGATCGGCGGCAGGAATGGCGGCGGCGCCCGCCTGACCCGGCTGGGCGAGGTGCTGGTGACGCGGTTCCGCGCGGTGGAAAGGGCGGCCGCCGATGCGGCGGCCGAGCATCTGGCGGCGCTCCAGGCGGAGATCGGGTCTGGCGGGGCCGGCTGACGCCTGCCGTGCCGGCGCTCGGGGGCATTCCCTCTCCGGCCGATCCCGCTATCATGCCGCTCCGCAAGCGCGCCGCGCGATGCAGCAGGAGATCTTCGATGGAAAGCTTCGCCGCCACCATGGCCCAGCCGGGCTACGGTTTCTTCATGACGCTGCTGATCGGTCTGATTGCCGGCTGGATCGCCGAGCGGCTGACCTCGTCGAACCACGGCCTCTTCACCAACATGCTGGTCGGCGTGGCGGGCTCCTTCGTCGGCGCGAAGCTCGCGGAGCTGCTGGAGGTGCCGATCTTCGGATTCTGGCGCACCTTGACCGCCGCCGTGGCCGGCGCGGTCGTCATCATCGTGATCTGGAACGCGGCCCGCGGGCGCGGTTGAACCGCGCGTGAGCCGCGCGCGGCCGCCGGGCGGTTGCGGGAACGCTCTTTGGAGATTAGCTAAGGGAGGCCGGCCCGGCCGGCTCCCGCTGTTGAAGCCCGGACCTCGATATGGCGCTTGTTCTCGACCTGCTGAACCGCGATCCGCGGCCCAATGCCGGCAATCCGAAGGCCGAGCCGCGCCCGCCGGCGGCGGAGTTGCGCCATCCCGAAAAGCAGAAGCGGCCGGAAAACCCGGTGCTGCGCAAGCCGGACTGGATCCGGGTCAAGGCCCCGGGCTCGCCGAAATGGGCCGAGACGCAGAGGATCGTGAAGGCCGAGAAGCTGGTCACGGTCTGCGAGGAGGCCGGCTGCCCGAATATCGGCGAGTGCTGGGAAAAGAAGCACGCCACCTTCATGATCATGGGCGACACCTGCACGCGGGCCTGCGCCTTCTGCAACGTCAAGACCGGGGTGCCGCAGCCGCTCGACCTGGAGGAGCCGCGCAAGGTGGCGGACGCCGTCGCCAAGCTGGGGCTGGAGCATGTCGTCATCACCTCGGTCGACCGCGACGACCTCAAGGACGGCGGCGCGCAGCATTTCGCCGACGTGATCCACGCCATCCGCAAGGCGTCTCCGGGCACGACCATCGAGATCCTGACCCCGGACTTCCTGCGCAAGCCGGGCGCGCTCGAGGTGGTGGTCGCGGCCAGGCCGGACGTCTTCAACCACAATCTCGAGACCGTGCCGGGCAAGTATCTCAATGTGCGCCCCGGCGCGCGCTACTTCCATTCGCTCCGGCTGCTGCAGCGGGTGAAGGAGATCGACCCGTCGATCTTCACCAAGTCGGGCATCATGGTCGGCCTGGGCGAGGAGCGGAACGAGGTCCTGCAGTTGATGGACGACCTGCGCTCGGCCGAGGTCGACTTCATGACCATCGGCCAGTACCTCGCGCCCTCGCGCAAGCACCATGCGGTGATCCGCTTCGTCACGCCCGACGAGTTCAAGAGCTTCGAGACGATCGCCTACGCCAAGGGCTTCCTGATGGTGTCCTCGACGCCGCTGACGCGTTCCTCGCACCATGCCGGCGAGGATTTCGCCCGGCTGCGCGCGAACCGCGCGGCGAAGCTCGGCGGCTGACGGCTTTCCCCGATGCCGATGTTCAACAGCACGCGCCGGGTGAGGCACTCACCCGAGCAGATGTTCGCGCTGGTCGCGGATATCGAGAAATACCCACAGTTCCTGCCGCTCTGCGAGGGGCTGGCGGTGCGCCGACGGTCGCCGCGCGAGGATGGCGGCGAGGTGCTGCTGGCCGACATGACGGTCGGCTACAAGGCGATCCGCGAGACCTTCACCAGCCGCGTCACGCTCGACCCGGCCAATCTCAAGATCCTCGTCGAATATGTCGACGGCCCGTTCCGCCATCTGGAGAATCGCTGGACCTTCAAGCCGCACGAGGCGGGCTGCGAGGTCGGCTTCTTCATCTCCTACGAATTCGCCAGCCGCATGCTCGGCATGCTGATGGGCGCGATGTTCGACAAGGCCTTCCGCAAGTTCTCGGAAGCCTTCGAGCGCCGGGCGGATCTGGTCTATGGCCGCGGGGCGGCGGCCCTCGGCACCTGAGCCGTCCTTGCGAGGAGCGGAACGACGCGGCGTTCCAGGGACCGGTCGAGACGTTCAGCCCCGTCCCCCCGGAGTGCTTGGCTGAGTCTGCCCCCGGGCTTGCCGAAGGCAAGGCCGGAGGCTCGCCGGGGGGCGAGACCGGCGAAACGAGGCTAAGATCCGGCCAGCACCGTCTCGCGCAGCAGGTCGAGTGCTTCCAGCACGCTCAGCCGACGGATCTCGTCACGCGACCGATCGCCGAAGCGGCGTTCGCGATGGCGCGTGCCGGACGGGCCGGCGCAGGCGAAATGGACGAGGCCGACCGGCTTTTCGACGCTGCCGCCGCCGGGGCCGGCGACGCCGGTGGTCGAGACCGCGAAGGTTGTGGCGAGGCGCTGCCGGCCTCCCTCGGCCATGGCGCGGGCCACCGGCTCGCTGACGGCGCCATGCTGCGCGATCAGCCCGGACGGCACCCCGGCCAGCGCCGCCTTGGCCTCGTTGGCATAGGTCACGAGCCCGCCCAGCACCATCGCGGACGAGCCGGCGATCGCCGTCAGCGCGCCGCAGACCAGCCCCCCGGTGCAGGATTCGACCGTCGCGACGGTGAAGCCGCGCTTCTCGCCGAGCGCGAGCAGTTCGGCCGCAAGCGTGCGGATGCCGGCGTCGAACATGGCGTCACTCCTCCTCGGGCAGGCGGATCGTCGCCGTCGCGAGCGCCGCGAGCCCCTCGCGCCGGCCGGTGAAGCCCATCCGCTCCGAGGTCGTGGCCTTGATCGCCACCCTCTCCACCCCGATACCGGCGATGGCGGCGATCTCGGCGCGGATGGCCTCGCGATGCGGGCCGACCTTCGGCGCCTCGCAGACGATTGTGAGGTCGAGATGGTCGATCCGCCCGCCGCGCTCGCGGACGCGGGAGGCGGCGAAGGCGAGGAACTGCGCCGAGGCGGCGCCGCGCCATTGCGGGTCGCTCGGCGGGAAATGCGTGCCGATATCGCCCTCGGCGAGGGCCCCCAGCAACGCGTCGGTCAGGGCGTGGAGGCCGACATCGCCGTCCGAATGCGCCAGCACCCCGTGATCGTGGCCGATCCTGACGCCGCCGAGCCAGACATGGTCGCCCGCCCCGAAAGCGTGGACGTCGTAGCCGGTGCCGACACGGGTCACGAGCACCTTGCCGTGGCGCGAGCCCGCCCGCAGGAAATCCTCGGGATGGGTCAGCTTGACGTTGCCGGCGTCGCCCTCAAAGGTCGCGATCGGGTGACCAGCCCATTCCATCAGGGCCGCGTCGTCGGTGAATCCGTGCAGGAGCGCGCGCTCCGCCGCCTCATGCGCCGCCAGCAGCGGGCCGAAGCGGAAGGCCTGCGGGGTCTGCACGCTGACCAGGCGGTCGCGCGCCGGCGTCTCCGCGATATGCCCGTTCTCGTCGGTGCGCTTGATCGTGTCCGTCACCGGCAGGGCCGGGATGGCGGCAAGCCCGCTCGGGCCGAGCGTGCGGATCGCCGCTCCGATCTGTGCCGGCGAAACGAAGGGGCGGGCGGCGTCATGGACCAGCACGATCCCGTCGAAGCCCTCGCGGGCGAGCGCCAGCAGGCCGCGCCGCACCGAGGCCTGGCGGGTGGCGCCGCCCAGGGTCGGCTGCGCCAGCCGCGCCGGGTCGAGCCCGGCGATGGCGTTGGCGTAGCGGTCCTCGTCGCCCTCGCCGATGACGACGGCGATCGTCCCGATCGCGGGCTCCGCCAGGAACGGCGCCAGCGCCTGGGCGAGAACCGGGCGCCCGTCGATCAGCCTGTACTGCTTCGGCTCGCCGGTTCCGGCGCGCAGGCCGCGTCCGGCGGCGACGAGCAATGCGGCGATGGGGGCGGGGGGATCAATCCGGTTCAACACGAGCCCTTGTCCTGGCTGGAATAAGACGGTCGGCGCAAGCCATAGCCAATTCCAAGGCGCCGGGGCAGGGGGTGCGGCGATGTTGCATCGCAATATGAATCTCAAGACGCTTGCGCAGACGCAGCAATGTCTAATAAATATGCACGGTGAAGATTGCCTCGAAAGCAGGCTGTAGCCCCGTGCAGATCGCCGGTATCCCGATCCAGTCCCGCGCCTTCCTGGCGCCGATGTCGGGCGTGACGGACATCGTCATGCGCCGCATCGCCGCCCGTTTCCGAGCCGGCGTCGTCGTTTCCGAGATGGTGGCGTCGGACGAGTTCGTGCGCGGCAGCGAGGAGGCGCGCATCCGCGCCGAGGGGCAGGGCGTTTCGCCGCATGTCGTGCAGCTCGCCGGCTGCGATCCGCACTGGCTGGGCGAGGCGGCGCGGCTGGCGGAGGCGAACGGGGCGGCGATCGTCGACATCAACATGGGCTGCCCGGCCAAGAAGGTGACGGGCGGCTGGGCCGGCTCGGCCCTGATGCGCGACCTCGACCATGCGGTCAGCCTCGTCGAGGCCGCCGTGGCGGCGGTCGCGATCCCGGTGACGGTGAAGATGCGGCTCGGCTGGGACGACGCCTCGCGCAACGCGCCCGAGCTGGCGCGCCGGGCCGTCGCGGCGGGGGCGCGGCTGATCACCGTCCATGGCCGCACCCGCCAGCAATTCTACAAGGGCCGGGCCGATTGGCGGGCGATCGCGGCGGTGAGGGCCGCCGGGGATTTCCCGCTCGTCGCCAATGGCGACATCCGCGACGTCGCCGATGCGCGGAGCTGCCTCGACCAGTCGGGCGCCGATTTCGTCATGGTCGGACGCGCCGCGCTCGGCCGGCCCTGGCTGGTCGGCGCGATCGGCGCCGGGCTCGACGGCCTGCCGCCGCCGCCGGTGACGCTGGCGGACAAGCTCGCCATGGCGCGCGAGCATTACGAGGGATTGCTGGCGCTGATGGGCGTCGCCCATGGCGTGCGCCATGCCCGCAAGCATCTGGCGGCCTATGCCGACGACGCGCTGGCGGAGGGCTGCGAGGCCGACCCGGAGCGCCGCCGGCTGCTCCTGACCTCCGAGGAGCCGCGGCAGGTCGTCGCGGCGCTGACGGGCCTGTTCTCCACCGAGCGCCGCGAAGCGGCCTGAAACGGCACCGAAGGGGATCGCGGTGACGATCGTCGAGAAGCGCATCCGGTCGCGGGACGGCGAATGGCTCGATCCGATCGAGACCCAGGCGCTCGGCGTCCTGCCCATTCCCGTCCTCGTCATCGGCGAGGAACAGGCGATCCTCTACGCCAATATCGCGGCCGAGGATTTCCTTCAGTCCAGCGCGGCGCTGCTGAAGCGGCAGAGGCTGGACGAGCTGCTTCCCTTCGGCTCGCCGGTGCTGGGGCTGGTCGAGGAGGTCAACCGGCGCGGCGCCAGCGTCAGCGAGTACAAGCTCGATCTCGGCCTGCCGCGTCTCGGCACCGAGCGCGTCGTCGACGTCTTCGCCGCCCCCCTGCCCAGGCTGGACGGCGCCGTCGTGCTGATGCTGCAGGAACGGACAATTGCCGAAAAAATGGACAGGCAACTGACGCATCGGGGGGCAGCCCGTTCGATCACGGCGCTGGGCGCCATGCTGGCCCATGAGATCAAGAACCCGCTCTCCGGCATCCGCGGCGCGGCGCAATTGCTCGAGGGCTCGATCCCGGACGCCGACCGGATGCTGACCCAGCTCATCTGCGACGAGACCGACCGGATCGTGAAACTGGTCGAGCGCGTCGAGCTCTTCGGCGACGAGCGCCCGAGCGAGCGCGACGCCGTCAACGTCCATGACGTGCTCGACCATGTGAAGCGCCTGGCCCAGTCCGGCTTCGCCCGGCATATCCGCTTCGTCGAGGTCTACGACCCGTCGCTGCCGCCGGTGGCGGGCAATCGCGACCAGCTCGTCCAGGTCCTGCTCAATCTGGTGAAGAACGCGGCCGAGGCCGTGGGCGACGAGGCGGCCGATGGCGAGATCACGCTCTCGACCGCCTATCGCCCGGGCATCCGCATGCAGGTGCCCGGCTCGCAGGACCGCATCGCGCTGCCGCTGGAGATCGTGGTCCGCGACAACGGTCCGGGCGTGCCGGCGGACCTGCTCCAGCACCTTTTCGATCCCTTCGTCACCACCAAGGCGCAGGGAAGTGGCCTTGGACTTGCACTCGTCGCCAAGGTGATCGGCGATCACGGCGGCATCGTCGAATGCGAATCCGTGCCGCGCCGCACCAGTTTCAGGATCCTCCTGCCCCTGCATCAGCGCCCGGGGCAGACAACGCAAGGCTGACGCGAACCCATGCCGACCGGGAACATCCTCGTAGCCGACGACGACGCCGCGATCCGCACGGTCCTCAACCAGGCTCTCGCCCGGGCCGGCTACGAGGTCAGGACGACCGGGCAGGCGGCGACGCTCTGGACCTGGGCGGCGCAGGGGCTGGGCGACCTCATCATCACCGACGTCGTGATGCCGGACGGCAACGCCTTCGACCTGCTGCCGCGGATCAAGCGGGTGCGGCCGGAGCTGCCGATCATCGTGATGAGCGCGCAGAACACCTTCATGACTGCGATCAAGGCCTCCGAGCGCGGCGCTTATGAATATCTGCCGAAACCCTTCGACCTGAAGGAGCTGGTCGCCATCGTCGGGCGCGCCATGTCGCGGCCGCGCGGGGAGGCCGCCCGAACGCAGATGGGCGAGGCCGAGGACATTCCGCTGATCGGCCGCTCGCCGGCGATGCAGGACGTCTACCGGGCGCTGGCGCGGCTGATGCCGATCGACCTGACCGTGATGATCAACGGCGAATCCGGCACCGGCAAGGAACTGGTGGCCCGCGCCCTGCACGATTACGGCAAGCGCAAGAACGGCCCCTTTGTCGCCATCAACATGGCCGCGATCCCGAAGGACCTCATCGAATCCGAGCTGTTCGGCCATGAGAAAGGCGCCTTCACCGGCGCGCTGACCCGCTCGTCCGGCCGCTTCGAGCAGGCCGAGGGCGGCACGCTCTTCCTCGACGAGATCGGCGACATGCCGATGGAGGCGCAGACCCGCCTGCTGCGCGTCCTCCAGCAGGGCGAATACACCACGGTCGGCGGCCGCACCCCGATCAAGACCAATGTCCGCATCGTCGCCGCGACCAACAAGGATCTGCGCATCTCGATCGCCCAGGGCCTGTTCCGCGAGGATCTGTTCTTCCGGCTGAACGTGGTGCCGATCCGGCTGCCGCCCCTGCGCGAGCGCATCGAGGACATTCCGGATCTCGTCCGCCACTTCTTCTCGCTGGTCGAGAAGGAGGGCCTGCCGCGCAAGCAGGTCGATTCGGAGGCGATGGACGTGATGCGGCGCTATCGCTGGCCCGGCAATGTCCGCGAGCTGGAGAACCTCGTGCGCCGGCTCGCCGCGCTCTATCCACAGGAAACCATCACCGCGCCGATCGTCGAGGCCGAACTGCAGCCGGCCACGGCGACGCCTGGCTTCCTCGGCGCCGGCACGGCGCCCGAACGGGCGGAGACGCTGTCAGGCTCGGTCGAGCGCCATCTCGGCCAGTATTTCGGCGGCTTCGGCGACAGCATCCCGCCTCCGGGCCTCTATCACCGCATCCTGCGCGAGATCGAGCCGCCCTTGATCGCCGCCGCGCTCGCCGCCACGCGCGGCAACCAGATCCGCGCCGCGGAACTGCTTGGGCTCAACCGCAACACGCTGCGCAAGAAGATCCGCGAGCTCGACATGCAGGTGGTACGGACGCCGCGCTGACGACTGAAAATCCGCTCCAGCCGTCATTGCGGGGGCGAAGCGACAAAGCGATCCAGGAGCGGCCGCGCTCGACGTCCCACTGGATTGCTTCGCGGAGCCTGATGGCCTGCCTTGTCTATGTCATATTTTGACAACACCGTTGCGTCGGCGCATCAGTGTCGCCCGCGACCGGCGACGGTCGTGCGGCTTGCGCCTTGGAGTTGTCAGACATCGTGTCGGTTTCCGTGAGTGACACCAGAATCGTGCCGCGTGCCGAGGAGAAGCCGCGCCACGTCTCGGGGTGGATCGGCGGAATCATTGTCGTCCTGGCCCTGGTCTCCGCGCTGCTGACCTTCCTTGTGCTGTCGGGCGCGACGCCGATCGCGCCGGTGCACGAGGTCGTCATCGGCGTCTTCGTGCTGAACGCGCTGCTGATCCTGGCGCTGATGGTGATCGTCATCTTCGAGGCGGCGGTGCTGATCCGCGCCCGCAAGGCGGGGGCGGCGGCGGCCGGGCTGCATGTCCGGATCGTCGGCCTGTTCAGCTTCATCGCGGCGCTGCCGGCGATTCTCGTGGCCGTCATCGCCACCGTGACGATCGAGCGCGGGCTGGAGCCCTGGTTCTCGGACCGGATGCGCGACGCCATCTTCAAATCGGTCGAGGTGGCGGACGCCTATGCCGCCAGCCAGTGCAAGTCGCTCGGCCGCGAGATCCGCATCCTGGCCGACGACCTGACGCGCGCGAAGCCGGCCTTCGACGTCGACCGCAAATGGTTCGACAGCTTCATCACGGCGCGGGCGACAGCGCTCGGCGTGCCGGTCGCGGCGATCATGCAGGCGCCGGACAAGACGATCGCGCGCGCCAATATCGACGTGCTCAAGGACCCGCCGAAGCCGGACCAGGCGGCTTTCGACGACGCGCAGGCCTCCTCCGATCCGATCTGCGTGATTCCGCGCAGCAGCCGCGTCTTCGGCGCGCTGATGAAGCTGCCGAACTACGACAGCAATTTCCTCTACATCGCCCGCGAGGTCGACCCGCTGGCGGTCGAGTTCCCGGCGGTCGCGCGCGGGGCCGCGGTCGAATATCTCTCGATCGACGCGCGCCGGAAGGGCGTCCAGATCGCCTTCGCCTCGATGTACGGCCTGATCGCGCTGATCCTGCTGCTCTCGGCGATCTGGTTCGGGCTCAGCTTCGCCAACCGGCTGGTCGCGCCGATCCGGCGGATGATCCATGCCGCCGACCAGGTCTCGAGCGGAAACTTCTATGTGCAGGTGCCGATCAAACGTTCCGAGGGCGACCTCGCCCATCTCGGCGAGACCTTCAACAAGATGACGGCGGAGCTGCGCCGGCAGCGCGACGGGCTGGTGACGGCGAGCGAGGTCATCGACCGGCGCCGGCGCTTCACCGAGACCGTGCTGGCCGGCGTCTCCTCCGGCGTGCTCAGCCTCGACGGCGAAGGCCACATCACCATCATCAACCGTTCGGCCGAGAGCCTGATCGGCAGCGGCGGGCGGCTGCTCGGCCAGCCGATCGCCGATGTCGCGCCGGAGGTGGCGAGCTTCGTCGCCGATGCCTTGCAGGGGCGCCTGCGCCACAGCTCCGGCCAGGTGACGATCGCCCGGGCGGGGCAGGACCGGGTGGTCAATGTCCGGGCCGTGCACGAGGGCGAGGGCGTCAATGCCGGCCTCGTGGTGACGCTCGACGACATCACCGATCTGGTTTCGGCGCAGCGCACGGCGGCCTGGGCCGATGTCGCCCGGCGCATCGCCCATGAGATCAAGAACCCGCTGACGCCGATCCAGCTCTCGGCCGAGCGCATCAAGCGCCGCTTCGGCAAGGTCATCACCGATGGCAAGGAGGTCTTCGACCAGTGCACCGAGACGATCGTCCGGCAGGTCGAGGATATCCGGCGCATGGTCGACGAGTTCTCCTCCTTCGCCCGCATGCCGAAGCCGGCGCTGCTGCGCGAGGACATCGTCGAGACCGTCCGCCAGATCGTCTTCCTCTGGCGCGTGGGCCATCCCCAGGCGCGGATCGAGGAGAACCTGCCGGCCGAGGCCGTGCTCGCCCGCTTCGACCGCCGCCTGATCTCGCAGGCGCTCACCAATGTCGTCAAGAACGCGACCGAGGCCATCGAGGCCGTGCCGCCGGAGGAGCGGGGGCAGGGGCTGATCCAGGTCAGGTTCGAGCGCCGGGAGGACGGACGGATCGTCATCGACGTCACCGACAACGGCAAGGGCCTGCCCGCCGACCAGCGCCAGAAGCTGCTCGAGCCCTATATGACGACGCGCGAGGGCGGCACCGGCCTCGGCCTCGCCATCGTCGGCAAGATCCTGGAGGACCATGGCGGCGGCATCGAGCTGCTCGACCGCCCCGACGGCGCGCGCGGCGCGCGGGTCCGCCTCTGGTTCCCCGAAACAGGCCCGGTTCAGGAGGCCGATAGCGGCGAGGAGGCCGCCCCGGTGGCGGACGACGCGCCCGAGCACGACATGCAGAATGGGACACGCCTATGAGTGCTGACATCCTGGTGGTGGACGACGAGGTCGATATCCGCGATCTGGTCGCCGGCCTTCTCGAAGACGAGGGCTACCGGACCCGCAAGGCGGGCTCGGCCGACGAGGCCCTGGCGGCGATCGCCGCGCGCCGGCCGAATCTGGTCTTTCTCGACATCTGGCTGCAGGGCAGCCGCCTCGACGGGCTGCAGGTGCTGGAGCTGATCAAGGAGAGCCATCCCGACCTCGCCGTCGTGATGATCTCCGGCCACGGCAACATCGAGACCGCCGTCTCGGCGATCCGCAGCGGCGCCTACGACTTCATCGAGAAGCCGTTCAAGGCCGACCGCCTGGTCCTGGTCGCCGAGCGGGCGCTGGAGGCCTCGCGCCTGCGCCGGGAGGTCCGCGAGCTCAAGACCCGCTCCGTCCAGGCCAGCCGCATCGTCGGCCGCTCGACGGTGATCAACCAGCTCCGCCAGACGATCGAGCGCGTCGCGCCGACCAATGCGCGCGTCCTCATCACCGGCGAGCCCGGCTGCGGCAAGGAGCTCGCCGCGCGCACGCTGCACGAGGCCTCCAGCCGCTCGACAGGGCCCTTCATCGTCATCAACGCGGCGACGATCACGCCCGAGACGATGGAGGAGGAGCTCTTCGGCGTCGAGGGCGGCGACGGGCGCTCGCGCCGCGTCGGCGCGCTGGAGGAGGCGCATGGCGGCTCGCTCTATATCGACGAGATCGGCGACATGCCGCGCGAGACGCAGAACCGCATCCTGCGCGTGCTGGTCGACCAGAATTTCCAGCGGGTCGGCGGGGCGACGCGCGTCCATGTCGACGTGCGCATCATCTCTTCGTCCAGCCGCGACCTGGCGCAGCTCATCGCCGACGGGCGCTTCCGCGAGGACCTCTACCACCGGCTCGGCGTCGTGCCGGTCAAGGTGCCGCCGCTGTCGGAGCGGCGCGAGGACGTGCCGGAGCTGATCGAGTTCTTCATGGAGCAGATCTCGATCGCCACCGGCCTGCCCAGGCGCCGGATCGGCTCGGACGCGATGGCCGTGCTGCAATCGCATGAATGGCCGGGCAACGTCCGCGAGCTGCGCAACAATGTCGAGCGGCTGATGATCCTGACCAAGGGCGACCCGACCGCGGAGATCACGGTCGAGATGCTGCCCGCCGAGGTCGGCGCCATGGTGCCGACGACGCCTTCCGGCACCGGCGGCGAGCGGCTGATGAGCCTGCCGCTGCGCGACGCCCGCGAGATCTTCGAGCGCGAATATCTGATCGCGCAGATCGCGCGCTTCTCGGGGAATATCTCGCGCACGGCCGAGTTCATCGGCATGGAACGCTCCGCGCTGCACCGCAAACTGAAGTCGCTCGGCGTCGGCTGACGGGCGCATGTCAGGCGCCGAACGCATGCGCATTTGCGCGAAACGCAGATGCGATGCCCGAAAACACGGCTTTGCTGCACTTGCGTTGCGTGCGAAGTCGACGATCTAATGTGTCGTCGGTGTCCCGCGGTCGGCAAGGTGGCTTGCCGACCAGAACGGGACGAACTGGATCGCGGATACAATCCGATCGGCGATCCCAACAACAGGGACTACCCATGGCCGCAGAGCGGGCTCAAAACCTTCAGGACACGTTCCTCAATCACGTTCGCAAGCAGAAGATTCCGCTGACGATCTTCCTCGTCAACGGCGTCAAGCTGCAGGGCGTGGTCACCTGGTTCGACAATTTCTGCGTGCTGCTGCGGCGTGACGGCCACTCGCAGCTCGTCTACAAGCACGCGATCTCGACCATCATGCCGGGGCATCCCGTGCAGTTGTTCGAGCCCGAGGACACGGACAAGAACTGACTTGGCGGCTCGCCGCGCAGACAGCAGCGAACGGGCGGCCGTGAAGGTCTCCGGCCCCAAGCCGCTCGACGAGATCGAACGCGAGATCGCGGCGAATACGCGTGCCTATGTCGTGGGCCCCTATCTCCAGAAGCGCGGGGCCGCGCCCGATTCCAACCAGCGCTCCTTCGCCGCCCGCCTCGACGAGGCGGTCGGCCTGGCCGCCGCGATCGACCTCGCCGTGGTCGAGTCCGTGCAGGTGCTGCTCACGGCCCTGCGCCCGGCCACCTATCTCGGCAAGGGCAAGGCCGACGAGCTGGCCGCGCGCATCGAGGCCGAGGAGATCGGCCTCGTCGTGATGGATTGCGCGCTCTCGCCGGTGCAGCAGCGCAACCTCGAAAAGGCCTTCGGCTGCAAGGTGATCGACCGGACCGGGCTGATCCTGGAGATCTTCGGCCGGCGCGCCCGCACCAAGGAAGGCACGCTCCAGGTCGAGCTCGCCCATCTGAACTACCAGAAGAGCCGGCTCGTGCGGTCCTGGACCCATCTCGAACGCCAGCGCGGCGGCTTCGGCTTCCTGGGCGGCCCGGGCGAGACCCAGATCGAGGCGGACCGGCGCATCATTCAGGAGCGCATGAGCAAGATCGAGCGCGACCTGGAGCAGGTGAAGCGCACCCGCTCGCTGCATCGCGCCAGCCGGAAACGCGTGCCTTATCCGATCGTTGCGCTGGTCGGCTACACCAATGCGGGAAAGTCGACCCTGTTCAACCGCCTGACCTCGGCCGAGGTTCTGGCGCAGGACATGCTCTTCGCCACGCTCGATCCGACGGCGCGCGCGATCAAGCTGCCTCACGGCGCGCGGATCATGCTCTCCGACACGGTCGGCTTCATCTCGGACCTGCCGACGCAGCTCGTCGCCGCCTTCCGCGCCACGCTGGAGGACGCGATCGAGGCCGATGTCCTGCTGCATGTCCGCGACGTCTCGCATGAGGACACCCAGGCGCAGGCCGCCGATGTGCAGGCGATCCTGCGCGACCTCGGCATCAACCCCGATGACGGCCAGCGCGTGGTCGAGGTCTGGAACAAGGCCGACCTGCTCGACGCCGACGAACGCGCCCGCCAGCTCGAGGTGGCGGCACACCGGCCCGAGGGCGCGCGCCCTGTGCTGGTCTCGGCGCTGACCGGGGAGGGGATGGACCGGCTGACCGCCGCCATCGAGAGCCGCATCGCGCAGCGCCGGCCGGTCTACGACCTCGCGCTGGAAGCGGGCGACGGCAAGTCGCTCGCCTGGCTGCATGCCAATGGCGAGATCCTTGCGCGCGAGGACGATGCCGAGGGCGGGCTGAAGCTGACAGTGCGCCTGCCGCCGGAGCGGGAAGGGGCGTTCACCGCCCGTTTCCCGCAGGCTCAGCGGCAGCCATAAATCAAAACCGTCATTGCGAGGAGCGAAGCGGCTCGCAATGAGGTTCACTTGCTCAGCTTCTCGGCCTGCTTCGCCGCCTGCCAGAGCGCTTCCATTTCGTCGAGGCTCGCTTCCTTCGCCGTCCGGCCCTCGGCCTCCAGCGCGGCCTCGATGCCCCTGAATCGGCGCTCGAACTTGGCGTTGGCGGCGGCGAGGCAGCCTTCCGGGTCGGCGTCGGCGTGGCGGGCGAGGTTGGCGACGGCGAAGAGCAGGTCGCCGATCTCCTCGTGGATCTGAGCCTTGTCGCCGCCGTCGAGCGCCTCCTCGACCTCGCCGATCTCCTCGCGAATCTTGTCGAGCACCAGCCGCGCGTCGTTCCAGTCGAAGCCGACGGTGGAGGCGCGGGCCTGCAGCTTCCAGGCGCGGGTGAGGGCGGGCATGCCATGCGGCACGCCGGCGAGGACGCCCTCTTCCTCCTCGCGCGGCGGCAGGCCGGCCGCGGCGCGGGCCGCGGCCCTGTCCGCCTTCTCCTCGGCCTTGATCCGGTGCCAGAGCGCCTTGACCTCGGCCGGCGACAGGTCGCGCGCATCGCCGAAGACGTGCGGATGGCGGCGGATCAGCTTCGTGGTGATCGCCTCGACGACGTCGGGAAAGGCGAAGGAGCCTTCCTCCTCGGCCATGCGGGCATGGAACACGACCTGCAGCAGCAGGTCCCCGAGCTCGTCCCTGAGATCCGCCTTGTCGCCGCGCGCGATGGCGTCGGCGACCTCATAGGCCTCCTCCACCGTGTAGGGCGCGATCGAGGCGAAATCCTGGTCCAGGTCCCAGGGGCAGCCCGTTCCGGGGGTGCGCAGCGCCGCCATGATCCCGATCAGCCGGGCGATGTCACGAGAAGGCTTCAAGGCAGGCACGTCTCCGCTGCAACTCTTCGCGAACTGAAGTAGCCTCTCCCCATGATTCAAGTCACCCCCTCCATCGCGATCGACGAGAGCGAGATCGAGGAAAGCTTCGTGCGCGCCTCCGGCCCCGGCGGGCAGAACGTCAACAAGGTCGCGAGCGCCGTGCAGATCCGCTTCGATGCGCGCCGCTCGTCCTCCTTGCCCAACGAGGTCGCGATCCGGCTGATGAAGCTCGCCGGCAGCCGGCTGACTCAGGACGGCGTCATCGTCATCGTCGCCCAGGCGCAGCGCAGCCAGAAGCGCAACCGCGAGGAGGCGGTCGAGCGGCTGCTCGAGCTGATCCGGGCCGCCGCCATACGCCCGCAGGTCCGGCGCGCGACGAAACCGACCAAGGCCTCGAAGGAGCGCCGGCTGGCCTCCAAGGAGAAGCGCTCCGGCGTCAAGGCCGGCCGGCAGAAGCCGATCGCCGACTGACATGGCGGAGCAAGGCGACAGGCGAGGGCGGGGCGCGCGCCCCGCCCGGGCACCGCGGCGGATCACGCCCGACTATCTCCAGCGCGCCGCGATGCATTATCTCGAGCGTTATTCCGCTCCGGCAGCGCAGTTGCGCCGGGTGCTCGCGCGCAAGATCGCCCTGAGCTGCCGCCATCACGGCGAACACCCGGCCCTGCACATAACCGCGCTCGACGATGTCGTGGCGCGTTGTGTTTCTTCCGGGCTGGTTGACGACGAGCGCTTCGCCGAGGCGAGGGCTGCAACGCTTCGCCGCCGGGGCCGTTCGGCGCGGGCCGTCGCCGCCTCGCTCGCCGCGAAGGGGGTCGGTCGCGAGCTTGCGGAACGGGCCAGCACCTCCGGGGACGAGGAGGAGATGGCCGCCGCCCGGACAACCGCGCGGCGCAAGCGGCTCGGCCCATGGTCGCGTGGCGACCGGGCCGCGAACCGCCAGAAGGACCTCGCCGCATTGGCCCGCGCCGGCTTCTCGATCGCGGTCGCCCGTGCCGTCATCGACGGTGCGGGAGACGATGATGCGGATGGCGGCGCGGCCTGATCTCAGGTCGGAATGCAACGCTTCCTTGCCGCATCCCACATCCCGTCCTGACAGGGAACGGTCGCGAAATCGGTAAGGACGCTCACCGCCACCAGCGCGGCAAAGCCGGCCAGTGCAACCGCCAGGCCGATGATGGCGAGCCTCCTCATGCGCGACCTCTCACGGATCGACGGCCTCGGCCAGGGCGATGCGGCAGTGGGAAGGGGCGCTGCAAACCGCCGGTCTCATTCCAGCTTGACCTGCGCCTCCTTGACGACCTTGCCCCAGCGCTCGACCTCGGCGGTGATGAACTTGCCGAAATCGTCGCCTGCCAGGGTCGGCATCGGCGAGCCGTTCTTCTTCCAGGCGGCCTCGATGGTGGGCGTCTTGAGGGCCTTCTGCACCTCGTCGCGCATCCGGGTCACGATCTCCGGAGGCGTGCCCTTGGGCACCCAGAGCGCGTACCAGGTCGAGACCTCGAAGCCCTCGAGCCCGGCCTCCTTGGCCGTCGGCACATCCGGCACGGCTTCCGAGCGGGAGGGCGCTGCGACCGCCAGCGCCCGCAGCGCGCCGCTCTGGATCTGCGCGGCCGAGGAGCCGAGCCCGTCGAAGAGCAGGTCGACCTGGCCCGCGACCGTATCCTGCAGGGCCGGGCCGGCGCCGCGATAGGGCACATGGGTCAGCCTGGTCCTGGTCGAGATCTGGAAGAGCTCGCCGGCGAGGTGGTGCGTCGTGCCGTTGCCGGCCGAGGCGTAGTTGAGCTTTTCCGGGTTCTTGCGGGCATAGTCGACCAGCTCGGCGACCGTCTTCGCCTGCACCTTGCCCGGATGCACGACGATGACCTGCGGCGGCTGGGCGATGACCGCGATCGGGATGAAATCCTTCTGGATGTCGTAGTCGAGCCTGGGATAGAGCGCCGGCGCGATCGCATGATGGGCGGCGCCGACGAAGAAGGTGTAGCCGTCTGGCGCCGCCTTGGCCGCCGCCGAGGCCCCGACCGTGCCGCCGGCGCCGCCGCGGTTCTCGATGACGATGCGCTGGCCGAGCTGCTGGTCGAGCTGTGCCGCCAGGGGCCGGGCGAAGGCGTCCGTGCCGCCGCCGGCCGGGAAGGGCACGATGAAGGTGATCGGGCGGGCCGGCCATGTCTGGGCCAGCGCCGGCGCCGCCAGTCCGCCCAGCGAAACCGCCGCGGCCGCGATGATCAGATGTCGTCTCGTTGTCATCTCTGGTTTCTCTCCCGAAAATGGCGGCTCTTGTCGGCCGCTGAGCCATGCTCGTCTTGCGCGAGGCGCCGTAGCCTCCCTATGGGGCCGCGTCGGCGGGGTCTTGGCAAGAACATCGAAAGACGGAGAAGGCCGGTGGCGACCGCAACAGGCAAAGCGCAGGGAGGCCGGGTCGGCTTCGATTCGATTCGCATAAGACATATTATGGAACAAACACGCAGCTTCGCTTGTGCTGCAATTGACGCCGGGCCGTCTTTTCAGTCTCCGAGCCGACTACGAATTAGCCGTCGCTTCGCCTGTTGCGGCGATGGCAGCGGCTTCATCGCCGTGCTCACGCCCTGCCAGGCCGCCGGCATCAAGATGCCGTCCGTCATGCTCGTGCGGCTCCCGCCAGCGAACAGCTCCTGACCGACAAGGCTCCTGGCCGACAAGACTTGCGACAGCAACCCGTTCGCCAGGACCTCGTCCAACGCCACCGGCCATCCCGAACAAGGATCGCCGCAAATTCCTCGATCCCCTTCGACTGCAAGCGCTATCGCTGCCGCCTGTCCCACGCCGGCTGCGTTCAGTCTCGTTCCGGGATCGGCTCCCCCGCCCCGGCCTCTCGGCGGCGGGCGTGCCTGAGATGGATCGTCCGCTGGAAGAAGTGATGGCCGATATCGCTGTCGGTGCTGACGATGGTGCATTGGCCGAGCTTTGCCGCGAAGGCCGCCATCAGCGCAGCGCGGCGTTTCTCGGACACCGCTCCCAGCGAATCGTTGAGAAAGACCCAGCGCGGCGCGTGCAGGAAGACGCGGGCGAAACCGAGGGTCTGCTGCTCCTCCAGCGACAGGCGCCTGTCCCAGTCGATCTCGCGGTCGAGATCCTCCACGAAGCGGTCGAGGCCGACCGAGCGGAGCGCCTCCGCATAATGCTCGTCCTTATGGTCGAGCGGGCCGGCCGGATAGGCAAGGGCAACCCTCAACGTGCCGATCGGAAAATACGGGCGCTCCGGCAGGAACAGCATCTCCGCCCGCGGCGGCAGGCCGATGCGGCCGTCCCCCCAGGGCCACAGACCGGCCAGGCTCATGAACATCGTCGTCTTGGCCGCCGCGCTGTCCCCCGCGATCAGGACATGCTCGCCCGCTTTCAGCACGATCTTGCGATCTTCCGGCGCAGCGCACTCAACCAGCGATCCGGGAAGATAGGCCTCCACATCCTCCAGGATCAGCGAGCCGTCCGGCGTTTCGTAGAAGGTGATCCGATGCTGGTCGCCATGGAGCTGCTCGATATGCTGAAGCCTGTCGCGCAGGGCCATGATCCGCAGCAGCGTCGCCCGCCAATCCGCGATTTTCGAGAAGTTGTCGACGAACCAGCGCAGGGCGTACTGGACCTGGTTGAACGCGCCGACCGCGATCATCAGGGAGCCGAGCGAGAGCTGGCCGCCGAAATAGCCGGGCGATGCGATGAGAAAGGGTGCCGCCATGGCGAGCCAGCCATGGCCGGAGGTGACCCAGGTCAGCGAGACGATGCCGCTGGCGAGCTGGCGCGCCAGGCGCTGGACCTTGTGGAAGGTCTCGTCGAGATGGCGGCGCTCGTCGCTTTCGCCCTGATAGAGCACGATGGCTTCCGATCGCTCGGCGACCCGGATCAGGGAGACCCGGAAATCCGCCTCGCGCGCGTAGCGCTCGGCGTTCAGAGCGATCAGCGGCCGGCCGACGCGCCATGCCAGCCAGGACCCGATGGCCGCATAGGCGATCGCGCACCAGACCATGTAGCCGGGGATGCTGACGTTGCCATGCCCGAAATTGAAGACCACCTGCTCCGAGAGAATCCAGAGCACCCCGATGAAGCTCAGCAGCATCAGCGAGGCCTGCAGCAGGCCGTTGCCGAGATCGACCGAGAGCTCGGTCAGGTGCCGGGCGTCCTCGTGGAGGCGCTGGTCCGGGTTGACGCCGGCTTCGCCGGCGAAGGCGAGCAGATAGGCCCGCTTGGGCTTCAGCCATTCGTCGAGCAGGTCCCGCGTCAGCCAGCCCCTTAGCCGGACCTTGCCGACCTCCGTGAGCCAGGTCTGGGCCACGACGAGCAGCAGCAGGACGGCGATGAGCATCAGGAACACCAGGAGCTGGTGGCCGAAAGCGCCAATGTCGCGGTTCTGGAGGGCGTCGTAGAGCGCGCCCTGCCAGTTGTTCAGCCGGATCTGGAACACCGCGTTGGTCGCGATGACGATGACGCTGCCGACCGGCAGGAACAGCAGGGCGTCGCGCCGTGGCGACGAGCGCATCGCCTTGATCAGGATCCAGAGCTGGCGCAGGACGCCGCTCGCCGGAACGTCCAGCATAGAAGCCGCCGCAGGCCGCGCGGAGGGATCATCCATCGGAGTGCCTGAGGGCGGCGCGGCGTTCATGCGTCAGGCCGCCTGTTGCTCATCGAGGGGCCCGTGCTGTCCTGATCGAAGCCGGGCGTACCCGCAGCTCAAGCGTCTGCAGCCGCGCCGGATCGGCGCTCGGCCCGACCAGGATTTCGAAGGCGCCCGGCTCCAGCACCGGCTCGAGATCGGGACCGAGAAAGCTGAGCTGGTCGGGCGAGAGGGTGAAGCGCATCGTCTTCATCTCGCCCGGCGCAAGCGCGACCTTGGCGAAGTCCTTCAGCTCGAGCGCAGGCCGGGTGATCGATGAGACGAGGTCCCGGATGAACAGGAACACGGTGTGCTCCCCGGCCATCGGCCCGGTATTGCTGACGTCGACCAGGATCTCGGTGGTCTCCTCCGCGCCGATCGTCCATTTGGTCGCGCGCGGATTGGTCATGACGAAGCTGCCGTAGGACAGGCCGTGACCGAACGGGAAGCGGGGCTCGTTCGGAACATCGAGGTACTTGCTGGAAAAATGCTCCTCCTCCAGCCGCGGGCGCCCCGTCGGGCGTTCTGCGAAAAAGATCGGGATCTGGCCGACATCGGCCGGCCACGACATTGTGAGCCTGCCGCTCGGGTTATACGCCCCGCTCAGAACGTCGACGATGGCGCCGGCGCCCTCGGAGCCCGGATGCCAGACGGCGAGGATCGCCCTGGCGCGCTCCGCCAGCCAATCCGGCAGGATCAGCGGCCGCCCCGAGAACAGCAGGACGACGACCGGCTTACCCGTTTCCAGCATCGCGCGCGCCAGGTCCTGCTGGGCCTGGGGCAGCCCGGGACAGGCGCGGCTGCTCGCCTCGCCCGCCATATCGACCCTTTCGCCGACGCTAAGCACGATCACCTCGCTCTGCCGCGCGTCTCGCAGCGCCGCTGCGAGCCCCCTCTCGCTCGCCTGCTCGACGGCGCTTCCGGTCGCAGCCGAGATCGTGGCCCCGGGAAAGGCCGACTTGAACCGGTCGACCAGCTCGGCAATGCGCGCGGCGGCGTCCGGTTCCGAGTTGCCCCCGACGATCTGGCCGAAAGGACCGACGATCGAGAGCGACGTCAGGCTCTTCCTGAGCGGCAGCGTGCCCTCGGCATGGGTCAGCAGCACCATCGACTTGCGTGCCGCCTCTCGCGCCAGCGCGCGCCTCGCGGGCTGGGCCTTGACGGCCGCGACGGCTTCCGGCGAACCGCAGCGGCGATAAGGATCGTCGAACAGGCCGAGCCGCAGCTTGAGCAGCAGCACGCGCCGCACCGCCTGGTCGATGGTGGCCATCTCGACGAGGCCGCGATCGAGCGCCTCCGGCAGGCCGTCATAGTAGGCGCCCTTGCCCATCATGTCGATGTCGACGCCGGCGTTCAGCGCAAGCGCCGCGGCCTCGGCGGGATCGGCCGCGACGCCGTGCACCAGCAGCTCGGCGACGGAGCTCCAGTCGCTGACCATCACCCCGTCAAAACCCCAGCGCTCGCGAACCAGCCCGCGCAGGAGCCGCCTGTTGATCGACATCGGCGTGCCGTTGAGGTCGATGAAGGCCGGCATGATACAGGCCACGCCGGCCTCGACGGCCGCCTTGAACGGCGGCAGATAGACTTCGTGCAGCAGCCGCTCCGACATGTCGACCGAGGCATATTCCCGCCCCGCCTGGACGGCTCCGTAACCGGCGAAATGCTTGGCGGTCGCTGCGATTGCCGTGGCCGAAGCGAGGCTGGCGGTCTGATAGCCGCGCACCTTCGCCCTGGCGAGCCGTTGGCCGACGAGAGGATCCTCGCCGGGCCCTTCGAGCGTGCGCCCCCAGCGCGGGTCCCGCGCGATGTCGATCATCGGCGCAAAGGTGAGGTCGATGCCTTCGACGGCGCATTCTTCTGCCGCGACCCTGGCGGTGGCTTCCCACAGCGCCGGGTCGAGGGCCGCCGACTCCCCGAAGGGAATGGGGAACATCGTCCGCAGCCCATGAAGAACATCCAGCGAGAAGAAGAGCGGGATCCCGAGGCGCGAGCCCTCGACGGCATGCCGCTGCGCATCGCGGATCCGGTCCGGCCCGACCAGGTTCAGGAGGCTGCCGACCTCGCCGTTCTGGATGGCTGCGGAGGTGACCGGGGCGGAGGCGGGCCCCGTCTGGACCAGCTCGCCGCTCAGCATGGTGAGCTGTCCGAGCTTCTCCTTCAATGTCATCGCACCGATCAGCTTTTCGATGCCCCGACTGTCCAGAAGCGCTTTCATCAATCGCCTTTCCGCAGCGGCGGGTCATGCGAGGCCTCCGCGAGCGAAGGCCGTCGTCGAGAACTCGCGACGGCACCGGGATCCGGACCCCGAACCCGTCTCGGAGCTGTCCTTCCGGCTTCCGCCGCGAGCGTGCCGCCCCCCAACATGTCGGTAAAATCCGGCCGGGACCAGATGCCCAAACATCGGCACGGCACTTCGCAGGATGATGGGCCGGAGCCGAAACGAATCGCGGATTGAGGTGGATTCAAGCCACGCCGCGCCAGTGCCCGCGGACTGCCGGCGCAGTCCGCGGCGCTTCGCGCCTGGGCGCAGTTCCTGTGCGCGGCTCAGGCCGCCGGTTCGGCCAGCTCGACCAAGGCGAGCGCGTCCTCGGCGATGACAGCTTCCTCGTCGGTCGGGATCGCGAAGGCGGCGATGCGGGCATCGCTCCGGCTGATCCGCACGGCATTGGCGGCGTTGGCGCTCTCGTCCAGCGCGAGGCCGAGCCATGCCAGCCGTGACGCCACGGCCGCGCGGATCGGCGGCTGATGCTCGCCGATGCCGGCCGTGAAGACGACGGCGTCGAGCCCGCCCAGCGTCGCCGCGAGCCGGGCGATTTCGCCCGCGATGCGGAAGCAGAACAGATCCAGTGCCTCTCGCGCCTCGGGCCTGTCGCTGTCGAGCAGATCGCGGCTGTCGGCGCTGATGCCGGACACGCCCAGCAGGCCGCTGCGGCGGTAGAGCAGGTCCTCCAGTCGCGCCGCGTCGTAGCCGCCCTGGCCGAGCAGATGCAGCAGCACGCCGGGGTCGAGCGCTCCGCAGCGCGTCGCCATCGGAATGCCGTCGAGCGCCGAGAAGCCCATCGAGGTGTCGCGGCTGACGCCGTTTTCCAGCCCGCAGAGGCTGGCGCCGCTGCCGAGATGCGCGACCACGACCCGGCCCTTGGCAAGCGCCGGCTCGCGGCGCGCCAACTCGCCGGCGATGTAGCGGTAGGACAGCCCGTGAAAGCCGTAACGCTTGATGCCTTCATCATGCATCGCGCGCGGAATGGCGAAGCGGCGCACGACATCGGCATGGGTTCGGTGGAACGCCGTGTCGAACGACGCCGTTTGCGGCAGCTCCGGGCGCAGCCGGCGGATGGCGCGGATCAGGCCGAGGCCTTGCGGCTGATGCAGCGGCGCCAGCGGCACCAGCGCCTCGATGGCGGCGAGCGCCGCATCGTCGATCAGCACCGGGCCGGCATAGCGGTCGCCGCCATGCACGATGCGGTGGCCCATCGCGACGACGCTGTCGAGGTCGAAATGCCAGGACAGCCGCCGGAAGGCCTCGGCCAGGACCGCGTCGAGCGCAGCGTCGGGCCCGGCCTCAAGGGCGATGTCGAAGGTGTCCGGCCCCTCGATCAGCCGGAAGCGCAAGGGCGGCTCGCGGAAATCGATCACACCCTTGCCGATCCGCCGCGGCCCCTGCCCGCCCAGCGCGAACAGGCCGATCTTCACTGTCGAGGAGCCCGCGTTGAAGGTGACGAGAAGCGGCTCGCTCATGCCGCGGCTCCCGGCTGCCGGCGGCGGGCCGCTCCAGGCATCGCCGGGCCGGCGGCGCGGCAGATGTTCGTGAGATGCTTCCGTTCCATGGCTCACCCTTCTCCCGCCTCGAACGAACGGCATTGATATGCGTCAACGAGGACGATGGCGACAAGCCGGGCTCAGCCCGCGGCGATCCTCATGCCATCGAACGCGACTTCGACACCGTCCGGCAAGCGGCTGGAAAGGCTGGCATGATCGAGATCGACATGGAGGTTGGTCAGGATCGCGCGCCGCGGCTTCAGGACCCGGATCGTCTCGAGCGACTGCGCCAGGTGGAAATGGCTCGGATGCGGGGTCTCGCGCAGGCAGTCGAGAATCAGCACCTCCAGATCCGCCATGGCTTCCATCGCAGCCGGCGGGATCAGGCTGACATCCGGCAGATAGGCCAGATCGCCGAAGCGGAAGCCGAGCGCCTCGTAATTCGGGCCGTGCTCGACGCGGAACGGCATGGCCTCGATCGGCCCGCCGGAGCCTTCGATGGTCTGGCTATGCCCGGAACCGATCTCGTCCATGTCCAGGATCGGCGGATAATAGCTTCCGGGCGGCGTCTCGAAGAGATAGCCGAAGCGCGTCCGCAGCGAGGCCTGCGTCGTCTTGTCGGCATAGATCCGGATGCGCCGGCGCATATGCAGGACCAGCGCGCGCAGATCGTCGATGCCGTGGGTGTGGTCGGCATGGTCATGCGTCATCAGCACGCCGTCCAGCGCCGGGACCTCGGCCGCGAGCAGTTGCTCGCGCAGATCCGGCGAGGTGTCGACCAGAACGCGCGTGGCGCCGTCGGGGCCGGAACGCTCGAGCAGGATCGAGCAGCGCCGGCGCCGGTTCTTCGGATCGGCCGGATCGCAGGCGCCCCAGCCGGAGCCCGGCCGCGGCACGCCGCCGGAGGAGCCGCAGCCGAGGATCGTGACCGTCAGCGCCATCGCCGGATCAGGCGCGCTGCGCCAGGGGCGCGGCATGGTCCATCTTCCAGTAGCAGCGCCGCGCATTCTCCGTCGTGATCCGCGCGACCTCGTCGAAACCGACGCCGGTCGTCTCGGCCAGAACCTTCGCTGTCTCAACGACATAGGACGGTTCGTTGCGCTTGCCTCTGAACGGTACTGGCGCGAGATAGGGCGCGTCGGTCTCGACCAGCAGGCGCTCGCGCGGGACCATGCGGGCGATGCGGCGCAGATTCTCCGAGGTCTTGAAGGTCAGGATGCCGGAAAAGGAGATGTAGAGGCCGAGATCGACCCCCGTCATCGCCAGGGCCTCTCCCGCCGTGAAGCAGTGCAGGATGGCGGAGAAGGCGCCCTTCCCCATCTCCTCGCGCAGGATCGCCGCCATGTCGTCATCGGCCTCGCGGGCGTGGATGACGAGCGGCAGCCCCGTCTCCCGGGCCGCGGCGATGTGGGTGCGCAGCCCCCGGGCCTGCGCGTCGCGCGGGCTGGAATCGTAATGGTAGTCGAGCCCGGCCTCGCCGATGGCGACGCAGCGCGGATGGCGCGACAATGCGACGAGCTGCCCGGCGGTGACGTCGAGCTCCTCATGCGCCTGATGCGGATGGGTGCCAACCGAGCACCAGACCGACGGAAAGCGCTCCGCGATTCCCGCATAGTCCGCGAAGCGCGCCACCCGCGTCGAGATCGTCACCATCCGGCCGACACCGGCAGCCTCGGCCCGCGCGACATACGCCGGCAGGTCTTCGGCGAAATCCGGGAAGTCGAGATGGCAATGCGTATCGATCAGCATCACGCAGCCTGGCCGTCCTCGGGCTCGACATAGCGCGGGAAGACCGCGCTCGGCGCCGGCAGCGTCGTGCCGCTCGCCAGGCGCCCGGCCTTCCCGAGCGAAGCGAAGCTGCGCGCCTCGGGAGCGACCGCGAGCAGGTCGAGCAGCTTGCCGGCCGCGGCCGGCATCACCGGCTGCACCAGGATCGCGACCTGCCGGATCACCTCGATGGTGATGGAGAGCACCGTGTCGCGCCGCGCCGGATCGGTCTTGGTCAGGCGCCAGGGTTCGTTGCCGGCGAAATAGCGATTGGCCTCCGCCACCACCGCCCAGATCTCGGCCAGCACCGTATGGAGCGCGAAATCCTGCATCGCCGCGCGCGCCTTTTCGAGCGCGCCGTCGGCCAGAGCGAGCATCGCCTCGTCCGCCTCGGTCAGCGCGCCGCAGGGCGGCACCCTGCCCTCGCAGTTCTTGGCGATCATCGAGAGCGAGCGCTGCGCCAGATTGCCGAGATCGTTGGCGAGATCGGCATTGATCCGCCCGACGATGGCGTCGTGGCTGTAGTTGCCGTCCTGGCCGAAGGAGACCTCGCGCAGGAAGAAATAGCGGAGCTGGTCGACGCCATAGCTCGCGGCAAGGTCGAAGGGATCGACCACATTGCCGAGCGACTTCGACATCTTCGTGCCCTTGTTGAGCAGGAAGCCGTGGCCGAAGACGCGCCTGGGCAGCGGCAGCCCGGCCGACATCAGGAAGGCCGGCCAGTAGACCGCGTGGAAGCGCACGATGTCCTTGCCGATGATGTGGACGTTGGCCGGCCAGTAATGCGCACGCGGGCTCGCCGGATCGGGGAAGCCCGTTCCGGTCAGGTAGTTGTTGAGCGCGTCGACCCAGACATACATCACATGCTTCGGGTCGCCCGGGACGGGCAGGCCCCAGTCGAAGGTCGTGCGGCTGATCGAGAGGTCTTCCAGCCCGCCTTTGACGAAGGAGACGATCTCGTTGCGGCGGGTCTCCGGCGAGATGAAGTCGGGGACGTCCTCGTAGAGCTTCAGCAGCGCGTCCTGGTACTTGGCGAGGCGGAAGAAATAGCTCTCCTCCTCGACCCATTCGACCGGGGTGCCCTGCCCGCCCAGCCGCGTGCCGTCGGGCTGGAGGGTCGTCTCCTCCTCGCCGTAGAAGGCCTCGTCCCGAACCGAATACCAGCCGGAATATTTGGCGAGATAGATGTCGCCATTGGCCTCCATCCGGCGCCAGAGCTCATGCGTCGACGGCAGGTGGTCGGGGTCGGTGGTGCGGATGAAGCGGTCGAAGGAACAGCCGAGCGCCTGTTCCATCTCCTGGAAGCGCCCGGCGATCTTGTCGACGAACTCCTTCGGCGAAAGGCCATTCTGGGCCGCGGTGCGCGCGACCTTCTGGCCGTGCTCGTCGGTGCCGGTCATGGCGAAGACGTCGTAGCCGTCCAGGCGCTTGAAGCGCGCGATCGCATCGGCAGCCACCATCTCATAAGCGTGGCCGATATGCGGCGGTCCGTTGGTGTAATGGATCGCGGTCGTCAGGTAGAATTTCGGGGCCGTGGCCATCATCTGTCCGAGAGCTTCGCTTCACGCTGCGCGCGAGCGGGAAACCGCAGCCGACAGATCATGAAACATCGAGATCACCAGCGGACGGCGGTCGAGATTATAGGTCTCGACCTCGCGCGCCGAACGTTCCAGCTTTTCCCATACCTCCGCCAGCGGTGCAAGGCGCGCCGGTTGCGCCGCAGCATGCGCGTGGAGATGGTCGGAAAGCCAGCCCTGCACGGTCTCGATCATCACGGCGAAGTCGCGCTCGCCGGCCTTGCCCGCGACATCCTCGGCCAGCGCCAGCAAGGCGTTGAGATCGACCTGCGGCAGGGCGTCGAGCCGCGCCCGCACCGCCTCGACCAGAGCCAGCGTCTCGGGATCGACATAGCTCAGCGCCCGCTTCACCGAGCCCTCGGCCAGCGAGGCGGCACGCAGCAGCGCGGATTCGTCGAAGGGGGTCTCCATGCGCTGCAAGGCCATGCGCCCGGCCTCGACGACGTCCGCGGCCGAAAGCGGCTCGAAGCTCAACAGCCGGCAGCGCGAGCGGATCGTCGGCAGCAGCCGGCCCGGCGCATGGGCGACGATCAGGAACAGGGCCCGCGGCGGCGGCTCCTCCAGCAGCTTCAGCAGCGCATTCGCCGTCGGCCGGTCCATATCCTCGGCCGAGTCGACGATGCAGACGCGCCAGCCGCCCTCCGCGGCGCTGGCGCCGAAGCGGTCGATGACGCGCCGCGCCGCGTCGACCGGGATGTTGCCGGTGTAGCTCTTGCCGTCGGGCTTCAGGCTGCGGCGCAGGAGGTGGAGGTCGGGGTGCGAGCGGGCCATGACGCGCCGCGTCGCCGGATCGCTTTCCGCCATGGCGAGGCTGTCGCAGCGCCCGGCCCGCTCCGACGGATCACCCGCCGCCAGCATGAAGCGCGCGGCCCGGTAGGCGAAGCTCGCCTTGCCGATGCCTTCCGGCCCGCCGAGCAGCCAGGCATGGTGCATCCGCCCGCCGCGCAGCGCGTCGAGGAAGGCGCGCTCCTGCGCGGCATGGCCGATCAGCGCCAGCGTCTCGCGCGGATGCGGGGCGATGGGCAGCCGGTCGGGTTCGTCGCTCGTCTGGCGCATCAGGATCCCTGTCTCGTCGTCAGGCGCTCGCTCAGCACGGCCCAGGCCGCATCCGCCAGCGCGGCGGGCGGCAGGCCGGCATCGAGCACGGCGCAGCGCTGCGGCTCCTGCCGCGCGATCTCCAGATAAGCCTCGCGCAGCCTGCGATGAAAGGCGAGCGTCTCGCTCTCGAAGCGGTCGACGCTCTCGCCGGGGCTGCGGCGCCCGGCGGCACGGGCGAGGCCAATTTCCGGGTCGAGATCGAGGATCAGCGTCAATTCCGGCATCAGACCGTCGATGGTGACCTGCTCGAGTTCGGCGAGCAGCTTCGCCTCGATCTCGCCGAGCACGCCCTGATAGACCCGCGTCGAATCGATGAAGCGGTCGCAGATCACCCAGTTGTCCTGCGCCAGCGCCGGGCGGATCAGGCGGTCGATATGGTCGATGCGTGCCGCCGAGAACATCAGTGCCTCGGCGAAGGCGCCGTATTCCTTGATGCGCCCGGCCAGGATCGCCTCGCGGATGGCTTCCGCCTTCGCGGAGCCGCCGGGCTCGCGCGTCGTGACGACGCTCGCGCCGGCCTCGCGCAAGCGCTGCGACAGGGCGCGCGCCAGCGTCGATTTGCCGGCGCCCTCGCCGCCCTCGAGGGTGATGAAACGTCCCCGCCCCATCTCAGGACCGCGTGACCCGCGCCAGCGCCTGCCGGATCCAGCCGGTCGACAGTTCGAGCACGGCATCGAGCGCCCGGCTCTGCAGGCTTCCGGCCTTGACCGTCTCCGCCGCATAGAGCGGAATCTCCAGCGTCTTGACCTCGCCGCGCGAGACGACGAGCTGCGCAACCGCCGCGCCTTCCTGAACGGGCACGCTCAGCGGCCCGCGATAGACGATCCGGGCGGAAAGGCGCTCGCCGGTGCCACGCGGCAGCAACAGGCTCACCGCTCCCCCGGTGCGCAAGGCGACGCGGCCCTTCTCGCCGCCATAGACGCTGGCCTCGCCGACCACTTCGCCATCGCCGAAGAGCTGGCGCTTCTCGAAAGCGCGAAAGCCCCATTCGATCAGCTTGCGCGCTTCGGCGGCGCGATCCCGCCCGGTCTTGAGCCCGTTGACCACGACGATCAGGCGCTGCCCGTTCTCCACGGCCGAGCCGACGAGGCCGTAGCCGGATTCCTCGAGATCGCCGGTCTGCAGCCCGTCGGCGCCGATATCCATCGTCAGCAGCGGGTTGCGGTTCACCTGGCGGATCTTGTTCCAGGTGAATTCCTTCTGGCCGAAATACCTGTAAAGCTCCGGATAGGTCTTGACGATGTGGTTCGCCAGCAGCGCCATCTCCCGCGCCGTCACCCGCTGCTCGGGATCGGGCATGCCGGTGGCGTTGCGAAAGACGGATCTGGTCAGGCCGAGTGCCCTCACCCGCTCCGTCATCACCCGCCCGAACGTCGTCTCGTCGCCGGCGATCGCCTCGGCCAGGGCTATGGCCGCGTCGTTGCCGGCCTGGACGATCAGCCCCTGGAGGATGTCGGAAAGCTTGATGCGGCTATGCACGAGCGCGAACATCGTGGTGCCGCGGGCCGGGGCGCCGCCCTTGCGCCAGGCGTTCTCCGAAATCCCGATCTCGCTGTCGAGATTGAGGCGCCCTGCCCCGATTTCCTGGAATGCGACGAGCGCCGTGGCGATCTTGGCCATGCTGGCCGGCACCATCGGCTCGTCGGCCGCCTTCTCGTAGAGCACGGCGCCGCTATCGGAATCGAGCAGAAAGGCGAAAGGCGCCTGAGACTGGAAGTTCTGCGCCCGGGCGAACGAGGCCGACACCGCGAAGAGCGCGATCGCCAGGCCACGGAGGAGCCTTCCGGCCACCGGAATCCGCCTGCCCTGCGATGTCGGGTGAAACGCCGCGCTCATGCTCCGATCTGAAGCAGAGCGCCGCCGCTCCGGTCAAGCCGGATCGGCGTCAATTCCGCGCCAGCGACTGCAGCGGCTGCGGCGCCAGGCGGTTCAGCGGGTGCTTGCCGGAGAACCGCTCGATCGGGGTCTTCTCGGGCGAGGCGAACAAGCTCGCGACATTGGCGCGCGCCGGCGGCAGCGTCGCCCGCAGCGGCGCGGGAACCGCGACCGGCCTTGCGGCGTTGGCGATGGTGTCGAGATCGAAGGGGCGGTTCGGCGGCAGCGGCGCGGCGCGGACGGGCGTGCCTGCGGCGGAGGCGCTGAACGGCACCGAGCCGGCGGAGGCCAGGGTCGCGACGACCGGCGCGCTCGGCGCGATCACGCGGGGTTGAGGCGGCGCGTAGGCCTGGACCACCGGCTGGCTGACGGGGGCCGGAGCGGCCGGCTCGGCCACCGGCTCCGTCTGGCTGTCCAGATCCGGGGTCGCCGCGCGCTCCATCGCCGCGCCGCTGGTGCTCGCCACCATCGTGCGCGCGCTCGTGCCCGGAATCGGGGCGGGCGTGCCGTCGGTGCGCAGGGTCGCCAGCAGGAGCTTGTCGTCCGAGCCGGCGAGCGAGGCCTGCCCGAGATATTCCATCTTGATGCGCGCCGTGCCGAGATGGCGGAAGGCGAGCGCCTCCGCGGTCTTCTGCGACAGGTCCATCAGGCGGCCGCCATGGAAGGGGCCGCGATCGTTGACGCGCACGATGATCGAGCGGTTGTTGAGCAGGTTGGTGACCCGGGCATAGGCCGGCAGCGGCATGGTCGGATGCGCGGCGGTGATGCTGTTGCGATCGTAGATCTCGCCATTGGCGGTGCGGCGGCCATGGAAGGCCTCGCCATACCAGGAGGCCATCCCGACGGCGGAGTAGCCGACCGGCTTCTGGAACGGAACGTAGCGCTTGCCGGCCACCGAATAGGCCTTGCCGACGAGCTGGCGGCCGCCGCCCTTGGGAACCGGCTCGCCATCGGCGACCACGCGCGGGCTGGCGGCGCCGTATTTCCACTGCGGGAAGGCGCCGATCTCCTTGGAGCGGCGCCCCGCGGTCTGGTTGCCGGCGCAGTTCGCCGCCAGAAGCCCGACGAGCACCACGCAGCCGAAGCGCAGGATGGAAGGAAGGGATGAGGGCGTCGCAGCCGACCCGGAATCTTCGCAGGACATCTCCGTGGCCGAAAAGCGTGCGCCTCGAATCATGCCGTCATTCCGTCTTTCGGGCCAAAAACTTCACACCGAGCCAGGCCGCATGAGCGGCCTTGCCGAGTTTTCGGCCAATTCCGTTAAGGGATCGTTAAACGACGGGAACGCGACGCGCCGCCGTCAATGGGCCGTCCCATCGCCCTCGGACGGGCACAAAAGTGTCGGAAACCGGACACATGTCAACCCGATCGCCGGCCGCGCTCGATTTTTCGGAAAGGCGTGGCCTTCGCGCCACGCCCCCTCCCCGGCGGGGAGCCTGCTCCGAGGGTGGGCGCAAGCTGGCGAGAAACCAGATTCGAGCGGGAATCGCCGGCGTCAGGGCTGGAGTGGAACGGCTTGCAAAATCGGTGGACGAGCGGCATTGAACCGTCACCGGAAGGGTGGCCGAGTGGTTTAAGGCAGCGGTCTTGAAAACCGCCGTGGGTGCAAGCCCACCGTGGGTTCGAATCCCACCCCTTCCGCCATTGTTTCGCACAAGGCCCTTCGCTTCGCTCACCGTCTCCGCCATGGCGCCCTCCCCGGGCGGGCGCGCAGTCGCGCTTCTGGCTCCGGGTTCGCACGCGACGGCTCCGTGGCGATATTCGGTCGCCTGATGGCCGTGCCGCATGGTCGTCGTCACGGGATGATCGCCTTGGTTGCGAGGACGGTCAGCACCGCATTCAGCCATCGTCGTCAGTCCCGATTCCGCAAAGAGTCTCGGGAGCACGTCGAACAGCGGCCGGGAGCGGTTTCCGGCCCGACCGCCTTCTAGGACATGGCGCGAAAAGCCCCTCGCACTTTGGAGAGCGCGCCTGTCGCGGACATTTGTCCCCGGGGCAACCGAAGAGCGCATCTCCGCTTATGCGGGGCGCCGCGCCTCGAAACTGATGATTTCGTCGTCCTTATGCGGCGCTCTTCCGTGCTGGTAGTTGCCTGACACCACGACATCCACGAAGCCTGCGCGCTGCAGCACCATCGAGAACTCCTCGACCCCCCACCACCGCAACTTGAACAGATCAAGTTCGGTTTTCAGAAGGCTTCCATCCCGCCAATGCTCGTAGCGGAGATGGGATAACGTAGTCTGCGCGACATAGTCCGTTTCAACTCGCTGTTCCGTCAATGTGAGCAGATCTCCGTCCTCTGCCTCCCAGCGTCGAACCGGACCGGCTGGGCCAAGGAAGCTGCCTATGGGATCGAGATCCATGACCAGCTTAGCGCCGGGAAGGAGATGATCATGGAACCGCCTCAGCACAGCGGCCGCCGACATCGTATCCGTGAGCAACTGAAACGACCCCGCCGGGATGATAATGGCCGCAAAGCCCTTGTCGTAGGAGAACTCTTCGAACGTCTGTCGCGTCACCTTCGCCGGAAGGTTCCGCTTCCCGCATTCATCAAGGCAGTAGCGCAGCATCTCCTCAGACGCATCGAACCCCTCTATCGACAAGCCCGATTCGAGCAGCGGCACGAGAATACGGCCATTGCCGACGGCAGGCTCCAGAATCGGGCCTTCGGACTCCCTGAGACGTTGCAGATAGTATTCCACGTCTCCGAATGAGCGCCCGACCGGCTTGTCCAGGTTGTAAACCCAGGAAGCCAGTGTTCCGTAGCGGTTGTGCATGATCGTCTCACAGAATTTCAAGAATGGGCGCCGGCGTGCCGGGGAACGTCGTGAGGGCACCTCATATCCAGCCGCCGACCGGCCCCGCAACCGAATATGGGACGCGCCCTCCATACCCTCGCCACCGCGAACGTCCACGCTCTCGTCGAGGGCGCGCCGCCGGAGCCGCATCGCCGGAATCGCCCATCCGCGTATCGTCGCCGGATTATCCGCGTTGAACGCCAGATAGATCAGCGCCGGTAGGACAGCCCGCCCAGGGCGGCGATGCCGGGCAGAATGCGCCGGCTCCAGGTGGAGAGCTGGCCATCCAGCATCTCCCGCTTGATCTCCAGCCCGACCAGCAGAAAGAACAGCGCCATCAGCGCGTCCTTGATCCAATGCGCAACGCTGAGCGGGCCGAGATAGCCCGACAGCAGGCCGAAATAGGCGGGCGCCAGAGGGAATTGGCGACGACCAGCTCCAGCGCGGCCGAGCCCATCAGCACGAGGCCGCCCGAGGCGGAACTGTCGAGAAATTCTCGCAGCATCGAGAGCGGCCGGCGGTTGCCGGGCGGAGCGGCATGGGCAGGCGACAAGACGTGGTTCGTTCAGGAAAGGGGGAAGGTTTCGGCTGGTCCGGAGCGGCCCGCCCGCCGGCGGCGGCCCTTCACGCCCGGCCGAGCTTCGGTGCCGCCGCTTCGGCCCGCCGGAGGTCGATGTCCGGCGCCTGCGCGTTCCGCATCCGCTCCAGCGCGATGGCCGCATGCCGGCCGGCGGCTTCCCTGAAACCCGGGGCCTCAAGGCGCGAGAGCGCGGCCAAAGCCTTCTGCAATCGCACCTGAACCTCGACCATGCCGGCCCCGTCGCGGGCCACCGGCAGGAAGAAATCGTCGAACAGCTCCCCTGCCTCGATCGCAGGGACATGGATGCGGGGGTAGCGAGGCTGCCGGGCCGGCGAGGGCTGCCCCCAGAGCGACAGCACCCGGACCGCCCGCCCGATGACGTCGATCGCCGTGCCCGGGTCGTTGACGGCGGGCGAAAGCGCTCTTTGCGCGATCTCGGCCAAGACGATCAGCCCGAACCGGGGGTCCTGGTCGAAGCTGCGCTCGGCGGCGATCGAGAAGGCCGAGGCGGCGTTGGCGTGCAGCTCCTCATCGGCGCTCGTGACGACCGCGAGCGGGCGCCGGGCGTCGATGAAGGCGCCGGGCAGCGCCAGCACATGGATCTCCGCATCATGCGCGTCCGCCAGCTTCTGGAGCGCGGCCGTGTCGATATGCTCGACATAGCCGATCTCGGGCGCGCCGATCTCGAAGCGAGGCGTCGGCATGCCGCCTCGTCCCGGCAGCGGGCTGCCGCCCAGGAACGGTTCATCGCGGCGCTCGGTCATCGCCCGGATGGCCGCCTCCTCCACCCGCCTGGTGGTTTCACCGACCCGGCCGAGCCGCATCAGATAGTCGATCCAGCGCAGCAGGGTGACGACGATCAGGATCACGACCAGCAGCGTGACGAAGAACAGCACGATGCGGCCGCGCTCCCCATAGCCCCCCATCGCCAGCGTGATGATGGCGACGAGGCTGTAGAGGAACGAGCCGACGAACGCCGCCAGCACGTTCTGGGTCGTGGAATCCTCCATGATGAGGCGCGTCGCGCGCGGGGTCACATTGCTCGTCGCGGCGCCATAGGCGGTGACCATGGTCGAGAGCGAGAAGGTCGTGACCGCCAGCATCGACGATGCGATGATCGACAGAAGCTTGTCGGCGGATTCCGCCCCGATCTCCGTCGACAGATCCTCCGGCAGATAGGGCGAGATCACGAAGGCGAACAGCGCCGCCGCCACAGCCAGCAGCGATATCAGCGAAGCGCGCACCCAGAGCTTTCGGGTGAGCAGACGCAGACGCCAGAGGGTCTTGGATGTCATCGCGGCTCACCCGGCAGGCTGACGGCGCAAAGCGGGGCGCTGCGGCACGGCATCCTCGCCGCCCCGCAGCGCCCGAAAGCGTCCCGAGCCCTCACGGCGAATAGCGCAGGATCGCCGCGAGCTCCTTGCCGCCGGGAACGTCTTCGCGCCGCAGGCCCACCACGGTCCCGCCGCTGGCGAAGATGCGGGCGGTGATCTCGTCGACCACGCCGTAAGCGCGGGCGTCGTCCTCCTCGACGAAGGTGGCGCGGAAGGTCCGGATGTCGTCCAGGGTGGCCAGCACGGCGAGGCTGTTGGCCTGGAACCGCCAGAACTCGTCGTCATCGAGGGTTTCGCCGAGCCGTCCCAGCAGGGCTGCAAGACGCCGCTTGTCGAACGCCGCGTTCCCGAGCGGTCTGCGCCTCCCTGATGAAGTTCTTCATCTCGATACGGCTGGCCTGCACGTCCTGCGTCACCGGGGTCGTGTTCAGACAGATCGAAACGCAAGGGTCCGCACGCCTCTCCGCCAATCGCGAGAACTCGCTTTTGGTGGGGATATCGACATGAAGCATGCATTCTCCTTGGGCCATCAGGGGCTCTGACCCTGAAAAGTCTTGAGCTGCCCGGAAGTTCCCAGAAACGCTCATGCCGATACAGGATCGCGCGGCGTTCGACCTTCGCGCGGCGGTGAACCGCGCGGCATGGGCGCGATAGCGCCGCCGGCGCGCCCATCCCGGCGCCAAAGAAAAACCGCCGGCGCTTTCGCGCCGGCGGCTTCCATTCCGCGAGCCGCGGTCAGTGGGCGACCACACCCGCCGCGTCGTCCTCGGCGCCCTTGGGCGGAGGCGCGTTGAGATCCTCCTCCCAGACGATCGGAACCGGCTGGCGGGTCAGCGCATGCTGGAGCACCTGTTCCATGCGCGCGACCGGGACGATCTCCAGCCCGTCGCGGACGGACTTCGGCAGGTCGATCAGGTCCTTGGCGTTCTCCTCGGGGATCAGCACCTTCTTGATGCCGCCCCTGAGCGCCGCCAGGAGCTTCTCCTTCAGCCCGCCGATCGGCAGCACCCTGCCCCGCAGCGTGACCTCGCCGGTCATGGCGACGTCGCGATTGGTCGGAATGCCGGTCAGCACGGAGACGATCGCCGTCGCCATCGCGATGCCCGCCGACGGCCCGTCCTTCGGGGTCGCCCCCTCGGGAACGTGGACGTGGATGTCGCGCCGGTCGAAGAGCGGCGGCTCGATGCCGAAATCGACGGCCCGCGAGCGGACATAGGACGCCGCCGCCGAGATCGATTCCTTCATCACATCGCGCAGATTGCCGGTGACGGTCATGCGGCCCTTGCCGGGCACCATGACGCCCTCGATCGTCAGCAACTCGCCGCCGACCTCGGTCCAGGCCAGGCCGGTGACGACGCCGACCTGATCCTCCGTCTCCGCCATGCCGTAGCGATAGCGCGGCGGGCCGAGATACTCTTCCAGCAGCGTCTCGTCGACGACGACCTTGGCCTTCTTGCCGAGCACGATGTCCTTCACGCCCTTGCGGACCGTGTTGGAGAGCTCGCGCTCGAGGTTGCGGACGCCGGCCTCGCGGGTGTAGCGGCGCACCAGGGTCTGCAGGGCCTCGTTGGTGATCGACCACTCCTTGCCGTCGAGCCCGTGCTTCTTGATCGCGTTCGGGATCAGGTGCTTGCGCGCGATCTCGACCTTCTCCTCCTCCGTGTAGCCGGCGATGCGGATCACCTCCATCCGGTCCAGCAGGGCCGGCGGGATGTTGAGCGTGTTCGCCGTCGTCACGAACATCACGTTCGACAGGTCGTAATCGACCTCGAGGTAATGGTCGTTGAAGGTCGCGTTCTGCTCGGGGTCGAGCACCTCCAGCAGGGCCGCCGAGGGATCGCCGCGGAAGTCCTGGCCCATCTTGTCGATCTCGTCGAGCAGGATCAGCGGGTTCGAGGTCTTGGCCTTCTTCATCGACTGGATGATCTTGCCGGGCATCGAGCCGATATAGGTGCGCCGGTGACCGCGGATCTCGGCCTCGTCACGCACCCCGCCGAGCGACATGCGCACGAATTCGCGCCCTGTCGCCTTGGCGATCGACTTGCCGAGCGAGGTCTTGCCGACGCCGGGAGGGCCGACGAGGCACAGGATCGGACCGGCGAGCTTGTTGGCGCGCTGCTGCACGGCGAGATATTCGACGATACGGTCCTTGACCTTGTCGAGGCCGAAATGATCGTCGTCGAGCACCTGCTGGGCGGCGTTGAGGTCCTTCTTGATCTTCGAGCGCTTGCCCCACGGGATGCCGAGCATCCAGTCGAGATAGTTGCGCACCACGGTCGCCTCGGCCGACATTGGCGACATCTGGCGCAGCTTCTTCAGCTCGGCCGTCGCCTTGTCGCGGGCTTCCTTGGTGAGCTTGGTCTGGGCGATGCGCTCCTCCAGCTCGGCCAGCTCGTCGCGGCCTTCCTCGCCGTCGCCGAGCTCCTTCTGGATCGCCTTCATCTGCTCGTTGAGATAGTACTCGCGCTGGGTCTTCTCCATCTGGCGCTTGACGCGCGAGCGGATGCGCTTCTCGACCTGGAGCACGGACATCTCGCTTTCCATGAGCGAGAGCACCTTCTCCAGCCGGTGGGCGACGTTGGTGATCTCCAGCACGGCCTGCCGGTCTGCGATCTTGACCGCCAGATGCGAAGCGACCGTGTCGGCGAGCTTGGCGGGCTCGTCGATCTGCGAGACGGCAGCGACGATCTCGCCCGAGATCTTCTTGTTGAGCTTCACATAGCTCTCGAACTCGGAGACGACCGAGCGGGCGAGCGCCTCGATCTCGACCTTCTTGCCCTCCTCCTCGGCGAGGCCGGTGGCCTCGGCCTCATAGAAGGATTCGCTGGCCGAATAGGACAGCGCCTTGGCACGGCCGACGCCCTCGACCAACACCTTCACGGTGGAGTCGGGCAGCTTGAGGAGCTGCAGCACGCGGGCGAGCGTGCCGATCTCGTAGATCTCGTTGGGCTGCGGGTCATCGTCGCCGGCGTTCTTCTGGGTCGCCAGCAGGATGAGCCCGTCCGTCTTCACCACCTCCTCGAGCGCGCGGATGGACTTCTCGCGGCCGACGAAGAGCGGGACGATCATATGCGGGAAAACGACGATATCGCGCAGAGGCAGAACCGGATAGGTGCCGGTCTCGCCAGAGACGAAGGGAGCGCGGGGCGTCGACGTCATTGACTTGTCCTTTGCAGTTGCGCCCGGCGAACCCCCATGATGGGCGGAACGATCGGACGTATGCGGCCAGAGCGACCATTCACCCTTCCGCCCTCGCGCGTCCCACCCTGACTAGGCATGCGACTCTCGCAAGTGCACATAAGGTGGAGATTTCCTCGCCGGCTTTCAAGCGAGGCCTCCGGTTCATGCACCGCGGCGTTGCGTGACGGGTTGCCTCCCACCGTCATTCCGGGGCTTCGCGTCAGCGAAGAGCCCGGACCCCATGAACACGAGCTTGCCATGCAGGCTGCCCGTGCTTTCGCGAGACATGTCGTGGCCATGGGTTCCGGGTTCATTGCTGCGCAATGCCGCGGAATGACAGCAAGGATCGCGGCCAGTCCCTCAACATCGAAACGCAAAACGCGCGCCAGGGGCGCGCGTCCTGTTGTCGCATTGCAGCAAGCGCTCAGGATGCCGAGGCCGCCTTGGTCTCGTCCTCGCGCTCGGCATAGATGAAGAGCGGGCGGGCCTTGCTCTCCACCGCCTCGGGGCCGATCACCACCTGCTCGACGCCTTCCAGCCCCGGCAATTCGTACATGGTCTCGAGCAGGATGCCCTCCATGATCGAGCGCAGGCCGCGCGCGCCGGTCTTGCGCTCGATCGCCTTGCGGGCGATCAGGCTGACGGCCTCGTCGGTGAAGGTGAGCTGGGTGTCCTCCATCTCGAACAGGCGCTGGTACTGCTTCACCAGCGCGTTCTTCGGCTCGGTGAGGATGATCTTCAGCGCGGCCTCGTCGAGGTCCTCCAGCGTCGCCAGCACCGGCAGGCGGCCGACGAACTCCGGGATCAGGCCGAACTTCAGCAGGTCCTCGGGCTCGACGTCGCGGAAGATCGCGCCGGTGCGGCGATCGTCCGGCGATTCGACCTTGGCGCCGAAGCCGATCGAGGTGCCCTTGCCGCGGCCCGAGATGATCTTGTCGAGACCGGCGAAGGCGCCGCCGCAGATGAACAGGATGTTCGTGGTGTCGACCTGCAGGAACTCCTGCTGCGGATGCTTGCGGCCTCCCTGCGGGGGAACGGAGGCGACCGTGCCTTCCATGATCTTGAGCAGCGCCTGCTGCACGCCCTCGCCCGAGACGTCGCGGGTGATCGAGGGATTGTCCGACTTGCGGCTGATCTTGTCGATCTCGTCGATATAGACGATGCCGCGCTGCGCCCGCTCGACATTGTAGTCGGAGGCCTGGAGCAGCTTGAGGATGATGTTCTCGACATCCTCGCCGACATAGCCGGCCTCGGTCAGCGTCGTGGCGTCGGCCATGGTGAAGGGCACGTCGAGGATGCGGGCGAGCGTCTGCGCGAGCAGCGTCTTGCCCGAGCCGGTCGGGCCGATCAGCAGGATGTTCGACTTCGCCAGCTCGACGTCGTTGTGCTTGGTCGCGTGGCTGAGGCGCTTGTAGTGGTTGTGGACCGCGACCGAGAGCACCTTCTTGGCGTGCTCCTGGCCGATGACATAGTCGTCCAGAACCTTGCGGATCTCCTTCGGGGTCGGCACGCCGTCCTTCGACTTCACCAGCGCGGATTTCGATTCCTCGCGGATGATGTCCATGCAGAGCTCGACGCATTCATCGCAGATGAACACGGTCGGCCCCGCGATGAGCTTGCGGACCTCGTGTTGGCTCTTTCCGCAGAAAGAGCAGTACAGCGTGCTCTTCGAGTCGCCGCCGGGCTTGCTAGCCATTGTCCATCTCCAGTTCCGGAGGCCGGGACCGCACCTGCCGAGGCGGATGCTGCCGTCGTCCCTCCGTCATAAATAAGCGCTCAGATCACGAGGATTAGGTTAACGACCCGTTCCGATACATCCGGATACGCAGGGCCGATCCAAACCGGATCATGACGGAGCGCCTGTCCGCTCACCCCCGGCCTCATGCAAACACGGGGCCGATAGCCTTTCAATATGGGCATTCCGTGACCGCGGGCCAACCCACAGGATCGGGCGGGCTCGCCGCGGCCTCACGCCGCCTCGTCGCTGCGCTTCTCGAGGACCTTGTCGATCAGGCCGAAATCGCGGGCCTGCTCGGCGGTCATGAAGTTGTCGCGCTCGAGGGCGTTGTGGATCTCGTCGTAGCTGCGACCGGTATGCTTCACATAGATCTCGTTCAGCCGCTTCTTCAGGCTCTCGACCTCCTTGGCGTGGATCAGGATGTCGGTGACCTGGCCCTGATAGCCGCCGGAGGGCTGGTGGACCATGATCCGGGCGTTCGGCAGGGCGAAGCGCATGTCCTTGGCGCCGGCGGTCAGCAGCAGCGAGCCCATCGAGGCGGCCTGGCCGACGCAGAGCGTCGTCACCGGGCAGCGGATGAACTGCATCGTGTCGTAGATCGACAGGCCGGAGGTGACCACGCCGCCGGGCGAGTTGATGTAGAAGGAGATCTCCTTCTTGGGGTTCTCGGCCTCGAGGAAGAGGAGCTGGGCGACGACCAGCGAGGCCGAGACGTCCTCGACCGGGCCGGTCAGGAAGATGATGCGCTCGCGCAGCAGGCGCGAATAGATGTCGAAGGCGCGCTCGCCGCGGCTCGACTGCTCGACCACCATCGGGACGAGATTGTTGTAGGTCTCGATCGGATCGCGAAGCATGGGGTCAATCCTCGGGTGAGAGCGCCGAATTCCGGCGATGTGTCGAATCAGCGTTGTCCAGGAAGACAACCACATAAGCACGGCGGCGCCGGCTGAAAAGGGAAGCGCCGCCGGTCGCGGAGGCCGGCGGCGCGAATGCCTGCACAGGGCTTGCCGGCGGCCTCAGGCCGAGGCGTCGTCGGCCTTGGCCTCGGCCTTCTTGGTCTTCTTCGCGGCGGCCTTCTTCGGCTTGGCCTCGGCGGCCTCCTCGGCCTCGTCATCGGCGAAGAGCGCCTCGCGCGAGACGGTCTCGTCGGCGACCTTCACCTGGCCGAGCAGATGGTCGACCACCTTCTCCTCGAAGATCGGGGCGCGGATCTCGGCGAGCGCCTGCGGGTTCTTGCGGTAGAACTCCCAGACCTGCTTCTCCTGGCCGGGGAACTGGCGGGCGCGCTCGATCAGGGCCTGCGTCACTTCGTCGTCGGCGATCTGCACCTTGGCCTGCTCGCCGATCTCGGCCAGCACGAGGCCCAGCCGCACGCGGCGCTCGGCGATCTTGCGGTAGTCGGCGCGGGCGGCGTCCTCGGTGGTGTCCTCGTCGGCGAAGCTCTTGCCGGCGCTCTTCATGTCGGCCTCGACCTGGCTCCAGACCGCGGCGAACTCCTGCTCGACCAGGGTCGGGGGCAGCTCGAAGCCGTATTTGCCGTCGAGCGCGTCGAGCAGGCTCTTCTTGAGCTTGCGGCGCGACTGGGCGGCGAAATCACGGCCGATCTGCTCGCGCACGGCGGTCTTCAGGGCGTCGAGCGACTCGATGCCGAAAGCCTTGGCGAGCTCGTCGTCGATCTTGGCGGCCTCGGGCTTCTGCACCTCGGTGACGGTGACGGCGAACTCGGCCGGCTGGCCGGCGAGATGGGCCGCGCCGTAATTCTCCGGGAAGGAGACCTTCACCGTGCGGCTCTCGCCCTGCTTCACGCCCTCGAGCTGCTCCTCGAAGCCGGGGATGAACTGGCCGGAGCCGAGGTCGAGCGGGATGCCCTCGCCGGTGCCGCCCTCGAAGGCCTTGCCGTCGATGGTGCCGACATAGGAGATGATCAGGCGGTCGCCGGTCTCGGCCTTGGCCTTCTCGCCCTTCGGCGAATAGCTGCGGTTGCCGGCGGCCATGCGCTCCAGCGCGGCGTCGACATCGGCATCCGGAACCTCGGCGACCGGCTTGACGAGCGAGACGTCCGAGAGGTCGGCGAGCTCGATCTTCGGCAGCACCTCGAGCGCGACGGTGAAGGCGAGATCGCCCTTGGCCTCCATCGCGGCCTCGATCTCCTCCTTGTTCTCCGGGAAGCGGATCTGCGGCTCGAAGGCGAGCTTCAGGTTGTTGTCGGCGACGATCTTCTGGTTCGCCTCGTTGACGGCGTTCTGCAGCACGTTGGACATGACGGAGCGGCCGTAGAGGCGACGCAGATGCGCGACCGGCACCTTGCCCGGACGGAAGCCGTTGATGCGGGCCTTGCCCTGGAGGTCCTGCAGGCTATCGTCGAGCCTGGTCTTCAGGTCGGCGGCGTTCAGCACCACCTGGAATTCGCGCTTGAGGCCCTGGGACAGGGTTTCGGTCACGTTCATTTTTGTACCGCCAACAGCTCGTTACTTCATCAATGTCCAAAGCGCGACGCCGGTTCGGACCGCCGCCGCGCTCGCGAAAAACTCTTCTGCATCGGACCGAAAAGCGGATTCCACTTCTCGGAAGATCCGATGCGTCAACAAACACACCGACCGTCGCCTCCGCCCCCTGACGGGTGCGCTACGACCCGAGGCCTTTGGTGCGGGCGGAGGGACTCGAACCCCCACGACTTTCGCCGCTGGAACCTAAATCCAGTGCGTCTACCAGTTCCGCCACGCCCGCCGGCCCGATAGCGCTGCGCGCGAGCAAACGCAGCGCGGCCATCGTCAAGCCGCAGGGCTATACGCATTTCAGCCGGCGGTTGCAGCAAAAAAATGACGGTTCTGCAAAGTGGCGCAGCAACGCGCTTTTCGCCATCGGCCCGGCCCCGCCCTCTCGCCAGCGCCGGCGCGCCGGATTATGCGGAGGGGATGACGCGCCCGCCGCCCGACCGCCCCAGCGCCACCCGCCGCCAGTTGCTGGCCGGCCTGGGCAGCGCCCCCCTGGCTGCCTCCGCTCTGCTCGCAGCTCCGCCCGCCCATGCCGAAGGACGCAAGCCGGCCGAGGTCCCGCAGCAGCCGCAGGAGCCTCCCGCGCGAACGCTGATCGCCGGCCCGGCCAAGGCGCGCCTGCGGCCGGCGCCGGCGCCCGAGAGCGAGATCTGGGCCTTCGACGGCGCGACGCCGGGCCCGATCTTGCGAATCAGACAGGGCGAGACGCTGAGGCTGAAGCTGGAGAACAGGACGACGGCACCGCTTGCACTGCATTGGCAGGGGCTGCGCGGCGAGGCGTCGCAGGACGGCGTCGGCGGCTTCAGCCAGCCTCCGGTCACGCCGGGCGGGAGCTGCGAATACCGGCTGACGCCTCCGGATTCGGGCACCATCCTCTACCGTCCCCTCGTCGTCGGCGGCTCCTCCGAACCGGCCGGCCGAGGCCTGAGCGGGCTTCTGGTCGTCGAGGAGCGCGCGCCGCCGGCCGTCGATCTCGACCTGCCGGTGCTGGTGACCGACTGGCTGATCGGCGACGACCAGGCGATCCAGCCCTTCGATCCGCGTGGCACGGGTTCGGCCGCCGCCGGGCGCCTCGGAAGTTGGCTCACCGTCAACGGCAAGCCGCCGCCCCAGCCGGTCAGGCTGCGGCCGGGCTCGCGCGTGCGGCTCCGGCTCGCCAATGGCTGCAACGCCCGGATCATGCGGCTGCGCTTCGATGGCGCCAAGGCCGCCGTGGTCGCCGTCGACGGGCAGCCGACCGAGACCTTCGAGCCCGTGCACGCGCAGCTCCCCTTCGCGCCGGGCAACCGCTACGACGTCATGCTCGACCTGCCGATCGAGGCCGGCGTCTCCGTCAACGTCACCGCCCTGATCGGGCCGGGCCTGCCGCTGGTGCGGATCGTCACCGAGGGCGCGGCGAGGGTGCCGCAGGCCGCCGCGCCGGCGCTCGGGCTCAACCCTGCCCTGCCCGCCGCGGTCAGGATGCAGGACGCGCTGCGGCCCGAGATCGTGATCGAAGGCGGCGCCCGGCTGACGCCGGAGCGGACGCTCGACTATGCCGGCCTCGACCTCGCCCGGCCCTGGCTGGTCAATGGCGGCACCGGAGCCGGGGACGGCAAGCCGCTGTTCAGCGTCAGGCGCGGCACGCCGATCGTGATGGCGATCGACAACCGCACCGCCTTCATCCAGCCGCTGCATGTGCATGGCCACGCCTTCCGGCTGCTGCACCCGCTCGACGACGGCTGGGAGAACTATTTCCTCGACACGGTGCAGGTCCCGGAGGGCAAGAAGCGGCATATCGCCTTCATCGCCGACAACCCTGGCCGCTGGCTGATCTCCTCGACCGTGCTGGAGCGCTTCGACCTCGGGCTGTGGAGCTGGTTCGAGGTGGTGTGAGTAGGCAGGGACCGGCCAAAAACGCGGTCATCCCGGACAAGCGGCTTTAGCCGCGCTGATCCGGGATCCATGCCTGAGCTTTTATAGGAAACGCTCAGGCATGGATCCCGGGTCTACGCTTCGCTGCGCCCGGGATGACCCATCGAGTCCGTGAAGGCCCCTCACAATCCCAGCCGCTCGACCACATCCTGCACGATCGCGTCCTTGCTGTCCTCGACCGAGACGACGAGCGGCCGCTCGTCCGCACCCGGCTCCTCCAGCGTGGCGAACTGACTGTCGAGCAGGGCCGGCGGCATGAAATGATGCTGGCGCGCCGCCATCCGCCGGCCGATCAGCTCGCGCGAGCCCCTGAGATAGACCAGCGCCACATCCGGCCGGTCGCCGACGATGACGTCGCGATAGGCCTTCTTCAGCGCCGAGCAGGTGACGATGCCATGCGCGCCCTTGCCCCGCAGCCCGTCGATCCAGGCGGCGATGGCGGCGAGCCAGGGCCTGCGATCCTCGTCGGTCAGCGGCGTGCCGCCGGCCATCTTGGCGACGTTCTCCGGCGGGTGGAAGGAATCGGCGTCCCGGAACGGCCAGCCGAGGCGCTCCGCCAGCCGCTCGCCCAGCGAGGTCTTGCCCGAGCTGGCCACGCCCATGATGACGATGACGGCGGGCTTTCCACGCCTCTCAGATGCATTCCCCACGAATTTGTCTTTCCTGTCTCGGATAGAACGGGTCATCCCGGCCGGAGCGAAGCGCAGAGCCGGGATGACCGCGGTTGGAGGATCGGCAGAACAGGCGGGCCGGTTCAGCCCTGCTTTTTCGGCTCGACATGGCCGCCGAAGCCGGCGCGCATGGCGGAAAGAATCTTCTCGCCGAAGGTATGCCCGACCCGCGAGCGGAAGCGCGCGAACAGCGCCGAGGTCAGCACCTCGGCCGGGGTCGCCGTCTCGACGGCGGCGTCGACCGTCCAGCGGCCCTCGCCCGAATCCGAGACGTTGCCGGCATAGGCCGAGAGCTCCTCGTCGGCCGCCAGCGCCTCGGCCGTCAGGTCGAGCAGCCAGGAGGTGACGACCGAGCCCCGGCGCCAGACCTCGGCGATCTCGGCGACGTCGAAATCGAAGCCGTAATCGGCCGGCAGGCCTTCCTTGGCGGAGGCGTTGCGCAGCAGGTCGAAGCCCTCGGCGAAGGCCTGCATCATGCCGTATTCGATGCCGTTATGGACCATCTTGACGAAATGGCCGGAGCCGACCGGCCCGCAATGCAGATAGCCCTGCTCGCTGGTCGGGTTGCGGCCCTCGCGGTGCTTCGTCGGCTCGACCTCGCCCTTGCCCGGCGCCAGCACCCTGAAGATCGGCTCGAGTCGGTCGAAGGCCTCCTTGGCGCCGCCGATCATCAGGCAATAGCCGCGCTCGAGCCCGTGGACGCCGCCCGAGGTGCCGATATCCATGTAGTGGATGCCCTTGGCCGCCAGCTCCCTGCCGCGGCGGACATCGTCCTTCCAGAAGGCGTTGCCGCCGTCGATCAGCACGTCGCCCGCGCCGACGAGGCCGGCAAGCTCGGCGAGCGTCGCCTCGGTGATCGTGCCGGCCGGCAGCATCACCCAGATCGCCCGCGGCGCCTTCAGCCTGGCGACCATGTCCTTGAGGCCGGAGGCCACGATCGCGCCGTCGGCCGCGAGCGCCTGTCCGGGCTTCGGATCGCGGTCGTAGACCACGCATTCATGGCCGGCGCGCATCAGCCGGCGCGCGATGTTGCCCCCCATCCGGCCGAGGCCGATCACTCCGAGCTGCATGTCACGTCACTCCTGCCGTCGAGCCGGCTCCATCGCCTGCTTGAAGCATGGCGGCAGCCGGCGGAGCAAGCACGAGGAGGCTCAGCGCATGGCGCCCGGGCGATTCTGCAAGGCCCGCCAGCGGCCCGGCGTGACGCCATAGGCCCGGTGAAACTGGCGTGTCAGATGGCTCTGATCGGCGAAGCCGCAGGCGGCCGCGACCTCCGCGAGACCTCGTCGGGCTCGGGTTCCATGGCGCGCGCAAGGACATCGACAAGATCATCAAGGGCCTGAAGCTCCACGGCTGAAACGCAAGCTCCGGGCCGCTCGCCGGAGAAGTCTATTTTTGCCATTTACGAGCGGGAGAGAATCGCCTTAGCCTCCCTCTTGTCGGCAACAACTGAAAGGAGGTGATCCAGTGTCTCATTGTCATCAACCGCTGGTGCAAGGCGGCCGGACCTGGACCTCTTCTTGCTGGGGTTTCTGTTCCGCGTAAGTTTTTCGCACCTTTGATCCGGCTCGCCGGGTCGCGGTTCGACAATGGAAGGGCTGTCCGCAAGGGCGGCCCTTCTTCGTCGTCGGCGATGTTAGTCTCGTTTGGTCAGCTCCGATCTTAAGATCGCATGACGATCGCCCGAATGGTGCCGTAACCTGACTCAACCTGTATCAGGCCGCTTCCTGCCGAGGAAACTGCATATACGATGAGATTATAATAGGCATCGCCTGTGACACCGCTGTCCGAGGTTGCCAAGTTCAACACCTTGTGGTGAAGATAGTAGGGATCAACGTTGTCCATCGCTGCTGGTAGAACATAAGTTCCACTTCCGACGTTGTCCGGTCCGATGGGCGAACGCAAAATCATCCGACCGACACCTACATTGAAACTGAGATTATTCGTAATCTCAGCCTGTGCCTGAATCGAAACCACATCAGCCGGCGTCAAATTTGGTACCTTGACGGACAGAACGACGTTCTGAAGCCCGCTATTCACCTGGATCGTCGAAACACGCTCGGCTCCACCAATATAGTGCTCCACCTGCATTTCATTTTCCTTTGCGAGGGAGTTTCAAATTGCCCGGCACCGCCAATTGCGGAGGAGTTGAGTCCGAACCTCGGCGGGAAAGGTCGTTCGACGATACGAGAGCAAAAAGCCCCGGGGATTACTTGAGAAACCACTCTGGCGTTATTCGTGATCGCCTTGCTTGATCGCCCTGCATTCGGATCAGCCATCGGGGTGCGAAGCCGACCTCTTTATTCCCGCCGGGGCCCCGGTTGTTACGGTAGTGGCCATAGCATCGGCGGGGCTCGGTGCTCCATTATGCTGGCGGCTTGCGTGCCGGCATGCCAAAAGACCGGCGTGACCTCTTTCGTTTCTTTGCCCAACCCATCCGTCGGCCATGCCCCTTTCCGCGCCTGAACCGAGCCGCGAGGCGATCCTCGACTTCATCGAGGAGGAGCGCGCCGCCGGCCGCGAGGTCGGCCGGCGCGAGATCGCGCGCGCCTTCGGCCTCGATCAGGGCGGCAAGATCTGGCTGAAGCGCCTGCTCAAGGAGATGGCGGCGGAAGGCGAGATCGGCGGCGACGGCAAGGAGCGCCCGGTGCATCCGCGCGGCGCCCTGCCGCCGGTGCTGCTCTGCGAGATCAAGGCGCGCGACCGCGACGGCGACCTCGTCGCCCAGCCGCTCGAATGGAACGAGGACGATCTCGGCGCGCCGCCGCGGATCCTGATCGAGGCCCCGCGCGAAGGTCGGCGCAGGCCGAAGGATGCCCGCCCCGCCCCCGGCGTCGGGGACCAGGCCCTGCTCAAGCTGACGCGGCTGCGTGGCGTCGGCGGCTTCGCCTATTCCGGCCGCGTGCTGAAGGTGATGGGCAAGGCGAAGGCGGCCGTCCTCGGCATCTTCCGGGCGCTGCCCGACGGCTCCGGCCGGCTGGTGCCGATCGACAAGAAGGCGCAGGGCCGCGAGGCGATCATCCCGAAAGGCCGCACCGGCGACGCCCAGGATGGCGACTTGGTCTCTGTCAGCCTGCGCCGCGAAAGCCGCTTCGGCCCGCCGGAGGCGCAGGTGCGCGAAAAGCTCGGCTCGATCAAGTCCGAGCGCGCCGTCAGCCTGATCGCGATCCACGCCCATGGCATCCCGCACGAATTCCCGCCGGCGGCACTGAAGCAGGCCGCCGAAGCCCCCGCGGCGAGCCTGAAGGGCCGCGCGGATTGGCGCGAATTGCCGCTCGTCACCATCGATCCGGCCGACGCCAAGGACCACGACGACGCGGTCCATGCCGCGCCGGATGAGGATCCCGCCAATCCGGGCGGCTTCGTCGTCACCGTCGCCATCGCCGATGTCGCGGCCTATGTCACGCCGGGCTCGGCGCTCGACCGCGAGGCGCTGGAGCGCGGCAATTCGGTCTATTTCCCCGACCGCGTCGTGCCGATGCTGCCGGAGCGGATCTCGAACGACCTGTGTTCTCTTCGCGAAAACGAGGACCGGCCGGCTCTTGCCGTCCGGATCGTGCTCAAGGCGGACGGGTCGAAGAAGAGCCATTCCTTCCACCGCGTGCTGATGCGCTCGGCCGCCAAGCTCTCCTACCAGCAGGCGCAGGACGCCATCGACGGCAGGCCGGACGGGAAGACGGCGCCGATCCGCGAGAGCGTGCTGATGCCGCTCTGGGCGGCCTACGGAATCGCGGCGCGCGCCCGCGACCAGCGCCAGCCGCTCGAGCTCGACCTGCCCGAGCGCAAGCTGGTGCTCAAGCCCGACGGCTCGGTGGAGCGCGTGATCGTGCCGGAGCGGCTGGCGGCGCACCGGCTGATCGAGGAGTTCATGATCCTCGCCAATGTCGCGGCGGCCGAGACGCTGGAGAAGGCCGGCAGCCTGCTGATCTATCGCTGCCATGACGAGCCTTCGCTGGAGAAGATGCGGGCGCTCGGCGAGGTTCTGGCCTCGATCGGCATCAAGCTGCCGAAGGACGGGGCGCTGAGGCCCGTGCTGTTCAACCGCATCCTGGCGATGATCAAGGGCTCGGAGAACGAGACGCTGATCAACGAGGTGGTGCTGCGCACCCAGGCGCAGGCCGAATATGTCGCCGAGAACTACGGGCATTTCGGCTTGAACCTGCGCCGCTACGCCCATTTCACCTCGCCGATCCGCCGCTACGCCGACCTGATCGTGCACCGCGCGTTGATCGCGGCGCTGAAGCTCGGCGAGGACGGCCTACCGAAGAGCACGACACTGGCCGAACTGCGCGAGGTCGCGACCCGCATCTCGGCGGCGGAGCGGCGCGCCATGGCGGCCGAGCGCGAGACCACCGACCGATTGATCGCGCATTTCCTCGCCGGCCAGATCGGCGCGAGCTTCGACGGGCGGATCGGCGGCGTCAACCGCGCCGGGCTGTTCATCAAGCTCGACGATACCGGCGCCGACGGCTTTGTCCCCGCCTCCACCCTCGGCGGCGATTATTATCGCCATGACGAGGCCGCGCATGCGCTGATCGGCGAGCGCACCGGCGAAAGCTGGCGCCTCGGCGACAAGGTTCACGTCCGGCTCGTCGAGGCGGCGCCGGTCGCCGGCGCCCTGCGCTTCGAACTGCTCTCCGCCGGACGCACCGTGGCGACGGGACGCGCTGGCAAGCGGCGCGGCGCGGTGCCATATGGAGCGAGCCGGCCCGCCGCTCCCTTCGGCTGGAAGAGCAAGGTGAAGCCGGGCGGGAACAGGCCTGGCAAGAGGCGCTGATGGTCGTTCAGCTTCATGGCCGGGCCGGCGATGCCGCGACGCGCGACTGGCGCCCGGCGATCACGCGCGGCGTCCGGGGCCGCTGCCCGCATTGCGGCGAGGGGCGCCTCTTCCGCGCCTTCCTCAAGCCCGTCGACCGCTGCGAATCCTGCGGCGAGGAGCTGCATCACCAGCGCGCGGACGACCTGCCGCCCTATATCGTCATCACCATCGTCGGCCATGTCGTGGTCGGCGGGCTGCTGCTCGCCGAGAAATACGGCGACTGGCCGATGTGGTGGCATATGGCGTTGTGGCCCGCTCTGACCATCCTGCTCTCCTTCGCATTGATGCAGCCGGTCAAGGGCGGCGTCGTCGGCCTGCAATGGGCCTTGCGGATGCATGGCTTCGGCGGCGAGCCGGACCTGCCGGAGCGCCAGCCCCTGCCACCTCGCGGAAGACAGCCATGACAGACCACACCGTGACCTTGACGCAGACCGAGCGCCTGCGCGTCGCCGCCAACCAGCGGCCGAAGGACGCCGCGACGATGCTGATCATCGACCGCACCAGCGCGCGGCCGAAGGTGCTGATGGGCAAGCGCCACGAGAGCCACAAGTTCATGCCGGGCAAATACGTCTTCCCGGGCGGGCGGCTCGACGACGGCGACCGGCGCATGGTCGCGACCGGCGCCCTGCCGCAGATCTGCGAGGACCGGCTGCTCAAGCGCGCGGTGCGCCCGAGCGCGGCCAAGGCGCGCGCCCTGGCGCTGGCGGCGATTCGGGAGACCTTCGAGGAAACCGGGCTGCTCTTCGGCTCGGACGAGTTCGGCGCTCCCGCGGCCGCGCCCGACGGAAGCTGGGCCGATTTCGCCGGCCACGGCGTCTTCCCGGACCTCTCCGCCATCACCTTCGTCGCCCGGGCGATCACCCCGCCGCGCCGGCCGAAGCGGTTCGACACGCGCTTCTTCACTATCGACGCCTCGGGGCTGGCCAAGAAGATCGACGGGGTGACCGGGCCGGATTCGGAGCTGACCGATCTCGTCTGGGTCGATTTCGACGAGGCCAAGGAACTCGACCTGCCGACCATCACCAAGGTCATCATCCAGGAGGTAGAGGCGCGCATCGAGGCGGGTTTCGCGCCCTATTTGCCGGTTCCGTTCTACTGGGAGAAGCGCGGCAGCTTCGTCCGCGAGGAGCTTTGAAAGGACCGCCTGGCAGAGCAGGCCATCCCGGACGGAGCGCAGCGGTGATCCGGGATCCATGCCCGAGCATCAATCGGAAAGGCTCCGGCCTGGCTCCCGGGTCTCCCTGCGGTCGCCCGGGATGACCGCGTCAAGGATGCAAGGCCCACCTTGCGACGAAGCGCCGGAGCGGCGCTAATCTTCCTTGACTTCACCGCCCCTTTGCGGCATTTCCCGCGCTGACGGTTTGCCGGGCCACCCCGGCCATTTTCTTTTCTGAGGGTCCGCCAAGGCCCGCATGGTTCGAGGATAAGCCCATGGCCAAGGCCGTGACGATCAAGATCAAGCTGCTTTCGACCGCCGACACCGGCTTCTTCTACGTGACGAAGAAGAACTCGCGCACGATGACGGAAAAGATGTCGAAGAAGAAGTACGACCCGATCGCGCGCAAGCACGTCGAGTTCAAGGAAACCAAGATCAAGTAAGGCCCTCGCCTCACGATCCCGACACCTTGCAAAGCCGCCCTTCGGGGCGGCTTTTGCGTTTCCGGCCGCGATTGCCCGGCCCAACCCCCGCTTCGGCCGCCGCAGCCCGAGGCCGCAACCTCGCCGCCTGCAAGAATTCCCGTCGAATGGATCGAGGCGTTGCGGCGAAGCTTCGCCGCGGAGGCGGAACGCAGCCGGGATACGGGAGGCGCCGGCTCGTCCGGCGGGCGCGCCGCGGCAGGAGGCGGAGCGGCTCCCATCGGCGTTTTCGCAGCGCAGGAGGCCGATGGGGTGGCCGGCCGGCGGCGGGTCTGAGGAGGCCAGAATTCCGCTACCGGCCGGCCGAGCCCTTCAGTCGCCCAGGAGATGCGGCGGACCTGGGTTTCCGAGGGGCGTTGCCGTGCAGCGCTGCGGCTGCGTTGCGGAAACCCTTACAATTCGATCGAAACGAATCAATCGAATACGACCGATTCCCCGGCATCCATCGTTTCTTAACCTTACCGGGCGGATTTGAGCTTGAAATCCCGCATTCTGCCTCAACGTCATGATCGCCGTGCCGATGCAATGACTTAGCGGAAGGGGCTTATCCGGGAGGTGAGCGATCCAGGCTCAGGCGGCGCTGGCGACGATCACCTGGTTGCGGCCGCCGGCCTTGGCCCGGTAGAGCGCATCGTCGGCGCGTTTCATGACATTGGCGCAGGATGCGTCGCCCGCCCTGCGGCTCGCCACCCCGATCGAGACGGTGACGGGGATCTCGCGGGTCGCGCCGTAGATCGGGAAAGGCGATCCCTCGACGCGCTCGCGAATCCGCTCCGCCACGGCATAGGCCGCCTTGGGCCCGGTATCCGGCAGCACCACCACGACCTCCTCGCCGCCCATCCGCGCCACCAGGTCGATGCCGCGCGTGCAGGCCCGCACGCGCTCGGCGAACTCCTTGAGCACCTCGTCGCCGGCATCGTGACCCCAACTGTCGTTGACCGCCTTGAAGTGGTCGACATCGAGCACCAGCAGCGACAGCGCCCGCGCCCGCAAGGCGGATTCGTCGAACATCTCCGCCAGGCGCGTGTCCATGAAGCGCCGGTTGTGCAGCCCCGTGAGCTGGTCCAGCACCGCCATTTCCATCGAGGATTGCAGGCTGTCGCGCAGCCGGTCGGTGAAGCGCTTGCGCCGGATCTGGGTGCGTACCCGGGCGAGCAGCTCGTTGCGGTCGATCGGGCGGAGCAGGAAATCATGGGCGCCGATCTCGAGCCCGCGCAGGATGCGCGCGCGATTCTCGACCTCTCCCATCAGCAGCACCGACATGTCGCGCGTGCGATCGAGCGAGCGGATCTGGCTGCACAGGCGCAAGCCGTCCTGCCCTTCGAGATCGAGGCTGATCAGGACGCTGTCGTAATCCTCCTCGCAGGCGCGCTGGACCGCCTGCCGCGCATCCGTCTCGACCGAGACGAGATGGAAGGCCGAGAGGGCGTTCTCCAGGCGGTCGGCGATCGCCGGGCGATCCTCGACCAGCAGGACGCGGCCGTTCAGGCCGGTCTCGGCCGCCGCCGCCACGAGCGGGTCGGCGATGCCGAGGCGCCGCGACGCGACGGCGCGGTTGCGCAACTCGTCCGTCATCGCCTTCAGCCGGGCAAGGCTGCGGACGCGGGCGAACAGCGCCGCATCGTCGAGCGGCTTGGTCAGGAAGTCGTCGGCGCCGGCATCGAGCCCCTGCAGCCGGTCGCGCGGCTGGTCGAGCGCCGTGACGATCACCACCGGGATATGCGCCGTCGCGGGCGTGCTCTTGAGCCGGCGGCAGACCTCGAAGCCGTTCATGCCGGGCATCATCACGTCGAGCAGCACGATGTCGGGCTCGCCGCGCTCGCAGATCGCCAGCGCGTCCGGGCCGCTGGTCGCCGTGAGCACCTCGAAATACTCCGCCGAAAGCTTCGCTTCGAGCAGCCTCAGATTGGCGGGGACGTCGTCGATGACGAGGACGCGAGCGGACATGGAACGACTTTCGTCTTAAAAGCGGTCTCTTCGTTGCGGCGCCGGCTGTCCCCGCGAGGCGCCCACGCCCTGCGGGTGCCGCGCCCTAGGCTTCGCCGGCATAGGTACGGACGGTCTCCAGGAATTTCGCCACCGAGATCGGCTTCGAGAGATAGGCCTCGCAGCCGCCCTCGCGGATGCGCTCCTCGTCGCCCTTCATCGCGAAGGCGGTGACCGCCACCACGGGAATAGCCTTGAGGTCGTCATCCTCCTTGATCCATTTCGTCACCTCGAGCCCGGACACCTCCGGCAACTGGATGTCCATCAGGATCAGGTCGGGGCGGTGGGTGCGCGCCAGCTCGATGGCCTCGATCCCGTCGGAGGTCTTGAGCGTGGCATAGCCATGCGCCTCCAGCAGGTCGTTGAAGAGCTTCATGTTGAGCTCGTTGTCCTCGACGATCAGAACCGTCTTCATCCGGCCGCCCTTCATTCTGCGCCGCCGAAAATCCGCTGGAAGCGGAGCCCGGCCTGGCGGCTTCGTTCGCGAAATGTGCTAGCATGCCAGCGGTTGACGAAACGCAAATCCGATACGCGACACGAAGGCCCCGATGGCACCGCGACAGAGCTTCGAAGACGCCGAAACGCTGGCGGTCCAGGCGCTGGGCTTCCTCGCCTCCGAACCCGAGCGAATCGGCCCGTTTCTGGCCTCGACCGGGCTCGATCCGGCGAATCTGCGCGCCGCCGCCAGCGAGCCCGGCTTTCTCGCCGCCGTGCTCGAGCATATCGGATCGAGCGATTCGCTCCTGCTCGAATTTGCCGGAAATTTAAGGCTGAATCCGGAAATCGTGGCGCAGGCCCGCCGCCGCCTCGCCGGCGAGGCGCCCGGACCCGGCGATTTCGCCTGAGCGAGCGGAGCCCCGCGCGTGCGCAGCCTGTGCCGCGACTGCCTGAGCGACCATGAGGCGGCCGGCCCCCTGCGGCGCTGCCCGGCCTGCGGCTCGCCGCGGCTGGTCTGCCATGCCGAGCGCGACGCCCTGAGCCTCGCCCATATCGACTGCGACGCCTTCTACGCCACGATCGAGAAGCGCGACGATCCGAGCCTGCAGGACAAGCCGGTGATCGTCGGCGGCGGCAAGCGCGGCGTCGTCTCGACCTGCTGCTACATCGCCCGCACCTATGGCGTGCGCTCGGCCATGCCGATGTTCAAGGCGCTGAAGGCCTGCCCCGACGCCGTGGTGATCAAGCCGAACATGGCGAAATACGCCGCCGTCGGCCGCGAGGTCCGCCAGATGATGCGGGACCTGACCCCGCTGGTCGAGCCGCTCTCCATCGACGAGGCCTTCCTCGACCTCGCGGGCACCGAGCGGCTGCACCATGCCAGCCCCGCCGCGACGCTGGCGCGCTTCGCCAGGCGCGTCGAGGATGCGCTCGGCATCACCGTCTCGGTCGGGCTGTCCTATGCCAAGTTCCTGGCCAAGGTCGCCTCCGACCTCGACAAGCCGCGTGGCTTCTCGATCATCGGCCGGGCCGAGGCCGTAGCCTTCCTCGCCGACAAGCCGGTCGGGCTCATTCCCGGCATGGGACCGGCGGGGGTCGCCAGGCTGGCCGAGGGCGGCTTCAAATTGATCGGCGATCTGCGCGAGGCGCCGGTCGACAGGCTCTTCCGCCTCGCCGGCAAGGACGGTCCGCGATTGAAGAACCTCGCCAACGGCATCGATCCGCGCCAGGTCACGCCGGAGCGCGAGACCAAGAGCGTCTCCAGCGAGACCACGCTGGACGTCGACCTCTCGGCCTTCGAGGATCTGGAGCCGATCCTCTGGCGGCTCTGCGAAAAGACCTCGAAACGGCTGAAGGCGCAGGAGCTCGCCGGCCGCACCATCACGCTGAAGCTCAAGACCGCGGATTTCCAGAGCGTCACCCGCGCGGCGCGCCTGCCCGAGCCGACCCAGCTCGCCGCCCGGCTCTTCGCCGCCGGGCGCGACCTGCTGAAGCGGGAATGCAAGGGTCTGCGCTACCGGCTGATCGGCATCGGCGCGAGCGATTTCAGCCCGCCGGTCGAGGCCGACCATGGCGACCTCGCCGATACCGTCACGCCGCGGCTCAAGGCGATGGAGGGCGCGCTCGATGCGCTGCGCGCCCGCTTCGGCGACGCCGCCATCGGCCGGGGCCTGAGCCTGCGCCTGCCGCAGCGCGGCCCGGCCGAGCCGGCTACTTCGCGCAACGCTGCTGAGGAAGAAGATCCAGACGGGTGAGCGTGCCGCGCAGCGAGAAGCTGCCATAGTCGAGATGGATCGCGCCGGTGACGCCGTTCTCGTAGAGCTCGAAGGAGATGGTGTAGGACGGCGTCGATTCGCCCGAGCCCGTCTTGTAGTAGGAGATCGAGACCGGCCAGCGCGCGATCTTCTCGAATTCCGGGCGCTGCAGCGGCTTCTCGGAGGGCTCGCCCTCGATCCGCTTCCCGATGATCGAGAGCGTGTCGTAGACCTCCTTGCCGTTGTTGGCGCCGTCGTAGAGCCGCACGTTCAGCGTGTTCCTGCCGGCGCGCGCCGCCTGGATCACCGCCTTCATCTGCGCGTTCGGGAACAGCGCGTCGGTCGCCTCGCGATGCGTCTCGGCCTTGGGCTGGCGCAGCTTGACCTCGTAGCCGCCGCCGGCCTTCTCGGCCGTGCCGTCGACCGTCTCGGGCTTGGCCCCGCCGGAAGAGCTTTCGGTCTTGAAGCGGTAGCTCGCGCCGTCGCCGGCCTCGAAGCTGGTGGTGCGGGCGTCGACGACGCGCGGCCCCGCCTCGGTGCCGAGCTGGGTCACCTGGCGGAAGGAGAGCGCATAGCCCTCGCAGGCGTCGCCGGTGAACTCGAAGGCGATGCGCCCCTTGGCCGTCTCGATGTTGCCCGAAGGCTTGGTGTTGTCGAGGACGAGGTCGTAGACCGCGCGATGCGGCGCCAGCACCACCGCCTCGTTCGCCTTATCCGGCGCGGCCCCCTGAGCCCGCGCCCCGCCCGCCAGCAGCAGCGCCGCCACGCAAACCCGCCCCGCAAGGCCGAACCGTCTTCCGCTCATGTCATCGCTTGTCCGCTTCTCGTCAGCGAAATCTAGGTGCATCGCCGCGATGGCGCAAACATGGCGAAACGTCCCGCTTCCGGCGCGCAGGCCGCCCTGCCCGCCCGGCATGCCGCGGCGCTTGCGGGGCGTCGGGCCATCGGCCATGAAAGACGCCTGCCCGCGCGGCACCCCGTCAGATGGAGCCAGGACCATGAACGCCGTCGACACCAAGCTCGCCGAACTCGGCATCACCCTTCCGGCTCCCGCGGCCCCCATCGCCAACTACGTGCCCTATGTCATCACCGGCAAGCTGCTGGTCATCTCGGGCCAGATCTGCTTCGGCCCCGACGGCAAGCTCTCCGACAAGCACAAGGGCAAGCTCGGCGGCGAGATCTTCAACGAGGCGGGGCTGGAGGCGGCGCGGCTCTGCGCCATCAACGTGCTGGCCCAGGCCAAGGCCGCCCTCGACGGCGATCTCGGCCGGATCGTGCGCTGCGTGCGCCTCGGCGGCTTCATCAACGCCGTCCCGCATTTCGCCGCCCTGCCCGCGATCATGAACGGCGCCTCCGACCTGATGGTCGAGGTTCTGGGCGACAAGGGCCGCCACGCCCGCTCGACCGTCGGCGTCGCCGAATTGCCGGCCGATGCCGCGGTCGAGGTCGAAGCGATGTTCGAGATCGCCTGATGACCGCGCGCTCCGCGAAAGACGCCGCCCGCCCCGATCTCGGCTGGCTGGTGGCGAAGCCGATCGCCCATCGCGGCCTGCACGACCTCGCCGCCGGCGTGATCGAGAACAGCCCCTCGGCGGCGAAGGCCGCCATCGCCGGCGGCTTCGGCATCGAATGCGACGTGCAGCTCACCGCCGATGGCGAGGCCGTGGTGTTCCACGACTTCGTGCTCGACCGTTTGACGGAAGAGACCGGCCCGGTCGCCGCCAGGACCGCCGCCGAGCTGGGCAGGATCGCGCTCAAGGGCTCGAACGACCCGATCCTGACGCTTTCCGCCTTCCTCGACCTGATCGGCGGCCGCGTCCCGCTCGTCGTCGAGATCAAGAGCCGCTTCGACGGCAATCTCGCCCTGACGAAACGCACGGCCGAAGTGCTGGCCGGCCATGCGGGCCAGCCGATCGTGATCAAATCCTTCGATCCCGAGATCGTGACCGCGCTGCGCACGCTCGCGCCGCAGATCCCCCGCGGAATCGTCGCGATGAACGCCTATGATTACGGCGATTACGACAGGCTCTCGCCCGAACGGAAGCATGCGCTCGCCAATCTGCTGCACTTCACCGAAAGCCGGCCGGACTTCCTCTCCTGGAAGGTCGCGGATCTCGAAAGCGCCGCGCCCTATCTCTGCCGCAACGTCGTCGGGATGCCGCTGATGAGCTGGACGGTCCGCACGCCCGAGGAACGGCAGCGGGCGGCGCGCTTCGCCGACCAGATGGTGTTCGAGGGCTTCCGTCCTTGAGCGACGGCCCTGAGGCAGGTCTCGCCGTCCGCGTCGCGACCTCGCTCAAGGCCGTCCCCGCCGGCGCCTGGAATGCCTGCGCCAACCCCCGCGCCCTGCAGGACGCCCTCGCGGCGCCCTGCCCTCCGCAGAACGACGGCGGGATCGACCGCGACAATCCCTTCGTCAGCCATGAATTCCTGCTGGCGCTGGAGGAAAGCCGCTGCATCGGCGGCCGCTCCGGCTGGTCTCCGGCCTATCTGGTGGTGGAGGACGAAGCCGGGCGGATCCTCGCCGCGGCGCCCAGCTTCCTGAAGAGCCACAGCCAGGGCGAATATGTCTTCGACCATGGCTGGGCCGATGCCTATGAGCGCGCCGGCGGCCGCTACTATCCGAAGCTCCAGGTCGCCGCGCCCTTCACCCCTGCGACCGGCCCGCGGCTGCTGGTGGCGGACACGCCGCGCGCCGAGGAGGCACGGGCGGCACTGATCGCCGGGCTGGAGGCCTTGCGCGCGCAGACGCAGGCCTCCTCCGTCCACGTCACCTTCGCGCAGGATCCCGATGTCGCGGCGCTGAAGCAGGCCGGCTATCTCGAACGCAACGACCTGCAGTTCCATTGGCGCAACGAGGCCTTCGCCAGCTATGACGACTTCCTCGCGACCCTGGCCTCGCGCAAGCGCAAGGCGCTGAAGCGCGAGCGGCGCGAGGCGCTCTCGGCCGGCATCACCGTCGAGGCTTTGTCGGGCCGCGAGCTGACGGAAGCGGTCTGGGACGATTTCTACGGCTTCTACCAGGACACCGGCTCGCGCAAATGGGGCCGGCCCTATCTCAACCGCGAATTCTTCTCCCGCGTCGGCGCGGCGATGGGCGAGCGCATCGTGCTGATGATGGCGCGCCGCGCCGGGCGCCATATCGCCGGCGCGATCAATTTCCGCGGCGCCAACACGCTCTACGGCCGCAACTGGGGCTGCATCGAGGACCACCCCTTCCTGCATTTCGAGCTCTGCTACCATCAGGCCATCGACTATGCGATCGCGCATCGCCTTTCCCGCGTCGAGGCCGGGGCGCAGGGCGAGCACAAGCTGGCGCGCGGCTACCGGCCGGTCGTCACCCGCTCGCTGCACCATATCGCCGATCCGGGGCTGCGGCGGCCGGTCGCAAACTACCTGGCGCAGGAGCGCGCGCAGATCGCGGCGGCGCAGGCGGCGCTGGAAGCCGAGGCACCGTTCCGCAAGACGGATAACGATGACTGACGAATCGCCCGAACGAAGCCCCGGCTTTCGCCCCGATGCGGCCGCGCCGGCGAGCGTCGGGTTCTGCACCGACGCCGAACTCGGCTACCGGCGCAGCCTGACCGATTTCTCCGGCCCCCTCGCGCTCGACGAGGGCTATCGGCTGGCGCATCTGCCGCTGCTGGCACCGGCGCATCCGCGCGTCATCCCGCGCCGCGAGGGCAAGTCCTACGAAATGGGCCGGCATCCGCGCATCTTCTCGCTGGTGCTGCCGGTCGAGGATGCGGCGCTGCGGGCCTCGCCGGCCTTCCGGGAGCTGGAGGCGGCGCTGAAGGCCTCGCCCTTCGCCGGCAAGATCGCCTGGGACCTGCTGCCCAGGCGGCGCGACAGGCTGCATGCGACGCTCTGCGGCTCGCTCGGCGTCGACCGCCCGCCCGCCGTCGCGCCGGAAATCCGGCGAACGCTGGCGCAAACCGGCCCCGTCACCGTCGAGCTGCGCGGATTGTTCTCCGGCAACGTCAATCGCGGCCGGCTCTATCTCGCCGTCTATCCCGAAAAGCGCGGCGGGACCAATCCGTTGCAGGCCATCCAGGCCGCTTTCGGCCGGCCACCCGGCGACCTCTGGCTGGTCGGGCTCTACAACCTGACCGACGATCTCGACGCGGAGGAAACGGCGGCGCTGGCAGCCCTCGTCCGGCGCTGGTGGAACCTGCCGCTGCTGCGCTTCACCGCAGGCGAGCTCTGGCTGCTCGGCGCCGCCGACGACCTCGTGCTCGACTCCGCGATCGCCGAGCGCCTGCCGCTCGGCGCCTGACGCGGGACCGTCGGCCTTGACGCCCCGACGGCCGGGCCACAGGCTGGGCCTCCCTGTCGAACCAGCCGGACCCGCCATGAGCGCCTACGACCCGTCAAACGTCTTCGCCAAGATCCTGCGTGGCGAATTGCCCTCCCAGACCGTCTACGAGGACGCCGAGACGCTCGCGATCATGGACATCATGCCGCGCGCCGACGGCCATGTTCTGGTGATCCCCAAGGCGCCCTGCCGCAACATTTTCGACGCCCCGCCCGAGGCGCTGCAGGCCGTGGCGGTGACGACGCAGAAGCTCTCCCGCGCCGTCAAGGACGCTTTCGCCGCCGACGGCCTCACCATCCAGCAGTTCAACGAAACGGCCGGCGGACAGGTGGTGTTCCACCTGCATGTCCATGTTATGCCGCGCTTCGAGGGCGTGGCGCTGCGCCCCCATACCGGCGCGATGGAGAAGCCGGAGGTGCTGGCCGCCAACGCCGAGAAGATTCGCGCCGCGCTGAAAAATTCCTGAGGGAATGTCACAGCGGCGCGGGCTGTCTCGTCTTGTCTTCATCAACCGATGGAGACAGGACCATGAGCCAACGCCTCAACGGCTTCCGGGTCGCGCCGGGCTGAACATCGTCTTCAGCCCGATACTCCAGCTCTTCGATTTTATATCGGCTGTTCGCGAAAAACGCGTTCCGCTCTTGGGGCCCGGCTTCAGATCGCCCCGAACAGCCAGACGCCGCCGATCAGCACCGCCTCGGCCATCAGCACGGCCAGCATCATCCGCCGGCGGCTCAGCGCCATGACGGCGACGGCGGCGGCGAGCGCCGCGACCCGCACCGGAACGGGCACCTGCGCCAGCACGCCCGGCGGCGAGACCACGAGCTTGGCCACGATTCCGGCGAGCAGCGCGGTCGCGACCGCCCGCACCCAGTCCAGCAGCGCCGAATCCGCATCCAGGCCCCGCGCGAAGGCGACGGCGAGCCAGCGCCAGATCTCGGTCGGCAGCACGGCGAAGAGGATGAGGGCGAGATAGGGCCAGTGCGGGCCGTCGAGCCAGGCGATCGGCTGGGTCATGCGGCCTTGCGCCTCTTGCCGACGACGACCGCGACGGTCCCGGCGATCAGGCCGGCGACGATGAGGTCGAAGCCGCCGCCGATGAAGCGCTCGCAGAGCGGGGCCAGCGCCAGCCCGAGGACGAGCGCGGCGACGTCGCCGCGATGGCGCAGGCCCGCCGTCAGCGAGACCAGGAAGAAGATCGGCGTCAGGCAGAGCAGCCCGGCGGCGAAAGGCAGCGGCAAGGCGCCCAGCAGGTAATAGCCGGCGAAGGTGCCGAGCGCGCTCACCATCATGCAGGCATTGGCGAAGCCGAGAAAATAGGGAACGCGCTGCCGGAGCGGGATCGGCGGCAGGCGCCGCAACCCCTCGGTCCAGGCTGTGACGGCGACGTAATGCGAGAGCAGGAGCTGCAGCCAGACGCTCTGGCCGGGCCGGCGCAGCAGCGGCAGGATCGCGACCGTCATCGGCAGGAAGCGCAGCGAGGCGAAGGCGATGGCGATGAAGATCGCGCTCCAGGCCGCGCCCGCCGCGATCGAGGCGAAGAACAGCACCTGCGACGGGCCGGCCCAGACGAGGATGGTCGAGAGCACAGCGCTGCCGACCGGGTAGCCAACGTCATGCGCCAGGGAACCGATGCCGACGAGGCCGAATCCGACGATCCAGGCCGGCAGCGACAGCGCATCGCGCATGCCGGCGAGCGCGACGCGCTGCCAGCTCCAATCGGCGGATACGCTCATGCGGTCATCGGCTGCGGAGGGCTCGGCGAAGGGTGTCGGCTCTCTCGCGAGAGCCTCCTCCCCTATGCGACATGCGTGCGCCGCTTCGCTAGGACGCGCCGGGCCGCCCTGCTCTGCGGATTCTGCAAGGCGATGCGGCGAGAATGATGAAAATGGAAAACCACCGCTCGTCATTCCGGGACGGGCCAAGGGCCCCGGCCCGGAACCCATGAACGCGACATGTGCAAAAAAGGCGGCATCGATGCCGCCTGTTTCAGACCTCGTGTTCATGGGTTCCGGGCTCGCCGCTGCGCGGCGCCCCGGAATGACGGCGGTAGCGCCGTGGTCGGTGCGGACCGGCCCCTCAGCCCTTGCCCTTCATCACCATGGCGATCAGCTCGTTGGCGAAATCGACCAGCTCCTTGGGGATTCCGCCGACCGACTGGACGCCGAGATAGATCAGATAGATGAAGGCCGGCACGAGGATCCAGCCCAGCACCTCCTCGAAGATGATGCGCCGCCGCCGGCGCCGGCTGCGCTTCTCGAACCAGCCGAGCTTTTCCTTCTGCCGCCGCGCCGGCGCCTCGGCGGCTTCGGTCGCGACCTCGCCGGTCTCGGCGGCGAGCGTCGCAGTCTTGCGTTTGAACAGCACGGTCTCAGGCCTTCGTCAGCGGAACCTTCGGCACGGTGCGGACGGCGCGGCCGGACGCCTTGGCCGGCGCGGCGGGGCCGCCCGGACCTTCGCCCGGCCCTGCGCCCTTGGGCGCGCGGCGCGGCGGGCTGGATTTGGGCGAGCCGGAGCCGGAGGCCTTGGCGCGCGGCTTCGGCAGGCGCTTGGCGTTGGCGGCCTCGACATCCTTCTCGGGCTTCGGCTTGACCGGCCCGTCCGGGAATTCCAGGCCGAGCACCTTGATGCCGGTCTCGGAGTGGACGACCACGACCTTGACGGCGCCGCCGTTCTTGAGGCGGCCGAATAGCACCTCGTCGGCGAGCGGCGTCTTGATCGTCTGCTGGATCAGCCGGGCCATCGGGCGGGCGCCCATCGCCTCGTCATAGCCGTTCTCGACCAGCCATTCGCGCGCCTCGTCGGAGAGCTCAATGGTGACGTTGCGGTCGGCGAGCTGGGCCTCGAGCTGGAGCACGAACTTGTCGACGACGCGGGCGACCACGCTCTTCGGCAGATGGCCGAAGGAGATGGTGGCGTCGAGACGGTTGCGGAATTCCGGCGCGAACAGCTTGTTGATCGCCTCGGTGTCGTCGCCCTCGCGCTTGCTGCGGGTGAAGCCATAGGCGTTGCGGGCCATGTCGGCGGCTCCGGCATTGGTGGTCATGATCAGGATGACGTTCCTGAAATCGACCTGCTTGCCGTTGTTGTCGGTCAGCTTGCCGTGGTCCATCACCTGCAGGAGGATGTTGAACAGGTCGGGATGGGCCTTCTCGATCTCGTCGAGCAGCAGCACGCAATGCGGATGCTGGTCGATCTGGTCGGTCAGCAGGCCGCCCTGGTCGAAGCCGACATAGCCGGGAGGCGCGCCGATCAGCCGCGAGACGGTGTGGCGCTCCATATACTCCGACATGTCGAAGCGGATCAGCTCGACGCCGAGCGAGGAGGCGAGCTGGCGCGCGACCTCGGTCTTGCCGACGCCGGTGGGGCCGGCGAAGAGATAGCAGCCGATCGGCTTCTCGCCGTCGCGCAGGCCGGCGCGGGCGAGCTTGATCGAGGAGGACAAAGCCTCGATCGCCTTCTCCTGGCCGTAGACGGTGCGCTTCAGCGTGGTCTCGAGGTTGCGCAGCACCTCGGCATCGTCCTTCGAGACGGTCTTGGCCGGGATGCGGGCCATGGTCGAGACCGCCGCCTCGACCTCCTTCACGCCGATCGTCTTCTTGCGCCTGCCTTCGGGCAGCAGCATCTGCGAGGCGCCGGTCTCGTCGATGACGTCGATCGCCTTGTCCGGCAGCTTGCGGTCGTGGATGTAGCGCGCCGAGAGCTCCACCGCCGCCTTGATGGCGTCCTGGGTGTAGCGCAGCTTGTGGAACTCCTCGAAATAGGGCTTGAGGCCCTTGAGGATCTCGATCGTGTCCGGCACCGAGGGCTCGTTGACGTCGATCTTCTGGAAGCGGCGCACCAGCGCCCGGTCCTTCTCGAAATACTGGCGGTATTCCTTGTAGGTGGTCGAGCCGATGCAGCGCAGCGAGCCCGAGGCCAGCGCAGGCTTGAGCAGGTTCGAGGCGTCCATGGCGCCGCCCGAGGTCGCACCGGCGCCGATCACCGTGTGGATCTCGTCGATGAACATGATCGCCTTGGGATGCTGCTCGATCTCCTTCATCACCTGCTTGAGGCGTTCCTCGAAATCGCCGCGATAGCGCGTGCCGGCGAGCAGCGTGCCCATGTCGAGCGAGAACACCGTGGCGTCGTGCAGGACCTCCGGCACCTCGCCGCGGGTGATCTTGAGGGCGAGGCCCTCGGCGATCGCCGTCTTGCCGACGCCGGGATCGCCGACCAGCAGCGGGTTGTTCTTCTGACGGCGGCAGAGGATCTGGATCGTGCGCTGAACCTCGGCCTCGCGGCCGATCAGCGGATCGATGCGCCCGTCCCTCGCCTTCCGGTTGAGGTTGACGCAGTAAGCCTCCAGCGCGCTTTCCTTTTTCTTCTTGTCCTTGTCCGGCTCGCCGGCCTGGTCCGAGCGTTGCTCGCGCTGCGGCTCGGCGTCGTCCTCGGCGCCGCGCACCGGGCGGCTCTCGCTGGCGCCGGGGCGTTTGGCGATGCCGTGGCTGATGTAGTTGACCGCGTCATAGCGGGTCATGTCCTGCTCCTGCAGGAAATAGGCGGCGTGGCTCTCGCGCTCGGCGAACATCGCGACGAGCACATTGGCGCCGGTCACCTCCTCGCGGCCGGAGGACTGGACATGGATGACGGCGCGCTGGATCACGCGCTGGAAGCCGGCGGTCGGCTTGGAATCGTCGCGCCCGTCGGTAACGAGGTTGGTCAGCTCCGAGTCGATATAGTCGACGAGGTTGCGCCTGAGCAGGTCGAGATCGACGCTGCAGGCGCGCATCACCGCGGCCGCGTCCTGGTCATCGACCAGCGCGAGCAGGAGATGTTCGAGGGTGGCGTATTCGTGGCGGCGCTCATTGGCGAGAGCCAGAGCCCGGTGAAGCGCCTGTTCGAGACTGCGCGAGAAACTCGGCAAGGGGCGCGCTCCTATCTGTTTCGGGAATATGCGGTCCGGCCCAACGCTACTTCTTCTCCATCACGCATTGCAGCGGGTGCATGTGCTTGCGCGCGAGATCCATGACGAGAGTGACCTTGGTTTCGGCGACCTCATAGGTGAAGACGCCGCATTCGCCGACGCCGTTCTGATGCACATGCATCATGATCCGGGTCGCCTCGGCGCGGTCCTTGTTGAAGAACCGCTCCAGCACGTGAACGACGAACTCCATCGGGGTGTAGTCGTCGTTCAGAAGCAGGACGCGGTAGAGATTGGGCTTGCGCGTGCGGGTGCGGGTCAGCACCGCCGTTCCCGTGCCCTCGCGCCCGCCATCGGCCGGCGGGCCGGCCCGCTTCGGGCGGTCGGCCATGGCGACCGTCGCCGCGATGCCGTGCGGGTGCGCCGATCTCTCCGGCGCCGTTCCGATCCGCATCGCTGTGCCCTGGCCTGCCTCGATCATATCCGTCCGCGCCGTATCCAACCGATCCTGCGTTCCCGTCAAAGATAGTACCTCGCCTGCGAATTTACAGACCTCGCTCCCGCTTCGCCAGCCCGTTGCGCCCAGGCCGAACAACTTCTGCACGGCGTGCCCCGACTTGACCCGGAAGGGCGAGCCGCCCTATGCCCGGCAGCCTGCATGCCAAGGCCTCGCCGCGAAGCCTCGCAGCGAAGTCTCGCCGCAAAGCCTTGCCGCGAAGGACCCGCCATGACCCCCAACGCCATCGTCACCATTGGCGAGGATCTCGCCCGGCCCGTGCGTTTCGGAAACCGGCTGCCGCTGTCGGTGATCGCCGGGCCCTGCCAGATGGAGAGCCGGAACCACGCGCTTGAATGCGCGCTGGCGCTCAAGGAGATCGCCGATGCGCTGGAGGTCGGTCTCGTCTTCAAGACCTCCTTCGACAAGGCGAACCGCACCAGCGTCAAGGGCGCGCGCGGCATGGGGCTGGAGGCGGCGCTCCCCGTCTTCGCCGAGATCCGCGAGCGCACCGGCCTGCCCGTGCTGACCAACGTGCACGAGGCGAGCCAGTGCGCGCCCGTCGCCGAGGTCGTCGACGTGCTGCAGATCCCCGCCTTCCTCTGCCGCCAGACCGACCTGCTCGTCGCGGCGGCGAAGACCGGCCGGGTCGTCAACGTCAAGAAGGGCCAGTTCCTCGCGCCCTGGGACATGGTCAACGTCGCGGCCAAGGTGACCGAGAGCGGCAACGCCAACGTCATGCTGACCGAGCGTGGCGCCTCCTTCGGCTACAACACCCTCGTCACCGACATGCGCAGCCTGCCGATCATGGCCGAGATCGGCGCGCCCGTGATCTTCGACGCCACCCATTCGGTGCAGCAGCCGGGCGGCAAGGGCTCCTCGACCGGGGGCCAGCGCGAATTCGTGCCGGTGCTGGCGCGCGCGGCGGTCGCGGTCGGCGTCGCCGGCGTCTTCATCGAGACCCATCCCGATCCGGACAGGGCTCCCTCCGACGGCCCCAACATGGTGCCGCTGCCGGAGTTCCAGGGCCTGATCGCGGCATTGCAGGCCTTCGACCGCCTCGCCAAGGGCAGCCCGGCGCCAAACGTCGCCTATGTCTGAGCCGAAGCCGGCTTCCGGCGACGATCTCGGCGCGCTGATCCCGATCCTCGGCCTCTGCGGCTTCGCCTCGACCTTCACCATGCGGCTCATCGACCCGCTGGTGCCGACGCTCGCGGTCGAGTTCGGCCAGAGCGTCCACCAGATCGCCTTCCTGGTGACCGCCTTCTCGGGCTGCTACGCGCTCGGCCAGCCCTTCCTCGGGCCGATCGCCGACGCGGTCGGCAAGCTGCGCAGCATCTCGACCTGCCTCGTCCTGCTCGGCACGCTGTCGGCGCTCGCCGCCTTCGCCACCGATTTCTGGATGCTGCTGGCCTTACGCGCCGTTGGCGGCGTGATGGCGGGCGGCGTCATCCCCGCCGCGATGGCGGCGATCGGCGACCGCGCCCCGATGGCCGAGCGCCAGATCATGCTCGGGCGCTTCCTCGTCATCATGATCATCGGCCAGATGGCGGGTGCCGCCTTCTCGGGCGTCGTCGCCGACCATATCGGCTGGCGCGCCGTGCTCGGCACCGCGGCGCTGCTCGCGATCGGCGGCGCGGCGCTCGTGCGGCTCGTCCTGAAGCCGCGCCCGAACGCGGACCGCCCGCCGCTCAGCCTCTCGGGAGCGATCGGGAGCTACCGCGCGGTCTTCGCCAATCCGCGCAGCAAGCTGCTCTATCTCCTCGTCATGCTCGAGGGGGCGATGGTCTTCGGCCTGCCGCCCTTCGTCGCGGCGATCCTGCACGAGCGCTCCGGCACCGGCTCCTCGGAGGCCGGTCTCGCCATCGGCGCGATGGGGCTCGGCGGGCTGGTCTACGGCGTGCTGACGCGAATCCTGGTCCAGCGCGTCGGGCCGCGGCAGATGATGCGCTATGGCGGCATCGCCATGGCGCTGGGCTACGGGCTGTTCGTCATCCCGGCGCCGTGGTGGAGCGCGATCGGCATCTTCCTGCTGATCGGCTTCGGCTTCTTCCTGCTGCACGGCACCTTCCAGGCCCAGGCGACCGAGCTCGCGCCGACGGCGCGCGGCTCGGCCATGGCCCTGTTCGCCTGCTTCTTCTTCATGGGCCACGCCACCGGGCCGCTGGCGATGGGGACCCTGCTGAACGCGCTCGGCACCTCCGGCGCGCTCGCCGTCTTCGGCGTCGGCATCGGGCTGCTCGGGCTGCTGACGCCGAAGCTCCTGCCGCCCCTGGGCTCGCGGAGCTGAGGCGCACTTACATCGTCATTGCGCGCCCTCGGGTCTTGCCTTCCGCAAGCCCAAGGACGCGCGATGACGGAGAGGTTCCCTACCGCCCGCGATAGGGCGCCACGCCCTGGTCCGGCAGCCACAGCCCCTTCGGCGGCTCGCCGGTCTGCCAGAACACGTCGATCGGGATGCCGCCGCGCGGATACCAGTAGCCGCCGATGCGGAACCATTCCGGCTCCAGCAGGTCGACCAGCCGCTTGCCGATGCCAATGGTGCAGTCCTCGTGGAAGGCGCCATGGTTGCGGAAGGAGGCGAGGTAGAGCTTCAGCGACTTCGACTCGACCAGCCACGGGCCCGGCAGGTAATCGATGACGAGGATGCCGAAATCGGGCTGGCCCGTGACCGGGCAGATCGAGGTGAATTCCGGGCAGGTGAAGCGGGCGAGATAGCGGGTGCCGGCATGCGGGTTCGGCACGCGGTCGAGGCGGGCTTCCTCCGGAGAGGCCGGCAGCGCGCTGGCCTGCCCGAGCTGCAAGGTCGAGGCGTCGATGGACATCGGATGCTCCTGTGGTTGCGCCGCTTCTAGAGCATCTTGCGCTGCGGAGGGAACTCTCCGCGGCAACGCGCCGCCCCTGCCCCCGGTCGACCCCGTATCGGGCCTCTCTGGCGGCGGGCTGGAAAGCACTCCCAAGGATATCGGGGGAGGTATTTCAATATTTACCGATCTTCCACACGCATCCTTGCGATGTCTCCTGCCAGATCATAGTCCAGACCGACAGGCCAACGGATCAGATCCCGACAATTTTATGCTTATCGCAGGCATTCTCTTTCTGCTCGGAAGCCTGATCGGCCTGTCCTTTGGCTATCCCGCCATCATCGTCGCCAGCGTCGCGCTGACGGTGTTCTTCTTCCCGCTCTGGCTGATCCGCGGAGAGCTCAGCCTCTTCAGCGCCTTCGTCTGGATCGGCTATCTGTTCGCGCTCCAGAGCGGCTTCCTGTTCGGCAGCTATCTCGCCACGCCGGGCGAGGACGAGTGATCACCAGAACCAGATCGGCCGGCCGGCATAGAGGCACAGGCCCGTCCACCAGGCGACGGTGAGTGCGCACCAGAACAGGACGGCGGCCAGCGAAGGACGGCGAGGGGCGGACATATTCTGGAACATGCTTGTTTCCCGATGGGGCGAAGCGCCGGAGCTGGCCCGAAGCCGCGCAACCGCCACGCCAGAGCGCGCCTTCGCCCGCATGTCCCGCTTCCATCTGCGGCCTCCCTGCCCTTCCTGCCCTTCCCCCCGGCCGATCGCGCCGATCGGGGCTTCCCGCCGCACGGCCGGTTGGGTAGAAGCGCCTATTCATTCCGCCCGCCCCTTCGGAGCCTGCCATGACCGCGATCATCGACATCATCGGACGCCAGATCCTCGATTCCCGCGGCAACCCCACGGTCGAGGTCGATGTCGTGCTGGAGGACGGCTCGATGGGCCGCGCCGCGGTTCCCTCCGGCGCCTCGACCGGCGCGCATGAGGCGGTCGAGTTGCGCGACGGCGACAAGAGCCGCTATCTCGGCAAGGGCGTGCTCAAGGCCGTGGAATCGGTCAACGTCGCCATCGCCGAGGCGATCGTCGCGATGGACGCCGAGGACCAGACCGGGATCGACCAGGCGATGATCGAGCTCGACGGCACCCCCAACAAGGGCAAGCTCGGCGCCAACGCCATCCTCGGCGTCTCGCTCGCCGTGGCCAAGGCAGCGGCCGAGGCGTCGGGCCTGCCGCTCTACCGCTATGTCGGCGGCACCTCGGCCCGCGTCCTGCCCGTGCCGATGATGAACATCGTCAATGGCGGCGCCCATGCCGACAACCCGATCGACTTCCAGGAATTCATGATCATGCCGGTCGGCGCTCACTCCTTCGCCGAGGGGCTGCGCATGGGCTCGGAGATCTTCCACACGCTGAAGAAGAAGCTGCACGACGCCGGCCACAACACCAATGTCGGCGACGAGGGCGGCTTCGCCCCCAACATCAAATCGGCCGAGGCGGCGCTCGATTTCGTGATGCAGGCGATCGAGACCGCCGGCTACAAGCCCGGCGAGGATATCGCGCTGGCGCTCGACTGCGCCGCGACCGAGTTCTTCAAGGACGGCTCCTACATCTATGCGGGCGAGCGCAAGACGCGCGACCCCAAGGCGCAGGCCAAGTACCTCGCCAAGCTCGTCGGCAACTACCCGATCGTCTCGATCGAGGACGGCATGTCGGAGGATGACTGGGAGGGCTGGAAGGCGCTGACCGACCTCGTCGGCGGCAAGTGCCAGCTCGTCGGCGACGACCTCTTCGTCACCAATGTCGAGCGCCTGTCGCGCGGCATCAAGGGCGGGACGGCCAACTCGATCCTGGTCAAGGTCAACCAGATCGGCTCGCTGACCGAGACGCTCGCCGCCGTCGATATGGCGCAGCGCGCCGGCTACACCGCCGTGATGTCGCACCGCTCGGGCGAGACCGAGGATTCGACCATCGCCGACCTCGCCGTCGCGACCAATTGCGGGCAGATCAAGACCGGCTCGCTCGCCCGCTCCGACCGGACCGCGAAGTACAACCAGCTCCTGCGCATCGAGGAGGAACTCGGCACCCAGGCCGTCTATGCCGGCCGCGCCGCGCTGAAGGCGCTCGCCTGATCAGGTGATTGCTGCCGCGCTCACCAGCGCGGCAGCAGGCTCGCCGCCTGCGACAGCCCCCAGGAGCCCGCCGCCTGCACGGAATCGGCGGCGCCGGAGACGGCATCGACCACCTGCGTCGCCGGCTGGCTCAACAGGCGGCTCCAGGCGTCGTCGCGACCGGAATCGTCGCGCGCGGCCTCCAGGGCCGTCGCCGCCGCCGGAGGCAGGATGACCAAAGGCGCGCCCGTCGCGGCGGCGTGGACCGGCAGCGCGGCGATACGATACTGGGGTAGAACGGCCGCGCCCTCTCCCGCGCGGGGCCTCGCCCGGGCCGCGACCGCGAGCCGCTGCGCGGGCGGCGTCCATTCGCCGCTCCCGGGCCAGTTCAGCGACATCGGCATCGCCAGCGCCGCCGGCAGCCCCGGCGCATTCGTCGCCGCCATCTCGGGCCCGGCGACGGTATTTTCCCCGAGGCGATCGACGATCTTGCCGTCCCGCAGCAGCACCGGCCCCGCCGGGGCGGAAGCCCGCGCCGGGGCACGCTCCCAGGGCGCGCCGGAGACGAGGGCCGGCAAGGTCGCGACCAGGGCGGTGGCCAGCGTCACGCCGAGGGAGAGCAGGAGATGGTGGCCGAGCCGCTTCGCCATGGCCGCGGGCTGCGGGGGATAGCGGTTGCTGGACATCGCCGTCGCTCCGATCGTTCAAGCCCCTTCAGCGCGGAGAGTGAGCCGCCGCCTTCGGGCACCAGAAGGGCTGAAACGCGGCGCAAATGCGGATCGCCGTTTCGAGCGCGGGGGCCATGCGCCATGGCGCGTAACGGCCCCGCCGCCATCCGCGCTATGTCGGCTCCATGGATCAGCGCATCGCCCGCCCCGCCGCAGCGCCGGACACGGAACGCCGCCGGCGCCGGCTGGCGGTCGCCGGGATGCTGCTCAGCGTCCTGATCTTCGGCTCGAACTTCGTCATCAGCCGCCATGCCGTGCTCCACGGCATCGGCGCCCATGACCTGCTGGCGCTGCGCTTCGGCACCGCCGGCCTGCTGCTGCTACCGCTCTTCCTGCGGGCCGGGGGCTTGCGGAACTGCGGCGGCGTCGGCTGGAATCACGGCGTTTGGCTCGCCGTGACCAGCGGTTTCCCGATGACCTTCCTGATGCTGATGGGGCTGACGATGGCTCCGGCCGCGCATGGCGCCACGATCGGCCCGGGCACGGTGACCGTGATCGGCATCGTCGGCAGCGTCGTCCTGTTCGGGGCGCGCCTCTCGGCGCCGCTGATCCTCGGCATCGCGAGCGTGATCGGCGGCCTCGGCTTCCTCGCCTTCGCCGGCAGCCACGGCGCGGCCGGCGACACCTTGCGCGGCGACCTCTGCTTTCTCGGCGTCGGCCTGCTCTGGGGCTTCTACCCGCTGCTGATCCAGCTCTGGAAGGTCGACGGCCTCAAGGGCTCGATCGTCGTCTCGGTGCTGTCGCTCGCCTATCTGCCGTTCTACTTCCTGTTCTTCTTCCGCGGCTTCGACATCGCGCCCTGGTGGGTGCTCGGGCTGCACGCGGTCTATCAGGGCATCATCAACGTCATCCTCGGGCTGTGGCTCTGGGGCTGGGCCGCGCATGTGCTGGGGGCAGCCGTGGTCGGGCGCTTTCCGCCGCTGATCCCGGTCACCGGCACGACGCTCGCCATCCCGGCGCTCGGCGAGATCCCCGGCCCGCTGCAACTGGCCGGTTTCGGCCTGATCATCGGCGGGCTGTTCGTGGCGTCATGGCGCCGGCCGGCGCGCAAGGCCGAGTAGCCCGGCATTCCAGGCGACCGAGACCGTCAGTCCGATCAGCAGGGCGAACCCCGAGCCCAGCGGCACGGCGGCGGCGTAGAGCGCCGCCAGGCCGAGGCCGACCCCGAGCAGGCCGAGCGCGCCGTTGCCGATCAGGGCGGCGGTGGCCGGGCCGCCGATGCGCGGCTGCAGGATCAGCACGAGGCTCGACAGCACCAGCGGAACCCCGGCGAGGACGCCCGACCAGTTCGCGCCGACCTGGTGGCTCGCGAGCGTGACGCCGCCGACAAGCCCGGCGACGCAGGCCGCCCGCAGCGGAATCGCGAACCAGGCGCGCCGGGGCGGCGCGACCGGGCGGGCCGCGAGATAGGGCCGCGCGGCCCGGTGCACGGCGGCGAAGGCGGCGACCGCGAGCCCGGTCAGCGCCCAGGCCGGCAGGCCGAAGCCGCGTGTGGCCAGCAGCGCGACGACCCAGGCGGCGAGCGCCGCCGCAAGGCTGGGCAGCGTCGCGAAGCGCTGCGCCGCGAAGACATAGGCCAGCACGAAGCCGGCATTGGCGACATTGGCGTTCATCGTGCCGCGGGCGCTTTCGGCGAGGAAGGCCGGCTCGTGTTCCAGCGACAGGAAGAACAGGACGGGGCCGAGCGAGATCGGCAGGGTGGCGATCATCGCCGCGATCTTCGGCCCGCTGCGCTCGGCGATCAGCGAGCAGGTGACCACCACCGCGGCCGCGATCGCCATCTTGAGCAGCAGGCCGGGATCGAGGGCCGTCACGCCGGGGCGCCTCCATCCTCGCCCCGGGTCCAGCCCTCCTTCGTCTCGGCGATGAAATCGGCGAGACGCCCGGCCGCGATGGCGCCGCGCAGGCCGGCCATCAGCTCCTGGTAATAGGCGAGGTTCACCCAGGTCAGCAGCATCTTGCCGAGCATCTCCTCGGCCTTGACCAGATGGTGCAGATAGGCCCGCGACCAGTCCTTCGCCGCCGGGCAGGAGGATTGCTCGTCGATCGGGCGCGGGTCCTCGGCGAATTTCGCGTTCTTCAGGTTCATCCGGCCGAAGCGGGTGAAGATCTGGCCGTGGCGGCCGGCGCGCGTCGGCATCACGCAGTCGAACATGTCGATGCCGCGCGCCACCGACTGGAGGATGTCGTCGGGCGTGCCGACGCCCATCAGATAGCGCGGCTTCGCCTGGGGCAGATGCGGCTCGACCGTCTCGATCATCGCCAGCATGACGTCCTGCGGCTCGCCAACCGCAAGCCCGCCAACGGCGTAGCCCTTGAGGTCCATGGCGGCGAGCGCGCGCGCGCTCTCAACCCGCAGATGCGGCACGTCGCCGCCCTGCACGATGCCGAACAGGGCCCGGCCGGGATGATCGCCGAAGGCGGCCTTGCAGCGCTCGGCCCAGCGCAGCGACAGCCGCATCGCCTTCTCCGCCACCTTCTCCTCGCAGGGCAGCGCCACACATTCGTCGAGCTGCATGACGATGTCGGAGCCGAGCAGGTTCTGGATCTCGACCGAGCGCTCGGGCGTCAGCACATGCTTCGAGCCGTCGATATGTGACTGGAAGGTCACGCCCTCCTCGGTCAGCTTCCGGAGCTGCGAGAGCGACATCACCTGGAAGCCGCCCGAATCCGTCAGGATCGGGTGCGGCCAGTTCATGAACCGGTGCAGGCCGCCGAGCCGGGCGACACGTTCGGCGCCGGGACGCAGCATCAGGTGATAGGTGTTGCCGAGCACGACATCGGCACCAAGCGCCCTCACCTGCTCGGGATACATGCCCTTGACGGTGGCGGCGGTGCCGACCGGCATGAAGGCCGGCGTGCGGATGACGCCGCGCGGCATGGTTATCGCGCCGGTGCGGGCGGCGCCGTCGCGGGCGGCGACATGGAAGGTGAAGTCGGCGGTCGCGGCGATGTCGCGCTGCGCGGGCTGAGGCTGTGCGGTCATGGCCTGCGAGGTAGAGCAGAGCGGTGTTTTAGGGAAGAGGCGCCCGCACGAAGGGGGTCATGCACGGCTTCCGCCGCTTGCCGGCGGGCGATTGGGCGGCTGAAGAACGCAAGGTCATCCCGGGCGCAGCGAAGCGGAGACCCGGGATCCACGCCCGAGCACAGCCTTTGAAGGTTCCGGCATGGATCCCGGATCGGCGCGGCTGAAGCCGCTCGTCCGGGATAACCCGCGCCACTAGCCGCTCAATTGGTCCGATCTCCCGCCAGCGCCGCCTCGTAGACCTCCGGCTTGAAGCCCACGACGGTGCTGCCCTTGCCGAGGTCGAGCACGGGGCGCTTGATCATCGAGGGCTGGGCCAGCATCAGCGCGATCGCCTTCTGCGCATCGAGCCCCTGCTTCTCGGCGTCGGGCAGCTTGCGGAAGGTGGTGCCTGCGCGATTCAGCACGGTCTGCCAGCCATGCTCCTTCACCCAGCGTTCGAGCGAAGCCCGGTCGATCCCGCTCGCCTTGTAGTCGTGGAAGGCATAGGCCGCGCCGTGGCCGTCGAGCCAGGCGCGCGCCTTCTTCATCGTGTCGCAGTTCTTGATGCCGTAGATCGTGATGGCCACGTCGCTGTCCTCAGGCCGGGCGCTTCGGGATGTCGAGGCCGCGCTGCACGGCCGGGCGCGACAGGCAGCGCTCCAGCCAGATCGGCACATGGGTCAGGCTGGCATAGTCGACGAGCTCGCCGGCGCCGTAGAAGCCGACGAGGTTGCGCACCCAGCCGAGGATGGCGATGTCGGCGATGCTGTAGTCGTCGCCCATGATCCAGGTGCGGTTCGCAACCCGGTCCTCCAGCACGCCGAGCAGGCGCTTGCTCTCATTGGCGTAGCGGTCGCGCGGGCGCTTGTCCTCGTATTCGCGGCCGGCGAATTTGTGGAAGAAGCCGAGCTGGCCGAACATCGGGCCGATCGCCGCCATCTGGAAGAACACCCACTGGATCGTCTCGTAGCGGGCGGCGGGGTCCTTCGGCAGCAGCTTGCCGGTCTTTTCGGCGAGATAGAGCAGGATCGCGCCCGACTCCCACAGCCCCAGCGGCTTTCCGCCCGGGCCGTCGGGGTCGATGATCGCCGGGATCTTGCCGTTCGGGTTGAGCGAGAGGAATTCCGGCCCCCAGGTCTCGTTCTTGCCGATGTCGATGGCATGCGGCTCATAGGGCAGGCCGAGCTCCTCCAGCGCGATCGAGACCTTCACGCCGTTGGGCGTCGGCAGCGAATAGAGCTGGATGCGATCGGGATGGCGGGCGGGCCAGCGCCTGGTGATCGGGAAAGCGGAGAGGTCGGCCATAAGGGGCTCCGGTTGAATCGGGCGGGCGTCGAAGGCGAACGATAGTGACCTGAGCGGCCAAGGCAACGCGGTTGAGCCGCCCCCGGCCGCAAGGCGCGCTTGCGGCCTTGCATGATCGCTCAGCCGTTCCGCAGCGGCCAGCGCCCGAGAATCTCGTAGTCCCGGCGCGGGATGCTGCGGATCAGCACGAACTCCGTCACGCGCCAGCCCAGCCGCCTGACCCGAAAAGCCCGCGCGCGGCAGTGGTCGTAGAGCAGCGTCAGATGCGGGCGGAACGAAGCCCGCCCGCTCCGAAAGCCGCTCGCCCGCAGCTCCCCCTCGATGGCCTCATGCAGCCGATCGGCGCCGATGACCCCGTCGCTGCCGACCATGACCAGGGCCGGTTTCCCGGCTTTTCGGGTGAAGACCGCCACCGCATCGAAATCCAGCCGGAAGGCGTCCTGCCGGATGCGTTGCCCGACGCGCCGCAACAATGCCAGTTCCGTAAGGTCCGGCTCCCGGGCCTCCGGCCAGCCCCAGAGCGTGACATGGTATTTGCGCGTGCCGCGCGGCGGCCCCGACAGATCGAGCCAATGCCGCAGCGCATGCGCCATCCGGTCGGCCGAGGCCGCGGCGAGCGGGCTGGGCAGCAGCGCGAAGAAGTAGTTCGTCCGTCCTGGAAAACCGGCGCCCGGCGCCATAGCCGCCTCCCCGCTCGGTGGCCGGGGACCAATCTGGAACAAAACAGAAACAACGGCAAGCCGACCGCTTCCTTGCGCCGGGCCGCACTCTGCGGCCGCGAGGACCGAGGCGGGCTGATTTACGCGGAACCTGCCGTGAAAGGCGGCGGGCCCTAAAGCAGGAAATGCAGGCCGAACCCGAGAATGATGCAGCCCGTCGCGACGATCTGCGCGACGAACAGCGGACGCAGCCGCCATTGCTGCGCGGAGCTGAACGCGGCCTTCTCGGCCCGCGTCATCCGCTCGCGCGCCCGGGCCTGCTCGACGAGGACCGTGGGCTCCGGCGAAGGCCCGTCGCGCTCCAGGTCCATGCGTACCGTGACGAAGGCGATGACCAGCCCGAGCAGACCGAGGCCGAAAAAGCCGAGCAGGCGCAAGGCGGCGTAGAACACGCCGATCGCGAGCCCGGCGAACACGGGGAAAGCGAGATAGTCCCACTTCGTGAAGCGCATGGCGCAGCATGCGGGAAGCGGCCGGCCCCGTCCAGCCGGACCGGGCGCCCCAAAAAGCCGATGCCCGGCGCGGGCCGGGCATCGCATGCGGGAACCTGCGGGGAGGCGCCGGCCGGCGCCTACTCCCAGCTCAGCGCGCCGCCGTTCTGGTATTCGATGACGCGGGTCTCGAAGAAGTTCTTCTCCTTCTTGAGGTCCATCGCCTCGGACATCCAGGGGAACGGGTTTTCCGCCTCGGCGAAGACCGGGGCAAGGCCGAGCTGCGCGCAGCGGCGATTGGCGATGAAGTGCATGTACTGCTCGCACAAGGCCGCGTTCAGCCCGAGGAAGCCCCTCGGCATGGTGTCGCGACCATAGGCGGCCTCGAGTTCGGCGGCGTCCTTCAGCATGCCGCGCACCTCCTCCTGGAAGGACTTGGTCCAGAGATGCGGGTTCTCGATCTTGATCTGGTTGATCACGTCGATGCCGAAGTTGAGATGGATCGACTCGTCGCGCAGGATGTACTGGTACTGCTCGGCGATGCCGACCATCTTGTTGCGCCGGCCGAGCGAAAGGATCTGCGCGAAGCCGGTATAGAACCACATGCCCTCGAAGACGACGTAGAAAGCGACGAGGTCGCGCATGAAGCGCTGGTCCGCCTCGGGCGTGCCGGTGGCGAAGGCGGGATCGTCGAGCGACTGCGTGTGCTTCAGCGCCCAGGCCGCCTTGTCGGTGATCGAGGGCACCTCGCGGTACATGTTGAACAATTCGCCCTCGTCGAGGCCGAGGCTCTCGACGATGTACTGGAAGGTGTGGGTGTGCACCGCCTCCTCGAAAGCCTGGCGCAGCAGGTACTGGCGGCATTCCGGGTTGGTGAGGTGGCGGTAGATCGCCAGCACGATGTTGTTGGCGACGAGGCTCTCGGAGGCGGCGAAGAAGCCGAGATTGCGCTTGAGCATGCGCCGCTCGTCCTCGGTCAGCCCGTCCTTCGACTTCCACAGCGCGATGTCGGCCTGCATCGAGACCTCGGTCGGCATCCAGTGGTTGTTGCAGCCGGAAAGGTACTTCTCCCAGGCCCATTTATACTTGAGCGGCAGAAGCTGGTTCACGTCGGCGCGCGCGTTGATCATGCGCTTCTCGTCGACGGTGACGCGGGCGGCGCCGCGCTCGATCTCGCCGAGGCCGGTGGCGTCGGCGACCGGCGCGGTGCCGGCGAGGATGGCGGGCTGCGTGGCCTTGGCGGCGTCGGATTTGGGATCGGACCAGTCGAGCATGGAAAGGGGTTCCGTTCTGAAACTGAAGGGTGTTCCGCCCGGGGCTTGCCCCGGGCCTGTGTTGTGCCGTGCGAGGCTTTCGCCTCGCCCCGCCAACGGTCCCGGCTCCGCCTGGGGCGTCGTCCGGGAATGGCGGGGCTGGCGCGGGGCGCTCCTACTGGCAGGCCTCGCAGGTCGGGTCGTCGAGCGAGCAGGCGCTCGGCACGGCCGCGCCGTTCTCCAGCGGGATGTCGACGATGATCGGCGCCGCGGCCTTGGCGGCGGCCGGCACCGAGGCCGAAACCGCGTTGAGCTTACCATCCGTGCCCTTCAGCGTCGACTTCTCGACATGGGTCGCGGACAGCGCGCGCAGGTAATAGGTCGTCTTCAGGCCGAGCCGCCAGGCGAGGCGATAGGCCTCGTCGAGCTTCCGGCCCGAGGGCTGCGCCATGTAGAGGTTGAGCGACTGGCCCTGGTCGATCCACTTCTGCCGGCGCGCCGCCGCCTTGATCAGCCACTCCGTCGGGATCTCGAAGGAGGTCGCATAGAGCGCCTTGAGATCGGCGGGGACGCGGTCGATCTGGCTGACCTTGCCGTCGTAGTATTTCAGGTCCGAGACCATCACCTCGTCCCAGAGCCCGCGCGCCTTCAGATCGTGGACCAGCCCGGCATTCACCACGGTGAAGTCGCCCGACATGTTCGCCTTGACGTAGAGCTGGCTGTAGGACGGCTCGATCGACTGCGAGACGCCGACGATGTTGGAGATCGTCGCGGTCGGCGCGATCGCCATCGTGTTCGAGTTGCGCATGCCGGTGCTCGTCACCCGCGCCCGCAGGCTCTCCCAGTCCAGCGTCGAGGAGCGGTCGAGATCGACGTCGCCGTCGCGGGCTTCCGAGAGGATCTCGAGCGAGTCGATCGGCAGGATGCCCTTCGACCAGAGCGAGCCCTCGAAGCTCGGATAGCGGCCGCGCTCGGCGGCGAGGTCGACCGAGGCCGAGATCGCATGGAAGCTGATCGCCTCCATCGAGGTATCGGCGAAGGCGACCGCCTCCTCCGACGCCGCCGGGATGCGCAGGACCTGGAGGGCGTCCTGGAAGCCCATGATGCCCAGCCCGACCGGGCGGTGGCGCAGATTCGAGCGGCGCGCCTCCGGGATCGTGTAGAAATTGATGTCGACGACGTTGTCGAGCATGCGCATCGCGGTCGTCACGGTGCGGGCCAGGCGCGCCTGGTCCAGCCCCTCGGCCGTGACATGCGCGGCCAGGTTGACCGAGCCGAGATTGCAGACCGCGACCTCATCGGCCGAGGTGTTGAGCGTGATCTCCGTGCAGAGGTTCGAGGAGTGCACCACGCCGGCATGCTGCTGCGGCGAGCGCAGGTTGCAGGCGTCCTTGAAGGTGATCCAGGGATGCCCGGTCTCGAACAGCATGGTCAGCATGCGCCGCCACAGATCGACGGCCTTGATCCGCTTGAAGACCTTGATCTCGCCGCGCTCGGCCTTGGCCTCATAGGCCTCGTAGGCCTGCTTGAACGGCTTGCCGTAGAGGTCGTGCAGCTCCGACACCTCGTCGGGGGAGAACAGCGTCCAGTCGGCGCCGGCCTCGACCCGCTGCATGAACAGGTCCGGGATCCAGTTCGCGGTGTTCATGTCGTGGGTGCGGCGGCGGTCGTCGCCGGTGTTCTTGCGCAGGTCGAGGAATTCCTCGATGTCGACATGCCAGGTCTCGAGATAGGCGCAGACCGCGCCCTTGCGCTTGCCGCCCTGGTTGACCGCGATGGCGGTGTCGTTGGCGACCTTCAGGAAGGGCACCACGCCCTGGCTCTCGCCGTTCGTGCCCTTGATATGGGCGCCGAGGCCGCGCACCGGCGTCCAGTCGTTGCCGAGGCCGCCGGAATACTTGGCCAGCAGGGCGTTGTCCTTGATCGCCTTGAAGATGCCGTCGAGGTCATCGGAAACCGTCGTCAGGAAGCAGGAGGAGAGCTGCGGCCTGAGCGTGCCCGAATTGAACAGCGTCGGCGTCGAGGCCATGAAGTCGAAGGAGGAGAGCAGGTCGTAGAACTCGATCGCCCGCGCCTCCCGGTCGATCTCGCGGATGGCGAGGCCCATGGCGACGCGCATGAAGAAGGCCTGCGGCAGCTCGAAGCGGTTGCCGCGGACATGCAGGAAGTAGCGGTCGTAGAGGGTCTGGAAGCCGAGATAGTCGAACTGCAGGTCGCGCTCCGGCTTCAGCGCCGCGGCGATGCGGGCCAGGTCGAAACGGCCGAGCTCGGGGTCGATCAGCTCGTTGGCGATGCCGGTCTTCAGATAGGCCTGGAAGTAATCGGCGTAACGCCCGGCCATCTCGGCCTGCGTCGCCTGCTCGGGCTGGCCGTGGACGAAGCTCAGCGCCTCGCGGCGGAGCTTGTCGAGCAGCAGCCGGGCCGAGACCTTGGAATAATTCGGCTCGGTCTCGATCAGGGTGCGCGCGGCCAGGATCGGCGCCAGCGCCAGCTCGTCGAGCGAGATGCCGTCATAGAGGTTGCGGCGGGCCTCGGCCAGGACCGGATCGGCCGAAACGCCGTCGAGCCCGGCGCAGGCCTCGCGCACGACGTTGTCGAGGCGGGCGGCGTCGAGCGGCGCGTAGGAGCCGTCGGCGAGCTTCATCCGCAGCGAGGGGGCGGCGGCCGCGGCCGGCTTCGCCTCGGACAGCGCCCTCGCCCGCTCGCGGGCCCGATCCTCGCGATAGAGCACATAGGCGCGGGCGACCTTGTGGTGCTCGCCGCGCATCAGGGCGAGCTCGACCTGGTCCTGCACGTCCTCGATATGGAAGGTGCGCCCGGTGGCGACGCGGCGCGTCAGCCCGGCGACGACCTGCTCGGTCAGCTCGGCGACGACGTCGTGGATGCGGCGCGAGGCGGCGGCGCTCGAGCCCTCGACGGCGAGGAAGGCCTTGGTCAGCGCGACCGCGATCTTGGCGGGGTCGAAGGGCGTGACCGCACCGTTGCGGCGAATGACCTGATAGCCGGGCTCGTTCGCCGCGGCCGGGGACGGCGACGCGGCGGCGGCCTGAGGAGCGGCAGAGGGCCGTTCGGCTTCAACGGAAAGAGACATCGGCATCAACCCCAAGATCAAGATGTTGGGGGCGAAGGTCGGGCGGCAGCGTCGGGAGGCACACGGCCCTGCAAGGACCGCGACCCGTCACACGCTCCGCCGGGACACTCCACCCGAGGACATAAACCAGGGTCGCGGCAGGTCTCCTGGCTCGCGGATCGTCGTTCCCATCCGTCTTTCCGCAGCCTTGCGGCCCCGGTGACATTACGCTGGATGCGAACGCGCCGCTGACAGGTGCGGGCACAGCGCCGGCCTCTCACCGGCTTCCCTCTTGGCTCTCGATCTTGCGATTCGAGAGACCGTCGACCACCACATTTAGTATCTGGAGCCCCGCTCCTGTCAATAGGTCGTCTCGCGCTCTTCAGCCATCTGTGAAGATCGGGGATCGTCGCGGCGCGGGCGACCCTAACCCTTTTTGGCCGCTCGACAACACCGCGCGAGGCCCCGCCGCGCGCCATCCCCTCATTTCACCGCATAGGGGGCGAAGGCGCTTCTCTGCTCGTCGACATGGAGCGGTTTTCCGACCGGGGGAAAGGCCCGCTGCGGGCAGGCCGGGCGCTCGCAGATGCGGCATCCCGCGCCGATCGGCGTCGCCGCATCGGCATTGCCGAGATCGAGACCGTCGGCATAGACCAGCCGCCCGGCATGGCGCAGGTCGCAGCCCAGCGCGACGGAGAAGGTCTTGCGCGGCTGATGGTAGCCCCCGCGCGCCCGCGAGACCGAGCGCGCCACCCAGAGATAGGTACGGTCGTCCGGCATGCGGGCCACCTGCGTCAGCACGCGCCCGGGCTGGACGAAGGCGTCGTAGACGTTCCACAGGGGACAGGTCCCGCCCACCCGCGAGAAATGGAAATCGGTGGCCGACTGGCGCTTCGAGATGTTGCCGGCGCGGTCGACGCGGATGAAGAAGAAGGGCACGCCCTGGGCGCCGGGCCGCTGCAGGGTCGAGAGCCGGTGGCAGACCGTCTCGAAGCCGACCCCGAAGCGCTGGCCGAGCAGCTCGATGTCGTAGCGGCAGGCTTCCGCCGCCGCGAGGATCTCGCCATAGGGCAGGACGAGCGCGCCGGCGAAATAATTCGCCAGGCCGATCCGGGCGAGGCGCCGGGAATCCTCGCCGCCGAAGCGCCCGGTCGCGACCAGCCCGTCGATCGCGTCGCGATGCTCGAGGAAGGCGAGCTGGGTCGCGATCTGGAAGGCGCGCTGCCCCGTTCCCAGATGCGAGGACAGCCGCAGCACGCCCTCGGCCACGTCGAAATGGCGCTGCCCGCCCTCCTCGCCCTCGGGCCGGAAGGTGGCGACGCGGATGCCGTGCCGGTCCCGCAGCCGCTCGATCAGGGCGGCCTCGGCCTGGCCCCCCGCGGCGCCGAGCTCGCGCGCGATCGCCTCGGCGGCGCGGTCGAGCGGGTCGATATGGTTGTGCCGCTCGTAGAAGAAGTCCCGCACCTCCTCGAACGGCGTCGAGACGGCCGAGGTCAGGGCGGACTGGCGATCGTCGCCGAGCCGCGCCGCCAGCGCCGCGGATTGCTCCAGCGCGCTGCGATAGCGCCGGTGCAGCGAGACCAGCGCGCGCCCGACCGCCGGCATGCTCGCCGCCAGCTCGCGCAACTCCGCCGTCGCGATCTGCTCGCCGATCGCGGGATCGGTCAGCGCCTCCCGCAGATCGCCGATCAGCCGCGCCTCGTCGTCGTCGGAGAAGAGCTGCACGTCGACGCCGAAGGCGGCGTTGAGCTTCAGCAGCACGGGCACGGTCAGCGGGCGCTGGTTGTTCTCGAGCTGGTTGAGATAGCTCAGCGACAGGCCGAGCGCCGAGGCGAGCGCAGCCTGAGTCAGCCGGCGTTCCTCGCGCAGGCGCTTGAGGCGGACGCCCATGAAGGCCTTCTTCATGTCCCGGCTCCTTCGCGCAAGGTCGCTTCGCAAACTTTGCAGATTTGCCGATCCGTCTCCGCAAAACTCCGCAATTTCAGCCCTTTATCGCAGGGTAGTTCCGCAGATATTGCGAAGAAGATCGATGATTGCAAGCGCATGGGCCCGCGGCATGGCAATGGCGGCAGAACAGGGAAGCGAACGTCGCGAGGCGCCGACGCGCTTCGTGGAGTTGGTGTTTCCCGAGCAGTCCAATCATGACGGCACGCTCTTCGGCGGCCATGCGCCAAGCCTGATGGGCAAGGCCGCCTTCGTCGCCGCCACGCGCCGCGCGCGCTGCGCCGTCGTCATGGCGACCCCCGACAAGGTCGCCTTCCACGAGCCGGTGCGCGTCGGCGAGCGCGTCGAGCTGACCGCCGAGGTCACGCGCGTCGGCCGCTCCTCGATGACCGTCACCGTCGACATGGTCGCCGAAGCGCCGGTCTCCGGCGAGACGCGGCTGGCGGTGCGCGGCGCCTTCGAAATGGTCGCGGTCGCCGCGAATGGCCGGCCGATCCGCATTCCCTCCTCCCCCTCCTCCGTTTCCAGCCCATCCGAGGAAACCCAGTCGTGAAGCAGCACAGCGTCCGTACCCATAAGTCCGCCGAGAACCTGCCGCGCCCGCAGCAGCTCGCCTGGAAGATCGCGGAGGTCGCCGCCGACCCGGTCGCGGTCGAGCCCGCCGTGGTCGAGATGATCGGCAACCGCATCATCGACAACGCCGCCGTCGCCGCCGCCTCGCTGACGCGCCGCCCGGTCGCCAGCGCCCGCGCCCAGGCGCTGGCCCATCCCTTCAAGCCCGGCGCCACCGTCTTCGGCCTGGCGGCCGACCGGCGCGTCTCGCCGGAATGGGCGGCCTGGGCCAACGGCGTCGCCGTGCGCGAGCTCGATTTCCACGACACCTTCCTGGCCGCCGACTATTCGCATCCGGGCGACAACATCCCGCCGGTGCTGGCGGTCGCGCAGCATTGCCGGCTCGACGGCGCGGCGCTGGTGCGCGGGCTCGCCGCCGCCTACGAGATCCAGGTCGATCTGGTGAAGGGCATCTGCCTGCACGAGCACAAGATCGACCACATCGCCCATCTCGGCCCCTCCGCCGCCGCCGGCATCGGCGCGGCGCTGAACCTGCCGGCGGAGACGATCTATCAGGCTGTGCAGCAGGCGCTGCACGTCACCACCACCACGCGCCAGTCGCGCAAGGGCGAGATCTCGAGCTGGAAGGCCTATGCCCCCGCCTTCGCCGGCAAGATGGCGGTGGAGGCCGTCGACCGCGTCATGCGCGGCGAAGGCGCGCCCTCGCCGGCCTGGGAGGGCGAGGACGGCTTCATCGCCTGGCTGCTCTCCGGCCCGAAGGCCGAATACCATGTGCCGCTGCCGGAAAAGGGCGAGCCGAAGCGCGCCATCCTCGACACCTACACAAAGGAGCATTCGGCCGAGTACCAGAGCCAGGCGCTGATCGACCTCGCCCGCCGCATGGGCCCCAGGATCAGGCAGGCCGGCGGCGACCTGTCGCGGGTGAAGAGCATCGTCATCCACACCAGCCACCACACGCATTACGTGATCGGCACCGGCGCCAACGACCCGCAGAAGATGGACCCGAAGGCGAGCCGCGAAACCCTCGACCATTCGATCATGTACATCTTCGCCGTCGCGCTGGAGGATGGCGGCTGGCACCATGAGCGCTCCTATGCGCCCGAGCGCGCCAACCGGCCGGAGACGGTCGCCCTCTGGCACAAGATCTCGACGGTCGAGGACCCCGAGTGGACGCGGCGCTATCACAGCCACGACCCGAAGGAGAAGGCTTTCGGCGGGCGCGTCGTCGTGACGCTCGCGGACGGCTCGACCGTCACCGACGAGCTCGCCATCGCCGATGCGCATCCGCTCGGCGCCCGCCCCTTCGCCCGCGCCCAGTACATCGAGAAGTTCCGCACCCTGGCGGAGGGCATCGTCTCCGCCGCCGAGCAGGAGCGCTTCCTCGGCGCGGTCGCGCGGCTGGAACGGCTCGATGCGAACGATCTCGCGGGCCTGAGCTTCGCGGTCGACCCCGCCCTGCCGGGCACGGGCGCGACCGGCATCTTCGACTGGAACGCCAGCCATGGCGGGGCCCGCTCCGGGCTCTCCGTCGTGGCCTGACAAGGGAGGACAGGATGAGCCAGGAAAGCACCGCGCCGGCGAAGCCCGCGCCGAAGAAGTCGGTGGCGCTGTCGGGCGTCGTCGCCGGGAACACCGCGCTCTGCACCGTCGGGCGCACCGGCAACGACCTGCACTACCGCGGCTACGACATCCTCGATGTCGCCGAGCGTTGCGCGTTCGAGGAGATCGCCCATCTCCTCGTCCACGGCACGCTGCCGACGGCGGCCGAGCTCGCGGCCTACAAGGCGAAGCTCGCGGGCCTGCGCGGCCTGCCCGCCGCGGTGCGCTCGACGCTGGAGGCGCTGCCGGCGGCGGCCCATCCGATGGATGTGATGCGCTCCGGCGTCTCGGCGCTCGGCTGCGTGCTGCCCGAGGCGCATGACCACAACCATGCCGGCGCCCGCGACATCGCCGACCGGCTGATGGCCTCGCTCGGCTCGATGCTGCTCTACTGGCACCATTTCGCCCAGAACGGGCGCCGGATCGAGGTCGAGACCGACGACGACAGCATCGGCGGCCATTTCCTGCACCTGCTGCACGGCAAGCGGCCGAATGCGGAGCATGTCCGGGCGATGCACACCTCGCTCGTCCTCTATGCCGAGCACGAGTTCAACGCCTCGACCTTCACCGCGCGCTCGATCGCCGGCACCGGCTCCGACATCTATTCGGCGATCACCGGCGCGATCGGCGCCCTGCGCGGCCCCAGGCATGGCGGCGCCAACGAGGCGGCCTTCGACATCCAGAAGCGCTATGCCGACGCGGACGAGTCGGAAGCCGACATCCGCCGGCGGGTCGAAGCGAAGGAGGTGGTGATCGGCTTCGGCCATCCGGTCTACACCATCGCCGATCCGCGCAACGCCGTGATCAAGGAGGTGGCCCGCCGGCTCTCGCGCGAGGCCGGGGCGATGAAGATGTTCGAGATCGCCGACCGGATCGAGGCGGTGATGAGCGAGACCAAGAAGATGTTCGCCAATCTCGACTGGTTCAGCGCCGTCTCCTATCATCTGCTCGGCGTGCCGACCGCGATGTTCACGCCGCTCTTCGTGATCGCCCGGACCTCGGGCTGGGCCGCCCACATCATCGAGCAGCGGCAGGACAACAAGATCATCCGGCCCTCCGCCAACTATGTCGGCCCGGAGAACCTGCCCTTCGTGCCGCTCGAGGCGCGCGGACGCGCGCCCTCCCCGGCGCGCGCGGCCTGAGGAGAAGAAACATGCCTTATCTCGTTGGCTCCGAAATCCCGGACCAGCCCGCCGGCCGGCGCTTCCGGGCGCTGATCGAGCGCGGCGGCATCGCCCGCCTGCCGGGCGCCCATAACGGCATGACGGCGCTTCAGGCCAAGGCGGCCGGCTTCGAGGGGCTCTATCTGTCGGGCGCGGCGATGACCGCCTCGATGGGCCTGCCCGATCTCGGCATCATCACCGTCGACGAAGTCGCCTTCTTCATCCGCCAGATCGCCCGGGCCTCGGGCCTGCCGCTGCTGGTCGACGGCGACACCGGCTATGGCGAGGCGCTCAACGTCATGCACATGGTGCGCGTCTTCGAGGAGGCCGGCGCCGGCGCCGTCCATATCGAGGATCAGCTCCTGCCGAAGAAATGCGGCCATCTCAACGACAAGAAGCTCGCCGACGCGCACGACATGGCGGCCAAGGTCGCCGCCGCCGCCAAGGCCCGCCGCCACCTCTACCTGATCGCCCGCACCGACGCCGCCGCGAGCGAGGGCATGGACGGCGCCGTGGCGCGCGCCAGGCTCTTCGTCGAGGCGGGCGCCGATGCGATCTTCCCGGAGGCGCTGACCAATGCCGAGATGTTCCGCGAATTCGCGCGCCGCCTGCCCGGCGTCCCGCTGCTCGCCAACATGACCGAGTTCGGCCGCACGCCGTTCTTCACCGCCGACGAGTTCGAGGACATGGGCTACCGCATGGTGATCTGGCCGGTCTCCTCGCTGCGCGTCGCCAACAAGGCCCAGCAGCGTCTCTACACCGCCCTGGCCCGCGACGGCGGCACCCATGCCATGGTCGAGCAGATGCAGACCCGCGCCGAGCTCTACCAGACCATCGGGCTCGCCGATTACGAGGCGCTCGACGCCTCGATCGTCGCCACCGTCATCCCGGAGGGCATGCCCCAGCGGGAGCGCGAGGCCTCGTGACGATCCGACCGTGCGGGATGTGCATGGTTGCCTCCCGCATGGCCGCTTCCCGCACCGCCATCCTCGGATATGCTCGGCCAACCGGATCCGTCCCGACATTCCGGCAGGGGTGACACCATGCACAGCTACATCGCCGCCGTCGTCCAGGCCGCCTCCTTTCCCGACGATCCGCTCAGGACCGCCGGCAAGGCGGCCGAGCTGATCGGGGAGGCGGCCGCGAAGGGCGCGAAGCTGGCGGTGTTTCCCGAGGCTTTCCTCGGCGGCTATCCCAAGGGGGCGTCCTTCGGCGCGCCGGTCGGGATGCGCAAGCCGGAGGGCCGCGAAGCCTTCCGGCGCTACTATGAGGCCGCGATCGGCCTCGACGGCGAGGAGGTCGCGACCATCGCCGCGGCCACGGCGGAGACCGGGCTCTTCACCGTCATCGGCTGCATCGAGCGCGATGGCGGCACGCTCTATTGCACCGCCTTGTTCTTCGACGGGGCGAAGGGGCTGATCGGCAAGCACCGCAAGCTGATGCCGACCGCCGCCGAGCGATTGATCTGGGGGTTCGGCGACGGCTCGACCATGCCGGTCTACGAGACCGCGCTGGGGCGCGTCGGCGCCGTGATCTGCTGGGAGAACTACATGCCCATGCTGCGCATGCACATGTACTCCAAGGGGGTCGGCATCTATTGCGCGCCGACGGCGGACGACCGCGACACTTGGTTGCCCTCGATGCAGCATATCGCGCTCGAGGGGCGCTGCTACGTGCTCACCGCCTGCCAGCACATCACCCGCGGCGCCTATCGCGACGACCATGAATCGGCGCTCGGCGACGATCCCGCGACGGTGATGATGCGCGGCGGCAGCGCCATCGTCGATCCGCTCGGCCGCGTCCTTGCCGGCCCCGACTTCTCCGGCGAGACGATCCTCTACGCCGAGATCGACCCGGGCCAGATCGCCCGCGGCAAGTACGACTTCGATGCGACCGGGCACTACGCCCGTCCCGACGTCTTCCAGCTCACGGTCGACGAGCGGCCCAAGCGCGCGGTTTCCAGCACCGCCGGCTGAGGCCGGCGCAGCGGAAGCGCCTCCCCGGCCCGATGCCTAGACGGCGTTGTAGGGCACGAAGCCGTGGATGCGCTCGTCGATGGCGAGCGGCTTGCCGATCGGCGGGAAGGCGCGCTGCGGGCATTCCAGCCGCTCGCACACCTTGCAGCCGGCGCCGATCGGCGTCGCCGCGCTGGGATCGCCGAGGTCGAGCCCCTTGGAATAGACCAGCCGGCCGGCATGGCGGATATCGCAGCCGAGCCCGATCGAGAAGCTCCTGCCGATATCGCCATAGCCGCCGACGGCGTCGTTCACCGTGCGGGCGATCCAGAGATAGGTGCGCCCGTCCGGCATCTGCGCGGTCTGGGTCACGATGCGCCCCGGCTGGGCGAAGGCCTCGTAGACGTTCCAGAGCGGGCAGGTGCCGCCCACCCGCGAGAAATGGAAATCGGTCGCCGATTGCCGCTTGGAGATGTTGCCGGCGCGGTCGACCCGCACGAAGAAGAACGGGACGCCGGGGGCGCCGGGCCGCTGCAACGACGACAGGCGGTGGCAGACGGATTCGAAGCCGACGCCGAAGCGGCGGCCGAGCCGGTCGATGTCGTAGCGCTCGGCCTCGGCCGCCGCGAGGAAGACGCGGTAGGGCATGAGCAGCGCCGCGGCGAAATAGCTGGCGAGGCCGATCCGGGCGAGCGCATGCGCCTCGGGAGAACCGGCCGCGGCCTCCTCCGCCAGCCGCCCGATCGCCTCCTCCAGCTCGAGATAGCCGATCTGCGTCGCGATCTGGAAGGCGCGCTGGCCCGGATCGAGCAGCGCCGAGAGATGGAGCCGGCGCTCCTTCGGGTCGTAGCGGCGCTGGGCCTGCCCCAGGCTCTCGTTCGAGAGCAGGATGCGCACGCCGTGCCGGCGATCGAGGCGCCGCGCCAGCCCTTCCGTCACCTGGCCGGGCCTGAGCTGGGCCGCCTCGAAGATGCGTTCGGCCGCCTCGTCGAGCTCGGGGAAATGGTTGTGGTGGGCGTAGAAGAAGTCGCGCACCTGCTCGTGCGGCATCAGCGACCTGAAGGTCGCCTCGCCGCCGCTGCCGAGCCCGAGCTCGCCGGCCATGGCGTCGGCCCGCTCCAGCGCGTTGCGGTAGCGCCGGTGCAGCGCCACCACCGCCCGCCCGAGCGCGGGCATGTTCTCGACGACCTCGCGCAGCTCGCTCACGCTCACGGAATCGCCATTGGCCGGATCGGCGAAGACCTCGCGCAGATCGGCGATCATCCGCGCCTCGTCCCCTTCCGAGAAGAGCTGCACGTCGACGCCGAAGACCGCGTTGATCTTGAGCAGCACCTGCACCGTCAGCGGCCGCAGGTTCTTCTCGATCTGGTTGAGGTAGCTGGGCGAGACCTCGAGCGCCTGCGCCAGCGCGAGCTGGGTCAGGCCGCGCTCCTCCCGCAGGCGCTTGAGGCGGACCCCGGCAAACACCTTCTTCATGCGCCGCCTCCATTCACAAAATTCGCAAACATGGCCTATCGCGTTCGCATTATTTTACATTTTCAGTTCTTTTGCAGTGCACCCAGAAGTGAATATTGCGAGTCAGTCAAATCTAGCAAGAGGGCTTTCGCAATGGACGTGATTGGTTTCGACCCGGCTGCGGGACATCGCGGGGCGAGCGCCGCCGTCGCCGCGCCGGAGGCTCCCCGCAAAACCTATTCCGCGCTGCGCGGCGAGCTGCTCGCCCGCTATCCCTCGGGCTTCGCGCCCGGCGGCGTCGCCATCGACGACATCCTGCAGTTGCGCCTGCAGAACACCTTCGACACGCATCTCGACATCGCCCGCGCCATGGCGAGCGTCGTGCGCCGCGACATGGCGATCTACGACGCCGACCCGTCGCGCTTCACCCAGTCGCTCGGCTGCTGGTCGGGCTTCCACGCACAGCAGATGATCAAGGCGGTCAAGCGCCTGCGCGGCACCGCCAGGGGCGCCTATGTCTATCTCTCCGGCTGGATGGTCGCCGGCCTGCGCAACCGCTTCGGCCACCTGCCCGACCAGTCGATGCACGAGAAGACGGCCGTCGCCGACCTGATCGAGGAGATCTACGTCTCGCTGCGCCAGGCCGACGAGGTCGCGCTGAACGATCTGTTCCGCGCGCTGAAGACGGCGCGCGAAGCGGGCGATGCCAGGGCGGAGGCCGAGGCGATCGCGGCGATCGACGGCTTCGAGACCCATGTCGTCCCGATCATCGCCGATATCGACGCCGGCTTCGGCAACGAGCACGCGACCTATCTGCTCGCCAAGGAGCTGATCAAGGCCGGCGCCTCCTGCCTGCAGATCGAGAACCAGGTCTCCGACGCCAAGCAGTGCGGCCACCAGGACGGCAAGGTCACCGTGCCGCGCGAGGACTTCATCGAGAAGCTGCGCGCCTGCCGCCTCGCCTTCGAGGAGCTCGGCGTCGCCGACGGCGTCGTCGTCGCCCGCACCGACAGCCTCGGCGCCGGCCTGACCCAGAAGATCCCGGTCAGCCAGAAGCCGGGCGATCTCGCGGCCGAATACACCAAATGGCTCAAGACCGAGCCGGTCACGGCGGAAGCGCCGCTGCGCGACGGCGACGTGGCGCTCTGGCAGGACGGCAGGCTGGTGAAGCCGGCGCGGCTGCCCAACGGCCTCTTCCAGTTCAAGGAAGGCTCGGGCCGCGCCCGCGTCGTCGAGGACTGCATCGCCTTCATCAACGAGGGCGGCGCCGACCTGCTCTGGATCGAGACCGATACGCCGAACGTCGCCGAGATCGCCGCGATGGTGAGCGAGATCCGCAAGGCGGCGCCGGGCGCCAAGCTCGCCTACAACAACTCGCCCTCGTTCAACTGGACGCTGAACCTGCGCAGGCAGGTCCGGGCCGAATGGCTGAAGGAGGGGCGCATCGCAGCCGGGGACTATCCGGACGGCCCTGCACTGATGGCCGCCGATCTCGACGACAGCGAACTCGGCCGCGAGGCCGATGCCAGGCTCGCCCGCTTCCAGGCGGACATCGCCGCTGAGGCCGGCGTCTTCCACAACCTGATCACGCTGCCGACCTTCCACCTCACCGCCAAGAGCGTCGACGAGCTCTCGCGCGGCTATTTCGGGGCGGACCGGATGAAGGCCTATGTCAACACCGTCCAGCGCGAGGAGATCCGGCGCGGCATCTCGGCGGTGAAGCACCAGCACGAGGTCGGCTCCGACCTCGGCGACAGCTTCAAGGAGATGGTGGCCGGCGAACGCGCCCTCAAGGCCGGCGGCCACGCCAACGCCATGAACCAGTTCGCCGCCGCCTGATCGAGACATGGCCGGCGCATCCCGCGCCGGCCTTCCAGCCCATTCATTCTCCAGAGGGAGGCCATCATGTCCCAGCCGGAATTCAAGATCGTCCCCAAGCCGGAAATGTCCGCGGAGGACCGCGCCATCAACCGCCTCGCCGACGCGGTTCATCGTCTCAACGAGGCGGTGCAGCGCGCCGTCGAGGCCGGCATCTCGATCGAGCTGGTGCGCGTCTCGCGTTTCCATGACGGCAGCGGCAACTGGGGCGACCAGATGGTGCCCCTCGTCCGGGCGCCGGCCAGAGCGAGCGAAGGCTGATTCCCCCCCAAGGATATCCGCGAGACCATCGCTTCAGGAAACCCGGCGGGCCAGGCCCGCCGGGTTTCGCGCTTTCCCGCCCCTGGCGCCCGCTGATGTTACGGGGAAACGGGATCGTCTCGCGCTTGCCCCGGAACCCATGCCGGATCTGCGCAGCGTCTCTCCGGGGGACGGCCAAAGGCCGGCCCGAGGGCCGCGTCCGGGATGACCGCGCTCCCATGAGAACCAGCAGGGACCAGCCGGCGGCGCTGCCTCACCGCTCGACGACACATTCAAAGACATAAAGATGTCTTTATATCTCCATTGACGTTTGCGGCGGGATCGGCATACTGGCACCGTCGAGGTTCTCCCGTGCGGCCTGTCGCGCGGGAGCTAAGACGGGAAGCCGGTGAGAGGCCGGCGCTGCCCCCGCAACTGTAAGCGGCGAGCTCTTGCCCACCTGCGTCACTGAGGCCTTCGGCCTTGGGAAGACGGGCACGAGCGATGACCCGCGAGCCAGGAGACCTGCCCCGACAACGTGAACGTCCTCGGGCGGGGTGTCCCGGTGGTGCGCTTGGCGGCTCCGCCCGGACACGCGTCCGGCGGTCGTCGCTCCGCGTCCGCTATGGCCTTTGCCCCCATTTATTGGGGTTGAGCCTATGTCAAAATCAGTCTCCGTCGCCGCTCTCGGCACGCCGCGCATCGGTCCGCGCCGCGAACTCAAGACCGCGCTCGAAAGCTTCTGGGCCGGCAAGTCCGACGAGAAATCCCTTCTCGACACCGCCGCCGGCCTGCGCGCCGCCAACTGGGCCCGGCAGAAGGCGCAAGGGATCACGGTGATCCCGTCCAACGACTTCTCCTTCTACGACCAGGTGCTCGACACCAGCGTGATGGTCGGCGCGATTCCCGCGATCTACGGCTGGAAGGGCGGGCCGGTGCCGCTCGGCACCTATTTCGCCATGGCCCGCGGCTCTCAAGGAGCGGCCGGGCCGCACACCTCCTGCGGCCATGCCCATCACGACCACGACCATCATCACGGCGTTCCGGCGCAGGAGATGACCAAGTGGTTCGACACCAACTACCATTACATGGTGCCGGAATTCGAGGCCGGGCAGCGCTTCGAGCTCGCCTCGCTGAAGCCCGTCGACGAATACCGTGAGGCAAAGGCGCTCGGCTACGAGACCCGTCCGGTGCTGCTCGGCCCGGTGACCTTCCTCAAGCTCGGCAAGGCCAAGGACCCGAACTTCGCCCCGCTCTCGCTGCTGGGCGAGCTGCTCCCGGTCTATGTCGACGTGTTGCGCCGGCTCTCGGCCAACGGCGCCGAATGGGTGCAGATCGACGAGCCCTGCCTCGTGCTCGACCTCGACGAGCCCACCCGCGAGGCGCTGCGCCGGGCCTATGCGACGATCGCTCACGCCCTGCCGCAGCTCAAGCTGATGTTGGCGACCTATTTCGGCGCGCTCTGCGACAATCTCGACACCGCCGTCGCCCTGCCCGTCGCCGGCCTGCATCTCGACCTCGTCCGCGCGCCCGAGCAGCTCGACGCGGTTCTCGCCAAGGCGCCGCGCGGCCTCGTGCTCTCGCTCGGCGTGGTCGACGGCCGCAACGTCTGGAAGACCGATCTGGAGAAGGTCCTCGCGAAGATCGAGCCGGTCGCGGCCCGGCGCGGCACCGACCATGTCCAGATCGCGCCGTCCTGCTCGATGCTGCACAGCCCGATCGACCTGGAGCTGGAAGCCAATCTCGATGCCGAGGTGAAGGGCTGGCTCGCCTTCGCCGTGCAGAAGATGGACGAGCTCGCCACGCTCGGCCGGGCGCTCGCCGGCGGGCGCGAGAGCGTGAAGGACAAGCTCGCGGCCTCGACCGCGGCCGCCGCCGCCCGGCGGGCTTCGCCCAAGGTCAACGACAAGGCCGTCGCCGCACGCATGGCGCAGGTCACGGAAGCCTTCGCCCGCCGCAAGAGCGGCTTCGCCGACCGCGCGAAGCTCCAGCGCGCCCGCTTCAACCTGCCCGCCTTCCCGACCACCACGATCGGCTCCTTCCCGCAGACACCGGAGGTCCGCAAGGCCCGCGCCGCCCATGACAAGGGCCGGCTCGGCCATGCCGAATACGAGCAGTTCCTGCGCGAGGAGACGGCCCGCACCGTGCGCTGGCAGGAGGAGATCGGCCTCGACGTGCTCGTCCATGGCGAGTTCGAGCGCAACGACATGGTGCAGTATTTCGGCGAGCAGCTCGCCGGCTTCGCCTTCACCCGCCATGGCTGGGTGCAGAGCTACGGCTCGCGCTGCGTGCGCCCGCCGATCCTCTACGGCGACGTCTCCCGCCCGAATCCGATGACGGTCGCGTGGTGGCGCTATGCCCAGTCGCTGACGAAGAAGCCGATGAAGGCGATGCTGACCGGGCCGGTCACCATCCTGAACTGGTCCTTCGTGCGCGACGACATCCCGCGCAGCCAGGCCTCCCGGCAGATCGCGCTGGCGATCCGCGACGAGGTGCTCGACCTGGAGAAGGCGGGCGCCGCGATGATCCAGATCGACGAGGCGGCCTTGCGCGAGGGCCTGTCGCTGCGCCGGGGCGACTGGAAGCGCTATCTCGACTGGGCGGTGGAGAGCTTCCGCATCTGCGCCTCCGGCGTCGCCGACGCGACGCAGATTCACACCCATATGTGCTATTCGGAGTTCAACCAGATCATCGACGCGATCGCGGCGATGGACGCCGACGTCATCTCGATCGAGACCTCGCGCTCGAAGATGGAGCTGCTGGAAGCCTTCCGCAGCTACCAATACCCCAACGAGATCGGCCCGGGCGTCTACGACATCCACTCGCCGCGCGTGCCGGACGTCTCGGAGATGACCGAGCTCCTCCGGCTCGCCCGGCAGCGGCTGAAGGACGAGCAGCTCTGGGTCAATCCGGATTGCGGGCTGAAGACGCGCAAATGGGAAGAGGTCAGGCCCGCCCTGATCAACATGGTGGAAGCGGCGCGCGACCTGCGCGCGGCCGCGCACTGACGAGCCGGAAGCAGGCGCGGCCGGCCGGTCGCGCCTGCCTCTCGATCGAGATCTCCGGGGGCGCCCGCAGCCTCCGGAGCGCCGTCCTCAGCCGAGGCGGCGCGTCACGCCGCCCTTGCCCGGAATCCGGCCATGGGGCGAGAACCGTTCCCGCAGCAGATAGGCGCCGCCGCCCGGGCCGAGCGCCGGCCAGCCGGGATCGACATAGGCGTTGAGCTCCCAGCAGCGCAGTTGCAGCCGCTCGGCCTCGTTCGTCGCATCGGAGCAGCGCGAGCCCTGCGAGCGCTGCCAGAAGGCGGCCGCCGGCTCGCCTGCCAGCGCCGCGGCAGCCAGAACGGTCGCGGCCAGAATCCTAATCATCGTCGGCCCTTTCGCCTGCCCCGCCGAGCCCCATCCATGCGCCTGCGCGCTTGCGGAAAACTTAATCGCGCGGGAACAGCCGCGCCGCTCGCGGGTATTCCCCATGCAGCAACCGGGAGGCGACAGATGCGAGCCAGGGTCGAGCATGGCGCAGCCGCCGGCGATCCCACCCGCCCCGTCCTCGCGATCGAGACGGCCGAGGATTGCGAGCGGGCGCGCCACCGCATCGCGGCCCTGCGGGACTCGACTCGCGGCGAGGACGAGGAGCATGAATTGCAGGCCCTGCTCGACGCCGTGCGGAACTGGGAATCGGATCACGCGGCCCGCAAGGGCTAGGAGAACGGAGGAGAACACCGTGAAGACGCCGATCGTGGTCCATACCGACGAAGACTATGAGCGGGCTCAGCAGCGCGTCGCCGAACTGAACGCCATGCCCGACAGCGCCGAGAAGGACAACGAGTTGCAGGCCATCGCCGATGCGATGCTCGCCTTCGAGCTGAGGCGGGACGAGCCGGAGGATTGACCCGGCCGCCTCCCGCCGGCCGATCAGGAATTGTTGCTGGCGTTGAGTTCGTCGGGTCGCAGCCCCTCGTCCGGGGCGGGCGCCTCGCTGCCCGGCTGCGCCTCGGCCCAGCGCCTCGCGATCTCCGCCATGACCCGCTCGCGGGAATGGCCTGGGCGGCAGGCCGCGATATAGCGGTCGAGAGCGGCCAGCTCGGCATCCTCCAGCAGGACGGTCACGGCAGTGGGCATGGAATGGCTCCCCGGCATGGGAACAGCGGCGGCTTGCGGGCGTTGTAGCCAGAGCATCCGATCACGTCATCGCGATGCAAGCAAGTCGGCAGATCGAACGCACCGAACCTGCGGTTCGGCGCAGCGCGCGGTTTCCGCGCGCTTTCGACCGGAACCCATCCCTGCCGGCACCGGGCGGAAACGCGTTTCCGCAGCCTGTCTCGACAAGGCGCCGCCCTGGATCGTTCTAAGGAGGCAAAGATGCTCAAGAGTCAGCTCGTATTCGCGTCCGTCGGTTTTTCGTTGCTGACGGCGGCCGCGCTCGCCCAGACGAACACCCCGGCCCCGCCCTCGCCCGCCGCGCCGGCGCCGACCACGCAATCGGACAAGCTGCCCGACAACAACCTCGCCGGCCAGGGCAAGTGGCGCGCCAGCAAGCTCATCGGCGTCGACATCTACGGCCCCGACGACAAGAAGGTCGGCGACGTGACCGAGGTCATCGTCGACAAAACCGGCAAGGTCGAGATGGTGACGGTCGGCGTCGGCGGCTTCCTCGGCATCGGCTCCAAGGATGTCGCCATCCCCTTCGAGCAGGTGAGCTGGAGCGACCAGCCGGTCGCCCCGCCCGCTCCGGCCCCGGCACCCGCCGGCGGCACCGGCAATGCGGGCGGCGGCATGGCGGCGCCGCCGGCAGCCACCGCCCCCCGCGCTCCGGCGATGTATCCGGACCACGGCAAGATCTCCCTGACCAAGGAACAGCTCAAGGCGGCTCCCGCCGTGACCTATTCCGGCAGTTGAGCGCCGGCCCGAAACCGCCCCGAAACGGGGCGGTTTCCTTTTGTCGTCAGACGGTTCTCGCCAGAATCTCATGCAACAGCGGCGGCAGCGCCTCCGGCAGGTCGTCCGCGATCAGCCCGAAGCCCAGCCGCTCGCCGGCGCGGCCATGCAGCCACACGGCCGCACAGGCCGCCTCGAAGGCCGGCATGCCCTGCGCCACCAGGCCGGCGACCATGCCGGCCAGCACGTCGCCGGCGCCGGCCGTCGCCAGGGCCGGCGAGCCGGTCGCATTGATCGCGGCCCGCCCGTCCGGGCTGGCGATCACGGTATCGGCACCCTTGTAGACGACGGTCGCCCCGCTGAGCGCCGCCGCCTTGCGGGCTCGCTCCAGCTTGGAGCGCTCGGCCTCGATCGCCGGCTCCCGCCCGAACAGCCGGCGGAACTCGCCTTCATGCGGCGTCAGCACGCAGGGCGCGCCCCGCCTGGACAGGCCGGAGAGCAGGGCCGCCTCGCCGGCGAGGATGGTCAGCGCATCGGCATCGAGCACGAGCGCCTCCTCGCCGGCGACGAGCTTCGCCACCAATTGCCGGGCGCGGGCATCGAGGCCGAGGGCCGGTCCGGCCAGGACGGCAGCCCAGCGCCGGTCGGCGAGCACCTGTCCGAGCGCCGCCTCGTCCGCCAGCGCGCGCTGCATCAGGGCGTCCGGCCCGCGGGCGGCATGGGCGATCAGCGCGGCCGGCGCGCAGAAGAGCGTGGCGAGGCCGGCACCGCTGCGCAGCGCCGCCCGCCCGCTCAATCGCGGCGCCCCCACGCCCGCGACGCCGCCCGCCAGGACCGCGACCGCGCCGCGCGCGAATTTATGCGTCTCGCTGCCATGCCGGGGAAATCGGCCGGACCAGAGGCCGGGACGGTTGGCGAAGGCCGCAGGCGCGATCGCGCCGAGGGCGGCCTCGGCCGGAATGCCGATATCGGCGAGCGTCACCGGCCCGCAGAGGTCGCGGCCGGGCAGCAGCAGATGGCCGGGCTTGAGGCGGAAGAAGGTCACGGTCTCCGTGGCGCGAACCACCGGGCCCTCCGCCAGCCCGGTATCGCCCGAGAGCCCGCTGGGGACGTCGACCGCGATCACCGGCCGGCCGGAGGCGTTCAGCCGCGCCACGGCCTGCGCCGCCTCGCCGGCGAGCGGCCGGTCGAGGCCGGCGCCGAACAGGGCGTCGACGAAGACCTCGGCGCCGTCTGAAGCGACGGAGGACAGGGCCTCCACCGCGCTCCCCCACCGCCCGGCGGCCAGGGCCGCATCGCCCCGCAACGCCCCGCTCCCGCCGAGCAGCGCGACCGCGACCCGGTAGCCGCGCTCGCGCAGGATCCGCGCCGCGACGAAGCCGTCCCCGCCATTGTTGCCGGGTCCGCAGAGAACGGCGATGCGCGCCCCCGCAGCGGCATGGCGCGCAGCCACCTCCGCCACCGCGGCCCCAGCCCGCTCCATCAACGCGATTCCGGGCGTCCCGCCCGCGATCGCGATGCGGTCGGCCTCGCCCATCTGCCGCGTGGTGAGCAGGGCGAGGTCGCGGGCGGGCGCGGCAGCGGCAGCAGTCGGCGCGGCGGGCGGGGTCGAGACGGGCATGGCCCATCATGACGGCAGGCGGCGCCCACCGACAACATCCCCGGCCGGAAGCGTTGTTCAATAAATAGGCTGATGATGTATTTTTGTGCTGTTTTTTGCCTCATGATCGGGCCGCGGATACGGGGCTGCCGCATGGCGGGGCGCTGGCGCCGATGCTATGAGCAGTCATGATGTTTTGCAGATGCGAGCGGGTCCGCTCCGTCACAGCAGGCACGATCCGGCTTCGGCCGGACCCAGGGGCGCAAAGGAGGCCGGTCGGCGCATGAAGAAGATCGAAGCGATCATCAAGCCCTTCAAGCTGGACGAGGTGAAGGAAGCGCTTCAGGACGTCGGCCTGCAGGGCATCACGGTTCTCGAGGCCAAGGGCTTCGGCCGCCAGAAGGGCCACACCGAGCTGTATCGCGGCGCCGAATACGTCGTCGACTTCCTGCCCAAGGTGAAGATCGAGATCGTGCTGGCCGACGACATGGTCGAGCGCGCCATCGAGGCGATCGTCAAGGCCGCCCAGACCGGCCGCATCGGCGATGGCAAGATTTTTGTATCGGCCATCGAGGGTGCGATCCGCATCCGCACGGGCGAGACGGGCGCGGACGCGATCTGACGTTTTCCCGCATTGAGACGGTCGAGAGCTGCCGGGTGGCTTGAACACGCCCGCAGCGCGCGAATTTGAGAAGCTGCTGGCAAGAGGAATTGCTGAAATGAAGAGCGCCAAGGATGTCCTCAAGGCGATCAAGGACAACGACGTCAAATATGTCGACTTCCGCTTCACCGACCCGCGCGGCAAGTGGCAGCACTGGACGTTCGACGTCAGCATCATCGACGAGGACATCTTCGCCGAGGGCACGATGTTCGACGGCTCGTCGATCGCCGGCTGGAAGGCGATCAACGAATCCGACATGCTGCTGATGCCGGATCCGACCACCGCGACGCTGGACCCGTTCTTCTCGGCCGCGACCATGGTCATCAACTGCGACGTGCTCGAGCCCGGCACCGGCGAGCCCTATGCCCGCGACCCGCGCAGCATCGCCAAGAAGGCCGAGGCCTATCTCAAGTCGACCGGCATCGGCGACGCGGTCTATGTCGGCCCCGAGGCCGAGTTCTTCATCTTCGACGACGTCAAGATCGCCGCCGACCCCTACAACACCGGCTTCCAGCTCGATGCCGTCGAACTGCCGGTGAACGGCATGACCGACTATGAGGGCGGCAATTTCGGCCACCGCATCGCCACCAAGGGCGGCTACTTCCCGGTCCCGCCGCAGGATTCGGCGCAGGACATGCGCGGCGAGATGCTGGCGGCCATGGCCGCGATGGGCGTCGCGGTCGAGAAGCACCATCACGAGGTCGCCTCGGCCCAGCACGAGCTCGGCATGAAGTTCGACACGCTGGTGCGCACCGCCGACCAGATGCAGATCTACAAGTACTGCATCCACAACGTCGCCCAGAGCTACGGCAAGACCGCGACCTTCATGCCCAAGCCCGTCTATGGCGACAACGGCTCGGGCATGCATGTCCACCAGTCGATCTGGAAGGGCGGCAAGCCGCTCTTCGCCGGCAACAAATATGCCGACCTGTCGCAGGAGTGCCTCTGGTACATCGGCGGCATCATCAAGCACGCCAAGGCCCTGAACGCCTTCACCAACCCCTCGACCAACTCCTACAAGCGCCTCGTCCCGGGCTATGAGGCTCCGGTGCTGCTCGCCTATTCGGCGCGCAACCGCTCGGCCTCCTGCCGCATTCCGTGGACGACCTCGCCGAAGGCCAAGCGCGTCGAGGTCCGCTTCCCCGATCCGATGGCGAACCCCTATCTCGCCTTCTCGGCCATGCTGATGGCCGGCCTCGACGGCATCGTGAACAAGATCGATCCGGGTCCGGCGATGGACAAGGACCTGTACGACCTGCCGCCGCGCGAGCTGAAGAAGATCCCGACGGTCTGCGGCTCGCTGCGTGAGGCGCTGGAATCGCTCAAGAAGGACAACGCCTTCCTCAAGGTCGGCGGTGTCTTCAGCGACGATTTCCTGGAGAGCTATATCGAGCTCAAGATGCAGGACGTGATGCGCTTCGAGATGACGCCGCATCCGGTCGAGTTCGCGATGTACTACTCCTATTGAGAGAGACCGGCTGCGGCCGGCAGGCCGGGGCGCTGATGCGCCCCGGCCTTTTTTATGCGGTCTCCCGCTCCTCAGGAAGCGCGATTGCCTGCGATGAGGATCTGGCCGGCGCTTCCCGCCGTCTGGGAAGAGAGATTGGCGTCGTAGGGCGTGAGCGGCGGAATGAGCACGACCGTCGCGGCCGAAACGATCGCATTGGCTCCCGCGCCCGAGATGATGTTGTTGCTGATCACCATCTTCCCGGCTTCGGCGCTGGACGAGAAGGCGATCCCGACGCCGCAGCCCCGGATCAGATTGCCGTCGCAAACGAGATCGCGAGCCCCCTGGGCCACGCCGAGCTTGATGCCGCCGGCCGCGCCTTCGATGATATTGCCGCTGACGACGGAATCCTGCTCCACCGTAATGCCGATGGCGCCGGTCTCGTAATCTCCCACTCCGTCCGACCCCGGAATGAGCGTGGAGACGAGGTTGCCGATCTGATTGCCTGCGACGATCGAGCGGCGAGCCACGCCGTCACCGTAATAGCCGGAATTGGCGACGTTGATGCCGGCGCCGGCAGTATCGACCCGATTGTTGACGATGGTGGCGCCCGTCCCGTCCTGCCCGGCAGCCGGCGCCTCGTAATAGAGACAGGCCTCCCGGATATTCCAGCAGGAATTGCCTTCGATGAAGGCTCGCGAACCGGCGTTGACGCGAACCGCCGAAAAGGCGCAATTGAAGATGGTGTTGCCGACAATGGAAACGTCGTTGGCCAGATAGGCTGAGATGCCGTTCCCGTTGGCGCCGGTCCCGGCGTCGCTGTCAACGAAGTTGATGAAGTTGTTGCGGACGACGGAGAGGTTTCCGCCGCTTCCGATCGTGCCGTAGATCGCGATGCCGTTGTTCTTCGCGCCGATTACACGGCAATCCTCGACAAGGATCTCGGAGCTGAACGCCCAGACGGCAACGTCGATATTGTTGAAGTTGCACTGGCTGACGCGAGGGCGCGAATCGTTCACGCACAGGAGCGCAGCCTTATAGGATCCCGCCGGCTCGGCAGCGGTCTTGGCCGTGTTGCGGAACGTGCAGCGCGAGAACACGACGTCATAGACGTTGTCGACGATGACGAGGCCCGCTGCCGCCGTGATGACGTTCGGAGCAGAATAGGCCGGCAAGCCGAGACTCTCGCCGTCGAAGACGATGTTCCGGAACGTCATGCCGGTCTGGCTCGAAACCCGAAGGCCGTAATTCCCGCCCGTGAGCCGCAGAATGGCCTCGCCCGCAGCGCAGAAGATCTCGATGCCGCGACCGGAACCGCTTGTTGTCGCGATATCGATATTCGACATGTCGTAGGTGCCCGGGCGAAGCTGAAGCGGCTTTGCGGCATTGCGCGCCGCCTCGATTGCGTCTCCGATTGTTGCGGTGGTGAAGCCGGACGGCGCCGGCGTGGCCGGGTCTGCGATCACCATGTCGTCGAGAATCCGATAGCCAGGCATTGAAAACTCCAAGACGGCTCAAATTTGGTTTCGCCCGCCTCGCCGCCGCGGTGCGATAGCGAGAACGAACAGGGAACATAATAGGCATAAATTCTTATAACGCAAGCGATTGACAGCGTTTTCGACCACGTCGCGGGCTCAACCGGGGATAACCCGGCCTTTACCCATGGTCCGGCAGTGTCGGCCGACTCATTCTGGAAGGCAGTGCCCAGAAGTTGCAGGTGATCTCGATCAACGGCCGTTTCCTCGGCCAGCCGCTGACCGGCGTGCAGCGTTTCGCGCTCGAGTTGACCAAGGCGCTTGACCGGCGCATCGGCTCCGGAGACCTTCCAGAAGCGCTCAGCCGGGCGCGCTGGCGCCTCCTGGCTCCGCCGGACGTCCCCGAGACCGGCGAATTCCGGCACATCGCCCTTGAACGCTTCGGCCCGTTCTCGGGCCATCTCTGGGAACAGACCTCGCTCGCGCGCCGGGCCGCTGGCGACCTGCTCGTCGGCTTCGGCGGAAGTGGCCCGCTGCTTCATCGCCGGCAGCTCGTGGTGATTCACGACGTCACGATTTTCCGGCACCCGGAAGCCTTCAGCAGGGCCTATCGCACCACCCACAAGCTGCTCGGCTTCGGGCTGACGCGAACCGCGCGCATCGCGACCGTATCCCGGTTCTCCCGCGGGGAACTGAGCGCGGTCTTCGGGGTGGAGCCTGACAGGATTCCGGTCATCTACAACGCCACTGACCACTTCTCAGGATTGGCTCCGGACGACACCATCCTGCCGCGGCTGGGCCTCGAAGATGCGAACTTCCTCTTCATGCTGGGGACGCTGAAACCCAACAAAAACGTCGACTTCGCCATCCGTGCCTTCGACGCCCTCGGGAAACGCGGCTGGAAGCTCGTGATCGCGGGCGCGCTCGACCGGGGCGGCGTGTTCAAGGCCGCAGCCCCGGCGAACGCGGAAAACCTGATCTTCACCGGTCGGCTGACGGATGCCGAGATCGTCGCGCTCGAGCGCCGGGCGCGCGCCTTCGTCTTTCCGAGCCTCTATGAAGGCTTCGGCATCCCGCCGCTCGAAGCCATGACGCAGGGCTGCCCGGTCCTGGCCGCCGACATCCCGGCTGTGCGCGAGGCCTGCGGGGATGCGGCGCTCTATTTCGACCCTCGCGACCACGGCAGTCTCGAAGATGCGATGCGTCGGATCATGGATGCCGGCACTGACGTCCTCGGCCTCACCGAAAAGGGACGGGCCAATCTCGCGCGCTTCTCCTGGGACCAGAGCGCCGCCTCCCTGCTCTCGGTCCTTTCGGAAATGTCGGCGCAGCGGCGCTGACGCCCCCTACTCCAGTGACAGAATCCGCTGCGGCGCGAGCCGCCCGCGCAGCAAGTCCCAGAAGGCGAGGCAATTGCCCTTCAGCCGGCCGCGCCGGTCGACGGGATTGTTCGGCTTCAGGCTGCCGCCGATATTCGCGGCAATGTTGCCCGCAGCCATGCGCAGGGCCCTGCGGGGCCTGAGGGTGCCCTTGCGTACCAGGTAAAACGGGTTGGCGATCTGCGAATAGCCGAAGCGCAGGCCGGAGGTCCGGCCGCGCTTGCTGCCGCGGTGCACGCCGCGCAGCGCCGTGCTGCGCACAATCCGCCCCTGGCCGGCGAGCTGCGCGCAGAAATCGGTATCCTCCTGCCAGCCATAGAGCGGTAGGTTCTCGTCGAAGCGCACTCCCGCGGCCCGGATCGCCGCCATGCGGAACGCCATGTTGCAGCCATAGGCGTTCTCGACCGGGATCAGCCGCGCCGTTGCGGGCGGCCGGTCGCGCGCCAGGATCGCCCGGGCTTCTTCGGCACCGAGCCCCGGCCCGTGGATGCCGTCGGCCAGGACCTCGCCCGTCGCCACGACGACATCGCCCTGCCCGGAAAACAGCGCCTCCGCCGCGGCGATGAAGTCCTGAGCTGGCAGGAAATCGTCGTCGAAGAACAGCAGCAGGTCGGCCTCGGCGATCGCATCGAGGATCGCGTTGCGCTGCAGGCACAGGCCCCGGCGCGGCGCGAGGCGCCTGACCGGCACGGCCAGCGTGGCGGCAAAGGCCCAGTCGACATCCTCCTCCTGCGCCGGACAGACCAGGATCTCGTCCGGCCGGCGCCGCTGCCCGGCCAGAGCCGCGAGCGTGTCGCACAGCACCTCGCGCCGCCCTGCGGTGGCGATCCCGACGACGATCCTCATGGCGGGTGTTTCCTCGTGCATGACGTCCCTCACTGCGCCAGCCAGCGCAGCATCCGCGGCAGCGCCGGCAGGCTGGCGATTAGCGTCGCGGCGAGCCCGGCGGCGGCGGCCAGGGCGGGACTGTCGGAGAACCACGCCGCGACGGCCCAGGCGGAGGCCAGCGCCCCGAGGCCGAGGACGAGCGGCAGGCGTTGCGGCTCGAAGGGCAGCAGGCGCAGCAGCAGCAGTCCGCCCGCCAAGGCGATCAGGGCTCCCGCCGCCGCACCGCCGGAGATGGCCACGTCGGAGCCGCCGAGAAGCCCCGCGGCAATCAGGGCGCCGAGGCACATCAGCGCGGAATCGATCACGGCCAGCAGGGCGATGGCTCCAAGCCGGCGCTGGAGATGCGCGGCTGTCGGCAGCAGCGTCTGCACCAACGCGCGGGCGAGCGCGGTCAGCGTGATCAGCGGCGCCACCCGGAGGAAAGCCTCGCGCAGCTCCGGCGCGATCAGGAAGGCGCTCGCCAGAGCGAGCAGGCTCAGTACGGCCGCCGCCCCCATCGTGCAGAAGCCGGCCAGCAAGGCGTAGTAACGGCCGAGCTCGCGGCGAAACGCCATGCCGTCGCCGTCGCGGTCGAAGAGCTGCACCAGCGACGGGTAGCGGATGGCATGGATCGCCGAGACGACCAGGACGAATGGGCGCTGCAGCAGGTCGAGCGCCAGGAGTGGGGCGGCCGCGCCCTGCCCGCCCAGCATGGCGGTGAAGATCGCCTTCAGGCCGAGCGGCGCCAGCATCGCGGCGACCGCCGCGCCGGCCGAGACGCCGCCATAGGCGAGGTGCCGGCGCGTGGCTTGCGGACTCCAGCGCATCGGCGCGCCGAAGCTCGCGCGATCGGCCAACCCCGCCACCACCGCATAGGCGAGATAGCCCGCTGTCATGCCGGCGAGGACATGGGCGAAATCCGCCCCCGCCCAGGCACCGGCGAGCGTCCCCGCCGCCAGCAGCGAGGCCCGCAGCGCCTGCATCCGGGAAAACAGCCGGAAGGCGTGGCGGAAGCGCAGCATGGCAAGATGGATCTCGCTGCCGCCCTGCACGATCGCCGCAAACGCGCCGAGCCCTGCAAGCGGTGCGGATACTCCGCAGAGCCACGCAACCAGCCCGCCGCATGCGCAGAACGCGCAGCAGGCGAGGAATTCGACGGTGAGGGTTGCGCGCTCGGCGGTCTCGCTCGCGGCGTCGGGTCCGGGATAGAAGCGGCTGCAGGCGAAACGGATCCATTCGAAGCAGGCGATCGCCGCGAACTGGACGATCGAGACGAACAGCGAATAGGCGGTGAACTCCGCCGAAGGCAGCCGGTTGGAGACGACCAGAAGCAGCCCCAGCGCCAGGACAGCCTGATAAAAATAGGCGCCGAGCGCGACGAGCTTCGCCATCGCTTCGCCTCAGCCGGCGACGAACGCGGCGAAAGCACTCGCCGGGGCGGTATGACCGATGATGACGCTGTTCACGCTGCGAACCCCTCCGCCGCCAGGGCTAAGGCAGAAAGGTTGATATTTCGCGTGGACCGGATCGCCGCCCGATCCGAACGCGGGCGCGGCGGAGTCTCAGGAAAAATGCAGGAAGGCGAGCCCGGCGCCGGCGGCCGTGGCGACGAGCCACCAGAGGCCGCGCGAGAACAGCCAGTCGAGGCGCGGCGCTTCCGTCGCGAGCCTGGCATCCTCGTAGCCGAAGGATTCTCCGGCCATCCGCGCCGCCCGCTGGAGCCCGGCCATTCTCGTCACAGGAACCGACTGACGCGACACCACGACGCCCTCCCCCTCAGGCCGACCGTAGCATGTTGCGAATCGCCGCACTGGCCCGGTCATGCGCATCATCCTCGACCTTGGCGCTTAACGCAGCCTGAACGGGCCGGGTTCCGCGCCCCGGTGTCGCGGCCGCCGATGACCGGCGGATGACGCCGCGCTCCTGACAGATGCGGAAGGCGAGGTTTTTATAGCGGGCCGGGCCGTCTATAAGCGGCGGCGAGCGCAGGACGGGCCGGAATGCGCTAGAGTTTTGCGTTGCGAATCAGGAAGCATTGGACGCGATGGCGGAGAACGGCGATCTTTTCGGCGGCGAGATGGAGCGGCCCGTGGCGGCCGGCCCGGGGCCGGAAGCGCGCGCGCCCGTCGAGACGCCGAAACCGGCGCGCGCCACCCCTGCCCCGGCGCGCAACGGCACGCTCTCGGAAGCCGGCTACGACGCCTCCGCCATCGAGGTGCTGGAGGGGCTGGAGCCCGTCCGCCGCCGCCCCGGCATGTATATCGGCGGCACCGACGAGCGCGCGCTGCACCATCTCTTCGCCGAGGTGATCGACAACGCCATGGACGAGGCGGTGGCCGGCCACGCCACCTTCATCGAGGTCGAGCTGTTCGAGGACGGCTCGCTCGCCGTCACCGACAACGGCCGCGGCATCCCGGTCGATCCGCATCCGAAGTTTCCGGGCAAATCGGCGCTCGAAGTGATCATGACGACGCTGCATGCCGGCGGCAAGTTCGACTCCAAGGCCTATGAGACCTCGGGCGGCCTGCATGGCGTCGGCGTCTCGGTGGTCAACGCGCTGTCCGACCGGCTCGAGGTCGAGGTCGCGCGCGGCAGGACGCTCTATCGCCAGGTCTTCTCGCGCGGCCTGGCGCAGGGGCCGCTGGAGACGGTCGGCGCCGTCGCCAACCGGCGCGGCACCAGGGTGCGCTTCCACCCGGACGCGCAGATCTTCGGCGAGGGCGCGCATTTCTCGCCGGCGCGCCTGTTCCGCATGGCGCGGTCCAAGGCCTATCTCTTCGGCGGCGTCGAGATCCGCTGGAGCTGCGCGCCCTCCCTGCTGAAGCCCGAGGGCGACGTCGCGGCCGAGGCCGTGTTCCGCTTTCCGGGGGGCCTGCGCGACTATCTCGCCCAGGAGATCGAGGGCAAGGACCTCGTCGCCGAGCCGATCTTCTCCGGCAAGATCGCCAGGGATGGCGGCCACGGCTCGCTCGAATGGGCGGTCGCCTGGCTCGCCACCGGCGAGGACGGCTTCTCCTCCTCCTATTGCAACACGATCCCGACGCCCGAGGGCGGCACGCACGAGCAGGGGCTGCGCATCGCCCTGCTGCGCGGCCTGCGCGACCATGCCGAGCGCATCGGCCAGTCGAAGCGCATGGCGCAGGTCACCTCCGACGACGTGATGGCGACCTGCGCGGCGATGCTCTCGGTCTTCATCCGCGAACCGGAATTCCAGGGCCAGACCAAGGACAAGCTCGCGACGCAGGAGGCGCACCGCATCGTCGAGGGCGCGGTGCGCGACGCCTTCGACCACTGGCTCGCCGCCGCCCCGCAACAGGCGCTCAAGCTGCTCGACTGGGCGGTCGACCGGGCCGAGGAGCGCCTGCGCCGGCGCCTCGAGAAGGAGGTCTCGCGCAAGACCGCGACGCGCAAGCTGCGCCTGCCCGGCAAGCTCGCCGACTGCTCCAATGCCGGCGCGGCCGGCTCCGAGCTCTTCATCGTCGAGGGCGACTCGGCCGGCGGCTCCGCCAAGCAGGCGAGGAACCGCGCGACCCAGGCGATCCTGCCCTTGCGCGGCAAGATCCTCAACGTCGCCAATGCGACGCGCGAGAAGCTGAACCAGAACCAGCAGCTCGCCGACCTGATCCTGGCGCTCGGCTGCGGCATCGGCACGCAGTTCCGCGAGGACGATCTGCGCTACGAGAAGGTCATCGTGATGACCGACGCCGATGTCGACGGCGCCCATATCGCCTCGCTGCTCGTCACCTTCTTCTGGCGCCAGACGCCGAAGCTGATCGAAAAGGGCCATCTCTATCTCGCCGTGCCGCCGCTCTACCGGCTCCAGCACGGCGGAAAAAGCGTCTATGCCCGCGACGACGCCCATAAGGACGAATTGCTGGAAACGGTGTTCAAGGGCAAGAAGCCGGAGATCTCGCGCTTCAAGGGCCTGGGCGAGATGATGCCGCAGCAGCTCAAGGAAACCACCATGGACCCGAGCAAGCGCATCCTGCTCAAGGTCATGGTCGATCACGAGAACAAGGAGGAGACCTCCGAGACGGTCGAGCGGCTGATGGGCAACAAGCCCGAGGCGCGCTTCACCTTCATCCAGGAGCGGGCGGCCTTCGCCGGCGCGCTGATCGACCTGTGAGACCGGCTGCCTTTGAGACGGACCGATGCGGATTTGCCGTCATGGCGCGCGCGGCGAAGCAGTGACGGCAGGCCGGCAATGACCCAGGGGCGGGCGCGAGGGTTGGCATCGAGAGCGGCGAGGCCGGCAGTTCTGCAGGGGTGGAGACCAGCACCGCCGGGCTGCCGCCATCCGCCGGGGCTGGCAGGGTTCGCCCATGCCCACCCCCTTCCGCTTCCCGAGTTGCCATGACCGCAAAGCCCCTGCCCCGGTCGACCGCCCGTCCCTGACGCCATGGCTGGGTCTGCTGCATCTGCATCTCGACCCGATGGCCGGCTGGCGGCAGCCGGACAGCCCTCCTGGGACGACATCCGCATCTTCGAAGCCGTCGCCGTCGCCGGGTCGATGGCCGTGGCGGCGGCGCGGCTCGGCCTGAGCGAGGCCACCGTCGCGCGCCGGCTGAAGGCGCTGGAGAAGGATCTCGGCCTCCAGCTCTTCCTTCGCGAGGCCAACCGGCTGGTGCCGACCGGCGCCGGATGCGCGCTCGCGGTGGAAGCGGCGGCCATCGCGGCGGCGACCCGGCGCTTCCTGTCGCGCGCCGAGGCTGCCCGCCCGCTCGCCGATGCGCCGGTGCGCGTCACCGCGACGACCTCGATCAGCCTGTTCCTGACCAGGCACGCCACCACGGTCTCCCGCGATGCCGGGGACATCGAGATCGTCATCCTCAGCACGCGCGAGCGCCTCAGTCTGGCCCATGGCGAAGCGGACGTCGCGCTGCGGATGAGCAGGCCACCGGACGAGCCCGGCTATTACGCCCAGAAGATCGGCCGGCTGATGCAGGCGCTCTATTGCCGCCGCGACGTCGATCCGGCGACGGCGCCGATCATCTCGGTCAACCGCGAGACCTCTTCCCGGATCGACGATCATATCCTGCGCTATGCCGAGGGGCGGCCGATCGCGGCCCGCGTCGGCGATTCCGCGGCGCGCTACGAAAGCATCCGTTCGGCCGGCGCCCTGTCGATGGCGCCCTGCTTCATGGCGGACGCCGACCCGGCGCTCGAGCGCCTCGCGCCGCCGCCGGAGGCGACCGGCGACGACATCTTCCTGCTCTCGCACGACGTCTCGCGGCAACGCCCCGGCGTCGGCGCGGTTCTGGCGGCGCTGCGCAAGCTGTTTCGCGCGCATCGCGCAGGGCTGGAAGGCCGGCTACCGGAGGCCGGCCCCTGATCCTGACGATTGCAGGCTGTCCGGAAAGCTCCGGCTAACCAAGCTTTTACCGCTCCCGGCGCATGCTGGCGCCCGTACCCGCGCCGAAACGGGCCCTGGAGAGCGCGATGCGCCTGATCGAACTGTTCTGGAAGAACAACCGCGGCACCGTGGCGACCGACATCGCCAAGGCCGCCGCCGCCATCGCCTTTCTCTCGGTCATCGCCGCCAATTTCGTCTCGAGCCAGACCGCAGGCCTCGACAAGGGCAGGCTGGCGCAGGCGAGCCTCGCCGCCTCGAAGCGCCAGCCGGTCGATCCGATGGTCACCGGCTCGATCGGCCACATCGCCAACGAGAGCAAGCTCGACCCCTGCGCCCTGCCGCGCTGATCGCCGCACCGCACCGAGCCGGCTCTCGACAAGGACGCGGGCCGTCCCGGACGGAGCCAAGCAAAGATCCGGGCCCGTGCCGGAACCGTTCAGTCATGGACCCCGGATCTCCCCGCGGTCGCCCGGGATGAGCCGCGCGGTTCCGCTGCCGAACCGTAAAAAGCCCGTTCAGCCCGAATGGCCCGCCTCGAGCCAGCGCGCCAGCTCGGCCGTCACCCGCTCCGGCTCCTCCAGCGTCGACAAATGGCCGCAGCCAGGCAAGGTGGCGAGCCGGGCCTGCTCTCCGACGATCCCGGCCATCTCCCGCGCCTCCTCGACCGGGGTGATCACGTCCTCCTCCCCGACGAGGACGAGCGTCGGCAAAGCGAGTCCGGCGAGAGCGGGCCGCGAATCCGGCCGCTGCATGATCGCCTTCTGCTGGCGCACGAAGCCGTCCGCGCCGATATCCTCGGCCATCCGCCGCACCGTAAGCCGCAGCCGCTCGTCCGCCAGGCGCGCCGGCGCCACCAGCCGCTGCCAGAGCAGGGTGGTGACGTTGTCATAGGCGCCCTTCTCCGCCAGATCGATCATCTGGGCGCGCGGCTCGTTGCTCTCGGGCGTCGCCGGCCTGGCGCTGGTGTCGAGCAGCGCGAGCCGCGCCACGCGCCCGGGCGCGCGGCGCAGCACCTCGAAGGCGACATAGCCTCCCATCGACAGGCCGCAGAGCGCGAAACGCGGCGGCGCGGCGGCGAGAAGCCGTTCGGCGATGGCGCCGAGGCTGTCGTCCCGGCTGTGTTCGGCCACCAGAACCAGGCGGCCATCGGCGAGCGCGGACCATTGCGGAGCGTAGAGTGCGGCGTTGCAACTGAGGCCGGGAACGAGAACGAGAGGGTCCTTCATCAGGCAAAAAGCGTCCTTTTCAGGCTACGTGATTGACTTTGCCGCATTTTCTTTGCATTCCACAGCGGTCCGAAGGCGCGCAGGTCCAGTTGTCGCGCCAGCGTGGCGGTTGATGAGGTCTTCCCGCCATGTGCCACCGACTCTGAAGAAGCGCGAAACGCGATGTCATTTGCCGAACTCGGCCTGAGTGAAAAGGTTCTGACGGCTGTCACGGCCGCCGGCTATAGCACACCGACTCCCATCCAGGCCCAAGCCATTCCACATGTATTGGCCCGCAAGGACGTGCTGGGCATCGCCCAGACCGGCACGGGCAAGACGGCGGCCTTCACCCTGCCGATGCTGACGATCCTGGAAACGGGCCGCGCCCGCGCCCGGATGCCGCGCACCCTCATCCTGGAGCCGACGCGCGAGCTCGCGGCCCAGGTCGAGGAGAACTTCACCCGCTACGGCGTCAACCAGAAGCTCTCCGTCGCGCTCCTGATCGGCGGCGTCTCCTTCGGCGACCAGGACGCCAAGATCACCCGCGGCGTCGACGTGCTGATCGCGACGCCCGGCCGCCTGCTCGACCATGTCGAGCGCGGCAAGCTGCTGCTCACCGGCGTCGAGCTGCTCGTCATCGACGAGGCCGACCGCATGCTCGACATGGGCTTCATCCCGGACATCGAGCGCATCTGCAAGCTCGTCCCCTTCACCCGGCAGACGCTGTTCTTCACCGCGACCATGCCGCCGGAGATCACCCGCATCTCCGAGCAGTTCCTGCACAATCCGGTCCGCGTCGAGGTCTCGCGCCCCGCCACCGCCGCCGCGACCATCACCCAGCGCCTGATCGCCTCCAATCCGCAGGATTTCGAGAAGCGCGAGACGCTGCGCAAGCTCATCAAGGGCGCGACCGACCTGCAGAACGCCATCGTCTTCTGCAACCGCAAGCGCGACGTGGCGACGCTGCACAAATCGCTGCTGCGGCACGGCTTCCCCGCCGTCGCTTTGCATGGCGACATGGACCAGTACGCCCGCATGGCGGCGCTCGAATCCTTCCGCACCGGCGAGAACCCGATCCTCGTCGCCTCGGATGTCGCGGCGCGCGGCCTCGATATCCCGGCGGTGAGCCATGTCTTCAACTTCGACGTGCCGACCCATGCCGAGGACTATGTCCACCGCATCGGCCGCACTGGCCGCGCCGGCCGCGAAGGCGCCTCCTTCACCATCGTCACGCGCCATGACGACAAGCTCGTCGCCGCCATCGAGAAGCTGACCGGCCAGACCATCGCCTTCGAGGGTCCCGGGCTCGACGCCCTGCCGCCAGGCGAGGCGCGCGAGGAACGGCGCGGCAAGCGCGACGACAAGCGCTCCTCCGCGCGCGGCCGCGGCCGCGGCGAGCGCGACGGCAAGCGCCGCGACCATGGCGAAGCCGAGGCCGCCCCCGCCGTCGAGGCCGTGGAGGAGCGCCGCGAGGCGCGCCGCCAGCGTTCGCGCCACGAGGCCGAGCCGATCCGCCCCGGCACCCCGGAGCGCAAGGAACGCGGCGAGCGCCGCCGCAATCGCGACGAGGATGACGGGCCGCAGGTCAAGGGCCTCGGCGATCACGTGCCGGCCTTCCTGCTGCGCCCTGTCCGCATCGGCTGACGCGGCTTCGTAAACCCGATCTTAACGGCTTTCGCGCGATGTTTTCGCCGCCGCGATACGGCTCGTATCGCGGTGGACGGGCGCATGCCGCCGTAGATACGGACAGGATGTCCCGCTTCGATTGAACGATCGAAGCTGACGTGGCCGAAAGCCGCGACCCGCTTCGCACGGGAATGGCATGTCATGGACGAGGCCCCGGTTTCCGCCCATCACGATCTGGCCGAGCGCGTCGTCACGGCCATGCGCCGGCACGGCTCGCCGGGCTATCCCCGCGCCTTCGAGGTCTGGTACGCCCATCTGAGCGGCGAAATGCCGGCGGTGAGCATCGCGCTGAACGCGATCTTGGCCGGCGGCGACGGCAAGATCACCGCCGCCGACATCGACAGCCTCTACGAACGCTTCATCAACACCGAGCGCTTCTCGCGCCAGGCCGAGCGCACCAGCTTGCAGGTGCTGGGCGAGATCGACGCGATGATGGCGCTGGTCGACAAGGCGCTCGGCTCCAGCGAGCTCTACCACGGCCGGCTGACGGCGATGTCCGAGGACGTGCCGCCGGTGAGCGACCGGCAGAAACTGCGCGAATGGGTCGAGGCGCTGGTGCTGTCGACCCGCGAGGAGGTGACGCGCAAGGCCCAGCTCGAAGCCGAGTTGCGCAACAGCGCCAACGAGATCCGCAATCTGCGCGAGGCGCTGGAATCGACCCGCGCCGAAGCCCTGACCGACCCGCTGACCGGCCTCGCCAACCGCCGCCATTTCGAGGAGATGCTGCAGAAGTCGATCGATCAGGCGACGCTGCGGCGCGAGCCCTTTGCGCTGGTGATGGCCGATATCGACTTCTTCAAGCGCTTCAACGACGCCCATGGCCACCTCACCGGCGACCAGGTGCTGCGCCTCGTCGCGCGCACGATGAAGGACAAGTTCAAGGACAAGGCGATCATCAGCCGCTTCGGCGGCGAGGAATTCGCGATCATCCTGCCCGAGTCCGACCTCATCGCCGGCAAGTTCGGCGCCGAGACGGTGCGGCAGGCCCTGCTCACGCGCGAGCTGGTCAAGCGCTCGACCAACGAGAATCTCGGCCGCATCACCATCTCGCTCGGTGTCGCCATGTACCGGCGCGGCGATACGGCGGGCTCGCTCGTCGACCGGGCCGATCAGGCGATGATGCGGGCGAAGCGCGACGGCCGCAACCGCACCGTCACCGAGGAAGCCGTGGAGCTGGCGAGCCGCGTCGCCTGAAGCTTCCGCTCCGCCCTCCCGAGACCTCGCCGTCATTTGCGGGCGCCGCGAAGCAATCCAGGGGCAGCCGTAGTTAGGCAGCCGGGACCGTTTCGGTCCGCAGTTCGCTTTTGCAGATGGCGATCGCGGCTCAGGAGGCGGCCAGCGCGCCTTCGCTGCGCGGCTTGATCTCGACGGATTCGCCGCAGCCGCAGGCGGAGACCTGGTTCGGGTTGTTGAAGACGAAGGTCGAGGAAAAACGGTCGCTCTTGAAGTCGAGCTCGGTCCCGAGCAGGAACAGCACCGCCTTGGCGTCGACGATCACCGTCGCCTCCTTCTCGGTGACGATCTCGTCGCCCTTGTTGATCTCCCGCGCGATCTCGAAAGTGTATTCCATTCCCGCGCAGCCGCCCTTCTTCACGCCGACCCGGAGGCCGAGCGCGGGCGTCGCATCCCCTGCGGTCTGCGCCATGATCTCGCGAATGCGGGCGGCGGCGGCATCGGTCAGGGAGATGACCTTCAGGCCGGGAATCGAAAACATCGTCTGTCCTCCTCGACCGGGTTCAAGGCCCGGTGAAGCAAGATTGCGCTCCTAAGATAGGGATTGCGGAGGCTGCCGTCGAGATGCCGCGCGCGGCCGCGCGCCCGCCATGCATCCGCGGGACCGCGTTGCCCCGCCCGGCGCATTGCGGTTCGCCCGCCATCATGCACTCTGGAGCGCCATCGATCCCCAGCATCTGCGAAGCCATGTCCCATAAGCTGCACCGCCCGGAAGCCCTCCGCTCCCTGATCCGCGACATGGTCACCAAGGCCGGCTGGAGCGAGGCGGAAGCGCAGGAGACCGCCGACCACCTCGTTCTCGCCAATCTCAGCGGGCACGACAGCCATGGCGTCGGCATGATCCCGCTGTATTTCCAGTCGCTTGCCGATGGAAACCTCAAGCCCGAATTGAAGGGCGTCACCCGCGTCGAGGCGGCGCCCTTCCTGATCGTCGACGGCAACATCGCGCTCGGCCAGCCGAATGCGCGCAACGCCGTCGACCGCGCCGCCGCCATGGCGGGCCAGACCGGCGTCGCGATCGTGAACCTGCTCGATTCGCACCATATCGGCCGCATCGGCCACTATGCCGAGGTCGCCGCGGCGGCCGGGCTGATCTCGTTCTTCTGGGTCAATGTCGCCGGCCGCCCGCCGATCGTCGCGCCCTTCGCCGCCAAGGAGGCGCGCTTCGGCACCAATCCGCACGCCATCGGCATCCCGGTTCCCGGCGGCGAGCCGCTGATCCTCGATTTCGCGACGAGCCGCATGGCCCATGGCAAGGCCCGCGTCGCGCTCAACAAGGGCGAGCAGGTGCCGCCCGGCTACATCATCGACGGCGAGGGCCGCCCGACCACCGACCCCGCCCATGTCTTCGCCAGCCCGGACCATCCGCTCGGCGCGCTGCTGCCCTTCGGCGACCACAAGGGCGCCGGCCTGTCGCTGATCGCCGAACTGCTCTCGGCCGGGCTGATGGGCGCGGCGCGCATCGACCAGAAGCCGCAGAAGAGCTGGATCATCAACTCGCTCTTCGGGGTGCTGATCGACCCTGCCCGGCTCGAGCCCGACGCCGATCTGCGCCGCAGCCGCATCGACAGCTATCTCGCCTTCGTGCGCGCCGCCAGGCCGCAGGACCCGGCCAACCCCGTGCTCGCCCCGGGCGACAAGGAGCGCCGGGTCCGGATCGAGCGCGGCGCCGCCGGCATCCCGCTCGACGACGAGACCTGGTCGCAGATCAGGGCGGCCGCTGCGCGCCACGGCATCGACGCCGACAGCTACTGAGCCGATGACGCCCGCCGCCTGCAACGCCTTCTGCGCCTCGCTGCCGGCGGCGCGCCATGTCGTGCAATGGGGCGGCGCCGATGTCTGGAAGGTCGGCGACAAGGTCTTCGCCATCGCCCGGGCGCAGGCCGATGGCGCGGTGGCGGTGAGCTTCAAATGCTCGCCGCTGGCCTATGACATCCTGAAGGACCAGCCGGGTCTCAGGCCCGCGCCCTATCTCGCCTCGCGCGGGATGAAATGGATCCAGTGGCTCTCCGGCGAGAGCATGCCGGACGACGCCCTGCAGGACTATCTGCGCGAGAGCCACCGCCTCGTCGCCGCCGGGCTGACGCGGCGGGCGCGGGCCGAGCTGGGGCTCGCTAGAGCTCCGCCTCGCCGCGGAACATTGGCGCACAGGCGCCGCCGACGCGGGAGCGATAGCCGTCCTCGGCCCGGCGCGAGGCGACGTTCAGCAGGCTCGGCCGGCCCATCTCGACGCCCTGGGTGATGGTGTAGGAGGCCGCCTCGCCGCCATCGAGAGAGAGCAGCAGGGCGCCGAGCGTGGCGCTGGCGCTGCCGGTGGCGGGGTCCTCCCAGGTGCCGGCGAGCGGCGCGAACATCCGCGCCCGGATGCGGTTGCCGTCGCGCGCATAGAGGAAGAGCGAGAGCCGCCCCTGGAGCCCGGCATGCTGGCGTTCCAGCTTGCGGAAGGCGACGAGGTCGGGCGCCGCGCCGGCCAGGGCCTCGGGCGCCGCCTGCGCCAGCACGAATTGGACGCCGAGCGAAGCCTGGACCGGGCGATGCGCCGCCGTCAGGATGGCCCCGGCCTGCAACCCGGCGCAGGCGGCGATGCCGTCTGCCGGCAATTCGATCCCGAGCGAGAGTGCCTGCGGCGCGGCGATGACGGCGCCGGTCACGGCCCCGGCCGGATTGCGTTCGATGGCGATCTCGACCAGCCCCGCCATCTGCTCGAAGCGCAGCACGCCGTTGCGGTCGCGGCCGTGGCGGGCCAGCACGCAGGCCGTGCCGACATTGGGATGGCCGGCGAAGGGCATCTCGGCCGTGCGGTGGAAGATGCGCACGCGCGCATCGTTGGCCGGATCGTCCGGCGGCAGGACGAAGGTGGTCTCGCTGTAGTTCATCTCCGCCGCCAGCGCCTGCATCTGCGCGTCGGAGAGGCCGCGGGCATCGGTGAAGACGGCGAGCGGATTGCCGCCGAAAGGCTTGTCGGTGAAGACGTCGACGGTCTCGTAGGGAAAGCTCGGCATGACGGATCCCGCTCGCGTGCCTGATGGGGCCTTCACCGCGCGGCGCAGGCGCGCGACGGCCCTGCCATTCCTGCCAGCGAAGCCGGTTCGGCGCCAATCAAGCGATGAGATGCATTCCATCACGGCCGCGACGGAAACGGGCCTGCCGAAGCTCCGGCTGGGTTGGGATCGGCCGGAGCCGGCAGCCGCAGCGCCGATCAGCGTTGCATCGTCGGCGAGCCGCTGCCGGCGAGCTGCTGGCGCTCGAGCAGCGCCGTCGCCGCCTGGCGGTCCGCGGCGGAAGCCGCCGCGAAGGCCGCGTCATGGCGCTCGATGATCCAGCTCTCGCGCACCGGATCGGCGCCGTCGCGGGCCAGGGCGAGCCACATCAGCCCGAGGACGGGCTGGCGCGGCACGCCCTCGCCGCCGCGCAGCAGCATCTCGCCGAAGGCCGCGCGGGCCGGCGCATGGCCCTTCTCGGCCGCGAGCTTCATCCAGCGCGCCGCCTGACGGGGATCGCGGGCCGTGCCCTGCCCCTTCATGTAGAGCCGCGCGAGATTGTACTGCCCGTCCGGGTCGCCGAAATAGGAGGCGGCGTAGTTGAACATGTCGAAGGCGCGGTCGGGATTGGGCTTCACATAGCTGCCGCGGATCCCGTCGGCGAAATAGCTCCCGAGCGCCACGAAGGCGCTGCCGACCATGCGGCCGGCGGCCGTGCCGGGAGCGGCGTCGGCATTCTCGTCCGCGATCTTCGAGAAATACTCGAAGGCCTTGAGATCATTGGCGGGAACGCCCTCGCCGCCGGCATACATCCGGCCGAGCTTGTACTGGGCGGTCAGGTGCCCCTGCGAGGCGGCGTATTCGAGCGCGCGCACGGCGCCGACCTGATCGCCGGCCGAGGAATCGCGCATCCAGGCGCGCAGCGCCTCGCGGGCGTTGCTGAACGGCACGAAGGGCAGCGCGCTATGGGCCGTCGGCGTGTTCGGCGCCGGGGCGATCACGGCGTCGTCGGAAACGGCAGGGCGCGACGGCCCCGGCTCGGGCAGAGCGATGCCGGGAATCGGACGCGGCGGCAGCGGCGGCTGCCCATTGGCAAAGTCCTGCGCCCGGGCGCCCTGGGGGGCGCCGACGAACAGCAGCAGGCATGCGATGGTGAGGTCAGATATCCGCATAGCAGTGAGCTTCGCCCGCCCTTCCTGGGTGAGTCGGGGCGCGGCCTCCGGCAAAGCCGGCGATCTCCGCGCCTTTCCGCAGCACTCCGGATTCGTTGCTGGCGTCCCCTGGCATCCGGCAGCCAGCAGGCGCTCCAAGTTCGGCATCACGAAGGCGCTTTGCGAGCATTCCTGTGATCGCGCCTGTGATCGCGCGCGGGAAGAGCCTTCCGCCTTCGCGCGGCGGAGCGCCGGCGGCAGCCGCGGGCCCCATGCCCGCAGGGCGGCCCGGCCTGCCCCACTCCTCGAACACACGCGCCTTCATCGCCACTCGTCCTGTCCCCCCCAGACTGGCACGGCCGAAAACTGCCATGTCGATCGGGCCGGCTGCAACGTCGACCCTGAACCCCCGTTCCCGCAGGAAAAACCGCGCCCGCCGCGGCTCGAAAGTTCAATTTGTCTATATCTCAAAGACTTAATCCGCCCTTTTGCTGGGCGTCTTTTGTGGCGGCTTCACGGCGGCCGGGCGCGGCGGCGGGCTCCCGGAAGGGTTCCCGCCACAGTGTTGCAGCGATGTCACGAAAATGCGTATGCCCCGGGCCCGCAGCCCGGATCAGAGCACCATCGGCAGGACGAAGAAGCCGCCCACCACAACCGCCAGGAGAGTCAGCGCCGCCATCGGCAGATGCTTCTCGATGAAGATGCGGATGTCGTCGCCGTAAAAGCGCAGCGCCAGGGCGATCATCACGAAGAAGCTCGCCCGCGAGACGACCATGCCGACCGTGAACTTCCACAGGTCGAAATGCAGGAAGCCCGACATGATCGTGACGATCTTGAACGGGATCGGCGTCAGCCCCTTGGTGACCAGCACCCAGAACCAGTAGTCCTGCGAGGTCGCGATGAGATGGGCCGCCTTCTCCTGCAGGCCGTAGATCCCGATCAGCCAGGCGCCGAGCGAGTCGTAGAGCAGGAAGCCGATGCCGTAGCCGACATAGCCGCCGAGCACGGCGCCCAGCGAGCAGATGCCGGCATAGAACAGGGCGCGGTCCGGCCGGGCGATGCACATCGGCAGCAGCAGCGGAATCGGCGGCAGCGGGCTGATCGAGCTCTCGACGAAGGTCAGCGCGAAAAGCAGCCACGGCGCGGCCGGATGCGAGGCGTAGGAAACACACCAGTCATAAGCCCGCTTGAGCATGGGTTCCTGCTCTGCCGATCCTGTCTGCCGCCAGCTTGCGCATGGCGGAACTGCGCCGCGCGCATCTAAGCGATCTCCGGGGAGGAGCGCCAGTCTTCTCTCCCCGCAGCGTCAATTTAACGACGGAGCCGTGGCCGCAATGCGGTCGCGGCGCCTTTTCAGGCCAGCCGCGCCAGCGCCTCGGCGATCTTCAGCTTGCGCGCTTGCGCCGCCGCCTTGCGCTCGCGGTTCTCCTCGACGATCTCCTCCGGCGCGCGCGCCATGAAGTCGGGATTGCCGAGCTTCTTCTCGACGACCGCGATGTCCTGGTCGAGCCTGGCGAGCTCCTTGGTCAGGCGCGAGCGCTCGGCATCGAGGTCGATCAGCCCGGCGAGCGGCAGCGCCGCGACCTCGCCGCGCACGATGATCTGCGCCGACTGCGCCGGGGCGGCAGCCGCGAAGGCGATGTCGGAGACGCGCGCCAGCCGCTCGATCATCGGCCGCCAGCTCTCGATCGTCGCCCGCGTCGCCGCCGAGGCATTGACGAGGACGAGCGGCGCCTGCGTGCCGGCCGGCACGTTGACCTCCGAGCGCACCGAGCGGATGTCGGAGATGAGGTCGACGACGAAGCCGATCTCGGCCTCGGCCGCCTCGTCCTTGAGGCCGGCGAGGTCGGGCCAGCGCGTCAGGCAGACCAGCGCGGCATCGCCGGCAGCGAGCTTGCGCGGCGCGCCGGCCGCGGCCTTCTGCGCCCAGAGCTCCTCGGTCAGGAAGGGCATGAAGGGGTGCAGAAGCTGGCAGATCAGGTCGATGACATAGGCGACCGTCGCCTGCGTCTCGGCCTTCTCGGCGGCGTCGACGTTCTCGCCCTGCAGCACCGGCTTGGCGAGCTCGAGATACCAGTCGCAGAACTGGTTCCAGACGAAGCGATAGGCCGCGCCCGCCGCCTCGTTGAAGCGGAAGCTCGGGATGGCGGCCGCGGCCTCCTCCGCCGCCTGGGCGGCCTCGCTGAGGATCCAGCGGTTGAGCGGCTGCTTGACGGCGGCCGGGTCGAACCCTTCCGCCCGCGCGCAGCCATTGAGCTCGGCGAAGCGGGCCGCGTTCCAGATCTTGGTCGCGAAGTTGCGGTAGCCCTCGACGCGCTGGGTGCTGAGCTTGATGTCGCGCCCCTGCGCCGCCATCGCCGCCAGCGTGAAGCGCAGCGCATCGGCGCCGTACTGGTCGACGAGGGTGAGCGGGTCGATGACGTTGCCCTTCGACTTCGACATCTTCGCGCCCTTCTCGTCCCGGACGATGGCGTGGATGTAGACGTCGCGGAACGGCACCTCGTCCATGAAGTTGAGGCCCATCATCATCATCCGGGCGACCCAGAAGAAGATGATATCGAAGGCGGTGACCAGCGTCGCCGTCGGATAGTAGCGCTTGAGCTCCGGGGTCTCCTGCGGCCAGCCTAGCGTCGAGAACGGCCAGAGCGCCGAGGAGAACCAGGTGTCGAGCACGTCCTCGTCCCGGCGCAGCTCGACCGGCCCGCCGTAATGGCCGACCGCGAGCGCCTGCGCGCCGGCTTCCGATTCCGCCACGAAGACCTCGCCGTCCGGCCCGTACCAGGCCGGGATCTGGTGGCCCCACCAGAGCTGGCGCGAGACGCACCAGGGCTCGATGTTTTCCAGCCAGTCGTAATAGACCTTGGTCCAGTTCTCGGGCGTGAACTTCGTACGCCCGTCCTGCACCGCCTTGAGCGCGCGCTGCGCCAGCGGCTTGACGTCGACATACCACTGGTCGGTGAGCCAGGGCTCGATGACGACGTCGGAGCGGTCGCCATGGGGCACGGTATGCGCATGCGGCTCGACCTTGGCGAGGAAGCCGCGCTCGGCCATCATCGCCACGACCTCGCGGCGCGCCGCGAAGCGGTCGAGCCCGTCGAGCGCCAGCGTCTCCGCCTCCGGCTTCGCGCCGGCGAGGAAATCCTCGTTGCCGGCGAGCGTGATCCGCGCCTCGCCGTCGAGGATGTTGACGACGTCGAGCCGGTGGCGCTTGCCGACCTCGAAATCGTTGAAGTCGTGCGCCGGGGTGATCTTGACCGCGCCGGTGCCCTTCTCCGGGTCGGCATAGTCGTCCGGCACGATCGGAATGACGCGGCCGACCAGCGGCAGCACCGCCTTGCGGCCGATCAGATGGCCGATCGTCTCGTTGTCGGGATGCACCGCGACGCCGGTATCGCCCAGCATCGTTTCGGGACGCGTGGTCGCGACCGTGATGAAGGTCGAAGCGTCGTCGGCATCGTAGGTCGCGCCTTCGAGCGGATAGTTGAAATAATAGAGATGGCCGTTCGGATCGCGGTTCAGCGCCTTGTCGAGCTTGGCGGCGTCGAAGGGCTCCTCACTGCCGCGCTGCCATTTGAAGCTGCCGGTCTTTTCGACCTGGAGCACCTCGAGATCCGAGATCGCGGTCTGGAACTTCGGATCCCAGTTCACCAGCCGCTTGGCGCGGTAGATCAGCCCCTGCTTGTGAAGGCCGACGAAGACCTTGAGGACGGCGGCCGAGAGCCCCTCATCCATGGTGAAGCGCTCGCGCGACCAGTCGCAGGAGGCGCCGAGGCGGCGGAGCTGGTTGACGATCGTGCCGCCGGACTCCTCCTTCCACTTCCAGACCTCGGCGAGGAAGGCCTCGCGCCCCATGCTGCGGCGATCGGTCTTGTTCTCGCCGGCGAGCTTGCGCTCGACGACCATCTGCGTCGCGATGCCGGCATGGTCGGTGCCCGGCTGCCAGAGCACGTCCTTGCCGCGCATGCGCTCGAAGCGGCAGAGCACGTCCTGCAGCGTGTTGTTGAGCGCGTGGCCCATATGCAGCGAGCCGGTGACGTTCGGCGGCGGGATCACGATGCAATAGGGCTCGGCTCCGGGGCCTGCGCCCCGGCCCGCCCTGAAGGCCTGCGCCTCGTCCCAGGCCTTGCTGATCCGGGCCTCGACGGCTGCCGGCTCGAAAGTCTTGTCCATCATCGCATCGCTCGAAACGCAGAAAGGCCGGGGAACCTGCCCCGGCCGGGAAAATTTTACGGCCCAAAAGCTCTCGCCGCCTTAAGAGCGCATGCGAAGGGCGCGCGTCAACGTTTTCGATGACGTCGCGCCGGCAGTCGCCTCCGAAGCGGGCTCAGCCGAGATTCGACTGCAGGAACCAGAGCGATTTGTCGAGCATGCGGGAATAGGCGGTGAGGATGTCGGCGGAATTGGCGTCGCCGGCCTCGTCGCAGGCGTCGATCGCCTCGCGCACCTTGTTGCCGGCGTCGGCATAGCGCTCGATCAGCGCGCCGAGGTGATCCTGAACCGAAATGATGTCGGTCGGATAGGCTTTGAGCGAGGTCGCGTCTTCCGTGGTCTGCGCCGTGCCCAGGGCGATGCCGCCGAGCTGCGCGATCCGCTCCGCGACCGTGTCGACATGCACGTCGAGCTCGTCGCGAAAGCCGTCCAGCATCAGATGCACGCCGATGAAGCCGGGCCCCTTGAGATTCCAGTGCGCCTGCTTGGTGATCAGCGCCAGATCGATTCCGTCCGCGAGGCGCTCGTTGAGCAGGCCCACGACCTTCGTCTTGGTGTTGGAAGCCAGGTCGATCTTGCTCGACTTCACGATTTTCGCGGCAGCGGATGATTTCGTCGCAGTCTTGGCCATGAGCAGGCTCCCCCGGGGTGAAACAACGGTCGCGCGTTCTGCCTCTCTGGTGGAGCGCGCGCAGCTTCTACGCGCGAGAGTGCGGGTTGTTCCCGCATCGGAACCGCCGGGCCGACGGAACCTCGCCCGCGCCCGGCAGTTGCATCGGCACGACCCGCAACAGGAGAACCGCATGTCGCGCAACGATCAGGACCGCGTATGGGACCTCGTCGACTCGATCAAATTCGCGATGCTGGTGACGCATGACGGCGACGGAGACGGGCTGCGCGCCCGCCCAATGCATGCGAACGCCCGGCGCGAGGACGATGCGATCTATTTTCTGACCGACCGGCGCGACCAGAAGGACGACGAGATCCGGCTCAACGACGCCGTCTGCCTCGCCTTCGCCGACCCGTCCGACCAGCGCTATCTGTCGATCGGCGGGGTCGCCACCCTCCTCGACGACCGCGCCCTGGTGAAGTCGCTCTGGGCGGCCGCCGACAAGCTGTTCTGGGACAGCCCCGACGATCCCGATATCCGCGTCCTGCGCGTGCGCCCGACATCGGCGGAATACTGGGACAGCCCCGGCAAGATCGTCACCAGTGTGAAAATGGCCGCGGCCGCCCTGACCGGGGCGAAGCCGCAGCTCGGCGACCACCGCAAAGTCAGTCTCTGAGGGCAGGCAGATGAAGCTTCTCGTTCACCTTCTCGGGGCGTGGGTCTCGGTCGAGGCCGCGTCGGGCCGCTACCCCCGGCCGCTGGCCATCGGCCTCACCATGCTGGTCTCGCGCCTCGGCGCGCCGACCGCGGCGCTGACCGTGGCGGGCTACGCTCTCAAGCGCCTCAACGAGGCCGGCGCCTTCGACCGCTTGCGGAAGCCCGCCCGCAGGGCCGAGGCCAAGGCAGGCCGTCTCGCCAAGGCGGAATAGGCGCGGCGGAACGCCGGCCAGCCTGCTTCGGGCGGCCGACGCGATGGCTTGGAGCCTCGCGCCGAAAAGCGGGCTGTGGTTTTCGGCAAAGCCGATGCGGAGCGAGGCGTCCAGGCCATCGGACCGACTACGATATCCGGTCCGATGGTCAGCCGCGCCCGCCGCGCGCGACCCGCTCGATCTCGGCCCGCACCAGACGCTCGACCATCGAGGGAAGATTGTCGTCGAGCCAGGTCTTCAGCATCGGCTTGAGCATATCCTTGACCAGGTCCTCCAGCGTGCGGGCATTGTTGCTCAGGACGGTGTTGGCGAGCTGGCCGAAGGCGCTGGTGACGGCCGAGCTGGCCTGATCGGACAGCAGGCTCGCCATGTCGACCGCCTGCGGCGCCGGCTCGGGCCGGGGAGCGGCGGCGGCGATCGGCGCCGCCTCGGCCGGAGCGGCCTCCGCCGCCGGAGCCGGCGGACCGAAGGCCTCGGTCTCGCGGAAATCGAGATCGGCCTCGACCTCGGGCTGGTCAGCGGCAGCGGCCGTTTCCGGCTCCGCCGGCGGGGCGGCGACGAAGGCCGCCTCGGTGCCCAGATCGAGCACGTCGTCGTCGATCACGGCCGGCTCCGGCTCGGGAGCCGCAGGCGCCGGCGCGGCCCCGGCCGGCTTGGCTTCGTCGTCGGAAATGATCCGGCGGATGGAAGCCAGGATCTCCTCCATCGACGGTTCATTGGGCTTGGCTTGCGCGTTCATGGCAGTCCGGACCGTTGGGCACCGCGCGCGCCGATGGAATCAACGCCGCTCCACCGCGCAGTATTCCATGTGAGTCCGGTCAGACAAGGCGGTAAAGCCTTCCCCCACAGGAGAAAACCGCTCCGCCGCCTCGTTTCCGGGAGATGCCGGCCCTGCCCCGAGCCGGCGGCCGGGCGAACGCCGTCCGGGCTCAGCGCCCGTCGGGCGTCTGCGTGCCCCACAGCTTGTCCTTGACCTGGTCGTAATGCTGCCGCGCGTCATAGGTGGCGGTCTTCAGCCTCAGCGTCTGGGCCGAGAGCTTGCCGATCGCCGAGAGCACGGCATAGGACGCCACGACGCGGTCGCGCTGCGCCGTCACCAGCGTCGAGCGGGCGCTGACCAGCTCCTGCTGCGCGTTGAGCACGTCGAGCGTCGTCCGCTGCCCGACCTTGGCTTCCTCGCGCACGCCGGCGAGCGCCGTCGAGGCCGCCTCCACCTGGGCCTGCGCCGCCACGATCTGCGCCTTCGCCGCCTCGAGCCCGCCCCAGGCCGAAATCACCGCGGCGCGCACGGTGTCGCGCTGGGTGTCCACCTCGATCCGGCGCTGCCCGGCCGTCTCCTTGGCCTGGCGGGTGCGGGCATAGACCTGCCCGCCTTCGTAGATCGGGATCGTCAGGGCGCCGACGATGCTCGCCGAGACCCGGTTGTCGCCGTAATACTGCGAATCGTAGCGCTGCTGCACCGAGCCGGTGACGCCGAAGGTCGGGCCGAGATCGGCCTCGGTCACCTTGACCTGCAATTCGGCCGCGTCGACGCCGTGCAGCGCCGCGACGATGGCCGGATGGCCGGTCAGCGCCTGGCTGAGGGCCGCCGGCAAGGATTTCGGCAACAGGTTCTCGACCGGCCGGCCGGGCGCGAGCGAACGCGGCTCCATGCCGACATTCTGGCGATAGCGCGCCACCGACGTCTTGAGGTTCGATTCGGCCAGGATGGCCTGCGACTGCGCCGAGGACAGGCGCGCCTCGGCCTGCGCGACGTCGGTGCGCGTCACCTCGCCGACCTGGAAGCGGTCGCGCGTCTGGCGGAGCTGCTCCTCCAGAACCTCGACGTTGTTGCGGTTGAGGTTGAGGATCGCGGTGTCGCGCAGCACGTTCATATAGGAGGTCGCGGCGTCGAGCAGGACGTTCTGCTCGGTGTTGCGCAGCGTCTCGCGCGCGCCGAGAACCTGCGATTCGGATTGGCTGATCGCGCTGCGGGTCTTGCCGGAATCGAAGATGTTCTGGGTGATCTGCACGCCGGCGCCGCGCGGCGCGAGGCGCGAATCGACCCGGGTGTGATAGGGAGACGTGCTCGCCAGGGCGGGGATTTCCGACTCGGTGATGCTGGCTCCGATATCCGCGGAGGCGGTGATCTTGGGCCGGTAGCCGGCCCGCGCCTGCGGCACGTTCTCGTCGGTGGCGCGCACCGAGGCCCGCTGGGCGTTCAGGGTCGGATTGCCGGCATAGGCCCGTGCCAGCGCGGCTTCCATCGTCTGCGCCTGCACGCTCGCCGACCAGCCGCCCGCGAGCAGCACCGTCAGGACGGTGCCGACCCCGAGACCCAAACCCTTTTTATCGCTTCGTCTTTCCACTGGACGCCTCTCGTGCGCACTCAAGTCGCGCCCAGGCATCGCCCCAGCCTCGGCAGAAGTCTTCATTTCATACCTGTCCCGGAGCCGTCCGCCAACAGCGGTCGCCGCCCCGGGCCGGGTTTCCGTGAACAGGTGCCGCAAAAATGCGACACCCCGGCCTCAGAACACGAATTCCGGCGGGCGCCGGAATTCGGCGAGTTCGGGCGCCGCGGCGTCGAAGACGGGGCGGCCGGCAACGACCTCCCCGGACTTCTGGTAGAGCTTCACGCGGGCGGCGCGCCCGATTCCCTCGACCACGACGAGGCGGCCTTCCTGCCGCAACAGGGGAAACAGGCTCGCCGGCTCGACCTCGCAGGAGCCGCTCACCAGAATCGCATCGAAGGAGCCCTTGGCCGGCTCGGCCTCGGCGACGACAGCCCCGCTTCCGGCCCGCGCCAGCGCCGCGACGGCCAGCGCGCGCGCCGCCGGATCGGTCTCCCAGAGCGTCGCCTTCACGCCCATGCGGTCCATCAGGGCGGCCCCGTAGCCGGTGCCGCCGCCATATTCGAGCGCAGCCTCGCCGGGCTGGAGATCGAGCGTCTGGATCATCCGCGCGATCACCATCGGCGCCATCAGCGCCCGCCCGGTGCCCGCCAGCTCGATCGCCTGGTCGAGATAGGCCAGATAGGCCTGATTCTCCGCGACGAAGACCTCGCGCGGAACCGTGTCCGCCGCCGCCAGCACGGCCCGGTCCGTGACGTCATAGGTCCGCAACTGGCAATCGACCATATTGCGGCGAAGCCCGGTGAAACCTTCCATGCCCTGAACTCTCCGTCTGCACCGCCGCCCGGACGCAGCTCCGAGGCCATCTCGCCAGAAGCCCGGCACGGCGGCGCCGCTCATGGCAGCTTTCTGTTCGAGTGCAGCGCAAAAGGCAAGCGCGCTCGCGCAAGGCGGGCTCGCCGGCCGGCGAGCGAAAATCAGTCCTGCGGACGCCCGAAGCGGCGCCAGCCCCACAGAGCTCCGAGGACCAGCAGCGAGCCCGCGAAGGCGGCGATCACGTCGCGCAGGGAAATGGCGATGGCGTCGAGGCCGGCGAAAAGCTGGAACCAGCGGAAGATCAGGCCGCCGACCACGGCGCCGGCGAGCCCGACGGCCAGATTCCGCAGCGGGCCGAATCCGCGCCGCTCCCAGCGGATCGCGAACCCCGCCAGGCTGCCGCCGATCAGCCCGACAATCACCCAAACGACGAGATGATCCAGCGTCTGCATGCCCCGCTCCGGTCGGCCGGCCCCTGCCGGTGGCGCCACCATGACGCAATCCCGGGTCTTCAGCCAGCCCGTGGCCTCGCGGAGCGGTTCTCGCGGGCGCGGCGGACGGGATGACCGTCTGCGAGCCCGCCCGCATGCGAGGCCCAGGGCCGCGTCTTTTGCTGCGTCTGCGTTTCAGGCGGCCGCAACGAAAAAGGGCTCGGGCGATCGCGCGCCCAAGCCCTTGAAACTGCTGGCTCCCGGAGCAGGATTCGAACCTGCGACCAATCGATTAACAGTCGATTGCTCTACCGCTGAGCTATCCGGGAACGGTGGCGGGGTAATAGCCGCGCACTCGGCGGTGCGCAAGCCCCTTGTGACGGCAAAACACATCTTCATGCCGCGGCGGCGAAACCGGCTGTTGCGGCTTGCGGCGCGTCCGGCTTGTCGGTATAGCCGCTGTCGCGAGAGCGGCGCTGGCCGCCCTCGCTGGAAGGCCTCGTGGCGGAGTGGTTACGCAGAGGACTGCAAATCCTTGCACCCCGGTTCGATTCCGGGCGAGGCCTCCAACAGCATTTTCAAGCGCTGATTTTATTGCGCTTTTTCCGCGATTTCCTCGCTCTTCCGGCCGCCGGCTTTTCCGGCGGGTCGTTTCGCTCGCGGCTTCGCCCTCGGAGCGAGTGATGGCGCCCGCTCAGGCGCCGGCCGGCTCGCGGCGGTCCGCCTTCCTGAAATCGTGGTCCGCTTCCGCGATTCCCGGCCGAAGGTCGCCATCCGCTCATGCCGGAGGCTCCGCTGCCGGCGGCGACCCCGCCGCTGATCGGGATCGCGATCAGCGGCGGCACAGGCGCGTCGCCGGGCCGGCGCGCTGGTCAGGACGCGTCGGCCAATGCCCTTGCGATCTCGTCCTTGATCTGAAGACGGCGCTTGCGCAGCTCGACCTCGCTCAGATCGTCGATCGGCTCGATCTTGGTCTCGGCCAGATGGACCTGATCGTTCACCTGGTCGTATTGCTCGAGCAGCCTGGCGAATTCGGCGTTCGAGACCTTGAGCTTGTGGATCGCGTCCATCTGCCCGGGAAATTCGTCGGCAAGCGTATGCGGCGTGTTGGACATGGAGGCACCTCGTCACTGTGTGGATGCCTGGACGATAGCCATGGATGCCGGCCCGGGGCTTGATCTGGCGCAACGCCTTTCGACACGATCTGCGCAACTGCCTTTTCGCTACCGCCCCTGCCATCCTCCCGACCGATCACGGCCGCAGCCGGTGAATCAGCCTCGCTTCAGGCTCCGGCTCGCCACGCGCGCCATCAGCGCGAAATAGGCGCGGTACGGCAGGCAGCGGCCGATCTTGAGCAGGAAGGCCAGGCGGCGCGGAAAGGTGATCTCGAAGCCGCCGCGCTCGAAACCGTCGGCGATCCGCCGGGCGCTTTCGGCGGCCGACATCAGCAAGGGCATGGCGAAGCCGTTGCGCTGCGTCATCGGCGTGTCGACGAAGCCCGGATTGACCACCTGCAGCCGCACGCCGAGGGCCTCGCAGTCGAAGCGCAGCGATTCGCAGAGATGGATCGCCGCCGCCTTGGAGGCGCCATAGGCCGCGCCGCCCGGCAGGCCCCGATAGCCCACCAGCGAGCCCGTGACGGCCACCTGCCCGCGCCGCCGCCCCTGCATCGGTTCCAGAATCGCCGAGAGGCTTTTGACGACGCCGAAGAAATTGACGGCCATGGCCTGCTCGAACGCCGTCAGGTCGAGCGGCGAGCCGGGGGTGCCCGAAGCCACGCCGGCATTCAGGAACGCCAGCGCGATCGGGCCGTGCACCGTCTCGATGCCCGCCACCAGGTTGCGCATCGAAGCCGCATCGGTGACGTCCCCGGCATGGACGACGAGCCGCCCCGGCAGGCCCTGCGCCTGCCGCGCCAGCGCTTCGAGCTGCTCGAATCGGCGGGCGGTGACGGCGACCGTCCAGCCGCGCCGCGCCAGCTCGAGCGCCACGGCGGCGCCGATGCCGGAGCTGGCGCCGGTGACCCAGGCGACGCCGTCCTGCGGTTTCATGCGGGGCAACGCCATGACAGCTCCGGATCCGGTCGGGACCTCCATCTAGGCATCGGCGCGGGGCACAGGAAGCCTCGCCGCCGCGTCATCCCCGTTATCCCGCCGGCGAGGTGGCACCCGGCGCGCAATCGGTGCAGTCTGCGGCACAGCGGCGCCGCGCCGCAGGACACGAGACCAGGAAGCCCATGCCGACCGAACTGCTCTTTCGCCAGGACGCCTATCTGAAGGAGACCGCCGCGACGGTCGCGGCCGTCAACGAGCGCGGCGGCATCGTCCTCGACCGGACGGTCTTCTATGCGACCGGCGGCGGCCAGCCGGGCGATGCCGGCAGCCTGCGCCGCGCCGACGGCAGCGAAATCGCGATCGGCACGACCATCTACGATCCCGAGGACAAAAGCCGCGTGATCCACGTCCCGCTCGAAGGACAGGCGTCGCCGGAGCCCGGCGAAACCGTGACGGCGGTGCTCGACTGGGAGAAGCGCCTCAAGCGCATGCGCGTCCACACCGCCCTGCACCTGCTCAGCGTCGTCCTGCCCTACCCCGTCACCGGCGGTTCGGTCGGCGACGCGGACGGGCGGCTCGACTTCGACATTCCCGAGGGCGGGCTCGACAAGGACGAGGTCGCCGAGAAGCTGAACGCCCTCGTCGCCCGCCATGCCGACGTCACCGAGCGCTGGATCACCGATGCCGAGCTCGACGCCAATCCCGGCCTCGTCAAGACCATGTCGGTGAAGCCGCCGCGCGGCTCGGGCCGGGTTCGGCTCGTCGCCATCGGCGACATCGATCTGCAGCCCTGCGGCGGCACCCATGTGCGCAACACCGCCGAGATCGGCCTGCTCGCCGTCACCGCCATCGAGAAGAAGGGCAAGCAGAACCGGCGCGTGCGCATCGCGCTCGCCTGACGCTGCGCTCCGCCTGACCCACCGTCGCCGTTCCGGGCAAGATCGTTCCGGGCTAGCGGCGAAGCCCTGCCCGGACCGGCGGCGCGGTCGGGCTGCTCGGACAAGATCCCGCCCGGAGGACATCACCATGGCCCGCGAAGACGTTTTCGTTTCGACCGACTGGCTCGCCGGGCATCTCGACGCGCCCGAAGTCGTCGTGGTCGACGGCTCCTGGTATCTGCCGGCCCATGGCCGCGACCCCCATGCCGAATTCGCCGAGCGCCGCATTCCCGGTGCCGTGCATTTCGATATCGACGCGGTGAAGGACACCGCCTCCAGCCTGCCGCACATGCTGCCGCGGGCGGAGGACTTCGCGGCGGCGGTCGGCGCCATGGGCATCGGCGACGGCATGCGCATCGTCGTCTATGACGGCCTCGGCCTGTTCTCGGCGCCGCGCGTGCGCTGGACCTTCCGCAGCTTCGGGGCAAAGGACGTGGTGATCCTGGAAGGCGGCTTCCCGAAATGGCAGGCCGAGAGCCGGCCGATCGAGCACGGTCCGCCGCGCGCCCGCGCCGCCCGCAATTTCACCGCCCGGCTCGACGCCGCCGCCGTGGCCAGCGCCGAGGATGTCGCCGGAGCGCTCGCCGGCGGCGAGGCGCAGATCGTCGACGCCCGCCCGGCCGACCGCTTCCGCGGCGAGGCGCCGGAGCCGCGCCCCGGCGTCCGCTCGGGCCATATGCCCGGCGCGCTCAACGTGCCGGCGACCGCCCTGATCGCCGATGGCCGGCTGAAGGACGCCGCCGCGATCGCCGCCGCCTTCACCGAGGCGGGCGTCGATCTCGACAGGCCGCTGATCACGAGCTGCGGCTCGGGCGTCACCGCCGCGATCCTGTCGACGGCGCTGGAGAGCATCGGCAAGCCGGGCCGCGCGCTCTATGATGGCTCCTGGTCGGAATGGGGCGCGAGCGACCGGCCGATCGCGACCGGGCCGGCGAAGCAAGGCTGACCGGACACCGTTCACAGCCCTCGTCCCGAGGGCAAGGAGGCCGCCATGGACGACGATCATTCGCACGACCACCCGCACGAGCATTCCCATGAGGAGCCACGCTGGAAGCATGACGGCGTGCGGGTGATCTCCGGCGACAAGCTCGACCCCAACACGGCGCAGACGCCCGGCATGTTTCGGCAGGCCGCGATTAACCACGCCCGCGTCGGCGCGCAGAAGATCTGGGCCGGCACGGTCGCGATAGAGCCCAATGCCAAGACCGGCGTGCACCATCACGGCGAGCTCGAAAGCGTGATCTATGTGGTGAGCGGCAAGGCCCGGATGCGCTGGGGCGAGCGGCTGGAATTCGTCGCCGAGGCCGGGCCGGGCGACTTCATCTACGTGCCGCCCTTCGTGCCGCATCAGGAGATCAACGCCGATCCCGACAACCCGCTGCAATGCGTGCTGGTGCGTTCGGACAACGAGGCGGTGGTGGTCAACATCACCGATGTCGACCCGGTCGAGAAGCCGGAAGAGGTCTACTGGGTCGACCCGATCCACAAGCACCCGCACAAGTGAGCGGATGCCGGCGGCAGGCTCTCACCCCGTCTCGAAATCGCCCGGCTGCGGCGGGGCGATCGGCTTGAACAGCGTCCTGTCCGGCTTGATGTCGAGCAGCGGCGTCTCGTCGAGGCAGTCGAGCCCGCGCACCAGCAGCACAGGGCCCTCGCGCGCCACCAAGGTCGCGATCGAAGTGCCGATCGGATTGGGCCTGACCGGCGTGCGCAGCGCGAAGGTGCCATGGGTCTCGCCGTTGCTGGCCGGACTCTGGCGGACGAGGTCGCGGCGCGACTGGTGCAGCCAGTAGAGCACCTCCAGCCGCTCGAAGCGCTCGATGCCGGCGAGCGCCTGGTCCCAGGGCGCGAACAGCGCGATGCGGCAGACCGGCCCGTCCGCCCTGCCCTGCCGCGGGCAGATCAGCCGCGAGGTCCAGGGCGTGCGGATGGTGCCGATGAAGACGAGGCCGGCATCGTTCGCCTGCGGCGGCGGAACGGCGACCTCGTTCTCGCGGATCTCGTTCTCGCGCACCATGGCGGCCTCTTTCCTCGCTGCGTCGGCCCGATCCCGAAAGCGGTTCCCGCTTCCGGGTCCGGCGCGGGTCAGTCGATCGCGATCATCACGTCGGAGGCCTTGACCACGGCATAAGCCTCCTTGCCGACCGTCAGGGCAAGGTCGTCGACCGCGGCGTTGGTGATCGAGGCGGTGACGATCGTGCCGCCGATATCGATGCGGACATGCGCGGTGGTGGCGCCCTTGGCGACCTCGACGATCCTGCCCTTGAGCTGGTTGCGCGCGCTGATCTTCATCGCTGCCTCTTCGTTTCCGATGCCGCGGCCAGGCCGTGGCCGCCGGCCATCCTTGACTTGGCCGCGGGCGCGCGGCAACCATCGCTATATCCGTTCGTATACAACGACAACATCATGAGGGACAGCATGATCAAGCGCCGGACGATGCTGGGGATGGGCCTGGCCTTGGCGATGGGGCTCGCGCCCGCTTTCGACGCCGCCCAGGCCCAGACCAAGGAACTGGTGGTCTTCGCCGCCGCGAGCATGAAGAACGCGCTCGACGAGGCCGCCGCCAACTGGGTCAAGGAGAGCGGCAAGCCCGCGCCGAAGATCTCCTACGCGGCCAGCAACACGCTGGCCAAGCAGATCGAGAGCGGCGCCCCGGCCGACATCTTCATCTCGGCCGATCTCGACTGGATGGATTATGCGGCGAGCAAGAACCTGATCAAGCCGGAGACGCGCGTCAGCCTGCTCGGCAACAAGATCGTGCTCGTCGCCGCCAAGGATTCGACGGCCAAGGTCGAGCTCAAGCCGGGGGTCGACCTCGCCGCCGCGCTGGGCTCGAACCGCCTCGCCATGGGCAATGTCGATTCCGTGCCGGCCGGAAAATACGGCAAGGCGGCGCTCGAGAAGCTCGGCGCCTGGGACAAGGTGAAGGACAAGATCGCGCAGGCCGACAATGTCCGCGCCGCGCTGCTGCTGGTCTCGCGCGGCGAGGCGCCCTTCGGCATCGTCTACGCCACAGACGCCGCCGCCGATCCCCAGGTCAAGGTCGTCGCCGCCTTCCCGGAAGGCTCGCATCCGCCGATCGTCTATCCCGTCGCCGCCACCAAGGATTCGACCAATCCCGACGCTGCGGCCTTCCTGACCTATCTGCGCGGCCCGGCCGCCAAGCCGGTCTTCGAGAAGCAGGGCTTCACCGTCCTCAACAAGCCCGCCTCCGCGTCGTGAGCCGGCCGGCTTGAGCCATTGGTTGACGCCCGAGGAGTGGACGGCGGTCAGGCTCAGCCTGGTCGTCGCCACCACCGCCATGCTGGCGAGCCTGCCTTTCGGGCTCGCCGTCGCGCTTTTGCTGGCGCGCGGGCGCTTCTGGGGCAAGTCTCTGCTCGACGCGGCGGTGCATCTGCCGCTGATCCTGCCGCCGGTGGTCACCGGCTACCTGCTGCTCGTCGGCTTCGGCCGGCGCGGACCGATCGGGCAGTTCCTCTATGAGTGGTTCGGGATCGTCTTCTCCTTCCGCTGGACCGGGGCGGCGCTGGCCTGCGCGGTGATGGGCTTCCCGCTGATGGTGCGGGCGATCAGGCTCTCGATCGAGGCCGTCGACCGCAAGCTCGAGGCCGCCGCCGGCACGCTCGGCGCCAACCCGGCCTGGGTCTTCCTCGTGGTAACGCTGCCGCTCTGCCTGCCCGGCATCCTCGCCGGCATGATCCTGTGCTTCGCCAAGGCGATGGGCGAGTTCGGCGCGACCATCACCTTCGTCTCGAACATCCCGGGCGAGACGCAGACCCTGCCCTCGGCGATCTACACCTTCACCCAGGTTCCCGGCGGCGAGACCGGCGCGATGCGGCTGACGCTGATCTCGATCGCGATCTCGGTCGCCGCCCTCTTCCTCTCCGAGGTCATGGCCCGGCTGGTCGGGCGGCGGATCGCGGTCGAATGACCGAGCCCGTCCTCGACATCGCCGTCCGCCACAAGCTGGGCGACTTCCTGCTCGACGCCAGCTTTCGCTCACAGGGCCGGCTGACGGCGCTGTTCGGCGCCTCCGGCTCCGGCAAGACCTCCCTCGTCAACGTCATCGGCGGCCTGATCCGCCCGCAATCCGGCCATGTCCGGGTCGAGGGCGAGACGCTGGTCGATACCGCGCGGGGCGTCGTGCTGCCGCCGCACCGGCGCCGGCTCGGCTATGTCTTCCAGGAAGCGCGCCTGTTCCCGCATCTCACCGTGCGGCAGAACCTGCTCTTCGGCCACTGGTTCGTGCCGCGCGCGCTGCGCAAGCCGGCCGAGCTCGACATGGTGCTGGACCTGCTCGGCATCGGCCATCTGCTAAAGCGCCGGCCGGGCGCGCTGTCGGGCGGCGAGAAGCAGCGCGTCGCCATCGGCCGCGCGCTGCTGGCCCAGCCGCGCCTGCTCTTGATGGACGAGCCGCTCGCCGCGCTCGACGAGGCCCGCAAGGCCGAGATCCTGCCCCATATCGAGCGGTTGCGCGACGAGGTCGGCATCCCGATCGTCTATGTCTCGCATGCCCTGACCGAGGTCGCCCGCCTGGCGACGACCGTCGTCGTGGTCGAGGCGGGCCGGGTCGGCGCCTGCGGACCGACGGCGGAAATCCTCTCGCGCCTCGACCTCGCCTCGCGCCCCGGCGCGCCGGAGGCCAGCACGCTGCTGGCCGCCGAGGTCGTGGACTTCGACGAGGCCTTTGGGCTCGCCCGGCTGGCGACGCCGGCCGGAGAGTTCGCCATCGCCCGCGGAGCGCTCAGGGCCGGGCAGCGCCTGCGGGTCCGGATCATGGCGAGCGACGTCATGCTCGGCCTGGCCCCGCCCGAGGGCACCAGCGCGCTCAACATCCTGCCCGGCCGCATCGCCGAGATCGGCGAGCGCAGCGGCGAAGGCGGCAGCACCGTGCATCTGCGCCTCGACTGCGCCGGCGAGGCGCTGGTGGTGCGGCTCACCGCGAAATCGGCGGCAAATCTGGCGCTCGCGGTCGGCAAGCCGGTCTACGCCATCGTCAAGAGCGTCTCGGTCGAGACCCCTTGACGCTGTCCCGCGGCGGTGCCGCGGAAGCCGCCGTGTTGCGCCAACCCCACCCCCGTCATTCCGGGGCTTGACGCAACGAAGGTTCGCGCCTCGGGCGCGCCCCGGAATGACAGCATGGGGCCGCGAAAATCACGCGCGCCCCCAAGGTCGAGGCTCGCGGCCCGATCACCCGTTGCCCGAAAAAGACATCACGCCTCCCTTGACCTTCCCATGATGGGAAGCCCCATATGAACCGTCATCACGATGAAGGAGACGGCGATGACGGTCGGCGACAAGACGAAGGACGAGCTGGCGACGCTCGACATGGGCATCGAGGGCATGTCCTGCGCGAGCTGCGTCGGCCGGGTCGAGCGCGCCATCGCGGCGGTTCCCGGCGTCGAGTCCGTTGCGGTCAATCTCGCCACGGAGCGGGCGCATCTGACCTTCGCCAATGATGGCGACAGGCGCGGCGACGTGCTGAAGCGCGTCGAGGAAGCGGTGCGCCAAGCCGGCTACCAGCCGGCCGAGCAGACCATCGAGCTTTCCGTCGACGGCATGAACTGCGCCTCCTGCGTCGGCCATGTCGAGAAGGCATTGCGCGCCGTGCCGGGCGTGGTCGACGCCACCGTCAATCTCGCCACCGAGCGCGCCAGCGTGAAGGCGCTGACCGGCGGCGATCTCATTCCCGCGCTCGTCGAGGCGGTCGAGAAAGCCGGCTACGAGGCGAGCCCGCTCAAGTCCGATGACGGCGACGCGGCCGGCCATCACGACCATATGGCGATGGCGAAGGCGCAGGAGCAGGCGCAATTGCGGCGCTCGGTCCTCCTCGCCGGCGCGCTGACGATCCCGCTGCTGGTGATCGAGATGGGCGGCCATATGGTGCCGGCCCTGCACCACTGGCTCTCCGGCACCTTCGGCGACGGGAATCTGCGCATCCTCTCCTTCGTCCTCGCCACCATCGTCCTGTTCGGGCCGGGGCTGGTCTTCCTGCGCAAGGGCTTGCCGGCGCTGCTGCGCGGCGCCCCCGACATGAACACGCTGGTCATGCTCGGCGCCGGCGCGGCCTGGCTCTATTCCAGCGCCGCGACCTTCCTCCCCGGCCTGCTGCCGGAAGGAACGGCGCTGACCTATTTCGAATCGGGCGCGGTCATCGTCACGCTGATCCTGCTCGGCCGCTGGTTCGAGGCCCGCGCCAAGGGCCGCACCGGCGCCGCGATCCGCAGCCTGATCGCACTCCAGCCCAAGACCGCCCGCGTGCTGCGCGAGGGCCGCGAGAGCGATATCCCGGTCGAGGAGGTCCGCCCCGGCGACAGCGTGATCCTGCGGCCGGGCGAGCGCGTGCCGGTCGACGGCGAGGTCACGGAAGGCTCCTCCTTCGTCGACGAATCGATGATCACCGGCGAGCCCGCTCCCGTCCGCAAGGAAGCCGGCAGCCTCGTCACCGGCGGCACGGTCAACGGCTCCGGCGCGCTGCGCTTCACCGCCCGCAAGGTCGGTTCCGACACGCTGCTCGCCCAGATCGTGCGCACCGTGCAGGAGGCGCAGGGCGCCAAGCTGCCGATCCAGGCCGCGGTCGACCGGATCACGCTCTGGTTCGTGCCGGCGGTGATGGGCGTGGCGCTCGTGACCTTCCTCGTCTGGCTGTTCTTCGGCCCAAGCCCGGCCCTGTCCTTTGCGCTGGTCAATGCCGTCGCGGTGCTGATCATCGCCTGCCCCTGCGCCATGGGGCTCGCGACGCCAACCTCGATCATGGTCGGCACCGGCCGCGGCGCCGAGCTCGGCATCCTGTTCCGGCAGGGCGACGCCTTGCAGGCTCTGCGGGACGTCGCGATCGTGGCGCTCGACAAGACCGGCACCCTGACCCGGGGCAAGCCGGAATTGACCGATATCGAGCCGGCCACGGGCTTCGAGGCGAACGCGGTGCTGCGCCTGATCGCCTCGGCCGAGAACCGCTCCGAGCACCCGCTGGGGCTGGCCATCGTCGCGGCGGCGAAGGAGCGCGGCCTCGCGCTCGCCGAGCCGGCGGATTTCGCCAGCGATGCCGGCCGCGGCGTCACCGCGACGGTCGAAGGCAGGAAGGTCGCCATCGGTGGCCACAGGCTGCTGGAGCAGGACGGCATCGACGTTTCCGCTTTCACCGGCCGGGCGCAGGCGCTGGCCGAGGCCGGCAAGACACCGCTCTACGCAGCGATCAACGGCAGGCTCGCCGCCGTCATCGCCGTCGCCGACGCGGTCAAAGAGACGACGCCGGCCGCGATCAGGACGCTGCACGAGCTCGGCCTCAAGGTCGCGATGGTGACGGGGGACGATCGGCGCACCGCCGAAGCCGTGGCCCGCCAGCTCGGCATCGACGAGATCCGCGCCGAGGTGCTGCCGACCGACAAGGCCGAGGTCGTCAAGGGCCTCCAGAAGGACGGCGCCCGGGTCGCCTTCGTCGGCGACGGCATCAACGACGCCCCCGCCCTCGCCCAGGCCGATGTCGGCATCGCCATCGGCACCGGCACCGACATCGCCATCGAGAGCGCCGATGTCGTGCTGATGTCGGGCGACGTCATGGGGGTACCGCGCGCGATCGCGCTCTCCAAGGCGACGATCGCCAATATCCGCCAGAATCTCGCCTGGGCCTTCGGCTACAACGCCATCCTGATCCCGGTCGCGGCCGGCCTGCTCTATCCGCTCTGGGGCGTGCTGCTCTCGCCGGTCTTCGCCGGGCTCGCCATGGCGCTGTCGAGCGTCAGCGTGCTCGCCAATGCGCTGCGGCTCAGGCGCTTCAAGGTGGAGACGTGACGATGAACATCGGCGAAGCCTCGGCCCGCTCGGGCGTCAGCGCCAAGATGATCCGCTACTATGAGAGCATCGGATTGATCGAGCCGCCGTCGCGGAGCGCGGCGCAGTACCGGGTCTATGCCGATGACGACGTGCATACGCTGCGCTTCGTCCGGCGCGCCCGCGACCTCGGCTTCTCGCTGGAGGAGACCCGCGCATTGCTGGCGCTCTGGCGGGATCGCGGCCGCGCCAGCGCCGATGTGAAGAAGCTCGCCATGGCCCATATCAACGAGCTCGAGGCGAAGGCGGCCGCGCTCAAGGCGATGGCCGACACGCTCCGGCACCTCGCCGCGCATTGCCATGGCGACCACCGGCCCGACTGCCCGATTCTGAGCGATTTCGCCGCCGCGACGCCGGCACGGGGAAAGGGCTGACTGCGCAGGACGGCTTCGGCCGACCGATGGCTTTCACCTCGTCGTCATTCCGGGACATGGCGAAGCCATGGGCCCGGAACCCGGAACCGATGCGGCCCATCGAGACTTGCCCCGATCGGACCCGCCTTCGCGCAGCAGGGCATCGGGTCTGGGTTCCGGGCTCGATCCTGCGGATCGCCCCGGAATGACGGCGAAAGCGCCGTTCCGCCATGCGCAGGGCGTCTGGACTATGACAGGAAGCCTTGCTCATATGCCGCCTTCATCAAGGCGGAACGATCATGGACAATCGAAACGATCTCTGGCGGCATGTCGACGCGAACAAGGAGCGGCTGATCGCGCTCTCCGACCGGGTCTGGGGCATGCCCGAGGTCTGCTATACCGAGAAGCGCTCCGTCGCCGAGCATATCGCCGAATTGAAGCATCAGGGCTTCCGCGTCACCGAGAACGTCGCCGACATCCCGACCGCCGTGATCGGCGAGGCCGGCGAAGGCGGCCCGGTCATCGCCTTCCTTGGCGAATACGACGCCCTGCCCGGCCTGTCGCAGGAGGCCGGAATCGCCGAGCACAAGGAGATCGAGGCCGGCGGCCACGGCCATGGCTGCGGCCACAACCTGCTCGGCTCCGCCGCCATGCTCGCCGCGGTCGCGATGAAGGACTGGCTCGTCGAGAACAAGATCCCCGGCCGCGTGCGCTATTATGGCTGCCCGGCCGAGGAAGGCGGCGCGGCAAAAGCCTTCATGGTCCGCGCCGGCGCCTTCGACGACGCCGATATCGCGATCTCCTGGCATCCGTCGAGCTTCTGGGAGGTGGCGCCGGCCCTCGCCCTCGCCAACACCCGCGCCGATTTCGTCTTCACCGGCCGCGCCTCGCATGCCGCCGCCGCGCCGCATCTCGGCCGCTCGGCGCTCGACGCCGTCGAATTGATGAATGTCGGCGTCAACTACATGCGCGAGCACATGCCGAGCGACGCGCGCGTGCACTACGCGCTGCTCGACACCGGCGGCATCGCGCCCAACGTCGTGCAGGCCCATGCGCGCGTGCGTTACTCGATCCGCGCCCGCGACCTGCGCGGCATGCTGGAGCTCGTCCAGCGCGTGAAGAAGATCGCCGAAGGCGCCGCGCTGATGACGGAAACCAAGATGGAGATGCGCATCGTCAGCGCCGTCTCCGACCTCCTCGCCAACACGCCGCTCGAAGAGACGATGCACAAGGTGATGGAGGAGCTCGGCCCGCCGCATTTCGACGATGCCGACAAGGCCTTCGCCGAGAAGATCCGCGCCACCCTCTCGCCGCAGGACATCGCCGCGATCTGGCGCACCATCGGCATGCCGGATACCGGCGCACCGCTCGCCGACTTCCTCGTCCCGCGCGACGCGAAGCGCAACCCGGCGATCGGCTCGACCGATATCGGCGATGTGAGCTGGGCCGTGCCGACCGTGCAGGCTCACGCGCCGACCGTCGCGCTCGGCACGCCCTTCCACACCTGGCAGGTGGTGGCGCAGGGCAAGGCGCCGGCCGCGCACAAGGCGATGGTCCATGTCGCCAAGGCGATGGCCGCGACCGGCGCCGCCGTGCTGAGCGATCCGGCGCTGATGGCGGCCGCCAAGGCCGATCACAAGGCCCGCCTCGGCAAGGAAGGCTACACCTCGCCGCTGCCGCCCGAGGTCAAGCCGCCGCTGACGATGTCTCTGGGCTGATCGGCGCCCGCAGCCATGCGCGAGCGGAGCGCGGGATTCGCTCCTGCGCCCCGTCTCGCCGCCTGCCGGCAGAGCCAGGCCCGGGGCTCCGGCCGCAGCGGAAAAACACCGCCGAACCGAGACCGCGCGGCCGGTATCGATGGTCAATGCGTTGATTTTTCAGCGATCTTCATCGGGTCAAAAATAAGTCAGCAATGCTACCCTTTTGCCCTTGCGGGAGGCGGGTGGCCCTCCTATTTAGGATGCAGCGCAGCAGAGATGTTGCGCCGCCCTCCTTGGGCGTTTCCTCCCTAGACTTGGGCTGCGCTCCGCGCGGCCCTTTTTTCTGTCTGGAGGTCCGCCGCCAGTCGCGGCGCGGCCGCTACCAGCGCCGCCAGCCGTACCAGGGGCCGCCGAAACCTGCGTCGAAGCGGTCGAACTGGTAGCGCCGGTCGGCCGAACGATCGAGGTCGACCTGCAGCAGGCAGTTGGCGAATCCCTCGCTGCCGACCCGGAAGCCGTAGGAGCGGCAGCGCGCCTCGTCGGCCGCCCTTCGCTCCTCCATCGTGACGCAGCCGCTGCACAGGAGCGCCAGCAGCAGCCCGGCGGCCAGTTTCGATACGGTCATCGCAAATCTCCTCTCTGCGACTGCCGGGATTAACCGCCGGAAACGCCGCCGGTTCAATCCCGGACGATCCCTATCGCGAGAATCTGATCGGAACGGAGAGCGAGATCGAGCCGCCGCCGAGTCCGTCGGGCGGCGGCGGAACCGGGCTCGCCCGGCGGATCATCGCGACCGCCTCCTGGTCGAGAGCCGCGTCGCCCGAGCCGCGCACGAGGCGCGCCGACAGCACGCGCCCGCCGCGGTCGATGCTGAAGGCGACCTGGACCGTGCCCGGGTTCGCCCCGGTCGGGAAGCGCTTGAAGCGGTTGAGATGGGCGATCAGCGTGCCGCGCCAGCTCGCGGTCGCCGCCGGCGAGGCGGAGGACGCGCCGGAGGCCGGAGCGGCGGCGCGCGGCGCGATCTGCGCCTGCGCGGTCGGCGCCGAATTCTGCTCGGACCGGGGCTTGTCGGGATTCACCGGCTTCCTGCGCTGGACCACCTTCGGCTTCGGCGGCGGCTTGCGCTTCACCTCCTTCGGCGGTGGTGGCGGCTCCTGCTTCGGCGGCGGCGACAGCACGGCCGCCGGATCCGGCAGCGGCGGCAGCTCGGGGATCTTGATCTCCGGCTCCGGCTGCGCGACAGGCTCCGGCTCCTCCGGCGGCGGCTCGGGCTCCTTGGGTGTCTCGACCGGCTCTGGCGGCGGCGGCTCGGGCTCGGATTCGACCATCTGCGGTCCGGGCGCGATCTCCTGCGGCGGCGTCTCCGGCGCCACCGCGAGCGGGGCGAGCTCGATCATCACGGCCGCGGGCGGCGCGCCGGCCGCAGCCTCGGCGCGCTGCCAGGTCGCCACCGCCCAGCCGGCCGCGCCATGGGCTCCGGCGACCACCAGGGCAGCCGCGCTCCAGCGCAGGGCGGCCGGCCAGAAGCGCGGCTGGGAGGAGCGTTGCAGACTCATGGCCCGGCCGCCGGAGCGCCCTGCCCGGTGTCTTCGAGGCCGACCAGCGCGATCTTGAGATAACCGGCCTTGCGCAGCAGGTTCATCACCTCCATCAGCTCGCGATAGGCCACGGCGCCGTCGGCGCGCAGGAAGATGCGCTGCTCGCGGTCATTGCTGGTGCGCTGGTCCAGCGTCGCCTGCAGCGCCTCGCGCGGCACCGCGTCGTTGCCGAGCGCCAGCGAGAGATCGCCCTTGACGGTCAGGAAGACCGGCGTCTCGGGTCGCGGCTGCGGCTGGGCGTTCGACACCGGCAGGTCGACCGCGACGTCCACGGTCGAGAGCGGCGCCGCCACCATGAAGATGATCAGCAGCACCAGGATGACGTCGATGAAGGGTGTGACGTTGATGTCCGCGACTTCGCCGAGATCGCCGTCCTGCGGATCCTTGAGCGAAACGGCCATGATTCACTCCGCCGGCATGCGGGGCATCGCCGCGGCCGGCTGGACGGCCTGCAGCGGCGCGCGCGCCGGCGCGGCGGCGGCGCGGCTGCGCCGCTCCAGATCGCGCGAGAGATGGCGCAGGATCTCGCCCGACGCGTCCGACAGCATCGCGCGGTAGCCGGTGATGGCACGGGCGAAGACGTTGTAGATGATGACGGCGGGGATGGCCGCGACCAGGCCGATCGCCGTCGCCAGCAGCGCCTCGGCGATGCCCGGCGCGACCACGGCGAGGTTGGTGGTCTTCGACTGGCTGATGCCGATGAAGGAATTCATGATGCCCCAGACCGTGCCGAACAGGCCGACGAAGGGCGCGGTGGAGCCGATCGTCGCCAGCAGGCCGGTGCCGCGCGCCATGTTGCGGCCGGCCCGCGCCTCGATCCGGGAGAGCGCGATCGCGGTGCGCTCCTTGGTGCCGTCCTCGCCGAGATCGGCCGAGCGGCGCGTCTCGTCCTGGGCCGCGGCGAGCAGCGCGCCGATCGCGCCGCGCAGCTTGCCGTCCTTGCCCGAAACGGTCCGGGCGGCCTCGCCGAGGCTGTCCGCCGCCTCGATCCGCCGCAGCGCGCGCCGCGCGCCGGTCTTGGCGGCGGCGAGTTCGAGCGCCTTGGCGAGCCAGATCGTCCAGGTCACCAGCGAGGCGAAGGCGAGGCCGATCATCACGGCCTTCACGACGATGTCGGCCGCCATGAACATGCCCCAGGGCGACAGGTCGTGCGGCAGGGTCGCGGCTGCGGGAGGATTCGCCGCCGCCGGAGCGGCGGGCGCATCGGCCGGCGGGAGCGCGGGATGGGCCGCGCTCGGCGGCGCGATCCCCATCTGCGGCGCGGCCGGCGGCAGCGGCTCCGTCGGCAGGGCCGGCTGCCCCGCCGGTGCGGCGGGCGCCGGAGCCGGCGACGGCGTCGGCTGGGCGGTCGAGGGAGCGGCCTGCTGCGGCTGATCGGGCGCCTGGGCCAGCACGGCCGAGGCCGGCGGCAGCAGCAGGCTCGCTGCGAGGAACACCGAACGGAACAGCTTTGTCATGACCAGTCCTACGTCCATCGCTCGGTCGCCGCTCCTCCCGGCCCGCCGCCTGAGACAGGGATCGCTTGCACGTTCTCGTCGACTATCCATCGGCGTGTGCAGCGGGAGCTTGCAGCCTCACATTGGAATAAATAAAAAAAGCGTACGTTTTCAGCGACTTGCGAGCAGCACGAGTGTTGGAAACGCTCCCTTGTGTCAAGGCTTCATTGCACTGCGGGATGAAGGGTCGCGTTTCGCGTATGCCTCGCGCGCGTTCCCGTGCGCCGCGGCGGCCTCCCCCGGCCCGGCGCGATCCGTGCGGAATCGGCCCGGGGAGCCGGACCGAACGGTCGCCCTGCCCTCGGGGAGCGTTTCGCTTTCATGGACATGCGCGGTCATCGCGGAGGCAGCCCGTGGCTGCGAACCGCGGACGGCACGAGGATGAGCGCCGCGGAAATCCGGGCTCCGGGCCCGAAGCGCTCCGGCCCGGTTTCCCGGAGCGCGCCCGGACGAGCGCATGTTTCCCTGTGACATCAAGAGGCCCGGCCGGACGGATCGCCGCCAGCGGAAATCGCGGCCTCATCACGGCAAGCCGGCCGCGAACGGCCGGCGCCACGAGCTCAGTAGAGGCCGCCGGTGCCCGAGCCGATGGCGCGGCCGCCGGCGCCCGCGCCGGGAACGACGCTGCCGTCGCCCGGCGAGCCGACGACCGAATAGCTGTCGGGCGGCGCGGTGCCGGGCTTGAAGGCCTCGAGGATGCCGCCGTCGCCGCTGGTGCGCATGCCGGTCTTGGGATCGACGCGGATCAGCTTGATGCCGGCGGGCACGCGGAACGGGGTCGCCGGCTTGTCCTTCAGCGCGACCGTCATGAAGTCGCGGAAGATCGGCGCGGCATACTGGCCGGCGGTGGCGGAGGTGCCGAGCGATTTCGGCTTGTCGAAGCCCATATAGACGCCGACGGCGAGATCCGGCGAGAAGCCGCAGAACCAGACGTCCTTGGCGTCGTTCGTGGTGCCGGTCTTGCCCGCGAGCGGCTTGCCGACCGACTTCACCACGGTCGCCGTGCCGGCATTGACCACGCCTTCGAGGATCGAGACCATCTGATAGGCAGTCAGCGGATCGATCACCTGCTCGCGGTTGTCGACCAGCCGCGGCTCGGGCTGGTTGGCCCATTTATCGGCGTTGCAGCCCTCGCAGACGCGCTGGTCGTGCCGGAAGATGGTGCTGCCGCTGCGGTCCTGGATGCGGTCGATCAGCGTCGGGCGGATGCGCTTGCCGCCGTTGACCAGCATCGAATAGGCGGCGGTCATCCGCATCACGGTGGTCTCGCCCGCGCCGAGCGACATCGACAGCACCGGCTGGAGATCGTCATAGATGCCGAAGCGGCGGGCATATTCCGCGATCAGCGGCATGCCGACATCCTTGGCGAGGCGCACGGTCATCAGGTTCTTCGAGAACTGGATGCCGTAGCGCAGCGTGCGCGGGCCGCTCCATTTTCCGCCGAAATTCTCGGGCCGCCACATGCCGAGCCCGCCGCCCTGATCGATCTCGATCGGCGCGTCGAGGATGATGCTCGACGGGGTGTAGCCGTTGTCGAGCGCCGTCGAATAGACGAAGGGCTTGAACGACGAACCCGGCTGGCGCAGCGCCTGGGTGGCGCGGTTGAACTCGGACTGGTCGTGGCTGAAGCCGCCGACCATGGCGAGCACGCGGCCGGAGAAGGGATCCATCACCACGATGGCGCCGTTGATCTCGGGAAGCTGGCGCAGGCGGGCATAGCCCGGCCGGTTGGCGATCGGCTCGACATAGACGACGTCGCCGACCGAGACCGCCTGCGAGACGCGGGCGCGCCGGGTCCACTTGATGCCGTCGGAGGCCAGGGTGATCGTGTCGCGCCGGGCATTGAGGATGCCGGCATTGTCGCGCAGCGGATGCAGGCCGAGCTTGGCGCTGTCGCCGCTGGTTTCGAGCACCACCGCGAGCCGCCAGGGAGCGACGTCGCCCAGCACCGGCAGTTCGCCCAGCACCTTGCCCCAGTCCTGCCCGGCGATGTCGAGCTTCTGGATCGCGCCGCGCCAGCCGCGCGCCTCGTCGAAGCGCACCAGCCCGTCGACCAGCGCCTTGCGCGCCATGAGCTGCATCTTGGGGTCGACCGTGGCGCGCACCGAGAGGCCGCCTTCGAGCAGCTTCTTCTCGCCGTAGCGGTCCTGCAATTCGCGGCGGATCTCCTCGGCGAAATAGCCGGCGGCGATGTTGTTGGGCGAGACCTGGCGCGGATTGACGCCGAGCGGCTGCTTCTTGGCCGCCTCCGCGACCTCGCGCTTGACGTAGCCGTTCTCGACCATGCGGTCGATGACGTAGTTGCGCCGCTCGATGGCGCGGTCGGTGTTGCGGAAGGGCTGGAGATCGCTCGGCGCCTTCGGCAGGGCCGCGAGATAGGCCGCCTCCTGCAGGTTCAGCTCGTGCACCGACTTGCCGAAATAGTTCAGCGCCGCGGCGGCGATGCCGTAGCTGCCGAGCCCCGGCGCCGGCGCGCCGAGATAGATCTCGTTGAGATAGAGCTCGAGGATCTTGTCCTTCGAATAGGTCGATTCGAGCTTCAGCGCGACCAGCGCCTCGCGGATCTTGCGCTCCAGCGACTGCTCCGAGCCGACGAAGAAGTTCTTCGCCACCTGCTGGGTGATGGTCGAGGCGCCCTGCGGCCGGCGATTGGCGCCGCGGTTGCGGAAATTATAGATCGCGGCGCGGACGAGGCCCTCGGGGTCGACGCCCATATGCTTGTAGAAATTCTTGTCCTCGGCCGAGATATAGGCGTCGACGAGCAGCTTCGGCACCGCCTGGATCGGCAGATAGAGGCGGCGCTCGCGCGCATATTCGGCGATCAGGCTGCCGTCGCCCGCATGGACGCGGGTCATCACCGGCGGCTCGTAGTTCCTGAGCTGGGCGTAGTCGGGCAGATCCTGCGAGTAATGCCAGATCAGGCCGCCGACCACGGCGGCGCCGATCACGAAGGCGATCGCGCCCGCGGCGAACAGCCAGCCGAAGATTCGCAGGATAAACCGCATCTCAGGTCCCGGACCCCATTTCTCCATCCGGCGGGCGCCGGATCGGGGCGCTTCGCAACGTGGAGCTATAACATGACCGAGATGGCGGAACCGTGGCCTGACGACCACAATCCATGCCAACCCGCGCTTCCTCGCGAACTACTGCGCGTGCCGGTTCTCGGCCGCCTGCCCGACCGAGGCGCGCTCGCGGGCAAAATATTCGTCGACCGCCGCCCCGACGGCGCCCACCGCTTTTCCGCGCCATTCGGGCGAAGTCAACAGTTCCGCGTCCTTCGGGCTCGACATGTAGCCGAGTTCGATCAGCACCGAGGGCACGTCCGGCGCGCTCAGGACCCAGAACCGAGCCGAGCGCAGCGGGATCTTGTGCATCCGCACCGAGGCTCCCAGCTTGTCGACCAGATTGCGGGCGAAGACGCCGGAAAAGGTGCGCGTCTCGCGCCGCGCCAGGTCCATCAGGATGCCGGCGACGTCCGGATCCTCCTCGCCGGGCTCCAGCCCGGCCACCGCGTCGGCCTGATTCTCCTTGGCCGCGAGCCTGGCCGCCTCGGCGTCGGTGGCGCGCTCCGAGCGGGTATAGACGGTGGCGCCGCGCACGTCCTGCGCCTGCGTCAGCGAATCGGCATGGATCGAGATGAACAGGTCCGCCTTCTCGTCCTGCCCGATCTTCACGCGCTCGGCGAGCGGCACGAAGCGGTCGTCGTCGCGGGTCATCACCACGCGGTAGCGCCCCCCGGCCTCGAGCTGCTGCTTGAGCGCCAGGCCGAAATCCAGGACCATCGACTTCTCGGCGATCGAAGCGACGACGGTGCCCGGATCGATGCCGCCATGGCCCGGATCGATCACTACCGTGCGGCGCGCCTCGCCCGGCGGCCGCTCCGGCGCCGCCACCGGAGCCGGAGCGCTCGCCTTCCGGGCCCTGGCCTCGGCCAGGAATTCGGCGCGCCCGGTCTTCCTCAGCTCGATCGCGAGTTCGCCGAGGCCGCCGCGCAGCGCCCGCGCCTCGGCCTTCACGATCGCCGCCGGCTGCGACAGGTCGATGATGATTCGGGCCTTGTCCGTGGTGAACAGCCCGAAGCGGTAGCCGCTGACGAAGCCGGCGCTCTTGCGGGCGCCGGGCTGGATCTGGAAATTCGTCGAAGGCAATTCGACGATGACCCGGTCGGGCGCGGCCTGCACCCAGGCGTCGACGGCGACGACCGCCGAGAGCGCCATGGTCAGCCTGACCGTCTCGCCCTGCTGCTCGATCCGCGCATCGGTCGCGACGGGAAACTCGCTTTGCGGCCGGCCGGGTTCGCCCTGGGCTGGAAGGACGCCGAGCGCCGCGCACAGCCCGGCCGCCGCGGCCGCGCGGCGCCATGCGGCGGGACACGCGACCCGGCGCATGGCTGCGAAGGCGCCCTGCCCGCTCTGACGAATGCGCGAAAACAGATGAAAAATCCCGCTTGCCGTCACCGATGCTTAACCATAGGCGATCCGATTTCCTAACAGGGCGTTACCATGCCGCGGCGAAGCGATGAACCGCGCCGCCATGCATCGCGCGCGGTCCGGCTGCGATGTGACTTGCAAAACACTGTGACCTATCTGTAATGGAACGTGGTTGCCCTTCAGCCTGCCCGCGGGACACATCCGGATCGAACCATCCGTCGGCGTCCGGTGCAGGCTGGGCCTCTGCCCGTTCGGGGCGGGGGCAGCAGGTCGACCGTAACGGATCGTCCGCAGAGGGCGGGACCGGGATCGCGAGTTCTGCGCCCTGTCCTGTCTCGCGAGCGTGCAAACGCGGGGCGCCTGTCGAAGGACGGGCGGACCGCAGGTCAGGGCAGATGACGGGGCAAGCGACGCCGCACGTATCATCGGTGAATCGTTCAAACCTGCGGGATGGCGCCGGGCGTTTCGCCCGCTGGGCCCTCCCGAATCGCATTCCTGTTCAGACCGACTTCTCCCTCCTGCAACAAGCCGGCTCCCGCCGGCCCTTCAGCGGCGCCTCGGTTCGCAGCGGCGGAATTGTTTTCGCAAGCTCGCCAGCCCGGCCGGCGGCCGCGCCTATGGAAATTTCTGATGGCCAACAAAATGCTTATCGATGCCACCCACCCGGAAGAGACCCGGGTCGTGGTGGTGCGCGGATCGCGCGTCGAGGAATTTGACTTCGAATCCGCCAGCCGCAAGCCGCTTCGCGGCAATATCTATCTCGCCAAGGTGACCCGCGTGGAGCCGTCGCTCCAGGCGGCCTTCGTCGAATATGGCGGCAACCGGCACGGCTTCCTCGCCTTCTCCGAGATCCACCCCGACTACTACCAGATCCCGGTCGCCGACCGGCAGGCGCTGCTCGACGACGAGGCCCGGGCCGAGCGCGACGAGGAGCGCGACGAGGAACGGCGCGAGAAGCGCGGCCGCCGCGGCCGTCGCGGCGATCGCGACAGCCGCGCCAAGAAGGCGGCGGTGGACGAGACCGTCACGGCCGAGGTCGAGGTCGCCGGCGAGGCGGCCGGAGAGCGGGTCGAGACCGACGGCAAGGAAGCCGCCATGGTCAATGAGGGCGCTCCCGCCTTCGGCGAGTTCTTCGCCCCGGCGGTCGCCGAGTCGACAAGCGAGGAAGCCGCCGGGAATGCCGCGCCGCTGACCTTCGAGACGGTCGCCGCGCCGGAGCCGTCCGCAGGCGGCGAGCCCGCGGCCGGGGACGCGCCTGCCGGCGAGGACGGCGCCGACGCGCCGGCGTCGGAAGCCCGCGCGCCCTCGGAGGACGGCGAGGACGACAACGGCGAGGACCATGACGAGCACGAGGAGCAGCCCGAGCAGCTCGGCGGCGGCGACGCCCTCGACGACATGCCCGAGCGCCCGCACCGCCAGTCGCGCCGCCAGTACAAGATCCAGGAGGTGATCAAGCGCCGCCAGATCATCCTGGTCCAGGTCGTCAAGGAGGAGCGCGGCAACAAGGGCGCGGCCCTGACCACCTATCTCTCGCTCGCCGGCCGCTATTCGGTGCTGATGCCCAATACCGGCAAGGGCGGCGGGATCTCGCGCAAGATCACCAATGCCGACGACCGCAAGCGCCTGAAGGAGATCGCGCAGGAGCTGGAGGTGCCGGAGGGGATGGGCCTCATCCTGCGCACGGCCGGCGCCTCGCGCACCAAGGTCGAGATCAAGCGCGACTACGAATATCTGATGCGGATGTGGGAGAGCGTGCGCGAGCTGACGCTGGCGTCCGTCGCCCCGGCGCTGGTCTATGAGGAGGGCAACCTCGTCAAGCGCTCGATCCGCGACCTCTACAACAAGGACATCGACGAGATCCACGTCGCCGGCGAGGAGGCCTATCGCGAGGCCAAGGACTTCATGCGCATGCTCATGCCGAGCCATGCCAAGAGCGTGAAGCCCTATCGCGAGCAGACCCCGCTCTTCGCCGCCTTCGGCGTCGAGAGCCAGCTCGACGCGATGTTCTCCAACACGGTGACGCTCAAGTCCGGCGGCTATCTGGTGATCAACCAGACCGAGGCGCTGGTCGCGATCGACATCAATTCGGGCCGCTCGACCCGCGAGCACAATATCGAGGACACGGCCCTCAAGACCAATCTCGAAGCCGCCGAGGAGATCTCCCGGCAACTGCGCCTGCGCGACCTCGCCGGCCTCATCGTGATCGATTTCATCGACATGGAGGAGAACCGGAACAACCGCGCCGTCGAGAAGAAGCTGAAGGAGTGCCTGAAGGACGACCGCGCCCGCATCCAGGTCGGCCGCATCTCGGCCTTCGGCCTGCTCGAGATGTCGCGCCAGCGCATCCGCACCGGCGTGCTCGAAAGCTCCTCCGTGCCCTGCCCGCACTGCGCCGGTGCCGGCATGATCCGCTCGACGCCGTCGGTCGCGCTGCAGATCCTGCGGGCGCTGGAGGAGACGCTGATCAAGAGCGCCTCGCACAACCTCACCGTCCGCACCCGGCCGGAGGTCGCGCTCTACGTCCTCAACCAGAAGCGCGCGCATCTGGCGGATCTGGAGAACCGCTTCGCCGTCACGATCACGATCTCGACCGATGCGAGCCTGCTCGGCACCCGCTATTTCGAGGTCGAGCGCGGCGAGTTCGTCGGCAACGAGGCCCGGGTCGTGCCCTCGCCCTTCAAGGCCGAGGCGCTCGCCTCGGATGTCGATGACGAGGCGCTCGACGCCGCCGCCGAGGCCGCTGCCCTCGACGCCGAGGCCGGCGACAACGTCTCGGTCGCGGACGACGCCCAGGGCGAGCGCGGCGACGCCGAAGGCCGCGACGGCCGCCGCCGCCGGCGCCGGCGGCGCCGGCGGCGCGGCGGCGAGCGCGACCAGAGCCTGCAGGGCGAAGGCGCGGATGGCGAGGGCGAGAGCGACGACGACGGCGACGAGGGCGACGAGCCCGCCGCCAGCGAAGCCGGCGCGGCCGAGTCCGTTGCCGAGGCCCCTGTGAGCGAGGCGCCGGAAGCCGCGGCCGAGCCGGCCGCCGCCGAGGAAGCCGCTCCGCCCGCCGAGGAAGCCAAGCCCAAGCGCAGCCGCGCCCGCAAGCCGAAGGCCGTCAAGGTGGCCGAAGAGGCCAAGGCTCCGGAGGCCGCCGAGGCTCCCACGGCGACCGAGGCCGCTGCGGCCGACGCGGCCCCCGCCGAAGCCGCCCCGGCCGAAAAGCCGAAGCGCAGCCGCTCGCGCAAGAAGGTGGTTCCGATCACCGAGGACGGCGTGCCCGCGGCCGAGCCGGCCCCGGCCGAATCCGCTCCGGCGGAGACGCCGGCAACGGCAGCGGCTCCTGAGCCGGCGACCGCCGAGCCCGCGCCTGCCCCGGAGCCGGAGGCCCCCGCAGCCTCCGCCCCGGCGGAGGAGCCGGTCGCGGTCGTGCTGACCCAGCCCGACCCGACGCGCCCGAAGCGCGGCGGCTGGTGGAACCGGCTCGCCGGACGCTCCTGAACCTCGATATCGTTGCCGTAACAGGGCCCGCTGTTCCGCAGCGGGCCTTTTTCGTGACGAGCGCCCGCCATTGGCGGCAGCCGCGAAACACGGCATCATCGCCTGGTCGCAAATCGGTGACGGAGTTGGCATGCCGCCGCCCCGCAGCGCGGAACGCCTGATTCTGACCGGCCTCTCGGCGGTGCTGCTCCTGGGCTCGCCTTCCTCGCTGGCATGCGGTCGGCTGGTTCCGCGTCGGCGTGCCCGAACTGCTCGTCCTGGTCATCGCGATCCGCGTCGAGCGCGAAGGCAGCCGCCCCATCGGCCCGCAGATGCCCCCCGGCCTCCATGCCGACCGTATCGCAGCGAAGCGAGCGGGACCGCGGCGCCCATGCGACCTGCTGCGCCGAGCGCCTCGCGATCACCGGCGCCGCGCCGGCGACCGTCGGCTTCCGCCCGTTCCTGCTCGCCTGACCGCCGATCGCCCGGCCGCTCAGCGCCGCCCGAGCCAGGTCCCGAGGCGCGAGACCGCTTCCTCGCATTCCGCGAGCGAGCCGGCGAAGGACAGGCGCACCGTGCGCCCGCCCCGGCCTTCGTCGAAATCGAGCCCCGGGGTGATCGCGACCCCGGCCCCTTCGAGCGCGTTGCGGCAGAAGCTCATCGAATCGTTCGAGTACCGGCCGATGTCGAGATAGATGTAGAAGGCCCCGTCGACGGGCAGGAAATCGCCGAGCCCGATCGCCGGCAGAGCCGCGAGCAGGAAGGCCCGGTTCGCCGCGTAGCCGGCCTTGATCGCCTCGCACTCCTCTGTCGCGTCGAAGGCCGCCTCGCCGGCGACCTGGCTGAGATAGGGCACCGAGATCGAGAAATTCTGCTGCAGCCGCTCGATCGGGCGCACCAGCCGTTCCGGCACCACCAGCCAGCCGACGCGCCAGCCGGTCATGCAGTAGTATTTCGAGAAGGAGTTGACGATGATCGCGTCGGGATCGGCGGCGAGCGCCGTGGTCGCCGGCGCCTCGTAGGTCAGGCCATGGTAGATCTCGTCGGAGATGTACCAGAGCCCGAGCCTGCGGCAGCAGGCGGCGACGTCGGCGATGGCCTCGGGGCGCATCACCACGCCGGTCGGATTGGCCGGGCTCATCGTCAGCACGCCGGCGAGCGGCTTCTCGCGATGCGCCCGCTCAATCAGTTCCGGCGTCAGCGCGAAGCGGGTCTCGGGCCCGACCTCGATCGCCACCGGCTCCAGCCCGAGCGCGATCAGGATGTTGCGATAGGCCGGATAGCCCGGAGCCGTGATCGCGACGCGCGCGCCCGGCTGGAAGCAGGCCAGGAAGGCGAGGATGAAGCCCCCGGAGGAACCGGTTGTCACCACGACGCGCTCGGCCGCCACGGCGACGCCATAAGCCTCGCGATAATGGCGGGCGATGCGGGCCCTCAAGGAATCCGTCCCCAGCGCCTGGGTGTATCCGATCCGTCCGTCCTCCAGCGCATGGGAGACGGCGGTGCGGATCGAGCGCGGCGTCGGCGCCGAGGGCTGGCCGACCTCCATATGCACCACCGAGCCGCCCCGGCGCTCGATGGCCGCCGCCTGGCTCATCACGTCCATGACGATGAAGGGGGCGACGCGCTCGGCCCGCTCCGCGATGGCGGGGTACCCGGACAGCGGCGATTCGGCGGGTGGGAGGGTTGGCTTCTGCATCGTCCTGTCCGGTTGCGGCGCTCCATCAGCGGGCGTAGCCGAGGCCGCCCTCGCCTGCAACCGCTGGCAAAGCTGTGATTTGACGCCTGGCGGCCGAGCCACCACAAGCACAGGCTGACACGCTTCTGTGCCGGCCCCCCGCTCGCCGGGGCACCGACAGCGAAAGGATGACGACATGGCTTTCCCGACCTTCACCGGCCTGGTGCGCTCCGGCCTGAGGCCCGCCGGCCTCACGCTCGGCGTCTGGCTCGCGACGGTTGCCGCCCCCGCGCTCGCCCAGGACAAGGCGCCGCTGACGCCGGAGCAGCGCAAGGCCATCGTCGATCTCGTCCGCGAAACCATCGTCAAGAATCCCGAGATCATCCAGGACGCGCTGGTCGAGCTGGAGCGGCGCAACACCGTCGCCCAGGCCGAGGCGCAGCGCGGCGCGGTCGCGGCCGAGAAGGCGCGCCTCGTCGATCCGGCGACCTCGATCATCATCGGCAACCCGGAAGGCGACATCACTCTCGTCGAGTTCATGGATTACAATTGCGGTTACTGCAAAAGGGCGATGCAGGACGTCACCGCCCTGTCCAAGGCCGATCCGAAGCTCAAGGTGGTGCTCAAGGACTTCCCGATCCTCGGCCCCGACTCGCTCGAGGCGAGCCGCGTCGCGATCGCGCTCAAGAACCAGATCCAGGGCCCGAAATACTTCGATTTCCATAACAAGCTGATGAGCGTGAAGGGCCGCATCAACGGCGCCAAGGCAATCGAGGTCGCCAAGGATTTCGGCATCGACGTCGAGCGCCTGCGCAAGGACATGGACGCCCCTGCTACCAAGGCCTCGATCGAGGACACCGTGGCGCTCGGCGACCGGCTTGGCCTGACGGGCACGCCGGCCTTCGTCATCGGCGACGAGGTCGTCTTTGGCGCCGTCGGCGAGGCCGCCCTCAAGCAGAAGCTCGAATCGGTGCGCCGCTGCGGCAAGACCGACTGCGCCGGCTGATCCGGCACGCCATGACCGCCCTTTGCGGGCCGGCGAGGGAGCCTTCAGGCTTCCCCTGCCGGCCCGCAGCGTTTAAGAGGACGCGTCCGCCGCTTCGCGCGGTTCCTGGAATCCACATCCTTCATGGTCGCCACGCCCGATCCGAAAGGTCACTCCTTCGTTCTGCCGGCCGCGTCCGGCAGCGGGCTTTCCCCTGCCGCGCCCCTCCGGGCGGAGCGGAGGATCGGCGCGCCCTCCGGGATGGAGCCCGCGGCCTCGGCCGCCTGAACAACACGAGCGGGATGGCGGAAGACCACCGTCCCAAGCGCTAATCCGAAGAAGACGGTGATACCGCCATGGCGACCAAGAGCCCGATCGATCCGGACCTCGTCCGCGAGCTTGCCGAACTTTTGAACCAGACCGACCTCACCGAGATCGAGGTCGAGAAGGGCGATCTGCGCGTCCGCGTCGCCCGCAGCCTCGCCACCACCGTGCATGTACCGGCCGCGGCTCCGCCGGCCGTCGCCGCCGCTCCGGCGGCGCCTGTGCCTGCCGCACCGGCCGCCGACGCCAAGCCCGGCGCGGGCCATCCCGGCGCCGTCAACTCGCCGATGGTCGGCACCGCCTATCGGCGCCCCTCGCCCGAGGCCAAGCCCTTCGTCGAGATCGGCAGCGTCGTGAAGCAGGGCGAGCGCATCCTGCTCGTCGAGGCGATGAAGACCTTCAACGACATCGTCGCGCCGCGCGCCGGCACGGTCACCGCGATCCTGGTCGAGGACGGCCAGCCGGTCGAGTATGGCGAGCCGCTGCTGGTGATCGAGTGACGGCCGGGCGCAAGGACGGCGAGTTCAAGATGTTCGACAAGATCCTGATCGCCAACCGCGGAGAGATCGCGTTGCGCGTGCTGCGCGCGGCGAAGGAACTCGGCATCGCCACCGTCGCGGTCCACTCCACGGCCGACGCCAACGCCATGCATGTGCGCCTCGCCGACGAGAGCGTCTGCATCGGGCCGCCGGCCGCCCGCGACAGCTATCTCAACATCCCGGCCCTGATCGCCGCCTGCGAGATCACCGGCGCCGACGCGGTCCATCCCGGCTACGGCTTCCTCTCCGAGAACGCCCGCTTCGCCGAGATCCTGGAACGCCACAACATCACCTTCATCGGCCCCAAGGCCGAGCATATCCGCTCCATGGGCGACAAGATCGAGGCCAAGCGCACCGCCAAGCGCCTCGGCATCCCCTGCGTTCCCGGCTCGGAAGGCGGCGTCTCCGACGACGGCGAGGCGCTCGAGATCGTCCGCGAGATCGGCTTCCCGGTCATCATCAAGGCGGCTTCCGGCGGCGGCGGCAAGGGCATGAAGGTGGTGCGCAACGAGGAGGAGCTCCCCGTCCTGCTCGCCACCGCCCGCAGCGAGGCCAAGGCCAATTTCGGCGACGACGCGGTCTATATCGAGAAATATCTCGAGAAGCCCCGCCATATCGAGATCCAGGTGCTCGGCGACGGGCGCGGCAACGCCGTCCATCTCGGCGAGCGCGACTGCTCGCTGCAGCGCCGCCACCAGAAGGTCTGGGAGGAAGGCCCCTCGCCCGCCCTCAACGCCGGCGAGCGCGACCGCATCGGCGCGATCTGCGCCAAGGCGATGTCGGAGCTCGGCTATCTCGGCGCCGGCACGATCGAGTTCCTCTACGAGGATGGCGAGTTCTACTTCATCGAGATGAACACCCGCATCCAGGTCGAGCACCCGGTCACCGAGATGATCACCGGCATCGACCTCGTCAACGAGCAGATCCGCATCGCCGCCGGCGCGCCGCTCTCGCTGAAGCAGTCGGACATCGTCATCGAGGGCCACGCCATCGAATGCCGGGTCAATGCCGAGCATCCCGCGACCTTCCGCCCGTCGCCCGGGCGGATCACCTCGTTCCATACGCCGGGCGGCCTCGGCGTACGCGTCGATTCGGCGGCCTATCAGGGCTACATGATCCCGCCGAACTACGATTCGCTCGTCGGCAAGCTGATCGTCCACGGCCGCAACCGCGACGAATGCCTGATGCGCCTGCGCCGCTCGCTCGACGAATTCGTCGTCGACGGCGTCGACACGACGCTGCCGCTGTTCCGCACCCTGGTGCGCAACCCGGACATCCTGAACGGCGACTACAACATCCACTGGCTCGAGAAATTCCTCGCCGCCGGCGGCATGGACGAGCCCGAGGCCTGAGCGCCGGGCCGACCTCCTGAACATGCGAAAGGCCCCTCGCGGCGCGAGGGGCCTTTCTTGTTCGCTCATCTTCGATATCGACGATCGCCGCTCATCCCCGGCGAAGCGGCGCGCAGGTCAGGCATCCATGCCGGAGCGCTTCCAGGCAAGGTTCAGGCGCGGTTCCGCGACAACCCGTATCGTCTTGAAGACCCGCGGCATGAGGCGCGAGCGCCTCAGATCGTCTCCAGCAGCCCCTTGATCAGCCCCTGGCGCGGCGCGATCGAGGAGATCAGTCCGTATTCCTGCAAGGTATGGGCGCCGTCGCCGTCGATGCCGAGCCCGTCCAGGGTCGGCACACCGAGCGCGGCGGTGAAATTCCCGTCCGAGCCGCCGCCGGTCATCGGGCAGTCCTGCAGGTCGAAGCCGACCTCGGCGGCGACGCCGCGCGCCAGCTCGAACAGCGCCGCCACCGCCGGGGATTTCTCATAGGGCGGCCGGTTCATGCCGCCGGTGACGCGAATCGCGACGTCCGGATCATGTGCCTTCAGGCTGAGGATGCGGTTCTCCATCATCGTCCCGTCGGCGAGCGTGGTGACGCGGCAATCGACGCTGAACCAGGCATGCTGCGGAATGACGTTCGCCGCCGTGCCGCCGCCCATCAGCGCGACGCTGGTGGTGATGCCGCGCGCATAGTCGGTCATGGCCTCGACGGCGAGGATCTGGTGCGCCGCCTCGCGGATGGCGCTGCGCCCGTCGGCATGGCGCGAGCCGGCATGGGCCGGCCGGCCCTCCAGCCTGACGTCGAAGCGCCCGACGCCCTTGCGCGCCGTCACGATCCTGCCGCCGGCCCGCGCCGGCTCGGTGACCAGCACGGCCGCCGATCCCCGTCCGATCTCCTCGATCAGGCCGCGGCTGGTCGGCGAGCCGATCTCCTCGTCCGGCGTGAACAGGAACGCCATCGGCCGCTTGGCCGTGCCGGCCTTCGCCACCGCCTTGAAGGCCTGCAGCGCGAGCCAGGCGCCGCCCTTCATGTCGTAGACGCCGGGGCCGTAGAGCCGGTCGCCCTCGACGCGGACCGGCAGCTCCTTGGCGCTGGTCCCGACCGGATGCACCGTGTCGAGATGCGACATCAGCGCCACGCCCGGCTGGCCGTTCGCGCGCCCCGCCCGCAGCAGGACCATGTCGCCGAGCCCGTCGCGACCGGCGATCCGCTCGACGGCGATCGGCAGGCCCGCGACCTCCCCGGCGACCAGGTCCATCATGCCGTTGACCCCGGCGGGATGGTTGGTGGGACTTTCAAGCGCAACCCAGACGGAGAGCGCGGCGGCGGCATCGGCATGTGTCATCCCGCGATGTTCGCCGAAGAGTCCGGCGCGGGACAAGTGCGTTTTGCGAGCGCGTGCCCCGGCGATGAATCATGGCGAACGCCGCCGCGCCCGCTTCGCCCCGCGATCGCCCTTCCATCCCGCTTGGCGGAGCGGCCACTGAAACTCTCCCCGTCCCCCGGAAGCCCGGCCTTTTCGCTCAACCGCCAACCCCGTGCGCCGCGGCCGCCCGCGACCGAGCCTGAGCTCAAGCGCGGAATCGGCTGCGGCCCGGCGGTGCAGCCCGCGAGGCTCCGGGGCCGGACGAGCGGCAATGCGGAGCGATTTGTCAGATATCGCGACATGGCGTCGTCAGGGTCTCATGCAATCTTCCACCGCCAAGACGCATTTCTGCTCTTGCCAAGCCGGAGCGCATTGATTAGACCCCGGCTCACCAACGGCGAGCCGCACGCGCCGCCCCGTTGGGGGATCGTCTAACGGTAGGACCCCAGACTCTGACTCTGGTTGTCTAGGTTCGAATCCTAGTCCCCCAGCCACTTTCCAGTGGCGTTACACCATTCTCCAAGCTCAAGCCTCCACAACGCCTCTGCTCTGACGCCCCAGGTCCATTGTGGATTTCCCGGGCTCCGCGAAGGACACGAACACCGCCCTCGGGCGCTCCGGCCCGCTACCCTTCTTCGGCGAGCCGCAGATGCTCGCGCAGGGTCGTGCCCTGATATTCGGCGCGGAACAGGCCGCGCCGCACGAGAGCGGGGACGAGCTCGTCCAGGAACAGCCGCAGGGATTCCAGCGAGCCGCCGGGCAGCGCGATGAAGCCGTCCAAGGCGCCGGCCTCGAACCAGTCCACGATATCGGCGAGGACGTCGTCCACCGTCCCGACGGAAACCCAATGGGCCGAGCCCACCACCTCGGGCCGCGCCAGCAGCTCGGTCACCGTCGGCTCCTTCGCCTCGACGAAGCGCCGCAGCAATTCGGCATGGGTCCGGCTGCGAACCGGCGCATCCCGCGGCGGCAGCATCGCCGCCGTCACCCGCGCCGTGGGCGCGAGATCGCCGAGATCGAGCCCGAGGACGGTCTTCACCGATTTGCGCCGCTGCTCCGGCGTGAGATGGGCATGGGCGCGCGCATGCAGCGCCCAGGCCTCCTCGCGCGTCGCGGCCAGGAAGAAATAGAGACCTGGCAGCACGCGGACCGAATCGGCGCTGCGGCCATGCCCCTGCGCGCGCCGGCGCAGGTCGCCGCGCAGCTCGACCGCGGCCTCGCGATCCGGCGCCGCGGCGAAGGTGGCGTCGGCGATCGAGGACGAGAAGTCGCGCCCGATCTCGGAGGCTCCCGCCTGGAAGAGCGGCGGCTGCCCCGCCGGATGAGCGGGAATGTTGAGCGGCCCCCTGACGCTGAAGAAGGAGCCGCGGTGATCGATCGCCGCGGCCGTCGCCGCGCCGCTCAGCGCCTCGTGCGGATAGCTGCGCCAGAGCCGGCGCATGACGTCGGTGAATTCGGCCGCCTTGCGGTAGCGGGTCTCGGGCGGCGGCATCGGCTCGTCGCCGAAATTCTCCGCGCCCTCGATCGAGGTGACGATGTTGAGCCCCGCGCGGCCCCGGCTGATCCAGTGCAGCGACTGGATCTGGCGCGCCACCACGAAAGGCGGGTTGAAGCTGGTCGAAACCGTGGTGACGAGCCCGATCCTGTCGGTGCCCCGCGCGATGGCGGCCATCATCAGCGTCGGGTCGAGCCCGACCGCGCCGCCGCCCATGCCCGGATACATCACCAGGTAGTCGGCCTTGAAGACGAAATCGAGCTTCGCCCGCTCCGCCATGCGGGTCAGCGCGAGATAGAACGCCGTCGGATCTTCCCCCGAACCGCCTTCGGGATGGTCCGCCGGCCTGCCCTTCAGCCAGGTCGGCGACAGGCTGAGCCCGATATGGAGCTGCCTGCCCCTGGGAAATTGCCCGGCCTCGGCCATCGATCCGTCTCTCGCTGTTCGTTCGTGATCGCAATGCGGCGCGGTAGCGCTCTCAGGCGCGGGCTGCGGAGGCGCCGCGCCCATCCGTCGCCGGGTTCCGGCAGGCCCCGCCCCTCGCCCTGGGCACCACCAGGGGCGTGCCGGCGACGGGATCAGGAATGACGATGCAGGACAGGCCGAAAACCCGCTCGACCAGCTCCGCCGAGACGATCCGGCCGGGAGGCCCTTCGGCGATGATCGCGCCGTCCTTCATCGCCACGAGATGGGAGGCGTAGCGGCAGGCCTGGTTCAGGTCATGCAGCACGGCCACGATGGTCCGGCCCTGCGCGTTCAGCTCCGCCAGCAGGTCGAGCAGTTCGATCTGGTGGGCGATATCGAGGAAGGTGGTGGGCTCGTCGAGAAGCAGGATCGGCGTCTCCTGCGCCAGCACCATGGCGATCCAGACCCGCTGGCGCTGCCCGCCGGAAAGCTCGGCGACGGGCCGGTCCGCCAGCGCCTCGACGCGCGTCGCCCGCATCGCGTCGAACACCGCCTCCGCATCGGCCTTCGACCATTGCCGCAGGAAGGACTGGTGCGGATAGCGGCCGCGGGCGACGAGGTCCGCGACGGTGATGCCGTCGGGCGCGACCGCGCTCTGCGGCAGCAGGCCGAGCCGCCGCGCCACCTCCTTGGCCCGGTGGTCGCCGATCTGCCGGCCGTCGAGGATGACCTGCCCCGATGCCGGGGCCAGCAGCCGCGACAAGGCGCGCAGCAGGGTCGACTTGCCGCAGGCATTGGGCCCGACGATCACGGTGAAGGAACCGTCGGCGACCGCGACCGACAGATCCGTCGAGATCGTGCGCGCATCGTAGCGAAGCGTGACCCCCTCGGCCCGCAGGCGCGGCGCCGGCACGGCCCCGGCCTGCGCCGCGCCGGGAGGGATGGCGCAGCGCGGCGGGCTTCCATCCGGCATCTTCGGCGCGTCAGACATTCCAGTACTTTTTAAGTCTTTCAAACAGGAAGTCATCGATCGGTATTATGCTTTCGAAATCGCCGGGCGATCGCTCTGATCTGTGACAATTTCGCATGCAAGGATCGCTTTACATGCGATAACCGACGGATCGCTCCCCGTCCATATTGCATTGCAGGATGCGATCCGCCATGAGGAATGTCTAGCGCTCATGCGGGCGCCTCGCAGCGATCCGGGCCGCGGTTTCCGTCGCCTCGCGGGGCAGGCCGCGCGCTCGACAGGACAATCCGGCCGGAACGACGATGCCCTTCGCCAAGCTCTTCATCGCCATCATCGCCGTCCTGGCCGCGCTGGGCGCGTCTGGGCCGGCCCGCAGCCAGGATTCGGGCTGGCCGCGCACGATCCGGCACGCCGGCGGCGAATTGACGCTGGCGGCCAAGCCGAAACGGATCCTCTCGACCACGCCGAGCGTGACGGGGATCCTGCTGGCGATCGAGGCGCCGCTGCTCGCCAGCGCCGCGACCACGCCGAGCGCGCTCACCGACGCCAAGGGCTTCTTCTCGCAATGGGCCGGGGACGCCGACCGCAAGGGCGTCAAGGTGCTCTACCCCAACCTGAAATTCGACATCGAGGCGGTGCTCGGCTGGAAGCCCGACCTGGTGATCGGCTCGACGACCGGCGCCGACAACATCCTGCAGCATCGCCACGAGCTGGAGGCGCTGGGCGTTCCGACGATGATCGTCGACTATTCCAGCCGGAGCTGGCAGGAGCTCGCGACCGAGCTCGGCAGGGCAGCGGGCCTCGAAAGCGAAGCCGCCGCCGCCATCGCGCGCTTCGACGCGGATCTCGCCGCCGTGGCCCGCAGCCTCGCCGGCCGCGGCACCAGGGCGAGCATCGTCGGGTACAACATCGCCGGCAGCTATTCGGTGGCGCGCACCTCGAGCCCGGTCGCCAAGCTCCTCGCGGGACTGGGTTTCGAGATCGTCGGCCTGCCGCCGGCGCTCCGGTCGGAAACGGCGCGCCCCTCGGATTTCGAGTTCTTCTCGCGCGAGAACCTGTCCGCCGCCATCACGGGAGACACCGTCTTCCTGCTGCGCGCCACCGAGAAGGACGTGCAGCCCTTCCTCGACGAGCCGGTGCTCGCCAACCACCCGGCGGTGCTCGGCAAGCGCGTCTACCCGCTCGGGCTGACCTCCTTCCGCATCGACCCCTATTCCGGCCGGCAGATCCTGGAGCGGGTCCGGCAGAGCTTCGCCGGGCCATGAGGCCCCGCACGCGCCGGTGGTGGCTCGCCACCGGCCTGGCGGCGCTCGCCGTGCTGGCGCTGGCGAGCCTGGCGGTCGGCTCCCGGCCGATCCCGCCGCGAACCGTGCTCGCCGCGCTGTGGAGCTACGATCCCGGCAACGACCTTCATCTCGTTGTCCGCAGCCTGCGCGTGCCGCGCCTCGCCACCGCCGTGCTCGCCGGCGCGGCGCTCGGCCTGGCCGGCGCGATCATGCAGGCGATCACGCGCAATCCCCTGGCGGAGCCCGGCCTGCTCGGCATCAATGCCGGGGCGGCGGTCGCGGTCGTGATCGGGGTCAGCCTGTTCGGGCTGACCCGGCCGGCGCATTACGTCTGGTTCGCGGCGCTCGGCGCCGGCCTCGCCGGCACCGCCGTCTTCCTGCTCGGGCGCGCCCATGAGACCGGGACCAATCCGGTCCGCCTCGTCCTCGCCGGGGCGGGGCTGAGCGCCGTTCTCCTGGCCGCGACCGGGATCGTCGCGCTCAACGCGCCGCCCACCGCCTTCGACGATTTCCGCCACTGGATGGCCGGCTCGGTCGAGGGGACGGGGCCGGAAGCCCTCGCGGTGCTCGCGATCGCCGTCGCCGCCGGCTTCGTCGCGGCCCTGTCCGTCGTCGGCGGGCTGAACGCGCTCGCCCTGGGGCAGGAGCTGGGGCAGGCGCTCGGCGCCGCTCCCGGCCGCGTCTGGCTGCTCTCCTGCCTCGCGGTCATGCTCCTGGCGGGCGCGGCGACCGCGGCCGCCGGGCCGATCGGCTTCATCGGCCTGGTCGCGCCGCATCTCGCCCGCCTGGTCTGCGGGCCCGACCATCGCTGGACGCTGCCGGGCTCGGCCCTCTTCGCCGCGCTCCTGCTGCTGGGCGCCGATGTGGTCGGGCGCGTCGTCGCCGCGCCGGCCGAGGTCGCGGCCGGGATCGTCGCGGCGCTGCTGGGAGGGCCGTTCTTCATCGCCGTGGTGCGCCGCTTCCGGGTCAGCCAGCCATGAGCGCGCGCAGCCTCGTCCTCAGGCTCGGCCCTTTCTCGCTGATGTGGCGGCCGCGCACCGCGCTGGTCTGCGCCGCCCTCGCCGGCATCGCCGCCGGGCTCGCGGTCGCCCTGCTCGGCACGGGCACGCTCGCCTTCTCCCCGGCCGAGATCCTCGCGGCCCTGGCCAGCGAAGGCCGCGACCCGATGGCCGAAAAGGTCGTCTGGGGCCTGCGGCTGCCGCGCGTCGTCACCGCCTGCTGCGTCGGCGCGGCGCTGGGCATGGCCGGGGCGATCTTCCAGTCGGTCTCGCGCAACGCGCTGGGCTCGCCCGACATCATCGGCTTCACCGCCGGGGCGGCGACCGGCGCGATCGTGCAGATCATCCTGTTCGACGCCGACCCGCTCGCCGTCTCGCTGGCGGCCGCGCTCGCGAGCATGGCGATGGCGGTCCTCGTCTTCCTGCTGGCGCTGAAGGGGCGCGTCACCGGCGGCTATCGCCTGGTCCTGGTCGGCCTCGGGGTCGGCGCGACGCTGACCGGCGTCAACACGATCCTGCTGGTCGCGAGCGACCTCGACCGCTCGATGTCCGCCCAGCTCTGGCTGGCCGGCTCGCTCGCGGCGCGCAGTTGGGCGCATGCCGGGCCGGCAGCGCTCGGGCTGGCGCTGATCGTGCCCGTCGCGCTGCTGCACGCCCGGCGCCTCGCCCTGCTCGAGATGGGCGACGACGCCGCCAGCCAGCTCGGCATCGCCGTCGAGCGCACCCGGCTGAGCATGGTGATGACGGCCGTCGGCCTGACCGCTCTGGCGACCGCCGCGGCCGGGCCGATCGCCTTCATCGCCCTGGCCGCCCCGCAGCTCGCCCGCCGGCTGTGCCGCTCGCCGGACGTGCCGCTCGTCGCGGGGGCGGCCATGGGCGCGGTGCTGCTTCTGTCGGCCGACCTGTTCAGCCAGCGCTTCCCCGCCGGCCTCAACCTGCCGATCGGGCTGACGACGGCGCTGCTGGGCGGGCTCTACCTCCTCTGGCGGCTGTCGCGCGACGAGCGGATCTGACCTCGCTGCGCCAGCCGCCCCTCCCTTTTTGCGCGTGGACAAACGAAAGACGCCCGCGCCGATCATCGGCGCGTTCGAATTGGGTACGGACGAAGCGGGCGATCATTGGAGGGATCCGTGCCGGAGCCTTCCGGCCGAGCCTCAGGCAAGACTCCCGGATCCCCGCCTACGGAAAGCCGGCCCCCCGGGATGCTCCCTCCGGCGGATCCGCGTTTCCGCGAAAACGCAAGCAGGCTTTGGAGTATCGGACTGCCTATCGTATCGGCCCGATCCTCCAGCTCTTTGATTTTGCGTCGGCATTTTCCGAAAACCGCGTTCCGCTTTCCGGGCCGATGCTCTAGGAAGTGTGGACTCTTGGGATTCCCAAGACTGATGAGGCGTGATTCAAGGCTGTCTTTTGGAGGCAGCCATGGGCGTTCTGGACCGTCTGATTCTTCGGGACGATCAGTGGGAGCGGATGTCGGTCCACATCATCGGCGACGAGCGGACGCGCGGCTCGTCTGGCCGCGACAATCGCATGTTCGTCGAGGCGGTGTTGTGGATCGTGCGAACCGGCTCGCCTTGGCGCGATCTACCCGAGGCGTTCGGTGACTGGAACAGCGTCTTCCGCCGCTTCAGCCGCTGGAGCCATAAGGGCGTCTGGTGGCGCATCTTCGCGGCGATGTCGGACGATCCGGACTTCGAATACCTGATCGTCGACTCCACCATCATCCGCGCCCATCAACACGCCTCGGGCGCAAAAAAGGGGCTGAAGATCAGGCTCTTGGCCGCTCCCGTGGCGGCCTGAGCACCAAAATCCACATGGCCGTGCGCGGTCTCGGCTGTCCGGTCCGCTTCGCACTCACGGCCGGCCAGAAGGGAGATGCCCCACAGGCCGATGCCCTGATCGAAGGCTTGCCTGCCGCAGTCATCATGGCCGATGCCGCCTATGACAGCGACCGCCTGCGTCAGGCCATCGCCCGCAAGGGAGCCGTGGCCGTGATCCCCAACAACCCGTCGCGTGCCCGCAGGTACCCGATCGACAAGCACCTCTACGCCCAACGCCACCTGATCGAGTGCTGTTTCTCTAAACTCAAACAGTTCCGCCGCGTCGCCACCCGGTTCGAGAAAACTGCCAGACACTACCTCGCCGTCGTCACCCTCGCCGCAACCGTCCTATGGCTCAAATAACTGTCCACGAAACCTAGCCGTGCACCGGCGCCGGCATCGAGATCGGCCGCGCGAGCCTCGCCTGCGCCGTCAGGCGGATGCCGGCATTGGCCGCCCCATAGCCTGAATAGCCGTCGCGCTGGACGATCTCGAAGAACAGCCCGCCATCCAGGGTCTGCGTATAGGCCTGCCGGAAGCTGCCGCCGGCGTCGCTGTCATAGAGGATGTCGAGCGCCTTGAGCCGGTCGATCTCGCCGGCCGACAGGTCCGAGCGCGCCTCGAGGTCGTCATAATAGTTCTCGGGGATCGGCAGCATGGCGACACCGTTGGCGACAAGCTGCCCGACGGTCTTCTCGATGTCGTCGGTCGCGAAGGCGATATGCTGCACGCCGGAGCCGAAGAAATCCGTGATGAAGCGGGCGGAGAGCGTCCTGTGGCTCTGCGAGCCGTTGAGGATGAGGCGCAGCCCCCCGCCCCCGCCGCCTGTCAGGCCGCTCTCGATGACCTGGCTCTGGACCACCCCGCCGGGGTCGAGCACGGCCTGGCTCGGCGCCTTCCTCGTGTCGAACAGCGAGGAATAGAACAGCAGCCAGGTCAGCATCTCCTCGTACTGCATGCTCTGCGAGACATGGTCGACGCCGGTCAGCCCGGCTCCTGCCCCCTCGTCGCCGGTCGGCGCGAAATCGACCTCCGACCAGCGGCCGAGCGCCGAGGCGCGGTCGAGGAAATAGACCAGGCTGCCGCCGAGGCCGCGTACCGCCGGGATGTCGAGCTCGCCCGGCCCGACCGCGCCGGCATGCGGCACGTCGAGCAGCGCCTCGGCCCGCGCGATCGCGGCGCGCGCATCGGGCACGCGCAGCGCCAACGCGCAGACCGAGGTGCCGTGGGTGATCTGATAGCTGTGGGCGAAGCCGTCGGCCTCGCTGTTGAGCACGATGCGGATGTCGCCCTGGCTCCAGAGATCGACGTCCTTCGAGCGATGCGCGCCCGTCCGGCCGAAGCCGAGCGCGCGCAGCAGGGTCTCGAAGCCCGGCCGCTCCGCTTCCGAGACGGCGAACTCGATGAACTCCACCGCCTCGACCGGCCCCGGCGGCGGCATCGGCACCGCCCCCGGCACCGGCTCGGCCGTCTGCCGCGCCGTCTCGTCGAGCAGCCAGATCAGCGAGCGGTGGCCATCGAGCGCCACCGAGCGGGCCGAGCCGGCGCGGAAGCGGTCGTTGAAGATCTCGAGCGAGAGCACGCCGTCATAGCCGGTCGAGACCAGTGCGCGCATGAAGCCGGCGAGATCGAGGTCGCCCTGCCCCGGCAGGCAGCGCCAGTGCCGGCTCCAGGACAGCGGGTCCATCTGCAGGAGCGGCGCGTCGGCCATCTGCACCATCGCGATCCTGTCCCGCGGGATCGTGCCGATCGCCGCAAGATCGAGCCCGCGCGCCAGGATGTGGAAGGAATCGAGCACGATCCCGACCTCGGGACGGCTGGCGCGCCGCACCACCTCCCAGGCGTCGCGATAGTCGAAGACATGCCGCCCCCAGGCCAGCGCCTCATAGCCGACCTTGAGGCCGCGCCGTCCGGCCCGCTCGCCGAGCTCGGCGAAATCCGCCGCGAGCCGGTCGATGCCCGCAAGCGCTTCGGGCGAGGTGTTGGAGCAGACGAAGAGCAGGTCGGTGCCGAGTTCCTGGAGCAGGTCGAATTTGCGCTCGGCCCGGTCGAAGACGCGCTGGCGGCGGCCTTCCGGCATGCCCTCGAAATCGCGGAAGGGCTGGCAGGTGACGATCCGCAGGCCGAGATCGGCGCAGATGCGGCGGACCTCCGCCGGCGAGCCGGGAAAGGCGATCAGGTCGTTCTCGAAGATCTCGACCGCCGGGAAGCCGGCGGCGGCGATGGCCTCGAGCTTTTCCTGAAGCGTGCCCGACACGCAGACCGTGGCGATCGACGGAATCACGGACGTCCTCTCCCCATTTCGCGGCCGGACGCGGCACGGCGGCGAGCCGGCGGCCAACAACCGGGACCGCGGGCCGGAAACCCGCCTTGCCGGCATGGGCGCGACCGGACCCGTCCGGACCGCGGCCCGGACGGCGACGGCACCCCGGCGAAGGCGCTCAGGCGGCCTTGGCCAGCTCCGGCGCGACGGTGAAGGGCGCCTGCGTCTTGGCCTTAACCTCGTCGAGCGTGACGCCGGGCGCCAGCTCGAGCAGGGTGAGGCCGCCGCCCTTCGCCTTGTCGCAGCTCAGGACGCAGAGGTCGGTGATGATCAGATCGACCACCCCGGCGCCGGTCAGCGGCAGGGCGCAGCGCTCCAGCACCTTGGATTCGCCGGCCTTGTTGGCGTGCTCCATCACGACAATGACCTTCTTGACGCCGGCGACGAGGTCCATCGCGCCGCCCATGCCCTTCACCATCTTGCCGGGAATCGTCCAGTTGGCGATGTCGCCATTGGCCGCCACCTCCATCGCGCCGAGGATGGTCAGGTCGATATGGCCGCCGCGGATCATCGCGAAGGAATCGGCCGAGGAGAAGAAGCTCGAGCTCGGCAGGATCGTGATGGTCTGCTTGCCGGCATTGATCAGGTCCGGATCGGCCTCGCCCTCATAGGGGAAGGGGCCGATGCCGAGCAGGCCGTTCTCCGACTGCAGGGTGACGTCGATGCCCTCGGGGATGTAGTTCGCTACCAGCGTCGGGATGCCGATGCCGAGATTGACGTAGTAGCCGTCCTTCAGCTCCTTGGCCGCACGGGCAGCCATTTCCTCACGGGTCCAGGCCATCAGGCTGCCTCCCTCTTGCGCTCGGTCAGCTTCTCGATCTTCTTCTCGTTGATCGTGCTCTTGATCACGCGATCGACATAGATGCCGGGGGTGTGGATCGCTTCGGGGTCGAGCGAACCGACCGGCACGATCTCCTCGACCTCGGCCACCGTCACCTTGCCGGCGGTCGCCATGTTCGGATTGAAGTTGCGCGCCGTGCGCCGGTAGACGAGGTTGCCGGCGGTGTCGGCCTTCCAGGCCTTGACGATGGCGAGGTCGGCCTTGAGCCAGGTCTCGCGGACATAGAGCTGCCCGTCGAACTCCTCGACCGGCTTGCCCTCGGCCACCACCGTGCCGACGCCGGTCTTGGTGTAGAAGGCCGGGATGCCGGCGCCGCCGGCACGGATGCGCTCGGCCAGCGTGCCCTGCGGGTTGAGCTCGAGCTCGAGCTCGCCGGCGAGGTATTGCTGCTCGAACAGCTTGTTCTCGCCGACATAGGACGCGATCATCTTCCTGATCTGCCGGCTCTGCAGCAGCATCCACAGGCCGAAGCCGTCGGCGCCGGCATTGTTCGAGATCACGGTGATGTTCTTCACGCCGGAGTCGCGAATCTGCGGGATCAGGCTCTCGGGATTGCCCGAGAGGCCAAAACCGCCCGACATGATCGTCATCCCGTCGAACAGCAGCCCTTCGAGGGCTGCCTTCGGGCCGTCATAGATCTTGTTCGTCATCCATCCCTCGTCATCGTGGCTGGCCAATCTGGCCGCAGACTATCCTGTTCTGTCAAACCCGTTCCAGCGCAATCGCGATGCCCTGCCCGACGCCGATGCACATGGTCGCGAGCGCGCGCCTCTTGCCGGTCAGGGACAGTTCCAGCGCCGCCGTGCCGGCGATGCGGGCGCCCGACATGCCGAGCGGGTGGCCGAGCGCGATCGCGCCGCCATTCGGGTTCACATGGGCGCCGTCCTCGGCGATGCCGAGCTCGCGCAGCACGGCGATGCCCTGCGAGGCGAAGGCCTCGTTGAGCTCGACCACGTCGAAATCCGTCGGCTGGAGCCCGAGTCTCGCGCAGAGCCTGCGGGTCGCGGGGACCGGCCCCAGCCCCATCACCCGCGGCGCGACGCCGCCCGCGGCGCCGCCCAGGATGCGCGCCAGCGGGGTCAAGCCGTATTTCGCCGCCGCCTTCTCCGAAGCGACGATCAGCGCCGCGGCGCCGTCATTGACGCCGGAGGCGTTGCCGGCGGTGACGGTGCCACCGTCCTTGCGGAAGGGCGTCGGCAGCTTCGCCAGCTTCTCCAGCGTGGTGTCGCCGCGCGGATGCTCGTCGGTGTCGACGATGATGGGATCGCCCTTGCGCTGCGGGATCGCGACCGGGACGATCTCCCTGGCGAGCCGGCCGTTCTGCTGCGCGGCGACCGCCTTCTGCTGCGAGCGCAGCGCGAAGGCGTCCTGGTCGGCGCGGCTGATGTTGCAGTCGGCGGCGACGTTCTCGCCGGTCTCCGGCATCGAATCGACGCCGTATTGCCGCTTCATCAGCGGGTTGACGAAGCGCCAGCCGATCGTGGTGTCGTGGATCTCGGCATGGCGCGAGAAGGCGCTCTCGGCCTTCGGCAGCACGAAGGGCGCGCGCGACATGCTCTCGACGCCGCCGGCGATCATCAGCTCGGCCTCGCCCGCCCGGATCGCGCGGGCCGCGCTGATCACCGCATCCATGCCCGAGCCGCAGAGCCGGTTGATCGTGGTGCCCGGCACCTCCTGCGGCAACCCGGCGAGCAGGAGCGACATCCGCGCGACGTTGCGGTTGTCCTCGCCCGCCTGGTTGGCGCAGCCGAAGATCACGTCGTCGACCGCGCCGAAATCCACGCCTGCATGGCGCGCCGCCAGCGCCTTCAGCGGCACCGCCCCGAGATCGTCCGCCCGCACCGCGGACAGGGAGCCGCCGAAGCGCCCGATCGGCGTGCGGAGATAGGCACAGATGAAGGCTTCGCTCATGGCGTCGGTGCTCTGCTTGCTGGCGTGTCGGGCTGGGAAGGCGGCGCGCGGCCGCCTTCAGATGTCGAAGAAGACGGTTTCGTTCTCGCCCTGCAGGCGGATGTCGAAGGTGTAGACCGGCTTGCCGTCCGCGTCGCTGCGCGGGGCGATCAGCGTCGGCACGCGCAGGCGGTGCTCGATGCGGCCGAGGATCGGGTCGGCCGCGTTGGCCTTGTCCTCGTCGCCGAAATAGAGCCGCGTGTGCAGGCCGATATTGATGCCGCGCGCCACGATCCAGAAGGTGATGTGCGGCGCCATCGGCCTACCGTCGAAATAGGGCACGATGCCGGGCTTGATCGTCTCGAAGCGGTAGACGCCGCTGGTGCCGTCGACCGGCTGGCGGAACCAGCCCGGAAAATGCGGATCGGCCGCGCCGCGGCGCTCGCCCTGGCCGGGATAGAGGCCCTGCGCGTCGGCCTGCCAGATCTCGACCAGCGCATCCTTGATCGGCGTGCCCGAGCCGTCGAAGATCCGGCCGGTGACGACGATGCGCTCGCCCTCGACCTCGGGCGCCAGCGGCAGCGAGCCGAGATCGTGCGGATAGACGCCCTCGATGCCGGAGAAGTTCGGCGTCGCGCCGATATGGACGTAAGGACCCGCCGTCTGTGACGGGCTTTCCTTGAGGCGGCGCAGAGACTGGACCATCAGTTGCCCTCCATCCGGTTCTCGAACAGGGTCGAGCGGCGGCCCCGCAGCACGATGTCGAACTTGTAGGCCATGGTGTCCATCGGCAGCGTGTTCTCGCGGTCGAGCGCGGCGACCAGCCGCTCCACCGCCTCGCGGCTCGGGATGCCCATCACGATCGGGCACTGCCAGATCATCGGGTCGCCCTCGAAATACATCTGGGTGATCAGGCGCTGCGCGAAGGCGTGGCCGAAGACCGAGAAATGGATATGGGCCGGGCGCCAGTCGTTGACGCCGTTCGGCCAGGGATAGGGGCCGGGCTTGATGGTGCGGAACCAGTAGCGGCCCTCTTCGTCGGTGATGGTGCGGCCGCAGCCGCCGAAATTCGGATCGATGGCGGCGAGATAGCTTTCCTTCTTGTGGCGATAGCGCCCGCCGGCATTGGCCTGCCAGAACTCGACCAGCGCGCCGCGCACCGGCCGCGCATCCTCGTCGAGCACCTGGCCGTGCACGATGATGCGCGGACCGATCGGCTCGCCCGTCTGGGCGTAGTTGAGGATCAGGTCGTTATCGAGCGGCCCGAGCATGGCGTGGCCGAAGACCGGCCCGGTCATCTCGGAGAGCGTGTTGCCCAGCGAAAGCAGCGCGTATTTCGGCGAGCGCAGCACCGAGGTCTTGTAGTCGGGCGTGAAGGCCGGCGGATGCCAGCTCCGGTCGCGCTGGTAGAACGAGCCGCCCTGATGGCTCGAATTGTCGTTGCGCATGCGCGCCTCCCTCCCTGGAGCCCTTCCCGTCAGGCTTGACGCCAGAATGCGACGAGGTGGTCCCGCCGGTCTTGATCTGGCTCAACGCGCCCCCGCCGCCTCTCGGTCGCGGCGGCGCCGGGCGCGGCCGGCTGTTCAGCCCGCCTTGTCGTCCTGCATCTCGGCATAGGCCGCCCTGGCGACCTTGAACGCGTGGTTGGCGGCCGGCACGCCCGCATAGATCGCGACATGCAGCAGCGCCTCCTTGATGTCGTCCATGCTGGCGCCGGTGTTGCGCGTCGCCCGGACATGCATCGCCACCTCGTCATGGTGCCCGAGCGCCGCGAGCAGCGCGATGGTCAGCATCGAGCGCTCGCGGCGGCTGATCGTGTCGCGCGCCCAGACCGTGCCCCAGGCGCTCTCGGTGATGAGCTTCTGGAAATCCGCGGTGAAGGGATCGGTATTGGCGACCGCCGCGTCGACATAGCGTTCGCCGAGCACGGCACGGCGGGTCGCCATGCCCCGGGCATATCTGTCCTGCGCGTCAGCCACGTCCGTATCTCTCCAGATGTCCGCCGGCCAGCGCGACCAGCCGGGCCGGCTGCTCCACAGGCGGAATATGCCCGCATCCCTCGATCAGCGCGAAGCCCGCGCCCGGAATCCGCTCCGCCATCGCCCGTACCAGATCGGGCGGCGTCGAGAGATCCCCATCTCCTGCGACCGCAAGCGTCGGCACGCGGATGCCGCCGATGGCGGCGGTGAGGTCGGCGTCGCGCAGGGCCTCGCAGGTCGCGACATAGCCGTCGGCCGGCTGGCGCAGCAGCGCGTTGCGCCAGCCGGCGAGATCGTCCGGCCGCCCGCTGTGGAAAGCCGGGGTGAACCAGCGCTCCATGACCGGATCGGCGATGGCGGCGAGCCCGCCCCGGCGCACGGCCGCGATCCGCCCGCTCCAGCTTTCGGCGGTGCCGACCTTCGGGGCGGTGTCGGCCAGCACCAGCGCCGTCAGGCGCTCGGGCCGGCGCAGCGCCAGGTCCTGCCCGATCAGCCCGCCGATCGAGAGGCCGATCAGGGCGAAGCGCTCCAGGCCGAGACGATCGGCGAGCGCCAGGAGGTCGCCGGTGAAATCCGCGATCGCATAGGGGCCCGGCGGCACCTCGGAAAGGCCGTGGCCGCGCTTGTCGTAGACGACGACGCGCCAGTCGCGCGAGAGCGCCGCGGCGACCGCATCCCAGATGCGGAAATCCGTGCCGAGCGAATTCACCAGGACGACGGCGGGCGCGTCCAGCGGGCCGCTTTCGCGCCAATGCACCAGCCTGCCGTCGATACGCGTGAAAGCCATGGAAGACGTCTTACCTCGAATGCGGCTTCATCATGAGCGATTTGGACCCTTATGTTAAATGGCTTTCCGAGGGCCCGGCATAACCTGGAGGTTATCCGTCCGAAGGCGCCGCCCCGGCCGCGTCGATCTCCGCCTCCGGCAGCGAGGGCTGCGGGCCGAGCTGGGTGCCGCCGCAGACATGGATGACGTCCCCGGTGACGAAGCTCGCGCGCGGCGAGGCGAGGAAGGCGACGGCGCCGGCGACATCCTCCGCCGTGCCGAGCCGGCCGAGCGACGGCGGCTCCGACGGCCCCGGCTCCGCCGGTGACGAGCGCGACCTTCATCGACCGGTCCTCATTTCTGCCAGGGCATGAGCCGGCGCTGCAGCCATTGCAGCGCATAGGTCAGCAGCACGCCGAGGATCATCACCACGACGAGGCCGGCATACATCTTCTCGGGGTTCAGGACCTCCCAGTAATAGAAGGTCATGTAGCCGACGCCCTGCTTGGCGCGCACGAACTCGACCGAGATGATCACGATCATCGCCGTGCCGAGCGCGATGCGCAGCCCCGAGAAGATCACCGGCAGCGCGCCGGGCAGGATGACGTGGCGCAGCATCGACCAGCCCCTGGCGCCGTAGTTCCGGCCGGCCATCAGATAGACCCTGTCGATGCCGCGCACCGCCGCCATCGTGTTGATCGCCATCAGGATGAAGACCGAGAGCCCGACGACCAGGATCTTCGGCGCCTCGCCGAAAGGATCGGCGAACATCAGCATCACGATCGGGAAGATCGCGATCTTGGGCAGGACATAGATCGCCGAGAGCGTGGTATCGAGCATCAGCCTGACCGTCTGGTTCAGCCCCATCACCACGCCGAGCAGCACGCCGGGGATGGCTCCAAGCACGAAGCCGACGAGGACGCGCGCCACCGTCGCGAAGACATGGCTCTCGGCCACCAGCGCCCAGATTCCGGCCCAGCCCTCCTTCGAGAAGGCTTCCGGCATCAGCCAGGGCCGGCCGAGCAGCGTCGTACCCGAGAAGCGGTCATAGCGCGTGCTGAGGTCCCAGAGCGCCGCGCCGATCCGGCTCGGCGGCGGGAACCAGGTCGGGTTGATGAAGCCGCTATCAGCGGCGAGCTCCCAGAGCACGAGCACGAGGAGCGGGAAGCCGAGCGCCAGCGTGCGCTCATAGGCGGCCCTGCCCTTCACCGGCACGAGCCGGCCGATGCGCTCGCAGGCCAGAACCAGCAGGACGAAGCTCGCCCCGATCGCCGGCCAGGCGAAATCGCTCCACAGCCCGGCGGCCGCGAGCGCCGCGTTGAGGGCGGCCCCGGCGGCGAGGAACAGCAGTCCGGCGCGGAGATCGCCGCCGGAAGCGCGCCCGCGCCGCGGCGCCTCCCGATGCCCGGCCGGCGCCGGCCCGTCCGTCGTCGCGCTGGTCATGGCCTGGCCTCCATGGCGCGCGTCACCTCGGCGCTGAGCTGTTCCCAGATCTGCGCCCGGTATTCGGCGAAGCGCGGCGAATTCGTCATCGCGATCGAGCGCGGACGCGGCAGCTCGATCCTGAAGGTGGCGAGGCGCCGGCCGGGCTGGGCGCTCATCAGGATGACGCGGTCGCCGAGCAGCACCGCCTCGTCGAGGCTGTGGGTGATGTAGAGCACCGTCTTGCGGGTCTCCTCCCAGATCCGCAGCAATTCCTCCTGGATGACGACGCGGGTCTGGGCGTCGAGCGCGCCGAGCGGCTCGTCCATCAGCAGCACCTCCGGGTCGTTGGCGAGCGCCCGGATGATGCTGACGCGCTGCTTCATGCCGCCCGAGATCTGGTGCGGGTAGTAGTCGGCGAACTTGCCCAGGCCCACCCGGTCGAGCCAGTAGCGCGCGGTGTCGAGACGCTCCGCTCGGCCGACGCCGCGCATCTGCGGGCCGAAGGCGACGTTCTCGATCAGCGTCTTCCAGGGAAAGATCGCATATTCCTGGAAGACGACGCTGTTGAGCGGCTTGCCCCTCTCGCTGCCGGGGCGGATGTCGATCGAGCCGAGCGAGATCGATTCGAGCCCCGCCACCATCCGCAGGAAGGTCGACTTGCCGCAGCCGGAGGGGCCGACGATGCAGACGAACTCGCCATCGGCCACGTCGAGGGAGAAATCCTCGAGCGCGACCATGGTGCCGTCCGCGGTGGGGTAGTGCTTGCTGACGCTGCGCGCCGCGATCTTCGGCGCGGCGGCCGGCAGGGAGGCGGTCATCGGTCGCCCTTCCAGGCTGGTTGGTCCTGACTCCGGGACCCGCATCCGGGCCCGGCCGCCGCGAGCCCGGTCATTTGGCCGGGGCAGCCTTGCCGAGGACCGCGATGGCCTTGGCGACGAAGCGCTCGTCGACGACCTTCGCCATGTCGAGCGGCTTGTCGTATTCGGTGCGGCCGTTCTCGCGGTGCACGCGCTCGATATCGGCGAGGCCGGCGGTCGGGATCGCCATGTTCGGATCGTAGATCAAGGCGCCGCCGTTCCGCACCGCCTCGGGCGTCGAGGCGGTGTATTTCAGATAGCCGTCCATATTGGGCTGGGCGAGGAAGTCGGGCCCCTGCATCAGGCGCGCCGCCTCGGTCATCGCCAGCACGAAGCGCTCGGCCGCCTCCGGCCGCTCCTTCAGGAACTTGCCCGAGCCGACGAAGACCACCGTCATCAGGCCGGGCGTGAAGTCCTGCGCCAGGAGCTTGCCGGTGCCCGCCTTGAAGATCTGGTCCGAATAGGGCGAGGAGGTCAGCACCGCGTCGACCGACTTCGCTTCCATCGCCGCCGGCATGTCGCCATTGCCGATGTTGAGGAGCTGCACGTCGCGCAGGCTGAGCCTGGCGCTCTCCAGCGCCTTGGTGACGAAATACTCGCCGCCGCTGCCCGGCCCGCCGGCCGCGGCGATGCGCTTGCCCTTGAGGTCGGCGACCGACTTGATCGCGCCCGACTCCATCAGGTCCGTGCGGACGATCAGCTTGGTCGGGCCGTCGGTCATCGGATCGAGCGCGCCGGGCGCGATCACCCGGATGTCGAGGCCGCGATTCCAGGCCGACCAGAGCGAGGCGACGATGGCGATGCCGCCGACATCGACCGAGCCCTTGTCGAGAAAGGCGATCGCCTCGGTGCCGGACTTGACGCTGTCGAGCTGGACGTTGAGCCCGTATTTCTTGAACAGGCCGCGCGATTCCGCGACGAAGGCGGTCGCGAACTTCATGATCGGGACATAGGCGACGCGCACCGCCTGTGGCGGGTCGAGCGGTTTGGGCGCGGGGGCCTGCGCCAGGGCCGGCGCATTCGTGCCGGCGAGCCCGAGAATCACGGCGGCGCAGACGCTGCGCCAGCGAGCAAGGCCTTCGAACATTGCGTTCCTCCCTTCGGGAGCGGCCGGCTGCCGCCTTCCCGCGCATTTTATGCAGCAGGCTTCTTCGACCCGCTCATCGGCTCCCGTCAACCGCGACGATGGCCGATCCAGCGCCGGATGCGGGCTCAGCCTTCCGGCCGGGACGGGGCGACGACCTGCGGAAGCTCGTCCCGGTCGATCAGATAGGCGAGGTCGTAGGCCGTCCAGGGCGCGCGTCCCAAGGCGAGCCCCGGCCCGTCGAGTGCCGGAGCGAGCGCCGCGGCGATCCCGGCGAGGCAGGCGCGGTCATGGCATTCGACGAGGATCGCCCCGCCATCGGCATGGGCCTCTCCTCCTCCCGGCGGCACGGCGAAAGGCACCGGAGCGACCGCGGGATCCTTGGCCAGGACGTGAATCGCGGTCGCCGCCGTCTCGCGCAAAATCCGCTCCGCGGCGCTCTCCCAGCGCCCTTCGGCGGCCGGCAGATCGGCGAAGGTCGTCGCCATCAGGGCGCCGGCGACGCCGCCGCCGCGGCTCAGGAGCGGCCGATGGCCGACGCGGAAGAAGCCGCGGAAGGACGGCCGCATGCTGCGCGACCAGGCGGTCGGGGTCTCCAGCAGCGCCCGGTAGGGCGCGCCGGCGAGCACCGCATTGGTCTCGAGCTCGTAGAGCGTCAGGAATTCCGGCAGCGGCCCCTCGCCGCGATGATAGCGCCGGGCCCGCAGCATGCCTGGAATGGCGAGGCGCTCGGGAACATGCTCGCGCGTGTGCCAAAGGTCGTATTCGGCGCGCCGCGCGGGCTCGACCCCGTTCCAGAGCGACAGCAGGCCCTGCCCCTTCAGCATTCCCGCGCCCTGCCCTTCAATGGGAGCTCAGCGTCCGCCGCACCGCGTCGCGCCAGCCTGCGACCTTGTGCTCGCGCTGGCTCGCCGCCATCGCCGGCAGGAAGCGCCGCTCCAGCCGCCAGAGATCGGCGAAGCGGTCAGGCTCCGGCAGGAGCCCGGCATCGAGCCCGGCGAGATAGGCCGCGCCCAGCGCCGTCGTCTCCAGCACCGTCGGCCGGTCCACCGGCAGGTCGAGGATGTCGGCGAGGCGCTGCATCGTCCAGTCCGACGCGACCATGCCGCCATCGACGCGCAGCACCGAGCGGCCGCCCTGTCCGGCCTGGGGCCAGTCGGCATGCATCGCCTCGATCAGGTCGAGCGTCTGGTAGCAGACGCTCTCCAGCGTGGCGCGGGCGAATTCGCGGGGGCCGGTGCCGCGCGTCAGCCCGAACATCGCGCCGCGCGCATGGGCGTCCCAATGCGGCGCGCCGAGCCCGACGAAGGCCGGCACGAGATAGACGTCCTGCGCCGGGTCCGCCGCTTCCGCCAGCGGGCCGGTATCGCTCGCCTTGCCGATGATGCCGAGCCCGTCGCGCAGCCATTGCACCGCGGCGCCGGCGATGAAGATCGAGCCTTCCAGCGCATAGGCCCGCCTGCCGTCGAGCTGGTAGGCGATGGTGCTGAGCAGCCGGTTCTTCGAGCGGACCGGCGTGTCGCCGGTGTTGAGCAGCGCGAAGCAGCCGGTCCCGTAGGTCGATTTCACCATGCCGGGGGCGAAGCAGGCCTGGCCGATCGTCGCCGCCTGCTGGTCGCCGGCGATGCCGCGCACCGGGATCGGGCCGCCGAACAGCTCCGGCGCCGTGTCGCCGAAATGCGCCGCGCAATCGCGCACCTCCGGCAGGATCGCCGCCGGGATGTCGAGCAGCGCGAGCAATTCCTTGTCCCAGACGCCGCGGCCGATGTCGAACAGCATCGTCCGGGCCGCATTGGTCGCGTCGGTCGCATGGACGGCGCCGCCCGTCAGCCGCCAGAGCAGGAAGGAATCGACGGTGCCGAAGGCGAGCTCGCCCGCCTCGGCGCGCCGCCTGGCGCCGGGCACGTTGTCGAGCAGCCAGGCGATCTTGGTGCCGGAGAAATAGGGGTCGATGCGCAGGCCGGTGCGGCTGGCGACCAGGTCCTCATGGCCGGCGGCGGCGAGCTTGGCGCAGGCTTCCGCCGTGCGCCGGTCCTGCCAGACGATGGCGCGGTGGATCGCCCTGCCGGTCCGACGGTCCCAGATCAGCGTCGTCTCGCGCTGGTTGGTGATGCCGATTCCGGCGATCTCCCGCGCGACGAGGCCGGCCTTGGCGATGGCCTCGCGCGCGGTCGACAGCACGGTTTCCCAGATGTCCTCCGGCTCGTGCTCGACCCAACCCGAGGCCGGGAAATGCTGCGGGAACTCCTTCTGGGCGCTGGCGACCGGGCCGAGCGACGAATCGAACACGATGGCGCGCGAGGAGGTCGTACCCTGGTCGATGGCGAGAAGGTATCCGGCGGCCATGTCCTGTTTCCTGCCCTGTGCTGCGGCGCTCTGCGGCGGCGCGCGCGGAGACTGGCCGAAGCGGCCGCGTTCGCGCAAGGGCGCTGCCCCCGATTTCGCGATCCCGGCCCGCGCGCCCGCCGCACCGGCAAGGTTCCGCTTGGCATGCGGCTTGCCCTGTAGTTAGCTTGCTGACGAAGCAGATGGCTGCGCGGGACGCGGCCCTTGCCGGATCGCCTCGGGCGGGACGGCAGGTCGGGGGATTTGGAACGGTGGCGGTCGAGGACCGACAGCACGGAGGCGTCGCCTATGTGACGCCGCCGCACAGGGCTAGCGCCGACCCTCTCCGGGCCGGCGGCCCCTCTGCTGGCCCGAACGCCCGGCCCCATAACGGCCATAACGTCTACCGCGCCCAGGCGACCTATGCGGCGCTCGATCTCGGCACCAATAATTGCCGGCTGCTGATCGCGCGGCCGGCGCAGCACGGCTTCCGGGTCGTCGACGCCTTTTCGCGAATCGTGCGCCTCGGCGAGGGCCTGGCCGCCAGCAGCCGGCTCGGCGAGGCCGCCATGGACCGGGCGGTGGAGGCGCTGAAGATCTGCCGCGGCAAGATGGCGAATCGCGGCGTCACCCGCGCCCGGCTCGTCACCACCGAGGCCTGCCGCGCCGCCACCAACGGCCTCGACTTCATCCGCCGCGTCGCGGCCGAGGCGGAGCTCTCGCTGGAGATCATCGACCAGCGCACGGAGGCCTCGCTCGCGGTCTCCGGCTGCGCGGCGCTCGCCGACCCCGGCGCCGAAGGCGTCATCGTCTTCGACATCGGCGGCGGCTCGACCGAGATCGTCTGGCTCGGCAGCCGCAGCGAGGCGCGCGATCCCGCCGCCCGCATCCGCGAATGGGCCTCGCTGCCGACCGGCGTCGTCACCGTCGCCGAGCGCTATGGCGGCGTCGAGGTCAGCCGGGAGCTGTTCGAGCGCATGGTCGCCGACTGCTCGCAGGTCCTCGAACCCTTCGTGAAGAAGGCGGCCGGCGCGCGCCATGCCCGCGGCTTCCACCTGCTCGGCACCTCGGGGACCGTGACCACGGTCGCCGGCATCCATCTCGGCCTGCCCCGCTACGACCGGCGCGAGGTCGACGGCCTGTGGATGCAGCAGGACGACATCCTCGCGGTGATCGACCGGCTGATCGAGATGGACTATGCGGCCCGGGCGGCCAATGCCTGCATCGGCCGCGAGCGGGCGGATCTCGTCCTCGCCGGCTGCGCGATCTTCGAGGCGATCCGCCGCGCCTTCCCGAGCGAGCGGGTCCGCATCGCCGATCGCGGCCTGCGCGAGGGGATCCTGCTGCGCATGATGCATGAGGACCGCGCCTGGTGGCGGCGCAGATAGGTTTGGAGCGATGAGCGGCGCAAGATCGGGAGGGGCCGGCGGCAAGACGGCGGCCGGCGCGCGCGACCTGCGCGTCAAGGTCAGGAAGGCCGGCAAGCTCAAGCATTCCTCGCAGCTCTGGCTCGAGCGCCAGCTCAACGACCCCTATGTCAAGCGGGCGAAGGAGCTCGGCTATCGCTCGCGGGCCGCCTTCAAGCTCGAGGAGATGGACGACCGCTACAAGTTCCTGAAGGTCGGCCAGCGGCTGGTCGATCTCGGCTGCGCGCCGGGCGGCTGGTGCCAGGTCGCGGGGAAACGCATCGGGCTGGAGCGCGGCAAGGGCCATATCGTCGGCATCGACCTGCTCGCGGTCGACCCGATCCCCGATGTCGACCTGATCCAGATGGACTTCATGGCCGAGGAGGCTCCCGCCCTGCTGACCGAGCGGCTCGGCGGCCGGGCCGACGGCGTGATGTCGGACATGGCGGCCAACACCACCGGCCACAAGAAGACCGACCACCTCAAGATCATCGCGCTGGCCGAGGCGGCGCTGGAGTTCGCCCATGACGTGCTGGCGCCCGGCGGCTTCTTCCTCGCCAAGCTGTTCCAGGGCGGCGACAGCGCCACGCTGCTGGCGGGCCTGAAGCGCGACTTCACCACGGTGCGCAACGTCAAGCCGGCGGCCAGCCGCGCCGATTCCTCGGAGCTCTACGTGCTGGCGACGGGCTATCGGCGGCCGCGACGGCAGGAGGAAGCGGCAGACGAGGCCGGGACCGAAGCCGCCGAAGGCTGAGCTCAGTCCAGCGGCTTCTGGTCGGCGATCGCCTCGGCGGTCAGCTTGCGCTTGCTCACCGGCGAATGGCCGGACACCTCGGCGCCGGCATCCGGCGCGAGCTGCGCCATCCACAGCGCCGAAGACGCCGAGATCAGCCCGACGATGACGAAGGCGGGCCAGAAATCCCCGGCCGCGAGCGCCCTGCCCCCGTGAAAGGCGTTCACCCCCTCCAGCGCGAAGGCGCCGATGGTGACGCCCATGCTGAGCGAGAGCTGCTGCGCGACGCTGGACAGGCTGGTCGCGCTCGACATCTCCCGGTTGGAGACGTTGGAATAGCTCAGCGCGTTGATGCCGGTGAATTGCAGCGAGCGGAAGCAGCCGCCGATCAGCAGCACCGAGAGCATGACCGCATGCGGCGTCGCCGGCGTGAACAGCCCCGACGCCGCCAGGAAGGCCGAGCCGACCAGGGCGTTGAAGACCAGCACGCGGCGGAAGCCGTATTGCGCCAGGATCGACTTCGCCAGCGTCTTCATCAGCAGCGCGCCCGCCGCCGAGGCGAAGGTGATCAGGCCCGACTGCAGCGGGTCGAGCCCGAAGCCGAGCTGGAGCATCAGCGGCAGCAGGAAGGGAATCGCGCCGATGCCGGTGCGGAAGATCGAGCCGCCGATCACCCCGATGCGGAAGGTCGGGATGCGGAAGAGCGAGAGGTCGAGGACCGGATAGGGCACGCGCCGGGCGTGGAACCAGTAGGCGACCAGAGCCAGCGCGCCGCCCGCCATGCAGCCATAGGAGACCGAGGCCGGGACCATGTGCCGCCCGCCCGAGGCCAGCCCCAGCATCAGCGCCGCGAAGCCGAAGGCCGAGAGCACGAAGCCGCGCAGGTCGAGCGGCGCCACGTCCTCCTCCCGGACATCCTCGAAGAAGAGGCTCGACAGGACGATGCCGACCACGCCGATCGGAATGTTGATGAAGAAGATCCAGCGCCAGTCGAAATAGGTGGTGATGAAGCCGCCGAGCGGCGGCCCGACCACCGGCCCGACCAGCGCCGGCACGGTGAGATAGGCGAGCGCGCTCACCATCTCGGCCTTGCTGACGCTGCGCAGGATGACGAGGCGGCCGACCGGCACCATCATCGCCCCGCCCATGCCCTGGATGAAGCGCGCGCCGACGAAGGCCGCGAGCGAGCTCGACAGCGCGCACAGCACGGAGCCGAGCATGAAGACGCAGAGCGCGGCGCGGAAGACGCTGCGGGCGCCGAACCTGTCGGCCATCCAGCCCGAGATCGGGATGAAGACGGCGAGGCTGACGAGATAGGAGGTCAGCGCCAGCTTCAGCGCGATCGGATCCTCGCCCAGCGACTTCGCGATCATCGGCAGGGAGGTGGCGATGACCGTCGAGTCGGTATTCTCCATGAACAGGGCGCAGGCGACGATCAGGGGAAGCAGTTTGGCGCGTTGCAAGTCTCGGACCTTCTGCGCCCTCTGCCGATAGGCGCGCTTGAAATCATAAGCTTGGCTATTAACGCGGCGCCGGGCGCCTGACGAGGCCGGATTTCCGGATTCGGCCCGCTGTCCGAGCGCTTCCGCTATGCTCTGTGATTATGACTCGGCGCCGTGCACAGAGCCGCCATGCGTTGTCCGCTCTGCAAGGACAATCGGGATCGCACCACTTCACAATCGTTCGGCACGACCGAACCGTCGCGAGGGGCGCGCGCCGTCGACCTTCGGAGGCTATCATGTTCGATATTTCATATCTTTCCACCGCTGCCCGGCGTTGCCGCCCGGGCCTGAGCCTGGCGGCTTTCGGCGCGCTGGCGGGACTCGCCTGGGGCATCGCCGGGACCGCGCCCGCCGCCGCCGCTCCGACCGACTGGCAGGCCGCCTGCCAGGACAAGGCCGCCCCTCAGGGCTATGGCGAGAGCATCCGCTACAACAACTGCATCCGCCAGTTGGATTGCGAGCGCCTGGCCAATCAGGAAGGGCATGTGGCGAACTCGATGGGCTGCTTCGGCGTGGCGCCGGACGCAGGCCCCGGCGCGTCGCGGCTGCGCCGCTGAAGCCGACGGCCCGTTCTCCCGGCTCCGGCGCAGCGCTGTGCCGGGGCCGTTGCCGCACTGCAAAATTCTCGCCATGCCGCACTAGCGAAGCGCGGGCAGCCGTGCTAACGGGCCTCGTCAACTCGGCCATGGGCGCCTCCGCCCGGCCCTTCAGAAAAGCCGGTCCTGCCCGGTGACGGAGTTGACGATGGCGCTTTCCCTCGACGGTTTGATTCGCGACGGCCTCACCTTCGACGACGTGCTCCTCGAGCCGGGCCCCTCCGAGGTCATGCCGGCGGATGTCGATGTCCGCACCCGGCTCACCAACGCGATCTCGCTCAACCTGCCGATCATTGCCTCCGCCATGGACACGGTGACCGAGGCGCGCATGGCGATCGCCATGGCGCAGGCCGGCGGGCTCGGCGTCATCCACCGCAATCTCGAGGCCGAGCAGCAGGCCGAGCAGGTGCGGCTGGTCAAGAAATTCGAATCCGGGATGATCGCCAACCCGATCACGATCCATCCCGACGAGACGCTGGCCGACGCGCTGGCGCTGATGAAGCAGCACGGAATCTCCGGCATCCCGGTCGTCGAGCGCGGGCCGCAGGGCCACAAGGGCAAGCTCGTCGGCATCCTCACCAACCGCGACGTCCGCTTCGCCGCCAATCCGGGCCAGCCGGTCTCGGAGCTGATGACGAAGGAGCGGCTCATCACGGTGCGCGAGGGCGTCAATCCCGAGGAGGCGCGCCGCCTGCTCCACCAGTTCCGCATCGAGAAGCTGCTCGTCGTCGACGACCATTATCGCTGCATCGGCCTAATCACCGTCAAGGACATGGAGAAGCAGGTCGCCTATCCCAACGCCGCCAAGGACGCGCAGGGCCGCCTGCTCGTCGCGGCCGCGACCACGACCGGTGAGCAGGGCTTCGAGCGCTCCGAGCTGCTGATCGACGCCGGCGTCGACCTCATCGTCGTCGACACCGCCCACGGCCATTCGGCCAAGGTGCTCGACGCGGTCAGCCGCGTGAAGAAGCTCTCCAACGCCGTGCAGGTGATCGCCGGCAACGTCGCCACCGCCGCCGGCGCCCAGGCGCTGATCGACGCCGGCGCCGACGCGGTCAAGGTCGGCATCGGCCCGGGCTCGATCTGCACCACCCGCATCGTCGCCGGCGTCGGCGTGCCGCAGCTCACCGCGATCCTGGACGCCGCCTCCGCCGCCAGCAAGGCGGGCGTGCCGGTCATCGCCGATGGCGGCATCAAATATTCGGGCGACCTCGCCAAGGCGCTCGCGGCCGGCGCCTCCTGCGCCATGGTCGGCTCGCTGCTCGCCGGCACCGACGAGACCCCCGGCGAGACCTTCCTGTACCAGGGCCGCTCCTACAAGGCCTATCGCGGCATGGGTTCGGTCGGCGCCATGGCGCGCGGCTCGGCCGACCGCTACTTCCAGCAGGACATCAAGGACACGCTGAAGCTCGTGCCCGAGGGCATCGAGGGCCAGGTCGCCTATAAGGGCCCGGTCTCGAACGTGCTGCACCAGCTCGCCGGCGGCCTGCGCGCCGCGATGGGCTATGTCGGCGGCAAGGACCTCAAGGACTACCAGGCCAAGGCCCGCTTCATCCGCATCACCAGCGCCGGCCTGCGCGAGAGCCACGTCCACGACGTGACGATCGTGCGCGAGAGCCCGAATTATCCGACCCGCTCTTGAGCCTGCCCCGGCTTCGTGCAGTCTGGCCCGCGGCCCGATGAGCCGGGCTGCGACGAAGGCGGAGAAGGCGCGATGACCCTGAAGCTGATCTATCCGGCGCTCGCGATGATCCTGTGGATCTTCGCGGTCGGCATCATCCTCGCGGTTCGCCGCAGGAATGCCTTCGTCTCGGGCGAGGTCCGGCCCGAGGAGGTCGCGGTCTCGACCGAGCGCTATCCGCTCGGCGCCCGCCTCGCCTCCGCCAATTTCTCGAACCAGTTCGAGCTGCCGGTCGTCTTCTTCGCGCTGATCATGCTCGCCATGGAGGTGGCGGCGACGGGCTATGCGATGGCGGCGCTGGCCTGGATCTTCGTCGCCTCCCGCGTCGCCCACACCCTGATCCATATCGGCCCCAACCGTCTGCCCCTGCGCGGCGCGGTCTACGGCATCGGCGTCGTCGTGCTGGTCTGCATGTGGGCCGGGGTGCTGCTCGCCGTGCTCTGAGCCCCCGCCCCGCTCCCCGGCGGGCGATCCGTTAAGCATTCCCGCCCTTTACCGCGGGCTCTTCACGCTCCGGCGTTGAATCTTAACAAGGAGTAAACTACACCCTTCCTGCGGCGGACGGTGGAACAAGCGTGGTTTGGAGTAGCGCATGTCGCGTGTCCGTGACGTTTCCGAGCAGGCGCCCGCCTGCGGCGGTCAGGCCCTTGTCGCGGCACTCCGGCGGTCGCATCCCTGTTCTTCCGGCACGGGGCGCGGATCGCGCCCGCGCCGCCTCGCGGCGATGGCCGCCGCCGGGCTCGCGCTCGGCGCAGGCGGCATGATCCTGACGGCATCGCTCGTCCAGGCCGGCGACGATTCCGGGATCCACGCCTTCTTCCTCGAGGAAGCCGCGCGCCGGGCGGAGCGATCGGCCGGCTTTGCGCCGCAGGCGAGCGCCTATGCTCCGGCGGAGCGGGGCTGGCGGCTGCCGCTGTTCCGGACGGGCGCCGACGGGCGGATCGCCCAGCCCGCCATCGATCTCAACCCCTTCCGCCGCCAGGCGTCCCGGCCGAAGGCGCGCTCCGCGAAGGCGGCCGCGCCTGCCCGCGCCGGCGCCTTCTCCGGCTCGGCCAGGACGGCGCAGACGATCTGCGTCAGGCTGTGCGACGGCTTCCATTCCCCGATCGGCCAGTTGCGTTCCGCCTCCGACCTCAAGGCGCATCAGGCGCTCTGCGAGGCGATGAATCCGGGCCTGCCGGTCAAGATCTTCACCGTGGCGGCCGGAGCGACCTCGATCGACCGGGCCGTCGCCGCCGACGGCCAGCGCTATGGCGCGCTGGCGACCGCCTACCGGCACGAGACGGTGGCCGACCCGGCCTGCCGCCTGCCGATCGTCCAGGCCGGCGAGCACCGGGTCTCGCTGCTGCGCGACATCACGCTGCGCCCCGGCGACAGCATCGTGCTGGACGGCAAGGTCACGACCTTCATGGGCGGCTCGAGCTGGCCCTATAGCCGCCGCGACTTCCGCGACTTCCGCTCGGCGCCGGAGCTGAGCAAGGCGCAGCGCCGCCAGATCGACGAGCGGGTCGGCATCTCGCGGATGGAGGCGCAGGCGCGCAATCTCCGCCGCCAGATGCGCGTCCGCGAGGCCAGCCTGGCGCCGGATACGGTGAGCGACGCCTTCCTGCGCGGCTCTTTCGAGCCAGGCGCCGCCCACGGCCCGGTCCGCATGATCCCGCTCGTGCTGGCGGCGCAGTGAGGCGGGCGGCCCGGCGCCGCCCTCTGCCCGGCGCCTCCATTCGGCCGCGTTTGCGGTGAAAAGCGGTGCAAACCGCCCTGCATAGCCGGCTTCGCCGGCTCGACAAGCCTGCCGGATCGGCCTAAACCCACTCGCGCCAGGGGGCTGGCTGACTTTCGGCCGTGCCGATTCGGAAGTCCATGACCAGACGCACTGCGTTCCTCGCCTTCAGCTTCGTCGTCGTGATCGGCCTGCTCGGATTGCAGTCGTGGGATCTTGCGCGCGGCCGGATCGAGGCGAGCGCCGTCCGGGCGATCGAGGCGCGGACCGGCTTCGTCGTGAAATCGCTGGAGCGGGCCGAGATCGCGCTCCTGCCGCTGCCGCGCATCAGCCTCTCCAGGGTCGCCTTCGCCCAGCATGACGGCGCCGTCGCCGGCGAGGCCCTGCGGGTCAGGGTCTATCCGCGGCTGCTGCCGCTGCTCGCCGGGCGTCTCGGCTTCGACCGCATCGACCTCGTCGCCCCGCAGCTCGACATTGCCGTGCCGGCGGGCAGCGACGGCATCACCGACTGGCTCTCCCCGCCGCTCGCCGAGCTCGAGAAGCTGCGCAGCCAGAGCCGCATCGTCATCCGTTCCGGCGCGCTGTTCCTGCGCGCCGCCGGACAGGTCCAGAGCATCGTGCGCGACCTCAACCTCGTCCTCGACGAGCGCGAGCTCGACGACCCCCTCAGCCTCTCCGGCTCCTTCACCTGGCGCGGCGTCTCCAGCGACGTCAGCCTGCTCTGGCCGGCGGCGGGCGGCGGCAAGGCGGCCCTGTCCGCCTCCTCGCCCCTGCTGAAGCTGCGCTTCGAAGGCACCCGCGCCGGGCCGGGCGAGCCCGTGATCGACGGAGCGCTGGCCCTGTCCACGCCCTCGCTGCCGCAATTGCTCGACTGGTTCGGCGAGAAGTCCCGGCTCTCAACCGCGCTGGGCGGCCTGACGCTCAACGCCGATCTGCAGCTCAAGCCGCGGGAGGCGTCGTTCAACAACGCCGTGGCGAGCCTGGACGGAGACCGGCTCGACGGCGTCATGAAGCTCACCGAGGTCGATGGCCGCTTCGCCCTGTCGGGCACGCTGGCCGGAGCCGGCCTCGATCTGGGCCGGCTGATCGGCCGGCTGCCCCTCCCCGCCATCGACGCCCGCGATCCGGGCCGGCTCGACCTCGACGGCTGGACCGGGCGCGACATCGACCTGCGGGTCTCGGTCGATGCCGCGCGGCTGAACGGCGCGCGCCTCGCCGACGCCGCGACCTATCTCCTCGTCAAGAAGGGCCGCTTCGAGGCCGGGCTGCTGCGCGCTTCCGCCTATGGCGGCACGGTCAAGGCGCGCTTCCTCGCCGTGGGCGCGCCGGCCGGCGTCGACGTCAAGATCCAGGCCGGCCTCGACAAGGTCGATTTCGGCAAGGCCGCGGCCGATGTCCCGCAATTCGCGCGCCTGACCGGCACGGGCGGGTTCCAGCTCGCGCTCGACGGCGCCGGGGGCACCTTCGACGAATTGCTCGGCGGAATGACCGGGCGCGCCGGCATCAACCTGCGCCAGGGCGAGATCGGCGGGGTCGCGCTGGCCGATCTGGTCCGGCGCGCCGAACGCAATCCCTCACAGCTCCTGCGCGACTGGCACCAGGGCAAGACGCCGTTCGAGACGCTGACGGCCAATGCCGGCATCGCCAACGGCCTGCTCGTGCTGACGGACGCGCAGATGAACGGGGCGAACTACCGGCTCGGCCTCGCCGGCAACGCCTCCCTGCGCACGCGCCAGCTCGACATGCGCGCTTCGCTGGCCTCGCTCAGCGGCTCGCTCAGGCTGCCTCTGGTCCTCAAGGGCCCTGTCGACGCGCCGTTCTTCGATGTCGAGAGCGAGGCTTTCCTCAGCCCGACCGGCAGCACCGGGGCCATCGCCGCGCCGACGCTGATCGAGCGCTGAGCGTCTCGGGGCATCGCTTCCGCATCCCGCCGGAATCCGGTCTGATCGCCGCGAGGCCCGGCCGGGCCGCGGCAGGAGGATGCGCGATGCGGACATGGATCATGGGCGCCACCGCGCTCGCAGCAACGATGGTGACGGGCATGGCCGAAGCGCAGGAACTGATCGTCGAGAAGAAGGTCTTCGAGCTGCCGAGCTTCACCACGCAGTCGGGCCGCACGCTGAAGCAGGTCCGCGTCGGCTGGGAGAGCTACGGCACGCTCGCCCCCGACAGATCCAACGCGGTGCTGATCTGCCACTTCTTCTCCGGCAATTCGCATGCCGCCGGAAAATACGACGCCGCGGATGCGCAGCCCGGCTATTGGGACGCGATCATCGGTCCCGGCAAGGCGATCGACACCGACCGCTATTTCGTCATCGCCTCCGACACGCTGGTGAATCTCAACACCGGCGACCCGAGGACCACGACCACCGGCCCGGCCTCGATCGACCCCGACACCGGCAAGCCTTACGGGCTGGACTTTCCGGTGGTGACCATCCGCGACTTCGTCGAGGTTCAGAAGGCCCTCGTCGAAAGCCTTGGAATCAAGCGGCTCGCCCTGGTCGCCGGTCCCTCGATGGGCTCGCTCCAGACCTTCGAGTGGGCGGCGAGCCATCCCGAGATGGTGGCCAAGGCGATGCCGGTGATCGGCGCGGCCGAGGCCAATGCGATGCTGATCGGCTGGCTCGACGTCTGGGCCGCCCCCATCCTCGTCGATCCCGACTGGAACAACGGCGACTATTACGGCAAGGCGCCCCCGCTCGCCGGCCTCGCCAAGGCGCTCACCGCGGTGACGCTGCAGGCCAATCACGAGGACTGGGCCGGCGCGACCTTCGACCGGCGCCCGGCCAGGGCCGGCGAAGAGCCCGGCAAGGCGCTGCGCAACAAGTTCCAGGTCCAGAGCGTGCTCGACAATGCCGGCGAGGCCCGCGCCCGGCTCTCCGACGCCAACCACTTCCTCTACCTGGTCAAGGCGAACCAGCTCTTCGCCGCCGGCGGCACCTCCCTCGCCGACGGCATGGCGAGGATCAGGGCGCCGCTGCTCTACATCACCCAGCCGAAGGACCTCGTCTTCACCCCGGAGACCGTCGCGCGCACCGTCGAGGCCGCCCGGGAGGCGGGGCGCGACATCACCCATCTCACCATCGACGGCGTGCGCGGCCATCTCGACGGCGTGATGTCGATGAAGCAGGCCGAAGGCGCGATCCGCGCCTTCCTGGAAAGGTAGCGCCCCGCGCAAGCCTCGCTACCCGCCGGGAAGCCCCGGAAAAGCCGGCATCGTCTTCGATGCGCCGCCCAGGCGGACAAGGACAGGCTCGATCCCGGACGGGCGAAGCGACGATCCGGGATCCATGCCGGAGCGCCGGTCGGTCCCCCCTCAGGCTATCGGCAGGCGCCGCCGCACGATCCCGGCATGGAACCGCGCCCCATGGATCAGCCCGGCATCGTCGAAATCGTAGCGCGGGTTGTGCAGCGGCGCGCTGTCGCCATTGCCAAGAAAGGCGAAGCAGCCCGGCACATGATCGAGGAAGCGGGCGAAATCCTCCGAGCCGGTGAAGGGCTCGGAGACGACCGAGACGTTCTGCGCACCCAGCAGCGCCCGCGCCGCGCCGAGCGCCTCCTCCGTCAGGGCGGGGTCATTCAGCAGCGGCACGAATTCGCGGGTATAGGTCACGGAGGGCTCGACGGCATAGGCGCGCGCGATCCCGTCCGCGATCGTGCGCATCTGCTCCTCGATATCGGCGCTGACCTGCGGGCTGAAGCTGCGGGCGTCGCCGCGGATCCGCGCCTCTCCCGGCAGCGCGTTGCGCGTGCCGTCGGTGATCAGCTCGGTCACCGAGACGACCGCGATCTCGGCCGGGCTCAGGCGGCGCGAGACGATGCTCTGCAGGCTCATCACCAGGGCGCAGGCGGCGACCAGCGTCTCGCGGCCGGCATGCGGGCGGGCGGCATGGCCGCCGACGCCGCGCAGGACGATCTCGAAATTGTCCTCCGCCGACATGATCGCGCCGGCGCGCGTCTCGAAGCGGCCGACGGCGAGCCCCGGCGCATTGTGCAGCCCGTAGATCTCCGCGAAGGGGAATCGCTCCAGCAGGCCGTCATCGAGCATCGCGAGGGCGCCCCGCCCCCATTCCTCGGCCGGCTGGAAGACGAAGCGCACCGTGCCGTCGAAGCCGCCCTCCACCGCCAGCAGCTTGGCCGCGCCGAGCAGCATCGCGGTATGGCCGTCATGGCCGCAGGCATGCATCACGCCGGGATTGCGCGAGCGGTAGGGCGCCTCGCCCTGCTCCGGGATGCGCAAGGCGTCCATATCGGCCCTGAGCGCGATCGCGCGACTGCCGCCGCCGCGCTTCAGCGTGCCGACCACGCCGGTGCGGCCGACCCCGGTGACGACCTCGTCGAGCCCGAATTCCCGCAGCTTGCCGGCGACGAAGGCGCTGGTGCGCGCCTCCTCGAAGCCGAATTCCGGATGGGCGTGCAGGTCGCGCCGCCAGCCGGCCATCTCCTGCGCCAGATTGTCGAGATCGATCGTCACGGCTTCTCCCTCCGCCGGCCGAAGCCTCTTCGGCGGCGGAGGGACGATAGCGCAGCGGCGGCGAGAGAGGCGCTGCAATTCGCCGGCCGATTTGCAAGGTTCTTTCGGAGCCTCAGGGCTGGGCCGGGATGCCCGGCCGATCCTCCGCCCGATCCACGACGCGGTCGATCAGCCCCCATTCCAGGGCCTCCTGCGCCGTCATGAAGCGGTCGCGGTCCAGCGTGCGCTCGACCTCCTCGTAGCTGCGCCCGCAATGCTCGGCATAGAGGCGCGTGACCCGGCGCTTGGTCTGCTGCATCTCCTCGGCATGGATCAGGATGTCCGAGGCCTGCCCCTGGAAGCCGCCGAGCGGCTGGTGCACATGCAGGCTCGCATTGGGCAGCGCCGCGCGCTCGCCCGGCTCGCCCGCCATCAAAAGGAACGAGCCCATCGAGCGGGCCGTGCCCATGCACAGCGTATGCACCGGCGCGCGGATGTAGCGCATCGTGTCGTACATGGCGAAGCCGCTGGTCACGACGCCGCCGGGCGAATTGATGTAGAGATGGATCGGCCGCTTCGGGTTTTCCGCCTCCAGGAACAGGAGCTGGGCGCAGACCAGCGCGCTCATCGCATCGTTGACCTCGCCGTTGATGAAGATGATGCGCTCGCGCAGCAGCCGGGAATAGATGTCGAAGGAGCGTTCCCCGCGGCTCGACTGCTCGACGACCATAGGGACGAGTTGCATCGTTTCGCGCATCGGCGAACTCCATAGGCTGTGGATGGGACCGGAAGTGAGGGTGTCAGGCCGCGCGCAGCAGCGGCGGCGCGTTGCTGTTCGCCGCCATGATCGTCCGTCCGTCAGAACACGCCGCGCGCTCGTGGATCACGTTGAGGCGGGTGCCGCCGGCCGCGTCGGCGGAGATCCGGAAGGTGACGGCGCTTTCGCGGAAGGGCGGCTCGTCCTCGCGCATGCGGTAGCGCAGGGCTTCCCCCGGCGCGAGAACGATCGGCTCGGGATCGGCCAGATCGGCGCCCGGCAGCCAGGCCTCCCGCAGCCCGGGCATGCTGATCGCGCGCCAGACCTTCTCCGGCGGCGCATCGAGCCGATAGTCCAGGACCAGAGGCTCGGGCGCCCCTTCGGCCTCGTCTGCGCTCATTGGTCCATCTCCTTGAGCAGGCCCTTGAGGGCCTCGATGCGCCGGGGCCAGTAGGCGCGGTATTTCGCCAGCCATTGCGCGATCGCGGCGAGGCCTTGCGGATCGACCTCGTAGCGGACGAAGCGCCCCTGCCGCTCCTCGCGCACCAGCCCGGCACCGCGCAGCACCGACAGGTGCTGCGACATCGCCGGCTGGCTGATCGCGATGCCCTCGCGCAGGGCGCTGGCGTTCATGCCGCCGGCCGCCAGCTTCTCGAAGATCGCGCGGCGCGTCGGATCGGCCAGCGCCTTGAAGATGTCGTTCTCGGCCATGCCATAACATAAGCATTCACTTATGCAATAAGCAAGCCCTTTCCGGCACCGGGCGCGCTCCGCCTACCCCGCCAAAGTCGCCTTCACCCCGTCGATCACGAACTGCACGGCCAGCGCCGCCAGGATCACGCCGAGCAGCCGCGTCAGCACGACATTGCCGGTCACGCCGAGAAGCTTGGCGATCGACGAGGCGGCCAGGAAGACGGCGAGGCAGCACAGGATCACCAGCCCGCAGATCACCGCCAGCGTGACCAGCAGCACCGGGTCGCCCTGCGCGCGGCCGGCGAGCAGAATCATCGCGGTCAGCGCCCCCGGCCCCGCCATCAGCGGGATCGCCAGCGGAAAGGCCGCGACGTTGCGGATATGGTCCTGCGTGATCGCCGTCTCGGCCGTCTGCTGCTTGCGCTCGGTCCGGCGCTCGAACACCATCTCGAAGGCGATCCAGAACAGCAGGAGCCCGCCGGCGATGCGGAAGGCCGGCAGCGAGACGCCGAGCGCCTTCAGCACGACGTCCCCGGCCACGCCGAAGAAGCCCATGATGCAGAAGGCGATGATCGAGGCGCGGATCGCGACCTGCCGCTGCTCCCCCGCCGACATGCCGCGCGTCAGCGACAGGAAGATCGGCGCGAGGCCCGGCGGATCGAGCGTCACCAGCATGGTGACGAGGGCTGCGGTGGCGAATTCGGCGTACATCGGCCGGACTTCACCACGAGTTTCGCCCGCCGTCACCCGCCAAGAAAGGCGGGATTATGGCAGGCTGTCCGCGACGGCTCGAAAACGACCCGTAACGCCTTGATAAAAATCATGATTTTTTTGCTTGGACAGAGCCTGCTTTTGCTGGCGCGAAGAACCGGAATCGGATAGCCAGAGAGCTCAAAACAAACAGGAATCGGGACATTCCCAGTTGAGCGAAGACAACGACGACAAGCGCGACGACGCCCCGGATTTCGGCGGCGACATCAAGCCGATCGCAATCACTGACGAAATGAAGAAGAGCTATCTCGATTACGCCATGAGCGTGATCGTGAGCCGCGCTCTGCCCGATGTCCGCGACGGGATGAAGCCCGTCCATCGCCGCATCCTCTATTCGATGTGGGAGAACAACCACACGCCGGACCGCAAGCACGTCAAGTCGGCGAACATCGTCGGCGCCGTGATGGGTCAGTACCATCCCCATGGCGACCAGGCGATCTACGACGCGCTGGTGCGCATGGCGCAGCCCTTCTCGATGCGGCTGCCGCTGGTCGACGGCCAGGGCAATTTCGGCTCGATCGACGGCGACCCGCCGGCGGCGATGCGCTACACCGAGAGCCGGCTCGACAAGTCGGCGATGCCGCTGCTCGACGATCTCGACCGCGACACCGTCGACTTCCAGCCCAACTACGACGACAGCCGCAGCGAGCCGAACGTGCTGCCGGCCAAGTATCCGCAGCTTCTCGTCAACGGCGCCGGCGGCATCGCGGTCGGCATGGCGACCAACATCCCGCCGCACAATCTCGGCGAGGTCATCGACGCCTGCGTCGCCTATATCGACGACCCCGAGATCTCGATCGAGGACCTCAACGAGATCATTCCCGGCCCCGATTTCCCGACAGCCGGCCAGATCATGGGCAAGAGCGGCATCCGCTCCGCCTACCAGACCGGGCGCGGCTCGATCGTGATGCGGGCCAAGACGCATATCGAGGAGCTCCGCAAGGAGCGCGAGGCGATCATCGTCACCGAGATTCCCTATCAGGTGAACAAGGCGACGATGGTCGAGAAGATCGCCGATCTCGTCCGCGAGAAGCGGATCGAGGGCATCTCGGACCTGCGCGACGAGTCGAGCCGCGAGGGCATCCGCGTCGTCATCGAGATCAAGCGCGACGCCGTCGCCGATGTGGTGCTGAACCAGCTCTACCGCTTCACCCCGCTCCAGACCTCCTTCGGCGCCAACATGGTCGCGCTGAACGGCGGCCGCCCGGAAGTGCTGAACCTCAAGGACTTCATCTCGGCCTTCGTCGAGTTCCGCGAGGAGGTCGTCTCGCGGCGCACGCGCTTCCTGCTCAACAAGGCCCGCGAGCGCGCCCATGTGCTCTGCGGCCTCGCCACGGCGGTCGCCAATATCGACGAGGTCATCCGCCTGATCCGCACCGCGCCGACCCCGGCCGACGCGCATGAATCGCTGATGGCGCGCGACTGGCCGGCCGACGACATCGCCCCGCTGATCGCGCTGGTCGACGATCCGCGCCATCCGATGAACCCGGACGGCACCTACCGTCTCTCCGACGCCCAGGCCAAGGCGATCCTCGAGCTTCGCCTCGCCCGCCTCACCGCTCTCGGCCGCGACGAGATCGGCGACGAGCTGGAGAAGCTCGCCCGCGAGATCGGCGACTATCTCGACATCCTGCGCTCGCGCGCCCGCATCCAGGACATCGTCAAGACCGAGCTGGCGGAGGCCAAGGCCGCCTTCGCCACGCCGCGCCGCACCGAGATCCAGGACTGGGGCTCCGACCTCGACGACGAGGACCTGATCGCCCGCGAGGACATGGTCGTCACCGTCTCGCATGGCGGCTACATCAAGCGCGTCCCGCTCTCGACCTACCGGGCGCAGCGCCGCGGCGGCAAGGGCCGCTCCGGCATGGCGACCAAGGACGAGGATTTCGTCTCGCGCCTCTTCGTCGCCAGCACGCATACGCCGGTGCTGTTCTTCTCCTCCGAGGGCCAGGTCTACAAGGAAAAGGTCTGGCGGCTGCCGCTCTCGGCGCCCAACGCCCGCGGCAAGGCGCTGGTCAACATGCTGCCGATCGAGGCCGGCGAGCGCATCACCACGATCATGCCGCTGCCGGAGGACGAGGCGAGCTGGGAGACGCTCGACGTGATGTTCGCCACCGCCTCGGGCGGCGTGCGGCGCAACAAGCTCTCCGACTTCGTCAACGTCAACCGCGCCGGCAAGATCGCGATGAAGCTCGACGAGGGCGACCACATCGTCGACGTGCAGATCTGCACCGAGAACGACGACGTGCTGCTGACCACGGCGAACGGCCAGTGCATCCGCTTCGCGGTGCCGGAGGTGCGCGTCTTCAAGGGCCGCGACTCGACCGGCGTGCGCGGCATCAACCTCGCCCCGGGCGACACGGTGATCTCGCTGGCGATCCTGCACCATCTCGACGCCACTCCTGACGAGCGCGCCGCCTATCTCAAGCGCGCGGCCGCAGCCCGGCGCGCCCTCACCGGCGAGGCCGAGGACGGCGCCGAGGCAGCAGCGGCGGTCGAGGCCGATGCCGAGGAGAGCGCCGGCGACATCGAGCTCGGCCAGGAGAAATACGCGGCCATGGGCGCGGCCGAGCAGTTCATCCTGACGGTTTCGGAGAAGGGCTACGGCAAGCGCACCTCCTCCTTCGAGTACCGGGTCACCGGGCGCGGCGGCAAGGGCATCGTCGCCATGGTCGTCAACGACCGCAACGGCAAGCTCGTCGCCTCCTTCCCGGCGCTGGAGACGGACCAGCTCATGCTGGTCACCGATGGCGGGCAGCTCATCCGCGTGCCGGTCGATGCCGGCCCGGACAACCGCATCCGCATCGCCGGCCGCTCGACGCAGGGCGTGACCGTGTTCAACACCGCCAAGGACGAGAAGGTCGTCTCGGTCGAGTGCATCAACGACGACGGCGAAGATGATGAGGAAGCCGGCGAAGAGGCTCCGGGCGGCGAGCCGGCGGAGGGTTGAGGGCTCAGGCGGTTGTGGCGGTATCTTCAGTCTTCGCCTGAAGATACCGCCCTCCGCCGCATCTCGCCCCGGTTGCCCGAAGGGAGGCCCGGGATCCAGGCCCGGACCTTTGCGGCATACGCTCCGGCAGGGATTCCGGATCGGCGCGGCCCAGGGCCGCCTGCCCGGGATGACGTGGCTTTCCTTCGGTCGTTCCGGAAACGGCGCCGAGGCGATGGCGGGCAACCCGGCGCGATGTTGCGCGAAAGACGGCCTTCCCGTTTGACTTGCCCGCCGCCGCAGGCTCCCATCCTCTCATGAAAGCCCGGTCCGTTCCCGTGCACACGCCCGACATCACGCCGGAGATCATGCTGCGCGCCTATGCGGCCGGCATCTTCCCGATGGCCGAGACGGCGGACGACCCGGGGCTGTTCTGGGTCGAGCCGGAATGGCGCGGCATCATTCCGCTCGACGGCTTCCATCTCTCCGCGCGGCTCGCCCGCACCCTGCGCTCCGACCGTTTTGAGGTCCGGGTCGACAGCGATTTCGCGGCCGTGATCGCCGCCTGCGCCGAGCAGCGGCCGGACCGGCCCGAGACCTGGATCAACGGCCGCATCCGCGCGATCTTCGGCGAGTTGTTCACGCTCGGATACGCCCATACGGTCGAGTGCTGGCGCGACGGCCGGCTCGTCGGCGGGCTCTACGGGCTGTCGCTCGGCGCCGCCTTCTTCGGCGAGAGCATGTTCCACCGCGAGACCGACGCCTCGAAGGTGGCGCTCGTCCATCTCGTCGCGCGGCTGCGCCATGGCGGCTATCGCCTGCTCGACACCCAATTCCAGACCGGCCATCTCGCCCAGTTCGGCACCATCGAGATCCCGCGCGACGCCTATCGCCTGCGGCTGGAGGACGCCTTGCGCCATCGGGGCAACTGGTTCGCCTGGCCGGCGGCGACGGCCGTCACGGGAGCAGAGGCGCTGGCGGCACTGCGCGGTTAGATCATCGGACTGAATATCGCACGCGGCACGTCAACCGCCATTCCGGTTCCGTACGGAACCACCACCGTCATTCCGGGGCATGGCAAAGCCATGAGCCCGAAACCCGGAACGGATGCGCTTTGTCGGGAAGCAGGACGATCGGGTGATGCCTTATCGAGCCGGGCCATCGGTTCCGGGTTCCGGGCCTTGCGGCCCGCCCGGTGACGATGCGCTCAGGCGATGAAGCGGGCCAGCAGGATGACCAGGATGGCGCCGAGGACCGCCATGCCAGCATCGTCGAGGAAGCCGTAGCCGGTGTTCAGCCGCCAGCCGGTGAGGCGCACGATGCCCTGCCCGACCAGCATGCCGAGGACGCCGACCACCGCATGGCGGATCAGCCCGCCGCCGCCGACCACGAGGCTCGCGGCGAAGCCGATGACGGTTCCCGAGGCGACCGTCGGCACGATGACGCTCCAGTCGAGCGGCAGCGTCCGGCGCGGCGGCAGGATCTCGACCTCCTCGTCGCGGACGACGCGGTCGGGCTTGGGCGATTTGCGGGTGCGCGGCGGCATGACCGAACTATGCCCGCAAACAACGGACAGGTCATCCCGGGCGACCGCAGGGAGACCCGGGATCCATGCCTGAGCCTTTCCGATAGAGGCTCAGGCATGGATCCCGGATCGGCGCCGCTTCGCGGCTTGGCCGGGATGACGGCAGTGGTCGCCAGCGCCTTTCGTCAGGCGTTCAGCACCTTGCCATAGGCGTCGAGCACGCTCTCCTTCATCACCTCCGACAGGGTCGGATGCGGGAAGATGGTGTGCATCAGCTCTTCCTCGGTCGTCTCGAGGTTCATCGCGACGACGAAGCCCTGGATCAGCTCGGTCACTTCCGGGCCGACCAGATGGGCGCCGAGCAGCTTGCCGGTCTTGGCGTCGAAGATCGTCTTGGCCAGGCCCGAATCCTCGCCCAGCGCCACGGCCTTGCCGTTGGCGACGAAGTTGAAGCGGCCGACCTTGATCTCGTGGCCGGCGGCCTTGGCCTTCGCCTCGGTCAGGCCGACGCTGGCGATCTGCGGGTGGCAATAGGTGCAGCCCGGGATCATCTGCTTGTCCATCGGATGCGGATGCAGCCCCTTGATCGCCTCGACGCAGATCACCGCCTCGTGCTCGGCCTTGTGCGCCAGCATCGGCGGGCCGGCGACGTCGCCGATGGCGTAGACGCCCTTGACGTTGGTGCGGCAGAATTCGTCGATGACGATGCAGCCGCGATCGGTCTTCACGCCGAGCGCTTCGAGCCCGATATTCTCGACATTGCCGACGACGCCGACGGCCGAGATCAGCCGCTCGGCCTGGATCGTCTGCTTGCCGCCCTTCTCGTCCTCGATATGGGCGGTGACGGAATCGGCGCCCTTCTCGACCTTGGTCACCTTGGCGCCGGTGATGATCTTGATGCCCTGCTTCTCGAAGGCCTTGCGCGCGAAGGCGGCGATCTCGGCATCCTCGACGGGCAGGATCTGCGGCAGCAATTCGACCACCGTCACCTCGACCCCCAAGGTCCGGTAGAACGAGGCGAACTCGATGCCGATGGCGCCGGAGCCCATGACGAGCAGCGATTTCGGCAGCTTGGCCGGAACGAGCGACTCGAAATAGGTCCAGATCAGCTTGCCGTCCGGCTCGATGCCGGGCAGCGCGCGCGGCCTTGCGCCGGTCGCGACGATGATGTGGTCGGCGGTATAGCTGCCCTCGCCCTTGGCGCCCTTCGGCACCGGCCCCTGCGGCTGCATCGCCGGCTTCCTGGTCGGCGCGACCGCGATCGTGCCGGGCTTGGTCAACTTGGCCTCGCCCCAGATCACGTCGACCTTGTTCTTCTTCATCAGGAACTGGACGCCGTTGTTCATCCTGACCGCGATGCCGCGCGAGCGCTTCACGACCGCTTCCAGATCGGCCTTGAACGAGCCTTCCAGCGTCAGCCCGTAATCCTTGGCGTGCTCGCCGTAATGCAGGATCTCGGCGGACCGAAGAAGGGCTTTCGTCGGGATGCAGCCCCAGTTCGAACAGATGCCGGCGAGGTGCTCGCGCTCGACGATGGCGGTGCGGAAGCCGAGCTGCGCGGCCCGGATCGCGGCGATGTAGCCACCGGGGCCGGAGCCGATGACGATGATGTCGTAGTCAGCCATGGTGCTCTCCCGCCGCTCAGACCAGCATCGCCATGGGCTTCTCGATATAGCCCTTGAACGCCTGCAGCAGTTCCGCGCCGAGCGCGCCGTCGACCGCGCGATGGTCGGTCGAGAGCGTCACCGACATCACCGTCGCGACGGCCGGCTGGCCGTTCTTGACCACGACGCGCTGCTCGCCGGCGCCGACCGCCAGGATCGTCGCATGCGGCGGGTTGATCACCGCGGCGAAGTCCTTGACCCCGAACATGCCGAGGTTGGAGACCGCCGTGGTGCCGCCCTGGTACTCCTCGGGCTTCAGCTTGCGGGCCTTGGCGCGCGCCGCATAGTCCTTCATCTCGTTGGAGATCTGCGACAGCGTCTTGTGGCAGGCATCGCGCACGATCGGCGTGATCAGCCCGCCCGGGATCGATACCGCGACGCCGACATCCGCGTGCTTGTGCTTGAGCATCGCGCCTTCGGTCCAGGAGACATTGGCGTCCGGCACGGCCTTCAGCGCCAGCGCCAGCGCCTTGATGACCATGTCGTTGACCGAGAGCTTGTAGGCCGGCTTGCCGTCCTTCTCGGGCGCGGCGGCGTTGAGCTCGGCCCTGAGCTTCAGCAGCGCGTCCAGCTCGCAATCCACGGTGACGTAGAAATGCGGGATGGTCTGCTTGGCCTCGGTCAGGCGGCGCGCGATGGTCTTGCGCATGCCGTCATGCGGGATCTCCTCATAGGAGCCCGGCTCGAACAGCTTCTTGACCGCCTCGTCGGAGGGGCCGGCCGCGAGCGGAGCGGCTCCGGGCTTGGGCGCGGCCGTGGCACCAGCCGGCGCAGCCGCCGGAGCGGCCTTGGCGGCGCCGCCCTTCTTGGCGGCCTCGACATCCTTCTCGACGATGCGGCCATGCGGGCCGGAGCCCTGGATGGCAGAGAGGTCGAGCCCGGCCTCCCGGGCGAGCCGGCGCGCCAGCGGCGAGGCGAAGGGTCGGTCGCCGCCGGCGGAAGCCGCTGCGGCGGTCGGCGCCGGCGCGGCGGGCGCCTTGACCGCGGCGGGAGCAGCCGCCGGGGCCGCTTCGGATTTCGCGGACTCGGCCTGTGCCGGCTCGGCCTTGGGCGCTTCCGCCTTGGCGGGCGCGGCGCCGGCCGCCGGCGCGGAGACGCTCTTGGGATCCTCGCCCTCGCCGGCGATCACGCCGATGATCTCGTTGACCGGGACGTCGGCCGTGCCCTCCGGCACGACGATCCTGGCGAGGATGCCCTCGTCGACCGCCTCGACCTCCATCGTCGCCTTGTCGGTCTCGATCTCGGCAATGATGTCGCCGGACTTGATCGTGTCGCCTTCCTTCTTCAGCCATTTGGCGAGATTGCCCTTCTCCATCGTCGGAGAGAGCGCGGGCATCAGGATGTTGGTCGGCATCGGTCAGCCCCCTCTCAGCGATAGCAGACGGCCTTGGCCGCCGCGACGACCTCGCCGACATTCGGAAGCGCCAGCTTCTCGAGGTTCGCCGCGTAAGGCATCGGCACGTCCTTGCCGGTGACGCGGGCGACGGGCGCGTCGAGATAGTCGAAGGCCGCCTCCATGATGCGCATGCCGATCTCGGCGGTGACGCCGGATTGCGGGAAGCCCTCCTCGACCGCGACGCAGCGATGGGTCTTCTGCACCGAGGCGATGACGGTCTCGATATCCATCGGGCGGATGGTGCGCAGGTCGATCACCTCGGCGTCGATGCCCTCCTGGGCCAGCGCCTCGGCGGCGCCGAGCGCATGGGTCATGCCGATGCCGAAGGAGACGATGGTGACGTCCGCGCCCGGCCGGACCACCTTGGCCTTGCCGATCGGCACGAGGAAGTCGTCGCCCTTCGGCACGTCGAAGGACTTGCCGTACATGATCTCGTTTTCGAGGAAGATCACCGGGTTGGGGTCGCGGATCGCGCTCTTGAGCAGGCCCTTCGCGTCCGAGGCGCTGTAGGGCATCACCACCTTGAGGCCGGGCACGTTCGAATACCAGGCGGCGTAGTCGTGGCTGTGCTGGGCCGCGACGCGGGCGGCGGCGCCGTTCGGGCCGCGGAACACGATCGGGCAGCCCATCTGGCCGCCGGACATGTAGAGCGTCTTGGCCGCGGAGTTGATGATCTGGTCGATCGCCTGCATGGCGAAGTTGAAGGTCATGAACTCGACGATCGGCTTGAGGCCCGACAGCGCCGCGCCGACGCCGATGCCGGCGAAGCCGTGCTCGGTGATCGGGGTGTCGATGACGCGCTTGGCCCCGAATTCCTGCAGCAGCCCCTGCGTGACCTTGTAGGCGCCCTGGTATTCCGCGACCTCCTCGCCCATGACGAAGACGTCCTGGTCGCGGCGCATCTCCTCGGCCATGGCGTCGCGCAGCGCCTCGCGCACCGTCATCGAAACGATCTCGGCGCCGGCGGGGAATTCGGAGGAGGCGTCATAGGCCTTGGCCTGGGCCGGAACGCTGGCCGGCTTGCCCGCCGCGGGAGCCTCCTCGGCCGGGGCAGTCGGCGCGGCCGCCTCCTGCCTTGGCGCCTCGGCCGCGGGCGCCGGAGCGGCCGGGTTGATCTTGGCCGGATCGGCGGCGGCCGCCGCGCTCACATCCTCGCCCTCGGCCGCGATGATGCCGATCGGCGTGTTGACCGCGACGTTCTCGCTGCCGTCGGGCACCAGGATCTTGGCGAGGACGCCTTCGTCCACCGCCTCGACCTCCATGGTCGCCTTGTCGGTCTCGATCTCGGCGATGATGTCGCCGGCCTTGACCTGGTCGCCTTCCTTTTTCAGCCACTTGGCCAGTTTTCCTTCCTCCATGGTGGGAGAAAGGGCAGGCATGAGAATGTCGATCGGCATGAACGCACCCGGATTCTGAGACGCGGGGAAAGGCGAGAGGCGGCAAGGGCGCGGGCGTCAGCCCTGCGCCGGCTCCAGCAGGATGTCGGTATAGAGCTCCGACGCATCGGGTTCGGGATCATGCGTGGCGAATTCGGCCGCGTCGTTGACGATCTCGCGGACCTTGGCGTCGATCGCCTTCAGCTCGTCCTCGGCGACCTTGAACTCGCGGATCAGGCGGGCGCGCACCTGCTCGATCGGGTCGTGCTCCTCGCGCATGCGCTGGACCTCGTCCTTGGAGCGGTACTTCGCCGGGTCGGACATCGAATGGCCGCGATAGCGATAGGTCTGCATCTCGAGGATGTAGGGCCCCTTGCCGGAGCGGGCATGCGCGATGGCGCGCTGGCCGGCCTCGCGCACGGCGCGGACATCCATGCCGTCGACCTGCTCGCCGGGAATGTTGAAGGAGACGCCGCGGCGCGAGAAATCGGTCTGCGCCGAGGCCCGGTTCACCGCGGTGCCCATGGCGTAGCGGTTGTTCTCGATCACGAACACGACCGGCAGCTTCCAGAGCTCGGCCATGTTGAAGCTCTCATAGACCTGGCCCTGATTGGCGGCGCCGTCGCCGAAATAGGTCATCGAGACGGTGTTGTCGCCGCGATACCAGTTGGCGAAGCCGAGCCCGGTGCCGAGCGAGACCTGCGCGCCGACGATGCCGTGCCCGCCGAAGAAGTTCTTCTCGCGCGAGAACATGTGCATCGAGCCGCCCTTGCCGCGCGAATAGCCGCCGCGCCGGCCGGTCAGCTCCGCCATCACGCCGCGCGATTCCATGCCGCAGGCGAGCATGTGGCCATGGTCGCGATAGCCGGTGATGACCTGGTCGCCCTCCTTCGCGGCCATCTGCATGCCGATGACGACGGCTTCCTGGCCGATATAGAGATGGCAGAACCCGCCGATCAGGCCCATGCCGTACATCTGGCCGGCCTTCTCCTCGAAGCGCCGGATCAGCAGCATCTCGCGATAGGCGTGGAGATCCTCGTCCTTGGTGAAGGGAGTGACGTTGCTGGGTGCCGGAGCGGCCTGTCCGGCTCCCTCCTTGGCCGAGCGGGCCTTCGCCGGCTTGGCGGCCGCTTTCGATGGGGCGGGAGCTTTCGATTGACGCGCAGCAACAGCCATAGACGATCCTCCAAGGGCCTTCGACCTTTGTTGTAGAGGATCGAAAAAACCTTGGCGAGCACGCTGTCTCGCAGTGCAACATGGCTTAACTATTTGATTTATAAAGAAATTGAAGGCATAACCGATTTTCGGTTAATTGATACGCTTGGAACTAAAATCCGGCCTTCGGGAGGGGCCCATCCCGCCGAGGCGGCGCCGCGGGCCGACCCCGCGCCGGCCTAACCCGCAACGGGCCTTCGGCCCGAGCGGGGGCCTCAGCGCCCCATGATGACGACGTCGTTCTTGTGCGTGCGCCCGAGATTGGCGCGGGCCGATTCCTCGAGCAGGTCGCGATCGATCGAATCGTCGCGCACCAGCGCGAGGCGCTGCTCCCACGACTTGCGCTCGGCCGAGAGCACCGCCAGCTCGGTCTCCATCTGGCGCAGCGCCTCGCGGATGGCGCCGCGCGCCTCGAGGCCGCGCGCGCCATGCTGGGCATGGAACAGGAAATAGCTGACCGCCAGCGCCGACACCACATAGAGCGCGAGCGTCACGAAAACGGAGCGGAGACCGCGGCGAATGACCATGGCGCAACGCTAGGACGACGTGGTTTCCGGCCGGTTAACGTTTTGGCCGGACCGCGACCATGGCTGTGCGATCCTGCATCGAACATGTTGACCGACGCCCTGCGCCTCCGTATGTCAGCGGGCCTGTGAGGGCGGGTAGCTCAGTGGTAGAGCACGTGACTTTTAATCATGTGGTCGTGGGTTCGATCCCCACCCCGCTCACCAATAAAATCAAGCACTTAGCAAGCGCCTGAGCCGCTGGCTATAAATTTTGTAGCCACACTGTAGCCAGACAACGCAGCCTATAGCCAGAAAACCCGCCGCCATTCGGCGACGGGCAAGCGAGGCGCTGCTGCTGCGGTTAGGCCGGACTCTCCGCAAGCGCCCTGATCGTCTCGCCCAGCGCCGCACCGGCACGCCCAGCGCATGATATGGGCAGGCTTACCGTCGCCCAGGCCGCGCCGATCGTGAAGGCCAGCGCTGCGACCAGCCCGACGAAGGCCGTGGCGCGAGTCATGCGAAGGCCGCCGTCTGGTCGATGAGTTCGCCGAGTTGCGCGATATGGTGATGCAGCATCTCGGCGTCTTTCGATGATAGCGGACGCCCAATGCCGTCACTTAGAGCCGGCTCGAGCAGCGCCCAGTACATCCGAAGCCGGTACGAAAGCTGCTCCAGCCCGTCGTATCGATTGAAAGCGTCGCGATACCGGCTGAAGGGCACGGTCTCGGGCTGCGGGCCGGCTGGCTTGCGGAAGCGCCCGCGGGCGTCGCGGGTGAAGTTCACAGTGTGGATGTTCATGTGGCGGTGTCCTTGTCATATTAAATTGGTGACGTGGACATTAAGGGCGCAAATCACACTTCGAGTCAACAAAAAAATATCACAGAGACAAATTATGTTCCTGTCAAATAACGTTGTTGACATTAGTAACATAACATCGCTACAGCGGCGTCATGCTCCCCGCCCATCAATCCCGTGCAGCGCGCGCTCTCCTCGGCTGGTCTCAAACCGATTTGGCCAACGCATCGCGCGTGAGCATTTCGACAATCCGCGACTATGAGACGGAGAAGCGCGTTCCAATCCCCAACAACCTCGCCGCCATCCGCGCCGCGCTCGAAGCGGCCGGCATCCAGTTCGTCGAGCCGGGTATAGACCCACAGGGCAGCGGTGTGGTGCTGAGGAAGGCCTAACAGGCAAGCCCCGTGAGTTCGGCTAGTTCGGCCGCGTACTGCTAGCCGGTGGGGCTCCGGCTCACCCGCGAAGCTGCCTATTGCCCTGCCGTGCCCCGATTGCCGCGCTGAGCGGGCCGCGTCCGCGCACGAGGTCATCCGCCATCATGGCCTGCATCGCCTTGACGTAGACCTGGATATCGCCATTAGGCCCTTGGGACGTCGTCACGGCGGCGCCAGCCTCGTTGTGGACGGCGACATTCACCACAGGCTTGCCACCGCCCGCACCCAACCCCGTTGGAACGCTAGGCGGCCCGACATACCCGCCACTGGCATAACCCCTGCTGAGTGCTTCCAGATTGCCCAAGCCCATCTTCTGGACCTGTGCCTTCGTGAAGACGTACTCGCCTTTGTGCACCACGCCCGCCGGCTCGTTCTTGCCGCCCGGACCGGTGTAGCCGCCCGAGGCGTACAAGCCGCCCGTGCCACCACCGCCGCTAAAGCCCTTGAACAGCGCCCCAAAGATGCCGCCCGCCGCGCCATTGCTGCCCGACGTGCCGAAGATACCTGCAAGCGGCCCCGAGCCCATTAGCGCGGCCTGCAAGGCCGCTTTTGCGAGTTGCTTCACGAGATTCTTCATCACGTCGGTGGCCTTGTCGCCATTCAGGATCAGGTCTTCAAGGCTGTCCGTGACGGCATCACCAAAGAACTTGGCGGCCTCGTTCGCGTCCTTCTGAGCCCGCTTCACCTTCTCGATGGACTCGCGCAGGGTCTCGTTGGCTTTGACGATGTCCTCGATCTTTTTCTTCTGGTCATCGTCGGTCACGGTGCCAATGCGGGCAAGCTCAATCGCGGCGGCACGTTCGGCCTTCGACTTGCCGAGCGTGTTCTTCTCGGCCTCGAGGACACGATTTACCTTCTCGAGCGCCTCGATGTAATTCTGGACTTGGTCGTAGCGCTGTTCCTCTTCGGACTTGCCACCACCGCCGCCCCCCGAGGTCTTGCTCGGAATGCGCGTGGCGTCACTGCCGATATACCCCCGGCCCGGTCGGCTGGGCGGCAATGGAGCCGTAGTAGGCGTGCCATCCGGCCTGGACGGTGGCGTTGGTGCAGTTGTTGGCTGTCCGCCGGCAGCCATCGTCGCAATCTGCTGCCCCAGCGCGGCGCCGGCCTGACGGGCCGTGTTCATCCTCTTCTGGAAGTCATCAGCCTGTTTGATCAGGTCGCCGAGCGCCGTCGCCGCGCTGACTGTCGCCGACTTGGCGGCCGTGATGAACGAGTTCCAAGCGCCATTCCACGCATCGTCGAATGCCTTGCTTTTGGCAATAACGTCATCGGACAAGGCCGCACCGGCGTCACGCGCATTCTTCGCGAGCTGGTCCAGCGCCGCGCTACCGCCTTCCAGCAACGGCACGAAATCGGCCGGGATACCGAACTTGCTGGCGATATCGACCTTGTCGGCTTCCGTGGCGGCTCGGCTGGTTCACCAGGATGTTGGCGGCATTGAGCGGGATGTCGTGGAGCCCTTCCGCGATGGCCGTTTCGCGTCGCTCCCACCAATGCGCGGCAATCAACAGCGTGGCTTGCTTGACGTCCGCGGGCGGGACGTAGTCTTCGTCTGGGGCGATCAGGGCAGTGACGTAAGCGTTGGCCGCGTCGACGATGGCCTGGGCGGAAGCGTCTTCGTCGGTATCCGCGATTGGACGGCGGACACCTTCAGCGACCAGCCGGAGCCGGTCGACTATCTCGTGGACGGTTCGATTGAGATGGGCGTGCCCGGCGTCGTTGCGGCCATGGGCGACACGGGCAAGTCGTTCGCGATGTTGGATCTATGCCGGCGCGTCGCATTCGGCTCCGGGCCTTTGGCGCGCCCCGTCTTCGGCGGGCGGGTTGTGAAATCCGGTAGTGCCGTCTTCCTCACGGCTGAGGACGCTTACAAGACGGTCCACCGCCGCCTACACGACATGGACCCGACGGGCGCGCGTTTCTCCGAGAAGGGCGAGCGCCTTCTGGTCGTTCCGCTGCCGGATGCCGGCGGCGTTCAGGCGTTCTGGCAGCTTGGCAAGGACGGGATGCTGGAAACCGACGCGTGGAAGCGCCTTGGCGACCAGCTTGCCAGCATCGACGACCTTGCGCTCGTTTGCATCGACCCGTTGGCGAGCTTCGCCCATGCTCCCGTCAATGAAGACCCGGCGGCCGGCGCGTTCGTCACGGCCAGCCTGGCACGGGCCGCGGCGCAGACCGGCGCCTCGGTCCTTGTCGCGCACCACATGCGGAAGACGGCCAAGCCCGTCGAGACCCTGGCGGAAGCCCGCGAGGCCATCCGTGGAACGACTGCGCTAGTTGACGGCGTTCGGCTCGCCTATGCCCTGTGGCCAGCCGAGGAAAAGCGGGCAAAGGCTGTATGCAAGGAACTGGGGCGACCCTACTCCCCCGGCTGCATTGTCTTGGGCGGTATCGTCAAAGCCAACGGCGCGGCGCGGCGTGTCGTGTCGACCTATGCCCGTAACGGCTTCGGCTTGCTTGAAGACGTCACCGCCGACCTGAAGGCTGCCGCGCCGAAGCAGGACGACACGCTCGAGGCACTTGCCTTCGCTATCGCCAATGCTGCCGCAGCCGGCCAGCCGTTTACGAAGACGGGAGCGAGCGGGTTGTACCAGCAGCGGCATCGCCTGCCCGAGCCCCTGAAAACCATGGGCCGAAACAGGCTTGAAAGCCTGGCGGACAACGCGCTGGATGCAGGTGAAATCGTCGCCGCTATTGCCAAGGGCAACACCCCGAAATGGCTCGATGTGCGCGGCGGGCAGTTCGCGGAAGGGTATGGGGAATTCCAGCCGGGGGCGTCGTCATGACGCCGTTCCCGGCCTTCCCGGCCGTTCCCGGGAATGGTGAAAGCCGTTCCCGGTTTGCGAGCCGTTCCCGGGAACGCGGGAACGGTGATGTCAATGAAATCAATGGGTTAGCGTTCCCGTTCCCGGCCTTCCCGAAAAAATCGGGAACGGCGCAAGTCATTGAAATCATTGAGATTACCGGGTTCCCGGCGTTCCCCTACTACGTAGGTAGGTGTAAGGGCGTTTCGGGAACGCTCCTTACACCACCAAATGACTACCAGAAGAGCCGCGCGGCGGCCATCTCTCAGAACGGAGCAGCAGCATGACAACCACCATCATTCCCGCAGCGGCCGGCTACTACGGACTATGGCCTGCGGACAACGGGCGAGGATATGGACGATCGCCGATCGTGGCCTGGCAGGTGACGACGGACGGCGACTCCGATGTCACTCTCACCGAACCGGTCATAGAGGGCAGCACCGGCCCGGAGATCGCGGCGATCCTCTGCCCGGATGGTACAGTAAACGAAGCGGATGGCGGAGACTGGTTTGAAGCCGTCGGCGATTGGGTTCGGCAGAGGGCGCCGCGATGAGCCAAGCCTATTTCATCGCCCCCGACGATCCGCACGACACGGAGGGCCGGCGCGACATTCTCGAGATCCTTCGCGCTACTGACGCCGCAAACGATAACGAGCCTGCTGTAAGGCAGGCTCACACAGACAGCCCACGCCTTCGTGGCTGGCAGGAACAGTTCAAGGCGCTGCTGATCTGGCGCCGACTGCGTGATGACTCTGAAGCGGGTGCGTGCGGTAGCACGTGGATGGCCGAACCTGGCGACCCTGCCGCGCCAACACAAGCAGAAGCCGGCAAGCTAAACGACTGGTCTCCGGAGTACCTGATTGAGAAGGCCTCGCAGGGCGTCATTTGGAAAGAGGTAGGCGGGCGGATCGTTCCCCACAAAGGACAGGTTGAATACGACGCATTTGGACGCACCATCCGCTGCGGCGCGCTCATCATTGCCGGAGCCACCGGCGAGCCGATAGCGGCCAACGACGACGACAAGCCCCAGCCTACGGACGACGACGACAAGGTAGAAGTGATAGGCGGCGTCAAGCGCCCGACCGAGCGCGTTGAAGAAGTGGATGACCCCGACGACATCTCGGACGATATCGCAGACATCTTCGGACGGGCGCTCGGCTCGGGCGAGGACATCGACCGCGGCAGGCGTCATGGCGACAAGGTGCGCGTAGGTGAAATCATCGGAATCCTTCACCGCACGGCAAAGTCCGACAAGTTCGTCGTCCTGAAGGAGCCTCGCAACGCGGCAGGCAGGTTCAGGACGCGTAAGGGCAAACTGCCGCCACCATCGTACACCGTCTCGCCCGACGACCGCATAGACTCGCAGGAGATGCTTGACCGCATCCTGCCGCTTGTGTCCGCGGATACCGTAATGGTTCTCGACTACGCCCTGCGTGCCGCGAACCTGTCCGATATCGGCGAGATCTTTGGAAAGTCGGGCAAGAATGCCGAGCGCGTCGGTAAGCAGAAGTTGATTGATGCTTGCGCTGAATTCGATGCGGCTTTGCAGACGGCTAAGGAAGAAGGTGCGCGACGCCTAGCGGCGTGATGTCCCTTTTTTGCAAGCTTGGGCCCTTATAGTAAGGGCGTTGGTTCTTCTCCGTTCCCATCGCCTATTGCCGCCACCCGGAGTTTCTCAAATTTCGCCGGGTGGCGGCTTTTTATTCTTATCGTGCGGCGCCGGGATGGCGCTGTTCGGTGGGCTTGAGCGCGTCGGTGTTCCTATCCACTGGCGCGCTCGCCCTTTTTTATTCATCGAAAAACTTACACTCGGACCTTTGGGAGCGTGCTTCGCATCGCCGGCATTGACCGGGAATCCGATCGTCTCGGCTTCAACCATGGCCTCACCGAGACGCTGCATTTCCTCAACCGTCAGGAAGCGCTCGCGCGCTTCTTCCTTATAGCGGTCAACGCCGGACGCGGGATTGTAACCAGCGGGCACATGCTCCTGCTTGCCTCCCCATGAGTATGCGGCCTTTAGGAGCGCTACGGCCCGGTTGGCTGCATACTTGCCTCGCCCTACTCCGACCTTCGTGTGCATGACCTGAACTTCGCGCCGAGTCAGCGCAGATGCCTTCACCGCCCCAATATGCGGCACGATGTTCACGCTTGCGCTCAACTCGTAGCCGTCCGCGGTGGAGGCCTTCTTCTTGTCGCGCGTGCGCTCGATGTAGAGATCCAGGAGCCGCTTGACGGTCACGCTGGCGCGGTCATCCGCCCTACCCTGCGCGAGGTCTTTTCCCAGCGCGGCATTCGCTATCGCCTTGCGCGCCGCTTCCCTGGCCTCGTTGGCCTTCAATGTCCCGACACGCCCTAGCTTGATGCGCTTCTTTGCCCCACCTGCCACGGGCCGGAACTCGGCAAAGAACGTGCCGGTATCACCCGGAGTCCGGTAGAATCCAAAGCCCGCCAGATCGGCGTCGAAATAGAAGGTCGTTCGGTTCGGACGAGCCGACTTCATGACCTCTGCGACGCTATCCGCTGTGATCCGAATTTTAGCCACGGCCCACCTTTTATAGCCACATTGTAGCCAGCAATATGGGGCGGCGTTCAAAAAAAATCAAGTGGACATAGGTTTCTTTTTGTTTCTTTTTCAGTGCCTTGAGTGTTTTTCGGAAACTCAGGAAATGGCTAGAAAACAGCCATAATCAGACTTTTAATCATGTGGTCGTGGGTTCGATCCCCACCCCGCTCACCAGCGCTATCCGGAACCGGACGGCGACCCCGAGCCTGCGCGACTGAGCCTGCGGCCGCGCCGCGGCGCATCGGCAAGCCCCGCGGGGCAAGCCTCCCTCGCTCCCCTCAATCCAGCCTCGCGACGCTCCTCAGATCCTCCGCCGTGGTCGAGGGCAGGCCGAAGAATTCGAGATAGGCCGGAATCTGCTCGAACAGCATGTCCTTGCCGACCTGCACGGCGCAGCCGCGCGACCGCGCCGCGGCCAGGAAGGGCGTGATCTCCTCCGCCATCACCACCTCGCCGACGAAGCTCGCAGCGTCCAGACGCGCGACGTCGAGCGGCAGCGGGTCGCCCGGCCTCATCCCGAGCGGCGTGGCGTTGACGACGATGTCGAAGCCGGCGGGATCGTTCGACCCCAGGGAAAGTCCCAGCGCCGGATGAAAGCGGGCGAGCCGCAGGGCGAGCGCCTCGGCCGCCGCGGCATCGATGTCGTAGAGCCCGAGCGCGCCGACTCCCGCCTTGGCCAGCGACGCCGCGATGGCCGAGCCGACCCCGCCCGCTCCCAGAACCAGCGCCCGCCGGCCGGCAACCGGGCGTCCCTTGCGCAGCAGGCCGCGCACGAAGCCCTCGCCGTCGAACATCTCGCCGGTGAGGCCCCCGTCGGGCTCGCGGCGCACCGCGTTGCAGGCGCCGGCGATGGCCGCCGTCGGCAGCAGCGTGTCGACGAGCCCCGCCGTGGTCACCTTGTGCGGCATGGTGACCAGCGCGCCGAGGCTGTTGGAGAGCCGGAAGACCAGCCTCAGGAAGGCGGGATAGTCCTCCGCGCCGCAGCCCATCGGCACGACCACGGCGTCGATGCCCTCGCGCTCGAAATAGGGGTTATAGATCATCGGCGCCTTGAAGCTCCCGGTCGGATAGCCGAGATGGGCGATGAGCCGCGTCGTGCCGGTGATCATGCCGCGCCTGCCGGTGCCGCGGACGGGAAGACGGTCTCGCCGGAGCGGGCCGCCCGCCGGACGGCGTCGATCACCGCCAATGTCGCGAGCCCTTCCCGGCCCGAGGCGATCGGCGCCGCGCCATGGCGGATGACGTCGCAGAAATGGCGGATTTGGCGCGCGAGCGGGTCTTCCGGGACGAAGGGCACGCGCTCGCGCAGGAGCGGCTCCCACCAGCTCCGCCGATCCCGGTTCGACCAGATCTCGAGCTGCGGGATGGTGAGCGAGCCATGCGTGCCGCCGATCTGGTAGCAGGACTGGTCCTGCTGCGGATAGGCCGGGTTCTCGCCGGTCGTCAGCTCCCAGCTCCAGGGCGCGACGATGGTGTCGGAGACGGTGACGGTGGCGATGGCGCCGCTGGCGAAGCGCAGCAGGATCGCGGCCGTCTCCTCGGCGGCGTGCCCCCTGACGGCGTTCCCACTGAGCGCCTGGACCGAGACCACCTCGCCGCAGAGATAGCGGAACAGGTCGACGTCGTGGATCAGGTTGAGCAGGATCGGCCCCGCCCCCTCCTCCCGGCGCCAGGCGGCCTCGAAGTAGTCGTCCGGCTTCATCAGCCAGAACTGGCCGTGAAGCGCCAGCACGCGGCCGAGCCGGCCGCTGTCGACGATCTCCTTGGCCTTGGCGACCATCGGGTTGTAGCGGCGGTGATGGCCGGTCAGCAGCGGCACTCCCGCCCGTTCCGCCGCCGCGACCAGCCGGGCCGCCCCGGCGAGGTCGTCCGCCAGCGGCTTCTCGACGATGGCGGGAATGCCGGCCTCGATCGCCTCCAGCCCATGGGCGACATGGAGCTGGTTCGGGGTGGCGACGATGACGCCCTCGGGCCGCCCGGCCGCGAGCAGATCGGCGAAGCTGCGATGCCAGCGCGTGCCGAGCCGCTCGGCGAGATCGCGCCCGACCTCCGACGGATCGACGATGGCGCAGAGCGCCGTGCCGGGCTCGCGCGCGACATGCTCGGCATGGCGCCGGCCGATCAGCCCGGCGCCGACGACCGCGAGTTTGACAGGTGCCATGCTCAGCTCCGTCGCAATCCGTTCCGACCGGCGGTCACTGCGCGGCTTCGTCGATCAGCTTCGCGATGCGTCTCAGTCCGAGCTGGTAGCCCTGCGTGCCGAAGCCGGCGATGACCCCGTCGGAGCGCAGCGAGACGTAGGAATGATGCCGGAAGGCCTCGCGCTTATGCACCTGCGAGATGTGGCACTCGATCACCGGCCCCTCGAAGGTGTTGAGCGCGTCGAGCAGCGCGACCGAGGTATGCGTGAAGGCGGCCGGATTGATGACGATGCCGGCCCCGTCCTCGCGCGCCTCATGGATCCAGTCGATCAGCTCGTATTCGCGGTTGGACTGGTGGAAGCGCAGTTCGAGCTTCAGCTCCTGCGCGAGCCGGCGGCAGTCGGCTTCGACATTGGCCAGCGTCTCGTGGCCGTAGATATGCGGCTGGCGCTTGCCGAGCAGGTTGAGGTTGGGCCCGTTGAGGACATAGACGAGGCGGGACATGGAAGGGGATCCGTCGCTGGTTCCGGGGTGGGTCAGGGCTGGTGCAGGATTTCGCCGAGGAATTTCCGCGTCCGTTCATGGCGCGGATTGCTGAAGAAGTCTTGCGGCGGCGCCTCCTCGACGATGGCCCCGCCGGCCATGAAGATCACCCGGTCGGCCACCTGCCGGGCGAAGCCCATCTCATGGGTGACGCAGATCATCGTCATGCCTTCCTCGGCCAGCCCAATCATGGTGTCGAGCACCTCCTTGACCATCTCCGGGTCGAGGGCGGAGGTCGGCTCGTCGAACAGCATCACCTTCGGCTTCATGCACAGCGCCCGGGCGATGGCGACGCGCTGCTGCTGCCCGCCCGAGAGCTGCGCCGGATATTTCTCCGCCTGCTCGTGGATCCTGACCCGCTCCAGCAGGGCGCGCGCCGTCGCCTCGGCTTCGGCCCGGCTGGCGCCGAGCGAGCGCATCGGCGCCAGCATGCAGTTCCGCAGCACGCTCATATGCGGGAACAGGTTGAAGTGCTGGAAGACCATGCCGACCTCGCGGCGCACCGCGTCGATCGTCCGCGCATCGTCGCCGAGCCGCGTCCCGCCGACCCGGATCTCGCCCTTCTGGTAGTCCTCGAGCCGGTTGATGCAGCGGATCAGCGTCGACTTGCCGGAGCCCGACGGCCCGCAAAGCACGATCTTCTCGCCTTTGCGGACCGCGAGGTTGATGTCGGTCAGGGCCTGGAAGTCGCCATACCATTTCTCGACATGGGACATGACGATCATGGCATCCGCCGGGGCGGCACCGGTCGCGGCAGCGTCGCTCATTGGCCCTGGCTCCGCCCGTCGCGTCAGTTCGCGGTGAAGGGCACGCCTTCCAGGCTGTCCGGGAACTTGTGCACCGGCACCTTCATCCACTTGTCGTAGACCTTCTGCAGCTCGCCATTGGCCTTGATCTTGTCGATGAAGGCGTTGAGCGCGGCGTTGATCTCCTTCTCGCCGAGGCGGGTGCAGGCGCCGTTGTAGAGGTTCTGGAATTCGAGCTTGTTCTCGAACTCGCCCGGGCGGCCCTGCTCGATCCGCTGCATGTAGAAGATGTTGCCGCCGATCGCCTGGACCTGGCCGGAGACCAGCGCCTGGATCGAGGGCGCGTCGCCGTCATAGCGGCGGATCACGGTGCCGGCGGGCGCGTTCTTGGTCACCTGCGTGTCCTGCGCCGCGCCCTTGGCGACCGCGATGGTGTAGCGGCCCATGTCCTCGTTGCTGGTGATCTTGTCCTTCTTCGGCCCGATGAAGACGATGGTGTTGGCGACATAGGGCTTGGAGAACTGCACCGCCTTGGCACGCTCCGGCAGCATCGCCATGGTGGCGAACAGCACGTCGACGCGGCCGGTGGTCAGCGCCGGGATGCGGTTGTTGACCTCCAGCGGCACGAACTCGACCGCGACGCCGAGATCCTTGGCGAAGAGCGTCGCGATGTCGGCGTCGAGCCCGTCCTGCTTGCCGGCGCTGGTGACGAAGCCCCAGGGCGGGTTGTCGCCCTGGATGCCGACGATGATCTTGCCCCGGGCCTTGATCTCGGCCGGGGTGACGGCGCCGGCCGGGCTGGCGAGCAGCGCCGGCAGGGCGAGCGCGGCGGCGCCGGCGGCGAGGAGGCTGCGGCGTGTGGTCCTGGTCATGTTTCTCTCCCTGTGACGTTTCATGTTTGGCTTCTGTGGTGAAGGATTTGCCGCGCTCAGCGCGCGGCGACGGCCATGCGGCGCTCCAGATGCGCCCCGTAGAGCGACAGCGGCCAGCAGAGCAGGAAATACAGGATGCCGACGACTCCGAAGACGAGGAGCGGCTTGAAGGTCTGGTTCGAGACGATGTTGCCGGCCCGCGTCAGCTCGGTGAAGCCGACGATGGCGGCGAGCGAGGTGCCCTTGATGAGCTGGACCAGGAAGCCGATCGTCGCCGGCAGCGAAATCCGGATCGCCTGCGGCAGGATCACGTCCTTCATCCGCGCGACATAGTGCAGGCTCAGCGCCTTGGCGGCCTCGGTCTGGCCGCGCGGCACGGCTTCGATCGAGCCGCGCCAGATCTCGCCGAGATAGGCGCTGGCATGCAGGGTGAAGCCGATGGCGACCGCGACCCAGGCATCGAGCTTCAGCCCGACCAGCGCCAGCCCGTAATAGACCACGAAGAGCTGCATCAGCAGCGGCGTGCCCTGGAACAGGGCGATATAGCCGGCGGTGCCGCGCTCCAGCGGCGCGATGCCGGAGCTGCGCATCAGCGCGACCGCGAGCCCGCAGATGCCGCCGCCGGCGAAGCCGACCAGCGAGAGCAGCACGGTCCATTTCAGCCCGGTCAGGAGGAACAGGAATTCGGCCTCGCCCATCGCCCCCTCCTCACTTCACCGGATAGCTGAAATAGCGCTGCGAAATCGCTGAAAAGAAACGCATCATCACCCAGGATATGACGAGGTAGAACAGCGTGATCGTGCCGAAGACCTCGAAGGAGCGGAAGCTCTCCGACTCGATCCGCTGCGCCACCGAGGTCAGCTCATAGGCCGAGATCGCCGAGCAGACGCTGGTCGTCAGGGTCAGCAGCACGAACTGGCTGGTCAGCGACGGGAAGATCGCGCGCAAAGCCGGCTTCAGCACGATCAGCCGGAAGACCTGCCCCCGGTGCAGGCCGAGCGCCAGCCCCGCCTCGATCTGCCCCTTGCCGATCGACTGAACGCCGCCGCGGATGATCTCGATGGCATAGGCGCCGCCATTGATGCCGAGCGCCAGGATCGCCGTCGGCGTCGGGTCGAGCCGCACCCCCGCCAGCGGCAGCGCGAAATAGATGAAGAAGATCTGCACCAGGAAGGGCGTGTTGCGGACCAGCTCGACGAAGCCCTTCACCAGCCAGCGCAGGGGCGCGATGCGCGAATTGCGCAGGATCACGCCGCCGACGCCGATCACGATGGCGAGCGCCATCCCGCCGAGGGCGAGGCCGAAGGTTCCGAGGCACGCCAGCAGCAGATCCGGCAGCCCCTCGATCACCGGCGTGAAATCGAGTTTGTAGTTCATTCTTCCTCCCCGAGGCGGCCGACCTTCTGCCGGGTCGATCCGGAGCTTTTCCTCGACGGAGCCTCTTTGCGGGCCCTGTGCCCGACGGCTTGCACCGTCGTGGCAGGATGATAAATGTACTGACTGGTTCAATTGGTCAAGCGCAATGTACCACCCTGTCCATTTCGCGGCGCCGTCCTCTGTCGGCGCAGGCATCCGATGAGCGAGGCAGCGTGACGAACACGGCCGGCACGGTCCGCGGCAAGCGACGTCAGACATCCTGGACCCAGGACCCCGAGGGCGTGCGCCGCAACATTCTCGAGGTGGCGCGGGCGGAGTTCGTCGAGAACGGGCTGAGCGGCGCCCGCGTCGACGACATCGCGGCCAAGACGGCGACCAGCAAGCGGATGATCTACTATTATTTCGGGGACAAGGAAGGGCTCTACCGCGCCGTCCTCGAAGGCATGTACGACCGCATCCGCAGCTTCGAGCGCAGTCTCGACCTCGACGCCCTGCCCCCCGAAGAGGCGATGACGCGGCTGACGGAAGCCACCTTCGACTACCACATTGAGAATCCCGATTTCGTCCGGATGGTGATGGTCGAGAACGTGCACCATGCCCGCCATCTCAAGGCCTCGCGGACCATCACGCGGCTCAACAGCTCCGTCGTCGAGGTCACGCGCGGCATCTATGAGCGCGGCGTCGCGGCGGGGCTGTTCCGGGCAGGACTGGAGCCGCTCGACATTTCCCTGACGATCAGCGCGCTCAGCATCTACAATGTTTCGCACCGGGCGACGGTCGGCCAGGTCTTCGACTACGACATGTGCGCGCCGGACGCCCTGGCGCGCCGGCGCAGCATGACGGTGGCCGCCATACTGGGCATACTGCGGCGCTGAGTTCCCCTGCTGAACCTGATCTCGGGAAGGCGAACCGTCATTGCGGGCGCCGCTTCGTCGCCTCGCTCCTCGCAGCAATGACGGAAAGGCAGGCGCCTCAGGCCCGCTCGACGAGCCCGGCCATCGCCTGGATCGCGAGCTCGTAGCCGTCGGCTCCCAGCCCGGCGATGACGGCGGTCACGGCGCGCGAGACCAGCGAATGGTGGTAGGTCGCCTCGCGCGCATGGATGTTGGAGATGTGCAGCTCGATCTTGGGGCCGTCGAACATCTTCAGCGCGTCGAGCAGCGCCACGGAGGTGAAGCTGTAGCCCGCCGGATTGATGACGAGGCCGCAGGCCTCCTGCCGGGCCCGGTGCACGCTCTCGATCAGCTCGCCCTCGAAATTGCTCTGGCGGAAATCGACCTCGTAGCCGAGCGCGCCCGCCTTCGCCCGGCAGCGCGCCTCGATCTCGGCCAGCGTCGTCGTGCCGTAAATCGCCGGCTCGCGCTGTCCGAGCAGGTTCAGGTTCGGGCCGTTCAGGATGAAGATGGGCTTGCGCATTCGCTCTCCGGGGCTCCGGCCGGCGCGGCTCGTTCGCCGGCCGCCCCGCCGGTCTGCTTCATCGCGACCGGCCTCCGCGGCTCAGGCCGCGGCGGTCCTGCCGCCGAGATAGGCCGCGCGGATCTCCTCGTTCGACCAGAGCTGGTCCGGCGTGCCGGAGAGCACGAGCTTGCCGGTCTCGAGCACATAGCCGCGATCGGCGACGGAGAGGCCCATCCGGGCGTTCTGCTCGACCAGGAGCACGGTGGTGCCGCGCCGCCGGATCTCGGCGATGATCGCGAAGACGGCCTGCACGATCACCGGCGCCAGGCCGAGCGAGGGCTCGTCGAGCAGCAGGATACGCGGCTTCGCCATCAGGCCGCGCGCCACCGCCACCATCTGCTGCTGGCCGCCGGAGAGCGTCCAGCCGAGCGCGTCGGCGAAGCGGCGGATATCGGGGAAGAGATCGAACATCTCGTCCGCCTCCCGCCTGATCTGCGCCTTCCGCAGCCCGCTCCGGTTCGAGGCGCCGAGCATGATGTTCTCGCGCACGCTCAGGCCCGGGAAGACGCGGCGGCCCTCCGGCACATGGGCGATGCCGCGCCGGACGATCTCCTCGGGCCGCAGGCCGAGGATGGACTGGCCCTCGAACAGGATGTCGCCGGAGGCCGGCTTCACCAGCCCCGAGATGGCGCGCAGCGTCGTCGATTTGCCGGCTCCGTTCGAGCCGAGCAGGGTGACGACCTCGCCCGCCTCGACGACGAGCGAGATTCCGTCGACGGCCTCGACCTCGCCATAGCGGACCACGACGGATTTGAGTTCAAGCAGGGACATCGGGCGCCGCTCCCAGATAGGCCGCGATCACGTCGGGATGCTTCAGCACGTCGGCCGAATAGCCGTCCGCGATGCGGCGGCCGAAGTTCAGCACGGTGATGTGCTGGGCGACCTCGCTCACCAGCGTCATGTCGTGATCGATGATCAGGATGGTGAGGCCGCGGGCCGAGATGCGCTTCAGCAGGTTGCGCAATTCGACCTTCTCGGAGGAGTTGAGCCCCGCCCCCGGCTCGTCGAGCAGGAGCAGCGCCGGGTCGCCGGCGAGCGCGCGGGCGATCTCGACCGCCCGCTGGTGGCCGTAGGAGAAGCTCGCCACCACCTCGTCGGCCCGGTCCTCCAGCTCGACGAAGGCCAGCGCCGCCCGCGCCCGCGCCATCAGCGCGGCCGGGTCGCTGCCGGCCGGGCTGCCCGGCCGCTCGGCCCCGACCATCACGTTCTCCAGCGCCGTCATCGAGCGCCAGAGCCGGATGTTCTGGAAGGTGCGGCCGAGCCCCGCCTGCGTGCGGGCATGCGGCGGCAGGTTGGTGATGTCGCGCCCGTCGAGCACGATGCTGCCGGCCGTCGCCTTGTAGAGGCCGGAGAGCACGTTCAGCGTCGTGGTCTTGCCCGAGCCGTTCGGGCCGATCAGCGCATGCACGCCGCCGCGCCTGATCGTCAGGTCGACCTCGTCGACCGCCTTCAGCCCGCCGAAATGCTTGGAGAGTCCGCGCACCTCGAGCACCGTGTCGGCCCCCTGCCCGCCGCCCGAGAGCTGCAGGGCCCCGCCCGAGCGGACCGGCAGGACGGCCCGCTTCAGACGGTCGAGCCGCCCGCGCAGGAAGCCCCAGATCCCGTCCGGCATGAACACCATGATCAGGATCACCGCCGCGCCGTAGATGGCGAGGTAGAGGCCCGGGATGCTCTTCAGGAAGCGCAGCCATTCCGGGATCAGGATCAGCAGCCCCGTGCCGATCACGGCGCCGACGGGCGACGCCGCGCCGCCGAGCAGCACCATGGTCAGGAACACCACCGATTCCGCGAAGGAGAACTGGTCCGGGCTGACATAGGAGAAGCCGCCGGCGAACAGCCCGCCGCCGACGCCGCCGAGGATGGCGGAGAGCGCGAAGGCGGTGACCTTGGTCCGGTAGACGTCGATGCCGGCGACGCCGGCCGCGAGCTCGTTGTCGCGCACCGCCCGCATCGCCCGGCCGAGGCGCGAATCGCGCAGCCGCCAGACCAGGAAGCCGACGGCGGCGAGCACGGCGATGCAGAAGGCGAGATAGGTCGAGCCATCGGCGAGGAAGCCCGGCCGCGGGATGGCGCGCACGCCGTCCGGCCCCTTGGTCACCGGGATCCAGTTGATCAGCACCAGCGTCACGATCTGCTGGAAGGAGATCGTGACCATGGCGAGGTAGTGGCCGCCGAGGCGAAGCGTCGAGGCGCCGAGCAGCGCGCCGAAGCCGGCGGCGACGCCGGTCCCGATCAGCAGGCAGGCCCAGAAGTTCAGCCCATGCTCGGTCTGGCCGATGCCGACCGCATAGGCGCCGAGGCCGAAGAAGGCGGCCTGGGCCAGGTTGATCTGGCCGCAGAGCCCGAGCACCACCGTCAGGCCGAGCACGGCGATGGCGTAGGTCGTCGCCTGCAGCGAGATGTTGAGCACATAGCCGGTCTTGGGCACCACGATGGCGAGCGCCATCGCCGCCAGGACGAGCAGGAGATAGGCCGGGACGCCCCAGCGCAGGCGGGGCCGGATCGCGCCGGCGGAGGCGGTGGTTTCGCTGCTGCTCATGCTTTTTCCGCCACGCGCTCGCCGAAGATGCCCTGCGGCCGGAAGATCAGGAAGGCGATCAGCACCAGGAAGGCGAAGCCGTCCTTGTAGGGCACGGAGATATAGGCCGCGCCGAAGGTCTCGATGACGCCGAGCGCCAGCCCGCCGATGATCGCCCCGGTCACCTCGCCGAAGCCGCCGATGATGGTTGCCGCGAAGGCCTTGAGCGCGATCGTCGCGCCCATGCCGATCGAGACGAACAGAACCGGCGCGACCAGGATGCCGGCGATGCCGCCGATCACCGCCGAATAGACGAAGGTGATCATGATCATCACGGCGACGGGGATGCCGAGCAGCGCCGCCATCTCCTTGTCCTGCGAGGTCGCCTGCAGCTTCTTGCCGAGCAGCGTATGCTCGAAGAACCAGTATTGCAGCGCCACCAGCAGCGCCGTGACGACGATGATCAGCACGTACTGGTTGTCGAAATAGACCGGCCCGAGCATGAAGCCGGGCGTGTCGAACCAGCCGGACAGCACCTCCGGCTCCGGCCCGTGGATCGCGAGCGTGGTGTTGGCGATGAAGATCGAGGCGCCGATGGTCGAGATGATCACCGGCAGATAGGTCCGGTGCCGTAGCGGGTAGTAGACCGCCAGGTTGAAGACCGCGCCGAGCCCCGCCATGCAGATCAGGGCGATGATGAAGGCGACCCAGTAGGGCAGCCCGATCTTGACCGAGAAGACGACCATCAGGAAGGCCGCGACCATCGAGAACTCGCCCTGGGCGAAGTTCACGACATTCGTCGCCCGGAAGATCAGCACGAAGCCCAGCGCCACCAGCGCATAGACCGAACCGATGCCGATTCCGGTGAAAAGAAGCTGAAGTACGAGATCCATCTGTCTACCGCGCTTGCATGGAGCCGATCATTCCCTCGCGGCGGGCGGCAACGGCCGCCGGCCCTCGGAAGGCGGGGTACGGGATGTGCGGGCGTTGCCCGCATCCGCGAATCCACGGATGCGGGCAACGCTGAACGGAAGGCCGGCCCGCGGGACGGAGAGCCGGCACCCGGCGGCGATCAGCCCAGATTCGGCGGAAAGTCGATCCGCTTGTCGAACTTGATCTCGCCCTTCTCGTTCTTGACGATGTTGTAGCCGTGCAGGCCGTCGCCGTTCTTGTCGAAGTTGTATTCGCCCTCGGCGCCCTTGTGGCCGCGGATCGCCAGCATCGCCTCGCGCACCTTGTTCGGGTCGGTGGAGCCGGCCTTGTTCATCGCCATCGCCAGGCAGGTCACGGCGTCGTAGGTCCAGGAGGACTGGTTGTCCGGCGCGACCTTGCGGATGTCGCGATAGGCCTTGCCGAAGGCCTTCGAGGCATCGCTCGAATCCTCGGCATAGTCGGCGACGCCGAAGGTGTTGTAGAGCGCCGGCCCGGCGAGCTTCAGCGCCGAGACGTTGACGATCGAGGGCGAGCCGACCCAGGGGATGTTCACCCCGAGCTGGCGCAATTGCCGGGCGAAGATGCCGAGATCGGTCTCGAAGGTGAAATAGGTGCCGAGGATGTCGGCGCCGGACTGGCGCACCGCCAGCACGACCGGCGTGAAGTCCTGGCTCTGGTTGGCGTAGCCCTGCTTCAGCGCGAGCGTCGAGCCGTTGTCGGGCAGCGCCTCCTCCAGCGCCTTGGCGCCGGCGGTGCCGAAGGCGTCGGTCGAATGGACGATCGCCCATTTCTTCTTGCCGAGCTCCTTGGCGCCGTATTGCGCGATCACGCGGCCGGAATAGGAATCGTTCGGGCGGAAGCGGAAGAGCCAGGGATTGCCGAGCTTGGTCAGGTTCGGGTCGGTGCCGCCGAAGCCGACCGGCTTGCCGGCCTTGAGCATGTCCGGCGCCATGGCGTGCATCTGCGTCGAGCGGATCGAGCCGAGGAAGGCGACGATGTCGGACTGGCTGGCGAGCTTGGAGAAGGCGAGCACCGCGCCGGGATTGGTGGTCTGGTCGTCCTCGTAGACCAGCTCGAGCGGCTTGCCGAGGACGCCGCCGGCCTTGTTGACCTGCTCCAGCGCGATCTTGGCGCCGGTCTGGGCGAAGGAGCCCGACTCGGCCGCAGCCCCGGTCATCGGCATGACCATGCCGATCTTGACCGTCGCGCCCTGGGCGTAGGCGCTGCGAAGAACGGCCGGCGCGGCAATCGTGCCGGCGAGCGCGGTCGTGAACCCGCGACGGGTCAAATGCATGGATGTCCTCCCGTTTCAATGGATTAGATTGGGTCTTGAAGCCCGCTTTCGGCTATTGTGTATCCTGTATGCCGGCGGCAAAACACCACAGAGCCTTATCCTTTAGTATGAGCCGCCCGGCCGGATTCCGCGACGTTTCCTCCAACCTCCCAGGCAGATTTCCATGGCTTCCTCTGGCGCTTTGACCCCGGTTCTCGACCATATCGAAGCAAACCGGCCCGTTTTCCTCGATCGCCTGATCGACTATCTGCGCCACCCCAGCATCAGCGCGGAGAACCTCGGAATCGCCGAGGTCGCGAATCTGCTGCGCGAGATGCTGACCGGGATCGGGCTCGAGACCAGCCTGGTCGCGACGGCGGGGCACCCGATGGTGGTCGCGCGCTGGGAGAAGGCGCCGGGCAAGCCGACCGTGCTGCTCTACGGCCATTACGACGTGCAGCCGGCCGACCCGCTCGACAAATGGCTCTCGCCGCCCTTCGAGCCGACGGTCCGCGACGGGCGCCTCTATGCCCGCGGCGTCGGCGACAACAAGGGCCAGCACTTCGCCCAGATCCTGGCGATCGAATCGCATCTCAGGGTCCATGGCGAACTGCCCTGCAACGTCATCCTGCTGCTGGAAGGCGAGGAGGAGATCGGCAGCCCGCATATCGCCGATTTCGTGCGCGCCAATGCCGGGCTGCTGAAGGCCGATCTCGCCGTCACCGCAGACGGGCCGCGCCACGCCAGCGGCGCGCCGACCATCAAGTTCGGCTCGCGCGGCGTCGTCTCCTTCGACCTGCGCTGCCGCCATGCCGGCCGCGACGTCCATTCCGGCAATTTCGGCGGCGTCGTGCCGAACCCGATCTGGACGCTGGTCCATCTGCTCGCGACGATGAAGAACGCCACCGGCGAGATCACCATCGCGGGGCTGCACGACGACGTGCAGCCGCCGACACCCGAGGATATCGAGGCGATCAAGCGCCTGCCGCTCGACATCGAGGCCTTCAAGCAGGGCCTGGGCCTCGCCCGGCTCGACGCCCCGCTCGAGCGCCCCTTCTACGATCGCCTCTGCTTCCAGCCGACCCTGACCATCAACGGCTTCCATGGCGGCTATGGCGGCCCGGGCACCAAGACCGTCCTGCCCAGCGAGGCGCTGGTGAAATGCGACATCCGCCTGGTCGAGGCGCAGGACCCGGAGGACGTGCTGAGTAAGGTCCGGGCGCATGTCGAGAAGCATGCGCCGGAGGTCGAGTTCATCGTCGTCGAGACCGGCATGCAGCCCTCGAAGACGCCGATCGCCTCGCCCTACACCGCCCCGCTGCGCCGCGCCTTCCTCGCGGCCCATGGCGAGGAGCCGCTCCTGATCCCGGCCGGCTTCGGCAGCCTGCCGAACTACGTCTTCACCAAGATCCTCGGCATCCCGGCCTTCGTCACGCCCTATGCCAACCATGACGAGGCCAACCATGCGCCGAACGAGAACATGACGCTGGACTGCTTCCACAGCGGGGTGCGGACGGGCGCCGCCCTGCTGCACGAGCTCGGGCAGATGCGGCAGCCGGCCTGACGCGCGGCCATCCACCGCCACGGCGGCGCGCGGAGATGCGCGCCCATCCCTGGCGAGCGCAGCGAGACCCGGGATCCATGGGGGAACGGTTCCGGCATGGGTCCCGGATCGGCGCCGCCGCCGCGGCTTGTCCGGGATGACCGGCGGTGCCGAGCCGGCCTTCCGGAGGCGACGTCAGGAGGCCGCCCGCTCGTCCTCGCGCCGGCGCAGGACATGGAACCCCGCCCAGGCGCTCATTCCGGCCAGGCAGAACCAGGTCAGCGCATAGACGAGATGGGTGTTGCGGAAGCTGACCACCGTCAGCCCGCCCAGCGGCAGCGGCCCCGGTTCGGAGGCCGCATCGGCATCGACGAAATAGGGCGCGACGTCGCCCAGCCCCCGTGCCTGCGCGATCGCCGCGACGTCGCGCGAATACCAGCGCCCTCCCGCCGGATCGTTGCTGCGCAGGAAGCCGCCGCCGGGTTCGCTCAGCCGCAGCAATCCCGCAAGCCGGGCCTCGCCGCGCGCGACCGCGTCGCTGCGCTGCGACGGGTCGCGCCGCCCCTCCGGCACGAAGCCGCGATTGACCAGGACCGTGAAGCCGCGGGCGCTGCGGAACGGCGCCAGCACCCAGAAGCCCGGCCCCTTCTCCGTCACCGCCTTCACCAGCGTCTCCGGGCCGGGGAGATATCGCCCTTCGAGCGCGACCTTGCTGTATTCGGCATCGGCGGCATCGAAGCCGGCCCATTGCTCGGGCCCCGGGGCCGGCCGCGCCGGCGCGTGGATGCGGGCCTCGACCCGCGCGATCAGGTCGAGCTTCCAGCGCCGCCGCTCGACCTGCCAGATCCCGAGCCCGACGAAGACGATGGCGAGCAGCCCGGTCAGGCTCAGCAGAGCGAGGCGGCGGGCGGGCACAGCCCTCCCCGCCTCGACCCGCGCTCGCGGCGGTGAGGCCAAGGCGGCCTCCTCACATCGGATGGTCGCCGGGCGCCATCGGCATCATGTTGACGTTGAGGTGGTACATCACCCAGAGCGAGCCCGAGAGGGCGATCACCACGATGACGATGGTGAAGATCAGCGCCATCATCGTCCAGCCGCCTTCCGAGCGCGAATCCATGTGCAGGAAGTAGACCATGTGGACGACGATCTGCACGGCGGCGAAGGCCATGATGACGATCGCCGTGGTGGTCGCGTTGCCGAGCACGTCGGCCATGACCAGCCAGAACGGGATCGCCGTCAGGATGGCGGCGAGGACGAAGCCGGTGAGATAGCCGCGCAGCGTCGCATGCGAGGCGCCGTGCTCGCCGCGCTCGGCGCCATGCTCGCCCGAATGGTTCTGCGATCCGCTCATTTCAGCACGCCCATCAGATAGACGAAGGTGAAGACGCCGATCCAGATGACGTCGAGGAAGTGCCAGAACATGGAGAGGCACATCAGCCGGCGGCGATTGGCCTCGATCAAGCCGCGCTGCGACACCTGCACCATCAGCACCGTCAGCCAGATCAGGCCGAAGCTGACATGCAGCCCGTGCGTGCCGACCAGCGTGAAGAAGGAGGACAGGAAGGCGCTGCGCATCGGCGTCGCGCCCTCCAGGATCATGTGGTGGAACTCGTAGAGCTCGATCCCGATGAAGGCGAGGCCGAACAGCCCGGTCACAATCAGCCAGCCCTGCACCGCCGCCTGCCGCCCCTTCTCCATCGCCAGCATGGCGAAGCCGTAGGTGATCGAGGAGAACAGCAGCATGGCGGTGTTGACCGCCACCAGCTTGAGGTCGAACAGGTCGGCCCCGGAAGGCCCGGCCGCATAGCTGCGCCCGAGCACGCCATAGGTCGCGAAGAGGACTGCGAAGACCAGGCAGTCGCTCATCAGGTACATCCAGAAGCCGAGCATGGTCGAGCCGCCGGAGTGCTCGTGCTCGTCATCCGTGACGTGGAAGACCGGGGTGTCGGCCTGTTGCGCCGTCGCCGTCGCCGTCGTCATCGTCATCCCTCAGGCCCGCGCGAGCTGTTCGGTGCGCGCATTCTCCTCGCGCAGGACCGTCTCGGCCGGAATGTGGAAGTCCCGGTCGTAGTTGAAGGTATGGGCGATCGCCGTGACGATCACCGCCGCGAAGCTCAGCGCCGCCAGCCACCAGACATACCAGACCAGCGCGAAGCCGCAGATCGTCGCGAGAGCGGAGATGATCAGGCCGGCGCCGGTGTTCCGCGGCATGTGGATCGGCCTGAATCCGCCGAGCGGGCGCCGGTAGCCGCGCTTCTTCATGTCGGCCCAGGCGTCGTGGTCATGGACGACCGGGGTGAAGGCGAAGTTGTAGGCCGGCGGCGGCGAGGAGGTCGACCATTCCAGCGTGCGCCCGTCCCAGGGATCGCCGGTGAGGTCGCGCAGCCGGTCGCGGTGCAGGATGCTGACGGCGATCTGGATCAGGAAGCACAGGATGCCGAACGCGATCAGCACCGCGCCGAAGGCCGCGATCATGAACCAGATCTGCAGCGACGGATCCTCGAAATGGTTGAGGCGCCGGGTCACGCCCATCAGGCCGAGCACGTAGAGCGGCATGAAGGCGACGTAGAAGCCGATCACCCAGAACCAGAAGGAGAGCTTGCCCCAGAACTCGTCGAGCTTGAAGCCGAAGGCCTTCGGGAACCAGTAGGTGATGCCGGCGAAGGCGCCGAAGACCACGCCGCCGATGATCACGTTGTGGAAATGCGCGATCAGGAACAGGCTGTTGTGCAGGATGAAGTCGGCCGGCGGCACCGCCAGCATCACGCCGGTCATGCCGCCGATGACGAAGGTCAGCATGAAGGCGATCAGCCACATCATCGGCAACTCGAAGCGGATGCGCCCGCGATACATCGTGAACAGCCAGTTGAAGATCTTGGCGCCCGTCGGGATCGAAATGATCATCGTCGTGATGCCGAAGAAGGAGTTCACGCTGGCGCCCGAGCCCATCGTGAAGAAATGGTGCAGCCAGACCAGGTAGGACAGGATGGTGATCACCACCGTCGCATAGACCATCGAGGTGTAGCCGAAGAGCTTCTTGCCGGCGAAGGTCGAGGCGATCTCGGAATAGATGCCGAAGCAGGGCAGGATCAGGATGTAGACCTCCGGGTGGCCCCAGATCCAGATCAGGTTCACGTACATCATCGGGTTGCCGCCGAGATCGTTCGTGAAGAAGTTGGTGCCGACATAGCGGTCGAGCGTCAGCAGCGCGAGCGTGCCGGCCAGGATCGGGAAGCTCGCCACGATCAGCACGTTGGTGCACAGCGCCGTCCAGGTGAAGACCGGCATCTTCATCATGTCCATGCCGGGCGCGCGCATCTTCACGATCGTCGCGATCAGGTTGATGCCCGAGAGCGTCGTGCCGACGCCCGCGATCTGGAGCGCCCATAGATAGTAGTCCATGCCCACCCCGGGCGAGTAGGCGGCCCCCGAGAGCGGCGGATAGGCCAGCCAGCCGACCTTGGCGAACTCGCCGACGAAGAGCGAGGCCATCACCAGCACGACGCCGCCGACGGTCATCCAGAACGAGAAATTGTTGAGGAAGGGGAAGGCGACGTCGCGCGCGCCGATCTGCAGCGGCACGACATAGTTCATCAGCCCGGTGACCAGCGGCATCGCCACGAAGAAGATCATGATCACGCCATGCGCCGTGAAGATCTGGTCGTAATGGTGCGGCGGCAGATAGCCCTCATTGGCGCCGAAGGCGATCGCCTGCTGGCCGCGCATCATCAGCGCATCGGCGAAGCCGCGCAGCAGCATGACGACGCCGAGCACCATGTACATGATGCCGATCTTCTTGTGGTCGACGCTGGTGAACCACTCGTTCCAGAGATAGCCCCAGGCCTTCAGCCGGGTGATCAGGGCGATGACCGCGAGGCCGCCGATCACGACGCCTGCGAAGGTCGCGACCAGGATGGGCTCGTGATAGGGGATCGCTTCGAGCGTGAAGCGTCCGAACACGAGCTTCCACCAGTCGGGATAGGAATTCATGGCTTCCTCGGATCGCTAGAGCCGGATGACGTCAGACGGAAACGGAGGGTGTTTCCATCTGAAGCCTGAATCCGTCTCTTATCAAACAGTTAGAGCAGGATTCTCGTGAAAACCGATATCCACTTTAGCGCATCCTGCTCTCGGCTTGGCCGGGCGGCCGTTGAGTTCGTGGCTCAGTTCGCGGCCCGGGCGGTGACGCCGCCCTTGCCGTAGACATCCGCCGGCGTGCAGATCGCGGTAACGAAGGGACGCGGCGGCAGGGGCGCGCCGCCCCGGCGCACCGACTTGTCGTATTCGAGCGCCATGACGGTGGAGATACCCTCCCTGCCGCCGCCGCCCTTGGCGTCCATCGCCATCATGTCGCGCATGCACATCTTGGCGCGGTCGACGCACATGTTGAGGATGGCGTCGTAGAGATCGGGGGCGACGCTGCCGAACTGGCGGGCGGGCTCGCGCTCGCTCGGCCGCTCCAGCACGAGATATTCCTCGCGGCCGAGCTTGTCGCCCTTGGCCTGCGCCGCCTTCACCCAGTCCTCGAAGCCGTTGCCCTCGAGGCCGCGGAAGCGGAAGCGCATGCCGGAGAAGCCCTCGCCGCTGTAATTCGCCGAGAACCCCTCGAAATCGCCGGGATGGTTGATGACGGCGTTGAGCTTGGTCTGCATGCCGGGCATCGCGTAGATCTGGCCGGCGAGCGCGGGGATGAAGAGCGAGTTCATCACCGAGGAGGCGGTGATGCGGAACTCGACCGGCTGGTTCACCGGCACCACCGCCTCGTTGACCGAGGCGATGCTCTGCTGCGGGTAGATGAACAGCCATTTCCAGTCGAGCGCCACGACCTGGATGACCAGCGGCTCCTTGCGCATCTGCGTGCTCCCCGCCTGCGCCGTCGCGATCGGCGTCGCGGCGCTGATCCGGTTGAGCGGCCGGTAGGGGTCGAGCAGATGCGTGCCCATCCAGGTCAGCGCGCCGAGGATGACGATGATCAGCAGCGGCACCGCCCAGATCACCACCTCGAGCGGCAGCGAATGGTTCCAGTCGGGGTCGTATTCGGCCTTGGCCGAAGCCCGGTAGCGCCAGGCGAAATACACCGTCAGCGCCATCACCGGGATGATGATCGTCAGCATCAGCGCCGTCGAGATCAGCATTAGATTGCGCTGCTGCAGCGCAACATCCCCGGAGGGGGAGAGCAGCACCGCCTGGCAGCCGCCGAGCAGGGGCAAGAACGGCAGCACTGCCAGAAAACGACGATTTCTCAAGAGACCAAGCCCTCCGTGACCGGAAAGTTGCCGCTCTGTCTATCGTATTCTTTTGCACTGCACATAGGACACGATGTCCCATTGGCAGAGGCCGGGTAGTCCGCTTTTATCCGCCGCATCCATGGCGTCCGGAGCCGGGGAATGTTATCCCTTTTCCGCGCGAACGAGGAAGCCCCCGAATGAGCGCCCATGCGGCAAGCCCGGCATCGAACCACCTGACGGACGAGCACGGCCGGGATCATGTCACCCCCGGCGAGATCGCGATCGGCGTCATCATCGGCCGCACCTCCGAATATTTCGACTTCTTCGTCTTCGGCCTGGGCTGCGTGCTGGTCTTCCCGCAGCTCGTCTTTCCCTTCGCCGATCCGCTGACCGGGACGATCTATTCCTTCGGCATCTTCGCCCTCGCCTTCCTGACGCGCCCGATCGGCTCCGTGCTGTTCATGACGATCGACCGGATCTATGGCCGCGCCACCAAGCTCACCGCCGCGCTGTTCCTGCTCGGCGGCTCGACCGCCGCGATCGCCTTCCTCCCCGGCTACGAGACGATCGGCATCTGGTCCGGCATCATCCTGGCGGCCTTCCGCCTGTTGCAGGGCATCGCGCTCGGCGGCGCCTGGGACGGGCTGTCCTCGCTGCTCGCCCTCAACGCGCCTGCGGCGCGGCGCGGCTGGTACGCCATGCTGCCGCAGCTCGGCGCGCCGATCGGCTTCATCCTCGCCGCCGGCCTGTTCGCCTTCTTCGAGGGCGCGCTCTCGACCGAGGATTTCCTCGGCTGGGGCTGGCGCTATCCCTTCTTCGTGGCGCTGACGATCAACGTCGTGGCGCTGTTCGCCCGCCTGCGCATGGTCGCGACGCAGGAATTCGCCCAGCTCATGGAAACCCGCGAGCTGATGCCGATTCCGGTGAACCAGCTCATCCGCAAGCGCGCCAGCACGCTCGTCCTCGGCGCCTTCGTGCCGCTGGCGAGCTTCGCTCTGTTCCACCTCGTCACCATCTTCCCGGTGAGCTGGATCAACCTCTTCACCAACCGCTCGGTGGCGGAGTTCCTGATCGTGCAGGGCGCCGGCGCCGTCGTCTGCGCCGGCGCGATCATGACCTCGGGCCTGATCGCCGACCAGATCGGGCGGCGGCGGACGCTGGTCCTCTCCGGGCTGATGATCGGGCTGTTCAGCCTGAGCAGCATCATCGCGCCGCTGCTCTTCGGCGACAGCCTCGCCGGGCAGACGGTCTACGTCATCATCGGCTTCGGCCTGCTCGGCCTGTCCTACGGCCAGACGGCGGGCGCCGTGGCCTCGAGCTTCGGCCGGGAATACCGCTATACCGGCGCGGCCCTCACCTCCGACCTCGCCTGGCTGATCGGCGCCGGCTTCGCGCCGCTGGTGGCGCTGACGCTCTCCAGCAAGCTCGGCCTCGCCTGGGTCGGGCTCTACCTGCTGTCGGGCGCGGTCTGCACGCTGGTCGCGCTCTGGATGGACCGCCGGCTCGAAGCCCGCTACGGCTGAGCGGGCCTTTCGCCGGCACCGGGCTCAGCGCCCCCGCCAGACCGGGCGGCGCTTGGCCAGGAAGGCCTCCATGCCCTCGCGGAAATCCTCGCTGGTGTTGCAGAGCGTGACGAGGTCGTCGCTGGCGACGTCCTTCGCCGCCGCGGCCGTCAGCCTCCGCATCGCCTCCTTGGTGGCGCGCATCGTCAGCGGCGCGTGGCCGGCGATGGTCCGGGCGAGCTCCGCCGCCCGCCGCATCAGCGCGGCATGGTCTGGCAGCAATTCGCTGTAGAGCCCGACCCGGTGCCCCTCCTGCGCCTCGACGAGCCGGGCGGTGAAGACGATGTCCTTCACCAGCGCCGGACCGAGCAGGGCATAGAGCCGGGCGTAATTCGCCATCGACAGGCAGTTGCCCAGGGTCCGCGCGATCGGGAAGCCGAAGCGCGCCGTCGTCGACGCGATCCGCAGGTCGCAGGCGAGCGCGAGAAAGGCGCCGCCCCCCGTCACCGCGCCCGAGACCGCGGCGATCGTCGGCACCGGGCAGCGCTCGATCGAATCGAGCACGGCCTCGATCCGCTCCTCATAGGCCAGCGCGTCCGCGGCGCCCGAAAAGGCGCGGAACTGCGCGATGTCGGTGCCGGAGGCGAAAGCCTTCTCGCCGGCGCCGGTCACGACGATGACGCGTGGGTCGCCATGGGCGGCCGGGTCGCGGCAGATCGCGGCCAGCCCCTCATACATGGCGTAGGTCAGCGCGTTGCGCGCCTGCGGGCGGTTGAAGGTGACGGTGCCGACCCCGTCCTCGACCGCATACAGAATCTCCGAATCCATCCCCTGCCCCAGCTTCGCGCGACTCGCCTGTGAACGGAGCCGCGCGGACGGCGAATGGCAAGGCGAATTTTTCGCTTGAACCTGAAGTCGCTAGAGCTTGTAGAAGCCGAGTCCCGTAGCCAAGGCAGACGGAGACTCGCCATGTCGACCAGCACCGAATCCGCACCGAAGACCTTGTCCTGGAAGGTCGGCGGCATGGATTGCGCGAGCTGCGCCACCAAGATCCGCGGCGCGGTGGAGCGCCTGCCGGGCGTCGGCGACGTCAGGCTCTCGGTGATGTCGGAGACGCTGACCCTGCTGCTCGACGAGACGCAGACCAGCGCCGCGACGGTCGAGAAGCGCGTCAACGGCCTCGGCTATACCACCGCGGCGCTGGCCCAGGCGCCCGTCGCGAAGCCGGCGGCCGAGGCAGGCCCCTGCTGCGGCGGACATGGTCACGACCATCGCGGCCATGCTCCGGGCCACGCCGCGGAGCCGCAGGGAGGCGCCTGTTGCGCTGGGCACGCCGAGAGCCATGGCCGCGAGCACCACCGGGCCGATCCCGGCCACGATCACGCCGGGCATGACCATGCCGCCCGCAAGAGCGGCAAGGCCGCCGGCGGCGGCGAGGCCGATCGCGGCCACGGCCTGCCGGGTCATGTCCACGAGGCCGCGCCGGAGGGCGCGCGCTGGTACCGGACCGGAAAGGGCCGGCTGGTTCTGGTGACGGGCGCCCTGCTCGCCGCTGCCTGGATCGTCGGCGCGGTCCGGCACGACATCGCCTACTGGGCCTTCCTCGTCGCCTGCCTGATCGGCGTCGCGCCGGTGGCGAAGCGGGCCTTCGCGGCGGCGCGCGCCGGCATCCCCTTCACCATCGAGATGCTGATGACGATCGCCGCCATCGGCGCGCTCTTCATCGGCGCCGCCGAGGAGGCGGCGCTGGTCGTCTTCCTCTTCGCGGTCGGCGAGGTCCTGGAAGGCGTGGCGGCCGACCGCGCCCGCGCCTCGATCCGGGCGCTCGGCGCGCTGGTGCCGAAGACGGCCATCGTCGAGGAGAACGGCATCGGCCGGCAGGTCGATGCCGCCGGCCTGTCGATCGGCCAGATCGTGCTGGTGCGCCCCGGCGACCGCATCCCGGCCGATGGCGAGATCACCGACGGCACCTCCGGCATCGACGAGAGCCCGGTGACCGGCGAATCCGTACCCAAGACCAAGGGCGTCGGCGAGCCGGTCTATGCGGGCTCGGTCAACCGCGAGGCGGCGCTGCGCATCCGCGTCGAGAAGGCGGCGCAGGACAACACCATCGCCCGGATCATCCGCCTGGTCGAGGAGGCGCAGGAGGCCCGCGCCCCGACCGAGCGCTTCATCGACCGCTTCTCGCGCTGGTACATGCCGGCGATCGTCGGGCTCGCCCTGGCGGTCGCGCTGGTGCCGCCGCTGCTCTTCGCCGGCGAATGGTCGGTCTGGATCTACCGGGCGCTGGCGCTGCTGCTGATCGGCTGCCCCTGCGCGCTGGTCATCTCCGTCCCCGCCGCCATCGCCGCCGCGCTCTCGGCCGGCGCGCGCCAGGGCCTGCTGATGAAGGGCGGCGTCGTCATCGAGACCGCCGCCCGCACCGGGCTCGTCGCCTTCGACAAGACCGGCACCCTCACCCGGGGCCGGCCGCGCGTCACCGACATCGTCGCGTTGGGCCGCGACGGGCGCGAGGTCCTGGCGCTCGCCGCCGCGGTCGAGGCCGGCTCGGCCCATCCGCTGGCCGAGGCCGTGCTCGAGCGCGCCCGCGCCGACGCCGTCGCCTTCGTCCCGGCGGCGGAGGCGGCGGCGCTCGCCGGCCAGGGCGTCACCGGCAAGGTCGATGGCCGCACGGTCTTCGTCGGCGCCCCGCGCCACGCCACCTCCCGCGCGCCCTTCGATCGCGGCGCCGATTCGGCCGTCGAATCGCTGGAATTGGCCGGCAAGACCGTCGCCGCCGTGATCGTCGACGGCACGCTGGCCGGGCTGATCGCGCTGCGCGACGAGCCGCGCGAGGATGCCGCCGCCGCCATGGCGGAGCTCAGGGCGATGGGCGTCCGCGCGACCATGCTGACCGGCGACAACGCCCGCACCGCCGCCGCCATCGCCGACGCGCTCGGCATGGAGCACCAGGCCGAATTGATGCCCGACGGCAAGGTCGCGGCCCTGAAGCAGCTCGGCGCCGGCACGACGGTGATGATGGTGGGCGACGGCATCAACGACGCCCCGGCCCTGGCGGCCGCCGGCATCGGCATCGCCATGGGCTCGGGCACCGATGTCGCGCTGGAGACGGCTGACGGCGCCGTGCTGAAGAGCCGGGTGAGCGACGTGCCGGCGCTGATCCGGCTCGCCCGCGCCGCCATGGGCAATATCCGCGCGAACATCGCGATCGCGCTCGGCCTCAAGGCGGTGTTCCTGGTGACCAGCGTGCTCGGCTATACCGGGCTCTGGGTCGCCATCCTCGCCGATACCGGCGCGACGGTGCTGGTCACGGCCAACGCGCTTCGCCTGCTGCGCTTCGACGCGGGCAAGCCTGCCTGAGCCCGGCGCGCCGGGGCGCCGGGCGCGGGAGCTTCCGCAACGCCGTCTCCGGGGCTCCGCCCCCACCCGCACGGCAAGAAACCCCGACAAAGCGCTCCGGCTGAATCGCGCCGGGCGCGCCTGCCGGCTGGGGCTGCGAATACGGCCGGATGATGGCTTGGGGCCGATTTCGCACCGCAAAACCAACCCTGCGGCTGCGGCGCATCAGTGAGCAGTTGCAACATGCCTATTTTAAAGCCACAGCACGAAATGCGCCCGCTAGCGCCCACCAAAATGATGACTAAATAGGCAGGAATCGGTTGCATTTGAAACAAGAACCGCGCTCAGCGCGGGACTCCCCCTCCAAATCAACTGGTGAACGAAAGGTTCATGCCTACAACGCATAACAGAGCTGAACTGGAGCCTCTGTTTGAAGCGGCCTGCCTCGCTTATATGCAGTGCACAACGAGATTGTCGCTGTGGGCACCGTCCCGCTCCGGACCATACGCAAGGAAAACCGCCATGTTCGTCACCATGATCGCCGCCAAAATCCGCGCCTACCTCCGCTATCGCGAGACCGTCCGCGAGCTCTCCCGCCTGACCGACCGCGAGCTCGACGATCTCGGCCTGTCGCGCTCGGAGATCAACTTCATCGCCCGCTCGCACGCCGCGGCCTGAAGTCTCTGAATCAGAACAGCCGCGCATCGGGCGCGGCGCGTTCCGTGTCGTTTCTCCCGAGGCTCGTGTTTCCCCTCCCCTCGAGCTTCGGTCGAAGAGCGAATGCCCGCCTCACGGCGGGCATTTTGCATTCCGGGCTCCGTTCTTCCCGTCGTTGCGAGCCCTCGGGTCTTGCCTGCCTCTAGCCTACTCCCACTCTTGCCTTCCCCAAGCCCAGGGGCAGGCTCCGCGATGCCGCCCGGGGCTGGCGACCTCTCGCCCGATCCGCCTCGATGGCGTCGCCGCTTCGCCCTTCGCGATGACGCCGTGCCGGATGCGATCAGGGCGAACCCGATTCAGCCCTTGACCTGACAGCAGGCTGCGGACACATCCCCAGCCATGGAACCCGTTCATGTCATCGGCGGCGGTCTCGCCGGCTCCGAAGCCGCCTGGCAGGTCGCCGAGGCCGGCGTCCCCGTCGTCATCCATGAGATGCGCCCGGTCCGCGGCACCGACGCCCACCAGACCGAAGGGCTGGCGGAGCTCGTCTGCTCCAACTCCTTCCGCTCGGACGATGCCGAGAGCAACGCCGTCGGCCAGCTCCACTGGGAGATGCGCCGCCTCGGCTCGCTGATCATGGCCAAGGGCGACGCCCATCAGGTTCCGGCCGGCGGCGCCCTCGCCGTCGACCGCGACGGCTTCTCGCAAGGCGTCACGGCCGCGCTCGAGACCCATCCGCTGGTGACGATCGCGCGCGGCGAGATCGCCGGCCTGCCGCCGGCGGAGTGGGACAGCGTCGTCGTCGCGACCGGGCCGCTCACCTCCGCGGCGCTGGCGCAGGGCATCCTGTCGCTGACCGGCGAAAGCTCGCTCGCCTTCTTCGACGCCATCGCCCCGATCGTCCATTTCGATTCGGTCGACATGGAGACCGCCTGGTTCCAGTCGCGCTACGACAAGGCCGGGCCGGGCGGCAGCGGCGCCGACTACATCAACTGCCCGCTCGACCGCGACCAGTACGAGGCCTTCGTCGACGCGCTGCTCGCCGCCGAGAAGACCGAATTCAAGGAGTGGGAAGGCACGCCCTATTTCGACGGCTGCCTGCCGATCGAGGTCATGGCCGAGCGCGGCCGCGAGACCCTGCGCTGGGGGCCGATGAAGCCGGTCGGCCTGACCAACAGGCACAACCCCACCGTGAAGCCCTATGCCGTGGTACAGCTCCGGCAGGACAACGCGCTCGGCACGCTGTTCAACATGACCGGCTTCCAGACCAAGCTGAAATATGGCGAGCAGTCCCGCATCTTCCGGATGATTCCGGGCCTGCAAAACGCCGAATTCGCCCGGCTCGGCGGCATCCACCGCAACACCTATCTCAACTCGCCGAAGCTTCTCGACGAGAGGCTGCGGCTGAAGGCGGCCCCGCGGCTGCGCTTCGCCGGCCAGATCACCGGCTGCGAGGGCTATGTCGAGAGCGCCGCCATCGGCCTGCTCGCCGGCCGGTTGGCCGCGGCCGAGCGGCTCGGCCGGGAGCTGCCGCTGCCGCCCGCCGCCACCGCGCTTGGCGCCCTGGTCAACCACATCACCGGCGGCCACATCGTCACCATCGACGAGGGGCCGCGCTCCTTCCAGCCGATGAACATCAATTTCGGCCTGTTCCCGCCGATCGAGGGCGTCGCCAGCACCGGCCCCGACGGCAAGCGCCTCAAGGGCCCGGCCAGGAGCCTCGCCCGCAAGCAGGCGCTGACCGCCCGCGCCAAGCGCGCGATGGAGGCGTGGATCGGCGCGCCGGCCTGAGCCGGCGCATGGCGCCATGCCGCCACGCCCATAACCTCCGCCGGCGGCCTGCGATAACCTCCCCCGCCTAAATCGTTTGAGAGACCGGAGGCGCTCCGCGCATGACCGCAGCCACTGCCACCCCGCCCGCCCAGGCCAGCCAGGCGAATATCCGAAAGGCCGTCACCGCCGCCACGGTCGGGACCGTGATCGAATGGTATGACTACGCGCTCTACGGCGCGGCTTCCGGCGTCATCATCAACAAGCTGTTCTTCCCCAACCTGGCGCCGAATGCCGGCGTCCTCGCCGCCTTCGCCACCTTCGCGGTCGGCTATTTCGCCCGTCCCGTCGGCGGCATCGTGATCTCGCATATCGGCGACAGGTTCGGCCGCAAGCCGGCGCTGATCCTCACCATCGCACTGATGGGCCTCGCCACCGTGCTGATGGGCCTGCTGCCGACCTACGAGACCATCGGCATCATGGCGCCGATTCTGCTGGTGCTGATGCGACTGATCCAGGGCTTCGGCGCCGGCGCGGAGCTCGCCGGCGCGATCGTGCTGGTGGCCGAATACGCCCCGCCCGAGAAGCGCGCCTTCTATACCGGCCTGCCCAACGCCGCGACGCTGGTCGGCATCATGCTGGCGACGCTCTCCTTCCTGACCATCTCCTACCTGCCCGAGCAGGTGCTGCTCGGCTGGGCCTGGCGCGTCCCGTTCCTGATCTCGGGCGTGCTGTTCTTCGTCGCGCTCTACATCCGCCGGCATCTCGACGAGACGCCCGAATATGTCGAGGCGATGGCCCGCGCCGAGGAACGCCGCCACGAGCAGTCGGTCCCGCTCGGCCAGCTCTTCCGCGAAAGCCCGAAGGAGGTTCTCTTCGGCTTCCTGTCGGTGACGGCCCACAACGCCAACGCCTATATCCTCAGCGCCTTCTCGCTCAGCTACATGATCAACACGGTCGGCATGAGCCGGACCGACGGGCTGGTCGCGGTCACGATCGGCTCGCTGTTCGGCATCGTCGGCGTCGGCTTCATGGGCGTGCTCGCGGACAGGATCGGCGCCGCCGCCGTCTACATCCTCGGCGCGGTCGTGATCGGCGTCATGGCCTTCCCGCTGTTCTGGCTGTTCGACACCGGCAGCCTGCTGTGGTCGACGGTCGGCATCGCGCTCGGCTACGGGCTCGGCTTCGGCGCCACCTCGGGCGCGCAGGGCGCCTTCCTCGCCAACCTCTTCCCGACGCGCTACCGCTTCTCGGGGCTGGCGATGTCGCGCGAGCTCAACGGCGTGCTGGTGGCGGGGCCGACGCCCTTCATCGCGCAGGCGCTGGTCGGCGCGGCCGGCGGCAGGCCGGGCTATGTCTCGCTCTACATCCTGGGCTGCTGCGTGCTCTCGATCGCGGCGATCCTCATCGTCAGGCACCGTTCCGTCCATATCTGACGGAGAGGGCCGCGCCGGCGTTCAGCGCGTCCGCGCGGCCCGCCACAGGATCCACTGCCGGCGCCAGCCCGGCAGGGTGACGATCGTCCGGTAGGGATCGTAGCCCGTGCCCTCCATCTGGCGCAGATAGGGCTCGACCAGCGCGACCGGCAGGAAGGCGGGCTTCAGGGCCGGCGGGATCGTCTCGCTCAGGCTCAGGAGCTTGCGGAGATGGTTGCGCGCGATCTCGCGCAGCTCCTTCAGGCTGTAGAGCACGCCCGGCCCGCCGCGCCCGCTGACGATGTCGTCGCGGGTGACGCCGTTGCGGGCGAGGATGTCGGCGGGCAGATAGACTTGCCCCTCCGCCGCATGCCAGGGGAAGGCGCGCATCAGCCCGGCCAGGGCATAGGCGACGCCGGCATGGCCGCAGGCCGTCGCCCCGCCCGGATCGCGCCCGCCCGCCAGCACGATGCAGGCGAGCCGGATCAGCGCGCTCGACGTCTCCCCCGCATAGCCTTCCAGATCCCGCAGCGACGGCATCGGGTCGTCGTAGAGATCGAAGGTGCGGGCGTCGATCAGCCCGGTCAGCGGCGCGATCGGCAGGCGGTAGCGCTTCACCGTGTCGAGCAGCGCGGCGGCGACGGGGTGCCCCTGGGCCTCGCCGTTCGGCTGGCCCTCGAGCAGGTCGCGCCACCATTGCAGCCGGACCTCGCCCGGCAGCGGCTCGCTGACCAGCGCCCTCACCCGCGCGATCTCCTGGCTGAAGGCATAGAGCGCGAAGAGCCCGTGGCGGCGCGCCTCCGGCGCATAGAGCGTCGCGATGTAGCGGTCCTGATCCTGCTCGCGGACCAGCGCGGCGCAATGCGCATAGGCTTCCGGCAGGCGCGTGGGCACCGTCTCGCCGCGCCGATCCGTCTCTACCCGCGGTGTGGTTCCGCTCCGGCCCGTCATCTCCGGCCTCGCTTTCGCGCCTCAGTCTAGGCCAATGCCCGCGCCGCTGCCATGCCCGCGATACAGGGCGGCCAAAACGTCGCAGCCGGGCGGCTCAGGGAATCGCGATCAGGGCCGCCGCCACCCGCCGGTCCTCGCCGACGAGGACGTTGTAGGTTCGCGCCGCGGCGCCCGTCGCCATGCCTTCCACGGTGATCCCGGCCCGTTTCAGCGGTTCGCGCAGGGCCGGCGGGACGAAGGCGATGTCCGCCCCGGTGCCGATGATCAGGAAATCGATCGCCTCGGCCTCGTCGAGCACCGGCTGGAGGCTCGCGAGCGTCACCTCGGAGAATTGCGCGACCGGCCAGATGCGGATCCCGGACGGCGTCACGAGGATCGAGCCCTTGTGGCTCATCTCGGCGAAGCGGAAGCCGCCCGCCCCGATCGCGTCGAGCGGCCAGCGCCCGGGGACGAAGCCGTCGAAACGGGCCACCGGCGCCTCGCCTCAACCGGCCTTCGCCTTGGCGCCGGCGAGCGCCTTCTCGCGGGCCTCCTCGCGCTGGCCCTGGCCGCGGACGTCCATGTAGAGCAGCACCGGCGTCGAGATGAACATCGCCGAATAGGTGCAGACCACGACGCCGAACAGCATGACCAGCGCGAAGCCCTCGATCGCCGAACCGCCGAAGATGACCAGCGCCAGCAGCGACAGGAAGGTCGTCGTCGCCGTCATCGCCGTGCGCGACAGGGTCGAGTTGACCGAGAGGTCGAGCAGTTCCGGGATCGGCATGGTCTTGTAGCGGCGCAGCAATTCGCGCGTGCGGTCGAACACCACCACCGTCTCGTTCAGCGAATAGCCGACGATGGTCAGGATCGCCGCGATCGAGGTCAGGTTGAATTCGAGCCGCGAGATCAGGAAGAAGCCCATGGTCAGCACGATGTCGTGCAGCGTGCCGAGGATCGCGCCGATGGCGAGCGGCATCTCGAAGCGGAACCAGAGATAGATCAGCACGCCGGTGATCGCGAGCACGACGCCGAGCGCGCCGGCCTGCACCAACTCGCCCGAGACGCGCGGGCCGACCGTCTCGATGCGGCGGAACTCGTAGGTCGAGGCGAAGGCCTCGCGCGCCTTGCTGACCACGCTCTGCTGCGCCGCCTCACCGCCCGCCTGGAGCGGGAAGCGCATCGACAGTTCGGTGCCGTCGCCGAATTCCTGCACCTCCGCCTCGCCGAAGCCGAGCGCGTTGGCGGTCTGGCGCACCTGCGCGATCTCGATCCGGCCGGCCTTGGCCTGCATCTCGATCAGCGTGCCGCCCTTGAAGTCGATGCCGAAATTCAGGCCGACCGTCAGGAAGAGCGCGAGCACCAGGATCGAATAGGCGGCCGAGAGCGGATAGCTGAACCGGCGGAACCAGACGAATTTGAAGCGGGTATTGTCGGGAACGATGCGAAGCAGGCGCAGGCGCATGGCCAATTTCCTCTCGAGCATTTTCAAGCGAAGTGGATGCCGGTTCGCGTGAAGAAAATGCGATCAAACAATGGTTGGCAGCGTCAGAACGGAAGATGCTTGGGCTTGGCCCAGCGATACCAGACGGCGATCAGCATCCGCGTCAGCGTCACCGCGGTGATGACCGTGGTCAGGATGCCGAGGATGAACACCACCGCGAAGCCGCGCACCGGGCCCGAGCCCAGCGCGAACAGCGCCACCGCCGCGATCAGCATGGTGACGTTGGAGTCGATGATGGTGGCGAAGGCGCGCTGGAAGCCGGCCTCGATCGCGGAGATCAGCGAGCGGCCCTGATGCTCCTCCTCGCGCATGCGCTCGTAGATCAGCACGTTGGAGTCGACCGCCGTGCCGATGGTGAGCACGATGCCGGCGATGCCGGGCAGCGTCATCGTCGCCCCGATCAGCGACATCAGGCCGAAGATCAGGCAGACATGGACGAAGAGCGCGACGCTGGCGATCAGCCCGAAGACGCCGTAGCTCGCGAGCATGTAGAGCACCACGAACACGCCGGCGATCAGGGTTGCGAGCTTGCCGGCATGGATCGAGTCGGCGCCGAGGCCGGGGCCGACGGTGCGCTCCTCGACGATGGTCATCTTGGCCGGCAGCGCGCCGGCGCGCAGCAGGATCGCCAGGTTGTTGACCTGCTGCACGGTGAAATTGCCGGAGATCTGGCCCGAGCCGCCGGTGATCGGCGACTGGATGACCGGCGAGGAGATCACCTTGTTGTCGAGCACGATGGCGAGCGGCCGGCCCAGATTCTCGGTGGTGATCTGGCCGAAGCGCTGCGCGCCGCGGATGTTGAAACGGAAATTCACGATCGGCTGGCCGGTGCGCGAATCGAAGGAGGGCTGCGCGTCGACGAGATCGGCGCCGTCGACGACCGGCTGGCGCAGCACCGGAACCGGCTGGCCGCCGGAATCCTGCGAGGGCAGCATGTCGACATCGGTGCTGTTGGCGTCGCCGAGCAGGCGGAACTCCAGCTTGGCGGTGTCGCCGAGGATCTCCTTCAGGCGCTGCGAATCCTGCAGGCCCGGCACCTGGACCAGGATGCGGTCGAGGCCCTGGCGCTGGATGTTCGGCTCGGTGGTGCCGAGCGCGTCGACGCGCCGGCGCAGCACCTCCATCGCCTGCTCGACGGCGCGGCGGATGCGCTCGTTCGAGCCGGCCTCGGTCACGGCGAGCTGGACGAGGCCGTCCGGCTGCTCGGTGATGGCGATCGACTGGTTGCCCGAGGGGCCGAAGGCGCCGAGCGTGCCGACCGGCTGGGCGAGCTCGCGCAGCTTCGGCAGCACGCGCTCGCGCTCGGCCGCATCGGCGATGCGCATCTGCACGCCGCGCTGGGTGGTCTGGATGCCGCCCTGGAGGCTGACGCGCTCCTCGCGCAGGATGCGGCGGACATCATCGCGCAATTGCGTCACCTGGCTGCGGACGAGGTCGGCCCGGTCGATCTCGAGCAGGACGTGCGAGCCGCCCTGCAGGTCGAGGCCGAGCACCACCGCATGGATCGGCAGCAGCAGGCGCGGAATCCAGGACGGGGCGTTGTCCTCGATCGCCTTGCGCGTTTCGGGCGAGAACAGGTTCGGCACGGCGAGCCCGCAACCGAAGATCAGCACGAGCAGGACGAGGATGACCTTGCGGGCCTGGAGGCGAAGCATCTGCGTGAACAGCCTTTTTGTGGCGCCGGCTCCGCGCGGAAGCCGGCCGTCGTCGCGGTCGACGTCGTCTTAGTTCTTGACCGGCTCGGTCTTGGAGCGGACGTCCTGGATCATGCCGCGCACGATGCGCACGCGCACGCCCTCGGCGATCTCGGCCTCGACCTCGCCGTCGTCGACCACCTTCGACACCTTCGCGACCAGGCCGCCCGAGGTGACGATGGTGTCGCCGCGGCGCACGTTCTTGATCATCTCCTGATGCGACTTGGCCCGGCGCTGCTGCGGCCGGATGATCAGGAACCACATGATGACGAAGATCAGGAGGAAGGGCACCAACTGGATCAGCATGTCGGCGCCGCCGCCGGCTCCTGTCGCCTGGGCGAAAGCGGGGGTGATCACGAAAACACTCCTCTGGTACGGCGGCAGGATGCCGCCGGGCCGCAAGACACGCCGTCCAAAGACACGGCAAGACCATCGACGGAGCCGAGCCCGGCCAGGTCGTTTCGACCCGGCCGGAGACTCCGCCTCTCAATTCAAGGCCGGAGAACGCGAGGCCCGACCGGATTGCGCTGCAACCTGATCGGCGCGTGCTCCGCCGGGAAAATCGCGCGGACTATAGTCGGCAACGCCATGAAATCAATCGGACACGCCCGCTCGCGCCGACGCGTTCCTCACCTATGAGCTTGCCGCCATTCGCGCAATGCCCTTGCGCAAGATCGCGCGAAGCGGTTTAGCTAGGCACACAACCGTACCGGACGGTACGGTACGGTTGCCAGCCGAACCATGAAGGCGCATGCCAGATGACCGACACGACTCCTGATCAAACCGCCGCCGAGACGCTCGCCACCCTGCTGCGGATCGCCTCCGCGCTCGAGCGCATCGCCCCCTCCCCGCGCAAGCCGATCGACCTCGCGGCCGCGGACGCCTTCGTCTGGCAGGCCGCCGGCTCCGAGCTCGTGCCGGTGCCGAAGGTGAACCGCGTCGCGATCTCGCTGCTGCGCGGTGTCGACCGGGTTCGCGACACGCTCTCGGAGAACACCGAGCGCTTCGCCAAAGGGCTTCCCGCCAACAACGTCCTGCTCTGGGGGGCGCGCGGCATGGGCAAGTCCTCGCTGGTCAAGGCCGTCCATGCCGACACCAACCAGCGCCTGGCGAAAGGCGAGCTGCCGCTGAAGCTGATCGAGATCCACCGCGAGGACATCGAGAGCCTGCCCGCGCTGATGGGCCAGCTCCGCAGCGACCCGCACCGCGCCATCGTCTTCTGCGACGACCTCTCCTTCGACAGCGACGACACCTCCTACAAGTCGCTCAAGGCGGTGCTCGACGGCGGCGTCGAGGGGCGGCCCGAGAACGTGGTGTTCTATGCCACCTCGAATCGCCGCCACCTGCTGCCGCGCGACATGATGGACAATGAGCGCGCCACCTCGATCAATCCGGGCGAGGCGATCGAGGAGAAGGTCTCGCTCTCCGACCGCTTCGGCCTCTGGCTCGGCTTCCACAAATGCAGCCAGGACGAATATCTGGAGATGATCAACGGCTATGTCGGCCATTTCGGGCTAGCGATCGCGCCGGACGAATTGCGCCGCGACGCGCTCGAATGGTCGACCACCCGCGGCTCGCGCTCCGGCCGCACCGCCTGGCAGTACATCCAGGATCTCGCCGGGCGCCTCGGCAAGAAGCTCGAAGGCTGAGGCTCGAAGGCTGAGGCTGGAGGACTGACCCGGAGCGCTCCGCCGGCCTATCCCCAACGCCAAAAAACGGGACGGACCAGGGTCCGTCCCGTTTCTGTTCCGATCGGCGGGGTCTCGCGGGTACCGATCGAAGGGTGAAACCGGATTGGGCGGCTTCGATCGGGGATCAGTTGTTCAGATAGGGCGTCGGGTCGACAGGCGTCGAGCCCTTGCGCAGCTCGAAGTGAAGCTGCGGCGAGGAGACGTTGCCGCTCTGGCCGGAGCTGGCCACGACCTGGCCGCGCTTGACCACGTCGCCGCGCTTCACCTTGAGCTCGCCATTATGGGCGTACGCCGAGACATAGCCGTTCGGATGGCGGATCAGGACGAGGTTGCCGTAGCCCTTCAATTCGCTGCCGGCATAGGCGACGGTGCCCTCCTCGGCGGCCTTGACCGGCGTCCCGTCCGGAACCGCGATGTTGATGCCCTCGTTGCCGCCCTTGCCGCTGAAGCCCGAGATCACCCGGCCGCGCGCCGGCCAGCGGAAATCCGCCTTGTCGGCGCTCGACGACGCGACGCTCTCCTGCTTCGGCAGGCTGGCCGTGGTCTTGGGATCGGGCAGGGAGGCGGGCTCGACCTTCGCGGCCGGAGCGCTGGCGACGGCTGCAGGCCGCGCCGGCTCGACCGGGGCCACGGTCCTGGCGGGGCGCACGGGCGCGGCCGTGGCCGACTTGGCGTCCGCGAGCGGCCGGGCCGCAGGAGCGGCGGAAAGCTTGCGCGCCTCGGCCTTGGCCTTAGCCTCGGCCGCGAAGCGGGCGCGCGATTCCCGCATCGCCTGCGCGTCGGCTTCCGCCTTGGCCTTCGCCGCGGCAGCCGCAGCGGCCCTGGCTTCGGCGGCGCCGCGGGCCTGGGAACGGGTATCGGCCGCGGCCTGGCGCAGGGGCGGAGAGAAGCCGCGCGGCTCGGACGCGGCCGGCGCGGCGTGCCGGATCGGCTCCGCGGCGGCGGCCGCGGTCCCGCTCGCATTATAGACCGGGATGGTCAGGCGCGTTCCCGGCGCCACATTGGCGCTGCTCAGCCCGTTGGCCGACATCAGCGCCGCGCGCGGCACACCGTAACGCGAGGAGATCATGTCCAGCGTCTCGCCCTGCGCCAGCACGATCGGCGTGCCGCCGACCGCGCTCCAGCCGGCGGCGCTGCCGCCAACGGGCTGCACGGGAGCCGGCGTCGGCGCCGAGCGCATCGCGACGGCCGACTGCGGCGGCGGCAGGGCCTGCGAGCGCACGACCGGCGCGGAGGGAACCGGCTGCAGCGGCGCCCGCGCGCCGGAACCGATCGAGCCGGTGGTCACCGGATCGCGCATCGGCGAGGCCTGGGCCGTCCTGAAGGGATTGTCGAAGGGCGTCTCCGTGAAGCGCACCGCCTCGGACGAGCAGGCGCTGGCACCCAGGGCAAGCAGGCAAACCGTCGAGAGACGGAAAAGGAGACGGGATTTGACCGTTCCGGCTTGGCTAAACATGGACAGAGTACTCGCGAACGACGCAACTCGATGACGGGCATTAAAGTCCCGTTCAGCCTAATTTAGAGTTAATGATCTCAACTTCTTGAGCGGCATCACTGGCGGCACGCGGCAATTATTCCGGCGCTTTTGCGGCGCCCTCACCGGCCGCCGGTCATCACGGCAGAGAACCGGGTCCGCGCAGGCGCTCCACCTTATCGTCCCACTTGTTCACCGCCGTCGTCAGACCGCTCAGCGTAACGTTCTGCACGTCGATCTTGCCGGCGAGGGTGGCCAGCGCGGCGGCGTCCACGCCGCGCTGGGCCGTCAACTGGCTCAACTGGTTTTCCTGCCGCTCGATCTTGCCCTCGGCCACCGTCATGCGCGTGTCCATCTTGCCCCAGGCCAGGATGATAGCGGTCAGCAGCGCGAGCAGGCTGAAGCCCTGCGTCGCCATCGAGAGTTTATTGCCGAGGGTAATCTGGGGTTGTGGCATCTCATCGTCCCTTCGGTCGGGTCCAGCATCCTGCGGCAACGCCGGCCTCGAAGATCTCGTCGATTTGGGCCGGGGCGGTCGCGAGCGCCAGTTCATTGCCGAGCCCCCGGCACAGACCGCTGACATTGGCCTTTGGCACGGTCCCACACGCCGCCACCATCATAGCAAGCGCGCACGCGCGCGCGAGCTTCAGACATCGCATCCGCCGCATCGCGGTTCTCCTGGTTGAAGATTTCGGTCGCCTTGCTGACGCGGCCCACCGCGACCAGGTCGACGAACTTCCAGCCGGCGAAGAACACGCCGGCCGCGATGATCCCGATCAGGGCGAGACGCAGGTTGAGGCTCATGCCGCACCATTCGGCGCGGCGATCGCCGCCTTGATGTCCCGCACCGCCGCGATGATCCGTGCATGGAAGACGAGGCCGAGTGCAGCGATGACGACGACGCCGCCCAGTGAAATCGCCGTGACCTTCCAGTCGCCGAAGACGAGGGTTCCCAGGCCGGTGGCGGCCGAGCCCATGGTGAAGATGCGTTCCCAGAAACCGCCCGTCTTCTCGATCGGCTTGTCGAGCGCCGCCGGCGTCACCGCCACCGGCTTCTCCTCGACGACAGGCGCAGCCGCCGCGTCCGCCGGCTGGGACGCCGGGACCGTCAGAGCGAGCAGCCGGGCATGGATCGCCGCCCTTGTCTTCGGCCCGAAGATACCGTCGACCTTCAGCCTGGCGTCGCGCTGGAAGACAGCGAGCTCGGCCGGGCCGTAGCCGAGACGCACGAGCGAGCAGCGACCCAGCCATTTCAGGCGATCGTCGAAGCCATTGCGGCCGCCGTTGATCTTCAAGGTGATGTTCTCGACATCGCCCTGATCTGCATACTTGTTGAGGTTCCGGCTGTCCCAGTACCAGAGGGGCACGAGCCCTTCCCAGGGATCGGTCAGCACCTTGTCCGGCTCCGCCTCGAAATCCGGCGCGGCCGGGTCGATGTGCTTGCGCGCCCAGGCCGTGAAAGCGCGATAATTCGCCCGGCCGGTGAGCATGCCTCCGGTGCGGCCGTAGTAGCGCCGCCCGTCGCCCGGCTGGGTATTGCCGAGATCTATGGCCAGTTGCGACCCGGAAGCCGGATCGTATCTCAACTGCTGCTGCGTCGGGCCCCAGATCTCGCGATCCCATTGGAAGACGCCACTCTCATGCAGAGCCTGGGCGAGATACTGTTGCTCCCGGTGCGGCTGGTCGAGGCCGAGGACCGGCCCGAACCTTTGCAGCGACATCAGGAAGGAGAGCGCATTGGCCCGCTGCTTCTGCGAGAGCGGCTTGCCTGCGATGCGGGAAAGCTGGTCGAGATCCATGGGGCAGGCCTCATAGGGTGGCGCAATGCCGCCAGAAAGCGGCGCGGGTTTCCAGGCTCCAGGGCGGATCGGCCAGCCCGGCGAACGCCTCGGCGAGCGGATGCGAGAACTCGAATTTGGTCGCCCCCCGCACCAACATGCGCGCCGGGAAGCGCTGCTCGGCCGGCAAAGCATCGACCAGGGCGAGGATGGCCGCCGGCAGTGTCCCGTTCGCCGTCCACTCCTCGGCGTCCGCCTCGGCGATCAGTCCGAGCTCGGCAAGGCCCTGGGCGAACTGACGGCGGGAGATGTCGTCGGGAAGCGCGAACGGCTCGACGAACGGCGCGATGGAAATCTCGTCCAGAAGCGCCCAGGCCACGGGATCGTCGTCGCGGCTGATGATGACCGATCCGGCCTCCTGCGTCTCCGCGATCACGGCGGAGAAGAATGGGTTGCTGTAGGCCGCAGACAGGATCGTGTAACTCACCCCTTGATCTCCTCAATCAGAAGGCTGCAAGCCATGCTGCCGCCGAGCAGACGACCGGAAGACCCACCATTGATCGAAACGGCGTTGCTGGCGCCACCTGCGCCCATGCGTACCGCGAGGGTCACCGGACCGAGGCTGCCGTTGACGTATTCGTGCGTGAGGACGATGACGCCGCCGTAGTTCAACTGGCCGTATCGCCAGGTCGCCTTGATGGCGCTGGGATTTCCGTCGAAAAGCGCGACGCAGACGGCGCCGTTCGCGGTCTGTGAAGCGCAATGCGCCTCGACCGAGATCCGAAGCTTGTTCGTCGCGCTTTTCGGCGTGATCGTCCCGGCGAGGATCTGAGAGCCTTCGTTGCTCTGCGGGGCCGTATCGTCGAGCGGGATGCTCGTGCTGAAGAGCGAGTAGGCCGAGTTCACCACCAGTACGCGGTCGATCACCGAACCCACAGGCATATGCTTCCAGTCGAGCGGAACGAAGCCACCGGACGAGTCCAGGATCTGCCTCGCCGGCGCCGAACCGATCGCCAGGATCGCTCGACCGAGCGCACCGGCCCCGAGCGCCGACAAGGCCGTGACCTGGTCGGGCGCCAATACGATAGCCTCGCCCAGCGCCGTCATTTGCAGAGCGGCGCGCTGGGCCGCTTTGCTGACTGCAACGATCAGCTCGTTGCCAGGTGTTGAAATGCCCAGCAGCGTCTTGATCGCCGCTTCCGCCAAGGGCTCGATCTGGCCCGTTCCGGCCGAGGCGCGCCCGAGCAGGACGCCGCCGGGAATGCGCGGCAGGCTTTCAAGCGTCATTTCGCGCCAGCCCGAAGTATTCAGCGCGGTCGCGGCCAGCCAAAAGCCGATCTGGCTGGCGAGCGGAGGCGGCACGTTCCCCGTCGAACCGCCGACATCCTGGAGCTGCTGCACCGTGGCCGCGTCATTGGGGTCTACGCCTGGCCCGAGATTGGTCATGCGGGTGCCCTGGAGATCAAAGGCACCGGAGCCGATCTCGTCGGCCGGACGCAGGATGATTGAGCGCGCGGCGTCGCGGCGCGCCTCGCCCCCGCGCATGGCATCGCGATCGAACAGCTGCTGCACGATCCTGATCGAGAAGCCCGCGCCATCCTGAAGCGTCTCGCTGACGAGGGCCGGCGTGTCGCGGTACGTCACGATCGTTCCGACCGGACCCGGGATCGAGATTGGCGCGACCACCGCCACCTTGTTGCCAGCGACGACGGCGAGGCTGACCGTGTGGTTGACGCCGGCCACCAGCTCGACGGAGGAGCCGTCGGGGGCACGGAAAAAGACGCGCACGTCCGCCGGACTGTCCGCGGGATAGCCGGTGTTGAGGGCGGTCTCGACGCCGGTCCAGGGATGGGTCGAGCGGCAGAGCTCGGTTGCGACCGTCATGGCATGGCTCCGAAGGAAGGCGTGTCTTGCGGCGCGGCGCGGCCAGGCGACCACCAGAAGCGTTGGCCCCAGTCGCGCTGGGCCATGTCCTCCATGCGCCGAAAACGATCCGGCGCGCGCGGATCGATCTGGAGCGCGAGCTGGTCGAGCACCGTCCGCTGGAAGCCCAGGCGGGCGTACCAGAGCGAGGAACCGGGAAGGAAGGACGCGGCCGTATAGAGCGCATCGCCGGCGAAATGCGTCTCCTCGCCCTTGCCGGCGCGCTGGAGATTGCCGAGGACGAATTTTGCGACCTTCTCGCCCGCCGCGAACTGCGAGCCCGCCAGCGTCGCGATCAGGCTGTTGCCGTTGCGGGTCATGTCCTGGCCGAGGAAATCTCCGAAGATGCCGAGCCCACCGCCTTGCAGGAGGGCCGACCCATAGGCGAGCTGACCTCGCGTCGTGGTCGGATCGAGGCTGTAAGGGTCCTTGCCGTTGGCGATCTGCTTGGCCTGCATGGCGACCAGGCCGAGCGCCCACATCGCCGAAAACGAGATCGCGGCATGCCCCATGCGCGAGCCGTCCCAGCCCCGCGCCATGGCACGGGCGAAATGCATGGTGACGAAAGTCAGCGGGAAGGTCTTGTAGAGGCCGAAGGCGCGGCGCACCTCGCCCTCATAGGTGCCCGGCCGGGCCTCACCGTTGATCAGGGCCCGCGTCATCGGGTCGGCCTCGATCACGGCATAGTCCATCTCCGTATCGATCAACCGCTTCAGCTTGTCCGCCGCCTTGCCGGCCGCCTCCCCGCCTTGGGCGCGGACATCCATCGGGCGCAGCAATGAGGCGCCGGGCCGCTCCTGGTAGAGTGGAGAATGGCGGATCACGTCCCAGTCACCGGCGTCGATGCCATAGCGCGACAGGCTCTCGCGCATCTTCGGGTCGAGATCGGCGAAGCCCTTGCCGGCCTCGCGGGCATGCAGCGCCATGGTCTCCAGCGCAAAGGCATTGCGCAGCACCGCCGACCAGCGCCGCAGGCCAGAGGCCCGCACCACCCCGCCCGCGAGCTGCCCTGCCCGGCCGGCACGGATGGTCTCTCCGGCGAAACGGTCCGCGCCATGGACGCCATGGGCCAGCGTGTCCGCAACCAATCCCATCTGAGCCGCACGGACTTCGGATCCGGCCTCGCCGAGCTCCCGGATCGCACGGCCGATCACGCCCATGACGGGAATGCCGTTGAAGCGCGCCGCCATGGCGAGCGTCGCCTGGTCGGAGATCGACGAGATGATCGCCGAGCCCATCTGCGAAGCGACGAGCACGGCGCGCATGTTGCCCATCATGTTGGCCAGGCCGGTATCGACCGGCGTATCGGCCGCCCCGCTGACATGGGCCCAGGCCGTCTCGAACGAGCGGCGCTGGCGGTTGAGGCGGCTTTCCGCCTTGCGGTTCTCCTTCACCGCCTTGACCTTGACGGCTTCGCTCGCGCCTTCCGGCGCGCTGACCGTGACGCTCTCCAGCTCGCGATCGAACAGGGAGAGGATGTAGCGCTTCAGCCCTTCCGGGTTGGGGCCGAGCGTGCGCAGCATGGCGATGTCCTCGCTCATGCGCCCGATATGGTTCATCATCGCCGCGAAGGGGCTGTCGTGCTCGCCGTACTTGCCGGCGAATTCGCGCCAGCTGGCGGCGTCCTTCAACACGAGGATGCGCGGGTCGCGCCGGCTGTTGGCCAGCATCTCGCGGCCCATCGTCGCGGTCGTCGGCGGGCCATCGACCCAGCCGGCGACGGCGTTGTCGTAGACCTCTCCCATCACCCGCGCGACACCGTCCTGGTCGAGCATGCGGCCGGTGGAGAAGTCCAGCAGCTGCTCGCGGTCGTTCAGCCGCAGCATGTCGGCCACGAACTCCTCGCGCGCCACGGCCGCGACCTTGCTGCGGTCCAGCGTCGGGTTCGGAAGCTTCCAGCCCTTGCGCTCGGGGATCGCCCCGCCGGCGGCATTGAACTGCTCGCGCAGGTTCTCGGCCACGCCGCTCCAGCTCTGGGCCATCCGGTGGCCTTCGGCTGTCGCGCCAGCCTCGCCATAGAGCGCGTCCAGCAGCTCCGCCTCGCGCAGCGTCTCGTGCTTGAAGCCGAAGGCCTTGGCCCTGAGCTTCTCGATGGTATCGGCGAAGGCCGCGTGCGCCTCCCCCCGGATGGTGCGCGCGAGATAGGTGACGTTGCCCCAGGTGGCGATCTCGTGGGGGTCGCGCCAGAACAGCGAGCGGATGGCCGGCCAGACCGTCGATTTGCGCTCATCGGACAGGAGCGCGGGGGCCTTGCTCCCGAAGCCGAAATCGCCCGGCGTGGCGCGCAGCTCCCTGACCTTGGCGTCATAGTCGCGCACGACCTGGAGTGTCGAAAGCTGAGCCTCGATCGAGCGCACCGTCAGATCGGCGTGGCGGGCCGCCGCCCTGGTCGCATCGTCGGCGGTCTCCAGAGCGATCGCGTTGAGCGGCCGCTCCGCAGCCGATCTGGCATCAGCCAGCGCGGCCCGGCGCTCCTCGATCGCGGCGGCCAGCTTGTCGGCCGAAGCGCGCTTGACCAGGCCGGCCTCGACCTTGCCGAACAGACAGGAGAGCACGCTCATGAGCCGCCCTCCCGCACGCCTTGACCGAGGCAGGCCTTGAGCGCATCCGCCGCCGTGGCGTCGTCGCGGATCTCCTCCAGGAGCTTGCGCGCGGAAACGGGCCCTGTGTCGAGCTCAAGCCGGATATCGCCGCCGGCTGCTTCGAGATTGCGCTGGAGATCCGCGAGCCGCGCCTTGAACAGGGCGGGATCGTCGCTGGCCTGGGCCAGCCGGGCGAGACTACCGGCTAGTGCCTGGTCGCCTGCCGGTCCGCCTTGGCCTGGGCCATCCTGGCCAGCGCCCGGAACTTGGTCGCCCGCCGCTCCAGATCGGCTTTCGCCGCCGGCTCCTGCGTCTGCTCGGCCTTGGCTTCCAGCTCGGCCGCTATCTGGTTGTGCGTCTCGGCCGAAAATTGCATCGGCAATCTCCCAATCGGGCAGGTCCTCGGCGGCGGCGAGCGCCGTGGGCGAGGCATCATGCGCCAGCTCGCGCGCCATGACAACGCGCTCCAGAGCGGTTTCCCAGCTTTCGTCGACCCCGCGTACCAGCCGGTCGGCCGCGTCGCTGATATCCTGCGGGTCCCAGTCCTCCACGCGGTGCCCGGCCTCCGTCAGCTGCTGGCGGATGCCGTCCGCCTCGGCCGCGATCTCGTCACGCCAGCGCTGGTCCATGTCGAGGGTGCGGCCGGTCTCCAGCTGCTCGACGCGGGCCTGGTCCTGGAAGCGGTAGAGCGGGCGCTTGTGGGTGAACTCCGCGACCAGCGCGTCATGCACCTCCTGCGTCACGTCCCGCGACGGCATGTTCGGATCCTGCGGGCGCAGATAGCCCTCGGCGATCAGCAGCGGCTCCAGGTCGCGATCGAGCAGCTTGCCGTCGATCCGGCCGACCATGCCCGCGCCGGGAACGAACATCTGGTTGATGCCGAGGTAACGGACCTCGCCCTGATCGTCGATCTTCAGCCCGCCATTCTCGGCGATGAAGCGGGCGAGCGAGACCGGCTTGCGCTCGGCGGGGGGGCGTCGACGGCGGGCGGGTGGCGCGGGAGGAGAAACGCCCTCCCCGCCCGCCGTCTGCGCCTGCGCGTCCCCCGACGACTGGCGCAGGCGCGTCTCCAGCTCGGCGATCTTGCTGTCGAGCCCGGCCATGATGTCCTGCCGGCTCTCCTCCATCCTGGCGATCATCGTTTCGACCGTCTCGGCATGGACGAGCTTGCCGGCACCGCTCTGGTCGGGCGCGAGATGGTCGATCAGCTCGTCACGTTCGGCCAGCCGCGCCGCCGCGTCGAGATCGGCCGGGCCGAGATCGCGCAGGCTCGCGGGAATGGCCGGCTCCGCCGCAGCCGGCGTGACCGCCTCGCCGGCGTGCAGGGCGTTGGCATTGGCCACGAGCTCGCTGCGAGCCGCCGGCATGCCTGCGTCTAGTCGAGGCTCCTGCAAGGCCTGGGAAACGGCATCGGCGGCGCGGACGGCCGGAGCATCGCCGGCACGGGCGGCGCGGCTCATCAGCCAGCCGGCGCCCCGGAACAGGCCGGCGAGCCCGGCATTGCCGATACCGGCCTCCAGCACGTTCCCGAGCGCCCGGCCGATGCCGGCCTCAAGGCCGAGCTCGGCGCGGCCGGCCTGCACGAACGGCTCCTGCACGGCCTGGATGCCAGCCCCGAGCGCGGCCTCGCGGGCCAGCATCTTCGGGACCGAGCTCGCCAACGGCCCGCCCAGGAACATCGTGCCGAGATTGATGGGATCGATCGCGGCACGGCTCACGCCGGCGAGAAAGCCGACCGCATGGCCGGTCAGGCCATAGGTCCGGTCGGCGATGTCCGCCGCCTGGCGCTCGCGGTCGGCCGAGATCCGGCGGGCGCGGGCCGGCACGTCCAGGAAGGGTTTGACCTTCTCCTGCTGCTCGGGCGTCAACCCGGCCGAGAGCTCGCCGAGCTCGCGCGCCTGGTCCTGCCAGGTCGCGCCGGCCCAGTCGACGGCGCGCAGGCTGCGGCCCTGGGCCTTGGCGAGCTCGGCGGCGCTCATGCCGGCCGCGCCCTCGACGGCCTGGCGCAGCTCCCCTTGCGCCTGGTTCCAGGGATCGCCCTGCCCGAACACCGTATCGAGCCCGGCGGCATCCCAGCCCGAACGCCAGATCTCGCCCAGTGTCGCGGGCGCGGCCGGAACCGGGCCGCGCGCCGCCTGCTCGCGTTCACCGGCGAAGGCGCTGTCCCAGCTCATGGCTCGCCTCCCAGATCCTTGAGACGCTGGCGGGTCACGGCCAGATCGCGCTCGATACGGGCCCGGACCTGCCGGCCGAGAATGCTATCGGGATGCGGCGCGCGGGCATTGGCGTATCCATCCCGCTCGGCTTCGAGATCCTTGAGCTGCTGGCGGGCGATCTCCAGCGAGCGGGCCTTTTCCTCCGCTGGCGTCGCGTAGGGCCCGCGCGCCGGGGACATTTCGCCCCGGAAGGTCGGATCGGCGCGGCGCATGACGTTGCCGGACTGCGCGTCCCAATAGGCCTGCGCCATCTCGTTGCCCTGGACTTGCGGCCAGGCCGCCTCCGCCCGTTTCACAGTGGGCAGCATGTCGACGACAAGAGGCTGGCCGTCCGCGCCGCGCACGGCGGCGTCCTGCCCGCCGGGCCCCGGCAGCATCACCATGTAGCGGCCGTCGCCGAGGCCCTGCGGTCGCAGCCGGCCATAGGAGCGCAGGAAACCGATATCGAGCGGCTGGCCATCCCGGCCGACCGGCGTGCCGCCCAGATCCTCGGCGCGCAGATCGGCCAGGCCGCGCGCGAACTGGGTTTCGCTGATGCCGCGCGGCAGCGGCACCTTGACGCCGTTGACCTTGGCGAGCTTGCCGGTGACGCTCTCGATCGCGGCTTCGAGCGCGCGCGGATCGGAATTGTCGAACAGAGCGCCCTTGCCGTCGCGGTCGGCGACATAGATCGCCAGCGCCGCGTCGACGAGCTCGCCCTGGACTTCCGGCGGGAAGACGGAGCGGCCGAGCGTATTGCCCAACGCCGTGCGCAGATCTGCCGCCTTGCCGTCGTCGACGCCCTTGCTCTTGAGCAGGGCCGCACCGCGCATGATCTTGGGCCCGAGATCGGGATCCACGGCGGAGAGGCGCGCGGCCGTGACGGTGAGCTTGTCCGCGCCGATCTGCGCGGTGGCGGCGTCGAAGGCCGGGCCCGGCATATTCTGATGGAAGGCCTTGACCAGGTCGAGACGCTCCGGCGCGGTCGCGTCCTGATAGCGCTGCTTGAGCTGGGCCGCCTCCTGCGGCTTCAGCGGCTTGAGCTCGCCCTGGTAGAGGCGCTGCGCGTCGGCGGCGACGACGGCCCGCTGCTGAAGCGCCTGGCCGAATTCGGGTGCGGTCGCGGGAGCCTGGACGGGGATCGCGGTGACCGGCTGGCGGCCCGAGCGCTCGATCAGGCCGACCGGGTTCTCACCCGCCTGTTTGGTCACCTCGCTCTGCACCGCCTCGAAGACCTGGAGGCGGCGCTGGGCCGGCGCGCCGGCATTGCCATTGGCGATCTCCCGGCGCAGCACGGCGATGCCGGTTTCGAGCGCGGCCGGGTTCATCTGGTAGGCCTCGCGCACGATCGGCGCGACCTGTTCGAGCTCGGTGAACTGCCGCAGCTTCTGGACCGCCGTCGCGTCCCCGGCCGCAGCGGCCGCGATCAGGGGGGCCTTGGCAGCAGCGACCGCCTGCGGATCGACAGCGTAGCCGTTCTTGAAGGCCGTCAGCACGGCGTCGCGATCGTCCTGCGTCAGGCTGACCAGCTGGTTGAGCTGCTGGCGCTGCTGGGTGAGGTCCGCCTTGATGCCGGTGTCGACGGCGGAACCGATGCGGTAGGCGGCATTGGTCGAGACACCGCCCCGGCCGGGATCGGCCCCGGCGCGCGCGAGCATGCCGGCGACGTAATCGCGCGTCGTCATGCCCGGCTTGCCGTTCTTGGCATCGGTCGAGCTTTCGGGAATGACAGACAGAAACTGCGCGGCCGTATAACCCTCACCGAACTGCGCGACGGCCCTGGCGTGCCAGGCATCCGCCGCACCCTGGCCGGCGTGATACCCGGCAAAAGCCGCGGCGAGCGATCCGGTCCGCCGCCAGATATCGCCGATCTCCCGCTCGGCCATGAGGGTCGATTTCTCGGGATTGGCCTTGAGCCAGGCGCGCACGCCGGCATCGTCGAGCCCGTCGAGGTCCGTCCAGCCTTTCGATTTTGCGAGCCGCCGCGCCGTGTCCGGCATGATCTGGGCGATGCCGGCGGCCCCGGCGTGGCTCTGCGCCCCAGCGTTGCCGCTGCTCTCCCCGGGGATCAGGGCACGGCGCACGACCTGGCCGACGATGCCTTGTTCCGGCGCACGCGAATAGGTCGCTGCCGCCCCGGCCGGGTCGCGCTTCTGCATGTCCTGCGCTTCCAGGCCTTTCCGCTCGTCGAGCGCGGCCTGCGCCTGCGCGGTCGCCGTCTCGCGCTGGAGCGGCGTCAGCGAGCCGAACATGGCGGGATCCTGGAGGGCCTTGAGCGTGCCTTCCGGGTTGCTCTTGATGCCCTTGTAGAGCTCCGTCTGGTCGAGCTGCTGGCGGAAATTCTGCTTGGAGGTGAGCGCCTGCGTCGGCTCCAGGATGCCGCGCTTGACCAGATCGTCGATCGCCGTGTCGTTCTCCTGCACGATGGCCAGGCGCTCCTCGGCCGAGGTCGCGCGCGACGCACGGCTGAGATAGGTCTGCGACAGTTCCGTCTGCGAGGCGACGGCCGCGTTGTTCATCTTCGAGAGCGAGGTCTGGCTGATCTCGCGCTGGAGCGAGAGGCTGGAGCGCAGGACCGATTGCGAGAGCTTGGCCTGGTCGCTCGCGCCGAAGCCGGACAGGATCTCGTCCTGGTCCTTCCTCATCGCCTCGGCGAGGCGCGTCGGCGCGCTCTGCCAGTCGGGATCGTTGCGGAATTCCTCGCGGCGCGCTTCCTGCTTCTTCAGCAGCGCGCTCTGCGCCTCGATCAGCCGGGTCTGCGCCTGCGCGTCCTGGATGGCGTTGCCGATGCTCTGCGCCGCCTGGGAGACCGCCCCGGCGAATTTCGTCTCGGCCGCGTTCTTGCCCATCGCGGCCTGGGTGATGGCGCGGCTACCCTGGATCTCGGCCTGGGCCTCTCCCTCGATGCCGGCGATCTCGGCCTGGGCGGCGCGGCGCGTGCCGGCAATCTGCGTCTGCAGCTGGCCTTCGCCGGTCGAGAGCTGCGGCAGGGCCTGCGGACCGCCGAGGCGCTGGCGCGAGACGATGATGGGAGCCTGCGCCATGCGTCAGATCCCCTTGATGCCGATGGCCGAGAGCTTGCCGCCCATGGCCTGCGTCGCCCAGTTGGTGGCGACGGACAGCAAGGCCGTGGCCGCCCCGTACTGGCCGGCGCGCAAGGTGTTCGAGGCGGTGATGCCGGCGGCGATATTGCCGGACGCCCCGCGCGTCTTCGCCGTGCGATAGGCGCTGTCGATCTGGTTGGAGGCGGTCTTGTAGCCGCTCTCGATCGAGAAGCCTGCCGTCTTGATGCCTTCGTCCTGCTTGTCGGCGAGCTGATAGGCGGTCCAGCGCTGGTCCGCCGCCTCCTGCCTACCGCCGGCACGGACGATCAGGGCATCGCTCTCGCCCTGGGCCGCGCCGAAGGCGGAGAGCAGCAGCGGTGAACCATAGGTCGGGTCCATGTTGTTGGCGGCGAAATAGGTCGATTGCTGAGCCAGCGCCGCCTTGGTCTCGTCGCGGACGCGGTTCTCCTCCAGGTTGGCCTTGCCCAAAGCCAGCTCGGCGTTCTTGTTGGCGATCTCGATCGCCAGCGAATAGGCGCGGGTCGCTCGCGTCGCCTGATCGACGGTAAAGCCGGCGGTGTCGTTCGCCTCGCCGACCAGGACGCGGGAGACCGCGCCGGCCTCATCGAAACCGGCCTGGCTCTCCTGGACGGCCTGCCAGATGCCGAGGCGCGCCTGCGAAGCACTGGCGCGCGACTGCATGCCGGCGGAGAACAGCCCCGCCCCGGCCTGGAGGCCCATCGTCGCGGCGGTGAGGAGTGTCGGCTCGCACATCAGCCCCGGTCCTCGACGAAATTGACATGCGGCGAGAGGCCGAGGATCGTGTCGGGATAGACTGTATCGTTGACGAGCTCGATCTCCATGAAGTCCTCGATCGGGCTTTCGGTCGTGACCGACCTGGAGATCGTTTCGAGGGGCCATGCGCCTGCCGGCATGATGTGGCCGGACAGCAGCAGCGGCTCGGGCGGCCCGTCATTGGCCGAGAGCGTGCCGCCGGCCCCGAACAGGCGTTCGAGGAGGACGCTGTCCGCCTTCTTCTTGGTTCCCTTGGTGCCGCTGCCGTCGATCGTCGTTTCCGCCGAGAGCGTGCGGATACGGCCATTGATCGGCAGGCCGACCAGCACGTCGCCGGCGGCATATTGCAGGGTAATCTCGCCATCCGCGCTGACCGTGCGGCGCACATGCTGGCGGCCATCCGTCATGATCGCGACCTCCTCGCCCCTGAGATGGTCGAGACCGCTGATCGTGGTGGCCGGCGCGCCCTGGTAGCGCAGGCCGCTGCGGACCATCCATGCTCCCGAGGCGTCCGGCGTGTTGAAGTTCGCCGGGCGGAAGAAAGGAGCCATCGTCTCGATATAGCGGCGCGTCTGCCCGTCGATCGAGCGCCGGACGATCATCCAGAGCTGGCTGTAGGAGGCGTCCGCCGAGGCGATGACCGCCATGTCCTCGACGCTGCCGTTATCGTCGGGATGACGCGCCCAGCCGATCACCTCCTGGTCGGGGCGGAACGTCACCGAGATCAGCTCGCCGGCCGCGGTCGCGATCCAGACGACGCGATGCGGGTCGCGCTGATAGGCCAGGACCGTGGCGACGCCGCGCAGGATGTTGCGGGCGTAGAGCGTGAGCTCCGACATGTCGATGTCTTCGGAGACGCGATCGAACTTGGCGAAGTGCAGCCGGTCCCGCGAACGGCCGATGAAGACGGCCCCGCCATCGACGGGCTGCGGGATATGCGGTGCCGAGCCCTCGTTGGTGTCCGGGATCATGCGGATATTGGCCAGGGTGAGCGGCTCGAACGGATCCGAGCCGCCGCGCACGATCCATTCGCCGGAGCGCGTGCCGAGCACGAGGATGCCGGCGTTCAGCACCCACTGGATATCGACGAGCGTGCCGTCCTGGCTGAAGATGCGCGTCGCGATGGCGCTGTCGTCGTCGGCCGAGAGCTCGAAATCGTAGAGATCCGTGACCTTGCTGCGCCAGAAGCGGTTGCGGTCGGTCCAGACCAGGCTGTTGTCGGCCAGGCGGACCTGCTTGGGCCAGCCCTTCACGTCCGACCAGGCCGCCTCGTACCAGCGATAGGTCGCGTTCGGGGCGACGACATCGCCCGGCAACTGGCCGATCACAGTGGCGGTGACGTGGGTGGCGTCGATGAAGGCCGTGATCTTCACATGGCCATAGCCGGAGTGCTCGTACTGCCAGACGACGTTGCCCTTGCCGGCGAGGACCTGGCCTTCCTCGTGCGTCGGCGGGTTCGGGCCCGCATCCTCGCCGACATTGGTGCCGGTGATGGCCGCGACCGAGTAGACCTTACCGCCGTTGCGGCGCAGGTCGCCGACCGCGAGCGGCTTCTCGTTGCCCTTCCAGGTCGGGACATTGGCGAGGTTGGCCTCGTCGAGCCGCCAGATCGAGCCGACATGGGCGGCCTGGAAGAGGTCGCTGCTGGCTGTCAGGGTGACGGAGCCGGTCGCGGCCGAGGCGCTGATCGTCTTGGCCGTATCGGTATTCTGCGGCTCGACCGGGCCGCGCAGATTGCCGTAGTCCTCGATCGTCCAGTCATCGTGATCCTTGCGGGTCAGGACCTTCGGCTGCTTGGCCCAGGCGATGAAGATCACGTCGCCGGAGCCGGCCCAGCGCAGGTTCGGCAGGTCCGCCTCGGCGAACGGGACGGCGAGCTCGTAGGGGTTCGGCGGATCGTCGCCGTCGATGACGATGCCGCCGTTGCGGTGGACCCGCATGACGCCGGCGTTGAAGGCGAGCATGTAGTTGTCGTCGACGGAAAACTCGAAGGGCACGAGCTTGCCGCGCTGCATCTCGTCCTTCAACGGCGCGACATAGGCGGTGCCGGGCGTGCGGGTGAGCCCGCCCTCGACCATGACGACGTAGTTTTCGCAGGCCTTCAGCCCCGCCTGGTTGCGGGCGAGGTCCTTGCGGGCATGCAGCGCCGGATCGAGCTCGCCGGCCGAGAACTGCGACTTGTCGAGATTGGCCGTCACCATGGTCGCCGGCCTCCGCGGCGGGCCGCGAGCCAGCTGGTCTCGCGCGGCAGCTGGGTGCGCGCCTTCTCCTGGCTGTCCCTGCGCTTGGCCGGTTTCAGCAGGGCCGCCGCCTCCCCGTTCAGCCGGCCGGCGATGGCCTGGCTGCGGCCGATGCGCGGCGCGGCGGCCGCGCCGAGGCGCTTCTGGAAGACGGTGAGGAACAGCGCGTCCCAGAGGACCGGCTGCTGGATGATGCGGGTGTAGCAGACATTCGGCGCGGCGGCATTCGTGACCAGGATGCCGCCCAGGATCGGCGCGGAGGTCGGATCGACGGAGGAAGCCTCCAGCGCCCACTCGTCTTCTTCGAGCCCCTCGACGAAGCGCACCTTCACGCAGTCCGGCGGCAGGACATAGCGCTTCTTCAGCGGCCCGCGCGCCGGCGTCGGGTCCATGCCGGGAACGACCCAGGCCGTGGCGAAATTCCAGTCCGCCTCGCGCAGCAGCGCGTCGCGGACATCGTGGAAGCGGGACTTGCAGACGCGGGCGGCCGCGCGCGGCTCGTCGAGCGAGGCGATCGGCGGCTCGCCGATCTCGGCGAGCGCACCGTTGGCCGCCTCGGTCTCTGTCGCCGCGCGCGCCATGCCGCTACTTCTTGGCGTAGAGGACGAACGCTTCCAGCACGCCGTCGGCCGAGGCATCGGCCTTGAGCGTGCCGACCAGATCGTATTCGCAACCCGGATCGGTCGCCAGACCGAGGACCTCGAACAGGCGCTTGCCGATCGAGCCGGTGGCGAGCTTGGCGACGACGCTCTTGTTGCCGGCCGAGGTGAGGTTCAACCCGTCCGCCAGGGCGTCGATGCTGACGGTGGTGCCGTCCTTCTCGACGCCGATATCGAAGTCGGACACGCCGGTGAGCGCGCCGTGATAGAGCGTCGACATCGGCAGGATGATCGCGCTCGACGGAACCTTGCCGAGATAGAGCCGCGAGGTGGCGCTGTCGCCGCTGGCGATGGCGACGGGGCCGGTGGTGATGCACCGCACGCGGCCCTCGACGAAGGCGGCGGGCGGCAGGGCGACGGTGGCGGGATCCTTGTAGGACCGCGCGTATTTCTTGACGACGGCCATGGGGGCCTCCTGGATATGCCGGGCCGCAGCTCCGGCAGCATGAAGATGGAAGGCGATGGATGCGGCGCGCCGGCAGGCGCGCTGCGAAGGCGAGCGATCAGCCCTGCTTGTTCAGGATCTTGATCACCTTCTCGTCCTGGAGGCGGGTCGCGCCGATCCAGGTCTCGATGTAGGGGTGCTCGCGGTACTGCTTGGCCGGGTTGGGCTCGGACTTGACCGAAACCGGGTCGAACTCGCCCCAGACCATGCCGGACTTGCACCACAGCGCCGCCGCCGAGACGTTGGCGCTGTCGTCGGCAATGCGCTTGGTCGGGATGATCGGGATGCCGAGGATGGAGAGCACGCGCTTCTCCTCCAGCACCGCCTTGGAGCGATAGTCCTTGTTGACGTAGGTGAGATCGTAATAGAGGTCCTCGATCTCCTGCGGGTCGAGCGCGAGGTAGATATCCTCCTCCTCGACGACGATTTCCTTGTCCTCCAGCAGCTTGAAAGCCCGGAGGATCTTCTTGACGTTCATGCCGACCGCGGTGGAACCGTCGTCGGAGCCGACCGTCTGCGGCACGGTCGAGCCGGCCCAGGGGGTGGCGACAGGAACCTCGGAGCCGATCAGGCGCGCGTTGAAGAAGGCATCCGAGAGGATGATGTTCTTCTTGCGCACGACGGCGAGCGCGCCGCCCTGGACGTATTCCGACTTGTAGTCGGTGAGGGCCTTGATCTGGTCCTCCTTCTTGATGACCTTGCCCCAGTCGATGCGGCGCGGGCGGACCCAGACCGGCTCGTGGGTGGCCTCGACATTGGGCGTATCGCCGCCTTCCGGCGCGTCGACGCGCGCCTCGGTCGCGCCGATGATATCGGTCATCTGGACCTGTTTGCCCTTCAGCCCGCCATCGAACATGAAGGCGTCGTCGAAGATCGCCTTCCGCTCCTGGAGGGCGAGGATGATGTTTTCTCGATAAGTGATGCGGTGCGTATCGCTGACGGGGCCTGCCATGGCCACCTCCTCGTCACGAAGCAAAGGGAAGTCGGTTGCTTCGGCGAGGTTGCGGCTGGTAGGGGCGCACCCCATCCAGCGGGCCAGGCCTGTCGTTTAACGCCCGCGATCGGCGGCTGGTTGAGCGGGGCTCCAGCTCCCCGGCGGGCCACCCGGAGCGGGCGGTTGCGGCATTTGCCGCCGGCGCTGCGCCGGCGGGCTCCTATGGCGTCAAGGGCTGTCTGATTTGCCCTGCGCTGTCAAGACAGGTCGAATTTGATGTTCTTCGGGAACAGCCCGTTGTCGCTGTGCGCGGCCGTGACGGGCTCGCCGCCTTGAATGCGGATGGCCCATTCGCCCAGCCTATACCAGCCATCGAGGAGGCCCGGCTTGGTGCGATACCAGCGGTCGCGAACGCAGAAGCTGTAGAGACCGCCTTGCGCCTGCGCCTCGTGCGGCACGTCGTCGACGAAGCCCTGCATGAAGGCCTTGGCCTTCTTCCTCTGTGCAGCTTCTGCCTTGCTCTTCTCCGCCGCCGCCGAGCTGTCCTGGTCGGTCGCGGCGTTGGTCGGTGCGGCCGCCTTCTTCGTCTTGCCCATCATGACCTCCTGTCGGTTCCAAGGGCTGTCGAACTACGGGGTCGATCAGCGCCGCTGCTTGAGCTCGATCGCGGCGATCTTGTCGATGATCGCCTTGCGCTGGGCCGCGACATTGGCATGGCGAGCGTGGCGCTCGTCACCGAGCGCGGTCATGAAGTCCTTGTCGCCCTGGAGCCGGCGGAGCTCGGCGCGCAGCCCCTCCATGCTCTCGCCGAGGCCGCCGCCTCCGCCGGAGACCACGAGCTTGTCCTCGCCCATGGCCGCGCCGATCTGATGGAAGAGCCTGGTGAGGCTCGGCGCGCCGATGATCGCCTCCAGCTGGGAGCTGTCGTCGAGGCCGACGCCGAAATGCCGGACCGCACGCCGGGCGAGCTCGACATTGCGGTCATAGTCCGCGCCCCAGTCCTTCCGCAGCGCCACGTCGAGATCCTGCGCGGCCTTCGCGCCGCGCGCGTCGGTGGCGTCGATCTCGGACACGGCGAAGGCGGTGAGGCCGTCGAGCATCGCCTGGGCCGCCGGCAGCGGCACCTTGTTCTCATGCGCGATCTTCTTGATCGCGTCCTCGAAGCTCTGCATGTACTGGAAATTCTGCGGGGTCTGCGGCTTCTTCAGCGCGTAGTCTTCCGGCTTTTCCTTCCAGCCGAGCTCCGACCAGCCTGCCCATTCGTTCACCCGGGCAGGGTCCGGCTTCTCGAAGACGTTGCGGGAGCGGGCGACCCGATCACTCTCGATCGCGGACTTCAGAAGAGACTGGAGCCCATCCGGCCGATCGAACTTGCGATCGGCGATGAACTGCTTGGCCGGCTCGTCGAGATTGAACGGCGTGTACCAGGGCTCGGCCCCGCCGCCCTGGCCGCCATCGCCGCCACCGGCCGCCGCGGCGGCGGCCGCTGCGCCGCCGTCACCGCCACCGCCATCCGCGCCTCCTGTGGCGTCGGCGGCATTGAAGACGGGCATGGGCAACAGCTTACGGATCAACATAGGTCACTCCTCCTGGATGATGGCTCGGGCGCCGGTGATCGACGGGGATGGGATCGGTGCAGGCCTTCTGGAGCTCGGCCGGTTCGAGCCCGGACGTGCGGATCAACTCGAGTGCGATCTGCCGGCGGCCTTCGGCGACGCCGGCGGCATAGAGATCCGGCTGGCGCGGACCCGCGCTGAAGATCCCGCCGCGCTTGGCGATATCGGCCAGCAGGATCCGCATGCGGCCGAGCTGCTGGTATTCGGCGACGAGCTGGCGGCGCTCGCGCAGGTTCGGCCAGAAGGCCCGGAGCGGCGCGATCAGCCTCATTGTCCGGCCTCGCGCTGCGTCGAGAGCGTCGCCGCCTGGGCGGCATGGGCGCGGGTGGCCTCGGTCTCGGCCGCCTGACCGTCCTGCACCAGCTGCTCGCGCCGGGCTGCGATCTGCGCGCGCTGCTGGCGCAGCTTCGCGACCTCGGCCGGATCGCGCCGGATCGAGGGCGGCGGCCCCATCGCCTCGTGCAGCACGGCCGCCACGGCATCGCCGTCGACATTGTCCATGACGCCGATATCCTGCGTCGCGGCCGCGAGCTGCTGCATCCCGTTGACGTATTGCAGCGTGGCCTTGGCCTCGCCGGCCTTCTGCATCTTGGCGAGCGGCGAGGTATATTCGATCTGGAGCGGCTGGTTTTCGAGCTCGGGCGGCGGCGGGTCGATCTGTCCGGCCTGGGCCAGGATATCGTAGCGACGGGCGATCAGCGGGGCCAATCCTTGCGACTGGATGCGGCCGAGGTTCGGCCCCATCTGGCGCAAGTACTCCTCCTGGAAGCCGAGGAATTCCGTCGCGGTCATCTGCGGCCGGTTCACCAGCTGCATGACGCTGAAATAGAAGGCCTGGCGGATCGCGTCCCGCCGCTCCTTCGACATGTCGAGCGAGAGCTGGAGGTTCGCGCCGCTGTTGAGCGGCTGGGCCAGGGGCTGGCCGCGTTCGTTCACCTGGCCGTAGATGACGTTGCCCGGATAGTAATCCGCCGGCGAGAATGTGTCCTCGTCATGGGCCAGGATGGTCGGGTCCGCCGCCCGCTGCGCCGCGACGATATGGGTGCGCTCCATCTCGTTGAGCATCGCCGCCTCGGGGCGGGCGATATGGCCGGGGCCGACCGGATAGACCCGGCCGGGGCGACGCTTCCACATGACGACGTGATACGGCATGCGATGATAGCCGCCGACCCGGATGAAGTTCTTGATCTGGGGCGCGACATAGACGGACAGGAAGGCCTTGCCATGGACGCCGATGCGGCGGGCGTCGTATTCCGGGTTCGGGCAGACCGCGTGGATGACATCATAGGTCGTGCGGTCGTTGACCTGGTTGCCCAGTGCGTCGAGCTCGGGGAATTTCTGCTTGGCCTGGCGGCCGGTGAGCCTGAAGGCGCGATGGAAGGTGTCGACATCGCCCTCGGCATCGACATCGATGTAGCTTTCGCCGAGCGGAATGGCGCGGTCCAGGAAGCGGCCGGCGCCGACGATCTCCTCGGAATACATCGTGCCCAGGCCGAAGATGCCGAGATCTCCGAACCAGCCGGGCGCTTCCGAGTAGAACTTCGAGCGGGCCGGCGAGAACGTGCCATAAGCCTTGCGGCTCTGCCGCCACAGCCAGCTCTTGACCGGGTAGTAGCTGGCGAGCTCGGGATCCTCCAGGCCGAACTCGAACCAGTTGTTCGCCGGATTGGTCATCTGGCCGTAGATGCCACCGGAGAAGGCCTCCGCCGCCTGCATCGTCGTGGCGTCGTAGATCTCGTCATAGGCGGGGTTCGTCCGGCTGTTGCCGGTGAACATGTCCTCCTGCTCGGGGCACATCAGCTGCGCGATCTCGCGCCACTGGCGCTCGACCGGAGCGCGGATCGCCTTGAGCTCGTCATGGCGCGCGAGAATGTCGGTGAGCCCGAGCATGGCGGATCAGGCCCCGAGCAGCTGCTGCGTCGCCACGGAGGCCGCGCCGAGCCCGCCCGTGCGCTGCACGATCGTCGAGGCGACGCCGCGCGCCGCCTGGAGCTTCTTCAACCGGCGATCGGCGGCGGCCCGCGCATCCTCGCTGTCCGCCGGCGTCAGCGAGGCCCGGTAGTTCGCCTCCTCCGCCTGCTTCTGGGCCTGGCGCGCCGTCTCCGCCGCCTGGGCCAGCGCCGCCTCGCTTTGCTGGTTGAGCAGCTCGATCTGCTTCTGCGAGTTCTCGCGGTTGGCCGCGATCTCGTCGTTCAGCCGCTGCTGCTCGGCCGCCGCGGTCGCCTGCTGCTGCTGGAACTGCTGCGCCTGCCAGATCTGGGCGATACGCGCCTGCTTCCCGGAAAACAGATTACTGAAAAAGCTCATGCGGAGCCTCCTGCCGGTATGAGGGATTAACCCACGCGCACTGCACGAAACTCTCACCGCGCTTGCCCAAGCGAGGCAGAACGGCCTCTTCGACGAAACCCAGGCGCTTGAGCCAGAGACGGGCCCTGGCGTTGGTTTCCAGCGCCCGGCACTCGACGCGGCGGAAGGCGCGCGGCACGGCATCGCGCATCAGCCTGTCCCGGCAGAAGCGATGGGCCTCCTTCGCGATGCTGGGAAAGGCCGGGGTCGCGAACATCGCGACCGTGGCGACGCCGGGCGCGATCTGCCAGAAACCGACGAAGGCGACGGGCGCGCGCCGATCGTCCAGCAGGGTGAGCGCGACGACGGCCTGGTCGAGCCCCGAGGCGATCGCCGCGCCGTGCTCGGCCGGATCGTCGACGAAGCTGGTCGCCAGCATCTCGGCCCGGTCGGCCGGGCGCAGATCCGCGCAGATCTCCAGGATCTCGGCCGGGTGGGTGCGACGGACGAACATCAGCGCACCTTCCTGGCGAGCGGGGAATAGCGCTGCGGCTTGCCGCCGGCGGCCCGGTTGCGCTTGGCCTCGCGCTGGCGAATGCGCTCAGTCTTGCGGATGCGGGCGCTCTCCGTGCCGCACTGCATCGCGCCGTATTCCGCCGCCTCCATGACGTGGCTGTCGGGGTTCTTGACGGCGCGGCCGCGCTCCGCCGTGCCCCGCGTGCGGTGGTACTGGTAGGTGCCGGCGAGCGCGCGACGGACAGTCGGGCAATGCGTGGCGTCGACCTGGAGCTTGCGGCGACCGTCCTTGATCTTTTCGCGGATCGGCGCGTGGCGGCTCTCCGGGTCGTTGGTCGCAGCGAGCTTCACCGCCAGCGACGGCAGGCCCAGCGCCTTCGCCAGGCGGGCGCGCATCGAGCCGATGGTCAGATCGTCACCGGCATCCATCGCCGGATCACACTGGATCGCGAACTCGCAGCCGGCGAAGCGCGCCGAGCCCATGATCACCTTCATGCCCTCGGCCAGGTCGAACTCGTCGCCGCGCGTGATGACCACTTCCGCGAGGAGGTTCAACGTGCCGTCGGGCAGTTCCTGCTCGAACACCGCCGCCGGCGTCAGACCGCCATCGATGCCGACCAGGACCGGCAGCACCGGATAGACCTTGAGCGGGGTCATCGAGACGTGCAGATCGTCGTCGAAATCGGCGTAGATCACGTCGGTTTCGCGATTGTAGCCGGGCTTGTGGTGGACCTTGATCTTGATCCACCAAGGCCGGTGCCGGTTCGCCTCGACCATGGCCGTGTAGTACGTCCGGCCGACCGCCTTCAGGTTTTCCGCGTTCGGGTCCAAGCCGCCCGGCTGGCGGAAATGTCGATAGCCTTCCGGCTTCTCCGGCCCCCAGAAATCGCGATAGACCCAGCTGTCCGGCTCCGGGGCATTGGCGTCGCCGAAGATCGCGCCGTACGGGATCGCCGGATCGTCGGGCAGGCCGATCTCGCCCCGGTTCGGAAAGCGGCCGACCGTGCGGCCGAGGTTGATGAACAGGTCCTCGCGCAGCGTCGGCATCTCGTTGAGATAGGCGTCCGTCGCTTCCGTGCCGCCCAGGCTGTCGGGGTCGGCATCCTCGCCCCAGGCGAGGAAATTCGCCTCGAAATGGATCGGCCCCCAGCCGTCGTCGAAGTCGAGCGTGTATTGGCCGGGGCGCGGCGAAGAGCCGACGAGCTTTCCGACGCCCTTGTTCTCGTCGAGGATCTTGCACCAGCTCGGGACGGTGGTCTGCCAGATGTCCTTGTACGTCGCCCGGTAGACGTTGAGCCGGTAGAAGCGCGGCGCGCCCTTGAGGCGCTTGCCGTTGTGCAGCATTGGCGGCTGGCGCATCGCGGCGCGCAGGGCACGCTTGACCGCCGCCGTCGTCTTGCCGGAGCCGACCGGGCCGGAGATCAGGTCCCGCGTCCCGCGCGACATGATGAAGGCGTCCGAGACCGGCCCGGCGCTGTCGAGCAGCAGGGCGGTGCCGGCGTCGTAGCTGCGCAGCATCTCGTCGAGCGTGCCGTAGCGGAGGATCGTCATGCCCCCTCCTCCGGCGTGACATCGAGGAGCGGGCCGGCGTCCTGCGCACCCTGGAACCACTCGGACCAGGGCTGCGCCCCGTTGGCCTGGCCGACCTGGCCGCCGATCGAGAGCGCGACGAGCGGCACCGCGCGGCCCTGGTCGTCGACCGGCTGCATGTTCGCCATGAAGTAGCCCTGCAGCGACTGGGCGATCCGATCCTGCCGGTCCCAGGCCTCCGCGACCGAGCAACCCAGCCGCCTCGCCAGTTCCTCGGGTTGGATCATCAGCCAGCGGACCCGCCATTCCTGCGGCGTCCGGCCGAGCAGCTGGACGAGCCAGCGCTTGAGCTCCCGCGTCGCCAGGTTCTGCGCGCCATTCGGCCGCCCGGCCTTGCGGGTGCGCTCGGCCTCGGCCGCGACCTTGGCTTTGTCCCAGCGGATAAGATCGCCGGCCGGCCGGTTCTCGCTGACGAGCAGATCGAGCTGTTCGGCCTCGCTCGGCACCTCGCCGCGGAGCTCGCGAGCGACTTCGGCGACGACGCCGGCGCTGCCGTGGTGGTCAGCCATGCCAAACCTCCCCCGAACCCGCTTTTTCGAGGACGCCTGTCTTCGCCGCCCCTGATCCCGGAGCCCCGGAACCCTTGGACCCAGCGCCCCACCGATCCGCGTTTTCGCCCCCTCGATCAGGGAAGCCCTCGGAGGGGCCGGCAGGCGCAGCCAGGCGGGCGGCGGAAAAGGGGGCGGGCGGTTCCGGGGGGTGGGGGTCCGGGAGCGAGGGGGGGTGGGGTCCGAAGGCGAGGCTACCCCCCCAAATAGATGCGGCGCTTACGAAAACGGGGAGGCTAAGCACTTGATATCGCACGATTTCACTGGCGACTGGCGGCGGATCGGACGCGAAAACGGCCGGTGCGGGCCGCGCCAGGGCGAGGCCGAGCGGCCGCGCCCTACCCTGATCGGAGCGCCCGGCGCGCCGCCGCGAGCCCGGCGCACGCATCGCCAACACCCCATTTCCGAGGTTCCCGCCGCCGGCTGACCTCGCAACCCTCAAGCCTTTGAATATCCGAGGATATTTAATCGCCTGCGGCGCTGCGGAGCCGATCGAGCAGGGATGATCCGCAACACCCTGCGCCAGCGCCGAAGCGAGGCGTTGCAAAGGGTGTTGCAGGTAACCAATTGATATATATATAGATTTATCATCTGCAACACTTGCAACACTTGCAACAGGCCCGAACCCGCGCGTAGATGCGCCCGCCCTCGCCTGCGCCCGCCCTCGCCTATGCACACGTGAGGCAAATGGGCGTTGCAGGTGTTGCAGGTGTTGCGAGCGCGAAAATGCAAGCGATCGCAACGCATTACGCTGCAACACCATCCGCAACGCCCCCGCAACACCTGTCGGCCCGAACCCCGTCAGCGCGCGCGATCCAATCGCGTTGCCAAACAGGGTTGCAGGGAGGCAGAGGCGGCGAGGCATCGCGTGAGCGTTCCTTCAGATATGCAGAATGTCACACGCCGATCTGATTTGCGCCCGCAAGTCAATATCCTCGCGCGATCCACATGCCGATCCCCAACAGGAACCAGATAGCAAAAAGGCGCTTAAGCTCTGAAATGGCGCATGTTTTCACTGCTGTTCAGAATTATGCATTTTGGCATTGATTTAATTTCAGCGCATGTGCAATAACTCTCCTCACGGCCTTGCCAGAGGCCGCCACACAACCCGGAGAGAAGACATGGACAGGAAAAAACAGCTCGACGCGGTCTGGGCCGCGACGCATCGGGATTACAAGGGGCGGATCGAAGGCCGGCGCACGATCATGGTCAATCGCCGCGGCACCTGCCTGGTCTACCTGGAGGATCTCACCGACCAGGAGATCGCCGAGCGCCTGCCGAAGGATCGCCGCTGATGATCCCCGCGAACGACAACACGACCGCGACCTGGTCGAGCGTCTACTATTCCGAGGGCGCGGACCGCTTCCACGTCGAGCTCCGCCATGGCGAGGACCTGATCCGCCAGGCGTCCCGCATCATGTCGGCCCGCACCGCCTCAGCAATGGCCGGCACATGGCTGCTGCTGGCGATGCGCGGCGATATCCCTGCCACACCGATGACGCGACTAGACGCAGCCATACAGGAGGTCCAGGAGCGACGCATGGCCAAGCGCCCGCCGCAGGAGTTCGACACGTCCGCCCTGCCGCTGTTCGGCGACCAGCGCCACCAGCTGGACCTGTTCTGATGCCGGACATGGCGCGCTGGTCCCTGAGCTGGGGCAATCCCTATACACAGCCGCCAGGGCCGCGCGTCCTGGCGGCTGTCCTCGTCGAGCGCGGGCAGCCCTGCCCGGCCGAGGTCAAGGCGCTCTGGTCGCCCGGCTGCGGCTATGTCATCAGCTGGCAGCTGGTGACGCAGCGCCCGATCCGCCGCTGGAGCGCCGAGGCGAAGGCGAAAGTACGCCGACGCAATCTGCGCGATAGGCTGGAGCGGAAGGTCCCGCTCTTCGCCGAGATCCTGATCGCCGAGGAACTGGAGCGCCGGCCGAGCTATTACGCCGGCGGCGAGGAAGACGCCCGGCCGCTGCCAGGCGGCCGGGCATGACATCGGCCGGCGAACCCGGAGAGGCGACGCCGGCGACATCGAGGAGGGTCTAGCAGATGCATGGCATTTTCATAGGGGATCGCCGCATCGGCACGGTCGCCAAGTTCATTGGCAACAAGCCGGGGGAGCGCTGGGTTGCATGGTCGATCCATCGCCCGGCCGGCGCGCCAGTTCATGCCCAGCAACGCCGCTTCCCTCGGCAGCGGGACGCCATGGCCTGGCTCCTCGCCCGCGACGCAGAGGAGAAGTGCTGATGGCCCGCCCGCTGAAATACGACGCCGCGATGCCGCGCGATCGCGCCACCATGGCGCGCCTGGCGCGCGAGCAGCTGAAAGCCCGCGGCGGCCGGCTGCTCTCGATCCAGCTGGAGCGCGAGGCCCTGGAGCACCTGGAGGCGATCCGCCGGCCGGGCGAGAGCGATGCGAGCGTGATCACTCGCGCACTGCAACGGGTCCAGGGATTGTATTGGTAATCAGAAAGTCACTTTCGGCCGCGCAATACGAACACCGTGGCCATGTCGATCTCGGCCGTTCGACTCTTCTCAAGCTCCGCTCTTACGGCCGCTGTCAGTTCACCGCGGCCATTACGGGTTGAGAACCGACCTGGATGGCAGGTTGCAACCACCGCGGCCGCGACAGTCCGAGCATCGGAGCGTTTATCGTCGAGGCGCGCGGCCTGCCTCTCATAGCAATCGAATTCAGACTGCCCCCGCGCCGCCCCAGACACCACCATCAGCCCCGCCGCGATCACCGCTCGCATCATCGCCCTGCCCTCCTGCGGCGCGGATCATGTCGCGGCCGGTGGAGCGCGTCCAGTCGCACCTTGACAGGGGATGGGACTCCGCTCCTATGTTCCGCTTTCGTTCTTATCGTGGAGACGGAACATGATCCTGCGCGAACCGCTCAACATCGTTGTCGAAGTCGAGGACCGGGAGCTGCCGAGGCGGCATCGGGAGAGCATTCCGGTTGCGCAATGCGCGGCTCTGACGATCGGCTTCGCGGCCTTCGACGCGGCCGTGGAGCGCCACCCGCGCGACAGGGTGCGGCTACGCCAGGGCATCATGGTCATTCGGGACACCCATCGCGACGAGCTGGAAGACTTTCCTGGACGCTAGGCCCGCGCCGGCGCAGCGCATTGCCGCTGGTGATCATGGTGAAGCCGTCCGCGAAGACGACGCGGACGGAGTTCATCTTCCCCCGCGCCGTGACCTGACAGGGCTCGCCCTTCCGTCCGTGGCGGTCCCAGCGGTAGAGATAGGGCAGATCGTCAGCGGCCGAGATCATGCAACACCTGGTGCACCTGGTCGGCCGTGATCCCGCCGTTATCGAGGAACCACTGCCAGGCGCCGGGCTTGAGCAAGCCAAGCCTTTCGCAACGCTCTACGAGCTGACGGGGCTTGCAGCCGTCCATCCGGGCCAGCACGATCGCCATGCGGCGCGAAAAGCAGGATGCACCCTCACGGTGGGCCTGGAAGGCAACCGCAAGGGTGTCATCGTCCATCACGCCAGCGCCTGGCGCACGGCCTCTGTCGGCAGGCCGAGCTCGCGGGCAATCGCGCGAGGCGTCAGACCACAGGCCGCTTTGGCACGGATCAGCCGCTTCAACTGGACGATCTTTTCGTGCTCACCCGCATCCTGGTCTACCGGGGCGAGCCGACGAGCCGGCTCCGCCTCCCGCTTCAGGATCTCGCTGGCCTGGTTGACGACGACGAGCTGGCCCTTGGCCGCCTCGCGCATCTCGCGGATCTCGGCCGCCTGGTCGAGCAGCTGGCGATCCTTGCCGGCGATGACGGCTTCCCGCTGCTTCACCTGGTCGCGCGCCTCGGCGAGCTGCTGCTGGAGATCCTCCTCCAGGGCATCGGCCATCGCGCCGGCGGCCGCCACCTGGCCGGCTGCGCTCTTGCCCATGCACCTGGCGGCATAGGCTTCGTCGAACAGCTCCTGGGCCATGCGCTGCGGCGTCTTGCCGAGCTCGCGGCCCAACTTGATCAGCTTGGAGAATACCGCGTTGCTGAGGGAGAGCGCGACGCCGCGCTTCCCCTCCTCGTTGTGCTGAAAGGGGCCGCGGCTCATGGCCTGGCCTCCTTCCGGTCGAGCCGCTCGATCTCGGCGACGAGCAGCGCGGCCGCCTTGACCAGGATACGACGCGTGCCGCCGGCGGGCTTCCACCAGCTACGCGCCCAGGGCCAGCTGCGAGGCACGTCAGCCGCGGCCGAAAGCTCGTCTATCTTCACCGGCGGATAGCCGTCCGCCGTCATCCGCAGGCGGACGGCGGCATTGGTGCCGTAGGAGACGGCCGCCAGGACCATCTCGCCTCGTGTGTGCGCGTCATCGTGCTCAGGCGTCCAGCCCTCGCCTTCGACGTGCCGGCGGCGCTCGGCGATGACATCGACAAGGGCTCGGGAGAGCGGCGGAGGGGCCGCCGCCCTGGCCTCGTCGGCCGTGGCGGCGACGAAGAGGGTGCGGCCCTGTTTCATGCCGCCTCGCGCTCGCGGGCGGCCGCCTTGATCGCTTCCATGCGCTCGACGACGAGCGCGGTCTCGATCGGCTCGGCCTGCCTGCCGATCGCCAGCATGCCTTCGAGAGCCCCAAGCCCCCAATCCACGTAGAAGGCTCGCTCCTTCTTCCAGTCGGCGTCGGCGGCGGCGTAGGCGTAGGCGTCGGCGGCGGCTTTGGCGTAGGCGTCGGCGTAGGCTTTGGCGTCGGCGTAGGCTTTGGCGTAGGCGTCGGCGTAGGCTTTGGCGGCGGCTTTGGCGTCGGCGTAGGCTTTGGCGTCGGCGGCGGCTTTGGCGTCGGCGTAGGCTTTGGCGTCGGCGTCGGCGTAGGCGTCGGCGGCGGCTTTGGCGGCGGCGTAGGCGTAGGCGTCGGCGGCGGCTTTGGCGGCGGCGTAGGCGTAGGCGTCGGCGGCGGCTTTGGCGGCGGCGGCGGCTTTGGCGGCGGCTTTGGCGTCGGCGTAGGCTTTGGCGTCGGCGGCGGCTTTGGCGGCGGCTCGGCTAGTCTCCCTGCACTCCTCCATGGTCCTGGCGTTGGCGCAGGCCTGCGCCAAATCATCGCGTCCCAGCACCGTCATCATACGGCAGAGCATGACATTGACCAGGGACCGGACAAGGTATTCCACACGCTGGATCTCGATCGCGCGCGTGTCGGCCGTGCCGGCCAGGCGCGTCACGAAGGGGATCAGCCGCTGGCGCTCCTCATCCGTCATGCTGTCGTTGAGGCCGATCGCGAACTGGGCGATCGGGCGGGAGAAGCACTCCGGCATGTCGAAGGCCGAACCGACCTTGCGATATGCGAAGCCGGACGCGACCAGCGCCGCCTCGTTGATGCAGGTGCCGCCGGCCGGGCCGGGGAATTCGTGGCTGCCGGAGAGCAGCTTCCAGTCGCAGGCGGATTTCAGGGTCTCGATGCTGTTCATGACGATGCTCCTCAGGATGGAAGAGACCGGGATCCGCCCGGCCGGCGGGTTGGGCGGCTAGGGGATGGTGATGCCGGTCGCGGCCGCGTAGGCGGCCTTGGCGGCGTCGAAGTTCGGGAAGCACCGGCCGCGCTGCCATTCGAGGAAGGCGACATAGCCGGGGTGGCCATCGGCCTCGTAGCGCCGGGCACTCGCCAGCCATTGCTCGAGGCTGTCGACCTCGAGCAGCACGTTGCGGCAATGCGGGCAGACCGGCAGGCCGTCCCGGCTGCCGACCTTGTCGATGCTGTCCCACCAGGTGCAGTGCAGGCCGTAGGGGATGCGCCGGTCGGCGGTTTTCGGGGCGAGTTTCATGGCCGCCCCCTAATGCTTGTGTGCCCGGCCTGCGCCGAGCTGCTCGCTCTCGTCCGCGAAGGCGACCAGGTTCTCCGCCATCGCGCGCGCCGTGGCAGCGTCGATCGGCAGTGCGACGAACTGGCGCTCGGCCCGGTCATGCCCGCCGATGAAGATGCGCCCGCAGCAGGAGCACATGTTGACGCTGACGCTGTTGGACATCAGCACGCCGTCCAGGTGCTTCGCACGATCGACCTGCGACAGGTCCGTGGTGAAGCCGCTGTGCTCGGTGCTGGCGGGTTCCGCCTTGAACGTCATCCTCACTCCTCCTCCATGCGCAGGAAGATCTTGGCCGGCAGGGACCATCCCCGGCCGATCCCGAGCTTCCTGGTGTTGACTTTCCTGCCGAGCGCCTGGCCGTCGGGGCCGCGGGCCGTGCACAGGCGCTGCATGGCCTGCTGCCAGCCGGAGAGCGCCGCACCCGGCTTCGTGCCCCAGGGCGACCCATCGAGCAGATGCGCGAGGCCCGCGCTTTGGTTGGGCAGCGTCACCCAGGCCTGGTCCTTGAAGCCCTCGACGAAGACGCCATGCGCATGCAGGTGGGTCGCATAGCTGTAGGGCGTCGCGCCTTCGCTCGAGAGCTCGACCAGCCCGGCCGCGCCGGCGACGAGCGCGCCGATCGTCATCTGGTTGCCGCCCCGGAAGGCGACGACGGTCTTGGTGATCAGCCAGTTCAGGAACTGCTGCGAGGTGGTTTCGTCCTTCGGCTGGTTGCGCTTGTCGAAGGGCACGCAGCACAGCGCGATATCGTCGCTCACGATCTCGTCGAAGCGCACCATATCGGCCATCGCCAGCAGGCCGCCCAGCTGCTCGCCGCCGCGGCCGTCATGGCCGAGCTCGCCGAGCGCGATCGCGTAGCTTTCGAGCGTGGCTTCCCAGCGATACCAGTTATCGACCAGGCGGCGCAGCAGCATCGTTCCGAAGGCGGCCCAGCGCGCCTGGTCGATCTTCGGTTTCTGCGAGCCCTTCGGCAGCGGTGCGAGCGGCAGGATAGTGATGCGCGTCAGGTCCTGGCCGAACAGGGGCGGAATGACGATCGAGGAGAGCAGGAAGGAGGAGCGTGCCGTGAAGCCGCGCCACTTCTTCGGGTCGTTCGAGCCGCGCAGGATGTTGCCGCCAGAGCTCGACTGGCGGACGAGCTCCACCATGCCCTTCATCTTCTGACTGTTCGGATCAGCCTCCGCCTCGTCGATGCCTGCGGCGCGCGACGAGTAGCCGACGCTCTGGTAGATGCCGGCGGCCGTGGCGTCCGATGACGTAACCAGGCGCAGGCCCAATATGGCCGCGACGAGCTTCTGCAGGGTGGATTTGCCGGATGCCGCCTCGCCCGTCAGCCAGATCATCGGCCGCCAGTCCAGCGCGCCGCCGACCAGGGCGGAGCAGATCCAGCCGAGCACCAGCAGCGAGGAGATCTTGTGCTTGGTACCGTGGAAGTTCACGCGCTCGCCGGTATCAACGTTCTGCTCGAACTCGGCCGCCCAGTTCCAGCTGTCCAGGATGGTCAGGAGCGCATCAAGCTCGGCGAAGAAGCGCCGCTTCTCGGCCTTGGCCTCGGGCTCGTCATCCGACCAGGTGAAGGGCTTCGGTAGCGCCGGCGCGCCGGGATAGACGTGGTCGAGCAGATAGCCGGGCTTCTGCCAGGCGGCTCCGTCGAAGATCCTGTCGCCGCAATGCAGGACGAGCTCGCCGTTCGGCAAGCGCCACGCCCCTTGGCCGCGCAGCTTCTCGCTAGGGTCGAAAGGGCCGCGCTTGCCGCAGGCCTGGATCAGGCTGTCCGAAGCCTTGGCCGCGTCCCAATTGGTCTGCTCGCCGGTGTTTTCCTTAAACTTCGGGAAATTGTTCCAGAGCCAGGACAGGTCAGGCGCGAAGAGCTTGCGCAACCCTTCGGCGGCATGGCTGTCGAGCGGCAGGAACTGGCCATTCGGCGTCAGGTAGAAGCAGACCTCGCCATCGATGCCGAGCGGGATGACGGGACAGTCCTTCGGCAGCTTCTTGACCGGGTTCTTCTTCAGCTTCCACTTCGGCGGCTCGTCGCCTTCGTCCGGCTGCGGCATCGAGGGCGGCAGTCCGCCGTCATCGCCGCCGCCGGCGGGCGCGGGCGGCTCCGGCGGATAGATCAGGTCCTCGACCTGGTCGGCGGTCCAGCTCGTCTTGCAGGAGCGGCCCATGGCCAGGGCGAGCTTCATCCCGCCGCGCTTGAAGGCATCCTTGATCGCCCTGGCGTCGTCTTCGAGCTCGGCCTGTTCCTGCTCGGCCTTGCGCTTCGCCTCGGCCTCGGCGGCCGCGTCGGAAACCTGCTGCCGGGCCGCCTGCTCGGCCGCCGCCAGCGCGTCGGCCATCGGCGCGAGATGGGGTGCGAGGGGTTTCAGGGGCTTCGGTTTGCTCATCGGCCGAAGCCCTCGGCCGGTTCGAGCGGGAAGCGGCAGGCCAGCAGCCGGCGCAATTCGGCGTCGTATTCCCAGACAGGGATGACGCCGACGCGCTCCAGCCCGGCGAGGATGGCCTGCGCGGCCTGCTGGCACTTGCAGCCCTCGGCATCGCCCAGGCAGAAGCCGTCCGTCCATTTCACGCCGCAGAGGTAGCGGGCGATATCGCGCTGGGCCCGCGCACGGTGCTTCGCCCGCATGGCAGGCGACATCATCACGAGCGCGGGCTGGGGCAGGCCTGTCATGCGGCAGGCCTCGGCATCTCGTCATGGGGGCGGCCATCGAGGAGGCGGCCGGCGCGCTTCTTGCCGATGCGGAACATACCCGCGACGGCGCCAGGGCGCTCCGCTTGCCAGTTCACGCCCCCGCGCGGCGTTGTTCGGATCGAACCGTCATCATCTTCAATCGCCGCCGTGTGAGGCGACCACTCGCCCCATTGCTTGAAGAAGAAGGCTACGCCCTGGTCCGCGCACTGGTCGCGGATCGAGCGCACCCAGGCCGGATGCATCGGCCGGGCGTCCGGCCCGCTCTCGCCGCCGACGATGACGAGATGGATCCCGGTGAGGTCGAGCTCGCCGAGATCTTCCAGCAGCGGCTCGATCGAGAGGAAGCGCACAGCCGCCGGCACGCGCCGGAGATGCTCCAGGTTGATCAGCCGCTGGCGATCCTCGATCGTCGTGCCGAGCCAGACATTGGGCCAGCCGTCACCCCACTCGGGCGCGCCGATCGCCGGCGTCGGCAGGAACTTCGCGTAGTTCTGCGGCCGCTTCGACAACATCATCCAGTCGAGCCAGGGGCACATGCTGATGCAGTGCCAGGTGTCATCCCGCCAGCGGCTCGGCACCTGGTTGTCGGCGAAGTCCATCAGCGAGCCGCAGAAGACGCGCCGGCGCTCACCGACCGCTGCCGCCTCGCGGTTCCATTTGAACGGCTGATGCCGGGTCTGTGCGGAAGTCTGCCGGCGCTCGCCCTGCCAGAGATGTTCCTGGCCGTAGCGCTTCGCCCAATCGGCGGCATAGCAATGGTCGCAGGCCGGCGAGATCCGCGTGCAGCCAATCCACGGATTATAGGTATGGTGCGCCCACTCGATCTTGGTATCGGCACCCATCAGGCCCGCCCCTGCATCTCGGGCTGGCCCTCGAAGCGCGCGATCATCTCCTTGAACAGCGCCACGAGATCGGCCCGATGCGCGCCGTTGGAGATGAAGTTGCAGCGCCCATCCGTGGCACCGAAGGGGAAGACGAGCAGCACGAAGCCTGCCTTGCGCTCATCGCCGCGCGCTTCGCCATTCAAATATCCGTCGATGGCGCGTGCCAGCATGTTCATCTGCTGGTGGTATTCCGGCGATATCGGGCCGTCCCCGAGCTGATGTTCGCTCACGCCACTCTCCCTTGTTCGGCCTGGCGCTTGAGCGCGACCAGCCAGTCGTTGAAATCCTTGATGCCCTCGGGCGGGCGGACGATCTCGAGGCGGAAGCCGCGCGCCTTCAGCCGGGCCACGGCCCGCTCGAAACCGGCTTTCGGCTCCGGCTTGGTGTCGTTGTCGGCGAGCATGAACAGACCTCCGATCTGCGGCGGCAGGACGATGTTGGCGAGGTTGTCGAGCGAGACGCCGGCGACGACGCGCCAGTCCGGCCGGATGATCGCGGCCGACCAGCCGTTCTCGACGCCTTCCGCGACGCCGACCCATTCGCCCTCGGGCGCGTATTTCAGCGGCTTGCCGGACGCGCCCCGGTTGAGCGGGATATGCCCGCCGGTGAACTCGCCGAGCGTCATCTTCGGGTTGACGAGATCAGCCTTGGTCACGCGCCCGTCCGGGTGGCCCTGCAACCAGGTGCGGTGCACCGAGATCTGCTGGCCGGTCTCCGCATGGTTGATCGGCAGCAGCATCGCCGGCAGCTCGACGCCGCCGGCCTCGCGGTTCCACACGCGCGGATGGAAGCGCGGCGCGCTCGGCACATGCGGCAGCTGCATCAAATCCATGGCGCGGCCGAGCAGATAGCGCTCCACCATCGTGCCCGGCCAGAGCTCGCCGGCGAGGTAATAGCCCTTCGCCTTGCGCCGCATCTTCTCGACATCGCTGGCGAGCCGCGCCTCGGCCGCCTCGCGCGCCTGCCTCGCCTTGCGCTCCTGGCGGCGCAGCTCCTCGGCCGTCATCGAGCCGAGCCCCAGCCATTTCAGCGCGGCGGGAATAGCCGCCCGCACGTCGCCGTCGCACATCCCGACCGCGATCAGGGTGAGGATGTCGCCCTTCGCGCCGCTGTTGTTGAAATCCTTCCACCAGCCGATCTTCTTGCCGGTGCGGCAGATCGACAGGCTTTCGCCGGGCGCGCCGAAGACATCGCCAACGACCCATTCATGCCCCTTGATCCGGGCATTCGGGAACAGCTGCGGCACGAGCGTATCGATGCGCTCATGCAGCTTCTGCTTGATCAGGTCGATGGAGACGGGGTGAGACATCTATCGCTCCGCGCTGACGCTTGGAGCGGGGAAAATGCGTTGATCGTTGAGAACGGCGACGATCGCGTCGCAGAGCTCGCCGCGAACCGCCGAGGCGCGCGAGCCGTAGCGGCCGCTGCGGCCAACCGGCGGGCACGCTTTCCGCGCAGCTCCCAGCGCGAAATAGAGACAACCGAAGCCGGGGTCGAAGTCCGTGCCTCGCCGCGAATAGGAGATGATCCGGCCGAACTGATTGGGCCGGAACGAGATGCGCCACGCCTCGCCATCCGTCAGCTCGACGATCCACCCGCTGGGGCTGAGGTAGCTGCGCCACTTCATGCCCGCCACTCCCAGAAGCCTTGCGCGCCTTTGGCCGGGATCGGCGGCTGCATCTCCTCGATGTCGGAAACCGGCCAGGCCCAGTTGCGATGCTCGTCGCGCGCGCTGTCGTTGGCCGGTGAGCCGAACTCGCACAGCAGCTCGGCATCGCGCCTGGGCTCGCCGAGCACCGCAGTGGCCACGATCGCCGAGAGCGGAAGCGAGGCCGGGTTCGAGTAAGCGCGCTCCAAAAAGGCCAGCGCCTCGGGCTTGAGGCAGGTCAGCCAGGGCTCCGGGCCGCGTAGGCGCATGATGAGGTCCGCGATTTCACCCTTGCGGACAGGCCGAGCACCGGCATGGATGGCGATGCGCCGGCCGCGATAGGCGCGCGGCGCGGCCCAGCCACGGAACTCGTACGGCTTGACGCCGACCGCGATCAGTGAGGCCCACGGCTGCCAGACAGTGAGGGCGGGAAGCCTGGTCATGCCCGCCCTCCCCCGGCCGTCGAGCCGCGCATGGCGCGCCGGGCCCGGCCTTCGAGCCGCGAGCGCTGGGCGTCGGGATGCTCGGGCCCGTAGAGGCGCGTCGCCTCCTCCTGGATCAGCCGGCACATCAGGAAGATCTCGGCGGTGCGCATGTTCGCGACGCTCGCGCCGGCCGAGCGGTAGACATCGAGCCGCTTCGCCGCCTTGCCCATATGCATGTGGTAGGGCGCGAGCGCATGGACGCGGCGCAGCTCCGCCGGCATCGCGTCGAAGCGCCGGAACATCAGCACCGGATCTTCATAGACGCCGAAGCTGCCGTTCCTCATGGCCGGCGCTCCAGGCGGGAGCGCTCGGCGTCGGGATGTTCGGGCCCGTATGTCTTGCGGACCGACCTCATCATGCCGGCGCAGATCCAGCCGATCATGTGCCGGCGATAGCTGGTGACGTTGCCGCCTTCCCGGCGATGCTCGCGCAGCTGCCGCTCGATGCCGGCCAGCTCGTATTTGTAGGGCGCGGCGGCGACCACACGCCGGATCTCGGCAGGCAGGCGCTCGTAGATCCTGAATTGCGTCGCCATGTTGACCGCGACGCCGCCGATGTGATTGCCGCTCACGCCGCCGCTCCCTGCGAGACGCCGCCGGCGGCGGGCGCGTCCATCAGCGCGATCGCGGGGCCGAAGAGGTCGCGGGCGGAGCTGTCGGCATCGTGCAGCAGCCGCAGCCATTTCGGCTTGGCCAGGTCGCGCAAAGCGTTGAGCAGCTTGACCTGGTCGCGGACCAGGGTGCGCCCCAGGCTGACATCGGCCTCCTCCTGGAGGATGTAGCCATGCGGCACCGCGCCGGGCTGGAAGCGCACGAGCTCGACGCGCGTCTGCCCGCCAGCATATTTGATCAGGATTTCGAGCGTGACGCGGTTGTCCATCGCGAACCTCGACCAGAGAGAAGGGAAAGGCCCGGCCGGCGACCAGGGCCGGCCGGGCGACAAGACACGACGCAACGGGAACGAAACTGACGCTCAGGCCGCCCGGGGCCGGGGGGAGTGGCGGGCGGCCTCGGCGTTCTCCAGCGCGGCCTGCGGATGCAGCCGCGCGAGATGGATGAGGAGCGAGAGCTCTTCCTCGACGAGCGCGCTGGCGATCGCCGCGGCCTTGGACGAGCGGGTATCCTTCTCCCCGCTCAGGCAGCGCTTAGCCGTGTATTTGTCGACGCGCGCCAGAGCAGCGAGATCGACCATCGGCAAACGAATGCGTGCACGACGCTGTTCAAGACTGCTGACCTGCATTGTGCGATCGGCTCCAAATATGCCTATATGCACATGCCAATCTGATTTGGTGCTTAGCTGTCAAGGCAGAATGTTGCGTATCGCCACAGCAGAGGGATCAACGCACACCCTGTTGCACTACCGCAGTGCAACAGGTGTCCCGATGGCCCCACCCTCCTCACGGTCGGAACGGCAGCTTCGCCTCCGCGCCGCGCAAGTCGCCTATCTCGACCTGGTCGTCGAGGAGACTGGCAAGAAGCTCTCGCGTATCGCTCGCGAGGCTGGCATGAACACGACCACCCTCACGAGGTTTCGAAACGATGAGGAGCGCGGCGGCACGCTGGCTTTGGCCACGCTCAGCGCGGTATCCCAGCATACCGGGATCCCGCTGCCGGCAGAGGCGCGCGGCGATCTCGCCGAGCAAGGAGCCTTCAAGGAACCTGAAGCTATCCCATATCGTTCCGAGATGGGGGATGCGCGCGCCGAGCTGGTCGCCGCCTATCTGAAGCAACACCCCAGCCTGTTCGCGATGACGGTCAGGGCCCGCACCCTGGAATACCGAGGCATCAAGCCTGGCGACGTGCTGATCATGGACATGAATGCCCAGCCGCTCGCCGGCGATGTCGTCGTCGCCCAATTCTACGATTGGCAGTCGCCGCAGCAGGCGGAGACAGTGCTACGCCTCTACATGCCGCCCGTCCTCATGACGGCGGGCATCGAGGGCGGAGAGATCGAACGCCCGCGCCTGATCGAGGATCGGTCAGTGGGCATCAAGGGCGTCATGCTGGTCAGCCTGGGCGGCAGGCAGGGTCGGATGGCCGCCTGATTATCAACAACCGATGATATGCAGCACGCTGAGCCCAGCCGCACATTGTCATCCCTTAATATGCATATTGTCATATCCAAGAGTTGCGAGTATCCCTATCCGCGATCCGCTGATTTGCAGCGGCGTGGAGAGGGAGCATGTGAATGCAGCACGCTCGTATCGAGTTTCCGGCCGAAGGCGCTGTAGCCGCCTTTCCTGCGCCCGCGACTAGTCGCAGTCTCGCAGCCCGTCTCGCGGTCGCCTCCCGGCCCCGCCGCGACTTCGAGTGCCTGGAGTGCGGCGAGCCTTTCCAGAGCGTCGAGGCGCATGCCGAGTTCTGCTGCGCGGCCCATCGCAAGGCCTGGAACAACCGTCGCATGGTCCGGGGCGCCCAGCTCTACGACCTGTGGATGATGGTGCGCTACGAGCGCGGGCTCGCCCGGCTCAAGGGCCTGCGCAACCTGATGTCCAATCTTTCGCGAGCCTATCGCGACGCGGACCGCTCGCTCCGCAACGGCCGGCGCTCCTGGCGCCGATGCTCCGATGCGCTGGGCGCGATCCCGATGGCCTATGGCAGCGAGGGGGACGGACGATGAGCCGGGGCCAACGTCGCACGCCGAGCATGGGCCGCACCAAGACGCAGTCCTACTGCCTCGTCGCCGCCAGGAGCGGCAAGCTCTACGTCAACAACCAGGGCACCCTGGTCATGCGTCAGGCGTCCGAGCGTGTCCTGCCGGTCCGCACCTTCAGCAAAGGCATTGTCAAGCAGTGCGAGAAGGCCGGCTGGATCACGCGCATTCCCAACCACGGCTGGGAACGGATCATGACGACGCCGGCGGGCGATCGTGAGCTGGAGAAGCCCCTGCGCCTGATGCCGTTCAGCAACAGCTGGCAGGACGCCCAGCGGGAGGCGCTGCGATGATGCTGGCCTTCCAGCTCGGCATGGCCGCCTATCTCAGCGGCCTCGCCGGCTTCACCCTTGCCGGCTGCTATACCCATTACCGTAACGGCCAGGGCCTGCAGGCCGCGACCGACGCCGGTTTCACCCTGGTCCTGGCGGCGCTCGCCGCCCTGGTCCTGGCGAGGACGCTATGAGCGCCCTTCCCGCCCGCCGGCTCGCCGATCCGTCCGCGCCCTGGTGGACCATGGCCGACATCGCGGCCCGCGCCGGCCTGGCCGAGGTCACGATCCGCAAGGTACGTCTGCCGGAATGGGAAACGGACAAGGTGCTGCCGTTTCCCCGGCCGCTGCCCTGGTCCAAGCGCCAGCTCCGCTGGCATACCGGCGCGGTGCTGCGCTGGTTCGAGATGCGCGAGACCGCGGCGATGGCCGCCCCCGTCCGCCTCGCCATTGTGCAGGGCGGCCGTCCGTAGCTTGCCCTCGAAGCGCCCGCACGCTTGAGTGCGGGCGCTTCCCTCTCGGAGATCCGATCATGAAGCGGAAGGCGACGCTGCGTGGCGCGGCGCAGGATATCGCGCGCCTGCATCAGAACGAATGGGGCGTCTGGCACTGGAAGCCGGAGAAGAAGCTGCGCCCGCAGTTCAAGGGCCAGTCGCTCGGCAAGGATCCGGCGGCCGCCATGCGCGAGGCGAAGCGCCTCAACCGCGAGGTCGAGGCCTGGACGAAGGGCCTGCCGGCCGCGCCGGCCCATCGCAAGCCGCGCCGCCGGTCCGGCCCGCTCACCGTCAGCCAGCTCGCCAACCTCTGGCGGCTGGGCGAGGACGGCCAGGGCTCGGACCACTGGCGCGGCCTGCGCGAGCGCACCCAGCAGCAGTTCCGCTACGCCCTGAAGGTGGTCGAGGCCGAGTTCGGCGACGATCTGGCGGAGGCGGTCACGCGCTCCCGCGTGAAGAACTGGCTGGATCCGCTGAAGCGCCGCGCGCCGGCCGGAGCGCGCAGCTACTGCATCGTGGCGCGCGTGCTTTTCGGCTGGGGCATGGAGGGCGGCCATATCAGCCTGCCGGCGAACCCCTTCAGCAAGCAGAAGCTGAGTTCGGGCAAGCACCGGCCGCGCTACTACAGCTTCGCGGACATCAAGCACCTGGTCGCGGTGGCCGATGGCCGGGTCAACCCGCCGCCGAACAGCTACAAGGGGCAGGACCAGTGGATGCCGCGCCCCTCGATCGGGACGGCGCTCGTGCTGGCCTTCGCCTGCGTCCAGCGCATCACCGACGTGCTGGCGCTCGGCGAGCAGGACCTGGTCGAGAAGGGCGGCGTCACCCGCCTGATCTTCACCCAGTCCAAGAGCCAGAAGAAGGGCCGCGATTTCGAGCTCGAAGGCGGCGTCAGGATCGACATGAAGCTGCCGCCCCTGGCCGCGCAGCGGCTAAAGGATGCGCCGCCGGCCGAGGCCCCCAAGCTCAACTGGCAGCCGCTTGTGGTCAACGAGACGACGCGGCGGCCGTTCAGCGACGTGCTGGCGGCGATCCGCTTCGCCGGCGTGCGCAAGCGCGCGATCGCGGTGGATCCCGAGCGCTGGGGCCATCTCGACGGCATGCAGATGCGGGACTGCCGCCGCTCCGGCTTCATCCACCTGCGCAAGCTGGGGCTGACGGTCGAGCAGATCGTCAACCTCTCCGGCCATACGCTGGAGGCCGGCTACAAGATCGTGGAACACTACCTGCCGCGCACGGCCGAGGAGGCCGACGAGGTCGCGGCGCTGATGACGGGAGAGCTGTGATGGCTCGCCTGACAGAGGCCCGGCTGCGCATCCTCAGTTACATGGAGCAGACCGGCTGTCAGATCAGCCGCTTCGGAAACTCCTCCGGCTGGACCGACTGCGCGTTCCAGTGGCCCGTCTCGACACTGACGCTCGACGCCTTGATCGAGAATGCGCAGATCGAGCGCAGCCCACAGCAGCGGAGCAACCAGACGGTGAGCTACCGGCTAACCGAGGGGGGCCGCCGCGACCTCATGGCCGCGCTGACGAACAGGGCTGGAACATGAAGAAACTGGCGGCAATCGCCAGTGCTGTCGCCAGTGCATTTCCTGCCGCCAGTTTTCGCGATCTGTTCCGCAGGCCAAACTGGCGAAAAGCCCGATGCCATCGGCAAAATAAAACGGCGGCCCTCATCAGGCCGCCGTCTGCATTTCGTAGGCGTTCAGGTTACGAAAACGTTTCGCTCCCGGCGTCCGATTCACCTTTTTCGTTTTTTTGCCCGAGCGAGCGCGAGGCCTCCCGCGGCCCGCGCTAAAAAGGCTACAGCGCCTGCGAGCGCCCCGGGATCAGCGGCGGCAGGCGCAGCACCGGCCCGGTGGCGTGGTCGAGCTGGCCGTCGTCGAGGCGCGTCACCACAACCCGCCGCGCCACACCCTCCACCCGCAAGGCGCCGACGAGGCGTCCGCCCGGCGCGAGCCGCGCCAGCAGCGCCTCCGGCACGGCGCTCGTCACCCCGTTGACCAGGATACGGTCGAAGCGCCCCAGCGTGCGGTCGGGCTGGAAGCCGTCGGCATGGCGCAGATCCACCGCGCCGCCGAAGCCGCTGCCGGAGACCCGCTCATGCGCCGCGAGCGCGAGCGAACGGTAGCGCTCCAGCGAGACGACCTCGCCCCCCATCGCCGCCAGCAGCGCCGAGACATAGCCCGAGCCGGTGCCGACCTCGAGCACTCGCGCGCCAGCCTGCATGTCGAGCGCGCCGAGGAGGCTCGCGACCGTATAGGGAGCGGTCATGGTCTGGCCGCAAGGCAGCGGCACCGAGACGTCCTGCCGCGCGAGATCGGCGAAGCGGGCCGGCGCGAAGCGGTCGCGCGGCACCCGCTCCATGGCGCGCAGCAGGGCGAGGTCGCGCACGCCGCGCGCGCGCAGGGAAAGCAGGAAGGCGACGGTGCGCTCGCCCTCGCTGGCCGGCACCTCCTCGCTCATGCCCCCTCCCGCGATGCCTCAGGCGAAGAGCTGCGCGAACCGCGTCAGCGTCGGCTCATGGGTGAGATCGAGCTCGAGCGGCGTGATCGAGATGCGGCTCTCGGCCATGGCCCGCAGATCCGTGCCGTTCGCCGGCTCCTTGCGGCTGCGCTGGAAAGCGATCCAGTAATACGGATTGCCGCGCCCGTCCCTGCGCGGCTCGAGCTTGACCAGCTCCTGATCGCGCCGGCCCTGCACCGTGACGGAAACGCCCTTGACCTCGTCCGGCCCGGCATGGGGGAAGTTGAGGTTGAACAGCACGCCCTCGGGAATCCCCTCCTCCAGCAGCCGCCGGATGATGCCCGGCGCATGGCTCTCGGCGCAGTCCCAGCGGATCACGTTGCGGTCGCCCGGCATATAGGCCTGGCTGATCGCGATCGAGGGAATGCCGAGCAGCGTGCCTTCCATCGCCGCGGCGATGGTGCCGGAATAGGTGACGTCCTCGGCCACGTTCGAGCCGCGGTTGACCCCCGAGAGCACCAGATCGGGCCGCGCCTCGGCCATCACCGAGCGCACCGCCATGATGACGCAGTCCGTCGGCGTCCCGGCCACGGCGAAGCGCTTCTCGCTGATCTGGCGCAGGCGCAGCGGGTTCGACAGCGACAGCGAATGGGCGACGCCGGACTGGTCGGTCTCGGGCGCCACGATCCAGACGTCGTCGGAGAGCTGGCGCGCGATGCGCTCCAGCACCTCGAGCCCCTCGGCATGGATGCCGTCGTCGTTGGTTACGAGGATCCGCATCTCAAGCCGCCTTCTCGATCTTGGTCACGCCGCGCATATAGGGCACCAGAACCTCGGGCACCGTGACCGAGCCGTCGGCGTTCTGGTAGGTTTCCATCACCGCGATCAGGGCGCGGCCGACCGCCGTGCCCGAACCGTTGAGGGTGTGGACGAAGAACGGCCCCTTGCCGTCCCTGGTCTTGTAGCGGGCGTTCATCCGCCTTGCCTGGAAATCGCCGCAGACCGAGCAGGACGAGATCTCGCGATAGGTCTTCTGCCCCGGCAGCCAGGCCTCGATGTCCCAGGTCTTCTGCGAGGCGAAGCCCATGTCGCCGGTGCACAGCGTCATCACGCGGTAATGCAGGTCGAGCTTCTTCAGCACCGCCTCGGCGCAGGCGAGCATGCGCTCATGCTCCTGCCGCGACGTCTCCGGCGCGGTGATCGAGACCAGCTCGACCTTCTCGAACTGGTGCTGGCGCAGCATGCCGCGGGTATCGCGCCCGGCCGAGCCTGCCTCGGCGCGGAAGCAGGGGGTGAGCGCGGTGAATCGAAGCGGCAGCTCCTCCTCGGAAAGGATTGATTCCCTTGCCAGATTAGTGAGAGGGACCTCGGCCGTCGGGATCAGCCAATGCTCCTCGCCGGCGCGGAACTGGTCCTCGCGGAACTTGGGCAGTTGCGCCGTGCCGAACATCGCGTCGTCGCGCACCAGCAGCGGCGGGTTGACCTCGGCATAGCCGTGCTCTTCCGTGTGGGTGTCGAGCATGAACTGGCCGATCGCCCGCGACAGCCGGGCGATCTGGTTGCGGAGCACGACGAAACGGGCGCCGGAGAGCCTGGCCGCCGCCTCGAAATCCATCTGGCCGAGGGCCTCGCCCAGCTCGAAATGCTGCTTGGGGTCGTTGACGCCCTTGAGCAGGCCGCGCTCCTCCGGCTTCACGCCATGGACATGCAGCACGACGTTATCGTGCTCGTCGGCACCATCGGGCACGTCGTCGAAAGGCGTGTTCGGAATCGCGCCGAGCCTCTCGTCGAGCGCGTCCTTGGCGGCCTTCTCCTGCGCCTCCAGCGCCGGCTGCTCCTCCTTGAGCGCCGCGACCTCGGCCTTCAGCTTTTCGGCGAGCGCGACATCCTTCGCGCCCATCGCCTTGCCGATCTCCTTGGAGAGCGCGTTGCGACGCTCCTGCGTGGCCTGGGCTTTGGCGATGGCGGAGCGGCGCCTGTCGTCGAGTTCGAGCAGCGAGGCCGACAGCGGCTCCAGCCCCCGTCGCGTCAAGCCCCTGTCGAACGCCGCGGCGTTCTCGCGAATCCATCTGATGTCGTACATCGTCTTTCAGGCCATGCATCGCTGCGGAATGCAGCGCTGCATGCTCTAGACCGGGATGGCGCGGGAGGGAACAGGCTTCATCACCCGGCGGCCCGTCATGGCGGGCGCAGCGGAGCAACCGGGAGGCCGGGTTGACCGCCCATCCCCGCTGCCGCCGGAACGCTTCGGCGCTGCGCTTCCCCGCACTGACGCGGAGAGTGGCGCGGCGCCCTATTCCGCCTCCTCGGCCGCCTTTGCCGCCTCGTGCTTCTTCTCGACGCGCCGCACCGAGAACACGGAGAGCTCGTAGAGCAGCAGCATCGGCACGGCGAGCATGAGCTGCGACAGGATGTCGGGCGGGGTGAGCACCGCCGCCACGATGAAGACGAAGACGATGGCGTAGCGGCGCTTGTCCTTCAGGAACTGCGAATCGATGATTCCCGCCTGGCCGAGCAGCGTCAGGATCACCGGAAGCTGGAAGGCGACGCCGAAGGCGAAGATCAGCGTCATGATCAGCGAGAGATATTCGCTGACCTTCGGCAGCAGCGCGATTCCCGCCTGGGTCTCGGTCGCCGCCTGCTGCATGCCGAGCGAGAACTTCATCAGCACCGGCATGGCGAAGAAGAAGACCAGCATCGCGCCGAGCGTGAAGAACACCGGCGTCGCGACCAGATAGGGCGCGAAGGCCGCCTTCTCGTTCTTGTAGAGGCCGGGCGCGACGAATTTGTAGATCTGCGTCGCGATCACCGGAAAGGCGAAGAAGCCGGCGCCGAAGGCCGCCACCTTGATATGGGTGAAGAACAGCTCCAGCGGGCCGGTATAGATCAGTTGCGCATTGGCCGCGCTCCCCGCCGCCCAGACATAGGGCAGCACGAGGATGTTGTAGATCTTCGTCGAGAAGCCGAAGCAGATGAAGAACATCACCAGGAAGGCGATCAGCGACTTGATCAGCCGCGAGCGCAGCTCGATCAGATGGTCGAGAAGCGGCGCGCGCGAGGCCTCGATCTCGTCCTCGCCCTCGCGAGGATTGGCGACGCTCATGCGGAACTCCCCTCGCCCTTCACGGCGGCTTTCTTGACAGCGGCCTTCGGCCCGGGCTTGCCGGCAGGCCTTGCGGCGGCCTTTTTGGCGACCTTGGCAGCAGGCTTGGCGGCCGCGACGCGCTGCTTCGCGGCGGGAGCCTCCATCTCGGCGAGCTTGGCCGCCCCGGCCGCCTTGGCACGGCGGGCGCGGGCCGGCCCGGCAGCCGCCTTGCCCGGATCGGCAGCCTCGGCCTCGGCGGCCGGGGTCGCGGGCTCGGCCTTCGGCTTGCGGGCGCGCTTCGGCTTGACGGCCGGGGTCTCGGCGGCCAGGCCGACCGGCGGCGGCGGCGGTTCGGGCACCGGCAAGGCGGCGAGCTTGGCTTCCGCCTCCTTCAGCGCCGCCTCGTCGGGCTTCGCCACATCGCCGGTCGCGGCCGGGGCGGAAAAGTCCTTCGGCTCCTCGATCGGCTTGTAGTCGCTGTTGAGCGCGCTCGATACGCTGCCGCCGACATCCTCGACCTGCTTCTTCAGGTCGGCGAGCTCAGCCTCGCGCATCGCCTCGTTGAACTGGCCCTGGAACTCGGCCGCCATGCGCCGCACCTTGGCGACCGTCTGGCCGACCGTGCGCAGCACTCTGGGCAGGTCCTTCGGGCCGATCACGACGAGCGCGACCGCGCCGATCAGCACCATTTCGCTCCAGGCGATGTCGAACATCGAGGGCTCGTCCTCTCGGAGCACGCGCCGACCGGGTGGCGAAGACAACCGGATCGGATCAGGCGTTCTCTATCAATCTCACGAAGGCCGATGCGCCGGCGGGGCTGTCATGCCCCGGCCGGGCCCGGCCCCAGCGCGCTCATGGCCGGCAGCGAACGGCCGGATACCGCAAGACGCGCATGACCAAACCGCGTCGCTGGGACGCCGGCCGCATCAGGCCTTGTGCTCGGCCTTGGCCTGCGCCGCGGCGTTGCCGGCCTGCGTCTGGTCGATGACCTTGGGGTCGACATTGGTCGCGCCCGGCGCCGGCTCGTCGTCCTCGGCCATGCCCTTCTTGAACGATTTGATGCCCTTGGCGACATCGCCCATCAGCTCGGACACCTTGCCGCGCCCGAACAGCAGCATCACGATGACGCCGACGACGATCCAGTGCCAAATGCTCACGCCACCCATGGCGAAACTCCTCCGAAATTGCTCTGACCGGGGTCGATCCCCAACCAAATCGCGACCCGGTCGATCACTCGGCGGCGGAACCTATTGACCTGCCGCCGGAAACACAAGGACTTCGTCCAGCGGAATCGCAGGATCGGCCGCCGCTCCCGCTGCGCCGAAGCGCCATGGCGGCCCGCCCGGCCCCGCCGACGACGCCGCGCCGCAGCGGCTGATGCGGACGCCATCCGTTCGATATGGGGCGCAAACCTCGGAAAAGGAACACCCGGGGCGCCTTTCGACGCTCTAACCTTCGCCGTCGTCGAGCGGCGAGAACAGGTCGCCCAGCGGATCCTCGTCGTCGCGTAGGGACGGATCGTCGTCGGGAACCGGCACGGCGAGGTCGCGCGTCAGGCGCCCCTCGATGAAGCCCGCCCCCTTCAGCTCCTCGAGGCCGGGCAGGTCGTCGATGCGGTCGAGCCCGAAATGGTCGAGGAAGCCCGGCGTCGTGCCATAGGTCACCGGCCGGCCCGGCGAGCGCCGCCGCCCGCGCAGGCGCACCCAGCCCGCCTCCAGCAGGATGTCGAGCGTGCCCTTGGCGGTGGCGACGCCGCGGATCTCCTCGATCTCGGCGCGCGTCACCGGCTGGTGATAGGCGATGATCGCCAGGATCTCGAGCGCGGCCCGCGACAAGCGGCGCGGCGGCTCGGCCTCGGCGGCGAGCAGGTAGCCGAGATCCGGCGCCGTCCGGAAGGCCCAGCCGCCCGCGACCTGCCGCAGGTTGACGCCGCGATCGGCGTAGAGCGCGGCGAGCCGCATGAGGACCTGCTCGACGGCGATCCCCGCCGGGACGGAACGGCCGAGCTCCTCCGCCGGCAGCGGCCGCGTCGAGGCGAAGAGCAGCGCCTCGACGACGCGCAGCGCCTGCGCGAAGGCCGTGGCCCCACCGCCATCCGCCTCGCCGGCATCGTCCGCCATCGCCATCGTCATCGGCCCGCGCGTCCGGCAAAGGGCAGGACCGGCGGCCGGGCGGAGCGGCGGCGCACATGGATCGGCGCGAAGGCCTCCTCCTGGCGGATATCGAGCACGCCCTCGCGCACCATTTCGAGCATGGCCGACAGGGCCGAGGCCCGCACCGTCGCCCTCATCTCCCCGGCCGGCAATCCATGCGAGCGCATATACGCGTTGAGATAAGCGTCGATCTCGGTCCAGTCCCCGGCCTCGCCGACCAGCCGCTGCAGGGCCTCGCGCGCCTCGACCAGCGACCAGACGGCGCGGTGGCCGACCGAGATATGCCCCTGCACCCGCTTCTGCCGCTGCTGGGCATAGGCGGCGAGGAGGTCGTAGAGCTCCGCCTCCCAGACCGGCCGGGCGCCGGCGACGATCTCCTCGGGCGCGCCGCGCGCGAAGACATCCTGTCCGAGCCGCTCGCGGGCGGAGAGCCTGTTCGCCGCGGCCCGGATCGCCTCCAGCCGGCGCAGGCGCAGCGCCAGCGAGGTGGCGAGGTCGGCCGCGCTCGGCTCCTCTCCCCGGGGTGGCTCCGGCAGCAGCAGCCGCGACTTCAGATAGGCGAGCCAAGCCGCCATCACGAGATAATCGGCGGCGAGCTCCAGCCGCAGCGCCCGCGCCTCCTCGACGAAGGCGAGATACTGCTCCGCCAGCGCCAGGATCGAGATCCGGTGCAGATCGACCTTCTGGCGGCGCGCGAGGTCGAGCAGCAAGTCGAGCGGCCCTTCATAGCCGTCGACATCGACGACGAGCGCCGGCTCGCCCGCGGACCGGGCGCGATCCTCCTCGAATGGCAGTTCGGCCGTCATGCTGGCCTGCCCTCACCCCGCCTCGTCCCCATGCGGACATCCCCGCCGCAGCGTCGGCCCTGCGGTCGCCCGGGATGATAGCGCATGGGAAGACTTCATCTGCCCCGCGGGCAGATTCGGCCTTTCAGCCCTGCAACGCAAGCGCGCTCGCGAGTTCGGCGCGGGCGGCGTCGCGATCGAGCGGCTCCGGCTCGTGGCGGATGCGGCCGAGCGCGGCGGCGGCCCGGCGGGCCCGCGCGCCCTTCATCTCCGGCACGGCGCCCGCGACGGCGACCATCTCCTCCATGATGCCGTGGCAATGCAGGATCACGTCGACGCCGGCGCGGATGGCTGCCCGCGCTTTCGCCGCGAAGGAGCCGGAGAGCGCCTTCATCGAGATGTCGTCGGTCATGATCAGCCCGTCGAAGCCGATCTCGCCGCGCATGATCCCGCGCACGATCTTCCGCGAGACGGTCGCCGGATGCTTCGGGTCGAGCGCGGTGAAGACGACATGGGCCGTCATCGCCAGCGGCATGTCGGCGAGATGGCGGAAGGGCCGGAAATCATGCGCCCGGAGCGCGTCGAGCGTCGCCTCGACGACCGGCAGGTCGTGATGGCTGTCGGCCCGCGCCCGGCCATGGCCCGGCATGTGCTTCACCACCGGCAGCACGCCGCCGGCGATCAGCCCCTCCGCCGCCGCCCGGCCGAGCCGCGCGACCTGGTCCGGGTCGTGGGCATAGGCGCGGTCGCCGATCACGTCATGGCTGCCGGCGACCGGCACGTCGAGCACCGGCAGGCAGTCGACGTCGATGCCGACAGCCTTGAGGTCATGCGCCATCAGCCGCGCCGAGAGCCGGACGATCTCGCGCTGGCGCACCGGGTCGTTGATGGCGAGGAAGGCGCGCGCCGGCGGGTATTTCGGCCAGAGCGGCGGCCCCATGCGCTGCACCCGCCCGCCCTCCTGGTCGATCAGGATCGGGGCGTGCCAGCCGACGGTCTCGCGCATCTCGGTCGTCAGTGCCGCGACCTGCTCGGGCGACTGCGTGTTGCGCCTGAACAGGATGAAGCCCCAGGGCCGCGCATCGCGGAAGAAGGCGCGCTCGTCCGGGGTGAGGCTCGTGCCGAGGCAGCCGGCGATGAAGGCGCGCGAGGTCATGGCACCCGGTTAGGAAGTGGTGGTGGCGCGGTCAAGCGCTGGCACGGCAGCATTTGAAGTCATCCCGGACAAGCCGCCTTCGGCGGCGGCGATCCGGGATCCATGCCTGAGCCGATATCGGAAAGGTTCCGGCATGGATCCCGGGTCGACCTGCGGTCGCCCGGGATGACTCGCTCTGTCTCACTTCACCTGCTGGAAGTTCTGCGCGTTGAAGGCGTCGAAGGGCAGTTCGGCGATGCGGAACCAGAGCTGCTCCTTCTTCCAGTAGGGCAGGAAGGAATCGTAGAAGGTCTTGAACTGCGGGTTGCTGGCGGCGAGCTCGGCATACATCGCGAAGGCTTCCTTGTAGGCCGCCGCCATCACCTCCTGCGGGAAGGCGCGCATCTCCGCCCCGGCGCCGACCAGCCTGACCAGCGCGTCGGGATTGCCATGGTCGTATTTCGCCACGCACAGCGCATTGGCCTCGGCGCAGGCCGCCTCGACGATCGCCTTGTAGGAGGCCGGCAGCGCGTTCCACTTGTCCATATTGGCGAGGAAGCTGACATTGGCGTTCCCCTCCCAGAAGCCCGGGTAATAGTAATATTTCGCCACCCGGACGAAGCCGAGCTTCTCGTCGTCGAACGGCCCGGAGAACTCGACCGCGTCGAGCGTGCCGCGCTCCAGCGCCGGATAGATGTCGGCGCCGCCGATGGTCTGCGGCACGACGCCGAGGCGCGCCATGATCCGCCCGCCGAGGCCGGCGATGCGGAACTTCAGCCCCTTCAGATCCTCCAGCGTCTTGATCTCCTTGCGGAACCAGCCGCCCATCTGGGCGCCGGTGTTGCCCGAGGGGATCGTGTAGCAGTTGTAGCCCTTCATGAAGGCGCGGCAGAGCTCGAGGCCGCCGCCCTGGTAGAGCCAGGCGTTCTGCTGGCGGGTGTTGAAGCCGAAGGGCAGCGAGGTCTCGAAGGCGAAGGCCGGGTCCTTGCCGATATAGAAGCTCGACAGCGTGTGGCTGCACTCGATGGTGCCGTTCTGCACCGCGTCGAGCGCCTGCAGCGCGGGCACGATCTCGCCGGCCGCGAAGACCTGGATCTGGAAATTGTTGTCGGTCGCCTCGGCCACGCGCTTGGCGACATGGGTCGAGATTCCGTAGAGCGTGTCGAGGCTCTTGGGATAGCTGGAGGCCAGCCGCCAGTTGATCTTGGGCTGCGACTGCGCGATGGCGGGCGCCGCGATGACGGCGCTGCCGGCAGCCCCCGCCCCGGCGACCTTGACGAATTTGCGACGGTCCATGGCTCATCCTCCGCTCGATGCTTCAACGCGATGGCGGCCGAGACCGCGGGCGCATCGTTGACTGCTAAGTCGCATGCGGATTCAGGCGCCGCAAGAGCCCTGTCGCCCCGGCCCGCGGCCGCCCCGCCGGCAAGACCCGCCCGCGGAGAAAAAACAGGAAAACGCAAGAAAAAAGGGCAGCGCCGCAAGCGCTGCCCTTTGCCGGGGGGTATGGGGCCCCGGCGTCAGTTCTTGGCGATGAAGCACTGGCCGCCGGCAGCCTGGAGCTGCGAGCACATCGAGGTCGCGCCGTCGCGGGAATAGGGGCCGACGCGCAGCCGGTAGACCGTCTTGCCGCCGGCGAGCTCGGTCCTGCGGATGATCGGCGACTGGCCGCCGAGCTGCTGCGGATATTTGCGCTGCAAGGCCGCGAAGGTCGCCTTGGCCTCCTGCTCGCTGCCCGGCGCGCCGAGCTGCACCACGAAATCGCCCGTGCCGGCGCGAATCGCGCTGTTGGCGGGAGCCGTAGCAGCGGCGGGCGGCGCGCTGGCGAGGCGCATCGGGGCGGCAGGCGTCGTCGCGGCCGGCGTCGTCGCGCGCTCCTGCGCCTTCGGCGCGGGCTGCGGCGCGGCGGCGGCCGGGGGCAGGCTCATGCTGCCGGGGCTGCCGGCGATGGAACGCGCGGGGGCGGAACCCGTCGCCAGCGGCCGGCTGCCATTGGCATCGGCCGCGGCCGCGGCCTGCGCCGGAGTGCCGTCGGGCCGGATCGCGACCGTGCGGACCTTGCGGGGCTCGCCCAGGCCCGGAACGGCCGGCATCGGCGTCAGCGCCGGCTCGGGCATGACGATGCTGCGCTGCGCCGCATCGGGCGCGGGAGCCGTGGCAGGGGCCGCCTCGGCGGCGCCGGCGCCCGGCCCGGCCAGGACGACCCGCGACGGCATCGTGCGGGCGGCCTCCTGGATGTCGACCGGCTGCTCCTGGTTGTCGACGAGCTTGGTCTGGCCCTGCGGGGACTCGGCCGAGCGCTCGTAGATCTGCTTGTTCTGATTCGGAATTTCGGTGCCGCCGGGATTGGCCGGCTCGACCTTCACCGGGCCGCTATCGGCGGCGATCACCGGCGGCTGCCCGTCCTTGGAGGCCGAGCCCCCGCGCAGCAGCATGGTCCCGCCGACGCCGATCACGCCGATCGCGATCACCGCGGCGGCGGCCCAGAGCCCCTTGCGCGAGCGGCGCGGCTCGAGATCGGGCATGTCGTCTTCATCGTAGTCCGGCTGATAGGCCGGCTGCGCCGCGGCATAGCCATGGGGCGCCATCGCCGGCTCGTGGGCCGGCTGGTAGAAGCCCTGCTCCTCGTCGAGGTCGCGGGCGGCGGCGACGCCATGCCCCTGCCCCGGCTGGGCATAGGCAGGCTCGGCATAGGCGGGCAGCGCGGGCGGAATGTCGTCGTCCTCGGCCGCGGCCTGGTGCGGCCGGTAGGCCTGCTGCGGCCAGGCCGGGGCCTGCGCCGGCGCGGCCCGGCGCTCGGGCTCCGTCCGGCGCAGCAGGGCCTCGAACTCGTCGAGGGCGCCGCGCAGTTCGGCCGGCGGTTCGGAGACGGGCGCGGGCACCGGCGCCGGACGCGGCGGCACCACCGCGAGGCCCGGCTCCTGCCGCATCGCCGGCTGCGCGGCCTGCGGCCGCCGCTCGGCGAAGATGTCCTTGAGCGGATCGTCCTGGCCGACGATGCGGGTCAGCTCCGCCAGCGGGTCCGGCGACGCAGCGGGACGCTGCGTCTGCCCGGCCGCGCGCAGCTGGCGCTCGAGGTCTTCGAGATCGAGCGCGAAACGATTCCTAGCTGGCTCACTCATGGCATGATCCATTCCAGCACAAGCCGCCTCCCCCTATGGAGAGCCGGAAACTCTGTGCGGTCAACCTGACCTTGTGCGCGCCGGCGGAAAGCGACCGTCAGCGCATCTCTTCCGGCGCCGCAACTCCGGCGACAGCCAGACCGGAAGCAAGGACGCCGCGCACCGCATGCACAAACGCCAATCTCGCCAAGGTCGACTTTCGATCAGTTTGATTAACGAACCGTAATTGGGGTGAATCCTTGCCCTTGTTCCAGAGCGAGTGGAAGGCGCTCGCCAGCTCGTGCACGAAGAAGGCGACGCGATGCGGCTCATGCGCCGCCGCCGCGGCCTCGATGATCCGCGGATAGGCGGCGATCAACTTGACGATGCCGATCTCCGCCTCGTCGGTCAGGATCGCGAGATCCGCCTCGGCCAGCGCCGCCGGCGACAGGTCGAGATCGGGGAAGGCCTCGCGCGCCTGCCGGAAGATCGAGGCGCAGCGGGCATGGGCGTACTGCACGTAGAAGACCGGGTTGTCCTTCGACTGCTCGACCACCTTGGCGAGATCGAAATCCAGCGTCGCGTCGTTCTTGCGGAAGATCATCATGAAGCGCACGGCGTCGCGGCCGACCTCGTCGATGACCTCGCGCAGCGTCACGAAGTCGCCGGAGCGCTTCGACATCCTGACCTGTTCGCCGTTGCGCAGCAGCCGGACGAGCTGGCAGAGCTTGACGTCGAGCGAGCCCTGCCCGTTCGTCACCGCCTTGACCGCCGCCTGCATGCGCTTGACGTAGCCGCCATGGTCGGCGCCCCAGACGTCGATCATGCCGGGGAAGCCGCGCATGAACTTGGAGCGGTGATAGGCGATGTCGTTGGCGAAATAGGTGTAGCTGCCGTCCGACTTCAGCAGCGGCCGGTCGACGTCGTCGCCGAAGCGGGTGGCGCGGAACAGGGTCTGCTCGCGGTCCTCCCAATCCTCGTCCTTCTGGCCCTTGGGCGGCGGCAGGCGGCCCTCATAGACGAGGTCGCGCGCGCGCAGATCCTCGATCGTCTGGTGCACGGCGTTGGAATTGCCGTCCCGTCCCTGCAGGGAGCGTTCCGAGAAGAACACGTCATGGACGACGCCGAGCGCGGCGAGGTCGTCGCGGATCATCGCCATCATGCCGTCGATCGCGGCCTGGCGGACGAGCGGAAGCCAATCCCATTCGGCCTTGTCGCGCAGCGCCGGCCCGTATTGCTCGGCGAGGGCCTTGCCGACCGAGATCAGGTAATCGCCCGGATAGAGCCCCTCGGGGATCGCGCCGATCTCCTCGCCCAGCGCCTCGCGATAGCGCAGGAAAGCGGAACGGGCGAGCACGTCGACCTGCGCGCCGGCATCGTTGATGTAGTATTCGCGCGTCACGTCATGGCCGGCGAAGGCGAGCAGGCTGGCCAGCGCATCGCCGAACACCGCGCCGCGGCCATGGCCGACATGCATCGGCCCGGTCGGGTTGGCCGAGACGTATTCGACATTGATCCGCGGGGCCGGCTTCGGCGTGCCGCGGCCGTAATCGGTGCCCGCCGCGATCGCGGCTTTCAGCACCGCGGTGAACACCGCCGGCTGCAGCGTCAGATTGATGAAGCCGGGCCCCGCGATCTCGGCCCTGACGATCTCCGGGTCCTTCGCCAGCTCCTCGACCAGCAGCCCGGCCAGGGCGCGCGGATTGGTGCCCGCCTCCTTGGCCAGCACCATCGCGGCATTGGTGGCGAGGTCGCCATGCGCCGGATCCTTGGTCGGCTCGACCACGACGCGCCCGAGATCGAGCCCGGCCGGAAGCGCGCCTCGCTCGGCCAGGGCCGAAAGCGCGGCATGGAGACGGGCGGAATAGGTCTCGAACAGGTTCATCGCGGTCTTGATCATGGAGGAAAAGCCGCCCGGCCCTATCGCAGCGAGGGGGTGGCGTCAAACAGGCGCCGATGCTCGTCGAGTGCGTACCAGTCGGTCATCCCGGCGATATAGTCGGCGATGCGGCGCATTCGGCGCGCCTCGTCGAGCTCCGCGCAGCCGGCCGCCCACTCCGCCGGCATCGCCGCCGGATCGGCGCTGAAGCGCGCGAACAGGTCGCGCACCACCTGCGCCGCATCCTCCCTGATCGGCGCGATGCGCGGATGGCGGTACATGTTCGGATAGAGGAAGCCCTTGATGTCGCGGTCGGCCACCGCGATCGCCGGCGAGAAGGCGATGACCGGCCCGTCCGCCCGCCGGATCGCATCGGCATCGGCCGGCGCCAGCGCGGCCAGGCGCCGTTGCGATTCGGCGATCACGTCCTCGACGAAGCGGGTGATGACGCGGCGCACCAGCTCGTTCGTGGCGCGCACCCGCTCCAGCCCCGGATGCAGCCGCTCGATCTCGTCGAGCAGCCCGGCGAGAAAGGGCACGGCCCTGAGCTCGGCATGGCCGAACAGCCCGGCGCGCAGGCCGTCGTCGATGTCGTGGGCGTTGTAGGCGATGTCGTCGGCGAGCGCGGCGGCCTGCGCCTCGGCCGAGGCATAGCTGTCGAGCCAGAGGTCCTGCCGGTGCTGGTATTCCACGATCGCCGCCGGAATGCCGGTCTCGGCATAGCGCGCCGTCGGGCGCCCCTCATGGTCGAGCAGCGGGCCGTTGTGCTTGACCAGCCCCTCCAGCGTCTCCCAGCTCAGGTTGAGGCCGTCGAAATCGGCATAGCGCCGCTCCAGCCGCGTCACGATCCTGAGCGTCTGGGCGTTGTGATCGAAACCGCCGAAGCCGGCCATGCATTCGTCGAGAGCATCCTCGCCGGTATGGCCGAAGGGCGTGTGGCCGAGATCGTGCGCCAGCGCCAGCGCCTCCGCCAGGTCCTCGTCAAGCCCGAGCGCCCGCGCCAGGGCGCGCGCGATCTGGCCGACCTCGATCGTATGGGTCAGGCGGGTGCGGTAATGGTCGCCCTCATGCGAGACGAAGACCTGCGTCTTGTGCATAAGCCGCCGGAATGCAGTCGAATGGATGATGCGGTCGCGGTCGCGCTGGAACTCGCCGCGCGTGGGAGAAACCGGCTCGCCGACGAGCCGCCCGCGGCTCAGACCGGAACGGCAGGCATAGGGCGCGCGCCAGCGCTCGCCCGGCTCGTGGTCGGCGGCGCCCTGGCCGAATCGCGGGAATGGGCCTTGTGATGACGGCATAACGGCCTCGTCGCGCCCGCCTGCTTGTGGAGGCGCTGCCGGGCCATTACCTTTCCGGGCAGCAAGGGTGCAAGGAGCATCTGCCGAGGAGCCGAACATGTCGACCGATCTCGCGGTCAATCCGCGCGGCATCGAAGTAACTGCCAACGCCGCCAGGCGCATCCTCTCCGTGATGGCGCAGGAGCCTCCCGGCTCGATGCTCCGCGTCAGCGTCTCCGGCGGCGGCTGTTCCGGTTTCCAGTACGTCTTCGACGTCGAGCGGGAGAAGGCGCCGGACGATCTCGTCATCGAGCGCGACGGCGCCACCGTCCTGATCGACGAGACCTCGCTCGACCTGCTCGCCGGCTGCACCATCGACTTCGTCGACGACCTGGTCGGCCAGTCCTTCCGGATCACCAACCCGAACGCGACCAGCTCCTGCGGCTGCGGGACGTCCTTCGCGATCTGAAGCGCCGGCGGCGCTCCCGCTCAGGCCACCCGTTCCGCGTCGCGGGGACCGGCCGGGCCGAGAACCTTGCCCAGCCGGCTGACGGCCGTGCCCAGCACCACCTCGCCGAAGACGCGCACCAGATCGCGGTCGAGCTTGCCGCCCATGCCGACCAGGACGGCGAAGGCCTCGCCCGGCGGCAGCGGCTGCTTGTAGGAGCGGCGCTCGATCAGCGCGGCATAGATGTCGCAGATCGTGATCACCCGCACCGGGTCAGAGATCCGCTCCGCCCCGATCCCCCGCGGATAGCCCGACCCGTCGAGCATCTCGTGATGCGACAGCACCGCGTCGAGGACCAGCGGGGCGAAGCCCCCCTGCGCGACCAGCATGTCGTGGCCGATCTGCGGATGGCGGCAGATGATCGCGCGCTCCTCGGGCGTCAGCGGCCCCTCCTTGCGCAGGATGTCGAGCGGGATGCGCGCCTTGCCGATGTCATGCAGGACCGCGGCGCCGGTGATCAGTTGCCGGTCAGCCTCGCTGAAGCCGAGCTTGTGCGCGAAGGCGGCGACCAGCCCCGAAACGAGCAGGCAATGCTGGTAGGTCGCGTCGTCATGGCGCCAGACCAGGTCGAGCCAGGCGTCGAGATCGGCATCGGCGGCCGCCCGGTTGATCGCCTCGACCCCGTCATGGATGAGCTGGACCGGCAGCGCGTCGCCGGAGCCCGCCGCCTCGAGCAGATCGGCGAAGGCGGCGGAGGCCCGGACGAAGCGGCGCTGCTGCGCCGCCTGCGGCCCCGCCTCCTGCAGGAGCCCGAGCAGCGCGCCCACCCGGTCGAGCAGCGCGGGCTGCGCGGTCGCGGCCGGCAGGACCACCCTCGCGCCGAGCGCGTTCGCCTGCATCTGGCAGCGCGCCGACATGTCCCGGAGCAGGAACAGGAACGGAGTGCCCCCGCGCCGGTGCGGCGCCAGCGCGGCGCGCGCCGCGCCGATCGTCGCCGGATCGGACAGGTCGAGATCGACGATCAGGATCCGGCCGGAGGCGGCGGCGATCGCATCGGTCTCGGCGAGATCGAAGCTCCGGCACGCTCCCCAGACCGAGAGCGCGCGCTGCAACGCCAGACGCTGCCGGTCACGATCGCTGACGAGAAGGATGATGGGGCGAAACCTCCGGCGGAAACGCCTTATTCTAGCCCAAGGGATTGAGGAACCGTAAAAGCCGCTTGCCGAAACCCGCGCTATCTGCGGCATGAAACGAAAAAGCCGGCGGAAGCCCCGCCGGCGCGTTCGTTCCACCGCTTCCGGGCGCGTCAATGCGCGGCGGAGGCCCCGCCCGCCTCGAGCCGGACCTCGGCCGCCATCAGGCCCTTCGGCCCGGGGCCGTAGCGCACCAGCACGGTCTGCCCGGGCACCAGCTCGACGAGGCCGTAGCGGCGCAGCGTCTCCATATGCACGAAGACGTCAGGCGCGCCCTCGCCCTTCGAGACGAAGCCGAAGCCGCGCAGCCGGTTGAACCACTTCACCACCATGCGTTCCAGCCCGCTGGTCGGCGCGACGGTGACGTTGGTGCGGGCGAGCGGCATCTCCGAAGGATGGCGCGCCGCGGTGGTGTCGATCGAGAGAACGCGGACCGCCTGGCGCCCGCGCGGCTTCTCGACCGCCTCGAGCACGATGCGAGCGCCTTCCGCTATGGCGTTGAACCCGTCGCGTTTCAGGATGGTGACGTGAAGCAGAACATCGGCGCCGCCGGCCTCGGGCACCACGAAACCGTAGCCCTTGGAGACGTCGAACCATTTGACGTAGCCGGTGACCTCGACGGGCACGTCCGCGACGCCATGCGCCGGACCGTCCAGCCGCACGACGCGGTTCAATGACTGAATGGGACCCATCGGTGGCCGCCCGCTCTCACCGAATTCGTCGGACATGTGCCGCTCACCCCACGCAGAACGTCTTGATTCGTGCCGTCACGATAGCACCGCTGCGGATTCGGGATACACCCCCCATCGGATCTTCCACATGATCCGGCGGCAACGATCGTGCCCGCAGATGGAATCGGCGCCCGCACCATCACCCGCGCCCCGGCGGTGGAGGCCGGCTCCGGCGTGCCCGCCGCGCTCAGGAAAGCAGCGGCGCCAGCGCCCGGCCGCTTTCGGCACGGATCACCAGATCGGCGATCGGGTCGAGCTCGGTCGGCTCGCGGTTGAGGATGACGAGCCGCGCGCCCTGGCGCTTGGCGATGACCGGCAGCGTCGCCGCCGGGAAGACCACCAGCGACGAGCCGACGACGAGGAAGAGATCGCATTCGAGCGCCAGCTCCTGGGCCCGCATCATCGCCGCCTGCGGCATGGCCTGGCCGAAGGAGATCGTCGCCGACTTCACCGGCCCGGCGCAGATCAGGCAGGCGGGCGGCTCGCCAGTTTCCTCGAAGGCGTGGCGGATCGCCGCCAGCTCGTGGCGCCAGCCGCAGTTCAGGCAGGTCGCATAGGTGCCGTTGCCGTGCAGCTCGACGATCCGGTCCTCCGGGACGCCCGAGGCCTGGTGCAGCCCGTCGATGTTCTGCGTCACGATCGCCGGCGAGCGCCCCTCCGCGACCAGCCGCGCCAGCGCCCGGTGGCCGATATTCGGCTGCGCGCCGCGGTAATGGTCGTCCATCGCGAATTTGCGCCGCCAGGCCTCGATGCGCGCCTCGCGGCTCGCCACGAAGGCGTCGAACGGGATCGGCTTGTTGACCATCCAGGGCGAGCCGGCCGAGCGGAAGTCCGGCACCCCCAATTCCGTCGAGATGCCGGCGCCGGTGAAGCTGACGATGCTATCCGCCCGGTCGAGCATGGCATGCAGCTCGGCGATCGCATCCTCGGTCTCGTCCTGCATCGGCTCTCACCCGGTCCCGGAATGGGAAACGTTCCAGATATGGCGGAGGGTTGCGACGCTTCCAAGGCGATTGACGCGCGGCCCGCGCCGCCCCAAAGCAGGCCTGCCATGCCGACCTCCCCGTCCCCCGCGCTGAACCCCGACCTCCTCGACACCGGCACGCCACCGATCCCGGAGGCGCAGGGCTGGGCGCGCCGCTATGACGGCGCCCGCGGCCCGCTGGTCGACCTGTCGCAGGCGGTGCCCGGCTCGGCCCCGCCGGAGGCCCTGCTGCGCCGGCTGGCGGAGGCGGCGGCCGAGCCCGGCAATGCGCGCTATGGCGGCATCACCGGCGACGCCGCCCTGCGCGAGGGCTATGCCGCCGAGATCTCGCGAATCTACGGCGCCGCCTTCAGCCCGGCCGAGGTCGCGATCACCTCCGGCTGCAACCAGGCCTATGTCGTGACGATGATGGCGCTGGCGCGGGCCGGCGACAACGTGCTGCTGCCGACGCCCTGGTATTTCAACCACGAGATGACGCTGACCATGCTCGGCGTCGAATCGCGGCCGCTGCCCTGCGCGCCGGAATCCGGCTTCGTTCCCGATGTCGCCACCGCCGAGGCGCTGATCGACGCCCGCACCCGCGCCATCGTGCTGGTGACGCCGAACAACCCGACGGGCGCGGTCTACCCGCCCGAGACCATCGCCGCCTTCGCCGCGCTCTGCGCCCGGCGCGGGCTCTGGCTCGTGCTCGACGAAACCTATCGCGACTTCCTGCCGGGAGACGCTTCCAGGCCGCATGAGGTCTTCGCCGCAAGCGGCTGGCGGGATTCGGTGATCGGGCTCTACAGCTTCTCCAAGGCCTATGCCGTTCCGGGCTGGCGCCTGGGCGCGATCACGGCCGGCGAGCCGGTCGTCGCCCAGATCGGCAAGGTGCTCGACTGCATCCAGATCAACCCGGTCCGCAGCGGGCAGGCCGCGGTGAGCTGGGGCATCGACGGCATCCGCGCCTGGCGCGAGCGCAACCGCGCCGAGATCAACGCCCGCGCCGGCCTGTTCCGCGCGACGATGACGCCGCTGAACGGCTGGCGCGTGCTCTCGGCCGGCGCCTATTTCGCCTATGTCGCCCATCCCTTCGCGGGCGCCAGGGCGGCCGAGGTGGCGCAGCGCCTGGCGCAGGAGCGCGGCGTACTCGCCCTGCCCGGCCCCTATTTCGGCCCTGGCCAGGAAGCGCATCTGCGGATCGCCATCGCCAATGTCGCGGCCGAGCGGATCGCCCTGCTCGGCGAACGGCTGACCGGGTTTTCGCTCTGAGGCCCGCCTTCGCTTCGGGCCGCCGCAGCCGCCGCCACGGCGAGCGAAGCAAAGCCATCCGCCGGGCCTGGTCGGGCCGCCCGAGCCTTGGGCCCGGAATGAGGCCTCGGATCGCTACCGGAACAGCGCCGCGTAGCGGTCGCGATAGGCAAAGGCCAGCACCGCGCCCAGACCGGCGACGATGATCGCGACCGGAATGCCCTGCACGTTCAGAACGAAGTGGAAGAACACGATCACCGTCAGGATCGGGGCGATCAGGACGAGACCGAAGGCCGGAGCCAGGTTGAACAGCAGGCTCGTGCCGCCGACCAGGTTCACCACCTTGATCAGGGGCCAGAGGAATCCCGATTGCTGCAGGGCCGCCTCGAAAGCGAGCCCGCGCTCGCTGGTGGGCGGATGGATCAGGTTCTCGCCGGTTGCCAGCCACCAGAAGCCGTCGACGGCGCTGACGAGGAAAAGCAGTCCGAGCAGGACGCGCGGGATCGTAACGAGAAACACGGTCTTCATGATCATCCCCAACCGACAATGGAAGGGCCGGCCCGCTTCGCAGCGGTGCCGGCCCCTGCGCAAAGGTCGCGCGGAAACGCGGTCGGGTTCAAGCGGTCGCGGCCGGTGTCACATCGTCGCGCCGATCTGCCAGGGCACGTATTCGGCGTCGCCATAGCCGAGCTGCTCGGATTTGGTCCGTTCGCCCGAGGCGACCTTGAGCAGCTTCTCGAAGATCTCGCGGCCCTTCTGCTCGAGCGAGACTCCGTCGAGCACGTCGCCGCAATTGATGTCCATGTCGTCGATCATCTTCTCGTAGATCGGCGTGTTGGTCGCCAGCTTCATCGAGGGCGTCGGCTTGCAGCCATAGGCGGAGCCCCTGCCCGTCGTGAAGGCGAGGATGTTGGCGCCGCCGGCGACCTGCCCCGTCGCCGCGACCGGATCGTAGCCGGGCGTGTCCATGTAGACGAAGCCCTTCGCCTTCACCGGCTCGGCATAGTGGTAGACCGCCGACATCGTCTTGGTGCCGCCCTTGGCGGCCGCGCCCAGCGACTTCTCCAGGATGGTGGTCAGCCCGCCCGCCTTGTTCCCCGGCGAGGGGTTGTTGTTCATGCTCATCCGGGCGCGCTCGGTATAGTCCTCCCACCATTTGATGATGCCGACGAGCTTCTCGCCGACCTCGCGCGTCGCGGCCCGCCGCGTCAGCAGGTGCTCGGCGCCGTAGATCTCCGGCGTCTCGGAGAGGATCGCCGTGCCGCCATGCTCGACGAGGATGTCGACGGCCGCGCCCAGCGCGGGATTGGCGGTGATGCCGGAATAGCCGTCCGAGCCGCCGCACTGCAAAGCCAGCATCAGCTCGGAGGCCGGCACGGTCTCGCGCCTGGCCCGGTTGGCGATCGGCAGCATCACCTTCAGCGCCTCGATGCCGGCGGCGACCGCCTTCCTGGTCCCGCCCGTCTCCTGGATCGTTAGCGTGCGGAAGACGTCGCTCTCGGTGACGCCATAGGCCTCCTTCATGCGGCTGATCTGGAAGCCCTCGCAGCCGAGGCCGACGACCAGCACCGCCGCCATGTTGGGGTTGCAGGCATAGCCCCAGGTGGTGCGCTTCAGCACCTCGAAGCTCTCGCCGTTGTAGTCGATGCCGCAGCCGGTGCCGTGGGTCAGGGCGATGACGCCGTCGACATTGGGGTAATCGGCGAGCAGGCCGGAGCGCTTGACCTCCTCGGCCATGAAGCGCGCGGCCGAGGCCGAGCAGTTCACCGAGGTCAGGATGCCGACATAGTTGCGCGTGCCGGCCTTGCCGTTGGCGCGGCGGAAGCCCTCGAAGGTCGCCTGCCGCTCGACCGGCAGCACGAATTCGGGTTTTGCCTCGGCGGCATAGGCGTAGTCCCGCTCGAAGGCGTGGAAGCCGGTGTTGTGCTCATGCACCCAGTCGCCGGGCAAGATGTCGCCGGTGGCGAAGCCGATGATCTGGCCGAATTTGCGGATCGGCTCGTCCTTTGCGATCGGCGCGATCGCCATCTTGTGCCCGCGCGGAATGCGCTTCAGCGCCTCGACGCCGGCGGCCGTGACGCCGGCATCCACGGGGTCGACCGCGACGACGACGTTGTCGGCTGCGTTGAGCTTCAGCGTGCGGGGCGGAGCGGCTTTGTCGAGCATGGCGAAACGAAGGTCCCTCTCGCCGCAATCTGCGGCGTCCGCCCTAGAGATGCGCTCAATCCTGCCCGTTTTCAATCGGTTCAAAAGAGCGGCGGCCCCGCGCGCGCCGCAACGGAAGAAGCCCGGCCGTCAAGGCCGGGCTTCCCGAAACGCTGCATCGCAGGACGCCATCGGCGCGGACCGGCCGCGCCGCGGGTCACGAGCCGGAGATCACTTGCCGGCGATCACTTGCCGGCGGCGGCCGGAGCCGACTTGGCGACGATGCCCTCGAACGGCTTGTAGGCGTCCTTGGCGAGGGCCGTGTAGAGCTCGCCCATCTTGGTGAGCTGGGCGACGGCGCCCTCGAACGAGTTCTTGACGAAATCGGCCTGGATCTCGAGGGCCTTGTCGAAGGTCTTCACGCCGGCGAGCTTCTCGAGCGTGGCGGTGCCGGCCTCGAAGGACTTCTTGGCGTAGTCGGTGGCCTCGACGGCGATGGTCTGGACGCCCTTGGAGGTGGCGCCGAAGGCCTTCAGAGCGGCGTCGACGTTCTCTTTGGAGGCTTTCTGGAAGGTCTCGAACTGCTGGATCATGGCTATCTCCTGGCACGCTGGGTGCCCACTCAGGTGGCGAGCCGTGCAAGGCCCGGTCGTGTCGCCCCAAGGTCGTATGAAGAGATCACCACCGGGGACTGCCGCTATATTGTGCAGCGCAACATGAATGTCAAGCGGACGCTGCAATGCACCAAGCGCAGATCGTTCCGGTCGCAACCGTTCAATTTTTAACGGCTCCGTAACCGCGTCGTCCTAACCTCCCCTACTGTGTCCTTCGCGCCACGTGGCGGCGCGGGATCGGACTTGTGAGCGTTGAGTTCGGGGCCTTTCATGGTGTTTGGTTGCGTTGGGTTGCGGCGTCCGCGTCTGCGGGTCGCCGCCGGGCTGATCGGGATGGTCGCCGTGGCGGCCACCATGGCCGCTTCCCCCGCCGAGGCGCGCAAGCGCCGTCATCACGCGTCCGGCGGCGGCTACACGCCGCCCTATGCCGCGATGGTGGTCGACGTGAAGACCGGCCGCACGCTGCATGCGGTCAACGAGGATGCGGCGCGCATCCCCGCCTCGCTGACCAAGGTCATGACGCTCTACATGCTGTTCGAGCAGATGGAGCGCGGCCGCTTCGACATGGATTCCGAGCTCAAGGTCTCGTCCTACGCGGCCTCGCAGCCGCCGACCAAGCTCGGCCTGCGCCCCGGCTCGACGCTCTCCGTCAGCGACGCCATCAAGAGCATGATCACCCTCTCGGCCAACGACGCCTCCGTCGTGGTGGCCGAGAACATCGCCGGCTCCGAGGCCGCCTTCGCCGAGATGATGACGCGCAAGGCACGCTCGCTCGGCATGGCCTCGACGCGCTTCTCCAATGCCAACGGCCTGCCGGCCTCGCCGCCGAACATCACCACGGCGCGCGACCTCACCATTCTCGCCCGCGCCATCCAGGAGCGCTTCCCGCGCTATTTCCCGCTCTTCCAGACCCGCGCCTTCCAGTATGGCAACCGCACCATCCGCGGCCATAACCGCCTGCTCGGCAAGGTCGAGGGCGTCGACGGCATCAAGACCGGCTACACCCGCGCTTCGGGCTTCAACCTGATGACCTCCGCCAAGGCCGGCGGCCGGCAGATCGTCTCGATCGTGCTCGGCGGCCGTTCCGGGGCCTCCCGCGACAAGATCATGACCGATCTCGTCCTCGCCAACCTGCCGCGTGCCTCCACCAGCGGCCGCGCCGCGGTGATGGTCGCCGAGGCGCCGGAGCGCGAGGAGCGCGCCCGCCCCGAGGAGCGCGTCCGGCCGGAGGAGCGCCCGCGCCTCGCCACCGCCGAGCCCGCGCCGATCCCGGTGCCGCGCCCGGAGACCGTCTCCGCGCCTCTGCCGGCGGTCGCCCGCGCCTATGCGCCGATGCCGACCCAGACCCCGATCGCGCCGCCGCGCCCGGTGCCCGCCGGCCAGCCGCTGCAGATCTCCAACATGCGCCCGGTCACCGCGACCACGACGCCTTCGGCGATGCGCTGGTCGATCGGCGCCCAGCCGGCCGACGCCAAGGTCCTGCGGCCGCCGGCGAACGTCGACACCACCTCCTCGATTGCCAGGCTGCCCGAGCCGGCCGCCGAGCCCGTGAAGGTCGCCGAGGCGAAGGCCGTGCCGGCCGCCGCCAGCGCCGTCCGCAAGGCGGAGCCCGCCCCGGCCAGGGCCCAGGCGCCCGAGCCCGCGCCGGCGATGTCGCACCAGGCCGCGGTCGTCGCCTCCGGCAAATGGGTGATCCAGCTCGGCGCCACCGACGACGAAGCCAAGGCCAAGGAGATCCTGGCCCGTGCCCGCGCCAAGGCCGCCGGCCCGCTCGCCAGCGCCTCGCCCTTCACCGAGAAGGTCGAGAAGGGCGGGTCCACCCTGTTCCGCGCCCGCTTCGCCGGCTTCGACGACTCGAAGGACGCGCAGAACGCCTGCGCCAAGCTGAAGCGGGGCGGCTTCTCCTGCTTCGCCACCAAGAGCTGACCGGCCCGGGAAAGGAGTTCACGCCATGTCGCCGACCTATTCCCAGAACCCGGCCCTATCCGCGCTTCAGAAGGACGTCCTTGGCCTGGTTGACGCGAGCGGCAAGGCCGCTCGTACCGCCGGCATCCGGGTGAATCCGCTTCATCAGAGCCCGGTGGGCTTCGCGGACCGCCTCCTCGCCCGCCCCCGGCTGAAGCCCCAGGATCTCGTAGGCCTCCTGCTGCGTCATCGCGCCCGCGCCCGGCGCGCCGCGCTGCCCCGCGTCACCGTCACGCTGAGCGTCTTCACGCCAGCCGGGCGACCGGCGGTCGAGATAAGCCTCTAGCAGGCGGGCGCCCTCGGCGTCGTGCGCCAGGCAGTCGCGCATCAGCGCGCCGAGCTCGGCCGTCCCGAGACTGTCGAGGTCGCGCCCGGCATAGGCGCCGCTCCTGACCCGGCCGCGCATCGCGCCGCTGTCGTGGTCGAGCTCCATCTCCAGCAGGAGCGACTGCACCCGGGAGGTCGCGCCCGGCGTCGGCCCGGCGCGGTCGGCCCAGGGAAAGCGGATGCCGCCCGGGCCGGTCGCGCTCCAGCCGAGCAGCCAGGTGCCGATGCCGCCGAGGAAGATCGCCATGTCCATGCGCCCGCGCGCCATCAGCAGCGCCGCGACGCCGAGCGAGGCGACGCCGCCCACCGTCTTGCCGAGCTTGGCCAGGACCTTCGGATTGGCGCCGGCGAAGAGCTTCGCCAGCCACCAGACCAGGATGAGGACGGCGACGCCGTAGAGCAGCCCCACTAGCGCTCTCCATCCATGGCGGCGATCAGCCCCTTCACGGCCGGGCTTTCGCCGGCGAGCCGGAGCATCGCCGCGCGCCCGCCTGCGGCATAGGCGGCGGCGGCGCGCAGCAATTCCAGCAGCGAGGCCGGCGCCGAGACGTCGAAGCGCGCATGCGCCCCGCCGGTCAACCGCGCGATCGCCGCGAAGGCGCGGGCCGCCACGGGATCGTTCCCCTCCTGGAAGACGAAGCCGCGGATACCGCGCAGCCCGAGCTCGCCGGCAAGGCCGGCCAGCACATTGGCGTCCTCCTCCATCGCGTCGCCGACGAAGACGAAGGCCCGCAGCGGCACGCGCCGCGCCTCGTCGCGCACATGCCGCAGCACCCGCGCGATCTGCGTCTGCCCGCCCTCGCAGGCGATGCGCCCCATCAACCCCTTGAGGCGACCGGGCTCGCCGACCCAGCCCGAGGCCCGGCATTCGCCGAGCCCGCGGAAATAGACGAGCTGCACCGCGAGCCCGCCGCCGGATTCTGACCCCTTGGCCGCGACCTCGAACATCCGCCCCTGCAGCGAGCAGGCGAGGTCCCAGGTCGGCTGCCGGCTCATCGTCGCGTCGAGCGCGAAGACGAGGCGTCCCGCCGTCCCGGCGGCGAGCGGCGCCAGCCGCCTGGCGGCGCCGAGAAAGCGGTCGATCTCGCCCGGCCGCGACGCTTCCGCGGCGGATCGCCCCGCCGCACGGCCCACGGCCCGGTCGTTCTTGTCGCTCATGACCTGTCGGCGGCCTTCCTGAATCGCATCCTGCCCCGATCCTGATATTGGCCAGAGCGGCCGCATTTGCTACCCGTCCGCCGGGTGGAGGAAACGAGAATGGCCGGGATCACGATTTTCGAGACGGTTGCCGCGATGCGCGAAGCCGTCGCGGGCTGGCATGCGGCCGGCGAAGAGGTCGCGCTGGTCCCGACCATGGGCGCCCTGCACGAGGGCCATATCGCGCTGGTGACGGAGGGCCGGCGCCATGCGCGCCGAACCATCGTCTCGATCTTCGTCAACCCGACCCAGTTCGCGCCGCACGAGGATTTCAAGAAATACCCGCGCACCTTCGACGACGACTGCGCCAAGCTCGTCGCCGCCGGCGCCGACGCCGTCTATTTCCCCTCCGTCGAGGAGATGTACCCGGCCGGCTTCGCCACGCGCGTTCTGCTGCTGGGCCCTGCCGCCGTCGGGCTGGAGGATCGCTTCCGGCCGACGCATTTCGAAGGCGTGGCAACGGTCTGCTGCAAGCTCTTCACGCAGTCGCGCGCCGACCACGCCGTCTTCGGCGAGAAGGACTACCAGCAGCTCAAGGTCGTCACCCGCATGGCGGCCGATCTCGACCTCGGCATCCGCATCGTGCCGCTGGCGACGATCCGCGAGGCCGACGGCCTCGCCATGTCCTCGCGCAACCGCTATCTCTCGGCCGAGCATCGCGCGCTGGCGCCGACGCTGCATCGCGCGATGCAGGATCTCGCCGCGCGCATCCGCAACGAGGATCCGCTGTTCCAGGCGGTCTCGGATGCGCAGAACGAGATCATCACGGCCGGCTTCGAGCTGGACTATCTGGAAGCGCGCCACGCCGAGACCCTGGCGCCGGTCACATCGCTGGCGGACGGCCCGATGCGCCTGCTGATCGCGGCGCGCATCGGCGGCACGCGGCTGCTTGACAATATCGCGGTCTGAACGGGCGTTCTACAGCAGCCCCAATCCCGCCAGCTCGCGCCGCATCGCCTCCGGCATCTCGCCGAGATCGCCGCCATGCTCGGCGAGGTCGCGCGGGGCGTCTTTCGCCAGTAGGTAGCGCCAGCCCTGGAAGGGGCGGAACGGGCGCGGCTCCACCGGCACCACCACCGGCTCCATCACCAGATGGCAGCGGCCGATGCCCTCGGCATCGGTGAAGGGCCGGATGCCGGTCAATCGCTGGCGCGCCGCGATCTGCCCCTTGATCACCCAGTAGAGCGAGCCGCCGTCGAGGATCTCGTCGATCTTCTTCGGCACCATGCGCGTGGTGTGCAGTTGCTCGGCCGGCTCGCCGCGCCCCCGGCGCTGCGCCATCCGCTCCTCGACCCAGCCCTCGAGATCCGAGATCGATTCCGCGCCGACGCAGAGCTTGAGCAGGTGAAGGGCCATGTCCGCAAAATAGGCGCGGGCACGGCATGGAGCCAGCCTCCGCCGCGCTTCTCCACAGACGGGCTTCAGCGGGCGTGGGCGAGCACGTTGACCAGCCGTCCGAACGGGTCGCGCAGGAAGAAGCGCCGCACGCCCCAGGGCTCGTCGGCCGGGCCGTATTCGATCGCCAGCCCCGCCGCCGCGACCCTGGCCAGCACCGCCTCGAGATCGTCGACCTCGATCGACAAATCCGGCACCGGCGCGCCGGAGCCGCCCTCGCTGGCGAAGCCGAGCTGCGGCCCGGCCGGGTCGCCCTCCGCCGCGCAGATCCGGATCCAGCCATGGTCCATGACGGGGTGCATGTCGAAAAGGCCGCCGTAGAAGGGTTTCGCGCGCTCCGGTTCGGCGGTTAGCATGTTCACGACGATACGCTTCACCGTCATCGTTGGCTCCCGGACTGGCTACGGACGTTTCATCATGCGCGGACTTGCAGGCAAGGTCATCCTCGTCACCGGCTCATCGAGCGGCATCGGCCATGCCATGGCGGAACGGCTGGTGGCCGAAGGCGCGAAGGTGCTTGTCCATGGCCGCGACGAGGCGGAGGTCGCCGCCGCCGTCGCGAACCTCGGCGACGCGGCGCGGGGCGCGACCGGCGATCTCGCGGCGCCGGAGGCCGCTCAGGCCATCGTCGACGCGACCATCGCCGCCTTCGGCCGGATCGATGGCCTGGTCAACAATGCCGGCATCTATCCGCGCGGCGTGCTGGGCGAGACCACCGCCGCCTTCTTCGACCATGTCTTCGCGGTCAACACGCGGGCGCCGCTGCTCTGCGCCGAGGCCGCGATCCGCGCCTTCCGGGCGCAGAAATCGCCCGGCGCCATCGTCACGGTCGGCTCGATCAACGCCTGGTGCGGCCTCTCGAACCTCACGGTCTATTCGATGTCGAAGGGCGCGCTGATGACGATGACGCGCAACCTCGCCGACACGCTCGGCCCCGAGCGCATCCGCGCCAACCAGCTCAATGTCGGCTGGACCTGGACGGCCAACGAGGACGCGACGCAGCGGCGCGAGGGCCGTGAAGCCGGCTGGCAGAATCATGTGCCGCTCCGCCACGCGCCGACCGGCCGGATCATGCAGCCGGAGGAGATCGCCGCCCATACCGCGTTCTGGCTCTCGGACGACAGCGCGCCGGTCTCCGGCCAGATCTACGAGGCCGAACAGTTCCCTGTGATCGGCCGCGGATGAGCGCGGTTCCTCGAACGGTTTTCGGACCCTGGCTCGCCCGTTGGGGCCTCGTGCCAGACGGCAAGCCGATCCGGACCCACGCCAGCCACCTGCTGCCCGTCCTTCGAGGCGGCGCACCCGCAATGCTGAAGCTGCCCGAGGTCGAGGACGAGCGGCGCGGCTATCTGCCACTGGAATACTGGAACGGCGATGGCGCCGCCCGCCTGCTCGCGCGCAGCGAGAATGGCGAGGCCATGCTGATCGAACGCGCCACCGGCCAGCGTTCGCTCGCCGCCATGGCGCGCAGCGGTGCAGCGGGCGATGACGAAGCCACTGCCATCCTCTGCGATGCCATCACCGCCTTGCAGAAGCCGCGCGGCCCGGCTCCATCCGGGCTGATCCCGCTCAAAACCTGGTTCAAGGACCTGTTTCCGGCAGCGGCCCGGCATGGCCGCCTTATTGCTCGTGCCGCCGAGGAGGCGACTGCGCTCCTGCCGGCACAGCGGGAGATCGTACCGCTCCATGCCGACCTGCATCACGACAACGTCCTCGATTTCGGGGAACGCGGCTGGCTCGCCATCGATCCGAAATCGGTAATCGGCGACCGCGCCTTCGAATACACGATCCTGTTCTGCGACCCCGACCTCGCCAACCCCGAGCCTCCGGCCGCCGTCGCGCCAGGAGCCTTCGAGCGCCGGCTGGAGATCGTTCTGGCGAAATCGGGACTGGAACGTCAGCGTCTTCTGCGCTGGATCATCGCCTCGTGCGGGTTGTCGGCGAGTTGGTTTCTGGAAGACGACGACCCGCTGGCGGAGATCAATCTGACGATCCTGGCGAAGGCGGCGGCAGCTCTCGACGCATAGCGCGCCGCCCTGCTCGCCCTTGCGGCGAGCATCCAGGTTTTGAACGCGACCTTCGACCAGCGAAGACGTGGATGGTCGAAACAAGCCCGACCATGACGAAACCGGCCTAAATCAATCTCCCAGCAATCACCCGCAAGCGATTCCGCCGTCTCACTTATTCCCCCAGCACGACCACCTTCGCGCCTTCCGCCACCTGCGCGCCCGGCTCGCCCGCAACCTCGCTGACGGTGCCGTCGCGCGGGGCGGTCAGCACATGCTCCATCTTCATCGCCTCGACGATGGCGAGGCGCTGGCCCTTCGTCACCGCCTCGCCGGGCGCGACGAAGAGCGCGACGAGCTTGCCGTGCATCGGCGCCTTGACCACGCCGCCCGAGCCGGCCGCGGCATCGAGATCGACGCTGAACGGATCGAACAGCGACACCGCCGTCTGCCGGCCGCGATGCAGCGCATACCAGACGCCGCCCTCGCCTTCGGCCAGCGCAACCTCGTGCTCGCCCGCGCCGATCTCGTGACCGGGCAGGCTGACGCGCGCATCCGCGCCGTCCCACTCGATCCGGGCCTCGACCCGCTCGCCATCGACCAGCAGCGGCAAGCCGAGCGGCGGGCGCGGCATCAGCGAGAAGGCATCCGCATCGAGCCATGGCGAGCGTGCCTCGCTCTCCGCCCGGCCGGCGGCCTCGACCATCCCGGCCTCCTGGCGCTCCTCCTCGAGCTGCAAGGCGGCGGCCGCCACCGCCGCCGCATCGAGCGGCTGCGGCTCCGCGCCGAGCGCGGCGATATTGCGGTCGATGAAGCCGGTGTCGAACGGCCCCTTCCGGAAGCCTTCCGCCTCGGTCAGCTTCTTGAGAAAAGCGAGATTGGTGCGCGGGCCGGCGACGGTCGTCTCGCCCAGCGCCGCGCCGAGCCTGTCCAGCGCCTCGTCGCGCGTTGCGCCATGGGCGATCACCTTGGCGATCATCGGATCGTAGAACGGCGTCACCGTATCGCCGGCCTCGACGCCGGTATCGATGCGGATGCCCTCGCCATGCGGAAAGCTCAGCGCCCAGAGCTTGCCGGTCGAGGGCAGGAAGCCCTTCTCGGGATCCTCGGCATAAAGCCGAGCCTCGACGGCATGGCCCTTCGCCGTCACGTCGTTCTGCGTGAAGCCGAGCGGCTCGCCGGCCGCGACCTTGAGCTGCAATTCGACGAGATCGAGCCCGGTGATCGCCTCCGTCACCGGATGCTCGACCTGCAGCCGCGTATTCATCTCCATGAAATAGAAGCGGTCGGCGCGCAGGCCATCGCGCCCGTCGGCGATGAACTCGACCGTGCCGGCGCCGACATAGCCGACCGCCCTCGCCGCCTCGGTCGCGGCCTTGCCCATCGCGGCGCGCACCTCCGGCGTCATGCCCGGCGCCGGCGCCTCCTCGATCACCTTCTGATGGCGGCGCTGCAACGAGCAATCGCGTTCATAGAGATGCACGACATTGCCGTGGCCGTCGCCGAAGACCTGGATCTCGACATGGCGCGGCGAGAGCACGTATTTCTCGACCAGCACGCGGGCGTCGCCGAAAGCGTTCTGGGCCTCGCGCTGGGCGCTGGTGAGCGCGTCGTCGAACTCCTCGGGCCGGTCGACCTTCTTCATGCCCTTGCCGCCGCCGCCGGCGACCGCCTTGATGAGCACGGGGTAGCCGATGCGCCGCGCTTCCCCGCGGAGGAAATCGGCGCCCTGCTCGGCCCCGTGATAGCCCGGCACCACCGGCACGCCCGCCTTCTCGACCAGCGCCTTGGCCGCGTCCTTCAGGCCCATCGCCCGGATGGCGGAGGGCGGCGGGCCGACGAAGACGATCCCCGCTTTCGCGCAGGCCTCGGCGAATTCCGCATTCTCGGAGAGGAAGCCATAGCCCGGATGGATGCAGGCGGCGCCGGCCTCCTTCGCCACGGCGAGGATCTTGCCGGCATCGAGATAGCTTTCGCGGGCCGGGGCCGCGCCGATATGCCAGGCCTCGTCCGCCATCTGCGCGAACAGCGCCTGCGCATCGGCGTCCGAATAGACCGCGATGGTGCGCAGACCGAGCCGCTTCGCGGTGCGGATGACGCGGCAGGCGATCTCGCCGCGATTGGCGATCAGGATGGAAGGCAGCTTGGCGGCGATCGTCATGGGCGGCGGCATCCTCGCGAACGTTGCCGCCAGTTATAGCCCGCCCGTCGCTCCTGTCTGCGCCTTGTTGCGCAAACCCGGCTGGGCCGCTTCCGGCCTCCCGCCCCGGCCATTCCGGAGCGGGAGGCGAAGCGCCCTCAGCCGCGCCCGACGAGCGGAGCCTTGGTCGCCATCACCGTGACGAAGAGGATGTTGGCCTCGAGCGGCAGGCCCGCCATGTGCAGCACCGTGGAGGCGACATGATCGACATCCATCACCGGCTCGACCTTGATCGAGCCGTCGGCCTGCGGCACGCCGGTGGTCATCTTCTTCGCCATCTCGGTCAGGGCGTTGCCGATATCGACCTGCCCGACGGCGATGTCGTATTTGCGCCCGTCCAGCGAGGCGGTCTTGGTCAGGCCCGAGATCGCATGCTTGGTCGCGGTGTAGGCGACGGAGTTCGGCCGCGGCGCATGGGCCGAGATCGAGCCGTTGTTGATGATGCGCCCGCCGCGCGGCTGCTGCGCCTTCATCGCCTTGAAGGCCTCCTGCGTGCACAGGAAGGGTCCGGTCAGGTTGGTGTCGACCACCTTCTGCCAGTCCTCCAGCGAGAGGTCTTCCAGCAGCACGCCGCCCGGCGCATTGACGCCGGCATTGTTGAACAGCACGTCGACCCGGCCGAAGGCCTCCCTGGTCTTCGCGAAGAGATTTTCGACCGAGGCCTTGTCGGTGACGTCGGTCGGCACGGCGAGCGCCCGCCCCTTGTCGACGCCGGAGAGCGCGATCGTCTCCTCCAGCGCATCCGCCCGGCGCCCAGCCAGAACCGTGCGATAGCCATCCTTCAGGAAGGCGATGGCGACCGCCCGGCCGACGCCCGAGCCGGCGCCGGTGATGATCGCGACCTTGTCGTGGTAAGCCATGCGTTTCCTCTTGCTTTCGGCCATTCAATCGTTTCGACCAAGAGCATAAGCGCCGGCGCAGGACAAGGAAGAGCTGCCGATGCAGGCCATGCCGGCGACGGCGACGGGTGGACGCCCCTCAGGCGACGCCGTAGCGCTTGAACCAGGCCAGCATCCGCGCCCAGCCATCCTCGGCCTGCGCCTTGCGGTAGCTCGGCCGGTAATCGGCGTGGAAGCCATGCGGCGTATCGGGAAAGATCACGATCTCGACCGTCTTGCCGGCGGCCTTGGCGGCATCGCGCTGCTTCTCGACGCTGGCGACCGGAATGCCGGTATCCGCCGCTCCATAGAGGCCCAGCACCGGCGCCTTGAGATCGCCGACGACATCGGCGGCCGTCTTCGGCTGGATAGCGGTGGGATTGCCGCCGAGCGGCCCGTACCAGGCGACCGCGGCCTTCAATTGCGGATTATGCGCCGCATAGAGCCAGACCGCCCGGCCGCCCCGGCAGAAGCCGGTGACGCCGAGCCGGGCGGCATCGCCCTTCGATGAGGCCGCGGCCCATTTGGCGGTGGCATCGAGATCCGAGAGCACGGTCGCGTCAGGCGCCTTGGAGATCACGTCGCGCACGATGACCTGCGCATCGGTCATCTTCGAGAGATCGCCGAGCCGCGCGTAAAGCTCCGGCGCCACGGCGCAGTAGCCGAGCTTGGCCAGGCGCCGGCAGATATCCTTGATGTATTCGTGGACGCCGAAAATCTCCTCCACCACGAGGATGATCGGGAACGGCCCCGCCCCCTCCGGCATGGCGCGATAGCTCGGCAGCTCGCCATCGGCGGTCGGGATCTTCACCTCGCCGGCGACGAGGCCCTTGCTGTCGGTGTTGATCGTCTGGCCATGGACCACGGTCGTGGCGAGGGTGAAGCCGCTGACCAGCCCGGTCATCACGAAGCCCCGCCGCGAGAACGGCTCCGTCTTCAATCCGTCCAACCCTTCGAGCTCATTTTTCGCAGCGGTCTTGACTGATGTGATCATGAGAGACTCCCTTTCGCTCGGCGGAGCCTGAGGCCGGGAAGCGCGGCTGCCAAGCGCGGAGAACGGCGCGCCGGTCACAGTGGCGTGAGCCCGACTGCCGTCGACGGACGCGCCTCGGCCAGCGCAAAAGCGGACCCGGATCCCCGCCGTTTTCGGAAACAGGAGTGCATGCGGTGGCGAATAAGACAGCGAAGGCCGCGAAGGCGGAAAAACCGGATTCCGGGCCGGGCGCAGGGAAACCGAGGCTCCTCGCAGGCGGCAATCCCCAGATCGCGAAGGCCGATGGGGACGCCCCCGTGCAAGCCTACATCGCCGCGATGCCGGGCTGGAAAGCCGATGTCGGACGACGCCTCGACGCGCTGGTCACGCGGGAGGTTCCCAACGTCCGAAAAGCGGTCAAATGGAACTCGCCGCTCTATGGCATCGAGGGCCGGGGCTGGTTCCTCGGCATCCATTGCTTCACGAACTACGTCAAACTGGCGTTTTTCCGCGGTGCGTCGCTGTCTCCCGTCCCTCCCGTCGATTCCAAGGACGAGAATACGCGCTACTTTCATATCCGCGAGGGCGACCCATTCGACGAGGAACTCCTGGCGAGCTGGGTCGTGCAGGCGTCGAAGCTGCCCGGCTGGATTGTCTGACAGACGAGCGGAAGGAGGACCACGATGAGCAGGAACGAGTCCCGGGACGACGAGTCTCCCTCCCGGCTGATCGACGCGCGGATTCGCGAACTGGGCGACTGGCGCGGCGAGATGCTCGCCCACCTGCGCGGCCTGATCCGGCAGGCGGTGCCCGACATCGTCGAGGAATGGAAATGGCGCGGCGTGCCGGTCTGGTCGCGTGACGGCATCATCTGCACCGGCGAGACCTACAAGGCCGTGGTGAAGCTGACCTTCGCCAAGGGCGCTTCCCTCGACGATCCGGCAAAGCTGTTCAACGCCAGCCTCGAAGGCAAGACGCGGCGCGCCATCGACATCCGCGAGGACGAGACGATCGATGCGGATGCGTTCCAGGCCCTGATCCGCGCGGCCGCGGCCCTCAACGCGTCGTCTCGGCCGCGCAAGCCGCGCCAATAAGGCGCCGGCGCCGAGACGGCCTCACATCCGGAACACGCCGAATGTCGTCTCGGGGATTTCGGCGTTGAGCGTCGCCGAAAAGGCCAGCGCCAGCACGCGACGCGTCTCGGAGGGCAGGATGATGCCGTCATCCCAGAGGCGCGCCGTGGCAAAGTAGGGAGAGCCCTCTTCCTCGTACTTCTCGCGGATCGGTGCCTTGAACGCTTCTTCCTCGGCGGAAGGCCAGCTCTTGCCCTCGGCCTCGATATTGTCGCGCCGGACAGTGGCGAGCACGCTCGCCGCCTGCTCGCCGCCCATCACCGAAATGCGCGAATTCGGCCAGGTGAACAGGAAGCGCGGGCTGTAGGCCCGCCCGCACATGCCGTAATTGCCGGCGCCGAAGGAGCCGCCGACCAGCACCGTGATCTTCGGCACCCGCGCCGAGGCCACGGCGGTGACGAGCTTGGCGCCGTCCTTGGCGATGCCGCGGGTCTCGACGTCGCGCCCGACCATGAAGCCGGTGATGTTCTGCAGGAAGAGCAGCGGGATGCGCCGCTGGCAGCAGAGCTCGATGAAATGCGCGCCCTTCAGCGCGCTCTCCGAGAACAGGATGCCGTTATTGCCGATGATGCCGACCGGGATGCCGTGGATGCGGGCAAAGCCCGTCACCAGCGTCGTGCCGTAGAGCTTCTTGAACTCGTCGAACTCCGAGCCGTCGACGAGCCGCGCGATCACCTCGCGGATGTCGTACTGCTTCTTGAGGTCGGTCGGCACCACGGCTTCGAGCTCGGCCGGATCGTAAAGCGGTTCGACCGGCTCGGCGATGTCGATATCCGGCCGCTTGACGCTGTTGAGGTTGCCGGCGATGCGCCGGGCGATGGCCAGCGCATGGGTGTCGTCGCCGGCATAATGATCGGCGACGCCGGAAAGCCGCGCATGCACATCGGCGCCGCCGAGGTCCTCGGCCGAGACGACCTCGCCGGTCGCGGCCTTCACCAGCGGCGGGCCGCCTAGAAAAATAGTGCCTTGTTTTCTGACGATGACAGTCTCGTCCGACATGGCCGGCACATAGGCGCCGCCGGCGGTGCAGGAGCCCATCACCACGGCGATCTGCGGGATACCTTCGGCCGAAAGCGTCGCCTGATTGTAGAAGATGCGGCCGAAATGCTCGCGATCGGGGAAGACCTCGGTCTGGTGCGGCAGGTTCGCCCCGCCCGAATCGACGAGATAGATGCAGGGCAGCCGGTTCTCGCGCGCGATCTCCTGCGCCCGCAGATGCTTCTTCACCGTCATCGGGTAATAGGTGCCGCCTTTGATCGTCGCGTCGTTGCAGACGATCATGCATTCGCGGCCCGCGACGCGGCCGATGCCGGCGATCATGCCGGCGGCATGGACATCGCCCCCATACATGTCGAAGGCGGCGAGCGAGCCGATCTCGAGGAAGGGCGAACCCGGATCGGTCAGGCGCAGCACGCGCTCGCGCGGCAACAGCTTGCCGCGCGAGGTATGGCGCTCGCGGGACTTCGCATTGCCGCCGAGCGCGGCGGTGGCGCGCCGCTGCTGCAATTCATTGCGCAGCCCGGCCCAGGCCTCGGCATTGGCGCGCGTCTCGGCCGAATCCAGATCGACCTTGCTTTCGATGACCGGCACGGGCGCGCTCCCTCGGCGACAATCTCCGCCGAGGTTATGGCGCGCCGCGCCGAAAACGCCAACCGGCACGGACGCCCGAACGCAGCCGGGCAATTCCGCGCCGAAGGCCCGCCTCGCTCGCGGCCCTGCGCCTTACTCGCTCGCGCGATTGATCGATCCGGTGACGGAGGGCGCCGCGACGGCGCCGATCGCTCCGCCGGCTACCGCGCCGATCGGCCCGCCGACCAGCGCCCCCGCGCCCGCTCCGGCCGCCGCACCGGCGATGCGCTGGTCCGTGGTGTTGCACGCTGCGAGCAGCAGCCCGAGGCTGCCCGCGAGAAGAAAAACCCGCATCTCTCGTCCCCGTTTTTGATCAAAAACTGGACGAAGCATGGGCCCCGCATGGCTAACGAAAGCTGAATCAAGCGGAAACGGTCGGGCCGAAGACGCGCTCGAACGCCTCGCGCAGCACCGAATCGGCCTCCGGCATCGTCACCGGCAGTCCGAGATCGACGAGCGAGGTCACGCCGTGCCGGCTGACGCCGCAAGGCACGATGCCGTCGAAATGGGAGAGGTCCGGATCGACGTTGAAGGAGATGCCGTGGAACGAGACCCAGCGGCGCACGCGGATGCCGATGGCGGCGATCTTGTCCTCGACCGCCGCTCCCCGCTCCGGCCGCCGCACCCAGACGCCGACGCGGTCCTCGCGCCGCTCGCCGCGGATGTTGAAATCATCGAGCGCGCCGATCAGCCAGCCTTCGAGCGCGGCGACGAAGCGGCGCAGGTCGGGCTGGCGCCGCTTCAGGTCGAGCATGACATAGGCCACGCGCTGGCCGGGGCCATGATAGGTGAACTGCCCGCCCCGACCGGAGCGGTACACCGGGAAGCGCTCCGGCGCGATCAGGTCCTCGTCGCGGGCCGAGGTGCCGGCGGTGTAGAGCGGCGGATGCTCGACCAGCCAGACGCGCTCGCGCGCCAGCCCGTCGGCGATCAGCCCGGCGCGGTTCTCCATCTCGGCCACCGCCGCGTCATAGCCCGTCAGCCCTTCGGCCACGACCCATTCCACCGGCTCAGCCGGCTCCGTCTCCGGCAGGAAGGAAACCGCCAGCGCCTCGCGCAGATTCACCATGGCTTAACCATGTCCGTCCAAAGTTTCCGGGCCGGCGCCGCCCGGCCGACCTTGACCCGAGCCTCTTGCGCCCAAAAGCCGCCGATAGGCAAGTTTCGCTGGTCCAATTCTGAAGTAGGGTTCCGGAGGCCGGAGTTGAAGACCGATCTCGATCTCGTTCCTGTCGAGCTCACCGTCGTGCTCGGGCAGACACAGATGCCGATCTACAAGCTGCTGCGACTCGGCCGCGGCGCCATCATCGAGCTGAACGCCAGCGAGACGGATGAGGTCCAGATTCTCGCGAACAACCACCCCTTCGCCAAGGGAATCGTCGTCGTCAGCGGCGCGCGCATCTCCGTCGAGATCACCCAGATGCTGAAGCGCCCGACCGTCTACACGCTCGAGAGCGTCGCCGAGGCCGCCTGAACGGCTATTGTCGCGGAAAAGTCGAAAGGCCTCGCTTTTCCACAAGGACGCTCTTGTGGCGGCGGATTCGATTTGCTAGATCGGCGCCGCTCACCGGATGCACCGCCCGCAACCGGAACCGAGCTGCGGTCGTGGCGGAACTGGTAGACGCACTACCTTGAGGTGGTAGCGGGGAGACCCGTGGAGGTTCGAGTCCTCTCGACCGCACCAAATTCGGACGACAGTCCAGCGAACGGCGACCCTCGCGGGTCGCCGTTCTCGTTTCCGGCTCCGCGATCTCCCTGCGCGATTCGGGCCGGAGCGCGCCGGGCCGGGCTGACAGGCGTCAGAACTTTGGTAACGTAAATCGGCGATCAACTTGTCTCGTCCGCCCTCCGAGAACCGCGTCCCCGCAATGTCACGCATCCGCCTCCTGCCCTGTCTGGCTGCTGCCGCGCTCGCGGCTCTCGGCGGCTGCGTCGCTCTCGACACCGCGGGCGACCGGCGCCCGCATCCCGGCGTCGCGGAAGCGCACAGCTACGCCGTCCACGGCATCGACGTCTCGCGCTGGCAGGGCGAGATCGACTGGGCCTCGGTGAAGGCCTCCGGCATCCGCTTCGCCTATATCAAGGCGACGGAGGGCGGCGACCATGTCGACCCCGCTTTCCAGCGCAACTGGGAGGGCGCGCGCCGCGCCGGCGTCGCGCGCGGCGCCTATCATTTCGTCTATTGGTGCCGCCCGGCCCATGAGCAGGCGCTCTGGTTCAAGCAGCAGATCCCGAACGATCCCGACGCCCTGCCCCCGGTGCTCGACGTCGAATGGAACGGCCATTCCCGGACCTGCCCGCAAAAGATCAACCGCGAGCTCGCGCTGGAGAAGATCCAGCTCATGCTGACCGAGCTGGAGCAGCTCACCGGCAAGCGCCCGGTGATCTACACCGACATCACCTTCCACCGGGAGGTGCTGGAGGGCCGGTTCAACGACTACCCCTACTGGATCCGCTCGACGGCGGCGAAGCCCGAGGCCCGCTACGCCAACCGGCCCTGGGCGCTCTGGCAGTTCACCACCACGGCCCGGATCCCCGGCATCCGCGGCGATGTCGACCGCAACGCCTTCTTCGGCAGCGAGAGCCAGTTCGCCGGCTGGCTCCAGGGCGAATACGACATCGCCACCCGCCGCTGGGAGAAGCGCCGGCCGCCCGCGCCGCAGCCGATCCCGAGCGAGCATCCGGCCGCCCCCATGCCGGCGCCGGCCGGGCCCGCGCCGGCGCCGGCCCCGCTTCCCGAGCAGGATCTGGAAGACGTGCCGGTGGCGCGCCTTCCCGGCAGCGTGCCGGCCACGGCCTCCGCCTTCCAGACGCTCGGCGACCAGACCGTCCAGGACTGATCCCCGGAGCATCTTCCCGCCGCCGGGGCGCGGATCGCCGTCCCGGGCGCGGCGAAGCGGGAATCCGGGACGCCCGCGGGCGCGTTCCCGGCACAGGTTCCGGCTCGGAGACGCGGCCTTCCCGCGGCCGCCCGGAACGGCGCCGCGGCCCCGTCTCCGCCCGCCCGCATTCAGCCGGTTAACCAAGGCTGAAAAACATCTCTCGACTGCCGCGCAATTCTAACCGGCGCTTAACCACGTCCTCCGCATCTGGACCTGTGATGCGGGAGGAACACATGCCAGCGCGCAAGCTGACCAGGGCCGGGACGAGCTTCGGAGTTCTCACCTTCGTGGCGGCGCTCGCCTGTCTGGCCGGGCCCGCCCTCGCGCTCTATCCGAAGAAGGGCGACAGCGCGCCGCATCACGGCGTGCGCGACGCGCGCCGCAAGGTGATCCAGGGCATCGACGTCTCCCGCTGGCAGGGCGATATCGACTGGGCGAAGGTCAAGGATGCCGGCACCCGCTTCGCCTTCATCAAGGCAACCGAGGGCGGCGACCATGTCGACCCCAATTTCAAGCGCAACTGGGCCGAGGCGAAGAAGCACGGCATCCCGCGCGGCGCCTATCATTTCGTCTGGTGGTGCCGCCCGGCCAAGGACCAGGTGCGCTGGATCAAGAAGCATATCCCGCGCGACCCCGACGCCCTGCCGCCGGTGCTCGACGTCGAATGGCAGAACGATTCGCAATGCAGCCGCCGGGTCTCGCGCGAGGACGCGCTGGAGAAGATCCGGATCATGATAGCGGGCCTGCGCGCGCACACCGGCAAGAAGCCGATCATCTACACCGACATCAACTTCCATGAGGACGTGCTCGAGGGCGCCTTCAACGACCACCCCTACTGGCTGCGCTCGACGGCCGCGCCGCTGGCCAAGCGCTATGCCCGCGACCGCTGGGAATTCTGGCAGTTCACCACCACCGGCCGCGTCCCCGGCATCGTCGGCCATGTCGACCGCAACGCCTTCTTCGGCAGCGAGCGGGAGTTCGAGGCCTGGCGCCAGGGCCGTTTCGACATCGGCGCGCGCAAATGGCACGGCGGCGAGCCGAAGGTCGCGGTACGCACGCCGCCGCCGACACCGGCCGGCCTGCGCGCGCCCAAGGCGGCCGGCGGAACCAGGCTGCGCTTCGTCCCCCCCGGCCGCATCCCGGCCCGTACCGCCGACAACCGCGATGTCGGCATCACCGGCTCGCTCGGGCGCCGCTGAGGAAAGCAAAGCCGGCTGTCACGCCTCCGTCACATTGGCGGAGCCCTTTGACGGCAGCGCCGCGGCATGGCGGCGCGCCCGACAAGCGACGATGCCGACCGACCTGCAATCCCGATCCGGTATCATCTGGACCTACCGCTTCGACGCCGAGGGGCGCCCCGCCCCGATCCCGCGCGAGGAGCTGCCGGAGCTCGCGCCGGAGGAGGGCTTCGTCTGGCTGCATCTCGACCTGGTCCATACCCGCGCGCAGAGCTGGGTCGCCGCGCAGGAGCTGCCCGACGCGGCGCGCGAGGTCTTCCTGTCGCAGGAGACGCATCAGCGGCTCGACCACTCGGCCCAGCTCGCCTGGGGCGTCTCGCATGACCTGATCCGCAGCGTCGGCGAGAAATCCGACAGCGTCGGTGCGCTGCGCTGGATCATCGGCGAGCGGTTCCTGCTCACCGGCCGGCGCGAGGCGCTGCATTCGATCCGGATGACCGCCGAGGCGCTCGACCGCGGCGAGCCGGCGGAAAGCCCGAGCGCGCTCTTCGAGCAGATCATCGAATACATCATCGACGACCTCACCGACAGCGTCGTGCGCCTGATCGACGAGACCGACAACGTCGAGGACCAGATCCTGCTCGACCGGCTGCGCGACGGCCCGCAGCGCGTCGGGTCGATCCGGCGCGTCGCGGTCCGGCAGCATCGCCAGCTCAGCGGGCTGCATGTGCTGTTCCGCCGCTTCGCCGAGGCGCAATCGGGCCGCAGCGCGCCCGATGCCGTCAAGGCGACGGCGGCGCGGCTGCTGCTGCGGATCGACACGCTCCACCATGACGTCCAGTCGGTGCAGGATCGCGCGCGCCTGCTGCAGGACGAGATCGCCGCCCGCTCGGCCAACCGCACCAACCGGCAGCTCTATGTGCTCTCGATCCTGACCGCGCTGTTCCTGCCCGCGACCTTCATCACCGGCCTGTTCGGCATCAACGTCCGGGGGCTGCCCTGGATGGAGGCGGATGCGGGGGCCGTCTATGTCGCGCTGGCCTGCGTCTTCGCGGCGCTGCTGACCCTGATCCTGCTGCGCCGGCGCGGCGTGATCGGCGACTGAGGGCCTGAGACCTGATTGCGCGCTCGCGGAAAGGACCGCGCCCCGGCGTCCTGCTGCCTAGGCCGCCGCATTGACCTCGACCGTCAGATGCGCGAGCTGCGGCAGGGCAGCCAGATGCGCCTTGTAGACCGCCGGCGCCGCCGCCTCCACGGCCACGACGGAAACGATCGCGCCATAGTGCCCCGGCCCGACCTGCCACAGATGCAGATCGGCGACCTCCGCCCCGGCCGCGTCCATCCGCTCCTTGATGGCATCGACGAGGGCCGCGTCGGGCACGGCATCGAGCAGAACCGCGCCGGACCGGCGGATCAGGCCGATCGACCAGTGCGCGATCACCAGCGCGCCGATCAGCCCCATCGCCGGGTCGAGCCAGATCCAGCCATAGAGGCTGCCGCCGAGCAGGGCGCCGATCGCCAGCACCGAGGTGAAGGCATCGGCGAGAACATGGAGATAGGCCGCCCGGAGATTGTTGTCAGCGCCGCGACGGAGCGCCTGCGGATGGCCATGGTCTTCATGACGATGGTCGTGCGCATCATGGCGATCGCGGCCGCCATGCGAGTGGCCATGCTCATGGCCGTGCGCATGGCCGTGCCCGTGATGATCCTCCTTCAGGATCAGCGCGCTGGCGAGGTTGACGCCGAGGCCGAGCACGGCGACCACGAGCGCCTGATTGAAGCCGATCGCGACGGGGCTCGCCAGCCGGATCACGGATTCCCAGGCGATGAAGAGCGCGGCCAGCATCAGAACGAGGGCGCTGGCGAAGGCCGCGAGGTCTCCCAGCTTGCCGGTTCCGAAGGTGAAACGCCGATCATGCGCGTGGCGCCGCGCGAAGCTGTAGGCGAAGCCGGCGATGCCCAGCGCCGCCGCATGGGTCGACATGTGCCAGCCATCGGCGACGAGCGCCATCGAACCGAAGAGCGTGCCCGCGACGATCTCGACGATCATCGTCACGAGCGTCAGCCCGACGACGATCCAGGTTCGCCTTTCATGGCGGTCATGGTCGGCTCCGAGGAACACATGCTCGTGTCGCGGCGCGAAGCGGTGGGTCTCGGCCATGGTTTCGTTCCGTCTCAAAGGTATTTGGTGAGGGCCTTCAGGCTCTCGATCATCCGTCGTGCTTCCGGCGTCGCCGCTTCGGCGCGGTCGAAGAGATGATGCTCGATATGATCGAAGATCAGCAGCTCCTTGACCTTCGACAAAGCTTTCTCGACCGCCTGGAGCTGTTGCACCACCTCGGGAACCGCCCTGCCCGCCTCGACCATGCCGACGACGGTGCCGAGATGCCCCTGTGCGCGGCGCAGGCGGTTGATGATGTCGGAATCCATTGCATGGCTCATATGCGTTATCCTATCCCCCTGGATAGGATATGCAAGCCCTGGCACCTGCCGATTGGGGTGCCGTTCCTCGCCCGCGGTGCCGCACCGACGCCAAACCGCGCCGGGCGTGCCTGCGCACTGACGCGCGCGTCACGGCCCGGCTATAACAAGGGCAAGGGAGTTCCGCTCCCAACGCTCTGCCGGGAGGTTCCGCCATGCTCGCCAACGCGCCGCGCCCCTTCAATTTCGACCTCGGCGAGACCGCCGATGCGATCCGCGACACCGTCCATGGCTTCGCGCAGGAGAAGATCGCCCCGCGCGCCGGGGAGATCGACCGGACGAACCAGTTCCCGCGCGATCTCTGGCCCGAGATGGGCGCGCTCGGCCTGCACGGCATCACCGTCGAGGAGGACTATGGCGGCGCCGGCCTCGGCTATCTCGAGCACTGCATCGCGGTCGAGGAGATCAGCCGCGCCTCGGCCTCCGTCGGCCTCTCCTACGGCGCCCATTCCAATCTCTGCGTCAACCAGATCCGCCGCAACGGCAGCGAGGCGCAAAAGCGCAAATACCTGCCGAAGCTGATCTCGGGCGAGCATGTCGGCGCGCTCGCCATGTCCGAGCCCGGCTCCGGCTCCGACGTCGTCTCGATGCGCACCCGCGCCGACAGGAAGGGCGACCGCTACCTCCTCAACGGCAACAAGATGTGGATCACCAACGGCCCGATCGCCGAGACGCTGGTGGTCTACGCCAAGACCGATCCCGAGGCCGGCCCGCGCGGCATCACCGCCTTCCTGATCGAGAAGGGCATGAAGGGCTTTTCGACCCACCAGAAGCTCGACAAGCTCGGCATGCGCGGCTCGGACACCTGCGAGCTCGTCTTCGAGGATTGCGAGGTGCCAGAGGAGAACGTGCTGGGCCAGGTCGGGCGCGGCGTCAACGTGCTGATGTCCGGGCTCGACTACGAGCGCGTCGTGCTGGCGGCAGGCCCCCTCGGCATCATGCAGGCGGCGCTCGACGTGGTCATGCCCTATATCCATGAGCGCCGGCAGTTCGGCCAGTCGATCGGCGAGTTCCAGCTCGTCCAGGGCAAGGTCGCCGACATGTATGTCGCGATGAACTCCTGCCGGGCCTATGTCTATGCCGTCGCGAAAGCCTGCGACCGGGCCGAAACCACCCGCGAGGACGCCGCCGGCGCGATCCTGCTCGCGGCCGAGAAGGCGACGCAGGTGGCGCTCGACGCGATCCAGCTCCTCGGCGGCAACGGCTATATCAACGACTATCCGACGGGGCGCCTGCTGCGCGACGCCAAGCTCTACGAGATCGGCGCCGGCACCAGCGAGATCCGCCGCATGCTGATCGGGCGGGAGCTGTTCAACAAGACGAAGTGAAGGTAGAGGGCCCCCCATGCCCCTCTACTTCGCCTATGGCCTCAACATGGACCCGGCCGGGATGGCCGAGCGCTGCCCGCATTCCCGGGCGCTCGGCCTTGCCCGCCTGCCCCGGCATCGCTTCATCGTCACGCGCGACGGCTACGCCTCGGTGATCCGCGATCCGCGCGAGGCGGTTCACGGGGTGCTCTGGGATTGTTCGCTCGGCGATATCCGCGCGCTCGACAAGTTCGAGGACATCGCCAGCGGGCTCTATGTGAAGATCAGCCAGCCGGTGATCGTACCCGGCGGCGCCAAGCGCGCCCTGATCTATATCGGTCGCTCGGGCGAGCCCGGAAAACCGAAGCCGGGCTATATGGAAACAGTCATCCTCGGCGCAAAACATTTCGGACTGCCAGAGGCTTGCATCGCCAACCTGAATCGTTTTCTGACCAAGCCGAGCTTCGGTCTGAAGCCATTGGAACAGGAGACCGGCGCGCCGCCGCCCGGCCCGGTGAAGGGCGTGCGCGCCCGCGCGGCCGCTCCTGAAACAATTCACCAACCGGGACAGCGCGAATGACGCCACGCGTCCTGGCGATCGCCCTCACCCTCCTGCCCGGTTTGCCGCTGCCGCATGCCGGCGCCCAGCCGGCGACGAAGGACGATGTCGCACGCCTGCTCCGCATCGCGGCGATGACCGAATGGGTGACGCAGGAATGCGGCGAGCGCTATGTCGGGCAACTGAAAGCCATGCTGCTGTTGACGGCGCAAGGCACCTTGCGCGCGGCCGACGCCGACGACGTCGAAAAATTCCGGACCGCCGTGCGCGAACATGCCTTCACCTTCAAGAGCAGGCGGGACGCGTGCAGGAGCGCAACAGAATACCTGAAGTCCGTGCAGTGATCGAAGGCAGATGAACGGACTGCTTTCGCAAAAGCAAGCCAGCCTCCCGTTACGGTAAATAGAATAATTGCAGTCCGGCGCATCACGAGCGTTCAGCCCGCAGAAAGGGCGGTCGTTTCTCGTGGAATGACTGGAGCATGGCATTCATTGCCACAAAATCGCCTCAATTAACCTGTCCGCCAGACTGGTTATTTCGAGCATTGTCCGTAAGGAGGCGATTATGAGCGGAATTATTGGCTGGGTTGCCGGCAAGGTAAAATGGCTGTTGTTGATTGCTGCCGTTGGCGGACCCTTCATGGCCTATATGAGCTGGCAGGATGGCGAGCGCGTGAAGAAGGTCGTGGCCGAAGGCATCGAGGCCCAGGCTTCCGTCGAGGGCGCCACCCGCACCAAGCGCCGCCGCGGCGGCACGAGCTACACCGTCGACCTTGCCTGGAAGGACGCCTCCGGCCAGGAGCGCACGGCGGAGAAGGTGTCGATCTCGCACCAGTTCGCCAGCCGCATCATCGCCAATGACCGGCTCACCGTCGATGCGCTGCCGATCAAGTACCTTCCCGGCGAGCAGGGCAAGGACAGCGTCGTGATCCGCGACGATGCCCACCAGCAGGCCGATCTCGATCGCGACATGATCTATGTCGGCGGCGGCGCCGGCATCGTCGGCATTCTCGGCTCCGGCCTGTGGTTCCTGCTGGGCCGCCGCCGCTCCGAAGACGAAGGCGCGCAATCCGCCGCCTGAACCGTTCGCCCACCGCCCGACGAGAGGAAAGGGCCGCTCGCGCGGCCCTTTCCGTTTCTGCCGATCGTCAGGCCGCCAGCCCCTTGGCCAGCTCGCGGACCTGCTTCTCGAACAGCGCGCGATAGGCACCGTCCTCGCGGGCGAGCAGGGCCTCGTGCGGCCCCTCCTCGACCACGCGGCCGCGATCGAAGACCAGGATGCGGTCCATCGCCCTGACCGTCGAGAGGCGGTGCGCGATGACGATCGTGGTCCGGCCTTCCATCAGCCGCTCGATCGCCTGCTGGATCAGCGCCTCCGATTCCGAATCGAGGCTGGAGGTCGCCTCGTCCAGGATCAGGATCGGCGCATCGGCCAAGAAGGCGCGGGCCAGCGCGACGCGCTGGCGCTCGCCGCCCGAGAGCTTGATGCCGCGCTCGCCGACGAGCGTGGCATAGCCCTTGGGCAGGCGCATGATGAAGTCATGCGCATTGGCGAGCCGCGCCGCCTGCTCGATCTGCGCCAGCGAGGCGCCGGGCCGGCCATAGGCGATGTTCTCGGCCAGCGAGCGGTGGAACAGCACCGGCTCCTGCTGCACGATCGCGATCTGCCGGCGCAGGCTCTCCTGCGTCACGCCGGCGATGTCCTGCCCGTCGATCGCGATGCGCCCGCCGGTGACGTCGTAAAGCCGCTGCACCAGCTTGACGAAGGTCGTCTTGCCGGAGCCCGAGCGGCCGACGAGGCCGACCTTCTCGCCGCCGCGGATGGTGAGCGAGAAGTCCCGGTAGAGCGGATCGTGATGGCCGCCGTAATGGAAGGTCACGTCCTCGAAGGCGATCTCGCCCTGCGTGACCTCCATCGCCACCGCCCCCTTGCGGTCGGGCACGCCATAGGGAAGGTCGTGCATCCAGACGAGCTCCTCCATGTCGTTGACCGAGCGCTGGAGATTGTGGACGTGCTGCCCGACATCGCGCAGATAGCCGTGCACCACCGCATAGGCCGTCAGCACGAAGGCGACGTCGCCGGCGCCGGCCTGCCCGTTCAGCCACAGCCAGATCACCAGGCCGATCACCGCGGCGCGCAGGGCGAGCAGCACGACGAGCTGGCCGGTGCCCGACCAGGTGCCGCGCAGCCAGGCGCGCCGCGTCCTGAGGCTCCACTTCGCCACCACCGTCGCCAGGCGCAGATCCTCGCGCGCCTCGGCGCCGAAGGCCTTCACCACCGGGTTGCAGGTGATGGAATCCGCCAGTGCGCCGCCCAGCCGCGTATCCCAGGCGTTGCCCAGCCGCGCCGCCGGGGCGACGAAGCGCAGCGAGAGCGTGAGCGTCATGCCGATATAGGCCAGCGCCCCGAGCGCCACGACGAGCCCCATCACCGGCCACTGCCAGGCGAGGAGCGCCGTCATGCCCAGCAGGATGACCAGCGAGGGCAGCAGCGCGATCAGGATCGTGTCGGTCAGGAGGTCGAGCGCCCACATGCCGCGCGTGATCTTGCGCACTGTCGAGCCGGCGAAGTTGTTGGCGTGCCAGTCGGTCGAGAAGCGCTGCAGGCGCGCGAAGGCCTCCTGCGCCACCTGCGTCATCGTCTGGAGCGTCATGCTGATGAGGCCGACGAAGGCGAAATGCCGCCCCGCGACGGTGACCGCCGCCAGAGCCATCATCGCGGCGAGCGCCCACAGCGCCGCTTCCGCGCCGCCGGTGCCGCTCGCCACGGCGTCGACGAGGCGGCCGGCGTAGACCGGTGTGAACAGCTCGGCGAGGGTGGCGGCGACCATGACGCCGGCCACCCAGGCGACCTTTCCGGGCTGGCGGGCCCAATGACGGAAGGTGAAGCCGAGAACGGCCCGGAACGGCTCGCGCCGCTCGGTTTGAGTATCGAGAGACATAGGATCATTCGGCGCCGCGAAGGCCGCCGACTCCAGATCGAAGGGAGACGGCGGCGCACGCCGGCTCCAGCGAAGAACGAAAGGGTTTGGAAAAAGGCTCAGGAGGTCGCCAGCCGGCGGACCTCGCGCGAGACCGACCTAGTGCCGGTTTGGTCGCCTGGGAGCGACGAAGATGGTGAATGCCATTCAGCCCTCCCTTTCGTGAGTTGGAGCCAAGGCGGAGGAAAATGCCTGAATTTCAGGCAGGACGCAACCCCGCCTGTGAACAATCGCCGATGAGCCGGCGAAATCTCAGCGGGAGCCCTCGATCACGCTGCGCACCACGCCCTCGACCTGCTCGCGAACCGCCGTGACGGCCGGGGGCTTCGCGAAGTGGAAGATATTGACGACGAAGGGTCCGGCGCCGCGGAACGCGAAGGCCGACACGCCGCGCGGCCCCGGCGCCGCCTGGGCGGACCAGTCCCCCTGCTGCAGATAGACGGCCTGCTCGTCCCGCCCGAGCACGGGCGCCTTCGCCGCGAGCTCCGGCGCGCCGAATCGCTTCTCCAGCGCCTCGAGCGCGGCCTCCGGCGCCGGCGGCAGGCGCGGATCGGGCTGGAGGTCGAAGATCGTCAGCATCGCGGCCGGCCGGGCGAGGTGCCCCGCCTCCAGCCGGTGCAAGCTGGCGCAATCCACCGCCAGGAAGCGCAGCGTCGCGCCGCGCTCCGGGGGCGGGACCGTCCTGCGCCAGAGCTCTCCCTGCATGGCGCCGGCACCCGGCACCACGGCGCAGAAATCCGCCGGCAATACGGGTTGGACGAAGGCGCTGGCGCGCCCCGCCCCCGGCGTCGAACCGCCGCCGGCGGCAAGGCCGGGCGCGGCGGCCGGCAGCATGGGGCCGATGGCGATCCCGAGCCACAGGACGAACTGGCGGACGATCCCTGCGAGACGCTTCATCCTGCCTCCTGCTACCACAGCGCCGCGACGAGCCGCAGGACCATCACCAGCAGGAAAGCCGCGATGATCGTGCCGAGAACCTGCTGGCGCCTGGCCCGATTCGGGAAGCGGCGGGCGAGAAGACGGCCGAGCGGCTTGCGGAAGACGAAGGCCGCGATCAGCAGGACGATGACGATATGGGACAAGTCCGGGCTCAGCCCTTCCGGGGAGCGGGCGGCTCGACCGGCGCCCCGGCCTGCTTCCAGGCGCCGAAGCCGCCGGCGAGATGGGCGACCGGCTTCAGCCCCATCTCCTGCGCCGCCTGCGCCGCCAGCGCCGAGCGCCAGCCGCCGCCGCAGAAGAACACGAATCGCTTGTCCTCCTGGAAGACCGGCTTCGCATAGGGGCTCTCCGGGTCGATCCAGAATTCCAGCATGCCGCGCGGGCAGTGGAAGGCGCCGGGCATGCGCCCTTCCCGCTCCAGCTCGCGCGGATCGCGCAGGTCGACGAAGACCACCTCGTCGCGGCCGTGGAGCGCCTGCGCCTCGGCCACCGACAGGGTCTCGATCCGGCTCTCCGCTTCCGCGACCAGGGCCTTGTAGCCCTTGGTGATGGTCTGCGGCATGGCATCGTCCTCCCCGAAATCGGGCGCAAGGTGGCGGCTCCCGGCCGATGCGTCAATGGCCGGCGCCTTGCCGGCCCGCGCAGGCCGTCGCAAGCTGCTTGCCCCCGCGGCGGATGAGATGGCAAAGCGGCGCCATGATCGGATTCAGCAACCTCGACCTGGTGGCGCTCGCATTCTTCGTCCTCGCCTGGATCGGCTATCACCATGCCGTCGAGCGCGGCCCGCATGCGGCCAAGAGCCTGAACATGCGCATGAACCTGCGCCGCGCCCGCTGGGTCCAGGAGGCGCTGAACCGCGACAACCGCATCCTCGACGCCCAGGTGATGAACGGCCTGCAGAACGGCACCGCCTTCTTCGCCTCGACCTCGATCATCGCCATCGGCGGCACGCTCGCTTTGCTGCAGTCGGCCGAGCGGGTCGTCGCCATCTTTTCCGACCTGCCGCTCAACGTCGCGCCGACGCGCACGGTCTGGGAGGTCAAGGTGATCGGCCTCGCCATGATCTTCGGCTACGCCTTCTTCAAGTTCGCCTGGGCCTACCGGCTGTTCAACTACTGCGTCATCCTGATCGGCGCCCTGCCCCCGCCCGACAGCCCGGACAAGCAGGGGGCGCAGCGCGCCGTCCACGAGACCATCGAGATGAACGTCGCCGGCGGGCGGCATTTCAACCGCGGCCAGCGCGCCTTCTTCCTCGCTTTGGCCTATATGGGCTGGTTCCTCGGCCCCGTGACCTTCCTGATCTTCACCGCTGCCGTGCTGGTCGCGATGTATCGGCGCCAGTTCGCCTCCGACGCCGCCCGCGTCTTCGGCTATCCGGAGGAACGGTGATGGCGCAGCCCGCGGAGCTCGAAGCGGCGATCCTCGCCCTGCTGGCGCAGCAGGAGCCCGGCCGCACGCTCTCGCCGATGGACGTCGCCCGCTCGCTCGGCGGCGACCATCCCGACGGCTGGGGCCCCTTGATGCAGCCGCTGCGGCGCGCGGCGGTGACGCTGATGAAGGAGGGCCGGCTCGTCATCACGCGCAAGGGCCGCCCGGTCGACCCCGACGATTTCCGCGGCGTCTACCGGCTCTCGCTGCCTACCGCCCGCGGCGGAGATCACGGGCCGGGGAACAGCGAATCGGTATAGCCGGCCAGGCGATAGGCGACGAGGCCGACCCATTCCTTGAAGCCGTTATCGGCGATTTCGAGCGCGCGCGGCGCCCGGCTATAGGGCCGGAGGAAGTCGCCGGGCTTCCCGCTCGACCAGTAGTCGACCGGAAAGGCCTCGACCGGGAATCCGGCCTTGCGGAACACGCCCATCGCCCGCGGCATGTGCCAGGCCGAGGTCACCAGCAGCCAGCGCTCGCCGGGCCTGGGATCGACGAGGCGGCGGCTGAACATCGCGTTCTCGCGCGTGTTGCGCGACTTGTCCTCGAGGATCAGCCGGCCGGGCTCCAGCCCGAGCCCTTCCATCAGGCGCCGGGCGCCGTCGGCCTCGGTCACGGTCGCCTGCGAGATCAGGGTGGCGGCGCCGCCCGAAAAGACGACCTTCGCCTGCGGATGCAGCCGCGCCAGCTCCACCGCCTTGGTCATGCGCGCGGCCGAGGCGTTGAGCACGACATCGCCGCGCGCCAGCCCGATCGCGCCGCCGAGCACGACGATGCCGGTCACCGGACCCCTGGCCGCATCCTGCTGGGGAAAGCGATCCTCCAGAGGCCGGATGACCGCGCGCGGCAGCGGGCTGAACGCCATCAGGCCAAGCAGGACGACGGCGAACAGGCCGAGCCAGCGCGCCGGGCGCGCGAAGCGGGTGAAGGCCAGCAGCGCGGAAAGCCCCGCGAGCAGGATGACGAAGTTGACCGGCGAGAACAGGAACCAGACGATTTTGGACAGGATGAAGAACATCGGGCTCGCACCGGCGGGAAAACAGAGGGAACGCGACGGTCACTCTGGATCGGAAGGTTGAAGATCGTCTTCAGCCCGATGGTCCAGGCGTCTGATTTTGCATCGGCCCGGAACCGGGACGCCGCGTGTCCACCCAGCCGGAAGGCCGTCACGCGACCGGGAGCGGCAGCGCGGCCTTCGCCGCCGGGCGCGCGAACAGCTCCGCATACCAGCGCTGCACATGCGGCCGCGCGATCCGCTCGACCGGCATGTTGAGCCAGCGATGCGCACCGCAGCCGACGGCGATATCGGCGACGCCGAAGCGCTCGCCCGCCAGAAAGGGCCGGTCCGCGAGCTGCGCGTCGAGAATCGCCATCAGCGCCTCGGTCCGCCGCATCCCGGCCGCGATCGCCTGCGGGTCGGTATGGCCCGGCACCTTGCGCACGGTGCCCCACAGCACCGGCGCCGTCGCCGGCTGGAGCTCGGACAGCATCCAGTCCATCCAGCGCTCGGCATCGGCCCTGCGCGCCGGATCCGCTTCCCAGATCCCGGACGCGCCGTAGCGGGCCGCGAGATAGCGCACGATGCTGTTCGATTCCCACAGGCGGAAGGCGCCGTCCTCCAGCACCGGGATCTGCCCGTTCGGGTTCAGCGCGCGGAATTCCGGCGTATCGAGCCCGCCGAAGGGGCCGCCGGCGTCGATGCGCGCGAAATCCTGCCCGACCTCGCCGGCCGCCCAGACGACCTTCTGGACGTTGATCGAGCTGAGCCGGCCCCAGATCTTCAGCAAGACGGCGTGCTCCGCTCAGGCGAATTCGAGGATGACGGCGTCGACGGCGAGCGAATCGCCCTCCTTCGCCAGGATCTTGGCGACGGTCGCGTCCTTCTCGGCGCGCAGCACGTTCTCCATCTTCATCGCCTCGACCATGGCGAGCGGCTCGCCCGCCTTGACCTCCTGCCCGACCGCGACGGCGATCGACTTGACCAGCCCCGGCATCGGGCAGAGCAGGAACTTGCCGGCATCGGCGGCGACCTTCTCCGGCATCAGCGCCGCCAGCTCCGCCTCGCGCGGCGTGTAGACATGCGCGTCGGCATAGGCGCCGGCATGGCCGAGCGCCACGCCGTTGAGGATCGGCCGCACCTGCGCCGCGACCTTGACGCCGTCGAGCGTGCCGCGCCAGACCGGCTCGCCGGGCGCCCAGTCGCTGACGACGCTGACGCTGCGCTCCGGGAAGGCGACGAGCACGGCCTCGCCCTGTTCCGACACCTCGCCCTCGAAGCGTTCACCACCGAGCTCGACGATGCGCTGCCGGTCGAAGGAAACCTTGCGCCACCCCTCCATCTGCGCCGAGACCTGCCGCTTGCGCCGGTTGAGCTTGTGGTCGCAGGCGATGGCGATCGCCGCCATGCGCAGGGCCGTCTCGCCCTGCGGCTGCGGCAGCGAGAAGCCCTCGGGAAACTCCTCGGCGATGAAGCCGGTCGAGAGACGGCCGGCGATCCAGCGCGGATGCTGCATCACCGCCGAGACGAAGGGGATGTTGTGGCGGATGCCGTCGATGGCGAAGGCGTCGAGCGCGCGCGCCTGCGCCTTGATCGCCGCCTCGCGCGTCGGCGCATGCGTCACCAGCTTGGCGATCATCGGGTCGTAATAGATCGAGATCTCGCCGCCTTCGAAGACGCCGGTGTCGTTGCGCACCACCGCCTCGCCGTCCGGCCCCTCGCTCGGCGGCCGGTAGGTCACGAGCCGGCCGGTCGAGGGCAGGAAGTTGCGGGTCGGGTCCTCGGCATAGACGCGGGATTCGACCGCCCAGCCGTCGAGCTTCACGTCTTCCTGCGCGATCGCAAGCTTCTCGCCATAAGCGACCCGGATCATCTGCTCGACGAGGTCGATGCCGGTGACCATCTCGGTCACCGGATGCTCGACCTGGAGGCGGGTGTTCATCTCGAGGAAATAGAAGGACTTGTCCTGCCCAGCGACGAACTCGACCGTGCCGGCGGAGTCATAGTTCACCGCCTTGGCCAGCGCCACGGCCTGCTCGCCCATCTTCCTGCGGGTCGCTTCGTCGAGCAGCGGCGACGGCGCCTCCTCCAGCACCTTCTGGTTGCGGCGCTGGATCGAGCATTCGCGCTCGCCGAGATAGATGACGTTGCCGTGCTTGTCGCCCAGCACCTGGATCTCGATATGGCGCGGATCGACGATGAACTTCTCGACGAAGACGCGATCGTCGCCGAAGGACGAGGCCGCTTCCGACTTGGCGCGGGCGAAACCCTCCGCCACCTCGGCGGCCGAATGGGCGATGCGCATGCCCTTGCCGCCGCCGCCGGCCGAAGCCTTGATCATCACCGGATAGCCGATCTCGTCGGCGATCGTCACCGCATGTTCGGGGCTCTCGATGACGCCGAGGAAGCCGGGAACGGTCGAGACTTTCGCGGCAGCCGCGGCCTTCTTCGATTCGATCTTGTCGCCCATCGCCGCGATCGCGCCGGGGTTCGGGCCGATGAAGACGATGCCGTTCTCCTTCAGCGCCCGGGCGAAGGCCTCGCGCTCGGAGAGGAAGCCGTAGCCCGGATGCACGGCCTCGGCGCCGGTCGCCTTGCAGGCGGCGATGATCCTGTCGATCAGCAGATAGGACTGGGCGGCGGGCGCCGCGCCGATATGCACGGCCTCGTCGGCCATCTCGACATGCAGCGCGTCCCGATCCGCATCCGAATAGACGGCGACCGTCCTAATGCCCATGCGCCGGGCCGTCTTGATGACGCGGCAGGCGATCTCGCCGCGGTTCGCGATCAGGATCTTCGTGAACATGCGAGGGCCACTCCCGGCTTCAGTCCAGACTGCAATAGCCGGGGTGTATGGGACGCCGCAACCGGCGTCCATCGCTGCGAAGCCCGGCCATGCATCGGATCGCCCGGCGAACCCGCTGCTTGGACGATCCGGAGCACAGGAAAAGCGCCCGGATCGCGCCCTCGTCCAGCGCGATCCGGGCGCGATCGGCGCCAGGCCGTTGTGCGCGAATGCGCAGGCTCAGCTCGCGAGCAGGACGCGGTAGCCGGCGCCGGCCTCCTTCGAGGCGCCCTTGGCGAAGGCGAAGGCGAGCAGCATCTCGTCGCAATGCTCGGCCTCGCGCACGATCTCGCTGGCGATGCGCCGGGCGGTCGGGCTCGGCCCCTCGCCGGCCGAAAGCGTCGTCACCAGCCAATGCGCCTTGTCGCGGTCGATCACGCCGGTCGGGCGGTTGTCCCAGACGGCGAAATCGACGACCAGCGCCACGAGGTAATCCGAAAAAGCCTCGCAGCTTTCCGGAACGGCCCGGTCGAGCGCGACCAGAACATCGACGATGTCGCGCGTCACGACCGTGTCGGCCAAGATCTCGCGCTGAAGAATATTGACGTCGTTCTGGTCGATCGCGCGATGATCCATCACGCGATCGACGAATTCACGAAACTCATGTCCGATCATGTCTGAACCCCTGTCCGGCGTTGTTTTGTGCCGGTATGTCCCTGTTGTGGGATCACCATGCATCCGGGGCGAGAAGCAGGTGGTTAACGCGCAAATCTGAACGGTTATTCAGGTTAAACGAGGCTGAGTCGATGTGGTTGCGAGGTCGTTACTGAACCGGACGCCTCGCCGGAACCCGGCCTCGGCAAGGACCTCGCCCGAGGGGCGCCCTCGCTCTCCTCGCCTCTCCCATGCTCCCTGCTTCAGGCAGCGGCGGCCCCCGCGAGCCCCAGCGCCCCCGGCAGCTCCGCCATCGCGGCGAGCCGGTGCCGCGCGCCCAGCGCGACAAGCCTCTCCACCGGCTGGAAGCCCCACGACGCCGCGACCGGCACGACCCCGGCCGCGACCGCCATCTCGATGTCGAAGGAGCTGTCGCCGACCATGGCGGTGCGCTCTGCGGCGGCCCCGGTTTCGGCCATGGCGTTCAGGATCATGCCCGGATGCGGCTTCGAGGGCGCGTCGTCGGCCGACTGGATCGTGTCGAACAGGCCCTGCCAGCCATGACGCGCGACGATGAACTCCGCGCCCTGGCGCGACTTGCCGGTGGCGATGCCGAGCTTGAGCCCGGGCACGCGGCGCAGCCGCGCCAGCGTCTCGGCGACGCCCGAAAACAGCGGCTCGTCCAGCGCCGGGTCGGCCTGCGCCTGGGCGCGCATGGCGCCGAAGACCTCGCGATAGGTCTGCGTCAGCCGGTCGTCCGGCGCATCGAGCCCGGCGAGTTGCGCCATCGCGATGTCGAGCGTGAGCCCGACGATGCCGAGGCCGGCCTCGCGGCCGGGATGAACCCGGCCGCAGCGCCTGAAGGTCTCGTATTGCGCGCCGAGGATGATCGCCTCGGAATTGATCAGCGTGCCGTCGAGGTCGAAGATGATGAGATCCATGCCGGTGCCTTAACCCGGATCGCCCGGCGAGGCCATGGCCGGCGGCTCATGGCGCCCTCCCGCCCCGCGGCCTGGCCTGGCCGGCCCGGCACCGGCGGCGTCTTCGCCCCGGCGCCTTCAGCTCCGGGCCTCGCGGGCGCAGGCCTCGACCGCCTTGCGCAGCTCGGCGCCGTCGAGCCCCCTGGCGCGCGCTTCCTTGCGGCATTCCGCCCGCTGCGCGAGGTCGGGGCGCTTGGCATTGAAGCAGGCTGTGAGCGCCGCGATGCGCTGCACCCCTTCGAGCCGGCGCGCATCGATCTCGGTCTTGCAGGCGGCGCGGGCCGCGACCGCGGTCGGCCTGCCGTCCCGCGTCACGCCGTCATGCGCATAGAGCTGCACGCCCGGGAACTTGCCCTGCATGCAGAGCCGCATCGCCGCGCGCAGATCCTCGCCCGACAGCGCGATGTTCTCCGACAGGCAGTCCTGCCGGGCCCTGGCGCGCTCGGCCCGCGGCACGGGCTCGTCCGGCGCCGCAGCCGCGACGGCGGCCGGTGCCGGCCGCGCCGGTGCGGTCTGGGCGGAGGCTGCAGTCGCAGCCCCGAAGACAAAGACGGAAACGATCGCGATCCGACGCATGGCAGCCCCCTTCCCCAACGTGAACATAGTTAGAACAGAAAACAGAATGTTCCGCAACTGTTCTCATTGCTTCCGTCAGGGAAAGCGCAGCCTATTCGTCCGGCGCCTCGACGATCGGATCGTAGGGCGCGTCGTCGAAGCCGAGCAGGTTCCAGCTCTGGCGCATATGCGGCGGCAGCGGCGCGCTGACGTCGATGGTGCCCTTGCCGCGCGGATGCGGCAGCACGATCCGCCGCGCCAGCAGATGCAGCTTGTTCTGGATGCCGCCGGGCAATTCCCAGTTCAGGATGTTGAAGTATTTCGGGTCGCCGACGATCGGATGGCCGATATGGGTGGTATGGGCGCGCAATTGATGGGTGCGTCCCGTCACCGGCTTGAGCGAGAGCCAGGCCAGCTTCTGCGCGGCGGTCTCGACCACGGCGTAATAGGTCACGGCATGCATCGCGCCGTCCTCGCCATGCTGGGCGACCGCCATGCGCTGGTCGCCGTCATAGGCCTCCTCGCGGGCGAGATAGGCCGAGATCCGGCCCTGCTTGACCCGCGGCACGCCGGCGACCAGCGCCCAGTAGACCTTGCGGGCGGCACGCGAGCGGAAGGTCTTGGCCAGCGTCGCCGCGGCGAAGCGCGACTTGGCGATGACGAGGCAGCCCGCCGTGTCCTTGTCGAGCCGGTGGACGAGGCGCGGCTTCTGGCCGTCCTTGTCGGTCAGGGCCGCGAGCATGCCGTCGACATGCTTCTTCGTGCCCGAACCGCCCTGCACCGCGAGCCCAGCCGGCTTGTTGAGGACCATGACGTCGTCGTCCTCGTAGAGCGTGATCGCGCGCAGGAAGCCGATCGTGTCGGCGTCCGCCTTGGCCGAGCGCGGGCGCTCCGCCTGCTGTTCCAGCTTGAGCGGCGGAATGCGCACCGTCTGGCCGGCCGCGAGCCGGTCCTTGCTGTCGGCGCGCTTGCCGTCGACGCGCAATTCGCCCTTCCGGACGATACGCTGGATATGGCTGAAGGAGAGCTGCGGGAAGCGCGCCTCGAGGAAACGGTCGATCCGCATCTCGTTCTCGTCCGGCGTCACCACGAGCTGCTGCACGCCGGTCGAGAGCACCTGCGCCGTCTCTGCCTTGACCTCGGCCCGCGTCCGCTGCGGCGCCTCGGCCGGCCGGCGCGGCGCCTGGGCGCGCACCGGGCGACCCTCGCCCTCGGCCTTCGGCCGTGCCGCCGCGCGCCGCCGCTCGTCATGGCTCGGGCGCCTGCCGCGCGGGCCTTCCGCCGCACGCGGCCTTCCGCCCCGTCCGGGCGCGCCGGCGCCCTCGCCGGATCCCTTGCCGGGTCCCTTGCCGCCGGTCCTCATGCCGCCCCCCGGCAGGAACGGGAGCCGGCGGCTGCGACGGGGAAGCGCCCGGCGCGGCACGCAGCGGCGCGAAGGCGGGTCTGTGAGATCGACATCATCGTCGTGGAATAATGTGCCCGCCTACCGCATACAAACGAAATCCGCCGCAATCGCCCGCTCTCCTGCGCTCTTCGCGAGCAAGCGGAGCGGGAGCGATGACGGAAGCGGACGGGACGACGCGCGCGCGGCGCCGGGGATCGCTCGTCGCGATGGGGGCATGCCTCGCCTGGGCGCTGGCGAGCCTGCCCGCGGCGGCTCGGCAAGGCGCCGCGCCCGACTGGCCGACGGAGAAATGCAACCGCTACAAGGCGGCCTACGAACTCCTGCTCAAGCGGCAGGGCAAGGCCGGGCTCGGCGCGGAATTCCTCGCCAGCCACGACGCCTTCCTGGCCGCAAACTGCCAGTCCCGCGCCGAGGTCTGCGCGCGCAGCCCGGAGGAGATCGCCCTGGCCGACAAGCTGACGCTGATGGCGATGAACCGCGGCATGTCCGGCACCTTCCTGCCGTTCGACTGCCGGAAGTGAGCCCCGCTCCGATTCAGCCCTTGCGGCGCCGGCGCAGGCGCGGATGCACATAGAGCTCGAAGGCGATCGTCAGCACGATGAAGACCAGCGCGATCGCGAAGGCGATCACCCAATAGGACACGTCCTCCTGCGAGACGAACCAGCCCGCGATCACCGAAGGAACGAAAAGCAGCAGCCGCGCGACCAGGACCATCGTCGAAACCCGTGAGAAGACATCCGCAAAAGCGGTCGAGATGCCGCCATCTAGGGAGCAGACCGCGGCGAAAGACAAGCGGCCAGTCTCGGCCCCGGCGCGGAAGCCGGCCGCGCCCGCCTCAGCGGCCGCGCTCCTGCCGGAGCTTCTCCCAGTATTCCAGCCGCTTCCGGATCTCGCGCTCGAAGCCCCGCTCCGGCGGGTCGTAGAAATGCTGGCGCCCGAGCGCGTCCGGCCAGTAGTTCTGCCCGGAGAAGGCCTCCGGCTGGTCGTGGTCATAGGCGTAGTCGGCGCCGTAGCCTTCCTCGCGCATCAGCTTGGTCGGCGCGTTGAGGATGGTCATGGGCGGGGTCAGGGAGCCGCGCTCCTTCGCGACCCGCGCCGCCGCCTTGTAGGCCATATAGGCCGCGTTCGATTTCGGCGCGGTGGCGAGGTAGATCACGCTGTTGGCGAGCGCGAGCTCGCCCTCCGGCGAGCCGAGCCTTTCATAGGTCTCCGCCGCGGCCCGCGCATGGACCAGCGCCTGCGGATCGGCGAGGCCGATATCCTCCACCGCCATCCTGACCAGCCGCCGCGCCAGGAAGCGCGGGTCCTCGCCGGCATCGAGCATGCGCGCGAAGTAATACAGCGCCGCATCCGGGTCCGAGCCGCGGATCGTCTTATGCAGCGCCGAGATCAGATTGTAATGGCCGTCCTGCGCCTTGTCGTAGATCGGCGCCCGGCGCTGGATCACCTCGGACAGGCCGTGCTCGTCGAGAATCTCGCCGGGCTTGGCCGCCCGCCAGATCTCCTCGGCCAGCGTCAGCACGGCGCGGCCGTCGCCATCGGCGAAGCGGGCGAGCGCCAGCCGCGCCTCCGGCGTCAGCGGCAGCTCCCGCCCCTCCAGGGCCTCGGCCCGGCCGAGCAGGAAGAGCAGCGAGCCTTCGTCCAGCGCCTTGAAGGTCAGCACGCGGGCGCGCGACAGCAGGGCCGCGTTGAGCGCGAAGGAGGGGTTTTCGGTGGTGGCGCCGATCAGGGTGATGGTGCCGTCCTCCATCACCGGCAGGAAGGCGTCGAGCTGGGCGCGGTTGAAGCGGTGGATCTCGTCGACGAAGAGCAGCGTGCCCTTGCCGCCGAGCCGCCGGCCGCGCGCCGCCTCGAACACCTTCTTCAGATCGGCGACGCCGCTGAAGATCGCGCTGATCTGCTCGAAGCCGAGATCGACGAGGCCGGCGAGCAGGCGCGCCACCGTGGTCTTGCCGGTGCCGGGAGGGCCCCAGAAGATCAGGCTGCCGAGCGAGCCGGAGGCGACGAGCCGGGTCAGCGCCCCGTCCGGTCCGGTCAGATGCTCCTGCCCCGCCACCTCGGCGAGCGTCTTCGGCCGCAGGCGGTCGGCGAGCGGGCGCGGCCCCGCCTTGTCGAGGCCGGAGGCGGAAAAGAGATCGCTCATGACAGGGAACCAACCCCGTCATTCCGGGGCCTCGCGAAGCGAGGAGCCCGGAACCCATGAGCATAGGTTTTACTCATCAAAGCGCACAGCGTTCCGGCTTCCTGACTATCGCCCGGTGTTCATGGGTTCCGGGCTCAGGCCTTCGGCCTGCCCCGGAATGACGGCGAGTTCCGGCGGCCAACCTCACCCCGGGAAGACCGAGGTGATCGTCTGCCCCTTGCGCGAGATCGTCACCTCCCAGGCGCGGCGGCGCTCCTTCAGGATGGCCTCGACATCGCGCGAGGTCGCCATCGGCTCGCCGTTCAGCGCCATGACGATGTCGCCCTTCTGGAAGCCGATATCGGCGGCGGTGCTGCCCTCCTCGACATCGCTGACGACCACGCCCTCATTGGCGGTCTCCATCGCGAGCTCCTCGGCCACGGCGGGCGAGAGGTTCATGACGGTCAGCCCCGCCAGCGGCGAGCGGCTGGTCAGCTTCACCGGGTCGCGCGGGCGGGTTTCCGGCGCCGCGACGAGCTTGACCGGGATCGAGATGCGGTTGCCGCCGCGCAGCACCGTCAGCGCGGTGGTGCCGCCGATCGGCCGCGTCGCGAAGCGGTAGCCGAAGGCCTCGGGATCGTCGACGGCGACGCCGTCGACGGCGAGGATCACGTTGGAGCGGCGCAGGCCCGCCTGGTCCGCCGGCCCCTTCTCGACCACGCTGGCGACGACCGAGCCGGCCGGACGGTCGAGGCCGAGCCCGTCGGCGACATCCGCCGTCAGCGCCTGCAGCCGCGCGCCGAACCAGGGCCGGCGCACGGTGGCCGCGCCGGCCCTGGCGCTGTCGACGACGAGGCGCACCATCGCGGCGGGAATGGCGAAGCCGATGCCGACGCTGCCGCCCGAGCGCGAATAGATCGCCGTATTGATGCCGACGACGCGGCCCTTCATATCGATCAGCGGGCCGCCCGAATTGCCCGGATTGATCGCCGCATCGGTCTGGATGAAGGATTGCGCATCGCCGACGCCGATCTGCGTGCGCGCCAGGGCCGAGACGATGCCCTGCGTCACCGTCTGGCCGACGCCGAAGGGGTTGCCCATGGCGAGCACGATGTCGCCGACCTGCAACTCGTCGGTGTCGGCCAGCTCGATCGCGGTCAGGTTCCTGGCCTCCGCGACCTTGAGCACGGCGAGGTCGGTGCGCGGGTCGCGCAGCAGGATCTTGGCCTCGACCTCGCGCTTGTCGGCGAAGGCGACCTTCACCTCGCTCATGTTCTCGATGACGTGGTTGTTGGTGACCACGAGGCCGGCCTGCGCATCGACGATGACGCCCGAGCCGAGCGAGCGCTGCACCCGCTCGCGCGGCACGCCGAAGCCGCCATCGCCGAAGAAGCGGCGGAAGAAGGGATCGTCCATGAAGGGGTTCTGCGGCCGCTTCTCGACGCGCGCGCCATAGACGTTGACCACCGAGGGCGCCGTCCGCTTCACCAGCGGGGCGAAGGAGAGCGTCACCTGCTCGCGGGTCTCGGGCACCTGCCGCGCCTGCGCGAAGGCCACCCCCGGCAGCGCCGTCAGCGCGCAGGCGAACAGGCCGGCCGCGAGCGCCCTGCGCCTGGTTGCAATGCAGTCGATCATGCTCACCCTCATTCGAACAGATGAAACGCGCGGCTCTTCCGGTCACCGCGCCTCACCCGCTATACCCATGCGAAGCGCTGCGGTTCCCGCGGCATGTTACTCCAACCCGATCCGTTCCACGAGCCGGACAGGAAGAGCAGGATGAGCCTGATTCGGCTTGTATATGCCAGCGAAAGCCGGCTGCCCGAGGATACCCGCCGGGAGGAGCTCGAACGCATCCTGGCGAGCGCCCGCCGGCTCAACGAACAGAACGGCGTCAGCGGCTTCCTGCTGGCGACGGATGGCGGCTTCGCCCAGGTGCTCGAAGGCAGCGCCGAAGCCGTCGCCGAGACCTATGGCCGGATCGGGCGCGACGCGCGCCATGCCGCCCTGCGGCTGCTGGCGCAGGGACCGATCGCCGCGCGCAGCTTCGCCGGCTGGTCCATGGGCATCGCCGAGCGCGACGAGACCACGACCTTCATCTTCGGGCTCTACGGCGTCACGCCGGAGCAGGATCTGATCGACCAGCCGCTCGACGTCATCGTCGACCTCGCCCGCGAGCTCGCCCAGTCTCCCGCCTGAACCGCAACGGAAAGGGCGGCCCGAGGACCGCCCGCCCGCATTCCGGCTCCGGGAGCGTCGGACTGAAGATCGTCCTCGGTCGGATGCTCCCGCTCCTTGGAGCTCGCATCAGCTTTTCCCGAAAACCGCGTTCCGCGTTCGGGCCGATGCTCCGGCGCCGCTCAGGTCGCGAAGAAGCTCTGGGTGCCGTGCGCCTCGATCGCCTCGGCGAGGCGGCTCAGCGCGTGGACATAGGCCGCGGTGCGCATGGCGATGCCCTTCTCCTGGGCCACCGTCCAGATCGCGCGCCCCTCGCGCTCCATGATGTCGCGCAGGCGCTCATGGATCTCCGGGAGCAGCCAGTAGAAGCCCTGCCGGTTCTGCACCCATTCGAAATAGGAGACGGTGACGCCGCCGGCATTGGCCAGGATGTCGGGCAGCACGATGACGCCGCGCTCCTCGAGCAGCGCATCGGCCTCCGGCGTGACCGGGCCGTTGGCCAGCTCGAGCACGACGCGCGCCTTCACGCTGGCGGCATTGCCCTCATGGATCATGTTCTCCAGCGCCGCCGGCACCAGCAGCTCGCAATCGACGCCGACCAGATCCTCGGCGTCGATCCCGCGATGCCCGCCCTCGCCCGCCGTGGCCGCGATCGACTGGCCGCGATCCTTGGCCGCGATCAGCCGCTCGATGTCGAGCCCTTCGGAACAGGCCACGGCGCCGGCCGAATCCGACACCGCGACGATGCTGTGCCCGTCCGCCGCCAGCAGCTTGGCGATGAACTGGCCGGCATTGCCGAAGCCCTGGATCGCCACCCGCATCTTGTCGCCGAGGCCGAGATCCTCGCGCAGATGCCGGACGAGATAGTAGCCGCCGCGCGCCGTCGCGTCGTTGCGGCCAAGGGAGCCGCCGAGCGCGATCGGCTTGCCGGTGATCACCGACGGAACCGCCTGGCCGACGATCTGGGCGTATTCGTCGGCCATCCAGCCCATGATCATCGCATTGGTGTAGACGTCCGGCGCCGGAATGTCGCGATCGGGACCGATGGTGCGCGCGAAGGCCTGGATATAGGCCCGCGACAGCCGCTCGAGCTCCGCCTTGGAGAGCTGGCGCGGATCGACCTGGACCGCGCCCTTGCCCCCGCCATAGGGCAGGTTCATCACGGCGCATTTGAAGGTCATCCAGAAGGCGAGCGTCTCGACCTCGTCGGCGGTCGAGGACGGATGAAAGCGGATGCCGCCCTTGGTCGGCCCGCGGGTGTCGTCATAGCGGCAGCGCCAGGCGAGAAAGGACTTCCGGGAGCCGTCATCCATGCGGATCATCAGGCGGACCTTCGTCGTCTCACGCGCGAATTTCAGTTTCTCGATGACGTCCGGATCGACATTGAGATGTTTCGCGGCGGCGTCGAGACGTACGAGCGCGTGATCGAGAAGGTTGTCATCCGACATGGTGCGATCCGTCCTTGTGGCTGAAGACTAGGCACCCGCTTAAATTCCAGGCACGCAATGCACAAGCGGCCGAAGGCGATTTCGCACTCGCAAAAAACATAGCTGCCTTGAAAAAAACAAAAAGGCGGCCGCAAGGCCGCCTTTCCGAAACGCGAATCGGGCTCGCCGATCAGGCGGCTTCGTCTTCGGCCGTGAAGACCGGGCCGGAATCCTTGCCCTTGGCCTCGACGTCGCGGTCGACGAACTCGATGATCGCCAGCGGGGCGTTGTCGCCGAAGCGGAAGCCCGCCTTCATGATGCGCAGATAGCCGCCATTGCGCTCCTTGTAGCGCGGGCCGAGAACCGCGAAGAGCTTGCCGACCAGCTCGACGTCCTTGATCTGGGCGATGGCCTGGCGGCGGGCGTGCAGGTCGCCGCGCTTGCCGAGCGTGACCAGCTTCTCGACCACCGGACGCAAATCCTTGGCCTTCGGCAGGGTGGTGGTGATCTGCTCGTGCTTGATCAGGGCCTGGGCCATGTTGGCGAACATCGCCTTGCGATGCTCGGCCGAGCGGTTGAAACGACGGCCGCGGAAACCGTGACGCATGATTGGCTCCTTCGTTGCTTACGGCCGCCGTGCCACGGAACGGCCGTTCATTGTGATTGGGCAGTCGGCAATCGGCAGTCGGAAGAGGCGCCGATCACGACTGCCTGCTGCCGACTGCCCACTGCCGTTCTCAGTAGTGCTCCTCGAAGCGCTTGGCGAGCTCTTCGATGTTCTCCGGCGGCCAGCCCTGGACGTCCATGCCCAGATGCAGGCCCATGGTGGCGAGCACTTCCTTGATCTCGTTCAGCGACTTGCGGCCGAAGTTCGGGGTGCGCAGCATCTCGCCCTCCGACTTCTGGATGAGGTCGCCGATATAGACGATGTTGTCGTTCTTCAGGCAGTTGGCCGAGCGGACCGAGAGCTCGAGCTCGTCGACCTTCTTGAGCAGCGCCGGGTTGAAGGGAAGCTGCGGCGCGGCGGAGACGGCCTCTTCCTTGCGCGGCTCCTCGAAGGTGATGAAGACGGCGAGCTGGTCCTGCAGGATGCGGGCGGCGAGCGCCAGCGCGTCCTCGGGGGTGACCGAGCCGTTGGTCTCGATCGCCAGCGTCAGCGAATCCTTGTCGAGGTTCTGGCCCTCGCGGGTGTTCTCGACGCGATAGGAGACCTTCTTGACCGGCGAGTACAGGCTGTCGACCGGGATCAGGCCGATCGGCGCGTCCTCGGGGCGGTTCTGCTCGGCCGGGACATAGCCCTTGCCGGTGTTGACCGTGAACTCCATGCGGATTTCGGCGCCGTCGTCCAGCGTGCAGAGCACGAGGTCGGGGTTGAGGACCGAGACGTCGCCGATGGTGTTGATGTCGCCGGCGGTGACGGTGCCCGGGCCCGACTTGCGCAGGGTCATGCGCTTCGGCCCCTCGCCCTGCATCTTGATGGCGATGGCCTTGATGTTGAGGACGATGTCGGTGACGTCCTCGCGGACGCCCGGGATCGAGGAGAACTCGTGCAGCACGCCGTCGATCTGGACGCCGGTGACGGCGGCGCCCTGCAGCGAGGAGAGCAGCACGCGGCGCAGCGCGTTGCCCAGCGTCATGCCGAAGCCGCGCTCCAGCGGGCGCGCGACGACGGTCGCCAGGCGCTTCGGGTCGTCCCCGACCTTGACTTCGAGCTTGTTCGGCTTGGAAAGATCCTGCCAGTTCTTGCTGATCACGACCGCACTCCTCGTGCTGAATTCATCTGGCGGCCGGAAGCCGCCCCGGACAGGCGCCCGCCCCTGCGGGCGCCTCTTCGACCCTCAGGCGTCAGACGCGGCGACGCTTGCGCGGCCGGCAGCCATTGTGCGGGATCGGGGTGACGTCGCGGATCGAGGTCACGGTGAAGCCCGCGGCCTGGAGCGCGCGAAGAGCGGATTCGCGGCCCGAGCCCGGACCCGTCACCTCGACCTCGAGGGTGCGCATGCCGTGCTCGGCCGCCTTGCGGGCGGCGTCCTCGGCGGCGACCTGCGCGGCGTAGGGGGTCGACTTGCGCGAGCCCTTGAAGCCCATCGTGCCGGCCGAGGACCACGAGATCGTGTTGCCCTGCGCGTCGGTGATGGTGATCATGGTGTTGTTGAACGAGGCGTTCACATGGGCGACGCCGGAGACGATGTTCTTGCGTTCGCGACGGCGGACGCGGGTGGCTTCCTTGGCCATGGTTCTCTTTCTTTCATCCTTCAGGCGCGCCCGTCATGCCAGGCGCTGGGGAGAAAGGCGAATGGCGAATGGGCGAGCGGCGAGTGGAAGAACCCACTCGCCATTCGCCACTCGCTACTCGCCCGAAATCACTTCTTCTTGCCGGCGATCGGCTTCGCCTTGCCCTTGCGGGTGCGGGCGTTGGTGTGGGTGCGCTGGCCGCGGACCGGCAGCGAGCGGCGATGGCGCAGGCCGCGATAGCAGCCGAGGTCCATCAGGCGCTTGATGTTCATCGAGACTTCGCGGCGCAGATCGCCCTCGACGAGATAGTCCCGGTCGATGGCCTCGCGGATCTGGAGGACCTCGGCGTCGGTGAGCTGGTTGACGCGGCGCTCGTCGGCGATGCCGACCTTCTCGCAGATCTCCTTGGCCTTGGCGGCGCCGATGCCGTGGATATACTGCAGGCCGATGACGACGCGCTTGCCGGTGGGAATGTTGACGCCCGCGATACGAGCCATGGTCTCTTCTCCATGTCGGCCGACGCGCCCGATGGCGCCCCGGCGGTGAAAATGACCCTGCGTCCGGTGGAGGCCGGCCCCTGCAGGGCGTTGGACGGCTCCACGCGATAACGCGACGTCGTCCCTCCTCGCGAAGGTAACGGCATCGCTCCCATGAAACCGGATTGCGGCTCGTTAACGGGTTGCCGGTCGCGAGTCAAGCGTTCGCAACCAAGAAACATGCCAAGGCGGGCGAGGCCGCCGAAGCACCGCGCGGCCAAGGCGGCGGCCGTCCCCGCCGGGGGCCCGTCACTCCGGGCGAGCGCAAGGGGGCGCCACCCGGAATGACGGGCCTTCTGCCATCGGTCCTTACTTCTTCACCAGGCTGCACTTGCTCTCCGAGAGCGGCGGGATGATCTCGGCGGCCGGGATCTTGCGGACGACCTTGAAATAGTCCCAGGGCGCCTTCGACTCGGCCGGGGACTTCACCTCGACCAGCAGCATGTCGTTCATCAGCCGGCCGTCCTCGCGGATCTTCGCGCCGGGCGCGTAGAAATCGTCGACCGGCGTCTCCCGCATCTTCGCCGCCACCGCCGGGCCGGCGGCCGTGCCCGCCGCCTTCACCGCCCTGAGATAATGCAGGACGGAGGAATAGACGCTGGCCTGGATCATGCCCGGCATCTTCTTGGTCCGGGCCATGTAGCGGTTGGCGAAGGCGCGGCTCGCCTTGTCGGCGTCGTGATAATAGGCGGTGGTGGTGATCAGCCCCTTGGCCTTGTCGAGGCCGAGACCGTGGACGTCGCTCAGCACCACGACCATCGCCGCGAGCTTCTGGCCGCCGTCGACCAGGCCGAACTCGCCCGCCTGCTTGATCGAGTTGATCGTGTCGGTGCCGGCATTGGCGAAGGCGACGATCTTCGCCTTGGAAGCCTGGGCCTGCAGCAGGAAGGAGGAGAAGTCGGGCGTCCCCAGCGGCGCGCGCACCGTGCCCAGCGTCTTGCCGCCATTGGCGGCGACGATCGCCTCGATATCGGCGGTGAGCTGGTGGCCGAAGGCGTAGTCCGCCGCGATGATGTACCAGCTATCGCCGCCCTCGCGCAGGGTCGACACCGCCGTGCCCTTGGCCGAGGTCGTGGTGTCGAAGGTCCACATGAAGCCGGTCGCGGTGCAGTCCTCGTTGAACAGGCGCGTCGTCGCCGGCCCGTTATAGAGCGCGATCTTCTGCTTCTCCTTGGCGATGCCGGCCACGCCCAGCGCCACCGCGGAGTTGGTGAGGTCCGCGATCGCGGTGACGCCGTCGACGTCGTACCAGCGCCGGGCCAGCCCGACGGCGATATCCGGCTTGTTCTGATGGTCGGCCGCGACGATCTCGATCGGCTTGCCGAGCACCGACCCCCCGAAATCCTCGATCGCCATCTTCGCGGCCTCGACCGAGCCGAGCCCGCCGAACTCGGCATAGTTGCCGGACTGGTCGTTGAGGATGCCGATCTTGACCGCGTCCTGCGCCCGCGCCGCCGCGGGCGCCAGCGCCAGCGTGCTCGCGACCAGCCACATACCCCATCTCGTCATGCGCCTGCTCCCTGTCCTGTCCCGGATCGGAAAGCCGTCCCGCTCCCGATCGACGGGGTTCACACCGCTTGCCACGGCTTGGGTCCAGCACAACCGCCGGGCCTTGGCCTGTCAACGCAGGCAAGCGCGGAGAAAGGGCAAAGGCAGCCGGGTAAAAACGCACAGCACAGACGAAAAAACCCGGGCTGGCACGACAGCCTGCCCGGGTTTCAATTCTGCGAGGGTCTTGCGTTCAGCCCTGGGCCGCGACCGAGAGCGCCGCCTCGATGGCGGCCGAGACCGCGTCGATCGGCTGCATGCCGTCGACGGCCGTGAGCTGGCCGCGCTTCTCGTAATAGGGCGCGACCACGGCGGTGTCGCGGTTATAGGCCTCGAGCCGGGTCTTGAAGACCTCCGGATCGTCATCCTTGCGCACCGGCTGCCCGGCCGCCCTCGCCTCCTCGGCGCGGCGGACGATGCGGTCCACCAGCTTCGACTGGTCGACCTTGAGCTCGAGCACGGCGTCGAGCTTCAGCCCCTTGCCTTCCAGCATGCGGTCGAGCGCCTCGGCCTGCGCCAGGGTGCGCGGAAAGCCGTCGAGGATGAAGCCCTTCTTCGCGTCCGGCTCCTCGATGCGGTCGGCGACGATGCCGATCACGATCTCGTCCGAGACCAGCCCGCCGGCATCCATCACCGCCTTGGCCTTCTGGCCGACCGGCGTGCCGGCCGCGACGGCGGCGCGCAGCATGTCGCCGGTCGAGAGTTGCGGAATGCCATGCTTCGCGACGATGCGCGCCGCCTGAGTGCCCTTGCCCGCCCCCGGCGGCCCCAGGAAAATCAACCGCATCTCAGCGCCTCGCTCCTCTCAACTTCGCCTTCTTCACCAGCCCCTCATACTGATGGGCCAGCAGGTGGCCGTGGACCTGGGCCACGGTATCCATCGTCGTCGTCACCACGATGAGCAGCGAGGTGCCGCCCAGAAGGATGATCGGGATCTGAGCATAGGTGATCATGAACTCGGGGATAAGGCACACGATCGTCAAATAACCTGCGCCCAGAACGGTGATGCGCGTCAGAATGCGGTCGATGTGCTCGGCGGTCCGCTCGCCCGGCCGGATGCCCGGCATGAAGCCGCCATGCTTCTTGAGGTTGTCCGCCGTCTCGACCGGGTTGAACACGATCGCGGTGTAGAAGAAGCAGAAGAAGATGATCAGCGCCGCATAGAGCACCATGAACAGCGGCCGGCCATGGGCGAGATAGGTCGCGATCGTCGACAGGAAGCCGGTGCCGCCCTGGGCCTGCGAGAAGCTGGCGATGGTGGTCGGCAGCAGCAGCAGCGAGGAGGCGAAGATCGGCGGGATGACGCCCGAGGTGTTGAGCTTCAGCGGCAGGAACGAGGTCTGCCCCTCATACATGCGGTTGCCGACCTGGCGCTTCGGATAGTTGATCAGCAGCCGGCGCTGGGCGCGCTCCATGAACACGCAGAAGGCGATGACGCAAATCGCCATCACCAGGATGCCGAGCAGCAGCCCGGTCGAGATCGCGCCCTGGCGTCCGAGCTCGAGGGTCTGGGCGAGCTGCGCCGGGAATTCGGCGATGATGCCCGAGAAGATGATCATCGAGGTGCCGTTGCCGATGCCGCGGCTGGTGATCTGCTCGCCGAGCCAGAGCAGGAACATCGTGCCGCCGACCAGCGTGATGGTGGTCGAGAGCAGGAAGAACGGCCCGGGCTCGAGCACGAGATTGCCCGAGCCTTGCAGGCCCACGCCGATCGCATAGGCCTGGAACACGGCCAGAACGAGGGTCAGGTAGCGGGTGTACTGGTTCAGGGTCTTGCGGCCCTGCTCGCCTTCCTTCTTCAGCGCCTCGAAGCTCGGCACCACGCTGGAGAGGAGCTGCACGATGATCGAGGCCGAGATGTAGGGCATGATCGCCAGCGCGAAGATCGCCAGGCGCCCGACCGCGCCGCCCGAGAACATGTTGAACATGCCGAGCATGCCGGACTGGGTCTGGCGGAACAGATCGGCCACCGCCTCGGGATTGATGCCCGGCAGCGGGATATAGGTGCCCAGCCGGTAGACGATCAGCGCCCCCAGCGTGAACCAGATGCGCTTCTTGAGTTCGTCCGCCTTGGCGAGCGCCCCGAAATTGAGGTTTGCCGCTAGCTGTTCAGCCGCCGATGCCATGCGTCCGGTCCTTAAGTCGATCGATTCCCAAGACAACCATGTCATCCCGGCCGAGGCGGAGCGAAGAGCCGGGATCCATGGCTGAGCCTGTCCGGAAAAGGTCCAGGCATGGATCCCGGGCCTGCCTGCGGTCGCCCGGGATGACCGCGCGAGCCCTGCGGGGCCGCGCGATCTTGAAGCACTCAAACAGTCGAACGGCGGCCTGGGCTGCTGGCCCGGCCGCCGTTCGCGAACTTCATGTAGGCGCTCGGATCACGCCTGTGAAGCGGCGGCCAGGATCTTGACCGAACCGCCGGCCTTCTCGATCGCGGCGACGGCCGACTTGGAGGCAGCCGTGACCTCGAAGGCGAGCTTGGTCTTGATCTCGCCATTGCCGAGGATCTTGACGCCGTCCTTGGCCTGGCGGGTGATGACGCCGGCGGCGACGAGCGCCTCGACGGTCACCGCGCCCTTGGCGTCGAGCTTGCCGGCCTCGACGGCCTGCTGGATGCGGCCGAGGTTGACCTCGTTCAGCTCGCGGCCGAACAGGTTGACGAAGCCGCGCTTGGGCAGGCGGCGATAGAGCGGCATCTGGCCGCCTTCGAAGCCCTTGATGGCGACGCCGGCGCGCGAGGTCTGACCCTTCACGCCGCGACCGCCGGTCTTGCCCTTGCCGGAGCCGATGCCGCGGCCGACGCGCATGCGCGACTTGGCCGCGCCTTCGTTGTCACGAATCTCGTTGAGTTTCATGGTGTCGCCCTCCTCACTTCGCGTCGACGACGCGCACGAGGTGCTTGACCTTCTCGACCATGCCACGCACCGCGGGGGTGTCCTGGAGGGTCGAGCGGCGGCGGATCTTGTTCAGGCCGAGACCGATCAGGGTCTGGCGCTGGGTGGCGTCGCGGCGGATCGGGGAGCCGATCTGCTCGACGGTGACGGTCTTCTCAGCCTTTGCCATCGAAGCCTCCTCACGCTTCCGCGGCCGCATCCGCGCCGGCGTCGCGGCGGCGGGTCTGCAGGGCCGAAACCTTGAGCGAGCGACGGGCCGCGACCGAGCGCGGGCTGTCCTCGTTCTTCAGCGCGTCGAAAGTGGCGCGCACGAGGTTGTACGGGTTGGAGGAGCCGAGCGACTTCGACACGACGTCCTGCATGCCGACCGCCTCGAAGACGGCGCGCATCGGGCCGCCGGCGATGATGCCGGTACCGGCAGGCGCCGCGCGCAGCACGACCTTGCCGGCGCCGTGGCGGCCGTGCACGTCGTGATGGAGGGTGCGGCCCTCGCGCAGCGGGATGCGGACGAGGCCGCGCTTGGCGGCTTCCGTCGCCTTGCGGATCGCCTCGGGAACTTCGCGGGCCTTGCCGTGGCCGAAGCCGACGCGGCCCTTCTGGTCGCCGACGACGACGAGCGCGGCGAAGCCGAAGCGACGGCCGCCCTTCACCACCTTGGCGACGCGGTTGATGTGGACGAGCTTGTCCACGAATTCGGAATCGCGCTCTTCGCTATCCCGACGCTCACGCGGCTCTCTAGCCATGTGTCATGTCCTCTTACTTGCGCGGCACGTGCCGCTCGCTCGAGCGCTCCCCAAGGAGCGGTGAATGGCGAGTGGCGAGTGGCGAGTGGCGAATAGTTTTCGGAGCTATTCGCCACTCGCTATTTCGCCATTCGCCGCATCAGAAGCTGAGGCCGCCCTCGCGGGCCGCCTCGGCCAGGGCCTTGACGCGGCCGTGATAGCGGTAGGCGCCGCGATCGAAGACCACCTCCGTCACGCCGGCCTTGGCGGCGCGCTCGGCGAGGATCTTGCCGATCTGGCCGGCCGCCTCGACATTCGCGCCGGACTTGATGTCCTTGCGCAGATCCTTGTCCAGCGACGAGGCGGAAGCGAGGGTGACCCCCTTCGCGTCGTCGATGACCTGGGCGTAGATCTGCTTGCCGGTGCGGTGCACCGAAAGGCGCGGACGGCCGTTGGCGACGGCCTTGATCGCGCGGCGGACGCGAGCCTTGCGGCGCGCAGTCGCATCGTTCTGCTTGCTCATGGCTGGCGTCCTTACTTCTTCTTGCCTTCCTTGCGGAAGATGAATTCGCCGGCGTATTTGACGCCCTTGCCCTTATAGGGCTCGGGGCCGCGATACTCGCGGATCTCGGCCGCGATCTGGCCGACGACCTGCTTGTCGATGCCGGCGACGACGATCTCCGTCGGCTTGGGCGTCGTGATCGAGATGCCGGCCGGGATGTCGTAGTCGATGTCGTGGCTATAGCCCAGCGACAGCTTCAGCGTCTTTCCGGCAACGGCGGCGCGATAGCCGACGCCGTTGATCTCGAGGCGCTTCTCGAAGCCGGCGGTGGTGCCGACCACGAGGTTGTTGATGCGGGCGCGCGAGGTGCCCCAGAGCGCGCGGGCGCGCTTGGTCTGGTAGCGCGGCTGAACGGCGATCTCGCCGTTCTCCATGGCGACCGAGACGTCCTCGGGCACTTCGAAGGAGAGCTCGCCCTTGGAGCCCTTGATCTTGACGAGCTGGCCGGTGACCGAGGCGGTGACGCCCGCGGGAACCGGAACCGGCTTCTTACCGATACGAGACATTGGATTTCTCCTGAAGATGAGCGGCGCCTGGCGGGTCAGAAGACCCGGCAGAGCACTTCGCCGCCCACGTTCTGCTCGCGGGCCACATGATCGGCCATCACGCCCTTCGGCGTCGAGACGATCGTCACGCCGAGGCCGTCGGCCACGCGCGGCATGGTCTCGACCGACGAATAGACGCGGCGGCCGGGCTTCGAGACACGGGAGATCGACCGGATGACCGGCTGGCCCTCGTGATACTTCAGCTCGATGTCGAACTCGGTCCGGCCGTTGCCGAACTCGGTCGTCGAGTAGCCGCGGATGTAGCCCTCGGCCTGGAGCACGTCGAGGACGCGGGCGCGCAGCTTCGAGCCGGGGGTGGACACGCGGGACTTGCGGCGCATCTGCGCGTTGCGGATGCGGGTCAGCAGATCGCCGAGCGGATCAATGACTGCCATTGTTCCTGTCCTCCTTACCAGCTCGACTTCACGAGGCCGGGAACCAGCCCCTTGTTGCCGAGCTCACGCAGCGCGACACGCGACATCTTCAGCTTGCGGTAGAACGCACGCGGACGGCCGGTCACCTCGCAGCGGTTGCGGATGCGGTTCTTGGCCGAGTTGCGCGGCAGTTCGGCCAGCTTCAGGCGGGCGAGGAAGCGCTCGTCCATCGGCTGGTTTTCGTCATTGGCGATTGCGAGCAGACGGGCCCGGCGGCCGGCGAACTTCTTCACCAGCTTCCTGCGGCGCTCGTTGTTCTCGACGGAGCTTTTCTTAGCCATCGATCTCTCCTGGTTTCCGCGTTTGAACGGTCAGTTCACTGCCGGAACGGGAAGTTGAAGTGCTTGAGCAGAGCGCGCGCCTCGTCGTCCGACTTCGCAGTCGTGCAGACGATCACGTCCATGCCCAGGACCTGGTCGACCTTGTCATAGTTGATCTCGGGGAACACGATGTGCTCCTTGATCCCGAGCGCGAAATTGCCGCGCCCGTCGAACGACTTCGGGTTCAGGCCCCGGAAGTCGCGCACCCGCGGAAGCGCGATGGTGACGAGCCGGTCGACGAACTCGTACATCCGCGTCTTGCGCAGCGTGACCTTGCAGCCCACCGGCATGTTCTCGCGCAGCTTGAAGCCGGCGATGGCCAGGCGGGACTTGGTGATGACCGGCTTCTGGCCGGCGATCAGGGCGAGATCGCCCGCGGCGTTGTCGACCTTCTTGCGGTCGGCCGTGCCTTCGCCAACGCCCATGTTGATGACGATCTTCTCGATCGTCGGCACTTCCATGGCGTTCTTGTAGCCGAATTCCTTGATCATCGCGGGACGGACGACGTCCTCGTAATGCTTCTTCATCCGCGGCGTGAGCGCCGCCTGCTGAGCCTCAGCCATCGATCAGATCCCCCGAACGCTTGGCGAAACGAACCTTGCGGCCGTCATCGAGCACCTTGAAACCGACGCGGGTCGCCTTGCCGTCCTTCGGATCGGCGACGGCGATGTTCGACAGGTCGATCGTCGCTTCCTTGCTGATGATGCCGCCCTCGGACTGCGGGGACTGCTTGGTGTGGCGCTTCACCAGGTTGACGCCGCGCACGACGGCGCGGCCGTCCTTCGGCAGGACCTGGAGGACTTCGCCCGACTTGCCCTTGTCGCGGCCGGCGAGCACGACGACCTTGTCGCCCTTCTTGATCTTCGCAGCCATCACAGCACCTCCGGCGCCAGCGAGATGATCTTCATGTGGTTCTTGGCGCGCAGCTCGCGCGGAACCGGTCCGAAGATACGGGTGCCGACCGGCTCCTTCTGGTTGTTGATCAGCACGGCCGCATTGCGGTCGAAGCGGATCACCGAACCGTCGGGGCGCTTGACGTCCTTGGCGGTGCGCACGACGACCGCCTTCATGACGTCGCCCTTCTTCACGCGGCCGCGCGGGATGGCTTCCTTGATCGAAACGACGATGATGTCGCCGACACCGGCGTATTTGCGCTTCGACCCGCCGAGAACCTTGATGCACATCACACGACGCGCGCCGGAGTTGTCGGCGACGTCGAGATTCGTCTGCACCTGGATCATGGCCTTGATCCTTCCAAATGGTATCAGGCGGTTTCCCGGGCGGCCTCAGCGCTGGCCGGGACTACGACTGACGGGGGTCGATCGCCCCCTGGCCTCAAACAAAACATGATCCGCAAAAGTGGTTTCCACCTTTGCGGAGAAACATGTCCGGCTTCTTTCCTGCCCCGCCCTGCCCCTGATTCGGGGCCGGGCGAAGCCGTCCTCGACTCACGCCTTGGGGGCGTCGTCGAGCACAACCCAGCTTTTCAGCTTGGAAATCGGCTTGGACTCCTCGATCCACACCGTGTCGCCGACCTTGAACGCACCCGCCTCGTCATGGGCGTGATAGTTCTTCGTGCGGCGCACCGTCTTCTTGAGGAGCGGGTGCGTATAACGCCGCTCGACCTTCACGACAACAGTTTTGTTCTGCTTGTCGCTGACGACGACGCCCTGCAGTACGCGCTTAGGCATATTCTTCTCCTCACGCGCTCGCGGCAACGGTCTTCGACCGCTGCAGCGTCTTGATGCGGGCGATGTCCTTGCGCACCTCGGTGACGCGCGCGGTGTTCTCGAGCTGCCCGGTCGCCTTCTGGAAGCGCAGGTTGAACTGCTCCTTCTTCAGCTTGAGCAGCTCGTCCTGGAGCTGGTCCGTGCTCATCGCGGTGAGGTCGGACAGACGCTTGGTGGTTTTCATCTCGCCCTCCCTTACTCGGCGATGCGCTGGATGAAGCGGGTCTTGATCGGCAGCTTGGCGGCGCCGAGGCGGAGCGCCTCGCGGGCGATCTCCTCGGACACGCCGTCGAGCTCGAACATGATCCGCCCCGGCTTGACCTTGGCCGCCCAGAACTCGGGCGAGCCCTTGCCCTTGCCCATGCGGACTTCGGTCGGCTTGGCCGAGACCGGCACGTCCGGGAAGACGCGGATCCAGACGCGGCCGACGCGCTTCATCGCGCGGGTGATGGCGCGGCGGGCCGCCTCGATCTGCCGGGCGGTGATGCGCTCGGGCTCCTGGGCCTTCAGGCCGAACTGGCCGAAGTTGAGGTCCGTGCCGCCCTTGGCGACGCCGTGGATGCGCCCCTTGAACTGCTTGCGGAACTTGGTGCGTTTTGGTTGCAGCATGGCTCTTCTCGATCAGCCTTACGCAGCCTGCTCGCGACGATCGCGATCGCGGTGATCGCGGTCGCGGCCGCCGGAACGGCCGCCCTCGTCGGAGAGGCGCTTGTCCTGGGCCATCGGGTCGTGTTCCAGGATCTCGCCCTTGAAGATCCAGACCTTGATGCCGCACGTCCCGTAGGTCGTGAAGGCGGTCGCCACGCCGTAGTCGACGTTGGCGCGCAGCGTGTGCAGCGGCACACGACCCTCGCGATACCATTCGAGACGGGCGATCTCGGCGCCGCCGAGGCGGCCCGAGCAGTTGATGCGGATGCCCTCGGCGCCGAGACGCATCGCCGACTGCACGGCGCGCTTCATGGCGCGACGGAAGGCGACGCGGCGCTCGAGCTGCTGGGCGATCGAGTCGGCGACAAGCGTCGCGTCGATCTCCGGCTTACGCACCTCGACGATGTTGATCGTCACGTTGGCCTTGGTGAGCTTGGTGACCTCCTTGCGGAGCTTCTCGATGTCGGCACCCTTCTTGCCGATCACCACGCCCGGACGAGCCGAGTAGATGGTGACGCGGCACTTCTTATGCGGACGCTCGATGATGATCTTCGAGACGGCGGCCTGCTTCAGCAGCTTCATCAGGGCGGCGCGGATCGCCATGTCCTCATGCAGCAGCTTGCCGTACTCGCCCTTGTTGGCGAACCAACGCGAGTCCCAGGTCCGGTTGATGCCGAGGCGCAGGCCGATCGGATTGATTTTCTGACCCATCGTTCTCTCCTCAGGCCTGCGCGGCAGCCTGCTCGCGCACCACGATCGTGATGTTCGAGAACGGCTTCATGATACGGGCGCCACGGCCGCGGGCCCGGGCATGGAAGCGCTTCATGACGAGCGCCTTGCCGACGAAGGCCTGCGACACGACGAGGTCGTCGACGTCGAGATCGTGGTTGTTCTCGGCGTTGGCGATCGCGCTCTGCAGGCACTTGCGGACGTCGATCGCGATGCGCTTGCGGGAGAACTCGAGATCGGCGAGCGCCGTCGCGACCTTCTTGCCGCGGATGAGCTGAGCGACGAGGTTCAGCTTCTGCGGCGAGACGCGCAGGTTGCGGGCGACCGCAACCGCTTCGTTCTCAGGCAGCGCACGGGGGGCGGATGCTTTACCCATGGCTTACTTCCTCTTCGCCTTCTTGTCGGCGGCGTGGCCGTGGAAGGTGCGCGTCGGCGAGAACTCGCCGAACTTGTGGCCCACCATCTCCTCGGACACGGACACCGGCACATGCTTCTGGCCGTTGTAGACGCCGAACGTCAGACCGACGAACTGCGGCAGGATCGTGGAGCGGCGGCTCCAGATCTTGATGACTTCATTGCGGCCCGAGGTCCTGGCGACCTCGGCCTTCTTCAGGAGGTATCCGTCGACGAACGGACCTTTCCAAAGCGAACGCGCCATGACGGACCTCAGTTCTTCTTCTTGCGGGCGTGACGGCTCGACACGATGAACGTATCGGTCCGCTTGTTCGAGCGGGTCTTCTTGCCCTTGGTCGGCAGACCCCACGGCGTGACCGGATGACGGCCGCCGGAGGTGCGGCCTTCACCACCGCCATGCGGATGGTCGACCGGGTTCATCGAGACGCCGCGGTTATGCGGACGGCGGCCGAGCCAGCGCGAGCGACCGGCCTTGCCGTCGTTCCGGTTCATGTGATCCGGGTTCGAGACGGCGCCGACCGTGGCGTAGCACAGGCCCGAGATCAGGCGCTGCTCGCCCGAGTTCAGGCGGACGATGACGTAGCCCTGGTCGCGGCCGACGATCTGGGCGTAGTTGCCCGCGGACCGCGCCAGCGCGCCGCCCTTGCCGATCTTGAGCTCCAGGTTGTGGACGATCGTGCCGATCGGCAGCGAGCCCATCGGGGCCGCGTTGCCGGGCTTCACGTCGACATTGTCGCCCGCGATCACGCTGTCGCCGACAGCCAGGCGCTGCGGCGCCAGGATGTAGGACTGCTCGCCGTCCTGATAGGTGATCAGGGCGATGAAGGCGGAGCGGTTCGGATCGTACTCGATCCGCTCGACGGTCGCCGGGACGCCCGCCTTGCCGCGACGCTTGAAGTCGATCAGGCGCAGCGTGCGCTTGTGGCCACCGCCGCGGAAGCGGACGGTGATGCGGCCCAGGTTGTTGCGGCCGCCCGAGGAGCTCTTGCCCTCGGTCAGAGCCTTGACCGGCTTGCCCTTGTAGAGCTCGCTGCGGTCGACGATCACGAGCTGGCGAAGGCTCGGCGTGATCGGCTTGAAATGCTTCAAAGCCATTGTGCTTCCCTCACAGGCCCGTGGTCACGTCGATCGAATGGCCCTCTTCGAGGGTCACGACCGCTTTCTTGACGTCCGAGCGCTGGCCGAGCCGGCCCCGGAAGACCTTGACCTTGCCTTCGGTGACGAGCGTGTTGACGCTCTTCACCTTGACGTCGAACAGCTTCTCGACCGCCGCCTTGATCTGCGGCTTGGTCGCGGTCTTGGCAACCTTGAACACGACCTTGTTGTGCTCGGAGAGCATGGTCGCCTTCTCGGTGATGACCGGCGCCACGATCACATCGTAGTGGCGCGGGTCCAGATTCTTCGCGGTCTGGCTCATTTGAAGCGCGCCTCCAGCGCATCGACAGCCGCGCGCGTCAGGACGAGCTTGTCGCGACGCAGGATGTCATAGACGTTGATGCCCTGAACCGGCAGCACGTCGACATTCGGGATCGAACGGGCGGCCAGGCCGAAATTCGCATCGATCTCGGCGCCGCCGACGATCAGCGCGCTCGACAGGTCGAGCTTGCCGAAATGGCCGAGCAGCACCTTGGTCTTCGGCTCGGCGAGCTTGGCGTCGTCGATCACGATGATGCCGGCGTCCTTGGCCTTGGCCGAGAGCGCGTGGCGCAGCGCCAGGGCGCGGACCTTCTTGGGCAGCTCATGGGCATGGTCGCGCACGACCGGGCCGAAAGCCTTGCCGCCGCCGCGGAACTGCGGAGCCGAAGCCGCGCCGTGGCGAGCGCCGCCGGTGCCCTTCTGCTTGTAGATCTTCTTGCGGGTGCGGTCGACTTCCGAGCGGCCCTTGGACTTGTGGGTCCCGGCGCGGCGCTTGGCGAGCTGGTAGCGCACCATGCGGGCGAGCAGGTCGGCGCGCGGCTCGAGGCCGAACACGGTCTCCGACAGCTCGACCGAACCGGCCGACTTGCCCTCGAGAGTGGTGATATCGAGTTTCATCACGCGTTCTCCTCAGCCTGGGCCGCAGGAGCCTCTGCCTTTGCCTCGCCGGCAACCTTGAACTTGCCCGGCAGCGGCGCGTCCTTCGGCAGGGCGCGCTTGACGGCGTCACGGACATGGATCCAGCCGCCGGCGACGCCGGGAACGGCGCCCTCGACGAGGATCAGGCCGCGCTCGGCATCCGTCTGGACGACGCGCAGGTTCTGCGTGGTCACGCGCTCCGCACCGAGATGGCCCGGCATCTTCTTGTTCTTGAAGGTCTTGCCCGGATCCTGACGGCCGCCGGTCGAACCGATCGAACGATGCGAGATCGACACGCCGTGCGTGGCGCGCAGGCCGCCGAAGTTCCAGCGCTTCATGCCGCCGGCGAAGCCCTTGCCGGTGGTGACGCCGGAGACGTCGACGAACTGGCCGACGACGAAGTGGTCCGCGGTCAGCTCGGCGCCGACGGGGATCAGCGCGTCGTCGGAGACGCGGAACTCGACCATCTTGCGCTTCGGCTCGACCTTGGCGACCGCGAAATGACCGCGCTCCGCCTTCGAGACGTTCTTCACCTTCGCCGTGCCGGAGCCCAGCTGCACGGCCAGATAGCCGTTCTTCTCCTTCGTGCGATGCGCGACGACCTGGCAGTTGTCGAGCTTCAGCACGGTGACCGGAATGTGCTCGCCGGCATCCGTGAAGATGCGGGTCATCCCGACTTTCTGTGCAATCACACCGGAACGCATCGGTGCATACCTTCCCTTGGGGTCATGTCCATCCGGGGTCGCCGGAAACAGAGGACCCGTTAAATCGGATCCGAAGACGGTCTGACGAAGCGGAGGCCGGTTCGTCGTTCACACCATCTCCGACTTAGAGCTTGATCTCGACGTCGACGCCGGCGGCGAGATCGAGCTTCATGAGGGCGTCGACCGTCTGGGGGGTCGGGTCGACGATGTCGAGAACCCGCTTGTGGGTCCGCATCTCGAACTGCTCGCGCGACTTCTTGTCGATATGGGGCGAGCGGTTGACCGTGAACTTCTCGATGAGCGTCGGCAGCGGGATCGGGCCGCGGACCTGGGCACCCGTCCGCTTCGCGGTCGACACGATCTCGCGGGTCGACGCGTCGAGGACACGGTGATCGAACGCCTTGAGGCGGATCCGAATGTTCTGACCGTTCATGGTCTTTGTTCTCCGTGACGTGAAGAGGCGAAGGCCCCGAAGGGCCCTCGCCCCTCACGAAAACGCGTTACGCGATGATCGAAGCGACGACGCCGGCGCCAACGGTGCGTCCGCCTTCGCGGATGGCGAAGCGCAGCTTCTCCTCCATCGCGATCGGGGCGATCAGCGTCACCTCCATCGAGATGTTGTCGCCCGGCATCACCATCTCCGTGCCTTCCGGCAGCGTCACCACGCCGGTCACATCCGTCGTGCGGAAGTAGAACTGCGGGCGGTAGTTGGTGAAGAACGGCGTGTGGCGACCGCCCTCTTCCTTGGTCAGGATATAGGCCTCGGCCGTGAACTTGGTATGCGGCTTCACCGAGCCCGGCTTGCACAGCACCTGGCCGCGCTCGACGTCCTCGCGCTTCGTGCCGCGCAGCAGCGCCCCGATGTTGTCGCCCGCCTGGCCCTGGTCCAGCAGCTTGCGGAACATCTCGACGCCCGTCACCGTCGTCTTCACCGTGTCCTTCAGCCCGACGATCTCGATTTCCTCGCCGACCTTCACGATCCCGCGCTCGACGCGGCCCGTCACCACCGTGCCGCGCCCCGAGATCGAGAACACGTCCTCGACCGGCATCAGGAACGGCTGGTCCACCGGACGCTCCGGCTGCGGGATGTACTCGTCGACCGTCTTCATCAGCGCGATCACCGCGTCGTGCCCGATCTCCGGCGTCACGCCGTCCAGCGCGGCCTTCGCCGAGCCCTTGGTGATCGGGATGTCGTCGCCGGGGAAGTCGTATTTCGACAGAAGCTCGCGGATCTCCATCTCGACCAGCTCGAGCAGCTCCGCGTCGTCGACCAGGTCGACCTTGTTCATGAACACCACCAGCGCCGGAACGCCGACCTGCCGCGCCAGCAGGATGTGCTCGCGCGTCTGCGGCATCGGGCCGTCAGCCGCCGAAACAACCAGGATCGCCCCGTCCATCTGCGCCGCGCCCGTGATCATGTTCTTCACATAGTCGGCGTGCCCGGGGCAGTCGACATGCGCATAGTGACGGTTCGGCGTCTCGTACTCGACATGCGACGTCGAGATCGTGATCCCGCGCGCCTTCTCCTCAGGAGCCTTGTCGATCTGGTCATACGCCGTGAACGACGCCCCGCCAGCCTCCGCCAGAACCTTCGTGATCGCAGCCGTCAAAGACGTCTTGCCATGGTCAACGTGACCAATCGTTCCAATGTTGCAGTGCGGCTTCGTCCGCGAAAACTTCTCTTTGGCCATCGTAGCCTCCGTCCAATCTCTCAGTGTTCAGTCGAAGGTTCCGGTCAGGCGTACTTGGCCTGGACCTCGGCGGCGACCGCCGACGGAACCTGCTCATAGTGGTCGAACTGCATCGTGTAGTTCGCGCGGCCTTGGCTGAACGAGCGAAGCTGGTTCACATAGCCGAACATGTTCGCCAGCGGGACCATCGCGTTGATCACGACGGCGTTGCCGCGCATGTCCTGGCCCTGGATCTGGCCGCGACGCGAGTTCAGGTCGCCGATGACCGAGCCGGTATAGTCCTCCGGGGTCACGACCTCGACCTTCATGACCGGCTCCAGCAGCACCGAGCCGCCCTTCTGCAGCGCTTCGCGCAGAGCGGCGCGCGAGGCGATTTCGAAGGCAAGCGCCGAGGAGTCGACCTCGTGGAAGGCGCCGTCGATCAGCTCGACCTTGATGTCGACGACCGGGAAGCCGGCGAGCACGCCCGAGCCGATCACCGACTGCAGGCCCTTCTCGACGCCGGGGATGTACTCCTTCGGCACCGCGCCGCCGACGATCTTCGACTCGAACTCGAAGCCCTTGCCGGCCTCGTTCGGCATGACCACCAGCTTGACGCGGGCGAACTGGCCGGTGCCGCCGGTCTGCTTCTTGTGGGTGTAGTCGACCTCGGTCTTCTTGGTCATCGTCTCGCGATAGGCGACCTGCGGCGCGCCGATATTGGCGTCGACCTTGTAGGTGCGCTTCAGGATGTCGACCTTGATGTCGAGATGCAGCTCGCCCATGCCCTTCAGGATGGTCTGGCCGCTCTCCTGGTCGGTCGAGACGCGGAAGGACGGATCCTCGTTCGCGAGCTTCGACAGCGCGAGGCCGAGCTTCTCCTGGTCGGCCTTGGACTTCGGCTCGATCGCGATCGTGATCACCGGCTCGGGGAACTCCATGCGCTCCAGGATGACCGGCTGGGCCGTGTCGCAGAGCGTATCGCCGGTGCGGACGTCCTTGAGGCCGGCGAGCGCGACGATGTCGCCGGCGAAGGCCTCCTTGATGTCCTCGCGGTTGTTCGCATGCATCAGCAGCATGCGGCCGACACGCTCCTTCTTGTCGCGGGTCGAGTTGATGACGCTCTGGCCCGCCTCGACCTTGCCCGAATAGATGCGGCAGAAGGTGATGGTGCCGACGAAGGGGTCGTCCATGATCTTGAAGGCGAGCATGGAGAAGGGTTCGTCGTCGCTCGGCTTGCGCGTCGTCGGCTCTTCCGTCTTGAAGTCGATGCCTTCGACCGCGCCGCGATCAACCGGCGAGGGCAGGAAGTCGACGACGGCGTCGAGCAGCGGCTGCACGCCCTTGTTCTTGAAGGCCGAGCCGCACAGAACCGGGTGGAAGGCGCGGCGCTGGACCGCGGTGCGGATCAGCCGGCGCAGCGTGTCGACATCCGGCTCGGTGCCCTCAAGATAGGCCTCCATCGCGGCGTCGTCCATCTCGACGGCGGCCTCGACGAGCTTGTTGCGGTACTCGGCGGCCTTGTCGGCGAGATCGGCCGGGATGTCCTGCTCTTCATAGGACGCGCCCAGCGCCTCGCCGTTCCAGACGATCGCCTTCATCTTGATCAGGTCGACCACGCCGGCGAAATCGGACTCGGCCCCGATCGGGATCTGCAGGCAGACCGGCTTGCCGGCGACGCGGTCGATGATGTCCTGGACGCAGCGGAAGAAGTCGGCGCCGATCTTGTCCATCTTGTTGACGAAGACGACGCGCGGGACGTCGTACTTGTCGGCCTGGCGCCAGACGGTCTCGGTCTGGGGCTCGACGCCCTGGTTGCCGTCGAGCACGCAGACGGCGCCGTCGAGCACGCGCAGCGAACGCTCGACCTCGATGGTGAAGTCAACGTGGCCGGGGGTGTCGATGATGTTCAGGCGGTTGTCGCGCCAGAAGCAGGTCGTCGCCGCGGAGGTGATGGTGATGCCGCGCTCCTGCTCCTGCGCCATCCAGTCCATCGTGGCCGAGCCGTCATGGGTCTCGCCCAGGCGGTGGTTCTTGCCGGTGTAGAACAGGATGCGCTCGGTCGTCGTCGTCTTGCCCGCATCGATGTGGGCCATGATGCCGAAGTTGCGATAGCGCTCGATGGGATGGGAACGGGCCATTGTCGTGCTCTGTGTCTCGGGAAACCGTGCCGCTTACCAGCGGTAATGCGAGAAGGCGCGGTTGGCTTCCGCCATCCGGTGCGTGTCTTCGCGCTTCTTGACGGCGTTGCCGCGGTTGTTGGCGGCATCCATCAGCTCGGCCGACAGGCGCTCCACCATGGTCTTGTCGTTGCGGCCGCGCGCGGCGGCGATCAGCCAGCGGATCGCCAGCGCCTGGCGGCGCTCGGTGCGGACCTCGACGGGAACCTGATAGGTCGCGCCACCGACGCGGCGGGAGCGGACCTCGATCGCCGGAGCGACGTTCTCGAGCGCCGACTTGAAGACGCCGAGCGGCTCGCTCTTGGTCTTGGCCTCGATGATGTCGAAGGCACCGTAGACGATCCGCTCGGCGGTCGACTTCTTGCCTTCGTACATGACCGAGTTCATGAACTTGGTCACGACGATATCGCCGAACTTCGGGTCCGGGATAACTTCGCGCTTTTCGGCACTGTGGCGGCGGGACATCGTCTAGTCTCCGGTCAATCTGGAACGCTGCGGACCGGCCCGGGCCGGAAGGCCCCGCCGGTCTGGCAGAAAATTACTTCGGACGCTTGGCGCCGTACTTCGAACGGCGCTGCTTGCGGTTCTTGACGCCCTGCGTGTCGAGCACGCCGCGCAGGATGTGGTAGCGCACGCCGGGAAGGTCCTTGACGCGGCCGCCGCGGACCATCACCACAGAGTGCTCCTGAAGGTTGTGGCCCTCGCCCGGAATGTAGCCGATCACCTCGAAGCCGTTGGTCAGGCGAACCTTGGCAACCTTGCGGAGCGCCGAGTTCGGCTTCTTCGGGGTCGTCGTGTAGACGCGCGTGCAGACGCCGCGCTTCTGCGGGCACGACTCGAGCGCCGGAGCACTGTTGCGCACCTTCACGGGCGACCGCGGCTTGCGGATGAGCTGGCTGATTGTCGGCATTCTGGCCTCTCGCCCCACTGAGCGTTTGGAAATTCCTGGTCAATCTCCCAGGCCGCGCGAAGGCGTGGCATAAACGAAGCCGCGCCATCGGCGCCCTTTCAGGGGCCTCAGGCGCGTTCGCCAGCAGAGGAACACGGAAAATTTTCCGCATTCATGCATCCTGCCATGTCGTCGTTCGACGCTGGAATTCCGACGGAGTTTCGGTCGCGAACCTCGCTCGCGAACCATGCGCAAGCGACAAACGTGTCCGACAGCCGTCGACAGTGGCGCGCTTATGACTCAAGCGGAGATTCGCGTCAAGCCCGAAACCGCTGAAAACGGCGGGTTTTGCGGGGTTTCGGCCGGTTGCGCCGGCCCCTGCCCTTCCGCGAAAGAAAAAGGCCGCCCGGCGGGGGCGGCCTTTCCGATCGTTGCGCGCGCTGCGCCCCGCCTCACTCGGCGGCGGGCAGCACCGCGGCGGCTTCGGCCGCGGCCTTCGCCGCCGCATCCGCCTTCTGGCCGACGATGAGGTCGTCGCGGCGCGTCGCCACCTGCTTGATGCGGGCGACCTGGGCGCCGGTGCCGGCCGGGATGAGCGAGCCGACGATGACGTTCTCCTTGAGGCCCTCGAGCAGGTCCGACTTGCCGTTGACCGCCGCCTCGGTGAGGACGCGGGTGGTCTCCTGGAAGGACGCCGCCGAGATGAAGGAGCGGGTCTGCAGCGAGGCCTTGGTGATGCCGAGCAGGACCGGCACGCCGGAAGCCGGCTTCTTGCCCTCCTCGCGCATCTTCGCGTTGATCTCCTCGAGCTCGACGCGATCGACCTGGTCGCCGGTCAGGATGTCGGTGTCGCCGCCATCCGTGATCTCGACCTTCTGCAGCATCTGCCGGACGATGACCTCGATGTGCTTGTCGTTGATGCCGACGCCCTGGAGGCGGTAGACCTCCTGGATCTCGTTCACCAGATAAGCCGCCAGCTCCTCGACGCCCTTGATCGCCAGGATGTCGTGCGGGGCCGGGTTGCCGTCGAGGATGTAGTCGCCGACCTCCACCACGTCGCCGTCCTGGAGATGGATGTGCTTGCCCTTCGGGATCAGGTACTCGACCACGTCCGAACCATCGTGCGGCGTGAGCGTCACGCGGCGCTTGTTCTTGTAGTCCTTCCCGAAGCCGATGACGCCGGCCTTCTCGGCGATGATCGCCGCATCCTTCGGACGACGCGCCTCGAACAGCTCCGCGACGCGCGGCAGACCGCCGGTGATGTCGCGGGTCTTGGCCGAGTCGGTCGAGACGCGGGCGAGCACGTCGCCGGCCTTCACGGTCGAGCCCGGCTCGACCGAGATGATGCCGTCGACCGGCAGGATGTAGCGGGCGTCGCCGCCGCGGGCGAGCTTCGCCACCTTGCCGTCCGCGCCCATGATCGTGATCGCCGGCTTGAGGTCGGCCGTACGGGCCGAGCCGCGCCAGTCGATGACGACGCGCTTGGAGATGCCGGTCGCCTCGTCGGTCGTCTCGGTCATCGACATGCCGTCCACGAGGTCCTCGTAGCCGACCTTGCCGTCGACCTCCGCCAGGATCGGGCGGGAATAGGGATCCCACTCGATCAGGCGCTGGCCGCGCTTGACCTTGTCGCCCTCGTCGACGCGCAGCTTCGAGCCGAACTGGACGCGATGGACCGCGCGCTCGGCGCCGTCCGGCCCGACGATCACGATGGCGATGTTGCGCGCCATGGCGATCAGGTCGCCGTCCGAGTTCCGCGCGACGTTGCGGTTGCGCATCTTGACCGTGCCTTCGAAGTTCGACTCGACGAAGGACTGGTCGGCGATGGTGGCCGCGCCGCCGATGTGGAAGGTGCGCATGGTGAGCTGCGTGCCCGGCTCGCCGATCGACTGCGCCGCGATGACGCCGACGGCCTCGCCCATATTGACGGGCGTGCCGCGGGCGAGGTCGCGCCCGTAGCAGGTGGCGCAGACGCCGTTCCTGGTCTCGCAGGTGAGAACCGAGCGGATCTTCACCTCCTGGACGCCGGCGGCGTTGATCTTCTCGATATGGCTCTCCTCGATCATCGTGCCCTTCGCCACCAGGACGTTGCCGTCGATGTCGGTGACGTCCTCGGCCGCCGAGCGGCCCAGGATGCGCACGCCGAGCGAGGCCACGACCTGGCCGGCATCGACGATGGCGCGCATCTTGATGCCGTTGTCCGAGCCGCAATCCGTCTCGGAGATGATCGCGTCCTGCGCCACGTCGACGAGGCGGCGGGTGAGATAGCCGGAGTTGGCCGTCTTCAGCGCCGTGTCGGCGAGGCCCTTGCGGGCGCCGTGGGTCGAGTTGAAGTACTCGAGAACGTCGAGGCCTTCCTTGAAGTTCGAGATGATGGGCGATTCAATGATCTCGCCCGAGGGCTTGGCCATGAGCCCGCGCATGGCGGCGAGCTGGCGCATCTGCGCCGGCGAACCGCGCGCCCCGGAGTGCGACATCATGTAGATCGAGTTGATCTGCTTGTCGCGGCCGGTCTCGTCCTTCTGGACGGTCGAGATGCGGGCCATCATCTCCTGGGCGAGCTTGTCGGAGCACTTCGCCCAGGCGTCGACGACCTTGTTGTACTTCTCGCCCTGGGTGATCAGGCCGTCCTGGTACTGCTGCTCGTAATCCTTGGCGAGCGCGCGGGTGGTGTCGACGATCTGCCACTTGTTCTCCGGCACGACCATGTCGTCCTTGCCGAAGGAGATGCCGGCCTTGAAGGCGTGCTTGAAGCCGAGCCCCATGACGCGGTCGCAGAAGATCACCGACTCCTTCTGACCGCAGCCGCGATAGACGGCGTCGATCATTCCGGAGATCTCCTTCTTGGTCATCAGCTTGTTGACGACGTCGAAGGACACCGCCGGATGCTCCGGCAGCGCGGTCGAGAGGATCACGCGGCCCGGCGTGGTGTCGTAGATCTTCGTATACGGCTTGCCGTCATGGCCGACGCCGGTCCAGCGGTATTTGATCTTCGAATGCAGCGTCACGACCTTCTCGTGCAGCGCGTATTCGAGCTCGCCGAAATCGCCGAAGATCTTGCCCTGGCCGGGCTCGCCGTCCGAGACGATCGAGAGGTAGTAGAGGCCGAGCACGATGTCCTGCGACGGCACGATGATCGGCTGGCCGTTCGCCGGGTGCAGGATGTTGTTGGTCGACATCATCAGCACGCGCGCCTCGAGCTGCGCTTCCAGCGACAGCGGGACGTGCACCGCCATCTGGTCGCCGTCGAAATCGGCGTTGAAGGCGGCGCAGACCAGCGGATGGAGCTGGATCGCCTTGCCCTCGATCAGCACGGGCTCGAACGCCTGGATGCCGAGGCGGTGCAGCGTCGGCGCGCGGTTCAGCATCACCGGATGCTCGCGGATGACCTCGTCCAGGATATCCCAGACCTCGGGCTTCTCCTTCTCGACCAGCTTCTTGGCCTGCTTGACCGTGGTCGAGTAGCCCTTGGCGTCGAGGCGCGCATAGATGAACGGCTTGAACAGCTCCAGCGCCATCTTCTTCGGCAGGCCGCACTGGTGCAGCTTCATCTCCGGGCCGACGACGATGACCGAGCGGCCGGAATAGTCGACGCGCTTGCCGAGCAGGTTCTGGCGGAAGCGGCCCTGCTTGCCCTTCAGCATGTCGGCGAGCGACTTCAGCGGGCGCTTGTTGGCGCCGGTGATGACGCGGCCGCGCCGGCCGTTGTCGAACAGCGCATCGACCGATTCCTGCAGCATCCGCTTCTCGTTGCGGATGATGATGTCCGGCGCGCGCAGCTCGATCAGCCGCTTCAGGCGGTTGTTGCGGTTGATGACGCGGCGATAGAGGTCGTTCAGGTCCGAGGTCGCGAAGCGGCCGCCGTCGAGCGGCACGAGCGGGCGCAGATCCGGCGGGATGACCGGGATCACGGTCATCACCATCCATTCCGGCTTGTTGCCCGACTGCTGGAAGGCCTCGATGATCTTGAGGCGCTTCATCAGCTTCTTCGGCTTCAGCTCCGACGTCGTCGTCGCGATCTCATGCTTGAGATCGGCCGCGATCTGGTCGAGGTCGAGCGCGCGCAGCATCTCGCGGATGGCTTCCGCGCCGATCATGGCGGTGAAGGTGTCCGCGCCGTACTCCTCCTGAGCCCGGACATACTCCTCCTCCGAGAGGAGCTGACGGTCCTTGAGCGGGGTCAGGCCCGGCTCGATGACGACATAGCTTTCGAAATAGAGGATGCGCTCCAGGTCCTTGAGCGGCATATCCATCAAGAGGCCGATGCGCGAGGGCAGCGACTTCAGGAACCAGATATGCGCGACCGGGGCGGCGAGCTCGATATGGCCCATGCGCTCGCGCCGGACGCGGGCGAGCGTGACCTCGACGCCGCACTTCTCGCAGATGACGCCCTTGAACTTCATGCGCTTGTACTTGCCGCACAGGCACTCGTAGTCCTTGATCGGCCCGAAGATGCGGGCGCAGAACAGGCCGTCACGCTCCGGCTTGAAGGTGCGGTAGTTGATGGTCTCCGGCTTTTTGATCTCGCCATAGGACCAGGACAGGATCTTCTCCGGGCTCGCGATCGAGATCTTGATCGCGTCGAAGGCCTGCTGGACCGGCTGCTGGCCGAAAAGGTTCATGACCTCTTGCTTCATCGCCTGTCTCCTCTCGCCGGCGGGGTTCGACGGAACCGCCCTGCCCGGCATCAATCTTCAATTGGCAGTCGGGAGTAGGCAGTCGGCAGTCGGGTTCAAATCTCCCGATTGCCGACTGCCGATTGCCTACTGCCTCATTCGGCGGCTTCGGCCGGCGGCAACTCGCCCGGCTTCACCTTGTTGTTGACGAGCTCGACATTGAGGCCGAGCGAGCGCATCTCCTTGACGAGCACGTTGAAGCTCTCCGGGATACCCGCTTCGAAGTTGTCCTCGCCGCGCACGATCGACTCGTAAACCTTGGTGCGGCCCGCGACGTCGTCCGACTTCACCGTCAGCATCTCCTGCAGGGTGTAGGCGGCGCCATAGGCTTCGAGCGCCCAGACCTCCATCTCGCCGAAGCGCTGGCCGCCGAACTGCGCCTTGCCGCCCAGCGGCTGCTGGGTGACGAGCGAGTACGGACCGATCGAACGGGCGTGGATCTTGTCGTCGACCAGGTGGTGCAGCTTGAGCATGTAGATGTAGCCCATCGTCACCTTGCGGTCGAAGGGCTCGCCGGTGCGCCCGTCATAGAGCGTCGACTGACCCGAGGAATGCAGGCCGGCCTGCTCCAGGAGCCGCTCGATATCGGCCTCCTTGGCGCCGTTGAACACCGGCGTCGCGACGGGAACGCCGCGGCGCAGGTTCTGGCCCATCTCGACGAGCTCGTTCTCGTCCATCGAGGCGATGATCTCGTTGTCCTCGTAGACGGCATCGAAGGAGGCCTTCAGCGCCTTGAAGTCGTTCGTCTTCTTGTAGGCGTCGAGCGCCGCGCCGATCTGCTTGCCGAGTCCGGCGGCCGCCCAGCCCAGATGGGTCTCCAGGATCTGGCCGACATTCATGCGCGAAGGCACGCCGAGCGGGTTGAGCACGATGTCGGCATGGGTGCCGTCCTCGAGGAACGGCATGTCCTCCACCGGCACGATGCGCGAGACCACGCCCTTGTTGCCGTGGCGGCCGGCCATCTTGTCGCCGGGCTGGATCTTGCGCTTCACCGCGACGAAGACCTTGACCATCTTCATCACGCCCGGAGGCAGCTCGTCGCCGCGCTGCAGCTTCTCGACCTTGTCGAGGAAGCGCTGCTCGAGGCGCTTCTTCGACTCGTCGTACTGCTTCCGCATCGCCTCGATCTCGGTCATCAGCGAGTCTTCGGCGGTGGCGAACAGCCACCATTGCGAGCGCGGGAACTCGCTCATCACCTCGCGGGTGATGACCGTGTCCTTCTTGAAGCCCTTCGGGCCGGCGAGGCCGGTCTTGCCGGTCAGGATCTCGGCCAGGCGCGCGAAGGTGTTGCGGTCGAGGATCGCCTGCTCGTCGTCGCGGTCCTTGGCGAGACGCTCGATCTCCTCGCGCTCGATCGCCTGGGCGCGCTCGTCCTTGTCGACGCCGTGGCGGTTGAACACGCGGACCTCGACGATCGTGCCCTGCACGCCGGGCGGAACGCGCAGCGAGGTGTCGCGCACGTCCGAAGCCTTCTCGCCGAAGATGGCGCGCAAGAGCTTCTCTTCCGGGGTCATCGGGCTCTCGCCCTTCGGCGTGATCTTGCCGACGAGGATGTCGCCCGCCGCCACTTCCGCGCCGATATAGACGATGCCGGCTTCGTCGAGATTCTTCAGCGCCTCTTCCGAGACGTTCGGAATGTCGCGCGTGATCTCCTCGGGCCCGAGCTTGGTGTCGCGGGCCATGACCTCGAACTCCTCGATATGGATCGAGGTGAAGACGTCCTCGGAGACGATCTTCTCGGAGAGAAGGATCGAATCCTCGAAGTTGTAGCCGTTCCACGGCATGAACGCGACGAGCACGTTGCGGCCGAGCGCGAGCTCGCCGAACTCGGTCGACGGGCCGTCCGCGACGATGTCGCCCTTCTTGACGACGTCGCCGACGCGCACCAGCGGGCGCTGCGTGATGCAGGTCGACTGGTTGGAGCGCTGGAACTTCTGCAGCCGGTAGATGTCGACGCCCGGCTTGGTCGGGTCGGTCTCGCCCGAGGCGCGGATGACGATACGGGTCGCGTCGACCTGGTCGACGACGCCGGCGCGGCGGGCCGCGATCGCGGCGCCCGAGTCGCGGGCGACGACCGCTTCCATGCCGGTGCCGACGAAGGGCGCATCGGCGCGAACCAGCGGCACCGCCTGGCGCTGCATGTTCGAGCCCATCAGCGCGCGGTTGGCGTCGTCGTTCTCGAGGAACGGGATCAGCGCCGCGGCGACCGAGACGAGCTGCTTCGGCGACACGTCCTGAAAATCGACCTTGTCGACCGGCGTGACCACGACCTCACCGGCGCGGCGGCAGACGACGAGGTCGTCCGTCAGGCGGCCGTCCTTGTCGACGGCGGCGTTCGCCTGGGCGACGTTGTACTTCGCCTCCTCCATCGCCGAGAGATAGATCACCTCGTCCGTGACCTTGCCGTCGCGGATGCGGCGATAGGGGCTCTCGATGAAGCCGTATTTGTTCACCCGCGCGAAGGTGGCGAGCGAGTTGATCAGGCCGATATTCGGGCCTTCCGGCGTCTCGATCGGGCAGATGCGGCCGTAATGGGTCGGGTGCACGTCGCGCACCTCGAAGCCGGCGCGCTCGCGGGTCAGGCCACCCGGGCCGAGCGCCGAAAGACGACGCTTATGCGTGACTTCCGAGAGCGGGTTCGTCTGGTCCATGAACTGCGAGAGCTGCGAGGAGCCGAAGAACTCGCGCACGGCGGCGGCCGCCGGCTTGGCGTTGATCAGGTCCTGCGGCATCACCGTGTCGATGTCGACCGAGGACATGCGCTCCTTGATGGCGCGCTCCATGCGCAGCAGGCCAAGGCGGTACTGGTTCTCCATCAGCTCGCCGACCGAGCGCACGCGGCGGTTGCCGAGATGGTCGATGTCGTCGATCTCGCCCTTGCCGTCGCGCAGGTCGACCAGCGCCTTGACGACCGCGAAGATGTCCTCCTTGCGCAGGATGCGCACGGTGTCCTCGGCGTCGAGGTCGAGGCGCATGTTCATCTTGACGCGGCCGACGGCCGAGAGGTCGTAGCGCTCCGGATCGAAGAACAGCGACTGGAACATGTTCTCGGCCGTCTCGAGGGTCGGCGGCTCGCCCGGGCGCATCACGCGGTAGATGTCGAACAGGGCTTCCTCGCGGCGCGAGTTCTTGTCGACATTGAGCGTGTTGCGGATATAGGGGCCGACCGTGATGTGGTCGATGTCGAGCACCGGAATCTCGTCGAAGCCGTCGTCGACGAGCTGCTTCAGCAGCTTCTCGGTGATCTCCTCGCCGGCCTCGGCATAGACCTCGCCCGTCGCCGGGTTGACCAGGTCCTCGGCGATGTACTGGGTGTACAGGTCCTCGTCCTGCGCGCGCAGGAACTTCAGGCCCTTCTCGGCGAGCTGGCGGGCGGTGCGGGCGACGAGCTTCTTGCCGGCCTCGACCACGACCTCGCCGGTATCGGCGTCGATCAGGTCCTCGGTCGCCTTGAAGCCCTTCATGCGCTCCGCGTCGTAGGGAACGCGCCAGCCCTTGGCGTCCTTGGTATAGGTGATGGTGTTGTAGAAGCGGCTGAGGATCTCCTCGCCGTCCATGCCGAGCGCGAACAGCAGCGACGTCACCGGGATCTTGCGCTTCCGGTCGATGCGGGCATAGACGATGTCCTTGGCGTCGAACTCGATGTCGAGCCAGGAGCCGCGATAGGGGATGATGCGCGCGGCGAAGAGCAGCTTGCCCGAGGAATGGGTCTTGCCCTTGTCGTGGTCGAAGAACACGCCCGGCGAGCGATGCATCTGCGAGACGATGACGCGCTCGGTGCCGTTGACGATGAAGGTGCCGTTGTCGGTCATGAGCGGCATGTCGCCCATGTAGACGTCCTGCTCCTTGATGTCCTTGACCGACTTCGCCTGGGTGTCCGGGTCGATATCGAACACGATCAGGCGCAGGGTCACCTTGAGCGGCGCCGAGAAGGTCATGCCGCGCTGGCGGCACTCGTCGACGTCGTATTTCGGCGGCTCGAAGGTGTATTTCACGAACTCCAGCAGCGAGGCGCCGGAGAAATCGCCGATCGGGAAGACCGACTTGAAGACGGACTGAAGACCCTCGTCGGGCCGGCCACCCTTGGGTTCGTCGACCATCAGGAACTGGTCGTAGGACGCCTTCTGAACCTCGATGAGGTTCGGCATCTCCGCCACTTCCTTGAGTTTGCCGAAGAACTTGCGGACGCGCCTGCGACCCTGGAGCGAATTGACCATGTTGTTCCTCGCAATCTCTTCGGACGGCTCACCCGGTGGTCCGCGGCGACAGCCTGAGGCCGCCGGGTGAGCCGTTCGGCGCCGCATCGCGCCGACCTGCATTTCGATCGAAGCCACGCCGCCAGGTTGCGGCGGACCTCAGCAACAACTCCCGCGCACCGGCGCGGAAACGACGCAACAGCCCCGGAGGCGTAGCCGCCCCGGGACTGTCGCTCTTGACTACGGTCGGACCGGCATCAGCCGGCCCTGGCTCACTTGAGCTCGACCTTGGCGCCGACGGCCTCGAGCTGCTTCTTGAGCTTCTCGGCCTCGTCCTTGGCGACGGCTTCCTTGACCGGCTTCGGAGCGCCCTCGACCAGGTCCTTGGCTTCCTTGAGGCCGAGGCCGGTGATGGCGCGGACTTCCTTGATCACCTCGATCTTCTTGTCGCCGGCCGAGGCCAGGACGACGGTGAACTCGGACTGCTCCTCGGCGGCGGCGGCGCCGGCGGCAGCGCCACCGGCAGCCGGGCCGGCCGCAACGGCGACGGCGGCGGCGGCGGAGACGCCCCACTTCTCTTCGAGCATCTTGGCGAGGTCAGCGGCCTCGAGAACGGTGAGCGACGACAGCTCGTCGACGAGCTTGGCGAGATCGGCCATGGTTAACTTCCTGTCTTAGAGGTTCGAACGATAAGGGTGTGCTGGCTGTCAGGCCGCATTCTTGTCGGCATAGGCCTGAACCACGCGAGCCAGCTTGCCGGCGGGCGCGTTCGTGAGCTGCGCGAGCTTGGTAGCCGGGGCCTGGATGAGGCCGATGAGCTTGGCGCGCAGTTCGTCGAGCGAGGGCATCGTGGCCAGGGCCTTGACGCCGTCGGGGTTCAGGGCGGTCTTGCCCATCGCGCCGCCGAGGATGACGAGCTTGTCATTGTCCTTGGCGAAAGCGGTGGCGACCTTCGGCGCCGCGACCGGATCGCTGGAATAGGCGATCAGGGTGGGACCCGTCAGCAGCTTGCTGATGGACGCGACGTCGGTGCCTTCAAGAGCGATCTTGGCCAAGCGGTTCTTTGCGACTTTGACGGTGGCGCCATTCGCCTTCATCTCGCGACGAAGCTTCTGGAACTGGGCCACGGTCAAGCCCGCATAGTGGGCCACGACGACGACCGACGTGTTCGCAAACACATCGTTCAGCGACGCGACGGCATCTTTCTTTGCCGCTTTATCCACTGGGCTCTCTCCGGTAGGCGGCAGGCTTTTTAAGGCTCGCCGCCGGTTGCACGTGTCGCTTCCTGGAACCCCGGTTGACACCGGCGCCCCGCGAAGCGACGCTTGGTGCCCTGTCCCCGCTCCCGGACCGTTAAGGGCCGCGACCGGGCGAGATGGTTCGAACCTCTTTCCGGATCTCGCGATCCGGGATTAAGCTCTTGCACCGTCTATGCAGGCCTCTTGGCGAAATTATGCCCGGAACCGAAGCTCCGGAGCACCTGCAGTCTCAGACAGGACTGGATGATTCCGGCCCCGGAGATCGCTCTCCCGAGCCCCAACCACCCATTCTTCAGCGGAAACCCGCTGAAAAACGCGAAACGGACCCCTGCGCGCCGAACGCGCCGGAGCCCCGTCACTTATGGAAACAGGCGAGCGTCATAGCGCTTTCGCCTGCTTCTGCCAAGTAGGCTCTTGACATCCGATGTTCAAGAGCGGGTGCGGCCAGCGACCGCAGCCGGGGATCAGGCGCCGAGGACGGTGTTCGGCTCGACCTTGATGCCGGGCCCCATCGTCGAGGAGATCGCGACGCGCTGGATATAGGTGCCCTTCGCACCCGCCGGCTTGGCCTTCGAGACGGAGTCGACGAAGGCCTTGATGTTCTCCTCGAGCTTCTCGGCCGAGAACGAGGCCTTGCCGACCGCGGCGTGGACGATGCCGGCCTTCTCGACGCGGAACTCGACCGAGCCGCCCTTCGAGGCGGCGACGGCGGCGGTCACGTCCATGGTGACGGTGCCGACGCGCGGGTTCGGCATCAGGCCGCGCGGGCCGAGCACCTTGCCGAGGCGGCCGACCAGACCCATCATGTCCGGGGTCGCGATGCAGCGGTCGAAGTTGATCTCGCCCTTCTGGACCGCCTCGACCAGTTCCTCGGCGCCGACGACGTTGGCACCGGCGGCCTTGGCCTCCTCGGCCTTGGCGCCGCGGGCGAAGACGCCGACGCGCAGCGTGCGGCCCGAGCCGTTCGGCAGGTTGCAGACGCCTCGGACCATCTGGTCGGCGTGGCGGGGATCGACGCCGAGATTCATCGCGATCTCGACGGTCTCGTCGAACTTGGCGTTGGCGCGCTCCTTGATGAGCGAGACGGCCTGCTCGAGCGGATACAGCTTGGTGCGGTCAATGCCCTCACGGCCCTTGACGACGCGCTTTCCGACATGTGCCATTGTCAGCCTCCCCTCAGCCCGCGACGTCCAGGCCCATCGAGCGGGCCGAACCACGGATCATGGCCGCAGCCGCTTCGACGGTGTCGCAGTTGAGATCCGCCATCTTCTTCTCGGCGATCTCGTTGATCTGCGCAGCGGTGACCTTGCCGGCGGCGCCGCCGCGGCCCGGGGTCTTGGAGCCCGAGGTCAGACCGGCCGCCTTCTTGAGGAAGTACGAGACCGGCGGCTGCTTCATCTCGAAGGTGAAGGAGCGATCCTGATACGCGGTGATGATCACCGGGATCGGCATGCCCTTTTCCATCTGCTGGGTCTTCGCGTTGAAGGCCTTGCAGAATTCCATGATGTTGAGGCCGCGCTGACCGAGCGCGGGACCGATCGGCGGCGACGGATTGGCCGCGCCCGCCGGAACCTGAAGCTTCACGTAGCCCGTGATCTTCTTCGCCATGATGGCTGCTCCTGCCGTCCGCTCCGCTGCCTTTCGGAACGACGACGCCCCTGCCTGCCGACGTTCTCCGCCGGGGCCGGGGTGGTTGCAGTGCGTGGTGCGGCGCCTATGATCCGGCTGGCGACCGGCACGCCTCCCACGCGGTTGAGGCGCCGCCTATGGCATATCGCGCGCCGAATGGAAAGAGGATTCACGAAGCCAGCCTGTCCCAAAACCCGTGCGTTTCGCTGCCACGGCCCGCCGCTCCTGTGCCCCCTCCGCTCCCGATCCTGACGAATCCCGGCCTGCCCATGATCCCGACGCTTCCCCGAGAAGGGGCCGACCATCCGCTCTTCGCCCGCATGGACCCGCTCGACGGCCTCGAGCTTTTTCTCTGTCATCCCCGGAGAGAGCCGCTAGGCGACGCCGGCAACACGGCGATCGAGGCCTGGTATCAGGATCTGCGCAGCCGCATATCCGCCGTCTGCCGCGCCGATGCCGGCCCCCTCGCCTCGTGGAACAACACCGCGACCCGCCTCGTGCTGGCCAAGGTCGAGCAGCCGGCCGTCGCGCTGAAGCTGATGCTCTGGCGCGCGGAATCCCATCCGCTCGCCGTCAACCAGATCCTGATCCGGCGCGGGCCGATGAACGAGCGTGGCGACATCGCCGAATCCTGTCCGGATCCACGGGCACCGGCGGCCTATCGTTCGGCGCCGCAATCCAACGAGGAGCTCTGGAACGGAACCTTCGCGGCCGAGACCGCGCCTTTCGCCAGCATCGCGGAAGACATCAGCCTGATCGTCGTGACGACGACCAGGGGCGCGATGCTGACGGAGACCCGGCTCGCCGATCCCTATCATCCGCGCGTGCGGATCATCGGTTATCTCGGCAGCATCGAAAAAATCCCGCCGCAGGCCGACGATTCCCGCGCACAGCAGCTCGCGCGAGCCTTGCGCGCTGCACTCGCGGAACGCTGGCCAACCGGTCTGGCGCTGCCGCGCCTGACGAATCGCGAAGGTTGCGACGACCTGCCTTATCTCGACCGCATCGACTGGCTCGGACGCAGCGGCTTCGCCTTCGCCGCCCTGCGCGACAATGACCGGATGGTGCAGCCGCTGCTCGACTCGGTGCGTTGCCGCGAGCAGGAGATCCTCGACGCGGCGACGGACGTCATCGAAAGCTGCGACCTGTTCCCCGCGCTCAACTGGGAGCGCGCGAACGGGGCCCTCATCTTCAACCTCTGGGAGAAAGCCTGAAGCGCGCGAGCGCTCAGATCTTCTCGACCTGGCTGTATTCGAGCTCGACCGGCGTGGCGCGGCCGAAGATCGAGACCGCGACCTTGAGGCGGGCGCGGGCATGGTCGACGTCCTCGACGACGCCGTTGAACGAGGCGAAGGGGCCGTCCGCCACCTTGACCTGCTCGCCGACCTCGAAGACCACCGTCGGCTTCGGCCGCTCGATGCCCTCGGCGACCTGGCCCTTGATCCGCATCGCCTCATGCTCGGGGATCGGCATCGGCTTGGCCTTGTCGGCCCCGAGGAAGCCGGTGACCTTCGGCGTGTTCTTGATGAGGTGGTAGACCTCGTCGGTCATCTCGCACTTCACCAGCACGTAGCCGGGGAAGAACTTGCGCTCGGTGTCGACCTTGCGGCCGCGGCGGACCTCGACGACCTTCTCGGTCGGGACCAGCACCTCTTCGAACTTGTCGGCGAGATTGCGCTGCTGCGCCTGGTCGCGGATCGATTGCGCGACCTTGTTCTCGAAGTTGGAATAGGCGTGGACGATGTACCAGCGGGTGCTCACGTGCGTAATTCCGTTCAACGGGCGCCGAGGATGACGCCGAGACCCCAGCGGATGATGGCATCGGCGAAGAAGAAGAACAGGCTCGAGACGACGACCATGGCAAGCACGAGGCCCGTGGTGATCAGCGTCTCGCGGCGCGAAGGCCAGGTGACCTTGGCCGCTTCCGAGCGGACGTCCTGCAGGAACTGGAAGGGATTGGATTTCGCCATGAACCACCTCGGGTTCCGAAGCCGCCCGCGGCCCCTGCCGCAAGGCCGAATTGGCCGTCCTGAAACATTCGCGGCGCGGAACCCGGGGAGGGTTGCGCGCCGTCATCGACCGCCCTCTTACATTGCCCGGGGCCGTTAGCCAAGACCCTTTCGGGCCGCCCGCTCAGCCTCGCCGCAGCGACAGGAGCAGGAAGAAGGGCCGCTCGCGCTCCTTCGCCCAGCCCGGCTCGGCGGCGACCTGCTCGGGGCTGGGCGCCCATTCCACCAGCCGCGCCAGCGTGAAGCCCGCCCCCAGCAGCAGGTCGAGATAGGTCGCGACGGTGCGATGGCGCTTGACCACGCCCGGCGCGAGCCAGTCGCTGACTCGTTCGCCCTCGTCGAGATAGCCGTTGACCGGCCAGGCCGCGCGGCCGTCGGCGTCGGTCAGCCAGCCCTGCCGCGCCGGCGCCGTCATGATCGGGTGCTCGACCGAGCAGACCAGCGCGCCGCCGGGCTTCAGCGCGGCATGGACGCGGCCGAACAGCCCGGCGAGATCGGCGATGTAGTGGAAGGCGAGCGAGCTGTAGGCCAGGTCGAAGCGCCCGGCCGCCGGCGCGAAGCATTCGAGATCGGCCCGCTCATAGGCGATGCGGGGATCGGCCGTCTCCCGGCGCGCCCGCTCCAGCATCTTCCCGGAGACGTCGACGCCGAGCACGCTCGCCGCCCCCTGCTCCGCCGCGAAGCGGCAGAACCAGCCGAAGCCGCAGCCGAGATCGAGCGCACGCCTGCCGGCGAGGTCCGGCAGCATGGCCCGCAGCACCGGCCATTCCGGCGCGCCGGCCAGCCCGTGAACGGAGCGCGGGAGCTGGCTATAGCCCGCGAAAAAGGTGTCGTCGTCGTAGATGTTCTGGGTCATTGCGCTTCGCCTGCCTGCTCGGGCGATCGGCGCATCAGTCGCGAAGGAAGCGACTGGCAGGGGCAGCAGGGCTCGAACCCGCGACCTGCGGTTTTGGAGACCGCCGCTCTACCAACTGAGCTATACCCCTGCAGGTGGGCGTCATGTGCCCCAAGGCGCGGCGCATTTCAAGTCGAAATCGCGCGCCCTCCTCATTTCCGATACGGGCCGAGCTCGCGGGCGTAGCGCTCGACCAGCTTCAAGCCGAATGCGGTCGGCCTCAGCGCCGGGCCGCGGTCGTGGATCGGGATGCCCGCCCGCGCTCCGAAGATGCGCTTGCCGTAGCAGAGCAACGTCTCGATCGACTGCATGATGAAGGTGATCGCCGGCAGAACCTCGCGATAGGCGGCCTCGGCCCCCGCCTCGTCCCCCGCCTTGTAGAGGTTGTAGCTCCGCAGCGCGTAGTCAATCGTATCGGGCGCCAGGATCATGCCGATGCAGCCGGCGCGGAAATTGTCGACGAGCTCGAGGCCGCCGCGCCCGTTCAGGATCGGCAAGCGGCCCTCGGTCACGGCGATCAGCCGCTCGATCTCGATGACCGAGCCCTCGCCCTTGATCAGGCTGATGTTCGGATGCCGCCGCGTCAGCTCGCGGATGTCCTCGGCCGAGAGGCCGCGCCCCATATAGGCCGGCGCGTTCTGGATCGCGACCGGCAGCGTGGTCTGATCGGCGATCCGGCCGAAGAAGCGGATATATTCGGCGGCGCCGAAGCTGCCGACCATCGGCGGCTGGAGAATCACCCAGTCGGCCCCGTTCTGCTCGGCGACCTTGACCAGTTCGACCTGCTCCGCCACCGAGGAACCGAAGATGGTGAAGGCGAGCGGCTTCCTGCCGGCCACGTCCTCCGCCATCCATTCCATCACGGTGCAGCGCTCGCTGAAGCTCAGCTTGGAGACTTCGGTGGCCAGCCCCAGCGCCGCCATGCCCTGCACGTCGAGATCGAGGCTGATCCCGGCCTGCTTGCGCATCGCCGCGCGGTCGAGCCGCTCATGCTCGTCGAACAGCGCGAAGACGATCGAATGAATGCCGGGAAACGGCGGCTTGAACGACATGGGCAGGCTCCTCCGCAGCGGGAGCGGCTGATCCGCTCTCTCCCGGCGATTGAGAGCATGGATCGCCGGCTCCGAGCAGCCCCCCGGGGCTGGCGCCGCCCCTGCGCCCAGGGCATGGACCCGAAAATGGCCCCGAAAGGCCCCTCGCAACGAAAAAGGGCGGTGTCGCCACCGCCCTTTCCCCATTCGCTCTGCGTGACGTCGATCAGGCGATGATCGAAGCGACGACGCCGGCGCCAACGGTGCGTCCGCCTTCGCGGATGGCGAAGCGCAGCTTCTCCTCCATCGCGATCGGGGCGATCAGCGTCACCTCCATCGAGATGTTGTCGCCCGGCATCACCATCTCCGTGCCTTCCGGCAGCGTCACCACGCCGGTCACATCCGTCGTGCGGAAGTAGAACTGCGGGCGGTAGTTGGTGAAGAACGGCGTGTGGCGACCGCCCTCTTCCTTGGTCAGGATATAGGCCTCGGCCGTGAACTTGGTATGCGGCTTCACCGAGCCCGGCTTGCACAGCACCTGGCCGCGCTCGACGTCCTCGCGCTTCGTGCCGCGCAGCAGCGCCCCGATGTTGTCGCCCGCCTGGCCCTGGTCCAGCAGCTTGCGGAACATCTCGACGCCCGTCACCGTCGTCTTCACCGTGTCCTTCAGCCCGACGATCTCGATTTCCTCGCCGACCTTCACGATCCCGCGCTCGACGCGGCCCGTCACCACCGTGCCGCGCCCCGAGATCGAGAACACGTCCTCGACCGGCATCAGGAACGGCTGGTCCACCGGACGCTCCGGCTGCGGGATGTACTCGTCGACCGTCTTCATCAGCGCGATCACCGCGTCGTGCCCGATCTCCGGCGTCACGCCGTCCAGCGCGGCCTTCGCCGAGCCCTTGGTGATCGGGATGTCGTCGCCGGGGAAGTCGTATTTCGACAGAAGCTCGCGGATCTCCATCTCGACCAGCTCGAGCAGCTCCGCGTCGTCGACCAGGTCGACCTTGTTCATGAACACCACCAGCGCCGGAACGCCGACCTGCCGCGCCAGCAGGATGTGCTCGCGCGTCTGCGGCATCGGGCCGTCAGCCGCCGAAACAACCAGGATCGCCCCGTCCATCTGCGCCGCGCCCGTGATCATGTTCTTCACATAGTCGGCGTGCCCGGGGCAGTCGACATGCGCATAGTGACGGTTCGGCGTCTCGTACTCGACATGCGACGTCGAGATCGTGATCCCGCGCGCCTTCTCCTCAGGAGCCTTGTCGATCTGGTCATACGCCGTGAACGACGCTCCGCCAGCCTCCGCCAGAACCTTCGTGATCGCAGCCGTCAAAGACGTCTTGCCATGGTCAACGTGACCAATCGTTCCAATGTTGCAGTGCGGCTTCGTCCGCGAAAACTTCTCTTTGGCCATGACACCCTTGTCCTCGAAGGCGGCCCTCCGGGGCCTTGAAACGGGGGTCGCATTAGGGGTTTTTGCGAGCGGATGCAAGAACGCTCGCGAACAAGAACGCTCGCGATCGGCCGCGATCGCCCGGCGTGCGCCGGGCGGCGCGGAGGCCGGTCCCGTGCCGGCGGGCAGGCAACCTTCCGCGCGTCGCTTGCGCCGCAGGCCCGGGCGGTTAAGGTCCCGACATCTGCGGGGGACGGAATGCTGCGAGGAAACGCGACGAGTTTGTGCTGCGGCCTTGCCCTGCTCGGCGCCGCCTGGAGCGGGCCGGCGGCAGCCGGGGAGCCGGCGCCGCCATCGAAGCCCGCGCGGGAATGGGCCCTCCTCGTCAGCCCCTATGTCTGGGGCGCCTCCCTGCGGGGCAAGGGCTCGCTCGCCGGCATCGACACCAGGATCGACATCCCCTTCTCCGAGGTCCTCGAAAATCTCGACCTGGCGGTGATGGGCAATGTCGAGGTCACCAATGGCCGCTTCGGCTTCTATCTCGACGGCCAATATGTCGAGACCAGCCAGCACGAGCATCTGCTGGCCCGGCGGATCTCGCTGCGCATCGCCACCACCCGGCTCTCCGCCGGTGCCTTCTTCAAGCTTTACGAGACGGAACTCGGCGGGTCGACGGTGTTCGGCCGGCCGCGGACGCTCTCCCTCGAACCGACCGCCGGCCTGCGCTGGACGAGGCTGTCGGGCGATGTCGGCCTGTTCGGCCTCGGCTTCGGCAAGGCGTCGGGATGGTACGACCCCTTCGCCGGCGTGAGGGTCAACGCCGACCTGACGGATCGCTGGAACCTCGCCGCCGAGGCCGATATCGGCGGGACCGGCCAGTCCCGGTACAGCCTCCACGCGCAGGCCTATCTCGGCTACCGTACGCTGCTCTTCGGCCATGAGACGACCTTGCGCGCCGGCTACCGCGCCATCCGCCAGAGCTACGCGGCGGACGACTTCACCGGGCGGAACCGCTTCCGCTGGAACGTGACGCAGCACGGCCCGGCCATCGGGCTGACGATGCGCTTTTGAACCCCGAGACCAGGAGTATGGAAACGATGGCCCGAGACCTTCGCCGCCCCGGACGCCGCCTCGCGGCCTGCGTCCTCGCCGCCGCCCTGCTCGCGCAATCCGCCGCCGAAGCCTGCACGCGGCTGGTCTATTTCGGCGCCGAGGGCCGGGTGATGACGGCGCGCTCGATGGACTGGAAGAGCGATATCGCGACCAATCTCTGGATCATGCCGCGCGGCGTCGCGCGCGATGGCGAGACCGGCCCCAACACGATCCGCTGGACCTCGAAATACGGCAGCGTGATCGCCTCTGGCTACGACATCTCGACCACGGACGGCCTCAACGAGGCCGGGCTTTCCGCCAACCTGCTCTGGCTGGTGGAGTCGGACTATCCCAAGTTCGACGACCGCTCGAAGCCGGGCCTGACCATCGCGGCCTGGGCGCAATATGTGCTCGACAATTTCGCCACGGTCGCGGAGGCGGTGGCGGCGCTGCGCCAGGAGCCCTTCACCATCGTCACCGACGCCGTGCCCGGCGAATTGCGGCTCGCGACGCTGCACCTGTCGATGTCGGACGCCACCGGCGACAGCGCCATCGTCGAATATATCGGCGGGCGCCAGGTCATCCACCACGACCGCAAATACCAGGTGATGACCAACTCCCCGATCTTCGACAAGCAGCTCGCGCTCAACGAATACTGGAAGCAGATCGGCGGCACGGTGATGCTGCCCGGGACGAACCGCGCCGCCGACCGCTTCGCCCGCGCCTCCTTCTACGTGAACGCGATCCCGAAATTCGAGGACCCCAACCGCGCCGTCGCCAGCGTCTTCAGCGTGATCCGCAACGTCTCGGTGCCGTTCGGGCTGAACACGCCCGAGGAGCCCAATATCTCCTCGACCCGCTGGCGCACGGTCGTCGACCATGCCCGCAAGCTCTATTTCTTCGAATTGGCACTGACGCCGAACACCTTCTGGGTCGACCTCAACAAGATCGACTTCTCCCCGGCGGGCGGCACGCGCAAGCTCGACCTCGGCCCCGACCAGGATCATCTCTACTCCGGCGACGCGACCGGGCAGTTCGTACCGGCGAAGCCCTTCACCTTCCTTGGCGTCAAGAGCTAAGAGCATTGGCCCGAAAAGGGAGTGCGATTTTCGGCAAAGCTTCGGGCGCGGCTAGAGCATCGGACCGAAAAGTGGAATCCACTTTTCGGGAAAATCCGATGCACCAGCAATGAGATAGATCATCGTTACCGCCTCCCAAAGGACACGCGATGATCTAGCGGAACACCCGCCGGTAGCGCGCCACCGCCTCCGGTTCGCCCGAGACCTTTTCGGGATTGTCGGAGAGCTTCACCGCCGGGCGCCCGTTCGCCCGGGTCACCTTGCAGACCAGCGACATCGGGTCGAGCTCGCGCGAGCCGTCCGGCGAGCAGCCGACGAGATCGTTGGTCAGGTCCGTGCCCCAGCCGAAGGCCATGCGCACCTTGCCGTCGAAATGATGGTAGACGCGCTCGATCGCCTCGACATCGAGCCCGTCGGAGAAGACCAGCAGCTTCTCGCGCGGGTCGCGCCCGTGCTCGCGCCACCAGCGGATGATGGTTTCGCCGGCCGGGATCGGCGGCGCGCTGTCCGGCCGGAAGCCGGTCCAGTCCGCCACCCAGTCCGGCGCATGGCGCAGGAAGCTCTGCGTGCCGAAGGCGTCCGGCAGCGCGATCAGGAGGTTGCCGCCATAGACCTGGCGCCACTCGTCGAGGACGCGATAGGGCGCGCGCAGCAGTTCCTCGTCCGAATCGGCCAGCGCCGCCAGCACCATCGGCAATTCATGGGCGTTGGTGCCGATCGCCTCGAGATCGGTATCCATGGCGAGCAGCACGTTGGAGGTGCCGGTGAAGGCCGGCCCCAGCCCCTCCTTCAGCGCCAGCACGCACCAGCGCTGCCAGAGATGGCCATGACGCCGGCGCGTGCCGAAATCGGAAAGCTTCAGGTTCGGCAGCTTCTGCAGCCGCTCGACCTTGTCCCACATCTTCGCCTTGGCGCGGGCATAGAGCACGTCGAGCGAGAAGCGCCGCTGGCCGAGCATGACGCGGCGGGCGCGCAATTCGTTGATGATGGCGAGCGCCGGCACCTCCCACATCGTGGTGTGGGTCCAGGGGCCGTCGAAATGCAGCTCGTACTGGCCGTCGACCTTGCGCAGATCGTATTCGGGCAATTGGAAATCGGCCAGCCAGGCCATGAAATCCGGCGAGAACATCTGCGTCTTGCCATAGAAGCTATTGCCGGCCAGCCAGATCAGCTCCTTCTTGGTGAAGCGCAACGAGCGGGCATGGTCGAGCTGGGCCCGCAATTCGGCTTCGTCGACGATGTCGGCGAGGCGGATATGCTTCGAGCGGTTGATCAGCGAGAAGGTGACGCGGACCTCCGGGTGGAAGGCCCGGATCATCTGCAGCATCAGAAGCTTGTAGAAATCGGTGTCGAGCAGGCTGCGGATGATCGGATCGAGCCGCCAGCCGTGATTATAGGTCCGCGTCGCGATGTCGGCGTAGATCATATCGGCATCAGATCCGGGGGTTCGGCGGCAGGACGGCGGGCGGCGACGCGCGGGCGCCGATGACGAGGCGTCATCAGAACAACGCCTTGGCCGAAGGTGCAAGCGCCGGCCACGCAGCCATGCCCAGCGACAGGACCATGAGCGCCGCCAGCAGCACCCCGAGCAAGGGCAGAACCGCCCGGAACACCGCCCCCGCCGGCACCCGCATCACCCCGCTGACGACATAGACGAGGATGCCGAGCGGCGGCGTCAGCCCGTGGATCATCAGGTTGACGACCAGCACCACGCCGAACTGGATCGGATCGAGCCCCGCCGCCACCGCCGCCGGCAGCAGGAGCGGCGCCAGCAGCAGGATCGCCGCGCCGATGTCGAGGAAGAGCCCGGCGACCAGCAGCACCAGATTGGCGAGCAGCGTCACCGCATAGGGCCCCGCGCCCAGCGCCGTGACGAGCCCCGCCATCTGCTCCGAGACGCGGTCGACCGCGAGCAGGAAGGCGAAGGGCGCGGAGGCGCCGATCAGCAGGCCGATCGCGGCGGTTTCCGTCGCCGCCTTGCGCAGGGCGGCCGCGACGCCGCACGGGCCCAGGCTGCGCAGCGCCAGGCAGGCCGCGGCGGCATAGGCGACGGCGAGCGCCGAGGCTTCCGTGATTGTGACGACACCGAAGCGGATGCCGACGACCACGACGACGCCGAGCCCGATGGCGGGAACCGCTCCGACCAGCGCCCTGCCCCGCTCGGCCGCGCTCGCCCGGGGCGCGGCGTCGGCGACGCCGCGGACGCTCAGATGGATGCCGATGGCGAGCGCCAGCGTCAGCACGCCGCCCGCGACGAAGCCGCCGACCAGCAGCGAGCCGACGGAGAGATTGGTCGCGCTCGCCAGGATCAGGAAGGCGATGGAGGGCGGGATGATGTTGTCGAGCATCGAGACCCCGGCGACGATCGCGGCGGCGTTCGCCGGCGGATAGCCGCGCGCCACCAGCGTCGGCGCCATCACCTTGGCGCCGAAGGCGGCATTGGCGATCGACGAGCCGGAAGCCCCCGAGAACAGGGCGCTGGAGACCAGCGCCGTCTGCGCCAGCCCGGCCCGCCAGTGGCCGACCAGCGTCGCGGCGAAACGGATCAGCCGCTCGGCCAGCCCGCCTTCGGTCAGGAGCTCGCCGGCCAGCAGGAAGAACGGAATCGCCAGCAGCAGGAACTTGCCGACGCCGCCGACCAGGGTCTGGACGATGGCCGGCTCCGGCATCAGCCCGCCGAAGGGCGCCGTGGCCGAGACGCCCGCCAGCAGCGCGAAAGGCAAAGGCGCGCCGAGCAGCAGCCCCGCTCCGGCGAACAGCGCCGCGACGAGGCTCGGCGTCACGACGAGATCGGCTTGCATCCGCGTCGCCGCATGGAGGCACAGACCCAGCGCCAGCGCGGCGATCGCGTCGCGCGCCCCGCTCTCGCGCCGGACATGCAGCAGGAGCAGCAGCAGCGTCAGGCCGCCCGCACCGGAAAACCCGGCGAAGCGCAGCCATTCCGGCAGGCCGAGCACCGTCGAATGCCCGCCGACCAGCACCGCGACATCGGCCCCGCCCAGCGCCAGCACGCAAGCGCCCTGAAAGGCGACGGCCTCGGCCAGCACGCGGGCGGCGCGGCGCCCGCCCGCCGGCAGCAGCTTCACCGCCACGTCCAGCCGCATCGCCAGCGGGCCGGTGGCGGCGAGCGGCGCGCCGATGGCGACCAGCGCCAGGAACAGCCAGGTCGCCAGCTCGTCCGACCAGACGAAGCCGCCGCCGAAGAGATAGCGCCGCAGCACCGCCGCCATCACCACGAGGAACAGCGCCGCCAGGACGAATCCGCCCGAGATCTCCAGCGCGGCGCGCAAAAGCCTCTCGATGCGGGCGAGAGGCCCCGTCGTCTCCTCCCGCTCCCGCATCCCGCTCATCCAGCGCCTCTGCCGCCCTTGTGCCATGCAGGCCCTTCTCCGAGGATGGGGCCGGCGGAATGCTCAGTGGCGAGTCGGCGCGACATCCGTCAAGCGGACGCCATGCCGTCCCGCCTCGCGCGCCATGCAGGGTTGAACCCGCACATGCGGGCGGCCGCCCGCGGCCATTGCCGACCGGGGCCCTCTCAAGCTATCTCGCCCATTCGATCGGGATCTGAAGGCACATGGCGACCGAAACCACACTGCCCGCGGCCGGCTTCGGCGCCAGCCCCTCCGCCCCCTACGATCTCGCCGTCATCGGCGGCGGCATCAATGGCTGCGGCATCGCCCGCGACGCCGCCGGGCGCGGCGCCTCCGTGGTGCTGTTCGAGAAGGACGACCTCGCCAGCGCGACCTCCTCGCGCTCGACCAAGCTGATCCATGGCGGGCTGCGCTATCTCGAATATTACGAGTTCCGGCTGGTGCGCGAGGCGCTGATGGAGCGCGAGCGGCTCTGGGCGATCGCGCCGCACATCATCCGGCCGCTGCGGTTCGTGCTGCCGCATCACAAGGGCTTGCGCCCGGCCTGGCTGCTCCGGCTCGGCCTGTTCCTCTACGACCATATCGGCGGGCGCAAGCTGCTGCCGGCGACGCGCACGCTCGACCTCGCCCACGACCCCGTCGGCCGGCCGCTCAAGGACGACCGGGCGAAAGCCTTCGAATATTCCGACTGCTGGGTGGAGGACGCCCGGCTCGTGGTGCTCAACGCCATGGACGCGGCCGTCCGCGGCGCGGCGATCCACACCCGCACGCGCGTCCTCGCCGCGATCCGCGAGAACGGCCTCTGGCACGTCACGGCGGAAGGTCAGCAGGGGCGCTCCGAGATCTGGGCCAGGGCGCTGGTCAACGCCGCCGGCCCCTGGGTCGGCGAGGTGCTGAACGGCGTCGTCCACAGCAACGCCAGGGCCGGCGTCCGCATGGTGCAGGGCAGCCACATCGTCGTGCCGAAGCTCTACGAGCACGACCGCTGCTACATCTTCCAGAACGGCGACGGCCGCATCGTCTTCGCGATCCCCTACGAGCAGGACTTCACCCTGATCGGCACCACCGACCGCGACTACCGCGGCGACCCCGCCGATGTCGCGGCGACGCCGGAGGAGATCGCCTATCTCTGCGCCGCCGCTAGCGAGTATTTCAGCAAGGCCGTGACGCCGGATTCGGTGGTCTGGACCTATTCGGGCGTGCGCCCGCTCTATGACGACGGCGCCTCCAAGGCGCAGGAGGCGACGCGCGACTACGTGCTCACGCTCGATGCGCCAGAGGGCGAGGCGCCGCTGCTTTCCGTCTTCGGCGGCAAGATCACCACCTATCGCCGCCTCGCCGAATCGGCGCTGGCCAAACTGGCGCCGCATGCGCCCTGGGCCGCCCGCGCCGAATGGACGATGACGGGCGCCCTGCCTGGCGGCGATTTCCCGGTGCGCGGCTTCGACGCCCTCGTCGACGAACTGGCCAGAGCCTATCCCTGGCTCGAGCGCCGCACCGCGACCCGGCTCGCCCGCAGCTACGGGACCCGCGCCCGCGACATCCTGGCCGGCGCGACGCGCCTCGCCGATCTCGGCCGGCCGTTCGGCGCCGATCTCTACGAGCGCGAGGTCCGCTACCTGATGCGGTCCGAATGGGCGCGCCGCGCCGAGGATGTGCTCTGGCGCCGCAGCAAGCTGGGCCTCAGGCTGACGCCGCAGGAGCGCGAGGCGCTCGACGCCTTCATGCAGCAGGAGCCGACGCCGGCCGCCTGACTTTCGACCAACACGACAACCGCTTACGCAGAGCTCCTGACTCTCTTTCTCAGCTCCAGAACCGGATGCGTCCGGCATCCGGCTCCCCGTGCGGCCGGGAGCCGGTGCAAAATCGCGCCGGGCCGCGCCCCGATCGCGTCGGAACGCTTGACTTCCTGCGCCATGATGGGGAATTTGGCGCCCGCTGCGGGTGTAGCTCAATGGTAGAGCAGCAGCCTTCCAAGCTGAATACGAGGGTTCGATTCCCTTCACCCGCTCCAGCTTCCCTCGACATTCCGAATGATCCTCCGGCCTCCGGGGCGCCGCCCACTGAGCCGGCGCGCAGAAGCCGGCAGGGCCCGCTTCCCGATCTCGGGAACGATCTCCGTTCCCGAAGCGGCGGCTGCCGGAGCGCCTCTGGAGGAGATTTCAGGTGCTTGGAAAAAGAAGTGGTGGGGGAAGTAGGACTCGAACCTACGAAGGCATAGCCAGCGGATTTACAGTCCGCCCCCTTTGCCGCTCGGGACATTCCCCCGCCTGCGCCCATGACCGGCTCTCCGAGCCGCGGGCCGCCGATATGTCACTGGCGTGACGACCGGCAGGCGCGGCCGGACTTATGGTGACCGGGCCGCGGCATGTCAACGGCAAAAAGGCGCCCGCGCCAAATTCTCTGCCGCGGGGCGCCGGTTCCTGTGCAAAGCAGCCTAAGCTGCGGCGGCGAGATGCCCGAGCACGAAGCCGACCCGCTCGGCCACGCTCATCCGCGGCAATTCGACCAGCCGGTAGCCGTAGCGGGGATAGACCGCACGCATCGCCTCATAGGTCCTTTGCGCCTCCGCGAGGTCCTGCTTGCGCTCGGCATCCTGCGTGAAGATCTCCGGCCAGGGCGGCGCGATGAAGACACTGGGGCGATAACGGCAGGTCCGGGCCGCCTGCACCAGCGCCTCCGGCTCCGCCAGCCCGCACAGGGCCAGGTAGCCGGCGATGTCGGGGATGCCCCGGTCGAAGAAGACGAGCCCGCTCCCGGCCAGCGCCTGCGCGTGGCTGCGGCGATCCTGCTCCAGCATCAGCGCGGCGAAGAGCCCGCGATCGGCCCAGGGCAGCCCCTGCCCGCCGGCAGCGAGCTGCGCGCGGATCACCGCGCGGCCCGCTTCCGGCATCACCCTGTGGCCGGCGGCGGCGAGCGCCTCGATCAGCGTGGTCTTGCCCGAGCCCGGGCCTCCGGTAACGACGACGAGACGATGGCTGGCATCTGCCATGATTTCAGACCTTTCACGATCGAGGAGGGGTGCGCGGAGCGTTCCGCGCTGGTCAAGCACGCCGCGCCGTGGCACGGCAGGCGAACGATTCTGGAGAAAAAGATGGCCCCGCCATTCCGTCCCAAACAGGCAAGGCCCGCCGGCGGCAGGGCGTCAGGCCATGCCCGCCGCACCGGCGCCCCGCCGCACCGCCCCGGCGATATCGACGAGGCCGTGCTCTACGGCGTGCATCCGGTCGTCGAGGCGCTGCGCAATCCGCAGCGGCGCTTCCGGCGCCTGCTCGCCACCGAGAACGCCCTGCGCCGCCTGCGCGAGGAGGTCGGCGCGCTGCCGCTCGAGGCCGAGCTGGTCCGGCCCTCCGAGATCGACCGGCTGCTGACGCCCGATTCGGTGCATCAGGGACTATACCTGATTTGCGATCCCCTGCCCTCGCCCGATCTCGACAGCCTGCCGGACGACGCTGTGGTCCTCGCCCTCGACCAGATCACCGATCCGCACAATGTCGGCGCGATCCTGCGCTCGGCGGCCGCCTTCGGGGCGGCGGCGGTGATCGTCACCATCCGCCATTCGCCGGCGGCGACCGGGGTGCTGGCGAAATCGGCCTCCGGCGCGCTGGAGCATGTCCCGCTCGTTGCCGTGCGCAATCTCGGCGACGCGCTGGAGACGCTCGGCCGGCGCGGCTTCCTGCGCCTCGGCTTCGATTCGGACGGCGACGTCGCGCTCGACGACGTCGCGCTCCGCCGCCCGCTGGTCATGGTGATGGGGGCCGAGGGCAAGGGCCTGCGCCAGCGGACGCGCGAGCTCTGCGACCATGTCGCAAGGCTGGAGGTGCCCGGCGCGATCACTAGCCTCAACGTCTCGAACGCGACGGCGATCGCGCTCTACGCCGCGAGCCGGCGCCGCTGAGCGGCCTTCCCGCCGGGGCGTCCCGCCCCGGCATTCCGCACGGGCGGTCTCGCCAAGGCGCGGCTTTCCGGCTATGCTCGCCAAGCGCTGCCGGACATCCCCTGCGCGAGCCGCCGCCGCGTTTCCCTCGCCTTCATCCATAGTCGTAAGACCAACGGTGCAAGACCAAGTGCTTGATTGCACCGGTGTCTTTCCGCGCGCAAACCTCTGCCTCAACCCGGAACGGCGTGCGGTTTCGCCGTTCCGGCGGCGCGGATACCGGATCGAGCGAAGCCGGATCGCGCCCCCGGGAAGGACATCGCCAAGGGGAGGCAAACGCCATGAGCATGGCATCGCAGACATCGGGGTCGGCCACGGCGCCACGCCCGATGACACGGGAAGAAAGAAAGGTCATCGTCGCCTCGTCGGCCGGCACGGTCTTCGAGTGGTACGACTTCTACCTGGCCGGCTCGCTGGCCGCCAACATCGCGCAGACCTTCGTGCCCGGCGACAACGACACGGCGAAATTCATCTTCGTGCTGTTCGGCTTCGCGGCCGGCTTCGCGGTGCGGCCCTTCGGCGCGCTGTTCTTCGGCCGCCTCGGCGACATGATCGGCCGCAAATACACCTTCCTCGTCACCATGGTGGTGATGGGCCTTTCCACCTTCGTCGTCGGCCTGCTGCCCAGCTTCCAGAGCATCGGCTATGCGGCGCCCGCGATCTTCATCGCCTGCCGCCTGCTGCAGGGCCTCGCGCTCGGCGGCGAATATGGCGGCGCCGCCACCTATGTGGCCGAGCATGCGCCGATGGGCCGGCGCGGCTTCTACACCTCCTGGATCCAGACCACGGCGACGGTCGGCCTGTTCCTGTCGCTGATCGTCATCCTGGTGCTGCGCCTCAGCATGACGCCGGAAGCCTTCGCCTCCTGGGGCTGGCGCGTGCCGTTCCTGCTCTCGATCATCCTGCTCGGCTTCTCGATCTGGATCCGCCTCCAGCTCGCGGAATCGCCGGCCTTCGTGAAGATGAAGGCGGAAGGCACCCATTCCAAGGCGCCGCTCTCGGAGGCCTTCGGCACCTGGGCCAACGCCAAGATCGGCCTGATCGCGCTGCTCGGCGGCACCGCCGGCCAGGCCGTGGTCTGGTACACCGGCCAGTTCTACGCGCTGTTCTTCCTGACCCAGACGCTGAAGCTCGACGGCACGACCGCGAATCTGATGATCGCGCTGGCGCTGCTGCTCGGCACGCCGTTCTTCATCTTCTTCGGCTGGCTCTCGGACAAGATCGGCCGCAAGCCGATCCTGCTGGCGGGCTGCCTGATCGCGGCGCTGACCTATTTCCCGCTGTTCACCATGCTGGCGAAGACGACGAATCCGAACCTCATCAACGCCACCGAGAACGTGAAGCTCGTCCTCACCGCCGATCCGGCCGCATGCGGCACGCTGTTCGACCCCGTCGGCGTGCGCACCTTCACCAAGCCCTGCGACGTCGTGCGCCGGACGCTCGCCACCAACTCGATCCATTACGATCTGGTGCCGGGTCCCGCGGGTTCGGCCCTGAAAGCGACGGTCAACGGCGCCGACGCGCCGACCGGCGCCAATGAGCTGGTCGCCGCGGCCCAGGCCGCCGGCTACCCGAAGGCCGGCGATGCGAGCATCCTGAAGACACCCTCGCTCGGCGAGCTGTTCTCCAGCAGCCGCGCCCTGCAGGCGGTGGGCATCCTGTTCCTGTTCGTGCTGTTCGTGACGATGGTCTACGGGCCGATCGCCGCGCTGCTGGTCGAGCTCTTCCCGACCCGCATCCGCTACTCGGGCATGTCCCTGCCCTACCATATCGGCAATGGCTGGTTCGGCGGCTTCCTGCCTCCCACCGCCTTCGCCATCGTGGCGGCGAGCGGCAACATCTTCTCGGGCCTGTGGTATCCGATCATCGTGGCGCTCGGCACCTTCGTGATCGGCCTGCTCTTCCTGCCCGAGACCAAGGATCGCGACATCCTGAAGTGACCGCCGCCTCCGGCGACGATCGAGCCCCGCCCGCCAAGGGCGGGGCTTCTCTTTGGCGGGGCTTCTTTTTTGGAAAGCCGGAACGCCCTGCCGGGCCCGCCCGCGACGGCACCCGCTTGCCCTCGCCGGCCGCGGCTGGTAACCGCTACGGATCGTCGACGGTCCCGTTCCGGGAACCGCCGATGCCGGTCCGCAGGGCCGGAAACCGGCGCCGGCTTAGCACAGCGGTAGTGCAGCGGTTTTGTAAACCGAAGGTCGGGGGTTCGATCCCCTCAGCCGGCACCAGTTCTCCCTGGTTCTCAAGGAGGCGTCGACAGCAACTGGAATTGCTGCAGCGAGCGCCGCACCGGGCAACCGATCGGTCTCCTGCTCCGTGTCGGGCGCCGGCGCGGCGGCCTGCTGGAATCCCGCCCGGAGCCCTTCGGACGCCGGCGGATGCCTCCGCCCCCGCAAGCCATGATCCCGGCGTTCCGACCGCAACCGCGGCGGCCCGCCGCCGCCGCGCCGGTCGTCGCCGGAACCGGCGCATTCGAGGGGTCAAAGCGCGGAGCAGGACCTACCAATAGGCGACGAGCTTCCGGCGATCGTCGGCGAAACAGCCGAGCGCATCCGCCTGCGCGCGAAGCGAGCGCACGGCGGCGCGCTCGGCCGCGACCCAGAGATAGCCGGGTTCCGTCCCCAGCGGCATCTCGGTCAGCAGAGAGCCGAGCCGGCTTTGGCCGACGCCGTTCCCGCTGCCTGTCAGCCATGTGACATTCGCCCCCGGATGCTCCGGCAGGGTTTGCTGCTCGCCCGCGTCGCGGACTTCGATGACGACATGGCTCTCCATGTCGCGCGGCGCATTCTCGAGAATCCGGGCAATGGCCGGCAGGCCGGTCGCGTCGCCGAGAAGGATCTGGCGGCGGCAATCCGCCGGCGGCTTGTAGAGCCCGCGCGGATTGTTGATGACCACCCGATCGCCCTCGCTTGCGGCGCAGGCCCAGTCGCTGGCGCAGCCGCCGGCGTGAACGACCATGTCGATGTCGAGTTCGCAGGAAGCGGCATCGTGGCGACGGACCGTATAGGTCGAATAGCGGACGCGGTGGCGGTCCTCGGGAAATGTCCAGCGCCCGTCCGCACCGATCTCCGGCAGGACGAGTTCGCCCGTCTCGGGATCGGGAAAGAACAGGCGCAGATACTCGTCGGCGATGCCGGTCGAGCGGAATCCGGCGAGGCCGCCGCCCCCCAGGGTCAGCCGGATCATCCCCGGCGTGAGATAGCGCCGCCTGACGACGGCAGCTTCATGAAACGGTTTGGGGTTGGCTTCCATCATGCCGATTGAGCCGCCGAAACGCCGCTGCTATGGCGTTGAGTCCTGAGGTATCCGGAGCCAGCGGGTCCATGTCGAGCAGCCTCGACGATGTCGGCACACTCTACGCGCGGGAGCATCGCCGGCTGGAACGGCGGGCTGCCCGGCGCGTCGGTGTCGGCAACGCCGCCGACGTCGTGCAGGACGTCTTCGTCGCCTTCTGGTCGCGCGCCCGGGATCACATCGACTGCCAGGCTTCCTATCTGAGCCGTGCGATCGACTACGCGGCGATCAGCCACCAGCGCGCCGAACGCCGGCGCGCCAGCCTGCCGCTGCGCATCACCGAGGAGCAATATGCCGCGCCCGCCGCCCAGCCCGATCAGGTTGCGGCCGCGCGGCAGGATCTGGAGCGCGTGGCGCGGGCCATTGCGATCCTGCCGGAACGCACGCGCCAGATCTTCCTGCTGAACCGCATGCATGCCTGCAGCTACGACGAGATCGCGGCCGCGTTCGGGATCTCCTACAGCACGGTCGAGCGCGAGATCGCGCGCGCGCTTCTGGCATGCCGGGAGACATTGCGGTAACGCCTGACGCACGATCCACCGGGCCAAAGCCGCAACTCGGGCGCCATGGACACCGACGACAGCCCCCGCTCCGACGAGCTCCTGCTGGAAAAGCAGGCGATCGCGTGGTTCACCCGCATGAACGGGCGCCCCTCCCATGCGGATCGTATGGATTTCGAGGCCTGGCTTGCCGCATCGGGCGACCATGTCCGCCACTATGACAAGGTCGCGGCGCTCTGGTCCGAGATGGGAACGCTCTCGGCCGCTCTCGGCGCCTCCGAGACCGCGGCGCTGGCCGCGCCGCTGGAGCGGATCCGGGCGCTGCGCCGCGCCCGCGGCCGCGGGCGTGCCGCCGCCGGGACCGTGCTGTGCCTCGCTCTTGTCCTGTGCCTCGGCTGGATCTGGCTCGACAGGCCGCATCTGCTCGAGAACTGGCAAGCCGATCAGGTCACCGCCCGCGGCGAACAGCGCACCATCGTGCTGGCGGACGGCTCCACGGCGCAGCTCGATTCGGACAGTGCCCTCGCCGTCGATTTTTCCGACGGGTTGCGGCGCGTCCGCCTGCTCAGGGGGACGGCCTTCTTCGAGGTCAAGCCCTCCGGGATCCCTTTCGTGGTCGGCGCGGGACAGGGCGAGGCGCGCGTGCTGGGCACCAGCTTCGAGGTCGCCGCGAGCGACGACGGCAGCGTGGCCGTCACGCTCGCCAGCGGCAGCGTGACGGTCGAACTGCCTCAGTCCCGCGAGGCCGTCATCCTCAGGCCCGGCGAACGGGTCGCCTATGGCGGGCGCGGTCTCGGCACGGCCGAGGCCGTGGATGTCGCGGATGTCACGGCCTGGCGCAGCGGCCGCCTGATCTTCAACGACATGCCGCTCTCGCAGGTCCTGGCCCGGATCGAGCGCCACCATCGCGGCCGCATCGTTCTGCTCGGCTCCGCGCTCGGCGGACGTCATGTCACCGGCAACGTCACCCTGCGCGACCGCACGGCGGCGCTGGCGGCCCTGCAATCCTCGGTCGGCTTCTCGATCACGACCCTGGGCTCGGTCATCATCGTCTCGCCCTGAGGGAGCGCCGAGCCGACATCGAAAAAATCCAGGACATGTGAGGGTGCGCAGCCCGCCCGTTCGACAAGGAGATAGAGGGCAAGGCTGGACGCCTTGCGCCCATCCTGTACGAAAAGGGCCGGTGGATGCGTTCGATGCGGTTGACGGCGAGGGAAGTTCTCCTCGCAGCGACATTTCTCAGCCCGCTGGCTGCCGGCCTCGCCATTCCCGCCGCCCTGGCGCAGGCGCAGGCGGTGCACAGCTTCGACATTCCGGCAAAGCCGGTCCGCGCCGCGATGAACGATATCGTTCGCGTCACCGGGGTCGACGTCGTCTTCGCCGAGACACCGGCCGCCTCGCGCCGCGGCAATCCGGTCAAGGGCTCGCTGACCGCGGCGCAGGCGGTCGCGACCCTGCTCGACGGCACCGGGCTCGCCTTTCGCTTCAGCAACGCAACCACCGTCCAGATCTATGATCCGACCCGGCCCGCCGCCGCCGGCGGGGCCGTCGAGGGCGCGATCCCGCTGGAGACGATCGAAGTCGTCGGCAGCGGCGTTCCAGGGCTCCCGCCGGCCTATGCCGGCGGCCAGATCGCGACCGGCGGCGGCCTCGGCGTGCTCGGGCAGCGCTCCGTCATGGATACGCCCTTCTCGGTCACGAACTACACCTCCAGGCTGATCGAGGATCAGCGCGCCCAATCCGTCGCCGACGTCGTCAAGAACGATTCCTCGATCCGCAACGTCGAGCCAACCAATGTCGGCAACGCCAATTACTTCGTCATCCGCGGCATCCAGGTCGGCAATGCGGCGATCGCCTTCGGCGGGCTCTTCGGCATCGCCCCCAACGCGCAGTCGACGCTGGCGGGGATCGAGCGGGTCGAGGTCCTGAAGGGTCCCGGCGCCTTCCTCGGCGGCCTCTCGCCGAGCGGGGTCGGCGGCGTCATCAATCTCGTGCCGAAACGCGCCGCGGACGAGCCGCTGACCCGCTTCACCGCGACCTGGATCGGCAAGTCCCAGCTCGGCGGCCATCTCGACCTCGGCCGCCGCTTCGGCGACCAGAAGCAGTTCGGCCTGCGCGCCAACCTGCAATATCGCGACGGCGGCACGCCGATCAGCCAGCAGTCGCAGACCCTGGTCAACGGCACGATCGGTCTCGACTATCGCAGCGACGCCTTCCGCATCTCGCTGGATGCCGGCTACCAGGTGCTGAACACCGACCGGATGAACAACACGGTCACACCCCTGGCCAACGAGCCGGTGCCGCGCCCGATCAAGCCGGACAAGAGCTATGTCTCCCCCTGGAACTACAGCAAGTTCGCAGACAGCTTCAGCATGGTCCAGGCCGAATACGACCTGACCCGCAACGTCACCGTCTACGGCAAGGCCGGCGTCAGCCATATGGACTGGGACCAGGCGGTGGAGGCCGGCACCGGCCTCAGGCGCAACGGCAACTTCACCAGCACAGGCTCTCGCTACCAGATCGACATCAACCGCTATTCCGGCGAGGCGGGTGTTCGCGGGCGCTTCCAGACCGGCCCGCTCGACCATGAGGTCGTCATCTCCGCCAACACCTTCTACCAGGCGCGCGCCTCCGGCCTGCCGGCGACGCTCTCGGTGACCCCGTCGAACATCTACCACCCGACCTTCTCGCCCAACCCGATCATGCCGGAAGCCCGGCGCTATCGCCAGAACGACAACAGCTTCACCAGCTATTCGATCTCGGACACGATCTCGGCCCTCGACAAGCGCCTGCAGGTGACGCTCGGCGTGCGCAAGCAGTTCGTCGACATCAACAACTACACGCTGCAGACCGGCTTGCTCTCCTCCCGCAACAAGAGCGATGCGGTGACCCCGGTCGTGGGCCTGGTCGTGAAGCCGCTCGAGAACGTCTCGCTCTACGCCAGCTATATCGAGGGCCTGACGGCGGGCTCGGTCGTCGGCAACACCTTCGCCAATGCCGGCCAGGTCCTGCCGCCCTTCGTCACCAAGCAGTACGAAGCCGGGGTCAAGATCGACTGGGGCAGGCTGATGACCTCCGTCGCCGTCTTCCAGTCGACGCAAGCCTCGGGCATCGCCGACACCGCCACCAACCTCTTCACCGACAATGGCGAGACGCGCTATCGCGGCGTCGAGCTCAGCGTCGCCGGCGAGATCGTGGAGAGCGTCCGGGTGCTCGGCGGCATCACCTTCCTCGATTCAAAGCTGGTGCGCACCGCCAACGGCACCTTCGACGGCAACGAGGCGCAGGGCACGCCGCGCGTTCAGGCCAATCTCGGCCTCGAATGGGATCCGGGCTTCGTCCGCAACCTCACGCTCTTCGGCCGGATGATCTATACCGGCTCGAACTATGCCGACGCCGCCAATCTGCAGAAGCTGAAGGCCTGGACGACCTTCGACATCGGCGCCCGCTACAAGATCGAGCGGGCCGGCGCCAAGCCGATCATCCTGCAGGCGAACGTCACGAACCTGTTCAACAAGGCCTATTGGACGACCTATCCGGGCTACAATCTGCTCTATCCCAGCGAGGCGCGCATGGTTTCGCTCTCCTCGACTTTCGAGTTCTAGGATCGCAGGCGGGGAAAGCGTGGCGACACTCCTCTGCCGACGCGGCTTCACGGCGGGCGGGGCGGCCATCCTGGCCGGCTCCGCCCTTGCCCCCTCCGAGCGCCGCATGGTCGAGACGCCGCTCGGTCGCGTCGAGATCCCGGCCGAGCCGCGCCGGGTGGTGGCGATCGACTCGCGCATCAGCCTGGAGATGGCGCTGGCGCTCGCCTTGCCCCTAATTGGCTACAGCCACAGCCGCGCGAGGCCCTGGGTGCCGGTGCCGGCCTCGGTGCCGTTCCTGGCCGCGCCGCCCGATCTCGAACAGATCCTGATGCTCGAACCCGACCTGATCCTGTGTCCGGACACCTCCCCTCACTCGGAATGGTGGCCGCTCGCCAGGCTGAGGCGGATCGCCCCCGTCCTGCCGAGCAACCATCGCACGCACTGGCGCGGCAATCTGAGCCGGCTGGCCGGCTGGCTGGCGCGCACCGGCGCCTTTGAACGCGAAGCCGCCGCCTATGACGAGCGGATTGCCGCGCTGCGCCGGCGCCATGCCCCCGCGCTCCGGCGGAGCCTGCTCACGGCAGCGACCTATGACCCGCTGAAGCGGCGGCTCATGGTGCGCAGCGACGGTACGGGATACGGCTTCGTGATGCCGGCCCAGGTCCTGGCCGATCTCGGCGGCCGTGGCGTCGAGGCCGGGCGGCTCGGCCCCTATGGCGAGGTCGCGCTGGAGTCGCTGGGAGGCGTGCTCGGACAGGTGGACGGCATCCTGCTGATCGATCTGGGCGACGGCGCCCCGACGGCGCTCGCCCGCGAACCGCTCTGGCAGCGGCTGCGGGCGGTTCGGGCGGGACAGGTGCATGTCACGCAGGGGAACAGCATCTTCGGGTCGGTCTACACCGCGCATCATCTCGCGGGCGCCTGGGATGCGTTGCTGACCCGGATGCCGTCGTGACGCGGGCACCGCCGCTGGCGATCGTCTTCGGAGCCTTGCTGCTGCTCGCGGCCTCGCTCGCCGCACTGACGCTCGGCCTGCGGCCGATCGCGGCCGGCGAATGGCTCGCCATCCTGCGCGACGGGCGCGGCAGCGAAGCCGCCGAGATCGTGCTGGGGCTTCGCCTGCCGCGCGTCCTTCTGGGAGCGATGGTCGGTTCCGCTCTGGGACTTGCCGGCGCGGTCGTCCAGATGGCGACACGGAACCCGCTGGGCGATCCGGGCCTGCTCGGCATCAATGCGGGGGCGAGCCTCGCGCTGATCCTCGGCAGCGATCTCGTCGGCCTTGCCGGCCCGCAGGCCGCGACCTGGCTCGCGGCCTGCGGAGCTGCCGGAGCGGTGCTCGCGGTCCAGGCGCTGGCGGGCGCGCGCGGCGGCGCCGACCCGATCCGCCTCACGCTTGCCGGCGTCGCCGTCACGGCCCTGTGCATCGGCATCGGCCAGGCGATCGCGCTGGCGGACCCCGAGCGCTTCGATCTCGTCAGGAACTGGCGCGTCGGCGCCCTCTCCGGGGCGGCCGATGCGGTGCTGCCGAGCCTGACCGCCGCATGGCTCGCCGGAACGCTTCTGGCGCTCGCTCTGGCGCCGCGCCTCGACCTGCTCGCGCTCGGGGACGACCGCGCCGCCTCGCTCGGCGTCGCCGTCCGGCCGACGCGGCTCGGGTCGCTCCTTGCCGTCGTCCTGCTCGCCGGCGGCGCGGTCGCGGCAGCCGGCCCCATCGCCTTCATCGGCCTCGCCGCCCCGCATATCGCGCGCCGTCTCGGCGGCATCGGCGCGGTGGCGCATCTGCCGCTCTCCGGCCTGATCGGCGCCGCTCTCGTGGTGAGCGCCGACACGCTCGGCCGCATCGCGACGCCGCCCGCCGAGGTACCGGTCGGCGTCGTCGCCGGGCTCCTTGGCGCGCCCATCCTGATCCTGCTCGCCCGCCGCCGGAGCGCCGCCGCATGACAGGCCTCGCCGGACGGCGCCAAAGGCTCCCCGGCCGCGCGATCGCGCGGCCGGCGCTGTGCCAGGTCGCGCTGGGGCTCGTCAGCCTGGCCCTGGCGCTGGCCTGCCTGACGCTGGGCACGATCAGGCTCACGCCGCTCCAGGCGTTGCAGGCGCTTGCCGGGCAGGAAAGCCCGGCGCTGCAATTGCTCGTCGACTGGCGCCTGCCCCGGATCGGGGCGGCGCTCGCGGCCGGCGCCGCCCTCGGCCTCTCGGGCGCCTTGTTCCAGACATTGCTCCGCAATCCGCTCGGCAGCCCCGACATCGTCGGCTTCGACGCCGGCGCGTTCGGCGGCGCCATGCTGGCGCTGCTCGCAGGCCTCGCGCCGGCGCTGGTCGCGCTGGCGGCCTTCGGCGGCGGCCTCGCTGCCGGCATCCTGGTCTATCTCGCGGCCGGCGGCCTGCATGCCGAGCGCGGCCGGCTGATCCTCATCGGCATCGCGGTCGGAGCGGCCTTCACGGCGCTGGGCGACTGGATGATCTTCGTCGCGCCTCTCGACATCGCGCTGGTCGCCGCCAACTGGAAGCAGGGAGCGCTCGCCGGCGTCGATGCGCCGCGGCTGGCCATCGGCGCGGCGATCCTGGGGCTGCTGCTGCCTCTCGGGCTGGCCTGCGGCCGCCTGGTCGAGGCGCTCGCGCTCGGAGACGACAAGGCGCAATCCCTCGGCGTTCCGGCCGGCTGGGCCCGGCTTCGGCTCGGCCTCGTCGGCCTCGGCCTCACGGCGACGGCGACCTTCATCGCCGGGCCGATCGGCTTCGTCGCGCTGATCGCGCCGCAGGCGGCGCGCAGGCTCGTCGGCTCGGCCGGATTGCCGCTGGCGACCTCCGCCCTCTTCGGCGCGGCCTTCCTGCTGGCGAGCGATGCGGTCGCGCGGATCGCGCTGGCGCCGCGATCCCTCCCCGTCGGGGCCGTGACGGCCTGCCTCGGCGGAGCCTATCTCGCCCTGCTGTTCGGCACCTGGATCCGCCGTGGAGAGCGTCTGCGATGAATGCCGGAACGAGGCTGCGAGCGGAGGCCCTGCGCGCGCATCACGGCGCGCGCGAGGTGCTCAAGGGGATCGATCTCGCGCTGCCGGCCGGCGGCTTCACGGTGATCGTCGGCCCCAATGCCTGCGGCAAGTCGACCTTGCTGAGAAGCCTCGCGCGGCTGCATCGGCCTTCCGGCGGCACCGTCCTGCTCGATGGCCTTTCGATCGCGCGCTATCGCCCGCGCGACCGCGCCCGCCTTCTCGCGGTGCTGCCGCAGGGAGCGGAAGCGCCGGAGGGGATCACCGTGGTCGACCTCGTCGCGCGCGGACGGCATCCCCACCGGAGCCTGTTCCAGCCCTGGACCGCCGCCGACCAGACCGCGGTGGAAACAGCCATGGTTTCGGCGGGCGTCTCGCTGCTGGCGGAGCGCAGGCTCGAAAGCCTGTCCGGAGGCCAGCGCCAGAAGGCCTGGATCGCGATGGCGCTGGCCCAGGGCGCGGACATCCTGCTTCTGGACGAGCCCACGACATTTCTCGATCTCGCCCATCAGATCGACGTGCTCGAACTCTGCGTCGCCCTGAACCGCGCCGGCACGACCATCGTTGCGGTGCTGCACGATCTGAACCAGGCCGCCCGCTACGCCTCCCGGCTCGTGGTGATGCGCGCGGGAGAGATCGTGGCGCAGGGCCTGCCGGAAGACCTGCTGACACCCGGCTTCATCGACGCGATCTTCCACGTCCCCTGCATCGTCATGCCCGACCCGCTGACGGGAAAGCCGTTGATCGTCCCGAAACCCGTCCCGCCCTCGAGGTGACCCGCCGCGCCGGCCCGATGGACGACCTCCCGGCGGCGGGAGCCGCACCGCCCTGCGGCCGCGAGCCGCCGAAGCTCAGGGAGGCGCCGAGGCGGCATCGGAGGGCTTGAACGTCCCTGCGCCGGCGGGAACATGCCCGGCTCGCTTCGCGTCATTGCAACAGAGGACCCTATGGCGGTGATATGCTGCCATGCGAAAAGGCTGGTCCGGCCGAATCGCCGGTTCGCCGCGCTCGTGGAGGCTTTGATGAAACGCATCGCAGTCGCGTTCGCGCTGATCCTGGGCGCGCAGGGCGCCATCGCGCAGCCGCGCCCGTCGACGCCGGCGCGCTCCTGCGCCGCGAGCCGCCAGGACGTGCTGGCGCACGGGGCCGCCGTGCTCGGCACCGGCGGCCAGACCTATGACCGCTTCGTCCGGGATCGCAGCTTCTGCCAGTTCGACGAGATCATCGAACCGGCCTGGGTGCCGAGCCGCGACACCCCGACCTGCTTCGTCGGCTATCGCTGCAAGACCGGCTCGTTCTGGGACGATTGAGACGCCCGCCCGCCGGGAACACCGCAGGGCGTCGGCCGTTGTCTACCGAGGGGCGGTTTCTCCAACGGAGGTGCGCAATGCGTCGCCTGTTCCTCATCGCGGCTTCGGTGGCGCCGCTGCTCTTCGCCGCCGGCACCGAGGCGGTCGCCCAGAACCGCGGCGGCGGGCACGGCTTCCGGGCCGGGGGCTTCCACGGCGGCGGCTTCGGCGGCTGGCGCGGCGCACGCGGCTGGCACGGCGCCGCGGGCTGGCGCGGCGCCTATCGGGGCTACCGGCCGCACGGCGGGTACTGGCGCGGCGGCTATCGCCGCTGGGGCGGACGTCCCGGGTGGGGCTGGGGCGCCGCAGGCCTGGCCGCGACCCTCGGCACGCTCGGCGCCTATCCGGGCTACGGCTATTACGCCTATCCAGCTTACGGCTACGAGGTTTACCCCGCCTACCCCGTCTATCCGGCCTACCCCGCCTATGGCGCCGTTCCGGCGGCCTCGGGCGGGCGCTGCAGCACGCCGGTCAAGATCTGCACGCTCTACCGGCGGGCGCCGCTCGGCATCGGCTGCTCCTGCCGGGTTCCGGGCGGCCGCGCGCGCGGCACCGTGATCGGCCCCTGAGGGCCGGCCCGGCGCCGTAGGCCGGGGCCGCGGCCCGCATCGAAGCTGGCCGTGCCCGGCCGCAATGCGCTAGGATGCCCGGCAATGACCGACCGGAAGCCGCCTCGCCGCGGCCCAAGGCATCCCGATCGCGTTGTGGAACGAATGGACGACCGGAACCGTCTTCTGGCGCTGGCGGAGCGTTGCGAGGCTTCCAGCAGGCCCGACCGCGGGCTCGACGCCGATATCTACGAGGCGCTGGGCTTCACGGTGCGGCGCAAGCCGACGCGCTTCGCCACGCGGCGCACGCCGGCCGGCGGCATCTATCAGCAGGGCAGCCTCTGGAAGTCGCTCGGCGCGGTCAGCGGCGACATCGACACTGCCGTCACGCTGCTGCGCGAAAAGGCCCCGGGCTGGAGCTGGAGCCTGCAATGCCTCGTCTCCGACGACAGCCTCGCCTTCCAGGCTCTGGTGGCGGAGTGCTCGGGCCAGGGCGTGATCGGCTCGCTCGCGCTCTGCGCGGCGATGCTGCGCGCGCTCGCACGCCGCACGGGCGAGCCGGGCGAGCAGCCTTGAGAACGCGCCCGGCCGCGGAACGCCGCGCCCGGCCGGCGGGCAGCGCTTTGCCGGCCCCGCGCCTCGCGCCGGGCCGCCGCCCCGTGCTACAGCGATGGCGAACCGCAGGCCCGCCGCTTCAGGATCCGTCATGACCGAGCGATTTGGCGCGATCTCCTTCGTCGCCAGCGAAACCCCGGAAGCCGAGGCCGCCCTCGCCAAGCTGGTCGAGCGCTACGGCAATGCCGACCCGTCCGAGGCCGACGTCATCGTCGCGCTCGGCGGCGACGGGCTGATGCTGCAGACGCTGCATCGCTTCCTCGGCACCCGCAAGCCGATCTACGGCATGAATCGCGGCTCGGTCGGCTTCCTGATGAACGAGTTCCGCGAGCGCGGCCTGCGCAAGCGGCTCGAGGCCGCCGAGCGCAGCGTCGTCCACCCCCTGTCGATGCACGCCGTCGAGCGCCAGGGCGGCGAGGTCGAGGCCAAGGCGATCAACGAGGTCTCGCTGCTGCGCCGCTCCTACCAGGCCGCCAAGCTCCGCATCTCCATCGACGGCCAGGTCCGTCTCGCCGAGCTGATCGCCGACGGGGTGCTGCTGGCGACGCCGGCCGGCTCGACCGCCTACAACCTCTCCGCCAACGGCCCGATCCTGCCGCTCGACGCGCCCTTGCTGGCCCTGACGCCGATCTCCGCCTTCCGGCCCCGGCGCTGGCGCGGCGCCCTGCTACCCGACTATGCCAAGGTGACGATCGAGGTGCTGGAGGCCGACAAGCGCCCGGTCAGCGCCGTCGCCGACCATACCCAGATCGACGAGGTCGCCTCGGTCTCGATCGCGATCGACCGCAGCGTCGACCTCGTCATGCTGCACGATCCCGGCCACAGCCTCGACGAGCGCATCCTGAGGGAACAGTTCGGCTACTGAACCCTCGCCGTCACGGCGCTCGCGACGACGCGGAGGCGATCAGGCCGCGTCGCGCAGATCGCCGCTTTCGAGCTCGATCAGGAAGGACGGGTCGGCCTCGATCAGCAGCGCGAAGGCGGCGTCGTCCGCCAGCGAATCCGCCATCAGCCGGGCCTGCTCGCGCGCGGCCTCGGCGTCCATCCGCCGCAGCAGCGCCAGCAGCGCATCGGCCTCCGGCCCCGCCATCGCCTCGCAGGCGTCCAGCACGTCGCGCAGCAGCGCACGGTCGATGCCCTGCGATCCGCCGGCATCGAAGCCGCGCGCGTTCAGCGCTAGGATCGCCGCGACGAAGGCGGGCTCCAGCGCGGGCGGCAGCCCGGCCTTGCGGCAGAGCGCCCGCAGGCCCGCGCCGCGCCGGTCGCGCAGCAGCGCCGCGACGCGCATCCGCGGCAGTTCCGACAGAGCGACGAAGGCCGCCTCCGCCAGCGCCGGTTCGCCGCTCAGCAGCGAGCGCAGCATCAGCCCCGGCGTCAGCCGCCCGGTCGCGCGCAGCACCTCGACGATCGCCGGCGCGTCGCTCGCCTCGCCGCCGGCGGCCAGGGCCACCGCGACGCGCTCGGTCGATTCGCGCGCCAGCCGCGCGCTGCGCTCCGGCGTCAGCCAGCCGCAGCCCGAGACGAAATGCGCCAGCGCGTCGGAGACGCGGGCCGCGATCACCTGCCGCAGGCCCGGCGGCAGGTCGGGCCGCTCCAGCAGGGCCTCGCGCAGCGCCCCGGCATCGCCGCAGCGCTCGATCATCCGCTCGAAGGAGAAGGCGGGAATCTCCGCCGTCCGGTTGCCGGCGAGGGTCAGCAGGGCCTCCTCGCAGCCGACCTCCGCCAGCGCCGCCGCGACGCTCGCCGGCAGGCGACGGCGCATGGCAATGGCGCGCTGGGCGAGCCCGTCGCCGACGGCGGCGGCATCGACCAGATCGGCCTCGGTCAGCACCGGCGAGCGCGCCAGCACCAGCGCCGCGACGTCGCCCTGCTCGGCGACAAGGCCGAGCGCCAGGCTGCGCGGCGTACGCGGCGAAACCGCGACCGCCTCGGCGATGGCGCGGCGCACCGGCGGCGACGGGTCGTCGAGCAGCGCGATGAGCGCCGTCTCCGCTTCCCGCTCGTCCTCCGGCGAGAGTCGCGCGCCCAGATAGGCTCCGGCCAGCGCCGCGGCGCCGGAGGCGCGCGCCTCGGCCGGAGCCGTGCGGGCCCAGAGCAGGAAACGGCGAACGATCATGCACCGCTCCGCTGGGTCATGAAGGAAGACAGGTCGAGCGGCCCGCGGCGCGGCTTGCCGGCGGCCCGGGTCGCGCTTGCGGCGGGATCGGCGAGCTCGGCGGGGCGCGTCGGCGGCAAGGGCGCGGCCACGGCCTTGCCCTGCCCGTCGCCGTCCGGAGCGCCGCGAGCCTCGGCAGCGACCGGCGACGCGTCGCTCTTCACCCGCGGGAAATAGCGCTCGCCGCCTTCCAGCGAGGCCATGCGGGTGCCGTTGGCGCGCGGCGTCGTCCAGAGATTGGCGACGGCCTGCGAGACCGGGGAGCGCGAGCCGCCGGTCGAGAACAGCCCGATCAGCCCATGCGCCCGTCCCGGCTGGAGCGCCGCGACGATCTCGGCCGCCGGGGTTTCGCCGGCCGCGGCGCTTCCGGTCGCGGTCGCCGCGATCTGCGTGCTGGCATGGCTGGCGGCGAGCGCGCCATAGACCTCCTGGGCGCTGCGCGCCCGGCCGGCCTTGTCGTAGAAGATGCCGCGATTGGCGGCGGCGGCCTCGGGGAAGTCGCGGGCCGCGACGCGACCCGGATCGGTCGCGGCGGTGCGGATCAGCTCGGCGGCGCCGCGCGCGCCCAGCACATGCGCCATATAGAGCTCGCCCGCCTGCGGCTGGCGGCCGAGACTGCTGGCGAGCTGATCGCGGTTCTTCTGGGTCAGCGCGCCGGCCATCACGGCCGAGACCTGCGGATCGTTGCGCAATTGCAGGATCTTCTCGCGCATCGCCGGATCGGTGACGCTGAGCCGCCCGCCGCTTTCGCTGATCGCGTCGGCATAGCCCTGCAGGCCCTGCTTCGGCCCCTCCTGCTTCACCATCGACAGCCAGGTCTGCTCGATGAACTGGAAGAGGCCGGTGGCACTCGAGGATTTCGCCTTGGCGTCGGGGGTCAGCGCCGATTCCCGCTGCGCGGTCTTGAGCAGATAGTCGAAGCCCGTGCCGGTCCGCTCCGCGCCCTGGCGGATGGCGCTGACGACCGGATCGGGGCTTTGCGTCTCGCGGCTCGGCGGGGTGGTGAAGAGGAACATTGGCGGTCTCGAACGCGCCGCGCCGCGACGCTGCGGGGACGCGCCGCGAGATTGCCTCACTTATGGTAAGCGAAGCGTTAAGGCCGCCCCGCTCCCGGTTAACCGGATGCTTTCCGCTTCCCTCCCGGCTGAACCCCCTTTACCACTTTTCGCGCCGGCTCACTGGCCGGCATCTTTGATGCGGAGAATGTCGATGGCCGAACGGGTGCGTCACAAGCGCGGCGGGATCTACTTCGAGGACTTCCAGGTCGGCGCCGTCATCGAGCACGGCCTGACGCGGACCGTCACGCAGATGGACAACATGCTGTTCTCCAACATGACGCTGAACCCGCAACCCCTTCACATCGATGCGCATTTCTGCGCAACCGAGACGGAATGGGGCAAGCCGCTGATGAACTCGCTGTTCACGCTCGGGCTGATGATCGGCATCTCCGTCAACGACACCACCCTCGGCACCACCATCGGCAATCTCGGCATGACCGACGTCGTCTTCCCCGCCCCGCTCTTCGAGGGCGACACGGTGAACTGCACCACCGAGATCGTGGCCAAGCGCGAGTCGCGCTCGCGGCCCGACGCCGGCATCGTGGAGTTTCTCCATAAAGCCTACAAGCAGGACGGCACGCTGGTCGCGCAATGCCGCCGCCAGGCCTTCATGCGCAAGCACCCCGCCCCCGCCCCGGTCGCGGTCTGACCCGGATGCGCTCGCTCCTGTTCGTGCCGGGCGACAGCCCGAAGAAGCAGCAGAAGGGCCTGGAGAGCGGCGCCGACGCGCTGATCCTCGACCTCGAGGATTCCGTCGCCCTCGACGGCAAGCCGCAGGCCCGCGCGATCACCCGCGACTTCCTCGAGGCGGCCCGCGCCCTGCCGCGGCGGCCGCGGCTGATCGTGCGGATCAACGGCCTGGCGACCGGGATGAGCGATGCCGATCTCGACGCGGTGATGCCCGGCGCGCCGGACGCGATCATGCTGCCGAAATCGGAGGGCGGCGTCGATGTCGGCCATCTCGCCGCCAAGATCGCCGTGCGCGAGGCCGAAGCCGAATTGCCCGACGGCGCGACCGGCATCCTCCCGATCGCGACAGAGAACGGCAAGGGCGTCTTCGGCCTCGGCAGCTATGCCCGCTCCTCGCACCGGCTGATGGCGCTGACCTGGGGCGCCGAGGACCTTTCGGCCGAGCTCGGCGCCGAGACCAACCGGCTGGAGGACGGCTCCTATGCCGATCCCTACCGCCTCGCCCGCGCGCTCACCCTGCTCGGCGCCAGCGCGGCGCAGGTCGAGGCGATCGACACCGTCTTCACCCATTTTCGCGACGAGGCGGCCTTCCGCGCCGAATGCCTCGCCGCCCGGCGCGACGGCTTCACCGGCAAGATGGCGATCCACCCGGCGCAGGTCGCGCCGATCAACCAGATCTTCGCCCCGGCGCCGGAAGCGCTCGCCAGGGCCGAGCGGATCATCGCGCTCTTCGCCGCCAATCCCGGCGCCGGCGTGATCGGCCTCGATGGCGAAATGCTGGATCGTCCCCATCTGATCAGGGCGGAGCGTCTCGTCGCCCGCGCTCGCAAACTGGCTGAATGATCGGCCGGAGGTGATTCCGATGACTCAGGTTTTCGAAGTGTCCGGCATGCATTGCAGCGGCTGTGCCGCCGCCGTCCAGCGCGCCGCCGCGGCTCTGGTCCCGGGCGCCAAGGTCACGCTCGACCCGCCGCGCCTGATGGTGCCGGAAGGTGCGGCGCTGGAGGCCGCGACGCTGAACAAGGCGCTCGCCGAACTGGGCGAGTACCGGGTGAAGGGCCCGCTGGCGGACGGCTGACCCGCTCCGCCGGCGGCCGGTCCCTACCCGCCCGGCGGCCGCTGGATCGAGAACAGCTCGGTCACCGCGGCGTAGTCGGCATAGCCACAGCGCGCGATCGGGTTGGCCCCGGCCGTGTCGAAGCGCCCGTCCTTGACGAAGGCGTCGTCGATGAAGATGCCGACGACCTGGCCGATCACCATCCAGCGCGGCACCTCCTGGCCGTCGATGTCGCGCAATTGCTGGATCGAGACGGATTTGCATTCCAGCGCCGCCGGCGTGCCGGCCACGCGCGGCGGCCTGACGAAACGCGACGGCGCCATGTCGAGCCCGGCATGGGCGTATTCGCTCTGCCCGCGCGGCAGCGGCGCCGAGGTCAGGTTCATCTGCCGCACCAGCGCGCCCGAGACCAGCGAGCAGGTGAACTCGCCGGTCTCCTCGATGAAGCTCACCGCGTCCTTCTTGTTCTCCGAGGAGAACACGACCATGTTCGGCCGCGCCGAGATCGCGTTGAAGAAGCTGTAGGGCGAGAGGTTGACCTCGCCCTTGCCGTTCAGCGCCGTGATCCAGCCGATCGGCCGCGGCGCGACGATGGCCTTGAACGGATCATGAGCGAAGCCGAGATCGTCCCGCGTCGCCGAATAGATCATCGTTCAGGCCCCGTAGTAGCTGACGATATCGGCCATCACCGGCCGGTCGCGATCGGTGATCGGCGCGGTCGGCGTGCCGAGATGCACGAAACCCGCGATGCGCTCGTCGTCGGCCAGGCCGAATTCGGTCAGCACCTCGCGGTCGAAGGCGAACCAGTTCGTCAGCCAGGAGCCGGCATAGCCCATGGCATAGGCCGCGACGAGCATCGTCATGCAGACGGCGCCGGCCGACAATTCCTGCTCCCAGAGCGGGATCTTGACGTGCTCGCGCGCCCGCGACACCACCGCGACGATGACGGGGGCATGGGTCAGGCGCTTGCGCTCGAATTCGACCTGCTCGGCGCTGGCCTGCGGATTGCGCTGGCGGAAGACCCGCTCGACCACGGCGGCGGCCTCCTCCCGCGCCTCCCCCTTGAAGACAACGAAGCGCCAGGGCACGAGCTTGCCATGGTCGGGCACCCGGGCCGCGAGGGAAAGGAGCTCGTCGAGCTGCGCCCCTTCGGGGCCGGGAGCGGTGAGGAACTGCGGCGGCACCGAGCGACGCAGCTTGAGCAGGGAGAGCGTATCGGTCATGAAACATCCGCGACGATGGCAACATCCCTGACCTAGGCCTTTGCCATGATGAGGACAAGCGAGCCTGCTCAGACATCGCCGCAAGGGCGCTGAGGACGAGATGCATGTTTGAACTGGATGGCTTCGAAGCTGGCGGCCGCGCGGCGCGCGCGCTCGCCCTGCTCGCGGCCCTGCTCGCGCCGGGCCTCGCCGCCGCCCAGATCCCGCCGCCGCGCCCCGAGGCGGCGCCGGAGGCGCCCGCCCCGGCCGAGCCGCCGCCGCTGCCCGCTCCCGCCCCGCCGGTCGCCGGCACGGGGCTCGCCCTGCTCTCCCTCGGCGCCCAGTTCGCCAACGACCGCAAGCCGATCCGCTCGGGTCTGAACTGGCGCGTCCTGGCCGAGGCCGCCGACGGCTCGGCGCCGCGCATCGTCGCCCGCTCCGCCAGCGCCAATCCGAGCTTCTCCCTGCCGCCGGGCAGCTATGTCGTGCATGCCGCCTACGGCTTCGCCAGCGGCACCCGGCGGATCACGCTCGGGCCGCAGGGACTGAACGACCAGGTCGCGATCAGCGCCGGCGCCCTCACGCTCGCCGGCTCGATCGGCGACACGCCGATCCCGGCCGGCCAGCTCTCCTTCCAGGTCTTCGTGCCGCTACAAGGCAATTCGGAAGGCCGCCTCGTCACCGGGGACGCCAAGGCCGGCGACCTCATCCGCCTGCCGGAGGGCACCTATCACGTCGTCTCGACCTATGGCGATTCCAACGCCATCCAGCGCGCCGACGTCCGCGTCGAGACCGGCAAGGTCACCGATGCGACGCTGCATCACCGCGCCGCCAAGGTGACGCTGAAGCTCGTCGCCAGCGCCGGAGGCGAAGCCTTCGCCGGCACCGCCTTCAGCGTGCTGACGCCGGGCGGCGACGTCATCCGCGAGGCGATCGGCGCCTTCCCGCAGGTGATCCTGGCTGAGGGCGACTACGTCCTGATCGCCCGGCAGGAGGGGCAGGTCTATTCGCGCGACTTCAAGGTCGAATCCGGCATCGACCGCGACATCGAGGTCCTGGCGAAATAGCCTCGGAACCCGGTTCCGCTCACTCGCCCAGGCTGGCCGGCCGGCCGATGACCTGGATCGGCACGTCGCCCACCGCCGCGACGATGCCGTCCGCCAGGCGCGAGGCCAGGCAGCGATAGCCCGCATCGACGAGGTGGAGCCCGTCCATGCCGACCAGCTCCTGCTCGGTGAACTGCTTCGAGCGCGACCAGCCCTTCATCATGGCGTAGCGCGGGAACAGCGGAACGCCCTGCTGCTCCGCCGTCCTGGCGAGCACGGCCCGGTATTCGTCGAAATGCGGATAGCGCCCCTCCCGCGGCAGCCAGGGCAGGTCCATCAGGATCATGTCGATGCCGGCGGCACGCGCCTTGGCGATGCCCTTGCGCAGGATCTTGGCCAGCCTGTCCTCGCCGATGTCGCGGATCGCGTCGTTGACCACGGTCTGCCAGATCACCACCGAGGGCTTCTCGTCGATGACGTCGTTGTCCATCCGCCGCAGCATGTCGTAGGCCGACTGGCCGCCGACGCCCTTGTTGAGGACGCGCACCTCCGCCCCCGGCAGCCGCCGGCGCAGTTCGCTCTGCAGGACGAAGGGGTAGCTCTTGTCCTCGGCGCTGGCGCCCGAGCCGGCGGTGGTCGAGGAGCCGAGGGCGACGATGATGAGCCGGCCCGTCTCCTGCAGGGCGCGCCGCGCCGCCGGGATCAGCGGACGAAAGGGCTGCATCGCGCCCGCGCGGCAGCGCGCATCCACGGCGACAGGCGACGGCTTGGGCGTGGCCGCGCCGAACGAAGTCAGCGCGGCGAGAAGGATGGCCGCTGCACCGGCGCGCCCGACGCCGCGACGGGCTCGGCGCGCTGTTCGCGACTCGTGATCGAACGGTACCACGACAGGAAAATCCCTAGCCCTGTCAGCATTGTAATGCCGCCGGCGCAGAGCAGCAACTGGACGTCCAGGGCGAAAGACGTTTCCGCCAGCACGATCTGGCCGGTGACGGCGAGCACGATACCAACGCAGAAGACATGCAGGGAGTTTCGTCCCGAACAGGCCAAGGCGCGCCCGAGGGCCGAGCGGGTCAGCCTCCCGCTCGCCGGCAGCCAGCTTATCGCGAGCCAGGTCAGCGCCCCGAGATGGAGGAGCCGGCTCCAGGCGAGATTGGTCTTGTCCGAGCCGAGCTGGACGGAATCGAACCAGTCGTTCAGCGCCGCGATCCCGGTCGGATTGCCGGCCGGGATCTTCACCAGCCAGGCGAAGACGAGGAAGGCGACGGCGAGCGCGTCGAGCCAGCGCAGCCGCGGCGCGGCGATGCCGAGCTGCACCGTGCGGCCGAGGATGACGCCGAGCGTGAAGATGACCTGCCAGGCGAAGGGATTGAAGAACCAGACCCCGCCGGAATTGGGCAGGTTGAGCTCGAACGCCAGCGCCGCCTGCCAGACGAGCAGCGAGCAGGCCAGCGTCAGCGCCGGGCTGAAGCGCACGCCGTAATAGATCGCCGGGAACAGGGCGAGCAGCACGATGTAGAGCGGCAGGATGTCGAGATAGGAGGGCTGGTAGGTCAGCGTCAGCGCGCCGATCAGGGCATCGACCGTGTCGCGGAAGAAGGGCTGGATGTTGATCGCCTCGATATAGAGCGGGTTCTGCGTCCGCGTCACCGCCACCGCGATGACGCCGCAGACGAGGATGAACACCGCCATATGGGCGATGTAGAGCGTCCAGAGCCGCGCCCCGAGCTTCAGCGCGGCGACGGCGAAGCCGCGCGTCTCGATCAGCCCGCCATAGGCCAGGGTCGCCGAGACCCCGGCCAGCAGCACGAAGACGTCGGCCGCGTCGGAGAAGCCGAAATTGTTCGGCATATAGGCCGAGACGACGTTGCCCGGCATGTGGTTGATGAAGATGATCAGCAGCGCCAGCCCGCGCACCATGTCGATCCGCGCATCCCGTCCCGCCGGCCGGGCCGCCGCGCCCTCGGCCCGGCGGCCGAACAGCATGAAGCGCTGGAATGACGGATCTGACGACACGAAAGCGGGTCCCCTGACAGGCTTCGTCGGACGGAGAACGAAACGCCGGCGTCCGACGGCGGGTTCCTATGGCTTGCGCAAGGTGAACGGGTCCTCCCGAATCCGTTCATCCGCCGTTCATATAATGCGGTCCGTGTGCCGTCACGCGGCGCGATGTCACAAGCCCGTGTGAAGGGCGGGCCGGCATTCGAAGGACCGCAGGAGCCTCAGCCCTGCGGCCCGGCAAAGGCCGACGGAAAGAGGGTGGCGGCCATTCGCGGCTTCAATAGGGCGGCTCGGCATAGACCGGCTTGCCGTCGATCAGGAGCCGCTTGATCGCCGCCTCTCCGGAGGAGGAGACGGCGACGACCACCTCGATGCGGGCCTTGTCGGTGGTCTCGATCGCCCGCCCCTCGCCCTGCGGCACGAAATAGCTTTCGATGCCGTAGGCGATGCGCAGCCGGCGGCGCTCGCCCGAGCAGTCGAACGCGCCGGTCTCGTCGCGGCCGCAGGCGCTGGTCGAGGTCACCCGGCCGGCGATCACCACCGCGTCGCCGCCCGTCGCGGGCCAGGTGCGCGAGACGCCGAGCGCGCGGGCGAAGCCGCTCGCATCGCGCCCGAGGCTGACATAGACCGTCTCGCCGCTCACGAACGGGCCGGCATCCTTGCCGGCGTCGACCACGCTGATCGGATAGCTGAAGACGACATAGTCGCCACGGAACAGGTCGCGCGGATCGACCGGAACCGTGCGCAGGCGCACCTCCGTGCCGCGGCTGAGGATGCCGGCCCGCTGCTGGACGAGGGCCAGCAGGCCGAGCACCAGCAGCAGCACGGTCGCGATCGCGCGCCAGGCGAGCGGCAGCCTCGCGACGAGGCCATCGGCGGACGGGATGCGCATCAGGCGGCCTCCCCGGCCGGAGCGTTGAGCCTGGCGAAGAGGCGCCTCGCGCCCCAGGCCGTGGCGAGCAGCGCCGCCCCGGCCGCCAGGAAGAACAGCGACTGGTCGAGCAGCGTGCCGATGGTCTGCCAGAGCAGGATCAGGATGGCGATGCCGAACAGGAAGGAGCCCGCCGTCAGGATCCGGCGCATGCCGCCCGCCGCGCCGGCCACGACCAGCGCCGTCGCCGCCAGCAGGATCAGGCTCGCCACCGCGACCCGGCCGGGCATGCCGGCAACGCGGTCGCTCCAGAACACCACCGGCACCAGCAGCGCCAGCAGCAGCCCCGCGGCGAGCGGCCAGGCGAAGCGCCGCTCGCGCGCGGCCAGGCCGAGCCCGACGCTCAGCGGCACGGCGACGGCATAGGCGTAGAACACGAAGAGGAAGGCGTGCCCCGCCCGCGCCTCATGGTCGTCGAGGATGCGGGCCAGCTCGGCATTGAGCATGACCACGAGCCCGATCAGCCCCCAGGGCAGGCAGGCGGTCAGCAGCGCCGGCCAGCCCCGGTCGAGCGCCAGCGCGCCCAGCGCGGCGAAGCCGGCCGCCATCGCCAGCCCGTAGGCCAGCAGGCCGTAATCGAAGGAATGCAGCAGCCACGCGCCCGGCACCGTGCCGAGCCAGAAGGCGGCGGCGAGCACGGCGAGATGATGCACCAGCCGGTTGCCGCGTGAGAGCGCGATCCAGAGCGCCGGCAGATAGAGCGCGAAGAAGCCGTAATGCATGCGCCCGGCCGCCTCGTCCCAGCGCCCGCCGCTCCAGGCGCAGAGCGCGGCGAAGGCGATCGCCAGCGCCCCGTTCGAGCGCATCAGCAAGGCGGCGACCAGCGCCCCGACCGCGACCAGCATCGCCCCGCCCGGCCAGTCCTCCGGCAGATGGTACATCTGCCCGACCAGCGCGAGCCCGGCGCCGAAGATCAGCACGCCGCAGGTCGTCGCCGCATCGGAGCCGGCGGCCGAGCCCGCCTTCTGCAGGCGATAGGCGACCGCGAAGGCGACGACGATCGCCAGGAGAATCATCGCGAGCTTCACCAGCCGCGGAATCGCCTCCCAGTTCGCCGCGACGAAGGCGGCGACGCTGGAGGCGATCAGAAGCCCGCCGAACAGCCCGAGCAGCGCCGGCAGGCGAAAGCCCGCATGGTCTCGGGCGACGTCGCGCCGGATGGCTCCGGCGCCGTCGGGCGTGACCCAGCCGGCCTCCGCCCAGCGGATCAGGTCGGCCTCGAGTCGTTTGCGGTAGGAACCGGTCAGCATGGCCCGTATCTGCCACGAGCCGCCCCGGTTTTACCAGAGGGGCTCAACAGCACCTCGTCCTTCTCCCCTCGGGGGAGAAGGCGAGCCTGTCACGCAGCCTTCACCTTCGCCTGCCGGGCCAGGTCCGGCGCCTGCGCCTCCTGCGTCAGCGCCGCGAGCGCCTCCGCCAGCGGCAACACGGTCTGCGCCTGGCTGCCGAGGCGGCGCACGGTCACGGTCTTCTCCTCGGCCTCGCGCTTGCCGACGGCGAGGATGACCGGGACCTTGGCCAGCGAATGCTCGCGCACCTTGTACGAGATCTTCTCGTTGCGCAGGTCGGCGCGCGCCCTGAGGCCGGCGGCCATGCAGGCCATGGTCACCTCCTCGGCATAGCCGTCGGCATCCGAGGTGATCGGCGCGACGATGACCTGCTCGGGCGCCAGCCAGAGCGGGAAATGCCCGGCATGGTGCTCGATCAGGATGCCGGTGAAGCGCTCCAGCGAGCCGCAGATGGCGCGGTGGACCATCACCGGCTGCTTCTTCTCGCCATCGGCGCCGATATAGAAGGCGCCGAAGCGCTCCGGCAGGTTGAAATCGACCTGCGTCGTGCCGCACTGCCAGTCGCGACCGATGGCGTCGCGCAGGACATACTCGAATTTCGGCCCGTAGAAGGCGCCCTCGCCCGGATTGATCTCGGTCCTGATCCGGTTGCCGGACTGCTTCGCGATCCTCTCCAGCACGCTGGTCATCACCTGCTCGGCATGGTCCCAGACCGCGTCGGAGCCGACGCGTTTCTCGGGCCGGGTCGAGAGCTTGATGACGAGGTCGTCGGTGAAGCCGAAATCCTCGTAGACCGAGAGGATCAGGTCGTTGATCTTCAGGCATTCGGCAGCGAGCTGCTCCTCCGTGCAGAAGATATGCGCGTCGTCCTGGGTGAAGCCGCGCACGCGCATCAGCCCGTGCAGCGCGCCGGAGGGCTCGTAGCGGTGGACGTTGCCGAATTCCGCAAGCCGGATCGGCAGGTCGCGATAGCTCTTCAGACCGTGCTTGAAGATCTGGACATGGCCGGGGCAGTTCATCGGCTTCAGCGCGAACATGCGCTGGTCCTTCTCGGGATCGTTGGGATGCTCCAGCGCGCCCGCCGACTTCACCGCGAACATGTTGTCCTGGTACCAGCCCCAGTGGCCCGAGGTCTCCCAGAGCGACTTGTCGAGGATCTGCGGCGCGTTGACCTCCTCGTAATCGGCGGCGAGGCGCCGGCGCATATAGGCGATGATCTCCTGGAACAGCCGCCAGCCCTTGGAGTGCCAGAACACGACGCCCGGCCCCTCCTCCTGGAAGTGGAACAGGTCCATCTCCCGGCCGAGCTTGCGGTGGTCGCGCTTCTCCGCCTCCTCGAGCTGCTTGAGATAGGCGTCGAGCTCCTCCTGCTTCGCGAAGGCGGTGCCGTAGATGCGGGTCAGCATGGCGTTGTTCGAGTCGCCGCGCCAATAGGCGCCGGCCACCTTCATCAGCTTGAAGGCGTTGCCGACCTTGCCGACCGAGGTCATGTGCGGGCCGCGGCAGAGGTCGATCCAGTCGCCTTGCGCGTACATCTTCAGCGTCTGGTCGGCGGGAATCGCATCGACCAGCTCGACCTTGTAGTTTTCGCCCTTCTTCGCGAAGAAATCCTTGGCCTTGTCGCGGCTCCAGACCTCCTTGGTGAAGGGTTTGTCGCGCGCGATGATCTCCCGCATCTTCTTCTCGATCGCGGGGAAGTCCTCCGGGGTGAAGGGTTCGTTGCGGGCGAAATCGTAGTAGAAGCCGTTCTCGATGACGGGGCCGATCGTCACCTGCGTGCCGGGGAAGAGCTCCTGCACGGCCTCGGCGAGGACATGGGCGGTGTCGTGCCGGATCAGCTCCAGCGAACGCGGGTCCTCCCGGTTCAGGAACTCAATCCTCGCATCGCGCTCGATCGGGTCGGCAAGGTCGACCACGGTGCCGTCGAGCGCCATGGCGACGGTGCGCTTCAGGAGGGAGGGAGAGATGCCCTTGGCGATCTCGACCCCGGTGATGCCGGAGGGGAATTCGCGCTGGGCGCCGTCGGGAAAAGTCAGGGAGATCGTCATCGATCGCGCTCCTGCTCACTCGGGGAAACGAACCCCGTAAGTCAGACCGGCTACGTATGTGAGGTTTACGTTCCGCCGCCCGCAGTCGGATCGGCGCCGGAATCGAGAGCCGCTGGATCTTCCGGGGAAGGCGGCACGTTCGTCCCGCGCCAGCGGCCATAGGCCCAGGGCCTATACCACCGCGCGTCCGACGGCAATTCCTCGCAGACGAGATCGACGCCGCTGGTTCCCCAGGGATGGCAGCGGCAGATGCGCGCGAAGCCGGCCCAGCCGCCCCGCCACAGCCCGAAGCGCAGGATCGCCTCGTCGGCATAGGCCGAGCAGCTCGGCCAGTGCCGGCAATGCCGCCCGACCAACATGGAAAGGCTGAGCTGGTAGCCGCGAATCGCGATATGCGCGGCCCTGCGCGGCCAATGGGCGACCTTGTGCAAGCGCGAACATCTTTGTTTAACAAAGAGACGTTGAAATAAAGCCTCCGCCTCGTTTTGCCGACCTGCCACCTGAACCGCTTTCCTTGATCGATTTCATAACATGATGCGCGCCAGTCATTTTCGCCATGCCCTCGCCGGTTGCGGCCTCGTCTTCGGGCTCGCCCTGGCCACGGGCGCCAGCGCCCAGCAGCGGCCCTATCTGCTCTGGCTCGACGGCGCCAGGCTCGACATCGCCAAGATCATCGGCCTGCCGCCCGCCCAGAACACGCCCGAAGCGAAGGCCGAATTCGAGAAGGTGCTGGAGATCTCGCAGGCCCGCACGCCCGAGCGCGAGAAGGCCGCCATCGCCGACCAGCGCCAGGGGCTGGTGAATTTTCTCGACGGCCTCGACCACGGCTATGTCGCCGGCACGCATCGCGAGGTCCGGCTGCTGTTCCGCGAGGCACAGATCGAGCTCGCGATCCTGCTGAAGAGCGTCCACCGCCTGACCAGCCGGCCGCGCCCCTTCGCGGTCTGGAACAAGGTCCGCGTCAAGCCCTGCCCCGGCGCTCGGCCGGAGGGCACCTCCTTCCCCTCCGGCCATGCCGCCACCGCGGCGCTCTACGCCGAGCTGCTCAAGGCGGCCGTGCCGGAGCTCGGCGAGCAGCTCGAGGAGAGGGTCAAGAGCTATGACGAGAGCCGGCTGGTCTGCGGCTTCCACTATCCCAGCGACCTCGTCGCCGGCGACAAGGTCGGCCGCGCCGTGGCCAAGGCCCTGCTCGCCGACCGCGCCTTCAAGGCCCGCTTCGACGAGACGCTTCCCGAGATCCGGGTGGCGCTCGGGGCGAAGTGAAGCAATAGGAAGTGAGGCAACAGCAAGCCGGCAATAGGCAGTCGAAAATCGCAAATCCCGACTGCCGACTGCCTATTGCCTCTCGCCTTCACGCCGCCGCGCTTTTGCGCTTCGCCTCGATCTGGTCGATGGCGTCGACCACCGCGTCGAAGGTCAGCATGGTCGAGGCGTGGCGCGCCTTGTAGTCGCGCACCGGGACGAGCACGGCGAGGTCGGCCCATTTGCCCTGCGGCGGCTCGGCATTCTCCTTCAGGATGGCGCGGGCCTGCTCGCGGACCTCGCGCAGCTCCTGCGCCGTCGAGCCGACGACATGGCGCGCCATGATCGAGGACGAGGCCTGCCCCAGCGCGCAGGCCTTCACCTCATGGCCGAAGCCGGTGACGACGTCGCCCTCCATGGTGACGTCGACTGTCACGGTCGAGCCGCATAGCTTGGAATGGGCCCTGGCGGTGGCGTCCGGCGACGGCAGCCGCTCCAGGAGGGGGATGTTCGCGGCCAGCGCGAGGATGCGCTTGTTGTAGACGTCGTCCAGCATGGCTCGATCTCTCGCCGGTCTGGAAGGATCGGCTTCGCGGACCAATATAAGGTTGATCGCCGCGGAACGGGAGGGCATTGGGAAGCCGTCCGCCGCCAGGCATCGAACTTGTCGCGGTCGAACTTGTCGCAACGGCCTCGCAGCCGCGGCCCGCCGGGCCGGGCTCGGGGCCTTCATCATCCCAACGGGAGGCACCACATGATCCCTGTGGTTAAGTCCTTGTCCGTCGAGGGGGCCGTGAGCTCCTCCGCCGACAAGTTTCTGACGCGCAGACCCTCGCAGGAGGAGGCCGAGGCCGCCGTCCGCACCCTCATCCTCTGGGCCGGCGACAACCCCGCCCGCGAGGGGCTGGCCGAGACGCCGCGGCGCGTCGCCAAGGCCTACAAGGAATTCTACAAGGGCTATGGCGAGGATCCGCACCACATCCTCGACCGCGTCTTCGAGGAGGTCGAGGGCTATGGCGACATGGTCCTGGTCCGCGACATCCCGTTCTATTCGCATTGCGAGCACCACATGGTGCCCTTCGTCGGCAAGGCGCATATCGGCTACTACCCGGCGAAGGGGGTCGTCGGCCTCTCCAAGCTCGCGCGCATCGTCGACGTCTATGCCCGCCGCCTGCAGACGCAGGAGACGATGACGGCGCAGATCGCCGATATGATCGAGGAGGCGCTGGAACCGCGCGGCGTCGCCGTCCTGATCGAGGCCGAGCATATGTGCATGTCGATGCGCGGCGTGCAGAAGCAGGGCTCCTCGACGATGACGACGCAGTATCGCGGCCTCTTCCGCGACGACCCGGCCGAGCAGGTCCGCTTCTTCACCATGGTGAAGTCGCCGGGGCTGTAGAAACCGGCTTCGCGAGGCGGCAGCCCGAGGGAAGCGTTTCCGATCGGGCCGCTCCCTTGTAGAAGGCACGGGACCGATCCTTCCCTGGAGCCGCCATGAGCCTCTTCCCCGCCCCGGCCGACAAGCACGCCCTCGAGGAGGGCACGGTGCTCAGCCCCCGCTTCGACGCGAACGGCCTCGTCACCTGCGTCACCACCGACGCCGCGACCGGGGAGCTGCTGATGGTCGCCCATATGAACGCCGAGGCGCTGAAGCGCTCGATCGAGACCGGCGAGGCCTGGTACTGGTCGCGCTCGCGCAATGAGCTCTGGCACAAGGGCGCGACCTCCGGCCAGATCCAGACCATCGTCGAGATGCGCGTCGACTGCGACCAGGACGCGGTCTGGCTGAAGGTCGCGGTCGCCGGCGACGGCGGCTGCTGCCATACCGGCCGGCGCTCCTGCTTCTACCGGGTGCAGCCGCTGCGGGGCGAGGCCGGGGAGGCGCTCGTCCTCGCCTGAGCCTAAGGCAGGGCTGCCCTGCTGCGGCGCTCCTTCACCTTGCCGTCAAATGCAGCCGATAATAGCTGGACGGCATGCCGTTCACCTTTCGCTCATCGCATTCTGGGATTCTGGGCCTCTGCGGAGGGACGGATCCATGTTGTGGGACAACGCCGCGCGGCGAGCCTTCGGTCTCGGCGGAGGTGGAAGCACCATGAACGAGATGACCTCCGCGCCCCATCTGACCGCCAGGCGCAAACCCAAGATCGGCCTGGCCCTCGGCGGCGGCGCGGCGCGCGGCTGGGCCCATATCGGCGCGCTCGAGGTCCTGATCGAGGCGGGCTATGCGCCGGAGGTCATCGCGGGCACCTCGATCGGAGCGGTGGTGGGCGGCTGCTACGCCGCCGGCAAGCTGCCCGAACTCACCGCATTCGCCACCGGCCTGACCAAGCGGCGCGTCGTCGGGCTGATGGATTTCCATATCGGCGGCGCCGGGCTGATCTCGGGCGGCCGGCTGAAGCGCCTGCTCGAGGAGCATCTCGATGGCGCGCGGATCGAGGAGCTGGACCAGCGCTTCGTCGCCATCGCCACCGAGCTCGGCACCGGCCATGAGATCTGGCTGACGCATGGCCCGCTGATCCAGGCGCTGCGCGCCTCCTACGCCCTGCCCGGCATCTTCGACCCGGTGAAGCTCGGCGGCCGCTGGCTGATGGACGGCGCCCTGGTCAATCCGGTGCCGGTCACCGCCGCCCGCGCCCTCGGCGCCGATGTCGTGGTCTGCGTCAACCTCAACAACGACCTCGCCGGCCGCGGCACGGTGATCCAGAACTACGCCTCCGATCCCGACCCGGAGTCGGAGACGGACACGGTCGTGCCCGAGCTGGAGGTGCGTCCCTCGCCGCGCTGGTTCGACGGCATCAGCCATGCGGCCAAGCGCGTGCGCAATCTCGTCGGCCGCCCCGGCGAGAACCGCCCCGGCCTCGCCGGCGTGATGATCGACGCCTTCAACATCACCCAGGACCGGATCTCGCGCTCGCGCCTGGCGGGCGACCCGCCGGACGTGATGATCGGCCCGCGCCTCGGCCGGGTCGGCCTGTTCGATTTCCACCGCGCCGAGGAGACGATCGAGCTCGGCCGCCAGGCGGCGACGCGCGTCCTCGACGAGATCGCCGCCGTGGTCGCCGCCAACCACATTCCCGCCGGCTAGAGCGTCGGCCCGAAAAGTGGAACGCGGTTTTCGGGAAAAGCCGATGCAAAATCAAAGAGCGGGAGTATCGGGCTGAATACGGTATTCAGTCCGATACTTCAGCGCGGGCCGGCCTTGCAGGGAACACGCCGGCAGCCCTGTCGCGGGCGTCCCGCGGCCGCTCAGGCCATCGCGATATAGTTCCGCATCGCCTGGCTTTCCGCCTCGATCGCCGCGACGCGATGCTTCACCACGTCGCCGATCGAGACGATGCCGATGACGCGGCCGTTCTCGATCACCGGCACATGCCGGAAGCGGCCCGTCGTCATGATCTCCATCAGCTCGTCGACACTGGTCTGCGGCCGGCAGGTCACGACCTTGGCCGTCATCACCCGCGAGACGGCGCTGTCCAGCGCCGCGCCGCCCTCGGCCCCGAGCGCCCGGATGATGTCGCGCTCGGACAGGATGCCGACGAGCGCGCCATCCGCCCCCATCACGGCCACGGCGCCGATCCGCCGCTCGCTCAGGACGCGCACCGCTTCCGCAAGCGTGCGGTGCGGCTGCACCGAGATCACCTCCCGGCCCTTGTCGCTCAGCAACTGCTCGACATTCATCGAAGGCTCCTCCTGCCTGGCGCGCCGTGGGCCGGCGCGCGTTTCCGCTGTCGCCCCTGGGCGCCGGCGAACTCACGATGCCGGACGGCCCGAGGAGTGCTTCGCAATGGCGGGAGTGTGGGATAAGACCGTGGCGCAGGCAAGACGCGCCGCGGCGCTCAGCGGCTGCGCGACCCGCGGTCGAACAGCGGGAACAGCAAAAGCCCGACGAGGAAGCCGCCGATATGCGCCTCCCAGGCGATGCTGGTCTCCTCGCCGAAGATCGGCACCAGCCCGGAGCCGAACAGGATGTTCGTCGCGAACCAGATGCCGGTGAACAGCAGGGCGCGCGAATTGCGCCAGAGCTGCCCGAGCGGCTCGGCCGGGATCGCCCGCACCACCGCGTCGTCGCCGAGCGTGCCGAAGCGCAGGCCGGGCGCGAAGACGAAGCGGATCGCGGCCGCCGTCGCCCCCGAGATTCCGGCCGAGGCGCCGACGAGCGGCAGCACGTCGAGGTCGCGCGACCACCAGTGCAGCAGCGCGCCGCCGATGGTCGAGAGCGCCATCAGGTTGAGGAAGCGGCCGGGACCGAGCCGGCGCGCCACCGGGCTGCCGAAGGCCGCCAGCCAGAGCGCGTTCGAGGCCAGATGCAGCCAGGAGCCGTGCAGGAAGCCGTAGCTCAGCAGGGTCCAGAGCCGGACGCCGCCATCGGCGAGCAGGAGCTGCACCAGTTGCAGCCGGTCGCCGACATCCTGCCCGACGGTCGACTGCGCCAGGGCGCCCACCACGTCGTCGAGCCTTTCGGGCGACAGCCAGAGCGTCAGGCGCGCCGGCACGAAGGCCAGCCACGACATCAGCACATAGTCGTTATAGTCCGACAGCAGGCTGCGGCCGGCCTGGATCAGCACCAGCACGGCGAGGAGCTGGACCACGACGGGCGGCAGGTTGAAGGCGGGTTCGCGCGCCGGCGGGCGGGGATCGTGGAAGACCATTGCGCCGCGACATTTGCCGAAGCCGCGGACGGGCGCAAGGCGGCGCGCCGGCGCATGCACGAAAAAGCCATCCACGAAAAAGCCATGCACGAAAAAGGGGAGAACGCGAGGCTCTCCCCTTTCCCGCCGGCTGTGCCGTCGCCCGGTTGCGCGGGCGACGTGTCACGCCCCCCTCCGGCCCAGCCCGGGCCGGCGATCCGCCGGCCCGGAATTCCGCTCGATTCATATGCATTTTATCGATCTTCCACAAAAGCAAGACTTCATTAACCCTAACTGCCCCGCTGCCTCCTCCGACTCAGCCCGGAATGGCAAGACGGCATGGCGGGTGCGTCTTCGATCGCCTCGAAGAACGATTCGTCTCCCTTTCGGACGGATCTGCGCCATCGCTGGACGCAGGTCCGGCGCGTGGGACAACCGGCTACATGGGCGCAGGATGAAGAACGCGAGCACAAGACTGGTCTTCGACTACTGGGACGCCCTGCGCGGCGAGCGGGCGGCGCCCGAGCGCGGCGAGATCGAGCCCGGCGCGCTGCGCCACGCGCTGGCCGACACCTTCATCCTCGAGAACGAGCCGGTCGGCCCGGTCTTCCGCCTCGCCGGCACGCGGCTCTGCGCGCTGATCGGCCGCGAGTTGCGCGCCCGCCCCTTCACCGCGCTCTGGCCCGATGTCGAGGCGCAGGGCGACATGCGCCGCCTGGTCCAGACCGTGATGGACGAGACGGCCGGCGCCGTCGCCGGCCTCTCCGGCGAAAGCAGCACCGGCGCGCCGATCTATCTCGAATTGCTGCTGCTGCCGCTGCGCTATCGCGGCCGCACCCATGCCCGCATCCTGGGGGCCCTGTCGCCCACCCTCTCGCCCGACTGGCTCGGCCTCGACACCATCGCCTCGATGCGGATGATCTCGCTGCGCATGCTCTGGCCGGACGCCTCCGCCCGCCCCGCCGCCCCCGCGCCGCAGCGCGCCGGCCCGCCCCGCCTCGTCGTCCTGCCGGGCGGACGGGCCTGAACCGGCCAAATCCTAACCCTCCGTTAACTGCCCGCCGCCTAGGATCGGCCGGGATTCAGGCTGGTCAGTGATGTTGAGCGCGCTTCAAACGCCCCGGGCGGCGCCCATTCCCGTCGAACGCAGGCGGCATCGCCGGATGAAGGTGGTGCTGTTGGGCCGTTACATGCTGCCCAGCCGGCTGGAATATCCCTGCCAGACGATCGACATCTCGCCGGGCGGCGTCCATCTGGCGGCGCCGGCCAAGGCCGCGCCGGGCGAGCGGGTCATCGTCTATCTCGAGCATCTCGGCCGGATCGAAGGCAGTTGCGTGCGGACCACGATGGAAGGGTTCGCCATGACGATCACCGCCACCAGCCGCAAGCGCGAGAAATTCACGGCCCAGCTTACCTGGCTCGCCAACCGCGACGAGCTCGGCCTGCCGGAGGACCGCCGGCACGAGCGCATCGCTCCGCGCAATCCCCGCTCGCTCTTCGCGCTGCGGGACGGGTCCGAGCATCCGGTCCGCGTCATCGACATCTCGCTCTCCGGCGCGGCCGTCACCAGCGATCTCGACCTGCCGGTCGGCACCCCGGTCCGGCTCGGCTCGACGCCGGCCCGGATCGTGCGCCGCTTCGACGGCGGCTACGCGGTCGAGTTCAACTTCCCGCTCTCGGCCGACCTGCTCGACGAGAATCTCGAGCTCTGAGCCCGGGCCGCCCGGCCGACCTCCCCATCTTCTGACAGCCGCCCGCGACGCCCCCGCCGGCCAGGGCGCCCGCGGCCGGCCGCGCGCTCATCCCGAACCGGGCGCGCATGCGGCGCCCCCGGCTCTCTCCCCATGCACTCCACGCACCGCCACAGCCGAGCGGCGGCGGACCGCGCGCGCCCTCGAAATTGCCGTGGAAAAGGCCCCTCCGATGGCTCCATGCCGGCGCCGCATCCTGGTAATAATCAGGTAAGTTAACGCGACCTTGCCGCGTAACGCACAATTAATGGTTAAAACTTGGTTCTGAGATCGTCGCAAATCGTTACTTATGGATTTGAACAAGATTGGCCCTGATGTAGACCGATGGCGTTGCTGGGCGAATTACATAAATTTGTACGCTTTCACTTCAAGCCAAATCCATCGGCCGGATCGCATCGTCTCCCCCGGGACAGAAAGGGGACGACATGTTTTCACTCCACCGCACTCTGATCGGCAGCGCCTTCGCCGCGCTTCTCGCCATCGCCGGCACGCCGGCTGACGCGCAGGGCTCCTCGGGCATTCCGGTGGCGAGCGCCCCGGCCTCCGCCAGCGGCGACGCCCGCGCGCCCTATGCCTGGACGGATTTCTGCAAGCGCGCGCCTTCGGAATGCCGGGTCGATACCCGCGAGCCCGAGCGGATCGAGCTGACCGCGAAGGCCTGGAAGACGATCGTCGCGCTGAACAGCCGGATCAATCGCGAGATCGAGCCGATCACCGACGAAGAGCATTGGGGCGTGGTCGACCGCTGGGACATCCCGGCCGACGGCAAGGGCGACTGCGAGGACTATGCCCTGCTCAAGCGCAAGCGCCTCGCCGAAGCCGGCCTGCCGCGCCGCGCCATGCTGATGACGGTGGTGATCGACGAGGAGAACGCCGGCCATGCGGTGCTGATGATCCGCACCGACCGCGGCGACTTCGTCCTCGACAACAAGCGCAACGCCATCCTGCCCTGGAGCCAGACCGGCTACGTCTACGTCAAGCGCGAGTCGCAGTATCAGACCGGCTGGACCTCGCTGGGCGGCACGCAGACCCCGACCGTCGCTTCGGTCCAGCGCTGAGGCGCAGGGCCGCCGCACGGCGGCCGGCACGAGAATTCACCGAGCGGCCCGCAGCCTTGCCGGCCCGCTCCTTCGGAAAGGCGAGGCTCGGTCACGTCCCCACCCACCCGTCCCCAAGGATCGGGTTTCGCCAGGGTCGGCTCCCCGCACAGGGGAGCCGGCCCGATCTTCTTGAAGCGGCCCTCAGCCCAGCCGCTGCAAGCCGGCGGCGAACTGGCGCCAGCGCCTGGCATAGCCCTCGGCCGAAGCCGTGATCCCGGCCGCGGCCTTGTCGTCGAGCGTGCGGATCGCCCGCGCCGGCGCGCCGACGATCAGCGAATTGTCCGGGAACTCCTTGCCCTCCGTCACCAGCGCATTGGCGCCGACCAGGCTGTTGCGGCCGATCCTCGCCCCGTTGAGCACCGTCGCGCCCATGCCGACCAGGCTGTTCCCGCCGATCGTGCAGCCATGCAGGATCGCACGGTGGCCGATGGTGCAGCGCGGCCCCACCGTCAGCGGGAAGCCCATATCGGTATGGAGCACGCAGCCTTCCTGGATGTTGCTGTCCTCGCCGATCGCGATCCATTCATTGTCGCCGCGCAGCACCGCGCCGAACCAGATCCCGACGCCGGCCGCCAGCCTGACGCGCCCGATCACATGGGCGTCCGGCGCGAGCCACCACTGCCCGTCCGGGGGCGTTTCCGGCCTGGTGCCGTCGAGCGAATAAAGGGGCATGGGCATCTCCTGACGTCTGCCGCCGAGGATTGCAGACCGGCAGGCCCCGCCGTCAAGCCGAGAGGACCTGCAGCAGGTCCAGCACGACGCGGCCCGAGGCCATGCTCCAGACCGCCGCGACCATGCTCGCCAGCATCACGAACATGAAGGGGCGGCCCTCGATCCGCCGGCCGCGCACCGTGTTGCGCAGGATCAGGAACGGCGCGCTGAAGACCACCACCGGCACGCTGGCGACGGCGACCAGCCCGCCGGCCTGGAGCAGCTTGAAATCGGCGCGCCGCGCCGTGAACAGCTCGAAGGCGCTCGCCAGGAGCCCGGCGAAGGCGAAACCGAGCAGCAGCGACTGCAGCGCCTCGAAGGCGGCGGGTTCGATCGTCACGGCGCGCGGCCTCCCCTCGAAAGCGACGCGCCACACTGGCGCATGCCCCCGGTCGCGGGAAGAAGATCCTTAACGAATAGTAAACGGACAGGGTTAACGCTTCGGCGCCCGGGGGCTGCCCCTGGCGCGTGCCTTCCTTGGCACAGTCCCGCGCCGAATGCGGGCGGCGCCCTCCCGACCGTTGACCCTCCCGCCGGAAAGGTGCCGTAGAGTACGGGGTATCGTTCAGAACCTTCGACGATGGCAGGCATCCTCCTTCTCCTGGCCCAGGCGCTGATCTATTTCGGCGTCATGGCCCTCCTGTTCCGGCTGCGCCATGTGATGGGCCTCGGCGTCTTCCTGTGCGCGCTGGGCGTGATGCATTTCCTCGAGACCTATCTGGCCGCGGTCTTCTTCATCCAGTTGCCTTTCGGCCTGCTCTCACCCGGCTCGACGGTGCTGTTCTCGGGCAAGCTCGCGATCATCCTGCTGTTCTACATCCGCGAGGACGCCGAATCCGTGCGTCAGCCGATCTACGGCCTGCTGGTCGGCAACTTCCTGATGGTCGCCCTGGTCATGACGCTGCGCCTCTACGGCGCGCCGGTGGCGCTCCCCGGCTACAATCCCGACCTCGTCCTGATCGACCAGATGGGCGCGCTGATGATCTGGGGCACGACGCTGCTCTTCATCGATTCGATCGCGCTGATCCTGCTCTACGAGAAGCTGCGCCGGCTGCTGCCGCACGCGACGGTGCTGCGCGCCTGCCTGAGCCTGGCCGTGATCCTGTCCTTCGACCAGCTCTGCTTCTTCGTCGGGCTTCATGCCGTCAGCGGCACGCCCTGGGACGCCCTGTTCGGCGGATGGGTCGCCAAGATGGGCGCGGCCGTCGTCTTCAGCGCGCTGATGGGCGTCTATCTGCTGCTGGCCGAGCGCAACCTGGCCGAGGTCGCGCCGCAGCCCCTCGCCGACGTCTTCCACAAGCTGACCTACCGGCACAAATACGAGGAGCTGCTCGGCAAGAGCGGCCAGGACGCGCTCACCGGCGCGCTCACCCGCGAGCGCTTCGAGACCGCCGGCCCGGCCCTGCTGTCGCGCGCCGCTCTCCTGCGCAGGCCGATCAGCCTGGCGATCATCGACGTCGACCACTTCAAGAGCATCAACGACCGCTACGGCCATATCATCGGCGACGAGGTGCTGCGCCGGGTGGTGGAGTGCCTGCGCCTCGAGATCCGCGCCGAGGACCGGATCTTCCGCTATGGCGGCGAGGAGTTCGTCGTCCTCTGCGAGAACATGGCGCATCCGGACGCCCTCGCCTATGCCGAGCGCATGCGCGTCGCGGTGCACGCCACGCTCGCCCGCGAATTCGCCGCCGCGCCGACCATCAGCATCGGCGTCGCGACCTTCCCCAGCGACGCGCAGACCATCCGCGACCTCCTGGCCCATGCCGACGCGCATCTCTACCAGGCCAAGCGCCTCGGCCGCGACCGCGTCGTCGGCAACGCCCCCGAGATCCGCGAGACGGCGGGCTGAGCCGCCTTATGGTTTACGCGGCGTTAAGGCGCCGGTGATTCAGTGGCGTGAAACCGTCCCGAGAACACCGGACATGTCTGCGTCGCTTCACCATCACCTGCCGGGGCACCAGGCCGCGGCGCTCACCTCCATGGTCCGCATGCGCCTGCAGCGGCCGGCGCCGCCCCTGCCGCGCGCCGACGGCGCCGTGCTGAAGGCGGCCCTCGCCATCCTGCTGGCCGGTGCGCTCGGTACCGGCGCCGCGCTCTATGCGACGCATCGGCGCGAGGCGGCTCCGACCGAATTGCAGCCCGCCCGCGTCGGCGCGGTCGCGCTGGCGATCCCGAAGAACCTGACCGGGATCGACGATGGCGAGGCCGACCGCAGCCAGCTCGTCGGCATGGCCCGCCTGCGCCTTTCCTGGCCCGATCTCGGGCCGGCCGGCCCGGAGAGCCGCTACAGGCTGCTGGTGACGCTGAGCCCGCCCGACAAGGTCAACGAGCCGGCCCGCCAGCTCGCCACCTATGCCCGTTTCCTGACGCCGATGGTCTGGTCGAATCCCGGCGGTCTCGTCGTCCGCGGCTTCCGCAAGGGCTCGCCCTTCGAGGGAGACGAATTCTACGTCTCGGTGCCGGACGGGCGCGGCTTCGCCGCGCGCTGCCCGATCGAGACGGGCAGCCTTCTCGATGAGCCCTGCCGCGTCACCTTCCGGCATCGCGGCATGGATGTGAACATCCGCTTTCCCCGCGCCATCATCGCCGATTGGGCGGTGATGCTCGGCGGCGTGCGCCGGACGCTCGACGGGCTGATCCGCTGAGCGCCGGGCCCCGGGGCCGGAACGCGCCGCCTTGCCGCCGCGGCCCCGCGCGAAGGGCCGGCCCGCCGCGAGCAGGGGCCGGAACGCGCCTCAGCCCTCGAGGTCGACGTCGAGGATCGCCATGGTGAAGTTGAAGGAGCGGTCGCCGTCCTCGTCGTCGACATGGATGATGCCGATATACTCCTCGCCCAGGTAGACCTCGGCGGAATCGGTCTTCTTCATCCGCGCCCGCACGGTGATGTTGGTGTTGCTGAAGGTCCGGCGCAGATAGTCCTGCAGCTTGGCGAGTTCTGTCTTGTCCACGATCTGTATCCCTTTCGGTCGGGCGGGAGCGATGCCACGCCCGGCCGCACAGGGCAAGCGAAAGCGGCCCGGCCGCCCTGCCGGGACCCGGCTTGCGCCGGGCAGCGCGATCCGTAGCATGCGCCTCGCCCACCCTGAGGACGGATCCCGCCCATGACGCCCTGGCTTCCCGCTGCCCTCGACTATGCCGCGAGCTGGCTCGACTTCCAGCGCCGCCAGCACGACCAGCCGGGCGTGGCCCTCGCCGTCGCGAGCGGCGGCGAGATCCTGCTCGAAACCGCCTTCGGCAGCGCCGATCTCGCGACCGGCGAGGCGCTGACGCCGCGCCACGGCTTCCGCATCGCCTCCCATTCCAAGAGCTTCACCTCCGCCGGCATCTTCCGGCTCGTCGAGGAGGGGCGCCTGCGTCTCGACGACACGGTCGGCGCGCTGATCGACGGGCTGCATCCCGAGATCGCCGCCGCCACGATCGGGCAGGTGCTGTCCAACAGCGCCGGCCTCACCCGCGACGGGCCGGATGCCGGCCAGTTCCTCGACCGCAAGCCCTATTGCGACAAGGCCGAGCTCCTCGCCGACCTCGCCGCGCCGCCCGTGTTTCCCGCGGCGCAGCGCTTCAAATACTCCAATCACGGCTTCGCCCTGCTCGGCCTCGCCATCGAGGCGGTGACGGGGCTGAGCTACAGCGAATGGATCACCGATGAGGTCGTCGCGAAGGCCGGCCTGACCGAGACCAAGGCGGATATCGGGCTCTGGGGCGAGCGGCCGATGGCGAAGGGCCATAGCGGCCCGCAGCCGCTGGGCTACCGCGTCGTCATCCCCGGCGACAATCCGGGCAGGGCGATGGTCTCCGCCGCCGGCTTCGTCGCCACCGCCGCCGATGTGGCGCGCTATTTCGCCCAGCTCTCGCCGGGCGCCGGGCGCTCGATCCTGTCGCCGCTCAGCCGCCGCGAGATGAGCCGCCGCCTCTGGCCGGACGACGAGGCGAGCCTTGGCCGGCATTACGGCTACGGCACCATCCATGGCGGCGAAGGCGACTGGCGCTGGTTCGGCCATTCCGGCGGCTTCCAGGGCTTCATCACCCGCACCGCCGTCTTCCCGGTGCACGACCTGACGGTCTCGGTGCTGACCAACGCCATCGACGGGCTCGCCCATCCCTGGCTGGACGGCGTCGCCCATATCCTCAGGACCTTTTCCGAACGCGGCGCTCCCCCGCCCGAAACGAAAGACTGGAGCCGGCGCGGCTGGACCCTTTGGGGTGCAGGCGATCTGGTGCCGGTCTCTGACCGCGTCCTGGTCGCCAACCCGGCCCTGCTGACGCCCTTCCTCGATGCCGCCGAGATCACGCTCGACGGCCCCGACCATGGCCGCATCACCCGCGCCTCCGGCTTCAACAGCCCGGGCGAAGCGGCGCGGCTGGTGCGCGACGCGGCCGGTGCGGTGCAATCGGTCTGGCTCGGCGGCACCCGCGCCGTCGGCGAAGAGGACATGAAGGTCGAGATGCTCGCGCGCTATGTCGAGAGGGCACAGGGATAATCCCGCCGGCGCCGCGCCCGACCCGGCCTGCCGTGCTGCGCCCATGACTCTCCGACCGGAAGCCCCTCGAGCCCTCATCCTGCGGCACGCCTCCAGATGGTCGTCCGCGGGAACGGGGAGAAGCAAGACCAGGCGCGGGTCGCAAGGGCGAGGTTAGGCTCTCAAGGCACGCCGCCCCTCCCGCGCAGGCGCCACGCATTCGCCGCCTTCGGCGCGCAGGCTTCCGGTGAGGGCTGGCCGATGCGCTTGATCGCTTCATTCGCCATGGTGCTGTTCCTGGCAGCGGGAGGCAGGCCCGGCCATGGCCATGAAGCGCCGGGCGGCTGGGAGTATCCGTTCTACTGCTGCTTCGATTCCGACTGCGCCCCGATCGAGGCCGAGACCGTGCGGGAAGGCCATGGCGGCTTCACCGTGACGATCGCCCCGGGCCAGCATCCGATGTGGTCGCGCGAGCGCCGCGCGCCCCTGGTCCTCGAAATCCCGTATGACAAGGCGAAGCCCTCGCCGGATGGCCGCTGGCATCTGTGCATCGACGATGCCGGCGACCTTCTCTGCTTCTTCGCGCCGCCGGGCGATTCCTGATGCGGGAACCGCTTGGCGTGGTCGCCCATGGCCCTGTAAGAGGCTGAACGCCCCCAACCGCCCGGACGCCATGACCGCCCTCGACGATCTCCTCACGCTGCGCGACCTGCTGCGCTTCGCCGTGTCGCGCTTCAACGCGGCCGGGCTGAGCTTCGGCCACGGCACCACCAACGCGCTCGACGAGGCCGCCTTCCTGTTGCTGGAGGCGTTGAAGCTGCCGGTCGACGACGTCAATCCCTGGCTGGAGGCCCGGCTGACCCGCAAGGAGCGCGTCGGCCTGCTCGACCTCATCGACAGGCGCATCACCACGCGCAAGCCCGCCGCCTATCTGGTCGGGCGCGCCTATATCCACGGCCTCGGCTTCCGCGTCGACGAGCGCGTCATCGTCCCGCGCTCCTATATCGGCGAGATCCTGATGCGCGGCGTGCTCGAATCCGACGGGCTCGGGCTGGTGCCGGAGCCGGAGGCGATCGGCCGCGTGCTCGACCTCTGCACCGGCTCGGCCTGCCTCGCCATCATCGCCGCGGGGCGCTTCCCGAACGCCGAGGTCGACGCCGTCGAGCTGTCGCCGGCGGCGCTCGAGGTCGCCCGCCTCAATGTCGCCGACTACGGCCTCGAGGATCGCGTCCACCTGTTCGAGGGCGACCTGTTCGCGCCAGTGAACGGGCAGCGCTACGACCTCGTCATCGCCAACCCGCCCTATGTCACGGCGGAAGAGGTCGCGGCCTTCCCGCCCGAATATGGCAGCGAGCCGCAGATGGCGCATATCGCCGGCGCCGACGGGCTCGACATCGCGCGCCGCATCCTGGCCGAGGCGCGCAGCCACCTGAATCCCGGCGGCGCGCTGATCTGCGAGGTCGGCACCGGGCGCGCGGCGCTCGAAGCCGCATACGACCTGCCCTTCACCTGGCTCGACACCGAGGAGAGCGAGGGCGAGGTTTTCTGGATCGACGCGGCCGACCTGCCGGGCTGAGCGAGCCGCCTGCCTTCGCGGCTCAGCGCATGAAATGCAGTTCGCGAAACCGGCTGCGGAAGGCGGTCACGTCCTTCGCCAGCGCCTCGGCCGGGCGCGAGCCGTTCAGCCCCTCGGCGATATAGCCGGCGAGCTCCGGCATGTCGGCCGCCGTCATGCCGAAGCGCACGATCTCGGGCGTGCCGAGCCTCAACCCGTTCACGTCGCCCTCCACGGCCGGCAGGGGCAGGCCAATGCCGCAGGACAGGATGTTGACGGCGCGCAGCTTCCTCGCCGCCGCCTGCCCGCCGCCATAGGGCGCCGCCTCGACGGCGAACTGGTGCGAGATGGTCATGCCGCGGTCGCGGGCGAAGACCGGCACCTGCCGCTCGGACAAGGCTTCCGCCAGCGCCTTCGCCGTCTTCGCCATCTCCTGCGCATAGGCGCGGCCATGGGCCTTCCAGTCGAGCAGCGAGACGGCGAGCGCCGCCGATTTCGCCGCGTCGAAATTGGCCGTCAGCCCGGGATAGGCGATGGCGTCGAGCTTTTTCGCGATCCCGGCGTCGTTGGTCAGGATCAGCCCGGAGGGCGGGCCGCCGAGGCTCTTATAGGTGCTCATCGTCATCAGATGGGCGCCCTCCTCCAGCGGCTGCTGCCAACCCCGGCCGGCGATCATGCCGGACATATGCGCCGCATCGAACAGCACCAGCGCCCCGATTTCGTCGGCGACGGCCCGGATCTCGCGGATCGGATGCGGAAACAGGTTGAGGCTGCCGCCGATGGAGATCAGCTTCGGCCGCAGACGCAGAGCATCGACCCTGAGCTTCTCAACATCGACCGTGTAGTTCACCGGGTCGATCGGTGCCGGATAAGTGACGATGCCGTAAAGCCCGGCTGCGCCGGCGCCGTGATGGGTGACATGCCCGCCGATCTCCGCCGGCGGCGCGATGATGCAGTCGCCGGCCTTCGCCGCGACCATGAAGGCATAGAGATTGGCGATGGCGCCCGATGGCACGCGGATCTCCGCGTATTTCGCGCCGAACACCTCGGCCGCCAGCTCTGCGGCGATCACCTCGATCTGCTCGATCGCCTCCAGCCCCATCTCGTATTTGTCGCCGGGATAGCCGAGCGAGGGCCGCGCCCCGATCCCGGCCGAGAGCAGCGCCTCGGCCTTGGGGTTCATGACATTGGTGGCGGGGTTGAGGTTGACGCAGTCGCGCTCGTGGATGGCGCGGTTCTCGGCGGTCAGCGCCGCGATCCTGTCGGCGATGGCGTCGAGCGGCCGGCCGGCCGTCTCGCCGGCGATCCGCTGGACATAGTCCTCGCTCGCCTGCGGCACCCAATCGCGCCGTCCCAGTGCCGTCATCGCTTCCCCTCGCAAGCCTGCGCCCAATTCCTCGCGCCATAACAGCGGTTTGCCAGGCGCCGCGCAAATGAGTATTGCTGCGCGGGAGCCTGAGGAAATCTCAGCCTTCGACCCGGAGCCTCGCCTTGCCCGTCAAGCCGCCGCGCCCGCGCCTGCCGCCGCTCAATGCGCTGCGCGCCTTCGAGGCCGCGGCGCGTCTGCAGAGCTTCGCCAAGGCGGCCGCGGAGCTCGGCGTCACGGCCGGCGCCGTGACCCAGCATATCCGGCAGCTCGAGGCGACGCTGGGCTTCCCGCTCTTCAGGCGGATGCCGCAAGGCGTGGCCCTCACCGACGCCGCGCGCGAGGCGCTGCCGAAGCTGACGCGCGGCTTCGAGCTGCTCGGCCAGGCCGTGCAGACCCTGCGCGATGCCGAGCCGCACCGGCCGCTCGCCATCGCGGCCTTGCCTTGCATCGCCCAGCTCTGGCTTTCGCCGCGGCTCGGCAGATTGCAGCAGGCCTTCCCGGAATTGCAGATCTCCGTCTCGGCCATGGAAGAGCCGCCCGACCCGCTTCGCGATTCCCACGATCTGTCGCTGTTCTACCGGGAGGCCGCCGCCGAGCCGTCCGCGGTCCAGGTCGGCCCCGACGCGATCCTGCCCGTCTGCGCGCCCGCGCTGGCCGCGAGGCTGGCGGCGCCTGCCGATCTGGCGCGCGAGACGCTGCTGCACGACGCGGTCTGGCGCGGCGACTGGGCACGCTGGCTCGCCGCCGCGGCGCCGGAGGCGAAGCTCGATCTCGCTCGCGGCCCGGCCTTCTCGCTCTACAGCCTGGCGCTGGAGGCCGCGCTCTCCGGCTCGGGCGTGCTGATGGGGCGGATGAGCCTCGTCGCGCCCTATCTGTCGGCCGGCCGGCTGGCCGCGCCTTTCCGGCAGGCCGTCCCGACGGCGGACAGGCTCACCCTGACGCCGGCGACGCTTCCCGGCGCGCATGCGCGCCGGATCGAGGTGATGGAATGGCTCGCGGCCTCGGCCGACGCGGCCGTTCAGATATAGGCGCCGCAATCGCCTTCGAGGATCTGGTCCATCGAGCGCGACGGCTCGGCGCAGCCGGCTTCGCCGACGACCTTGGCCGGCACGCCCGCCACGGTCTTGTTGCGCGGCACCGGCGCCAGGACGACCGAGCCGGCGGCGACGCGGCTGCACTGGCCGACCTCGATATTGCCGAGGATCTTCGCGCCCGCGCCGATCAGCACGCCCTTGCGGATCTTGGGATGGCGGTCGCCGCCCTGCTTGCCGGTGCCGCCCAGCGTGACGCTGTGCAGCATCGAGACGTCGTCCTCGATCACAGCGGTCTCGCCGACGACGAGACCGGTCGCATGGTCGAGGAAGATGCCCTTGCCGATCCGGGCCGCCGGGTTGATGTCGGTCTGGAAGATCTCCGAGGCGCGCGACTGCAGGTAGAGCGCGAAATCGCGCCGGTCCCGCCGCCACAGCCAATGCGCCAGCCGGTGGCATTGCAGCGCATGGAAGCCCTTGAAGTAGAGCACGGGTTCGAGCATGCGGTAGCAGGCGGGATCGCGGTCGAGCACGGCCACGACGTTGGCGCGCATGCCGGGCCCGATGCTGTCGTCCTCGGCCATCGCCTCGGCGAAGGCCTGCTCGATCAGGTCCGAGGTCACGGCCGGGTGGCCGAGCCTGACGGCGACGCGATGCGCCACCGCGCATTCGAAGCTCGGCTGGTTGAGCACCGAGGCGACGATGAGCGTGCCGAGCGCCGGCTCGGCGGCGACGGCGGCCTCGGCCTCGGCGCGCAGGCGGGACCAGACGGGGTCGAGCCGGTCGAGGCCGGTGGCGGGATCGCGAGCTTCCACGACGGAGCGCCCTGACGGCATGTTCGTTCTCCGGAAAGGGTCGTCGACAGGAGGAGAGCCTAGCCGCAAGCCGGGGGCGGCATCAAAGGCTCAAGCCGGACGATGTTGAATCGAAAAGCGAGGCGGCGGATTCAGTTTTTCAGGGAATGTCGACAACACATTGGCGTCGCCCGGTTTTTCCAGAATGCCTCGGATCGGCCCGAAGAGTCTCACAAACGCGCGAGAAAGTCGAGAACCGCCTGCTTGTGGCTCTTGTCGCCGACCGCGAGATTGTGGTCCCGCCCCTCGATCGCGAAGGATTCCGCGCCGGGGATCAGCTTCGCCAGCTCCGGGCCGGAGCCGGAGACATCGTCCTTCGTGCCGACGCTGACCAGGGTCGGCACCGAGATGCGGCCGACCTGCTCGGCGGTCAGCGTCTGGCGGGTGCCGCGGATGCAGGCGGCGAGCGCCCTGAGATCGCTCTTCGTCTGCTCGGCGAAGGCCCGGAACATCCGCTGCATCGGGTCGGTCAGGACATCGAGCGAGGGCGCCTCCATGGCATCGGCGATGCCGATCGGCAGCCCCACCCCCTCGACCAGATGGATGCCGAGCCCGCCGAGCAGCAGCGCGTCGAGCCGCTGCGGATGCGCCAGCGCCAGATGCGCCGAGATGCGCGCGCCCATCGAGTAGCCCATCACCGCTGCGCGCGGGATGTCGAGATGGTCCATCAGCCGGCGCACATCCTCGGCCATGATCTGCGAGGAATAGGCGGCCGGATCGTAGAGCTTCTCGCTCTCGCCATGGCCGCGGTCGTCGAGCGCGACGACGCGGTAGCCGGCATGGGTCAGCGATTTGGTCCACTGGGTGTTGACCCAGTTGATCGCGTGGGTCGAGGCGAAGCCGTGGACGAGGACGACGGTCCGGTGCCGCGGCGTCTCGCCGGTGGGCGCGAGGTCGATATAGGCGATCCTCACGCCGTCGGAAGAAAAGCTCTGCATGGGTCCCGCCGCCGAAATCCGTCTATGGTCGCCGCTCTCCCTGCCATGCCGGGGCGGCTTTGGGTAGCCGCGCCGGCGCGGCTTGCTTATGAACGACAGCCATGACCGAGCCCGCCGCAGCCGCTCCCTCCGCACCGATTCCGGCCCCGGCGCCGACGGGCGGCCGCATCGCGCTCGTCGACCTCGCCCGCGGCGTCGCGCTCTTGGCGATGTTCGTCTTCCATTTCGCCTATGACCTGTCGAATTTCGGGCTGATCGAGACCGACATCGCCTTCGAGCCCGGTTGGCGGCTGTTCGCGCGCTGCATCGCCGGCTCCTTCCTCGCCATCGTCGGCGTCAGCCTCGTGCTGGCGACGCGCCGGGGCCTGAACCGGGCGGCCTTCCTGAAGCGGCTCGCCATGGTCGTCGCGGCGGCCGCGGCGGTGACGATCGGCACCTTCTTCGCGATGCGCGAGAACTTCATCTTCTTCGGCATCCTGCACCATGTCGCGGTCGCGAGCGTGCTCGCCCTGCCCTTCCTGCGCCTGCCGGTCGTCCTCGTCGTGCTCGCGGCGGCGGCGTCCTTCGCCCTGCCCGCCTTGGTCGCGAGCCCGCTGCTCGACCGGCCCTGGGCGGTCTGGCTCGGCTTCTCGCATGCGCCGATCCAGACGGCGGATTTCGTGCCGGTCTTCCCCTGGTTCGGCTGCGTGCTCGCCGGCATCGCGCTCGCCCGCCTCGCCTTGCCCCGCCTCGAGGGAACGGCCGCGGCCGGCTGGCGCCCGCGCTCGGGGCCGGCGCGAATCATCTGCTGGGGCGGGCGCCACAGCCTGCTCGTCTATCTCCTCCACCAGCCGCTCTTCATCGGGCTGATCATGCTGGCGACGCAGGTCGTGGCGCCCCTCTCGCCCGACGAGCGCGCCTTCCGGGCCGAGTGCCAGCGCAGTTGCGCCGGCCCCTCGCTGTCCGGGCAGGCCTGCCGGGAGATCTGCGCCTGCACCGTCGACGGGCTGAAGCGCGAGAATCTCTGGCAGAAGGCGCTGGCCGACACGCTCTCCTCCGAGGAAGGCGCCCGCATGACCCGCCTGGCCCAGGCCTGCCTGCGCGGGCCGTGAGGGAACCCCGGCCTCTCGAACACGTCGCTGAGACAAATCGCTCCGGCGCCGGCGCCCGACAGCCTCTGGAATCTCGCTTCGCGACGGGATAGGTTGCGCGCGAATTCCAGCTTTGAAGAGCGAAGAGCCATGGCCGCGACCGGCATTCCGCATTTCCAGAACGACCCCGGCGTCGCCGTCATCCATATCGGCGCGCGCGAATTCATGTGCATCGGCGCCAAGCCGCCCTTCGACCATCCGCATGTCTTCCTCGACATGGGCTCGGATGCCGAGATCATCTGCCCCTATTGCTCGACGCTGTTCAAATACGATGCCTCGCTCAAGGGCGGCGCCTCGAACCCGCCGGAATGCGAGTATCACGACGCGGCCAAGGCGGCCTGAACGCCAGGGCCCGGTCTTCCACGGCCCGACCCCGGCGGCCCCGCCGGCCGCCGCCCCGCCGCGCAGGTTCTGAGGGGCATCTGCGCTGACCATCCCGCGCTCGCCGATTCATCCAGGGCTTCCGCCGTGACCGCTCCTCACCTCCTCATCGCCGGCGCCGGGATCGGCGGCCTGACGGCCGCGTTGTCGCTGGCCCGGCGCGGCATCGCCGCGACCGTGATCGAGAAGCGCACCGGCTTCGGCGAGACCGGTGCGGGCCTGCAGATCGGCCCGAATTCCGGCCGGGTGCTCGAGGCGCTCGACCTCGCCTTGCCGCTGAAGCGCGTCGGCGTCTCCTCGCATGGGCTGATCGTGCGGCGCTGGCGCGACGGCCGGCCGATCGTCGAGATGCCGGCCGATCCGGCGCCGTCGCCGACGCCCTTCCGCCTGCTCAGCCGCATCGACCTGCACACCATCCTGCTCGACGCCGCCCGGGCGATGCCGAACATCCGCTTCATCGTCGGGCGCGGCGTCGAGGAGATCCGGCAGGACGAGGCCGGCGTCACCGCAACGCTCGCCGGCCAGAACGGCGGCGAAAGCCTGCGCGGCCTCGGCCTGATCGGCGCCGACGGGCTGTGGTCGCGCGTGCGCAGCCTGACGGGTGACGCGACCGCGCCGGAATTCACCGGCTACGAGGCCTGGCGCACCATGGTTCCGGCCGCCGCCGTCAAGAACCCCGCCGGCGAGAAACCGCGCGTGACCCTGCATCTCGGCCCCCGGCGCCATGCGGTCCACTATCCCGTGTCGAGCGGGCGGCAGGTCAATCTGGTCGTCCTGCGCCAGGCGCCGGAAGCGCGCGAGGGCTGGAGCCGCGAGGGCGACGGGGCCGTGCTGGCTGCGCATCTCGCCGCCGGCTCCCCGGCGCTGCGCCGGCTCGCCTGCGCGGCGCCCGGCTGGCAGGTCTGGTCGCTGTTCGACCGCAAGCCGGCCGCCATGGCGCAGGGACGGATCGCGCTGCTCGGCGACGCCGCCCATCCGGTCCTGCCCTTCCTGGCGCAGGGCGCCTCGCTCGCCATCGAGGATGCCGCGGTACTGGCGCGCCTGCTGGCCGAGCATCTGGCGCGGGAGGGCGCGGCCGGCGTGCCCGCCGCCATGGCGGCCTATGCCGCCGCCCGTGCCCGGCGCGCCGCCCGCGTGCAGGCGGCGAGCCGCGAGAACGGCCGCAACTTCCATCTCGGCTGGCCCTGGAGCGTCGGGCGCGACCTCGTGCTCAGGCGCCTGGGGCCGGAGGGGATGCGCAGCCGCTATGACTGGCTCTACGACTGGCGCGACGCCGCCTGAGGACCAAGAGTCGCAAGCCGGCATCTCGCCAGCGCCGCAATTCCTTCCTATCTCTGGGCGCGGGAAGGAATGAAAACGACATGATCCGCGTCAATCTGCAAGATCGGCTCACCGGACGCGCCGGCACGGCGCCGCGCTGGGTGACCTGGCTCGTCATGGCGGCGAGCTTCGTCGTCGGCGTGACGCTGTTCCTGGTGGCCGCGAGCCTCGCCCTCATCCTGATTCCGATCGTCGCGGTCGCCGGCGCCATCGCCGTCTGGCGGCTCAAGGCCAAGCTCCGGGCCGCCGGCTTCGACCGCCCGGCAGACCCCTTCGCCGGCCAGCGCCCCGCGGCGGACCGGATCGAGATCATCGACGCCGAATACCGCATCATCGAGCCCGGCGAGCCGCCGCGAAACGGCTCGTAACCAGGCTCAGGCGAGCGGGCTGAGCAGGATCTTGTCGATCCGCCGGCCGTCGAGATCGACCACCTCGAAGCGCCAGCCATCTTTGTCGAAGGTCTCGCCGACATTGGGCAGATGGTTCATCTCGGCCAGGATGAAGCCCGCGACGGTCTGGAAATCGGCGTCGCGCGGCATCGGGATGCCGAATTCCGAGGAGAACTCGTCGGCCTGCATCCAGCCGGCGATCAGATAGGAGCCGTCCGGACGGGGCACCACGGCGGGCTCATCCTCCTCCTCCTCCTGGAAGGCGCCGATGATCGCCTCCAGCACGTCGCCGGGCGTGATGATGCCCTCGAAATGGCCGTATTCGTCGAAGACCAGCGCCATATGCACGCGGCTGGCGCGGATCTCGCGCAGCACATGCAGCGAATCCGCCGTGTCCATCACGATCGGCGTCTCCTGCACATGCTTGCGCAGCTCCTCCATCGTCGTCCCGCCCTGCGACAGGAAGTCGATCAGGTCCTTGACCACGACGACGCCGACGATCGCATCCGACTCGCCGTCCTGCACCGGCAGGCGCGAGCGGCGGGTCGCGCGGATCTGAGCGCGGATATCGTCGAGATCGTCGGAGAGGTCGATGGCCTCGACGTCGCGGCGCGGCGTCATCAGGGCGCGGGCCGAGCGGTCGGCCAGGCGCATGACGCCGGCGATCATCTGGCGTTCGTCGCGCTCCAGCACGCCGGCCGTCTCGGCCTCGGCGATGATGGTGCGGACCTCCTCCTCGGTGACCTTCTCCTCGGATTCGCCCTTCTGGCCGAGCAGGGCGAGCACCGCCTTGCCGGAGACGTCGAGCAGGAAGACCAGCGGCGCGCCGATCCGCGACAGCAGCGCCATCGCCGGCGCCACCCGGGCGGCGACGCGCTCGGGGTCGCGCAGGGCGATCTGCTTCGGCACGAGCTCGCCGAGGATCAGCGACAGATAGGTGATGGCGACGACCACGAGGCCGACGCCGAGCGTGTCGGCCGCCGATGGCGAGAAGCCGTGCGTGCCGAGCCAGGCCGACAGGCGCGTGCCGAGCGTGGCGCCGGAGAAGGCGCCCGACAGCACGCCGACGAGCGTGATGCCGATTTGGACGGTGGAGAGGAAGCGGCCGGGATCGTCGGCGAGGCGCATGGCGGTCGCCGCGCCCTTGTTGCCCTGATCGCTGAGAACCTTGAGCCGAGCCGGCCTCGATGAGACGACGGCGAGTTCCGACATGGAGAGCAGACCGTTGACCACGGTCAGCACCACGACGATCAGGATTTCGGTTAACAAAACCAGCCTGCTGACTGCAAAGCCGCGACATCTGGCGGCCCGCTTCCGGCCCCCTTATAGCGTATCGTGCCCCCAAAGCGATGGGGGAGAACCAAGATTTGCGAGGCCGCCCGTGACGACCGCCAAGCCGAGCTTCTGGAATCCCGCCGAAATCGCCCGCCTGCGGGGCGAGGCGAAGCTGCATGCGCCCTCGGCGCAGCGCAACCGCGACGCCATCCTCGCCGTGCTGCGCGAGGCCCTCCCCGCCCAGGGCCTCGTCCTCGAGATCGCCAGCGGTTCGGGCGAGCATGTGCTGCATTTCGCGCAGGCGCTGCCGGCCCTGACCTTCCAGCCGAGCGACCCGAGCCCGGAGGCGCGCGCCAGCATCGCGGCCTGGGTCGCCGAAAGCGGGCTCGGCAACATCCGCCCGCCGCTCGATCTCGATGCCGGCGGCGCCGCCTGGCCCGCGCTGGCGCCGGCGGCGATCCTCTGCATCAACATGCTCCATATCGCGCCCTGGAGCGCGGCCGAAGGGCTTTTCGCGAAGGCGGGCGCGGGGCTGGCGAGCGACGCCCCGCTCTATCTCTACGGCCCGTTCCGCCGGCCGGGCCGGCCGCTCGAGCCCGGCAACGCCGCCTTCGACGAAAGCCTGCGCGGCCGCGACCCTGAATGGGGGCTGCGCGATCTCGGGGCGGTCACGGCGCTGGCGCAGGCCAGCGGCTTCGCCGCTCCCGGGATCGTCGAGATGCCGGCGAACAATCTCAGCCTGATCTTCCGGAGGCGCTGAAGCCTCTGCACGAGCCGGCCGCGATCGGGCGGCCCCGGCGCTTGCATCGCGCCGTCCGGCCCGCTACCGCTCGAACCGCGCGGACGTGGCGAAACTGGTAGACGCAAGAGACTTAAAAGGCACACCCTTATCTATGCACTAAGGCATAGGAAGCACTCTTTATCTCTCGAACCGCCGCTGTAGTAGGGCTTGGCGAGTAATCGCCATCTATTCACTTATGCATTTAATTCAGAATGTTCGCCACGCTCGGCTTGCCACGCGGCGTTTTGTGGCGCCTCGCTCTTCTCCAGCGAGGCGATAGCGTCGACCAGCGCTTGAGCCCCGACCCGGATATAGCGCTGCGTGACGACCAGCGAGGAGTGGCCCGCCAGCTCCTTGATGACCGCCGCGTTTAGTCCCCGGTCGGCCAGCCGCGAGCAGAACTCGTGACGCAGGATATGGGGGACGAAGTCGCGGTCGTCCTGAAGCTTCATCGTCGAGGAGAGCCGGTCCCAGTAGTGGGCCACGCTCCAGCGGTTGAGACCGTCAAAGACGGCCTTGCGCCGGGCCTCAGAGTCCCCGCCAGCGGCCTTGAAGCGCCGAGCTATGATACCCTGCGCGCGGGCCGTGAGGGGCACTGTACGGCTTCGCCCGCTCTTTGCCAGCTTGCCCCATACGGTGGCCTTGTTGGTCAGGCAGTCCTCGAACAGGATGGATAGCACCTCGCCCTGCCGCATTCCGGTGTCGAGGGACAGCGCCGTATATCCGGGGCTTCCCCGCGCAGCAGACGGGCCTTGCTCTCGGCCTCCCAAGCGCGGGCCTCGTCCTTGGTCGGGAAGTTGCGCCGATAGCGCTGCATCTTGTGGTTCACCTGGGCCTGCCAGGACGAGCCCCTGAGGGTTATGGGCATATCTGCATTCCTTCCACACCTGCATAGGTTGACTCGCGCAAACGCGGCGGGCAGGTGTAGTGCCGCGCGCGCTTGCTGAAATTGGTAGCCAGACCGGACTTAAAATCCGAGGCCCTCGGGCGTGCGGGTTCGAGTCCCGCAGCGCGCACCATTAGACCCCCGAGCGGGCCTTCACGATGGAGGCCACATGAGCCCGTGCCACGGGGCTCTCGAAGTCGACCTGAGTAGTGCCGTGAAGGACGCCGATAAGCTGCCCCATGAGGTCCCGTCCCTTCTTCGTCAGAAAGGAAATCTTGCGGCGGGAGTCCTCCGGGTCATCGACGGTGTCAACGATGTTATAGCCGGCCTTCTTGCGGGTGTAATGCTCCTTGCCCAGGGAGGTCAGGAGACGGGACACAGCCGGCTGCGACAGGTCCGTCTCCTTCACTAGCTCGGCCGTCGTGATGCCGGGCCGCTGGGCGACCGCGAGTATCACATGGACCATCTGGACCGGGAAATGCTCGTCGACTTCCCGGCGCAGTATCTTGATAACGTTCGTCAGCGTCTGGATGTCTCGACCGAACGACATAGGGGGCTCCTGTTGCACGCCCCCAAAACTACTCACAAGTGAGTTGATTGCAAGGGCTGAATTTAATGCAGGGATGTTGCCGCCTGAAAGAGGTGCGGGTCGTCATCGTCAGACGTGGCTGACAAAGGCGACGGCATGGCCAGAGCGGCAACGACCGCGAGCACCACAACGATGAGGGGAAAGCGCTTGCGCGGAGCCGCAGCCTCGACGTGAAGCGGCCCGGCCCACAGCTCCAAGCAGTTTTCCAGCGAGGCGTCAAAGAACCGCCCGCCTCGACCTCGCGTAACGCCCTTCCATTCGACGTTCACTTCGCCCACATAGGGCACATTCACATAGTAAGACCGCATTTTCCGGTGTTGTCCCAAATTCGCAGGTAAGGTCGCATGGGCGGTGCGTCGGGCTGCGCCTGCTCGTCAGCCCAAGTGAACATTACGCGAACAAATTCCCATCGTGAAGAGCAATAGGACAATGATCCTATGTATTGCGGATAGCTCGTCAGGCAGCGCACTAAGCTGCGACCATCGGGGCCGCGCAGCAGCCCCTAGGTTTCGCTATTTCGGGTCGTTTTTGGTGTGTTTCGGGGCCTTTAGAGGCCGGCGCGGCTCCCGGCCATGAGTCAATTTGACTCAACCGGGGCTGTGCACAGGTAACTTTTGGCTAACTATGCGTGTGCTGCTCCAGACCCGGCCGGTCGGCCATGAGCTTCGCGGCGAGGTCAGCGGGGATGCGCCGGCCCATCGACCAGATGAGCAAAGCGGTAGCGAACGCCGACGCTTCGCGCCGGTCGGGGGTGTGTTTACGGGGCATGTTGGGGGTCTCGGTTGTCGAGCGGCGCAGAGGGCGCCTTGGATTTGCTAGTGTGAGGGGCAATCGAACTCGCCCCTCGCTATGGCGTTGTTTATATTCACTTGTGCATAGGTTCAGGCGAAGAAAAACGGGCTCTCCAGAACCTGGGACAGGTCCAAGGAGCCCTTCGGGGGTAGCTCGGGGAGATTACTGCCCAGCGGGAGCTGCTGGAGCAGGTCATCCCTGAACTTCGCCAAGACGTCCCGCTCGCTGTACATCCTCACGAACTCCTCACGGAGCGCGTTCGCCATCACCTGCGCGTTGCCGGCGTGGGTCTGGCGCCTTCCACCTACACCGTGATAGCGGACCAATGGGGCACCAAAGTCTTCGTCTGGAAGCTACGGGCCTCATTCAGCCGAAAGGACGGAGACTATGAGCCTGACAGCCCTCACGAAGGGTCTTCTTCTGGTGAAGGAGTTCAGGAACCTGAACGCCGAGATGCCAGCCCAGCAAATTGCGCTGTTCCTGCTTATCGCTCGGCAGCCTAGGGCCACCCTCGCGGACCTGAACAAGCAACTCGGTCAGGGCAAATCGAGCATCAATCGGAACGTCGCAGCCCTCGCAGAGAAATACGGCCTCGTTGAATATGGCCGCGATCCTGCGGACGCCCGGAACAACATCGCGTGGCTGACCCCTAAGGGTCAGAACCTCGTGAACACCCTCGAAACGATCTTAGGATGACGCCATGGCAATCAGAAAGCGCGGCTCAAGCTGGCAATGGGACCGGAAGCTGAACGGCATCCGCTACCGGGAGACTTTCAAGACAGAGCGAGAGGCGAAGGACTGGGACGATATCGTCCTCCAATCCCTGGCCAAGGGAGACGCTTATCCGTGCCGTAAGGGTCCCACGACTGAGACCGAAGACCCCAAGCCGGCCAAGAAGGACATTGGAAACACCACAAGCAGCCTAGTCTGTTGCGTGTCTACTGGTGCCACTTGTGGGACCCTAGGGACACAACTGATGTGACCTAGGCTTGCGGACGTGGCGAAACTGGTAGACGCAAGGGGCTTAAAACCCCTCGGCATTTCAATGCTTTGCGGGTTCGATCCCCGCCGTCCGCACCACCATCCGGGTCACACGGATTTTCCTTAAAATCTCTCGGCCTTCGGCCATGCGGGTTCGATCCCCGCCGTCCGCACCACCGGCGCACCGCCCTCAGTGCTTGCGCGCCGGCTTGTACCATTCGACCCCGTCGGGATCGACATAGAGCCCGGGCGGCACATCGGCGCCGATCAATTCCTTCTTCATCGGTACTGCCACCGTGTCGTCGCGGTCGCCGCTGCGGGCGGCGCCGGCGCCGGAGGACGAGCCGGCATGCCGGTGCGCGGCGCGCCCGACATTGCTGACGAAACCGACCACGCCCTGCTGGCCGGCGACCTTGTCCTGCAACTCCGAGACGGGCCGGCCGGCGAAGGCGACGGCCATGCGGCCCTCGATCACCGGCAGCGCGCGCGCCGCCGTTCCTTCGCCCGTCACCCTGATGCCGACGAAGCGCGGCACATAGGTCGCGCCGCCCTTGCCGAAGGATTCCCAGCCGCCCGTCGCGATCATCTGGGCGCCGCAGCGCTTGTGGTTGCGCTCGCAGGCCGCGCGCGAGGCGTAGCGCGGCGCCTTCTGCAGGAATTCCGCCCGCGCGTTGCGATAGGCGAATTCGCACTGATCGGCCGAGAGCCGGCCTGCCGTGACGCATTCGTCGCGCCGGACATAGACCGCGCCGGGCGACTGCGCCGCCAGATCGGCCGGCCCGGCCAGCGACAGGACGGGAGCGAGCGTGGCGACGCGCAGCGTGGCGAGGATGGAGGCCGGGATCATCATGCGATGCAACATAATTACAATTGTGGCTGAACAGTGCCTAAAGCAGCGAGCGGCGCGAGGCCGCCAGCTCCCGCGTCGCGCCATAGTCGATCTTGCCGTTGCCGAGCACGGGAATGGCCTGCGTCACCAGGATCGCGCGCGGCACCCAGAGCTCGGGAAAACCCTGCGCCTTCGCGCCTTCCAGCAGCGCCGCGCGGTCGGCGTCCGGCTTCTCCGTCACCAGGATGAGCTGCTCGCCCTTGCGCGGATCGGGCAGGCCGACGACGACGTGATTCTGGTCCGGCCAGAGTTTCGCGACCATCGTCTCGACCGCCGCCAGCGAGATCATCTCGCCGCCGAGCTTGGCGAAGCGCTTGGCCCGCCCGCGAATCGCGACGAAGCCGTCATCGAGCGTGACGATGTCGCCGGTGTCGTGCCAGCCGCCCTCCGGCGGCACGATCCGGCCCGGCTGGGCCGCGTCGAGATAGCCCGCCATGACGTTCGGCCCGCGCAGCCGCAGCCGCCCGCCCTCGGGAATCCCCTCGACCGGATCGAGCACCGCCTCCAGCCCCGGCAGGAGCTTGCCGACCGTGCCCTCGCGCATCGCCTGCGGCGTGTTGACCGCGATCACCGGCGAGCATTCCGTGCAGCCATAGCCCTCGAGGATGGTGGTGCCGTAGGGCTCCCACATCCGCTTCGTCTCCGCCTTGACCCGCTCGGCGCCGGCGACGACGAAGCGCACGCTGCTCAGATCGTCCTTGTCGGAGGCCCGGGCATAGCCCTGAAGGAAGGTGTCGGTCGCGAGCAGGAAGGTCGCCTTCATGTCGCGGATCAGCCGGGGCACCTGCTTGTAGTGCAGCGGGCTCGGATAGAGCACCACCTTCATGCCGTGCAGCAGCGGCACCAGCATCCCGGCCGTCAGCCCGAAGGAGTGGAAGGCCGGCAGCGGGTTCATGAAGATGTCCCGTTCCGAGATCGCCCCGCCGGCATGGGCGAAGACCTGCCGCGCATTGGAGACGAGATTGGCATGGCTCAGCACCACGCCTTTCGGCGTACCCTCGGTCCCTGAGGTGAAGAGAATCACGGCCGGATCGTCCGGCTTTGCCTCGTAGCGCCGGTGCACCAGCCCCGGCGCGAGGCTCTGCAGCGCCCCCCAGGCCTTGTCGAGGCTCGTCACCTGCTTGCGGACATCCTCCAGATAGATCACCCGCCGGCCCTCGCCGAGCGCCGCGATCTCCGCGTCGAGCTCGCCCTTCTCGACGAAGCGGCGCGAGGTGACGATGGTCCTGAGCTGCGCCAGCTCGCCCGCCGCCCGCAGGTTCCTGACGCCGGCGGTGAAGTTCAGCATCGCCGGCACCCGGCCATAGGCGAGGAGCGCGAACAGCGTCACCGCCATGCCCTGCATGTTCGGCAAAAGCACGCCGACATGCTCGCGCTCACCCGTCAGCGCCGCGAGCTTGCGCCCGAGCACCAGCGCGCCGAGCACCAGCCGGCCATAGGTGATCGGCTGCCGTTCCGGGTCCTCCAGCGCGACGCGGCTCCGGCCGTGCTGGGCGACGGCCTGGAGCAGCGCGCGAAAGACGGTAATCCGTGCGGCGGCGGCATCGAAGGTGGTGGCGGCCATGTCAGGCGCGTCTCCCGGTCGGCGTTTCCTGGCCGGTCAAGGTAGTGGCATTGGCGCGTGTTGCAACGCTTGCAGCCTCGGCTTTTGCGCGGGTCATCCCGGACAAGCCGCCTTTGGCGGCGCCGATCCGGGATCCATGCCCGAACCTTTGTCGGAAACGTTCGGGCATGGATCCCGGCCTCCCTTCGGTCGCCCGGGATGACCTGCGGAATCAGCGTCCGGAACTACCCGAACGCCCCGATCTCGTGCTGGATCGCGCCGGAGATTTCGCGGATCAGCCCGAACAGCTCGGCCATCGGCGTCAGCACGTCGCGGTGCAGCGCCTCGTAGGTTCCGCCTTCGCGCGGGCCTGGCGGCTCGCCGAAATCGAGCCCGATGGTCGGGTCGGGATCGCGCGGGAAGATCTCGGCCAGAAGCGCCAGCGAAGCCGGCAGATCGAGCCTGAGCAGGCGCTCGAACAACGCCTCGCGGGTCAGCCCGGCATGGGGCCGGAAATCCGGGACATGCGCCGCCTTCAGCCAGATCCGGTGCATGGCGGCGAGGCGCAGCGCATGCAGCGCCGCCAGCCTCACCGGCATGCGCGGCACGTCGTCGGCGGTGGCCCGCAGCTTCAGCGCATCGGCGGAAAGACGCCAGAACAGCCGTCGCAGCGCCGGGGCGAGCTCCAGCCGGGACAGCGCCTCGGCCACGGCGAGCAATTCCTCGCGCCGGCCCTCCCGCACCGTGCGCCGCGCCCGGTCGAACCAGCTTCCGGGATCGAGCGAGTCGAGATAGGCGCGCAGCACGTCGAGGTCGCTATGGCCCATCGCATGGGCGGCGAGCCGATAGGCCCGGTCGAAGCGGTCGGACTGCTCGCGCATCGCGCCGAAGGTCTCGGGCGCCCGCGCCGCGGCATGGCCGACGCCGTGCAGGCTGTTCGCCATCCAGCCGAGCTGCTGCAGGATGGCGTTGTTGGGGATGGCCCGCAATTCGCGGGGATGGCGGATGCGCGCCGGCCCCGCCCCTTCGGTCTGCCGCGCCGCCGGGCGCGAGCCGGTCTTGTCGAGCAGCGAGGGGCCGAAGGTGCCGATCAGCGCGGCATAGCCGGGGTCGTCGACCAGCGCGTTCATCTCCTCGCGCACGGTCTGGAAGAACTCGCTGGCGAAGTCGGGCTCGCCATAGATCGGGTCGTCGCCAGGCTCGGGCGCCGCGAACACCGCCTCGGCGATCCGGCCGATCGTCGCGCCCGCCAGAGGGGACGTGCCGAACAGCAGATAGCCGTCGCTGCCCTGGAAGCTGGTCTCGCGCACCGTGGCGATGCCGGCCCGGGCGAAGGCCTGCCGCGCATAGGGCGGGTCGAGATAGGCGAGCCGGTCGGCGAGGCTGTCGGCATGGGCGCCGCGCCCGACCGATTCGCCATGGGTGTCGAAGATGACGAGCTCGATATCGGTGAGCTCGTAGCGGGCGAGCAGTTCGCAGATGCGGATGCGCAGCCGCTCGACCCAGAAGGTCGAGGCGACCTGGCCGATATAGCGGCCGGAATCGGAATAGCCGAACTGGATGCAGAGCCGGCCATGGGCCTTGAGATAGTCGCGGAAATGCGGGCTGCGCAGCGCCTCGTCGATGATGCGCGGCCCCTGCTCCAGCGCGTCCGAGGTCTCGAACAGCGGCGAGATCTCGATCTTGTCGGCGACGCCGAAGCGGCTCGCCAGCCAGAGCGCGCAGAGCAGCGTGTAGCCGGTCTCCGTCTCGGCGATCAGGAAGCGCACCGGCCGCGAGCCGTCGACATGCTTCACGATCTGCGCGATCGTCATCATCATCCGCGCCGCCGAGGCCCGCTCGGCCGCCAGCGCCCCGAAATCGACCGCGACCGGCGCGACCTTGCCGAGCGCCGCATTGGCGGCCGCCAGGAAGGCGCGCCGCTCGGCCGGCTCCGCCGGCTCGCCGTCGGAGGGGATGACGCCGCGCAGGGCGTTGTGGAGCTGCGCCGCGTTGAGCCGGAAATGCGGCAGCGCGATCGAGACGCCATGGGCGACGACGCCCGCCCTGGCCAGCGCCAGCACCGTCCGGGTCTCGTCGTCCGCGGCGGCGGTCAGCGCCGCGTCGAGCGCCGCGAGCAATCCGGCCGAATCGGGCAAGGCCGTCTCGCGCTCGCGCACGAGCGCGAGCGAGAAGGCCTGCAGCGCCTCCAGCGAAGGCTGCGTGCCGATCGGCGGAGCCAGAGCGAGCTGGCGCCGGACGGCCGCGGCCGCCGCCGCGACCAGCGCGCGCAGCGGCGCCGTCGCCGGCTCCTCCGGCAGCTTCTCGAGGATGCGGACGAATTGCCCGTCCTTCGATTCGAGCCGGTAGCGCAGCGTGTCCCACCAGCCGATATCGGTGCGGCCATCCGTGTCGCAGCCGACCCAGGAGGCGAGGATGAGCGGGCGCGGCGCCAGCCGCGTCCAGTCCTCCGGCCAGCGCCGGCGCGCCTCGGCGAGGAAGGCGGCGTTGAGCCGGTCGATGGCGTCGCGGGCATGGCGGACGGCGAAGCGCGCCTGCTCGAACTCGTCCTGCAAGGTGATGCGCGCATCCGGGCGGAAGCTGAGCTGCGCGTCGTCGAGGACCGGGCCGGCGGCGGCGGCGTCGCCGGAAGCGAGATCGGCCAGCGCATGCGCCAGCCGGCGCTGCATGCCGAAGGTCGGATGCGCGGTGAACACCGCGCCGAAGCGCGGCCGCTCGACCGCCGCGGAAAAGGCCGCGAAGCTCCCGGCCGCCTCGGCCTGCCGGCGGGCGATCGCCTCAAAGGCCGCCGCCTCGTCCTGCCCGAGCCCGACATAATGCGCGAGGCGCCCCGCCCGCTGCCGCAGCGCCCGGCGCCCGAGCAGGCGCACCAGCTCGCCGGCGGCCGTGGCGGTCAGCTCGCCGGAATCCATCAGGCGCGTCAGCCAGAGCGTCACCCGCAGCACCGGATTCCCGAACGGGTCGTCGCGCGAGGCCAGCCGCGCCTGCTCGATCTTGTCCTGCAGGTCGTCGGCGAGCGCGCTGATGTCGACCGCGGCGAGCGGCATCGCTTCAATCGGTTGATTCACGGCGAATCGCCTCCCGTTCAGGGCTCCTCACCGGCAGCCATGTTGTTGTTGCTGCATTGCAGCATTCCTAACCTGCCAGGGCAAGCCCGCCGCATCCGGTTATTTTTACCCGGATCATATTGCCGCGCCGGGCTTGATGCGCTAAAGCCGCGCCGCGAAGCTGCTCCTCGTTCCCGGGCAGGCCCGCCCCGGCGCCGGCCCGGGGGAAAAGCCGGCCCGCCGCCCCTCGTGAAAGACCCGCCATGTCCACCCCCATCACGTCCGACCCTGCGATGCCCGACCCGACCATCCGGACCTGCACCGCTTTTCGCGGCGAGTCCCGGATCGCCGCCGGCCCGCTCGCCGAGGTCGCCCTCGCCGTCAAGGCGGCTCTCGCGGCCGACCCAGAGGCCGCGCTCCTCGTCTTCGACGACGCGACCGGTCGCGTCGTCGATTTCGACCTGCGCGGCACGGCCGAGGAGATCGCGGCGCGGCTGGCGCCGCCGGCCCCCGCTTCTTCCGCCGAGCGCGGCCGCGGCCGGCCGAAGCTCGGCGTCGTGGCGCGCGAGGTGACGCTGCTGCCGCGCCACTGGGACTGGCTCGCCGCGCAGCCGGGCGGCGCCTCGCAGGCGCTGCGCCGCCTCGTCGAGGAGGCGCGCCGCAACGATGGCGAACGCGGCCGGGCGCGCCGGGCGCAGGAGGCGGCCTATGCCTTCATCGCGGCGATGGCCGGGGATCGCGCCGGCTTCGAGGAGGCGTCGCGGGCGCTCTTCGCCGGCGACGCCGCGGGCTTTTCGGCGCATAGCCGGAGCTGGCCCGCCGATATCCGCGCCCATGCCGAAAGCCTCGCGGCCGATGCCCTGCGCAACGGCTGAGACGATGCGGACCTATCTCGAACCGCGCTGGGAGGCGGGCCGCGACCTCGTCCGCCGCGGCCTCTCGGGCACGGTGGTGATGCTCAACCTGCTGCGCCTGCGCCCCGTCGCGGATTACGGGGCGACGCCGGAGCTGGCGCCGGAACGGCCGATCAGCGGCGCGGAAGCCTTCGACCGCTATGTCGCGCACACCCGGCCGCATCTGGAGGCGAGCGGCGGCTCGCTCCTCTTCCTGGCCGAGGGCGGCCCCCTCCTCATCGGGCCGGAGACCGAGCGCTGGGACCGCGTCATGCTGGTGCGGCAGAAATCGGTGCAGGATTTCATCGCCTTCGCGAGCAACCGCGACTATCTCGCGGGGCTCGGCCACCGCATCGCGGCAGTCGCGGATTCGCGGCTGCTGCCCGCTGGTGCCGCATTCCGTGGAGGCCTGACGCCGGCGGCCGCCGCGGCGACCGCGGCCTTCAGCCGCGATGGCCGGGTTCAGCCCTGATGCCCCTTGGCGATCGGCTCGACATAGGAGAGCCCCATATCCCAGGGGAAGTAGATCCAGGTGTCCTGGCTGACCTCGGTGACGAAGGTGTCGACCGTCGGCACGCCGGCCGGCTTGGCGTAGACCGTGGCGAAATGGGCGTTGGGCAGCATCCCGCGCACCACGCGCGCGGTCTTGCCGGTGTCGGTCAGGTCGTCGACGACGAGCACGCCCTTGCCCTTGCCGTCGCCGACCGCCTTGATGCTCGGCGCGATGTCCTTGAGCACCCTCAGCTCGGACTGGTTCTTGTAGTCGTGATAGCTCGCGACGCAGACCGTCTCGATCATCCTGAGGCCGAGCTCGCGGCAGATGATCGCCGCCGGCACCAGCCCCCCGCGGGTGATGCAGACCATCGCCTCGAAGGGGCCTTTCTCCGCCAGCCGCCAGGCGAGCGCGCGCGCGTCGCGATGGAACTGGTCCCAGGAAACCGGGAAGGCCTTGTTCGAGGTCGGTTCGGCCATGGCGGAGCGCTCCGGACTGATCGCGGCGCCAGTTGCGCCAGTTCCAGACCGAAAACCCTATTGCAGGGCCGCTGGCAAGACCCCGCCGCGACACGATCCCCAGCGCCGCCCGGCTTAGCCCGCCTTCCGGCAGGCCTCGATCATCTGCCGGACCGCGTCCATCGCCGCCTCGAGCCGGCGCGGGTCGCGCGACCTCACCACGATGTTGGTGTCCGGCCCGGTCTCGGACCAGAAGGGGTAGGAGCCGATCGAGACGCCGGGATGGGCCTTCGCGACCTCGGCGAGCGGGCCGCCGATATCGCCCTCGCGCAAGCCGGCCCGCACCGTGTCGGAGAGGATCTTGGTGCCGGTTTTCAGCGTCGGCGCCACCACGTCGAGCATCGCCTGCATGATCGCCGGCACGCCGGCCATGACATAGACATTGCCGATGTTGAATCCCGGCGCCTTCGAGACCGAATTGGCGATCAGCTCGGCGCCGGCCGGGATGCGCGTCATCCGCATCCGCGCCTCGTTGAGCTCCTCGGCCGCGAAGCGCTCGCGCATCATCGCGACCGCGCGCGGGTCGTGGTCGATCGACACGCCGAAGGCGGCCGCAACCGCATCGGCGGTGATGTCGTCATGGGTCGGGCCGATGCCGCCGGTGGTGAAGACGTAGGTATAGCGGGCGCGCAAAGCGTTCAGCGCCGCGACGATCTCGTCGGTGACGTCCGGCACGACCCGGACCTCGCGCAGCTCGATGCCGATATTGGTCAGGTATTCGGCGATGTAGCCGATGTTCTTGTCCTTGGTCCGCCCGGACAGGATCTCGTCGCCGATGACGAGGATGGCCGCGGTCACGATGACCTGGGGCTGGCTGCTCTGGCTTGCGGACATGGGGAGGCTCCTGACCTGACGGATCAAAGAGCTAGGATGTCGCGGCGCTTTGCTCAAGCAGGCGCGATTGCGCGCCGGCCATGCCGGCCTTGCGCGCTCAGGCGGGCTCGCGCTCGAACAGCATGTTCATGCGGGTCTGCCGCAGCAGGCGGTAGCCGCTGCGCTTGAGCAGCCCGGCGAGGTCGCTCTGCCAGCGCTGGCGCGAATCCTCGATGACGATGAAGCCGGGCCAGAGCGCGGGCGGCGCATCGCGCAGGAAGGGCTCCAGGATCAGGTCCTCCGCGCCCTCGACGTCGAGCTTGATCGCGTCGATCCGCTCGTAACCCTCGCCCTGCACGAGCGCGAGCAGCGTCATCGCCGGCACCTTCACCGGGCTCGCCGTCGCGGAGTTCAGCATGCGCACGCTCGATTCGCCGCGATTGGCCGGGTCGATGAACAGCGTCAGCTCGCCGGGCTTGTCGGCCAGCGCGCAGGCCACCGCCTTGACCGTGCCGAAGGGATTCTGCGCGATGTTGTAGGAGAGCCGGGCGAAGACGTCCGGCTGCGGCTCGACCGCCAGGATGCGCGCCCTGCGCCCCGCCCGCGCCGCGACGAACAGCGAATAGGCGCCGATATTCGCGCCGACATCGATGAAGGTGAAGCCGTCCCGCATCCGCGAGGCCAGCATCTCGCGCTCGACCGGGTCGAAATATTGCGGCGTGAACAGCACCCGCTTCTCGCAGACATTGCCGTCCGGATAGAGCCGCATCCGGGCGCCCAGCGCCTCGATGTCGACCGGCGTGCCCTCGAGCGAGCGCAGGCCAATCCGGCGCAGCGCATAGGCGCTCTTGCGGCCGAGGAAATTGTCCGGGGCCGCGCGCGTGCGGCTGATGATGCGCGCCAGAAAGGGCTTCGGCGCGAAGGCGCCGAAGGGCTGCTCTTCCGCCGGGGAGGGATCGGTCATGGCCATTGCGGCAGCCTGATACACCCTGCGGCAACGCAACACCAGACCATCCGCAGGCCATCGACGCGCGGCGGACCCCGCTTCCGGCTTGTCTCGGCCGCCAAACGCAATAGATATGGGGCGAGGAGTTTCCCGCGCACGATGACATTCGAAGACACCATCGGCCGCACGCGTCCGCGCGAGCCCGCCATCAAGATTCACGGGGCCGAGGCCTTCGCCGCCATGCACAAGGCCGGCCGGCTCACGGCCGCGGGCCTCGACATGCTCGGCGCCTATGTCAAGCCCGGCGTCACCACGCAGCGGCTCGACGACCTCGCCTTCCAGTTCGCCATGGACAACGGCGCCTATCCGGCGACCCTGTTCTACCGCGGCTACACCAAGTCGATCTGCACCTCGATCAACCATGTCGTCTGCCACGGCATCCCGGACGACAAGCCGCTGCGCGAGGGCGACATCCTCAATATCGACTACACGCTGATCCTCGACGGCTGGCACGGCGATTCCAGCCGCATGTACGGCGTCGGCGAGATCTCGCGGAAGGCCGAGCGGCTGATCGAGATCACCTATGAGAGCCTGCAGCGCGGCCTCAAGGCCGTGCGGGCCGGCGCCACCACCGGCGATATCGGCTTCGCGATCCAGCGCTACGCCGAATCCGAGCGCTGCTCGGTGGTCCGCGACTTCTGCGGCCACGGCATCGGCCAGCTCTTCCACGACGCGCCGAACATCCTGCATTACGGCAGCCCCGGCGAGGGCGTGCCGCTCAAGCCCGGCATGGTCTTCACCATCGAGCCGATGATCAATCTCGGCAAGCCCGGGGTGAAGGTGCTCTCCGACGGCTGGACGGCCGTGACCCGCGACCGCTCGCTCTCGGCCCAGTTCGAGCACCAGATCGGCGTCACCGAGACGGGCTGCGAGATCTTCACGCTCTCGCCCGCCGGCCTCGACAACCCGCTCGCCGCGAAATGAGCGCGGTTTCGGGCAAGGGATCGCGCAAGGCGCCCTCGCCCGCCGGCTTGCTCTCCGACATGGCGGCCCACCGGCCGGAAGACCCGCGCCCGCATTACCACGGCCATCGCGACCGCCTGCGCGCCCGCTTCCAGGAGGCGGGCGCCGACGCCCTGCCCGATTACGAATTGCTGGAGCTCTTGCTTTTCCGCGCGATCCCCCGGCGCGACGTCAAGCCGCTCGCCAAGGCGCTGATCCAGCGCTTCGGCTCCTTCGCCGAGGTGCTCGCCGCGCCGGTCTCCCGGCTGAGCGAGGTCAAGGGCGTCAGCGACGCCGTCGCGCTCGACCTCAAGATCGTCGAGGCGGCGCTGACGCGCATGGCCAGGGGCGCGCTCTCGAAGCGCCCGGTGCTGTCCTCCTGGTCCTCGGTGCTGGATTATTGCCGCATGGCGATGGCCTTCGCCGAGCGCGAGCAGTTCCGCATCCTCTTCCTCGACAGGAAGAACGCGCTGATCGCCGACGAGGTTCAGCAGACCGGCACCGTCGACCACACCCCGGTCTACCCGCGCGAGGTGATGCGCCGGGCGCTGGAGCTCTCGGCCTCGGCGATCATCCTGGTCCACAACCATCCCACTTGGCCCTTTTTGATCACGATGGATCACGCTCAAGCATCGTAAAACACTGGCTTTTTTTGGGTTGTCGCAGGGGCGGATACCATGGCATAGTGGGGGCGGTTTTAAGGGGATCGGAGCCCTTTTTGACCCCAGTTGCCGGCACCACAAACCCGTCTGGCGACCCCACCAAAAAGCCGATGGAGAACCCCAGTGCCGAGCCTTACAGATGGAGAAATACGCCGCGCCCTGAAGCAGGTTGAGCAGACCCAAAAACAGCTAAGCCTCGTTGACGGCGAAGGACACGGCACCGGCCGCCTGGTCCTCGTCATGAAGCCGATGCCTACCCGTGTGACTGCGGACTGGATGGCGCAGCAATGGCGCGATCAGAAGCGGATCAAGAAGAAGCTCGGCTCATATCCGGCGATGCCGCTCAGCAAGGCGCGAGAAGTGTACAACCGCGATTTCGCGGGGATGATTCAGAAGGGCCGCAGCATCAAGATCGCCGGAGACACCCGCCCCGGTACGGTCGCTGACCTGTTCGAAGCCTATGTCGCGGCCCTCAAGGAGGCCGGAAAGCCATCTTGGAAAGAAGCCGAAAAGGGCCTCAACAAAATCGCCGATACGCTCGGGCGCAACCGCCCGGCACGCGACATCGAACCGGAAGAGATCACGGCGATCATTCGCCCGATCTATGAGCGTGGGAAGCGGTCAATGGCCGACCATGTGCGATCCTACATTCGATCCGCATATAGCTGGGGTCTTAAATCCGAGCATGACTACCGCTCGACCGCAGCGCGCCGCTTTCGGCTCGTTTACAATCCGGCGGCGGGCATTCCGACAGAGCCCAAGAACGTCGGCACACGCTGGCTGGACGAAGATGAGTTCCTCCGGCTCTATCGGTGGCTGGAATGCCCCGACACGCCGGTCCACCCGCCCTATGCCCGTGCCGTCAGGATTCTCCTGTTGACCGGCCAGCGCGTCGAGGAGATCGCGCGTCTGCATGTCGATCAGTGGGACGCCAAGGAGCGGATCATCGACTGGTCCAAGACCAAGAACGGTAAACCCCACGCCATTCCTGTGCCCAAGATCGCGGCGGATCTCATCGAAGAGATAAAGCCCAACGAGCATGGCTGGTTTTTCCCATCGGCCAAAGACCCGTCAAAGCCCGTCAGCCACGGAACGCTCTACTCTTTTATGTGGCGCCAGCGCGAACGTGAGGTCATCCCTGTGGTGACGAACCGCGACCTTCGGCGCACATGGAAAACGCTTGCCGGCAAGGCCGGGCTCTCAAAGGAAATACGCGACAGGATTCAAAACCATACGCTTCAGGACGTCAGCTCGAAACATTATGATCGCTGGAACTACATGGCCGAGAAGCGCGCGGGCATGGCGAAGTGGGACAAGTTCGTCCGCGCCATGCTGGCGAAGAAGCGCCTGAAGGCGGCAGCTTGATGACGCGGCCGCCCAAATCCCCCGCCCCGCGTCGCGCCGGGACAGCCGCGCCGGCCGCCGACATCGACCCGCAAAGCTATGCTGCGTTCGTCGGCGACCTGAAGCAGAGGATCATCGAAGCCCGGCACCGCGCCAGCCTGTCGGTCAACCGCGAGATGATCCTGCTCTACTGGACCATTGGGCGGGATATTCTCACCCGGCAGGTGCGTGAGGGTTGGGGCGCCAAGGTCGTCGACCGGCTCGCCGGGGATCTCCGTCAGGCGTTCCCCGAAATGACCGGGCTTTCGTCCCGAAACCTCAAATATATGCGGGCCTTGGCCGATGCCTGGCCCGATCCCGAAATTGTGCAACGGATCGTTGCACAATTACCGTGGGGCCATAACGTCAGCCTGCTCGATACCGTAAAGGCGCCAGAAGAACGCGCCTGGTATGCCCGGCAGGCCATCGAGCATGGCTGGACGCGGCCCGTCCTTGTCCATCAGATCGAGAGCAATTTGTTCGCCCGCCAAGGCAGCGCGCTAACCAATTTCTCACGAACCTTGCCGGCCGCGCAATCCGAACTTGCCCAACAGCTTCTCAAAGACCCCTACACCTTCGACTTCCTCTCGCTCGGCCCGGACATGCTGGAGCGCGATCTCGAACGCGGGTTGATCGAACATCTGCGCGCGCTGATCCTCGAACTCGGCAAGGGTTTCGCCTTCGTCGGGAGCCAGTATCATCTCGAAGTGGGCGGTCAGGATTATTACCTCGACCTGCTTTTCTATCACCTCCGTCTGCGCTGCTTCGTGGTGATCGAACTGAAGATCGAAGACTTCAAGCCCGAGTTCGCGGGCAAGATGAATTTCTACCTCTCGGCCGTCGACGACCAGCTCCGTCACCCGGACGATCAGCCGACCATCGGCATCATTCTCTGCAAAGGCCGCAACGAGGTGATCGTCGAATACACCTTGCGCGACACCAGCAAGCCGATGGGCGTCGCGCAATACCGCCTCTCGCCGGTCCTGCCGCCACAGCTTCAACGCGACCTGCCGACCGTTGAGGAACTGGCGCGCGAATTTCCGCTCATGTCCGTGGTCAAGCTCCGCATCGAGATCGAGCGGACCTTGAGGGATTTCATGATCGACAATGGCGGCACGCCGGAACGACCGGCCGGTATCACCGAGATGGTGAGCGCCCTGCAGAAGCGCAGGGTCGCGCCCGCCAGCACGAAACCGTTCCTCGCTTCGCTCCGCGTCATGCTGGAAGCCTCGCATGGTGTCGATGTGGACGGGACAAGCGCGCAGCGCGCGATCGATGTCGGCACGACGTTCCTGGCGGAACTGAGGGAGCTGCGGGCACATAGCGGAAAGGACGGCTGAATGTTCCGTCGTCTCGCCGCCTGGATCGAGAAGCGCAGACAAATCCGCCAACGCTGGCAGCAGGACGCGCGGGCGATGATCGTGAAGCACGGCCATCACGCCTATTATGAAGCGCAGCGGCTCGCCGCACGCTGTCGTGCCCAGGGGAACGGGTCCGAGTTCTGGCATTGGGCCAAGGTTGCCTCGGAGGTCGCGCGCCTGTCGCCTGATGCGGAAATGGACATGAAGGTGGTGCAGGCCATCGCCGATGAGGAAATGCGATAGCTTCGGCATCATGATGAAATGGTGGTGGGGGAAAGCCTTCCCCCTGGCCGGCGCCAAGGTCGCCGGCACACCCCCTTCTGCGGGAGATTCCCCCGCAACACCCCCTTTTAGAGTGAGAGTGCGGACGGGTTTTGTCGTGACGGGTTGAGGGCTGGGAGAGAGGCTTCCGGCGCCCGTCGCGGAGAACCGCGATGTCCAGACATGAACGCACCCCTCGGACCGGCACCGACCGAGCGAACCTCTATGACGAAATCACCGGCAAGATCATCGCCGAGCTGGAGGCCGGCCGCGTACCGTGGGTCCAGCCCTGGGGCACCTCGGCGGCTAAGGCGCCGCTCGGCCTGCCGCGCAACGCCACGACCTCCCGTTGCTATAGCGGCATCAATGTCCTGATCCTCTGGGGGGCCGTCATCGAGCACGGCTTTCCCGGCCAGGGCTGGCTCACCTTCCGCCAGGCGCTGTCGCTTGGCGGCCATGTTCGCAAGGGTGAGCGCGGCACCACCGTCGTCTATGCCGACCGCTTCACGCCGGAGGACGAGAAGCGCCGCGCCTTCGAGGCAGGCGAGGAAGCCCACGCGATCCCGTTCCTGAAGCGCTTCACGGTGTTCAACACGGCGCAATGCGACGGCCTGCCCGACGACATCGAGGCGGCTGCGCCCCCGCCGCCGCCCGGCATGATCGAGCCCCAGGTCGAGGCGCTCATCAAGGCGACCGGCATCGACTTCCGCATCGGCGGCAACCGGGCATTCTACGTCCCGTCGCTCGACTATGTTCAGGTGCCGCCGCCGGCCGCCTATTACGAGCCGATCAACTGGCACCGGACGGCGCTGCACGAACTCGGTCACGCCAGCGGCGCAGAGCACCGGCTGAACCGAAATCTTTCCGGCTCCTTCGGCTCGAAGCTCTATTCGGTCGAGGAAATCACGGCCGAGCTGATCTCGGCCTTCTGCTGCGCCTCGCTCGGCATCGTCCCGACCGTGCGCCATGCCGACTATATCGGTTCGTGGCTGGAGGTGCTGCGCGAGGACAACCGCGCAATCGTCCGGGCCGCCTCGCAAGCGAGCAAGGCGGCGGACTGGCTCCTGTCTTTCGCGCCGGGCGCCGAGCGCCTTCCCGACACCAACGATATGCGGAGGGCCGCGTGATGCGCTTCCGCCCTGGGCATCGCCCCGAACCATATCGGGACACGTCGCGCAAACGCGCGGCGTTCCACCGCAAGCAGCGCCTCGAACGCGAGGCCCTGCCGCTCTTCGCCGAGGACATCGCCGCCACCCAGCATGGCGTCGACGAGGAAATGGCTCGCCGCACCATCTGGTGGGACGAGTATGAACGCGATCGCCGCGATCAACGCGCGGCCTGGTGGCGCAAAGGCCGTGCCCGGCTCTTTGCGCTGCCCGATCCCTTGCGCGCCCGCGTCCGCGAAATCTGGCGGACCTGCCCATATCCCGCCGATCCGGCGAGCTTCGCCGATTTCCTGCATCAGATCGCCGTCGGCAAGCTCGATCCCGAACGGCCGCCATGGGTCTTCCATCAGGCGCGCTCGGCCCGCATCACCCGCAATCCGTCGAGCTTCCACGACGCCTTCCGCCAGATCGGCAAGCGAAAGGTCACAGGCGGCCCGAACAGAGCCGACAGCGACGAGCGGCTGTTCTGCGGCAATCTCGGGTCGGGCATCCTGTTTCTGAACGAACGGGTGCATCCCATTGATCGCTCGGCGGGTTTCTACGCCGTGTCCGACCATCGCCTGCGCGATTCCCATCTTCGCCATGCCGATCATCGCGTTGAGATCGAAGTGCGCGGCGAATGCTCGGATGCCGACGTCGCGCTGATCGAGCGGCTGGCGCAGGCCGGCGAGACGCGGCCCGTCACCGTCCAGCGGATCGTTCCTGTCACGATCGCCGGAGGTACCCGGCCATGAGGCGCGGGCGTGGCGCTCTCCCGCTCGGCGTCCCGCCAGCCGCACCGCCGATAGAGGGAGAGAGGGGATGAGATTTCATGACGGGTTAGGTTCGAGAGAGAGGCTCTCGGCGCCCGTCGTGGAGTAAAGACCATGGCCAAAGCTGCCCGCAAGAAGAACCCCGCCGTCGCGATGATCGAGTTTTCCCGCACGCGCGACATTCCGTTCAACCGCATCCGGCTGTCGGACAGCAATGTCCGCGAGATCGACGTCGAACAGGGCCTCGACGAGCTGACCCAGGACATCGACCGCCGCGAAGACCTCGTGATGGGCCTCAATGTCCGCGCCGTCCTCGACGATGCCGGCGCCGAGACCGGCGACTTCGAGACCCCGGCCGGCGGCCGGCGCTACCGCGCCATCGCCCGCCTGGTCGCGGCGGGCCGCTTCGCCGAAGACGGTCTCATTCCCTGCCTCGTGAAGAAGGCCAATGCGAAGACCTCGGCCGTCGACGATTCCTATGCCGAGAACGTCATCCGGCTGGCGCTGCATCCGCTCGACCAGTTCAAGGCGTTCAAGCGCATGGTCGATGGCGGCATGTCGAAGGAGGAAGTCGCCGACGCCTATCGCACCACGCCGCGCTATATCGCCCAGCGGCTGCGCCTTGCCCGCGTCGCGCAGCCCCTCATGGACGCCTATGCGCGCACCGAGATGACGCTGGCGATGCTGGAGGCGTTCACCGTCAATCCCGATCATGCCCGTCAGGAGCAGGTCTGGGAGGCGATCCAGCGTTCACACAACCGCCAGCCCTGGTATATCCGCGATCTCCTGACCGAGACGACGGTTCCGACCGACGACAAGCGCGCGCAGTTCGTCGGCGTCGAAACCTATGAACAGGCCGGCGGCGTGATGCTGCGCGATCTCTTCTCCGACGAAGACGAAGGCTGGCTGGAAAATCCCGAGATGCTCGACCGGCTGGTCTCCGACAAGCTGAAGGGCATCGCCGATGACGTCGCGGCCGAGGGCTGGAAGTGGATCGAGGTCGATACCGATCTGCCCTACGGCCACGATCGCGGCCTTCGCGTCCTCAACGCCACGTTCCCCGATCTGACCGAAGAGGAACGCGCTACCCGCGAGGCGCTGGGCGAGGAATATGAGCGGCTCGAGGCGGAACACGCCGACTATGACGAGCTGCCCGACGACATCGATGCGCGCCTCGGCGAGATCGAGGCCGCGCTGAGCGCCTTCGAGAATCGTCCGGCGATCTATGACGCCGATGAGATCGCGCGCGCGGGCGTCTTCATCAGCATCGACCGCGCCGGCCAGCTCGTCGTCGCTCGCGGCTATGTCCGTCCCGAGGACGAGGCGCCCGTCACCGTCGACGGTGAGGATGATGCCGGCGATGGCGAGCGTGATGCCGAAGGCGGTGCGGTCGCGACCCAGGCGAGCGTCCAGCGCGCCGTCATCACCATCGGCGGCGAGCCGGTGGACGCGGAGGACGACGAGGACGACGCGATCAAGCCGCTCCCCGAACGGCTGGTGATCGAGCTGACCGCCCATCGCACGCTGGCGCTCCACGATGCGCTCGCCAACAACCCGCATGTCGCGATGACGGCGCTCCTGCACCGCCTGGTCATGCAGCGCTATCACTACTCGGCGCCGACCGGCTGCTTGGAGGTCTCCGTGCGACAGCGGCATCTCGGCGTGCAGGGCAGCGATCTCGGCGACACGCCCTCGGCCAAGGCCATCGACGAACGCTTCGACGCCTGGAAGGCCAACGTTCCCTCGGACGAAGGCGCGCTCTGGGACTGGATCGCCGCGCTCGACGATACGAGCCGGATGGCGCTGCTCGCCCATTGCGTCAGCTACGGCGTCAACGCCCTCTACGAGCGGCCGAACCCCCACAGCGGTTCCGGCGTCTCGCAGTTCGGCCTTGATTGTCGCCTGTCGGGTGCTGATCGCATCGCCCGCGCCACCGGCTTCGACATGGTGATGGACGGCGGCTGGAGGCCGACGGTCGATAACTATCTCGGCCGCGTCACCAAGCCCCGCATCCTCGAAGCCGTTCGCGAAGGCGCTGGCGAGCGCGCCGCCCAGCTCATCAGCCATCTGAAGAAGGGCGACATGGCGAAGGAGGCCGAGCGCCTGCTGGCCGAAACCGGCTGGCTGCCCGAGCCGTTGCGCCTGGTCGAACTCGACGGTGACGTCGCGGACGCGGACGATGCCGGTGATGGCGATGCCCTGCCGGACTTCCTGGTAGGCGATGGCGACGACGACGAAGCCACCGAGACCGAAGACGAGCAAGTCGTTCTCGTCGCGGCCGAATGATCGAAACGGCGGGGAGCGGCGTCGGTCGCTTCCCGCCGCCATTCATGGAGATGACCATGCCTGACCCTCATCCTGCCCACGCCGGCCGGGTCGTTTTTCAGTATCTCGTTCCGGTCCACGTCGAGGTCGAAGACGGCCTCGTTATCCCCGATCATGCCCGCACGAATTTCAACACCCTGCTGCGCGCGGCAGGCGACGGCAATCTGGCCCTCATGGAGTGCCTCGATGCCGCTTCCGGCGAACGGCGTTATGTCCTCTGCGCGGTCGGCCGCGACGGTGGCGATGTCATCATGACGCCATTCGGACATCTCGCCGACGGCAATCCCTATGACGCCTATCTCCCGCCGGACCCCGATGATCCGGCAGGCTTCCTCACAGCCGAACAATGCCGGGGCACGGCATGATGACCGTCGATGAGATATTCGCCGAGGACGGGCGCAATTCTCCCGCCGAACGCTCGCTTCCGTGGGAGGAAAGCCGCAACGGCACTGTCGTCGTCGTGGAGCCGAAGCCGCATTGGGCGTCCGACATGGTGGCGTTCCGACTGACCGATCGAGCTTGGTGCTACTATGCCGACTGGTGCGCGAACGGCTCCGGCGCGCGTTTCTTTGATCATCCCGAAACCCGCGGCGACGACGTGATGATGAAGGCGCGGGCCATGATCTCCCGCGAACTCGCGGACGGCCTATGGGCGGCTAGATAGTGGGCCGGGACGGGTCCGGGCAGTGAAGGGAGAGCCGGTCAGGTTTTCCCATTCCGCTCTCTGGAGACGTTTCCCATGTCCACCGATACCCTCGCAAAACCGGCCGCCAGCGGAACGACCTTCTATCTGGCATAACCCGAACTTTTAGCATATTACTTATATCAATGAGTCTTGAAGTATTGAGATGATAATGCACGAAAAGCAGGCCCTCGGCGCCTTCGCGGCGCTGTCGCAGGAAACAAGGCTGCGCATCGTTCGTCTTCTGGTGACGGCTGGACCCGAAGGCATGTCCGCCGGCGCGATTGGCGAAGCGATGGATAGCGCCTCGTCGTCGCGCATGTCTTTTCATCTGAGCCATCTCGAGCAGGCCGGGCTTGTCGAGTCCCGCCGCGAAGGGCGGTCGATCATCTACAGCGCTGTCCTTACGGCCCTTTCCGGCCTTGTCGAATTCCTCATGCGCGACTGCTGCCAAGGCCACCCCGAGGTGTGCCATCCGGCCATGGCCGCACTGTCCTCCTGCTGCGAACCCACGAAAGGCTCTATCCGTGGCTGACACCTTCATGGACGTCATCATCTATCACAACCCCGATTGCGGCACCTCGCGCAACACGCTGGCGCTGATCCGCAACGCCGGTGTCGAGCCGCATGTCGTCGAATATCTCAAGACGCCGCCGTCGCGCACGATGCTGACGCAGCTCGTCCAGCGCATGGGCATTTCCGTTCGCGCGCTGCTTCGTGAGAAAGGCACGCCCTATGCGGAACTCGGGCTTGGCGATCCCGCGTTGACCGACGGCCAGCTTCTCGACGCCATGATGGCGCACCCGGTCCTCATCAACCGGCCTATCGTCGTCAGCCCGAAGGGTGTTCGGCTCTGCCGCCCTTCGGAAGACGTTCTCGACCTGCTGCCACCGCAGCGAGGCGAGTTCATCAAGGAAGACGGCGAGCGTGTGGTGGACGAGCGCGGCCGCCGCGTAGCGACGGCGTGAGGAAAATCCATGTCCACCTTTGAACGCTATCTGACCATTTGGGTCGCACTCTGCATCGTTGCCGGCATTGCGCTCGGCCATGTCATGCCCGGCGTGTTTCAGGCCATCGGCGCGGCGGAAATCGCCAAGGTCAATCTGCCGGTGGCCGTGCTGATCTGGCTGATGGTCATTCCGATGCTCTTGAAGATCGATTTCGCCGCGCTCGGCGAGGTCGGCCGCCACTGGCGCGGCATCGGCGTGACGTTGTTCGTCAATTGGGCGGTGAAGCCATTTTCCATGGCGCTGCTCGGCTGGCTGTTCATCGGTTGGCTGTTCCGGCCGCTGCTGCCCGCCGAACAGATCGACTCCTATATCGCCGGCCTCATCATCCTAGCCGCCGCGCCTTGCACAGCGATGGTGTTCGTCTGGTCCAATCTGACCAAGGGCGAGCCGCATTTCACGTTGAGCCAGGTCGCGCTCAACGATGCGATCATGGTGGTGGCCTTCGCGCCGATCGTCGGCCTGTTGCTCGGCCTGTCGGCGATCACCGTGCCATGGGGCACGCTGCTCTTGTCGGTCGTGCTCTATATCGTGATTCCGGTGATCGTCGCGCAGATCGCGCGCCGCCGCCTGCTGGCGACCGGCGGGCAAGCCGCGCTCGACCGGCTGCTGGCGAAGCTCGGGCCGGTCTCACTCGTTTCGCTGCTGGCGACGTTGATGCTGCTGTTCGGCTTCCAGGGCGAACAGATCATCGCGCAGCCGATAGTCATCGCGCTGCTCGCTGTGCCGATCCTGATCCAGGTCTATTTCAACTCGGGGCTAGCCTATCTGCTCAATCGGGTCTCCGGCGAACAGCATTGCGTTGCCGGCCCCTCGGCGCTGATCGGCGCGTCCAACTTCTTCGAGCTGGCGGTTGCCGCCGCCATCAGCCTGTTCGGCTTCCATTCGGGCGCGGCGCTCGCCACCGTCGTCGGTGTGCTGATCGAAGTCCCGGTCATGCTTTCAGTCGTCTGGATCGTGAACCGCTCTAAGGGTTGGTACGAGAGCGGTAGCAAGACTGCTGCCATCGCAGAGGTGAATCGCTGATGACGATCCCATTTGGAGTTTGCGATGAGCGCGCACGATGAATCCGACCGGACCATTGCCCCTGCCGAAGGCTCCGTTCTCGAAGTCTTCTTCGCTTTCCTGAAGCTCGGCCTGACGTCCTTTGGCGGTCCGATTGCGCATCTCGGCTACTATCGGGACGAGTTGGTGGTCCGTCGCAAATGGATCGACGAGGCCGGCTATGCCGATCTGGTTGCGCTCTGCCAGTTTCTGCCGGGGCCGGCGTCGAGCCAGGTCGCGTTTTCGCTCGGCGTGCTGCGCGTCGATGGGCTGATCGGCGGTCTCGCCGCATCGCTTGCGTTCACGCTGCCGTCGGCGATCATCCTGTTCGCCTTCGCGCTTGGCGCGGCCGCGTTCACCGGACCTCTCGCGGAAGGCTTCCTCCATGGCCTGAAACTGGTTGCCGTCGCCGTCGTCGCACAGGCGATCTGGGGCATGGCAAAAAGCCTGACGCCGGACAAGCCACGTGCGGCGATCGCACTCGTCGCCATCGGCATCGCGGTCTTCGCCTCCGGGTCACTCGGGCAGATCGCCGCGATCGCGGGCGGCGCAATCCTCGGACTCTGGTTCTGTCGCGGCAACGGCGCGGCCGTCACCGGCCAGCTGAGCTTTCCGGTCTCGCGGAGAGGTGGCGCAATCTCTCTGGCCATTTTTGCTGCGCTGTTCGTGATCCCTCCGTTTCTTGCCAGCGCCTCTGGTCATCAGGCGATTGCGTTGTTCGATGCCTTCTATCGTTCCGGAGCGCTCGTGTTCGGTGGCGGCCATGTGGTCCTGCCGCTCCTGCAAGCGGAAGTCGTGACGCCTGGATGGGTGAGCAATGAATCCTTTCTCGCCGGGTACGGTTTGGCGCAAACGGTTCCGGGGCCTCTCTTCACCCTCGCCGCCTATCTCGGCGCGGTGATGGGACCGGAGCCGAATGGCCTCGCCGGAGCGGGCATCGCGCTCATCGGCATCTTTCTGCCGGGTCTGCTGCTAGTCTATGGGATGCTGCCATATTGGGACGCGCTGCGGCTGCGTCCGGCGGCTCAGGCGGCGATGCGTGGCGCGAACGCTGCCGTGGTCGGTATTCTTGGCGCGGCGCTCTACAATCCTGTCTGGACAAGCGCCGTGCTTTCCCCGCGCGATTTTGCTCTGGCGCTGGCTGGCTTTCTCCTCCTCACGGTCTGGAAGTCGCCGCCATGGATCGTGGTCGTGCTGCTCGCCGTCGCTGGTCTCGTTTTTGGCGGGGTGTTGAGATGAACCGTATCGGCATCGTTCTGGCTCTTCTGTCGGCCATCTTGTTCGGGGCCAGCACGCCATTTGCCAAGCTCATGCTTGGATCGGTCGATCCTTGGATGATGGCGGGTTTGCTCTATCTCTGCGCCGGTCTCGGCCTTGCCGTCATCCACGGATCGCGTACGGTCCTGCAACTGCCCGCCGTCGAAGCGCCGTTGCGGCGTGCCGACATGCCATGGCTCGCCTTGGTCATCCTGGCCGGAGGGCTGCTCGGGCCGCTGTTGCTGATGTTTGGATTGACCCGGACAGACGCGGCGACGGCCTCGCTCCTGCTTAATCTCGAAGGGCTCGCTACGATGGGCATCGCCTGGCTCGTGTTCAGCGAGAATGTCGATCGACGGCTGCTCCTGGGTGCTTTTGCCATTCTCATGGGCGCGGTCGTTCTGTCCTGGCAGGGACAGGCGTCATTGCAATGGGGTGCGATCCTGATCGCTGGCGCCTGCGTCTGCTGGGGGATCGACAACAATCTCACCCGCAAACTGTCCTCGGCCGATCCCGTGCAGATCGCCATGTTCAAGGGGCTGGTTGCCGGCACCATCAACCTCATCATAGCGACCCTCAACGGCAGCGCCCTTCCGCCGGCAGGCATCGTCGTGGCTGCCGGCGTGATCGGTCTGCTGGGCTATGGCGTCAGCCTCGCGCTGTTCATCCTCGCTCTCCGTCACCTCGGGACCGCGCGGACAGGCGCCTATTTCTCTCTGGCCCCATTTGTTGGTGCGGTGCTGGCTGTCCTGATTTTGGGAGAGCCGATTTCGGTGACGCTCCTCATCGCCGGAGGTCTGATGGGCTTCGGCCTATGGCTGCATCTGTCCGAGCGGCACGATCATGACCACGTTCATGAAGCGATGGAGCATGAACATCGGCACAGTCACGACGAGCATCATCAACATGAGCATGGTCCGGGCGATCCGGCCGGCGAACCGCATAGCCATTGGCATCGGCATGCCCCCCTGGTGCATCGCCATCCGCACTATCCCGATCTGCATCATCGCCACGATCACGGACATGCTCGCTCGTGAGACGGCCGAAGCAGATCCCCGATCCTTACGCTGAAAGGCGGATAAGTCGCTCTCGTCGCGGCCAAGTGACCGAAATGGCGCGGAGCGACCGCAAGCCGCCCTCCGCTGCGCTTTCATGGAGGTGATCGATACATGCGCCTCGCCATCTGGTGGAGCGCTTTTTTCGGGATGGCCACAGTCTTTACCCCAAGGCACTGAGAGATAGAGAGCGGCCGGGACGGGTTTGAGCCCGTCCGGTCCGAGAGAGAGCGCCGGCGGGCTTGCCCGTTTCCGCTCTCCCGAGGATTTCCCGATGAACGCTCTGCTTCCCCTTGCCGATACGCTGCCGGCGACGCCGCTCGCAGCGCCCGGCGATGCCGCCGTCGCCGTCCACGCGGCCGCTCTGTTGATCCTGCCACATCTCGAACGCGGCGCGCGTGTCGATGCCGTCGCCCTGCGCGGGGCGATGGAAACGGCGTTCGGCGGTTCGGACACCACCGGCCTCTGGGACTGGAAAACCGCCTATGAGGCGTGCGAGGTCGCCACCGTCCTGTTCCTGCGCAAATACGGAAAGGCGCTTTTCCGCAAAGCCGGTTCTCCGGTCGCAGCACTCCCGCTGCTCGGCAAGATCGTCGGGCTTCTGCCGACCCATACCCGCCGCTCGCAGGAGAGCCAGGCGCTCCAGCAATTCTCGACACCGATCCCGCTTGGCCTGGTCGCCACGACTGCCGCCGCGATCACGACCGCCGACCGCGTGCTGGAACCCTCGGCAGGGACCGGCCTGTTGGCGATCCTCGCGGAAATCGCCGGCGGCTCGCTCGTGCTGAACGAGCTGGCCGACACGCGCGCCGCGCTTCTTTCCTCTCTCTTTCCGACCATTCCCGTCACCCGCTTCGACGCGGCCCAGATCGACGATCATCTCGACGCCGCCACCGTTCCGTCTGTCGTGCTCATGAACCCGCCGTTCTCGGCCATGGTCCATGTCGAGGGCCGCGTGGCCGACGCCGCGTTCCGCCATGTCGCCTCCGCGCTCGCGCGCCTGGCTCCGGGCGGCCGCCTCGTTGCGATCACCGGCTCGAACTTCGGCCCGGAAGCTCCGGCCTGGACCGACGCCTTCGTCCGTCTGCAGGAGCGCGGCCGCGTCGTCTTCTCCGCCGGGATCGACGGCAGCGTTTACGCCAAGCATGGCACGACCTTCGCCACGCGGCTCACCGTCATCGACAAGCTGCCCGCCGATGATCCCACGGTCTTCCCGGTCTCGCCGGGCACCGCGCCGGATGCCGCGACCCTTATGGACTGGATCGGCGCATATCTTTCGCCGCGCCTGCCGGTCGATCCCTCCGTCATCGTTCCAACCGCGGCACCCGCCGCCGCGCGCAGCGTGCGCGGCTATCTCAACCGTGCCGCCAGGATCGCGCCCGCCGCTGTCGCGGCCGAGCCGGAAGGCGTCGCGCTCGCCTATGAGATCGTCGACACGCTGCCCGAAGCCGGAACCACCGACGATGGCCGTATCTCCGACGCCATCTATGAAGAATACGGATTGCAGGCGATCCGTATTTCCGGCTCTCAGGCTCACCCGACCAAGCTGGTGCAGTCGGCGGCGATGGCGTCCGTCGCGCCGCCGAAGCCGAGCTATTACCCGCATCTCCCCGCCAACATCCGCGATCTCCTGTCCGACGCCCAGCTCGAAACGCTGGTCTATGCGGGCGAAGCCCATTCGGACTATCTCGCCGGTTCGTGGACGGTGGACGAGACGTTCGATCTCGTCTCGGCCGCGCGCGACGATGCCGAGAAGGCCGTGCGCTTCCGGCGCGGCTTCTTCATCGGCGACGGCACCGGCGTCGGCAAGGGCCGCCAGTCCGCCGCGATCATCCTCGACAACTGGCTTCAGGGCCGGCGCAAGGCGGTCTGGATCTCCAAATCCGACAAGCTGCTGGAGGACGCCCAACGCGACTGGAGCGCGCTCGGCATGGAGCGCCTGCTTGTCACGCCACTGTCACGCTTCCCGCAAGGGCGGTCGATCACGCTGCCCGAAGGCGTCCTATTTACAACCTACGCCACGCTACGGGGCGACGACCGCGGCGAGCGGGTTTCCAGGGTCAAGCAGATCGTCGAATGGTTGGGCTCCGATTTCGATGGAGCCATCATTTTCGACGAGGCGCACGCGATGCAGAATGCCGCCGGAGGTAAGGGTGAACGCGGCGACGTCGCCGCCTCGCAGCAGGGCCGCGCCGGGCTTCGCCTCCAGCACGCGCTCCCGAACGCCCGCATCACCTACGTCTCGGCGACCGGCGCCACCTCCGTCCACAATCTCGCCTATGCCCAGCGGCTCGGCCTCTGGGGCGGCGAGGATTTCCCGTTCTCGACCAGGGCCGAGTTTGTCGAGGCGATCGAAGCCGGCGGCGTCGCGGCGATGGAGGTGCTGGCGCGCGACCTTCGGGCGCTCGGCCTCTATACCGCCCGCTCGCTCTCCTTCGACGGCGTGGAATACGAGCTGGTCGAGCACGCGCTGACGCCCGAGCAGACCCGCATCTACGACGCCTATGCCGGGGCCTTCGCCATCATCCATAACAATCTCGACGCGGCGATGGAGGCCGCCAACATCACCGGATCGTCCGGCACACTGAACAAGCAGGCGAAGTCCGCCGCCCGCTCGGCCTTCGAGTCCGCCAAGCAGCGCTTCTTCGGCCATCTGCTCACGTCGATGAAAACGCCGACCTTGATCCGGTCGATCACCGCCGATCTGGAAGCCGGTCATTCCGCCGTGATCCAGATCGTCTCGACCGGTGAGGCGCTGACGGAGCGGCGTCTGGCCGACATCCCGACAGAGGAATGGAACGATATTCGGGCGGACATCACGCCGCGCGAATATGTCCTGTCCTACCTCGAAACCAGCTTCCCGGTTCAGCTCTACGAGCCGTTCACCGACAGCGACGGCAAGGTCTCGTCGCGCCCGGTCATGCGTGACGGCCAGCCGGTCGAATGCCGCGAGGCCGTCGCCCGCCGCACCGCGCTGATCGAGAAGCTGGCGAGCCTGCCGGCCGTCCCCGGCGCGCTCGACCAGATCGTTCAGCACTTCGGCACCGACATAGTGGCCGAAGTGACGGGCCGCTCGCGCCGGATCGTCCGCAAGGGCCAGCGGCTCGTGGTAGAGAACCGTGCGGCTTCGGCCAACCTCGCCGAAACGCAGGCGTTCATGGACGACGACAAGCGCGTCCTGATCTTCTCCGACGCAGGCGGCACGGGACGCAGCTACCACGCCGAGCTGTCGGCGCGGAACACGCGCCTGCGTGTCCATTACCTCCTCGAACCCGGCTGGAAGGCCGACGCCGCCATCCAGGGCCTCGGCCGCACGCACCGCACCAACCAGGCGCAGCCGCCGCTCTTCCGACCGATCGCGACGGACGTGAAGGCCGAGAAGCGCTTCCTCTCGACCATCGCCCGCCGCCTCGACACGCTCGGCGCCATCACGCGGGGCCAGCGCCAGACGGGCGGGCAAGGTCTGTTCCGCCCCGAAGACAATCTGGAAAGCCCCTATGCGCGCGATGCGCTGCGCCAGCTCTACATGCTGCTGGTGCGCGGCAAGGTCGAGGGCTGCTCGCTCGACCGCTTCGAGTCAGCCACCGGCCTGAAGCTGATGGATTCGACCGGGATCAAGGACGATCTGCCGCCGATCACCACCTTCCTCAATCGGCTGCTGGCGCTCACTATCGAGCTTCAGGGCGTCCTCTTCACCGCCTTCGAGCAACTGCTGACGGCGCGCATCGAGGGCGCCATCACCAGCGGAACCTATGACGCCGGGCTGGAGACGCTGACCGCCGAGCGGTTCACCGTCACCGACCGCAAGACCATCTACGTCCATCCGGGCACCGGCGCCGAGACGCGGTTGCTCACCATCACGCAGCGCGAGCGCAATCGTCCGCTGACCCTGGACGCAGCACTCGGCCATCTCGATGACCGGCGCGCGAAGCTCCTCGTCAACGAGCGTTCCGGCCGGGCCGCCGTGCAGGTGCCGACCACCAGCATCATGCTCGATGATGGCGAGATCGAGCGCCGCGTGCGCCTGCTGCGCCCGATGGAGGGGCATAACATTCCCCTCAAGACCATGGCCGAAACGCACTGGATCGAGGCCGATCAGGATGCGTTCGCCGCCGCCTGGAGAGCCGAGATCGCCGAGGTGCCGGAGTTTGCCGACAGCACGATCCATGTCGTCACCGGCTTGCTGCTCCCCATCTGGAAACGCCTGCCGAATGAATCGACGCGCGTGTATCGCCTCCAGACCGATGACGGTGAGCGCATCATCGGCCGCAAGGTCTCTCCGGCCTGGGCCGCCAACGCGACCACGACCGGCACGATCGCGCTCACGCCCGATGACGCCTTCATGGCGCTGACGGACGGTCGCACGATCCTCGATCTCGCCGAGGGCCTTCAGCTTCGGCGCGCTCGCGTCATGGGCGCGAACCGCATCGAACTCTCCGGCTTCACCGACACCATGCGCGAGCGGCTCACCGTCTATGGCCTGTTCCACGAAATCATCTCGTGGAAGCTGCGCATGTTCGTGCCGGTCGACGCCAATGGGCCGATCGTGCTCGCAAAGCTGCTCGAACGCTGGCCTGTCGAGCGCATCGGTGAGCGGGAGGCGGCGTAAATGGCTCGCCTCGCAGCTTCCGAACTGGCGATCCGTCTCGGCCGACACGCCGAGGCGGTTTGCCGTCATTATCTGTCGTCCGGCCACCGAGCCGGACGATACTGGCAGGTCGGCGACGTCCGCAACACGCCGGGCCGGTCGATGTTCGTGCGGCTGGCCGGGCCGGAAACCGGCAAGGGCGCAGCCGGCAAATGGACGGATTCCGCAACTGGCGAGCATGGCGATCTTCTCGACGTCATCCGCGAAAGCTGCGGGCTGATCGACTTCAAGGACATTGCCGACGAGGCGCGGTCCTTCCTGGCCTTGCCGCATCCCGAACCCGAACACGGTGATCGTGGCTGGCGACCGGCATCGGTGCCGGCAGGATCGCCCGAAGCCTCGCGACGGCTCCTTGCCATGGCGAAGCCCATCGGCCGGACGCTCGTGGAAACGTATTTGCACAATCGCGCCATTACGGCTTTGCACGAAACCGGAGCCTTGCGCTTCCACCCCCGCTGCTACTATCGGGCCGACGAGAACGCGCCGACCGAGACCTGGCCGGCGATGATCGCTGCCGTCACCGACCCCGCCGGCGCCATTGCGGGCGCGCACCGCACCTGGCTCGATCCCGGCGGCTTCACCGAGGCGCGTCTTGGCCGTGCGCCGATCGAGACGCCCCGGCGTGCGATGGGTGATCTCCTGGGAAACGCCGTCCGCTTCGGCATGGGCAGCGAGGTGATGTCGGCCGGCGAAGGCATCGAAACGGTGCTGTCCGTCCGCACGGTTCTGCCCGCTATGCCGTCTCTGGCGGCGCTCTCGGCGGCCCATCTCAGCGCCATCCTGTTCCCGACGACGCTGCGGCGGCTTTACATCGCCCGCGACAACGATCCGGCCGGCGACGGTGCGATGGCGACCCTGACGGAGCGTGCGAGCGCGGTCGGGATCGAGGCGGTCGTGCTCACGCCACGGCTCGGTGACTTCAACGAAGATCTCAGGTTCCTCGGCCACGACGCACTGGCGGCACGGCTGCGGGACCAGATCGTCTCGCAGGACATAGCACGCTTCATGGTGCTGGCGGCCTGATCGGTCACGGTCAGGTGCAGCGGCAACGCGGTATCGTGGGGCCGGTTCAGCCATGGCGATCTGCCTCCGGCGCGGAGAGGCCACACCCACGGCCTTCTGAGAGGGCGATCGGGGCGTCAGGCGGGCCGGACAGGCAATGCCGGTTGCCAACGATTTTCCGCCGCGCCCCAAGGGGCGCTTTGCATCGCGAGGCAAAATCGCCGGCCCCCGTCATCCTCCTCTGCGTTCCGGCCTCCCGCTGCGCGTCCGGTGCAGGTCCGTCCCGCCCGCCGCCTTTCGTCGCCACGAAGGCCGCGATGGGCGCGGCCACGAGCCGAAGGCAGACCACCATGACCGAACACCACGATACCGACTACGAGCCGCACCACGAATCTTCCCCGACCGATCACGTCCTTCAGGAACTGGCGCTCTACGGCTACCGTCCCTTCGAGGACGAACCCGACCCGCGACCGCTCCCCGAGGGCAATGTCGTGGCCGGCAGCATCGCCGACATCTTCGACGCCCTCGTGGTGGCGCTCTCGGACACCCGCCTCGAACCCGACCTCGAAGAACTGCTCTGGGGCACGGTCAACCTCTTCCAGCGCGCGGGCGACCGGATCGCACGCGAGCTAGACGACAACGAAGTCGCGCAGCGCCGCCTTCAGAGGGAACAGGACGGCTCGGAGGTGAAGTCCGTAGAACTGGAGCGCCTGACGGCAGAGGGCCAGACCCTTCTCGAACGGCGCGACGCCTTCGAGTTGATGCGCGACCAGGCCGCCGAATACTTCGAGCGCCACACCCACTCCGTCTGGCGGCCGCGCACGGGTTCCATAGTCAACCATCGCAACCTGACCGCCGCAATGATCGACAGCCGCGACTTCCTCGCCGCGAAGAAGCAGGCCGAGAACGAGGTGCTCCTTCCGCCCGGCCCGAAAGTGGCCTTCACCGGCGGTCTCGACTACAACGACCATCGCCTGATCTGGGCCAAGCTCGATCAGGTTCACGCCAAGCACCCCGACATGGTGCTGCTGCACGGTGGAAGCCCGAAGGGCGCCGAACTCATCGCCGCGAAATGGGCCAGCAACCGCAAGGTCACGCAAATCCCCTTCAAGCCCGACTGGACCAAGCACGCCAAGGCAGCGCCGTTCAAGCGCAACGATGCGATGCTCGACACCATGCCGATCGGGGTCATCCACTTCCCCGGAACCGGGATTCAGGACAATCTCGCGGACAAGGCCCGCAAGCTCGGCATCCCGGTCATGAAGTTCGACGGCGGCGCGTAAGCGCCGCCGAAAGGCGGCTGCGACAGCCGCCAATACTTGACGACGCGGCAATGAGAAGGCTTTTATGATGTTTCCTTGCAGAACCGGCGACGCAGCATAGTCGCAGGCGGAGCGTATCTTCGGGCAGCCTGTCGTGATCCTCAACCATTCAAGTGGAGGTCTCCATGACGCTGATCCTTCTTGCCATCTCGCTCACCATCACCTTCTGCGTGATCGCCTGGCACCTCGCCATCTACGCGCTACCGGTGATGACGGGCATCACCGCGTTCCAATATGTCTATGCGACCGGCTCGGGCTTCTGGTTTTCCGCCCTTGCGGCCATCGGTGCGGCCATAGGCTCCGTCGTGCTGGTGATCGCCGTGCTTGGCTTTGCCAAAAACCCGGCCTTGCGCCTGATCGCACTCGCCGTCTTGGCCATTCCGGCCGTGATCGCCGGTTACGCGCTGGTTCATGGCGTGACCAAGCACGTAATCGACTCGGCCATCGCCATCAATATCCTCGGCGGGATCGGCGGTTTGGTCATCGGCATAGCGGCGGTGCTGAACCTCAATTCGGTCGGAACGGCTGCGCTTTCGCGTTGATCGTGTTGTTCTGATGATGCTCGCGGCATGGGCCAGGAAGGATGGGTGTCGCCCTTCGGGCCGCTCATTCGGCTGCGCCGGAACCACGCCTATGGCGCGTTTCCGCCATTCGGCTTCAATCGCTGACACGGAGCGGCAGCGATCCATCGCTCCCATGACCATCCCGGCAGCGTTCACGCCAAGCCCCCCGCCGTCCGGTCAGAACAAAATCTCATCGGGTTGCTGAATGCGCCATCGCCGTGTCGGTCGCGCCGTCCGGCCCGGTGCGTCGGCATCGGGCGAGATCTGCGAGCGCGGCGGTCGACGCGGTGCTGATCGGCCAGTGGGTTGCGCGACGAGCTGCGCTGCGAACCAGAACCTTCATGCCATCCGCAAGGCTCTGAAGCGAGCCTCGTGCCGTCAAAACGATGATCCGGCAATTGGTGCGGACACCCCGGCAGGCGTCTTGTTCTCGCGGAATCCCGGTTTGCCTCCGAAGCCGGGGCGCGGATCGACAGGCGAACGGGGCGTGGCCGGAGCGCCTCCGGGGCGGTGCGTCTGGCCCTGTCTCATCTGCGGCCAGCAAGGATGCTGTTCTGACCCGGTCTCCGTCGGGCTTACGGAAGCACCATTCCCTCCGACTGACTGATCCCCTAAGTCCGTTCTGTTTCCTTCCGGCAACCCCCGCGGTTTCCGGCCGTGTTGCCGCGCAAGCGCGGCTGCCCGCCCCACCCGGACCTTGGGGGTCAAGCCGCCGCCGAAGGCGGCGATGCAGGAGTATCCAGACGGCCTTGGCCGGGTCTCGTCGGAGGGAATGGTTCCTCCGAGAAGCAACGGAGACCTACAATGCAGAACATCGTCATCCTCGCTGGCAACATTGGCCAGGACCCGGAAACCCGCGCCACCCAGGGCGGCACCCGCATCACCCACTTCACCCTCGCAACCTCGCGCCCGCGCTACTCGGAAGGCAAGGTGGTCCGCGACGACAGGGGCTACCGGGTGCACGACACCGAATGGCACCGGATCACCGCCTTCAACGGCCTCGGCAAGACGATCGAGGAGCATTGCGAAAAGGGCATGAAGGTTCTGGTTCGCGGCCGCATCCACTACACCAAATGGACCGACCAGCAGGGCAACGACCGCTACGGCTGCGAGATCATCGCCGAGACCGTCGATTTCCTGAACCGGGCGAAGCAGACCGAGAACGACGACGGCAAGTTCATCGACGACGATGACATCCCGTTCTGATCGGACGGCCGAAGACCCGGCGGCGAAAGCCGCCGGGATTTCTCATGTTCGCCCAGGACCGACGCCGCCCTGTGTTGCGGCCCCTGAATGCTGCGTGCCGCTTTACGCAGAGGGATCAAACTGACCGGCGCACGCGAGGCGCATATTCGGCGGCGGGCATCACGCGGACCATAGACAACCGCGGACGATCGCGACCGTCAGGCAGCGAGCCAGGGCAGCGCCGGCAAGGGCAATGCAGGGCCAACCGGCTCCGGCAAGCGGAAACCACCCCGTTCTTGTGGCTTAACCTTGGTTCCGGTCCCAGCCTTCCAGGGTCAACCCTCATGGGGTCCGCTACGCAAGCGTGCGGTCGCTTCGTCTTCGCCTGCGCGATGACCCCGGCCGAGCCCAAAACACTTCGGGCGCCCGTCGAGCGGGGAATGGTCCCCGCCAAAATCGGGAGCCGGACAATGACCCTCGCAACTGCCAACGCCTACGCCGCCAGTCTCGCCTCCACCTTGATGGTCGCCATCGTCATCTTCCGCGCCGGCGACGGCACCATGAGCGTGATGCCCGCCACGGAATATGACGGCGACGATGACACCATCGTCTCCGAGATCGATCCCTTCGCGTGAAACGGGGCGGATCATCCGCCCCTCCACTTTTTGGACGCCGCCCGCACAACGCGGTCGTCGGCGCGCTGCGGGCCGAGACCGCCTTTCAGGCGCCCCGATACCGCGCAGCCCCGCGAATCACTGCACCGGAACCACGTCGCCGCAGATTTCATGCAGCGTCTTTAGACTGGCAAAATAGAGCAACGACGACTAAAATAGTCGTAGTTCTGGAATGCGCGTAGGTCCGAATGGGAGGTGATCATGCATGATCACCGCCCGACAATCACGGGCCGCACGCGCGTTGCTGGGTTGGACGCAGGAGACGCTCGCTGACAAGGCCCGCATAGCACTGACCGCACTCAAGCGCCTCGAATCCGAAAGCGGGCTCGAGGTGTATGAGGCAACACGCGATCAGACACGCAGGGCTCTTGAAGCCGCTGGCATCGTCTTCCTGTCGACCGACCGAGGGCAAGGAGTGCTATTGGTCGATGATCGCGGAAACAATCCCACTCGATCCAATCCCTCGCGCTGATCCGCGACCGGCAAGACTTGCTGGTGCACGCGGTCGATCCATTTCGGATCAATCTTGGTTAATAGACATACGTCGCATATCTACCGAGTCGGCATAATGATCGAGCCATTCGATGACCTCGCCCCGTCCGGACAAGATCTCACCGACTATGACAGGTCGCACGTCAAGCTCTACATGCGTCTGCTGGATGCGGTCGCCGACGGCGCCCATTGGGAGGAAGCCGTGCAGGTCTTGTTCGGCCTCGATCCTGCCCGCGAGCCAGAACGGTGCCGACGCATCCATGACAGCCATCTCGATCGTGCTCGCTGGATGACGCATACCGGTTATCGGCACCTTCTTCGACAGGCGCACGGCTGATCGGCCGGCAGGCGGCGTGATGCCCTTTCGACATCACCCGATGCTCTCCCCCAAGCTTCCAAATTACGCCCGGCCCGGCAAAAGTAATGCGCTCGACTTGCACGCACCATGCGGGGAGTTGATGCGATGAGGCCCGATACATCAGACTGGCGGAACGACCGCAGCTACGATTTCCTCGATGCTCTGCCGATCGAGGGCCTCGCCTGGGAATGCCTTCGCAGGCACCATCCTTATCAGGACCAGTACGCCACCCTGGTCCGCGCCCGCACCGAAACCTTGCCGCTGCCTCGCGAGCAGCAGCAGCGTTGGGGGTTGCGATTTCCCGGCAAGACCAGGTCTTTCCGCCGCGCAACAACAGGTGATCTGGTCGCCGTCGAGCGATCCAGCCGTGGTCTTGCTGTCGGAGCGGCCAAACTTCCTGCCCACCACCTCAAATGCTCTCGCCGACAGGTTCGTCGCGGAGCGTGACGGCCCCGAAGGGTCATATTCCAGTCTTACCGAACACGATCTACAGGTTCTGCTCCTTCCCGGTACGTCTCCGGGCGATCAACTCGCTGCCGTCATTCCACTTGATGATGACATCCTCGATCGCATCGATGCGCTAACACGCCTCGCGCGCACCTGGCTCGGGCGCCCGCCGCTGCCCGATACGCGCATGACGGTCGATCAACGCCGCCGCTTTCGTCTGAGGCTCCGCGCCGCAGACGGCCGCATGAACGGCGCCACCTATCGCGAGATCGCCATTGCGATCTATGGCGCGGCGCGCGTCGATACAGAGCCCTGGAAGACATCGCCACTCCGCGACGCCGCGATCGCCTTCGTCGAAGCCGGAATGGCGCTCATCGATGGAGGCTATCTGCGCCTGCTCCGGCATCGCCGTCGCGTCTAGCCTACTCCGCGGCAGGGGTGGGGATTTCAGCCACCCCAAGTTCCCCATCCCTCCCGCCGGCTTTCCTCCGCCACCGTGGTCGCTGTCAGCCGCTGATCGCCAGCGGTGCCCAGCAACCCCACGGAGGCCCGCCCCATGCGACCCGATATCACCGCGATCCCGCCACGCTACCTGCGGACCAAGGAAGCTGCCGAGTTTCTCAGCCTGTCCGCCCGCACGCTCGAAAAACACCGGACCTACGGCACCGGCCCGGCCTACCGCAAACTCGGCGGGCGCGTCGTCTATGCCGTCGACGATCTCGAAACCTGGGCCGAGCGCGGCGCCGTCACCTCGACCTCCGATCCGCGCGGCTCCGTGCTTCCCGCAAAGCGCCAGACGCTGCCGACCGGCCAGATCGCCGGCCGATACGCACGCTGATCGTGGCCGGTCCCTTTCATGGTGGTGCGGCGTCGTGACCCTTCGGAGCGTGGGCAGCTCGATCTGTTTCGCGCGCTCCCCGGCGACTTCGCGCCACGAGACGCGCAGGATCTCATGGCCTATCCTTTCTTCTCCCTCTCCAAATCCCATCGCGTCGCCCCGATCGACTTTTCGGCCGGCGACATCACGATCCGCGTCGAGGCCGTTCCCGATCACGGCATGGCCACGATCTGGGACGCCGACATCCTGATCTGGGCCGCCAGCCAGATCGTGGAAGCCCGCGACAACGGGCTGCGCACCTCCAGGCTGATGGCCGCGACGCCCTATGAAATCCTCACCTATGTCGGACGCGGCACCAGCTTGCGCGACTATCAACGCCTCAAGGCGGCGCTGGACCGGCTGCAATCGACCACGATCTCGACATCGATCCGCCAGCCGGTCGAGGGCCGTCGCCACCGCTTCTCGTGGATCAACGAATGGCAGGAGCGCACCGACCGCCACGGGCGGCCGGACGGCATCGAGCTGATCGTCCCCGACTGGTTCTACAAGGCCGTCCTCGACGACGCGCTCATCCTCACCATCGACCCGGCCTATTTCGATCTCACCGGCGGCCTCGACCGCTGGCTCTACCGCATCGTGCGCAAGCACGGCGGCCGCCAGCGCGACGGCTGGCGGTTCGACCTGCGCCACCTCCACGTCAAATCCGGCAGTCTGTCGCCGTTCAAACGCTTCGCGTTCGAGCTTCGCGATATCGTGCGGCGCCAGCCGCTGCCCGGCTATGTCCTGTCGCTGGAGATGGAGATCGGCGGGCGCACGCTGCTCGCCTTCGAGCCGCTCCCGTCCTGTGGAAAACCTGTGGACGGGCTCGTGCTATCGGGAACCCGGACTATCGTGCCATCGGGAACCCGAGGCTCGTGCTATCAGGAACCGAAACCGGCCTTAAGGTCTGGAAATCGCAGGCGGATTCGCGCCCTTAACTTAGAGTCTAACCAAGAATCTAACTTTGAAGAGCGCGCGCGCGATGTGGAAAAGCTCATCCGCGGCGCCGCCAGAAGCCTCAACGTAGCCGCGAAAAAGAACTTTCCGACCGCGCAAGCCTGTCCCCGAAGGGCCTCCGGCGACATCCTCACGTCCGAGAGCGGCGATCCCGAAGCGCCCCGGCTCCCCCTCGATCCGCCGGGGGAACGCCGATGATCGTCGCGCTTCTCAATCAGAAAGGCGGCGTCGGGAAGACGACGCTCGCGCTCCATCTCGCCGGTGAACTCGCGGGACGCGGGCAGCGTGTCACGCTGATCGACGCGGACCCGCAGGGCTCGGCGCTCGACTGGTCGCAGCAGCGCAGCCGCGAGGGCCTGCCACGCGCGTTCGGCGTCGTCGGCCTGGCGCGCGATACGCTCCACCGCGAAGCGCCCGAGCTGGCGCGCGATGCCGATCACATCGTCATCGATGGCCCGCCGCGCGTCGCCGGCCTCATGCGCTCAGCGCTGCTCGCCGCCGACCTCGTGCTGATCCCGGTGCAGCCGTCGCCGCTCGATGGCTGGGCCTCGGCCGAAATGCTGTCGCTCCTCGCGGAAGCGCGCATCTACCGGCCGCAGCTCGTCGCCCGTTTCGTTCTCAATCGCTGCGCCGCGCGCACCGTCATCGCCCGCGAGACGGCCGAGACGCTTGCCGATCACGATCCGCCGGTCCTCGCCGCGACCATCGGCCAGCGCATCGTCTTCGCCGACGCCGCGCAGTCCGGGCGGCTCGCCTCGGAGATCGACAGCCGCTCGCCCGCCGCCCGCGAGATCGCTGCGCTCGCATCCGAGATCGGGCGGCTGCGTATCGGGAGGGACGGCTCATGATCGTCCTTACCGGCGACTGCCGCGAACTCATGCCGCCGCGTGGCCCCTTCGACATGATCCTCGCCGATCCGCCCTATGGCGACACCTCGCTTGCCTGGGATCGGCGCGTCGAGGGCTGGCTGGCGCTGGCGCGCGCCGCCCTCAAGCCCACCGGCTCGATCTGGGTCTTCGGCTCGCTGCGCAGCTTCATGGCGACCGCCGACAGTTTCTCGGACGCTGGATTGCGCATCGCGCAGGAGATCGTCTGGGAGAAGCAGAACGGCTCCAGCTTTCATGCCGATCGCTTCAAGCGCGTGCATGAGCTGGCCGTGCAGTTCTATCCGGCCGAGACGGCCTGGCGCGACATCTACAACGACGTCCAGACCACGCCCGATGCGACGGCACGCACAGTCCGCCGAAAGCAGCGTCCTCCCCATACCGGCCAGATCGACGCCGGTCACTATGTCAGCCAGGACGGCGGGCCGCGCATCATGCGTTCGGTCATCTACCTGCGCAATTGCCACGGCCACGCGATTCATCCGACCGAAAAGCCGTCGGTGCTGCTCGAAATCCTGATCCGCACGAGCTGCCCGGAAGGCGGGCTGCTCGGCGACTGGTTCGCAGGCTCCGGCGCGGCCGGCGAAGCCTGCCGGCTGTCCGCCCGCCGCTACATTGGCTGCGAGATCGATCCCGACATGGCCGAGCGCGCCCGTTCACGGCTGCCCTCCCTGCTGCCCTTCGGCAGCGGAGGCGCGTCATGACGGCCCGCACCGAAAAGCGCGGTTTCGCCACGCGCCCGGCCGATCCCGAACAGTGGATCAAGACGGCCGAGAGCCCGCCGCGCGCCGCCGAGGCGAGCGCCTACACGGCGCGGCTCACCATCGATGTGACGCCTGAGCTACGCGGCCGGATCAAGATCGCAGCCTTCGGGCGCGGCGTCACCGTCACCGACATGCTGCGCGAGCTGCTGTCGCGCGAATTTCTCCCGACACCAGGAGACCCCACATGAACGACACCGCGGCCCCCCGCGTGCGCGGCGGCCCGATGCCGTCCGCGCTCTCCCATGATCGCATGACCCGCGTCGAACTGACGTGGATCGAGAAGAAGATCGAATACTGGATCAGGTTTGGCCAGGCGGCGAACGAACAGATCGTCGACCGCCGCCAGCGCATTCTCTCTTTCCGGCCGAACACCGTCTTCGCCTTCGTCCGCTGGGCTTCCAACGACTTCGGCTCGATCATCTCGCGCATCGACATCGTGCGCGCGATCGAACCGGGCGAGGCTTACCAAACGCTGCCCTTCGTGCGGCCGGGCGGCGAAATCCTGCTGAAGATCGAGGGCTGGCCCAAGGTCGAGGACGTGCTGCGCCACGTCGATGCGATCGAGGCGATCGGCATCGAGGCGGACTCGGTCTCGCCGGACCACTGGCGGCACGTCCACAACCGGATGGCCGCCGCTCAACGCCCACGCGCCTATACGCTCGAACAGCATCGCGCCTTCCTCCTGCGCAGGAAGGTCCAGCCATGACGCGTGCCAGCCTCATCGCCGTCATGGCGCTCGCCACGCTGGGCATCGGCTATCCGACGCTCACGCCGACGCCGATCAAGCTCCTGTGGAACGCCTCGGCCAGCGCGCCCATCGGCCTCTATACGATCGACTACGACGGGCCGTTCGACGTCACCGATCTTGTCGCGGTCGACGCGCCCGAACCGCTCGCCGCCTTCATGGCCGAGCGCGGCTATCTGCCCAAGGGCGTGCCGCTCATCAAGCGCGTGCTCGGCGTGTCCGGACAGACCGTTTGCCGAACCGGCCGCGCGATCACCGTGGACGGGATCGCCATGGGCGCGGCGCTGGAGCGCGACCGCATCGGCCGGGAACTGCCGGTCTGGCAGGGCTGCCGCCGCATCCAGACCGGCGAAGTCTTCCTCATGAACTGGCAGGTCCGCGACAGCCTCGACGGTCGCTACTTCGGCCTGACCTCCACCGACCGGATCATCGGCCACGCGGTCCCGCTGTGGACCGATGAAGGCGGCAACGGCCGCTTCGAGTGGCGCGCGCCGACGCGCTGACGCGGCGCCCGGCCTTCGCATTCCCCCAACCATCCAGCCCACCAACCAGAAGGAGACTGCAATGCCCAACCATCTCTTTGAACCGACCGCCAACGGCTATGCCGGCCGCGTCCGGCTGTTCGGCATCGACGAGGCGATCGTGCTCGTCGGCATCGATCCAAGCGACGCCGAAAACGCGCCGGCCTATCGCATCCACCTCGATGACGAGGACGGCGCCGAGATCGGCGCGGCGTGGAAACGTGTTGGCGAACGCGCCGGTGACTACATCGCCCTGGAGATCGACAGCCCGCTCTTTCTGACCGTGTTTCGTCCGGCGCTGTTCCAGGCCGATGACGACGGCCGCACCTTCCGGCTCGCCTGGAAGCGGCCCCGGCAGCGCGAAGACCGGAGCTGACCGATGCCGGCTCCGATCCTCTCCATGCTCGCGGCCCGGCGTGTTGGCCGGGCCGGATCGGCACGTCGCCGCGCCGTTCTCGCCGCCCTCGGCGTGCTCGCCTTCTGCGCGGGGCCGACTGGGGCGACGGCGCAGACCGCGCCGGTCGCCCGTCCATCCGCCGCCGATCCCTATGCCGCCCACATCACCGAGGCGGCGCAGCGGTTCGGCATTCCCGAACGCTGGATTCGCGCCGTGCTGCGCGCCGAGAGCGCGGGCGACGTGCGCGCGATCTCCTCGGCGGGCGCATTGGGACTGATGCAGGTCATGCCCGACACATGGGCAGGCTTGCGCGTCCGCTACCGTCTCGGCCGCGATCCCTATGACCCGCACGACAACATCATCGCGGGCGCGGCCTATCTGCGCGAAATGTGGGACCGCTACGGCAATGTCCCTGCGATGCTCGCGGCCTACAACGCCGGTCCCGGCCGCTATGACGATCATCGTGCGACGGGCCGCGCCTTGCCTGCCGAAACGCGGGCCTATGTCGCCGCGCTCGTGCCGGTTCTCGGCGGCGCGGTCGCACCCGAAACGTCCGTCCGGCGAGCCGATCCGCCACCCGACTGGCGCGAGGCGGCGATCTTCGTCGTGCGTTCCGCCGACGCTCGCCCCGCCGGTTCGCGGTCGGACAAAGCGCGTTCGGACGACAGCCGATCCTCCGTCACGGCGCGGTCATCCGATCCGGCCGCGACATTGGATTCGCCCCTTGTCGTCGCACGCTCCAGCCCCGGAGAGCGCCCATGAGCGTGCGGGCCGTCCTTCGCATCCCCTCGCATTCCGGCGCGTCATGGAGGGGACAAGGGGCAGAGGCAGGCAGAACAACCGGACGATGGCGAGATAAAAAGGCGCACGGTGCGCTTTGGTCAGTCGGTTGTTTTTGTTCAGGTTTTCGGCGCGTTCCGCACCGTGCCGCGCTTTCGCGCACCGTGCGCTGCGCGCCCATCTTCCTGATTTTACTGTTCCTTTCGCACCGTGCAGGGCTGCGCCATGGCCGATGACAGCGAATTTCGCATCCGGCCTGGGCGCATCCGCTCGACCCGCGCGCAGCAGGCCCGGCCTTTCATTTCGCAGGCGCTCGCCGCCGCGCAGAAGGCCGGGGGCCGCGTCTCCCGTTCCGGCAAGATCACGACGGGCAACCACTCGCGCTTCGGGCGCGGCCAGCGCGCCAGCATCCAGGCCAATCGGCTGCTCACCGGCCGCTCGCGCATCGTCGTCATCAAGACCCGCGTGGTGCGCCATAGCGCACGCGCCGCACCGCTGGCGGCACACCTGTCCTATCTACGCCGCGACGGCGTGACCCGAGACGGGGAGAAGGCGCGGCTGTTCGGGCCGGAAGGCGACAATGTGGACGCCCGCGACTTCGCGGCGCGCTGCGAGGACGACCGGCACCATTTCCGCTTCATCGTCTCGCCCGAGGACGCCGTGGATATGGCCGACCTCAAGATCCACGCCCGCGAGCTGATGGGGCAGATGGAAAAGGATCTCGGCACGAAGCTCGATTGGGTCGGCGTCGATCACTGGAACACCGATAACCCCCACATCCATATCATCGTGCGCGGCCGCACCGACGACGGCCAGGACCTCCTGATCTCCCGCGACTACATCAAGGAGGGAATGCGCGCCCGCGCGCAGGATCTCGTGACGCAGGAGCTCGGCCAGCGCACCGATCTAGAGATCAACCGCAATCTGGAGCGGCAGGTCGAGGCTGAACGCTGGACGCAGCTCGACCGGCAGCTTGTCCGCGACGCCGGCAAGTCCGGCATCATCGACCTCGCGCCGCAGCCCGGCCAGCAGCCGGACGAGTTTCATGCGCTGAAGGTCGGCCGGCTGCGCACCCTCGAAATCCGGGGGCTCGCCGGACAGGTCGGCCACCAGCAATGGTTCATCAAGCCCGAGGCGGAATCCACGCTGCGCGAACTCGGCGAGCGCGGCGACATCATCAAGCGGATGCACCGGGCGCTGACGGAACGCGGCATCGAGCGTGGCTCGGCCAGCTATGTGCTGGCCGGCGAGAGCCTCGACGTTCCCGTCATCGGCCGCCTGGTCGAACGCGGCCTTGACGACGAGCTGAAGGGAACGGCCTACGCCGTGGTCGATGGCGTGGACGGCCGCACCCATCACATCCGTCTGCCGCATCTCGACGCCACCGGCGACAGCCCGCCGGGATCGATCGTCGAGTTGCGCGCCTACGAGGATGCGAAGGGCGATCGTCGTGTTGCGCTCGCCGTCCGCTCCGATCTCGATCTCCAGCATCAGGTGAGCGCCACCGGCGCGACCTGGCTCGACCGGCAATCCATCGCCCGCGAACCCGTCGCCATGTCGGACGGCGGTTTCGGCGCCGAGGTGCGGGACGCGATGCGGCAACGCGCGGAGCGTCTGGTCGGCGAAGGTCTCGCCGAGCAGCAGGGCCGCCGCGTCATCTTCAGCCGCAACCTGATCGACACGCTCCGCCGCCGCGAGGTCGATGCGGTGGCCGGCAGGTTGGCGAAGGAGACCGGCCAGCCGTTCAAGCAGGCCGGGAATGGCGAATACGTCGCCGGCACCTATCGCCAGCGCCTGACGCTCGCCTCCGGCCGCTTCGCCATGATCGACGACGGCCTCGGCTTCCAGCTCGTGCCCTGGTCGCCATCCCTCGACAAGCAGCTCGGCCGCCATGTCTTCGGCGTCGCCCGCGACGGCAGCGGCGTCGACTGGGATTTCGGGCGCAAGCGCGGGCTCGGCCTCTAGCTTCAACAGAGAAGGAACATCGCAATGTCCGCGACCAAAATCCTATGGGGACAGATTCTGATCGTCTTCCTCATCGTCCTCTCCACCACCTGGGGCGCGACCGAATATGTCGCCTGGAGCCTGGGGTTTCAGGCGCAGCTCGGGCCGCCCTGGTTCGTCCTGTTCGGCTGGCCGTTCTACCATCCGCCCGCCTTCTTCTGGTGGTGGTTCTCCTATGATGCCTATGCGCCGGAGATCTTCACCCAGGGCGCGTTCATCGCCGCGTCCGGCGGCTTCATCGCCATCGCCGTCGCCATCGGCATGTCGGTCTGGCGGGCGCGCGAAGCCAAGGACGTCGCTACCTATGGCTCGGCGCGCTGGGCCGAGAAGGAAGAGGTGAAGGCCGCAGGGCTGCTCGATCCCGATGGCGTGGTGCTCGGCCGCTACGAACGCGAGTATCTACGCCATGACGGACCGGAGCATGTGCTGTGCTTCGCGCCGACGCGATCGGGCAAGGGTGTCGGCCTTGTCGTGCCGTCATTGCTGACCTGGCCGGGCTCCGCGATCGTTCATGACATCAAGGGCGAGAACTGGACGCTGACGGCGGGCTTTCGCGCCCACCACGGCCGCGTGCTGCTCTTCGATCCGACCAATCCGAAGTCCTCGGCCTACAATCCCTTGCTCGAGGTGCGCCGCGGCGAGTGGGAAGTGCGCGATGTGCAGAACATCGCCGACATCCTGGTCGATCCCGAAGGATCGTTGGACAAGCGCAACCATTGGGAAAAAACCAGCCACTCGCTTCTGGTCGGCGCGATCCTGCATGTCCTCTATGCCGGCGACGACAAGACGCTCGCCGGGGTCGCCGCCTTCCTCTCCGATCCGAAACGCCCGATCGAGTCGACACTCGCGGCGATGATGACGACCAGCCATCTCGGTGAAGCGGGGCCGCATCCCGTCATCGCCAGCGCCGCGCGCGAGCTGCTCAACAAATCCGACAACGAACGCTCCGGCGTGCTTTCCACCGCCATGTCGTTTCTCGGATTGTACCGCGATCCCGTCGTGGCCGAGGTGACACGGCGCTGCGACTGGCGGATCGCCGACATGGTGGGCGACAAGCTCCCGACCACGCTCTACCTCGTCGTGCCGCCCTCCGACATCAATCGCACCAAGCCGCTCATCCGCCTCATCCTCAATCAGATCGGCCGCCGCCTGACCGAAGACCTGCAGGCGAAGGGCGACCTTCATCGCTTGCTCCTGATGCTCGACGAGTTTCCGGCGCTGGGGCGGCTCGACTTCTTCGAGAGCGCGCTGGCCTTCATGGCGGGCTACGGCCTCAAAGCCTTCCTGATCGCGCAGTCACTGAACCAGATCGAAAAGGCTTACGGCCCGAACAACTCGATCCTCGATAACTGCCATGTGCGCGTGTCCTTCGCCACGAACGACGAGCGCACCGCCAAGCGCGTGTCCGATGCGCTCGGCACCGCGACCGAGATGAAGGCGATGAAGAACTATGCCGGGCACCGGCTGTCGCCCTGGCTCGGTCATCTGATGGTCTCGCGCTCGGAGACCGCCCGCCAGTTGCTCACCCCCGGCGAGATCATGCAGCTCCCGCCGAGCGACGAGATCGTCATGGTCGCCGGCACGCCGCCGATCCGGGCGAAGAAAGCGCGCTACTATGAGGATGCCCGTTTCCGCGAGCGCCTGCTGTCGCCGCCCGACCTGAAACGCCCCGACAAGCCGCGCCCCGACGACTGGAGCAGCCTGCCGATCCCGACGCGGCCCAAGGCCGGCGATGCCCAACCGGCCGATCCATCCGACGATGAGGACACCACGGACTCCGAACGCCGGCTGCAACCCGAACTCAGCCGCGCCAAGCCGACGGAAAAGAAGGAACCCATCGCCAACGAGTTCGAGATCGAGCTTCCCGACGAAAGCGACGAGGACGCCACGCGCAACCGCCGCCTGATCCAGCAGGTCCAGGGCGTTGCGCGGCAAGTGTCGCTCGATCCCAATGACGGCATGGAGCTGTGAGCGCCATGACCGGCCATCGGAAGAAATCGAAGTTCACGGTCTATCTCGACCCCGACGTGACGCAGGCGCTGGCGGATTTCGCCGCGCGACGGGACCAGTCGCAATCCATGATCGCGGAAGCCGCCATCGCATCCTTCCTGTCGCCCGACGATGCCGAGCGGCGCGAGGCCGTCGTCGCCAAGCGCCTCGACCAGATCGACCGCCGCATGACCCGCCTGGAGCGCGACGTCGGCATCGCCGTCGAGACGCTGGCTGTGTTCATCCGCTTCTGGATCACGACCACGCCGGCCTTGCCGGAGCCCGCCGCGCAGGCGGCGCGCGCCAAGTCGGCCGAGCGGTATGAGGCGTTCATCACCGCGCTCGGCCGGCGGCTCGTCAAGGGTCCGAAGCTGCGACAGGAGATCCCGGAGGATATCGATTCAGTAAAGGCCGATCAAGGAGGGCAGGATTAGCCGTCTTGTGTGGGGAGACCTAAAGGCGTATATACATCCCCGTATTCACGGGAGGTTCCCATGCCCCATATCGCCAAGGTCTTCCAGTCGGGCAATTCCCAAGCCGTTCGGCTGCCGAAGGATTTTCGCTTTGCAGTCGATGAAGTCGAGGTTTTGCGTGAGGGCGACTCCGTAATCCTGCGACCGAGGCCGGACGCCTCCAAGCGCTGGACGTCGCTGCGCGCGGCTATCGAGCGCGGCTTCAGTGCAGACTTCATGGCCGAAGGCAGGGAGCAGCCTGAAGAGCAGAACCGTCCCGATCTCGATCGGGCGTTTCAATGACGAAATGGCTTCTCGACACCAACGCCGTCATCGCGTTGGTCACACGTCGTTCGGAGCCTCTCCTGCGCCGGGTCGAAGCCGCCGAACCCGGCGCGCTCGCGGTCTGTTCCATCGTCGCCCATGAACTCTATTTCGGCGCCTATCGCAGCCAGAAGGTGGAGTTCAATCTGGAGACGCTTCGCCTTCTCTTTACCGATCTCGAAATCCTCGATCTTGATCGCGAGGACGCGCGAGCCGCCGGAGAAATCCGGGCGGCGCTTGCACGGCGCGGCACACCGATCGGTCCCTATGATCTCCTGATCGCCGGCCAGGCGCTGGCGCGCGGCCTGCCGCTCGTCACCAACAATACCGCAGAATTCGAGCGCGTTGCCGGATTGCGACTGGAAGACTGGACCAGGGATTGACGCTCGCGGCAATAACGCCGCTCACTCACCAGCAGAGCAAATTCCAGTAAGCGTAGGTCGCTGACGCGCACTCCCAACAGGGGCCGAAGCCGCGACAGGAGATCCCCAAAGACGTCTCCGACTCGGAGCCGTGACGATCGCGCGCGTCATCTGGTGAGGATCACGACGACAACAAGATCATGGCCTCACCGCCGTTCTCCTGTATTTTCACGCCACACTACTACTACGACCGATACTTGTTGAACCGGCCCGATTTCGGGCTCTTTTAATCGACCCCATTCCGGGGACTGTCTGTGGCGCCTCGTGAGGAAACGGGGCCGACATGACCACTTCTCATCAGAAACCGGAGGCGATCCAGCGCGGCGCGCGGATGCTGCGCACCGCGCTCGGTCCCGCCATTTCGCGGTTCCTCGAAGACGTAAGCATCGTCGAAGTGATGTTGAACCCGGATGGCCGCATCTGGGTGGATCGGCTTTCCGAAGGTCTGGCCGATACGGGCGAGCGGCTGTCGGCCGCTGACGGCGAACGCATCGTGCGTCTGGTCGCCCACCATGTCGGCGCGGAGGTTCACGCCCGGTCCCCGCGTGTCTCGGCCGAGCTGCCCGAAACGGGAGAACGGTTCGAGGGGCTTCTTCCGCCCGTCGTCGCCGCACCGGCCTTCGCCATCCGCAAGCCCGCCGTCGCTGTCTTCACGCTCGACGATTACGTCAATGTCGGGATCATGACCGCCGACCAGGCCGCGACCCTGCGCGCGGCCGTCGCATCGCGCGCCAACATCCTCGTCGCGGGCGGCACTTCGACCGGCAAGACCACGCTGACCAATGCGCTGCTCGCCGAAGTGGCGAAGACGCAGGATCGCGTCGTCATCATCGAGGACACGCGCGAGCTGCAATGCGCCGCGCCCAATCTGGTGTCGATGCGCACCAAGGAAGGCGTCGCCACGCTTTCCGATCTCGTCCGCTCCTCGCTCCGTCTGCGCCCCGACCGCATCCCCATCGGCGAGGTGCGCGGCTCCGAAGCGCTCGACCTCCTCAAAGCCTGGGGCACCGGACATCCGGGCGGCGTCGGCACCATCCACGCCGGGACCGGCATCGGCGCGCTGCGCCGCCTCGAACAGCTCATCCAGGAAGCCGTCGTCACCGTCCCGCGCGCCCTGATCGCCGAGACGATCGACCTCGTGGCCGTCCTATCCGGGCGCGGCTCCGCGCGCCGGCTCGCCGAACTCGCCCGTGTCGAAGGGCTCGGCCCGGACGGGGACTACCGCATCAGCCCCGCAACCCTTGACCAACCTGGAGAACCTTCATGATCCGCATCCCCATGCGCGTCCGTCGCACCGTCGCGACCGCCGCCGCCGTCGCTTACGTCAATCTCGTCCTGGCGCCCGCCGCCCACGCCTCCGGCTCCTCGATGCCGTGGGAAGCGCCGCTCCAGAAAATCCTCCAGTCGATCGAAGGCCCCGTGGCCAAGATCGTCGCGGTCATCATCATCATCGCGACAGGCCTGGCGCTCGCCTTCGGCGACACGTCGGGCGGCTTTCGCAAGCTGATCCAGATCGTGTTCGGCCTGTCGATCGCCTTCGCCGCCAGCTCGTTCTTCCTGAGCTTCTTCAGCTTCGGCGGCGGGGCGCTGGTCTGATGGCCGTCGCCTTTGAGCAACTGGATGTGCCGGGGTTCACCGTCCCGGTTCACCGCGCACTGACCGAGCACATCCTGCTCGGCGGTGCGCCCCGTTCCATCGCGATCCTCAACGGGACGCTGGCCGGAGCCGTGGGCCTCGGACTGCGCCTCTGGCTGGTCGGCCTCGCGATCTGGGCCATCGGCCATGTCGCGGCGGTCTGGGCGGCCAAGCGCGATCCGCAATTCGTGGAAGTCGGCCGACGCCATCTGCGCGTCCCGGCCTTTCTCGCGGTCTGAGGGAGGCGACGCCCATGATGAATCTCAGAGAATATCGCCGCGCCGCAGCCCGCCTTGCCGACTTCCTGCCCTGGGCCGCGCTCGTCGGCCCCGGCGTCATCGTGAACAAGGACGGCTCGTTCCAGCGCACGGCGCGCTTCCGTGGCCCCGATCTCGATAGCGCCGTCGCCGCCGAGCTGGTCGCGGTCGCCGGCCGCATCAACAACGCCTTCCGCCGGCTCGGCTCCGGCTGGAGCATTTTCGTCGAGGCGCAGCGCAGCGAGGCCGCGACTTATCCCGACAGCCCGTTCCCCGATGCTGCGTCCGGCCTGGTGGAAGAGGAACGCAAGGCCGATTTCGAGGAAGCCGGCATCCATTTCGTGTCGGACTATTTCCTGACCATCCTCTATCTGCCGCCCGCCGAGGACGCCGCCCGGGCCGAGACATGGCTATACGAGGGCCGCGAGCAAACCGGCGTCGATCCCCATGAGGTGATGCGCGGCTTCATCGACCGCACCGACCGCGTGCTGGCGCTGCTCGACGGCTTCATGCCCGAATGCGGCTGGCTCGACGATACCGAGACGCTGACCTATCTCCATTCGACGGTTTCCACGAAACGCCACCGCGTCCGCGTGCCGGAAACGCCGGTCTATCTCGATGCGCTGCTCGCCGATCAGCCGCTGACCGGCGGGCTCGAACCGCGCCTTGGCAGCGAGCATCTGCGGGTCCTCACCATCATCGGCTTTCCGACCGCGACGACGCCCGGCCTGCTCGACGATCTCAACCGGCTCGCTTTCCCCTACCGCTGGTCGACCCGCGCGATCCTGCTCGACAAGACCGACGCGACCAAGCTGCTGACCAAAATCCGCCGCCAATGGTTCGCCAAGCGCAAGTCGATCGCCGCGATCCTCAAGGAAGTCCTGACGAACGAGGCGTCGGCGCTGGTCGATACCGATGCGTCCAACAAGGCGGCCGACGCCGATATGGCCTTGCAGGAGCTGGGCGCCGATGTCGCCGGCATGGCCTATGTCACCGCGACGATCGTGGTGTGGGACGCCGATCCGCGTCTTGCCGACGAAAAACTGCGCCTTGTCGAGAAGGTCATCCAGGGCCGCGACTTCACGGCCATGGTCGAGACCGTCAACGCGGTGGACGCATGGCTCGGCTCTTTGCCCGGCCACGCCTACGCCAACGTGCGCCAGCCCCCGATCAGCACTTTGAATCTCGCCCACATGATCCCGCTTTCGGCGGTGTGGGCTGGGCCGGAACGGGACGAGCATTTAGGTAGCCCCCCCTTGCTTTACGGCAAGACCGAAGGCTCGACGCCGTTCCGGTTGAGCCTCCATGTCGGAGACGTTGGCCACACGCTCGTCGTCGGGCCGACAGGCGCGGGCAAGTCCGTGCTGCTCGCCCTCATGGCCTTGCAGTTCCGGCGCTATGCCAACTCTCAGGTCTTCGCCTTCGATTTCGGGGGCAGCATCCGCGCCGCCGCGCTCGCCATGGGCGGTGACTGGCACGATCTCGGCGGCGGGCTGACCGAGGGTGACGACTTCTCCGTCTCGCTTCAGCCGCTCGCGCGCATCGACAATACCTATGAGCGCGCCTGGGCCGCCGACTGGATCGTCGCCATCCTGACGCGCGAAGCGATCCAGATCACGCCCGAGGTGAAGGAGCACATCTGGACCGCGCTGACCTCGCTGGCCTCCGCGCCGATCGGGGAACGCACCATCACCGGCCTGTCGGTGCTGCTTCAGTCCAACGATCTGAAGCAGGCACTCCGTCCGTTCTGCGTCGGCGGGGCCTATGGCCGGCTGCTCGACGCCGAAGCCGAACATCTCGGCTCGGCCGCTGTGCAGGCGTTCGAGATCGAGGGCCTGGTCGGCACGGGGGCAGCGCCCGCGGTGCTTTCCTATCTCTTCCACCGCATCGGCGACCGACTCGACGGGCGACCGACCTTGCTCATCATCGACGAGGGCTGGCTGGCGCTGGACGATGAAGGGTTCGCGGGCCAGCTCCGCGAATGGCTGAAGACGCTGCGCAAGAAGAACGCATCGGTCATCTTCGCCACGCAGTCGCTCAGCGACATCGACAATTCCAGCATCGCGCCGGCCATCATCGAAAGCTGCCCGACGCGGCTCTTGCTCCCGAACGAGCGTGCGATCGAGCCGCAGATCACGGCCATCTATCGGCGCTTCGGCCTCAACGACCGGCAGATCGAAATCCTCGCGCGCGCCGTCCCTAAGCGCGACTATTACTGCCAGTCGCGGCGCGGCAACCGCCTGTTCGAGCTGGGCCTGTCCGAAGTCGGCCTCGCGCTCTGCGCCGCATCCTCCAAGTCCGACCAGACCCTGATCGCCAACCTCGTCGCCGAGCACGGCCGCGACGGCTTCCTCGCCGCGTGGCTGCGCGCCCGCGACGTCGGCTGGGCCGCCGATCTCATCCCGACGTTCTCGTTCCCCCAAGCAGCAAAGGAGTCCTGACTATGCTTACCCTTCGTATCCGCTCGCGCGCCATGGCGCTCGCCGCGACCATGCTGGCGGCAACCCCGGTCGCGCTCTCCCCGATGGTGGCGACGCCCGCCCACGCGATCATCGTCTTCGATCCGAGCAATTACGCCCAGAACGTGCTGACGGCCGCGCGCACGCTGGAGCAGATCACCAACCAGATCACCTCGCTCCAGAATGAAGCGCAGATGCTCATCAACCAGGCGAAGAACCTGGCGAGCCTGCCTTACTCGGCGCTCCAGACCTTGCAGCAGAACGTGCAGCGCACCCAGCAGCTTCTCAGCCAAGCCCAGGGCATCGCGTTCAACGTCCAGCAGATCGACCAGATGTTCACCCAGAAATACGGCAACGTCTCGATGTCGACGACCGACAAGCAGATGGTCGCCGACGCCCGTTCGCGCTGGCAGAACACCGTTGGCGGGCTTCAGGACGCGATGCGGGTACAGGCCGGCGTCGTCTCCAACATCGACACCAACCGCACGCAGATGTCGGCGCTGGTCAGCCAGAGCCAGGGTGCGACCGGCGCGCTTCAGGCGACGCAGGCCGGCAATCAGATCCTCGCCCTGCAATCGCAGCAGCTCTCCGATCTCGTGGCGCTGCTCGCCTCCAACGGCCGGGCCAGCGCGCTCACCGAGGCCGAACGCACCGCGGCGGCCGAACAGGGCCGCGAGCAGCGTCGCCGCTTCCTGACGCCGAGCTCGGGCTACCAGCCCGGCAACGCCCAGATGTTCAACAGCGGCAAATAAGGCCGGAAAGGAGGAAGCTCATGGACGGCAAGATGCTGGCCCGGCTGGGCGCTATCGTATTCGTCGCGGTCGCCGTCACGGCAACCGCGATCGAAATGACCCGCAAGCAGGACGCGCTGGCATCGCCGTCGGCGCGTCAGCAACAGCGCGAAGGTGATCCGCTGCGCGAGAGCCAGCGCCGGTGCCAGCAACTTGGTCAACAGGCAGCAAGCGATCCCGAATGCCTGCGCGTCTGGGCCGAAACCCGCGACCGCTTTCTCGGCCACGCGCCGGCGCCGGTCGCACCGGCGGCGTCCGCCAGCACGGAAGGGCAGTGAGCCATGGGCGGCGCAGGCGTCATCGACAATTTCCTCGGCGTATTCACCAAATACATCGACAGCGGCTTCGGCCTTCTCTCCGGCGAAGTGGCGTTCATCGCGACCACGCTGATCGTGATCGACGTGACGCTCGCCGCGCTCTTCTGGAGCTGGGCTGGCGATGACGACATCATCGCGCGCCTGGTCAAGAAGACGCTGTTCGTTGGCGTCTTCGCCTATCTGATCGGTAACTGGAACAACCTCGCCAAGATCGTCTTTGACAGCTTCGCTGGCCTCGGTCTCAAAGCATCGGGCACGGGCTTTTCGACCGCCGACCTGATGCGCCCCGGCAAGGTCGCACAGACCGGCCTCGATGCCGCCCGGCCGCTCTTGGAGGCGATCTCGCCGCTGATGGGCTGGATCTCGGTGTTCGAGAACCTGATCCAGATCGTGTGCCTGCTGTTTGCCTGGGCGCTCGTGATCCTCGCCTTCTTCATCCTGGCGATCCAGCTCTTCGTCACCCTGATCGAGTTCAAGCTGTCGACGCTCGCCGGTTTCGTCCTCATTCCCTTCGGTCTCTTCGGCAAGACCGCCTTCATGGCCGAGCGCGTGCTGGGCAACGTCATTTCCAGCGGCATCAAGGTTCTGGTGCTCGCCGTCATCATCGGCATCGGCTCGACGCTCTTCGGCGAGTTCACCAAGGGCTTCGGCGGCACGACGCCGACCGTCGACGACGCCATGGCGATCGTGCTCGCCGCTCTCTCGTTGCTCGGCCTCGGCATCTTCGGCCCCGGCATCGCCAACGGCCTCGTCTCCGGCGGTCCCCAGCTCGGCGCGGGCGCAGCCATCGGCACCGGCCTTGCCGTGGGCGGCGCAGCCCTTGCGGCAGGCGGTGCCGCGGGTCTCGCCCTCAAAGGCGGATCGGCGGCGTTCTCCGGCGGCGCTGCCGTGGCACGCGGCGGCGCCACCGCGGCAGGCGGGGCATCGGCCGCCTATTCGCTCGGCTCCCTGGGGCAGTCCGGTGCGGCAGGCGTTGCCTCCGGCATGGGCGGCGTTGCCCGTGCCGCAGGCTCGGCCGCCGTCTCGCCGCTGAAGCGCGCCGTGGCCCGCGCCTCCGAGAGCATGAAATCCAGCTTCTCCGATGGCGCCAAGGCCGGGCTCAGTGCGACCGGCGGCTCCTCGACCATGGGAACGGTCGGCGGTGAAGCCGCCGAGGCCGCATCCACGCCGATAGCCATGGCGGGCGGCGCTCCCGATTGGGCCAAGCGCATGAAGCGCAGCCAGCACCTTTCTCACGGCGTCAGCGCCGCCGCCCATGCCGTCAAGTCCGGCGACAGCCACGGCTCCGGCTCTTCCATCAACCTTTCCGAAAGCGACCGCTCATGAACATCTTCAAAAGGCCCGCCGTGCATTACGGCAAGACGCCCGAACCCGAGACGCCATACCAGAAGGCCGCGCAGGTCTGGGACGACCGTATCGGCTCGGCCCGCGTGCAGGCGAAGAACTGGCGCTACATGGCCTTCGGCGCGCTGATCCTCTCGGCAGGCTTCGCCGGCGCGCTCGTGATCCAGTCGGCGCGCGGGACCGTCGTGCCGTGGGTGGTCCAGGTCGACAAGCTCGGCCAGGCGCAGAGCATTGCGCCGGCCAGCGCCGACTATCGCCCGACCGATCCGCAGATCGCATGGCATCTCGCCCGCTTCATCGAGCAGGTACGCTCGATCCCGGCCGATCCGATCATCGTCCGCCAGAACTGGCTTCGCGCCTATGAATGGACGACGGATCGCGGCGCGGGCGCGCTCAACGACTATGCCCGCACCAACGACCCCTTCACCAAGGTCGGCAAGCAGCAGATCGCCGTCGACGTCTCCAGCGTCATCCGCGCTTCACCGGACAGCTTCCGCGTCGCCTGGACCGAACGGCAATTCGAGAACGGCGTGCTCGCCTCGACCCAGCGCTGGACCGCGATCCTGACGATCGCGCTTCAGCCGCCGCGCGACGCCGAGCGGCTGAAGGCCAATCCGCTCGGCATCTACGTCAACGCCATCAACTGGTCGCGGGAGATGGGCCAATGAAGCCGGCAATCCGTATCGCCGTCCTTCCGGCTTTCCGTAGATCCGTGAGCGTTGCGCTGATGCTGTCCGCGACGGCGCTCGCGGGCTGCGCCAGCATGACCAAGCCTCCGGCGATCAGCTACGACGCCAGCGTGCCGCCTTTGCCGGCCATTCCCGCCGCCGTCATCGACGAGCGGCCGAAGCCGGTGCTGATCCCGCCGGCCTGGACGGTCGCACGCGGCGGCGAGACCGCGGGCACCCCGACCGGCCGCGTCGAGAACGCCAATGCCGCCGCCCGCGTGCAGCCGCGCCGCGAGGGCTATTACAACGCCATCCAGATCTACCCGTGGTCGGAAGGCGCGCTCTATCAGGTCTATGCCGTTCCCGGCCAGATCACCGACATCGCGCTGGAGCCGGGCGAAAGCCTCACCGGCGCGGGACCGATCGCGGCCGGCGACACGGCGCGCTGGATCATCGGCGATACCGAGAGCGGGTCCGGCGTCACGCGCCGCGTCCATATCCTCGTCAAGCCGAGCCGGCCCGACATCACCACCAACCTGATCGTGACGACCGACAGGCGGACCTACATGATCGAGCTGCGCTCCGGCGAGAAGCCCTACATGCCGTCGGTCGCCTGGGCCTATCCGCAGCCGCCGGCCAGCCAGCGCCAGAGCGTTCCGGCCACGCCGGTCATTCCGGCCGTGGCCGCCCGCAATTATCGCTACGCTCAGACCGACTCCGGCAATCCGCCGTGGAAGCCGATCGCCGTCTATGACGATGGCCGTCACGTCTATGTCGAATTCCCGCGTGGCATCGTCCAGGGCGAGATGCCGCCGCTCGTCGTCATCGGCCCGCAAGGCGAAGCCCAGATCGCCAACAACCGCATCTATCAACACATCCTGATCGTCGATCGCCTGTTCGGCGCGGCCGAGCTGCGCCTTGGCGCGGGCGACAAGCAGCAGACCGTCAGGATCGTCCGCACCGACGGGAGGCCATCCTAATGACCGATACCACCAGCACCGAGACCAGCACCCCCGTCGCGCCGATGCGGCTTCGCGCCGAACCGCCGCGCGTCACACGCCTCTCGCGCAAAATGCTCGCGAGCGTCGCGGCCGTCGCTCTGGTCGGCATTGGCGGATCGCTGATCTACGCGCTCCAGACGCGCGGGCCGGACGACGGCGGCGCCGAGCTATATTCCACCAACGGCCGCCAGACCGCCGATGGCCTGGCCGGCTTGCCCAAGGACTATACCGGCCCGGTTCTCGGCCCGGCGCTGCCCGGCGATCTCGGCGGTCCCATCTTGAGCGCGCAGAACAACGGTCAGCCGATTGCAGCACCCGTCACCCCGACGCCCGGCGTCAGCGAGGCCGAGCAGCGCCGCCGCGCCGAGGAAGAGGCCGCGCGCCTCAGCGCCGTCTTCTTCCAGTCGCGGCAGGGATCGACGGCCTCCAGCACGGCGGGCGCGATGCCCGGTCTCGCCGGGCTCGATCTCTCCGGCGCCGGCGCGGGCGGACAGGCCGCCACGGGACAGGACAAGCAGCTCGCCTTCCTCAACGCGGCGGCCGACCGGCGCACGGTCACGCCCGATCGCGTGACGCCGCCGGCGTCGCCCTTCGTGCTTCAGGCCGGCGCGGTGATCTCGGCCGCGCTCATCACCGGCATCCGCTCCGATCTTCCTGGCCAGATCATCGCCCAGGTCACGGAGCCGATCTATGACAGCCCCACCGGACGCATTCTGCTCGTGCCACAGGGCACGCGGATCATCGGCCAGTACGACAACAACGTCCAATATGGTCAGCGCCGCGTGCTGCTCGTCTGGAACCGGCTCATCATGCCGAACGGCCGCTCGATCGTCCTCGAACGCCAGCCTGGGACCGACACGCAGGGCTATGCCGGTCTTGAAGATGGTGTGGACTATCATTGGTGGGATTTGGCGAAGGCCGCCGGGCTCTCGACGCTGCTTTCGGTCGGGGCGGAGCTTGCCGTCGACGATCAGGACCGGCTGCTCCGCGCCATCCGCAACGGCGGCCAGGACACGATCAACGACGCCGGACAGCAGATCGTCCGCCGCCAGCTCAACGTCGCACCGACGCTGACCATCCGGCCGGGCTTCCCGGTCAGGATCGTCGTGACGCGCGATCTCGTCCTCGAACCCTATGGAGGCTGACATGATGAAGCTGAAACTCGGTCCCCTCGCGGACGACAAGCCCGTGAAAGTCGCGGTAGAGCTGCCGGCGTCGCTCCACCGCGACCTGACCGAATATGGCCGTCTTCTGGCCGGGGCCGCCGCTCCGATCGAACCGGCAAAACTCATCGTGCCCATGCTGGAGCGGTTCATTGCGACAGATCGCGGGTTCGCAAAGGCGCGGCGCCCCATGCAGAAGCCCGAGTGAATCCGGCAAGGTAGGCCGCGCCGCACGGCCTGAAGAGGAACCCCAACCACGGCTGACGTTCAACCTGGAGGTGGCTCGTGGTCAGGCCCGGTGGACGCCGGATAGATGACTTTTCCCTGCGCGTCCTTCTGCACGCCCAGCGTCGGCGTGGCGTGCTCGCTATGCCCCGGCGCCATCAGATGATCGACGGCGTGGCCAGTCAGTAGCAGATGGTCGGTGATGATGCGGCGATGGCATCGCCACCAGACCGCTTCGGAACACATCAGGGCCAGGCGGTGATCGCGGCCGAGGCTCACCAGATCATGAAACGCGCCGACGAACGCCTCGCCGAGCGCATAGTCAGCATAGTTGTGGAAGCTTTGCACCCGCCATAGCGCATTGAGGCTTTCGTTCACACCGGTCTGCTTTGGCCGCCTGCCGCCCAGGTCCGGCATATGTCGGTAACCGATCTGTGCCCGCGCCAGGTCTTCCGGCAGACCGTCGATATTGAAGGCAGGATTGCTACGCGACCGGGGAAAGGCGCGCACGTCGATCACCATCTCGACCCGGGCGGCGCCCAGCATGTCGAGAAATTCGCCGAGGCTGCGATTGGAATGGCCGATGGTGACGAATTGCGCGGCCATCAATCGATCTTCGTCAGCGCAGCTTCCTTGTGAGCGGCGACATGGTCCGTCTTGTCACTCTTGATCTCGTACTGCGGATCGTCCTTCGACGCCCGGTGTCGATGGCCCTTGTAGTCGAAATCCGCATGATGAACCCGGATGATCTTGCCTGTCACATGACCGGCTTCGGAGTTCCAGCTCACATGGTCGCCAATGGAATATTTGGTCATGGTCGCAGCCTCTCTTCGCAGCCGGCGGATCAGTCGCGCAGCAGTTGTTGGCTTCGGTCGCCCGGCACCGTTGCAGCAATCATCTCCATGAGTGTGTCGATGACCTCGCGTGTCGCATCCCATTTCGCGGCTTCGTCCAACGCCCGATTCTGGAAACCGAGGCACACCGCGCCATGCACCGCCGACCAGAACATGAAGGCATATCGATTGAGGTCCATTCCCGGCAAAAACCCCTGGGCCTGGCAGCCGCGAAGACCCGTGAGCAACAGCTCGAATATTCGGCGGCCAGGATCGCCTGACAGGGGATCATCACCAATCCCGAGGCTGGGCGGAGGTGCGAACATCAGCCGGTACAGGGTCGGATTGTCGAGTGCGAAGCGGGCATAGGCGTAGCTCCCTTCACGCAGGTAGCCAAAGGGGTCTGCGTGCATCCGCTCCGAGAGCGTCAGTTTCTCATTATATAGCCGGTTGAAGCCCTCTTCCCGCACCGCCCGCAACAGAGCGCCCTTGTTGCGAAAATAGCCGTAAAGCGCAGGCGGCGTGCAGCCGACCGCCTGTGCCACCGCCACCAACGGAACATCGAAATCGTCACGCGCCGCCAGCAGGCGAACCATTTCCGCGACCGCTCGCGGCGCGATGTCGAGTGTGTCTTCTTTTCTTGGACGCGCCATCAGCCCCGAAACCCACTTTTTACGCCCGATCTTCCGCTAGGCTTCGACCCTCAGCGGCCGTTGCATCAATCACAGCACACCGGAGCGCCATGTATACCATACGTTAACTTAACGTCGTTCATTTATCATTGACGCCGTGCGGTGTGCGACTCATCATGCCGCATACTGAATGTCGTTAAGTTCTTTGAGGGCGGCATGATGCAACGACACGATCATAACGACAACGCCATCTGCGCTTTCGCGAACGCGGTAGCCAACAGCCTTGAAACGGGCTGGAGACCCTGATGGCGAGCGCCGATCACGACGGCAGAAGCTTTTCTGACGGCGCCAAGATCGGCTCCCTTTCCGATCTTGCGTTCGGGGCTGAGCGACATAGCCGGATCAAACTGCACCATCTGCGTTATTTCGTGACCGCTGCCGAATATGGAAGCTTTCGACAGGCAGGTCGCGCCCTCGGCATCCAGGAATCGACGATCAGTCGCCGTATCCGTGACCTCGAGGATCAGCTCGGCGCATCGCTCTTTCATCGCCACGCCAGCGGCGTCAGCCTTACGGTTGCCGGGCAGAAATATTTGCCAGGGGCTCGGACCGCCCTCCGACATATTCATGCTAGCGCGGTCGATGTCGCAGCCGTAGGCCGAACCGAAGAAGGGCACATCAAGATCGGCGTCCTCTCATCCATCGCTTCCGGCTTCCTGTTCGATCTGCTGCGCACCTTCGGTAAGCGATACAAACGTGTTCATGTCGATCTCATCGACGGCAATCAGCCCGAACATATCGCCGCGGTGCGGCAACTCCAATTGGACGTGGCGTTTGTAACAGGCTCCTCACTGCGGGACGGTTGCGAAGTCGAGCAGCTCTGGTCTGAAGAGGTGTTCGCCGTCCTCCCGTCAGATCACCCGCTTGCAGATCAAACAGAACTTGCATGGCGCGATCTGGCGGGCGAGCGCTTTATCGTCAGCGAAGCGCCGCCCGGCCAGGAGATCCACGACTATCTGGTCGGGCGCCTCGGGGACCTCGGTCATCATCCCGATATCCATTGCCAATATGTCGGCCGGGACAATATGCTCTCCTTGGTCGCTGTCGGCCGCGGTCTCACGCTCACCAGCGAAGCCATGACCGTCGCGCAGTTTCCAGGGATCGCCTACCGGCGCATGGCCGGTGAAATACTGCCGTTCAGCGCCGTGTGGTCGGCGCGCAACGATAATCCTGCATGCCGCCGGCTGCTGAGCCTCGCCCGCTCCATCGCGCGATCGGCAAGACGGTAAGAACCGCTCACGTTGTGCGCCACCGAAACCGAAAAGAATGAGACGCCGGCGTGCGATCGCGCGGATCACCGGCCGCAACATCTGAACCAGACGTCGCGGTCGGCGGCGTTTTCGACCAACGTCCGAACCTTGGAACGTTCAAGGCCCTCCGGCACTTCTGTATCAATCTCGAGCCGGATCTTCACCCGACTGCCCGGAAGCGCCGTGAGTTGCTCGATGATCGCCTCGACAATCTGATGAATGTCCCGCGCAGGCCGCTCCGGTGAGACTATCACGGCGCTGGTGAAGCGCGTCGGCTTCCTCTCTGTCGGCGGTGTCGCCGACCCACCACCCGCATCGAGCCCGCTGGGCGTCGGTGTGCCGCCATCAGGGCTTCCAGGTGCGCGCCCAAGGGCCAGGTTGCACCGGTGCGGGACAGTGCGCTTCGACCCCATTCGGTTTGATGGTGCTGTCGCTGTCGATGACCAGGGACGTGTTACTCGCACGTTCGATCGCAAGCCCCAGGTAGATGCCCGTCTTCTCACCCCACCGCTCGGCATAGGCGAAAGGACCGAGCAGCATGCCGCTGATCGTCGCCTGCACGCCTTCACCAGTACGTCCTACTCTTTCAGGTGCGGCAGGTAGATGTAGCGATTGAGATATTCCCGCAGATTCTTGAGCGACAACCGTGGCTTGAGCTGCACGCCGGTGCTAGTGAGCGTCACCATGATCATGGGAAGGGTCGAATATCAATCCAACCGTTTTGGACTGAAGTGTGCTTTCGGCACCACGCGATAAAAATAGTGCATTCAGACGCTCGCGCTCGGCAAGCTGCGTTCCAGCTTTCGGGCCGAGGACCATCAGAGCCGTAGCCCAAGCATCGGCTTCTGCGCAGGTTCGCGCGATGACGGTGACGGAGGCCGGCGGTTCAGGCAGGGGCGCTCCGCGGCGCGGGTTCATCGTGTGCGACAATCGTCGGCCTCCGGCCATGAGCCAATGCCGGTAGTCGCCGGAGGTTGCGACTGCTGCGTCCTGTAAGGCAAGGATCGAATGCGGAGCGCGGCGGTCGGGATCGGGCGCCTCGACAGCGATCACCCACGGCTCACCGGCGGGATGCAGGCCGAACGCGCGCATCTCGCCATCAATCCCGACCAGACCTGAAGCGATGCCGAAGCCGTGCAGCACCTCGGCCAGCCTGTCCACGCCGTACCCCTTGGCGATACCATTGAGGTCGAGGTCCACAGGCGCCAATCTTCGCGCCCTTCCACCGTCGACATCCAGCTCCACGATCTCATGGGCGGGCGGATGCGGCATTTCGAGCGCCTTTCGAATTCGGGCCTCGTCGACCGCTTCCGGACCGAATCCCCATGCACGCACAGCCGCACCGACGCCGACATCAAACGCACCGCCCGAGGCGCGGCCGATATCGAAGGCGAGCCGCAGCACTTCCACCAGGCAGGGCGGAACGCTTATCCACGCACCGGGACGGCCAGCATTCAAGCGCATGAGATCGCTGTTCGGATTCCAGGTCGACATTTGCGTGTCGACTTCATTCACGGCGGCTTGCAACGCCTGCCGGACCGCTTCCGAGTCAAGTCCATCCGGCGCATAGAACGACGCCGACCAGCGTGTACCCATCGTCGGTCCGTTCATTGAGAGCCGGTTCTGTTCAGTAGATGTCTTCAACATAGCGTCCCTGCGCCTTCAGCAAGCTCGGCGTCAGCCCCATCGGGGCAAGAATGTCGCCGAGCGCTGTGGAAACACCAGTCGCCATATCCCGGCCGCCGCAGACCATGATCCGAGCGCCTTCGCGCACGAGACGCACGATCTCTGTCGCCTCATGGCGCAGACCATCCTGGACGTAACGAGGGTTTCGCCCGCGCGAGCAGGCCGGCACGACTAGCCGGAGGCGCCCTTCTGCCTGCCAGTTCGCAAAATCCTCGCGATAGAGAAAATCGCTGTCGGGATGGCGCATGCCGAAAAATAGATAAACCGGCCGGCATCGCGTATTGGCGCGCACGAAGCCCGCAAGAGGACCGATCCCCGTTCCGGCTCCGATCAGGATCAGCGGCCTGCGCGTGGTTCCGGCATGGAAGCCGGGATTGCGCCGAACGAAGCCCCTGATCCGATCGCCGGGCCTCAGTTCGTAGAGTTGACCCGAGCACAAGCCGGCCGGATGCTTCTTCACGACGATCTCGACGAAGCCGTCGCGGCGGCCCGAAGCCAGCGAATAGAACCTGGGAACGGCCGAACCTTCGGGCAGGATGCCAAGCAGATCGCCGGCGGCAAAATTGCCGGGCGCGCGGGCGACAAGCCGCCGCCAGAGCGCAGCCTGTGGCAAGGCAAATCGCAGGATGACCGTGGGAGCTTGCACCTTGGCGCCATAGTCGCGGCGCGAGACGAGCGTCAGATCGATGGAGGCGGGTTGTACCGGCTGATGGACGAGATCGAGGTCGAGACCTGTCGCCGCGCCCAATGAGCGGCCCCAACGGGCGAAATCCTGTGGTGACTGCCGGTCCACCGTGTCGAAGGGGATGAGCGTCTCCCAGCCTTTACGCTCCGCGGTTTCGGTAACGGCTCGCGCATAGGCGCAATAGCCGGGAAAGCTGCGGTCGCCGAAGCCAAGCACAGCCATGGGGATCGCCGGAGCGGCGGCAAGAGCGTTCATGCGTTCGAGGAACCCTTTAGCAGAGGCAGGCGTGTCACCATCGCCATAGGTGGCAGCAAGGATAAGGATACGCCTGGCCCGCCCGTAGCGCGCGGGATCGAAGGCGGACATCGGGGCAGCGTGGACAGTCTGGCCTGCCCTGGAGAGCACCGCATGAAGCGTTGCCGCAAATCCCCAAGTGGTGCCGCTCTCGCTGCCGACCAGCAGGATCGTCTCGGCACGGCTGGCAGGAACATTGCCGCGAATGCAAGAGCGCCCGCGCCACCCGGCAAGCCACAGGATGAAGCCCGTCGCAGCCATGACCGGAACGCCGAGCGCCATCAGTCCGAGAACCAGCCCCAATGTGGCCGCTCCTTGTCCGGTGTGCAGCATGTAGATCGTTTCTGAGACTCGCTGCCATCCGGTAAGACCGGTCCAGGCCAGGAGCTTGCCATCGCCCTGATCGATGTAGCCGGTTCCTTGGTCGGTTTTCAGCGTAAAGACATCGCTCGCATCATCTGGCGTGGGAAACGACAAGCTGCGCAGTTCGGCGATGGGTATGGCCCGAAGGGCGGCCATGTCTGCGACAGTCATGCCCGTTCGACCGCTCGCATCCGTCTGCGCAATCGGGGATGCAGCTTCATCCGGCAAAAGATCGAAGGTCGAGGCCGTCATCCACAGGGCTGTGGCTGAGGACAGCAACAATCCAGCGACCGCCAGCCGTGCGATCTCGACATGCAGCCTTCCGGAAAGCGGGCCGCGCATCGGCGAGAACCAAAGCTGCCAGCCTCCGGCCCGGCGCGCGACAAGCACCACTCCGGAAATCGCCAGCACCATCATTGCGGCCGCGCCTGCGGCTGTCACTATGCGGCCGCCATCTCCAAGAAACAGCGACCGATGCAGGTTCGTCAGCCAACGTTCGACCGGTTTCGGATCGGCAGATGCGATGCTTTGCCCTGTCACCGGATCGATCATCGCCGCCTGTGCGGCGCCGTTCTCGAACCAATAGGCAATGATCCGGCCCGACGGCGCTCGCCGTATCTGTTCCAGTTCGGGATGGGCGGCCTGGATGCGCCCCGCCACATCGGCGACGGACACCGCCGCCGTGGCCTGCGGCGAAGACAGGCGCTCGACGGCCGGGAAAATCGAAAGCGCCGCACCGCTAAGGCTGAGCACCAGAAGCAGGAGCCCGGCGATGAGCCCCGGCCAGCGGTGAATGAGACGAGACATACCGTTCACCGCCTAGCGGGAATAGGCGAGCGAGGCGACATAGAGCCGGCCACGCGCGGGCGTCCCTGCGCCGTCACTCGTCAGCGGGATCGCTACGTCGTTCGGGCTGTCGCGCATGTCTTCCACGGCGGCATCGACATGCAGCGTATAGCCCGCGTCGAATAGCGCATCGGCCAAGTCGAGCGAGATTTCCAGCGTGCGCCCAGCACCAACGCTGGCGCCGGTGATGCCATCAATCCCGGAGGGATTACCGCCCGTCGCACGATACCAAGCCGACAGGTGCCCGTAATATTTCGACTTGCCCCCGGCGACCCAGACCGTACCTGCGTACTTCCCCTGTGGATCGATGACATAGAAGGCGAGATAGGCCCCGTCTCCGCCATACCGGTTCAATGTGGTCGTCACCGTGATGGGACGGGCCATCGCGAGGCCAGGAAGGGTCAGCGCCGTCGTCAGCGCCAGTGCCGCAAAAATGGATTTCATGCCGATCTGCCTTTTCCAGAGAAGCGGATCGCGGATAACCAATTGGTTCGAGATCCGACGCCCCACTCTGGCAAGGCCACCTGAGCATCACCTGACAGCAAAAATATTTTTGCTTCAGTGTTTCGTCAGGAAGCGATGAAATACCAAACGCCTAGAAAGAACAAAACCGCAGATCGGTGGTCAGGTCAGCGGTCGTGTTCCTAGCGAACGCCATGCTCGGTGTTTGTCGCGGACGCGAAATCTGAAGTTGCGCTGGTATTGGTCTAGTCGTGGGCAAGCGGAATAAGGCCAAGTGCCGTTTCCTCAAGTGCCGGAGTTCCATCCGAGAAGGCGTCCGTAATCCTGATCAAGCCAAAGGGGACGGTCCTGGCTTGCCAGTGGAATTCGCATTGGCTTAGCCGGATTGTTTGCCTGGCGGAGAACGGCCGGAATGCCTGATGGGCTCCGAACCGCATCGAGCCCGTTTGCGTCAGCCGAACCGTTTCGTCCACAAACTCTTCTCGAGCGCCCAGGCGCTTGGCAATATCCCCGACACCGTAGGCAATGGCGGCGGGGACCCTGGCAGCTTGTTTATCGCAGGCTTCAATCGGAAACACTCAACGCAGGGACATGCGCCGCAGCGTGCCATCGCGCAGGACGAACTGGTGCCAGATGGCCATCAGGGCGTGCAGTCCGGCGAGGATGAGGATGATGGTTCCGGCATTCTCATGCAATTCGGCGATCAGGCCGGGTCGCCCCTGAACGGGCTCGGTGAGCGCAGGAAGCTGCAAGCCGAAGAACGATACTGAGACACCCATGCGTGAAGCCGTGTACCAGCCAGTGATCGGCAGCGCGATCAAGAACAGGTAGAGCACCGCGTGCCCGGCCTTCGCGGCAGCCGCGAGCCAACCTTGCGTATCGGCTTCGGGCGTGCGGCCGGCCACCCGCAGAACTAGCCGGGGCAACATCAGGGCGAGCACCGCAAGCCCGAGCGAAAAGTGCAGCAGGGGCGGGTTCTCGGCGACCTTGCGACCGCCCTCGGCCGTGAACCAGGCGCCGAGCACCAGAAGGGCGGTTAGCCAGTGGATAACGATCATGCTCGCCGAATAGCGATGCGACTTGTCGGGCATATTGAGGTCTCCTTGAGATGCGCCGGAGCGAAAGTGCGGCGGCTTATTTCACGACAGCCTTTGGCCGCGTATTCGTCCCGAGCAGGCCGTTCGCAGATGCCCCGTCGGCAGCTTCCCGCCCGATGTTCTGCGTCCGTTGGCGTTCGGCTCCGTGATGGTCGTCATCCCGATCCTTGTAGCGGAGCTTAACGATTTCGAGCGTCGCAGGGTCGATCTTGGCTTTGAAGGGGCGACCTCCTTCATCGGTTCCGCGGATTTCGTAGCAGCCGTCGTCGATCTTGATCCGGGTGACGGTCCAGCCCCGCCCAGCCGCCATCGTCTGCACCGCCTCGCGCGGCTGCCACTGCTCCATCGGAACATGGCAATCGTCGTCCGCCCTTGCGGTCCCTAACCCGGCGAACGTCAGAACGAGGATTGCCGCCGCCATCTGCTTCATCATCTGATTGTTCCCGATCAACGCGATATAGTCACAACCATGGCAGGTTATCCTGACGAATCGCTGAAGCAGCGACTGATACCCCTTCAGCAAACCGACAGGTTCAAACCGTAGAAAAGCAGCAGAAGGGGGAACCGATCCCAGGATGAGAGTCTTGCTCGTTGAAGACGATGCGATCCTCGGCAAGGCCGTTCGCGATCACATCGCCGCCAGCCATTCCGTCGATTGGGTGAACCGGCTCGACGCCGCGCGCGAGCATCTCGATAGCGCGGCCTACGACCTCATCCTGCTGGACCTGATGCTTCCCGACGGGCTGGGTGTCGGCTTCCTGCGAAAACTGCGTGCCGCAGGAAGTGTGACGCCGGTCATCATCCTGACGGCGCTGGACCAGATTTCCGACCGCATCGAGGGCCTCGACGCCGGCGCGGACGACTACATGATCAAGCCCTTCGATCTTTCGGAGCTGTCGTCGCGTTTGAACGCGGTCGCGCGGCGCTACAGCGGCAATCCCAATCCCCTCATCGAGATCGGCGACCTGTGCGTCGATCTTGCCGCCAAAACCGTGAAGCGCGGCGGACGCTCCGTCGAACTGACCGGACGGGAATGGGCGCTGTTCGAGACCTTCCTGCAACGGCCGGGCGTCGCGCTGACCAAGGCCCAGCTCGAGGACCGGCTCTATGCGTTCGGTGCCGAAGTGGAGAGCAACACGATCGAGGTCCATGTCAGTCGGCTGCGCAAAAAGCTGGGGCATGCTGTCATCGATACGGTTCGCGGCATCGGTTATCGTCTCGGAAGCGCGCGATGAAACGCCCGAAAAGCCTGCAATGGCGGCTTTCGCTATGGCTCGGCCTCGGCATGACGGTGCTTTGGGCAGTCGCCGCCGTGGTTACGGTTTACAGGCTGCACAACGAGATGAACGAAGTCTTCGACAGCGCGCTGGAGGAGACTGCGCAACGGATTCTGCCGCTTGCGGCGCTCGAAATCCTCGGGCGCGATACCGACGATTCGGAGCAGCGCGTGGCGACGCTGCGTCAGCATGACGAATACTTCACCTATGTCGTACGTGACGAAGCGGGCAAGGTTCTACTCAGCTCGCACAATGCGGATCTGGCGGTTTTTCCGCCATTCTCGGGAATGGGCTTCACCGATACGCAAACCCATCGGCTCTATTCCGACGCCGCGCTGCAAGGCAGCCTGACGATCACCGTCGCCGAACCGCTTTCGCATCGGCGAATGGCGGCAGAACACGCCTCACTGGATCTCGCCCTGCCACTCGGCATTATCGTTCCCCTCAGCCTCCTCGGTGTCTGGCTCATCGTTCGGCTGTCGATGACTCCCGTCCGAGCTTTCCGATCACAGATCGAGGCGCGCGGCGGCGGCGATCTTGCTCCGGTCAAAGCCGACAACCTGCCTTCCGAGGTGGAACCAGTCGCTCATTCGGTGAACCGGCTTCTTGAACGCCTGAAACGGACATTGCAGGCGGAGCGCACGCTGGCGGCGAAATCCGCCCATGAACTACGAACGCCGGTCGCGGCTGCACTGGCACAAGCGCAAAGGATGATCATCGAGGCTACCGATGACACGACCCGCGAACACGCGCGCGACATGGAAACTGCCCTGCGGCGTCTTTCCCGGCTGACCGAAAAGCTGATGCAGCTTGCAAGGGCCGAGGGCGGCCGCCTGCTGGCGGAGAAGCCTGTCGACATCGCAGTCATCCTGCGCATGGTCGTCAGCGAGTTCGGCGAACACACCCCTGGCGCCGGTCGGGTCGAGCTGATGCTTCCCGACAATCCGGTATCCGCTAATATCGATCCGGACGCCTTCGCCGTTCTGGCGCGCAACCTCATTGAAAACGCCCTGAAGCATGGCGACCCGAAGGAGCCTATCAGCGTCGCGCTATCGGCTGAGGGCACCCTGCAAGTCACGAATGCCGGTCCGGCCGTGCCGGCGGAGACGCTTGCCCGACTGTCCGAGCCTTTCGAGCGGGGCCAGTCAGATGCGGACGGCGCGGGTCTCGGCTTGGCCATCGCCAAAACGATCGCCGCTGGCACGGGCGGCAGGCTTGATCTGATCTCGCCGATAGAGGGGCGGCGGGACGGTTTCGCGGCCGTATTTTTCTCCGGCAAGCAATAGCGCAACCAGCAGCCTGCTCCCGTTAGCCCAGATACGGCGAAGGCACGCACGCCTCGGAATGAATGCCTTTGCCGACCGTCCGGACGCGTCTCGACTACGCGTGGCCCTATTTCTCCTTCCGTGGCGCACCCCCATCGTCACCGAAGCGTTTGACCTTTCCATCAACAACCTCCAGTGTCGCCGGGTCGACTTTGACCTTGAGGATGTTGCCGCTGGCATCGGTCACCCGAAGCTCGTAACAGCCGTCGTCGATCTTCATCCTGTCAATGGTCCATTCGAAGTCGCTTGCAAGCTTCGCCAGCGCTTCGAACGATTGCCTCTTTTCGGGCGATACATCGCACGCCTCGCCAGCAAGGGCGGCGCCAGCCGGCAGCATCACCAGCAATGCAAGCATCGTGAAAGACTTTTTCATGGTTCCAACTCCTCAGTTGCCCTCATCTACGCGTGCAATCATGCAACGCCTTGCTGATGGGCTCCTGAAGAACGATGATAATTCCTGTCAGCTTCCAGTCAGCGAGGCCGCGTGGCAGTCGATACCGACAATGGGCTCAGCCCACCAAGTGACCTGAAGGATGGCTTTGGGGATAATCCTCTGTCGACGGGTAATGCAACACCGGCGATGCGGCGGAAACGCGGGCACCTCGAACCTCGACAAGAACTGGGCCGGCCTTTCGGGCATCATTGTAAATCGCTGTTCGTTGCCCGATAGATACACTGGTTCCTTTCGAAGCGTCATGGGCTCCCGAATGGTACCACCAGATGAAATCGGTCTTTCGCGGGAGTGTGCCAGCAAATCATGGACGGGGACGCCCTTCTCAGCCGCCTGGCGGTTTCGCTATCGATCGGCTTGCTGATCGGTCTCGAGCGCGGCTGGCGCACCAGAAATGAGGAAGACCATCAACGCGCGGCGGGATTGCGCACCTTCGCGCTTTCGGGGCTGATCGGCGGCGTCGCCGGCGCGCTGGCGCAGCAATTCGACTCAGCCGCCATCATCGGCTTGGCTTTCCTGGGGTTCGCAGGGGCTTTCGCCGCGTTTCACTGGCTGGAGGCGCAGGCCGAGCGGAACTACAGCGCGACCTCCGTGATCGCCGGCATGTCGACCTTCCTGCTTGGCGTCCTCGCCGTCGTGGGCGATGTGGCAGCCGCCGTCGCCGGCGCCGTCGCGACGGCCGTGCTGCTGGCGCTGCGCGATCAGTTGCACCGTTGGGTCGCATCGTTGAGCTGGAGCGAAATCCGCTCGGGCTTGACGCTTCTGGCGATGACGTTTCTGCTGTTGCCGGTCCTGCCAAATCGGCCGATCGATCCGTGGAACGCGATCAATCCGTATGAAATCTGGCTGCTTACGATCCTGATCGCGGCCGTGTCCTTTGCCGGATACGTCGCCGTTCGCGTATTCGGGGACCGGCTGGGCGTGCTCACGGCGGCGGTCGCAGGGGGGCTCGCATCTTCAACGGCCACGACCGCGACACTGGCGGCCCTGGCCCGGCGCCGCAGCGAAGCCGCCGCTCTGCTTTCTGGCGGAGTGCTCCTTGCAGGGGTGGTCATGATCGCGCGCGTTGCGATCATCGCGACCGCACTCAGTCCGTCCCTGCTGCCGCACCTCCAATGGCCGCTCCTCATTGGCGGCGGCGTCCTTGTTCTCGGGGCCGGGCTTCTGCTTCTCCAAGACAGCGGCGCCACGGAACAGCCGGAACTGAAGATCACCAATCCGCTCGAACTGGCGCCGGCCATCAAGATGGGCGCGCTCATCACCGCCGTCATGTTGATCTCGCAATTGCTTCAACAATCGTTCGGAAACGCGGGCATCTTCGCGACGGCCGCGATCTCGGGGATGGCAGATGTCGATGCGATCTCGATCTCCATGGCGCGAATGTCGCTACAGACGATCGAGCCGAAGCTTGCGGCCCAGGCCATCCTGATCGCGGTCGGTGTGAATTCGCTCGCCAAGGCCGTCCTGGCCGCATGGCTCGGCGGCTACAGACTCGGGGTTCGCGTGGGAGCCGTCAGCGCGCTCGGGGTTGCCGCGGGCATGGCAGCGTCGCTGAAACTCGCTTGATTTCCCGGGCTGTCGGGCCGCAGTTTCCCATAGGATGCCCTAGACTGCTCTTTCGTCCACCACTTTTGGAACAGACGCCGAAACGTTTCGTTCCTCCGGTGTGCGGCGCGTAGGCGTTGCCTCGTCCGCGTTCCGCCGGATACGGTCCGAGAGCAGGCGCAAGCCGTTCAGGACGACCAGCACGGTCCCGCCTTCATGCCCGACCACCGCCAGCGGCAGCGGCAGATCGAAGAACAGCCCGCCTGTGACGAGCACCAGCATGGCGCCGATCGCGACGGTGAGGTTCTGCCGGATGACAGAGGCGGTGCGCCGCGCCAACCGGTGCGCATCTGCCAGTTTCTTCATGTCTTCCGACAGCAGGGCCACATCGGCCGCCTGAAGGGCGACATCCGAACCGGCCGCACCCATGGCGATGCCGACATTGGCGCGGGCAAGGGCCGCCGCATCGTTCACGCCGTCGCCCACGAAGGCGACCCTGCCGCGTTCCGCCAGCTCACCGATTTGGCGCACCTTGTCCTGCGGCAGCATTTCGGCGTGGATCTCGTCCGGGCCGAGGCCAAGTTCCTCACCGATGCGCAGGGCCACCGGGCGACGGTCGCCGGTCATCATGAAGATGCGGCGCACGCCGCCGGCGCGCAGGGCCGCAAGCGCCGGGGCGGAACTCGCCCTCGCCTCGTCCGCGACGCTGACGGCGCCCAGAATGGTCGATCCTCGCCCGAGATAGACGACGGTTTGCGCGTTCTCCTCCAGCTCGCGGAATTCGGCGCGATCAGTGGACGCATCCATTTCCCTGGCGAGATAAGAGTTTCCAGCCCAGACCGGGCCAGTCTCATCCCGCCCGACGATTCCGGCACTGGGACGGGAACTGACATCCATGACTTGCGCCGGTTCGATCCCGTGTATGACCGCCTCACGGCGGATCGCTGCGGCGATATGATGCTCGGAATGCGCTTCCAGCCCCGCCAGCAGGGACAGGAAGCGCCGATCCTCACCGTCCAGCGTAATGATCCGCGTCACCTGCGCACGGCCGTTGGTCAGCGTGCCTGTCTTGTCGAAGGCGAAGGTATCGACGGCCGCCAGCATTTCGAGCGCGCCGCCGCCCTTGAACAGAACGCCGCCCCGCGCCGCCGCCGAGAGCGCCGACAGGATCGCCGCCGGCACCGATATGACGATCGCACAGGGGCTGGCCGCGACCAGCAGCGTCGCGGCCTTGTAGAGCGCCTGCTCCCAATCGCGGCCGAGCCAGTAAAAGACGGCGAAGGCGAGAACCGCGCCGATGAGGACCGCGACGGTATAACGCTGGCCAAACCAGGCGCTGAACCGTTCGGACGGCGCTTTCGCCTCCTGGGCCTCGGTGACCAGGCGGATCATGCGCGCGATCGTACTGTCGCCGACCGTTCTCGCTATCGTCACTTCCAGGATGCCGTCGAGATTGACGGTGGCTTCGAACACCTGCTGGCCCGGCTCCTTGGAGACGGGCATGGATTCGCCGGTGATGTTGGCCTCGTCGATGCCACCGCGCCCTTGCAGGATGACGCCGTCGGCAGGCACCCGGGCGCCCGGCCGCAGGATCACCACGTCGCCGACGGCAAGCTCCGCGGCGGGAACCTCCGTGACCGCACCGTCGGCGGCGTTCTTGCGGAACGCCGTCTCGGGGCGCAGCGCCATCAGGGCTTCGACCGCGCGGCGCGCGCGCCCGAGCGCCTGGTGTTCGAGCGTCGTCGACACGCTGAACAGCGTCAGCAGCACGGCACCTTCGAACGGCGCGCCGACGATCGCTGCGGCGATCGCGGCGACCACCATCAGGAGGTCGATGTCGAGGATATGCTGCCGCCACAGCGCTGACAGGGCCGTCCACGCGGCGGGAAGCCCGCCGGCGGCATAGACGAGCGCCAGTCCCGGCCACCGCAGGACACCAAGTGCCTCGGCTGGCGGCCAGGTCCCGACCGTCGCCAGGATCATGCCCAGCACTGTCAGGAGCGACATCAGCATCGGGATATCGAACGACAGGCGTCTCATAATCAGACCGCCCGGCCGATAAGGGCGCCGATGGCCGCTGTCGACGCCATGGCCACCGCGCCCCAGAAGACGACCCGAACAGTCGGTTTCCAGATGCCGGCGCCGCCCGCGCTCGCACCAACCGCCCCGAGCGCGGCAAGCCCGACGAGACAGGCGATGGACACTGCCCATACGACCGCTCCCGCCGGCGCGAGCAGCGCCACGACCAGCGGCAGCGCCGCGCCCACGGAAAAGGTCGCCGCGGATGTGAAGGCCGCCTGGACGGGCCGCGCCATCACATGGCTCGACAGTCCGAGTTCGTCGCGCGCATGCGCCTCGAATGCGTCCTTCGCCATCATTTGCTTAGCCACCTCAAGGGCGAGATCCGGCGCGACGCCGCGCTGCTCGTAGATCGCAGCGAGTTCGGCTAGTTCCGCCTCCGGCTGCGTGGCGAGTTCGCGGCGCTCGCGCGCCATGTCGGCTTCTTCCGTGTCGGCCTGTGAGCTGACCGAGACATATTCGCCGGCCGCCATTGACATGGCTCCGGCCACCAGCCCGGCAACGCCCGCCACAAGGACCTCGTGAGGGCCGGCGGTCGCCGCCGCCACGCCGACGATAAGGCTCGACGTCGAGATCAACCCGTCATTGGCCCCAAGCACCGCCGCCCGAAGCCAACCGATACGTTCGATAAGATGATTCTCTTTGTGTAAAGTGCGCATAGAATTTGTTCCAGTGTGCGATCGGTCGGCCCCGAGGCACCGCCCATTCTACGGACGCTCGTGAAAGCGTCGCCGATCGATTGTTCGACGTTCATATTAGAATTATTCTAAATATTTGACATGGGCATTGAGATTGGTCAATAAGTTATAATTATTCTAATCTGGGAGACATCATCCATAGAGCGTGCTGGCGTTCAAAACGCCCGATCGTCATATCGACGGGCGCCAATCCCGGAAGATCTGGCACGCCGAGGCCGTTATAGGGGGGAGCCACCTGCCGGCTGCGGTCACCGCGAGGCCGAGAACAGTGATGACTGAGCGGACCCGCGACGGGTCGATCGGCAAAACGCGTCATTTCAGGTTCCTGGCTGGCACGGTCACGGCCTCGGCCGCCGGCGCTGGCTGGGCAGGGGAATCGTCAGGCGGCTTTTTTGCACCGTAACGCGAGGATTGCGATGGCAATCCAGATGCCGGTGCGCAAGATCATCGCGCCCATGGTGCGTATCTCCCATGCGCCGCCGGAGCCGACATGCCACAGGAAGGCGGCGAAGACGGCCGCCGTCGCCGCGGCGATGCCGAGCGACAGCATCGGCGCCCAGTTCGTGCCGCGCCACAGGCCGATCCCGGTGAGGACATAGGCAAATCCCGCTACGAAGTTGAACCACAGCACGAAGGGCACCACAGCGCCCATGTCGACGCCGCCGAACAGCGCCCTGGCGCCCGAAACGATGGTCAGCAGGCCGAAGATCACCGCGACGGCGGCGGCGATGGTAAGGGCGCGGGATCGTCTTGCGGGCATGGAGCGGCTCCGGGTCAGGCGTCGGCGAGGCGGCCGTCGCGCAGGTGGATCAGGCGGTCGAAACGGTCGAAGATCTTTTCGTCGTGGGTGACGGTGACGATGCAGGCTTCCTGCTCGACGGCGAGCTTGCGCATCAGGTCCATCACCAGCCCGGCCCGCGCGCCGTCGAGCGCGGCGGTGGGCTCGTCGGCGAGGATGATGCGGGGACGGTTGGCGAGCGCGCGAGCGATCGCTACGCGCTGCGCCTCGCCGCCGGAAAGGAGTGCAGGTTTAACCTTTGCGCGGTGGCCGACTTCCAGATAGTCCAGCAATTCGCGCGCCCGCACCCGGCCTTCCTCAGCGTGAAGGCCGGCAAGGTCGAGCACGACCGCGACGTTCTCCTCGGCAGTCAGGAACGGCAGCAGGTTGTGCGCCTGGAAGATGAAGCCGATCTTGTCGAGCCTGAGACGTCTCAAGTCGCGGCGCAGCCATCTGCCATCGAACACTGGCTCGCCGTCGAGCACCACCCGTCCCGCCGAGGGGGCGAGGATGCAGCCGATGATGTTGAGCAGCGTCGTCTTGCCCGAGCCCGAAGGTCCGAGCAGCGCGATCACCTCGCCGGCGCGCACGGCAAGATCGACCGCGCGTAAGGCGTCGACGCGGGTCTCGCCCTCGCCGAAATGCTTGGCCACGTTCGAGACTTCTATGAGGATGTCGCCGAGCGCCATGTCGGTCAGCTCCCGAGCGCTGTGGCCGGGTCGACCTTCATCGCCGCCCGCACGCCGAGCGCCGAGGACAGCAGGCAGACGGCGGCGATGATGCCGGCAAGGACCATGACGTTGAACGGCTCCAGCACCACGCGGCGGGGAAAGTAGTCCTTCACGCTAAGGATCAGCATCAGGCCGATCGCCCAGCCCGAGGCGCCGAGGATCAACGCCTGCTGCACGATCAGCGCGACGATGGTGCGGTCGGGGGCGCCGATCAACTTCAGCGTGGCGATCTGCTTCAGCTTCTCCATCGTCATCGTGTAGATGATGAGCGCGATCACCACGGCGCTGACGGAGAGTAGGATGCCGAGGAACAGCCCGATCTGGCGGCGCGCCTTGTCCACCACGGAAACGAGCAGCAATTCCTCCTGTTCGGCCTGGGTCATGGCGGCGAGGTGCTTCCACTGGCGCACTGTGGCGGTCAATAGATCGACATCGGCGCCGGGCGCCATGCGGGCGATGACGGCCGCCACCGATGCGGACTTGACGGAAACCGCCCCGCGCGCCGCCTGCACCCGCTGGGCGGCCGGGTCGAGTTCGGTCTGGAGCGCCATCGCGTCGGCGAGCGTCACGTAGACCGCCGGGTCACCGCCGGAATTCATCGCGCCCTCGACAAGCCCGACGACGGTGAAGCGCTTACGCCCGAACCGGATCGTCTCGCCGGGTAGAAGGCCGGTCTTGCGGTCGGCGACCAGCTCGAAATGGCTGGCGCCGATGCCGCGCCCCTCGGCGATCGCTTGCGGCCCACCGGGCCGACCGGGCTCGTAGCCGACGACGTAGATCCTGAGCGTACGCCCGGCATGGAAAGCCTCGACGTTCTGGTAGTTGACCGCGCCGGCTTCGGCGACACCGGGCATCCTCGCCACCGCATCGCGCGTATCGGCAGGGATGCTGGACGCTTCCGCAAACGGACCCTTGGTTCCAGCCTCGACCACCCAGACATCGGCCACCGGCGCCTTCACCACCGCCAGCGCGTCCGAAACGAGGCCGTTGTAGATGCCGATCATCGCCAGCACGACCGTCATCAGCAGCCCCAGCCCGAAGCAGGTCAAGACGAAGCGAAACAGACCGTGGCGGATGTCCTTGAGCGCAAGGTTCATGGCGCATCCTCGGGGCGGGCACGTCTGCCCCCAGCCACACCCTTCGGCGGTCTGGCGACGATCGCCGCCCCTTCGGGCAGGCCGCCCGCAACTTCGACGCGGCCGCGATCGTCGCGGGCACCGAAGGTCAAGTGCGCTCGCGCGAGACGGCCGTTCTGCACCGTCCACACCGTGCCGCGATGGCCGTCGAAACCGGTGATCGCCACCTCGGGAACCATCAGCGCGCTTTCCCGGCTGCCGGTGGTGATACGCACCTCGGCCTGCTCGCCGAGAAACATCTCGGCGGGACAGTCAGCGCAGGCCAGCCAGACGCGGCGTTCCTCGTTCACTCGGTCACTTTCGATACCGATGCGGACGATTGTGCCGTGGAACTCGGCCGACGGCTGCGACCGCAGCCGGATTGTACCTTGCTGGCCAGGGACAAGCTGGCCGGCGCGCTCTTCGTCGACATAGGCTTGGATCCAGACGGTGGCTGGGTCGATCAGCGTGAAGATCGGATCGCCCGCCTTCACCACCGTGCCCGGCTCCGCGTGGCGAGCGACGACCAGCGCATCGTAGGGTGCGACCAGCCGGTGATGGGCGAGAATGGCTTCCTCCTGTCGCAGGGCTGCCGCCGCGTCCAGGCCCTGCGCCCGGATCACTGCCAGATCGGCCTCCGCTACCGCCAGATCGGCTCGCGCCACGTCCTCATCGCGTTGGGCTTCCTCGGCGCGCTGGGCCGAGGCGACTTCGCGCTGCACCAGCCCCTGCTGACGACGGTTCGCCGTCTCGCGCTCGGCGAGCACCGCGCGGGCGCGCACGACTGCGGCATTGGCCTTGGCGAGATTGGCCTTGTTGGTCGCCACTGTCGCATGGGCGCGCGCCACCCGCGCCTCCTGCTCGGCGGAGTGAAGGATGGCCAGTTCCTGTCCCCGGATCACGCTGTCCCCGGCATCGGCGGCAAGAGAGGTCAGCGCGGCACCCACCTCGAAGCCGATACGGCTGAGAACCCGCGCCTCGACGGTGCCGAGTCCGTAAATGCGAAGGGCGACATCGCGTTCAGGTTGAACGACCGTCACCACCAGCGGCCGTTCGGTGAAGAACAGAAAGCCTGCTCCGACAGCCAAGGCCAGAAGAATGCCCGAAAGCCCGATTCGTCGCATCGCCTATTCTCCCCTTGCAGCCAGAAGGCGGCATTGCACGTCGAACAGCCGCAATCCCTCTTCGCGCAGGTCGAACTCGCGCTCACCGAGCGCCCAGCGGATCGCCACCCCCTGCACGAGCGACGTCAGCAGCACCGCCACATCGTCCGGCATGACATCGCCTCGCATAGCCCTTGCTTCCTGTCCCGCACTGACCTCGCGCGCGAGCAGGCGGTGAAAAGCCTTGAGCGTGCTGTTGAACGTGGCGCGCAGCTCCGCATTGGTGACATTCAGCTCGCGCGAGAACAGCAGCATGGGAAGTGCGGGGGTGGTAGCGATCTGCGCGAACTGCGCGGCAATCAAAGCACGCAACCTGGCGATAGGCTCATCGCATCGGCTCAATGCGTCGTCCCACGCCTCCTCCAGACCTTCGGCCACATGCTCGGCCACAGTCTGCCAAAGCGTGTCCTTGGTCGGGAAATGCCTGAACAGCGCCGCCTGGGTGATGCCGATCGACGACGCCACCGCTCCGGTCGTCACACGGTCCGGCCCGATGCTGTCAGCCAATCCCAGGAGGGCGGCGACGATCTCGGCCTTGCGAAGCTCCGCCCGCTTGCGCATAGATTTCCCTATTGTTAGTTATCAGACACTAACTAATATGATAGACCCTTACGCTATGTCAATCGCAAGCGACCATGGATGAATCACTAGCCAAGAGGTCCATATTCGCTGCTCGCTATGACGTAGATGGCGAAGGAAACAGCGAGGTATGTGGCAAGGTCATCCGCCTTGTGCTGTCGGCGAGCACTCCTTCGCCATCGAGACAAGCATGGTCCGGACCTACACCGCAGCCGGTTTTGTCCAACGCAATATGTTGATTGGAACGCACGACGTCCTCGATCCAGCGTATTTTTCGCCGCTTCTGTTCAACAAGCCGGACGCAGCGGAGAGAGCAGGTTCGGGAAAACTGGACAGGTTGGATAAGTGGAGTTTCTGCCGGAAGGCGGCATGATGGCCGCGATAGGAGAGAGACCATGGCGAAACGACTGCGGCGGAACCACACGCCGGCTTTCAAGGCGAAGGTGGCCCTTGCAGCCGTCAGGGGCGAGAAAACGATCGTCGAGCTGAGGCAGCAGTTCGACGTGCACCCGAACCAGATCAGTATGCGCAATTTTTAACTCAGGATCGCCGAGCCCGGTCGCTCGACCGGCCTATATCTAACCCTGACTATCCGTGCTCCCTACGCGGACCAAATCAGGCTTCCCCGATTTCCCTCAGCGCTGCATGGTCGTTCGCGCAACAGCGTGAGCGACCAATGACAGGCAAGCCCAACGGTGACTTCGGGTGACATTGCACTCAGGGAACTAGCCTCGCGCTCGATGTCCATCAAATGAGCGACACCACGTTGTCGACCGTCGACCGAAGGAGGCTAACATTGGACAACAAATTTCTTACCCCTGAGGAGGTCTCGGAACGCTATCGAGGCGGCGTCTCGGTTGGAACGCTTCGGAACTGGCGGGCGATGAAGATCGGCCCGTCGTTCGTTAAGATTGGCAAAGCCGTCCTCTATCCGATCGACGAGCTTGAAGCGTGGGATGAAAGGAATACAGTGAGTTGCCGTGCATCAAGGCGACTCACTGAACTCACTGGTGATCAGCCGTGATGATCACGATTGGTCATTGGGGACATGCCCCATTCCCCGGCACCAACTTCACCGAATTCCAGAAAAATATCTGCAATATCAATACGATATGGATTTTCGTGGAATGATCCACAACCATCCCTCCGGCGACCCGACCCCGTCCGGCGCCGACATGCGGATGACGCGCGAGCTCGTCGACATCGCCAAGCCCCTCGGGATCGCCATCCACGACCACATCGTCGTCGGCCGCGACGGCCATGCCAGCTTCCGCAGCCTGGGGCTGCTTGACGACTGAACCGGGAGGACGCGGCATGGCGCCGGTATCGATCAAGCGCGTCTACGAGCCCGCCGCCCCGCAGGACGGCACCCGCATCCTGGTCGACCGGCTCTGGCCGCGCGGCGTCGGCAAGGACCGGGTCGATCTCTGGCTCAGGGACATCGCGCCGAGCGACGCGCTGCGCCACGAATTCCATGCCCACCCCGACCAATGGCAGGCCTTCCGGGCGGCCTATGCCGCCGAGCTCGGCGGCGCCGCCGCGCAGGCGGCGCTGGCCGTGCTGAAGGAGAGGATCGCCGCCGGCCCGGTGACGCTGCTCTATGCCGCCCGGGACGAGGAGCGCAACAATGCACGCGCCCTGCTGCTCTGGCTGGACGGCCGCGCCGATCCGGGTCAAGACTAGCAAAGCCGCCGCTTCCGGCGGCCCCGCCAAGGAACAGCCGTGATTCACGGAACGGTTCTTCTCGGCCACGACCGTCGATCCTGAATTGAACCCGCTCAATACTGCCCAGCAAACAGGCATAGCTGCCCGCTAGACAGACTATTCTCCCTCTTCCCGAATGCCCGCGAATGCGCATAGGCTGCCGAAAAGGGAGAAGACGGCCGCATGGTTGCGTTCGATGAGATGACCGGCTCGGGGCAGGAATTGAGGCCGGCCTATGACGCGCTCGACCGCTGGCTGAAGGAAGCCCCGCCCGAGACGCTGGCGCTCAGGCGCTCGCAGGCGGAGCTGTTCTTCCGGCGCATCGGCATCACCTTCGCCGTCTATGGCGACGAGGAATTGACCGAGCGGCTGATCCCCTTCGACATCATCCCGCGCGTCCTGACCAAGCCGGAATGGACCAGGCTGGAAGCCGGCCTGCGCCAGCGGGTCACGGCGCTGAACATGTTCCTGGCCGACGTCTACGGCGCCAAGGAATGCCTCAAGGCCGGCATCATCCCGCCCGATCTGGTCTACCGCAACGCCTGCTACCAGCTCGAGATGGTCGATTTCCAGGTGCCGCACGGCGTCTATTGCCACATCGCCGGCATCGACGTGGTCAGGGTCGACGCCGACACCTTCTATGTCCTCGAGGACAATGCCCGCACGCCGTCGGGGGTCTCCTACATGATGGAGAACCGCGAGGTGATGCTCAGGCTCTTCCCCGAGCTCTTCGCCACCCACCGCGTCGCCCCGGTCGACAACTACCCCGACCAGTTGCTGGCGACCCTGCGCTCGGTCGCCCCGCGCAGCGCGCCCTCCGACCCGACGATCTGCCTGCTGACGCCGGGCCAGTACAACTCGGCCTTCTACGAGCACTCCTTCCTCGCCGACAAGCTCGGCGTCGAGCTGGTCGAGGGCTCGGACCTGCTGGTCAGGGACGATGTCGTCTACATGCGCACCACGCAGGGTCCGAAGCGCGTCGACGTGATCTACCGGCGCATCGACGACGACTTCATCGACCCGCTGGTCTTCCGCAGCGATTCCGTGCTCGGCGTGCCCGGCATCATCGGCGCCTACAAGGCCGGCAACGTCACGCTCGCCAACGCCGTCGGGACCGGCGTCGCCGACGACAAGGCGGTCTACAGCTACATGCCGGAGATCGTGAAGTTCTTCACCGGCGAGGAGCCGATCCTGAAGAACGTCCCGACCTGGCGCTGCCGCGAGCCGCAGGACAACGCCTATGTGCTCGACAATCTCGAGAAGCTGGTGGTCAAGGAGGTCAACGGCTCGGGCGGCTACGGCATGCTCGTCGGCCCCCATGCCGACAAGGCCCAGATCGAGAGCTTCCGCCGCAAGCTCAAGGCGAGCCCCGAAGGCTTCATCGCCCAGCCGACGCTGGCGCTCTCGACCTGCCCGACCTTCGTCGCCTCGGGCGTGGCGCCGCGCCATGTCGACCTCAGGCCCTATGTGCTCTCCGGCGCCAACGGCATCTCCTGCGTGCCCGGCGGGCTGACGCGCGTGGCGCTGAAGGAAGGCTCGCTCGTGGTCAATTCCAGCCAGGGCGGCGGCACCAAGGACACCTGGGTGCTCGACGCATGAGGCAGCAGCGCCGCCCGCCCCCCATGTCCCGGACCTCGCCTGCCCTGCAGCGGAAAGGCCCTCGCTGACCATGCTCTCGCGCACCGCAGACAGCCTCTACTGGGTCTCCCGCTATGTCGAGCGGGCCGAATATCTCGCCCGCATCCTCGACGCCACCTCCCGCCTGACCAACCTGCCCTCGGACTATGGCGGCGCCGGCACCGAATGGCAGAGCGCGGTCTCGACCGCCGGCTGCGAGGACGAGTTCGCCGCCGCCTATGGCGAGGCGAACGAGCGCAATGTCTGCGAATTCCTGACCTTCCACCCGGACAACCCGTCCTCGATCCGCAACTGCCTGGCCCAGGCGCGCTCCAATGCGCGGGCCGTGCGCACCGCCCTGACCTCGGAGATGTGGGACGCGCTCAACGGCGCCTGGCTCGAATTGCAGCGCTTCGAGAAGAAGCGCATGGACCGCGAGGAATTCGCCCGTTTCCTCGACTGGGTGAAGAACGTCTCGCTGGTCTTCGACGGCTCGGCCTACCGCACCATGCTGCGCGACGACGGCTACTGGTTCTCGCGGCTCGGGGTCTATATCGAGCGCGCCGACAACACCGCCCGCATCCTCGACGTGAAATACCATGTGCTGCTGCCGGCCAACGAGCAGGTCGGCGGCTCGCTCGACTATTTCCAATGGACCACGGTGCTGCGCGAGGTCTCGGCCCTGACGGCCTATCACTGGGTCTATCGCGAGGCGGTGAAGCCGATCCTGATCGCCGACCTGCTGATCCTGAACCGCCGCATGCCCCGCTCGCTCGCCGCCTGCTACGAGAGCATCTCGCGCTTCCTCGATGCGCTCGGCGACGCCTATGGCCGCCAGGGCCCGGCCCAGCGCCATGCCCGCAAGACGCTGGCGACCCTCAACAACACCCGCATCGAGAGCATCTTCCAGCACGGGCTGCACGAGTTCATCGAGGATTTCATCATCGACAACAGCGGCCTCAGCAACACCATCTTCGAGCAGTATCTCCAGTGATCCGCAGGCCTGCCGGGAGCCGGCAGGAGGACGCGACGACAGGACAGGGACGCCGGAACGGCCAGAACCCATGCGGATCAGGATTTCCCACACGATCGGCTACGACTATGCCGAGCCGGCCCGGCACATCACGCAGATTCTGCGGCTGACGCCGCGCGACCATGACGGCCAGCATGTGATGTCCTGGCGGATCGAGCCCAGCATCGACGGGCGCCTGCGTGCCGGGCAGGACGCGCATGGCAACATCGTGCACAGCTTCTATGCCGACGGGCCGATCTCGGCGCTGGCGATCCGGGTCGAGGGGCTGGTCGAGACGATCGACCTCGCCGGCGCCGTCCGCGGCGGGCCGGAGCGCGTGCCCTGCGAGGTCTACCGGCGCGACACGCTGCTCACCGCGCCGGACGACGCGCTGCGCGCCTTCGCCGAGGAGGCCGCCGCCGGCGCCGGCACGCCGCTCTCGCGGATGCACGCGCTGATGGCGGCCACGGCCGGGCGCATGAGCTGCCGCGACGCCAGCGGGCGCAGCGGCGTCGGCGCCGCCGCCGCCTTCGCGGCAGGCGAGGCGATCGCGCAGGACATCGCCCATGTCTTCATGGCCTGCGCCCGGCATCTCGGGCAGCCAGCGCGCTACGTCTCGGGCTATGTCGCGCCGTCGGGCGGGCTCGCCGCCGGCGGCGGCGCCCATGCCTGGGCCGAGGTCCATCTCGACGGCTATGGCTGGATCGGCTTCGACAGCGCCAACGGCCTCTGCCCCGTCGACACCCATGTCCGCGTCGCGGCGGGGCTGGACTACGCCGACGCCGCCCCGATAAGGGGGGCGCGCCAGGGCGGCGGCAGCGAGCATCTCAGCGTCCTCGTCGCCGCCCGGGAAGCGGGCGGCCGCCAGCCGGCCCAATAGGCCGGGCTCCCGGCGCGCGCGCCGGCCCGACGACAGCGGAAACGACCGAAGGACAGCAACCGTGACCTATTGCGCCGGAATCCTCGTGCAGGACGGGCTGGTGATGATCGCCGACACGCGCACCAATGCCGGGCTCGACGACATCTCGACCTTCCGCAAGCTCCATCTCTTCGCCTGGCCGGGCGAGCGCAATTTCGGCGTGATGACGGCCGGCAACCTCTCGATCACGCAATCGGTCGTCAGCTTTCTGCACGAGGGCCTGCCGAACCCCGAGACCGGCGAGATCGACACGCTCCAGAACGCCGGCACGATGTTCCGCGCCGCCCAGCTCGTCGGCCGCTGCGTGCGCCATGTCCGCGACATCGACGGCCCGGCCCTGGAGGAGGCCGGCGTCAAGTTCGAGCTGTCCCTGCTCTTCGGCGGCCAGATCAGGGGCCAGCCGATGCGGCTCTTCATGGTCTACAGCGCCGGCAACTTCATCGAATGCGGCGCCGACGCGCCCTTCCTGCAGATCGGCGAGCACAAATATGGCAAGCCGATTCTCGACCGCGCCGTCACCTTCAGGACCGATCTCTACGACGCGCTGAAGGTCGGGCTGATCTCGATGGATTCGACGATGCGCTCCAATATCGGCGTCGGCCTGCCGATCGACCTCATCGTGCTGCGCCGCGACGCCGAGGACTTCGAGCTCAACCGCCGGATCGAGGCCGGCGAGCCCTATTTCCACGATCTGCGCGAGCGCTGGTCGGCGGCGCTGCGGGCAGCGCATATGGCGATCCCGCGGCCGCCCTACAGGCCCGGTCAGGGCTGAGGGCGGCGCAGATTTGCCGGGCGCGGCAACGGGATGTCAACATTTCGTCGGTTAGGTCGATTCGAAGGACCGAGCCCGGGCGTCGCATGTCTCACCTTGCCAGCGCGAAGATGACCAATGCGGGTTCATCCGCGCGCATGTTCGCGAGCACCGTCGCCACGCTGGGTTGCGCCTTCCTGCTGCTGATGGCGGCGGGCGCCGCGGTCGTGGTCGCGATCACGCGCGAGTCGAACCGCCTCGAGGCCCAGCGCCAGCGCGAGCGCATCGAGGCCGCCTTCAACAACCAGATCCGCGCCAGCGAATTGCGCCTGGAGCGGCTGGCGATCACCGGCGACTTTCAGGAGACGCTGCGCGGGCCGGCGCCGCGGACGGCGCTGCAGGCGGCCATCACCCGCCTGCACGGCCAGCTTTCCGATTTCGACGGCGCCTATATCGTCACCGACACTGGCACCGCCCTGGCCGGGGTCGAGGCGAACGCGCCGGCCGGGCAGACCGGCTATGACGGCCTGCGGCACTTCAGCGACTTCATTCCCGGCGGCGACGGCCGGGCCGGCCCGATCTCCCTGGTCAGCGAGCGCAGCGCGACCTGGTCGACCATCGCCAGCAACGGCAGCGACACCATCCTGCTGATGGTGATCGACCTGTCGCGGCTCGCGACGCCGGTGTTTTCGTCCGCCATCGGCCCGCTCTCCTTCGTGGCCTATCGGCGCCTGTCGGGCGGCATGCTGGCCGAGCTGGCGGACGGCTACCGCGTCGCCGGCATGCGCCTGGTCGACAGGGAGCCGGCCGACCCGCTGTCGAGCCTGCCGATCCCGGCGCCGGACGCCTCGGTCGGCACCTGGCTGACCTGGACGCCCGCCCGCCCCGGCGACGTCATGCTCGAGCGCTTCCTCTGGGCGCTGATCGCGGTCGGCCTGCTGTTTTCCGGCATCATCGTCTTCGCGGTGCAGCGGCTGCGCGCCGCCGCCGTCCAAATCGTGCTGCGCGAGCAGGAGATCCACCGCCTCGCCGGGCAGGACGAATTGTCCTCCCTGCCCAACCGCCGCAGCTTCGACCTGGCCTTCGACCAGGCGCTCGCGACGCGCGACCGCAGCGGCGGCAGCCTCGCCGTCTTCCTGATCGACCTCGACCGCTTCAAGGCCGTCAACGACACCTATGGCCACAATGCCGGCGACGACCTCATCCGCCAGGTCGCCAGCCGGCTGCTCGGCGTCGTGAAGGCGGGCGACACGGTCGCCCGGCTCGGAGGCGACGAGTTCGGCGTCATCCAGGCGCAGGCGACCGCGGCCGATTGCGCGGCGCTGGGCGAGCGTATTCTCAAGCACCTCACCGCCCCTTTCCCGGTGGTGGGGGTGGAGGTGACCATCGGCTGCTCGGTCGGCATCGCCATGGCGCCGCAGGACGGCACCGACCGGGAAACGCTGCTCAGGCTCGCCGACACCGCGCTCTACGAGGCCAAGAACAGCGGCCGCAACCGCTTCTCCTTCTTCGAGCAGCAGATGAACCGCTCGCTCCAGGTCAAGCGCATGGTCGAGGACGACCTGCGCAACGCCATCGAGCGCGACGAGCTGACCCTGCACTACCAGCCGCAGGTCTCGATCGACGGCGCGACCATCGTCGGCGTCGAGGCGCTGGTGCGCTGGCCGCATCCGGTGCACGGCATGATCCCGCCCTCCGAGTTCATCCAGATCGCCGAGGAGCGCGGGCTGATCGTGCCGCTGAGCGAATGGGTGCTGCGTCGCGCCTGCCAGGAGGCGAAGCGCTGGAGCGGCATCCGCCTCGCGGTCAACGTCTCGCCGATCCAGTTCCGCCACAAGGACTTCGTCTCCAACGTCATCCGCATCATCGAGGAGACGGATTTCGATCCGGCCCAGCTCGAGCTGGAGCTGACCGAGGGCGTGCTGATCGAGGATGCCGACGCGGCCGAGACGGCGATGATGGACATCCGCGCCCATGGCGTCGGGCTCGCGCTCGACGATTTCGGCACCGGCTATTCGAGCCTGATCTATCTGCGCCGCTTCGCCTTCGACAAGATCAAGATCGACCGCACCTTCCTGGAATATATGGAGGAGGCCGGCGAATCCGCGATCCTCGTCCATTCGATGGCGCATCTGGGCCGCGCGCTCGGCCTGCGCGTCTGCGCCGAGGGCGTCGAGACGCCCGAGCAGCACCGCTTCCTCCAGGCCATCGGCTGCCACGAGCTGCAAGGCTTCCTGTTCTCGAAGGCGGTGCCGGCCGCCGAAATCGACCGGCTGCTGGCGGTGAAGAACCCTTTTGCCGAAGCGCTCGCTGCCTGAGCGCCAGCCCCGGATCAGAACAGCAGCTCGTGGATGCCGCTGAAGATGGCGTAGGCGAAGCCGGCGCTGAGCACGAGCCCGATCGCGCCCAGCACCGCACCGGCTATGATCAGTACGCCGTCGCGCTCGACCAGACCCAGCCCGACGAGGCAGACCGCGAGCCCTAGCGGGATCTGGCCGATGAAGGGCGCCGCGACGATCAGCCCGAGCGCCAGGATCAGGATGACGAGCCCGAGCACCGGCACGGCATAGGCGCCGCCGAGCATCGTCAGCCGCGGGCGCGAGAAGCGTTCCAGCCAGACCAGCGGCGGCAGCGCCCGCCCGACGGCGCGGTTGAGCTCGGGTTTGCCGATGCTGCGCGCGAGCAGCGCCCGCGGCAGCCAGGGCGTCTTGCGGCCGAGCACCATCTGGAACGCGACGAAGGCCAGCACCAGCCCGCAGACCAGCGGGATCGGCGGCGGCATCGGCAGGCAGTTGGGCAGGCCGAGCAGCACCACCAGCAGCGCATAGGCGCGGTCCTGCAGCGCGGCGACGATGGTCCCCACGGCGACACGCTCGCCGGGCAGGCCGGCCAGCGCCTTCAGAAGACCGGAGGTGCGGAGGGGAGATGACAAGAGAGACAGGCCGTGCCGGATTGAGCCGCCCGCCCGGAGCATCGGGAGCGATGCCACGGCAAAGAGCTGGATCGTCATGATGCGTCCGCCGGGACGCAGCGCGATCTAGCACGGCCCGGCGGCGGGCAACAAGCACGCCCCACGCAGGCGCTCAATGCAGCGTTAGCACGCCGTTCACCGTCCGGATCTCGGCCGGGCGGATCAGTCCGGCATGGGCGACGGTGACCGAATGCACCGGACCGTCGAGCTCCCGCTGCCAGAAGGCCAGGAAATCCTGCAGCACCGGAAAGCGCGGAGCGACGTCGTATTGCTGCCAGACGAAGGTCTGCAGCACGTTGAGATGGTCGGGCATGCGGTACAAAATCGTCGCCGTGGTCAGCCCGTAGCCTTCGAGCTGCCTGATGAAATCGGCGGAAACCATCTTCACCTCCCTCCGTGGCGGAACGAAAGCTTAGCCGGCCTGTCGAGGCTGCGCCCGTCTGGTTAACAAAAGCTTGCAAGCTTCCTGACAAGCTGTTGAGATCGCGGGGTCTGCCGCGAGAGCCAGGCAACGGTGCGGCGGGCCCGGAGGGCGGGCGTGGCGTGGGGGTGGCGCAGGGCCGGACAGGCCGGGTTGGCGATGGTGCTGGCCGCCGCGCCGCCGCGTGCCGCCCTGGCCGACGAGGAGGAGACGGAGAGCGGGCGCGCGGCGCTGTCGCAGGTCATCTTCGGTTCGATGGAAGCCGGCCCCACCAAGACCTTCCTTTCCGTCGGGATGAAGCGCGCCCTCGGCGGCGGCCTCGCCGGGAGCGGCTTCCGCCTCTTCCTGAAGGCCGGCGGCTCGCAGGAGCAGACCCGGCGCCAGCCGCCGCGCGGGACCACCTACAAGGCGGAGAGCCAGGCGCTGATCGGCTATGAATGGCGCCTCGGCGACAGCTTCCTCGCGCTCTATGCCGGCTCCGATTTCCAGAGCGAGCAGCGGCTCGAGCCTTTCGGCGCGTCCTTCACCGAGGCGCGCTACGGCGCGCGCCTCCAGGCCGACCTCTGGTCGACGCCGATGCCCGGCATGATGCTCCAGGCCAGCGCCTATGCCTCCTCGCTGAACGGGCGGCTCTGGGCACGCATGGCGCCGGGCTGGCAGGCGCCGCTCGGCTTCTATGCCGGACCGGAGTTCGAGGCCTATCGCGAGCACGGCTACCGCAAGCTGCGGCTCGGCCTGCACCTGACGGGCCTGCGCCTGCTCGGCCTCGAATGGCGGCTCTCCGGCGGCTGGCAGCGCACGAGCGAGCGCCGCTCGGAAGCCTATGCGACGCTCGGCCTGCACTGGCTGCGGTGACCCCGGCGCGCCGCCGCGCGGCTCAGCCCTGCAAGGCCCTGAGCGCCTCCGGCGTGTCGACGTCGATGGCGATGGCCGGATCCTCGAACGGCACCTCGACGACGCGGCTGCCCGCCTCCTCGAGCAGGCGACGCGCCCCGCGGTCCCCGGTCAGGAGCGAGACGGCGGGGAAGATCTGCCGGGCGAGCAGCACCGGATTGCCGCGATGGCCGAACAGGGTCGGCACCACGGCGAGCGAATCCGGCTGCCGGAGATGGCTCTCGACCAGCCGCTCGATGACCTGCGGCGTCACGTTCGGCATGTCGCCGAGCGAGATCACCGCCGCTTCGGCCTCGGCGGGAAGCGCCGCCACCCCGGCGCGCACCGAGCCGGCGAGCCCGGAAGCATAGTCGGGATTGTGGACGAAGCGCACCGGCAGATCGGCCAGGGCGGCTTCCACCGCCCGCTGCTGGTGTCCGGTGACGACAAGGACGGGATCGAGCCTCGCCTCGAGCTGCGCCTCGACCGCGTAGCGGACGATCGGCTTGCCGCGCAGCTCCTGCAGCAGCTTGTTGTCGGCGCCCATCCGGGTCGAGCGGCCGGCCGCCAGGACGATCCCGGCGAGATGTCCGGAGCCCGCCTGCGCCGGGGCGCGCGGCTGCGGCCGCGACACGATCTCCATCAGCAGCCCGCCCACGCCCATGCGCTGCACATTGGCGCGAGCGACCGGAATGCCGGCCAGATGGCGCTGCAGCACCCAGTCGAAGCTGTTCTCCTTGGGCGAGCGCGCGCAGCCCGGCGCGCCGATCACCGGCTTGCCGTCGATCTCGCCCAGCATCAGCAGGTTGCCCGGATCGACCGGCATGCCGAGATGCTCGACCCGCCCGCCGGCCTCGACCAGCGCCTGCGGGATCACGTCGCGCCGGTCGGTGATCGCCGAGGCGCCGAAGACGACGATGATGTCGCTCTCGCCCTTGGCCAGCATCGCGATGCTCTCCGCCAGCGGGGTCGCCTCATGCGGCACCCGCCGGTCGGCGGAGAGGATCGCCGCGGCCGGCGTCAGCCGGTCCATCATCACGCGCATCGTCTTGTCGACCACGCTCGGCTTCAGGCCCGGCAGAAGCGTCGAGATCACCCCGACCTTCGACGGACGATAGGCCGCGACCCTGACCGCCGACTCCGCTCCGAGCGCGGCGAGCGCCTGCTCCACCCGCGCCTCCGAGACGGCATAGGGGATGATCTTGACGGTGGCGACGAGCTCGCCGGCGACGACCGCCTTCAGCGCCGGCAGCGTCGCGACCGTGATGGCCTCGTCGACCGCGTTGAAGGCGTCGATCGCCGCGACGTCGACCTGCAGCACGCCCGCCGCCGTGGCGAACATGTTGACGCGGCCGGTGAACGGCGCTTCCGCGACGATGTTGCCGCCGGTCAGGCGCGCCGCCAGCCGGGAGGCCGCCTCGTTCTCGGCGACGTCGCCCTCCTCCAGCCGCACGGCGACGATCTCGCCGAGGCCTTCCGCGGCCAGCCGCGCGGCGACCTCCTGCGTGATCAGGGCGCCCTTCTTCACCGTCGTCGCGCCCATCCGGATGGTATGCGCGGCGATGCAGCCGACGGCCTCAGCGATGGCGACGGGACCGAACTTCATGACGGGCGCCTTTCAGGCGGGCTTCCTGCGTGGGCCGCGCAGGCTGCTCACGATCTCGGCCAGGATAGCGAGCGCGATCTCGGCTGGCGAGACAGCGCCGATGTCGAGCCCGATCGGGGCATGGATGCGCCCGGTCGCCCCGGCGTCGAAGCCGGCCGCGGCCAGCCGCTCGAGCCGCTTGCCATGCGTCTTCCGGCTGCCGAGCGCGCCGATATAGAAGCAGTCGGAGCGCAGCGCCGCGGCGAGGCCGGGGTCGTCGATCTTCGGATCATGCGTCAGCGCGACGAAGGCGGTGTAGCCGTCGAGGCCGAGACGCGGCAGCGCCTCCTCCGGCCATTCCGCCAGCAGCGTCACGCCGGGAAAGCGCTCCGGCGTCGCGAAGGCCGTGCGCGGGTCGATGACGACGAGGTCGAGGTCGAGCGCCTGCGCCATCGGGGCCATCGCCTGCGAGATGTGCACGGCGCCGGTCACCACGATGCGCGGATGCGGCGCCTGCACGGTGAGGAAATAGGATGCGCCCCCGGCCTCGACGCTGCCGCTCTTCCCGGTGCGCAACTGCGCCTCGATCAGCGCGGCGAGCGGATCGGCCGCGATCTCGCCTTGCCGGACCAGCCGCTGCGCGCCGCCGGCGAGTTCGGTGACGAGCACGGCCGCGCGGCGCGCCGCGCGCTCGGCATTCAGCGCCGAGAGAATGGCGAGATCCATCGCTTCAGCCCCTGTCCGTCGCGAGCTTGAGGCCGAGCCCGATCATCAGCGAGCCGCCGATCCAGCGCGCGATGCCGAAGCCGGCCCGGGTCCGCTTCATCGCGCCCACCACCAGCGAGGCGCCCAGCACCGTCACCAGATCGGCCGAGGAGAAGGCGAAATTGACCACGACGCCGAGGATCAGGAACTGCGCCCAGACCGGCAACGCGCCGGCCGGATCGACGAATTGCGGCAGGAGCGCGATGAAGAACAGCGCGACCTTGGGATTGAGCACCTCGACCACGAAGGAATCGAACAGCGCCCGCTTCACCGTCTTCGGCGGCGTCAACGGCTGGCCGGCCGCGGCGAGGCGCGAGCGGATCATGCCGATGCCGATCCAGACCAGATAGGCGGCCCCGGCGATCTTCACCGCCATGTAGAGCTCCGGCACATGCTTGAACACGGCCGAGAGCCCGAAGGCCGCCGCGAAGACGTGCAGATAGCAGCCGAGATGGATGCCGAGCATCGCCATCAGCCCGGCCCTGCGGCCATGGCTGATCGTCTGGGCGGCCGTGTAGAGCAGCGCCGGCCCCGGAAAATAGGCGACGAGGATCGTGACCGTGGCGAAGGCGAGAAGCGTTTCCCAGGATGCCATTTACCGTGCGGCCTCCGCGCGAACGGGCTCGACATAGACCTTGATGCGGCCGCCGCAGGAGAGCCCGACCTTCCAGGCGGCCTCGTCGGCGACGCCGAATTCCAGGGTGCGCGGCCTGCCGTCGGCGATGACGTCGGCCGCCTCGGCCACCACCGCGCCCTCGACGCAGCCGCCGGAGACGGAGCCGAGGAAATTCCCCTCCCCGTCGATGACGAGATGCGAGCCGACGGGGCGCGGCGCCGAGCCCCAGGTCTCGACCACCGTGGCGATGGCGACGCCCCGGCCGGAAGCCGCCCATTCCTCGGCGGCGCGCAGGATATCGGTTTCGGTGCTGATCATGGTCGAGCCTCCCGTCAGCGATGGATGATGCCCGTCATTGCGAGCGCAGCAAAGCAGTCCTTGGGCGGCAGAGCTCCACGCCCTCCTGGGTTGCTTCGTCGCTGACGCTCCTCGCGATGACAGCGGCATAGATCATGCCTCAACCCGCGCGTTTCAGCCACTGGCGCGGATCGCCCTGCCGTCCTGCATCCCGCGACAGCGCGGCGCAGAGATCGGCCATCGCCGCGAGATTGTGGATCGGCCGGAAGGAATCGACATGCGGCAGCATCGCCCTGATGCCGCTGGCCCGCGCCGCGAAGGCCTCGTAGCGCAGCAGCGGGTTGAGCCAGACCAGTTGCCGGCAGGAGCGGTGCAGCCGGTCCATCTCGAAGGCGAGGCTGTCGTCGAGCTCCCGCTCCAGCCCGTCGGTGAAGAGCAGCACGATCGCCCCGCCGGCGAGCACCCGGCGCGACCAGACCCGGTTGAAGGCGTGCAGCGCCGCGGAGATGCGCGTGCCGCCTTCCCAGTCCGGCGCCGCCTTGCCGGCGAGCGCCAGCGCCTCGTCCGGGTCGCGCGCCTTCAGCATCCGGGTGACGTTGGTCAGCCGCGTGCCGAAGACGAAGGAATGCACCCGCCGGCGCCTCTCGGTCAGCGTGTGCAGGAAATGCAGGAAGATGCGCGAATACTCGGCCATCGAGCCGGAGATGTCGACCAGCGCGACCACCGGCGGATGCATCTCGCGCCGCTCCCGGAAGGCGAGGTCGATCGAGCCGCCGCCGCCCCTGAGCGACTGCCGCAAGGTCCGGCGCAGGTCGATCGACCGCCCCTGCGCCACGGGCCTGAACCGCCGCATCGGCACGCTGTCGTCCGGCAGCCGCAATTCGGCGATGAGCTGCTTCGCGCGGGCGATCTCGGCCGCGCTCATCTGCGCGAAATCGCGCGACTTCAACATCTCGCGATCGGAGACGGTGAGCCGCGCCGTCAGCTCGGTCAGCTCGACCGGCGGCTCGTCCTCGCGCGGTGGCGGCGCGAAGGCCTCGGCCACGCGCAGGGCTCCGGCCTCGGCCTTCTCCGGCGGGCGCTCCGCGCCGGGCGAGACCGGCGACATCTGCGCCATGATCTTCTCGATCAGGTTCCGCCGCCGCCAGAACAGGCGGAAGGCCTGGTCGTAGACCGGCGTATCCTCGTGCTTCTTCACGAAGATCGCGTGCAGCGTCCAGTAGACGTCGTCGCGCCCGCCGAGCGCGCCGCCGCCGAGCGCCTCCACCGCCTCGACCAGCGCGCCGGGACCGACCGGCAGCCCGGCCGCGCGCAGGGCGCGGGCGAAATAGGCGAGGTTCTCGGAGAGCTTGCCGGTCATCGGCGCGCTTTCGTCACGCCCGCGCCTCGGCCCTGGCCCGGTCCAGCAATTCCTTCACCTTCGAGCCCTGCATCACCTGGATGTCGTCCTGGTATTTCAGCAGCGCGCCCAGCGTATCCGAGACCACCGCCGGGTCGAGCGCGACGGCGTCGAGCTCGACCAGCGCCGTCGCCCAGTCGAGCGTCTCGGCCACGCCCGGCGCCTTGAACAGCTCCTCCTTGCGGATCGCCTGCACGAAGGCGACGACCTGCTTCGAGAGCTTCATCGGCGCATCCGGCACCTTCGCCTTGAGGATGGCGAGCTCGCGCGCCGCATCGGGATAGCCGACCCAGTGATAGAGGCAGCGCCGCTTCAGCGCGTCATGGATCTCGCGGGTGCGGTTCGAGGTCAGGATCACGATCGGCGGCTCGGCCGCCCTGACCGTGCCGAACTCCGGAATGGTCACCTGCGCATCGGCCAGCACCTCGAGCAGGAAGGCCTCGAAGGCCTCGTCGGTGCGATCGAGCTCGTCGATCAGCAGGATCGGCGCCCCGCCCTCCTGCGGCTCCAGCGCCTGCAGCAGCGGCCGCTTGACCAAGTATTTCTCCGAGAAGATATCGCCTTCCAGCCGGTCGCGGTCATCCGCGATCCCGCCGGCTTCCGCCAGCCGGATCGCCATCATCTGCCCGGCATAGTTCCATTCATAGACGGCGGAGGCGAGGTCGAGCCCCTCATAGCATTGCAAACGGATCAGCCGGCGCCCGAGCCCGGCCGAGAGCACCTTGGCGATCTCGGTCTTGCCGGTGCCGGCCTCGCCCTCCAGCAGCAGCGGCCGCTTCATCCGCAGCGCCAGGAACAGCACCGTCGCCAGCGCGCGGTCGGCGACATAGCCTTGGCGCTGCAGCAGCGACAGCGTGGCATCGATCGAGGCAGGCAGCGGCTGGGACATGGAAACTCGCGTCATTCCGGGGCGACCGCAGAGCGGTCGAGCCCGGAATCCATAACCGCCGACAGAGCCGATGACGAGCACCGACAACGGTCGCGGATCCAGGGCTCTTCGCTTCGCTCGCCCCGGGATGACACCGGTGGCGAGACCCGTCCCACGCCCCTATTTCCCCGTCGCCTGCGCCACGGCCTGTTTCGCCATGACGCCGATCAGATGGGCGCGGTATTCCGGGTCCGCGTGGATGTCGCCGTTGATGCCGTCGGCCGTGTGCTTCAGCCCGTCGAGCGACTTCACCGCGAAGCGCGCCTTCAGCGCAGCCTCCGCTTCGGGCCAGCGGAAGACGCCGCCCTCGCCCGCCCCGGTCACCGCGACGCGCACCTCGCCGCCGCGCTTGGCGACGAAGACGCCGACCATGGCGTAGCGCGAGGCCGGGTTGCGGAACTTGGCGTAGCCCGCCCTGGACACGACCGGAAACGAGACCCTCGTGACGATCTCGCCCTCGTCGAGCGCCGTCTCGTAGAGCCCGGTGAAGAACTCTTCCGCGGAAAGCTTGCGCTTGTTGGTGACGACGGTGGCGCCGAGCGCCAGCAGCGCGGCGGGATAATCCGCGGCCGGATCGTTGTTGGCGACCGAGCCGCCGATCGTGCCGCGATGGCGCACATGCGGATCGCCGATATGGCCGGCGAGGTAAGCCAGCGCCGGAATGGCGGCCTGCACTTCGGGCGAGGCCGCGACCTCGGCATGGGTCGTCATCGCGCCGATGACGACGTTGCGGCCTTTGACCGCGATGCCCTTGAGATCGGCGCAGGCCCCGAGATCGACCAGCGCCGAAGGCGCGGCCAGGCGCTGCTTCATCGTCGGCAGCAAAGTATGGCCGCCGGCGAGAAGCTTGGCGTCCTCCTTCTTGGCGAGCAGCGTCGCCGCCTGCCGGGCGCTGGTGGGCTTGTGATAGGTGAAGGCGTACATGGACATGATCCCTTGCTGAAATCCGCATCGTCATCCCGGCCGGAGCGAAGCGGAGAGCCGGGATCCATGCCGGAACGGTTCAGGCATGGATCCCGGATCGGCGCTGCTTCGCAGCTTGTCCGGGATGACCGCGAGGGTTACTCCGCTGCCATCCGGTTCATGCTCTTCCGCGCCGCCCGCCACACCGCCTGCGGCGTCGCCGGCATCGCGATCTCCTCATGGCCGAGCGCGTCGGTGATGGCGTTGATCACGGCGGGCGGCGAGGCGATGGCGCCGGCCTCGCCGCAGCCCTTGATGCCGAGCGGGTTCGACGGGCAGGGCGTCACCGTCATGCCGACATCGAAGGACGGCAGGTCGTCGGCGCGCGGCATGGTGTAGTCCATGAAGCTCGCGGTCACGAGCTGGCCGTCGGCATTGTAGCGGGCGCCCTCCAGCAGCGCTTGGCCGACGCCCTGGGCGATGCCGCCATGGACCTGCCCCTCGACGATCATCGGGTTGATGACGTTGCCGAAATCGTCGACCGCCGCCCAGCGCTCGATCCGCGTCACGCCGGTCTGCGGGTCAATCTCGACCTCGCAGATATGGACGCCGGCCGGGAAGGTGAAGTTGGTCGGGTCGTAGAACGCCCCCTCCTTCAGCCCCGGCTCCAGCTCCTGCCCGTTGAACTTGTGCGCGACATAGGCTTGCAGGGCGCAGGAGCCGAAATCGAGCTTGCGGTCGGTGCCCTTCACCGCGAAATGCCCGTCCGCGAAGTCGATATCGGCCTCGTCGGCCTCCAGCACATGGGCGGCGACCTTCTTGCCCTTGGCGATCACCTTGTCGAGCGCCTTGAAGATCGCCGACATGCCGACCGCGCCGGAACGCGAGCCATAGGTGCCCATGCCCATCTGCACCTTGTCGGTGTCGCCATGGATGATCGAGACGTTGTCGATCGAGATGCCGAGCCGGTCCGAGACGAGCTGGGCGAAGGTCGTCTCATGGCCCTGGCCGTGGCTGTGCGAGCCGGTCAGCACCTCGACCGTGCCGATCGGATTGACCCGGACCTCGGCCGATTCCCACAGGCCCACGCCCGCGCCGAGCGAGCCGACCGCGGCCGAAGGCGCGATGCCGCAGGCCTCAATATAGGAGGAGAAGCCGATGCCGCGCAGCTTGCCGGCCCGCGCGGAGTCGCGCTTGCGCTTGCCGAGCCCCTTGTAGTCGATCATCTCCAGCGCCTTCTTCAGCGAGGCGCCGTAATTGCCGGTGTCGTACATCATGATGACCGGCGTCTGGTGCGGGAACCTCCTGATGTAGTTCTGCATCCGGAACCTGGCCGGGTCCTTGCCGAGCTGGCGGGCCGTGACCTCGATCAGGCGCTCGACCACGAAGGTCGCCTCCGGCCGCCCGGCGCCGCGATAGGCGTCGACGGGAGCGGTGTTGGTATAGACCGCGTCGACCTCGCAATAGATCGCCGGGATGTCGTACTGGCCCGAGAGCAGCGGCGCGTAGAGATAGGTCGGCACCGAGGACGAGAAGGTCGAGAGATAGGCGCCGAGATTGGCGGTCGTCTTGACCCGCATGCCGAGGATCCTGCCCTCGGCATCGGTCGCGAGCTCGGCATGGGTGACGTGGTCGCGGCCATGCGCGTCGGAGAGGAAGGCCTCCGTCCGGTCGGCCGTCCATTTCACCGGCCGCCCGACCTTCTTCGCCGCCCAGACGCAGACCGTCTCCTCGGCATAGATGAAGATCTTGGAGCCGAAGCCGCCGCCGACATCCGGCGCGATCACCCTCAGCTTGTTCTCCGGCGCGATGCCGATGAAGGCGGAGAGCACGAGCCGCGCCACATGCGGGTTCTGGCTGGTGGTGTAGAGCGTGAAGACGCCCTCGCCGGCGTCGTAGTCGCCGACCGCCGCCCGCGGCTCCATCGCATTGGGAACGAGCCGGTTGTTGACGAGGTCGAGCTTCGTCACATGGCTGGCCGCCCGGAAGGCTTTCTCGACCGCCTCCCTGTCGCCGAGATGCCAGTTGAACACGGTGTTGTCCGGCGCCTCGTCATGGATCACGGTCTTCGCGCCGGCCGCCGTGCCCGTATCGACCACGGCCGGCAGCTCCTCGTAGTCGACGGCGATCGCTTCGGCGGCGTCCTTCGCCTCGGCCAGCGTCTCGGCCACCACCACGGCGACATGGTCGCCGACATAGCGCACCTTGCCCTGGGCCAGCGCCGGATGCGGCCCGGCGCGCATCGGCGTGCCGTCCTTGTTGTGGATCATCCAGCCGCAGATCAGCCCGCCGATCTTGTCGGCGGCGAGGTCGGCGCCGGTGAAGATGCCGATGACGCCCGGCATGCCGGCGGCGGCCTCGGTGTCGATCGCCTTGATGATCGCATGCGCATGCGGCGAGCGCAGGAAATAGGCATGGACCTGGCCCGGCCGGTTGATGTCGTCGGTGTAGCGGCCCTGGCCGGTGATGAAGCGGTGGTCTTCCTTGCGGCGGACTGCGGCGCCGATTCCGGTGGCGGACATGGTGTTCCCTCCTCGCACGCGCCTCTGCCGGACGCCTCACTGCCTGGAACGCATCACGGATGACGGAGCGCGGGCGCTTTACTCGGCGGCCTGGCGCAGCGGCGCGCCGGCCCTGCCCATGGCCTCGGCGCCGGCGGCGATCGCCTTGACGATATTGTGATAGCCGGTGCAGCGGCAGATATTGCCGTCGAGGTCCTCGCGGATCGTCTTCTCGTCGAGATGGTGGCCGCGGCGGTTCACCATGTCGACGGCGGACATGATCATGCCCGGCGTGCAGAAGCCGCATTGCAGGCCGTGATGCTCGCGGAAGGCCTCCTGCATCGGATGCAGCGCATCGCCGGACGCCAGCCCCTCGATCGTGGTGACGCTGGAGCCGTCGACCGCCACGGCGAGCGTGGTGCAGGACTTCACGGCCTTGCCGTCGAGATGCACGACGCAGGCGCCGCACTGACTGGTGTCGCAGCCGACATGGGTCCCGGTCAATCGCAGGTTTTCGCGCAGGAACTGCACCAGAAGGGTGCGCGGGTCGATAGCGGCGGTGACGGCCCTGCCGTTCACCGTCAGCGAAACAGTGGTCATGAGCACATCTCCTGTGACCCGTCTCTGATGCGCCGTCCGTGACCGTTCACGGCTGCCGGCGCCGATCCTCCCGCCCAAGCCCGCCCCCTCGGGCAGCCTTTCCTTGGAATGGATCAAAACGGAGTTTGGACCCGGGATTCTGCGGGGTCAAGCGCCGCCGCTTCAGCCGAAAGGCGGCCTTTCCGGGCGTTTTCGGCCTGTTCCGGGCGGGAGCCCGTTTCGCCGGGCCCGGCCTGCCGCATTGGCGAAATCTTAAGGCGCGCCGCGCATCATCGCCCCGTCGTGGCCTGCGCGAGCGGCCCCCCCTGAACGAGGACCGCCGTGCCCCTGATGACGGAGCAGATCCAGCGACGGCTGAGCGCGATCGGGTTCGGCGAGCCCCAGCGCCGCCGCCTCCGGCTCTACAGCCCTGTCGTCGACCGCGTCATCGCGCGCGTCGTCGCCGAGGATTTCGAGCGCGCCTTCGCCATCCATCCCGCGCTACGGGCCAGCGTCGCGCCCCATTCCGACGCGATCCACGCCGCCGCGGCGGACCATTTCCGCCTGCTCTTCACCGGCGCCTTCGACGACGCCTACATCGCCTCGATGGACCGGCTCTGCGCGCTCGAGCACCGGACGCATGTGCGGGCCCGGTCGCGGGCCTCCATCGCCTTCTCGCTGCTGCGGGAGATCTGCCTCGCGCGCCGCCGCACCGCGCTGCTGACGCCGCGCCAGTTCGCCGCCGACCTGTTCATCATCGAGCGGATGCTGACCTATGACGTCAACACCGCGATGACGCTGAGCCAGGACGCCGAAACCGACGATGCGCGGCTGCGCGGCCTCGCCCTCGACGAGGCGGCGGCGACGCTGAAATCCCGCATCGGCAGCCTCGACGACACGATCAGCGGCGCCGTCGAGCAGTTCGTCTCGACCGCCGCCGAGACCGGCCGCGCCACCGCCTTCATCAAGGACACGGTCGGCAAGGTCGCCCGCGCCTCGGTCGTCGTCCGCGAGAAGTCGCTCCAGACGGCGGCGGCCACGGAGGAAATCTCGGCCAATCTCGCCGATATCGGCCAGCGCGCCGCGCAGAGCCTGACGGTGACCCAGCAGGCCGTGCAGGACACCGCCCAGATGAACGACGCCATCCTGCGGCTGCGCCAGGCCACCGACAGCATCGGCAGGGTCGTCGGCATGATCGCCGACATCGCCGCTCAGACCAATCTCCTGGCGCTCAACGCCACGATCGAGGCCGCGCGCGCCGGCGAGGCCGGGCGCGGCTTCTCCGTCGTCGCCTCCGAGGTCAAGTCGCTCGCGACCCAGACCGCCGGCGCGACGCAGGAGATCGCCGGCCAGATCGCCGAGCTGGCGGCGAGCGCCGAATCCTGCACCGTGCACGCGGCCGCGATCGCCGCCACGGTCGACGCCATCCGCCTCGACGCCGAGGCGATCTCGGAAGCGGTCTGCGTGCAGAGCACCGTCACCGCCGGCATCGCCCGCGACGCCTCGACGGTGGTGCAGAGCTCGGACGAGGCGATCGACAGCGCCAACGCCGTCAACGACAGCCTCGACATGACGCAGCGGACGCTGGAACGGGCCAATGTCGCGGCCGCCGACATCGCCTTGCAGGTCGGCTCGGCCGAGGCGGCGGTGAGCAAGGCGCTGGAGGCGCTGCGCAAGGCTTCCTGACGGATCGGCGCGTCCGGCCCGGGATGCCGCTCCGGTCGCCCGCGCGACCTCAGCCCTCGGCGACCGCCTTGGCGAAATTGGCGAAGAACTCGTCGGCCAGCTTCTTCGAGACCGAATTGATCAGGCGCGAGCCGAGCTGCATCAGCTTGCCGCCGACCTGGGCCTCGACCTCGTAGCGCAGCAGGGTCTGGCCGCCCTCGGCGTCGCTGAGCGCGACCCGCGCCCCGCCCTTGGCGAAGCCGGCAATGCCGCCCTCGCCCTCGCCGGCGATGCGGTAGCCGTTCGGCGGATCGAGCTCGCTCAGCTCGACCTTGCCCTTGAAGGTCGCCTTCACCGGGCCGAGCTTGACCTTCACCACGGCCGAGAAATGCGTGTCGTCGTCCTTGCCGAGCTGTTCGCAGCCCGGGATGCAGGCCTTCAGCACCGCGGCGTCGTTGAGCTTCGCCCAGACGACCTCCTTGCCCGCCGGCAAGGTCACCTCGCCATTCATCGTCATCGCCATCGCCGGCCTCCCTGCCGCCCGGCCGGGCGCAGCCGGCAGGGTCCTGTCTTCCTATCCATGGGCGAAAAGCCCGCGCCTGCACAAGGGGCGCGGCGGCCGGCGCGGCTCAGACCGCCTCGAACTGCCGGCGCCGGTAGATCAGGCTGCCGCCCCGCCCGGCGCCGCCGAGTCCGGCCACCTCCCCGACCAGGACCCGATGGGTCGCGATGTCGTGGCTGGCGACCAGCCGGCAGTCGAACGCCGCCAGCGCGTCGCGCAGCGCCGGCGAGCCGGTGACGAGCGTGCCCCAGTCGCCGGCGGCGAATCGCTCCTCGCCCTGCAGGCCGCGCCGGTTGGCGAAGATCTCGGCCGTCCCGACCAGGTCCCCGGGCAAGGTATTGACGCAGAAGACGCCGCTCGCCTCGATAGCCGCGAGCGTGCGGCTGGAGCGCTCGATGCAGACGAGCACCGTCGGCGGCGCGTCCGAGACGGAGGCGACGGCCGTCGCCGTCATGCCGACCCGCCCGGCCGGCCCGATCGTGGTGACGACATGGACGGCGCTGGCGACCTGCGCCATCGCATCGCGAAAAGCCTGCCCCGGAGGCGGCTCCGCCTCCGGCGGGAAGGGTTGGACGGTGCTTGTCATCGGCTCTGCGGCTGGAAACGCGGCTCCTGCCCATGTAGCGGCTCGCACCGGCGATTGCCAGACGACCGCTGCAACGGCCGCGCGCTCCCACGAATCCACGCCCGCCCCCGCTGGGCAGCCGCGCCCGGGTCGCCGCCGCATGCCGGCCGGAGGAGCCGCGACGGCCTCATACCTTTGGCGGAAGCCTCGCCCGCGGAGGCGGGCCGCGGCGGCGGGATTCGAGCCCCGCCGCCTGCGCCCTCGCCTGCCATGTCGAGAGGGCCGGAAGCAGCCCGGAGCGGCGGAATCCGCAGACCGGAGGCCCTTCCGCCGCGGAACGACGCTGCTCAAGGCACAATCATCATGCGCGAAATGGAGGCGGTTTCGCACAGAATTCGGCCTGTTCGAGGGATGATTCGCGCGAGATTGCTTTTGACAGAAAAATGGACCGGGGTGATTGTCGCTGCCGCAAGCCATTGGTAGCTCTGCATGGCAATCGCATCCCGCATGCGCCGGCGACATGCCGACGCCAAGAACGGGAGCTGGTTCGAGGGGTCGGCGTTTTCAATGGAAGTCTTTCTGCAGCAGCTCATCAACGGGCTGACACTGGGATCGATCTACGGTCTCATCGCCATCGGCTACACGATGGTGTTCGGCATCATCGGCATGGTGAACTTCGCCCATGGCGACATCTTCATGCTCTCCGCCTTCATCGCCCTGATCTTCTTCATGCTGGTCACCGCCGTCCTCGGCGCCAGCGCCGGCATGGTGATGCTGGCGCTGATCATCGTGCTGGGCCTGGCGATGTTCTTCACCTCGCTGTGGAGCTGGACGATCGAGCGGTTGGCCTACCGGCCGCTGCGCGGCTCCTTCCGCCTGGCGCCGCTGATCTCGGCGATCGGCATGTCGATCTTCCTGTCCAATTTCGTCCAGGTGGCCCAGGGCCCGCGCAACAAGTCGATCCCGCCGATCCTGAACAAGTCGATCACGCTGATCGAGAGCTCGGTCTACTCCGTCCAGATCTCCTACAAGCAGATCGTCATCGTGGTAACCACGGCGGTGCTTCTGCTCGCCTTCTGGTACGTCGTCCAGAAGACCCCCCTCGGCCGCGCCCAGCGCGCCTGCGAGCAGGACCGCAAGATGGCCGCCCTGCTCGGCATCGACGTCGACCGCACCATCTCGATCACCTTCGTGATGGGCGCGGCGCTGGCGGCGGTGGCCGGCGTGATGTTCCTGGTGCTCTACGGGGTGGTGAACTTCGCCGACGGCTTCGTGCCCGGCGTCAAGGCCTTCACCGCGGCGGTGCTCGGCGGCATCGGCTCGCTGCCCGGCGCGGTGCTGGGCGGGCTGCTGATCGGCCTGATCGAGGTGATGTGGTCGGCCTATTTCACCATCGACTACAAGGACGTGGCCGCCTTCTGCATCCTCGCCATCGTGCTGGTCTTCATGCCGTCGGGCATCCTCGGCCGGCCTGAAGTCGAGAAGGTCTGACGCCATGGCGACGATCCAGACCACCGGCCCGGCCGCCGCGGCCTCCGCCCAATCCCCCGCCAGGACCCGCGACCTCGGGGCCGCCCTCAAGGAGGCCGGCTTCGCCGCCCTCGTCACGCTCGGCCTGTGCATCCCGATCATCGCCTGGGGCACGCGCCAGAACCTCGACAACGTCCTCATCCTCGATCCGCGCTGGGGCGCGGTCGCCTGGGCGGTCGGCATCGTCTTCGTCGGCCGCTTCCTGGTGGCGCTGCGCCAGCAGAGCCGCGTCCCCGGCAAGCCGGCGGTGCGCCTGCTGCCGCATGGCACGATCGCCTTCTTCCAGCGCCATTCGCGGCTGTTCTCGCTCTTCGGGCTGGGCTTCCTGATCACCTTCCCGGCGATCGCGATCGGGCTTGCCGGCTGGGGCGGCTCGCTGAAATGGATCGACAATTTCGGCGTCCAGATCCTGATCTACGTGATGCTCGGCTGGGGGCTGAACATCGTCGTCGGCCTCGCCGGCCTGCTCGATCTCGGCTATGTCGCCTTCTATGCGGTCGGCGCCTATTCCTATGCGCTGCTCGCCAAGAATTTCGGCCTGTCCTTCTGGCTGCTGCTGCCGCTCGCCGGCATCCTCGCCTCGTTCTGGGGCATGCTGCTCGGCTTCCCGGTGCTGCGCCTGCGCGGCGACTACCTCGCCATCGTGACGCTGGCCTTCGGCGAGATCATCCGCCTCGTCCTGGTCAACTGGACCGATTTCTCGAACGGCTATGCCGGCATCTCCGGCATCCCGCGCCCGAGCTTCTTCGGCATTCCGTTCACCGCGGCGGATGACGGCTTCGCGGCGGTGTTCGGGCTGGAATTCTCGCCGCTCTACCGAACGATCTTCCTCTATTACCTGATCCTCTGCCTCGCTTTGCTGACCGCCTTCGTGACGCTGCGCCTGCGACGCCTGCCGGTCGGGCGCGCCTGGGAGGCGCTGCGCGAGGACGAGATCGCCTGCCGCTCGCTCGGCATCAACACCACCAACACCAAGCTCACCGCCTTCTCGATCGGGGCCATGTTCGGCGGCTTCGCCGGCTCCTTCTTCGCGGCACGCCAGGGCTTCATCAGCCCTGAATCCTTCACCTTCATGGAATCGGCGGTGATCCTGGCCATCGTCGTGCTCGGCGGCATGGGCTCGCTCTGGGGCTGCGCCATCGCCGCCATCGCCATGATCGGCGGCACCGAGCTGCTGCGCGAGCTCGAATGGATGAAGGCGATCTTCGGCCCCGATTTCGACCCGACCAAATACCGCATGCTGATCTTCGGCTTCGCCATGGTCGTGATCATGATCTGGAAGCCCCGCGGGCTGATCTCGGTGCGCGAGCCCACCGCCTTCCTCAAGGAGAAGAAGCAGATCTCCTCCGACCTCGTGCAGGAGGGCCACGGCTGATGGCGACCGCACCCGCAGCCACCGGCCGGCCTCTGCTGGAGGTCGAGCACGTCACCATGCGCTTCGGCGGCCTCACCGCCGTCAACGGCCTTTCCTTCGCGGCCCGCAAGGGCGAGATCACCGCGCTGATCGGCCCCAACGGCGCCGGCAAGACCACGGTGTTCAACTGCATCACGGGCTTCTACAAGCCGACGCAGGGCATGATCACTCTGACCCAGGACGACGGCACCAGCTACCTGCTGGAGCGCATGCCGGACTTCCGCATCTCCTGGAAGGCCAAGGTCGCCCGCACCTTCCAGAACATCCGCCTCTTCGGCGGCATGACGGTGCTGGAGAACCTGCTCGTCGCCCAGCACAACCCGCTGATGCGCGCCTCCGGCTTCACCTTCCTCGGCGTGCTCGGCGTCGGCAACTACCGGGCGCGCGAGAAGGAGGCGATCGAGAAGGCGAGGTTCTGGCTCGACAAGATCGACCTCACCCATCGCGCCGACGACCCCGCCGCCGACCTGCCCTATGGCGACCAGCGCCGGCTCGAGATCGCGCGCGCCATGTGCACCGACCCGGTCCTGCTCTGTCTCGACGAGCCGGCCGCCGGCCTCAACCCGCGCGAGAGCCACGACCTCAACGAATTGCTGCTCTCGATCCGGAAGGATCTCGGAACGGCGCTGCTGCTGATCGAGCACGACATGTCGGTGGTGATGGAGATCTCCGACCATGTCGTGGTGCTCGACTACGGCACCAAGATCGCCGACGGCACGCCGGCGGAGGTCCAGGCCGACCCGAAGGTCATCGCCGCCTATCTCGGCGTCGACGACGAAGAGGTCGACGAGGTGGAAGCGGAGGTCGGCATCTCGTGACCATGACTCAAGCCCTGCTGACCGCCCGCGGCATCAAGACCTATTACGGCAACATCATCGCGCTGAAGGGCGTCGACATCGACGTCAACGCCGGCGAGATCGTGACGATGATCGGCGCCAACGGCGCCGGGAAATCGACGCTGATGATGACGATCTTCGGCAATCCGCAGGCCCGCGAAGGCACGATCACCTATGAGGGCCGGGACATCACCCGGATGCCGAGCCACGAGATCGCCCGCCTGGGAATAGCGCAGTCGCCGGAAGGTCGCCGCATCTTCCCGCGCATGACCGTCTACGAGAACCTGCAGATGGGCGCGGCGGTGCGCAATTTCGAGCATTTCGACGAGGACCTCGAAAAGATCTGCGTGCTCTTCCCGCGCGTCAAGGAGCGGCTGCAGCAGCGCGGCGGCACCCTTTCGGGCGGCGAGCAGCAGATGGTGGCGATCGCCCGCGCCCTGATGGCGCGCCCGAGGCTGCTGCTGCTGGACGAGCCCTCGCTCGGCCTCGCGCCCCTGATCGTCAAGCAGATCTTCGAGGCGATCCGCGAGCTCAACCGGACGCAGGGGCTGACCGTCTTCCTGGTCGAGCAGAACGCCTTCCACGCCCTCAAGCTCGCCCATCGCGGCTATGTGATGGTCAACGGCGTCATCACCATGAGCGGCACCGGCAAGGAGCTGCTCGCCAATCCGCAGGTCCGCGCCGCCTATCTCGAAGGCGGCCGGCACTGAGACGCGGCCGGGGGCGGCGCCCCCGCTGCAACTTTTTGATGAGAGACGGCCCGTGGCCGCCCATGCCATCGCTTGAGGCGATGTCGGCGGTCCTGGGAGCCCGGTGAAGCCTGGAGCAGCAGATGCAAGGCATCCTCTACGAAGAACCCACGGTCTGGCTCTTCCTGCTGGTGACGGTGGTGATGGGCGGCTGGCTCGCCTGGATGGCGGGCCGCGCCATCGCCCTGACCTGGCGGCCGAACTGGCAGCTCGTCGTCTACATGCTGATCCTCGGGCTGTTCGTGCGCTTCATCCATTTCGCGCTGTTCGAGGCGACGCTGCTGACGGTGCATTACTATCTGGTCGACGTGGTCGTGCTGCTCGCCTTCGGCTTCGCCGGCTGGCGCTACACCCGCGCCCGGCAGATGACGCGGCAATATCACTGGCTGTTCGAGAGCGCCGGCCCCTTCGGCTGGAAGCCGCGCCCGGGCGCCGTGATCAGGCCGGAATTGTCCTGAAAGATCGACGAGCTTGTCGCGTGGGAGCCGGCTTGAAACACGCAGGATTGCGGTTTGGGGCGGCCCGGCGCGCCGAGACGGGCAAGATCGAGAAAAAGCCCGTTGAACAGTTCCTTAGAGGGGAGTCGCATCACATGAAGAAACTGCTGTTGGGCGGCATTGCGCTCGGCGCGGTCATCGCCTTCTCCGGCGTGGCCAGCGCGCAGATCAAGATCGGCGTCGGCGGCCCGCTGACGGGTCCCAACGCCGCCTTCGGCGCGCAGCTCAAGAACGGCGCCGAGCAGGCCGCCGCCGACATCAACGCCGCCGGTGGCATCAACGGCCAGAAGATCGAGATCGTCCTCGGCGACGACGTCTCCGATCCGAAGCAGGGTGTCTCCGTCGCCAACAAGTTCGTCGGCGACGGCGTCAAATACGTGGTCGGCCACTTCAATTCGGGCGTCACCATGCCGGCCTCGGAGGTCTATGCCGAGAACGGGACGCTGGTGATCACCCCGGCCTCGACCAACCCGCAGGTCACCGAGCGCGGCCTGTGGAACACCTTCCGCATCTGCGGCCGCGACGACCAGCAGGGCACCGTCGCCGCCGAGTACATCGCCAAGAACCTCAAGGGCAAGAAGATCGCCGTGGTCCACGACAAGACCACCTACGGCAAGGGGCTGGCCGACGAGACGCTGAAGGGGCTCCAGAAGGCCGGCATCAAGGAAGTGCTCTACGAAGGTGTGAACGCCGGCGAGAAGGACTTCTCGGCGCTGGTCTCCAAGATCAAGTCGACCGGCGCGGACTATGTCTACTGGGGCGGCCTGCACACCGAGGGCGGCCTGATCGTGCGCCAGATGCGCGACCAGGGCATCCAGGCGACGCTGATCTCGGGCGACGGCATCACCACCGACGAATTCGCCGCCATCGGCGGGCCGGGCGTCGAGGGCACGCTGATGACCTTCGCCCCCGATCCGCAGAAGCGCCCGGAAGCCGCCGCGGTGATCAAGCGCTTCGAGACCCGGAACTTCAAGCCGGAAGCCTACACGCTCTATGCCTATTCCGGCGTGCAGATCATCGCCGACGGCATCAAGCGCGCCGGCTCGGCCGACCCGAAGAAGGTCGCCGCCGTGCTCAAGGACGGCACGGCCACCAAGACCGTGCTCGGCGATCTCGCCTTCGACAAGAAGGGCGACATCACCCGCATCGACTACACCATGTACACCTGGAAGAAGCAGCCCGACGGCAAGATCACCTATGTCGAGAACTGATCTCGGCGGCTGATCCCGGCTTCCGCGCCAGACCGCCCCGGTGAAAGCCGGGGCGGTTTTGCCTTATGCCTCCGCCAGGGGTCGTCGCGAGTAGCGAAGCGATCCCGGGGGACGCCGCGCCCTGCCGCGCCCGGATCGCTTCGCTACGCTCGCGGCGACGGCGAGACGGCTCCGAACGCCGTGGCATGATCCCACACCTCGCTCATCGGCGCGCCAACCCGATCCGTTATTGAATCACCTTCTGCGGAACCGCGCTCAAGCTCTTGAGAAAGCCCGCGAAACGCAGGAGCCCGTCCGGCCAGGGGCCGTGCCCGGACTCGCTGTTGAGATGGCCGCCATCGCCGGCATCGACGAATTCCGAGCCCCAGGCCTGCGCGAGCGCCCTGGCCTCGTCGGGGCTGCAATAGGGGTCGGTCGCGCTCGCGATCAGCACCGAGGGAAAGGGCAGCTTCTCGCGCCGATGCGGGATGAAGTCCTCTCCCATGCCGGGGATCGCCCGCTTGGCCCGCTCGGAGGCCGGCGCGACCAGGAAGGCCCCCGCCACCTCCCCCGGCTTCAGATGCTCAGCCGCATGGGCGACCGCGCTGACGCCGGCCGAATGCGCGACGAGGATTACGGGGCGGGTCGAAGCCCGCACGGCCGCGACGATCCGGCTGGCCCAGCCGTCGCGCGTCGGCTTGTACCAGTCCTCCTGCTCGACGCGCCGCGCCGTCTTGAGGCGGGCTTCCCAGCGGGTCTGCCAATGATCGGGGCCGGAGCCCGACCAGCCGGGAACGATGAGGATGTCGGCGTCGGAGGATTTCATGACGCGTAGATAACCTCGCCTTTGCCGGAATCCAGCCCGTCAAGCTTCCCCGAAGACACGCCGGAAGATCGTGTCGACATGCTTGAAGTGGTAGCCTTCGTCGAACATCGCCTTGAGTTCGGAGGCCGTGAGCTTCTCGGCCACGTCGCTGTCGGAGAGCAGGTTGGTCAGGAAGTCCTCGCCATGCTCCCAGGTGCGCATGGCGTTGCGCTGAACCATGGCATAGGCGTCCTCGCGGCTGGCGCCCGCCTGCGTCAGCGCCAGCAGCACGCGCTGCGAATTGTGCAGCCCGCCGAGCCGGTCGAGGTTCTTGCGCATGTTCTGCGGATAGATCAGCAGCTTGTCGACGACCCCGGTGAGCCGCGCCAGCGCGAAGTCGAGGGTCACGGTCGCGTCGGGACCGATCATGCGCTCGACCGAGGAATGCGAGATGTCGCGCTCGTGCCAGAGGGCGACGTTCTCCAGCGCCGGCGTGACCATGCCGCGCACCAGGCGCGCGAGGCCGGTCAGGTTCTCGGTCAGGACGGGGTTGCGCTTGTGCGGCATCGCCGAGGAGCCCTTCTGGCCCGGCGAGAAGAACTCCTCCGCCTCATAGACCTCGGTGCGCTGCAGATGACGGATCTCGGTCGCCAGGCGCTCGATGCAGGAGGCGACGACGCCGAGCGTCGCGAAATACATCGCGTGCCGGTCGCGCGGGATCACCTGGGTCGAGACCGGCTCGACCGCGAGCCCCATCTTCCGCGCGACATAGTCCTCCACCTGCGGGTCGATATTGGCGAAGGTGCCGACCGCGCCGGAGATGGCGCAGGTCGCGATCTCGGCGCGGGCCGCCACCAGCCGCTCGCGACAGCGCGAGAACTCGGCATAGGCCTGCGCCAGCTTGAGCCCGAAGGTGACAGGCTCGGCATGGATGCCGTGCGAGCGGCCGATCGTCGGGGTCAGCTTGTGCTCGAAGGCGCGGCGCTTGATCGCGGCGAGCAGCGCATCGACATCGGCGATCAGGATGTCGGTCGCCCGCGCGAGCTGGACCGAGAGCGTCGTGTCGAGGATGTCCGAGGAGGTCATGCCCTGGTGGACGAAGCGCGCCTCCGGCCCGACGATCTCGGCCAGATGCGTCAGGAAGGCGATGACGTCGTGCTTGGTGACGCGCTCGATCTCGTCGATGCGGGCGACGTCGAAGACGGCGTCCTTCGCCTTGGCCCAGATCGTCGCGGCGGCCTCCTTCGGCACCACGCCGAGCTCGGCGAGCTTGTCGGTGGCATGCGCCTCGATCTCGAACCAGATGCGGAACCGGGTCTGCGGCTCCCAGATGGCGACCATCTCGGGGCGGGAATAACGCGGGATCATCGGTGTGCTCGACGGAACGTGGCTGAGATCATGCGCTCGCTATCACGAGCCGGCACGGAGGGAAACCGCCGACGCCGCTCGCCATCGCTGCTGTCACAACTTGGCCGGGCGCGTGGCGTAGATTCGCCCGGCCATATGAGCGTGAAAAAGGAGGAACGTCATGAGCTATGTCGATGGTTTCGTCGTGGCCGTCCCGAACGCCAACAAGGAAGAATACCGTAAATTTGCGGCGAAGGCCGCCCCGCTGTTCAAGCAGCACGGCGCCACGCGCGTGGTCGAGTGCTGGGGGGAGGATGTCCCGCGCGGCAAGCAAACGGACTTCTTCCGCGCCGTCGAGGCCGGGGAGGACGAGGTCGTGGTGTTTTCCTGGATCGAATGGCCGAGCAAGGAGGCCCGCGATGCCGCCTGGGCCAAGGTGACGGAAGACCCCGCGATGCAGCCCGGCGCCACTCCGATGCCTTTCGACGGCAAGCGCATGATCTACGGCGGCTTCGCGCCCCTCGATCTGGGCGTCTAGATCATCGGGCCGAATATCGTACGCGGCACGGGAACCGCCATTCCGGTCCCGTAAGGAACCACCACCGTCATTCCGGGGCGGGCCGCAAGGCCCAAGTCCGGAACCGATGGCCCGGATCGAGAAGGCATCACCCGATCGAGACTTCCCGACAAAGCGCATCGGTTCTGGGTTCCGGGCTCATGGCTTCGCCATGCCCCGGAATGACGGTGGCGGATCATGCGCCGATACCGACAGCCCGGACGAATCGCGTACGATATTCAGTCCGGCGTTCTTGAGCATCGCAACAAGGAGCTGGATCGTCACGGACCGTCCGACAGGACGCTCGACGGTCCAGCCCGTCAAACCCAGTCGCCGCGGGCGGCTTCCGCCGCCTTGCGGATGGCGTCGATATTGCCGGCATAGGCCGAAGGCCCGCCCTTGAACACGGCCGAGCCCGCGACCAGCGTATCGGCGCCGGCCTTGACCACCAGCGGCGCGGTCTCGGGCGTGACGCCGCCGTCGATCTCGAGCGTGACGGGGCGGTCGCCGATCAGCGCCTTCACCTGCGAAACCTTCTCGACCACGGAGCGGATGAAGCTCTGCCCGCCGAAGCCGGGATTGACCGTCATCAGCAGGATCAGGTCGACATCGGCGATCAGCGCCTCGACGGCGCCCGCCGGCGTGCCGGGATTGAGCACGAGGCCGGCCTGCTTGCCCTGCGCCTTGATCGCCTGGATCGTCCGGTGCGGATGCGGGCCCGCCTCGACATGGAAGGAGATCAGGTCGGCGCCGGCCTTGGCGAAGGCTTCGACGTAAGGGTCGACGGGCGCGATCATCAGATGCACGTCGAAGAATTTCTGGGTGTGCGGGCGGATCGCCTTCAGCACGTCCGGCCCGAAGGTGATGTTGGGGACGAAATGCCCGTCCATCACGTCGCAATGGATCCAGTCGGCGCCGGCCGCGTCGACGGCGCGCACCTCCTCGCCCAGCCTGGCGAAATCGGCCGAGAGGATGGACGGGGCGATGCGGATCGGGCGGGTCATGGCGGGCGGTTTACCCCCGCTCAGGTCCCGCTGCAATCAGGCGGAGCGCGATTTCACCGGAAAGGACAGCCGCCGGTCGGCCTCCGCGATCTCGGCCGCGGCCTGCACGAAGGCCGGCCGCTGCCTGAGCCGCCCAAACCAAGCCGAGAGCGCCGGATGGCCGTCGAGCGGCGGCCCGCCGAGACGGAGCGAGAACAGCACGCTCATGAACAGCGCAATATCCGCCAGCGAGAGCCGGCCGCCGAAGAACTCCCGCCCCGCCAGCTTCTGCTCCAGCACCTCGTAATGCCGCGCCAGCGCCTCCTCGGCGATCAGCGCGTCGGCCTCCCGGGCGATGCGGCGGTCGCGGTCCGGCGCGGGCGGCGCGGTCCGGTGCATCAGCGGCTTCAGCGCCTGCAGCATGATCTCGTCGGCATAGAGCTCGTCGAGCCGGCAGCGGGCGCGGTCCACCGGGCTATCCGGCATCAACCGGGGCTCGGGATAGGCCTCGTCGAGATATTCGTTGATCACGGTGGAATCGTAGAGCACGAGCCCGCAATCGCTCAGCACCGGCACCTGCCCCTTCGGGTTGAGCGCCAGCACCTCCGGATGCTTCGGGTCGTAGCCGGTGGTCTGGTTGAACGGCACCATGACGCGCTCGAAGGCGAGGCCTTTCTCCCTGAGCGCGATCTCGACCTTGCGCGCGAACAGGCTCAGCGGCCCGGAATACAACGTGATCATGGCGCGAACTCCTGCGATGGCGAAAACCTTCGCAGGGCGCCGCGTCAGCGCCCGTCAGCAGCTTCCCGGCGCCGGATCCGGCCCGCCAGCCCGCCGAGCAGCCAGGGCAGCAGGTAGATCGGGAACTGTGCCAGCGCGAAGAACAGGAAGGTGGTGGGCGAGACCCCCGCCCCCAGCGCCGCGACCAGCAGTCCCATGTTCCGCTGCCCGCTGCCGTAGCCGATCATGAAGCGGTCCGGCGCGCCCAGGATGCGCAGCAGGAACCAGCTCGACACCAGCCCCGCCGCCGAGACGGCGAAGACGCAGGCGAGCACGAACAGGACCAGCCGCGGCTGCGCCAGCGCGGCCGCCGTCACCCCGTCCATCGCGGCGATGGCGAAAATGAAATACATCAGCACGCCGAAGCCATCGAGATTGGCCTTCATCGCCCTGATCCGCTCGAGCCCGAGCCAGAGCCTGAGCGAGATCGCGACCGCCATCCCGCCGCCGATGAAGATCAGCAGCCGCAGCATCAGCGAGGCCCGGTCGAGCGGCACCGCCGCCCCGGCGAGGAACTCGACCAGGACCGGCGCGACCAGCGGGCTCGCGATCGTCGTGACGATGACGCTGGCGATGATCAGCGACGGCTCGAAGCCGTAGAGGATCGCCACCGCCGGGGAGGACATGATCGGCGGCGCCGCGCCCATGATGGCGAGCCCGAGCACGATGCCCGGATCGAGGCTTTCCCGGCCGGCGAGGAAGAGCGCCCCGCCGATCAGCAGCACCGGCGCCGCGATCAGCCAGACGCAGGCGGCGGCGAGCCGGGCCGGCCGGCGCAGCAGCCCGGCCGTGACGCGCAGATCGAGGCGCAGGAACACCACCGTGGTGAAGCAGAAGATGGTGATCGGCAGAGCCGGCCGCGCCGCCGCTGAGAATTGCGGCAGCGCCAGCCCGAGGAAGATCGAGAGCGCGAACCCTTGCGTGCCATGGCGCCCGAGCCATCCCAGGCCGGCGGCGAGAAGCGTTGCTGGATACATCGTCACCCGACTGGAATCATTCGCAAATCGAGCCCGCACACTGGCCGAATGGCGGCCTGCCGTCACCCGCCTTCTCCGCAGGGAAAGGGTGCGCCGGCATGAAATTGCGGAGAGGTCGCGAAAATCCGCTCCAGAGCGGCAATACCCCGAGAATCGAGACATAAACTGCGAAAGATCGCCCCCTCTTCCGCAAAGATCCACCGCGCCGCTGACAAGCCTGCGCAAAGCGCTATTTTCGCTTCGCAAAAAGCGCGGCAGAAGGGTTGGCGGGAGCTGGTCATGCGGGTGGATACGATTGTTCTCGGCGCGGGCATCGTCGGCATTTCGGTGGCGCTTCATCTGCAGAAGGCGGGCCGTTCCACCCTGCTCGTCGACCGCCGCGGGCCGGGCGAGGAGACCAGCTACGGCAATGCCGGGCTGATCCAGCGCGAGGGCGTCTACCCTTACGGCTTCCCGCATGATTTCGGCGCGCTCTTCCGCTACGCGATGAACAACACCATCGATGCCTCCTATCATTGGAGCGCGCTTCCGAAGCTCGCCCCCTTCCTGTTCTCCTACTGGATGCATTCGCGCGCCTCGCAGCACGAGGCCATCGCCCGCAAATACGCGAAGCTGATCGAGCACTGCGTCAGCGAGCACGACGTGCTGGCGCAGGAAGCCGGCGCCACCGCGCTCCTGCGCCGCAAGGGCTGGATGAAGGTCTTCCGCACCGAAAAGGAGCGCGACGAGCGCCTCGCCGAGGCCGCCCGCTGGAAGCGCGATTTCGGCGTGAACTACCGCGCGCTCGACATGGCGGCGCTGAAGGCGGACGAGCCGCACCTCGACCATGCCAGCCTGATCGGCGGCCTGCACTGGACCGACCCGGTCACGGTGGTCGACCCGCTCGGCCTGTCGAAAGCCTATGTCGCCCTGTTCGAAAAACTCGGCGGCAAGCTCGCGCTCGGCGAGGCCGGCACGCTGACGCAGGAGGGCGCCGAATGGAGCATCACCCTCGCCGACGGCACCAAGGCCACGGCGAAGGATGTGGTCGTCGCGCTCGGTCCCTGGGCCGACGTGCTGACCAACAAGCTCGGCTACCGCCTGCCGCTCGCGGTCAAGCGCGGCTACCACATGCATTACAAGCCGCAGGGCAACGCCGTGCTCAACCATCCGGTGCTCGACACCGAGCGCGGCTATTTCCTGGCGCCGATGCTGCAGGGCATCCGCCTGACCACCGGCGCCGAATTCGCCGATCGCGATGCGCCCAAGACCCCGGTGCAGCTCGCCCGCGCCGAGCCGATCGCCAAGGCGCTGTTCCCGCTGGGCGAGCGCGTCGATGCCGAGCCCTGGCTCGGGCGGCGCCCCTGCACGCCGGACATGATGCCGATCATCGGCCCGGCGCCGAAGCACAAGGGGCTGTGGTTCTCCTTCGGCCACGCCCATCACGGCCTGACGCTGGCCGCCGTCACCGGCCGGATGATCGCCGAGATGGTGACGGGACAGAAGGTCTTCGTCGATCCGGCGCCGTTCGCGGCTGCGCGCTTCTCGTAGAGCGCCTGTCACAGGGCGCCCTTCAAAGAGCGCCTGTCATCCCGTGCGCGCCGCAGCGTGAAACGCTGCTGCGCTGACACGGGACCGCGCCCCGAAAGAGGCGCCTACCTTCGTGCGGTCCCGCATCTGCGCAGCGGCACTGCGCGCCGTCGCACGTGCGGGATGACAGCCCTGCGCTCTGCCCCCTCGCCTGCCGCGGCAGCGCCTGCCACCATGGCGTTCCCGATTCCCGACCGAGATCCCGCCATGGCCCTCGCCAAACCGCCCGTCCAGGACAATGCCTACGCCGCCGCGCTCGCCTTGCTCGACCGCGTCCCGCTGATCGACGGCCATAACGACCTGCCCTACGTCATCCGCAAGGATGCCGCGGCCAGGGGCGACGTCGCCGCCTACGACCTGACCAAGGTCCACCCGGAGGTCGACACCGACATTCCGCGCATGCGGGCCGGCAAGCTCGCCGGCCAGTTCTTCGCGGCCTATGTCCCGCCGAACCAGCCCAACCCCGCCGGCTTCGCCCTCGCCCAGATCGCGCTGATGCGCGACATCCTGAAGCGCCATGCCGACGTCTTCCGGCCCGGTCTCACGGCGGCCGATGTCGAGGCGGCCAAGGCGGAAGGCCGCATCGCCCTGTTCATGACCATCGAGAACGGCGCGGCGGTCGATGGCGAGCTCGACGCGCTCGACGCCTATTACGATCTCGGCGTGCGGCTGATGACGCTCTGCCACAACGGCACGACCGACTGGTGCGATTCCGCCACCGACGCGCCGCGCCATAACGGCCTCAGCGCCTTCGGCAAGGATGTGATCCGCCGGATGAACAGGCTCGGCATGGTCGTCGACCTCGCCCATGTCTCGCCCAAGGTGATGCACGACACGCTCGACGTCTCGAAAGCGCCGGTCGTCTGGTCGCATTCCAACGCCTTCACGCTCTGCGACCATCCGCGCAACGTCCCCGACGACGTGCTCGACCGGGTCGCGGCCAATGGCGGCGTCGTGATGGCGACCTTCGTGCCCGACTTCATCAGCCAGGCCGCGCGCGACTGGCACCGCCCCGCCCGCGACCAATACGGCAAGGCGCCGGAAGGGCAGAACCACGCCCAGGTCGAAGCCGAGATCGTCGCCAGGTCGGGCCCGCGCCCGAAGGCGACGGTCGCCCAGTATTGCAACCATGTCGAATATCTCGCCAAACGCATCGGCCACGACCATGTCGGCATCGGCTCGGACTTCTTCGGCTGGGTCAACCCGGACGGGCTCGAAGACACCTCGACATTCCCGAACGTGATCGCCGAGCTGATCCGCCGCGGCTGGTCGGAGGAGAATCTGGCGAAGCTCGCCGGCGGCAACACGCTGCGCGTCCTGCGCGCGGTCGAGGCGGCCGCGGGCTGACGGCCATCGCGGCTTCATTCCGGATCGGCGGCTCCCCCGCGCGGCCTGGAATGACCTGCACCGACGCCCCGGCGAGCTCAGGGCTCGTCGGGCTTCTTCGGCTCGTTCTCCTGCACCCGAAGATGGGTCTCGCCCGGCGGACGGGCCCTCGCCCAGAGCGAGATCAGCACGAGCCCGATCGGCACGGCCGCGAGCACGATCCAGATCACGAAATTGCCGTCACCGCCCATGCGTCCGGTTCTCCGCAGCGAAGCCGTCGGGGCTTGACGCCGACGCCGCGCCGGCAGACAGCAGCGCCGGCGCAGGATAGCAGCCGCGCACGTCAACGAACAGCAAGGACCATGACCGGTTCCGGAACCGACCGCACCCGCCCCGCCATCGAGGGAGCCGCGCCCGTCGTCATCCTCGTCGAGCCGCAGCTCGCCGAGAATATCGGCATGTGCGCCCGCGCCATGGCCAATTTCGGCCTCTCCGAGATGCGCCTCGTCGCGCCGCGCGACGGCTGGCCGAGCGGCGGCGGGCTGAAGAAGGGCGCCACGGCCGCGGCCTCCGGCGCCACCCATATCCTCGAGAACGCCCGGCTCTACGCCAGCGCGTCCGAGGCCATCGCCGACCTGAACCATGTGCTCGCCACCACGGCCCGCGAGCGCGGCCAGATGAAGCGCGTGCTGACCCCGGCCGAGGCGATGCCTGAGACCGCCGCGCGCATCGGCGGCGGCGAGCGGGTCGGCATCCTGTTCGGGCGCGAGCGCATCGGCCTGACCAATGAGGAGATCAGCTTCGCCGACGCGATCCTGACCTTTCCGGTCAACCCGGCCTTCGCCTCGCTCAACCTCGCCCAGGCCGTGCTGCTCTCCGGCTATGAATGGTTCAAGGCGACGGGCGGCGAGCCGCCCTTCCGCGAGAGCAACCCCTCACCCCCGGCGAAGCGCGAGATGGTCCTGTCGATGTTCGACTATCTCGAAGGCGAGCTCGACGCCTGCGGCTTCTTCCCGCCCGGCAAGAAGCCGATCATGACCGCCAATCTGCGCGACATCCTGCACCGCCTCGCCATGACCGAGCAGGAGGCCCGCACGCTGCGCGGCGTCTTCAAGTCGCTGGTCGAGGGACCGAGGAAGGCGCGCCTGCTGGCGCGGCAGGCCGGAGAGCCGGACGAGGGCTGAAGCGTCGCCGCCCGGGCGGTCTCCCTGCGAAGCACCGGGCCGAGGACCGGGAATGCGGCCCGCGCATGAAAAAGGCCGGCCCCGGAGGGCCGGCCATCTGGTCGGGGGGTCTCGAAACGTCCCGGTCAGAACTGGTACTTCAGCGTCGCCTTCACGGTGCGGCCCGGCTCCGTGTAGTAGTCGCGGGCCTGCGCCAGATTGCCGGTCGGCACGTTGACCGCATCCCAGTACTTGCGGTCGAAGATGTTGTAGACGCCAACCTGCAATTCAAGGTCGGCGATCTGCGGCAGCGGCCGCCACCAGGCGGAGGCGTTGAAGATCGCGTAGCCCGGCGCGCGGAAGCCCTGATCGTTGCCCGTGATCGCCTCGACGTGATTGCGCGGCCCGGCGAGCTTGGCCGAAACCTCCGCGCCCCAGGTATCGGTGCCGTAGGCGACGGCGACGATGCCCTGGATCGGCGAGATCGAGTTGAGATAGGTGTGCTCGTCCTTGTTGACGCCGCGGGTATAGGCGAAGGAGCCGCGCACCAGCCAGTTCGGCGCGAAGGCGTATTGGGCGTTGAGCTCGACGCCCTGGATCTCGGCGCGGGCGATGTTGCGATAGCCGGTGATGCCGCCCTGCGGATAGAGCCCGCCGGGGATCGGCGGCTCGACCTGATAGGTCTCGATGAAGTTGCGGTAATTGGTGCGGAAATAGGTCACCGAACCGCCGAACGCCTTGTCACCGAAGCGCAGGCCGACATCGATGCCGTTGCCGACCTCCGGCCGCAGATCGGGATTTCCCGTCCGCAGATAGGTGCCGACGGCTCCGAAGCGGCCATAGAGCTCGCTCGCCGTCGGTGCCCTGAAGCTCTTGCCCCACTGTGCGAAGAAGGTGACGTCCTTCACCCAGGGCGCGTTCTTCAGGATGTCGTATTCGAGCCGGATGCGCGGCGACCAGGCCGAGTCGCTCGACGAAGCCGGCAGCGAGCCGGGATAGGACGAAGAGATCGTGTAGGCCGGGGTCTCCTTCGGCTTTTCCTCGTACCAGTCGAAGCGCACGCCAGGCGTGATCCTCAGCCGGTTGTCGATGAAGCCCATTTCGTCATGCGCGTAGAGCCCGACCATCTTGCCGTCGACATCGGGCTGGTCGGCCTGGTTGCTGTGCAGGTTGTTGCAGCCCGAGAAGCCGGCCGGATAAGGAGGGCCGGGCGGGCAGCCGTCGAGACCAGCCGAATATTGCTGGAGCTTGCTTGCCCGCAATTCCGTCCCCAGCGTGAACTTGTGGGAGGCGATGCCGGTTTGGAAGTTCTTCACCACATAGCCGTTGAAGCCATAGGCGTCCTCTTCGGACTGTCCGTCACGGGCATAGATGCCGAGCGGATTGGAGGTGAAGCGCCGGGCCCAGATGAGCTGGTCGCGCTTGACGTTCTGCCAGTAGAGGATCGCGTGCGCCTCGTCGAGGAAACCGCCGGGCAGCTTGTAGTCGTAAGTCAGCGAAACCCGCTTGCGCTCGACATCCTCGCCCGTCTGGTAGGCGCCGGGCCGGTAGTTGCCGGTCAGTGACACGGTCGAGGTCCGCGTCTGCACCCGGTCGCTGCGCTTGAACAGCTCGCCCTGAATGCCGAAACGGTGCACCTCGTCGACATAGTGATAGACCTTGCCGAGGATGTTGTACTGGTTGAAGTCGGCCGGGTTCGGCGCCGTGCGGGTGGCGCCGATCGACTTCACGCCGCCCCGGTTGTCCGTCTCGTGCCCGTCGCGGAAACCTCCCTGCAGCAGGAACCAGGTGTTGTTGAGCCGCGCGGCCGTCGCCGCGCTGCCGAACCAAGCCCGGTCGGTGCTGTCATAGCCGGTCTTGGCGAGGGCACCGAAGGAGCGATTACCGCGGATCAGATCCTCCGGATCGAGCGTGCGCACCGCCAGCACGCCCCCGAGCGCGCCCGAGCCCATCGTGCTGGCGCCGCTGCCCCCGCGCAGCAGGTCGAGCGTGGACAGCGAGTCGAAGTCGAAGGCGTTGGTCGAGCTTTTGTCGACACGCGTGTCGGTGATGTAGGATTGGCGAATGCCGTCGATCGTGGTCAGCACGCGCGGGCCGTCGAGGCCGCGGATGTTGATCGTGTTGTTCTGGCGGTTGAAGCTGATGCCGGCCTCGACCCGGTTCGACAGCTCGGTCAGGCTCTGCACCTGCTGGCGGTCGAGCTCCTGGCGCGTCACCCGCGTGGTCGTCGGGCCGTTGAGCAGCGCCCCGCCCGGCTGGCCTTCGCCCTGGACGTTGATCTGGTCGAGCAGGACCGGCGTATCGCCGGTGGCCGGAGGCGGGTTGGCGTCCGCCTGCCGGTTGCGCTGCTGCGCCTCGGCCGCCGAAACCGCCACCAGCATCAGGGCCAGCGTGCCGAGCGCCACGCCCCCGCGAAGCTTTCCGAAATGAACGCCCATCGCCCACCCCCACCATGACGCCGCCTGGTCCGGCCGCGCCGAGCAGATTAAAATGAATACAAACAGAATCTTATGATTCTCAGGCTTTTGCTGCGATATTGCTTGTACAACATCGTGTCAATTGCTTCAGACCTCCAAGCAAAACAATAGAATCGATCCAATAAATAACTATTCTAATGTAGAACGACATGCGGACCGCCGCCGCCTCCCCGAACGGCTCGCCCGCGACCGCCAAAGAGGCCGGCGCGCCGCGGTTCCTGCCGGCACGCCCTGCGGCTTTCGCGGCCGAAATGGATCGATCTCGCTCGAAAATGCCGACATGACGGACGCTGGCGTCCTGCCGGCGGGCTTGCGGACCGCGCCCCGCACGCCGGCCGTCGCGGCGGCCTCCACCGAAGCAGCGCGTCATTCCGGGCCTGCCCCGGCCGCAATCATGCAACGCGAAGACCTTCGCCGGTTTCCGGATCGGCGCCGTGCGCGGCCTGTCCGGAATGACGGCGGGGTTCCGCGCGAAGCCGGCGCGCTTTAGAGCCTCAGCTCCCAGTTCTGCCCGACCAGATCCACGCCGAAGGAATGATGCTTTTCCTCGGCGACCAGCCGGAAACCCTCGGCCTGGTAGATGGCCCGCGCCGCATGCAGGATGTCGTTTGTCCACAGCACCATGCGCCGGTAGCCCACGGCGCGGGCGAAGGCGACGGCCTCGCCCACCAGCGCCTTGCCCAGCCCCAGCCCCTGCGCGCGCTTCTCCACCAGCACCAGCCTCAGCTTGGCGGTTTCGGCGTCCTGCTCGACCACGAAGCTCGATCCGACCGGCGCGCCGTCGAGCTCGGCGATGAAGCAGCGCTCGCGACCCGGCTTGAACGCGCGCAGGAACTGCGCCGCGATCTCGGCGACCAGCGCCTCGAAGGTCATGTCCCAGCCATATTCCTCCGCGTAGAGCCGGCCATGCGCCGAAACCACCCAGCCGATATCGCCCGCCTGATGCTCGCGGATCACCGGCCGCGGCCGCGCCGCTGCCTCGCCCGAGAGCAGCGCCTGCGTATCGGCGAGCGCGCCGACCAGCCTGTCGCGCTGCGCCGGCGAGAGTCGCGACAGGATCGCCTCGGCCTGCGCCCGCGACGCCGCCTCGAGCGGCCGGAACGCGAGCTCGCCCGCCGGCGTGAGCCTCAGGCGCAGCGCCCGGCCGTCGGCGGCCGAACGCTGCCGCTCGAGCCAGCCCTGCGCCACGAAACGCTTCAGGATACGCGAGAGATAGGCCGGGTCGAGATCGAGATCGCGCGACAATTCGACCGCCAGGCAGCCCTCGCGCTGCGCCAGCTCGTAGAGCACGCGCGCCTCCGCCAGGGCGAAGCCAGAGCCGTGGAGATTGCCGCCGAGGGCGCCCACCCAGCGCGTATGGAACCGGTTGAACCGGCGAATGGCCGCGACGGCCGTGGTCTCGCTTCCCGCCATGGCGACCTCCCGTCAGGAGGAAACAGCGAAATAGTGGACAAAGTTAACTAAATTCGGGACAGCCGCGTCACTCGGCATTGACCCTCGCTTAACCCCTCTCTGGCGGAGTCGGGCTTTGAGGTCTCGCAGCGCTGTCATGCAGGTCGATCTTCTCGCCGGAACGGGCCACCGCCCCCTCGCGATCCCCCGCCCGCGATCCACCATCCTGGTCTTCGATTCGGGCCTCGGCGGCCTCACGGTGCTGGGGCGCACCACCCGGGCCTGCCCGGGCGCCGATATCGTCTATGCCGCCGACGACGCCGGCTTCCCCTATGGCCGGCTCGGCGAGGCGGCGCTCGTCGCGCGCGTCACGGACGTGATGGAGCGGCTCGTCGCGCGCTTCCACCCCGACCTCGTGGTGATCGCCTGCAACACCGCCTCGACGCTGGTGCTGCCGACGCTGCGGGCGCGCTTCGCCATTCCCTTCGTCGGCACGGTCCCGGCGATCAAGCCCGCCGCCGCCGCGACCCGCAGCGGCCTGATCTCGGTGCTGGCGACGCCCGGCACCGTGGCCCGCGACTACACCCGCGAGCTGATCGGAACCTATGCCGCGCGCCACGCGGTGACGCTCGTGGGCGCGACCCGGCTCGCCGGCCTCGCCGAGCAGGCGCTGAAGGGCGAAGCGGTCGACGACGCGGTCCTCGCCGCCGAGATCGCGCCCTGCTTCGTCGAGGCGGCAGGGCGGCGCACCGACGTGGTCACCCTCTCCTGCACGCATTACCCGCTGCTGCTCGAGCGGATGAAGCGGCTCGCGCCCTGGCCGGTCGAATGGATCGACCCGGCCCCGGCAGTCGCGCGCCGCGTCGCCGATCTCCTGCCCGCGGCGCGCGAGCCCGGCCTCCCCGGCCGCGACGCCACCGCGGTCTTCACCGGCGGCGGCGCCCTGACCGGCCCCTTGCGCATCGCGCTTGCCGGCTACGGCCTGGCGCAGGTCGTCGTCGACCCGATGCCGCTGGAGAACTGAGGCAAACAGCCTGGCCATCGGCCCCGCGCCAGCGGCGCCCATGGCGGCTTTCCGCCTGCCTCACATTGACTCGAAGCCGGCTTTCGGTCATACGCCCTTTCGTCGCGCGGCTCCTCACGGGGCCGCGCGGCTTTTTCCGCACCCGCGATCCGCCCTTCTTCGGAGGCCGGATCTGTCGCCCCGGCCCGTCGCCGGGGAGCAGGAGGGCGCGGTCCTCAATTCGCGAACCTGAGAGGACACGCGACATGTCGAAGCGCCACGAGGCGAAATACAAGATTGACCGCCGTCTCGGTCAGAACATCTGGGGCCGCCCGAAATCCCCGGTCAACCGCCGCGAATACGGCCCGGGCCAGCACGGCCAGCGCCGCAAGGGCAAGCCGTCCGACTTCGGCACCCAGCTTCGCGCCAAGCAGAAGCTGAAGGGCTATTACGGCTCGATTTCCGAGAAGCAGTTCCGCCGCTACTATGCCGAGGCGATCCGCCTCAAGGGCGACTCGGGCGAGAACCTGATCGGCCTGCTCGAGCGCCGTCTCGACGCGGTGATCTATCGCGCCAAGTTCGTGCCGACCGTCTTCGCCGCCCGCCAGTTCGTCAACCACGGCCACGTCACCGTGAACGGCAAGCGCGTCAACATCGCCTCCTACCAGGTCAAGCCGGGCGATGTGATCGCGGTCAAGGAGAGCTCGAAGCAGCTCGCCATCGTCATCGAATCCGCCGCCCTCGCCGAGCGCGACGTGCCGGACTATATCGACGCCGACCACACCAAGTTCTCCGCCACCTTCACCCGCACTCCGGCGCTCACGGACGTGCCCTATGCGGTGCAGATGGAGCCGAACCTCGTCATCGAGTTCTACTCGCGCTGAGGCGCCGGGACGGGGCGAGGCCCCGTTTTCCGCGAAGATTTCCGAGGGAGGGCGAATTCTTGCCCTCCCTCTTCTTTTTTCCGCCTCCCGTTCCGGCGCGAAGCGCGCCGGACTGCGCGCCCTCGTCGCGGTCCATTGCGAGAGCGCGCCCGGACGCCCGGACAGGCCGGCCGGGATTGGCATCAATTTGAGCGAACGGATTATGCCGATCGCGATCTGTTTCGCGCATTCCTGCCGCACGGAGCCGATCGGCTTCGCAGAGCTTGAGCCCCCCGGTGCCGGATTTCTTCACCCTCTATCTGGTCGTCCTGCTTCTCGGCCTGTCCCACGCCGTGCTGTGGGCGGCGATCGTCTACCGCTATCCCGACCTGGGGGGCGCGCGCTTCTGGCTCTGCGGCGCGATCGTCCCGATCTTCGGGGGAGCGATCCTGGCCACGCAGGGCAATGACGGCCTGCTTGTCCAGACCGTCCTCGGCAACGCCTTCACCATCGCCGGCTTCTATCTCTGCCTGATGGGCGTTCGCCGGTTCCATGGCGACCCGACGCGCTGGCGGTCCTGCTCCGCTCTCCTCGCCCTTTCCGTCGTCGCGATGGCAGCGACCTTCCGGACCTGGTACGGCTTCAACCCGCTCTATACCCTCCTTCAGGCTCTGCCTCTCCTGCTGACGGCCGGCTATCTGCTCAATCACCGCCATCGCGACCTGGGCGCGATCATCGCCGCCATCGGCCTCTTGCTCGCGGCCCTGGCGCATCTGACGGTGGCCGGGCTGTTCACGGCCAGGCTGGCCGGCAGCGAGATCGAGATCCCGGTCGCCCGTCTCGCGGCGGCCGACCTGCTCGTCCTGATGTTCTCGGCCACCCTCTGGAATTTCGGCTTCATCGTCCTGAGCGTGGACCGCCTGCGCTCGGAGCTCGCCCGCCTCGCCGCCGAGGACGACCTGACCGGGCTTCCCAACCGGCGCAGCTTCCTGACCGGCCTGGAGGCCGCCCTCGCCGATGGCGGGGCGCCCGTCAGCCTGCTTCTCTTCGACCTCGACCGCTTCAAGGCGATCAACGACAGCTACGGGCACGCGGCGGGAGACGCCGCCTTGTCCCATGTCGCGCGAACGTTCGAGGGCTGCGCCGCCTTCGGCCGGAGGACGACCTTCGCACGCCTGGGCGGCGACGAATTCGTCATCCTGCTGCCCGGCGCGACGGCCGACGAGGCGATCCGGACCGCGGAGCGGATCGGCGCCCTGCTGCGCGCCCGTCCGCTCACCTGGCAAGGCGACGCGCTTCCGCTGACGCTCAGCATCGGGATCGCCTGCAAGGCGCAAAGCCACGCGCTGGAGGCAAGCGGCCTGATCGAACTGGCCGACAAGGCGCTCTACCACAGCAAGAGGAAGGGCAAGGATACCTATACCGTGCTCCACGCCCTGCCGTCCCGCGAGCCTCCGCCGCGCGGCGAGCTCGACGCCGCGATGCGGCTTCCGGGACTGGGCGAGATCCGCCCGCGCGGCGCATGAGACCGTGCCGATGACGCTGCGTTCCCGCAAGACCTCTGCCGCAGTCCCCGTGCGGATCATGCTCGCGGCGTTCCTGCTGGCGCTGCCGGCGGTCAGCGCCGCGCAGGCGGAGGTCCGCTTCGGCCGCAATGTCCGCGTCGGCGGGCATGATGTCTCGAACCAGCGCTTCGACCGCAATCGCCGCGCGGTCATCCATCTCTACGACCGCACGCCCGAACGACAGGGCTGCGTCTGGCGGGCGGACGGCCGGGGCGGCAAGGTCAAGATCTGCCATCTTCGCCGCCTCCGTCGCTGAGGCTGACGGCAGCAATGAAAAGGGGCGGCCCCTCGGGTCCGCCCCTTTTCATTGCCCGCGGAGGGCAAAGCCGCCTGCCCTAGAGATGCGAGCCGACCTCGTTGCGGAAGCAGTAGCAGCCAAGGCCGAGGCAACCGATCAGGATCGACAGTGCGTAAGGTCCGAACAGGCACAGAACGAAGACGGAGCCGATGAAGGCGCGCATTCCCCATGTCAGCCAGATGTTACTCATTCTTCACCCCTTGCATCGCATTGGCTGACAAAGCGTAAACGCGAAGCCATGAATCCAACTTGAACAGATATGGTGAATCGCGAAATCCTTTGTCAATTCCGCAGGTTAGGCAGTAAGGCCGAATTGCGGCGCAAGCAAGGAAAACACGCCCGGCAGCGCCATGATTGCCCTTGCGTCCGCCCCGGGGCCGGGCGGACGCAGGCCTGTTCGCCCGGGCGGTCGCTCAGGCGAACAGGCGCAGCGGGCTGATTCGCAACGAAAAAGGCCGGCTCGCAGGAGCCGGCCCGTCTCACGCGATGTCGAGGCCTTCAGTCGTCGTCGCCGCCGCGGTCGCGCCACTCGCCGCGCCAGCGATGGCCCCAGCCGCGATCGTCGTCATGATGGCGCCCGCGCCATTCCCGGTTCTCGCGGAAGCGCTCGCGCCCTTCCGCCATCGCCTGCCGGACCGAGCGGCGCAGCACCGTCTTCTGCTCGTCGCTCAGGGTCGCCCAGAGCGGCCTCACCGTATCGGCGAGTTCCTTCGAGGCGGCGGCGCGCTCGCCGAGGCGCTTGGCGCGGGCGTCGATCCGCTCCATCAGATCGGCGCTGCGCAGCTTCTCGCGCTCCTCGCGCAGGGCGGCGAAGCGCTCGCCGCGTTCCGCCGAACGCTGCTTGATCAGGGCCTCGACCTTGTCGAAGAGCGGCGTCTGCTCGGGCTTGAGCTTCAGCTCGTCGCGGACCTTGGCGAGGCGCTGCTCCAGCCGGGCCTTGGCCTGCTCGGCGCGGCGCTGGCGCCATTCCTCGCGCCGCTGCTCGCGGGTCTGCTCGGTGTGCTCCTGCTTCTTGTCGCCGCCGGCGGCGGGGACCGTCTGCGGCTGGGCCAGGGCGAAGGTGCTGGCGAGCGCCGCGATGGACGACGCGGCAATGAGGACGATGGGTTTCATGAAGGTCTCCTCGGGGCAGCCTGTAACGTGTCGCTCAGCGGGTCTCGAAGCCGGTCGCGATGAGGTCACGATCGCTTCCGGGGCGTGAACCGGCGATGGCTCGCGGATGAAAAGATCGTAATGTGACGACAACGCCTCCGCCGCGATTCGGTTCGGTCCAGATTCCCGCCATGCGCAACCTTATCACCGATGTCCGTGGCGTCCTCGTCGGCCAGGCGCATGACGCGGTCGCCGCGACCGGCGTCACCGCCGCCCTGTTCGAGCGCCCCACCGTGGCGGCCGCGGCCGTGCTCGGCGGCGGACCGGGCACGCGCGACACCGCTTTGCTCGAGCCCGAGATGACCGTCGAGCACATCGACGCCGTCGTGCTCTCCGGCGGCTCCGCCTGGGGGCTCGGCGCCGCCGATGGGGTGATGAGCGCGCTCGCGGGCCAGGGACGCGGCTTTCCCGTCGGCAGCTTCCGCGTGCCGATCGTGCCGCAGGCGATCCTGTTCGACCTGATGAACGGCGGCGACAAGCCCTGGGCCCGCGGCGAGGGCGAGACGCCCTATCGCCGGCTCGGCGCCGCGGCCGCGGCCGCCGCCGGCCCCGACTTCGCGCTGGGGACCGCCGGCGCCGGCTATGGCGCGACCACCGTGAACCTGAAGGGCGGGCTCGGCTCGGCCAGCGCCCGGGCCGCCACCGGCCAGATCGTCGGCGCCCTCGTCGCGGTCAACGCCGTCGGCAGCGCCACCATCGGCGACGGTCCGCACTTCTGGGCGGCGCCCTATGAGCACGGCGCGGAGTTCGGCGGCCTCGGCTGGCCTTCGGCGATCACCCCCGCCGAGACCGCGCTGCGCTTCAAGGGCGGCACCGGCCGCAACACCACCATCGCCCTGGTCGCGACCGACGCCGCGCTGACCAAGGCGCAGGCCAAGCGGCTGGCCCTCGCCGCGCATGACGGGCTCGCCCGGGCGCTGCGTCCGGCCCATGCCCCGCTCGACGGCGACATCGTCTTCGCCGCCGCGACGGGCCATAGCGGCGCCCCCTCGGACGCCTTCGCCCTGACCGAGCTCTGCGCCACCGCCGCCGATGTCCTGGCGCGGGCCGTGGCGCGCGGCGTCCATGCCGCGACCGCCCTGCCCTTCCCGGGCGCGCAGCCGGCCTGGCGCGACCGCTTCGGCGGCTGAGGCGGCTGCACGGTTCCACGCCCGGCGCGCATGCGCCGGGGCGCATGGATCCCGGCCGATGCAAAGCGGCGACCCGGCGCCTTGCATCGGCACCGGATTGTCCCTCGGACCGGATTCCACTTTCCGGCCCGATGCGCTAAGCCAGCGCCATGTCCACGGACGATTTCCTGTCCCGCTTCGGCTCGCCGGGCGCTAGCCGGCCCGACCCCGTCGCCGCCGCCCAGCAGGCGATGCGCAATCCCCTGCCCGCGCGCTTCTACAAGGAGGCGGGCGTGCTCGAGCGCGACGGGCTGTTTCATGTCGCGCTCGACGGCAGGACGGCCCGCACTCCGGCGCGCCGGCCGCTCGCGGTCGGCTCGCGCGCGGTCGCCGAGGCGCTGGCCGCCGAATGGCAGGCGCAGGCCGGCCAGATCGACCCCGCCGCCATGCCGCTGACCCGGCTGGTCAATTCGGCGCTCGACGGCGTCGCGGACCAGGAGGCGGCGGTGCGCGCCGAGATCCTGCGCTATGCCGGCTCCGACGCGCTCTGCTATCGCGCCGGCGAGCCGGAGGCGCTGGTCGCGCGCCAGAACGCGGTCTGGCAGCCGGTGCTGGACGCGGTCGAATCGCTGATCGGCGCCCGCTTCCTGCTGGCCGAGGGCGTGGTCTTCGCCGAGCAGCCCGCCGGCACGCTCGCGGCCTTCGCCCGCAAGCTCGACGCCATTCCCGCGCCGGTGGCGCTGGCGGGCGCGCACAACGTCATGACGCTGACCGGCTCGGCGATCCTGATGCTCGCCCTGGCCAACCGGCTGATCGGCCCGGGAGAGGCCTGGGACGCCGCCCATCTCGACGAGGACTACCAGATCGAGGTCTGGGGGCAGGACGAGGAGGCGGCCGAGCGCCGCGCCATCCGCCGCCGCGAATTCGACGCCGCCGCGCTGCTGCTGGCGCAAGGCTGAAGCGCCAAGTTACAAGGCCCTGCCGCCGCAGCGCCTCTCGGCCGCTCGGCATGATGCGGCAGCGCGTTTCGGCAAAGCTCGCCATGGACTCTCGCCGCGCCCCCGCTTAAGCCGGCTTCCGAGACGCGTTTTTCCCGCCGGGAGCTTCCGCCATGAAGGACATCCTTGAACAGCTCGAATCCCGCCGCGAGGGCGCCCGCAAGGGCGGCGGCGAGCGGCGCATCGAGGCGCAGCACAAGCGCGGCAAGCTCACGGCCCGCGAGCGCATCGAGCTCCTGCTCGACAAGGACTCCTTCGAGGAGTTCGACATGTTCGTGCAGCACCGCGCCGTCGATTTCGGCATGGACAAGGCCGAGAAGATCCCCGGCGACGGCGTCGTCACCGGCTGGGGCACGGTCAACGGCCGCACCGTCTTCGTCTTCTCCAAGGACTTCACCGTCTTCGGCGGCTCGCTCTCCGAGACCCACGCCCAGAAGATCATCAAGATCCAGGACATGGCGCTGAAGATGCGCGCGCCCATCGTCGGCCTGTTCGATGCCGGCGGCGCCCGCATCCAGGAGGGCGTCGCGGCGCTGGGCGGCTATGGCGAGGTCTTCAAGCGGAACGTGCAGGCCTCGGGCGTCATCCCCCAGATCTCCGTGATCATGGGTCCCTGCGCCGGCGGCGACGTCTATTCCCCGGCGATGACCGACTTCATCTTCATGGTGCGCGACACGTCCTACATGTTCGTCACCGGCCCGGAGGTGGTGAAGACCGTCACCAACGAAACGGTGACCTCCGAGGAGCTCGGCGGCGCCAAGGTCCACACCTCCAAATCCTCGGTCGCCGACGGCTCCTTCGAGAACGATGTCGAGGCGCTTCTGCAGGTGCGCCGGCTGCTCGACTTCCTGCCCGCCAACAACACCGCGGGCGTGCCGGAATGGCCCTCCTTCGATGTGCCGGACCGCGTCGACATGAGCCTCGACACGCTCGTGCCGGACAATCCGAACAAGCCCTACGACATCAAGGAGCTGATCCTGAAAACGGTCGACGAGGGCGATTTCTTCGAGATCCAGGAGGCCTACGCCCGGAACATCGTCACCGGCTTCGGCCGGATCGAGAGCCGCACCGTCGGCATCGTCGCCAACCAGCCGATGGTGCTGGCCGGCGTGCTCGATTCCGACGCCTCGCGCAAGGCCGCCCGCTTCGTGCGCTATTGCGACGCCTTCGAGATCCCGATCGTCTCCTTCGTCGACGTTCCCGGCTTCCTGCCGGGCACGGCGCAGGAATATGGCGGCCTGATCAAGCACGGCGCCAAGCTGCTCTTCGCCTACAGCGAATGCACCGTGCCGCTGGTCACCATCATCACGCGCAAGGCCTTCGGCGGCGCCTATGACGTGATGGCCTCCAAGCATATCGGCGCCGACGTCAACTATGCCTGGCCGACGGCCCAGATCGCGGTGATGGGCGCCAAGGGCGCGGTCGAGATCATCTTCCGCGGCATGGACGCGGATGGCATCGCCGCCAAGACCAAAGAATACGAGGACCGCTTCATGTCGCCCTTCGTCGCGGCCGAGCGAGGCTACATCGACGAAGTCATCATGCCGCACTCGACCCGCCGCCGCATCGCCCGCGCCCTCGCCATGCTGCGCACCAAGAACGTCGAGCGGCCCTGGCGCAAGCACGACAACATCCCGCTCTGAGGGCGCGTCATGCCCCGGCCCGACCCGGGCATCTCAGGACGAGAAGGCGCCCTCGCCTGCACGAGATTCTCGGGTCTGCGCTGCGCTCCGCCCGAGAATGACGGCCTGATCGTTCAATCCAGCGTGCTCCGGAACCGCAGCAGCGCCAGACCCGCATAGGCCGGCACGAACAGGCTGAGATAGAACACCTCGTCGCCGATATCGCCGAGCCCGGCGCCCTTCAGCATGATCGCCCGGATGACGCGCAGGAAATGCGTCAGCGGGAACGCTTCGCCCAGCACCTGCGCCCAGCCCGGCATGCCGGCGAAGGGGAACATGAAGCCCGACAGCATCAGCGAGGGCAGGAAGAAGAAGAAGGTGAGCTGCATCGCCTGGAGCTGCGTGCGCGCCATGGTCGAGATCGTGTAGCCGAGCAGCACCAGCGCCAGCACGAAGACCAGAACGCAGGCGAGCAGCAGCCAAAGCCCGCCGAGGAAGGGCACGGCGAAGAGCAGCCTCGCCGCCCCCAGCACGATCGTCACCTGCACGGCGCCGACGGCGAGATAGGGCAGCACCTTGCCGAGCATGATCTCGCCCGCCGTGATCGGCATGGCGAGCAGGTTCTCCATGGTGCCGCGCTCGATCTCGCGGGTCAGCGCCATCGCCGTCATCATCACCATGGTCATCTGCAGGATGACGCCGAGCAGCCCCGGCACGATATTGTACTGCGTGATGTTCTCCGGGTTGTAGCGGCGGTGGACGACGAAGGAGAGGCCGTCGCCCGCGCCGCCGGCCGGATCGGTCACGGGTTCGCGCCCCTGCGCCCGCTGCAAGGCCCGGCCCGCGATGGTGCCGAGCGCCGCGACCGCCCCGCTCGCCGCCGCCGGATCGGTCGCATCGGCTTCGACCAGGATGCGCGGCTGGTCCGCCCGCTCGACGCGGGCGCCGAAATCGCTGGGGATGGTGACGAGGAAGGAGATCTCGCCCCTCGCCATCAGGCTCTCGGCCTCGGCCGCGCTCTGCGGCCGCTCGCCGAAGCGGTAATAGTTCGACACCTCCAGCGCCGAGACCACGGCGCGGGTGTAACGGTCCTGGCTCAACGCCAGGATCGCGGCGGGCAGGCCGCGCGGATCGTTGTTGATCGCATAGCCGAAAAGCAGGAGCTGGACGACCGGCACCACCAGCATCATCGCGAAGGTGATGCGGTCGCGCCGCATCTGCACGAATTCCTTGGCCAGCATCGCGCCGAGCCGGCGCGGCGAGACGAGCCCGGTCATGCCGCCCGCTCCTGCGCGCCGGTCATGAACTTGATGAACACGTCCTCGAGGCTGGTCTCGCCGGGCTCGACCCGGATGCCGGGCTCGCGCCGGAGCGGCTCCAGCGCCGCCGCGAGCTTCTCCCGGTCGGTGCCGACGACATGCAAGGAGGCGCCGAAGGGCGCGACCTGCTCGACGCCCTCGGCCGCCGACAGCGCCCGCATCTGCTCGGGCTTCAATGCGCCATGGACGATATAGGTGACGAGGCCGGAGCCGCGCACCACCTCCTCGACCGTCCCGGTCGCCAGCATGCGGCCATAGGCGATGTAGCCGATGCGGTGGCAGCGCTCGGCCTCGTCCATGTAATGGGTCGAGACCAGCACGGTCAGCCCCTCGCCCGCGAGGCGGTGGATCTCGTCCCAGAACTCGCGCCGCGCCTTGGGATCGACGCCCGCCGTCGGCTCGTCGAGCAGCAGCAGCTTCGGCTGGTGCATGATGCAGGCGGCGAGCGCCAGACGCTGCTTCCAGCCGCCGGAGAGCGTGCCGGCGAGCTGGTCCTTGCGCGAGCTCAGCCCGAGCCCGTCCAGCGTCTTCGCCACCGCCTCCTCGACCGGCTTCAGGCCGTAGAGCCGCGCCACGAAGCTCAGGTTCTCGGCGATGGTCAGGTCCTCGTAGAAGGAGAAGCGCTGCGTCATGTAGCCGACCTGGCGCTTGATCGCGGCGCTCTGCGTCCGAACGTTCAGCCCGAGCACGCTACCCTCTCCGGCATCGGGCCGGAGCAAGCCGCAGATCAGCCGGATGGTGGTGGTCTTGCCCGAGCCGTTGGGGCCGAGGAAGCCGACGATCTCGCCCTCCGCCACGGCAAGATCGACATCGTCGACCACGACGCGCTTGCCGAAGCGCTTGGTCAGGCCGCGCACGTCGATGGCGAGGCTTGCGCTCACCGCTGCACCCTGAGCGTGACGTCGACGATCTGGCCGGGCTGCAAGGCCGATTGCGGCCCGCCATCCGGCCGCGCCTCGACCAGATAGACCAGCTTCTGGCGCGTCTGCGCCGAATAGATCACCGGCGGCGTGAATTCGGGCTCGGGCGAGACATAGGTCACGGTCGCGGTCAGCCCGGCCGCGCAGCCGTCGCAGCGGACATCGAGCCGCATGCCCGTCGTCACGCCCGAAACCAGCGTCTCCGGCACGTAGAGCATCAGCTTGGCGGCGCCGTCCGGCAGCATCAGCACGACCGGCGCGCTCGGCCCGGCGAGCTCGCCGACCCGGCGCAGCACGTCGCTGATCCGCCCGGCCGAGGGCGCGACGAGCCGGCGCTGCGACAAGCGCCACTGCGCCTGCGCCAGGGCGGATTTCGCCTGCTCGACCTGGTTCTCGCTCGCCTTGATCTCGTCGGGCCGGGCCGGCAGCCGCGCCACGCCGAGATTGGCGGCGATCTCGCGCACCCGCTCCGCGGCGACGTCGCGCGCCGTCAGGGCCTGGTCGAGATCGGCCTGGGTCGAGACGCCGCGCCGGAACAGGTCCTGCCGGCGGTCGAGCGCCCGGTCGGCCTCGCGCTCCTGCGCCCTGGCGGAGGCGAGGCTCGCCTCAATCACCGCGATCTCCTCCGGCCGCTTGCCGCTCTTCAGGTTGTCGAGCTGCGCCTGCGCCTGCACCAGCCGCGCCTGCGCCTCGGTCACGGCGTTCTCGGCATCGGTCCGCTCGAGCCCGGCCACGACCTGCCCCGCCTCGACGCGGTCGCCCCGGCGGACATCGATGCGCTCGATCCGGGCCGTGTCGATCGGGCCGAGCCGGACATATTCGCCCTCGACATAGCCGGCGATCCGGACCGTATCGCCGCCGCAGGCCGAAAAGCTCGCCGCGATCAGTCCGAAGGAGCAGAGGAACCCGAGAATCATGACCGTCCCTCCCGCATGGCGGCGATGCTCGCCCTGAGATTGCCGCGGATGACTGCGGCAATCGCCTCGCTCTCAGCCGCATCCATGGCGCTCCAGCCCATGCGCCGCATCACGGCCGGTCGGGCGAGGCGGAAATAGAGCACCTGCCCGATCGTCGCGAAGACCGCGAGCCTGGTCTCCTGGGCCTCGGGCTCCGTTCCGGTCGCGACGGCCCAGAGCCGGCAGAGCGCGCCATGGACCGGGCCGACCAGCCCCTCATAGAGCGTCTCGAAGGCCGGGGTCGGCTCCGTCATCTCGCGCATGACGAAACGGGCGATCGTCTCGCTCTCCGGCGCCTGCGCCACGAAGGCGACGACGCGGCCGACGATGGCGAGCAGCAAGTCCACCGCCGCCTCCGGCGCGAGCCCGTCCAGCGGCGGCATGGCGGCGGCGGCGCCGAAGACCCGCTGCTTCAGCGTCGCGACAATCGCCTCGGCGCAAGCCTGCCGCAGCCCGTCCTTGCCGCCGAAATGATAGGCGATGCCGGCGCTGTTGACGCCGGCCGCCTGCGCGATCGCGCGGATCGAGCTCGCCTCGAAGCCCTGTCGCCCGAACAGGTCGAGCCCGGCCCGGATCAGCGCCTCGCGTGTCCCCGCGTCGGTATCCGAAATGGCTGTCATGCTCCCCGGGTAGCATGTTCCAGTGACTCAATCAATCGATTGATTGAAAGCTCGATCGTGAAAAGAATTGCTCCCGTCATGGTCGGGCCTGTCGCGACCATCCACGTCTTCCTTGATCGAGAGCGGCGCCCGAGACGTGGATGCTCGCCACGAGGGCGAGCATGACGAGCGCGGCTTCTCCGGCAAGCCCAAACGCCGCCCTCTCCCTGATGCCGAACCAGCCGCGACATGACTCGCGACCCGGAATGGTCTAAGGCGGCACCCGTCCTTTCGCTCCGCCCGCCGATGCTCTTCAACTCCTTCGCCTTCCTGCTCGCCTTCCTGCCGCTGGCGCTCGCGCTGCATTGGCTGGCGGAGCGATTCGCCCCCGCCTTGCGCCTGCCCGTGCTGGTGCTGCTCTCGCTCGTCTTCTACGGCTGGTGGGACTGGCGCTTCCTGCCGCTGCTGGTCCTCTCGATCGGCATCAACTGGCTGATCGCGGAAGCCTTCCAGAAGACGAAGGCCGGTGGCCTGATCACCCTGGCGATCGTGCTCAACCTCGCCGTGCTGGCGGTGTTCAAGTACTTCAACTTCTTCGCCGATCTCGCTGGAATGATTCCGGGACTGCCTGCGCCGAAGCTCGATGTCGCCCTGCCGCTCGGCATCTCCTTCTTCACCTTCCACCACATCATGTATCTGACCGATCTCAGGCGCGGCCAGGCCCCGCGCTACGATCTCGTCCGCTACGCGCTCTACATCGCCTTCTTCCCGCAGGTGCTGGCCGGCCCGCTGGTGCGCTGGCGCGAGATCATGCACCAGCTCGACGAGCGGCCCTATCAGCGCCCCGATGCGGCCGAGCGGATCGCGCGCGGCCTGATGCTATTGACCTTCGGCCTCGCCAAGAAGGTGCTGATCGGCGACCCGCTGGCCGAATACGCCAATCCGGTCTTCGCCACGGCAGCCGCCGGCAAGGTCGTCAGCATGATGGAAGCCTGGCAGGCGACGCTCGCCTTCACCTTCCAGATCTATTTCGACTTCTCCGGCTACACCGACATGGCGCTGGGCCTGGCCCTGCTTTTCGGCATCGTGCTGCCGCAGAACTTCGAGGTGCCCTACCGCTCGCGCTCGATCCAGGACTTCTGGCGGCGCTGGCACATGACGCTGTCGCGCTTTCTGCGCGACTATCTCTACATCGCGCTCGGCGGCTCGCGGCACGGCCTGCCGCGCCAGGTCTGGGCGCTCTTCGCCACCATGGCGCTGGGCGGCCTCTGGCATGGCGCCGGCCTCACCTTCGTCGCCTGGGGCGTGGCGCACGGGCTGGCGCTGATCGTTGCCCTGTTCTGGCGCCGCGCCGGCTGGCCGATGCCGGCGCCGCTCGGCTGGCTCCTCACCTTCCTTTTCGTGGTGCTGTGCTGGGTGCTGTTCCGCGCCACGAGCTTCGAGGCGGCCGTGACGATCTACAAGGGCCTGTTCGGCCTGGCTCCGATCGGGACCGGCTTCAAATGGCGCGCGCTGCTGCCGGCCGCCGCCTTCGCCATCATCGGCCCGACCGCCTGGAACCTCGTGCACAAGCTGCCGCCGGCCCGCTGGATCGCCGTCCTGACCGGGCTGCTGTTCGTCATCATCCTGCTCAAGATCGGCGAAGACGCCAATTATGAGTTCATCTACTTCCAGTTCTGAGGCCGCCGGCGCGGCGGCGCGGGCCGGCTGGACCGGCTTCACCGCGACGCTGCTCGGCGCGGCGGCGCTGTTTACGGCCGCCTTCCTCGCCGCCGCCTTCCTGATCGACCCCTACGACACCGGCCGCTCGCCGCTCGGGCTGAAGGAGGGCGTGCGCCCGCAGGGGCCGCGCACCGCCTTGGCCAGCCGCGGCCGCGATCCGCACTTCTCCGGCGCGATCGTCGGCAACTCGCATATCCAGCTCGTCTCGCCGGAGCGGCTGCGCGAAAAGACCGGCATCCCCTTCGTTTCGTTGATCGCGCCGGCGACGATGCCGAAGGAATCGCTCGCCACCATCGGCTGGTTCCTGCGCCATCACCGCCGCCCGCCGCCGGCGGCGATCGTGGTCGGCGTCGACAACTACTGGTGCACCGCCGACCCGGCCCTGCCCAACGAGAAGCCCTTCCCGTTCTGGCTGCTCTCCGCCAGCCTGCTCGACTATCTCGGCGGGCTGATGCGCTACGATCTGATCGAGGAGCTGCCGCGCCGCATCGCCTATCTCACCTCCGGCAAGGCCGAGCGCGCCCGGCCCGACGGCTATTGGGACTACGAGGCCGGCTACGAGGTCCAGGGCTATCACCAGCGCCCCGAGATCAGGGCCCGACTGGAGCGGCCGCTCGAGGCCGGGGGCGGCAATGCCGCCGGCCCCTTCCCCGCCGCGACCCGGCTCGAGGCGCTGATGGCATCGGCGCCGGAGACCGCCCTGATCCTGGTGCGCCCGCCGGTCTACATATCCGCGCTTTCAAAGCCCGGCACGCCGGACGCCGCCGCCGACGCGGCCTGCCGCAAGGCCTATGCCGACATCGCCGCCCGCCGCCCGCATACCGCGCTCGTCGACTGGCGGACCGACCGGCCCGCCCTGCACGAGCCGAATCTGTTCTTCGACCACAGCCATTACCGCCAGCCGATCGCCCGCCTGCTCGAGGCCGACATCGCCGATGCGCTGAATCGGCTCCGGAAATAGCCGAAATCCCGCGATGGGCCGGGCTTTCCGGCCGTCCCGCACGGCGCGGCGACGAAGTCGTTGATGCCGCGCGGGAAGCGATTGTTCCGCTTGAAACGGATCGCTATAAGGGCGCCAAATCGGCTCACCCTCCCGCGGCACAGCCGATGGGCGCGTGGGCGGACAACCCAGAGAGCGTGCCCATGTCCAAGCAGATCATCCTCGATGCGGACTACAAGCCGAGCGATGACGAGCCGTTCATGAACGATCGTCAGCGCGAATATTTCCGCGGCAAGCTCCTCGCCTGGAAGGACGAGATCCTGAAGGAGGCGAAGGAGACTCTCGTCGCCCTGCAGAGCGAGAGCGAGAACCACCCCGATATCGCCGACAGGGCGTCCTCCGAGACCGACCGGGCGATCGAGCTGCGCGCCCGCGACCGCCAGCGCAAGCTGATCGCCAAGATCGACGCGGCGATCGCCCGCATCGACGACGGCTCCTACGGCTATTGCGAGGAGACCGGCGAGCCGATCTCGCTGAAGCGGCTGGAAGCGCGCCCGATCGCCACCCTCTCGCTGGAGGCGCAGGAGCGGCACGAGCGCAACGAGCGCGTGTTCAGGGACGATTGAGGGGCAGCCTGCCACCCTGCGAAAAAGCCCCGCGTCGGGAGAACGCGGGGCTTCTGGCCGCCAGCCTTTGAAGCTTGGGGAGCGTGGCGGGCGGCCGGGGCTGTCGGCGGCTCGGGAGGAACCGCCGGCCGGGCCGGAGCGGAGACAAGGGGGAGCGTTCCGCGCCGGCCGGGTTGCGGAAAGGGCGCGGGCTCAGAAAGGCAGCAGGATATCCATCACCTGCTGGCCGTAGCGCGGCTGCTGGACGTCGGTGATCTGGCCGCGGCCGCCATAGGCGATGCGGGCCTGGGCGATCTTGGTCGAATCGATGGTGTTGTCGGATTCGATGTCCTCGGGCCGGATCACGCCGGCGACGATCAGCTCGCGCACCTCGAAATTGACGCGGATCTCCTGCTTGCCTTCGATCACCAGATTGCCGTTCGGCAGGTTCTGGGTGACCACCGCGGCGACGTTGGTCGCCAGCGTCTCGGAGCGGTTGATCGAGCCCGCCCCTTCGCTGGAGCCGTCCGAATCGAGCTTCAGCAGCGAGGAGGCCTTGGCGCCGTCTGGCAGGAACTTGTCGAGCTTGTTCTCGAAGCCGAAGACGTTCTCGGCGCCGAAATCCTCGCCGTTCTTGCGGCTGCGCTTGGTGTTGTTGTTGAGCTGGGCCTTGTCGGTGACCTTGACCTTGACGGTGACGAGGTCGCCGACATTGCGGGCGCGCTGGTCCTTGAAGAAGGCGCGCGAGCCGGTGCGCCAGAGCGAGTTCGGCGCATAGGAGGCGTGCTCCATCGCCGGCATCGGCATCTGCACGGGCTTGTAGCCCTTCGCCGCGGTCGGGTCCTCGACCGGCGAGAGCGTCGGCGCCTGGCCGACATTGGCGAGGCGGTCGCCGATGCCGCAGGCGCCGAGCGAGGCGGCGAGCAGCAGGAGGCCGGAGAGCTTGGCGATGCGGTTCGGGATCATGTTGCTTTCCACGACTGAACTCTTTCGACGCAGGCGCTTCAGTTGGCACTGGCGACGCGGCCGATGGCCGGTCGGACCGAGACGCGGCCGGGACCGGTGATGGTGCCCTGCAGCGTGCGCTTCGACTGGGGATTGGTGACGGAGACGACATCGCCCATCGCGCCGGCCTCGCCGGCCCGGCCGCGCAGGGTGATGAGCAGCCCCGGCGCCTCGTAGACGATGGTGACGAGCTCGCCCTTGGCGACGATCTCCTCGCGCTGGACGTCGCCGTTGCGCAGCGGCACGCCGGCGAGCAGCGCCCGGCGCGCCACCTTGTCGATCGCGGCGCGGGCGTCGCCGATGATGTCGGTGCCCTGCCCGTCGCGCGGGCGCCGCTCGACGGCGACGTCGCCCTGAGCCAGCGTTTCGCCGCGCGCGATGGCGCGCCGCGGCACCACCACCTCGACGGTCTCGACGAGCTGTCCGGAGATGCGCAGCGGCTTCAGCCGCAGCGCCGCGCTGCCGGCCACGGCGAGGCGCGCCTGGAGGCGCCGGCTGCGGGCGTCGAAGGCGAGGTCGGCGATCGCGAGCTCGCCGGTCAGATCCGGCTCGACCGCGACGGCCGGCGCGCCGCCGTCGATGGCGAGCGCGAACAGGCGGGCATCGACGCCGAAGCGCTCCTGCAGGCCGGCCTTCACCGCCGCCTCGATCTCGGCGGCGCCGATCCGCCGCGCCGTGCGCGTCACCACCACCTGGGCGAAGCCCTGGTTCTGCAGAGCCGCCGCGTCGCGGATGACGCCGGCGCCGCGCGCCGCCTCGACGACGCGGCCGACCTGGATCGTGCCGGTCTCGCCGAGCGCGGGCGCCCGGAAGGCGGCCAGGCCGGCGAGATCGCCGGGAAGCCCCTGGATCAGGTCGCCGAAGGTGACGAGGTCGCGGGCGAGATGGATCTCGGAGCGCAGCCTCAGCCCGGAGGCCGGCAGGGCGGCGGCCTGCGCCGGGCCCGCCGAGGCAACCGCCACCGGCGCGCCCTCGGCGGGCGCCCGGCCCGGCTGCGCCTGCGCGGTCGCGGCCCCGAAGCCGCCGGCCAGGATCAGGAAGGTCGCGAGCGAGAGACGGATCATGATGCGCGCCCTCCCGATCAGCCGCGGAACATCTGCGTCGTCGCCGACATCATCTGGTCGGCGGCGGTGATGACCTTGGAGTTCATCTCGTAGGCGCGCTGCGCCGCGATCAGGGAGGAAAGCTCCGTCACCGCCTGGACGTTGCCCTCCTCGAGATAGTTCTGCTGCAGCGTGCCAAAACCCTCGCCGCCGCCGAAGCCGTCGATCGGCTGGCCGGAGGCGGCCGTCTCGACGAACAGATTGTCGCCGATCGATTCGAGGCCGACCTTGTTGACGAAGCGGGTGAGCTGGATCTGGCCGAGCTGCTGCGGCGCGGTCTGGCCCGGGATCGTCGCCTCGACGATGCCCTGGGCGTTGACGTTCACGGCCGTGGCGTTGTTGGGCACGGTGATGCCGGGCTCGACCAGATAGCCGTCGCGGGTGACGAGCTGGCCCTGCGCGTCGAGGTCGAAGGAACCGTCGCGCGAATAGGTGGTGCGCCCGTCCGGCATGCGGATCTTGAAGAAGCCCTCGCCGCGGATGGCGATGTCGTAGGGCTTCTCGGTCGGGCTGATATTGCCCTGCGTCATGACGCGGCCGGTCGAGACCGTCTTGACCCCCGAGCCGATGAAGGTGCCCGCGGGGACCTGGGTGTTCTGGTCGGAGCTGGCCGAGCCGGCGCGGCGGAAATTCTCGTAGAGCAGGTCCTGGAAATGGATCTGCTGGCGCTTGTAGCCGGTGGTCCGGACGTTGGCGATGTTGTTGGAGATGACCTGGACGTTCATCTCCTGGGCCATCATGCCGGTGGCGGCTGTCTGCATGGCGCGCATGGAACGGTTCCTTTCCGGCTCAGGCCTGCTGGTCGGCGAGGCGCGAGATCGCCTTGCTGCGCAGGTCGTCGGAGCGGCTGATCATGTTGGCGACGCTCTGATAGGCGCGCTGCACCTCCATCAGCCGCGTCAGCTCGGAGACGGCCTTGACGTTGGAGCGCTCGACGGCGCCGGGCTCCAGCCGCGTGCCGGCCGGGGCCGTCTGCGGCGCAACCGGCGAGGAGAACAGGTTGCCCCCCTCGCTCACCAGGGAGCGGGGATCGGCGAAGCGGACCTGCCGGAGCCGGCCGCGCGTGCCCTGGTCGCTCTCCACCGTGCCGTCGGCGGCGATGCGCATGTCGAATTCGGTGTTGCCGAAGGTGATCGGCCCGGCCTCGCCCATCACCGGCTGGCCGGACTGCGTCACGAGCCGGCCCTGGCGGTCGATGGTCAGGGAGCCGGCGCGGGTGTAGCGCTCGCCGGCCGGCGTCTGCACGACCAGGAAGTTGTCGCCCTTCAGCGCGACGTCGAGCGGGTTGCCGGTGAATTCGGTCGCGCCCTGCGAGAGGTCGAGCGGCGTTCCCCTGTCGATGACATAGGAGAGCTGCTGGTCCGCAGGCTTGAAGGCCTCGGCCTTGGCTTTCGGCATGACGAATTCGTTGAAGCGCGCGCTGCGCGCCTTGAATCCGTTCGTACCGACATTCGCCATGTTGTTGGCGATGACGTCCAGCTCCCGCGACAGGGCGACCTGCCGCGAAAGGCCGATGAGAAGGGCGTTCTCCACGGCGTGACTCCCGATCATGTCCCGCGGCGACCTCGACGCTCCCCAGCGCAGTCGCCACGCCGGACACTCCGCAAGCGCCGTGCCAGCATGGTTAATTTCGATAAGATCATGATTTACAAAGATATTTCTAGATCCGCGAAATCCCGCCGGCTCGGCACAAGCGTTCGCCGCGGCAAGAATGGCCCGGCAAAATCTGCCGCCCTTAACGACGCGTTAACCGTAACTGGCGAAGGTGTCGGAGAGGCCGGCAGGATGCCGCCCCAGACCGCCCGGGACCCGAAGAGATGGCGAAGAAGGCCAAGACCGAAGACGAGGACGCCTCCGGCCAGGACGCCCCCAGGCGCGGCAGGAAGAAGCTCGTCGTCATCGCCGCCCTCGCCCTGCTCGCGGCCGCCGGCGGCGGCTACTGGTTCCTGTTCAAGCGCCCCTCGCCCGAGCAGGTCGCCGCGGCGGAAGCCGCCGCCAGGGCGAAGAGGCCCGCCACCTTCCTCGAGATGAAGGACATGATGATCGGCATGTCGAACGGCGGCCAGCAGGACCGCCAGCCGATCATGAAGATCAAGGTGGTGCTGGAGATCGGCGACCCGAAGGTCTCCGAGGAGGTCAAGCCGCTGCTGCCGCGGGTCGAGGACGCCTTCCAGGTCTTCATGCGCGAATTGCGCCCCTCCGACCTCGAAGGCTCGGCCGGCATGTACCGGCTCAAGGAGGAGTTGCTGCGCCGCGTCAACATGACGGTCTACCCGGCCAAGGTGGACGCCGTGCTGTTCAAGGAACTGCTGGTGCAATGAGGCCCGCCGCCCCGACGCGCGAGAAGAAGTGACGACGACCCGATGAGCCTCGAACGCGACCCCCTCGACAAGCCCCGCGACGAAGCGCCGACGCCCGAGAGCATGGCGGCGGAATGGGTGAGCATGCCCGCCGTCACCGAGGAGGACGGCGAGCAGGAGGGCGGCACCGACCGCCTGATGTCGCAGGACGAGATCGACACCATGCTCGGTTTCTCCAGCGGCGAGGATTCGGCCTCCCGCAACGGCATCCAGGCGATCGTCGATTCCGGCTCGGTCGCCTATGAGCGCCTGCCGATGCTCGAGATCATCTTCGAGCGCCTGGTGCGCCTGCTTTCGACCAGCCTGCGCAACTTCTTCACCGACAATGTCGAGGTCACGCTGGAGAGCATCCGCTCGGTGCGCTTCGGCGACTATATCAACTCGATCTCGCAGCCGGCGCTGCTCTCGGTCTTCAAGGCCGAGGAATGGGACAATTTCGGCCTCGTCACCATCGAGACCGCCCTCACCTATTCGGTGCTCGACATCATGTTCGGCGGCAAGCGCGGCCAGCCCGCGCCGCGCATCGACGGCCGCCCCTTCACCTCCATCGAGATCCGCATGGTGCGCCGCGTCATCGAGCTGGTGCTGAGCGATGCCGAGGCCGCCTTCAAGCCGCTCTCGCCGGTGCGCTTCAGCATCGACCGGGTCGAGTCGAATCCGCGCTTCGTCTCGATCTCGCGCCCCGCCAACGCCGCGATCCGCGTCGAGCTGAAATTCGACATGGAAGGGCGCGGCGGCTCGCTGCACATCCTGCTGCCCTACGCCACCATCGAGCCGATCCGCGAATTGCTGCTCGAAAGCTTCATGGGCGAGAAGCTCGGGCGCGATCCGATCTGGGAGAACCACCTCGCGACCGAGGTCTGGCAGGCGGATGTCGACGTCACCTGCGTGCTGCACGAGACCCGCATGCCGCTGAAGCGGGTGATGAAGCTCGAGATCGGCGACACGCTGATGTTCGACGCCCGCCCCGATTCGCCGGTCTCGCTGCGCTGCGGCGACTTCGTCGTCACCGAAGGGCGCATCGGCCGCGTCGACGGCAAGATCGCGGTGCAGGTCGTGAGCCCGCTCAGGCGCTCCAAGACCACGCTCGCCGCCTTCGACAGCCTCGCCAGCCATCTCGGCGCCACCAACTGAGCAGGACCGACATGACGATCACCCTCATCGCCGATGCCCTCGTCGCCTCCCTGCTCGTCGCGACCATCGTCACCTGCTACGTCCTGGCCAAGCGCATCGAGCGGCTGAAGGCGGACGAGGCCGGCATGCGCCAGACCGTCGGCGCGCTGGTCACCGCGACCGACAATGCCGAGCGCGCCATCGCCGGGCTGAAGAACACGCTCGGCGACTGCGACCGCACGCTGGAGGAGCGCCTGCGCACCGCCGAGCGCTATGCCGCCGACCTCGCCGCGCAGGTCGAGGCCGGCCAGGCCGTGATGGAGCGCATCGGCCAGATCGTCAGCGCCGCCACCCTCGTCGCCAGGCCCGCGGCGGAAGCGCGGCCGGCCGCGGCGCCGCAGCCCGCGCCGCTGAGCCTGCTCGAGAGCGCCGCGCAATCGGCCGCCGCGATCCGCGCCCGCGCCGCCCGCCGCCTCGAGGAACAGGCCGCGTGATCGAGCGCCCCCGCCTCCTGCCGGCAGTCATCCTCGGCGCCATGGGTCTCCTGGCGCTGAAGCTGCTCGCCTGGACGGCGGAGCCCTATCCGGGCACGGTCCCCGCCAGCGCGCCGGCCTTGCCCGCCGCCGCCAAGGCCAAGCCGGAGCCGGAGGTCTGGGACCTCGCCAAGGTGATCGCCCGCGCCCACGCCCCCGACCGCTTCGACCCGGAGACGACCGGCTCGGTCCCGGCGCCCGACCCGAAGAAGGAGCAGGAAAAGGCCGAGGCCGAGGCGAAGGCGGAAGCCGCCCGCGCCGCCAACCCCGCCAACAAGGCCGGCATCATGAACGGCACCGCGCAACCCGTCTCGCCGGCGGAGCGGGCGATCCTGGAGCGGCTCGGCGAGCGCCGCGAGGAGCTCGACGGCCGCATGCGCGAGCTGGAGATGCGCGAGCGCCTGCTCGGCACCGCCGAGAAGAAGCTCGACGGCCGCGTCGGCGACCTCAAGACGCTGGAAGAGAGGAACAGCCCCGCCGCCCGCGCCGCGGCCGACGAGGCCAAGGCGATCAAGAACCTCGTCATCATGTACGAGGCGATGAAGCCCAAGGACGCCGCCCGCGTCTTCGACCGGCTCGGCCTCGACGTCCTCGTCCCGGTGGTGCAGCAGATGAACCCGCGCAAGATGTCGGAGGTCCTGGCCGCGATGTCGCCGGAGCGGGCGGAGAAGCTGACGGTGGCGCTGGCGACCAGCAATCGCGGCCCCACCCCGGACCGGATCGCCAGCGAGGCCCCGCTCTCGGGCAACGAGCTGCCCGCCATCGTCCCCGGAACGCACTGACCCGCGCCGATCCCGCCGCCTCCGGACGCCCGCCCCATTCCCGCCGATAGCCGTTCAGCGGCGGTTCAAGCGGCCGGGCGCGGATTTCGGTTATCCGACAGCCGGCCCGGCGACTGCCAGGCCCCGATCATCCGGGCGATCGACGGACATTCCCATGAACCTGGCCATGAACCTGGCCGGCTCCCTGCTCCCGCTCGCCGCGCTCGCCCGGATGACGGGCCACGGCTTCGCGCAGTCTCCCGCCGTCCCGGCCCCCGCCGCGGCCAAGCCCGCCGTCGCCGCACCGGCCCAGAACCAAGCCGGCGCCGGCGAGAAGACCGCGATCGGCGCCGCCGACAAGGCCGCCAGGTCGAAGGACTGCTCGGCCCAGGCGGACCGGAAGGGTCTCCGCGGCAAGGCGCGCAAGCGCTTCCGCGACGACTGCAAGCGGCATTGACGGCGCGACGGCGAGGCGGCGCCGTTAAGCAGCCATTATGCTTGATGCGCTAGCCTGCGAGCAGGCCGGCGCCTCTTCCGGGATGCGAGTCCGGCCTGTCGCGTTGGGTCGAGTCTCCGGTTTTGCGTCTGTCGCGTTCCCTCGCTTTCGGTATCGGGCTGACCGCTCTCGCGCTCGCGGCCGGCCTGGACGGCCATGCCCTCGCCGCCGGCGCGACCCTGCGCGGCGAGGCGATGCCGGCCGGCTTCGGCCGCCTCTCGCTCGCCTTCGACCAGCCGACGCAGACCCGCGTGCGCGTCGCCAACGGCGTGCTGATCGTCGCCTTCAGCGATCCGGTCACGGTCGATGTCGCGAAGGTCGCCCGCGAATTGCCGAACTATGTCTCGATCGCGCGCGTCGACCCCGACGGGCGCGGCATGCGCTTCGCCCTGACGCAGCCTTACAAGGCCAATCTCATCGAGGCCGGCGACAAGGCCTTCATCGACCTGCTGCCGCAGGACTGGAAGGGCCTCCTGCCCGGCCCGCCGCCGGAGGTCATCGCCGAATTGACCGAGCGCCTGCGCCTGGCCGAGGCACGGGCGAAGGAGGCCATGCGCCAGCCTCCGGCGCCGCCAGCACGGCTTTCCGTGCGCGCCGCCAGCCTGCCGACGCTGGAGCGGCTGATTTTCACGGCGCCCGCCGGCACCGCCCTCGCAACCGACCTCGCCGAGGGCAGGCTGAAGCTCGCCTTCGACCGGGCGATGAACGCCGACGAGGCCGCCCTCCGCGCCGCCCTGCCCGAAGGCATCGGCCTCGCCGGGCTCGACGCCGGCAAGGACGCGCTGAGCCTGACGCTGACGCTGCCGAAGGGCTGGCAGGCGCGCAGCTTCGACGACGAAACCGGGCTGGTCGTCGACCTGCTCAGGCCGGCCAAGCCTGCCACCCTCACGCTCGCCGAGCTGGCCGCCCCGCCGGAGCCGCCCCCTCCGCCGGCTCCCGAGCCTGCCCCGTCGGCAGGCGCCGGCGCCGCTCAACCCGCCACCGGCCAGCCCGCCCCGCCCGCCGCCAACGCCATGCCGGCCGCTGCGGCTCCCGCGGCCGCGGAACCGGCGCCGGCCAAGGTCGTCGTCGCCGCGGCCGACAAGCGCCTCGACTTCCGCTTCCCCCGCCCGACCGGCGCCGCCGCCTTCCGCGACGCCGGCACGATGACGCTGGTCTTCGACACCCGCGACACCCTCGATCCCGCCGATCTCGCCGGGCTGCTGCCGCAGCAGATCCGGGAGGTGACTGTCACGCGCGAAGGCAAGGTGACGCTCGTCAGGCTGGCGCTCGCCGGCCAGCCGCTCGCCCGCTTCTTCGCCGACGGCAATGGCTGGTCGCTCGATCTCGGCGAGACCGGCGGCGGCTTCAGCGCCGCGATCGAGCCTCGCCGCAGCGTCGACGAGCGCGGCCAGACCATCCTCGCCGTGCCGCTGCCGGGCCTGACCGGCGTGCACTGGCTCGAGGTCGGGCCGGCCGGCCTGCCGGTCGCCGTCGCCACCGCGCTCGGCCCGACGCGGCTGACGCCCAAGCCCTATCGCTTCGTCGAGTTCGGCCTGCTCCCGACCGCCCAGGGCCTCGCCATCCAGCCCCGCGCCGACGATGTCGTCGCCCGCGCCGGCACCGACGAGGTCCGCATCGGCCGCGCCGGGGGGCTCACCGTCTCGCTCGACGTCGCCGGCCCGGACGAGGCGAAGCCCGGCGCGGAGACCGGTGCGCCGCAGCCTCCCCTGCTCGACCCCGAGCGCTGGGCCCGGCTGCGCCTCGGCTCGCAGCGCGACCAGTCCCGCGCCCTGATGCAGGAGGTCGCCGGCGCCTCCCGCGCCCGCAAGTCGGAGGCGCGACTGGCGCTCGCCCGCTTCTATGTCGCGAACGACCTCGCCGTCGAGGCGCTCGGCCCGCTCGGTGCCCTGATGGCCGACGACGTCGCCATGCGGACGAATCGCGAGGCGCTCTTCCTCAAGGGCGTCGCGGCCGCGCAGATGCATCGCCCGGCCGAGGCGCTCGCCGCCTTCGAGGCCGCGCCGCTCAAGGACGATGCCGAGGCCGGGCTCTGGCGCGCGCTGGCCGAGCAGCGGCTCGAGCGCAACGCGCTCGCCATCGCCGGCTTCCGCCGCGGCGAGCCCTTCCTGGAGCACTACCCGGCCGACCTTCAGGGCGTCTTCCGCGAGGCGATCCTGCGCGCCGCGCTGGCGACGCAGGATATGGGGCTGGCCGAACGCCAGATGCAGGCCCTCACCGAGATGCCGCATGGCAGCTTCGACCCGGAAAAGCTCGCCCTGATGCAGGCCATGCTCGACGATGCCGGCGGCCGGGCCGACGCCGCGATGGAGGGCTACCGCCCGCTGTTCGAGGCCAGGAGCCGCCCCGTCGCGGCGGAGGCGCAGCTCAGGGCGGTCAAGCTCGCCGACGCCGACCAGCGCGGCGACCTGAAGAGCGACGAGGCGATCGCGCGGCTGGAGACCGTCTCCGTGATCTGGCGCGGCGGCCGCATCGAGATCGAGGCCCTGGCCGAGCTCAACCGGCTCTATACCGGGCAGCAGCGCTGGCGCGACGCCTTCCTGGTCGCCCGCCGCGCCAACGAGAACTTCCCGGATGATCCGCTGACCCGGCGCATGCATGACGAGACGGCCCAGCGCTTCGCCGAGCTCTTCGCCGATGGCGGCGCGGACAAGCTGCCGCGCATCGATGCGCTGGCCCTGTTCTACGATTTCAAGGAGTTCCTGCCGATCGGCCGGCGCGGCGACGAGATCACCCGCCTGCTCGCCGACCGGCTGGTGGAGCTCGACCTGCTCGACCAGGCGGCCGAGATCCTGAAATACCAGATCGACCGGCGGCTCACCGGGGCCGCCCGCTCGACCGTCGCGGCGCGCCTCGCCATGATCGACCTGATGAACGGCAAGCCGGCCGATGCGGTGCGCGTGCTCAACGCCACGCGCCTCGTCGAACTGCCGGCCGATGTCCGGCGCGCCCGGCTGCTGCTGGAGAGCAAGGCGCTCTCCGACCTCTCCCGCACCGACCAGGCGCTGGAGATGCTGGAAGGCGAGAGCGGGCCGGAGGTCGACCGGCTGCGCGCCGATGTCTACTGGACGGGCCGGCGCTGGCGCGAGGCCGGCGAGGCCTATGAGCGCATCCTCGGCGAGAGCTGGCGCGGCGACGGCCCGCTCGGCGACGGCCAGCGCGCCGATGTGATGCGCGCCGGCATCTCCTATGTGATGGCGAACGAGGCCCTTTCGCTCGACCGGCTGCGCAGCAAGTTCGCGGCGAAGATGGCCCAGAGCCTCGACGCCCGCACCTTCGCCTTCGTCACCGGCGCGAACCGGGCCAAGGCCTCCGACATCCGCGAGCTGGCCCGCGCCGCCGCCAGCGCCGATACGGTCTCGGATTTCCTCAGGGCCTATCGCGAGCGCTATCCGGCCTATGCGGCGGCGATGCGCAAGCCGCAGCCGCCGGGTGCGCCGGTTCCCGCCGCGCCGGCACAGGGCGCGGCGGCGGAAGGCGCGCCTCCGTCCAACGGCTGATCCGTTCAGCCCGGCCCGGAATTCGTGTCCTCGCCCCGCGCCTTGGCCCGCAGCACGAATTGCAGGTTGCGGACATAGACGAAGACGCCGAAACCCTGGCCGAGGATGAAGACCGGGTCGCGCCGGTAGAGCGCGTAGAGCAGCAGCAGCGCCCCGCCGCCGATCGAGAACCACCAGAAGGTCATCGGCACCACGGAGCGCTGGGCCTTCTCGCTCGCCCACCACTGCACGACGAAGCGCATGGTGAAGAGGCCCTGGGCGACGACGCCGAGCAGCACCCACCAGTCGATGTTGTTGACGAAGACGTCGTGGAAATAATTGCCGATGGTGTGCTGGAGATCGATCAGCATCACGGCGCCTCCGCGACGATCTGCGGCACGCGCCGGCGCCGGCGGATCAGCCACCACACCCCGGCGAGATCGAGGATGCCGACCCAGAGCCGGTCGAAGAAACCGTAATTCGAGACGCCGGTGAGCCGCGGCCGGTCGCGCACGTCGAGATGCGCCACCCTGTAGCCCTCGCGCACCATCAGCGCCGGCATGAAGCGGTGCAGCGCGTCAAAATAGGGCAGCGCCAGATAGGCCTCGCGCCGGAAGCATTTCAGGCCGCAGCCGGTGTCGCGGGTGCCGTCCTTCAGCACCCCGACGCGCACCTTGTTGGCGATGCGCGACTGCAGCTTCTTGAAGCCGGTATCCTTGCGGCCGACGCGCTGGCCCTGCACCAGCCCGGTCTCGAGCCCGGCGGCCTGGAGCGCCTCGACCATCGCCGGCAGGAAGGCGGGATCGTTCTGGCCGTCGCCGTCGAGCGTCGCGACGATGGCGGCGCGGGCATGGCGCACGCCGCTGCGCACCGCCGCGCTCTGGCCGCAGGACTCGGCATGGGTGACGACGCGCAGCCAGGGCTTCGCCGCCGCCAGCGCCGCCAGCGCCGCCGCCGTCCCGTCCGTCGAGCCGTCATTGACATAGACCACCTCGAAGGGGCCGATCGCGGTGCAGGCCTTCTCGATGTCGCCGACCAGCGGCGCGATATTGCCCTGCTCGTTGCGCACCGGCACGACGACGCTGAGCAAGGGCTGGGGGAAGGAATCTCGGTCAAAACGGCTTCATCCGGAAAACGGCTGGCACTGCTCTAAAGCATCGGACCGAAAAATGTGAACCACTTTTGCGGCCCATGTCGAAGCGCTCCGGCAGCCGGCCTCAGCCCGGCGCCCCGGCATAGACCGCCAGCGCCAGCCTGCGCCCGCCATTCAGGTTGAAGCCGCGGATCGTGGTCAGCAGGCGCGGCTTCTGCGGCAGGGCCGCGACCGCCGCCTCGAATTCCCCGGCATAGCGGCTCTCGACGAAGGCGACGCGGCAGCCGGGCTGGCTCAGGAAGTTCGCCGCCTGCGCGCCGCTCGCCGCCATGGCGAGGTCGGTGCCGGTCAGGAAGACCAGGCTCGGCTCGCGATAGCCCAGCGTGATCACGGCCGGATCGGCGCAAGCCACCGCCCTGGCCGCCTCCGCGAGCCGCGGCGAGAGCTTGAGCGAGCGCAGGCTCTCGACGGCGAAGGGGTATATCGCAACGGTCAGGAGCAGGCTGGCCAGCACGCAGCGCCAGAGCGCGCCCTCGAATTCCTGGCGCCGGAACGCGGCGACGATGCCGACGCCGATGGCCAGCACCAGCGCGAAGAACGGCAGGGCGAGCCACGGCACCGCGCCGTCCAGCGTCCAGTTGCCGAGGACCACCACCGCCATCAGCGCCAGCGGCACGGCGACGACGAGCGACGCCGTCGCCACCGCCCCGCGCCGGTAGCGGTCGATGCCGCCATTGACGACGGCGAGCAGCAGCAGCGCCGTGATCGCCGGATAGAGCGGCAGCACGTAATGCGGCAGCTTGGTCGGCACCGCCTCGAAGACGACCCAGGACGGCAGGATCCAGGCGATCAGGAACAGGATCTGCGGCTCCCGGCGCCGGACCCAGGCGAAGGGCACCGCCATGGCGGCGAAGGCCGCCGCCGGCCAGTAGGTCGCGAAGAAGAACAGCAGGTAGAGCCCCGGCGGCCCCCAATGCTTCTCCTGCCCCTCAGTGACCTTGCCGAGCATGTCCTGCCCGACGCTCTCGGCGAAGAAGCTGCCGCCGGTCTTGAGCATGATCGCGACGAACCAGGGCAGCGCCACGATCAGGCAGATCAACAGCCCCGGCCCGAAGCGCAGCGGCTTGAGCCAGCGGAAGGAGCGCTGGCTCGCGCTCAGCACCAGCACGGCGAGGCCCCAGACCATCGGCACGATCGGCCCCTTGATCAGCAGGCCGATGGCGGTGGCGCCCCAGAACACCAGCCAGTTGCGCCGGCTCGGCACGAAGGCGAGCGAGCGCGTCCAGTCGAGCCAGGTCCGGGCGAGCGCGCCCATGCTGGCGACCGCGCAGGCGGCGAGCACGGCGTCGGTCTTGGCGATCCGCGCCTCGACCCCGAGCAGCACCGCCGCCGCCATCAGGGCGCCGCCGAGCAAGGCCAGCGGCGGCGAGAGGAAGGCGAGCAGCGCCCAATAGGTCAGGAGCACGGTCGCGGTCGCGCCGACCAGCGAAGGGATGCGGTAGAGCCAGATCTGCGTGCGCGCCTCCGGCACGCCGAGCGCCGCGCCGGCCTGCACCGCGGCGGCCTGGAGCCAGTAGATGCCGACCGGCTTCTTGTGGCGCGCCTCGTCCTGGAAGCGGATATCGACGAAATCGCCGGTCTCCAGCATCTGCTTGCTGGCCTGGGCGAAGCGCGGCTCGTCGCGGTCGACCGGCTGGAGCGTGGCGAAGCCCGGCAGGAAGGCGCAGAGCGAGAGCAGCAGCAGGAAGGCGCAGGCGCGCCCATGGCTGGCCGAGACGAAGGCGCTGAGCCGGTCGATCGCGGGCGTGAGCGAAAACATCATCCATCCTCGCGACGCCGGGCCGCGCTTGCCGAGAGAGCCGGTCTAGCCGAAGAGCCGCTCCCGATGAAGCGCCTTTCGGGCACGATCAAGGCGGCCGCGCCGCAGGGCGGTCCCGCCACCGCAGGGGGTTCGGTGCCAGGGGCGTTGCGCCGGGAGAATTCTGTTCTAGCCTGGCGGGGCAGAGATCTCCTGTCCCGGCCCGCAATGGATTGGTCCCCCTTACGTCCGCCGGCCTATCCGGGAGACGATCCCCTGGGCCGGCAGCGCCAAAAGCGCGCAGAGGAAGCCCCGCCTGCGCCGATGGCCCCGGCCTTCCTCGCGGCCGCGCCGGCGGTCGAGCGCAAGCCGCCGGACCGGCCGAGCCGGCCGCGCATGGCCGTCGCGGTCCTGCTCGTGGCGGCGACGGCGATCGGCGCCTGGCACTATGCGCGCCGAAGCGCGGCCGAGCCGAAGCCGACCCTTCGAGGCAGCATCGAGGCGCCCGCCCCTCCCGGAGGGGCGACCACGCCTCTGCCGCCAAGCCGGCCGCGCGATCTGGCGCCTGCGCCGATGGGACGCTGAGGCATGGAGGAGGATGGTGGCGAGCCCGGCAGGATTCGAACCTGCGACCTACGGATTAGAAGTCCGTTGCTCTATCCAACTGAGCTACGGGCCCGGGAACGGCGGCTTCAGGCCGCACCTGCCGGCGTCAATGGGTCCACTGGCCGACGCGCGAGAACTTGAAATTGTCCGAATAGGAGATCGAGCGGCGCTTGGGGTCGTTCGGCTGCTCGACGCGGTAGGGAATGCCGTTGCGCGTCGCATAGGCCACCGCCTCGGCCTCGCTGTCGAACCAGAGCTTGAGCTGGCTCTTCATGTCGGAGGACGAGGTCCAGCCCATCAGCGGCTCGATCTGGCGCGGCGCCTCCGGCTCGTATTCGAGCAGCCAGCGCTCGGTCTTGGCCGTGCCGGACTGCATGGCCGTGCGGGCGGGGCGATAGATGCGTGCGGTCATGGAAGCGCTCTGCCGTCACCAACTCTCGTGCGGCCCGACGCCGGGCCGCGGCTGACGTTTCCAGGTGGTCGGGGCACCAGGATTCGAACCTGGGACCCTCTGCTCCCAAAGCAGATGCGCTACCGGGCTGCGCTATACCCCGCCAGTCCGCAAGTGCATCGAAACACTCGCGAAACCATCGCGGCAGCGAAACGTCTCCTGCTGCGACGCGCAACGAGATAGCATCGGCCGGGCGGTTTGGGAACAGGAAGTTCCGGCAAACCGCCCGACGCCGCAGGAGCTTCGCACCCTGCCTTCGCTGCGCCCGCCGGCGTCAGGAGCGGCCCGAGGAACCCGGCTCGCCCCGGCATGCGCGGCCGGGCGCATTCGCGCGAATCGTCGCCCGGAACGGAAGGACGGCGTCAGCCCTATCAACCGCCGCCGGAAAGCGCTACACTCCCGGGCAGGGGATGGAGTCCCCCATAACTGCCTTTACCAGCTGATGACTCCTACAAGCGCACGGGTTGCGCTCGTAGGAGTTCGTTCGGTTTCGACTCCGACGGCATGACCTGCGGCGAGCGAAGGCTCTGGATGCGGGAGAACTGCCGATGCACAGCTTGAATCGCAACCGAATGCAACGCCGGGCGGCGGCCACGCCGGCGGATCCGCATCTGGTCTATGCCGTGGTCGCCCTTTTGCTCGTTTTCGGGATTCTCCAGGTCGACATCCATCGCGATGCCCTGCTGAAGCTCGGCGTGATGATCGGCCACGAACAGATGGATCCGCGCTTCCTGGCTCCATGAGGACGGCGCCGCCCGGCTCGCGCCGGATCGCCCCGGCAGCAAGGACAGCCGTTTCCGGATATCGCCGACCCCGCCGATCCCGCTAGGATGCGCATCTACCTGAAGCCTCGCGACAAGCGGCTGCGGCAGAGCGCCAGGGGCCTGCCGGATGTTCATACGACCTCCCCCGGCCAGATGCGGGCGAACGCTGCCGATCCCAGGCTCACTGCAGCATACCCCTCGCAAGCCGGAAGCGAAGCCGAAGGTTCCGACGGAAGGCAGCCATCGACGCCCGCCTCCGGCGTCGAAAGCAGCTCGCAGACCGCCGGCCTGGCCCTTCCCGGCTCCCGCCTTGACAAACGGAGGGGCGAGGATCAGCGTCATAAACGGCGATGGAGTTCGCCGTTTAACCGCCCTCGGGGCTGATAACTCCTGTCGAGCCGGACTGGCAGACGGGAGTTATGCGACTTGGACCTGCGGTACTTTCCCTCGCAAATTCGATCGAAGCCGCCGCAGAGGCGCCTTGCTGCGGGAGGCCGGCCCTGACCGGCCGCGACATCGCCCTCCAGCTCGCGCAGGTGCTCAGCGTCCTGCTGCTGGCGCCCTTGCTGCAAGGCGTCATCCTCCAGTTCGAGGAGCGCGTGCAGCGCAGCCAGGGGCTGGGCCTCTTCCAGCCCTATCGCGATCTCTGGAAGCTGTTCCACAAGCAGATCGTCGTGCCGGAAACCGCCTCCTGGCTCTACTGGGCGGCGCCGATCGTCGCCTTCACCACGACGCTGACCGTTCCGATCCTGATCCCGGTGCTGACCGACTATCCGCTGCCGCTGTCGGATATGGGCGACATCCTCGGCGGCGGCCTTGTGCTGACGCTGGGCTCCTTCATGATCACGCTGGCGGGGCTCGACACCCGCAGCGCCTATGGCGGCATCGGCTCGAGCCGCGCTGTCATGGTCGCGATCCTGGCCGAGCCGACGCTGATCCTCGTCTTCGTCGGCATCACGCTGCTGGCGAAGGCGATGCTGCCCTTCGTCGTCAACCATCTGCTCGTCGCCGAGCCCTCGATCTACTGGGGGCCGACGCATCTCTTCCTGGTCGCGGCCTTCTTCGTGCTGCTGCTGGTCGAGACCGACCGGCTGCCGATCCATTCGAGCACGCATATCGAAATCTACATGATCGAGGAGGGGCGCATCCTCGAATATTCCGGCCCGATACTGGCGATCCTGCGCTGGGCCTCGATGATGAAGGAGTTCATCCTCTACACCATCTTCTGCAACGTCCTGCTCTTTCCCTGGGGGCTGTCCCGGCAAGGCGCCGCGCTCGGCATTCTCGGCTCGCTCGGGGCGCTGGCGCTGAAATTCCTCGTCGTGGCCTGCGTCGTCGTCGCGGTCGAGACGGTCCAGTCGCGGCTGCGCTTCTACCGCTACCAGGAGCCCCTGGCCGCTTCCTTCCTGCTCGCGATCCTGGCGATCGTCGGCACGCAACTGGGCTGACGCCATGCTCGCCGCCCATCTCGCCCCCCTCCCCGCCGCGCTCTTCAGCCTCCTGGCGATCGGCAGCCTGCTTCTCTCCTTCGTCATGCTGGGCTCGCGCTGGCTGCGGCATTATCTCTTCGTCTTCGCCGCGCAATCCTGGCTGATCGCCATCCTCTCCGGCGCCGTCGGCTATTACGGTGGCTATGCCGAACTCTATATCGTCGCGATCCTCACCGCCGCCTTCCGCGGGCTGCTGCTGCCCTATCTGATCCTGCGCATCATCCGCCGGCTCGAAGTGCACCGGGAGGTGCATGTCATCCTCCAGGCCAGCTCCAGCCTGGTCGGCGCCGCGGTGGCGGCGCGGATGCATGACGGCGCGCTGCTGGTTCCGCTCACCGCGACATTCGCCTTCATCTCGCCGAGCCTGCTGATCCTCGTCATGCCCCTGCTCGCGCTCATCCCCATCCTCCTCGTTCTCGGCAGCAAGCGGCGGGCGATCCGGCGCGCCCCGGTCTGGTATGGCGGCCTCTCGCCCGATCCTGCCCGCGCCTCGACGACGACACTGACCTTCTCGAACGCGATGCGGACCTTCTACAGCTTCGTCTATCGCCCCACGGCCGATACCGAGCGCGATGCCGATGTCGGCGGCTATTTCGTCCGGAAGCTGAGCTTCGAGCATGACGTCGCGCCGATCTTCGGCCCGCTGCTGTTCCAGCCGGCGGTCAGGCTGGTCCGGGGCATAGCGACCCGGCTCCGGCCGCTGCAATCCGGGCAGCTCAACTTCTATCTCGGCCTGATCGGGCTGCTGCTGGTGCTCGTGCTGGGGCTGACGCTGGCCTGATCCACGCAAGGAGGTGAGCCGGACCGATGTGGACCTATCTCGCCATCGCGCTTTTCGGCGTTCTCGGCTGCTGGGCCCGCTTCGCCCAGACGAACCTCGTGCAGGCCGTCTACGGGCGCGATTTCCCCTATGCCACGCTCAGCATCAACGTCATGGCCTGCTTCATCATGGGCTTTCTCTTCGTCGAGACGCTGGAGCGGCTGACGATCTCGCCAACGCTCAGGACCGGCATCCTGACCGGCTTCCTCGGCGGTTATTCGACCTTCTCGACCTTCGAGATGGAGACGCTGCTGCTCGCGGAAGGCGGCGAGGTTCTCAAGGCCGCGCTCTACCTCGTGCTCTCGGTCGGCCTCGGCTTCGCCGCCGCATTCGGGGGAGCCTACATCGCCAGGAACCTGTAACGGGAGGACGCCATGACCAACGATATCCTGATGGTCCGCATCTATCTCAGCGAGACCGACCACGGAAAGCGCAAGGCGCTGATGCAGGAGATCCTGACGCTCCTGCAGGAGCGCCATGCCGTGCAGGGCGTCACCGTCTTCCGCGGCATCGCCGGCTTCGGCGCCAGCGGCGAGGTCCGTGCCGACGATATCCTCAGGCTGAGCGTCGACCTGCCGCTCGTCGTCGAGTTCTTCGACGAGCCCAAGGTCGCGGAGGCGGCGATCGCCCTGCTCGACGATCTCGTCCCCGGCGGCCATATCGTCTCCTGGCCGGCACGGCGCCACGGCACCACGGCCCTGCCGATGCGGCAGGGCTGAAGCTGCCCGGCATCGGGGGTGGGATGTCGCCATGACGGAACGCGACCGGAGCGCCAGGCCGGACGAACAGGCGGTTCCGAAGCTTGCCCTGACGCATGGGCAGGCGATCCGGCTCATGAGCGAACTCGGCCTGCGGCAGGACGTCAGCGTCTCGACCTTCAACTATTACGTCAAATCGCTGCGCAAGCTCGGAATCCCGTTCGAGAAGGGCAAGGGCCAGTCCGAGGGCCACCGTCACATCACCTACGACTTCGGAGACCTGATGGAGCTCGCCATGGCGCTCCTCCTGAGGGTCTACGGAACCCTTCCCGATGCGGTCGCCGCGGGGCATCCGCCGGTTTCGCGGCGAGCTGCGCCCGATCTTCCGTCAGGCCTATCTCGACCGGTCGAAGCGGGCCTATCCGGCTGCGCGCATCTCGGCGCCCCGGATGCGCCCCGTGATCCTCGAAGGCGTCTTCGTCGACCTCAACATTCGCTACGCGGCCGGGCGGATGGTCGAGATCGGCCCGCCGCGGGCGGTGTCGCCTTTCGAGGCGCTCGCTCTCTATGCCCGCTCCGGCCTGCCTGCCCGCTCCTATCTGCCGCTCGATCTCTCGCGCCTGGCCGAGCGGATCGTCGAACGCGGCCGCGCCCTGCCACCCGTCCGTCGCAGCCGCGGACGGCGCACGATACCGTCTTAGGCCGGCTTCCGGACTGACCGGATCCTCCTTCGCCGCTACGCTCGCAAGGACGGTTCGGTCCGGCCGGAGACCATTCGAGCCGCAGGCGGCGACGATTGGCGTTGCCTGAGTTCCCCCTGCCGACTAGTCTGTCCGCGATGGGGATGGAGTCCCCCGAAACCGCCGCGAGGCTGATGACTCCTACCGCGCGAATGGTCGTGGTAGGGGATCGTGACTTCCAGCTTTCCCACGCCACGGCAGGCCCGTCCGCAGCGCGCTGCGAGCGGCCTTCGTCATTCGCCGGCAGCGGTGTCGAACGAAAACAAGGGAGGGCTCGGCGATGGACAGGATTGTCGCGGTTCTGGGGGACGAGATCCTCGACTCGCGCGGATTTCCGACGATGCGGGTCGAAGTGCGGCTCGAGAGCGGGGCCATCGGGCAGGCTTCGGTTCCCTCCGGCGCGTCGACCGGAGAGGGCGAGGCCCACGAGCTGCGCGACGGGGACCCCCATCGCTATGGCGGCCGCGGCGTTCTCAAGGCCATCGCCAACCTCGCCGAGATCGCCCGGGTTCTCGACGACGTCGACCCCGCCGACCAGGCCAGGGTCGATCGCCTGCTCATCGACGCCGACGGCACGCCGGACAAATCGAGGCTCGGCGCCAACGCGATCGTCGGAACCTCGATGGCCGTCGCCCGCGCGGCGGCCAGGGCGGCGGGCAAGCCGCTCTACGCCTATCTCGCCGAGGGCGCGACCTACCGCCTGCCGGTGCCGATGATGAACGTCGTCAATGGCGGCCGGCATGCCGCAAACTCGCTGGACTTCCAGGAATTCATGATCGTCCCGCACGGCGCGCCCTCCTTCAGGGAGGCGCTGCGGTGGGGCGCGGAGACCTATCACGCGCTGCGGGCGCTCCTGGTCGAAAAGGGCCTGGGCACGGGCATCGGCGACGAGGGCGGCTTCGCGCCGGACCTCGACGGCAACGAAGCCGCCTGCGCCCTGATCGTCGAGGCGATCGAGCGGGCCGGCTTCATCCCGGACGAGCAGATCGCGCTGGCGCTCGATCCGGCCGCCTCCTCCTTCGCCAAGGACGGCGTCTACGACCTGTCGAAATCGGGCGCCGGGCCGATGTCGGGCGCTGAGCTGGGCTCGCTCTACGCCGAATGGGTCAGGCGTTTCCCGATCGTCTCGATCGAGGACGGCTTCGGCGAGCACGACTGGGCGGCCTTCCAGGCCCAGACCGCCGGGCTCGGCGGCTCCGTGCAGATCGTCGGGGACGACATCTACGTCACCAACCCGGACCTGATCGCGCGCGGCATCGCCGAGAAGACCACCAACGCCGTGCTGATCAAGCTCAACCAGATCGGCACCGTGACCGAGACGATCGCGGCGATCTCAGCCTGCCGGGCGGCCGGCTGGCGCTACATCATCTCGCACCGCTCGGGAGAGACCGACGACGCCTTCATCGCCGATTTCACCGTCGCGATGGATGCCGGGCAGATCAAGGCCGGCGCCCCCTGCCGCGGCGAAAGGCTGGCCAAGTACAACCGGCTCCTGGAAATCGAGCGCGAGGTGGCCGGGCTCAGCTTCTACGCCTCGCCGTTCACGGCCCCGGCCTCGAACGGGCGGAGCCCGTCCCCGGCCCGCCCGGCAACCGCCTCTTGCGAGGTGATGGCGGTGATCGAGGAGGCCTCCTCCGCCAGGCGCTGCCTGACGGTCGCGCAGCGCGCCGCCCGGCTCGCGCGCTCGCTGCCGCTGGCGGCGCTGCATATCTGCGCCGATCCCGCCAGGCTGATCACCGCCGCCGAGGAGTACGACATCCAGAAGATGCGCGCGCTCGAGGAAGGGACGGCGGAGCAGCGGCTCGCCCAGGCGCGCCAGGTCTTCGAGGCCTGGGCCTCGTTCTCGGGCGCCGAAATCCGCTGGCTGGAGCATGTCGGCGCGGTCGAATCCTCTTTGCTCGCCGAAGCCAGGGACGCCGCGCTGATCGTGATCGCGCAACCGCACAATCTCGATTCCGGCGATGCGCTGCATGCCGCGATCTTCGGCTCCGGCCGGCTGGTGCTGTTGGTCCCGACCGAAGGCCCGCTGCCCGCCACCCTCGGCGCGCATATGGTCGTCGCCTGGAAGCCGGGCACCCAGGCCCGCAAGGCCGCGCTGAAGGCCCTGCCCTGGCTGCAGGCGGCCCAGCGCGTCACCGTGCTGACGATCGACGAGACCCCGGCGGGACAGGATTGCACGGAGGTGCTCGCCATGCTTCGCGAGCACGGCATAGCGGCCGAGGTGAAGCGCGCCCGGGCGGAGCGCGGCCAGCACATCGCGCTGCGCATCCTCTCCGAGGCCGAGGCCCTCGGCGCCGACTCGATCGTCATGGGCGCGTTCCGCTTCGGCCAGATCTTCGAATGGGTCTTCGGCGGCGTCACCCATGAGGTGCTGCGCCGAACCCGGCTTCCGGTCTTCCTGATGCACTGAAGCGGGACCGGGCCGTCGCCGAGAGGCCGGTTCCGGTCCCGGCGGCGCGGCTCAGCGCGAACGCAGGAGCGCGCGCGTGCCGAACGCCATCAGCACCGCGGCGGCGCCGAAGCCGAGCACCGGCGAGACGGCGCTCCACAAGAGGCCCACCGCGGTGCTGGAGACGAATTTGGCGACGCCGTTCACCGTCCCGAGCGCGCCATAGCTGACGGCGAGGCTGTCCTGGCTCACCATTTCGGCGGTCACGGTCGCCTCCAGTGCCTCCTGCACCGCGACATAGAGGCCGGCGACGCCGAAGATCGCGCCGAGCGCGAGGATCCGTCCGGCATCGAAGGCGAAGGCCAGGGCCGTCAGCACCGCCGTCATGGCCCCCAGCGCGTAGCCGGCGACCAGGATCCGGCGATGGCCGTAGCGATCGGCCGCCGCGCCGATGGGATAGGACGCCGCGATCTGCACGAGGTTGCGCCAGACATAGAGCAGGCCGGCGATCTGGGCCGCGCGGACGACGCCCATATCCGGGGTCAGCAATTGCGTGGCCGCCAGGATCAGCAGGCTGTGCGAGAAGTCGCCGAGGCCAAAAAGCCCGACCGCCCCGAGATAGCGCCGGAAGCGAGCCGGAAGCGAGCGCAGCGTCGCGATGAACCGCAAGGCGGGGTTCGGCGAGCGCTCCGGGTCCCGCACCAGCGTCAGGAAGGCGAGCACGGAGAGCAGCCCCGGGATCAGCGTCCACCAGAAGACCAGGCGGAACGGCCCGGACGGGTCGGCCCATTCCAGGCCTTGCGCCCAGCCCAGCAGGGCGACGCCGAGCAGCGGGCCGAGGACCGCGCCGATCGTATCGGCCGCCCGATGAAAGCCGAAGGCCCGCCCCCGGGTCTCCGGCGTGACGGCCTGCACCATGATGGCGTCCCGCAGCGGGCCGCGCAGCCCCTTGCCGAACCAGGAGACGATGCGGCCGAGCAGGATCAGCGGCCAGCCGGCGGCGAGCGCGATCAGGGCCTGCCCGATCGGCGTCAGCCCGTAGCCGAGGAGGACGAGACGCTTGCGGTGGCCGAACCTGTCGGCGACATATCCCGAGACCATCTTGGTGAAGCTCGCCACCGCATCGGCGACGCCCTCGATGATGCCCAGCGCCGCCGCCGGGATGCCGAGGACGGCCAGAAAGCCCGGCAGGATGACGGTGGTGGTTTCGTAGCAGAAGTCGCCCAGCGCACTGGTGATGCCCGCGCCGAGGACGGTGCGGTTGAGCCAGCCTTTCGAACGGTCGGGCCCGGCGCGGCCGTCTCGCGCAGCGTCTTCGGTTCCATGCATGGCAAGGCCTCCCCGTTCGGGCGCAGGCGTCGTCCGTGGTCACGTCCGGTTGATGCTGATCGGGATCGTCGACAGACGGCCCGGTCCCTCACTTGTTCTCGTCATGGGCGTCGAAGACCCGCTGCGCGTAAGCGTCGAGGAGGGTTTCGCAGCCCCTGAGGCGTTCGGCGGCCTGATCGGCCTGGGTGGCGCCGTAGAAGTCCAGCTTCCCGATCTTCTCGAGCCAGCCCTGGAGCTTCTTCAGGTCGACGTCGTTCTCCTCGAGCTCGGCATAGGTGAAGTGCTCGGCGGCGGTCTCCTTGGCGATCTCGGCTTCGAAGTCGGCGCATTTGTCGAGGAATTCCAGATACTGCTCGTCGCGGTCCGCCTTGAAACGGGCGACGACCCTCTCCTCCTGCGAGCGGTCCAGCGCGACCGTCTCCAGCAGGACCGCGTCCCCGCCCATCTCCACCGCGTCGTTGGCCAGCATCTTCAGGCGCCGGACATGGTCATCGGTCTTGGGCAGCAGGCAGACGCCGTTCTGCAGATAGACCGCGCCCATGCCCTTGAGCTTGCGCCACAGAGCGAGCCTCTTCGCGGAGGGTTCCGGAGGCACCTTGTAGGTCAGCAGAAGCCATGTCAGAGATGTCATGGCATCACTATAATGAAACAGTCGTTTCAAAACAAGTGAGACGTTCAGGGAAGGCGGCATCCCGGGATTGCCGTCGGGAACCGGCATTGACCCTCGGGGTTACCTCTCCTAGATTTTGGATGAGGGATGGAGTCCCCTTCACGCCCTGTTCGCTGATGACTCCTGCCGCTTCAACCGTGCGCCGCTGGCGCCGAGGCAGGACCGTCATGAGCCTTATGACCGCAATTTCCCTCCGTTCCAGATACCGGATTCCTGTCGCAGAGAACGCCGGCCGGGCCAGCGCCGGTCTGGCCATTCGATTCGCGCCGACGACGACCGGGCGGCCCCGCAGCTTCGCGAGGTGCCGCCATGTCTGAGGCCCAGACCTTCATCCCCGGCAACCTCGTGCGCCTCGCCGACAGGAGACCGCATCCCGAGGCCGGCGGGTCCGGCGCCGGCGCCTTCGCCACGATCCTGTTTCCGCCAGGGCTGGAAGCGCTGCGCGACGAGCGCGGCGAGGAGCCGGACTGCTTCGTCGACCTCAACCTGGATCAGATCGTGGGCGCGGCGGTGGCCAGGCGGGACGAGGATGTTCTTCGCCCGATCTTCCACTCCCCCTGCCGGAGCGAGGAGGTCGTCCGCTATCGCCAGGCGGTGTTCGCGGATCTGGAGCGGCCCGAGATCTTCGGGATTTTCCCGCAGTTCGGCGAGGCGATGCGCGGCGTGCACGCCAATCTGCGCTATGCCGGCGAAATCTCGACCGGGAGCCACAGGAATACGGTCATCCTGCGTGCCGCCGGCCTCTATTGCGAAGCCATCGCCGCATTCCTGCGCAACCTCGCCGCGCTGGAGCTGGAATCCGAGGGGCTGAAGGGCCTGCATGCCTATCTGGCGGATTATGCCCGGTCGCCGTCATTCCTCGAGCTCGCGCGCGAGACCGCTGCCCAGCGCGAGGCGCTGTCGCGCGTCAGCTTCGGCATGCTGTTCAGCGGCGACCGGGTGAAGGTGCGGAAATACGCCTCCGAGCCCGACTACACCACGATCATCCTGGACCGGTTCGCCAGGTTCCGCGAAAGCGGCATCGCCCCCCCGGGTCCGGCCAAGCCGAAGGATGACTTCTCCCTCAACCACATCGAGGAAGCGATCCTGGAGTTCGTGAGCCGGCTGTTTCCCGAGGCCTTCGGCAGCCTCGAGGACTACGTTTCGCGGCAGGGAAACTTCATCGACGAGGTGGTGGCCAGGTTCGGCCGCGAGATCGGCTTCTACATCGCCTATCTCGACTTCATCCGCCCGCTGCGGCGGGCCGGATTGCCGTTCTGCCGCCCCATCGTATCCGCAAGCTCCAAGGCGACCGCGGTGGCGGAGAGTTTCGACCTTGCTCTGGCCACCAGGATCCTGGCCGAGAACGGCACCGTGGTCGGCAACGACTTCCAGCTTTCCGGCCCCGAGCGCCTGCTCGTGGTCTCCGGCCCCAACCAGGGCGGGAAGACCACCTTCGCACGGATGTTCGGGCAACTGCACTTCCTCGCCGGCCTCGGCTGCCCCGTGCCCGGAAAGGCGGCGCGGCTTTTCCTGCCGGACCGGATCTTCACGCATTTCGAGCGCGAGGAGGACATCGCCAATTTGCGCGGCAAGCTCGAGGACGAGCTGGTGCGCCTGCATCGGAGCTGCCGAGCCATGACCGCCGACAGCGTCGTCGTCCTCAACGAGATCTTCAATTCGACCAGCCTCGACGACCAGATCTTCCTGAGCACGCAGGTGCTTGAGCGCATTCTCGCGATCGATGCCATCGGCGTCTGCGTGACCTTCCTCGATCCGCTTTCGACCATCAGCGAGAAGACGGTGAGCATGGTCAGTACGGTCGATCCCGAGGAGCCGGCGCGCCGCACCTTCCGGATCGTCCGCAAGCCGGCCGACGGGCTCGCCTATGCGCTTTCGCTCGCCGAGAAGCACGGCGTCACCTATGCGAAGCTGCGCAGCAGGGTGCGGCCATGAAAACCTTCCTGATGCATCCCGACCGCGATTTCGACCCGCGCTCGCCCTCTCCCAGGGAGTCGCTCCCCTCCGCGCAGGACATCGAGCTCGAAGTCCTCCTGAACGCCGCGGCCGGCGGCGACCGATATTTCCACGACACCATGGCCGCCGCCTGCGCCCAGGCCTGGGACAACGACATCGAGACGATCCGCTACAGGCAGGAGGTACTCAAGGACTGCCTCGCCGTTCCGGCGCTCGTGCGGAAGTTCTACGACATCGCGATCGAACCGTTCGGGCGCGAGCGGAGCTGGAGCTTCAGCCTCTACGATCGCGATGCCGGGCAGAAGGTCGCCAGCGGCGTGCGCACGCTGCAGAGCTGCCTCGACGTGCTGGAACGGCTGCGGAAGACCTGCGCCGCCAATGCCGACAGGTTCGCGTCGCGCGGCTTCAGGCAGTTCTTCGCGACGCTCGAGAAGAATCTCGACGACGACTGGCTCGGCGCCGCCCGGACCGACCTGACCAATCTCAGCTTCCGCGTCGGCCTCCTGCTCAGCGCCCAGGTCGGCGGCGGGGGCAAGGCGGTGGGCACGGTGCTGCGCAAGCCGCAGCGGAGCGATCTGAGCTGGATGCACCGGATGATCAGCCCCGCTGCCCGCAGCTACACGCTGCAACTCCACCCCCGGGACGATGCCGGCGCGCAGGCCTTCGCCGAGCTGCAGAACCGCGGCCTCGTCCTGATATCGGATGCGATCTACCAGTCGGCGGAGCATGTCCTGGGCTTCCTCAGGACCCTGCGCTCCGAGCTCGCCTTCTATCTCGGCTGCGTCAATCTCAAGGAGCAGCTCGACCGGATCGGCGAAGCCGTGACCTTTCCCGAGCCGCAGGCCGAGCCGAACCGGTTCCGCTGTCGCAACCTGCGCGATACCTGCCTGGCCCTGACGATGGAGCAGCGGGTGATCGGCAACGACATCGACGCCGACGGAAAGCCGCTCGTCATCATCACGGGCGCGAACCGGGGCGGCAAATCGACCTTCCTGCGCAGCGTCGGCCTCGCCCAGCTCATGCAGCAATGCGGCATGTTCGTCACCGCCGACGCGTTCGGCGCCTCGCTCCGCTCGGGGCTGCACACGCATTACAAGCGCGAGGAGGACCGCAGCATGCGCAGCGGCAAGTTCGACGAGGAACTCGTGCGCATGAGCGGAATTGCCGACGTCATGCGGCGGCGCGCCCTGGTCCTGTTCAACGAATCCTTCGCCGCCACGCATGAGCGCGAAGGCTCGGAGATCGCGCGCCAGATCGTCCGGGCCCTGCTCGAGAACGACGTCACCGTCTTCTTCGTCTCGCATATGTACGCGTTCGCCCGCTCCTTTCTCGACGACGAGCGGGCGCTGTTCCTGCGGGCGGAGCGCGACGAGAGCGGGGCGAGGAGCTTCCGGCTGATCGAGGCTCCTCCCCTGCCGAAGAGCTTCGGCACCGATATCTTCCGGCGCATTTTCGAGACGCCGGAGGCGGCCGATGCCCGATCGTGAAAGCCCGGGGAGATGGCCGCCGCGGGCCGAGCCCCTCGCCGCGCGGCCGCGCCCGACGGAGGAGAACATGCGCGATCGGCCCCCGCCGCCATCCGAGCTCAGCTTCGGCGACCTGATCGGGGATCCGATCGTGCGCCTGATGATGAAGGCGGACGGGGTCAACGAAAGCGACCTGCTCCGGGCCATCGCTGCGGCGGCGGCGCCGAACCGCCCTCTCCATGGCCGTGCCCCGGCGATCGCGCCGGCCGGGGACGAGGAGCGAGGCCGCCTGCGCCGCGGCGTCGGCATCATGCTGGTCGATCGGGACGGGCGCGCCTGGGTCGGGCAGCGCATCGACATCGCGGCCGAGGCCTGGCAGATGCCCCAGGGCGGCATCGACCGCGGCGAGACTCCCGCAATGGCGGCCCGGCGCGAGCTGCGCGAAGAGCTCGGGACCGACAATGCCGACATCATCGCCGAATCCCGGACCTGGCTGTCCTACGACATCCCGGCGGATATCCTCGCGCGCCTGCGATCGCCGCGCTGCCACGGCCAGATCCAGAAATGGTTCCTGATGCGCTTCCGCGGAAAGGACGGGGAGATCGATATCGCAACGGAGCATCCCGAATTCTCCGCCTGGAAATGGGTCTCACCCGAAAGCCTCGCGGAGCTTGTCGTCCCCTTCAAGCGCGCGGTCTACCGATCGATCCTGCGGGAATTCCAGGCCCATCTGCCCGGGCTCCGGCAGCGCATCTGAGCTTCTGAACCCGGGCCTTTCGGCCGGGGCGGGGCGGCGCCGTCCACCCTATTTGGCCACCCCGTGGATGACGAACAGCGCCCGGACGAATTCGTCGGGCGCGGCATTGCCGAAGCTGCGGGTGAAGATCCTCTGCACGGAGCGGGTCCGATAGAGATCCGCGAGGGTCGCGTCGACCAGCAGGCGCAATCTGCCGTCGTCCTTCGGGAGCGCGAGAGCATAGGTCTCGAACGTGTAATACTGGTCCTCGATCCTGATCTCGGCCGATGTCCGGCTCTGGCGGAGATAGTGCAGGAGAATGCCGCGGTCGCCGAAATAGGCGTCCAGCGTCCCGGCCGAGAGCGCCCGAATGCCTTCCTCATGCGTCTTCATCGGCACGACCTGCGGCTTGATGTCGAGCTGCCACAGCGCCGTCTTCAGCGTCTGCTCGGTGGTGGTGCCCTGGAGCACGCCGATCCTCTTGCCGTCGAAATCCGCGAGATGGTTGGGACCGGAGGCGCGGTAGAGCACGCTCGCGCCGTCGATGATCGTCGGCAGCGAAAAATCGACGATCTCCCGCCGCGAGAGCGTCACCGAAGTCGGGTCGCAGAGGATGTCGACCGTGCCGTCGCGCACAGCTTCCAGGCGGTTCGCGGCCGTGACCTCGACGAAATCGATCTTCAGCTTCGGATCGCCGACGGACTTCTTCACGTTCTCGGAGACTTCGCGGCAGAGATCGACCATGTAGCCGGCAGGCGAGCCGTCGGCGGAGCGATAGGAATAGGGCGGCGCGTCCGTCCGGAAGCCGAGCCGCAGCGTCCCGGCCTCGCGCACCCGCGAGAGCGTGTCCGCCGCGAGAGGGGCCGTCGAAGCCACCAGGCCCAGAAGCCCCAGCCAACCTGCGCGCATGATCGTCTCCAATGCCCCCGCAACCGCCAACATGTCCCCGGACGACCGGGTCCGTCGGCTTGGAGCGTTCCATTGGCAGATGGTTCGCCGATGCACCAGCCCCGCGAAGGGATCGGCGCCCTGCACGGGCCGGCACCCTCCCGCGACGATCGCCCGCCGGCGGGCGCGTCAGCGCCGGAACAGCTTGTGCTCGACCTTGTCGCCGGGCTTGATGCCGAGCTGCCGGCTGACGCCGCCATTGATCTCCAGCACCGAGAGCACCGGCTCGCCCGAGGGAATCGTCCGCGTCGAGAGCGGCTCGGTGTTCTCCGCGATGCGCGCGATCGTGCCGTCGGCGCGGATGAACAGCATGTCGAGCGGGATATAGGTGTTCTGCATCCACATCGCGACCGGCTCGCTGGCGCCGAAGTCGAACAGCATGCCGCGATCCGGCGGCAGGTAGTTGCGGTACATCAGCCCCTTGGCGCGTTGGTCCGGAGTGCGCATCACCTCGACATGGAAGGCGTGGCGGGCGCCGCCGCTGACGATCGTCAGCGCCTCGAGCCCGGCGGCTTCGCCCGGCGCCGGCTGGGCCTGCGCCCAGGCGCCCGCGGGAACGAGCGCGGCGAGGAGGAGCGCCACGGCGGCAAGGGCGTTTCGGACGAGGTTCATCGCTTCTCGACTCCATGGCGGCCATCGCCCGGCCCCGGCCTAGGCGGCCGCCATGGCGAATCTTCGGCAGAAGGCAGCCTTCCGCCACATCAGGTCAAGATTTCCGTCACGATCATTCGCTCCTATGACGCTCCCGGGCGAGCCATGGCTTCCTTTCGCCATCCGGTTGCGGCAGTTTCGCCCGGCACTGAACAGGAGATTTTCATGACCGCTGCGCGCCTTCGCCGGCCAACGCAACGCGGGAGCACGGCTCTCGCGGCTGTTTTCATCGCGCTCGCCGCCCCGGCCTGGGCCGCGGATTTCCAGGTCGACGACGTCAGGCTCGATCTCGGCCGCCTCGTCATCAGCATCCCCAAGGTCTCCGTCAAAGGCTCGAATCTCGAGAAGGAAGCCTTCCTCGCGCTGTTCGCCAAGGGCGCCAACGAATCGGTCCCGGCCCGAATCGCGAAGCTGACCGCGGCCGAGATCAGCGCCCCCGAGCTCACCATGGAGCAGTCGGTCGGCGAGCAGAAGCAGACCACCACCTATCGCGACATCCGCCTCACCGATATCGGCGACGGCAAGATCGGGCACGGCGAATCGGCGAGCGGCAGCCTCGCCATCCAGGGCGGCACGGCCGGGTCGATGAAGGGAACGCTGAAGCGCACCGCCTTCGACGCGCTCGACCTGAAGCAGTCGGCGCGCGTCCTCACCGAGAAGGCCGCCCCCGGCGTCGACGAAGCCTATGTTCCGGTGATCGGCCGCTTCGAGCAGGACGGCTACGATCTCGACATGGGCAAGGCGGGCAGCATGTCGATCGGCAGGACGACGGCGCGCGGCTTCGCCATGAAGGTCGGGCCGGAGCCGCTGCTCGACCTCGTCGAGAAGATCGGCAAGAACTCCGAGGCGCTGGAGAAGAAGGCCGACCACAAGGCCGCGGCCGACGACGACGGCAACGACAAGAGCGACGTCGAGAAGCAGTTTGCGCTGTCGATGCTCACCCTCTTCGACATGGTCGATTACGGCAGCGGCGAGGCCCGCGACTTCAAGGCGACGATCCGCCCGCCGGCCTCGGCCGACGCCGAGAACAAGGACAAAGGCAAGGATAAGGCCAGGGACCCCGTCGACTGGACGATCGACCGCATCGCCTTCGGCGAGAACGCGCCGGACAAGTCTGGCTTCGCGGTCGAGGGCATGGCCTTCACCAGCGGCCCCGGCAAGGGGCGCATCGACTCGATCAGCTATTCCGGCTTCTCCTTCGCCAATGTCGTCCGCGAATTGCGGACCCTCCTGGCCAAGCCGGACAGCGAGATCGAGGCGCTCGACTACCGCCGCCTGATCCCGAAGATCGGCACGATGCGCTTCGCCGGCTTTTCCATCGACCTGCCGGCGAGCACGACGGGAACGGAGCCGGTCAAGGTCGCGCTCGGCACCTTCGAGCTCAAGGCCGGCGAGCCGCTCAACGGCATTCCGACCAGCCTCGGCCTGACCATCGACAAGCTCGTGACCCCGGTCATCGCCAGCGACGACAACCCGGCGCTGAAGGACATGCTGGCCATGGGCATCGACAAGCTCGACCTCTCGGCCAGGCTCGACCTCGCCTGGGAGGCCGCCAAGAACGAGCTCGCCATCCGCAGCTTCTCCTTCGGCAGCGCCGGCCTCGCCCAGCTCGACGCCAAGGGCACGCTCGGCAACGTCACGCAGGACCTGTTCTCCAGCGACCTCGCCCTCGCCCAGGTCGCCGCGCTCGGCGCCACCGCCCGCAACCTCCAGGTCAAGCTCCAGAATTTCGGCCTCGTCGAGAAGCTGATCGAGAACCAGGCGCGCAAGACCAAGCGCAAGGTCGAGGAGGTGCGCCAGCAATTCGCCATGGTCGCCAGCGTCGGCCTCGCCGCCATGCTGGGTCCGTCGGATGCGGCCAAGACGCTCTCCTCCGCCGCCTCGCGCTTCGTCGCCAAGCCCGGCACGCTCACCGTCGACGCCGCGGCGAAATCGCCGGCGGGCCTCGGCCTCGCCGATGTGCTGACCATCAGCCAGCCGACCGAGATCTTCGACAAGATCGACGTCAAGGCGGATGCCCGCTAAGCCGGAACGCATCGGACGAGGCGGGGACGGGCGCGGATGACGGCCATGCGGCGAGCCGGGGACATCGGGAGCGCGATCGCGCCCGGCGACGGCGACTGGCGCCCCACCGGGCTGCAGGCCTGGTGGGCGGGCCTGCCGCCCGTCGCCCGCGGCCTGCTGCGCAAGCGCTTCAACCGCGACAACCAGACCCGGCTGCATCTGGCGCATCTCGTCGCCAGGCGGCCGGGCCAGATCGTGATCGGCGCCCATACCTATGGCCGGCCGAAGGTGCGCTTCCCCGAGAGCGGGGCGAAGCTCGTCATCGGCCGCTACGGCTCGATCGCCGACGGGGTCGAGATCCTGCTCGGCGGCAACCACCGCCTCGACTGGGCGACGACCTATCCCTTCCCCGCCCTGCCCCGGCTCTGGCCGGCGGCCGAAGGCCTCACCGGGCACGACGCGACGCGCGGCGACGTGGTCATCGGCCACGACGTCTGGCTCGGCTCGCAATGCATGATTCTCTCGGGCGTGACGATCGGCCACGGCGCCGTCGTCGCCGCCCGCGCCGTGGTCCGCCGCGACGTGCCGCCCTATGCGATCGTCGCCGGCAACCCGGCGCGCGTCTCCCGCCCGCGCTTCGACGAGGCCAGGGTCGCGGCCCTGCTGGAGACGCGCTGGTGGGACCTGCCGGAAGCGCGGATCGCGGCGCTGCTGCCGCTGCTGCTCAGCAGCCGCATCGACGATTTCGTCGCCGCCGTCAGGAGCCGATGACCAGCCGGCGCTTCAGGCCGAGCGCCGGCTTCTCGACCAGGAACCACGACAGCGCCGCGACGGCGAGTGTCGCCAGCAACGACGGCCACAGCAGCGCCAGCACGCCCAGTCCGGGAAACAGCGCATGCAGCGCCTGCTGCGCGGGCCAGCCATAGAGATAGACGCCGTAGGAGAGGTCGGCCGCCGGCTCGACGGTGCGCCGGGTCAGGGCGGGCGCCAGCGCCAGCACCAGGATGCCCCAGGCCGTGACGAGATAGAGCGCCGCCTTGTAGAGCGGGGTGAAGGCCAGCGGCACCAGAGCGAGAAGGGCGAGCGCCAGCAGCGGCAGCGAGAGCGGCACCCGCTCGCGATAGAGATAGCACACGCCCCCGGCGAGGAAGATCAGCGGCAGGCGCAGCATCGTCTCGGTGCCCTTGGGGCCGTCCGGGGTCGCGATCTCGCGCGCCACCACGGCCAGCGCCAGCGCCGCCGCGGCCGCCAGCATCAGGCGCGGCCGCGCCAGCAGGCCCGCCAGCCCCGCCACCAGCACGCCGAGATAGCACAGCGCCTCGTATTTCAGGGTCCAGACTGTCCCCATCGGGAATTGCAGCGGGTTGTGCGCGAAGACGCCGGGCAGCGCCGCCGCGCTCTTGAAGGTGGTCAGCGTGCCGTTGATGAAGCGCCAGAGCCGCGGGTCCCGGAAATAGCTGCCGATATCGAGCGAGGTCATCGCCGGGCCGAGCAGCAGCGCCACCACCAGCGTCGCGGCGATCAGCCCGGGCGCGATCCGCAGCAGGCGCGCCGTCACATAGTCGCGCCAGCCGCGCCGGACGAAGCTCATCGTCACCAGGAAGCCGGAGATGGCGAAGAAGCCGTTGACCGCGTGCTCGCCCAGCGTGAAGCCGGTAGTCTGGTACCAGGGCTCCTGCTCGACGCGACCGTCGGTGACGCTGAAGGCGTGCGAGACGACCACGGCCAGCGCCATCACCAGCCGGAGCAGCCCGAAATTATTGTGCGGATTGGCGAGGCCCTGCGCGATCCGGGGCGCGGCGCGGATCATGGCGAGGCCTCCAGCCCTTCATGCGCCAGCGCCGTCTCGCCCCTGGCCCAGGCCCGCGCCCCGGCGGCCGAGCCGGCATGGGCGGACATCTTTTCGCGGTTGAGCAGGAGCCCGTAGCCCGCCGCCTTGGCCAGGTTCTCCAGCGTCCGCAACGCCGCCGGCCCCGGGAGGCCGTATTTCTGCGCGACATAGCGCTCCGACCAGGCGAGGTGCCAGCGCGCCTTGAAGCGCCGCCGCGGCGACGGCGCGCTCGACCGCCCCCGCCCGTGTCGCGCCTCGGCGCCGTCGACATGCACCAGCGCGTGGCCGGCGTCGCGCATCCTGCGGCAGAGATCGTCATCCTCGTAGAACAGGAAGATCGCTGGATCGAAGCCGCCGAGCGCGAGGAAAAGCGCGCGCCGGACCAGCAGGCAGGCGCCCGAGAGAAAAGGCAGGCAGGCATCCCCCTCCGGGATCGTCATCGCCCCGCTGCGGTTGAGATGCGGCGGCGAGAGCAGCGAGCGCGGCTGCAGGAAGACCCGCCCCGAGGGCTCGACGATGCGCGGCGCCAGCATGCCGGCGTCGGGATAGCGCTCCGCGGCCGCCAGCAGCGCGGCGGCGGCGCCCGGCTTCAGCTCCAGATCGGGATTGACGATCAGCACATAGGGCGTGGCGGCGGCCGCGACGCCGCGGTTGTTGGCACGGCCATAACCCTCGTTGCGGGCATTGGCGAGGAGGCGCGCCCCGCGCCGCTCGGCGATGCCGCGGCTGTCGTCCGCGCTGGCATTGTCGACGACGATGGCCGGCACCCCCTCGCGCGCCAGGGCGTCGAGGCAGGCCGGCAGGACTTCGGCGCTGTCATAGCTGACGACGATGGCGGTGATCGCGGCGGCGGGCATGACGGCCTTCTGGCCATGCGGACCGGCGGGAAGCAAGCGAATTCAGCGGCGCGACAGCGCGGCGAGCTCGCCCTGCACGCGCTCGCGCTCCGCCGTCCCGCAGGCATGGGGGGCGTTGTAGGACTTCACGGCATAGCGGGCATTGGCCGCGGTGAAGGCGGCCCGCTCCTGCGGCCGCAGCCGCGCGACGATGCCACCGCGATCGACCCGCAGCCCGCAATCATAGCCGCGCGAGACCGTCGCCGCGGTGTATTCGACCGTGCCGGGAACGGGACCGGCTGCGGTGCAGGCCGCCAGGCCCGCCGGGAGCAGCGCTGCGAGAAGCGGTTTGCGGAGCATGGAACGGAGCGCGGCGGCGTCAGGGCTGGTCGAACTGCCCGGCCCTGATCCGGCCCATCCGCTCCTTCAGCGCCGCCCGCTCCGCGGCCGCGCAGGGGCGAGGCCGGGCCGCGTGATTGACCATCTCGGCCTCGGAGACCGAGACATAGGCCGAGCGCGCGGCGGCGAGCTGCTCGGGCGACGCCCCGCGGGCCGCCTCGCCGGCGAGGAAGCGGTCGAGCGTGCTGCGCTGCGGCGCACCGGCCTTGCAGGCGCTCGCCCGCGAGATCGTCGTCGCCAGCGCCGCGGCGCGGCCGGCGCTGGTGTCGGCCCCGCCGGAGACGCAGGCCCCCAGCGGCAGGGCGAGAAGGCAGGCGAGCGGCAGCGCCCGCAGGGCCGGCAGCAAAGGCATCGTGGTCAGCCGTTCTTCTCGGGCAGGTTGACCCGCAGATGCGCCTCGCGGAGCTGCTTCGGCGTCGCCTCGGCCGGCGCGCCCATCAGCAGGTCGACGGCCTGCTGGTTCATCGGGAACAGCGCGACCTCGCGCAGGTTCGTCGCTCCCGCCAGCAGCATGATGATGCGGTCGACGCCGGCCGCCATCCCGCCATGCGGCGGCGCGCCGTACTGGAAGGCGCGATACATGCCGCCGAAGCGCTCGATCACCGTCTCCTCGCCATAGCCGGCGATCTCGAAGGCCTTCACCATCGCCTCGGGGCGGTGGTTGCGGATGCCGCCGGAGGCGAGCTCGAAGCCGTTGCAGGCGATGTCGTACTGGAAGGCCTTGAGCGAGAGCGGGTCCTGCGTCTGCAGCGCCTCCAGCCCGCCCTGCGGCATCGAGAAGGGGTTGTGCGAGAAATCGACCTTCTTCTCGTCCTCGTTGTACTCGAACATCGGGAAGTCGACGATCCAGGCGAAGGCGAAGGCGTTCTCGTCAATCAGCCCGAGCTCCTGGCCGACCTTGTTGCGGGCAAGCCCCGCGAACTTGACGAACTTGTCGGGATCGCCCGCGACGAAGAAGCAGGCGTCGCCGCCCTGCAGCCCCATCTGCTTTACGATCGCCGCGACACGCTCCGGCCCGATATTGTTGGCGATCGGGCCCTGCCCCTCGCCGTCCTCCTTGACCATCAGGTAGCCGAGGCCGGGCTGGCCCTCGCCCTGCGCCCAGGAGTTCATCCGGTCGCAGAAGGCCCTGCTGCCGCCGCCCGGCGCGGGGATCGCCCAGACGCGGTTCTTCTCGCCCTCGAGGATACGGGCGAAGACCTTGAAGCCCGAGCCGCGGAACGGCTCGGAGACGTCCTGCATGACGAGCGGGTTGCGCAGGTCCGGCTTGTCGGAGCCGTATTTGGCCATCGCCTCGGCATAGGGGATGCGCGGCCAGTTGCGGGTGACCGTCTTGCCCTCGCCGAACTCCTCGAAGATGCCGGTGATCACCGGCTCCATCGTCGCGAACACGTCCTCCTGCTCGACGAAGCTCATCTCGACGTCGAGCTGGTAGAACTCGCCCGGCAGCCGGTCGGCGCGCGGGTCCTCGTCGCGGAAGCAGGGCGCGATCTGGAAGTAGCGGTCGAAGCCCGCCATCATCAGGAGCTGCTTGTACTGCTGCGGCGCCTGCGGCAGCGCGTAGAACTTGCCCGGATGCAGGCGGCTCGGCACCAAGAAGTCGCGCGCCCCCTCGGGCGAGGAGGCGGTCAGGATCGGCGTCTGGAACTCGGAGAAGCCCGCAGCCTTCATGCGGGTGCGCATCGAGTCGATCACCCTGGTGCGCAGCATGATGTTGCTGTGCAGCTTCTCGCGGCGCAGATCGAGGAAGCGATACTTCAGCCGCGTATCCTCGGGATATTCGAGATCGCCGAAGACCGGCAGCGGCAGCTCCGCCGAGGGCCCGAGAACCTCGAGGCCCGTCGCGAAAACCTCGACGGCGCCCGTCGGCAGGTTGGCGTTCTCTGTGCCCGCGAGACGCGCCTTGACCTTGCCGTCGACCCGCACGACCCATTCCGAGCGCAACGTCTCGGCCTCAGTGAAGGCCGGCGAATCCGGATCCACCACCACCTGCGTCATGCCGTAATGGTCGCGCAGGTCGATGAACAGCACGCCGCCATGGTCGCGGATGCGATGGCACCAGCCGGAGAGGCGCACGGTCTGGCCGATATCGCTTTCGCGGAGCGCGCCGCAGGTGTGGGATCGGTAGCGATGCAGGGTCACGGGCTCGGTCTTTCGGAAATACGTCGGGAGCCGGCCCGGGGAGCCAGCCTCAGCTTGCGGCTAAGCACACACACAGGCCCGAAATGTCAAGAACGCCCGCGACATCCGGCAGATGCGCTGCTAGCCTTGCCGATGCGGCTATGGACAAGAAGCCGGACGGGGAAGGAAGTGACCTCATGAGAGGGTCGAGTCGGAAGCCGCTGGCGGTCCTCGTCTCGGCAGCCGTCACGCTGGTCGCGGCAGGCGAGGCGGCCTTCGCGCAACATCCCGGCAGCGCTTACAGGGCCGGCCTGAATATCGCCAGGGAACGCAATTACGCGAACCCGCATTGTTTCGCGCAGATCTTCGTCCGCCATGCGCGGCCGCATCCCGACGGTCGCCGCGGTCATTGGGTGGCGGCCGCCAGCCGTGCCTATCAAGGCGAGTTGTGGAACCGCTGCGGCATCAGTCGCTAGCGGTTACGGACTCGACGGACGCCCGCTTCCTCCGCTAAGCCCATCTCATGCATCTGATTTCCACCACCGCCGAGTTGGCCGCCGCCTGCGAGCGCCTCGCGACCCATCCCTTCGTCACGGTCGACACCGAGTTCCTGCGCGAGACCACCTATTATCCGAAGCTCTGCCTGATCCAGCTCGCCTCGCCCGACGAGGCCGTGCTGGTCGACCCGCTGGCGCAGGACATCGACCTCGCTCCCTTCTTCGGGCTGATGACCAACGAGGCGGTGGTCAAGGTCTTCCACGCCGCAAGGCAGGACCTCGAGATCGTCTGGCTGCTTGGGCGCGTACTGCCGACGCCGCTCTTCGACACGCAGGTCGCCGCCATGGTCTGCGGCTATGGCGACTCGGTCGGCTACGAGCAGCTCGCCAACGACCTCGCCAAGGCGCGCATCGACAAGTCCTCGCGCTTCACCGACTGGTCGCGCCGGCCCCTCACCGAGGCCCAGCTCGCCTATGCCGAATCGGACGTGACCCATCTGCGCCAGATCTACCTGGCGCTGAAGCAGGATCTCGACGCCTCCGGCCGCGAGGGCTGGGTCGCCGAGGAGATGGCGGTGCTGAGCTCGCCCGCCACTTACGAGGTCAGGCCTGAGAACGCCTGGCTGCGGCTCAAGGGCCGCGTCCGCAAGCCGCGCGAGCTGCCGCTCCTGATGGAGATCGCCGCCTGGCGCGAGCGCGAGGCGCAGAATCGCGACGTGCCGCGCCAGCGCGTGCTCAAGGACGACGCGCTGATGGACATCGTCCAGCGCGGGCCGCGCTCGGTGGAGGCGCTGGCCGAGCTGCGCTCCGTCCCCAACGGCTTCGAGCGCTCCCGCAGCGGCGGCGAGGTGCTGGCCGCGATCGAGCGCGCCGCGGCGATCGACCCCAAGACCCTGCCCCGGCTGGAGCGCGAGCGCGGCCGGCCGACCAACGGCGCCGTGCTCGACCTGCTCAAGGTGCTGCTCAAGGCGGTCGCCGACGCCGAGCGGGTCGCGCCCAAGATCATCGCCACCAGCGACGATCTCGAAGCCATCGCCTCGGATGAGCTCTCCGACGTGCCGGCGCTGAAGGGCTGGCGCCGCGAGGTCTTCGGCGAGAAGGCGCTGGCGCTGAAGAGCGGCCAGCTCAGCCTGCGCATCGAGCGCGGCCGGGTCGTGGTGAGCTGACGCTCTGGCGGACAGCGAAGTAGGCTCTATATATAGACCTGAATTTCGCCCTGAAATGCGACGGCGTTTCAGGTGAGAGCACAGGAACGAGCCATGCAGCGCATCGAAGCCGAGATCGCGGTCAGCGTGTCCGATCTCAAGAAGAATCCAACCGCGGTCGTGGATGGAGCGCGCGGCAACCCCGTCGCGATCCTGAACCACAATCGCGTCATGGCCTATATGGTGCCTGCGGACACCTATGAGGCGATGATGGATGCGCTCGACGATCAGGTTCTGATGGCGATCGCCAAGGCGCGGGCCGGCGAAAAGGGCGAGCCGGTCAGCATCGATGAGCTATAGGCTCGAATTCCTTCCCTCGGCGCGAAAGGAATGGGACAAGCTCGGCGCGACGCTGCGCGAGCAGTTCAAGAAGAAGCTGGCTGGGCGACTGGCGCATCCGCGGGTGCCGACCGATGCCCTGCACGGGCTGCCCGACCACTACAAGATCAAGCTGCGCACGGCCGGCTACCGTCTGGTCTATCGGATAGAGGACGAGAGGATCACGGTCGTGGTCGTTGCCGTCGGGAAGCGCGAGCGCTCGCAGGTCTACGAAACCGCGAAGAAGCGCTGATCAACTGCCCTTCCCTCACCCCCCGCCATAGCTCTTCACCAGCGATCCGGCGACCAGCCCCCAGCCGTCGACCAGCACGAAGAAGATCAGCTTGAACGGCAGCGCCACCGTCACCGGCGGCAGCATCATCATGCCCACCGACATCAGGATCGAGGCCACCACCAGGTCGATGATCAGGAAGGGCACGAACAGCAGGAAGCCGATCTCGAAGGCCCGCCGCAGCTCCGAGATCATGAAGGCCGGCACCAGCACCTCGATGCCGATGTCCTGCGGCTGCTGCGGGCGCGGCCCCTGCGACATGTCGAGGAAGAGCTGCAGGTCCTTCTCGCGCACATTCTTCAGCATGAAGGCCTTGAACGGCACGACGCCGCGCTCATAGGCCTCCTGCGGCTGGATCTGGCCCGCCATCAGCGGCTGCGCCGCATTGGTATAGGCCTCGCGCAGGGTCGGAGCCATGACAAAGCCGGTCAGGAACAGCGACAGCCCGATGATCACCGCGTTGGGCGGCGCCGTCTGCGTGCCGAGCGCCGAGCGCAGCAGCGACAGCACCACGACGATGCGGGTGAAGGAGGTCACCATCACCAGGATCGACGGCGCCAGCGACAGGACCGTGATGACGGCGACGAGCTGGAGCGCCCTCTCCGCCACGCCGCCGCCCTGGCCGAGATCGAGCGACAGCGTCTGCGGCAGCGCCGGCGTCGCGAGAAGGGCGAGAAGCAGCACCGCCCCGGCGAGGGAGCGGCCGGTCCGCCGCCGTCTTGCTGTGGCGAGATGGAGTGTCACGCGCATTCGCTGCTGCCGCCCGACTCAGCCGATCGGGCGAGACGAAGCTAGCGGGCGGGGCCGGCCAGGCAACCGCGCCGGACCGGCCGGCCGCGGGATCGGCGACATTCCTGTTGATGGCGCCGGCCCGAGCCGGGACGGCGCATCGCTCAGGATTTCGGCTTGAGGTCGCGGCCGAGCAGCCGGGCGAATTCGGCCTCGATCGCATCGACGGAGAACGGGTCGATCTCCTTCGCCGGTTCGGGCTGCTTCGGCGGCTCGGAGGCGGCGGGCTTGCGCTCGGCCTCCTCGGCCGCGGCGGACGGCGCGGGCTTGTCCTCGGCGGGCGCCTCGACGGCCGGCGCGGGCGCGGCTTCGGCCGGCTTCGGCGGGACGCGGGCCGGCTTCAACCCGAGCGCAGCCTCAAGCTCGGCCTCCATGTCGACTGCAGCCGGCGCCGGGCGCGGCGCAACCGGAGCGGCCGGCGCCTCGGGCGCCTTGGAAACGGGCCCGCTCTTCGGCGGCTCCGCCGGCCGGGCGGGTTCGGCAGGCTTGACCGGCTCGGAGGCCTTGACCGGCTCGGGAGCCTTGGCGGGTTCGGAAGCCTTGGCGGGTTCGGCGGCGGGCCGCTTCTCGAAGGGCTTGGTCGGCCCGGCCGCCGGTTCGGCGCGAGGGGCCGGCTCGACCGGCGCAGGCGTGGTCGGTTTCGCCGGAGGGACCACAGGCTCGGCCGGCGCATCTGCCGGCAGGTTCGCCGGGCGCACGGCGGAGAACGGACGCTTCAGCGCCGCCTCGAGCTGCTTGGTCATGTCGTCGAGCTCGTCGGCGCTGACCGGCGGGGCCGGGGCGTGCGCGCGCGGGAAGCTCGGGGCGGTCCCGACCGTGACCGGCGCGGCGGGAGGCGCCGGCGGAACCGGCGCGGAAGCCGGCGGCGCCGCTGGCCCGGCCGAGACGGCGCCGACCGCTTCGAGGCCGAGCGCGGCCGCGACGCCGGCGCTCGCCGCTGCGGCGGCCTCGGCCTGGCTCTGGCGGGTCGGCAGATGCGGCAGGATCTCGGGCGCCGCGGCCGCGGCGCCGCGACGGATCTCGTCGCCGGCGCGCAGGGCGGGCTCGCTCGGCGGCACCAGCGTCTCGAAGGGCGGCAGCGGCCGGTCCGGCGTGCCGGCCTCGCTATAGGCGGGCGCCAGGGCCCGCGCGCCGCTGCGCAGGATATTGGTCTCGACGACGACGTCGGAGGCGCCGCCGAGCATGATCAGGTGCTCGACATTGTCGCGGCGGATCAGCACGAGCTGGCGCTGCCGGTCGAGATCGTAGCTGTCCACGATGCCGAGGCGCGGCTGGCGCTGCCGGCCGCTGGTCTGCCCGCGCATCCTGAGGCGCCCGCCCTGGATCTGCCGCACGAACAGGCCGAGCAGGAGGAGAAGCGCGAGGATGACCACGGAGGCAATGATCACCTTCGTCGGGGTCGTGAGTTCCAATCCGAACAAGCTCTGCAAGGTCTGCCTCTTCTGCGACGGCCGCCCCCGGGCGGCAGAAGTTCCGCCCAAGGTTCAACACCTTGGCTATACCATAACGCTTTCCTTAACAGGAAACATGGTGAACGTGTGGTTAATCCGTTCCCCGAAATGCACCGCTTTTAACGCCGCGTTAACCATGCGCCCGGCAAGATTTGCCCACTGAACCGGGCGCGTCGGCGCGCCCTGGCGGGGCTTGATCCGGGGCTTGATCCATGGCGAACGACGGCTCGATCGGCGGCGGGCTGATGCAGGCGCTGAAGCTGCGCATGCACTACCAGCAGTCGCGCCAGAAGGTCCTCGCGGAGAACGTCGCGAACGCCGACAGCCCCGGCTTCCGCCCGTTCGACCTGAAGCCGCCCGGCTTCGACCGGGAGAGCGGCGTCGCCCTCGCCCGCACCAGCGCCGGGCATATGAGCCTGGCCGGCGCCCGCGGCGGCTTCGACAGCACCGGCGCGCCGCGCTTCGAGACCACCCCGAACGGCAACGCCGTCAACCTCGAGGACGAGATGCTGAAGGTCGCCCAGAACCAGTCGGACTACCAGCTCGCCGCCTCGCTCTACAGCAAGGGCCTGGCGCTGATGAAGATCGCCATCGGCAAGAACGGCTGACGGCGCGGCCGGGGACAGGAGAACCGTCATGGACCTGATCAAGAGCATCGCCGTCGCCGCCTCGGGCCTGCGCAGCCAGTCCGGCCGGATGCGCGTCATCGCCGAGAACATCGCCAACGCCGATTCGGGGCCGGAGCGCGCCGGGGCCGACCCGTATCGCCGCAAGGTCGTCAGCTTCCAGCGCCATGTCGACCGCGACCTCGACGCCCAGCTCGTCGCGCTCGGCAGGGTCCAGCGCGACCCGAGCGCCTTCAGGACCAAGCACGAGCCCGGCAACCCCGCCGCCGACGCCAATGGCGACGTCAAGATGCCGAACGTCAACGCGCTGGTCGAGATGGTCGACATGCGCGAGGCCCAGCGCAGCTACGAGGCCAATCTCAACCTGATCTCCTCCACCCGGCGGATGATCCAGCGCACCATCGACATCCTGCGCGCCTGAACCCGCGCCCTCCAGAAGGAGACCGATCACCATGGCCACACCGGGTTTCGCCGCGGGCGCCTATGCCTCGATCAACGGGCTCGGCGCCGGCACGCTGATGAAGAAGCCGCTGGCGGCCGGCGGCGCGGAAGCCGGCGGCCCCGACTTCTCGGCCCTGCTCGGCAAGGCGCTCGACGCCACCGCCGAGGCCGGCCGCAAGGCCGACGTCCAGACGGCGAGCGTCGCCGCCGGACGCGCCGATGTGGTCGACGTCGTCACCGCCGTCGCCGAGAGCGAGACCGCGATCCAGACGCTCGTGGCCGTGCGCGACAAGGTCATCGCGGCCTATGAGGAAATCATGCGGATGCCGGTCTGACCCCGCAGAGCAGCGCGGGTCGCCCCGGATCTCCGCTTCGCTCCGTCCGGGACGACGGCACCACCATCACTTCTCGGCAGGACCAGATCATGACCTCCGCAGCCATCCTCGACATCGCCCGCGACGGCATCGTCACCTTCCTCAAGGTCGGCGGGCCGCTGATGGCGATCGCGCTCGCGGTCGGCCTCACCGTCTCGCTGCTGCAGGCGCTGACGCAGATCCAGGAGCAGACACTGGTCTTCGTCCCGAAGATTCTCGCCATCTTCGCCTCGCTCCTGCTGCTTCTGCCGTTCATGGGAGACGCGCTGGCGGGGTATATGGGACGAGTCGCCGTCCGAATCGCCACGGGCGGATGAGCCGGCCGCCGCTGCATCCCGCCTTCGCCGGCGGAGCCGCATCGCGGTCCCCGGTCTGGCGCGGAGGTGCCCGCGGCACGATGCAGATCGCGATCCTGCCCCAGATCGGCGCGTTGTTCGTGCTCGTCTTCGCGCGGGTCGGCACGCTCGTCATGCTGATGCCCGGCATCGGCGAGCGCTTCATCTTCTCGCGCGCCCGGCTTTCGCTCGCCTTCTTCATCGCGCTGGTGATCCTGCCGGTGGCGCGCCCCTCCCTGCAGATCCCCGAGACGCTCCCCGCCCTGTGCACGCTGCTGATCGGCGAATTGCTGATCGGGCTCGTCATCGGCGTCTGCGCCAGATTGGTCATGGCCGCCCTCCAGACCGCCGGCACCATCGTCGCCCAGTCGATGGGGCTCGGCTTCGCCATGACGGTCGACCCGACCGCCGGCAACCAGAACCCCTCGATCGGCAACTTCCTGACCATGCTCGGCATCACGCTGGTGCTGGCCAGCGACCTGCACCACCTCGCCATCGCCGCGATCCATGAGAGCTACCGCCTGCTGCCGCCGGGCGGCACGCCGGAGCTGACCGACGTGCTGGCGCTCGCCGTCCGCTCGACGGCGCAGGGTTTCGCGCTGGCGGTGCAGATTTCCGCGCCCTTCATCGTCTTCGGACTGCTCTTCAACCTCGGGCTCGGCGTGCTGGCGCGGATGATGCCGCAGCTCCAGGTCTTCTTCCTCGCCGTGCCGGCCTCGATCTTCGGCGGCATGCTGGTGCTGCTCGTCGTTATCGGCGTGATGATGAGCGTCTTCATGAACGGGCTCGGCGTCTTCCTGCGCCAGTTCACCGGAGGCTGAGCCGGCCATGGCGGAAGAAGCCGACAACGAGGACAGGACGGAGGACCCGACCCAGCGCAAGCTGGACGACGCCACCGAGAAGGGCGACGTCCCCAAATCGCAGGAGATCGGCACCTTCTTCGTGCTCTGCGGCTTCACGCTGGCGCTGCTGGTCGCGGCCGGCTGGTCGGCGCGCGACGCCATGCTCTCGCTGCGCGGCTTCCTGATGAACGCCCACCAGATCCCCTCGGACGGCGCCGCCTTCATGCAGGTGACGGAGCGCGGCATCCTGACCGGCTTCATGGCGCTGGGCCTGCCCTTCGCCTTCATCCTCTGCGCCGGCCTCGCCGGCGCGCTGCTGCAGCACAAGCCGCTCTGGACCTTCGAGCCGCTGATGCCGAAATTCGACCGCATCTCGCCGCTGGCCGGGGCGAAGCGGCTGTTCGGCAAGCAGGCCTGGGTCAACTTCGCCAAGGGCCTCGCCAAGACGGCCCTGATCGGCATCGTGGTCTGGTCGACGCTCTGGGGCCAGCACGACCGGCTCGAGACCTTCGCCGAGATGAACGTCTCGGCCCTGATGCCGGCGACGCTGTCGCTCGCGATCAGGCTGATGGGCGCGGTGCTCGCCCTCTTCGCCGTCATCGCCATCGGCGACTTCGCCTGGCAGCGCTATAGCTGGTACCAGCGCCAGAAGATGACGAAGCAGGAGATCAAGGAGGAGTTCAAGAACTCCGAGGGCAATCCCGAGATCAAGGCGAAGCTGCGCCAGATTCGCAGCCAGCGCGTGCGCAAGCGGATGATGGCGGCCGTGCCCAAGGCGACCGTGATCATCACCAACCCGACCCATTTCGCCGTCGCGCTGCAATACGAGCCCGGCATGGCCGCCCCTCTCTGCCTCGCCAAGGGCGTCGACGCCATCGCGCTGAAGATCCGCGAGGTCGCCGGCGAGCATCGCGTGCCGATCGTCGAGAATCCGCCGCTCGCGCGTGCTCTCCATGCAACGGTGGACATCGACGAAGAGATTCCTGTCGAACACTATCAGGCGGTCGCCGAAGTCATCGGTTACGTCTTGCGCCTGAAGGGCCGGCGCGCCTAACTCGACGCCGGATGCGCATGAACGGAAGCTGCGGAATCCCGGCGCCCCCGAAGGGCCCGGCAGCAAGGAAACGGACTTGACCGCAATGAGCGGAAGCACGGCCACCAGCACGATCGATCGCTCCGACAAGCCGGGCCATATCGGCGTCATCCTGCTCGTCGCCGGGCTGCTCGTCGGCGCGGCGGTGGCGCTCGGCTTCATCGCCAACGAATGGGCGCAGCCGCTGATCCTGGCCCTGCTCGCCATCCTCTCCGTCGTCGGCGTCTTCGGGCTCTTCGCCTATGCGATCGGCCTGATCCAGTTCGCCGGCCGCGCCGCCCGCAACGACCTGACCAAGACCGTGGTCGACGAGGCCGATGACGGCATCGTCGTCACCGAGGGCGAGAACGACATCGTCTACGCCAATGCGGCCTATCTGAAGCTCGCCGGCGCCACCGGCGCCAACGACCTCAAGCCGGTCGGCCGCCTGCTCACCGGCCGCGCCGACGTCTCGGAAGCGATCTACCGCCTGGCCGCCGCCGCGCGCGAGAACCGCCGCCTCGTCGAGGAGGTCCGGCTGGAGCCGGCGCTGAACGGGCGCGGCGAGGTCGGCTGGTACCGCGTCCGCGTCGCCCCGGTGCGCCGCGAAACCACGACCGCGACGCTCTGGACCGTCTCCGACGTCACGCCCGAGCGCGAGCGCCAGGAGAACGCCTTCCAGGAGCTCCAGCACGCCATCGACTATCTCGACCACGCGCCCGCCGGCTTCGTCTCGATCGACGCCGATGGCGAGGTCTCCTATCTCAACGCCACGCTGTCGAGCTGGCTCGATTTCGACCTCGCCCGCTTCGGCTCCGGCGGCCTGCATCTCGACGACATCTGCACGCCGGCCGCCGCCGCGCTGATCCAGGCGATCCGCGGCCAGCCCGGCGACGTCCGCGTCGAGGTGCTCGACGTCGACCTGAAGCGCCGCAACGGTGCGCCCCTGCCGGTGCGCCTGCACCATCAGGTCGCCTTCGGGCAGGACGGCCGCGCCGGCCCCTCGCGCACCCTCGTCCTCAACCGGGCGGCCGGCGAGGCCGGCGCCGACAGCGGCAGCGACGCCGAGGTCCGCTTCGCCCGCTTCTTCCATTCGACGCCGATGGCGATCGCCACCGTCGACAAGGCCGGCGCGATCCTGCGCTCCAACGCCGCCTTCGCCCGGCTGGTCCCGGCCGGCGTCCAGGCGGCGACGATCCAGGACCTCGTCGCGCCGGGCTCCGGTCTCGACAAGGCGATCGCCGAGACCATGGAGGGACATCCCGGCGCGAGCCCGCTCGACGTGACGCTGAACGGCGAGGACGGGCGCTCGGCCCGGCTCTACCTCTCCCCTGTCGCCGCCAGCGAGGACAGCGACGGCGAGCGCGCCATCGTCTACGCGCTCGAGACCACCGCCGAGCGCAAGCTGCGCGACAACATGGACCAGGCCGGCAAGATGCAGGCGGTCGGCCAGCTCGCCGGCGGCATCGCGCACGACTTCAACAACGTGCTGCAGGTCATCATCAACGCCTCCGAATTCCTGCTGGCGAGCCACCGGCCGACCGATCCGTCCTTCCCGGACATCATGCAGATCAAGCAGAACGCCTACCGCGCCGCGGCGCTGGTCCGGCAACTGCTCGCCTTCTCGCGCCGCCAGACCCTGCGCCCGCAGGTGCTGGAGCTCGGCGAGGTGCTCTCCGACCTCTCGCTGATGCTGAAGCGCGTCGTCGCCGACAAGGTCACGCTCGACGTGCGCCAGGGCCGCGACCTCTGGCCGGTGAAGGCCGATCTCGGCCAGCTCGAGCAGGTCATCGTCAACCTCGCCGTCAACGCCCGCGACGCCATGCCCGACGGCGGCAAGCTGACCGTGCGCACCCGCAACGTCCCGCGCGACGACTGCAAGGGCTTCGGCCACGACTCCCTGCCCGCCGACGACTACGTGCTGCTCGAGGTCGAGGATACCGGCAGCGGCATCCCGCAGGAGCATCTCGACAAGATCTTCGAGCCTTTCTTCACCACCAAGGAGGTCGGCAAGGGCACGGGCCTCGGCCTCTCCATGGTCTACGGCATCGTCAAGCAGACCGGCGGCTACGTCTTCGTCGATTCCACCATCGGCAAGGGCACGGCTTTCCAGATCTTCCTGCCCCGCCATGTCCCGAGCGAGGAGGAGGTCGCCGCCGAAGCCGCCGCCAGGGAGGCGCCGAAGAAGCTCGCCGCCGACCATACCGGCGCCGGCGTCATCCTGCTGGTCGAGGACGAGGATGCGGTGCGCGCGCTCAACGCCCGCATGCTGGTCTCGCGCGGCTACACCGTCCACGAGGCGGCGTCCGGCGTCGAGGCGCTCGACATCTTCCTGCAGAACGACGGCAAGATCGACCTCGTCGTCTCGGATGTGGTGATGCCGGAGATGGACGGCCCGACCCTGCTCGGCGAATTGCGCAAGCGCAACCCGAACACCAAGGTCGTCTTCGTCTCGGGCTATGCCGAGGAGGCCTTCCGCAAGAACCTCCCCGAGGGCGAGGGCTTCCACTTCCTCCCCAAGCCCTTCACCATGAAGCAGCTCGTCGAAACGGTGAAGGCGGCGATGGGCTGAAGGCTCCCATCGTTCCGGCAGCCCTCAAGGCCGAAGCCGGAATGACGGGAGGCTTCTCGAAAAGCCTCCCTGCCGCCGCGCTCCTCAGAGCGCCGGTGCCGCAGCGCCTTCCTCCACCTGCCCCCCGGCCAGCGCCCCGACGCCGAGGAGCGCCAGGATGGTGATGAGCGCCGAGACGCTGAGGTAGTAGCCGACATAGGCCAGCCCCTTCTCGGTCGCGAGCCAGGTCGCGGCATAGGGCGCGAGCGAGGCGCCGACGATGCCGCCGAGGTTGAAGGTCAGCGAGGCGCCGGTATAGCGCACCGCCGTCGGGAACATCTCGGCCAGCGCCGTGCCGAGCGGGCCATAGGTGAAGCCCATCAGCGACAGCCCGATCACGAAGAAGGCGAGCGCGCCGAGCCAGCTCCCCGAGCCGAAGAGCGGCGCCAGCAGGAAGCCGAACACCGCGATCCCGACCGTGGTCCAGAGCAGCGTCCGGCGCCGGCCGAAGCGGTCGGCCAGCACGGCCGAGAGCGGGATCGTCAGGCCGAAGAAGACGACGCCGATCATCTGCAGCGGCAGGAACTGGTCGCGCGAGAAGCCGAGCTTGGTCGTGCCCCAGCTCAGCGCGAACACGGTCATCAGATAGAACAGCACGAAGGTCGCCAGCGCCGCGAAGGTGCCGCAGAGCAGCGCCAGCTTGTGCCGGGCGAAGATGCTGACGAAGGGCACCTGAACCCGCTCCTGCTTCTCGATCGCCTTGCGGAAGGCCGGGGTCTCGCTGATGCGCAGGCGGATATAGAGCCCCATGAAGACGAGCAGGGCGCTGGCGATGAAGGGAATGCGCCAGCCGAAGGAGAAGAACTGCGCGTCGCTCATCAGCGAATCGAGGATCAGGAAGCTGCCCGTCGCGCAGATGAAGCCGATCGGCGCGCCGAGCTGCGGGAACATGCCGTACCAGGCCGATTTGCCGGGCGGCGCGTTCTCGGTCGCCAGCAGCACCGCCCCGCCCCACTCGCCGCCGAGGCCCAGCCCCTGCCCCAGCCGACACAGGGCCAGCAGCAGCGGCGCGACGACGCCCACGCTCGCATAGGTCGGCAGCAGGCCGATCGCGACGGTCGAGAGCCCCATCGTCATCAGCGCGGCGACGAGCGTCGCCTTGCGGCCGATGCGGTCGCCGAAATGCCCGAAGATCGCCGCGCCGACCGGCCGCGCGAAGAAGGCGATGGCGAAGGTGGCGAAGGATTGCAGGATCGCCGAGGTCGGATCGGCGCCCGGGAAGAACAGCTTCGGGAAGACGATCACCGCCGCCGTCGCATAGATATAGAAGTCGAAGAACTCGATCGTCGTGCCGATCAGGCTGGCGAGAAGGATCCGGCCCGGCGAGTTCAGGGCGTCGGACGGAGCAGGAGCGGAGGACACGCGGGCAACTTTCAGAAAGGGAACGACAAGCCGCGCGCAATATCAAAGACATCCTCACCCGCCCATGGGCAATTCCCTGACCTTGATATGCAATATACGCATATCAAGGTCAGTAAAATCTAGAAAGCATACAATTCAAGCATATCGAAGCGGCCGCGACGCCGGCTGCAAGGCGCTCCGTCGCGCCCGAACGCGATACACCCTCCTGCAATGCAGGCAGCCCTCCTGACAGAAACTGACATGCAGAACAAAAAAAGAACTTGCGGCAAAGAACAAAGAGTGATCATTCTCCTGTCAAGACATGATTGAGATGTCCCCGTCGCCCTGCCATAAGGAGCCGATACCCGTGAATCAGGCAAATCTCAGACTCGTGGAAGGCTCCTCGATGGACAAGGCCAAGGCGCTCGATGCGGCGCTCTCCCAGATCGAACGCGCCTTCGGCAAGGGCTCGATCATGCGGCTCGGCAAGAACCCGCAGTCGATCGAGATCGAGACGATCTCGACGGGTTCGCTCGGCCTCGACATCGCGCTCGGCGTCGGCGGTCTGCCCAAGGGCCGCATCGTCGAGATCTACGGTCCGGAATCTTCGGGCAAGACCACGCTGGCGCTGCACACCATCGCCGAGGCGCAGAAGAAGGGCGGCGTCTGCGCCTTCGTCGACGCCGAGCACGCGCTCGACCCGGTCTATGCCCGCAAGCTCGGCGTCAATCTCGACGACCTGCTGATCTCCCAGCCCGATACCGGGGAGCAGGCGCTGGAGATCACCGACACCCTCGTCCGCTCCGGCGCCATCGACGTGCTCGTGGTCGACTCGGTCGCCGCGCTGACGCCGCGCGCCGAGATCGAGGGCGAGATGGGCGACGTCCAGCCCGGCCTGCAGGCGCGCCTGATGAGCCAGGCGCTGCGCAAGCTCACCGCCTCGATCTCGCGCTCGAACTGCATGGTGATCTTCATCAACCAGATCCGCATGAAGATCGGCGTGATGTACGGCTCGCCCGAGACCACCACCGGCGGCAACGCGCTCAAGTTCTACGCCTCGGTGCGCCTCGACATCCGCCGCGTCTCGACGCTGAAGGAGCGCGACGAGGCGACCGGCAACCAGGTCCGCGTCAAGGTCGTCAAGAACAAGGTCGCGCCGCCCTTCAAGCAGGTCGAGTTCGACATCATGTTCGGCGAGGGCATCTCCAAGGTCGGCGAATTGATCGATCTCGGCGTCAAGGCCGGCATGGTCGAGAAGGCCGGCGCCTGGTTCTCCTTCGACAGCCAGCGCCTCGGCCAGGGCCGCGAGAACGCCAAGAGCTTCCTCAAGAACAATCCCGACCTGGCCGCCAGGATCGAGGCCACGATCCGCCAGAATTCCGGCCTGGTCGCGGAGCGTATCCTCGACGAGGCCAACCCGACCGACGACGACCTCGACGAAGGCGAGGCCTGAGACGGCTCTCGCCGCGCCGAACCGTCATCGCGAGGCGCGAAGCGACGAAGCGACGAAGCGATCCACGGGGCGTAAGGCTCGACGACACTGGATTGCTTCGCGGAGCGTGTCCTTGAGCTCGCCGGAGGGGAGATCCGAAGGCTCCCAATGACGGCGAGGGCTTCGATGATCCGGGCAAATCGGCGGGCGGCCTTCGGGGCCGCCCGTTTTCGTTTGAAAATAAGGCCTTTGCCTCCCGTGCGGCGCGTCGAGCTTTCTGGACAGGGCGGGGCTGCCTGACTAGAACCTGTCGTCCCGCCGGGCATGTCCGGCCCCGAGTTGAGAAGCGCAAGAAGCGATGAGCGGCGTCAACGATATCCGGTCGACCTTCCTCGACTACTTCAAGTCCCAGGGACACGAGGTGGTGGCCTCGAGCCCGCTCGTGCCGCGCAACGACCCGACGCTGATGTTCGCCAATTCGGGCATGGTGCAGTTCAAGAACGTCTTCACCGGCCAGGAGAAGCGCCCCTATTCGCGCGCCACCACCGCACAGAAATGCGTGCGCGCCGGCGGCAAGCACAACGACCTCGACAATGTCGGCTACACCGCCCGCCACCACACCTTCTTCGAGATGCTGGGGAACTTCTCCTTCGGCGACTATTTCAAGGAGCAGGCGATCCACCACGCCTGGACGCTGGTCACCCGCGAATTCGGCCTGCCCAAGGACAAGCTCCTCGTCACCGTCTATTCCGAGGACGACGAGGCCCATGGTCTCTGGAAGAAGATCGCCGGCCTGACCGACGACAAGATCATCCGCATCCCGACCTCGGCGAATTTCTGGCGCATGGGCGACACCGGCCCCTGCGGCCCCTGCTCCGAGATCTTCTACGACCATGGCGACCAGATCTGGGGCGGCCCGCCGGGCTCTCCCGACGAGGACGGCGACCGCTTCATCGAGATCTGGAACCTCGTCTTCATGCAGTATGAAGAGGCGGCCGGCGGCATCCGCACCGACCTGCCCCGCCCCTCGATCGACACCGGCATGGGGCTGGAGCGCATCGCCGCCGTGCTCCAGGGCACGCATGACAACTACAATATCGACCTGTTCCGCGCCCTGATCGGCGCCATCGCCGATCTGACCTCGGTCGATCCCGACGGGCCGATGAAGGCGAGCCACCGCGTCATCGCCGACCATCTGCGCTGCTCCGCCTTCCTGATCGCCGACGGCGTGCTGCCTTCCAACGAGGGTCGCGGCTATGTGCTGCGCCGGATCATGCGCCGCGGCATGCGCCATGCCCAACTCCTCGGCGCCAGAGAGCCGCTGATGTACAAGCTCGTCCCGGCGCTGACCCGCGAGATGGGCCGCGCCTATCCCGAGCTGCTGCGCGCCGAGGCGCTGATCACCGAGACGCTGAAGCTGGAGGAGACCCGCTTCCGCACCACGCTGACGCGCGGCCTCTCGCTGCTCGACGAGGCCGCGAAGGACCTTTCCGCCGGCCAGAGCCTGAAGGGCGACGTCGCCTTCACGCTCTACGACACCTATGGCTTCCCGCTCGACCTGACGCAGGACGCGCTGCGCTCCCGCGACATCACCGTCGATGTCGAGGGCTTCGACGCCGCCATGCAGCAGCAGAAGGCCAAGGCGCGCGCCGCCTGGGCCGGCTCCGGCGAGGCCGCCACCGAGACGCTCTGGTTCCCGCTGCGCGACAGGCTCGGCGCCACCGAATTCCTCGGCTACGACACCGAAAGCGCCGAGGGCGTGGTCACGGCGCTGATCCGAGACAATGCCGAGGTCCCGTCGCTGAAGGCCGGCGAGAGCGGCTTCGTGCTGGTCAACCAGACGCCGTTCTACGGCGAGTCGGGCGGTCAGGTCGGCGATGCCGGCCTGATCCGCGGCACTGACGCGACGGCCGAGGTCACGGACGTCCAGAAGAAGCTCGGCGACGTCTTCGCCCACGCCGTCACGGTCAAGGAAGGCGAGCTCAAGCTCGGCGCCGCCGTGGAGCTCGTCGTCGACCATGAGCGTCGCACCGCGATCCGCGCCAACCACTCGGCGACGCATCTGCTGCACGAGGCGCTGCGCCTCGTGCTCGGCGACCATGTCGCGCAGAAGGGCTCGCTGGTCTCGCCCGACCGGCTGCGCTTCGACTTCTCGCATCCCAAGCCGATCAGCGCCGAGGAGCTGCGCGAGGTCGAGGAGATCGCCAACGCCATCGTGCTGCGGAACGAGCCGGTCACCACCCGGCTGATGAGCGTCGACGAGGCCATCGCCTCGGGCGCGCGCGCTCTGTTCGGCGAGAAATACGGCGACGAGGTCCGCGTCGTCTCGATGGGCACCAACCCGGCCGGCAAGGCCTTCTCGGTCGAGCTCTGCGGCGGCACCCATGCGGCGCGCACCGGCGATATCGGCCTCGTCAGCATCGTCGGCGAAAGCGCCGTCGCGGCCGGCGTGCGCCGCCTCGAAGCCATGACCGGCAAGGGCGCCCGCCTGCGCCTCAACGAGGAATCGCGTTTGCTCGACGGGCTCGCGAGCCTGCTCAAGGTTCCGCCCGCCGAAGCCGGAAACCGCCTCGCCGCGCTGCTCGAGGAGCGTCGCAAGCTCGACCGCGAATTGACCGAGGCCCGCAAGAAGCTCGCCATGGGCGGCGGTGGCGCGGCCGAAGAGCCGGTGCGCGAAGTCGCCGGCGCCAAGCTGCTGGCGCGGGCCGTCACCGGCATCGAGATGAAGGACCTGAAGAGCCTGGCCGACGAGGCCAAGGCGCGTGTCGGCTCCGGCGTCGTCGCCATCGTCGGCGTCGCGGAGGACGGCAAGGCCGGCGTCGTCGTCGGCGTCACGCCCGACCTGACCGAGCGCTTCGACGCGGTCACGCTGGTGCGCGCGGCTTCCGAGCAGCTCGGCGGCAAGGGCGGCGGCGGCCGCCGCGACATGGCCCAGGCCGGCGGCCCGGACGGCAGCAAGGCGCAGGCCGCGCTCGACGCCGTCGCCGCCGCGATGGGCTGATGCCGGCCGGGAAGGCTTCCCGCCCCGCGGGTCCCCTCTCCCGCCGTGCGCTGCTGGTCGCGGCGGGCCTGTGGCCGGTTGCGGCCGCGGCGCAGAAGCAGCAGAAGCCTGCTCCCCGGCCGGCCCAGCCCTCGCTCTCGGCGGCGCGCAGCATCATGGCCGGTGCCCCGCTCAGCGTCTTCCTGACCAACCCGCCGCCGGGCGTGCGCCTCGCCATCGCCCGGCCCGACGACCCGGCCGACAGGGCCATCGTCGTGCTTCAGCCGAAGAGCAGCGTCCCCGCCCTGCAGACGCCGGGCGCCGTCGGCGCCTATGAGTTGCGGCTGACCGTCGAGAAGGACGGAGTGCCCCGGATCATCCTGCGCCAGCCGCTCGCCACCACGGAACCGAGCGCGACCCTGGCCGCGCCGTCCCGCGTCAGCCCCGGCCAGGCGCTGCCGGTGCGCGGCATCGGCCCCAATGGCGAGCAGGATCGCGTCGTGCTGGTCAGGCCCGATGCGCCGGCCGAGGCCGAGGGGCCGCGCTTCTTCCCGGCCGAGAATGTCGAGGCGACGCTGGAGGCGCCGGATCTGCCGGGCGAATACGAGCTGCGCTACGTCATGCATGCGCCCGTCAGCGGCCTCGCCATCCTGGCGCGCCGCCCGCTCAGCGTGGAATAGCCCCGCATCGGGGACGGCTTGCCGGCTCCGGCATGGCCGCCATACTGGCTGCGACGCTTCGCCTCGAGGAGACCGCAGCCCATGCCTTTCGAATGTACGGTTCCGGCCGTCGCCACCGTTCTCGCCGATGACAGCCGCGCCCGGATCACCCGCTGGGATTTCGAGCCGGGCGCCACCACCGGCTGGCACGAGCACGGCATGGACTACGCCGTCGTGATCATGACCGATGCCACCATGGCCTACGAGGTCGACGGCGTCGTGACGCAGGCCGAGGTCAAGGCCGGGCAGAGCTATATCCGCCCGGCCGGCGTGAAGCATGACGTGAAGAACGCCGGCGAGACCCGCCTCAGCTTCATCGAGATCGAGATCAGGCGCTGACCGGACCGCCGCGGCGGCAGGGCGCCGCCTGGAACGAAAAAGCCCGGCCTGGCGGCCGGGCTTTCATTCTGGAAGCGCTGCGCAGCGCCCGTAATCAGGCGGCCATCGCCTTCTTCATGTTCTCGCTGACCTTCTCAAGGAAGCCGGTGGTCGAGAGCCATTTCTGGTCGGCGCCGACCAGCAGCGCCAGGTCCTTGGTCATGTCGCCGGCCTCGACGGTGTCGACCGTGACCTTCTCGAGCAGCTTGGCGAACCTGGCCAGCTCCTCGTTGTTGTCGAGCTTGGCGCGGTGGCTGAGGCCGCGGGTCCAGGCGAAGATCGAGGCGATCGAGTTCGTCGAGGTCTCGTTGCCCTTCTGGTGCTCGCGATAGTGGCGGGTGACGGTGCCGTGCGCGGCCTCGGCCTCGACGGTCTTGCCGTCCGGCGTCATCAGCACGGAGGTCATCAGGCCGAGCGAGCCGAAGCCCTGCGCCACGGTGTCGGACTGCACGTCGCCGTCATAGTTCTTGCAGGCCCAGACATAGCCGCCCGACCATTTCAGCGCCGAGGCGACCATGTCGTCGATCAGGCGGTGCTCATAGGTGATGCCGGCCTTGTCGAAATCGGCCTTGAACTCGGCCTCGTAGACCTCCTGGAAGATGTCCTTGAAGCGGCCGTCATAGGCCTTGAGGATGGTGTTCTTGGTCGAGAGATAGACCGGGTACTTGCGCAGCAGGCCGTAGTTCAGCGAGGCGCGGGCGAAGTCCCGGATCGACTCGTCGAGATTGTACATCGCCATGGTGACGCCGGAGCCGGGAGCCTTGAAGACCTCCTTTTCGATCACCTGGCCGTCCTCGCCGACGAACTTGATCGAGAGCGTGCCCTTGGTCGGGAACTTGAAGTCGGTGGCGCGGTACTGGTCGCCATAGGCGTGGCGGCCGACGACGATCGGCTTGGTCCAGCCCGGCACCAGGCGCGGCACGTTCTTGCAGATAATCGGCTCGCGGAAGATCACGCCGCCGAGGATGTTGCGGATCGTGCCGTTGGGCGACTTCCACATCTCCTTGAGGTTGAACTCCTTCACGCGGGCCTCGTCCGGCGTGATGGTGGCGCATTTCACCGCGACGCCGTGCTTCTTGGTGGCGTTGGCGGCGTCGATGGTGACCTGGTCGTTGGTGGCGTCGCGGTTCTCGACCGAGAGATCGTAGTATTCGAGCGGCAGGTCGAGATAGGGGAAGATCAGCGTGTCCTTGATCTTCTGCCAGATGATGCGGGTCATCTCGTCGCCGTCCATGTCGACGACCGGGTTGGCGACCTTGATCTTGCTCATGCGATGACCCCTGTGCTCTCCAGATAGAACGTCTCGGGCTCCGGCTTGTGGGCGCAGCCCGCGGCTGGGTCGCTTCCTAGCGGGTTCGGGCCGGCGGGGGAAGCGCGGCTTTCGGGCAATCCGTCGCGGCCCGATGTTGCACTGCCGCAAAATCGGCGCCTTCCCCGCCTAGCCTGACCTGCCGCTCGTCATAGCGACAGGACGAACGACGTGCCTCGCACCACCATCATGCCCGCCGCCCCGGCCCGGACGGCGCTCCTCCTCGCCGGCCTGTTCGGCTGCGGCTCCGCCCCGGCCCAGGCGGCGAGCCCGGACGCCGCCGTCCAGCTCCCGATTCCGCGCGGCGCCCTGCTCGACCCCGCGGCCGGGGAGATGGGCCCGGCCGAGGCCGCGGCGGCAGGCCCCGAGGCCGTGATGTTCAACCCCAACCTGGCGGCGATCGGCCGGGCGGGCGCCGCGTCCGGCGCGCATCTGCGCGCCCGCGCCCCCATCCCGGTCGACATCATCCGCAAGGGCTTCGCGGCGCGCGAGACGATGGCCAGCGCGCAGGAGGACCGCTCCGTCGGCTTCAAGCTCGGGCGGGACGTCTTTTCGCTCTCGACCAGCCTGACGACGCCGGCGCAGGCCGGCGCTGCGCGCGACGCGAAGCTCGGCTGGCGCTGGGCGCAGCCGGTCTCCAGCGGCCCGGGCCTGATCTGGGGCGTCTCCGCCGGCGGCAGCGGCGCGGTCGGCGGCAAGCCCGAGCAGACCGGCGACGCCCTGATCGGCTATCGCCGGCAGCTCTTTCCGCATCTGACCCTGACGACGCAGCTCTGCATGGCCGGCACTTACGTCTTCGCGCCGGATGACGGCTTCCATTCGGCCGTGACGCCCGAGGTCAAGCTTTCGGTCGATCTCGCCAGGATGGCGGACCTGCCGTGGCAGGCCTCGCTCGACCTCGCCCTCGCCCGCAAGCTGCCGCTCGTCGCCAGCGACTACGAGACGCGCGGCACCGCACGGCTGTCGCTGAAATACACCTGGCAATAATGCGCCCGGTACCGGCGCCGGCAGGCCGCAGGCTCATGGCGGCCTGCGGCGGGCGCGCTTCCCCATCGCCGGCCGGCGCTCTACCCTCCGGCGCATGACATCGTCGACTTCGTCCAAATTCGCTCTCGTCACCGGCGGCACGCGCGGCATCGGCGCCGGCGCCGCCCTCTCCCTCGCCCGCGCCGGCTACGCGGTCCTCGCCACCGGCCTCACGGAGGAGGAGGTCGCCGCCGCGCCGGCCCATCCCGCCATCCGCCACGCCCGCCTCGACGTGACCCGCGACGACGAGGTCGCCGCCATCGTCGCGTCCTGCCCCCGGCTCGACGCGCTGGTGAACTGCGCCGGCATGATCCAGCGCGGCGGCAAGGAATTCGAGATCGACGCCTTCCGCCTGACCATCGAGGTCAACCTCAACGGCACGATGCGAATGTGCCTCGCCGCGAAGAACAGGCTCGCCGCCAAGGCAGCGGACAAGCAGGGCGGCGCCATCGTCAACACCGCCTCGATGCTGACCTTCCACGGCTCGGCCTTCGCGCCGGGCTATGCCGCCTCGAAAGGCGGCGTCGGCCAGCTCACCAAGTCGCTCGCGGCCGCCTGGGCGCAGGACGGCATCCGCGTCAATGCCGTCGCCCCCGGCTGGATCGCGACCGAGCTCACCCGGCCGCTGGTCGAGGATGCCGAGCGCTCGTCCCCGATCCTCGCCCGCACCCCCATGGGCCGCTGGGGCGAGCCCGGCGATGTCGGGGGCGCCATCGCCTTCCTCCTCTCGGACGCGGCGCAGTTCGTCACCGGCGCGATCCTGCCGGTCGATGGCGGCTACCTCGCGGTTTAGGGCGCCCTTCCTCTAACCGGGCACGGCACCGGCCAGCCTCCCCGGACGGCTTGGCCGCCAGGGGCCCCGCGCGATGGCGGAAGCGGCCCGGTCCCGGAAAGCGGTTCCGCTCCAGGAACTTGGGCGGAAACGTTGAATCAAGTTGGATGCCAGTTGAATCAGAATATCAGCACGGGAGAAACGCCATGAACACCACCAGCCCGATGCCCGTCGCCGCCACGACGGAGGAACGCTGGACGCCCTATCGCCATCCCCAGCCGAAGGAATTGCCGCCGGAGCTGATCGTCCCGAACGTCATCCCGGCCGACGAGCGCGTCTGGGTGCCGGTCGACGACAATGTCTGGTTCCGCCCCCTGCTCTTCTGCGTCTCGCGCGGCTACTGGATGAACCTGCTCAAGGTCCGCCGCGCCGGGGTGCTCTCGCGCCACCGCCATCCGCTGCCGGTGCATGGCTATGTGCTCAAGGGCAAGTGGCGCTACCTGGAGCATGACTGGGTCGCGACCGAAGGCTCCTATGTCTACGAGGCGCCCGGCGAGACGCATACGCTGGTGGTCGACCCGGACGTCGAGGAGATGATCACCATGTTCCAGGTCAACGGCGCGATGATCTATGTCGATCCGGACGGCAAATGCCTGGGCTATGACGACGTCTTCACCCGCATCGACAAATGCCGGGCGCATTACGCGGAGAACGGCCTCGGCGCGGATTACGTCGACCAGTTCATCCGCTGAAACGCGCCCGCTGTCATTCCGGGGCATTGCGCAGCGATGAGGCCGGAAGCCAGGGCCGAAACGTTTTTCATCGAAGCGGGCCGATCATGGCCTGCGCGACAGGCGTGCCGGTTCCGGGCTCGGGCCTCCGGCCCGCCCCGGAATGACGGCGGAGCGGCTCACCGTCCGAGCTTCGCCAGCTCCACCGCCGCGCGCAGCTCGATATGCGCCAGAACCTCGTCGAGGCGCGGATCGTCGGTGGTCTCCCGCCTGAGCGCCAGCGCGTGCCGCAGGCGCTCCAGCTCCGAGGGCAGCACCCGGCCCGAAAGCAGCGCCGCCTTCAGCCGGTCGAGCCCGTCGAGCAGGTCATGGCCGCGCCGGGCCTGGCGCCGCTTGCGCTCCTGCTGGTCCTCCTGCGCCTGCACCGCCAGCAGCGTGTCGAGCGGTCCGGCCGCGGCCGGGCCGGCGCTGCGGGCCGGGGCTTCGCTCTCCGGGGCCGGAAGCGTGAAGGAGGAAGCGCCGGCGCGCTTCGCCGAACTGGCCGGACTGGCGCCCGCGACGGGCGCGCGCTGGTCGATCCTGATCATGGCGGCCTCACTGAAACATCGGATCGGGAGGACGAGCCGGTCGCCGGGCGCCGATGCGAGCATGCAAAACGTTAACGAAAGCTTGGGGCCGCAGGGTTAACAGCCGGTAAACCGCCCGGCAGAAACTGCCGCCCCGGCAGGATCGGCACGCCGCCCCGCCCGCCCTGCGCCGGCGCATTTTCCATAACCAACTGACGAACAAGGATTTTCGACTTCGGCAGAACTGGCACGCCTCTCGCAAGGGGAAAGCGAGTTTCGCACATGAGCATCGGAAGCCCCATGTTTCGCCTGCCCGCCCTGAGATCGCTGATGCGGCCGCTCGTCGGCCTGCTCGCGCTCGGCCTCAGCCTGCCGGCGCAGCCCGCCTTCGCGCTGTCCCGCATCAAGGACCTCGCTTCCGTCGAGGGCGTGCGCTCCAACCAGCTCCTCGGCTACGGCATCGTGGTCGGCCTCAACGGCACCGGCGACACGCTCAACAACACGCCCTTCACCAAGCAGTCGCTGCAGGCGATGCTGGAGCGGCTCGGCGTCAACACCCGCGGCGCCAACATGCGCACCGCCAATGTCGCCGCCGTGATGGTCACCGCCAACCTGCCGCCCTTCGCGACGCAAGGCACCCGCCTCGACGTCACCGTCTCGGCGATGGGCGATTCCAAGTCGCTCCAGGGCGGCACGCTGCTGGTCACGCCGCTGCTCGGCGCCGATGGCGAGGTCTATGCGGTCTCGCAGGGCCCGGTCGCGATCTCCGGCTTCTCGGCCGAGGGCGAGGCCAGCAAGATCACCCGCGGCGTGCCCACCGTCGGGCGCATCGCCAATGGCGGCGTGGTCGAGCGCGAGATCGACTTCGCGCTGAACAAGCTCTCGACGCTGCGCCTGTCGCTGCGCAACCCGGACCTGACCACGGCGCGCCGCGTCGCCGCCGCGATCAACGACTTCATCGGCGGCGATTCCGCCGAGCCGACCGATCCCTCGACCGTGGTGCTCCAGATCCCGCCGCGCTTCAAGGGCAACATGATCAAGCTGCTGACCGATATCGAGCAGTTGCGCGTCGAGCCGGACCAGGGCGCCCGCGTCGTCATCGACGAGCGTTCCGGCGTCATCGTCATGGGCAAGGATGTGCGCGTCTCCACCGTCGCCGTGGCGCAGGGCAACCTCACCGTGACGATCAGCGAGCAGCCGCAGGTCTCGCAGCCCGAGCCCTTCTCGCGCGGGGGGCAGACGGTCGTGGTGCCGCGCACCAGCGTCAAGGTCGACACCGAGGGCGGCAACAAGCTCGCTTTGGTCAAGGAGAGCGTGACGCTCGCCGAGCTCGTCGACGGGCTGAACGCGCTCGGCATCGGCCCCCGCGACCTGATTTCCATTCTCCAGGCCATCAAGTCGGCGGGCGCGCTGCAGGCCGAAATCGAGGTGATGTGATGACTGCCGCTCTCGCTCTCCCCGCCGCCAAACTCGCGCTCGGCGTCGCCGGCCAGGTCGTCGGCAAGGTCGCCGACGGCATCGCCGACGCGCTCGACCCGGCCAAGGCCAAGGCCAGGAAGCAGGCCGAGGATTTCGAGGCGATGTTCCTCGAGCAGATGACCCAGCATCTCTTCGCCGATACCGGCACCGAGGGGCCGCTCGGCGAGAACGGCACGGGCGGCGACATCTGGCGTTCGCAGCTCACCCAGCAATACGCCAAGCAGATCCAGAAGGCCGGCGGCGTCGGCGTCTCCGACCAGATCCTGCGCGAGATGCTGAGCCTGCAGGCGCAGGCCTCGACGAGGAGCTGAGCATGGCGGCGACAGGACGCATTCTCGACGAGCGGCCGCGCATCGCCGGCGCGGGCGAGGCCCGCATGCTGGTCGAGACCGTGCTGGAATCCCTCGCCGCGCTGGCGCATCTCGTCGGCGAGGAGACCGAGCTCGTCCGCGCCGGCCGCCTGCCGGAGGCGATGACGCGCGAGCCGCGCAAGACCGAGCTCGCCGGCATCTACATGCGCGGCGTCGAGCAGGTGAAGCTCAATGCCGTCGCGCTCGCCCGCTTCGCGCCCGAGCAGGTGAAGCGGCTGAAGGAGGCGCACCACGCCTTCCAGGGGCTGATCGAGACCAACCAGATCGTGCTGGCGACGGCGCGGGCCGTCTCCGAATCGATGATCCGGGACCTCGCCGCCGATGCCAACAGGCCGATGCGGGCGAATGGCTACGGCCCCACCGCAACGGTCGGCGCCGGCGTCTTCGCACGCCCGAATTCTGGCCCGCTGGTCGTGTCCCGGCGGCTGTGACGCCCCTCCCGCCGCGCCGCCCCAGGCCCGCGGCAGGGCACCTCGCGCTATTTACCTAATTTCCTAACGCGCGATTCAATCATTTCCGGCAGTCTCGCCAGGATCGGACGGGTATGCCTGTCCGCCAAGCCATGAAACGGCGCGACGGCGCCGTCGAGAGCTCCAGAAGGAGTGCGATATGGACTTTGGCAATGTCCCGAAGGTCGCCGCCGCGGCCGGCATGCCTGTCGTTGCCCGCGCCGACGTCGCCGCCCAGCCCGGCAGCGTGGCCGTCGACCTCCCGCCCGAAAAGACCGTTCAGTCCGCTTCCGCCGGCGATGCCGTCCATGTCGATGTCCGCGCCCAGGAGCGCGACGCCCGCAGCCGCGCCGCCGGCGAGCGCCGCAGCTTCGAGCGCGAGCAGAACGGCCGCGCCGCCGACAAGACGCTGGACGAGAGCGTCGAGCGCAAGCTCGTCATCGACCCCCGCACCCGCGCCCTCGTGCTGCAGAAGAAGGACCGGCAGACCGGCGAGACGGTCTTCCAGCTTCCCGACGAGGCCACGCTGAAGCTGCGCGCCTATTCGCGCGAGCTCTCCGAGCGCGCCCGCGAGGCCGACGAGGCCCCTCCCCGGGTCGAGCGCACGGCCTGAGCCGCCTCCCATTCCAGGGACCATGCCCGATCAAGCCGCCCGCCCGCCAGCGGGCGGTTGTCGTTCGCGGCGGCCGTCCCGACCGGACCCCGCCGGAGGCCGGGCGGTTAAGCCGCCCTTAACCACCTTCGCGCGCGGCCGGCATCGCCAACAATTCGACCGGCGAAATTTACCTCTTGTTACGGGTGGTGCGGCGAGTGTTGCCCGTGTCCAGCCAGAACGGCTGCGACGCCAGAAGGCATCTTACCAGAAAGGTAGCATCACGATGGCCATCTCCCTCTCGGCGAACGTCCGCAACAACCTGACGTCGCTGCAATCCATCACCGCCCAGGCCGCCGCCGTCCAGAACCGTCTCGCCACCGGCAAGAAGGTCAACACGGCCGTCGACAATCCGGTGAACTACTTCACGGCCCAGTCGCTCAACAGCCGCTCGGATGCGCTCAAGGGCCTGCTCGACGGCATGTCGAACGGCATCCAGACCATCCAGGCCGCCTCGAAGGGCATCGACGGCATCACCAAGCTCGTCAACTCGATGCAGTCGACGATCAAGCAGGCCCAGTCCGACGCCGCCCAGAACCGTCCGACGGCGACCGGCACGGCGCTCGTCTCCACGGCCGAGAAGATCGCGACCAACAAGAGCCTGAAGGATATCGCGCTCGACAAGGCGATCGTCAACGACAACGGCGCCGACGCCGATGCCGCGACCGCGAGCTATGCCGGCAATATCGGCGTTGCTGCTCCCGCCGCCGGCACCGCCGGCAAGATGCTGGCAATCAGCATCAAGGCCGGAGACAACGCCTACGAGGCCACCTTCAACGCCGCGAACATGACCGTCCGCGACGTCGTCAACGAAATCAACAAATCCGGCATCGCCACCGCCTTCGTCGACGAGAAGGGCCAGTTCAACGTCAAGGGCACCGGCTCCGAGACGCTCCAATTCGGCTTCGGCGCCGCCGACATCACGGCGGCGAATCCAGCCGCTCCGACCGACACGGAGCTCGAGACCGCCAGGACCGCAGCCCTGACCAACTCCAAGGACAACGACGCGACGACGCCGCTCAACAGCAACGCCGCGCTCGGGCTCGCCAGCAACAGCTACGATGTCGGCACCACCGCCTCCAACGTCACCTCGGCGGTGCGCTCGAACCTGATCCAGCAGTTCAACGACCTGCGCACGCAGATCGACGAGCTCGCCAAGGATTCGAGCTTCAACGGCATCAACCTTCTCGCCGGCGACCAGCTCAGCATCGCCTTCAACGAGAAGACCGGCGCCAACCAGAGCAAGATGAACATCCAGGGCTCGGTCGTTACTGCCGAGAATCTCGGCATCTCCCAGGCGGTCAACACCCAGATCGACGGGCTGTTCAACTTCCAGAACGACAACGATCTCGGCAAGGCGTCCGACGCCCTGAACAGCGCGCTGACCTCGCTGAAGTCGCTGTCCTCGACCTTCGGCGCGCAGCTCTCGGTCGCCAACACCCGCCAGGACTTCACCAAGGGCCTGGCCGACACGCTGACGGTCGGCGCCGACAATTTGGTCAACGCCGACGCCAACGAGGAAGCCGCCAACCTGCTCTCGCTGCAGACCCGTCAGCAGCTCTCGCAGACGGCCCTCTCGCTGGCCTCCCAGTCCGACCAGGCGGTCCTGCGCCTGTTCTGATCCTTCGTCCGCAGAAGCGGGCCCGCCCACAGGATGTGGGCCGAAGACAAAAGGCGGCGGGGCCCTGCTCCGCCGCCTTTCGCATCGCCGCCGCCGGTCCGCGCGATTAAGATTTTATTATCCTTAACGAGGAATGATCCCCGCATACCAACGGGTCAGCGCCGAATCGCGCTCTCAGGGGATCGAAGATGGCGAATACGATTCTTTCCAGCGGCGTGCGCAACAATCTCCTGACCTTGCAGCAGACCGCGGCGCAGCAGAGCATCATCCAGAATCGCCTTGCCACCGGCAAGAAGGTCAATTCCGCCATCGACAATCCGGTGAACTATTTCACCTCGATGGGGCTGAACGACCGCGCCACCCAGCTCACCGGCCTGCTCGACGGCATGTCGAACGGCATCCAGACCATCCAGTCCGCCTCGAAGGGCATCGACGGCATCATCAAGCTCGTCAACTCGATGCAGTCGACGATCAAGCAGGCCCAGTCCGACGCCGCCCAGAACCGTCCGACGACGACCGGCACGGCGCTCGTCTCCACGGCCGAGAAGATCGCGACCAACAAGAGCCTGAAGGACATCGCGCTCGACAAGGCGATCGTCAACGACAACGGCGCCGACGCCGATGCCGCGACCGCGAGCTATGCCGGCAATATCGGCGTTGCTGCTCCCGCCGCCGGCACCGCCGGCAAGATGCTGGCAATCAGCATCAAGGCCGGAGACAACGCCTACGAGGCCACCTTCAACGCCGCGAACATGACCGTCCGCGACATCGTCAACGAAATCAACAAATCGGGCATCGCCACCGCCTTCGTCGACGAGAAGGGCCAGTTCAACGTCAAGGGCACCGGCTCCGAGACGCTCCAGTTCGGCTTCGGCGCCGCCGACATCACGGCGGCGAATCCAGCCGCTCCGACCGACACGGAGCTCGAGACCGCCAGGACCGCGGCCCTGACCAACTCCAAGGACAACGACGCGACGACGCCGCTCAACAGCAACGCCGCGCTCGGGCTCGCCAGCAACAGCTACGATGTCGGCACCACCGCCTCCAACGTCACCTCGGCCGTGCGCTCGAACCTGATCCAGCAGTTCAACGACCTGCGCACGCAGATCGACGAGCTCGCCAAGGATTCGAGCTTCAACGGCATCAACCTTCTCGCCGGAGACCGCCTCAGCATCGCCTTCAACGAGAAGACCGGCACCAACCAGACCAAACTGGACATCCAGGGCACCGTGGTGAGCGCCGAGAATCTCGGCATCTCCCAGGCGGTCAACACCCAGCTCGACGGGCTGTTCAACTTCCAGAACGACAACGATCTCGACAAGGCGACGAACGCCCTCAACGGCGCGCTGACCTCGCTGAAATCGCTGTCCTCGACGCTGGGCTCGAACCTCTCGGTCGCGCAGACGCGCCAGGACTTCACCAAGGAGCTGGTCAACACCTTGAAGACCGGCGCCGACAACCTCGTCCTCGCCGATCCCAACGAGGAAGGCGCCAGCCTGCTCGCGCTCAACACCCGTCAGCAGCTGTCGCAGACGGCCCTCTCGCTCGCCTCCCAGGCGGACCAGAGCGTGCTGCGCCTGTTCGGCGGCTGAGGCGCCCCCTTCCCTCCGCCAGCCAGAAGGCTCAGACAGACATGGCTCTCAAGGTCGAGCTCAAGCCGCGCGAGCGGATCATCGTCGGCCAGGTCGTCATCCGCAACGACGAGCAGCGCACGCGCTTCTTCATCGAGGGCGAGGCGCCGATCCTGCGCGAGAAGGACATCCTCACCGCCGCCACCGCCGACAGCCCGGCGAAGAAGATCTATTTCGCCATCCAGTTGATGTATCTGGCGCAGGATCCCACGCATCAGCACGAAGCCTTCTTCCAGCTCGTGCGCGATTTCGTGCAGGCGGCGCCGAGCGCTCTGCCGCATGTTCACGAGATCAATAACCGCATCTTAAGCGGCGATCTCTACAAGGCATTGAAGGCAGCCAAGAAGCTGATCGCCTACGAAGCGGAACTGATCGAGCATGCAAAACGGGTTTAGCGCCTATGCCGCCGCTGCCAGGACGGCCCAGACCGTCGTTTCGCCCCGCGAGCTCGAAGCCTCCCTGCTGATCAAGGCCGCCACCCGCCTCCAGTCCGTCGCCGACGACTGGGCCGGCCGCGAAGGCGAGCTGGACGAGGCCCTGACCTATAACCGCCGGCTCTGGACCCTGCTGGTCACGGCCGTCACCGCCGAAGACAATCCGCTGCCGGTGGGGATCAAGACCAACATCCTCGGCCTGGCGAACTTCATTTTCAACCACACCTTCCGGGTCGCCGCCGACCCGCAGCCGCAGCGCCTCGGCATCCTGATCAACATCAACCGCGAGATCGCGGCGGGCCTGCGCGGGCGCTGACCGCCGCCCGACCTGCCGGAGCCGAACGAAGGACGCCGCCCTCACGGGCGGCGTTTTCGCGTTCGGCTCCCGGGCGCGGGCCCGGCGGTCAGAGATAGTTGGTGAGCGAGAGCTTCGAAAGCATCGAGGTCACCTGATAGCTCGCCTGCAACTGCGTCTGCAGGGCGAGGATCTGCGTCGCCACCTCTTCCGTCGTCACGTTCTGGACCCCGGAAAGCGTGGTGGTGAGGTAGTCCTTGGTGCTCTGGTGGCGCTCCTTGGCGCCGGCGAGGGCCGTCTGCGCCGAGCCCAGCTCGGTGATGATCTCGGCCGGCTTCTGCGTGGTGCCGCCGAAGCCGAGCCGGTCCGCCACCCGCTCGGCCATGGCGTCGTAGCGCGCCTGCGACGCCGGGTCATCGGCGGGAAAGCTCTCGACCGCCATGATGCCGAACTGGGCCAGGCCGACCCGGAACGCCTCCTCGTTCGCCCGGGCGCCGGTGCCGACGACCTGCCCCTGGTCGACCTGGACGATCGCGGTGCCGCGCGCGCTGTCGGCGGCATCGTCGCCGCGATACCAAATCACCGTGTCGCTGACGCCGACATTGGTCGGGTCGGCCGTCGCCGTATAGGGGTCGGCCCCCGGCACCCGCACCGGCGGGTTGCCGGTGCTGCCGGCGAAGAAGGCCGCCGCCGCGACCTGGGACGAGGCGGCGGAGAGCGAGGTCTGCGCCGCAGTCTCGAGCCCCTTGCCGATGGCGTTCCGCAGATTGGCCGCCGTGGCGGCGGAATCGGCGCCGATCTCGAAGGAATCGGCGTCCGAGCCGGTCGTCCCCGGCGCCCGCGCGGTCAGGGTGACCTGCGCCTGGGTTCCGTCCGGCAGGTCGAGCGTGATGCTGACCTTGTCGCCGGGGGCGGGCTGGTCGGTGACGGCGATCGAGAACGCCGCCTTGGTCCCGGCCGGCAGCGGCGTCTGCGGCGTGACCGCGATGCCGGTTCCCGTGGCGGAAACGCTGCCGAGCTTGAAGCCGTAGCCGTGATCGGCATCCGACATCGCGATCGTCTCCGGCGTCTCCATCCCGAGCTGCAGCCGGCCGAGCCCGTCGCTGCCGAGATCGGCCTTCCGGCGCTCCTCGATCACCTGCCGCAGCCCGTCCTTGCCGGCGCTGCCGTTGATGATCTCGTCATAGCCCAGCGCCGGCTGGGTGTCCGAGGTCCGGCCGGAGAAGAGATAGCGCCCGTTGACGTTGCTGTTGAGCAGGTCGAGCGTCTGCTTGAACTTCTCCTGCGCCAGCACCTGCGGCGCCGTCTGGCCGGTCGAGCTGGCGAGATAGGTGTTCGAGCGCATGTCGTTGCGGCTCTCCGTCGCCATCTTGGCGAAGTTCTCGACGGCGCCGGACATCAGTTTCAGGTTGACGTCGGCGAGGCCGATGCCGGCGAGCCAGCCGTCGAGCGAGGAGAGCTTGGCGTTGAGATCGAGGCTGACGCGCCGGTCGATGCCGAGGTCGCCATAGCTCGTGCTGCGCTCCTTGGTGGCGAGCTGCCGCTGCAGATCGTCGAACTGGGTGCGGCTGGAGACGAAGCTGTCGGGCTTGGCCGAGCGATAGGCGCCGGAACCATAGGCGGTGATCGTCATGGCGGCCTCACACTCTCATCAGCATGTCCATCATCTCCTTGACCGTGGAGATGATGCGGGCATTGGCGGCATAGGCGTTCTGGAGCTCGATCAGCATCGACATTTCCTGGTCGATATTGACCTGCGCCGTCTCCTGGAAGCGGCTCTGGATCGAGGCGAGAGCGACCTGCTGGCCCTCGTCGAGCCGCTGGGCCGCCTCGACGGCCTGGCCTTGCGCGGAGACGACGCGCTGGACGAAGCTGCCGACCGTCCCCGAGAAGGGCGCCGTGCCGCCATCGGGCGAGGAGGAGTTGTCGAAGCTGCGGACATCGCGCGTCAGGCTGTCGAACAGCGCGCTGGCGCGGGCCGTGTCGCCGGCCGCCGTGCCGGGCGCGCCGGAGAGCAGCGCCCGGTTGGCGACGATGTCGGCGTTGACCGTGATCCGCGCCGCGAAGCCGACCTTGCGCGAGGCCTCGTCATAGGAGCCGGCGAAGGCCTGGTTGCCGGCGTCGACGAAGAGCGGCATCTCCGGCGTATCGGCATCGGCGCTCGTCACGGTCGTCTGGGCGCCGAGCCCCGCGACCCGTCCTCCCGGCTCGGTGATGCGCAGCAGGCCGGTGCCGGGGTTGGAGACGGTGAAGCCCGTCGCGCCATTGGCGTCGAGCGCGCTCTGGATCTGGCTGGCGATCGCGGCCGGGCCGGCCGAGAAGTCGATCGCGATCACCTTGTTGTTCGGGTCGCTGCCGATCGGCACGGTGACGCCGGCCGGCGCGTCGACGAAGGTGAAGCGCTGCGTGCCGGTGGCCGGGGGCGAGCTGTAGTCGAAGGTCAGCGTGTTGACGCGCTGCTTGTCGATGTCGAGCTCCAGCCCCGTGGGCGTGGTCGAGCCCGCCGGATAGGCCGCGCCCTGGATCGAGCGCTCCGACAGCGCCTTGGCCATCTGCGCGGCGATCTCGTCGAGCTGCGCCTGGGCCTTGACCAGGGTCTTGTCGCGCAGCTCGATATTCGCGGCGATCTCGCCGGAACGGAAGACGTTGTTGGTGATCGCGTCCGACACGCTGCCATTGGCGCTGCGCATCGTGATGGTGCCGACGCCGCGCTGGGCCGGGTCGGTGCTCCACTGGTCGTCGGGGCCGAGCCCGCTATGGGCGTCGAAGCTGAAGGTGACGGCCGGCTGCCCGTCGAAGAGCTGCGTGCCCGAGCCGGTCACGACGCTGATCGAGCCGCGCGCATCCTCCGTCGTCTTGATGTCGACATATTGCGACAGCTCGGACAGGATCAGGTCGCGCTGGTCCTTCAGGCTCGCGGTCGCGCTGTCGTTCGGCGCGGCGACGATCCGCGCATTCACCTTGGTCAGCGCACCGAGCAGGTCGTTGACCTTGGCGACGGCGGTCGCGATCCCGGTCTCGGCCTGGTCGCGCTGGGCCTGGATGCCGTTCGACAGGGTGTTGAGCTGCCGCGCCAGCAAGGCGGCGGAATCGACCACCTGCGAGCGCAGGCTGTAGGAGGAAGGGTCGTTCTGCAGCGACTGCAGCGCGCTGGTGAAGTTGTTGAAGATGGTGTCGAGCGCCGTGGCGCTGCCGGGCGCGCCATAGAGCTTGTCGAGGTTGGAGAGCGCGTTGGCGCGGGTCGCGGTATAGGCCGCGCCCGCCGATTCCTGCCAGAGCTGGCTCTGGACGATGGCGTCGAGCAGGCGCTGCACCTGCGTGCTCTGCACGCCGATGGTGAGGCCGCTCAGGCTGTCGCTGTTGGAGACGACGCGGCGGACATAGCCCGTCGTGCCGGCATTGGCGACGTTCTGCGAGACGACGCCGATGCCGACCTGGCTGGCGGTGAGGCCGCCGATCGCCGTATTGAGGGAGGTGCTCAGCCCCATCGTCGACTCCTGACGCGATGCGCGCCCCTTCTGGAACGCGGCAGCGGCGATCCGTCCGTCTGCTGCCGCATGGCCGTCCGGGAAGCGGCTGCCGCCTCCCGGCCCGGCGCCATGAGCGGAGGCCCGCTCAGCGGATGATGTTGAACACCGAGGTCAGCATCTCCTGCGCGGTGGTGATGACCTTGGTGTTGGCCGAATAGGCCTGCTGGGTGACGATCATCTTCGAGAATTCGTCGGCGATGTCGGTGTTCGACTGCTCGACGCTGCCGCCCACCATCTGCGAGGTGCCTAGCCCGATGATCGGCGGGCCGGATTCGATTGTCTCCTCGAAGGCGCCGCCATCGAGCCGCTTCAGCGAGTTGTCGGCGTTGAAACGGGCGACCGAGACCTGGGCGAGGGCCACGACCTGACCGTTGCTGAAGGTGCCGATCACCTGGCCCTCGGCCGAGACCGAGACGCGGTCGAGCGTGCCGGCGGTATAGCCGTCCTGGCGGATGCTGCGCGCGTCGATCTGGCCGCTGACGTCGCCGTTCTGGGTCACGCCGTTGCCGCCGGTCGTCAGGCTGATGCCGGAGATCGTCGTGCCGCCGATCGTCATGGTCGGCAGCGCGATGTCGCCGCTCGCCGGGGAGACCATCTGGCCGGTGGTGCCGAAGGTGATGGTCTGGCCGGCCTGGACATAGGCGACGTCGCCGGCCGCCGTCGCGCCGGTGTTCTGGGCGATGAACAGGCCCCAGGTGCCGGTCGTTGGCGGCGTCGCCGTCGAGTCGCCGTCGTCGATCTTGGCCCAGCGCATCTCGACGCTGGTGGCCTTGCCGAGCTCGTCATAGACGGTCACCGAGCCGCCGGGGATCGAGGTCGCCAGGAAGCTGCCAATGTTGTTGCCCATCACCGCGGCGTTGCCGGCATAGGGGTTGGGCGCGGCGCCCGCCGCCGTGACCGAGGCGGGATTGAGGAATTCGGAACCGCCCTGCGACTTCTGCGTCGTCCCCGGCACGGCCGGGATGTTGGCGCGGTACTCGATCGAGGTCGTCGCCTTGGCCGGGAACTGCTCCTTGGTGATGCGCAGCACTTCCGGCTGCGTGCCGATGAGCTGGCCGGTGACCTGGTCGATCTTCAGGCCCTTCAGGTAGTAGCCGGCGCCGTTGACGAGATAGCCGTTCGCATCGAAGTCGAAATCGCCGCGCCGGGTGTAGAGGTTCTGGTTGGCGAACTGCGTGTTGGCGCCGACGCCGCTCTGGCGCTGGTCGACCACGAAGAAGCCGTCGCCGTTGATCGCGATGTTGGTGTCGATGCGGGTCGGGTTGAGATCGCCCTGGATCGAGTTCGTCGCCTGGCTGAAGGCCGCGACCGAGCCGGCGACCTGCCGGTTCAGCGCCGCATCCGGCACCAGATCGGCGAAGGCGGTGTCGACCCGCTTGTAGCCGGCCGTCCGCGAGTTCGCGATGTTGCCGGAGATGTTCTCGAGCGCATAGGACTGCGCCGTCATGCCTGAAACCGCTGTCGTCAGCGCGCTGAAAACACCCATGGAACCCTCACCTCGACCGATGGCCCCCCAAGGGCCGCACACAACGTCGCGGTGAAGTCTGCATGCGCCATGCCAGCGGCGCGGCCTCGGTATTTCAGCGGGTTAGATCGTTTACGAAAGGTTTCGCGGCAATCCGCGCCGGGTAGAAACGCCCCGGGCCCGGCAGATTCTGCCGGGTCATTCCGCCTCGGCCTCGGCCTTGCCGGCGCGCCGGACCGCAAGGTCGCCGGCGACGTCGGACAGCGTCGGCGGCGTCGCCTCGACGAAGGGCAGCGGCCGGCAGACGGCCAGCGCCGCGAGCCCGATCCGGGCGGTGAGCATGCCGTTGATCACGCCCTCGCCGAGCTTGGCGGAAAGCCGCGCCGCGAGCCCCTGCCCCAGCACCTGCTGGACCACCGCGTCGCCCGCCGCCATGCCACCGGTCAGGACCAGATGGTTGAGGACCTGTCGCGCCAGCCGGAGCAAGCCGAGCGTGCCGGGCCGCCCGGCATAGATGCCGGCGATGGCGCGCAGCAGCCGGGCGCAGGCGACCAGCACGAACAGCACGTCGACCAGCGCCCGCGGGCTGACCGCCGTGACCAGCGAAACCCGCCGGGCCGCGATCGCGATCTGCGCCTGGGCCTGCCGGTCGAGCGGCACCAGCAGGCAGCGCTCCGCCACGCTCAGCACGTCGCGCGGCGCGAAGAGCTGGGGCAGCGCCGCCGCCAGCTCCGCCCGGCCCCGCGCGGCCTCGGCCCGCCCCCTGTAGAGCCCGGAAAGCTCGCCGGCGAGCGCCTTGGCCGCCTCGGTGCTGCCGCCGGACAGCAGGTCGCCGCCCTGCCGGTGCAGCGTCTCGACCTTGCGCTCGCGCAGGATGTCGCGCAGCACCCGCGCCAGCATCACCGCCAGGGCCAAGCCCGCCAGCGCGGCGCAGGCCAGCGCGGCATAGCCCAGCGCCGGGTTCTGGCGCATCAGCGCCGTGATCGTGTTCTCCACCCAGATTCCGGCCGCCAGCGCGAGGAAGCCGGAAAGCCCGGCGACGAAGAGCGAGCCCCAGGACAGCCCCAGCCCGAGGACGCCGCGCGGCCGGGGCGTCGTCCGCGCCGGCTCGCCGGCATCGATCGGCTCGCTCTCCGGCAGGATCGCGACGTCGCCCTGCCGGAGGGCGCCGTCCTCGGCCGCGATCTCCTCCGCGGCCCTGTCGCCGAGGAGGATCGCGCGCGGAGCCTTCGTCATCGTCCGGCCCTCCTCACGCCAGCCTGTCGCCGAGCAGGAATTCCAGCGCACGGTCGAGGCGGATCTGCGGCGGCGGCCTGGTCCGGCCGCCGGCATCGGCCTCGACCAGCGGCGGGCGGAAGCGCGGCGCCCGGATCTGCCAATGCGCATCGGAAGCGAAGATCGCCTCCGGCCGCTCCGGCAGCTCCCCCGGAAAGATCGCCGCCTTGGCGATGCCGTCGAAGACCTGCCCGTCGATCGCCTCGCCGGCTTCCGGCACGCCGGCGATGGCGGGCAGTTCCTCGCGCCCCTGCCGGATCCGCACCTCCTCCGTCGCCCGCACCGCCGCCAGCGCCATCGCCTCGACCTGCGCCCCGGCGCCCTGCGCGCGCGACAGCGCCCGCGCCACCAGATGCGACATCACCGCGGCGAGCCGGTCGTGGCTGGTGTGGTGGATATGGTCGGCCTTGGTCGCGGCGAAGAGCACGCGCTCGATGCGCGGCGCGAACAGGCTGGAGAGCCAGGAATTGCGCCCGACCGAGAAGGCGGCGAGCGCCTGCCCCAGCGCGGTTTCGAGATCGGCCAGCGCCGGCGCTCCGGCATCAAGCGCCGCCAGCACGTCGACCAGCACGATCTGCCGGTCGAGCCGGGCGAAATGGTCGCGGAAGAACGGCGCGACCACGACGCGCTTATAGGCCTCGAAGCGCTCCGCCATCAGCCCGGCGAGCGTGCCCGGCCGCGGCGCGCGGTCATGGCCGAGATCGAGGGCTGAGAAGGTCAGCGCCGGCGAGCCCTCGAGGTCGCCGGGCATCAGGAAGCGGCCGGGCGGCGTCACCGCCACCGCTTCGGGGTCGGCCCTGAGCCTCGCCAGATAATCCTTGAACAGGTCGCTCGCCGCCTCGGCAGCGAGCTCGTCGGGCGGCCCGTCCGGGTCGCGCGCGCCGAGATCGGCGAGCCAGCCGGCGGCGGCCTGCCGCCGGTGGGGCTTTCGCGCATCGGCCACGGCCTGGGCCGACCAGGCCTTGTAATCCTGCCCGATCAGGGCGAGGTCGAGCAGCCACTCGCCGGGATAGTCGACGATGTCGAGCGTCAGCGTCGCCGGCCCCTTGAACCAGCCGGAAGCGCGCTCGTAGTCGATCTCGACGCGCAGCTCCGAGATGCGCCGCGTCGACTCCGGCCAGCGCCGCCCGGGCCCGTTCATCGCGGCGCGATGCGCCTCATAGGGAAAGCGCGGCACGTCCGGGTCCGGCTGCGGCACCAGCCTGACGCGGGCGATGCGTCCCTGCGAGGCCGCCTTCAGCACCGGCAGCCGCGCCCCTTCCATCAGGTTCTGGATCAGGGCGGTGGTGAAGACGGTCTTGCCCGAGCGCGAGAGCCCGGTGACGCCGAGCCGCAGGCGCGGCCGCGCCAGCCCGAGCAGGCTGTCGCCGAAGGCCAGCGCCGCATTGCGGGCGGTATCGAGATAGGAGGTGTCGCTCACGACGCCGCCGCGGTCATTCGTCGGGTCCTTCCCCGAGCGAGGCCGGCGTGACGAAACGGTCGAGCCGCCCGCCATGCTCGGCGACATCGCGCCAGTCGTCGATGGCGAAATCGAGCACGGCGAGGCCGGCGGTCGGATATTTCTGGCTCATCCGCGCCGAGGCGTAGCGGTCGCCATGGCCGGCGAGCCGCCGCGCCAGCTCCTCGAAGCCGGGATTGTGGCCGATCATCAGGAGCGTCTTCACCGAAGGCTCCATCTCCTGCACGACATAGAGCAGCGCCGCGGCCTTGGCCTCGTAGATGCGCGGCTCGTACTGGGTCGCGGGCTTCTCCGGCAGCATCGGCGCGACCAGCTCCCAGGTCTCGACCGTGCGCTTCGCCGGCGAGATCAGCACCAGATCCGGCAGCAGCAGCTCGTCCGCGAGATAGCGCCCCATCACCGGGGCCGCCTCGCGCCCCCGCGCAGCCAGGGGCCTGTCCCGATCGGCGACGCCGGCGGGCCAGTTCGATTTCGCATGGCGCAGGAGCATGAGGCGTCGCATGCGGGAAACCTAATCGCGGGCGGCTTCTTTTGCGAGCCCCTGCCCGGCCGAAAGCGCCGATGCCAGCAATGCGAAGAGCCGGGCCGCATGCTTGTCGAGAAAAGCCTGCCGCCCCTCTTCTGCAGTCAGGAAATCCAGCGCGCCATCGATCAGCAGGGTCGAGAAGCCGTGGACCGCGGACCAGGCGAGCAGCACCTCCGGCAGATCGGGAGCGGGGGCCTGGGCAGCGGGCTTCTCGTCCGGCAAACGAGAAGGCTGCAGGCCGCGGCTCAACCGCACCTCGCGAACCAGGATGCCGAAGGACCGCGTCGCCGCAGCCCGGAAGGCGGCGTCCTGCCGGTCCATTTCCCGCTGGCCGAAGACGACGCGAAAGCGCCCCGGATTGCCGAGTGCCGTCTCGACATAGGCCCGCGCGATCGCGGCGAGGCGGCTGCGTCCCTGCGCCTGTGCCGACGCAACAGCCGCCTCCATCGCATCCGAGAGATCGTCGAACCCGAGCGTCGCGATCGTCGTCAGCAAGCCGGTCAGATTGCCGAAGTGATGGGCCGGGGCGGCCGGCGACACTCCCGCCCGCCGGGCGCATTCGCGCAGGGTGAAACCGCCGAGCCCGCGCTCGGCCAGCACCGCTTCCGCCGCCGCGATCATCGCCTGGCGCAGGGCGCCGTGGTGATAGTGCTCGCGCGTGACCCGCGACATCGCTTCGGTCATCGGGAACTCCGCTCATCTAAACAGCGTCAAAATAATCTTGACGTCGTTAAGATACCGGGTCACAACCAGCCTGCAACTGAACACTGTCAAGTTCGGAGGATATGATGCCGCCTTCGATAGGGAACGCTGCCTTCTCCGGCGCGAATCTGCTGGCCGTCTGCGGCTGGCTCCTGCTGATCGCCGCGCCGCGCTGGCGGGCGAGCCAGGTCCTCGCCGGCCTCGCCATTCCGACGCTGCTCTCGCTCGGCTACCTGGTCCTGATCGCGGTGCATTGGCACGAGGCCCGCGGCGGCTTTTCCTCGCTCGACGACGTCGCCGCCCTGTTCGCCTCGCGACCGCTGCTGCTCGCCGGCTGGGTCCATTACCTCGCCTTCGACCTCCTGACCGGCGCCTGGCTGCTGCGCCGCGCGCAGCGCGAGGGCCTGCCGCATTGGGCGATGCTGCCGGTCCTCGCCCTGACCTTCCTTTTCGGCCCGGTCGGCTACCTGCTCTATCGCCTCGTCGCGACGAGCCGGGACATCGTTGCGGAAGACCGGATTCCACGTTTCCTGGCGCGGCTGCCGGCGCCGTTCCGGGCACTCGAATGGGAGCCCCGCCTGGGCGCCGCGGGCATTGCGATGGCGCTGCTCGCGATCCCGACGGCGCTTGCCTATGCCATCGACCCGCGGCTCTTCAATGGCGACCCCGTCTGGCTCAAGCCGCTGAAATTCGAGATCTCGATCGCGGTCTACCTGTTCTCCTTCGCGCTGCTGCTGCCGCTGACCAGCGAAGCCTTCCAGCGTTCGCGGCTCGGCCGCTTCACGGTCTGGCCGGTGATCGGCCTGCTCTTCTTCGAGCTCGTCTACATCGCCTGGCGCGCCTCGCGCGCGGAGGCTTCCCACTACAACGCCGACGGCCCGGCCGCCATCGCGCTCTATTCGGCGATGGGGATCGCTGCCGTGCTCTTCACCGCCGCAAGCGGTATCCTCGCCTACGGCCTCGCCCGCAAGGATGCGGCTCCGCTGCCCCCGATCCTGCGCCGCTCCCTGATCCTGGGCCTCGGCCTGACGGCCGTGCTCGGCATTCTCTCCGGCGCAACGCTGAGCGGCGCCGGCGGGCATACGGTCGGCACCCCGTTGCCGACAGCCGCCGTCATCCCCTTCTTCGGCTGGTCACTGAGCGTCGGCGATCTGCGCCCCGCGCATTTCCTGGCGTTGCATGCCATGCAGATCGTGCCGGGCTTCGCGCTCCTGGCTTCGCCGCTCCGTCCGGCTGTGGCGCTGCGCGCCGTCGACGCCTTCGCCCTCGCCTATGCCTGCCTGACGGGCGCGGCTCTCGTCGCCGCGCTCAATGCCCGCCCGCTGCTGGGTATCGGTTGATCGCTTCAGCGGCTCTCCCGCCGCGCCATGAAGGCGAGCTTCTCGAACAGCGAGACGTCCTGCTCGTTCTTGAGCAGCGCCCCGTGCAGCGGCGGGATCAGCTTGCGCGGGTCGCGCTCGCGTAGCACCTCCGGCCCGATATCCTCGGCGACGAGCAGCTTCAGCCAGTCGAGCAACTCCGAGGTCGAGGGCTTCTTCTTGAGGCCGGGCACCTCGCGCATCTCGAAGAACAGGCGCAGCGCCTCCTCCATCAGGCGCTTCTTGATGCCGGGGAAATGCACCTCGACGATCGCCTGCATGGTCTCGGCGTCGGGGAAGCGGATATAGTGGAAGAAGCAGCGGCGCAGGAAGGCGTCCGGCAGCTCCTTCTCGTTGTTGGAGGTGATGATCATCACCGGCCGCTGCGCCGCCTTGATGGTCTCGCCGGTCTCGTAGACGTGGAACTCCATCCGGTCGAGCTCGAGCAGCAGGTCGTTGGGGAACTCGATATCGGCCTTGTCGATCTCGTCGATCAGCAGCACCGGCCGCACCGGCGAGGCGAAGGCCTCCCAGAGCTTGCCGCGCTTGATGTAGTTGGCGATGTCCGAGACGCGCGGATCGCCGAGCTGGCTGTCGCGCAGCCGGCTCACCGCGTCATATTCGTAGAGGCCCTGCTGCGCCTTGGTCGTCGACTTGATGTGCCAGGTGATCAGCGGCGCCCCGAGCGCGGCCGCGATCTCCTCCGCCAGCACGGTCTTGCCGGTGCCGGGCTCGCCCTTCACCAGCAGCGGCCGCTCCAGCCGGATCGCGGCGTTGACGGCGACGGTGAGATCCTCGGTCGCGACATAGTTCTCGGTGCCGGTGAAACGCATGAGCCATCCTTCTGAGCGTGCGCGCGAAGGCTAGCCCATCCCCGAAGCCGGCGGGAACCGCTTTTTGCGCAAGGCAGCCGGGCAGCCATGCCTAAAGTCTCGCCCTGCAATGCAAATTTCTCGCAGGGCGCGGCGATTCCGCGATTGTGCATCGCACCGGCGGGCCGCAAGAATGGCGGGTCATCCCGACCCGCTCGAATCGCAAGGACAGTCCGTGGCCGGAACCGTCGATCCCGCCGTCTACAAGGACGCCGTCGTCGTGCTCGCGACGGCGGGGGTGGTGGTGCCGCTCGCCAAGACGCTCAAGGTCAACTCTATCATCGCCTTCATCGCCTGCGGCGCGCTGCTCGGCCCCTTCGGCCTCGGCGGGCTGGTCTCGTCGATTCCGCTGCTGCGCACCGTCACCGTCTCGAACGCCGAGGCGCTGGCCGGGCCGGCCGAGCTCGGCGTCGCCTTCCTGCTCTTCGTCATCGGGCTGGAACTGTCCTTCGAGCGCCTGATGACGATGAAGCGCCTCGTCTTCGGCCTGGGGCTCGGACAGGTCGGGCTCTCGGCCGCCGCGATCGGGCTGATCGCCTATGCGCTCGGGCAGCCGGCGACCGCGGCGCTGATCATTGGCTTCGGGCTCGCCCTCTCCTCCACCGCGATGATCGTCGAATTGCTCGCGGCGAAGAAGCGGATGACCTCCTCGGCCGGGCGCGCCAGCTTCGCCATCCTGCTCTGCCAGGACCTCGCCGTGGTCCCGCTGCTCTTCCTGGTCCATGTGCTCGAGACGCAGAACGGATCGGGCTCGCTGCTCGCCGGGCTGGCCCAGGCCTTCGTCCAGGCCGCGGCCGCCATCGCCACCATCGTCGTCATCGGCCGGCTGGCATTGAAGCCGCTCTTCCGCCTCGTCGCCTCGACCGATTCGGCCGAGAGCTTCATGGCGGCGACGCTGCTGACTGCCCTCGGCACCGGGCTGATCGCCGCCGCCGCCGGCCTGTCCATGGGGCTCGGCGCCTTCATCGCCGGGCTGCTGCTGGCCGAGACCGAATTCCGCCGCGCGGTCGAGGTCACGATCGACCCGTTCAAGTCGCTGCTGATCGGCGTCTTCTTCCTGACGGTCGGCATGGGCGTGAACCCGGCCGAGATCGCCGGGCACCCGGTGGCGATCCTCTTGGTCGCGGTCGGGCTGGTCGCAATCAAGAGCCTGATCATCTTCGTGCTCGCCCGCCGTTTCCGGCTGAACGCGGCGGCAGCGCTCGAAACCGCGCTGATGGTCAGCCCCGGCGGCGAATTCGCCTTCGTGCTCCTGAACGGCGCCTCCAGCGTCGGGCTGGTCGGGCACGGCGCGACCAGCATCGCGCTCGCCGCCGTCTCCCTGAGCATGATCACCCTGCCCCTGCAGGCGCGCTTCGCCCGCCATTTCGCCCAGAAGCTCGCGCCGGCCGTCGCGCTGCCCGAGGAGGCGAAGGCCCTGCCGCCGGACGACCGGGCGCCCCGCGCCATCGTCGTCGGCGGCGGCCGCGTCGGACGGCTCGTCGCCTCGATGCTGGAGGAGCATGGCAAGTCGCATATCGTGATCGATTCGGACGCGGCGCTGATCACCGCCCAGCGCCGCGCCGGCCGCCCCGCCTTCTACGGCGACGCGACGCAGCCGGAATTCCTCAAGCTCTGCGGGCTGGAGGAGGCGACGGCGCTGATCCTGACCATCGACAATCCGCGCGCCGTCGATGCGACCGTGCAGGCGGCGCGGGCGCTGCGGCCGGACATCGTCATCGTCGCCCGCGCCCGCGACGCCGCCCATGCCCGCCATCTCTACGAGATCGGCGTCAACGACGCGGTGCCGGAGACGATCGAGGCGAGCCTGCAATTGTCTGAAGCCGCGCTGGTCGGGCTCGGCGTGCCGATGGGCCTGGTCATCGCCTCGGTGCACGAGCGCCGCGACGGCTTCCGCGCCCAGCTCAAGCCGGCAGGCGCCGCGGCGCGCGCCCTTCCGCGCCACGCCCGCTCGCGAAGGCTGTGAAGCCGCTCGCCGCGGGCGCGGCCGGCTGCTCGCGCGGCAGATAGCCGGCCTCGCGCGCCACGCGGCGGATATGCCCGTAGAACTGCGCCGCGCTGCTCGCCCAGCTATGGCGCGCAGCCAGCTCCATCGCGGTCTCGGGCGCGATCCTGAGCGCCTGCATCGCGGCGTTGCGCAAATCCTCGCCGAGCACGGCCGCACCGCTGCCGGCGAAGACGTCGCGCGGTCCCTGCACCGGAAAGGCCGCGACCGGCAGGCCGCTCGCCGCCGCCTCCAGCAGCACGATGCCGAAGGTGTCGGTCAGGCTCGGAAACACGAAGACGTCGCTGGAGGCGTAGATCGCCGCCAGCTCCTCGCCCTCCTTCACCCCGAGGAAATGCGCGTCGGGAAAGGCGCGCTGCAGATCCGCCCGCGCCGGCCCGTCGCCGACCACGACCTTGCTGCCCGGCAGCCTGAGCGACAGGAAGGCCTCGAGATTCTTCTCGACCGCGACCCGCCCGACGCTGAGGAAGATCGGCCGCGGCAGGTCGAGCACGCTGTGCGGGCGCGGATGGAACAGGTCGAGATCGACGCCCCGCCCCCAGCGCACCAGCTTCTCGAAGCCGTGCCCGCGCAGCTCCTCCTCCACCGTCGCGGTCGAGACCATGACCGCCGCCGCGGGCCCGTGGAAGCGCCGCAGCAGGCGGTAGCTCCAGCTTTCGGGGATCGGCCAGCGCGCCGCGACATATTGCGGGAAGCGGGTGTGGTAGCTCGTGGTGAAGGGCCGCTTCTGCGCCAGGCAGACCGCCCGCGTCAGCCAGCCGATCGGCCCCTCGGTCGCGATATGGATATGGTCCGGGCCGAACTCCGCGATCCGCTGCGCCAGCGCCCGGCGGGTGGCGAGGGCAAGCCGGATATCGGGATAGCTCGGCATCGCGATCTGCCGGAAGCCGTCCGGGGTCAGCGCCGCCGCCGTCGCGCCGAAATCCGGCGCGGCCCGGATCATCCGCTCCAGCGAGCGCACCACCCCGTTGATCTGCGGCCGCCAGGCGTCGGTGGCGATGAGGACGCGCATCAGCGCGCTTTCCGTCCGGCCGTCTCCGCTTGCGCGCCGAGGATGCGCGCCAGCTCTGCCGGCCGGAGCAGGCTGCGCGCCGCCTCCGCCAGCTCCGGCACGGCGGCCGGGCGGGCCGGCACGACGACGGGCGCGGGCGCCTCGCCCTTGAGGCGCCCCTGCGGCCAGCGGATCAGCTCGAAGCGCCCGTCATGATGCTCGACGAAGGCCGTGCAGCTTTCGACCCAGTCGCCGGTGTTGATGTAAGTCAGCCCGTCGATCTCACGGAAGGCGGCGTGATGGATATGGCCGCAGATCACGCCGTCGGCGTCGTGGCGGCGCGCCTCCTCGGCGAGGCAGGTTTCGAACTCGCCGATATAGTTCACGGCGTTCTTGACCTTGTGCTTGGCCCAGGCCGAGAGCGACCAGTGCGGCAGTTGCAGCCAGCGCCGCACCTTGTTGAGCGCCATGTTGAGGCCGAGCGCGACGGTGTAGGCCCAGTCGCCGAGCAAGGCGAGCCATTTGGCGTTGCGCACCACCAGGTCGAACAGGTCGCCATGGATCACGAGCAGGCGCTTGCCGTCGGCGGTCTCGTGGACGATGTCGTCGACCAGCGTGATGCCGCCGAACTGCAGGCCGGTGAAGTCGCGCAGGAAGTCGTCGTGGTTGCCGGTGACGTAGATCAGCTTCGAGCCCTTGCGCACCTTGCGCAGCAGCTTCTGGATGACGTCGTTGTGCGTCTGCGGGAAATACCAGCCGCTTTTCAGCCGCCAGCCGTCGATGATGTCGCCGACCAGATAGATGGTCGGCGCATCGTAGGCGCGCAGGAACTCCAGCACGAGATCGGCCTGGGCTCCCCGCGTGCCCAGATGCAGGTCCGAGATGAAGATGCTGCGGACCTGCTTCGCGTCGTCCTCGTCGCTCATGCCCGGCGGCCCATGCTGTTGCGATGCCTGCGGCGTGTGTCTGATTTGCGTTGCGCTTTGATGACGGAGCCGCCAATCCATGCTCTGCCTTTCCGATGCATGGCTGCATGAGCGCAGCAGGCGAAGCTGACGGAGAAAGCTGATGGATCTTGGAATCGCCGGCCGCACGGCCATCGTCTGTGCCTCCAGCAAGGGGCTGGGCCGCGGCTGCGCGCAGGCCCTGGCCGAGGCCGGCTGCACGGTCGTGGTCAATGGCCGCGACGCCGCCACCCTCGAAGCGACGGCAAGCGATATCCGTGCCAGCACCGGCGCGACCGTCATCGCCGTCGTCGCCGACGTCTCGACCCGGGCCGGGCAGGACGCGCTGCTCGCCGCCGCGCCGAATCCCGACATCCTCGTCAACAACAATGGCGGCCCGCCGCCGAAGCCTTTCCGCGAGGTGACGCGCGAGGGCCTGCTGGAAGGCGTCGTCCAGAACATGGCGACGCCGCTCGAGCTGGTGCAGCGCGTCATCGACGGCATGGTCGCGCGCGGCTTCGGCCGCATCGTCAACATCACCTCGGCGAGCGTGGTGACGCCGCTGACCGGGCTCGACGTCTCCTCCGCCGCCCGCGCCGGCCTCACCGCCTTCCTGGCCGGCGTGGCGCGCGAGGTCGCCCATGCCAACGTCACCATCAACAACATCCTGCCCGGCGTGTTCGACACCGACCGGATCAAGACCGCAACCAACAAGGTCGCCGAGATGCAGGGCATCAGCATCGAGCAGGCGACCAGGAACCGGCTCGCCGCGGTCCCGGCCGGGCGCCTCGGCACGCCCGACGAGTTCGGCAGGCTCTGCGCCTTCCTGGCGAGCGCCCATGCCGGCTACATCACCGGCCAGAACGTCCTGATCGACGGCGGCTCCTTCCGCGGCACCTTCTGACGCCGGCGGCGGGCCGGCCGTCATGGCGGGCGGCCCGCTCCTCGCGGCGACGGCTGGGGGCCTGCCCTCGCCAGCCGCTGGGCGGCGTTGCAGCCTTGGCGCTTCGCAACCCCGCCGCGCCATGATCTAAGGAGGGACGGTTTCGCCCGAAACCGTTCCCGCCCTCCCGCCGCGCGCCGCCTTGTCCCCTCTCCTCGGCATCAGTCTCAAGCTGCTCTCGGCGCTGTTCTTCACGCTGATGTCGGCCGGCATCAAGGCCATCTCGACGCGCTACCCGACGGGCGAGATCGTCTTCATCCGCTCCTTCTTCGCGATGATCCCGCTGCTGATCTGGCTCGGCTGGCGCTCCGAGCTGCCGGAGGCGCTGAAGACGAGCAATCTGCGCGGCCATCTCAAGCGCGGCATCATGGGCTCCACCGGCATGTTCTGCGGCTTCGCGGCCCTGCAGTTCCTGCCGCTCTCGGAGGCCGTCGCCATCGGCTATGCCGCGCCGCTGGCGGTCGTGGTGCTCGCGGCGCTGGTGCTGAAGGAGCGCGTGCGGATCTATCGCTGGAGCGCCGTCACGATCGGCTTCGTCGGCGTGCTGATCATGCTCTCGCCGCATCTCGGCGCCGGCGCCCACCAGCTCGGGCCGGGCGCGGCCATCGGCGCGGCGCTCGGCCTCGCCGGCGCCTTCTGCTCGGCCTTCGCCTCGGTCGAGGTCCGGCTGCTGACGCAGACGGAACGCACCGGCGCCATCGTCTTCTACTTCATGCTGCTGACCAGCCTGCTCGGCCTCTCGACCATCCTGCTCGGCTGGAACCTGCCGAGCTACCAGGACGCCGCGCTGATGGTCCTCATCGGCGTGCTCGGCGGCCTCGGCCAGATCCTGATCGTCCAGGCCTATCGCTATGGCGACGCCTCCCTGGTCGCCCCCTTCGAATATTCGACCATGCTCTGGGCGGTGGCGATCGGCTGGTTCTGGTTCGGGGAATGGCCGGCGGCGACGATCCTGATCGGCGCCTTCATCGTCATCGCCTCGGGCATTTACGTGATCTTCCGCGAGCGCCAGCTCGGCCTCGCCCGGCGCGCCCAGCGCGAAGCCGGCCCCAGCCGCGTCGCCTGAAGCCGCCCCGACCGGCCGCGAGACTCGCTCCCGAGACTTGCTCCGCAGCCGGAGAACAGGCATTGTCCGTTCGTTATAAAGATCGTTGCGAGGCAGGCGATCGGGACAGCGAGCGGGACAGGCCGGATGGGCATCGAGACGAAAGAGCGCGGCGGGCGCGAGCTGGAATCGGGCGCGCAGGTGATCTCCGGCCAGCTCGGCAAGACGATCCAGCGCCTGCGCAAGGCCTACAACTTCTCGCTCTCCGACCTCGCCGAACAGTCCGGCGTCGCCAAGTCGATCATCAGCCAGATCGAGCGCAACGAGACCAACCCGACGCTGGCGACGATCTGGCGGCTGTCGCAGGCGCTCGACATCTCGATCGAGCGGGTGCTTTCCAGCGGCGAGGAAGAGCCCTTCATCGACAAGACCACCCGCGCCGACACGCCGATCCTCGTCTCGGAGGACGGCAAGCTCAGGCTCGCCATCATCGGCTGGATCAAGACCGTCGAATGGCTGCAATGGTACGATGTGACCTCGGAGCCGGGCGGCGAGCTCGATTCGGAGGGCCATCAGCGCGGCTCGATCGAATCCCTCTCCGTCACCGCCGGCGAGTTCGAGGTCGAGGTCGGCGACATCGTCCAGCGTGCCAAGGCGGGCGAGACGCTGCGCTATCGCTGCGACCGCCGGCATGTCGTCCGCTGCGTCGGCAAGGAGCCGGGGCATGCGCTGATGGTCTGCATCCTCAAAGCCGCGGTGATGGAATAGCCCGGCCGAAAGCGGAGGCGAAGCCATGGAGATCCGCCGCATCGGCACCCAGCCCTCGGGCCCGGGCCCGGCCGCATACTTCACCGGCCCGGTCCGCATCGACCCGCTGTTCAACCCGCCGGAACCGGCGCGGATCGCCACGGCGCTCGTCACCTTCGAGCCCGGCGCCCGCACCGCCTGGCATACCCACCCGCTCGGCCAGACCCTGATCGTCACGGCCGGCTGCGGCTGGGCCCAGCGCGAAGGCGGGCCGGTCGAGGAGATCCGGGCGGGCGACGTCGTCTGGTTCCCACCCGGCGAAAAGCACTGGCACGGCGCCACGGCGACCACAGCGATGAGCCATATCGCCCTTCAGGAGAAGCTGAACGGCTCGGCCGTCGAGTGGCTGGAGCACGTCACCGACGCGCAATATGCCGGGTCACGCGCGTAACCGCGGAACAGGCCACGGCTTCCGCGACCGCTACTTCGCCTGAGGCCGCGGCGGAGTCGCGACCGCCGGCAGGGACTTCAGATATTCCGCCATCGCCGCCCGATCGGCATCGGAAAGCTGCGCCATATTGCGCACCACCTCCGCCATCGGGCCGCCGACGCTGTCGAAGCTCGGCGTGAAGCCGGTCTTCAGCAGCTCCGCGATCTCCTCCTTCGACCATTTGCCGAGCCCGTCCGCCTCGTCCTGCGTGATGTTGGGGACGAAGCCCTTGCCCTCCGGGTCGGGCCCGCCGGCGAAGCGCGTCGCCGGCACGATCGCGCCGAAGCCGTTGCGGCTGGAGTGACATTCGGCGCAATGGCCGGGTCCGTTGACGAGATAGGCGCCGCGGTTCCAGGCCTCGCTCCTCGCCGGGTCCGGGCGGAAGGAGCCGCCCTCGAAGAACAGCAGCTTCCAGCCGCCGACCAGCCGCCGGATGTTGAAGGGGAAGCGCAGCTCATGCGCCGGCGCCCGGCCCTCGACCGGCGGCAGGGTGCGGATATAGGCGAAAAGATCGGCCAATGCCTTGGGCGGCATCAGCCGGTAGGAGGTATAGGGAAAGGCCGGATAGAGATGCTCGCCCTGCCGGCCGACGCCGGCCGCCATCGCATCGACGAAATCCTGGATGCCCCAGTTGCCGATGCCGTCGCGCGTATGCGGCGAGATGTTGGGCGCGTGGAAGGTGCCGAAGGCCGAGGCCAGCGCCAGCCCGCCGCCGAGCCGCGTGCGGTCGTCCTGCCCCGGCGTGGCATGGCAGGAGGCGCAGCCGCCCGCCGCGAACAGCACCTTGCCGTTCTCGATATCGGGAGCCGGCAGCGCCCCGACCTCGGGAGCCGGCGAGACCAGGCGGGGATCCGTCAGCAGGTAGAAGCCGCCCAGCGCGACGGCCGCCAGCAGGACGAGCGTGACCAGAAGGCGGCGCAGCAGCAGCATCGTTGTCTCCATCAGGCGCAATCGACAGATTGGACGGCGGAGCCGATCGCCGGCAACCCTTTCGCTGCAACAATTCCAGAATAGGCCGCGCCTCGCGGGGCGCGGCGAGCCTGCTTCAAACGCCTCGAAAGCGCGAAAGGCTCCCTCGCATGCGAAAAAAGCGGGCGGCCATCTCTGGCGCCCGCTGTTCCGAAGGCCTCCTGCGGGCCTTCACCTCTTGACCCGGTAGACCTCGTGGCAGGCGCCGCAATTCTTCGTCGCGGCCCCGAAGGCGGCACGGAAGCCGGCGAGATCGGTCACGCCCGCGCCGGCGCCCGCATCGGCCTCGAATTTGGCGAAGGCGGCCTTGAAGCCGGCCTGGTCCTCCCAGATCTTCGGCGCGGCCGTGGTCTCGCCGCCGGTCCTGGAGGTCTCGGGAAACAGCGTCGGCATCGTCTTCGCCGCATCGGCATAGGTCTTGAAGATGCCCTGCGCCTTGGCCGCGTCGAAGGCGGCGTCGCCCTTCGCCATGGCCGCCCCCTCGCGCGTCGCCCGGCCCACCCCCTTCATCAACTGCTGGCGTTCGGCGATCGGATCGGCCTGGGCCATGGTGGCGGCGAGGCCGAGCCCGAGGCCGGCGAGCACGAAAGCGGTGCGGATCATTCAGTTCCCCTTCGAAGCGTGGCGCCGCCGGGGCGGCGCCGTTTTGAACGCTTCCAGATCAAACGATGATCGCGGCGGAGCCAAGTCGCTTTTGCGTGAGCGGCGCAGCGGACCGGCGTAATCCACACCCGCCTCAGAGCCGGTAGCCCGCCTCCTTCAGCGCGTTGAACACCTTCACCGGCGTCGCCGGCATGTCGATCGCCTTGATGCCGGCGGCCCGGTCGAGCGCGTCGACCATGGCGTTCATCACCGCCGGACAGGCGCCGATCGCCCCCGCCTCGCCCGCCCCCTTCACGCCGATCGCATTGGTGAGGCAGCGCACATTGCGGGTCTCGAAATGGAAGTTCGGCACGTCGATCGCACGCGGCATGGCGTAGTCCATGAAGGTCGCGGTCAGCATCTGCCCGTCGGCATCGAAGCGGATCTCCTCCATCAGCGCCTGGCCGATGCCCTGCACCGCGCCGCCATGCACCTGGCCCTGCAGCATCAGCGGATTGAGCGTCACGCCGAAATCGTCGACCACGACATAGTTGAGGATCTCGGTGTGGCCGGTACCGGGGTCGATCTCCAGCTCGCAGACATGGGTGCCGTTCGGATAGGTCGCCTCCGGCGGCGTCCAGCTCTGATGCACCTTGAGCATCTGCGGCGTCGCGCCCGGCAGCACCGCGATCTCCGCGAGGTCGAGCGCCTTGTCGGTGCCGACGACACGGACCGCGCCGCTGGCGATCTCGAGGTCCCCGACGGCCGCCTCCAGCTTCTCGGAAGCGAGCTGCTTGAGGTTGTCGGTGAGGATCTCGGTCGCCTTGTCCAGCGCCGCTCCGCCGACGGGGATCGAGCGCGAGCCGCCGGTGCCGGAGCCGGTCTCGACCCGGTCGGTATCGCCCTGCACCACGCGGATCCGGTCCATCGAAATGTCGAGATGCTGCGAGACGAGCTGCGAATAGGCCGTCTCATGCCCCTGCCCGTTCGACTGGGTGCCGATCAGCACCGTGACGGTGCCGTCCTTCTCCAGGATCACGGTCGAGCTTTCCGGCCCGCCGCCGCCGCAGGCCTCGATATAGCAGGACATGCCGATGCCGCGGATCCTGCCCGCCTTCTTCGAAGCCGCGGCGCGGGCCTTGAAGCCCTTCCAGTCGGCCACCTCCATGGCGCGGCGCATATGGCCCTCGAACTCGCCGGAATCATAGACCGGGCCGGTCTCGGTCCTGTGCGGCATCTGCGAGGGCTTGACGAAATTCTGCGCCCTCACCGCATCGGGCGACTTGCCGGTCTCGCGGGCGACGGCGTCGACCAGCCGCTCGATCAGATAGGCCGCCTCCGGCCGCCCGGCACCGCGATAGGCGTCGACCGGTGTCGTGTTGGTCAGCACCCCGCGGAACAGCACATGCACCGCCGGGATGTTGTAGCAGCCGGGCGTCATCGTCGTGCCGACCCAGGGGATGAAGGGCCCGTATTGCGAGAGCCACGCCCCCATCTCGGCGCAGAGATCGACCTTGAGTCCGATGAACCTGCCCCGCGCATCGAGCGCCATCGTCGCCGTGGCGAGATTGGCGCGGCCATGGGTGTCGGCGAGGAAATGCTCGTTGCGGTCCGCGACCCAGCGCACCGGGCGCTTGAGCTTCTCCGCGGCGATCATCGCCAGCGGATATTCGCGATAGAGGAAGATCTTGGTGCCGAAGCCGCCGCCGACATCCGGCGTCACCACGCGGATGCGCCTGGGATCGACCTTGAGCACATAGCTCGCGATCAGGTCGCGCATGCCGTGGCTGCCCTGGCTGCCCAGCGTCAGCGTCCAGCGCTTCTCGGCCTTGTCGTAATCGGCGATGCAGGCGCGCGTCTCCATGTAGTTGGAGGCGAGCCGGTTGTTGACGACGGTGAGCGAGACGGTGCGCGCCGCCTTGGCGAAGGCCTTCTCGGTCTTTTCGCGGTCGCCCTGCTCCGCCTCGAAGGCGACATTGCCCGGCCGGTCCGGCCAGATCTGCGGCGCGCCCTCGGCCAGCGCTTCCGCGATGCCGGTCACCGCCGGCAGCGGCTCCCAGTCGATCGCGATCGCCTCGGCCGCGTCGCGGGCCTGCGCCAGCGTCTCGGCGACGATGAAGGCGACCGCCTCTCCGACATGGCGCACGGTGTCGCGCGGCAGCACCGGCACGGGCAGCGACTGAGACATCCCGCCCGAGACCGTCTCGATATGCCCCTTGCAGGGCAGGTCGCCGTAATGGGCGACGTCCTCCCCGGTCAGGACGAGCTTGACGCCCTTCATCCCGCGGGCGGCTTGCTTGTCGCGGATGGCGAAGCGGGCATGGGCGTATGGCGAGCGCAGCACATAGGCGTGCAGCGCGCCCTCGGCTGCAATGTCGTCGGTATAGCGGCCGGTGCCGGTGGTCAGGCGCAGATCCTCGACCCGCCGCACCGGCTGGCCGAATCCGAATTTCATGGGACGCATGAGGCATATCCTCAGTTAGGTCTCATGAAAGACTGGAACAGAAACGCGCCCATGTCAGCCCCGGCGCGCCATGCGCCGGGGCCGCGCCCTTCGCTCTATCGGGGGAAGCTGACCGCGGTCTCCGAGAGGGTGATCATCGTGTTGTAGTTGTTGACGATCCAGTTGGCGTCGTTGGCGGCGCCGCGGCGGACGTCGCCCTTGCTCTTGGCGAGCTTCTCCGAGAAGTCGCGCAGCTTGCCGAGCCAGGAGCTCGCCTGGCTGTCCATGAACAGCGACTTGCCCGGATTCTTGTCCTTGAAATCGTCCATTTCGCGGATCGCCCTGGCATAGCCGGCGACGGCGGCATCGAAGGCCTTGAGATCGACGATCGGCTTCTCGTTGGTCGGCATCAGGTCGATCACCGCGCGCGCATTGATCATGACGTTGCGGACCACCCAGCGCACCGACTTGCCCTCGCGCTGCTCGATCGCCGCCAGCTCCTGCGCATCGAGCGCCGTCTTGTAGACGCGCATCATCGCGTCGACCCGGGCGCGCTGCTCGAGGAAGGCCTTGGCCGCCGGCACCATCTGCTCGTGCAGCGCCTTGCCCTCGGCGAGATTGTCGTCGCGGTAATCCTTGCGGTTGTAATAGCGTTCGGCCCGGGTGATCAGCGGCGCCAGCTCCTGATAGGCCTTGATATAGGCCAGCATCGCCGCGTCGATCTCGGGCAGCTTGGGCTCGCGCGCCGCGGCCTCCTCGGCCTTCCTGATCTCGCCGGTGACGTCATAGAGGCTGTAGAGCCCGTAGGAGATGTAGCGCTCCTTGCCGGTCGGCCCCTTCTTCATGTCGACCCAGCTCGCATAGCGCTCCCAGGACTGGATCGCCCGCAGCGTACGGTTCATCAGCGCGGTATAGGCGTTCGACTTGGTGATGGCGGCCTGCAATTCGGCCTCGCCGGCGGGCGCGGAAGCGGCCCCCTGGGCCGGGACGCCCTGCGCCGGCGCCGCGACCGGCAGCGCGGCCGCGAGAACCAGGGCGCAGGCGGTGCTGCAAAGAAGCGTACGAATGGACATGACAATAACCTTGGTCTTGAACGGGCCCGCCGCGACGGCGGCAACCCTCGGATCAGTCGTGTGAAATCGGCTCGCCGCGCATCGCCCAGTCCCTGAAGCCGCCGGCATAATGGCTGTCGATGTCGAGCCCGGCCGATTGCGCGAAGGCGAGCGCGTGCCGCGAGCGGACGCCCGCGGCGCAGGAAAAGACCACGCGCTTGCCCGGCGCGCTCGGCAGCTCCGCCGGATCGAACCGGGACAGCGGCAGCGAGACGGCGCCGGGAATATGACCGGCCGCGAATTCATGCGGCTCGCGCACGTCGACGAGCAGGATCGAGCCGTCGGCCAGCCCGGCCTTGAGGTCGTCGATATCGAGGTCGTGCATGGTCATGGCGGATCGCTCCTTCGCTGCGGCCGGAGGCGGAGATAGGGCCGTCGCAGCGAAACGCCAATGCCCGCCGCGCCGCCCGGGGCATGATCCCGGGGCAGCCGGCGGGCAGCGGAGCAGCGGCGCTCTCGGACCGGCGCCGCGCTCGCCAGGGCGGGCCCGCGCCGGCGGCGCGTTCAGCCCAGCGGCGGGATGCGCAGCACCCAGCCCGGCTGGATCAGGTCGGGATTCTTGACCGGCGGCGTGTTGGCCTTGACGATCTCGGTGTATTTCGCGCCCTGGCCCTTGCCGTAATGCTCCTCGGCGATCTTCCAGAGCGTGTCGCCCTTCTTCACGGTGTAGAACACGGCGGCCGGCGCCTCCTTGTTGACGATCAGGTCGGACTCGACCTGCGCCACGCCGGTGGTGTTGCCGAGCGCGAGGATGATCTTCTCGGCCTCCTCGGTCGAGACCGCCTTGCCCGAGACCTTCACCTTGTCGCCGTCGATCTGGATGTTGACGTCGGAAGGCAGGCCGTGGCCGGCCAGTTCCTTTTGCAGAGCGTCGGGCGTCGCCGCCTGGGCCGAGCCCGAGCCGAAGATCTTGGCACCGGCTTCCTTGATGAAACTGAACAGACCCATGGATACCTCCTTGGTTTGGCAGGCTATCAAGCCTTTTCCATGTGTCCAGCGCAAGACAATCATGCCTCTTCAGGTGCGTTCTCAAGCGGATCGCGCCGGATTGCGGGCATTATCTCCCTCGCCACACAAGACTTTGCCTGCCGGCCCGCTTCACCGCGCCGCGCGAGACTGGCAGGGAAAACCCCCGCCCCGAATCGGAGTTGCCACGATGCTGACGCTCGCCCAGGCCCAGACGATCCTCGCCACCGCCCTCACCCACGCCACCGCGAACGGCTTCAAGCCCCTCGCCGTCGCGGTCATCGACGCGCGCGGCGCGCAGAAGGCCTTCGCCGCCCAGGACGGCACCAGCCTTAAGCGCGGCGAGATCGCCCTCGGCAAGGCGCAGGGCGCCGTGGCGCTCGGGCTCGGCTCGCGCGCCCTCCACAAGATGGCGCAGGAGCGGCCCTATTTCATCGAGGCGGCGACCCATGCCGTGGGCGGCCTGCTCGTGCCCGTCCCGGGCGGCGTGCTCGTCCGGGACGCGGCGGGCGAACTGCTCGGCGCCGTCGGCATTTCCGGCGGCACGTCCGACAACGACGAGGCCGCGGCAACCGCCGGCATCGCCGCCGCCGGCCTGCACGCCGATACTGGCGCCTGAGCCGTCGCGGCGCTTGCCAAGCGGCACCGAAAGCCTCATGTCCTGCGCCGAAGGGGTTCGTTCAAACGCACGATTTGGACCGGATCGAAGGTAGGATCATGAGCGACGCCGCGAACAGCGACACCGAAGTCATCGCCACGGACGTCGTCATCGTCGGCGCCGGCCCCTGCGGCCTCTTCGCCGTCTTCGAGCTGGGCCTGCTCGATATCCGCGCCCATCTGGTCGACATCCTGCCGAAGGTCGGCGGGCAATGCGCCGAGCTCTATCCCGAGAAGCCGATCTACGACATCCCCGGCTTCCCGCTGGTCACCGGCCAGGCGCTGGTCGACAACCTGCTGGAGCAGATCAAGCCCTTCGGCCCGACCTTCCATCTCAACCAGATGATCGCCTCGGTCGAGCCGACCGGCACGGCCGAGGCGCCGCGCTTCCGCGTCACCACCGATGCCGGCACGGTCTTCGACACCAAGGCGGTGGTCATCGCCGCCGGCGGCGGCTCCTTCCTGCCGAAGAAGCCGCCGATCCCGGGCATCGAGGAATACGAGCGCGGCGGCTCGGTCTTCTATGCCGTGCGCAAGATGGAGGCCTTCCGCGGCCGCAACATCCTGATCGTCGGCGGCGGCGATTCCGCCCTCGACTGGACGCTGAACCTCCAGCCGCTGGCCAGCCGCGTCACGCTGATGCACCGCCGCGACGATTTCCGCGCCGCGCCGCATTCGGTCGAGCAGATGCGCGCCCTCGTCGCCGACGGCCGGATGGACATGAGGCTCGGCCAGATCACCGGGCTCAAGGGCGAGAACGGCAAGCTCGCGGCCGTGACCTGCCGCGACAATGACGGCGGCAGCTTCGAGATCGCCTGCGATACGCTTTTACCCTTCTTCGGGCTGACCATGAAGCTCGGCCCGATCGCCGATTGGGGGCTGAACCTGCACGAGAACCTGATCCCGGTCGACACCGAGAAATTCGAGACCAGCGTGCCCGGCATCTTCGCCATCGGCGACATCAACACCTATCCGGGCAAGCTGAAGCTGATCCTCTCCGGCTTCCACGAGGGCGCGCTCTGCGCCCAGAAGGTCCATCGCTACGTCTATCCGGACAAGCGGCTGACCTTCCAGTACACCACCTCCTCCAGCAGCCTGCAGAAGAAGCTCGGCGTCGCCTGAGCCGGTGTGCGACCGCCGCCCATGCGGGCGGTCAATGCGCCTCGGCCTCGCCGAAGATCTGGGCCGAGGCGGTCGCCTTGCGGCGGGCCGGACCGGCCTGCCGCGCGCCGAAGCCCAGCGAATCCCGCACCGCCGGCGACAGCCCCGACAGGAAAGGCTCCTCGCCCGGCCCCGTCACGACCTGCGGCTCGTTCCCGTCGAAGGGAGGCGGCGGCGGCAGCGTGTCGTCCGGCTCCTTCGGCGCGAGCCGCGCCTCGACCTCGGCGATGGCTCCCGCCAGCGGCTGGAAGCTGAATGTCACCTTATGCGTGCCGGCGGGAACCTGCACCGCGCGGAACAGCACATTGGCCCGCAGGATCTCGGTCTCGACGCCATCGACCTGCGCCCGCCACCAGGGATGCCAGATATCGTTGAGCACGACGAAGCCGGCGGCCGGGGTGGTGACCTCGATCTCGACCACGGTGTTGCGGTAGCTCGCGAGCTTGACCTCGGCATCGACCGCGACCGGCCCTTCCGGCGTGGCGAGCGGCGGCTCGCCGTCGAGCAGCACCGCCTGCGCGGGATCGGTGTCCGGCCAGCGTCCCGAAAGCTTCATGCTTTCGAAATCGGCCAGCTCCCAGCCGCCGACGAACTGCACGCGCGGCAGGGCCTGCGGGTTCTCGTAGACATAGCCCTGCTTCGTCCGCGCCAGCAGCTTGAGGTCGCCCTCCTTCAGCGCGCGGTCGACCTGCTCGATCGGCACGGGCGAGGCGATGTAGCGCAGGCCGAGCAGGTTCGCGAGCCGGCAATGATAGGAGGGGAAGAGCGGCGTGAACTTGCGGTCCGCCGGGCGGGCGATGCCGTCGCCGGTGCCGACCGCTTCCGAGAAGTCCTCGAGCCGCAGGGGATTGTAGCCGAGCGTGTGGTCGAAGCCGTGGATCATGCCGGCATTCGGCCATTCGAAGCCCATGCCGAGCAGCTCCACCCGGTCGCGGCGCGGCGAGCCCGCCGGCTGCGCCGTGAGCTGCTTGAGCAGCGCGATGGTCTGGTTGTGGGTCTTCGGCCGCAGCACGTCGTAGAGCTCGGGCGACAGGGCGGTCGATTCGTTGGGCCCGTTGTTGCTGCCGAGATCGGAGGCGACGACGCCGGCGACCAGCACCACGGCCGCCGCCGGCCCGAGCGCGGCGCGCCAGCGCAGCAGCACGAAGAGCAGCAGCGCCGCGGCGCCGAACCAGCCGAGCGCCATGGCCACCGGCTTCCAGGCATCGGCGAGATGCCCCTCGCCGCGCGAGAGCAGCACGGCGCCGAGCGCGATCGCCAGCACCGCCGCTCCACCGATCGCCAGGTCGCGGCGGAAGGAGACGCCCTCGGCCGTCAGCATCCGGTGCAGCACATAGCCGGAGAGGATCGCCCCGAGCGCGCCGATCAGGAAGGTCGCATCCGCCGGGCGGCGGAACATCTTCACGCCGGGCAGATAGTCGTAGGCGGCCTCGAAGAGCGGCGTGTAGCGCCCCAGCGCATAGAGCAGCATGAACAGGAAGAGCAGCGTCAGCGGCCTGACCGCCTTGTCCCACAGCCAGCCGCGCGTCAGCCCCGGCGCGATCAGGAGCAGCATCGGCAGCGCGCCCATATAGACCTGCGCCATGTTCTGCGAGAGCGCCAGATCCTTCACCCAGTTCGGGTTGAGATAGGGGCCCCAGAACTCGACCTTCGGGTCCTTGGCGCCGAACAGGTCGCCGATGAAGGCGGTCAGCAGCGAGGCCGGATGGAGCGAGCCCGAGGTCGCGACGCCGAGGCTGATCTCCGGCCGCGTCGTCGCCTCGGCGAACAGCCAGGTCCAGAGCAGCGGCATCGCGATCACCGCAAGCCCGGCGAGGCTCGCCAGCGCGGCCGGCAGCAGCGAGCCGCGGATGGCCGGCCAGCCGCCCGAAATCCAGTGCGCCACCACCATGCCGATCAGCACATAGCCGCCGAGCATCGCGACCTGGTCCGGCTTCAGCACCATCAGCCCCGCCGAGAGCCCGGCGAAGACGCCCGCCCAGGCCGAGTGGCGCTGCAGCATGCGCGCCGTCAGCCAGAAGGCGATGGCAAAGAAGGCCAGGCTCTCGATCTGCCCGATATGCTGGACGCGCCAGGAGGCCGAGGCGCCGAAGGCGAAGACCAGCGCCGCCAGCAGCCCACCGGCCGGATGCCAGCCGCGATCCCGGAAGAACATCATCACGGCGAGGCCGGCCGCCAGCAGATGCAGCAGCACGAAGGCATCGACCATGCGGAAGCTCGGCGCCGGCGACAGCAGCGCCAGCAGGATCGCCGGCGAGAAGATCAGCGACTGCGGATCCGCGATCTGCGGCGAGCCGGCGAAGACGTTATGGTTCCAGAAGGGCGACTGCCCGGAATGCAGCGCCCGGGCCAGGAACTCGACCTGCGCCTGGAAATGCGCCTTGGCGTCGAACGGAATCGTTACCGCCCCCGACAGCCAGGGCCAGCACAGCACGATCCACGCCACGGCGAAGCCGATGGCCGCCAGCAGGTAGCCGGCGCCCCTTGCATCCAAGCGCTTCAAGCGGACCCCCACGGTCCCAAGGCCCGGACGGCCCCTTCATGGCGCCTGCCTCCAGCCTGTTCGGGCGGGACATTGCTGAGGGACAGATGAACCGAATCTGAACGCCGGCGCGCCGATGCGGTCCCGTTGGGCGGAAGCTGAACAAAGAACGAATGCGATTGCCGACGGACCGGCCGGAGGAAGCGAAGTTCTCGCCACCGCGCGGCGCGTCCCGGACGCGGCGAAGCGGAGATCCGGGATCCGTGCCTGAACCCTCAGCGGACAGGCTCCGGCCTGGCATCCGGCATGAGGGCACGTTTCCGTGGAGAAGGGCCGGAGGGCCCCTCAGCGCCCCGCTCCGGCGAGCCAGGCGGCGAGCACCCGCCGTTCCCCGGCCGTCATGCCGGACAGGTTGTTGGGCGGCATGGCATGGGTCATCACCGCCTGCGTCCTGATGGCGCGGGCATGGGCGGCGATCCGCTCCGGCTCGTCGAGCAGCACGCCCTTGGGCGCGATCTGGATGCCGGGCCAGGACGGCTCGGGCGCATGGCACATGGCGCAGCGCCCTGTGACGATGTTGGTGACCTCGGCCGGCGGCAGGCTCATGCCCGCCAGCAGAACCGGCCGGCCCGGCTCGCGCGGCTTCAGGCCGAGCTGCTCGCGCCCGCCCGGCGAGGACGACATCGCCGCCCAGAAGGCGAGCCACAGCGCCAGGATCGCCACCGCCCAGCACCACCACGGCGATTTCGCATGGTCGGCATGGCGGACATTGAAGAAGTGCCGGATCAGCGCGCCGGCCACGATCACCAGCGCCACCAGCAGCGGGATCACCGCGGCATTGGCAAAGGTCACCGGATAATGGTTCGACAGCATCAGGAACAGCACCGGCAGGGTGATGTAGTTGTTGTGCGTCGAGCGCTGCTTGGCGGCCTTGCCGTATTTCGGGTCGGGCTTCTCGCCCGCCGTCAGCGCCGCGATCACCTTGCGCTGGCCGGGCATGATGTTGAAGAAGACGTTGGCGGTCATGATCGTCGCCATCAGCGCGCCGGTATGGATCAGCGCGCCCCGGCCGGAGAAGACGTTGGCGAAAGCCCAGCTCGCCGCGACGACATAGCCGAAGCCGATCAGCCCGAGCAGGACGTCGTGCCGCCCCAGCGGCGACCGGCACAGCCAGTCATAGATCAGCCAGCCGGCGACCAGCGCCGCGATGCCGATCGCGCCGGCGGCGAGAGGCGAGAGCTGCATTACCGCCGGGTCGATCAGATAGAGCTCGGACTGGGCGTAATAGACCCAGACGAGCAGGAAGAAGCCCGAGATCCAGGTCCAGTAGCTCTGCCATTTGTGCCAGGTCAGCTCGGCCGGCATCACGGCGGGCGCAACCATGTATTTGCGCATCTCGTAGAAGCCGCCGCCATGGACCTGCCAGGCGCGTCCGCCCGTGCCCGGCGGAATGTCCGGCGCGGCCTTGAGCGAGGCGTCGAGGTGGATGAAGAAGAAGGAGGAACCGATCCAGGCGATCGCCGTGATGACGTGGAGCCAGCGCAGCATCATGCTGCCCCATTCCATCAGATAGGCGCTGAGCATGGCGGTTCGCGATCCCCGATGCGGCCGAGCCGGCGCGGCGCGCCGTTGGATTTCGCCGCAGGGCAAATTACGGTCGACGCAAGCCGGCATGCAAGCCGCCGGCCCCGAAACCAATCCGATGGAAAGACCGGGCATGGCAGGGCTGACGACGCATATCCTGGATACGCATGGCGGAGTGCCCGCCGCCGGCGTCGCGGTCTTGCTGCGCCGCATCGGGCCGGAGGGCGGCGAGACGCTCGTCGAAACCGTGACGAATGCGGACGGCCGCACCGACGGCCCGCTCCTCGCGCCCGAAGCCACGCGGCCCGGCATCTACGAGATCGATTTCGCGATCGGCCCCTATTTCCGCGAGCGTGGCGTTCCGCTGTCGGAGCCGGCTTTCCTCGACGTCGTCACCGTGCGCTTCGGCCTCTCCGACACGAGCCGCCACTACCATGTGCCGCTCCTCGCCTCGCCCTATGGCTATACGACCTATCGCGGAAGCTGAGCGCCCGGCGAGCGCGACCCGCATCACCATCCGAATCCGTTTGCGAGCACCTGCCCGATGACCGACAGCGCCTATCCCCGCGACCTCAAGGGCTATGGCCGCACCCCGCCCCATCCGCATTGGCCGGGCGAGGCCCGCATCGCCGTCCAGTTCGTGATCAATTACGAGGAGGGCGGCGAGAACTGCATCCTGCATGGCGACGCCGCCTCCGAGGCCTTCCTCTCCGAGATCGTCGGGGCCGCGCCCTGGCCGGGCCAGCGCCACATGAACATGGAGTCGATCTACGAATACGGCTCCCGCGCCGGCTATTGGCGGCTCTGGCGGATGTTCACCGAACGCCAGCTCCCGGTCACCGTCTTCGCCGTTGCGACGGCCCTCGCCCGCTATCCCGAGATCGTCGGCTCGATGCAGGAGGCCGGCTGGGAGATCGCCACCCACGGGCTGAAATGGATCGACTACCGCGACGTGCCGAAGGAGCGCGAGCGCGCCGACATCCTCGAGGCGATCCGCATCCAGACCGCGCTGACCGGCGAGCGCCCCCTCGGCTGCTATCAGGGCCGCACCTCGGAGAACACCATTCCGCTGACGATGGAGGAAGGCGGCTTCCTCTACACGGCCGATGTCTATGCCGACGAGCTGCCCTATTGGCTGGCCGGTCCGAAAGGCCCGCAGCTCGCCGTGCCCTACACGCTCGACGCCAACGACATGCGCTTCGCCACGCCGCAGGGCTTCAACAGCGGCGACCAGTTCTTCGCCTATCTGAAGGATTCCTTCGACACCCTCTACGCCGAGGGCGAGACCGCGCCGAAGATGCTGTCCGTCGGGCTGCATTGCCGCCTCGCCGGCCGGCCGGGCCGCGCCGCGGCGCTCGCCCGCTTTCTCGATTACGTGAAAAGCCATGACAGGGTCTGGATCGCAACCCGCCTCGACATCGCCCGCCACTGGGTCAGGACGCATCCGCCGGAAGGCGGCTACGTGCCTTCCAAGCTGCCGAAAGCGCTGTTCACCGAGGTCTATGGCCGCGTCTGGGAGCATTCGCCCTGGATCGCCGAGGCGACCTGCGACGCCGGCATCGCGGCAGGCCAGGACAGCGCCGAAGGCCTGCACGCGGCGATGGTCGCGGCGCTGCACAGGGGCACCCCGGAGCAGCGGAAGGCCCTGCTCCTCGCCCATCCCGACCTCGCCGGCAAGCTGGCGGCCGCGGGCGGGCTGACGCCGGAATCGAGCGGCGAGCAGGCCTCCGCCGGGCTCGACCGCCTGAGCGGCGAGGAGCGTGCCCGCTTCACGGCGCTGAACGAGGCCTACAAGGCCCGCTTCGGCGTCCCCTTCATCATGGCGGTGAAGGGCGCGAGCAAGACCGCGATCCTCGCTGCCTTCGAGGAGCGGTTGAACAATACCCCCGAGCAGGAATTCGCGACCGCGCTTGAGCAGGTCGAAAAGATCGCCTTGCTGCGGCTGAAGGAACTGCTGCCCGCCGGCTGAAACCGGCCTGCGGCCGCTCACCGCGCCCGCGGAACGGGAACCCTCCCCTGAGCGCGGCGTTGATGCGACGCCAACCGAGGGAGTGTCTTTCGTGTTCCGCGTGCTTCTGCTGATCATCGTGCTGGTCGTCGGCTACGATGCCGTCGTGCATCAGGGCGCCTATACGCGCGAGGCCTGGAACAGCATCGTGCGGCTGACCCAATCCTCGGTCGAAGGCGCCAGGGAACTCGGCGAGCGCGCCCGCCAGTAATACTGGAAGGCCTTCTCAGGCCGCCGCACGCCCCTCGACGATCTGCGCGATCGCCTCGAGCATCCGCGTGTCGTCCCCTGCCAGCCCTTCCATCGCCGCCATGCGCTGGATGACCGTGCCGGCGATCGCCTCCTCCACCGTCTCCTCGGCATAGGTGTAGAAGATCGTCGCGTGCTGGCCGTCGCGATGGCAGCGGCCCTCGATCTGCTGGAGCTGGATCGCGCTGTGGCGCATGTCGTGGATGACGAGCGCCCGCTCGCGCTCGCCGCCCGGCATCTCGCCGCGATGCAGGGAGATCGACTCGGTCACGGTGAAGATCACCGCATCGAGCCTTCCGGTCTGGAAGGCGATGCGCGCCTCCTCGTTCTGGGCGCCGGAGCGCTCGCCATTGATCTCGGCCGTGCGCCAGCCGCGCCCGCTCAGCGTCCCGGCCAACATCGCGCTGGTCTCGAGGAAGGCGACCGAGATCGCGACCTGCTCGTCATTGCCGAGCAGGTCCTCGCAGAAATCGGCGGTGCCGGCGATGCGCAGCAGGCTGGCCTTCTGCCGGAAGCGCAGATCCGCGGCCCAGCCCTGCGGCTTGCGGGTCGAGCCGCCGGCCAAACCCAGCTCCTTGCGGAACTCCCGCCAGGTCGCCTCGTAGAGCCGGCGCGCGGCGGCATCGAGCGCGACGGGTGCGAGCTCGCGCTGCACCTCCGGCCAGCCGGCGATCTCCTCCGGCCGGCGGCGCAGGCCGATGGCGTTGGCGCCGCGATAGAGCAGATCGGCCATTGCCTTGCGGTCGGCCTCGTTCGGCTCCCAGCTCCAGTTCTTCCAGCGCCCCCTGGCCTTGCCGATCTTCAGCCGCTTCATCAGCGTGCGGAAGCCGTCGAGATCGGCGCTCGGCATGCCGGCCGCCCTGGCGAGCAGCGGGGCGAGATAGGACAGCTCATGCGGCGACTGCCCGGCCGTCGCGCTCATATAGATGGTGAAATCGGCCCGCGCCGCCATCTGCCGGCAGACCAGCCCCTGCTGGGAGTTCGGATTGCGGATGCGGTGCGCCTCGTCGATCACCACCAGCGGCCAGACCCGTTTCGGCGTGCCGAGCTTGGCGAGCTCGTTGTTCTTCGCCCGCGTCGAGCGCTTCCTGCTGTCCGGCGGGGGAGCGAGCAGCGTCTTCGTCTTCTCGAAATTCATCAGCGTCACCCGCTTCGCCGGCAGGCCCGACAGCGCGATCGTCCGCCGCCATTGCGGGATCGCGCCCTTCGGGCAGATCACCAGCACCTCCTCCTCCGGCATGGCCGACAGCGCGAGCCAGGCCGAGAGCGTCTTGCCGAGGCCGGTGAGGTCGCCGAGCAGGAAGCCCGCCGCCCCCTTCGCCCGCGCGGCGAGAATGGCGTCGCGTGCGACGAGCTGGTGGGGATGGGGGATGAAGGTCATGGGTGACGAAGCACGATTCCGGAAGCCGCAGCGGATGCCCTGATCGTCCGGCATGGCGCATCCCGCTCTCTTGGCACTGGCGCATCCTTGCGTCCACCGGCACTGTGCCGGCCTCGAATCCGGGAGACGACCAGAATGACCCGCGCCCAGGCGATCGCGACAGCACAGGACTATTTCGACTCAGGGCGCATGAAGAGCGATCTCGCCCGCCTCGTCGCGATCCCCAGCGAAAGCCAGAACCCGGACCGCGCCCCGATCCTCTCCGAATATCTCGACCTCGAGATGCGCCCTCTGCTCGAATCGCTCGGCTTCGCCTGCCGCATCCTGACCCATCCCAAGGCCAAGGGCCCCTTCCTCTACGCCGAGCGCATCGAGGACCCGGCCCTGCCGACCATCCTCGGCTACGGCCATGGCGACGTCATCCGCGGCCTCGACGCTCAGTGGAGCGAGGGGCTCTCGCCCTGGAAGCTGGTCGAGAAGAACGGCCGCTGGTACGGCCGCGGCGTCGTCGACAACAAGGGCCAGCACCTCATCAACATCAACGGCCTGCGCGCCGTGCTGGAGGCACGCGGCAGGCTCGGCTTCAACGCCAAATACCTGATCGAGATGGGCGAGGAATCGGGCTCGCCCGGCCTGCGCGAGCTCTGCGCCGACAAGGCCGAACTGCTGAAGGCCGACATCCTGATCGCCTCGGATGGGCCGCGCCTCAACGCCGAGCGCCCCACCGTCTTCCTCGGCGCCCGCGGCGTCATCACCTTCGACCTGCGGATCGATGCCCGCGACGCCGGCCATCATTCCGGCAACTGGGGCGGCTTGCTGTCCGATCCGGCGATCCAGCTCGTCCACGCCCTCGCCTCGATCACCTCGCCGACCGGCCAGATCCGCATCCATGAATGGGTGCCGAAGGAATTGCCGGCTTCGGTGCGCCGAGCGCTGGCCGATTGCGAGGTCGATGGCGGCCCCGACGGCCCGACCATCGACCCGGACTGGGGCGAGGCCGGCCTGTCGCCCGCCGAGCAGGTCTTCGGCTGGTGCTCCTTCGACGTGCTGGCGATGAAGTCCGGGGTGCCGGAGACGCCGGTCAACGCCGTGCCGCCGAGCGCCTGGGCCCGCTGCGGCCTGCGCTTCGTCGTCGGCATCGACCCGCATGACGTGATCCCGGCGCTGCGCCGCCATCTCGACCGCCACGGCTTCCCGATGGTCGAGATCGTCACGCCGGGCACAGAGCGCTTCGGCGCGACGCGGCTCGACCCGGACGATGCCTGGGTCCGCTTCACCATCGATTCGATCGCCCGGAGCACCGGCAAGAAGCCGGCCCTGCTGCCCAATCTCGGCGGCTCGCTGCCGAACGACATCTTCGCCGAGATCCTGAAGCTGCGCACGATCTGGGTGCCGCATTCCTATCCCGGCTGCCAGCAGCACGCCCCCGACGAGCACCTGCCGACGACAATCGCCCGCGAAGGACTTACCGCCATGGCCGGGCTCTACTGGGACATCGGCTCGGGCGAGGCGCCGGCGGTCTAGCGCTCTTCACCCGTCAGCCGAAACCCGCCATCGTCCCCGGATCGCCGCCCCTCTCCGTCCGGGACGACTCAGGCCGCGCGATCTTAAGGATTGGGAAACCATATTTTGGCGATGCTCCGCGCCACAGGATTCGTTAACCATAACGAATCACAGCGGGGATTCGGTTGATGCGGTCTTTGCAGTTGCCTCTGATGGGCGCCCTGTTCCTGGCCGCCCTCGCCCTCCTCGCCTGCGAGGCCAGCGCCGCCGATCTCACCGTTCCCCTGGCCTATGCGCCCCCTGCCGTCGGCGTCGGCCTGATCTCGGAGCTGCGCGGCGGCGTCCTTGCGCATAACCCCGCCGCACGCGAAAGCGGCAGCGCCGACGTCAATCTCGAGATCCTGTTCGCCAAGCCGTTCCAGCCGGCCGATCCGGCGATGGCCTTCCTCGTGCCCCGGATCCATCTCGGCACGACGCTCAACACCGCGGGCGACACCAGCGCCGTCTATGCCGGCTTCACCTGGACCTACGATTTCACCGACAAACTTTTTGCCGAGGTCAGCGCCGGCGCAGGCTTCCATAACGGCAAGACCGGCCGCATCGTCCCTCTGGACAGGATCGCGCTCGGCTGCTCGCCGCTGTTCCGCGAATCCGCCTCGCTCGGCTATCGCATCAGCCAGAACTGGAGCGTGATGGCGACGGTCGAGCACATGTCGAATGCCGGCCTCTGCCGCAGCAATCCCGGCATCACCAATTACGGCCTGCGCCTCGGCTACGTCTTCTGAGCGCCCGCAGGCCCCGCCCGCTCATTCCTGCGGCTCGCGCGGATCGCGCCCCGGGGGCAGGTCGACCGGCGTGGCCGGAGGCGCCTCCGGCGGCGCATCGGGGGGCAGTTCCGGCGGCGGCTCGCTCGGGATGCCCGGCGGCTCCGGCTCCGGCGGGGCTTCGACGGGAGGTGCCGGCGGCACCTCGCCGGGCGTCAGCGGCGGCGCCTCGGGCGGGGGATCGGGAATGGCCGGCACGTTGCCGGGGCCTGCACGCCGTTCGTCCGCAGCAAATCTCATGAGTGGCTGAACCTCCTGCGCAAGCAACGCCGCACGCCGCCGAAGGTTCGCCGCGGGCGTTGCGCCGGTCCCGCGTCAGGACCGGGATGACGGCCTGTTTCCGCCTGAAATCAGCATGGGCTATCCGCGCTCGTCCTCTCCGTCGGCATCCCGGTGATGCGGATAGTGCCGCTGCAGCCAGTGTTCGAGCGAATGGTCGAGCGTCAGCAGGCCGATGGCCAGGATCGTCGCCACGGCCACCACCGCCCAATGACCGAGGCCGGCGGCGCAGCCCAGCGCCCCCGCCACCCAGACCGCCGCGGCCGTCGTCAGGCCATGGGGCATGAAATCGCTCTGCCGCCGCACGATCAGCCCCGCACCGAGGAAGCCGATCCCGGTCAGGACGCCCTGTACGACGCGGCTCGCCGCATCCGGGTGCAGCGTCTCGTTGAACAGGCAGGCCGCCGTCGCCGTCCCGAGCCCGACGAGGCCGAAGGTGCGGATGCCGGCGCTCTTGTGGCGCAGGGTCCGCTGCCAGCCGACAGCGATGCCGGCGGCCAGCCCCACGATCAGGCGCAGAAGCAGTTCAACATCCAAGGCATCGCTCCGCCCGACCGGAATCCGCGGAGCAGAAGAACCCGAAACCGCGGCCCGGTCCAGCACCTCTCCCGACCGCGAGCAGGTCGCGGCACCGGCGCCGCCGCCAGGAAACCGGGAACCAGACAAGAAATCGAAGAGAGCACCGAATTGGTAAATTACAGAGACATTACAGGGATTTAATCCGAGCGTTCATCTATCGTTTAAGTTCCGGACGCCATGATGACTGCATCAAGACGAAAGGAGTTTCCACATGAATAAATTTCTATCCGCCGGCATTATCGGCCTCTCTCTTCTTGCAGTGCCGACCATTTCTTTAGCTCAACCTTATCACGGCCCCAATCGCGGCCCGGTTCATGCGCAGAAGCACGGCGTCGCCAAGAAGCACTTCGCCCCGCAGAAGCATCGCTGGTCGCGTGGCCACGCCCTGCCCTCGCAGTATCGCCGCAACTATGTCGGCGACTATCACCGCTATCACCTGCGGGCGCCGGGACCCGGCCAGCGCTGGGTCCGCGTCGACAACCAGTTCGTGCTGATCAACACCGTTTCGGGCATCATCGCGGCTTTCGCGGCCGCGCGGTGACGCGAGGCGTGGGCGGCCGCGCCTTCGGTCCGGCCGCTCGCGCAGCCCGTCGATTTCAGCGATGTCGGAAGGAAATCGTGGTGGGTGATGTAGGGCTCGAACCTACGACCCGCTGATTAAGAGTCAGCTGCTCTACCAACTGAGCTAATCACCCATACGCCACGAAGCGTCGCCGGTCGGCGGCGTCGGCCGCGTCAGGCAGGGGGCGTGTAGCAAAGGCCCCCCGCCCTGTCCACCCATCCATGACAGAAATTTTGCAGGCCCGCCGGATTTCTTCCGCAGGCCCTCGCGGCCGACCCCAAAGTGGCAGCCGCTTTTCGCGGAATCCGGTGCGAAAGCGGAAAGAAGCCATCGCAACGCGCCCGTCGGGACGCGCTGCGATGGCTGTGAATCGTCACGCCGTGCGGCGGTTCAGCAGGTGATAGAGCGCGATGGCGCCGAAGGTCGCGGTGCCGATGCCGCCGAGCTCGTAGCCGAAGATCGGCAGCTTCAGGTCGCCGGCGCCGAGAATCAGGGCCGTCGCCACGGTGATCAGGTTCTTGGGCTGCGAGAAGTCGACCTTGTTCTCCACCCAGATCCGGCCGGCGGTGGCGGCGATGAGGCCGAAGACCACGACGGCGAGCCCGCCCAGCACCGCCACCGGAATCGTCCCGATCACCGCACCGAATTTCGGCGAGAAGCCGAGCAGGATGGCGATGATGCCGGCGGCGACGAAGACCAGCGTCGAATAGACCCGCGTCACCGCCATCACGCCCATGTTCTCGGCATAGGTGGTGACGCCGGTGCCGCCGCCCGCGCCGGCGATCATCGTGCCGAGGCCGTCGGCGAAGAAGCCGCGGCCGATCAGATGGTCGAAATTGCGCCCGGTCATCACCGAGATGCCCTTGATGTGCCCGAGATTCTCCGCGACCAGGATGATCGCGACCGGCACGATCAGGGTGATCGCCTTCATCTCGAAGACCGGCGCCACGAACTGCGGCAGGCCGAACCAGGCGGCGGCGCCGATCTTGCCGAAATCGATGGTCGGCGCCCCGAAGCGCGACGCCGTCAGCGCATAGAGCACATAGGCCGCAAGCCCGCCGATCAGCACCGGCAGGCGCTGCGGCAGGCCGCGCCCGTAGACGGCGACCAGCGCCACCGCGACCACGGTGAAGAGCGCGATCCATTTGGTGTAGGGGCTGGCCGCGATCATGTTGATCGCGACCGCGGTCAGGTTGAGGCCGATGGCGGCGACGACGGCGCCGGTCACCACCGGCGGCAGAAGCGCCTCGATCCAGCGCGTGCCGACCGCCTGAACGATCAGGCCGATCAGCGCATAGACGGCGCCGCAGGCGATGATGCCCCCGAGCGCCACGGCGATGTTGGCGTTGGGACCCGAGCCGGCATAGCCCGTCGCCGCGATGACGACGCCGATGAAGGCGAAGGACGAGCCGAGATAGCTCGGCAACTGCCCGCGGGTGATAACGAAGAACAGCAGCGTCGCGATGCCCGAGAAGAAGATCGCGACATTGGGATCGAAGCCCATCAGCACCGGCGCCAGCACGGTCGAGCCGAACATGGCGACGACATGCTGGAGGCCGGCGACGATCGTCTGTCCCGCCGGGAGCCGCTCGTCCGGCAGCACGTCGCCGGTCGTCTTCAAGGTCCAGTTCGGAAAATAGCCCATCGCCACCGCTCCCCAGGGTCGCCGGAGGAGCGACCGCACCGGAAGAGCAGATGAAGGCAAGATCGGGGCCGGCGCCAGATCGCGCCGGCGTCATCCACCGGAATCAGGTGGTGTCATCCCGTGTCTGCGCAGCGGCATGAAATGCCGCTGCGCAGACACGGGACCGTACCCAGGAAGAGGTGCTTTAACGGAGGCCGTGCGACAGGGAGGCCCAAGTCGTCACGCGGTCCCGTGTCTGCGCCGCAGCGTTTCACGCTGCAGCGCGCACGGGATGACGCGCTTTCCCTACTCCGCCGCTTGCGCGTGCAGCCGCCCGCCCCGCGCCATCAGCTTGTTGAGGGCCGACAGATAGGCCTTGGCGGAAGCGACGAGCGTGTCCGGATCGGCGCCGCGCCCGGTCACGGAGGCGCCGTCGCGCGCGATCCTGACAGTGACCTCTGCCTGGGCATCGGTGCCCTCGGTGACGGCGTGGACGTCGTAGAACTCCAGCCGCGCCTCGTGCGGGACGATCGCGGCGATGGCGTTGAAGACCGCGTCGATCGGGCCGTTGCCCTCGGCCTCCTCGGTGACCGAGCGCCCATCGACATCGAGCTTCATCGTCGCCCGCTGCGGCCCGCGCGTGCCGGCGATCACGGTCAGCGATTCGAGCCTGATGCGGTCGTTGGCGGTGGCGATGTTGTCGTCGACCAGCGCCTCGATATCCTCGTCGTAGACGTGCTTCTTGCGGTCGGCCAGCGCCTTGAAGCGGGTGAAGGCGTCCTCGAGCTGGTTGTCGCCCAGCTCGTAGCCCATCTCCTTCAGCTTGGAGCGGAAGGCGGCGCGGCCGGAATGCTTGCCCATCACCAGCGAGGTCTTGGTGACGCCGACCGAGGCCGGGGTCATGATCTCGTAGGTGGTGTTGTTCTTCAGCATGCCGTCCTGGTGGATGCCGCTCTCATGGGCGAAGGCGTTCCGGCCGACGATCGCCTTGTTGTACTGCACCGGGAAGGAGCAGGCGGTGGAGACCGCCTTCGAGACGCGCATCAGATGCGTGCTGTCGATCCCGGTCTCGTAGGGCAGCGCGTCGCCGCGCACCTTGAGCGCCATCACGATCTCTTCCAGGGCGGCGTTGCCGGCCCGCTCGCCGATGCCGTTGATGGTGCATTCGATCTGGCGGACGCCGCCTTCCAGCGCGGCGAGCGAATTGGCGACGGCCAAGCCCAGATCGTTGTGGCAATGCGCCGAGAAGACCGCCTTGTCGGCGTTCGGCACGCGCTCGCGCACCGCCTTGAACATGGCGCGGTACTCGTCCGGCGTGGCGTAACCGACCGTATCGGGCAGGTTGATGGTGGTGGCGCCGGCCCTGATCGCGGTCTCGACCGCGCGGCAGAGATAGTCGATCGGGGTGCGCGTCGAATCCATGCCGGACCATTCGACGTCCTCGACCAGGTTGCGCGCCTGCGTCACCGTGGCGGTGATGATGTCCAGCACCTCCTGCTGGCTCTTGCGCATCTGGTGCTCGAGATGGATCGGCGAGACCGAGACGAAGGTGTGGATGCGCGGCCTGGCGGCATGGCGCACCGCCTCGCCGGCCCGGGCGATGTCGGCGCCGATGGCACGGGCGAGGCCGGCCACGCTGGCGCGCCCGATCCGCCGGGCGATCTCGGAAACGGCCTCGAAATCGCCCTCCGAGGCGATCGGGAAGCCGGCCTCGATGATGTCGACGCCCATGGCGTCGAGCGCATCGGCGATCTCCAGCTTCTCCTCGAAGCTCATGGTGGCGCCGGGGCACTGCTCGCCGTCGCGCAGGGTAGTGTCGAAAATCAGCACGCGTTCCTTGGCGGAGCGGGTCTGGTTCGGATGGGTCATGATGGTCTTCCGGCTCTGGCGCGCCGCTGCGGTCGATCAGGAGCGGGCGCGGGGTTTCGCTTGGCGGTTCTCGTCACTCCCCTGAGCGCCCAGGCAGCATGCCCGGCCGGCCCTCAGGGGCAGCTAAGGAGAAGGAGGCCGAGAAGCGAGCGGGAAGCCGGAGCGAGGAAGGCGCGAGCGCGCATGCCGACGGTCTGCGCGGCGGCGCAGTCCTTCGTCGGGTCATGGCGGGCGGTCGAAACCACGGGCGTTCCTCAAATCGGCGAGACGGGGTGTAACCGAAACGGGGGCCCCGGCGCAAGCATATGTCGCATGCGGTTACCGGATCACGGCGAAGTTCGTCCGGCGCTTATGATATGCAGGCGTCGATTCGGTCGGCCGCCGCACCGGATCGCTTATCCGGGGTCCATGTCCATCATGATGCGCTACCAGAGGCGCGAGATCGCGCTCGCCGCCTGTTTCTCGGCGCTTGCCGGCTATGTCGACGCTCTCGGCTTCATCACGCTCGGCGGCTTCTTCGTCTCCTTCATGACCGGCAACACGACGCGGCTCGGCATCGAGCTCGCGGGCGGACAGGCCGGCGGGATCGCGCTCGCCGGCGGCATCATCGCGCTCTTCGTCTGCGGGGTCGTGACCGGCTCCCTCGTCGGCCACGCCGCCGGCCGGCAGCGCGCCCCGGCGGTGCTGGCCACGGTGACGGTGCTGCTCGCCCTCGCCGCCCTGATGGAGACGAGCGGCGAGACGATGCCGGCCGTCGGCCTGCTCGCCGTGGCGATGGGCACGGAGAACGCCGTCTTCCAGCGCGACGGCGAGGTCACGATCGGCCTCACCTACATGACCGGCACGCTGGTCAAGATGGGGCAGCGCATCGCGGCGGCGATGCTCGGCGGGCCGAAGCGCGCCTTCCTGCGCCATTTCATGCTCTGGCTCGGCCTGATGGGCGGGGCCTATCTCGGCGCCACCGTCCACGGCCTGATCGGGCTCACGGCGATCTGGCTCGCCGCCGGCGCCGCCGCCGCCATGACGCTCGCGGCCACCTTCTTCCTGCGCGGCGGCTGAGCCGGCGCCCGCGCTGGCGCGCCCCGGCAGAATCGGCGATGGTCGGCGCCACCATCCGCCGGAGAGACCGATGCGCGCGCTGCCCTTCCTTGCCTTCGCCAGCCTCGCCCTCGGCGCCTGCCAGACGCCGGCCGGCGGACCGCCCCCGGCGCCCCCGCCGGAACAGGCGGCGCCGGGCGTGACGCCGAGCACCTTCCGCATGCCGGGCGGCACCGGCTGCTCCGGCGAGGTCGAGCGCTTCCAGGCGGTGATCGACAACGACGTCGCCACCGGCCACACCACCAGGAGCGTGCATGACCGCGTCAGCGCCGAGATCGCCTCGGCCCGCTCGGCCTGCTCGGCCGGCAACGAGGCCGGCGCCCTCGGCCAGCTCCGCGCCACCAGGGCGAAGTTCGGCTATCCGGGCTGATCCGCCCTTAGGCGGCAGGCGCTACGGCGCGGCCGCCACGGCCTGCCCCGCTCCGCTGCCCGCCCCGCGGCCGGCGGCGACGGCATCGTTCACAGACGCAGCGAAGCGCACCCGCGGCCGCCTGATGCCGTGGGCGAGCAAGGTGCGCCGCACCGCCCGTTTCGCGCCGGCGATATGGACGACGGCACCCTGCCTGTCGGCCTTGCGCACGAAGCCCTCCAGCGTCGCGGCCCCGGTCGAATTGAGCAGCGAGACCGCCGAGAGGTCGACGACATAGGTCCTGGGCGCCTCGCCGATCCGGTCGAGCGCCGCGCCCACCGCCGCCGCCGCGCCGAAGAAGAAGGCGCCCGAGATCCGCACCACCACCATGTCGGGATCGGTCGCCGGCCTCGAATTGTAGGGGCCCTGGCCGTTGCCGTTGACGCCGTCGGCCTTGTCCTCGTCGAGCATCGGCAGCCCGTTCTCGATCGCCACCGACTGCGCGATGCGGTGCAGGAACAGCATCGCGCTGACGACGAAGCCGGCGACGATGCCCGTCGTCAAATCGACGAAGATCACCAGCAGGAAGGTCAGCAGCAGCACCGCGGCATCGCCGCGCGAGGCACGGATCAGCGTCGCGAATTCCTGCTTCTCGGCCATGTTCCACGCCACCACCGCGAGCACCCCGGCCAATGCCGCGAGCGGGATGAAGGCTGCGAGCGGCGCCGCGATCAGCATGAACAGCAGCAGGAAGACCGCGTGCAGCATCCCCGAGACCGGCCCGCGCGCGCCCGAGCGGACATTGGTCGCGGTGCGCGCGATGTTGCCGGTGACGCAGATGCCGCCGAACAGCGGCGAGGCCATGTTGGCGAGCCCCTGCGCCACCAGCTCGCAATTGGAGCGATGCCGCCGGCCGGTCATCGAATCCGCCACCACCGCCGAAAGCAGGCTCTCGATGCTGCCGAGCAGCGTGAAGGAGAGCGCGTTGGGCAGGACCGCGACCGCCTTGTCCCAGGAGAAGGCCGGCAGATGCGGCATGGGGAGGGTCTGCGGAATGCCGCCGAAGCGCGTCCCGATGGTCTCGACCGGGGCCCCGGCGAGCGCCGCTCCCAGCGAGGCGACCGCCACGCCGATGATGAAGGAGGGCCAGTGCGGCCGGAGGCGGCGGACGGCGAGGATGATCCCGATCGTGACGGCCGTGACCAGCACCGCCGCAGGGCTGACCGTCGGCAGCGCTCCGACGAGCGCCTGCAGTTTCGGCAGCAGCGGGCCCGGCTCATGGGCCAGGGTGAGCCCGAGCAGGTCCTTGATCTGGCTGGCGAAGATGATGACGGCGATGCCCGCGGTGAAGCCCACCGTGACCGGATAGGGGATGTATTTGATGAAGGTGCCGAGCCCGAGCAGCCCGACGGCCGCCAGCATCAGCCCGGAGAGGAAGGTGGCGAGCAGCAGCCCGTCGATCCCATGCGCGGCCACGCAGGCCGCGACCAACACAATGAAGGCGCCCGCCGGGCCGCCGATCTGGAAGCGGCTGCCGCCCAGCGCGGAAACGATGAAGCCGCCGACGATCGAGGTGTAGAGCCCTCTGTCGGGCGTGACGCCCGAGGCGATGGCGATCGCCATGGAGAGCGGCAGGGCGACGATGGCGACAGTCAGCCCGGCGATGGCGTCGGCCTTGAGGCTTGCGGGGCCGTAGCCCTCGCGCAGGACGGTCAGCAGCTTGGGGGTGTAGAGCTCGACGAAGCTGGGCTTGGCGCTCGTGGCAGCCATGGCGACCCTTTCCTTTGCCATCTGGAGCGGGTTCGCCGGCCGGGTCGCGGTCGACGCCGCTCTGTCGCAACGGTGTTCCGGCAACGGTCAGGGCGGGCCCTTGAGGCGGACGCCGCGCCCGCCGCCGCTGCTGGCCGCATTCTCCCCGATCAGCACGATGCCGGCACGGTCGAGCGCCTCGACGACGCGGGTCAGGGATTCGATCATGCCGCGGACGGTGCCGTCGCTGCGCTCCATGCGCTGGATCGTCGGCACGGAGACGCCCGCCATCTCGGCAAGCTGGCGCTGGTCGATCCCGAGCATGGCCCGGGCAGCTCGCATCTGCGCAGCGGTCATCATGAGCCGGCTCGCATCGCTGGGACCTCGGCTCGAATATAACGCCCATCCGAACTGAGGTCTACGACATCAGCTCTGCGAGGCAGGCAGCAGCGCTCCGCGACCGGCCGCCACCCTGCCCGGCCCTGCCCCGGACGGGACGCAAGCCGCGGGCGGGTTCGGACCGCTTCAGGCCGCCAGCCCGCGCTTCTCCAGCAGCGCGTCCGGCGTCGGCAGCCGGCCGCGGAAGAGCGTGTAGGCCTCGGCCGCGTCGCGCGTATCGCCGGCCGAATAGATGTAGCGCTTCAGCTTTCCGGCGACCTCGGCCGAGAACACGTCGCCGGTCTCGATGAAGGCGTTGAAGGCGTCGGCATCCATCACCTCGGACCAGAGATAGCTGTAATAGCCGGCCGAATAGCCGTCGCCCGAGAACACATGGGTGAAATGCGGCGTGCGGTGGCGCATGGTGATCTCGGCCGGCATGCCGAGGCGCTGAAGCTCCGCCGCCTCGAAGGCGAGCGGGTCGACCTCCGCCGGCGCCTCGAGCGAGTGGAAGGCGAGATCGACCAGGGCCGAGGAGGTGTACTCCACGGTGGCGAAGCCCTGGTTGAAGGTCTGCGCCTTCTCGATCTTCTCGATCAGCGCCTCGGGGATCGGCTCGCCCGTCTCGGCATGCAGGCAGTATTGCCGCATCACCTCGCGCGTCAGGAACCAGTGCTCGTAGAGCTGCGAGGGCAGTTCGACGAAGTCGCGCGCCACCGAGGTCCCGGCCAGCGAGCCATAGGTCACGTTGGAGAGCAGCCCGTGCAGGGCATGGCCGAACTCGTGGAACAGCGTGCGCGCATCGTCGAGCGAGAGCAGCGCCGGCTTCCCCTCGGCCGGCTTGGCGAAATTGCAGACATTCACGATGAGCGGCCGCACCTCGCCGTCGAGCTTGCGCTGGCCGCGGAAGGCGCTCATCCAGGCGCCGGAGCGCTTCGAGGAGCGGGCGAAATAGTCGCCGAGGAACAAGCCGATATGACGCCCGGTCGCGGTCTCCGTCACCTCGAAGATGCGCACATCCGGGTGATAGCCCGCGAGCTCCGGCCGCTCGGCGAAGGACAGGCCGAACAATTTGCCGGCGACGTCGAAGGCGGCCTGCCGCACGCGGTCGAGCTGGAGATAGGGCTTCAGCACCGCCTCGTCGAGCGCATAGGTCTTCTGCCGCACCTTCTCGGCGTAGTGGCGCCAGTCCCAGGGCCGGATCGGCCCGTTCTCGCCCTCGTCCTGCGCCAGCGCGGCGAGGTCGGCGGCCTCGCGCGCGGCCCGCGCCTTGGCCGGCTTCCAGACCAGCTCCAGCAGGTCGCGCACATGCTCGGGCGTCTTGGCCATGGCGTCGTCGAGCTTGAAATGCGCGAAGGTCGGATAGCCGAGCAGCTTCGCCTTCTCGGCGCGCAGGCTCACCATCTCCGCGACGATGCCGCGGTTGTCGCTCTCGCCGCCGTTCTCGCCGCGCCGGCTCCAGGCGATGAAGGCCTCCTCGCGCAGGTCGCGCCGGGTCGAGAAGGTCAGGAAGGGCTCGATGATCGAGCGCGACAGCGTCACCGCATGCTGGCCCGGCCTGCCGCGATCGGCCGCCGCGCGCGCCATCGCCGCCTTCAGGAATCCCGGCAGGCCGGCGAGCCCGGACTCGTCCGCGATGAACAGCGCATAGGCGGATTTGTCCTTGAGCACGTTCTGGCTGAACTGCGTGCCGAGCGCCGCCAGCCGCTCGTTGATCGCGGCGAGGCGCTGCTTGTCCGCGGGGCCGAGTTTGGCGCCGGCGCGGACGAAGCCCTTATGGGTCCGCTCCAGCAGCCGCGCCTGCTCGGCGTTCAGGCCGAGCTCGTCGCGCTTCGCATGGACGGCGTCGACCTGCGCGAACAGAGCTTCGTCCATCATGATCGCGGACCAGTGCCGCGAGGTGACCGGCGCGATCTCGCGCTCGATCGCCTGCAGCGCCTCGTTGGTGTCGGCGCCCGCCAGATTGTAGAACACGCCGCCGACGCGGGAGAGCGCCCGGCCCGCCCGCTCCAGCGCCTCGACAGTGTTGACGAAGTCCGGCGCGGCCGGATTGGCGACGATCGCCGCGATCTCGTCCCGGTGCTTGGCCAGCGCCGCGTCGAAGGCCGCCCGGATGTGCTCCGGCCGGATCGCCGCGAAGGGCGGCAGGCGGAACGGGGTCTCCCAGCGGGTGGCGAAAGGATTGTCGGCCGGCAGAGGCAGGGCTTCGGGATAGGCGGTCGCGGCGGAATGCATCGGGTCACTTCCGTGAGGCGGACGAGGATCGGTCGCCCGCGAAGATATGTGCAAGGTAGCGCCGCATGAAGGGCGGCATATCGTATCGCCCGGTGTCGCCGAGGGCCCGGATCACGACGATGTCGGAAAGCTCCTCCTCCGCCAGCGTCTTCATGCGCTCCAGCATCAGCGCCCGCGCCGCCTCCGCCGGCAGGCCGATCCCGACCTCGCGCATGAAGGCGATGCGCCCCTCCTCGATCACCGCCGTCCAGCCGGCGCCGACGCTCAGTTCCGCGACCCGCAGGCCCGTCTCCTCGCCCAGCTCGCGCGTGACGCTGCCGGCGAGGTCGAGCGTGCCGTCCGGGCGGGCATCCTCGCGGTCCGGCGTGCCGGCGGCGAAATAGACCTTGCCGGCATTGGCGGTGTGGTCGCCCATCCGGCCGCAGAGGAAGGCGCCGTCGCTGGCCCTGAGCGCCGCCATGGCGAAGCCGTTGCGGATCACGGGGCCGGGATGGCCGGCGTCGCGCCAGGCCATGAAGGCGGCGTAGTCGGTCTCGAAATAGCCGGCCTCGAACACGCCGCCGCGGATCGCGGCGCGGTGCTGCAGCATGATGCGCCCGTTGAACATCGCCGGCTTGCCGGCGCTGATCCGCGCCCAATGCGCGGCGATGGCCGCGGCATTCTCGCGGGCATAGGCCCAGTCGTAAGGCTCGATCCGGGCATCGATCCGCTCGAGCCGGACGATGCTGCCGTTCTCGACCGTCCCGCTCACAGCAGCACGCCCTCGCTGACCACGATTGCCGAGCCGCCGATCCGCGCCGAGGCCAGCGCGCCGCCCCGCACGCTCAGCTCCAGCGTGATCTGCGAGGGCCGGCCCATCTCGTAGCCCTGTTCGATGACGAGGCGGTGGTCGCCGTCCTCCGGCTTCTCGCAGGCGATGATCGCGCCGGAGAAGGCGGCGACGGCCGCACCCGTGGCCGGGTCCTCGGCGATGCCGGCCGCCGGCCAGAACATCCGCGCATGGAAGGCATGGCCGGTCTCGGCGGTCTCCCGGCTGTAGAGGAACGCCCCGCCCGGGCCGATCGCCGCCGGCCAATGGGCCGCATCGGGCCGCGCGGCGCCGATGGCCTCGCGCGTCGCCACCGGCACGCAGAGGAACGGCACGCCGGCGGAATAGGTCGCCGGCCGATGCGCCCCGAAGCCGATCGCGGCGCGCGGCAGCCCGAGCGCCGCCGCCAGCGCGTCTGTGACCGGCTGCTCGCCGCCCCGCTCCGGCAGGCGCGGCAGGGTGAAGACCGCGTGGCCGGCATGGCTGCCCCTGACCTCGACCGCGCAGGAGACCGGCCCGACCTTCTCCTCCAGCACCAGCATCTCGGCGGAGCGCCCCTCGGCCTCGTCGGCGAGGGCGAGCCAGACCGCGGTTCCGACGGTCGGATGCCCGGCGAAGGGCAGCTCTCCCCCGGGCGTGAAGATGCGCACCGCAGCGCGGTGGCCCGGCTTTTCGGCCTCCCCGACGAAGACCGTCTCCGACAGGTTGAACTCGCGCGCGATGGCCTGCATCGCTTCCGTGTCGAGCCCTTCCGACTGGAGCACCACCGCCAGCGGATTGCCGGCATGGCGGCGGGTGGTGAAGACATCGAGCGTGACGAAGCGGCGTTTCATCGGGTATCCTTCAATCACCCTTCCGGGATTTCGAGATCGATGGTGAGCGGGCAATGGTCCGAGGCCTTGGGCCTGTCCCAGCCGACGCGCGGATAGCGGTCGGCGCAGGTCGCCAGCCGTGCCATCGAGCGGTCCGGCGCGCGCGGATCGAGCGGCACGCGGTAAGGCAGGCCGCGCCGGATCATCTGCATGGCGGGCTTCGGATTGGCCGCCGCCAGCGCCGGCGAGAGCAGGATGTGGTCGAGCGGCATGTGGCTGTCGACCAGCCTGTCCAGGGTTTCCGACCAGTAGCGCCGGAAATGCGTCCAGCGCTCGTGGACCGGCAGCGTCTCCATCGGGTCGCGCGCGAAATCGTCGAGCAGCGGCTCGATGCCGCTCGGCCCCTCGTCGACCGGCTCGGCCCGCGGCCCCAGGCCGTAGCGATAGCCGTTGAGGTCGCCCAGCACGATCCAGTTCGTCTCGCGCCAGCCCCCGCCGAAGCGCTGCCGGACCAGCCATTTCACCGCCCGCGCCTCGGCCCGGCGCACCGGCAGGGTCATCTGCCGGCCATCCTCGCGGCCGTTGTTCATCGACTTGAAATGGCAGCCGAACAGGGTGAGGCGGCGCCCGCCGAAGGAGAGCTCCACCTCCAGGCAATCGCGCGCGAAGACCTTGGCATGCGGGCCGATGCCGAGGCTGGCGAGGTCGTGATCGTGCACGCCGGCCTCGGCGAAGGTCAGGTCCTTGTGCGAGCGCACCGTGACCTGCCCCGGCCCGAGCAGGTCGCGCCGCGCGGCGAAGCCGATATCGATGTTGCGGCGGTCGTTGCCGTCGATCAGGGTGAAGTGGCCGTAGCGGTGGTCGGCGATGCGGTGCACGTAATTGGCGAAGAAGGCCTGCAGGCTGGCGAGCGAATCGACTTCCTGCAGCATCCACAGATCGGCCTGCGCCTCCGCCATGGCGAGCGCCGTCATCTGGCGCTTGTCGTCCTCCAACGCGACCGCCAGCGAGCGCTCCACCGCGTCGCGCTGATCGGCGCGCGGGAAGTGGAACAGCGACATTGCCGCCGCCGTCTCGGTGCGCCCGCCCTGCTCGAAGCGATGCCGCGTCAGCAGGTTCTCGACGTTGAAGGTGCCGACGCGCAGCCTCATCCCGGCGCGCTCAGATCGCTTCCGGCTCGAAGAGCTGCGAGGGCGCGACGAACTCGTCCTGCGCCGCCACGGTGAGGATCTCGCGCGAGCCGGCCTCCTTGGTCCGCCTCAGCAGCCCGTAGACCGAGGAAGCGGCCTTCGACAGGGCCGCCGCGGCCGACTGCTCGCGCAGGTAATGGGTGAAGAACAGCGCCGCGATCGCATCGCCCGCGCCGTTGAGGCTGACGTCGAGCCGGGGCGTGCGCACCCGCCAGCTCCCCCTGCTGTCCACCGCCATCAGGTCGATGGCGTCGGCCGGCGTCTCCTCGGTCTCGAGCGAGGTGACCATCACCACCTTGGGCCCGGCGTCGCGCAGCACCTCCACGGCGCGATGGGCATCGGCGATGCTCTTGATCCCGATATCGGTCAGCAGCTCGAGCTCGAACTGGTTGGGCGTGACGATGTCGGCGGCCGGCACCGCCTGCTCGCGCATGAATTCCGGGATGCCCGGGCGCACGAAGACGCCGCGGCCGGTGTCCCCGATCACCGGATCGCAGCAATAGAGCGCCTTGGGATTGGCGGCCCGCACCTTCTCGACGGCCGAGAGGATGGCGTGGCCGATATCGGCCGAGCCCATATAGCCGGAGAGCACGCCGTCGCATTGCGGGAGCACGCCGCGCTCGGCGATGCCCTCCATCACCTCGTCGATCATGCCGCCATCGAAGACCCGGCCCTTCCAGCCGCCATAGCCGGTGTGATTCGAGAACTGCACCGTATGGATCGGCCAGACATCGACGCCGAGCCGCTGCATCGGAAAGGTCGCGGAGGCGTTGCCCACATGGCCATAGGCGACGTGGGACTGGATCGAGAGGATGTTCATGAGCTGGAGCAGGACCGGATTCACGACAGGGAGCGCGAACCTAACCACTCCGGCGCCAGGCGCCAATCGAAAGCGGTGAAGTCACCGATCGCGCCGGCTCACGCATTCGGCGCGATGCGCGCCATGGTGGAAACCAGGCGGTAGCGCAGCCCTTCCGGCCGGTAGTCCAGCTCGACCTCGCCCTGGAACTTCTGCGCCATGACCTGCTCGACCAGCCGCGAGCCGAAACCCCGCCGGCGCGGCTCCACCACCGGCGGCCCGCCGCTCTCGCTCCAGGAGAGGCGGAACGGATCCTCGCTCCGCGGCCGCCCGGTCTCCCAGCGGATGACGACCTCGCCGGTCTCGACCGAAAGCGCCCCGTATTTCACCGCATTGGTCGCGAGCTCGTTGATCGCGAGCGCCAGCGTCATCGCCTGGTCGGCCGGCAGTTGCAGCGGCGGCCCCGCGATGCGGATCCGGTCGGCGCCGGCCCGGTGCGGCGCCAGCGCCCCCTCGATGACGCTGCGGATCGGCGCGCTGCTCCAGCTCGACCGCGTCAGGATCGAATGCGCCTCGCCCAGCGTGGCGATGCGCTCGCTCAGGATCGCCCTCGCCTCGTCGAGCGTCTCGGCGGAGCGGAAGGTCTGGCTGGCGATGGCGGCGATCATCGCCATGGTGTTCTTCATCCGGTGCGCCAGCTCGGCGTTGAGCAGGCGGGCATTGCGCACGGCCTGCATCTTGCCGGTGGTCTCGATCACCGTGTCGATCATGCCGAGGACGCGGCCGTGCTCGTCGCGGATCGGACTGTAGCAGAAGGTGAACCAGACCTCTTCCGGATGCCCGTAGCGGTTGATCGTCAGCGGGAAGTCCTCGATGAAGGTCGCCTCGCCGGCATAAGCCTTCTCGACCATGCCGCTGATCTCGCCCCAGATCTCCTCCCAGACCAGGCTGAACGGCTGGCCGAGCGCCGGCGGCTTGTTGCCGAGGATGGAGCGGAAGGCGTCGTTGTGGATCGTGATCAGATCCGCTCCCCAGACCATGCATTTGGGGAAATGCGAATTGACCATCATGCCGACGGCCGTCTTCAGCGCGACCGGCCAGTCCCGGATCGGTCCCAGCGGCGTCGACGACCAGTCGTGATCGCGGATGGCGGCGGCCATCTCGCCGCCGCCATCGAGAAATGCCGTCTCCTCACGCAAGTCTCACACCCTCCCCCCGCGCTTGGGCGCAGCCTGCACCGAATGACGCGGAGGCACGATGTCAAAAGACATTGACGGAGCGCTTCACGCCGGCGTCAGGCCCCGGACCCCGCCTTCTTCGCGAAGCTGTCGATGAAGGTCTTGGACAGGTCGACATTGGAGTTGGTCAGCTCCGGGTCGAGCAGCTTCAGCGAATCATACATGCTCTTCATCGCGTCCGGGGTGGCGATGCCGGTGCGCGAATAGCTCTCCTGCGAGTTCTTCACGGCGCGGACATAGAGCGGCCGGTCGCCCAGCAGGTATTCCTGCGGCACGAGGTCGGCGACCTCCTCGGGCTTTGCGGTCTCGAGCCATTTCAACGCCTTCATGAAGGCGTTGACAAGCTTCTGCGTGGTGACCGGGTTCTTCTCGGCGAAATCGTTCCTGAGATAGAGCACCGCGGCCGGGTTGGAGCCGCCGAACAGCGCCTTGGTGCCGGCCTCGGTGCGGGTGTCGATCAGCGAGACGATGTCGCCGTCGGCCTCGAGCTTCGAGGTCACCGGGTCGAGATGCGAGATCACGTCGACCTGCTTCTGCTTGATCGCGGCCACCGCGCTCGCGCCGGCGCCGACGCCGATGAAGGCCGCGTCGTCCGCCTTCAGCCCGGCCTTGACCATGGCGTATTGCGCGGTCAGCGCGGTCGAGGAGCCGGGCGCCGTCACGCCGATCTTCAGCCCCTTGAAATCGGCCGCCGACTTCACCTTGTCGGCGAGGTCCTTGCGCACCGCGATGGTGATGGCGGGGAAGCGCCCGAGTTCGATCACGGCCCGGATGTCCTGGCCCTTGGCCTGCATGCGGATGGTGTGCTCATAGGCGCCGGTGACGACGTCGACCGAGCCGCCGACCAGGGCCTGCAGCGACTTGGCGCCGCCGCCGAAATCGTTGATCTCGACATCGAGCCCCTGATCCTTGAAGTAGCCCTTCTTCTCCGCGACGGTGAGCGGGAGATAGTAGAGCAGCGGCTTGCCGCCGACGCCGAGCGTGAGCTTCGGCTTCTCGGCGGCCTGCGCGAGGACGGCGGCCGGCGACAGGCCTGCGGCGGTGGAGGCGGCAAGCGCGGCGAGCGCGTCGCGGCGGGTCAGTTTCATGGCGTAACCTCCGGTTGGGAAAGGCGCTTCTGGCAGGCGCGTGGACGTGACGATAGGCGAGTTCGGACCGGCGCGGCAACTCGTCTTACGTCGCGGTCGTGGTCGCGCTCTGCGCCGGGCGCCAGACGAGCAGGCGCCGCTCGACCAGCGTCACCAGCGCGTCGATCGCGATCACGAAGATGGTCAGGATCACCATGCCGGCGAAGACGCCGGTGACGTCGAAGACGCTCTCCGCCTCGTGGATCTTGTAGCCGAGCCCGGCCGAGGAGCCGAGATATTCGCCGACCACCGCGCCGACCAGCGCGAAGCCGACCGAGGTGTGCAGGCTGGAGAACATCCAGGTCAGCGCCGAGGGCCAGTAGACGTGGCGGAAGAGCTGGCGCTCGTTCATGCCCAGCATGCGGGCATTGGCGAGGATGGTCGGCGAGACCTCGCGCACGCCCTGATAGACGTTGAAGAACACGATGAAGAAGACGAGCGTGAAGCCCAGCGCCACCTTCGACCAGATGCCGAGCCCGAACCAGAGCGCGAAGATCGGCGCCAGCACCACGCGCGGCAGGGCGTTCGCGGCCTTGATATAGGGGTCGAACACCGCCGAGAGCAGCGCGTTGCGCGCGAAGGCGAAGCCGAACAGGATGCCGGCGGCAGAGCCGATCACGAAGGCCAGCACCGTCTCGGTCAGGGTGATGCCGAGATGCCAGTAGATCGCCGGCCCGCTCAGTTCCTTGACGGTGCGGGCGATCACCGCCAGCGGCGTCGAGAAGAAGAACTGGCTGGTCTTGACGTCGCCGAACAGGCTGGTGGTGGTCACCACATGCCAGAGGGCGAGGAAGACGATCATCACCAGGATCTGGAGGCAGAGCAGCTTCAGCCGCTTCATGGCGCGTCTCCTCCGACCAGCTCGCGGCCCTCGCCCATCGCATAGGCCTTCTGCACCTCGACCCGGAGCGACGACCAGATGTCGCGGTGGATCTCGTGGAAGGCCTTCTCCAGCCGGATGTCGGCGATGTCGCGCGGCCGCGGCAGCGCGACCCTGTAATCGGCCACGATCCCCGCCGCCGGCCCGGCCGACATCACCACGACGCGGTCGGAGAGCGCGATCGCCTCCTCGAGGTCATGGGTCACGAACATCAGCGCCTTGCGGTCGCGCGACCAGAGGTCGAGCAGGAGATTGCCCATGATCTGCCGCGTCTGCGCGTCGAGCGGCCCGAAAGGCTCGTCCATCAGGATGATCTCGGGATTGCGGATCAGCATCTGCGCCAGGCTGACGCGCTTGCGCTGCCCGCCCGAGAGCATGTGCGGATAGCGGTCGACGAAGGCGCTCAAGCCCACGCGCGCGAGCCATTCGCGGGCTCGCTGCGCCGCCTCGCGCTCGGGCACGCCCATCGGCTCCAGCGCCACCTTGACGTTGTCGAGCGCCGTCTTCCACGGCATCAGCGCGTCCTGCTGGAAGAGATAGCCGGCCCGCCGGTTCAGCCCGACGAGCGGCTTGCCGAAGATCCCGACCCTGCCGGCCGAAGGCGCGAGCAGCCCCGCCGCCGCGTTGAGCAGCGTCGACTTGCCGCAGCCCGTCGGCCCGACGATCGAGACGAACTCGCCGGGCGAGACCGAAAGGTCGATGCCCTTCACCGCCTGGTAGCGGCCGCCATCGGCGAGATGGAAGGTGATGTCCACACCCGCGAGCGCGACCGCCGCCCCGTCCGGCGATCCCGCCGCTGCTCCCGCGCCCGCCTGCGGGCGATCCTGCAACTCCATGAAACCCGTTTCCCCCAGGCACCCGTCCCGAAGCGATGCCATTCATCCGTTCTGTGTGGCGAAATTAATAGGCCATCGTTCCGGGAAGGCAACGCCGGCGCGGGCGCGTTCTTCGGCGCTTGCCTCATGCCTTGGTCGCAGGCCATATGCGCGAATCGAGACAGAACCGCCCCAGGAGCCGACGCGAACGCCATGGCCGCCCTCGAACACGCCATGCAGACGCTCGTCGAGTTCATGCGGGTCAACCAGGAATGGGCGATTCCGATCGTCTTCCTGGTCGCCTTCTGCGAATGCGTCGCGATCCTGTCCTGGCTGGTGCCGGCCACGGTGTTCTTCACGACGTTCGGCGCCGTCGCCGGCGCCTCGGGCCTCAGCCTCGCGCCGCTGGCGCTGGCGGCCTCGCTCGGCGCCGGCAGCGGCTTCCTGGTGTCCTACTGGGCCGGGCTGCATCTCGGCCCGCGGGTCCACGACTACTGGCCCTTCACCAGGAATCCGCAGCTCCTCGACCGGGGCCACGCCTTCTTCGAGAAATGGGGACTGGCCAGCATCCTGATCGGCCATTTCTTCGGGCCGCTGCGGGCGGTGATCGCCATCGTCGCCGGCATCGTCGCGATGCCGGCCTGGCAGTTCCACCTCGCCAACTGGATCGCCTCCTTCGCCTGGGGCTTCGGCCTGCTCTATGGCGTCGGCCGGATCAGCGAGTTCCTCGCCCGCTGAAGGCGGGCGCGCCGGCTCACAGCAGGCCGAGCACCACCGCCAGCATCATCGCGAAGCACAGCGCGAGCGCGACGCGGATCGCGGTCGCAATATCGAAATATCGCAAGAGTTCCATCGCTGCCTCCCTCGGCAAACCCGAACAGCTCACGCATCGCGCTCAATAAACAAGCCTTTCCACGACGATCCATGCGATCATCGCCAGGATCAGCCCGCCGATCAGCACCATCAGCACGGGGCGCCCCAGGAAACCCTGCCGAGCCTCGATCGGCGTCTCGACGGCAGGATCGGCATCGCTGTGGTCGGCGGCACGCAGCGGCGGAATCGGATCGCCCCCGCGGGCCTTGTCCAGATCCTCGACCGGGACCCGGGGCTTGGTGTCGACCGTCATGATCGCCTCCCTTCAGGCTCCGGGCCGCCTTGCGGCGACCCCGTTCCCATCGCAACGCGGGCGGCAGCACCGGGTTCCTGCGGGAGCCCGAAAAGCCGAAGGCGGCGCCATGGGCACCGCCTTCGCGAAAAGCGATCATGATTGAAATTCAGACACTTGCGAGACGAAGCGGATTCGATCCCGCAAGCCGTTGAATCAAACCGGGAAGCTCGGTTCCGCGCCGTGTCCGCCAGCATTCCGGCCTTGATCCCAAAGGCCCGGCGCCAGCCGGGCCGTCACAGAAACAAGGAGCCGGGGATCGGCTCTCAGTTCTTCGACTTGTCGACCAGCGCCTTGGCCTTGATCCACGGCATCATGTCGCGGAGCTTGGCGCCGACTTCCTCGATCGGATGGGCGGCCATGCGGGCGCGGGTCGCCTTGAACGAGGTCTGGTTGACCTTGTTCTCGAGCATCCAGTCGCGGGTGAACTTGCCCGACTGGATGTCGGCGAGGACGCGCTTCATCTCGGCCTTGGTCTCGTCCGTGATGATGCGCGGGCCGGTGACGTATTCGCCGTATTCGGCGGTGTTCGAGATCGAGTAGTTCATGTTGGCGATGCCGCCCTCGTAGATCAGGTCGACGATCAGCTTCACCTCGTGGAGGCACTCGAAATAGGCCATCTCGGGGGCGTAGCCGGCCTCGACCAGCGTCTCGAAGCCCGCCTTGATCAGCTCGACGAGGCCGCCGCAGAGCACGACCTGCTCGCCGAAGAGATCGGTCTCGCACTCTTCCTTGAAGGTGGTCTCGATGATGCCGGCGCGGCCGCCGCCATTGGCCGAGGCGTAGGACAGGCCGAGGTCATGAGCGTTGCCGGTGGCGTCCTGGTGGATCGCGACCAGGGTCGGCACGCCGCCGCCGCGCTCATATTCGGAACGGACGGTGTGACCGGGGCCCTTCGGGGCGACCATCAGCACGTCGAGGTCCTTGCGCGGCTCGATCAGGTTGAAATGGACGTTGAGGCCGTGCGCGAAGAGCAGCGCGGCGCCTTCCTTCATGTTGGCGGCGAGCTCGTCGCGATAGATGTCGGCCTGCAGCTCGTCCGGCGTCAGCATCATGATGACGTTGGCCCATTTGGCGCCCTCGGCCGGGGTGAAGACCTTGAAGCCGGCGCCTTCCGCCTTCTTGCGGGTGGCGGAGCCTTCCTTCAGCGCGATCGCCACGTCCTTGACGCCGGAATCGCGCAGGTTGAGCGCATGCGCATGGCCCTGCGAGCCATAGCCGACGATCAGGACCTTCTTGCCCTTGATCAGGTTGATGTCGGCATCACGATCGTAATAGACGCGCATGGGTGTCTCCTTTGTCACGCGTTGTTCGTCTTCCGGCCCGGATCGTTCTGCGCCGTGCCGTAGAGGGTGAGGAACTGGTCGGTGGCGCGCTCCGCGTCGCGCGCGATCTCGGCCCTGCCGAGCGTCAGCGGGTCGCCGAGCAAGAGCCGGATCTGGATGTCGCGGCCGACCAGGCCGAAAAAGGTGCGGAACGCCGTCTCGGTGTCGTCGAAGGCGAGCAGCCCCGCCTCGCGCCCCGCCTCGAGCACCGGCATCATGCGCTTGCCGATGGCGAAGCGGCCATTGGCCAGCACGATCGAGCCGAGATTGCCGTCGCGCGCCGCCGCCTGGCTGACGCCGATGCGGTTGAGCGCGATCGAGGTCGGCGATGAGATCACCTCGAGCCAGTTGACGGCGAAGCGCTTCAGGCTCTCGCGCAGGGCGCCGGCGTCGAGCGTCTGGCGGTCGAAATTGCCCGCCCTCACCTTCGAGGCCTGCCATTGCACCGTCGCGGTCAGCAGGCCGTCGCGGTCGCCGAACCATTTGTAGAGCGTTTCCTTGGAGCAGCTCGCGCGCCGCGCCACCGCGGTCATGGTCAACCCGCTGCCCCGCTCGACCATCAGGCTCAGAACGGCGTCGAGCACGGCCTGCTGACGCGCTGTCAGCGCTTCGCCTTGCGTCTCTGCCGGGGCCTCGGTCATGGGTCGGGACAAGTCAGTACCGTACGTTACGGTTCAGGCTCTAGCGCAGCCGCCGGGTCCCGGCAAGTGCAATTCGGGGCCGGGTGCCATTCGGTACTGGCGGCACGGCGTGGAAGGATTATCTCTCCCGCTCGCGTCCCGCAGAATGGAGTTGCCGATGCCGCTGCCCAGCCCCGCCGAGATCCTCGCCTTCTGGCACGAGGCCGGCCCGGAGAAATGGTTCGCCAAGGATGCTGGCTTCGACGCCGAGATCGGGCGCCGTTTCCGGCCCGCCTACGAAGCGGCAGCGGCCGGGCGCCTCGACGGCTGGCAGGAGACGCCCGAAGGCGCCTACGCCCTGCTCATCCTGCTCGACCAGTTCCCCCGCAACCTGTTCCGCGGCAGCCCGCAGGCCTTCGCCACCGACGCCAAGGCGCTGGAGGTGGCGCGACATGCCATCGCCAAGGGCTTCGACAAATCCTACGAACCGCCGGAGCGGCGCTTCTTCTACCTGCCCTTCATGCATTCGGAGGCGCTTCACGACCAGGAGCGTTGCGTCGCGCTCTGCGCGGCAGCAGACGATGCGGAAGGCGTCAAATTCGCCGAGATCCATCGCGACATCATCCGCGATTTCGGCCGCTTCCCGCATCGCAACGCGGTCCTCGGCCGCGAGACGACACCGGAGGAACAGTCATTCCTCGACGATGGCGGCTTCGCGGGCTGAAGGTCCAGCCAGCGGCTCTCCGTCATTCCGGGGCTTTGCGGCAGCAAAGAGCCCGGAACCCATGAACACGGGATCGGACGAGAAGGTGCGTCGGATCGGCGGTCTTGCGATGAACCGTCGCGTTCATGGGTTCCGGGCTCGGCCCTGCGGGCCGCCCCAGAATGACGAGGAGGCCGTCAGCCCGGTCCCTGCTGGCTGGCGATGCGCTGCAGGGCGATCGCCGCGACGGTCAGGACGAAGCCGACCCACCAGAGCGGCGAGCGCAGGCTCCTGCCGCTGCCCGGCGGCTCTGCCGGCGCCCGGCCGCTCAGGCGCAGGAACACCGGCCCGGCCAGGCAGGCGAAGCCGGCAATGCCGAGCCCGAGCGCGACCAGGCTGAGCGTCTCGGGCGTCAGGGCCGGGATCACATCGAATCCGGGCCGCGGCTCATCGCCGCGATGCCGGTGCGCGAGACTTCCGTCAGGCCCACCGCGGTCATCGTCTTGATGAAGCGCTCGATCTCCTCGGTCGCGCCGGTCAATTCGAAGACGAAGGAGCTCAGCGAGGCGTCGAGCGTGCGCGCGCCGAAGGCGGAGGCGAGCCGCATCGCCTCGACGCGGTGCTCGCCCTTGCCGACGACCTTGACCAGCGCCAGCTCGCGTTCGAGCGCCTCGCCATGCTCGGTCAGGTCGACGACGCGGTGCACCGGCACAAGCCGGTCGAGATGCGCCTTGATCTGGTCGATGACATGGGCCGTGCCCGAGGTCACCACGGTGATGCGCGAGAGGTGCTTCTCGTGCTCGGTCTCGGAGACGGTGAGGCTCTCGATATTGTAGCCGCGGCCCGAGAACAGCCCGGCGATGCGGGCGAGAACGCCCGGTTCGTTGTCGACGATCACCGCCAGGGTGTGGCGCGCGACCGGCTGCGACTTGGGAGCGTTCGGGTAGTGGGTGGCGGGCTTGGACATGGCAGACCTGTAGGCGGGTTGGAGCGGGAAATCCGGGCGGGGGGAAGGCTTCAAGGCTGGCGCAGATCGGCGAGGGCAGGCTCGTCCACCTCGTCCTGGTCGACGATCCAGCTTTCGCGGAGAGCGGCGGCCAGCCATTCGCGATAGGCGGGCAGGGCGAGCACGGCCTGCATATAATCCTGCGCGGCGGGATCGACCGCGATCCCATAGGTATCGAGGCGGGTGACGACCGGCGCATACATCGCATCGGCCGCCGAGAAGGCGCCGTAGAGGAACGGTCCCTGCCCGGCCCGGCCGAAGCGCTCGCGCGCCTGCCGCCAGAGATCGGCGATCCGCGCCGCGTCGCGGGCGACGCCCGGGCCGCGGTCGCGGGTGCCGAAGCGCTTGCCGAGATTCATCGGGCAGGCGCCGCGCAGCGCCGTGAACCCCGCATGCATCTCGCTGGAGATGGCCCGGGCATGGGCGCGTGCCGCCGGGTCGCGCGGCCAGATGCCGGCCTCGGGATGCGTCTCATGCAGATATTCGGCGATCGCCAGCGTCTCCCAGATGGCGATCGCGCCGTCGACCAGAGTCGGCACGGTGCCGCCGCTGCCGGGCGCCGCCGCGAAGACCGCCTCCTTGAAGCCCGGCTCGTCGAGCGGGACGAGATGTTCCGTGAACGGGATCCCCTTGGCGCGCATCAGGAGCCAGGCCCGCAGCGACCAGGACGAATAGCATTTGTTGCCGATCAGCAGCTTCATGCGGCGACGCTCTCCACTTCGGCGGCGTAGTCAAGCGCGGCCGCGACGTGCAGCGCCGTGGTGTCGAAGACCGGGACCGGAAAATCCGCCTGCGAAACCAGGAGCCCGATCTCGGTGCAGCCGAGGATGACGCCGTCGGCGCCCTGCTCCCGCACCGCCCGCGCGACGACCGCGCGATAGCGCTCGCGCGAGGCGGCTTCGATGCGGCCCCGGCACAGCTCCTCGTAGATGATGCGATGCACCTCGGCGCGCTCCCCGGCGTCGGGAACCAGCGTCTCGACGCCGAAGGCCTTGAGCCGGTCGCGGTAGAAGGGCTGCTCCATGGTGAAGCGCGTGGCCAGCAGCAGCGGCCGCCGCGACGGCGTCGCGCGGATCGCCCGCGCCGTCACATCCGCCAGATGCAGGAAGGGCAGATTGGTCGCGGCGGTGATCTGGTCGGCCACCTTGTGCATGGTGTTGGTGCAGAGCACGAGGCAGGAGGCGCCGGCATGGGCGAGCCGCCGCGCGCTTTCCGCCAGCGCCGCGCCGGCGCGCGCCCAGTCGCCCTGCGCCTGCATCTCGGCGATCGGCGCGAAATCCACCGAATGCAGCAGCACGTTGGCCGAGTGCAGCCCGCCAGAACGGGCGCGCACGCCCTCGTTGAGGAGCCGGTAATAGACCGCGGTCGACTCCCAGCTCATTCCGCCGATCAGGCCGATGGTAGCCATGGTGTTTTCCTTCAATCCTACCCTCAGCCCTCATCCTGAGGAGCGGGCTGAGCCCGCGTCTCGAAGGATGATCCCGATGCCTCCCGCGCCCGATGGAGCATCCTTCGAGACGCCGCTGACGCGGCTCCTCAGGATGGGGGCTGAGGGAGACGGGATCGGCTCAGACGAGCTGCTTGCCCTTGGCGTCGATGATCTCGCCGGTATCGCCTTCGAAATCGGGCAGGATCATCTCGTTATGCGCCTTGCCCGAGGGGATCATCGGGAAGCAGTTCTCTTCCTTGGCGACGATGCAGTCGAAGATCACGGGCTTCGGCGTCTCGATCATCTCCATGATCGCGTCGTCGAGCCTGGCGGGATCGTCGCAGCGGATGCCGTGGCCGCCATAGGCCTCGGCCAGCTTCACGAAGTCCGGCAGGGACTGCGAATAGCTCTCCGAATAGCGCCCGCCATGCAGCAGCTCCTGCCACTGGCGCACCATGCCCATATACTCGTTGTTGAGGATGAAGATCTTGACCGGCAGGCGGTACTGCACCGCCGTCGACATCTCCTGCATGTTCATCAGGATCGAGGCCTCGCCCGCGACGTCGATGACCAGCGCCTTGGGGTGGCGCATCTGCACGCCGATCGCGGCCGGCAGGCCGTAGCCCATGGTGCCGAGCCCGCCCGAGGTCATCCAGCGGTTCGGGTCCTGGAAGTGCAGGTACTGCGCCGCCCACATCTGATGCTGGCCGACCTCGGTGGTGATGAAGGGATCGCGGTCCTTGGTCAGCGCATGGAGCCGCTCCAGCGCGTATTGCGGCTTGATGATCGTCTCGGACGGCTTGTAGGCGAGGCTCTTGCGGCCGCGCCAGCCCTCGATCTGCGTCCACCAGGCGGCGAGCGCGGTCTTGTCGACCTGCGGCGAGGTCTCGCGCCAGATCCGCACCATGTCCTCCAGGACATGGGCGCAGTCGCCGACGATGCCGATATCGACCTTGACGTTCTTGTTGATCGAGGACGGGTCGATGTCGATATGGATCTTCTTCGAGCGCGGCGAGAAGGCGTCGATGCGGCCGGTGATGCGGTCGTCGAAACGCGCGCCGATCGCGATCATGACGTCGCAGTCATGCATGGCGAGATTGGCCTCGTAGGTGCCGTGCATGCCGAGCATGCCGAGCCACTGCTTGTCGGCCGCCGGGAAGGCGCCGAGCCCCATCAGCGTCGAGGTGACGGGGTAGCCGGTCAGCCGCGCCAGCTCCCGCAGCAGCGCCGAGGCGTGCGGGCCGGAATTGATGACGCCGCCGCCGGTGTAGAAGATCGGCTTCCTGGCACCGGCGATCAGCTCGACCGCGGCCTTGATCTTGTTGAGGTCGCCCTTGACCACCGGCCGGTAGGTCTTGTGTTGGTTGTCGCGCGGGCGGCTATAGGCGCCGGTCGCGAACTGGATATCCTTCGGGATGTCGATCACGACCGGGCCGGGGCGGCCGTTGGCGGCGACGTAGAAGGCCTCGTGCAGGATGCGCGGCAGGTCCTTGATGCTCTTCACCAGATAGTTGTGCTTGGTGCAGGAGCGGGTGATGCCGACCGTGTCGCATTCCTGGAAGGCGTCCGAGCCGATCAGATGCGTCGGGACCTGGCCGGTGATGACGACGAGCGGGATCGAGTCGAGCAGCGCGTCGGTCAGGCCGGTGACGGCGTTGGTCGCGCCGGGGCCGGAGGTGACGAGCACGCAGCCGACCTTGCCGGCGCCGGAGCGGGCATAGCCCTCGGCGGCATGGACCGCGCCCTGCTCGTGGCGGACGAGCACATGCTTGACCTTGTCCTGCTGGAAGATCGCGTCATAGATCGGAAGCACGGCGCCGCCGGGATATCCGAACAGATGCTCGACGCCCTGGTCCTGAAGCGCGCGGACGACCATCTCGGCTCCGGTCATCATCTCGCTCATAACGCTCTCCTGCGGCTTGTCTTCGGTTCGGGAGGAATTCGGACGGAAAAACGGCAATAAAAAAGGCCCTCGGAGGGGCCTGGGCGTGCGCTGGCGTCGGGGACGCCCGGTCTTGAAACCGGCCCCTACCAGCGCACCTCTACGATAATAAGCTTGCGCATCGCGCTCATGATCCTTGACGGAAGTTGCCGGACGCTAACGGAGGCCGGGCGGCCGGTCAAGCGCTAACGGCATCGGCAATGAAACGTTGACGCAATTGCCGAAAAATCACTTCCCTTGCGGAACCTTTTCTCAATCCGTTCGCCCTAGCCTCCGGCCGCTCGAACCGGGACGGCTATGTATCAGGAAATCCATACCGAGAATATCGCGGCCCGCGCCCATGCGCCGAAGATCGCGGAACTACTGAACCGGTTCACGCTCCACGGCCGCAAGGGCCGGCCGGTCTGCTACGAGAGCTTCGCCGCGGCGATCATGCCCGGCTTCGGCGACGACCTCGTCATCCTGGAACCGACCGGCGACGGCGATTATCGCTGGATCCATTACGGCCGCGAGATCACGCGCTATGTCGGCGGCACGCGCCTCGGCGAGAGGCTCTCGGCGATGCAGCCCGAAGTCGCCGCCTTCACCCGGCACTGCGCCGAGCGCGCCTTCGCCGAGGGCCGGCCGCTCTACACCATCCACCGCGCCAAGCCGACCCTGCGCGTCGCGATCTGGGAGCGCCTGCTGCTCCCGACCGTCGCGCGCGACGGCCGCAACCTGCTCGTCGCCTTCAGCCGCCCGCTGCAGTTCCGCGAGGACCTGCTCAACGCCGTGCTCGACAACTCGCCGAGCGGGATCGTCGCGCTCCGCGCCCTGCGCGGCGACGGCGGCGGCATCGACCGCACCATCATCGTCACCGCCAACCGCCGGGCCGCGGACCTCGCCGGGCAGCCCGGCGCCCGCCTGCTCGACCGCGAGGCCCGCGAGGCCCTGCCCTTCCTGGCCGACCCGACGATCTGGAAGCGCTGCCTCGCGGCGATGGAGCAGCAGAGCGGCGACAGCTTCGAGACCGCCTTCACCCGCCAGGACCGCACGAGCTGGCTGCGGCTCGCCATCGCGCCGCTCGGCGACGGCCTGCTCCTGACGCTGACGGACATCACCGACCTCACCGTCGCCAACCAGACCCTGCAGTCGCGCGCCGCGACGCTCGCCCTCGAGGTCGGCCGCGAGCGCGCGACCCGGCGCGCCCTGTCGGAGGAGATCGGCCATCGCGAGGAGCGCGAGAAGGAGCTGCGCCGGCTCGCCGAGACCGACCCGCTGACCGCCCTGCTCAACCGCCGCTCCTTCACCGAGCGGGCGCAGGCGGCCCTGGCGGAGGCAGGAGCGGAAGCCTCGCTGATCATCGTCGACCTCGACCACTTCAAGCAGGTCAACGACACCTATGGCCACCCGGCCGGAGACGCCGTGATCCGCGCCTTCGCCGACATGCTGCTCGGGCTGCTGCGCGGCGAGCGCCATCTCGTCGCCCGGGTCGGCGGCGAGGAGTTCGCGGTCCTGCTGCGCGGCGCCGACGCGGCCGAGGCGACGAAGCGAACCGCCCAGATCCAGGAGGCGCTGGCCCGCCGCGCCCTGCCCGCCTCCGAAACGCTCGCGCTCAGGATCACCGCCAGCTACGGGATCGCCACCCGCCGGCCGGCGGAGCCGCTGGCCGAGCTGTTCGCGCGCGCCGACCAGGCGCTCTACCGCGCCAAGAACGAAGGCCGCAACCGGATCGGCACCGCCGGGGCGGACGCCGATGCCGTGGCGGACGCCGCCTGACTTCAGCCCTCCAGGACGCGCAGCGCGGCGTCAAGCGCGGCCTCCGGCGCCACCGCCTGCCAGCCGGCCATCTGATGCCGGAACCAGGTCACCTGCCGCTTGGCATAGGCGCGCGTATCGGCCTGCCCGCGCCGGATCGCCTCCTCCAGCGTGATCGCGCCGTCGAGATGCGCGGCCAGCCCCGGCACGCCATGCGCCCGCATGACCGGCAGCAGCGGATCGAGCCGGCGCTCGCGCAGCCGCGCGACCTCATCCAGCGCGCCTTCCGCCATCATCGCCTCGAAGCGCCGGTCGATCCGGGCCCGCACCGCCTCCCGCTGCGGGCTGACGAAGAGGCGCAGCAGCGGCAGGCCGCCGAGCGGCCCCGGCTCGCGCTCGCCCTGGAAGCTCGCCAGCGAGCGCCCGGTCGCCAGGCGCACCTCGATGGCGCGCATGATCCGCATCCGGTCCGACGGCCGCAGCCGCCCCGCCATCACCGGATCGAGACCGGCGAGCTCGGCATGCAGCGCCTCGGTCGCCATGTCGCCCGCCCGCGCCCGGAACGCCTCGCGCACCGCCTCCGGCACCGGCGGCATGGCGGAAAAGCCCTCGGTGACCGCCTTGAAATAGAGCCCCGTCCCGCCAACGAGCACGGGCAGCCTGCCCTCTGCCCACAGCGCGGGCAGCAGCGCGGCGACCTCGGCGGCGTAGCGCATCGCGGAATAGTTCACCGCCCCGTCGACATGGCCGTAGAGCCGGTGCGGCACGCTTCGCTCCTCGGCTGCGCTCGGGCGGGCGGAGAGGATGCGCAGATCGGCATAGACCTGCATCGAATCGGCGTTGACCACCACCCCGCCGCAGCGCCGCGCGATCTCGATCGCGAGCGCGGACTTGCCGCTGGCGGTCGGACCTGCGATGAGCACCGCCCTGATCGTCCTTTCCGCCTGCTGCACCGGTCCTCCCATGCTCGTCGCGACACTCGTTTCCGCCCATGGCCAGGCGCTCGTCGATGAAGCCCTGCTGGCGCGCCTCGCCGGCATCGTGCCGGGCAGCCGCACGGCGGCGCTCGACGGCGCCGTCGCCGCCGATCTCTTCGCGGATGGAACCGATGCGCGCAAGCTCGAAGCCGAGATCCGCGCCGCGCTCGGCGGGGCCGCGATCGACATCGTGGTCCAGCCCGCCGCCGGCCGCCGCAAGGCGCTGTTCCTCGCCGACATGGATTCGACCATGATCGGCCAGGAATGCATCGACGAGCTCGCCGCCTATGTCGGCTTGAAGGACCTCGTCGCCGGCATCACCGAGCGGGCCATGCGCGGCGAGATCGCCTTCGAGCCGGCCTTGCGCGAGCGCGTCGCGCTGCTGAAGGGCGTGCCGCTCTCGGTCGTCGACGAGATCATCCGCGAGCGCATCACGCTGACGCCGGGCGGCGCCGCGCTGGTGCGCACGATGCGGGCGAACGGCGCCTATACCGCGCTGGTCTCGGGCGGCTTCACCGTCTTCACCGGGCCGATCGGCGCGGCCATCGGCTTCGACGAGCATCGCTCCAACCTGCTGCTGGCGCAGGACGGCGTGCTGACCGGCGCGGTCGCCGACCCGATCCTCGGCAAGCAGGCCAAGCGCGATTCGCTGGTCGAGCTGCGCGGCCGCTTCGCGCTGTCTCCCGTCCAGACGCTGGCGATCGGCGACGGCGCCAACGACCTCGCCATGCTCGGCGAGGCCGGCCTCGGCGTCGCCTTCCGGGCCAAGCCCGCCGTCGCAGCGGCGGCCGACGCCCGGCTGGAGCACGCCGATCTCACCGCCCTGCTCTACGCGCAGGGCTACACCGGCGACGAGATCGTCCGGGGCTAGAGCAGCTAGCGGCCAAGGGCGCGGGTCATCCCGGACGCAGCGAAGCGGAGATCCGGGATCCATGCCTGAGCCTCCATCGGGAAGGGCTCCGGCATGGATCCCGGGCCTCCCTACGGTCGCCCGGGATGACCCGCAGCTCCAAAAATCTCAATCGACGATGAAGAGCTTCACGCCCGTCTTCGAGTGCGAGCGATGCGCCTCGGCGCCGTCGGCGACCTGGTAACTCATCCCGGCCTTGAGCGGCATGACGCGGCCGTCCTCCAGCGTCGTCTCCATCTCGCCTTCGAGGCACAGGATGATGTGGCCCTTCGAGCACCAGTGATCGGCGACATAGCCCGGCGAATACTCGACCATCCGCACCCGGATGCGGTTCTCCTCCGGCCCGAAATACTGCGTGCGCCAGATCGCCTCGCCGACATCGCCGGCATGGCGCTCGGCCGGCACCGCGGACCAGTCGGTCGTGACGAAGGGAATGTCGCTGATCTTCATGGCGCTGCGCTCCGGCCTGGCCCGGCTCCTTCGGCGAAGGAGCGGCCCGGATCAGGATGCCAGCGCAGCCCGGCCGGCGCCATCGCCCGGCGCGGATAAGGGGCATGCCCGCAGCGGCGGCACAACAAAAAAGGGCGGCCCGACGGACCGCCCTCCAGGATCGCGTCGGCCGGCTGCGCCCTACTTCATCGCCACGGCGACGAAACGGACCTCGCCCTGCCCGTTGGAGACGAGCAGCAGCGCCGATTTCTTGCCGTCCTTCTTGAGCGCGTCGAGGCGCTTGGTCACGGCGTCCGGCGTCGTGACCGGCTCCTGGCCGACCTCGACGATCAGCTCGCCAACCATGACGCGCTTGTCGGCCGCGTTCGAGTTGGGATCGACCTTGGTGACGACGACACCCTTGAGGCCGTCCTTGATCGCATAGCGCTTGCGCAGCTCGTCGTTCTGCGTCGAGAGCTCGAGGCCGAGCGCATTGGCGACGGCGGGCTTGTCAGCCTCGCCGGCCGGCTTGCTGGCCGAGGCGGACTGGATCTTCTCGCCATCCTCGAGGCGGCCGAGCTTGACCGTCTTCTGCTCTTCCTTGCCCTTGCGGATGATGGTGACCGGCACGTCCTTGCCGACCGGGGTGGCGGCGACGATCCGCGGCAGGTCGCGCGAATCCTTGACCTCCTTGCCGTCGAACTTGGTGATCACGTCGCCGGTCTCGAGCCCGGCGGGCTTGGCTGGCCCCTTGTCGTCGACGCCGGCGATCAGCGCGCCCCGCGCCGCGCCGAGGCCGAGCGCGTCGGCCGTGGCGTCGTCGATGCTCTGGATGCGCACGCCGAGCCAGCCGCGCCGCGTCTCGCCGAACTCCTTGAGCTGCTCCACGACATTGGCCGCCAGCGACGAGGGCACCGCGAAGCCGATGCCGACCGAGCCGCCGGTCGGCGACAGGATCGCGGTGTTGATGCCGATGACCTCGCCGGCCATGTTGAACAGCGGACCGCCGGAATTGCCCTTGTTGATGGCCGCGTCGGTCTGGATATAGGTGTCGTAGGGCCCCTGGCTGATGTCGCGGTTGCGCGCCGAGACGATGCCCGAGGAGACCGAGCCGCCCAGCCCGAACGGGTTGCCGATCGCCATGACCGGGTCGCCGATCCGCATCTTGTCGGAATCGCCGAACTTGACCGCCGGCAGCGGCTTGTCGTGCTTCACCCGCAGCACGGCGAGGTCGACCTTGGTGTCCTTGCCGACCACCTCGGCCTTCAGCCGCAGCCCGTCGTTGAAGATCACCGTGATCTCGTTGGCGTCGCCGATGACGTGGTTGTTGGTGACGACGATGCCCGACGGGTCGATGACGAAGCCGGAGCCCGCCGATTGCGAGCGCCGCTGCTGCGGCGCCTGGCGCTCGCCCTGCTGGTTGCGGCGGTTGAAGAACTCCTCGAACAGGTCGCCGAAGGGGGTATCGGGGCCGAGCTGCGGCAGTTGCGGCAGGTTGCGGCCCTTGGTGTCGCTGGTGGTGACGGCGGAGATGTTGACCACCGCCGGCATCACCTTGTCGACCAGGTCGGCGAGGGAGGTCTGGCCCTGCAGCAGAGGGGTGTTGGCCTGGGCCTGCGCCGGCGCCAGCACCGGCGTCATCAGCGCCAGGCCGGCCACGCCGGCCGCGAGCGCGATGCGGACGGGCCGGGCAGCCACGGAAACGGTTTTCAATGCCATTTGGGTCCTCTTGACGGAAAAAGGCAGGCCGGCCGACGCGGCACAGGACGCGCCGCGACTTGAACGCGAAAATGCGGCGGAAGGGCGACGCGCGACCCTGTTCTCGAACACGATCGCGGCATCGTCTACCAGCTTCCGCGCGCGATCCAGACCAGGATCACGCCCAGAACCGCCGAGCCCAGCCCGATCAGGCGCATCCGATCGGGCGGCGTCTCCGCGGCGCTGCGCAGCGCATCCTTCGCCAGATGCGGAATCGCGGCGAAGAGGATGCCCTCGATAGCGAAAACCAGGCCGAGCGCCGCGATGAAATCGAACATCGGCGTCGCTCGCTCCGATCAGGGCCGAGCCGGCGCGGGCGCAGCCGGTGCCTGGGGGGCCGCCGGCGCCTGCGTCGTCCCGGCCCCGCGCTGCGCGTTCGGACCGTTGAAGAACTGGAAGAACGGCGAGTCCGGCGTCAGCACCATGCGCGTATCCCCCGGCTTGATGCTGGCCTCATAGGCCTGCATGGAACGGTAGAAGGCGAAGAATTCGGGGTCCTTGCCGAAGGCCTCGGCGAAGACGCGGTTGCGCTCGCCCTCGCCCTGGCCGCGGATCTCGTCGGCGTGCTGCTGCGCCTCGGCGACGATGACGGTCGCCTCCCTGTCGGCGCGGGCCCGGATCTCCTGCGCCTGCTGACCGCCGAGCGCGCGGGCTTCCGCCGCCTCGCGCTGGCGGTCGGTCTGCATGCGCTGGAACACCGCCGCCGAGTTCGCCGCCGGCAGATCGACCCGCCGCAGCCTGACATCGACCACCGTCATGCCGAAGCGGGCCGCCTCGCGGTTCACGTCGTCGCGGATGCGGGTCATCAGCTTGGCGCGCTCGTTGCGGACCATCGCCACGAAGCTGGCCTCGGCCAGCACGCTGCGGACATTGCCGTTCACGATCGAGGAAAGCTGCGAATTCGCCCGCGGGATGTTGTTGACCGCCTGGTAGAAGCGCAGCGGATCGGAGATCCGGTAGCGCGTGAAGGCATCGACCACCAGCCGCTTCTGGTCGGAGGCGATGATCTCCTGCGCCGGCAGGTCGAGGTCGAGGATGCGGTTGTCGAGCAGCGTCACCGTCTCGATCGGCGCGAACCACTTGAGGTAGAGGCCGGGCTCGGTCTTGACGGCGCGCACCGCGCCCAGCCGCAGCACCAGCGCCGACTGCGTCTGCGAGACGATGAAGGTGCAGGCGTAGAAGACGACCGCGACCGCGACGATGACGACGAGCAGCGCCGCCTTGAGAAAGGAGCCGTTCATCGGGTCGCTCCCTGCTGCTGGCCGGCCCGGGCGGGCTGCCGCTGCAACTGGTCCAGCGGCAGATAGGGCACCACGCCCTGGCCGTTGCCCGCCTGGTCGAGGATGATCTTGTCGGTTCCGCCCATCACGCGTTCCATCGTCTCCAGGAACAGACGCTCGCGCGTCACGCCCGGAGCGTTCTTGTACTGCTCGTAGACCGCGTTGAAGCGGCTCGCTTGGCCGCGCGCTTCCGCCACGGTCTGCTCCTTATAGGCTTCCGCCGACTGGGTGAGCTGGGCGGCGCGGCCGCGCGCCTCCGGCACCACGCGGTTGGCGTAGGTCTGCGCCTCGTTGCGCAGGCGTTCCTGGTCGGCGCGGGCCGCCTGGACGTCGCGGAAGGCGTCGATGACCTGCTGCGGCGGGTCGACCTTCTGGAGCTGGACCAGCCGGATCTGCACGCCGGCATTGTAGCTGTTGAGCGATTCCTGCATGAGCTGGCGCACCTCGGTCTCGATCGCGCCGCGGTCGGTGGTCAGCACCGGCTGGATGTTGCGCTTGCCGATGACCTCGCGCATCGCGCTCTCGGCCACGGCCTTCACGGTTCCGGACGGGTCCTGGATGTTGAAGACGTAGTTCTCGGGCGCGGCCGGGTCGATCTGCCACTGCACGATGAAATCGATGTCGACGATGTTCTCGTCGCCGGTCAGCATCAGGCTTTCCTCAATCACATCGGTCTGGCGCGGCGACTGGCGCACCGATTCGATGGTCCGGAAGCCGACCTCAGTGGTGATGACGTTCGTCACCTGCGGCTTGATCACGCTGCCGATCGGATAGGGCCAGTTCCAGTTGGCGCCCTCGCCGGTCTTGCCGACATATTTGCCGAAGACGACGTTGAGGCCGACCTCGTTGGGCCGCACGAAATAGAAGCCGGAGAGCAGCCAGACGGCCACCAGCGCCAGCGCGCCGAGCATCAGCCCGCGCCCGCCGAGACCGCCGCCCGGCACGAGATTCTTCAGCCGATCCTGGCTGCGCCGCAGGATTTCCTCCAGATCGGGCGGGTTGCCGTTGCCTCCGCCGGAGCCGCCGCCCCACGGGCCGCCGCCGCCACTGCCTCCGCGCTGGCCCCAGGGTCCACCCCCGCCGCTGCCGCCGCCGCTCTGGTTACTCCATGGCATACCTGGGCCGTTCCCTTTCATGTGCTTAAGGCCGAGCCATAGGCGAATGGCGGCCATTTGTCAGCGCCCCGGGGAGGGACGCTGGCCTCACTTGGTCATGGGCCATGATTTCGTCAACGGCGCAAGTCACCCGTCGCAAATGGAAAAGGCGGCGATCAGCCGCGCCCTGCCCCGCCCCGGCGCCGATAGGACACGAAGCTGAACGCATGCTCGTTGTCCGAATCGGCCGGATGATCCTCCCGCGCCACCTCGGCAAAAGCGCTCTCGTCCCAGGCGGGAAAGCGCGCGTCGCCGGCCGGCGCGGCATGGACCCGCGTCAGCTCCAGCCGGTCGGCGAGCGCCAGCATCTGCGCATAGATCTCGGTGCCGCCGCCGATGATCACCGCAGGGGCGCCCATCTTTGCCCCCAGCCGCTGCGCCAGGGCCAGCGCCTCGTCGAGCCCATGCGCGACATGGACGCCCTCGGCGGCGAAGCCCGGGTCCCGCGTCAGCACGATCGTCTCGCGCCCCGGCAGCGGCTTGCCGATCGAGAGGAAGGTCTTGCGCCCCATGACGACCGGGCAGCCGGTGGTGAGCTGGCGGAAGCGCTTCAGATCGGTCCTGAGCCGCCAGATCAGCCGGTTGTCGCTGCCGATCACGCCGTTATCGGCGATCGCCGCGACCAGGACGAGCGGGAGAGCCGCCATCGCCGGTCAGCCTTCCGCGCCGAGCCGGGCCAGGGCCTCGCCCTCCAGCCGCTTCACCGTCCACTCGTCCTGCGCCTTCGCGCCGATCGAGCGGTAGAAGACGCGGGAAGGCTCGTTCCAGTTCAGCACCCACCAGGCGAGGCGCGGCAGGTCCTCGTCGACGCAGCGCCTCGCCAGCCGCGCCATCAGCGCCTTGCCGATGCCGCGCCCGCGCTGCCCGGGCCGCACGAACAGGTCCTCCAGCCAGATGCCGTGCCGGCCCCGGAAGGTGGAATAGGTGTAGAACCAGAGCGCGAAGCCGACCGGCTCGCCCTCCCATTCGGCGATATCGCAGAAGACGCGCGGATTCTCGCCGAACAGCGATTCGGCGATGTCGGCCTCGCTGGCGACGACCTCGTGCAGCAGCTTCTCGTATTCGGCCAGCTCCCGGACGAAGCTCAGCACGAGGCCGGCTTCGCCGGGACGGACGGGGCGGATGGCGAGCGTCATACGGCGATCGGAGCCTTGATGGTCGGGTGGGGGTCGTAGCCTTCGATCGCCACGTCCTCGAAGCGGAAATCCTCGAGCTTCGTCACGGCCGGGTTGAGGACGAGCTTCGGCAGCACCCGCGGCGCCCGCGACACTTGCAGCCGCGCCTGGTCGAGATGGTTCACGTAGAGATGGGTGTCGCCCAGGGAATGCACGAAATCGCCGACGTCGAGGCCGGTGACCTGCGCGACCATATGGGTCAGCAGCGCGTAGCTGGCGATGTTGAAGGGCACGCCGAGGAAGACGTCGGCCGAACGCTGGTAGAGCTGGCAGGACAGCTTCCCGCGCCCGCTCTCCGAGGGCTGCACGAAGAACTGGAACAGGCAGTGGCAGGGCGCCAGCGCCATCTTGGAGATATCGGCCGGATTCCAGGCCGAGACCACGAGGCGCCGCGAATCCGGGTTGCGGCGGATCTCGTTCACCAGCCAGGCGATCTGGTCGATGGTCTGGCCGTCCGGCGCCGGCCAGGAGCGCCATTGCCGGCCGTAGACGGGGCCGAGATCGCCGTTCTCGTCGGCCCATTCGTCCCAGATGGTGACGCCGTTCTCCTGCAGATAGCGGATATTGGTGTCGCCGCGCAGGAACCAGATCAGCTCGTGGATGATAGACTTCAGATGCAGCTTCTTGGTGGTGACCAGCGGAAAGCCTTCCGACAGGTCGAAGCGCATCTGGTGGCCGAAGACGGCGAGCGTGCCGGTGCCGGTACGGTCGTCCTTGCGGACGCCCTCGGTCAGGACACGTTGGAGCAGGTCGTGATACTGGCGCATGACGAATCTCTGAGAGGCGGAGCACCATAGCGGCTCGCGGCGCCGCTGGCCCGGCCCCGCGCGCAGCCTTCCCCAACCTTTGCGGCATGGCGCGACAGGATGCGACCGGAACAAGCGCCCGCCGGCGCCGTTATGCGGTCATGTGGCCCGCATGGGCCTGTCCTGCCATGCGTCGGTGACGAGGAGGGATGGCATGCTCTCACGACGATCGGCCATGCTGGCCGTGATGGCCGCGCTCGCAGCGGCGCAGCCGGCCCTGGCCCAGCCCCCCGGGCCGGCGGAGCCGCCGGACGGAGCGATCTCGATGGAGGAGGCGCGCCGCATCGCCACGGAGAACGGCGTCGCCCGCATCGAGACCATCGCGCGCGAGGGCGGTCAGTGGAAGGTCGAGGGGCGCGACAGCCTCGGCTCCGGGATCGAGATCGAGCTGCGCGCGAGCGACGGCACCGTGATGAAGCTGGAGCGCGAACGGCCCGCCTCCGCCAAGGCCGGGAACTGAGGGGCCGCCGACGGCCGCCTCACGGCATTGCGAAGCGCCGTGAGGGATCCTGACCGAAACCTGCCGCAATCGCGGCCACTCTTCGCGCCTGATTCACGAGGCGCGATATGCGAATGACGATGACGGCCTGCCTGCTCGCCCTGGCCCTGCTGGGCGGCCTTGCCGTCCTGCCCGGCCGCGCCTCGCAGGCGGAGGGCGAGGCGCGGGCGCCGGACGGTCCGACGATCTCGGAGAGCCAGGCCCGCGAGATCGCCTGGAGCGCCGGCCTCGTCCATGTCGAGGAGATCACCCGCACGAGCGACCGCTGGGAGCTCGCCGGACGCACCGTCGACGACGACGAGATCATCCTCGACATCGACATCAGAGATGGTCGAATTCTCGATTGAGGCATGGAAGCCTCACTTTCACATTCCTTGGCGATCCTCGCTGTCGAAATCGAGCCGGCGGTCTTTCCCCGCGCCGCGGCTATGCCTATATTCCGCCTGCCGCTCGCAAGAACGGCTATGGCGATAAACGGATTTCGAAATAAGCCTTTCGGACCCGGGGGCGGTACCCGGCGCCTCCACCCAAGCCCTGGCCACAGGGTTTCGGCGGGGGCGAAATAGGATCGACGAGGGTGTAAAGGTTGTCCTTTTGCTCGGCATGGTTCCGCCGTTATCGGGCCAAAAGCATAGTTGCCAACGACAACAATGCTCGGGTTGCTGTCGCCGCGTAATGCGGTGCTGGTTCCCAAACCAAAGCCCTTGCGCTTAGCCGCGTAAGGCGGGGCTCGGAGGCGCCTGGCAACAGAAGCCTCCACTTTTATTTCTGGCCTGCCGGCTGTTCCCGCCGGGTAAGTGAAGCGGAAACGTCGACGCAATGTCCAAGGATGTCCTTCGTTACGATCTGATGGTCCAGGAGGCGCTCAAGGGCGTCGTCCGCAAGATCCTGTCGGAGGCCGCGCGCGACGGGTTGCCGGGCGAGCATCATTTCTACGTCACCTTCCGCACCGGGGCCCCGGGCGTGCGCCTGTCGCAGCGCCTGCGCGAGAAGCACCCGGAGGAGATGACCATCGTCCTCCAGCACCAGTTCTGGGACCTGAGCGTCAGCGAGCACGCCTTCGAGGTCGGCCTGTCCTTCTCGGGCGTGCCGGAGCGGCTGCTCGTGCCCTTCGACGCGGTCACGACCTTCTTCGACCCCTCCGTGCAGTTCGGCCTCAAATTCGAGACGCAGGACACGCCCGAGGAAGCGGCCGCGGCCGAGCCCGAGACCGCCGAGGCGCCGACCCCGCTGCCGGCCAAGCCGGTCCCTGCGGGCGTCCCCGCCGTGAAGTCGAAGGCCGCCGGCGCCGAAGAGGCCGACGGCGACGACAAGGAGGCCCCGGCCTCCGAAAGCGAGGGCGACGGCCGCGGCTCCGCCGAGGTGGTCAGCCTCGATTCCTTCCGCAAGAAGACCTGACGGATCTGCTCCCATGACCGAGACGCGCACCGAAACCGATTCCTTCGGCCCCATCGCCGTGCCGGCGGATCGCTACTGGGGCGCGCAGACGCAGCGTTCGCTCGAGAATTTCAGGATCGGCGGCGAGCGCGAGCGCATGCCGCTTCCGCTCGTCCACGCGCTGGTGCTGGTCAAGAAGACCGCGTCCCGCGTCAACGCCCGCCTCGGCCTGCTCGACCAGCGCATCGCCGGCGCCATCGGCCAGGCCTCGGACGAGGCGCTCGCCGGCAAGTTCGACGATCATTTCCCGCTGGTGATCTGGCAGACCGGCTCCGGCACCCAGTCGAACATGAACGCCAACGAGGTGCTGGCGAATCGCGCCAACGAGCTGCTCGGCGCCGGCCTCGGCGCCAAGAGCCCGGTGCATCCCAACGACCATGTCAACCGCGGCCAGTCCTCGAACGATTCCTTCCCGACCGCGATGCACATCGCCGCCGTGCTGGAGATCACGCGGCGGCTGCTGCCGGCGCTGCGCCATCTCGAGAAGGCGCTCGCCGACAAGGCCGAGGCCTTCAAGGATCTGGTCAAGATTGGCCGCACCCATCTCCAGGACGCCACCCCCGTCACGCTCGGCCAGGAATTCTCCGGCTATGCGATGCAGCTCCATCTCGGCATCGGCCGGATCGAGGCCGCGCTCGGCGGGCTCTACGCGCTGGCGCAGGGCGGCACCGCGGTCGGCACCGGCCTCAACACCCATCCCGATTTCGCCGCCCTCTTCGCCAAGGAGGTCGCGACCCTGACCGGCCTGCCCTTCCGCAGCGCCGACAACAAGTTCGAGGCGCTGGCGAGCCATGGCGCGCTCGCCGCGGCCCATGGCGCGCTGGCGGCGCTCGCCTCCGACCTGTTCAAGATCGGCAACGATGTCCGCCTGCTCGGCTCCGGCCCGCGCTCCGGCCTCGGCGAGATCAGCCTGCCCGAGAACGAGCCCGGCTCCTCGATCATGCCTGGCAAGGTCAACCCGACCCAGGCCGAGGCGCTGACCATGGTCGCGACCCAGGTCCACGGCAACCAGGCGACGGTGGGCTTCGCCGCGAGCCAGGGCCATTTCGAGCTGAACGTCTTCAAGCCTGTGATCGCCGCCGCCTTTCTGCAGTCGGTCCGGCTCCTGGCGGACGCCGCCGAGAGCTTCCGCACCAACTGCGTCGAGGGCATCGTGGCCAATGAGGGGCAGCTCAAGGAATTGCTGTCGCGCTCGCTGATGCTGGTGACGGCGCTGGCGCCCGCGATCGGCTACGACAAGGCGGCGAGCATCGCCAAGGCGGCCCATCACAACGGCACGACGCTCCGCGAGGAAGCGCTGAAGGCCGGCGTCGACGCCAAGCTCTTCGACGAGACGGTCAGGCCCGAGAAGATGCTCAGCCCCGCCTGACGGAGGTTCCGCCATGGCCGAGATCGTCAATCTGCGCCGCGCCCGCAAGCAGAAGGCGCGCGTCGAGGCCGGCGAGCAGGCCGAGCGCAACCGCATCGCCTTCGGCCTGAGCAAGGCCGAACGCAGCCTCGCGGCCTCCGAGCGCGACAAGGCCGAGCGCCATGTCGAGGGCCACCGCCTGTCCCGGAACGACGACCCGGAAACGGCATGACGCCGGAGCGCAAGCGCTCGCTCAGCATCGCCGGCCACCGCACCAGCGTCTCGCTGGAGGACGAATTCTGGGACGCGCTGAAGGCGATCGCGGCCGGCGAAGGCCGCAGCCTCGCCGCCCTGATCGCCGCGATCGACACGGCCCGCGGCGACATCAACCTCTCGGCGGCGCTGCGCCTCCATGCGCTGGCGCATTACCGCAAGCTGGCTGAAGAGCGCGGCTGACGCGCAGCCGCCCGGCCCAGCGTCATTGTGAACCGCCGTCATTGCGAGCCCTCCGGTCTTGTCGCCGGCAAGCCTAGGGACAGACTCCGCGAAGCAATCGAGGGGGGACTGGGTCGAACGGTTCGGCCCGGTTCCCCTGGATTGCTTCGTCGCTTGCTCCCCGCAATGACGGTCCGGTCGCGATCTCCGGCTCGGAAGCAGCGGCAATGAACGAGCATTTTCAAAATCTTGCGCCAAAAACCGGATTCATCCTGCGAAGCCGTTGAATCGGAATCTCAGTTCAGCGGCGCGGCGCGCGGCTGCGGCACGGGGGCGATCTGGAAGGGCGGCGGCAGTGCAGGAGCGGCCTGCCCCGGCGGCGTCTGCACCGTTCCTTCCGGAGAGCTGGCGCGCGGCGCGCTCGGTAGCTGGAGCGGCCCGGGCTGGGACTGCGGCTGCGCCGCGGCACGCTCGGCCGCGGCGCGGGCGCGCTCCTCGGCCTCGGCCCGGCGGCGCGCCTCCTGCTCGGCCCTGGCCTGCTCGGCCTGTTTCCGCTGCTCCTCGGCCCGCCGCAGCTCGTCCTGCCGCTTCTCCTCGGCGATGCGCGCTTCCTCCTGCGCCTTCAGGAACAGGTTGAGCTGGCGCTCGTTCTCGCGCATCTCGCGCTCGGCCCGGAGCCGGCGCGCATGCATCGCCCGTTCGCGCGCATCGGCCTCGAAGGCCTCCACCCGCTCGATCTCGCGCGCCAGCGCCCGCGCCGCCACCGTGTTCGAGAGGGCGCCGACATCGCTTTCGCGCTTCAGATCGGAGAGCGGCCCGCGCCAGGCGATCCCGACCTGCGGCGCGTCGCCGGGCCAGCCCTTCGGCAGCGGACCGACCGGCTTCAGGCCGAGCCTGAGATCCGCGGTCAGCCCGCGCAGGTCGACGGTGCCGCTCGCCTCGGCTCTCAGCCCGTCGCGCGCGAAGGCGAAGGGTTGCAGCCGGACCAGCCCGCCCGCGAGCGTGAAGGGCAGCGTGACCTCGCCCAAAGCCCAGGAATCCTTGTCGAGCGCCTCGGCCAGCCGCTCGCGCAGCCGCGCCGCATCGCTTTCGGAGGCATCCTCGCCGGTGTCGGCGATGATCCGGTCATAGGCCTTGGGGTCGAAGCGCGCGAGGCGCGTCTGCGCGAGCGCGAGGCTGCCCGCCCCGCTCAGGCCCGCCACCAGCCGCGCCGGCGTCTCGCCCGCGCCGCCGAACTCGAAGCGCCCCGCGCCCTTGCCGGCAAGCGCCCCGCCGGTCAGCCCGGCCAGATCGACGCCCGCCAGATCGACCCGGCCATTGAGCTGGGCGAGCCCGCCGTCGCGCCGGAGGCCGAGCCGGCCGGACACCTGCCCGCCGCCATAGCTGCCGGCGACATCCTCGAGCCGGAGCCCGTCCGCATCGGAGCGCAGCGCGAAACGGGCCTTCTGCAGCGCCACGCCGTCGAACAGCGTCAGCGTACCGGCCTCGACGGCGACATCCATCCCGGGCAGTTCCGCGACCCGCCCGAAGCGGGCCGTCGACCAGAGCGAGCCGGCGGTGGCGGGCGCCTGGCCCAAGGCGGCGCCGATCAATCGGCGCAGATCGGCGCCCGGCACGGAAAAGCGCCCCTGATAGCGTCCCTCTCGCGGCAAGGTCAGCGACCCGGTGGCCGAAGCCTCGCCGAGATGGGCGGCGATCGCGTCGAGCCCGACCGCCTCCTCGCTCAGCCGCAAGCGGGCATGGGCATCGAGCACGCCGTCCGGCAGGAGCCGGGCCGGGCCCTCCGCCAAGACCTGGCCCGGCCCGTCCGCCTGCAGGCTCAGTTGCGGCCCCTCCGCGCCGTCCTCGACGACGACGGACAGGCCCGGCCCGGCGAGCGAGCCGGCGGCGCGGCCGCCGGCGAGATCGAGCGCGAGCCTGCCCGGCCCGCCCAGCATCGGCGCCGGCAGGCCGAAGGCGGCGAAAGCCTGCCGCCGGTCGGCGAGGTCGAAGTCGAGCGCCACCCTCTGCCATGTTCCCGCCCGGTCGAGCCGCCCCTCCACCGAAAGCTTGCCGGCGGCGGCCGTGCCCTGCGCCGAAAGCGCGGTCTCGCCCGAGGCCGCCCGCGTCAGCCGGAAGCCCGCATCGAGCCGCGACAGCCCGTCGCCGGCCCGGGCGAGCGCCCGGGCGGCGCTTGCGGGCAGCAACGGCCCGGCGAGCGCGGCCAGCGTCTCGAAGCGCGGTGCCCGCACGCGGCCGGAAATCTCGCCGCCCTCCGCCAGCAGCGCGCCGGACCCCGTCACGCTGACACCGCCGAAACCCTCGATCGAAAGCCGGCTCAGCCGCCAGCTCTCGCCCTCGCGCCTGAGGTCGAGCGAGCCCGCGCCCGGCGGTGCGTTGCGGAAGCGCGCATCGGCGAGCGACAGATCGAGCGCGATGTCGCGCGTACCGAGCAGCCCGGCGAGGCTCGTCCCCGGCGGCAGGCCATTGAGGTCGAGCCCGCTGACCGCGGCCCTGGCGGCGAGCCGCGTCCCGGTCAATTCGCCGGAAGCCTCCAGCCGCAGCCCCGAGGAGCCCGCGAGCATCAGGCGCTGGAAGGCGAGGCCGGCCTCGTTCCAGGTCCCGGCCGCATCGGCATCGATCCGGCCGAGCCCGGCGACGAAGTCGGCCAGAGCGGGGTCGAGCCCGTTGCGCCCCAGCATCAGCGCGACGCGCCGCGCATCCTCGGCCTTGACGGTCAGACGCCCGGTGGCGCCGCCCTCCCCCAGGCTGCCGCTGGCGCCGATCAGCGCGCCGGCGACCCGCAGGGAGGCCGTGGCCTCCGAAAGCCCCCGATCGTGCAGCTTGCCGCGCAGGGCCAGCGCCGAGACATCCTCGCCGCGCCAGATCATCTGGTCGAGATCGAGGCTGACGTCGAAGCGGCCGGGCAGGCCGTGCAGCGCCTGCGCGAAGCCCTTGCGCTCGGCCAGCGCGGCCGCCAGCGCATCGGCGTCGAGCCGCCGCGCCCGCAGCGCCAGCGAACCCGTGCCGCTCGCCGGCAGGTACTGCCCCTCGCCTTCGAGCCGCGCCGCGCCGCCGGCGAGGTCGAGCGTCAGCCCGGAGAGGTCGAGCTGGCGGCTGCCGCCGCGAACCCGGCCGGACAAGGCCACGGCCCCGCCCGGCGAGAGATTGAACAGCCCGTCGGCCTCGATGCCGACGCTGCCGTCCTGCGGCGGAAGCAGCAGCGCCCCGTCGAAATTGAACTGGAGATTGTCGCCGGTGAGGAAGGCCTTGGCCCGCAGCCGGCCGCCCTCCTCCATCTCGCCGGTCGAGACGCGCAGCGAAACCCCCGCGACCTCGCCCTCGATGCGCCACGGCCCCGCCAGGCTGACCGCCGAGAGCTCGGCGGCGACCGGCGCGATGGTCACCGGCGCCGCCGCGGAGTCGCGCCAGACCAGCGCCGAGCGGCTGATCGTCAGCCGGTCGAGGCTGGCCTGCGCCGGCAGGCCGCCGCTCCGGCGCCGCGGCAGGAGGATCGCGCCCCGGGAATCGGCGACGAGCGACAGGGTGGCGCCATCGAAGCGCGCCTCGGAGAAGCGGAACTCGCCCCGCGCCAGCGACGCCAGGGCGAGCTCGACCGTCGCGTTCTCGACGGTGGCGGAGCTCGCCTCCCCCGACTCGCCGATCCTGAGCTTCCCGAGCGTGATCCGCGGCGACGGCAGCAGGCGCAGGCGGATGTCGCCGCCGATCGTCGTCTCGACGCCGAGCGCCTCGCTCAGCCGCGTCTCGAATTGCGGCCGCCAGGCGCGCCAGTCGACGAAGCCGGGGCCGACCAGGGCCGCCAGCAGCGCCAGCACCAGCAGGGCCGCGAGGACTGTCAGAGTTTCACGCAAATTCCGCCTTCTGCCCCTGTCGCCATGGTCGAACGCTACAGCCCCAGGCCGTCATTGCGAGCCCCGGCCGCTGCCTTGGGCAAGCCCGAGGACGGCTTCCGCGAAGCAGTCCGGGGAGCCGGGCCGAACCGTTCCGCCTTGCGGCCCCTGGATTGCCTCGTCGCTTCGCTCCCCGCAATGACGACAAGCGCCGTTACGCGCCTCATCCTGCCCGCAAGCCGCGGCGAGATCACGACGTTGCGGCGAAGCGGGCAGGCGGCGCAAGCCGCAGCGATGTCACAGAGCCAGGATTTTGCCCGGGTTGAGGATGTTCTGCGGATCGAGCGCCCGCTTCAGCGTGCGCATCGTCGCGAGCGCCTCGGCCCCGTGCTCGAGCTCGAGATACTTCATCTTCTTCTGGCCGACGCCGTGCTCGCCGGTGCAGGTGCCGCCCATGGCCAGCGCCCGCTTCACCAGCCGGTCGATGAAGGCCTGCACCCGCGCGACCTCCTCGGGATGGTCCAGGTCGACCAGCGGCTGGGTGTGGAAGTTGCCGTCGCCGACATGGCCGGCGATGGGGGCGATCAGCCCGCTTTCCTCGATGTCGCGCTTGGTCTCCTCGACGCATTCGGCCAGCCGCGAGATCGGCACGCAGACATTGGTCGCGACCGAGTCGGCACCGGGGCGAAGCGCCTTCGCCGCCCAGTAGGCGTCGTGGCGCGCCTGCCAGAGCTTGGAGCGGTCCTCGGCCTTGGTCGCCCATTCGAACGGCCCGCCGCCGAACTCGGCCGCGATCTCGCCGAAGCGTTCCGACTGCTCGGCGACGCCGGCCTCGGTGCCGTGGAACTCGACGAACAGCATCGTCGTCTCCGGCAGGCCGAGCTTGGAATGCAGGTTGACGCCGCGGATCATCACGTCGTCGAGCAATTCGATGCGGGCCATCGGCAGGCCGCTCTGGATGGTGAGGATGGTCGCGTCGCAGGCCGCCTTCACCGAGGGGAAGGGGCAGACGCCCGCGGCGATCGCCTCCGGGATGCCGTGCAGCTTCAGCGTGATCTCGGTGATGATGCCGAGCGTGCCTTCCGAGCCGACGAGCAGGCGCGTCAGGTCGTAGCCGGCCGAGGTCTTGCGGGCGCGCGTCGCGGTGGTGACGACCGAGCCGTCCGCCATCACCGCCTTCAGCGACAGCACATTGTCCTTCATCGTGCCGTAGCGCACCGCATTGGTGCCCGAGGCGCGCGTCGCCGCCATGCCGCCGATCGAGGCGTCCGCGCCCGGGTCGATCGGGAACATCAGCCCCTGGTCGCGCAGATGCTCGTTCAGCTCCTTGCGGGTCACGCCGGGCTCGACCACCACGTCGAGATCCTCGGCATGGACCGCGACGATCCGCTTCATCTGCGACATGTCGATCGAGACGCCGCCGAAGGGCGCGTTGACATGCCCCTCCAGCGAGGTGCCGGTGCCGAAGGGGATGACCGGCACGCCATGTGCGGCGCAGAGCCGCACGATCTCGGAAACCTCTTCCGTGCTCTGCGGAAACACCACCGCGTCCGGCGCCTGGTTCGGGATCCAGGTCAGCGTGTGGCCGTGCTGCTGGCGCACGGCGAGGCTGGTGACCAGCCGGTTGCCGAAGCGGGCGGCCAGCGCCCGCGTCACGGCCTCGACGGCCTCCCGCGACGGCGGCAGCGCGGCGCTGGTGCTGGAATGTTCGGAGTGCGACGCTGCAGGCAGGCTCATTGTCAATATCCGGATTTGGCGCTTAGACTTGGAACAGATCGGCTTCGGCTCCGGTTACGATCGCAGGATCGTTCCGGCAGGAGTCGTTTTTTCCGCCTCCGCCGAACGCATCGGCGCGGGCGGGACCGGGTCATACTAGAGCATGCAACTCAGGGATGGGCAGCAGAAATAATGCTGTCACCCCTTGAACGGAGCGCTGGACAGGGAGGGCGGACCATGCAGAACGAAAAGCGGGCCCCGGCGCTGTTCTTCGCACCGTTCGTTTCGTCGGCGATGCGGGTCGAGCCGCATTGGATCGACTATAACGGCCATCTCAACATGGCCTATTACCATGTGCTGTTCGACCGCGCCGTCGACGAGGTCTTCTCGCTGGTCGGCCTCTCCCGCGACTATGTCGAGACGCGCCACGCCTCGATCTTCGCGGCCGAATGCCATGTGCTCTACAAGCGCGAATTGACCGAGGGCGACCTCGTGCGCGTCACCGCCCAGCTCATCGCCTTCGACGACAAGCGGCTGCACTACTATCTCGAAATGCGCCACGCCAACGAGGGCTGGCTCGCCGCCACCAGCGAGAACCTGTCGCTGCATGTCGACATGGTCCATCGCAAGGTCGCGCCCTTCCCGCCGGACATCCTCGCCAATCTCGCGCTGATGAAGGCGGCCCACAGCATGATGCCGCTGCCGGCCGCGGTCGGGCGCATCATCGGCATGCCGGAGAGGCGGGCGATCAAGGTCGAGGACAAGGCGCCGGAGCCCGAGACCGAAACCCGGCACTGAGGCGCCGCCAGCCGCCTTACAGGCCCTCGTCGGGTATCTTCAGCCGGTGCCCGCAGGCCTTGCAGTAGACCGCGTCGGGCTCGTGCCGCTGCAGCGCGCATTCGGGGCAGGGAAACAGGATCTTGTTGGGGCGGAACAGGGTCTGCGCCAATCGCACGAACAGGGTGATGCCGACGATCATGACGACGATCGAGGTCAGCTTTCCGGCGATGCCCGGCAAGGTCAGGTCGCCGAAGCCGGTCGTGGTCACGGTCGCGACCGTGAAGTAGAGCGCCTCGACATAGCTCTCCAGCCCGCCGGCCTGCTGGAAGAAGAAGGTGTAGACGAAGCCCGTGACGACGAAGAGGAACGTCACGATGTTGCCGAGCGCGCGGATGACGTTCTCCCATTCGCTGAAGCGCGTCGCGCGCAATTGCACCCAGACGATGCCCTTCTTGGAGAGCGACCACAGCCGCAGGATGCGCAGGAAGCCGAAATTCTCCAGCCATTGCGGCATCAGCAGCGTCGACAGGATGAACAGGTCGAGCAGCATGGTCGGCTGGCGCAGGAGCCGCAGCATGTTCGTCGAGGCGAGCAGACGCGCCCCGATCTCGACCATCATCAGCACCGCGATCGAATAGTCGATCCAGAAGAAGGCCGGCCTGCCCTTGAGCAGCGGCGCGGCGATGAAGAAGGCGATGATCAGCAGGTCGACGATGGTGGTGACCGCCTGGAAGCGCAGGGCGGTCGGCGTGCGGCCGTGATAGAGCTGGCGCAGGCGGTCGCGCAGGATCTCGAAGCGGCTTTGCGGCGGGTGGAAATCGGCTTTGTCCATGCCGGCAGGATAGCGGCATGCGCGGCCGGCCGTCACCGGCTGCCTTGGAGAGCGCCGACCCGAACAGCGGAACGCCATTCCTGGGGAAACCCGACGCACAATCAAAGAGCCGGAGGATCGGACCGCATGCGCTGTTCGGTCCGGTCCCTAGCCCGGCGGCATCTCCGCCACGGCATGCACCGTATAGCCGCGATAAGGGGCGCCGACCCGGCATTCCGCTCCCGCCGCCCGCGCCAGCGCGCACATCACCAGCGGCAGGTCTTCGCGCGGCGCGACGTGGAACAGCGCGAGCCAGCGCGCCAGCAGGTGCCTGAAGGCGCCCGGCAGCCCGGACTGGTCGCCGAAATCGACGACATGCAGCGAACCGCCGGGGGCGAGCCGCCGCAGCGCCTCTGCCACCACCGGCTGCCAGGGCGGGATCATCGACAGGGCGTAGGAGATCACGATCCGGTCGAAGCCCGGCCGCCCGAACAGGAGCCGCGGATCGAAGCCGGTCGCATCGGCCTGCGCCAGGATGATCCGGTCGCCGAGCCCGGCGCGCGCCACCGCGGCCCGCGCCGTCGCCAGCATCTCGGCCGAGACGTCGAGCCCGTAGCAGTCGCAGGCAGGATAGCGCCGCGCGATCTTCACGAGATTGCGCCCCGTGCCGCAGCCGATCTCGAGGATCGCCGCGCCGGCCGGCGGCTGCAATCCCGCGATGAGCTGGTCGCGGCCGAGCAGGTAGAACTTGCGGCTGGCATCGTAGATATGGCGCTGATGCCGGTAGATCCGGTCCATCAGCCCGGCGGCGGAGCTTGTCGCCGCGGCCCCGCTCACGCCGCCCGTCCCGGCAGCGTGTAGAGGTGGAAGCCGCCATAGATCGCCGAGCGGTCCTGCCGGCAGAGCGCGCGGCTCCTGGCCTCGTCATAGCGCCACTGGTCGAGGATCGCGGCCGGCACCCGGCCGGGCAGAAGCCGTTCATCGGCCGCCGTGCGGAAGATCACCCGCGCGCCCGGCCTGGCCGTGCGCGTGATCTGCGACCACAGCGCCGTCAGCTCGGCATCGTTCATCCAGTCCTGCGCGTCGAGCAGCACATAGGCGTCGCAGCTTTTGGCCGGCTGGTCCTCCAGGAAGGCGGTGATCGCGCCCTGGCGATAGCCGACCCCGCCGGCCCGCGCCTTCACGGCCTCGAAGTGCTGCGGCTGGAGATAGGGCGGCAGCGCCGCATCCGGCCCTTCGCCATAGCGGCGGCCGAAGGCCTGCTGCGCGAAATAATTCTCCTTGAGGTCGAAATCGCAGGCGAGGCGTTCGAGCCTGAGCTTCAGCGCGCCGAGGATGCCGTCCTCGCCATCGGCGGCGAGCGCCTTGTACTGCGCCGGCGGGATGCCGAGGCCGTAGAGCGAGGCCGGCTGGCGCACCAGCCAGCGCACCAGCCGGCGCTCGAAGACCGGCGCGAGATGCTTCCCGTAGAGCGCCCGCTGTTCGGCGCGGTCGCGCGCCGCCAGCATGGCGCGGGGATTGCCGCCGAGCAGCCGTGCCAGCACATGGCCGGCGCCGATGAAGCGGCCGAGCAGCCCGTAGCGGTAGAAGCCCCTGGCGAAGAGATTGATCCGGCGCCGGCCGTCGAGGCCCCGGCCTTCCCAGTAGCCGCGCGAGACGGCATCGAGCCGGGGAGCGATCTCGCGGTCGTAGAACGCGACGTTCTCGCGGGCATCGGCAGCGGCGAAGAAGCGGCGGAAGCTCGCATAATCCGTCATCCGCGCCAGCGCCGCGAGCTTCAGCCGGCCGAGCGCGATATGGGCGCCGTTGAGATCGACCGCGCTGACGCGGATCGGCGCGGCGGTGAGATAGGACAGGATGTTGCAGGAGCCCGAGGCGATGGCGACGACATGGTCGTCCGGCTCAAGGGCGAGCGCCGCCATGTCGACGACCGGGTCCTCCCAGATCTGCGGATAGACCAGCCCGGAGAAGGCGCGGGTGAACATCCATTCCAGCAGGCCGGCCCTGGACAGCGTCCGGCTGCGCTGGACCGCCGTGCTCAGGCCCAGCGTGGTGGCCCGCCGGACCGTGCGTGCCGTTTGCGTCACGGGTTCCCTCCCCTTTCAGGTGGCGAGCCGACTAGAGGAGTCGCGTGACGGTCCGGTGACGGGACCGGCGATGCCGTCATCGTGAAGCGCGGCGCCGCACGGAAAGGGGGCTGAAAATCGGCGGCCGAAGCGCCATATTGGGCGCAGCGAGCCGATGGCCCGACGGGCCGTCCGCCGAGAAGGAGATCGCCATGGGTCTAACGCGCATGTTCGGCACCGGGAAGAAGCAGGCCGAGAGCTTTCCCTTCCAGCTCAGCGATGCCGAATGGCGCGAACGCCTGACGCCGGAGCAGTACCGTATCCTGCGCGGCCACGGCACGGAACGGGCCGGCTCCTGCGCGCTCAACTACGAGAAGCGCGCCGGCACCTTCTCCTGCGCCGGCTGCGGCCAGGAGTTGTTCAAATCGGGCAAGAAGTTCGAGAGCGGCACCGGCTGGCCGAGCTTCGACCAGCCGCTGGAGGGCGCGGTCGGAACCAGTGAGGATTTCAGCTTCGGCATGCACCGCGTCGAGGTGCATTGCGCCAATTGCGGCGGCCATCTCGGCCATGTCTTCCCGGACGGCCCGCCGCCGACCGGCCTGCGCTACTGTATCAATGGCGAAGCGATGAATTTCAGGCCGGAAGCGGCCTGAGGCCCGCTTCCGTCATTCCGGGACGCCGCGCGGCGGCGAACCCGGAACGCTCGGCACGGCCCGTCGCGCCAGCGCCGCCGCATCGACCCCCGGCGGCAGATCGCCGAACTGCCCGGCCCAGCCATCGCCGAGCCGCGTCGCGATGAAGGCGTCGGCCACCGCGGGCGGCGCGAACCGCAGCAGCAGCGAGCCTTGCAGCGCGAGCGCCAGTTGCTCCGTCAAGCGCCGCGCCTGCCCCTCGTTGCGCGTCAGATCCGGCAATGCGCCTTCCAGCCGCCGCAGCGCGGCATCGTAGCGCCGGTCCGCCCCCGCAGCCGCCATCAGCTCGGCCCGCAGCACGTCGACCACCCCCTCCTCCCGCGCCAGCGAGCGCAGCACGTCGAGGCAGATGACGTTGCCCGAGCCTTCCCAGATCGCGTTGAGCGGCGCCTCGCGGAAGAGCCGCGCGATCGGGTGCTCCTCGATGAAGCCGTTGCCGCCATGGCATTCCAGAGCCTCGGTGACGACGGCAGGCGCCCGGCGCGTGATCCAGTATTTCGCGATCGGCGCACCGACCCGCGCCAGCAGCCGCTCGCTCGCGGACGCCGCTTGCCGGTCGAGCGCCGCGAACAGCCGGAAGGCGAGCCAGGCGGCGGCCTCCGCCTCGATCGCGAGGTCGGCCAGCACGTTCTGCATGATCGGCTGGTCGATCAGCGCCTTCTGGAAGGCGCGCCGATGCCGGGCGTGATGGGCGGCGAGCGACACCGCCATCCGCATCAGCCCGGACGAGGCCGCCGCGATGTCGAGCCGCGAATTGTGGTTCATCGACAGCCCGGTGCGGATGCCCCTGCCCGGCTCGCCGACGAGGTGGCCGATCGCGCCGCGGAACTCGACCTCCGAGGAGGCGTTCGAGCGGTTTCCGACCTTGTCCTTGAGCCGCTGGATCGCGACGCCGTTGCGCTCGCCCGATGGCAGCCAGCCCGGCACGGCGAAGCAGGAGATGTCCTCGCCCGTCCGCGCCAGCGTCAGGAACAGATCCGAATGCGGCACCGAGAAGAACCACTTTCGCCCTTGCAGCGACCAGGTGCCGTCGCGATTGTCCTCGGCCACCGTCTGGGTCTGGCGCAGGTCGGAGCCGCCCTGCGTCTCGGTCATCGCGGTGCCGACGGTTGCCCCGGTCTTGAGCTGCGCCGGCCCCTGCCGCGGATCGTAGCGGCTGGAGGTGACGAGCGCCCCCCATTGCTCCCACAGCGCGGCGTCCTGCTTCAGAACCGGCACGGCGGCATAGGTCATGCTGATCGGGCAGCAGATGCCGCTCTCGGCGCCGTACCAGAGATATTGCAGCGCGGCGCGGGCCACCTGCGCGCCGGGCTCCGGCCGGTTCCAGGCGAGCGCATGCGTCTCCTGGCCGATGGCGAGGCCGATCAACTCGTGCCAGGCGGGATGGAAGGCGATCTCGTCGATGCGGTTGCCGAAGCGGTCGAACGCCCTGAGCTCCGGCGAGTAGCGGTTGGCGAGGGAGGCGAGCTCCTGCACGCGCGCCGAGCCCACCGCCCGCCCGGCCTCGTGCAGCCGCCCGCGCGCCCAATCGGCGCCGAAGGCCGAGACGATGCCGGGCAGCACCGGATCGGCGGCGAAGGCGTCGTAGCCGGCCAGCACCGGCACCTGATTGGTGACCTGATCGCCGCGCGATGGCTCCGCCATGGCTTTCCCTCCGATCCGCGAACCGCCCCGTCGTTAACCACCAGACTATGCCGCCGTTCGCCTTTTGCGAATCCGCCCGATTGGCGCCCGGGTTCTGGCGGCACGTCCCGCCCGCGCCGCGGCCGGCGCCTGCCCCTCCCTCTGGTACGACAAGCGCCACGCGCTGAGTCTCGAAGCGACCTACGCCGCGCGCAATCGCGATCTGCCGGCCAAGGTTTATCTTTACGTCGGAGAGTACGAGGCGCTGCGCAAAGGCGACCGGCGCTACAACCAAACGATCGACATGGTCGCCGACAACCGGACCCTGGAGGCGGCATTACGCGGCCGGAAATACCCGAGCTTGAAACTGAAATCGGCGATATTCAACGACGAGGACCACCTCTCCGTAGCTCCGCGCGGCTTTACGCATGCGCTGGAGTACCTTCTCCCGGCGCGTTGAACCTCCCGCGACGCCCCTGCCGCCACCTCCCTGTGGAACGGGATGTAAAATGATCGCTCCGGCAGGGCGCAATCCTGACATCGACGCCCTATATTCGCCGGAGAACGAATCACGCACGAGCAGCCCGCACCCGTGTCCGACGCAGACCCCTTTTCCGCTCCCCCGCCGCGCCCCGGCGGCCTTGCCGCGCGCGCCGCGGCGCAGCCGGCCGCCGGCTATCTCGCGGGGCTGAACCCGGAGCAGCGCCAGGCGGTCGAGGCGACGGAGGGCCCGGTTCTCGTGCTCGCCGGCGCCGGCACCGGCAAGACCCGCGTGCTGACCACCCGCATCGGTCATCTGATCGCGACCAGCCGCGCCTATCCCTCGCAGATCCTCGCCGTCACCTTCACCAACAAGGCGGCGCGCGAGATGAAGGAGCGCGTCGCCCATCTCGTCGGCTCGGTCGCCGAGGGCATGCCCTGGCTCGGCACCTTCCACTCGATCTCGGCCAAGCTGCTGCGCCGCCATGCCGAATTGCTCGATCTGCGCAGCGATTTCACCATCCTCGACACCGACGACCAGATCCGCCTGATGAAGCAGGTGATCCAGGCCGAGGGCATCGACGAGAAGCGCTGGCCCGGCCGCATGCTGGCCGGCTTCATCGATAGTTGGAAGAACCGTGGCCTTAGCCCCAATGACGTGCCGGCGGGCGAGGCCGCCGTCTTCGCCCATGGCAAGGGCGGCAAGCTCTACGCCGCCTATCAGGAGCGGCTCAAGGCGCTCAACGCCGTCGATTTCGGCGACCTGCTGCTGCATTGCCTGACGCTGTTCCGCGATTATCCGGACGTGCTCCAGACCTATCACGAGCGCTTCCGCTACATCCTGGTCGACGAGTATCAGGACACCAACACGGCGCAGTATCTCTGGCTCAGGCTGCTGGCGCAGGGCCGGCGCAACATCTGCTGCGTCGGCGACGACGACCAGTCGATCTATGGCTGGCGCGGCGCCGAGGTCGACAACATCCTGCGCTTCGAGCACGATTTTCCGGGCGCGACCGTGATCCGGCTGGAGCGCAACTACCGCTCGACCGGCCATATCCTCGCCACCGCCTCGAAGCTGATCGCCCGCAACGAGGGCCGCCTCGGCAAGACCTTGCGCACCGAGGGCGAGGCCGGCGACAAGGTCACCATCACCGGCGCCTGGGACAGCCAGGAGGAGGCTCGCCTCGTCTCCGACGAGATCGAGGCGATGCAGGCCAAGGGCCACGACCTCGGCGAGGTCGCGGTGCTGGTGCGCATCTCGGCGCAGATGCGCGAGATCGAGGAGCGCTTCGTCCAGGCCGGAGTGCCCTATCGCGTCATCGGCGGCCCGCGCTTCTACGAGCGCGCCGAGATCCGCGACGCGCTCGCCTATCTGCGCTGCGTCGTCTCGCCGACCGACGACCTCGCCTTCGAGCGCATCGTCAACGTGCCCAAGCGCGGGCTGGGCGACGCCACCGTCCAGCTCCTGCACAACCATGCCCGCGCCACCGGCTTCTCGCTGATGCAATCGGCCCGCGCCGCGGTCGAGAGCGACGAATTGAAGCCCAAGGCCCGCACCGCATTGCGCGAGCTGGTCGACGCCTTCGGCCGCTGGTCCGCCCGCGCCGAGCATATGCGCCAGGGCGAGCTCGCCGAGCTCGTGCTGGAGGAGAGCGGCTACACCGAGATGTGGAAGAAGGACCGCTCGGCCGACGCCGCCGGACGCCTGGAAAACCTCAAGGAACTCGTCCGTTCGCTCGACGAGTTCCCCGACCTGCCGGCCTTCCTCGAGCACGTCTCGCTGGTGATGGATGCCGATGGCGGCGAGGCCGAGCGCCGCGTCTCGATCATGACGCTGCATGCCGCCAAGGGGCTGGAATTCGACACGGTCTTCCTGCCCGGCTGGGAGGAAGGGCTCTTCCCCAACCAGCGCGCGCTCGACGAGAACGGCCGTGCCGGGCTGGAGGAGGAGCGCCGCCTCGCCCATGTCGGCCTCACCCGCGCCCGCAAGAAGCTGAAGCTCTATTTCGCCTCGAACCGGCGCATCCACGGCCTCTGGCAGACCAGCCTGCCGAGCCGCTTCATCGACGAGCTGCCGGAGGAGCATGTCGAGGTCGAGCAGGCCCCGACCAGCTATTCGCAGGGCGGCTACGGCGCCTCGCGCTTCGACCGGATGGAGAGCTTCGGCTCCAGTTACAACACGCCCGGCTGGCAGCGCGCGCAGGAGAACCGGGCGAAGAATGGCGGTTTCTCCGACAGCGGCCGGGGCTTCGGCGGCTCGCGCCAGCGCGGGCCGATGCTGATCGAAGGCGAGCTGACGGCGAAATCGACCGGCGAATCCGCCTACGGCACTGGGGCCCGCGTCTTCCATATCAAGTTCGGTCCCGGCTCCGTCGCCAGCGTCGACGGCAACAAGCTCACCGTCGATTTCGACAAGGCCGGACGCAAGATGGTGCTGGACTCGTTCGTGCAGAAGGCGGGGTGATTACCGCTACTTGCGACGAAAGAACTAGCCAGACGGACTCCCACTCTTCTGCGAAATCAGCGGCTTGCCGCGTGGTGCGGGATGTTGTGGCTTGCCAAGATATGCCTAGCATGGGTGGTCGGATTCCCAAGGAATTTGACCAATGCTCAACAACAGCGCCGACATCATGCGCCGCCTGGAACGCGAGGGCTGGGAATGCGTGCGCGTCGCCGGCTCTCACCATGTCTTCAAAAAGCCCGGCGCTCGTGACACTATCGTGCTGCCGCATCCGAAGAAGAATTTCGGACCGGGCCTCGTGTTGAAGATCTACAAGCAGGCGGGCTGGCCGCGCGACTGACATGACCCATTACGTCGCCATCATCGAGGATGCAGGCCCCGACCATGCCGTCGGCGTCTGGTTTCCCGACCTGCCCGGCTGCTTCGCGGCCGGCGACACGCTCGACGAGGCGTTGCGGAACGCCCCGGAAGCTCTGTCTCTCTGGATCGGAACGCTGCGCGAGAACAACGAGGCCGTTCCGCGCGCCCGCACGCCGAGCGAATTGAAGGCCGACCCCGACGCCGCGCGGGAGATCGCGGATTTCGCGATCGCGCTGATTCCGGCGCCGGATGTCGCCCTTCTGCCAGCCGCCGAATAGCGCCGGACGAAAGCGCGGGCGTCAGGCGGCGACGACGCCGTCCGGCGGGAAGACGGCCCGGTTGCGCCCCATCATCTTGGCCCTGTAGAGCTGCTCATCGGCCTCGGCGATCAGTTCGTTGAGCGTCACCCCGCCCGCCTGGGTCGCTCCGCCGATGCTCACCGTCAGCGAAATCGCCTCCTCGGCCGACACCGCGACGCGCAGGCGCCTGACCGTCTCGATGATCTTCGCGGCAATGCGGCGCGCCTCGCCGGTGGCGACGCCCGGCAGATAGACGGCGAACTCCTCGCCGCCGAGCCTCCCCGCGAGATGCCCCGCCTCGAGCGCGCCGGCAATCGCCTCCGCCAGGCCCTGCAGGGCCTCGTCGCCGACGGGATGACCGAAACGGTCGTTGATCTGCTTGAAATGATCGGCGTCGACGAGCAGCAGCGCGCCCGCCCTGGTTCCGGCCATCATCTCCCGGACGGCGGCGAGGAAGCTCCCGCGGTTGAGCAGGCCGGTCATGCCATCGCGCCGCGCCTTTTCGACGGTGACCGCATGGGCCGCCGACAGATTGCGATGCGCCTCCTCCAGCTCCCGGTGCAGCCTGGCGATCTCGTTGCGGGTCTCGCGCAGGCGCTCGGCCTGGCTGAACTGCCAGGCGCTCACGGGCCAGGCGATCAGCAGCGGGCAGAGGACGCACATCAGCCAGGCGTTGCCGTCGACGACCCCCCCGAGCAGCGGCACGATCGTCACGGCGAGACCGAGCGACGCCGCGATCGACAGCACCGTCGCGAGGCTCGCCTTGACGATGATCTTCCGCAGGAAGGGCGACATGGTCCCGCTCCTAGCAGCCATTTGCTGAACGCCAGGTTTAGCCGCGCCGCCATTTCCGATGACAGCGCCGGACGCGCCTGCTAATCCCGCGCCATGCGCGAAGGCCTTCTGCCAGCGACGGTCGCGACCGTCCTCGAACTCTCCACCTCGGGCGACAAGGCCCGCGCCCTGACCGAGCTGCTGGGCGAGGTCTTCGACCCCACCGAGACGGCGATCTCGTCCTTCGAGGTCGAGGAAGGCGTCACCACGCTCTCGCTCAACGCACCCTGGAAGGTGGAGATCTACTTCGCCCACCACCCGGACGAGGAGGCGGTGCGCGACCTGCTGCGGCCGATCGTCGGCGACGGCATCGACAGCACGCCCTTCACCACGGTGAACCAGCAGGACTGGGTGGCGACGAGCCTCGACGGGCTGAAGCCCGTGCGCGCCGGCCGCGTCCTCGTCCATGGCGCGCATGACCGCGACACCGTGCGGGTCAACGACGTCGCCATCGAGATCGAGGCGGCGCTCGCCTTCGGCACCGGCCATCACGGCACCACCGCCGGCTGCCTGCTCGCCCTCGACGCCGAATTGAAGAAGCGCCGTCCGCGCCGCGGGCTCGATGTCGGCACCGGCACGGGCATCCTGGCGCTGGCGCTCGCCAAGCAGATCAAGCGCAAGGTCGTCGCCGGCGACATCGACGCCATCGCGGTCGAGGTCTCGGCGCATAACGCCCGCCTCAACCACGCGCCGCATGCGCTCGACCTCTATGTCGCGCCCGGGCTGCGCCATGCCAAGGCCGACCGGCCCGGCCATTTCGACCTGATCTTCGCCAATATCCTGGCCGGCCCGCTGCGGCGCCTCGCCCCCGCCCTGGCGCGGGCGCTCTCGCCGGACGGCACGCTGATCCTCTCCGGCCTGCTCGCCATGGACGTCCCCGGCGTGATCGCGGCCTATCGGCACCAGGGGGTCGCGCTGGCGAGCCGGTCGCTGCGCGAAGGCTGGGCGACGCTGGTCATGAAAAAGGGCGGCGCGGCCCAAAGGCCCCGCCGCCCTGTCTGACCTGATGCGCCCGGCTGCGAAAGCCGGGTGCGAGGCCGTCGCCTCTCGGCGTCAGAACTCGATATGGCCGTATTTGGCCTCGGCTTCGGCCTGCAGGCTGCGGGCGTCGTGCCAGACGGCGGCGGCGAACTTCGCCGCATCGACGATCCGCTCGACGATATGCTTGGCGATGACGATCATGGGTTACTCTCTGCGCCGGGGCGTCAGCGGTTGAAGGGCAGCGCGGCGTCGTTCGACAGGCTCGTGAACGGAATGCCGCCGAGAACGATCCCGGCCTCGTTGACGAGGAGGTTGCGCGCGCGCAGCTCGCGGGCCGCGGAACGCATCCGGCTTTCGATGATCGCGTCATAGATCCGGCGCATCAGGCCAGGCTTCTCCGAACGCAGCGCCCCGCTCTCGGCGATCACCGGCACGGGCAGCACGTCGGCGTTGTTCAGCACATAGGTCATGGGTCCATCTCCGAAAAAACGAAGGACAGTCCCGGTCGCTTCCTCGTTCTCTTGTACGACTAAAGTGGAGTCATTTCGCACTTGCGAGAAGATGTTTTTGCATATGCGAGATATGCACCTTCCGCATATCGGCCAGCAGCATCGCTCAGTCCGCGCGCATGCGATGCATGACACATGGGCAATCGCCCGGCAAAGCGGCAGCCGCGGCCGGTCCGGCGAACGGCTCCCATGCCGCTTTGGGGCTGGCGCTTTGCGGGGCGGCGGCGCAACCATGCGCACCACAGCCATACCGGATTCCCAGATGAGCCAGTCGATGCCGAGCTGCCGTTTCCAGTCCTTCACCGAGCCCAGCGACCCGGCGCAGGTCGCCGGCCGCGTCGCCGCCTTGCGGCAGGCTCTGGCGGCGCAGGGGCTCGACGGCTTCGTCGTGCCGCGCGCCGACGAGCATCAGGGCGAATATGTGCCGGCGCATATGGCCCGCCTCGCCTGGCTGACCGGCTTCACCGGCTCGGCCGGCAATGCGGTGGTGCTGGCCGACAGGGCGGCGCTGATCGTCGACGGTCGCTACACCATCCAGTCGGCCGAGCAGACCGACACCAGGGTGGTGACCCCGGTCCGCATGGAGGAGTCGCCGCTGGAGCGCTGGGTCGAGCAGAACCTGCCGGCCGGCGGCAAGCTCGGCTACGATCCCTGGCTGCACACCGTCGATGGCGTCGCCCGGCTGGAGAAAGCGGCCGCGGCGGCCGGCGGCTCTCTGGTCCCCGTCGCGAAAAACCCAATCGACGCGCTCTGGAGCGACCGCCCGGCCGCGCCTTCCGCCCCGGTCAAGGCCCATCGTGCCGACTACGCCGGCGAGGACGCCGCCTCCAAGCTCGCGCGCATCCGCAAGGCGCTCGCGGATGCGAAGGTCGACGCCCTCGTCGTCTCCGACCCGCATGCGCTGGCCTGGACCTTCAACATCCGCGGCGGCGATGTCGAGCACACGCCGCTGCCGCTCGGCTATGCGATCGTCCCGCGCGAGGGCCGCCCGACCGTCTTCCTCGCGCCGGAGAAGATCACCAACGAGGCGGGCGACGCCATCGGCGCGGTTGGCGAGATCGCCTCCCCGGCCGAGCTCGAAGCGCAGTTGCGGAAGCTCGGCGCGGCCAAGGCCAGGGTCCGGCTCGACGCGGCGACGGCGGCCTCGGCGCTGGCGACGCTGATCCGCGAGGCCGGCGGCACGCCCGATGCCGGCGCCGATCCGATCGCCCTGATGAAGGCGCGCAAGAACGCGGCCGAGCTCGCCGGAACCCGCGCCGCCCATCTGCGCGACGGCGCGGCGATGGCGAACTATCTGTCCTGGCTCGCGCGCGAGGCGCCGAAGGGCGGCTTGACCGAGATCGATGCCGTCGCGGCGCTGGAGAACGAGCGGCTGAAGACCGGCCTGCTCAAGGACGTCTCCTTCACCACCATCGCCGGCGCCGGGCCCAATGCGGCGCTGCCGCATTACCGCGTGACGGCGGCGAGCAACCGGGCGATCGGGCCGGGCATCTTCCTGGTCGATTCGGGCGGGCAGTACGAGGACGGCACCACCGACATCACCCGCACCATCGTGATTGGCGCGCCGACGCCCGAGATGCGCGACCGCTATACCCGCGTGCTCAAGGGCCATGTCGCGATCTCGCGGCTGGTCTTCGTCAAGGGCACCTCCGGCGCGCAGCTCGACGCCTTCGCGCGCCTGCCGCTCTGGCAGGGCGGCTTCGACTTCGACCACGGCACCGGCCATGGTGTCGGCAGCTATCTCTCGGTGCATGAGGGGCCGCAGCGGCTCTCCAAGCTCGGCACCACGCCGCTGGAGCCGGGCATGATCCTCTCCAATGAGCCGGGCTATTACAAGGAAGGCCATTACGGCATCCGCATCGAGAACCTGCTCGTCGTCGAGGAGCGCAGGATCCCCGGCGCCGAGCGCACGATCTACGGCTTCGAGACCATCACCTGGACGCCCTATGAGCGGGCGCTGATCGATGTGAACCTGCTCGACGATGGCGAGATCGCCTGGATCGACGCCTATCACGCCAAGGTGCTGGAGAAGATCGGCCCGCTGGTCGCGGGCGAGGCCAGGGCCTGGCTGGAGGATGCCTGCCGGCCGCTGTGAAGGCCGCCCCCGGACGATGAGCAGCCGTCCTCCTCGCGGAGACGGGTGCCGATCACATCACCGCGCGAAACGCCACCACCGCCACGACTCCCACCGCCACGACCGCGAGCAGCGGCAGACGCGTCGCGGCCAGCGCCGCGATCGCCGCCGCAGCCGTCTCGGCCCAGCCGGTGGCGAGCGCGCTCGGCGCGATCACCGCGACCAGCACCGCCGGCGGAATCGCATCGAACGCCGCCTGCGCGCGCGGCGACAGGTTGAGCCGCCCCGCCAGCGCGAGCCCGGCGACGCGCGTGACATAGGTCACGATCGCCATGCCGAGAAAGGCGAGGAAATTGACCGGATCGACGCTCACGCCTCGGCCTCCTCGATCGCCACCGCCTGCGCCCGCGCCTCACTGCCCGCCGCGAGCCAGGCCGCCAGCAGGCCGCAGAGCGCGCCGGCCGCGACATGCCAGGGCGGCCCGGCGAGGCGATAGGTCACCGCCGAGGCGATGCCGGCGGCCGCCACCGTCCAGAACGTCACCCGCCCCTTCCAGAAGGCCGCGACCAGGGCGATGAACAGCGCCGTGAAGGCGAAATCGGCGCCGAGCCGCTTCGGGTCGCCGAGGACCGCGCCGATCGTCGCCCCCAGCGTCGAATTGACGAGCCAGCCGGCGACGAAGGGCACGACCATGGCGAACCAGTAGGCCGGCGTCAGGCTGTGGGTGCGGGCGCGTTTCTCGGCCAGCGCCCAGTTCTCGTCGGCCATGTAGTAGAGGCCGAGGAATTTCTGCCAGCGGCTGAAGCCCTGGAGCTTCGGCGCCAGCGAGGCGCCCATCAGGATATGGCGGGCGTTGATCAGCAAGGTCGAGAAGACCAGCGCCGCGACCGGCGCGGGCGTCGCCCACAGCTCCACCGCCGCGAACTGCGCCCCGCCGGCGAAGACCATGGCGCTCATCAGGAAGACCTCGAGCGGGGAGAGCCCCTTGCTCGCCGCCACGGCCCCGAACAGCAGGCCGATCGGCGCCGCGGCCACCGCCGCCGGCCAGATATCGCTCAGGCCGCGCCTGATGTCGTCGCGCATCGTGGACATGGATCGATTCTCTCGAAGGGCCGGCCTAGCCGGCATGCGCGGCGCGGAAGGCGCCGGGCGTGACGCCGAAGCGCGCCTTGAAGGCCCGCGTCAGATGCGGCTGGTCGCTGAAGCCGGTCGCCGCCGCGACGTCGCCGGGCTTCTCGCCGCGCCTCAGCCGCTCCCGCGCCCGCCGGACGCGGACATCGACGAGATAGGCATGCGGCGTCAGCCCGGTTTCGCGCCGGAAGGCCCGGATCAGGTGATGCCGCGGCAGGCCGGTCAGCCGCGCCAGATCGGCCAGCGACAGATCCTCGTCGTAGCGGGCCTCGAAAACCTCCCGCGCGCGGTCGACCGGGCCGGCCTCCGCCCCGACCGGCCGCACCGCCAGATCGGCGTGATGGGCCAGGCAATGCGCGTAGAAGCGCAGCAGCATCTCCTCGCCCGCCAGCAGGTCCTCGCCCGCCTCGATCGCGCGATGGGCGGCGGCGAAGAGCGCCGCCCCTTCCGCGTCCTCGACGAGCGGCTCCGGGAAGAACGGGGTCCCGTCCGCCTCCCGGCCGCTCAGCGAGGCGGCGACCTCGCGCATCAGCCCGATCTCGGGATAGGTCATGCGATAGCTGTAGCCGGGCCCGTAAGGCTCGCCGTCATGGGTCTCCAGCGGGTTGACGAAGGTGATCAGCCCCGGCCGGGCATAGTGGCGGGCACCGCGCACGCGGAAGGTCTCGCAGCCGGCCTCGATGGTGCCGAGCACATAGCTTTCGTGCCGGTGCGGCGCGTAGGCGTGGCGGCGGAAAGTGGCGGCGAGGCAGTCCAGCCCGTCGAAGCGCACGGCCGGAAACAGCTTCGCCCGCTCGCCGGCGACGAGCGGTTCGAGGCCAAATCTCTCGCCCTGGGCAACTGCTTCCATGCCGGGAGCATAAACCCTCTCGCGCCGCCGCTGTCTTGAAGAAAAGTGATCGGGCGCATCACGCGCCCGATCTGTTTCGCCGGCCGCGACGGCGCGTCAGAGGGCCTGCGCGGCCGCCTTGGCTCCGACCCGCTCGGGGCTCCTCGCGCCGAGCAGCAGCACGCCGAGCCCGCCGACCAGCGTCGCGACCGTGGCATAGGCGATGACGCCCAGCGTCCCGAAGCCGTCGACCAGCAGCCCGCCGAAGATCGCCCCGCTCGCGATCGCGACCTGGAAGGCGGCGACGAGCAGGCCGCCGGCCGATTCCGCCTCGTCCTCCGGCGCGACCCGCACCAGCCAGGTCTGGAAGCCGACCGGCAGGGCGCCGAAGGCGAAGCCCCAGAGCCCGACGGCGATGGCCGAGGCGATCGGCGATGCCCCGAGGACGAGCAGGCTCGCCCCCATCAGGGCGACGGCGAAGGCGCCGAAGATCACCGAGGCCTTGGCGCTGCGGGCCGTGATCGCCCCGCCGGCGAAATTGCCGAAGAAACCGCCGACGCCATAGGCCAGCAGCACCAGCGAGATCGCCTCGACCGACAGCTTCGGGATCTGTTCCAGGAACGGGCGGACATAGGTGAAGCCGGCGAAATGCCCGGAGATCACCACGGCGATGCCGGCGAGGACGAGCGCGATGCTCGGCCGGCCGAGCAGCCGGAACAGCGTGCGGATGTCGGGCGAGCCGCGCGCCGGCAGCCGCGGCAGCACCGCCATCTGGATGACGAGCGTCACCACGCCGATCAGGGCCGAGAGCCAGAACACCACGCGCCAGCCCATCAGATTGCCGAGATAGGCGCCGATCGGCGCGGCGCTCACCGTCGCGACCGAGACGCCGGTGAAGATCAGCGACATCGCCTTGGGCAGGGCGCTGGGCGGCACCAGCCGCATCGCGGTCGCGGCGACCATCGACCAGAAGGCGCCGAGGCCGATGCCGAGCAGCACGCGGGCGAAGAGCAGCGTCGGCAGGTTGGTGGCGACCGCCGCGATGGCGCTCGACAGGATCAGCAGGCCGGTCAGCGCCCAGATCACCACGCGCCGGTCGATGCCGCGGGTGACGATGGCGGCGGCGAGGCCGGCGATGGCGCCGACCACCGCCGTGGCGGTGACCGCCTGGCCGGCGGCGCCGACCGAGACGCCGATATCCGCCGCCATCGGCGTGAGCAGGCTGGCGGGCAGGAATTCTGCGGTGACGAGGCCGAAGACGCCGAAGGTCAGCGAGACGACCGCGGCCCAGGCGGGTCTTTCGCGGGTTTCCTCCCGCGCGTCGTCGAGTTCGAAAGGTGTTGCGGATAAAGCGTCGGACATGGGGATCTCCATGAGGTCGCCGGAAGATGGGTCTGGCGCCATGGAGTTTCCATGCTATATAATCCGCATTCCTTGATCATTCATCCAGGATTGCGATGACCGCCTCCACCGATCACCTGACCGAGATGCTCCGCGGCCTGCGGCTCGACGGCGTCGACTACAGCCGCTGCCAGATGGCCGCCCCCTGGGGCGTCGCCTTCCCTGCGACGCATGAAGCCTATTTTCACTTCGTCTCGCGCGGGAGCTGCTGGCTGAAGACGCAGGCCGGCGAATGGCTGGAACTGCACGACGGCGACGCCGTGCTGCTGCCGCGCGGCGGCGGCCATGTGCTGGCGAGCTCGCCCGAGGTCGTCCCCTCCCCGCCCCGCGACTGCCGGGTGCGCGAATTCTACGGCAACGTGTTCGATGTCGAAGGCGGCGGCAGCGGCCGGCACATGCTGATCTTCACCGGCCGCATGAGCTTCAACGTCGACGCCGACCACCCGCTGCTCAGGCTGATGCCGGAGCTGATGCGGATGTCCGACTTCATCGCCAACGAGCCCGGCATCCCGCATCTGCTCGAGGCGATGGGCCAGGAGGTGGCGATGGACCGGGTCGGCGCCGGCGGCATCTTGGCGCGCCTCGCCGATGTGCTGGCCGCGACCATCATCCGCGCCTGGGTGGAAAGCGGCTGCGGCACCAGCAAGGGCTGGGTCGCGGCGGCGCGCTGCCCGCAGATCGGCAAGGTGCTGGCGGCGGTGCATGCCCATCCCGAGACCGACTGGACGGTGGAAAGCCTGGCGGAACTGATGGGCGCCTCGCGCTCCGGCTTCGCCCAGCGCTTCGCCGAGGTCGTCGGCGAGACGCCGGCCCGCTATGTCGCGCAGGTCCGGATGCACCAGGCCCGGCAATGGCTCGCCCGCGACAAGCTGCGGATCGCGGTGGTGGCGCAGCGCCTCGGCTATGAGTCGGAAGCCTCCTTCAGCCGCGCCTTCAAGCGCATCACCGGTACCGCGCCGAGCCAGGTACGGGCCACCGGCGAGGCCCCGCCCGCCGCGATGTTCGCGCCCTCGGCGCAGGCGGCGGAATAGGCCTTCGCCGGCTCAGCCTCCGATCAGGTCGAACCAGCCGGCCTCGTCGATCACCGCGACGCCGTGCTTGGCCGCGTCCTTGAGCTTCGACCCCGCCCCCGGGCCGGCCACGAGCAGGTCCGTCTTCGACGACACCGAGCCCGCCACCTTCGCCCCGAGCCGTTCGGCCATGGCCTTGGCCTCGTCGCGGGTCATCCGCTCGAGCGCGCCGGTGAAGACCACCGTCTTGCCCGCGACCGGGCTCGTCGCGGCGACGGCCTCCAGCGGCTGCGGCTCGACCTGCGCCAGCAGCCGGTCGAGCAGCGCCTGGTTGTGCGGCTCGCCGAAGAACTGCAGCAGCGCCTCGACCACGGTCGGGCCGACGCCGTCGATGGCGTCGAGCTCCTGCCGCTGCGGCGCGGCGGGATCGGCCGCGGCGGCGACCGCCTCGCGCAGCGCCGCGAAGGAGCCGTAGTTGCGGGCGAGCAGCCGCGCATTGGTCTCGCCGATATGGCGGATGCCGAGCCCGAAGATCAGCCGGTTGAGCGGCGGCCGGCGCGCCGCCTCGATCGCCTCGAACAGCTTGCGCGCGCTGACGGCGCCGAAGCCTTCCTTGTCCTTGAGCTTCCTGAGATTGGCCTCGTCGCGCCGCGCCAGCGTGAAGATGTCGGCCGGTTCCTTCACCGGCAGGTCGGGGTCATTGTGGAAGAACTCGATCTGCTTGTCGCCGAGCCCGTCGATGTCGAGCGCGTCGCGCGAGACGAAATGCTTCAACCGCTCGACCGTCTGCGCCGGGCAGATCAGCCCGCCGGTGCAGCGGCGCACGGCATCCTCCTTGCCGGTGCGCGGATTGTGCTCGCGCACGGCATGGCTGCCGCAGGCGGGGCAGAGCGTCGGGAATTCATAGGGCCTCGAATCCGCCGGCCGCTTCGACAGGTCGACCGCCTCGACGCGCGGGATGACGTCGCCGGCGCGCTTCACCGTCACCGTGTCGCCGATGCGGATATCGGCGCCGTCGCGGATCGGCGCGCCCTTCGAATCGAAGCCGCGGATATAGTCCTCGTTGTGCAGCGTCGCATTGGTCACGACGACGCCGCCGACCGTCACCGGCTTCAATCGCGCGACCGGCGACAGCGCGCCGGTGCGCCCGACCTGGATGTCGATCGCTTCCAGGATGGTCGTCGCCAGCTCGGCCGGGAACTTGTGCGCGATCGCCCAGCGCGGCGCCCGCGAGACGAAGCCGAGCCTCGCCTGCAGCGCGAGGTCGTCGACCTTGTAGACCACCCCGTCGATGTCGTAGCCGAGCGTGGCGCGCTGGCTCTCGATCAGCCGGTACTGGGCCACCATCTCGGCCACGCTCTCGCAGCGCTTCATCAGCGGGTTGGTGCGGAATCCCCAGCGCCGGAACGCCTCGACCACGCCCATCTGCGTCGAAGCCGGCAGCACCGGCATCTCGCCCCAGGCATAGGCGAAGAAGCGCAAGGGCCGCGAAGCGGTGATGCTCGCATCGAGCTGGCGCAGCGAGCCTGCGGCGGCGTTGCGCGGATTGGCGAATTCGGGGAGCCCTTTTTCGCGCTGGCGCTGGTTGATTCCCGCGAAATCGGCATGGCCGAGATAGACCTCGCCGCGCACCTCGGCGATCTCCGGCACGTCCGGCCCGGCGAGCCTTTGCGGGATCTCGGCGATGGTGCGGGCGTTGACGGTGACGTCCTCGCCCTCCTCGCCGTCGCCGCGCGTCGCCGCGACGGCGAGCTCGCCCTTCTCGTAGCGCAGCGAGAGCGAGAGCCCGTCGATCTTCGGCTCGGCGGTGAAGGCGATGCCGCCCTCCTCCTCCTTGCGGCCGAGGAAGCGGTAGACGCGGGCGGCGAATTCGGCGACCGCCTCGTCGGAAAAGGCGTTGTCGAGCGAGAGCATCGGCACGCGATGCCGGATCTTGGCGAACTTGCCCGAGGGCCTGGCACCGACCTTGCCGCTGACGCCATCGGCCTCCTTCAGCTCCGGGAAGGCCTCCTCCAGCGCGACCAGCCGCCGGCGCTTCGCGTCATAGGCGGCGTCGTCCATGATCGGCTGGTCGTCCTGGAAATAGGCGTCGTTCGCCGCCTGCACCTGCGCCGCGAGCCGCTTGTGCTCGAGCTTCGCCCGGCGCGGCGTCAGATCCGCGACGGGTGTTTCGGTGGCTGAAGTGTCGTCGGTGTCGCTCATGCGGGAAGCATTAGGCGAGATGGCGCTGACGAGAAAGGGCAGCAGCCTCCTGCGCGGCGCGCCGCTCACAACCGCGCGAAAGGCTGCAACAAATCCCGCTCCCGCGTGTATAGTCCTTGTACTGGGAATTGGAAGCTCGACGCCGGACGGCCGTTGACGCCAAGGAACATGTCGATGGCTGCTTGGCGAACCGGGCCGGAACCGGGAGATACGCCATGGCCAATCTTGACGGCACACTCCATCACATCGGCGCAGCGGTCCAGCCGCAGGTCCGCACCATCACGACGATGGATCTGCGCGACGCGCTCTGGCGCGGATGGGAGGATTTCAAGGCTCAGCCGAGCCATCTCGTCTTCGTCGCGCTGATCTACCCCGTCGCCGGCGTGCTGCTGGCGCAGCTCACCGTCAGCTACAACATCTTCCCGCTGCTCTTCCCGCTGCTCGGCGGCTTCGCCCTGCTCGGCCCCTTCGCCGCGATCGGCCTCTACGAGACCAGCCGCCGGCGCGAGCAGGGGCTGGATTCGTCCTGGAGCCATGCGGTCGAGGTGCTGCACTCGCCGGGGATCGGGCAGATCGTCCTGCTCGGCCTGATGCTGACCGGGCTCTTCCTCGCCTGGCTGGCCTGCGCCTGGGTGATCTACCGCGCCCAGCTCGGCCTGCCCGCCGATGTCTCCACGGCCGAATTCCTGCGCGCGACCTTCACCACCTTCGACGGCTGGGTGATGATCGTCCTCGGCAACTCCATCGGCCTGCTCTTCGCCATCCTCGCCTTTTCGATCTCGGTGGTGTCCTTCCCGCTGATCATCGACCGCCATGTCGACATGCCGACGGCGGTGCGCACCTCGATCGCGGCCGTCGAAGCCAATCCGCGGGTGATGACGGTCTGGGGCCTGATGGTGACCGGGCTTCTGGTGCTCGGCTGCCTGCCGGTTCTGGTCGGGCTCGTGGTGGCGATGCCGGTGCTCGGCCACGCCACCTGGCACCTCTACCGCAAGGTGGTGGTCTGAACGGGCGGCGACCCGGCGCATCCTCTCACGCCGAGAGCATGGCGGCGATCCGGTTGATGCCGGATCGCATCCCGATCGAGGTTCACGCACGGATCCCGGGGTCCGGGCGTCGCTTCGCCTGGATGGGCGCATCCCGCGGCAAGCGGCTGCGATCGTCTGCCCACGGGAACCTTTCCCCGTCGAATCCGGTTCAACCTCCTGAAATCGCGCCTCGCGGCCTATCCATTCAGGGGGTTTTTCATGAACAATATCATCTACCTCGTCGGCCTGATCGTCATCGTCCTCGCCATCCTCTCCTTCCTCGGCCTGCGCTGAGGACGGCGCCGCCGATCAGCCGCGGCGCGGCGGCTTGCCCTTGCCGAAGGGCTTGCCGGCGGGGCGCCCGCCTTCCGGCCGCTCCGCCTTCCCCGGAAAGCGCTTGGCCTTCGGATTGAACGGCTTCTTGCCCGCCGGGCGCCCGTCGCCGGAATCCTCATAGGGCTTGCGCTCGCCCGCCTCGCGGCCGCGATAGGGCGCAGCCTGGCGCTCCGCTCTGCCGAGGCGCTCGAACTTGCCGCCCCGCTCCGGCCTGTCAGCGGAATCGGAGCCGTCCGCGGCACCACGGCGCGGCGGCGCCCGCCGCTCGGAAGACTTGTCCTCGAAGGACTTCGCCGCCCGCCGCTCCTCCGTCGCGGGCTCGATCGTGATCCGGTCGCGATCCGGCACCTTGGCGGATTCGTAGAAGCGATCGGCGACATTGGCGTCGATCTCGACCTTGGTCTCGCGGTCGAAGATGCGGATCGCGCCGACCTCGTCGCGGGTGATGCGGCCGCGCCGGCACAGCATCGGCAGGAGTTGGCGCGGATCGGCGCCCTGCTTGCGGCCGATATCGAGCCGAAACCAGACCGTTTCGCCGCGCGGGCCGGCGGCCTTGCGCGGACGCTCGCCCTCATCCGCCTCGCGGCCGGCGCCGAAGGGGCGGCGCTTGGCGGCGTAGTCCTCGTTCGCGCGCGGCGCCCGGCGCTCGTCGCGGCCGAAGCCCGGATCGCCGGCCTCCTCCGCCGCCGGCAGGCGCGAGCGATAGAGGCGCACCAGCGCCGCCGCGATCTCGCGCGCCTCGCGGCCCGCCATCAGCGCCTCGATCATCCCGGCGTCGTCCTCGCCTTCCTCGCCCGCCAGAAGCGGGTCCTGGAGCAGGCGCTGCTGGTCGAGCGCATGGATCTCCTCGGCCGTCGGCGGGCCGATCCATTCGGCCTCGACCTTGCCTTCCATCAGCAGGCGCTCGGCCTTGCGCCGGCGCGATTGCGGCACCAGCAGCACGCTCACGCCCTTGTTGCCGGCGCGGCCGGTGCGGCCCGAGCGGTGCTGCATCACCTCGGAATCATGCGGCAATTCGGCATGGATGACGAGGTCGAGCCCCGGCAGGTCGATGCCGCGCGCCGCGACGTCGGTGGCGACGCAGACCCGCGCCCGGCCGTCGCGCAGAGCCTGCAGCGCGGCGTTGCGCTCGTTCTGGCCGAGCTCGCCCGAAAGCGCGACGGCGGTGAAGCCGCGCTCCAGCAGGATGGCCTCGAGATGGCGCACGGCGTTGCGCGTGTTGCAGAAGACCAGCGCCACCGGCGCATTGTGGAAGCGCAGCAGGTTGACGACCGCGAGCTCGGCTTCCTTCGGATAGACGCGCACCGCCTTGTAGGCGATGTCGGCATGGCCGCGGGTCGTCGCCTGAACCTCGATGCGCAGCGCGTCGCGCTGATAGCTCTCGGCCAGCCGGATGATCTCCTTCGGAAAGGTCGCCGAGAACAGCAGGCTGCGGCGGCTCTCGGGCGCGCTCTTCAGGATGAATTCGAGATCCTCGCGGAAGCCGAGATCGAGCATCTCGTCCGCCTCGTCGAGCACGACGGCCTTGAGCTCCGAGAGGTCGAGGCGGCGGCGCTCGATATGGTCGCGCAGGCGGCCGGGCGTGCCGACGACGATATGCGCGCCCTCGTCGAGCAGCATCGCCTCGCGGCGCGGGTCCATGCCGCCGACGCAGGAGATCACCCGCGCGCCCGCCTGGGCGTAGAGCCAGGCCAGCTCGCGCTGGACCTGCAGGGCGAGCTCGCGGGTCGGCGCGATGATCAGCGCCAGCGGCAGCGCCGCACGGCCGAGCCTCTCGGCCCCGTCCAGCAGCGTCTCGCCGATGGCGAGCCCGTAGGCGATGGTCTTGCCCGAGCCGGTCTGCGAGGAGACCAGGAGGTCGCGCCCATGCGCGGCCTCCTCCAGCACGGCGCTCTGCACCGGCGTCGGCTCGGAATAGTTGCGGTCGGCGAGCGCGCGCGCGAGCGGCGGGCTCGTGAGGGAAAAGGACATGCGGAAGGCCTGGTTCTGCGGCTCGGAACGCGGGAAGATCGCGAAACTGGGGTGACGGATAAGCGGCGCGCGCAGCACCTGCAGGCCGTCGATCGAAAGCGGCTCATAGAGCAAGCCGGGCCAAAAGGAAATGGCGCAACCGCGCACGGCGCGCAAAGCCGCCCCTTGCCCGGCGGCATTGGCACCGTTCCGGGCCCGGCGCTACGCAGGAGGCGACAGGAGATCCTCGATGACCGCGCAGCCTCCCCGTTTCGGCGGATACGACGTCACGACCCTGCTCGACGGCATTTTCGAAGCGCCGGCGGACGTGATCGTCCACCAGTCCGGCGCCGCCGCCCGCGCCGAGGCGATCGCGCGCTTCGGCCAGCCGCGGATCAGCATCGCGGTGAACTGCTTCGCCCTGCGCGATGCAGGCGGCGTCACCCTGGTCGATGCCGGCACCGGCCCGTCCTGGGGCGCCGCCCTCGGCCACGCGCCGCAGGCGATGGCCGAAGCCGGCATCCGTCCCGAGGATGTCGGGCGCGTGCTCGTCACCCATCTCCATGGCGATCATGCGCTCGGCCTGTTCGACGGCGAGCGGCCGCGCTTCCCCGCGGCCGAGATCGTCGTCCCGCAGGCCGATCTCGGCTATTACGGCGACGAGGCGAAGCGGGCGGCGACGCCCGAGAGCAAGCGCGGCGCCTTCGACATCGCCGCCAGCTTGCGGCGGCTCTATGCCGGCCGCATCCGGGCGGCGGAGCCCGGGCCGGTCCTGCCCGGCGTCGCGCTCGTGCCCCTGCCCGGCCACAGCTTCGGCCATAGCGGCTACCTCATCGGCGATGGCGAGCGCTCTTTGCTGCTCTGGGGCGACGCCCTGCATCTCGGCGCCTTGCAGGCGGCCGATCCCGCCATCGGCATGGTCTACGACCTGGATGCCAACCAGGCGGTCCGGTCGCGCCGGGACATTCTGGAGCGCGCTGCCGCGAAGGGCTGGACGGTTTCGGGAGGGCACATCACCGGCTTCCGCCAGGTGCGCCGGCAAGGCGACGGCTACGCGCTCGTGCCGGCGGCCTGACGCCGCCTTCGCGGCAGCTCAGCCGCGCAGCCCGGCCGCTTCCAGAAGGCGCCCGGCCGCGGCCCGCGCCTCCTCGGTGATCGAGGCGCCGGCCAGCATCCGGGCGATCTCCTCGCGCCGCGCCTGGTCGGCGAGCGAGGTGACGCGGGTGACGGTGCGCGAGGCCTCGCCCTCCTCCGCCGATTTCGCGATCAGGAAATGCTGCCCCGCCTTGGCCGCCACCTGCGGCGCATGGGTCACCGAGATCACCTGCACCCGGTCCGCGAGCCGCGCCAGCCTCTCGCCGATGGCGTCCGCCACGGCGCCGCCGACGCCGGTGTCGATCTCGTCGAAGACCAGGGTCGGCGCCGAGCCGCGCTCGGCCAGAACGACCTTGAGCGCCAGCATGAAGCGCGACAGCTCGCCCCCGGACGCCACCTTCATCATCGGCCCCGGCCGCGTGCCGGGATTGGTCTCGACCCAGAACTCGACCCGGTCGAAGCCTTCCGGCCCGCGCGCGGCCTCGTCGCTCTCGATGCGGGTGATGAAGCGCGCCCGCTCCAGCTTGAGCGGCGGCAGCTCCGCCTTCACCGCCGCATCGAGCCGCGCCGCGGCCGCCTTGCGGGCCTCGGACAAGGCCTTGGCCTGCGCGAGGAAGGCCTGCTCCGCCGTCGTCAGCTCGGCCTCGAGCCGACCGAGCGAGGATTCGCTCTCGTCGAGCGCGGCGAGGTCGGCCGCCATGCTCGCCGCGAGCACGCAGAGGCCGTCGACCGGCACATCGTATTTGCGGCCGGCCGCCCTGAGCGCGAACAGACGCTCCTCGACACGCTCCTGCTCGCGCGGATCGTATTCGGCCGCCCGCGTCGCGGCGCCGAGCGCCTCGCCCGCCTCCTCCAGCGCGACGATGGCCGTGTTGAGCGCCGCGAGCGAGGGGTCGACCAGCTCCGGCGCCTGCCCGACCCGGCGCTCCAGCCGGCGCAGCACCGCCGCCAGCGCCGAAACCGGCGAGCCCTGGCCGCCGACCGCCTCATAGGCCTCGTTGAGATCGCGCGCGACCTTCTCGGCCTGCATCATCGCCTGGCGCGCGGCGGCGAGCTCGTCCTCCTCACCGGGCTTCGGCGCGAGCTTGCCGAGCTCCTCGACCGCGTGGCGCAGGAAATCGGCCTCCTTGCGCGCGGCCTCGACCCGCAGGCGCTGCGCCTGCAGGGCCTGCCGCGCCCGTTTCAGCGTCTCGCTCGCCTCGGCGACCGCCTGCGCCTGCCCTTCCAGCCCGCCGAAGCCGTCGAGCAGGGCGCGGTGCTGGGCCGGATCGGTCAGGGCCCGGTCGTCATGCTGGCCGTGGATCTCGACGATCGCGGCCCCGATCATGCGCAGGATCTGGACGGAGACCGGCTGGTCGTTGACGAAGGCGCGGGTGCGGCCGTCGGCGTACTGGACCCGCCGCAGGATGAGATCGCCGTCGGTGTCGATCTCCTGCGCCTCGGCGAGCCGGCGCGCCGCATGGTCGGACGGGAGGTCGAAGACGGCGCTGACCTGGCCCTGCGCCTCGCCATGGCGCACGAGCGAGCCGTCGCCGCGCCCGCCCAGCGCCAGCGCGAAGCCGTCGAGCAGGATCGACTTGCCGGCGCCCGTCTCGCCCGTGAGGACGCTCAAGCCCTCGCGGAAACCGAGATCGAGCCGGTCGATCAGGACGATGTCACGGATCGAGAGCTGCGCCAGCATGGGCGTTCAGCTCGGTTTGCGGAGCCGGCAGGGTCGCCTCTGGCCCGTCATGCATGCCTCTCGTCAGAGACTGCCAAGCCCGATGATGCCGCCCACCGTGCGCGAGAAGCCCTGGAAGGCGCGGCTGATATAGGAGCCACGATCCTCGCGCGGCTCCAGACCGTGGCTCTGCAGCAGGGCATAGGCGTCCTTGTACCACGGGCTGTCGGGGAAGTTGTGCCCCAGCACCGCGGCAGCAGTCTGCGCCTCGTTGGTGATGCCCATCGCCATATAGGCTTCGGTCAGGCGCTCCAGCGCCTCCTCGACATGGCGCGTGGTCTGGTACTTGATGATGACCTCGCGGAAGCGGTTCACCGCGGCGGTGTAGTTGCGCTTCTCGAGATAGTAGCGCCCGACATTCATCTCCTTGCCGGCGAGCTGGTCCTTCGCCACCAGGAGCTTCTCCTTGGCGTCGAGCACGTATTCCGACTTGGGATAGCGGCCGATCAGCTCCTCGAAGGCCTGGATCGCCTGGCGGGTCTTCTCCTGGTCGCGGGTCGTGTCCGGGATCTGGTTATAATAGGACATCGCCATGATGTACTGGGCGTAGGCCGCGTCCGGGCTCGCCGGGTTCTGCGCGATGAAGCGCTTGGAGGCGGTGATCGCCTCCTCCCATTTCGAGGCCTGGAAATTGGTGTAGGCCGTCATCAGCATGCCCTTGCGGGCATAGGGCGAGAACGGCGCCGACTTGTCGATGTCCTCGAACTTCTTGGCCGCGCCCTCGCTGTCGCCGTTCTGCAGGCGCGCCAGCCCCTCATTGTAGAGCTTGTCGGCCGGGGTCGGCGGCGTCAGGTCGGGCTTGTAGGTCTCGGGCCGGTCGAACGGATTGAGCGAGGACAGCGAATCGCAGCCGCCGAGCAGCAAGGCGGCGCCGAGCGCCAGGGCCAGGCCCTTGCGCGGAGATAGGCCGCGATGGATGGCCGGAAGGCTTTGCCGCGTCACGCTCACGTCGTCGGTCCTCTTTCGATCGTCCCTGCCTGCGGGAAGCATGCCTTACCTCAGACGCATCCCGCGCGCCACTGCCGAAAGCCGGTCACGGCACGATTCCGCAGCATTGCGGCATCTCGGACAAAAACCGGGCAAAGGAAAGGCGCGGCGAGGCCGGCCCTTCGGATTTCAGTGGAGATCGGGCGCGTAGGCGGCCGGCGCACCCGCCGCCATCGGCATGGCGCGGGCCGGGGCGAAGACCGGCTGGGCTTCGACGATCGCGAAATTGGCGCGGTCGGCGAAGAGCGCCTCGAGGATGCGGACGTTCATCCGGTGGCCGCCGCAATAGGAGCGGAACTCGCCGATGATCGGATAGCCGGCCAGGGCCAGGTCGCCGATGGCGTCGAGCACCTTGTGGCGGACGAACTCGTCGCCATAGCGCAGGCCTTCGGGGTTGATCACCTTGTCCTCGCCGATCGCGACCGTGTTGTCGAGCGAGGCGCCCTGGGCGAAGCCCGCCTTCCAGAGCTGCTCGACATCGCGCATGAAGCCGAAGGTGCGCGCCTTCGCGATGTCGCTGGCATAGGCCTTGGCCTCGAGGTCGAAGATCTTGCGCTGGCGGCCGATCACGGCGGTGTCGAAATCGATCTCGACGTCAAGGCGGAAGCCCTGCTCCGCCGGCATCAGCTCGGCGAAGGCGCGGCCCTGCTCGATGCGGACCGGCTGCAGCACCTTGAGATAGCGGCGCGAGGCGGCGAGCGTGGTCATCCCCGTCGCCTCGATGGCGGCGACGAACTCGCGGGCGCTGCCGTCCATGATCGGCATTTCGGGGCCGTCGATCTCGACCAGAACGTTGTCGAGGCTTAAGCCCGAACAGGCCGACATCAGATGCTCGATCGTCGAGACCGAGGCCGGGCCGCGGTCGCCGATCACGGTGCAGAGCTCGGTGGCGCTGACCTTGGTGTGCCTGGCATGGATGAGCTGGGGCGGCATGCCCTCGATGCCGGTGCGCAGGAAGACGACGCCGGAATTCGCGCTGGACGGCTTCAGGCAGATGCTGGCAGGCGCGCCGGAATGCACGCCGATCCCGGTCAAGGTCACCGCTGCCCGCAGGGTCGTCTGCCGATCGAAGCTCATTCCGTCTATCCAATCCTGGTCGCCGCGACCCTTGCGCGCTGCCTGTGCAGCGGCCGCCGGCGGCGACATCTCCGAAAGCGGCATCAAGCCGGTTCCGGTAGGCTCGTCCTCTTGATGCGGCCGCAACATAAGCCTTCGCGGCAGCCGCTCAAAATCACGCTTTCTTTCGCTGTGTTACAGTCGGAAAGCCAGTGAGGTGGAACAATAACAGATTGAAAGATAACGATTTTTAAACGGCCGAAATCCCGCCGCGCGATTGGCGCGGCGGGATCCGTGACAAGGCCTTCCGGAGGCCGGACTCAGTTCGCCTGACGGCGCAGGAAAGCCGGGATCTCCAGATGGTCGTCCTCGCTGCTGCGAGTTGGCGCGGCGCGGCCATGCGGGTCGAGCTGGCCCTGCGCCGGGCGCGCGGCCGGCTGCGGTGCCGGGCGGCGCATATACTCGGCATGGGCGGCGCTCGGCGCGGCCGCCTGCGGCATCGCCGGGGCCTGGCGCACCGGGACGGGCGCGGGGGCCGGGGCCTCCGCCTCGTCGTCCTTGCGGCCGAAGCCGACCGAAGCGAGGCGCTGCATCAGCGACATCCGCTTCTGCTCGACGGCGCTCGGCGCCTGCGGCACCGGCTGCGCGCCGCGCTGGGCGTGGAGCTGGGCCTGGCCCGGGGCCGGCAGGTCCTCGATCCGCGGCATGCGGGTCGGGCGCACCGCGCGCTCGGGCGCCGGCGGGATGAAGCTGTCGTCGAGATGCAGGGTCGGCTCGGCCGGGACGACCGGCTCGGGCGCCGGGGCGGCGACCATCACCGGGCGCGGCTGCACCGGCTCGATGCGGATGTCCTGGACATGGGCGGCGGGGGCCGGCTCGGCGGCCGGGGCGACGCGCGCCGTCTCGATCGACGGCGCGGGCGCCGGCTGCGGCGCCGGGCGGGCGGCCTGGGGCGCGGCGGTCGAGCGCAGGCGGGCTTCCTGCTTCAGGCGCTCGGCGACCTGGGCGATGCGGGCCTCGGTCTCGTCGACCTCGCCGACCTGGGAGATCGGCTTGTCGATGCCGGTCGCGACGACCGAGACGCGCACCGTGCCTTCCAGCGATTCGTCGAAGGTGGCGCCGACGATGATGTTGGCCTCCGAATCGACCTCCTCGCGGATGCGGGTCGCGGCCTCGTCGACCTCGTAGAGCTTCATGTCGCGCCCGCCGGTGATCGAGATCAGCAGGCCGCGCGCGCCCTTCATCGAGATGTCGTCGAGCAGCGGGTTGTTGATCGCGGCCTGGGCCGCGGTCAGGGCGCGCTTCTCGCCCTGCGCCTCGCCGGTGCCCATCATCGCCTTGCCCATGCCGCGCATCACGGCGCGCACGTCGGCGAAGTCGAGATTGATCAGGCCGGGGCGGACCATCAGGTCGGTGATGCAGGCGACGCCCGAATAGAGCACCTGGTCCGCCATGCCGAAGGCGTCGGCGAAGCCGGTGGTCTCGTTGGCGACGCGGAACAGGTTCTGGTTCGGGATGACGATGAGGGTGTCGACCGCCTCGTTCAGCTCGGCGATGCCGGCCTCCGCCATGCGCATGCGGCGCTGGCCCTCGAACTGGAACGGCTTGGTGACGACGCCGACAGTCAGGATGCCCATGTCGCGGGCGACGCGGGCGATGGCCGGGGCCGCGCCCGTGCCGGTGCCGCCGCCCATGCCGGCCGTGATGAAGACCATATGCGCGCCCGCCAGGTGATCGCGAATCTCGTCGATGACTTCCTCGGCCGCGGCCCGGCCGACTTCCGGCTGCGAGCCGGCGCCGAGACCCTCGGTGACCTGGAGGCCCATCTGGATGATGCGCGAGGAGCGCGACAGCGCCAGCGCCTGCGCGTCGGTGTTGGCGCAGACGAAGTCGACGCCGTCGAGGCCGGCCTCGATCATGTTGTTGACCGCATTGCCGCCCGCGCCGCCGACACCGAACACCGTGATCCGGGGCTTGAGTTCCCGGATGTCCGGGGCTTGCAGATTCATCGCCATGATTGCCTCTTCTGATCCCTTTGACCGGCGCCTGGCGGGAGCCGTCGATTGCTACGTTTGACGCCGTGGCGCACCCCTTCGAATGCGCCGGTACTCACTTGCTTTCGAACTTGGCTTCGCCGGAAAACCGGTTCCCACTTTTCCGCGCCAAGTTCAGAAACTGTCCTTCAGCCACCGCCCGACGCGCGAGAAGTAGCCGTCCGTCCCGGTCGCGAAATAGCGCCCGCCGGCGGCGCGTGGTTCGAAATGCTCGACATGGGCGACCTGCGGATAGACCAGCAGGCCGACCGCCGCCGAAAAAGCCGGGCCCTTGCCCGCCTCGGGCAGGCCCTTGATCCCGAGCGGGCGGCCGGTGCGGACCTGGCCGCCGAGGATGCGCCGCGCCACTTCCGGCAGGCCGGTGAGCTGGCAGGCGCCGCCGGTCAGCACGACGCGCCGCCCGGCCTGGGCCGAGAAGCCGGCATTGGCCAGCCGGTCGCGCACAAGTTCGAGGATCTCCTCGACGCGCGGCTTAATGATGCGGATGAGATGCGACTTGGCGAGATGGTTCGGCATGTCGCGCTCGTCGTCGTCGACCTGCGGCACGGCGATCATGTCGCGCTCGTCCGAGGCGCTGGCGATGCAGGAGCCGTGCAGCGTCTTCAGCCGCTCGGCCGCCGAGACCCGGGTGGACAGGCCCCGCGCCACGTCCATGGTGATGTGGTTGCCTCCGACCGCGATCGCGTCGGCATGCATCAGATGGCCGCCGGAGAAGACGCCGAGGCTGGTCGTGCCGCCGCCGAGATCGACCACGACGACGCCCATCTCGGCCTCGTCGTCGACCAGCACCGACAGGCCCGAGGCATAGGGTGTCGCCACGACCGCCTCGACTTCGAGATGGCAGCGCTCGACCGCGAGCATGACGTTGCGCGCCGCCGCCGCCTCGCTGGCGACGACATGCATGTCGACCGAGAGCTTGCCGCCGATCAGCCCGCGCGGGTCGAGCACGCCCGGCACGCCGTCGAGCGCATAGCCGGTCGGCAGGGCGTGGAGCACGGCCTTGCCGGGGCGGATCGCATGGGTGGCGGCGGTGGCGAGCACGCGCTTGATGTCGGAATTGCCGACCGAGCCGGAGCGCAGCTCGACGCCGGCCGCGTAATGCTGCGAACCGATGCGCCCGCCGGTGAGGTTGCAGATGACCGACTGGACCTCGACCTTGGCCATGCGCTCGGCCGCGTCGACGGCGGCGCGGATGGCGCGCTCGGCGCTTTCGAGGTCGATGATCGCGCCGCCCTTGAGCCCGAGCGAGCGCTGATGGCCGATGCCGATGATGCGCGCGACATGGGTGCGCCCGCGCAGCCGCTCATTGGCCTCGGCCGGGTTCAATTCGGCGATCAGGCAGACGACCTTGCTGGTGCCGATGTCGAGGATCGAGAGGATCGCGCTCTTGCGCGCCGAGAGCGGGCGCATGCGCGGCGTCAGGCCCTGGGAGGTGAAGTGGTTCACGCCTCGCCTCCCTTCTTCCTGGCCTTGTTGCGGTTCTTCAGCATGTCGGCGCGGGCGGCTGCGGCTTCTTCGGAAAGGCGGGCGACGACGCGGTCGGGCTGGCGCAGGTCGAGCGACAGGATGTCCTTGTCGAGGATGCGATCGTTCTGTTCGAGCGAGATCAGCCGCTGCATCGCGATTTCGGGCTTGGTCTCGGGCAGGCGCACATCCATGCCGTTGTCGAGCTTGATGTCCCAGCGCCGGTCGGAGACCAGCATGCCGGCGCGGATATGCTGGGCGAGCGGCCCGGCCTCCTTGCGCAGGGCCAGGTACTCGCTGGCGCGGTTGTTGGCGTTCTTGCCGACGACCAGCGGCAGATAGGCGAAGCGGCCGTCATCCATCTTGTCGATCACCGTGCCGTCCGCCGCGATCACGAAGAGCTCGCCCTTGACCTGCCAGAGCGCGTAAGGCTCGCGCTCGGTCAGCGAGATCGAGATCTCGCCGGGATAGAGCTTGCGGACCTGGGCCTCGCGGATCAGCGGATTGGCTTCGAGTTGCCTGCGCGCCTCGTCGGCGTCGAAGAACACCAGCGAGGTCTTCGGGTCGATGCCGGCGGCGACCAGCACCTCCTGCTCCGACAGCCCCGACAGGCCGGAGATGGTGACGCGGTCGATGCCGAAGCCGAGCATGCGCGCGATCATGTGCCGCGGCGGCCCGTAGGCCTCCTGCATCGCCTGATACTGCCCGCCAATGACGAAGCCCGAGCCGAGGCTGAGCGCGAGGAAGCCGACCGCGAGCCAGGAGCCGATGCCGCGCGGCAGCCGCTCGGCCCATGGCTGCGCCGAGCGCCGCGGGCGCCGCATCCAGCGCCCCTGCCGCTCGCTGCCGATCAGCAGTTGCGGGCCGGTCGCCACGACCGGCAGGCGTGAAGAGGAGTTCGCCTTCATCGCTTTCACCGATCGAGGGAGGCGTCCTGCACCATCCATTTGACGAGCTCACCGAAATTCAGGCCCGCATGGGCAGCCAGTTCGGGCACCAGGCTGGTTTCGGTCATCCCGGGCTGCGTATTGACTTCCAGCCAGACGAGCGTGTCGGTCTCGTCGTCGTAGCGAAAGTCAGATCGGCTGACGCCCCGGCATCCGATTGCTTGATGCGCCGTTAACGCACACTCTTCGATCTGCTGGTAAATTTTCGGTAAAATTCGCGCCGGACAGATGTGGATCGAGCCGCCTTTCGCGTACTTCGCGTCGTAGTCGTAAAATTCGCCGGTTGCGGCTTGTATTTCGGTCACACCCAGGGCGCGCTCGCCCATCACCGCGCAGGTCAGCTCCCGCCCCGCGACGAAGGTCTCGGCGAGCAGCGTCTCGCCGCAGGGCCAGTCCGGCCGGGCGATCTCCTGCGGCGGGTGCTCCCGCCCCTTCTTGACGATCACCACGCCGACGGAGGAGCCCTCATCGACGGGTTTGAGCACATAGGGAGGCGGCAGCACATGGCTCTTCGCGGCGGCGAAGCGGGAGACGTTGACGCCATGCGCGACCGGCACGCCGGCCGCCTGCACCACCGTCTTCGCCCGGTCCTTGCGGATCGCCAGCGCCGAGGCCAGCACGCCGGAATGGGTATAGGGAATGCGCAGGATCTCGAGCACGCCCTGGATCGTGCCATCCTCGCCGAAGCGGCCATGCAGGGCGTTGAAGGCGACGTCCGGCTTCAGCTTCGCCAGCACCTCGGCGATGTCGCGCTGCACGTCGATGCGGGTGACGCGGTAGCCCTGGCCTTCCAGCGCCCGCGCGCAGGCCGCACCGCTGTTGAGGCTGACCTCCCGTTCGACGGACCATCCCCCCATCAGCACTGCGACGTGTTTGCTCATGCCGGTCCCCGTTCGACGTGTCCGCCGAACCTCACCGGAGATGGTTAACAGCCCGTTAACCATAGGCCCGCAGGCGTTAACGGCTTTTAGATCGGCCGATTTTGGCGAGCAGGCGCCGCAGCTCCGCGCGCTCCGCAGGCGACAGCGCGCCCACCAGCCGCTCCTCGGTCGCGACATGCGGAACGACGATTCGCTTAGCCAGCGCGAAGCCCGCCCCGGTCAGAACGGCTGGAGTATCGAACTGAATACCCGTGCGCGGCACGGGAACGACATTCCGGTTCCGTACGGAACCGCCACCGTCATTCCGGGGTATGGCGAAGCCATGAGCCCGGAACCCGGAACCGACGCGCTTCGTCGGGAAGCAGGTCGATCGGGTGATGCCTTCGCGATCCGGGCTATCGGTTCCGGGCTCGGGCCTTGCGGCCCGCCCCGGAATGACGCTGGCGGATCCTGCGCCGATACCGACAGCCCGGGCAAAGCGCGTACGATGGTCAGTCCGGCGTTCCAGGCCTCTGATTTTGCATCGGCTTTTCCCGAAAACCGCGTGCCACTTTTCGGGCCGATGCTCTATCGTCCCCCATCCGGGAGCCCACCATGGCATTCAAGCTCAATACCACCCTGTTGACCACGATCCTGGTGCCCTGCCTCTGGGGCTCGACCTATATCGTCTTCACCCAGACGCTGCCGGTGGAGCATCCGCTGCTCGTCGGCGCGCTCAGGGCGCTGCCGGCCGGCCTGCTGCTGATGGCACTCGGCCCCGGCCTGCCGCCGCGCGACAGGCTCCTGCCGCTCGCGGCGCTCGGTCTTGCCAATATCGGACTGTTCTTCGCGCTGCTCTTCGTCAGCGCCGCGCGGCTGCCCGGCGGGCTGGCCGCCACGGTCGGCTCGATCCAGCCCCTGATCGTCGGCCTGCTGGCCTGGCCGCTGCTCGGCCGGCGTCCGGGCCGGGGCCAGATCCTCGCCGCGCTCGCCGGCCTCGTCGGGGTGGCGCTGCTGGTGCTCGATCCGCATGCCCGGCCGGACGCCGTCGGCCTCCTCGCCGGCCTCGCCAGCGCCGCCTCGATGGCGACCGGCACGGTGCTGATCGAGCGCTGGGGCAGGATGGGCTCAGCCCTGGCGCTGGCGGCCTGGCAGCTCACGCTGGGCGGGCTGGTCCTGCTGCCGGTCGCGCTGCTGGTCGAGGGCCTGCCGCCGGCTCCGACCGCCCTGAACGGACTCGGGCTCGGCTATCTCGTCCTGATCGGAACCGCGCTCGCCTACTGGTTCTGGGTCAGGGGCATCACCACGCTGGGCTCCAGCGTCGCCTTCCTCGGCCTGCTCAGCCCGATGGTCGCGACGCTTCTCGGCGCCGTCCTGCTCGGCCAGTGGCTCGGCGGCCTCCAGCTCCTCGGCATCGCGGTCATCCTGGGCTCGACCGTCGCCGGGATGCTTCTCGCCCGGCGGGCGGGAGCCGCGGCCGCTACGCCGCGACCCCGAGCCGCTTGATCTCCCACTGCAGCTCGAAGCCGGAACTCTCCTTGACCCGGCGGCGGACCTCTTCGCCGAGCCCTTCGACATCGGCGGCCGTGGCGCCGCCGGTGTTGATCAGGAAGTTGCAATGCATCTCCGAGACCTGCGCCCCGCCGACGCGCAGGCCGCGACAGCCGGCGGCGTCGATCAGCTTCCAGGCCTTGCCGCCTTCCGGGTTCTTGAAGGTCGAGCCGCCGGTCCGCTCCTTGATCGGCTGGGCGGCCTCGCGCGCCTGCGTCACCCGGTCCATCTCGGCCTGGATCGCGGCCTGCTCGCCCGGCCGCCCCTGGAACAGGGCGGAGGTGAAGATGATCTCGCGGGTCGATTCGGCGCTGTTGCGATAGGTGAAGCCCATCTGCGCGTGGGAGAGCGTCACCAGCTCGCCCTTGCGGGTGACGCCGCGCGCCTCGACCAGCACATCGGTGGTCTCGCCGCCATGGGCGCCGGCGTTCATGCGCAGCGCCCCGCCGATCGAGCCGGGGATGCCGCGATAGAAGGCGAGCCCTTCGAGCGCGGCATCGGCCGCGGCGCGGGCCACCTTGACGTCCGGCACCGCCGTTCCCGCCCGCAGCCGGTCGCCCGGCTCGCGGCTGATCTCGGCGAAGCCCTTGCCGCCGAGCCGGATAACGAGGCCGGGAATGCCGCCGTCGCGCACGATCAGGTTCGAGCCGAGCCCGACCACCGTGACCGGGACGTCCTCCGGCAGCCTGGAGAGCAGATAGGCGAGATCGTCCTCGTCCGCCGGCGTGAACAGCAGTTGCGCCGGCCCACCCACGCGAAACCACGTCAGGCCCGAGAGGTTCTGATTGGCGAGGAGCCGCCCGCGCAGGTCGGGCGCGGCGGCACGGATGTCGGAGGTAAGGTCCTGGAATGCCATGGCTCGACGCTTTAGCCTGTCCAAACCGAGCCGAAAAGGCTCACCCCTTCAGCGCCGCCAGTTCCCCCGGCAGCGCATAGGCCCATTGCGTGATGTTGCCGGCGCCGAGGCAGACGACATAGTCGCCCGGCCCCGCCAGCTCCGCCACCATGCCGGCGAGCTTGTCGGGGGCCTCCAGCGGCAGGGCATGGCGATGGCCGCGCGCCTTGATGCCCGCGACCAGCGAATCGCGGTCGGCCCCGGCGATCGGCGCCTCGCCCGCCGCATAGGTGTCGGCCACGATCACCGTGTCGGCATCGTTGAAGCAGGCGGCGAAATCGTCGAACAGGCTCGACAGCCGCGTATAGCGATGCGGCTGCACCACCGCGATGACCTTGCCCTTGGTCGAGGCGCGCGCGGCCCTGAGCACGGCCGCGATCTCGACCGGATGGTGGCCGTAATCGTCGAAGATCAGCGCGCCGTTCCACTCGCCGGTCCGGGTGAAGCGGCGCTTGACGCCGCCGAAGCCGGCCAGCGCCTCGCGGATGCGCTCGACCGGAATGCCGAGATCGTAGGCGACGGCGATCGCGGCGGTCGCATTCAGCGCGTTGTGATGCCCGGGCATCGGCATGACGAGGTCGCGGATTACCTCGTCCCGACCACTCTTGCGGTCGCGGATCAGGAGCGTGAAGCGCGCCTGCCCGCCGGAAAGATCGATATCGAGCAGGCGGAAATCGGCCTGCGGGTTCTCGCCATAGGTGATGACGCGCCGGTCGGTGATCTGGCCGACCAGCCCCTGCACGGTCGGATGGTCGATGCACATCACCGCGAAGCCGTAGAAGGGCAGATTCTCGACGAAGGAGCGGAACGCCCCCTTGATCGCATCGAAAGTGCCGAAATGGTCGAGATGCTCCGGGTCGATATTGGTGACGATCGCCACGTCCGCCGGCAGCTTCAGGAAGGTGCCGTCCGATTCGTCGGCCTCGACGACCATCCAGTCGCTCTCGCCCATGCGCGCATTGGTGCCGTAGGCGTTGATGATGCCGCCATTGATCACGGTCGGGTCGAGCCCGCCCTTCTCCAAGAGCGTCGCGACGAGCGAGGTCGTGGTGGTCTTGCCATGGGTGCCGGCGATGGCGACGCAGCTCTTCAGCCGCATCAGCTCGGCCAGCATCTCGGCCCGGCGCACCACCGGCAGGCGCAGCTCGCGCGCCGCGGCGAGTTCTGGATTGTCGCGCTTGATCGCGGTCGAGACCACGACGACCTCGGCCTCGCCGAGATTCTCGGCCTTGTGGCCGACGAAGGTGGTGATGCCCTTCTCGGCCAGACGCTTGACATTGGCGCCGTCGGAAGCGTCCGAGCCCTGCACCTTGTAGCCGAGATTGTGCAGCACCTCGGCGATGCCGGACATGCCGATGCCGCCGATGCCGATGAAATGGATGGGGCCGAGCTTCGGCGGCAGCTTCATGGTCCTGCGTGTCCTGTCAGTTCTGAAAGTTGGCCGTCGCGATCACGAGATCGGCGAGGCGGTCGGCGGCATCGGGGATACCGGCGCTCTTCGCGTTTGCGGCCATGGTCGTCAAGTGCGCCGGCTGGGCGATGAGCTGCGACAACTCGCTGGCGAGGCGCCGCGGGGTGAAGTCCGGCTGCAGGATGCGCATCGCCCCGCCGGCCTTTTCGAGGAAGGCCGCGTTCGCCGCCTGGTCCTGGTCGAGCGAGCCGGGCAGCGGCACGAGGATCGCCGGCCGGCCGATCACGGTCAGCTCGGCGACGGTCGAGGCGCCGGAGCGGGCGATGACGAGCTGCGCCGCCGCCATCTGCGCCGGCAAATCCTTGAAGAAGGGCGAGACCGTCGCGCGGATGCCGAGCTTCTCATAGATGCCGCGCACGCGCTCGTCGTCCTCGGCCCGCGCCTGCTGGACGATGGAGAGCCGCGCCCGCTCGGCCTCGCTCAGGAGCTGGATCGCCGGCGGCACGATATCGGCCATCACCCGCGCGCCCTGGCTGCCGCCGAAGACGAGCAGCCGGATCTTGCCCTCGCCCGGCCATTCGTAATCGCGGTCCGCCACCTCCAGCACCGCCGGGCGCACCGGGTTGCCGACATGGCGGCACTTTGCCTTCAGCGGCTCGGCGATGCCGCCGACCTCGGCGAAGCCGGTGGCGATGACGGTCGCCCGCCCGGCCAGGAAACGGTTCGCCCGGCCGATCACGGCGTTCTGCTCGTGGATCACCGTCTTCACGCCGGCGAGCGAGGCGCCGAGCACCGGCGGCACGGTCGGATAGCCGCCGAAGCCGACGACGACATTGGGCTTGATTCTGCCGATGATGCGCCGCGCCGCAAAGGTGCCCTTGGCGAGCTTGAGCAGCGCCCCGGTCATGGCGAATGGCGAGCGGCCGGACGGCGTCGCCGCGGGCACGGCATGCACCGCCTCGGCCGGGAAGCTGCCGGCGTATTCCGCCGCGCGCGTGTCGGTCATCAGCACGACGCGCTGGCCCCGGGCATGCAGCGCGTGGCTCAGCGCCTCGGCCGGGAAGAGATGGCCGCCGGTCCCGCCGGCCGCCAGCATGACGAGCTTGCCCGCGGCCATCTCAGCGCCCGTAGGAGCCGAGCTCCGCCGAGCGCGGCCGGCGCCGCGTCAGGGCGAGCAGGAAACCCGTGCCCACCGCCAGCGAGAGCAGCGAGGAGCCGCCATAGGAGATGAAGGGCAGCGTCATGCCCTTGGCCGGCATCATGTGCAGATTGACCATCATGTTGATCGCCGCCTGGATGCCGAAGAGCAGCGCGAGCCCCGTCACCGCGAGCCGCGTGAACGGGTCCTCGGATTTCTGCGCCACGAACAGCGAGCGGAGCACGATGATCGCGAAAAGCGCGACCAGGATCATGCAGACGATGACGCCGAACTCCTCGGCCGTGACGGCGAAGATGAAATCGGTATGGGCGTCGGGCAGGATGCGCTTCACCGTGCCCTCGCCCGGCCCCTTGCCGAGCCAGCCGCCCTGCGCGAAGCTTTCGAGCGCGGTATCGACCTGGAAGGTGTCGCCCGAGCCCTTGTCCATGAAGCGCTCGATGCGGGCGCGGACATGCGGCACCAGCTCATAGGCGATGAAGATGCCGGTGGCGCCGATGCCCCCTAACCCGATCACCCAGAACCAGTGCAGCCCGGCGACGAAGAACAGCCCGGCCCAGACCAGGCTGATCAGCATGGTCTGGCCGAAATCCGGCTGCAGCACCAGCGGCACGATCGAGACCGGCAGGATGAGCAAGGCGAGGATCGTGCCCGGCAGGTCCGGCCGGCGGGTGCCCTCGGCGAAGGCCCAGGCGGCGAGCACGACGAAGGCCGGCTTCATGAATTCGGAGGGCTGCACCGAGCCGAGGATGCTGAGCGTCAGCCAGCGCTTGGCGCCCTTGACCTCGACGCCGAAATACAGGGTCGCGACCACCATGGCGAGCGAGATCACATAGAGGATCAGCGCGGCGCGGCGCACCTGGCGCGGCGTCATGAAGGACACGCCCAGGAAGATCACGATGGCGCCGGCGAGATAGGCCGCCTGCCGGTTGACGAAATGGAAGGTCGAAAGCCCGAGCCGTTCCGCCACCGGCGGCCCGCCGGCCATCAGCAGCACGACGCCCGAGACCATCAGCGCGATCAGCGCGGCGAGGATCAGGCGGTCGATCGACCACCACCAGCGGCCGCTCAGGGAAGGTTCGGCGCGGGAGACCATGACAGCGCGTCCTATCGACAGTTTCGGCGCGGACGAGCCGCGCTTCGTGACGAATCACTCTGTCAATGAATGGTTAACCGTTTGATTCCGATGTGGCGCAAACTCGGCTTCCAAAGCAGGCGCGAACCGCGTGAAGCGAACGGCGAATTTCGACCCATTTCGGACCTTTTGCATTGGTTTCCTGTAAATGGTCGGAAGAGTTTCTGTAGATAGAAATTTTCAAATCACGGTTCACCGTGACCGTTCTCTCCACCAGAGCCATAGTCCGCTGAGTAATAAAACGGAGATAAGCAATAAAATTCACAAAATATCTGGATCATGAGACTTGATTGCTAAGATGATGCTCATCATCACGCCAAGATGTATCAGGCCACGCCAACTAAATAGGCGATAATCTTTACGATGATCTCTAACAAAATCTTTTAAAACTTCTAGAAAACCGCCCATTGCCACCTCCCGGGATCAAAGGTCGCAGCCGCAGATGTGCATGTCTTTCTCAATCCGACAAGATCCGCTGTCGACCCGTTGCGGGCACTCTCACAAGCGCAATATGTTTACTCGTCCACCATCTCGCGGAGCGTTTGAGGTTGACGATGTTGCATGGCCGCCCCGTTCCCCATCAATCCATGATTGTAACGATCCTGGCTTGGTCGGGGCTAGCGATGACTTTTGCGGTTTTACCGTGGTCGCTGAGTGACGAGCCGGCGTCCATATGGCTTCACTTGGTTAGGTTAGCGCCGGCACTCATGTTCCTTGCGATCCTTGTTTCGCATTGGACAGGAGCGCGAGTGATTGGGTTTCCTCGACGCCGCAACTCCCGATTTCCCCGCCAAATTGTCGTGCTCAGCGGAATAATAGTGGTCGTAGCGTTCGCGAACTTCGCATCTGGTCTGCTGCTTTCCTAATGTCCGCTTCCGACCCGAACGAGACACCCGGTCAGAGCCTCGACCAAGCCACGAACTTTGCAACAAGCACTCTAAAAACTACGATCCAGATGAACTCGGCGGGTATCAACCACAGCAACGACTGACCTATGAGCGCCCACCCGCCGTCCATGTAGTTGACAGTCGTGAGAGCGACAAAAACAGCCGAGGCTACAGCGAGGACAGCCAACGAGGTCAAGCTGGCAGGCCAACGGCGGATCGAGAGAAATAACGCAACGGCAAATGCAGTGCCCATGGTGATGGGTGAGAGGACAATGCCCCACATTGTGTTCTCCTGAGTCTTCGCCACCACCATAGTCGTTGTTTGGAGGCTCGCTACTTCCGCTTTCGGCCCAAATCGGACCCGCTTTATTTACTTTCCACCACCGAACGCCACGAATCCCGGCAGTTCCGCGACCAGCCTGCGGAACGTATCGCCGCGCACCTCGAAATTCGGGAACTGGTCGAAGGAGGCGCAGGCCGGCGAGAGCAGCACGGCGATCTCACCCTCGCCGGGCTTGGCGAGCGCGTCGCGCGTTGCAGCCGCCAGCGCCTTGTCGAGCGTGAGGCTGCGCTCATAGGTCACGCTGCCCTCGACGTCGAAGGTCGCGGCGAAGAGGTCGCTCGCCGCGCCGATCAGATAGGCTTTCGCGATGTTCGGGAAATAGCGGCGGAGCGACTCGATGCCGCCCTCCTTGGCCTTGCCGCCGAGGATCCAGAAGATGTCCCGGAAGGAGGTCAGCGCCTTTTCGGTCGAATCGGCGTTGGTCGCCTTGGAATCGTTGATGAAGACGACGCGGCCGATCCGGCCTAGCTCCTCCATGCGATGCGCCAGCCCGGGATAGCTGCGGAAGCCGGCGGCGATCTCCGCATCGCTCAGGCCCAGCGCCGCGCAGGTGGCGAAGGCGGCCGCCGCATTCTGGGCATTGTGCGTGCCGCGCAAGCTGCCGATGCCGGCGAGGCTGGCGACGACGCGCCGCTCGCCGTCCTGCGCCGCGACGATCCGCGTCTCGCTCCGTCCGTCATGCGCGACGGTCTCGGCGAAGACGCCCCGGTCGAGCGGCTGCTCGCCGCTGATCTCGACCAGCGGGCGGCCGCCGGCCGCGCGCCTGAGCGCCATCTGCCGCGAGGGCTCGTCGTCCACGCCGACCACGGCGATATCCGCCGCCGAAACCAGCCGCTCCTTGATCGCGGCGTAGTTCTCCAGCGAGCCGTGCCGGTCGAGATGGTCCGGCGTCAGGTTCATCTGGATGCCGACGGTGGGCGCGAGCGAAGGTGCGAGGTCGATCTGGTAGCTCGAACACTCGATGACATGGATGCGGTTCGTGGCCGGCGGCTCCAGCGCCAGCACGGCGGTGCCGATATTGCCGCCCATCTGGACGTCGCGTCCGGCCTGCTTCAGCACATGCGCGATCAGCGCCGTCGTCGTCGACTTGCCGTTGGTGCCGGTGATGCAAACGACCGGAGCGCTCGGCGCGATTTTCGCCCGCTCGCGGAAGAACAGCTCGACGTCGCCGATGATCGCGACGCCGGCTGCCTTCGCCTTGCCCACGGTCCAATGCGGCTCGGGATGGGTCAGCGGCACGCCCGGCGACAGCACGAAGGCGGCGAAGCCAGACCAATCCGCGCTCGCCAGGTCGACGACGGCGATGCCCTCGGCCGCCGCCTTCTCGCGGCTTGTCTCGCTGTCGTCCCAGGCGGCGACATCGGCACCGCCCGCCTTGAGCGCGCGCGCCGTGGCCAGCCCCGAGCCGCCGAGGCCGAACAGGGCGACCTTGCGCCCGGCGAAGACGGTGACCGGGGTCATCTCAGCGCAGCTTCAGCGTGGCGAGGCCGACCAGCGCCAGCACGACGGAGATGATCCAGAAGCGGATCACGACCTGCGGCTCGGTCCAGCCCAGCTTCTCGAAATGATGGTGGATCGGCGCCATCAGGAAGACGCGCTTGCCGGTGCGCTTGAACACCGCGACCTGGATGATGACCGAGAGCGCCTCGACGACGAAGAGCCCGCCGACCACGGCCAGCACGATCTCGTGCTTGGTGGCCACGGCGATCGTGCCGAGCAGGCCGCCGAGACCCAGCGAGCCGGTGTCGCCCATGAAGATCTGGGCCGGCGGCGCGTTGAACCAGAGGAAGCCGAGCCCCGCCCCGATCACCGCGCCGCAGATCACCGCGAGCTCGCCCGCGCCCGGAACGTGGTGGATCTGGAGATAGTTGGCGAAGATGGCGTTGCCGACGAGATAGGAGATGAAGCCGAAGGTGCCGGCCGCGATCATCACCGGCACGATGGCGAGCCCGTCGAGCCCGTCGGTCAGGTTGACCGAATTGCCGGCCCCCACCACGACGAAGGCCGTGACCAGCGGAAACAGGATGCCGAGCGGGATGATCGCTTCCTTGAGGAAGGGCATGGCGAAGCCGGAGGCGATCGCCGGCGGCTGGGTCTGCATCACGAAGGTGCAGGCGATCAGCGCGACCACGACCTCGATGGCGATGCGCGCCTTGCCCGAGAATCCCTTATGCGACTGCTTCGTCACCTTGAGGTAGTCGTCATAGAAGCCGATGGCGCCATAGGCCGCCGTGACGAAGAGCACGATCCAGACATAGGGGTTGCGCAGATTGCCCCAGAGCAGCACCGCGGCGAACAGGCCCGACAGGATCATCAGCCCGCCCATGGTCGGCGTGCCGCGCTTGGCAAGGTGGCTCTCGGGGCCGTCCGTGCGGATCGGCTGGCCCTTGCCCTGCTTGATCCTGAGCCAGGAAATCGCCGCCGGCCCGAAGAAGAAGACGAAGAGCAGCGCCGTCGCCGTCGCCCCGCCCGCCCGGAAGGTGATGTAGCGGAAGACGTTCAGCACGGGGAAAGTGCCGGACAATTCGGCAAGCCAGGCGAGCATGTGCGGGCTATCTTTCGGGAAACGGTCGGAAGGTCGGATCAGAATCTTTTGGCGTGTCGCATTTTCTTCACGCGAACCGGTGTCCGCTTCGCTTGAAAAGGCTTTAGTCTTCGGCAGGCAAGGCAGGAAAGCGCGCGAGGAGCGCCTTGACGATCGGCCCCATGCGCGAGCCCAGCGATCCCTTGACGGTGACGACGTCGCCGGCACGAACCGCATCGAGCACGAGCGGCTCCAATTCGCCCGCCCCGGGGGCATAAGCCCCCCGCATGGCCGAAGGCAAGCTCTCATAGAGTCCCTTCATCAGCGGCCCGCAGGCGAAGACCTTGTCGATGCCGTTGGCGGCGAGCGGCCCGGCCAGCCCCTCGTGCAGCTCGCCGCCGCTCGGCCCGAGCTCCAGCATGTCGCCGAGCACGGCGATGCGCCGCCCTCGGCCCTCCACGGGCAGGCGCCCGAGATTCTCGATCGCCGCGCGCATCGAGGCCGGGTTGCCGTTATAGCTCTCGTCGAGCAGCGTCAGGGTTCCGCCCGGCGCCTGCAGGATCTGCCGGGCGCCGCGGCCCGGCGGGGGCTTGAGGTCGCCGAGCGCCAGCGCTGCCAGCGCGAGGTCGGCGCCGAGCGCCTGCACCGCCGCCAGCACCGCGAGCGAGTTCAGCACGATATGCCGGCCCGGGCTGCCGAGCTTGTAGGTCACCGGCTGGCCGAGCACCCGCGCCTCAACCGTCGAGACGTCGGCCTTGAGCGCGCAGGAGACCAGCCTGACATCGGCGTCGGGGCTTTCGCCGAAGGTGACGATCCGCCCGGCCGGGCCGGATTTGGCGATGTCGCGCAGCAATTCCGATTGCGGGATGTCGGCGTTGATGATCGCCGTTCCGCCCTTCTCGAGCTCCCAGAAGACGCCCGCCTTCTCTTCGGCGATGCCTTCCAGCGAAGCGAAGGCGGCCAGATGGACCGGCTGGATCGTGGTGATGATCGCGACCTGGGGACGCACCAGCCGGGCCAGCGGCAGGATCTCGCCGGGGCTGTTCATGCCGATCTCGTAGACGCCATAGGCGATGTCGGCCGGCGTGCGCACCAGCGTCAGCGGCACACCCCAATGGTTGTTGTAGGAGGCGACCGGCGCATGGGTCTTGCCCTGGCGCGACAGCACGAGGCGCAGCGCCTCCTTGGTCCCGGTCTTGCCGACCGAGCCGGTGACGGCGACGACGCCCGCCTTCAGCGCCGCGCGGCGGGCCGCGCCCGCCTGCTCCATCGCCTTCAGCACGTCCGGCACGACGGCGAGCGCGCCCGCCCCCTCGAACTGCGCCGCATGCGCCTCGTCGATCACGGCAAGCGCGGCGCCCTTCTCCAGCGCGCCCCTGACGAAGTCGTGGCCGTCGCGGGCCTCGCCCCTGATGGCGAAGAAGGCGTCCCCCGGCTCCAGCGTGCGGGTGTCGATCGAGGCGCCGGTGACGGCCGGCGGCACCGCGCCTTCCGCCCGCGCGCCCAGCGCCGCGACCAGACTGTCTCCGCTCCAGAGGGGGGCGCTCATCCGTGAATCTCCGACAGCGCGCTTCCCGCCCGGACGGACGAAACGAATTCGCGCGAAATCCTATTCTGGCGCATGGGGCTATTTCCCCTGCGCCAGCGCCTTCCGCACGACCTCGTGGTCGGAGAAGGGCCATGTGCGCTCGCCTATGATCTGGCCGCTTTCATGGCCCTTTCCGGCCACGACCAGCAAATCCCCGGGCTGGAGCATCCCGACCGCGGCGCGAATCGCCTCCTCGCGGTCGCCGATCTCCCGCAGCTTCGGCGAGGCGGCCATGATCTCGGCCCGGATCGTGGCTGCGTCCTCGCTGCGCGGATTGTCGTCGGTGACGATGGCGATGTCGGCCTTCTCGGCGGCAATGGCGCCCATCAGCGGCCGCTTGCCCTTGTCGCGGTCGCCGCCGCAGCCGAAGACGCAGATCAGGCGCCCGGTCGCATAGGGCCTCAGCGTCGAAAGCACCGCCGCCAGCGCATCCGGCTTGTGGGCGTAGTCGACGACGACCAGCCCGCCATTGGCCTCGCCGACCCGTTCGAGCCGCCCGGCGACGCCGGTGAGCCCGCAGATCGCCTCCAGCGCCTTGCGCTTCTCCGCCCCGGTCGCGATGGCGAGCCCGGCCGCGACCAGCGCGTTGCCGGCCATGAAGTCCCCGACCAGCGGCAGCGAGACCGAAATCCGCTCGCCGTCGAAACCGATCGTCAGGCGCTGGGCGAAGCCGTCCCGCTCATTGGCGAGCAGGGTCAGCGTCTCACCCTTGCGGCCGATACCGATGAGCGGATGCCCGCCGTCGCTGGCGGCCTGCGCGGCTTCCTCGGCATAAGGCTCGTCGCGGTTGATCACCACCGGCGCGCCTGCCGGCAGCAGCTCCCAGAGCCTGAGCTTGGCGGCGAGATACGCCTCGACGCTCGGATGATAGTCGAGATGGTCGCGCCCGAGATTGAGGAAGGCGCCGGCCTTCAGCCTCACCCCGTCGAGCCGGCGCTGGTCGAGGCCGTGCGAGGAGGCTTCCATGGCCAGATGGGTAATGCCCTCCCCCGCCAGCCGGTCGAGCGAGGCGTGCAGCGACAACGGGTCGGGCGTGGTCAGCGAGCCGTAATCGGCCCCCCTGGCGGTGACGACGCCGATGGTGCCGAGGCTCGCCGCTTCATGGCCGAGCGCCTGGAAGATCTGGCGGGTGAAGTCCGCGACCGAGGATTTGCCGCTCGTCCCGGTCACGGCGACGATGGTTTCGGGCTGGTGCGGATGGAGCTTGGCCGCCGCCAGCGCAAGCGCAAGCCGCGGATCGGGAACCTGCGCGAAAGCGACGCCGGCCGGCAGGTCCGCCGGGCGCGGGCCGCCCGAAACCACGGCGACGGCGCCATGCCCGACCGCATCCATGATGAAGCGCGCGCCATCCGCCTTGGCCCCCGCGAGCGCGACGAAGACATCGTCCCCCGTCACCTTGCGGCTGTCGAAGGCGACGCCGTGCACCGGCTGCCCGGCGGCCTCGGCGTCGAAGGTCTCGGGGAAGAGCTCGTCTAGTCTCCAGGACATTGCCTCTACCATTCCGCTGTCATCCCGGGCGACCCCTCGGGTCCGATCTGCGATCGGCCCAAGGGCAGGCTCCGCGAGACCCGGGATCCATGCCGGAACATCTCCGTCAAAGGCTCTGGCATGGATCCCGGCTCTCCGCTTCGCTCCGGCCGGGATGACTCCCGGGTTTGAGCCCAACTGGACGGTCGAGCCGCCCATGGTCAAGCGCTACCGCGAACCCCACGCTCCCAGCTTCGCCATCAGCGGGAAGGGCGAGGGCGGCGGCTCGAAGCGCGGCGTGACGCCGAGCAGCGGCGCCGCGCGCTCGATCAGCTTGCCGGTGGTGACGCCGCCGTTCCAGGCCGCGGTCGAATAGCCGCCGCTCTCGGCATAGCCCTTCGGCTCGTCATAGATGGCGAGGAACAGGTATTTCGGCTTGTCCGACGGGAGGATCGCCGTGAAGGTGGTGAAGTTCTTGTTCTTGGCGTAGCGGCCGTTGATGACCTTCTCGGCCGTGCCGGTCTTGCCGCCGACGAAATAGCCGGGCACGTCGGCCTTGCGCGCCGAGCCCCGCTCGCCGTTGATGCGCATGATGTAGCGCAGCGCCTCGGAGGTCTCCGGCTTGATCACCCGGGTCGCGACCTTCATCGCGTCCTCCTGCGAGCGCTTCAGGAAGGTCGGCTTCATCAGATAGCCGCCATTGACCAGCGCGGCGACGGCGGCGAGCGCCTGCAGCGGCGCCACCGCGAGGCCGTGGCCGAAGGCGATGGTCGCGGTGTTGATCTCGCCCCAGCGCTGCGGGACGATCGGCGCGGCGCTCTCCGGCAGCTCGGTCTGCATGCGGTCGAGCTGCATCATCTTCTTCAGGAAGGCCTTGTGCCCGTCGACGCCGACGGCGAGCGCCATCTTGATCGAGCCCATATTGGACGAGTGCACGAAGACCTCGGGCACGGTCAGGGTGCGGCCGGTGCCGTGGTATTCCTTGATGACCTGGCGGCCGAAGCGCATCATCCCGCCGGCGGTCGAGAAGGTCGAGTTGATGTTGACCTTGCCGGAATCCAGCGCCATCGCGATGGTCAGCGCCTTGAAGGTCGAGCCCATCTCGTAGACGCCGACATTCATCCGGTTGATGCGGTCCTTCTCCAGCGCGTCGACCGGGTTGTTGGGGTCGAAGTCCGGCAGCGAGACCAGCGCCAGCACCTCGCCGGTGGTCACGTCCATGATCGCGCCCGCCGCCGCGATCGCCCTGAAGCGCTCCATGCCCTTGACCAGCTCGTCGCGCAGCACGTGCTCGACGCGCAGGTCGATCGAGAGCCTGACCGGCTTGAGGTCGCTCGCCTCGCTGGCGAGGCCGGCGCCGTTCAGGTCCTGCAGCCCCTGCGAATCGATATACTTCTCCATGCCGGCGATGCCGATATTGTCGATATTGGCGAAGCCGAGGACATGGGCGGCGGCCGGGCCGTTCGGATAGACCCGCTTGTGCTCGGGCAGGAAGCCGACGCCGGGGATGCCGAGGCGGTAGACCTCGGCCTGCTGGCGCGGCGTGATCTCGCGCTTGACCCAGACGAAGCCCTTCTTGGTGCCGAGCTTGTCGCGCAGGTCCTTGGCGTCGAGATCGGGCAGCACGGCGGTCAGCAGCTCGGTCGCCTCGTCCTTGTCGAGGATCTTGCGCGGCTCGGCGAAGACCGAGACGACGCCGATATCCGTGGCGAGGATCTCGCCGTTTCGGTCGACGATGTCGGGGCGCGCCGCCGAGATCGCGTTCGAGCTGGCGCGGCGGATGCCGACCTGCTCGTTCGGCAGCGTCGCCAGCAGGGCGAGCCGGCCGGTGATCGCGATGAACAGGACCGAGAAGCCGAGGATGACCAGCCCGACGCGCGGCTGGGCCTTGTGGCCGCTCATGCGGAAGACCTCGCGCAGCCAGGCGAGCCGCGAGCGCGGTGCCGGCTCCTCATAGGCCGGTGTCGCGTGGTCGCAGGCCTGCGCTTCGTGGGTCTGCGCCTCGTGGATCTGCGCCTCGGTGGCGAAAGCCGGTTCGGTCCGGGTCTTGTCGGTCATGGCATGGCTCCGGGCGTGGTCGCGCTCGTCCTGGCGCTCCGCGGCGTCTCGGTCGGCAGGCCGAGGCCGAGATCCTCGAGCTTGCGGCCGATGGCGTCGACCTTGGGCCCGCGATTGGGGATCTCGGAGGGCTTCACCACCTGCGTCGCCTGGAAGGCCTGCAGGTCGAGATGCCGGTCGGCCAGCGTCTGGATGCGGTCCGGCCGGTTGAGGAACTGCCATTCGGCCTTGAGCACCTGGATGGCGTCGCGCTCGCGCTGGGTCTTGGACCTGAGCTTCTGCAGATGCTCGGTCGCCAGCGTCGTCTCGTATTTGATCGTATAGGCATAGACCGCCGAGGAGACCAGCGCGCCGATGGCGATGACATGGAGAAACTTGATCACGCTCAGGATCTCCGGCGGGGCGCGGGTTCGGGAATGCCGGCAAGCGCGACGAGGCCGGCCTCGGCACGGCGCGGCGGCGCCTCGTTGCGCTCGGCGGCGCGCAGCTTGGCGGAGCGCGCCCGCGGATTGGCCCGCATCTCCGCCTCGGAGGGCGCGACCGCGCCCTTCTCGACCAGGCGGAAGGTCGGCCGCGCCGCGGCCGCGGCCGGGGCATGGCGCGAGCCCGCGGGCACGCGGCCCGAGCGCTCGGCCAGGAACTGCTTGACGATGCGGTCCTCCAGCGAATGGAAGGTGACCACCACGAGCCGGCCGCCGGGCTTGAGCACGGTCTCGGCCGCGTGCAGCGCCCGGACCAGCTCGCCGAGCTCGTCGTTGACCGCGATGCGCAGCGCCTGGAACACCCGCGTCGCCGGATGCGCCCCGCCGGGCTCGCCCCGCACGATGCCGGCGACGAGATCGGCGAGCTGCTTGGTGGTGGCGAGCGGCGCCTTGCGCCGCGCCTCGACCAGCGCCCGCGCCACGGCGCGCGAGCGCCGCTCCTCGCCGTAATGGTAGAAGATGTTGGCGAGCAGTCCTTCCTCGGCCTCGTTGACGATGTCGGCGGCGCTCTGCCCCTCGCCGCTCATGCGCATGTCGAGCGGCCCGTCGAAGCGGAAGGAGAAGCCGCGCTCCGGCTGGTCGATCTGCATCGACGAGACGCCGATATCCAGCACCACCCCGTCGAGCGGCACCATCCTGAAGCGCTCGGCCTCCTCGGCGAGATCGCCGAAGCGCGCCTGCGACAATGTCAGCCGTCCCGCCATCGCGGCGACGAGATCGGCCCCGCCGGCGATCGCGCTCGGGTCGCGGTCGAGCCCGAGCAGGATCGAATCCGGCGCGGCGTCGAGGATCGCCCGGCTGTAGCCCCCCGCCCCGAAGGTGCCGTCGAGATAGCGCCCGCCCGGCCTGGGCGCGAGCGCGGCCAGCACCTCCGCCAGCAGCACCGGGACATGACGCGCCGGCTCGCCCCGCTCCGTCATGAGCCCGAGCCTCCCGCCGAAGCCAGCCCGCCGAGCGTGCGCTTGACGTCGCGCAGCCGCGTCCGCGCCGCGTCGAGATGGGCGCGGAAGCGCTCCGGCTCCCAGATCTGGAATTTGTGGCCGTGGCCGACGAAGGTCACGGCGTCGCCGATGCCGGCATGCGCCTTCAGCGCCTCGCTCAGCACGATGCGCCCTTCCGGGTCGATCTTCAGCACCTCCGAGGTGCCGTTGAGCGCCGTCGAGAGCAATTCCCACTCGTCCGAGAACGGCGAGAAGCGCGCCAGGATATCGTCGATCGTCGCCCGCAGCGCATTGCCGCCCGCGTCGAGCGCCGGCAGGTCGAGCCCCTGATGGACGTAGAGCCCCTCGTAGCCGTCCTTCGCCAGGACGGAGCGGAAGCTCGACGGAATGGAGACGCGCCCCTTGGCGTCCAGCCGGTTGGTGAAGTTCGAGACGAAGCGGTCCGTCAACGCCGCCTCCCGGCCTGCTCTCCACACCGCCGAGGGGCGCCTGCCCGCACGGCGAAGAATCCACCCGTCGAAGCAGGCAAGCGGCGCCCGGCGACCGGGATCCGCGCGGCACACGGACCCCGATCTGAGACTTGCCTGCCGGCTTCGACGGGATGATTTGGGATAACATGGGTAATCATGGGCGTCAATGGAATCGTAAGCACGAGTCGGTGCTTGCGAGGGCTCGCCGCCATGACAGCCCCTTATGGTTAAGCAACCGTAAGCACGGGAGAATCGGGACCGCGGAACCCGCTTCCGAAGGCGGAGAGGGCCGGCGAAGCCCAGCAAGAATTTTGCGGGGCACGGCGAAAGGTCGCCATGATGCGCCTGGCTAGCCGCTCCGGAGGCGCAGCGAGCCGACCGCCCGCGCTCCAGGCCGCGCCGGCCCGCCCCTGTGACCTGCCCCGTCAGTCTTCGCGCAGGGCCGCCAGCAGCGCGTCGCGGACCTTGCCGAGCTGATCGCGCAGCGCCTCCGCCGTCGGCGCCGCCTCGCCGAGCGCCCGGCCGATCGCCTCCTGCACCCGGCAGCCTTGTGCGCGCAGCCGCTCACCCTTCGCCGCGAGCCGGATGCGCACCTGCCGCTCATCGGCGGCATCGCGCTCGCGCCGGATGAAGCCTGCCGCCTCGAGGCGCTTCAGCAGCGGCGTCAGCGTGCCGGAATCCAGCATCAGCCTGTCGCCGAGCGCCTTCACCGTCGGCCCGTCATCCTCCCACAGCGCGAGCATGACGAGATATTGCGGATAGGTCAGCCCGAGCGCGGCGAGCACCGGCCGGTAGACGCGGTTGAAGGCATGGCTCGCCTGATAGACCGCGAAGCAGAGCTGCTGCTCCAGCCTGGGTTCGCCGCCCCCGCTCCTGCGCTCGCGCTCCATTCTGCCCCCGGACACCGTCATCCCCGCCCTCGCCGCCGCAGGCAAAGCGGAAACCGAAGCGACAATCAACTCCGGCGCAACTCAGGCGGCCTGCCCTAAATTAATTGTTGACAATCTAATTGTGTACAATCTAAAAAGCAAGCCTCGGTTTCACCGCAGAGAAGGAGGCCATCATGAAAATCCTCTACACCGCCCACGGTTCCGCCACCGGCGGCCGCGAAGGCAAGGCCGCGACCGATACCGGCAACGTCAAGCTCGTGCTGAACACGCCCAAGGAGATGGGCGGCGGTGGCGGCGACGGCACCAATCCCGAGCAGCTTTTCGCAATGGGCTATTCGGCCTGCTTCCTCGGCGCGCTGAAATTCGTCGCCGGCAAGGAGAAGGTGAAGATCTCGGAGGATGCGAAGGTCTCGGCCGATATCGGCATCGGTCCGCGCGACGACGGCCAGGGCTTCGGCATCGCCGCCAAGCTGACGGTCTCGGTCCCGGGCGTCGACAAGGCCGTGGTCGAGGACCTCGTCAGGAAGGCCCATGTCGTCTGCCCGTATTCGCATGCGACCAAGGGCAATATCGCGGTCGAGACGACGGTCGCCTGAGGCCGGATCGCCTCCCCGCATGCGCCGTCATCCCGGACGCCGCGAAGCGGCGATCCGGGATCCAGGCCGGAGCGCTTCCGGCGCGTGTTCAGGCATGGACCTGCGCCTCCCCGCCGTCGCCCGGGATGACGCGGATACCGAAAGAGCGCCCGAAGCGTCGGCGAGCGAAGGTGCCAGCCGGCCTGTAAGCCGGGTTCTGGATGGCCGGGAGATCGCTCCCCCGACGTGACGGCCATTCCTCTGGGACGCGCATCGCTGCGCGCCTCGAGCAACCAACCCGGACGACAAGGCTCAGAAACCAGCCCCTTCCCGCTTGCGCGGGAAGCATCGTCCCTATTCGGTTTTGCTCCCGGTGGGGCTTGCCGTGCCGTCCCCGTTGCCGGGTCCGCGGTGCGCTCTTACCGCACCTTTTCACCCTTACCGCCGGCCGAAACCGGCGGCGGTTCGATCTCTGTGGCGCTTTCCCTGGGGTCGCCCCCGCCGGACGTTATCCGGCACCGTGTTTCCGTGGAGCCCGGACTTTCCTCCCTCGCGAGCGAGAGCGGCCGTCCGGCCGACTGGCGAGGGGGAGATGCGCGCTGGCGCGGCCGGCGTCAAGCGCGACCGCGACGGCAGGGCGTTTTCAAGCGAAGCGGGCGCCGCCTCGCTTGAAGAAAATACGGCGTCAGTTGCGGGCCGTGATCGTGCGCACCTTGGCGCAATAGGTCCGGTTCGCGCCGCTCATCCGGGTGGTCATATGGCCGCTCTGGTACTTCATCACCGTGCGGCAGGTGTCGCCGCCGGCCATCCTGTAGGCCATGGCGAGGTATTTCATGCCGTAGCGGGCGTTCGTCTCGGCATCGAGGAGGCCGCTGGCGCTGCCGGAATAGCCGAGGCCGCGCGCCGTCTGGTGGCGGATCTGCATCAGGCCGAAATTGCCGGCATGGGCCGCGCGCGGATTGTAGCGGCTCTCGATCCGCACCACGGCGTCGGCCAGGGAGAACGGGACGCCGTTGGCGGCCGCATGGCGGGCGACCAGCGCACGCAGGCCCTCTGCGCCGGCGGGAGCGGCGAGCGGGGCGGAGCCGCGCCGCTCGGCCCTGGCCGTCCTCGCATCGGACCGGCCCGCCTCGGCCCTGGCGCCTTGCGCGACGGCCCGGGCCTCGCCGGCGCCCCCGGCCGCAGCCGCCTTTTCGCGGGCGATCTCGGCGTCGCGGACGAGCAGTGCCCTGGGATCCGTTTCCGCGTTCACGAATTCCTCTGCCGACGCCAGCGCCGGAAGGCTAATCAGAACCGCAGCAGCCAGACCGCCAAAGATATACCGCATGATGAACCGAACCTCTTCTGTCCCAGCCCGTTGAGAAGGCGCGGTCAATTGCTGATCGAATGTGTCGATAATCTGACTTCGTCCGAAGAAATTCGTAGGTTTCATTACATGGCACGCGCCGAATTCTATATTTATCTGCCAAGTATTCGGATGTATTGATCGGGCCTGTAAACTTTGCCGGCGCGAAGGCGCGGCCGCGAATCAACAAAAACGGCCGACTGCCGCCCTTTCGCCTTATTCGGCCGGAAACGACGCGATTCCCTGCGGCGGGCGGTCGCGATGCCGGCCGCCCCCTTGATCGGCGGGCCTCTCCCCACACATCATGCTGCCGCGCTCCGGCGCGACGGATTCACGGGAGACCCGGCCCTTCATGGCTTCATCATTCTGGGGCGCGCTCGGCGGCGGCGGTCTGGGCTTCGCGCTCGGCGGCCCGCTCGGCGCCCTTCTCGGCGCCCTCGCCGGGCATGTGCTGATCGACCGCGAGGGCGCCCCGTTCGGGCCTGCCCCGCGCGAGCTCGTCTTCACCACCGGCCTCGTCGCGCTTGCCGCCAAGATGGCCCGCTCCGACGGCGTCGTGACCTGTGACGAGGTCACGGCCTTCCGGCGCATCGTCGAGGTCCCGCCCGAGCAGCAGCAGCGTGTCGAGGCGCTGTTCGACCTCGCCAAGCAGACCAGCGCCGGCTTCGAGGCCTATGCCGCGCGGATCGCCGCCGCCTTCCGCGACGAGCCGGCGCTGCTGGAGGACGTGCTCGACGGCCTGTTCCTGATCGCCACGGCCGACGGCGCCATCCATGAAGCGGAGCATGCCTATCTGCGCGCCGTCGCCGGCATCTTCGCCATCGCCGACAGCGACTTCGCCCGCATCGAGGCGCGCCATCTCCGCCGGCGCGACGATCCCTATCTCGTCATCCGCGCCAGCCGCGAGATGAAGGACGAGGAGCTGAAGCGGCACTATCGCCGCCTCGTCGCCGAGAACCATCCTGACCGCGAGATCGCACGCGGCCTGCCGGCCGAGGCGGTGGCGATCGCGACGAAGCGCCTCGCCGCCATCAACGCCGCCTGGGAGGCGATCGAGCGCGAGCGCGGCCTCCACCGCCGCCTGTCGCACCAGCCCGCCTGAATCGCCATGAACGATGACACCGACGCCATGGCGAAGCCGGACAGCCGCTTCGCCGCCAAGGTCTTCCCCTCGCCGAATCATGGCGAGCGCAAGCAGCCCGACGGCACGCCCGGCCGGCGCCCGGACATGCTGATCCTGCACTACACCGGCATGCCGATCGCGGGCGAAGCGCTGCAATGGCTGTGCAACCCGGTCTCGCAGGTCTCCTCGCACTATTTCGTCTTCGAGAACGGCCACACCCTCCAGCTCGTGCCCGAGGGGCGCCGCGCCTGGCATGCCGGCGCCTCGCACTGGGGCGGCGAGGCCGACATCAATTCCTGCTCGATCGGCATCGAGATCGCCAATCCCGGCCATCCCGGCGGCCTGCCCGATTTTCCCGAGGCGCAGATCGCCGCGACGCTCGCCCTCTGCCGCGACATCTGCGAGCGCTGGTCGATCCCGCCCGAGCGCGTGCTCGCCCATTCGGACGTCGCGCCGGGCCGCAAGATCGACCCGGGCGAGAAGTTCCCCTGGCGGCGGTTCGCCGAGGGCGGCGTCGGCCTCTGGGTCGAGCCGGCGCCGATCCGGGGCGGACGCTTCTTCGCCCGCGGCGAGGCCGGCCAGCCGGTCGAGGCGCTGCAGGCGATGTTCGCCATGCTCGGCTACGGCGTCACGGTCGATGGGATCTATGACGAGAGGCTGGAGGCTGTCGTCGCCGCCTTCCAGCGCCATTGGCGCCCGGAAAAGGTCGACGGCGTCGCCGATTCCTCGACGATCACGACCTTGCGCGACCTGCTCGCCGCGACGCAATCCGCGCGGGTCGCCTGAGCGCAGGCGCCGGGCGAGGCCGCCCCGGAACCGCCCGGAAGACGTTAGAGCGAGCGGATGAAGACGATCTGGCCGCCGAGCGACCGGCCCATCTCGCGCCAGCCATGGCGCCGGTAGAAGCGCTCGGCCCGGGTGCCGCCGCCCGTCGTCAGCCAGGCCTGCGCATGGCCTGCGGCCTTCAATCGCGCCAGCGTTTCGTCGAGCAGGGCGCGGCCATGGCCGCGTCCTTCCCGCGCCGGATCGACGAACAGCGCCCAGACCAGCCCGTTCTGGTGATTGGCGCAGGCGAAGCCCACCACCTCGCCGGCGCTCTCGCACACCAGGAAGATCGCCTGCTCGCGATACCAGTCGACCTCCTCGGCCGTGACCAGGGCGGGATCGTCGAGCACGTTCTCGCGCACGCCCATGCGGATGGCGTGGATGCGCGGCTGATCGGCGAGGCGCGCCTGACGGATCATCAGCGCTTGCGCACGAATTCGGTGCGCAGCACGAGGCCCTTGATCGCGTCGTGGCGGCAGTCGATCTCCTCGGGATTCCCGGTCAGCCGGATCGAACGGATCACCGTGCCCTGCTTCAGGGTCTGGCCGGCGCCCTTGACCTTCAGATCCTTGATCAGCACGACGGAATCGCCATCGGCGAGGAGGTTTCCAGCGGAATCGCGCACCTCGACGCGCGCCGCGGCCGCGGCTGCCGCCGCCACTTCAGAAGCCGGGCGCCATTCGCCGGTCGCCTCGTCGTAAACGTAATCCTCGTCGTCGTCGGCCATGACCGTCCCGCCCGTCTCGTGCCGCCGGACATCCCGGCCTGGCCGGGGTAGCGGAGCCGGGCGGATAATTCAACAAGCCGGATCTGTATAATCCGGCCCGCCGCCGCGATCGGCCGGACGAAGCCGGCTCCCGGCCGGCCTCGCCTATTCCGCCGCCTGCAGCCGATAGGCCGCGGTGTCGTAGTTGAGGATCGGCGCGAGCCAGCGCTCGACCTCCTCGATGCGCATGCCCTTGCGCGCGGCATAATCCTCGACCTGGTCGCGCTCGACCTTGGCGACGCCGAAATAATAGGCGTCGGGATGGGCGAGATAGAGCCCCGAGACCGAGGAGCCCGGCCACATCGCATAGCTCTCGGTCAGCTTCACGCCGACGCGCCGCTCGGCCTCCAGCAGCCGGAACAGCGTCTCCTTCTCGGTATGGTCGGGCTGGGCCGGATAGCCCGGCGCCGGGCGGATGCCGCGATACTCCTCGCGGATCAGCTCGTCATTGCCGAAGGCCTCGTCGGGCGCATAGCCCCAGAACTCCTTGCGCACGAGCTGGTGCATGCGCTCGGCGAAGGCCTCGGCGAAGCGGTCGGCCAGCGCCTTGACCATGATCGAGCGATAGTCGTCGTTGTCGCGCGCGAAGCGCTCGGAGATGCGCTCCTCCTCCGCGCCCGAGGTCACGACGAAGGCGCCGACATAATCCGGCGCCACGCCCTCCGGCGCGACGAAGTCGGAAATGCAGATGTTCGGCTTGCCGTCGCGCTTGGAAAGCTGCTGGCGCAGGCCGTAGAAGGTGGCGAGCTCCTCCTGCCGGCTCTCGCCGGTATAGAGCCGGATGTCGTCGCCGACCGCATTCGCCGGCCAGAAGCCGATCACCGCCTTGGGATTGAACCAGCGCTCCTCGACGACGCGCTTCAGCATCGCTTGCGCATCGTCCCAGAGCGCGCGCGCCGCCTCGCCCTGCTTCTCGTCCTGCAGGATCGCCGGGAAGCGGCCCTTCATCTCCCAGGTCTGGAAGAACGGCGTCCAGTCGATCACCGGCACGAGATCGGCGATGTCATAGGTCCGGAAGGTCCGCGTCCCGAGGAAGCTCGGACGCGGCGGCACATAGCTCGCCCAGTCCGGCCGGAAGGCGTTGGCACGGGCCCTGGCCAGCGGCAGGCGCTGCTTCTCGGCCTCCGAACGGCGATGCGCCTCGGCCACCCGCGCATACTCCGCCCTGATGCCCGCGACATAGGCCGGCTTCTGCTCCTGCGAGAGCAGGCTGGAGACCACGCCGACGGCGCGCGAGGCGTCGTTGACGTGGACGGTCTGGCCGGCGTTGTAGGCCGGGTGGATCTTCACCGCGGTATGGACGCGGCTCGTCGTCGCCCCGCCGATCAGCAGCGGGATGTCGAAGCCCTCGCGCTCCATCTCGGAGGCGACCGTCACCATCTCGTCGAGCGAGGGCGTGATCAGCCCGGAGAGCCCGATGATGTCGACCTTCTCCTTGCGCGCGGTGTCGAGGATCTTCTGGCTCGGCACCATCACGCCGAGGTCGATCACCTCGTAATTGTTGCACTGGAGCACGACGCCGACGATGTTCTTGCCGATGTCGTGGACGTCGCCCTTGACCGTCGCCATCAGCACCTTGCCGGCGGCGGCACGCTCGGAGCCGCCATTGAGGCGCTTCTCTTCCTCCATGAAGGGCATCAGATAGGCCACCGCCTGCTTCATCACGCGGGCCGACTTCACCACCTGCGGCAGGAACATCTTGCCCGAGCCGAACAGGTCGCCGACCACGTTCATGCCGGCCATCAGCGGCCCCTCGATGACGTGCAGCGGCTTCTCGGCCTTCTGCCGCGCCTCTTCCGTATCCGCCTCGATGAACTCGGTGATGCCGGCGACCAGCGCATGCTCCAGCCGCTTCTCGACCGGCAATTCGCGCCAGGCCAGGTCCTTGCCCGAGGCGGCGGCGGCGCCGTCGCCCTTGAAGCGCGGCGCGGCCTCCAGCAGCCGCTCGGTCGAATCCTTGCGCCGGTTGAGGACGACGTCCTCGCAGAGCTCGCGCAGCTCCGGATCGAGATCGTCGTAGCTGCCGAGCTGGCCGGCATTGACGATGCCCATGTCCATCCCCGCCTTGATGGCGTGGTAGAGGAACACGGAATGCATCGCCTCGCGCACTTTCTCGTTGCCGCGGAAGGAGAAGGACAGGTTCGAGACGCCGCCCGAGATATGGGCGTGCGGCAGGGTCTCGCGGATCGCCTTCGTCGCCTCGATGAAGTCGTTGCCGTAGTTGTCGTGCTCCTCGATGCCCGTCGCCACGGCGAAGATGTTCGGGTCGAAGATGATGTCCTGCGGCGGGAAGTTCAGCTTCTCGGTCAGGAGCTTGTAGGCGCGCGTGCAGATCTCGATCTTGCGCTGGAAGGTGTCGGCCTGCCCGGTCTCGTCGAAGGCCATCACCACCACCGCCGCGCCGTATTGCCGGCAGATGCGCGCCTGTTCGAGGAAGGCCTCCTCGCCCTCCTTCATCGAGATCGAGTTGACGATCGGCTTGCCCTGGATGGTCTTCAGCCCCGCCTCGATCACCGGGAACTTGGAGGAATCGACCATGATCGGCACGCGGGAGATGTCCGGCTCCGAGGCGATCAGGTTGAGGAACTCGGTCATCGCCTTCTGCGAGTCGAGCAGGCCCTCGTCCATGTTGACGTCGATGACCTGCGCCCCGTTGGCGACCTGGTCGCGCGCCACGTCGAGCGCGGCGGCATAGTCGCCATTGGTGATGAGCTTGCGGAACCGGGCCGAGCCGGTGACGTTGGTGCGCTCGCCGACATTGACGAAGGGAATGGTCTCGTCGAGCGTGAAGGGCTCCAGCCCGGCGAGCCGCAGATAGGGCTTCACCTCGGGAACCTGCCGCGGCGCCTTGCCGGCCACCGCTTCGGCGATCGCCGCGATATGGTCCGGCGTCGTGCCGCAGCAGCCGCCGACGACATTGACGAAGCCGGCGTCAGTGAACTCGGCCAGCATCTTCGCCGTCGCTTCCGGCCGTTCGTCATAGAGGCCGAACTCGTTGGGCAGGCCGGCATTCGGATAGGCGCAGACCAGCGTGTCGGCGACGCGCGACATGTCCTTGATATGCGCCCGCATCTCGCGGGCGCCGAGCGCGCAGTTGAGGCCGACGGTCAGCGGCGCGGCATGGCGGATCGCGTTCCAGAAGGCCTCGACCGTCTGGCCCGAGAGCGTGCGGCCGGAGAGGTCGGTGATCGTGCCCGAGATCATCAGCGGCAGGCGCAGGGCCTTCTCGCGATAGACCTGCTCGATCGCGACAATCGCCGCCTTGGCGTTGAGCGTGTCGAAGATCGTCTCGATCAGCAGCAGCTCCGAACCGCCGTCGATCAGTCCCCGCACCTGCTCGGCATAGGCGTCGCGCACCTGGTCGAAGGTCACGGCCCGGAAGCCGGGGTTGTTGACGTCGGGCGAGATCGAGAGCGTGCGGTTGGTCGGGCCGATGGCGCCGGCGACATAGCGGCGCCGCCCGTCTTCCTTGCGCGCGATCTCGGCCGCCTCGCGGGCGATGCGCGAGCAGGCGACGTTCAGCTCGTAGACATAGGCCTCCATGCCGTAATCGGCCTGGGCGATCGAGGTGCCAGAGAAGGTGTTGGTCTCGACGATGTCGGCGCCGGCCCGGAAATAGGCGAGATGGATGTCGCGCAGCGCCGCGGGCTGCGTCAGGGCAATGATGTCGTTGTTGCCCTTGAGGTCGTGGTTGAAGCCCTTGAAGCGCTCGCCGCGGAAATCCGCCTCGGAGAGCTTGAGGTCCTGGATCTGCGTGCCCATCGCGCCGTCGAGCACGAGGATGCGCTGCCGCGCGGTCTCGCGCAGGGAACGCTCGATCTCTGCACCGTCGACCGGGGCGGGAATGAAGTCGGACATCGTTACGCTTTCCAACCGGAAACGGGTCTGCTCGAAAACTCAGCCCTCGTCCTGAGAAGCGCTTCGCAGAAGCGCGTCTCGAAGGATGCTCCAGATGGTTCCGGAGCCTTCTGGACCATCCTTCGAGACGCCGCGTCGCGGCTCCTCAGGATGAGGGCTCGTCAGTTCACTCCGCCGCCACCGCCTGCGCTGCCGGCCTCTCCGGCTTCAGGCCGACGAGATGGCAGATGGCGTAGACGAGGTCGGCCTTGTTCATCGTGTAGAAATGCAGGTCGGTGGCGCCGCGATCGATCAGGTCCAGCACCTGCTCGGCGCAGACGGCGGCCGCCACCAGCCGGCGCGTCGCCACGTCGTCTTCCAGCCCCTCGAAGCGGTCGGCCAGCCATTGCGGCACGCTCGCCCCGGTCTTGCGGGCGAAACCGGCGGTCTGCCGGAAATTCTGCACCGGCACGATGCCGGGCAGGATCGGGATCTCGATCCCGGCCGCGCGCACCTTGTCGAGATAGCGGAAATAGACGTCGTTATCGAAGAAGAACTGGGTGATCGCCCGCGTCGCGCCGGCATCGACCTTCTTCTTCAGCGCGTCGATATCGGCGTCGAGCGAGGGGGCTTCCGGGTGCTTCTCGGGATAGGCCGAGACCGTCACCTCGAAATCGCCGATGCGCTTCAGCCCGGCGACGAGGTCCGAGGTCTGGTGATAGCCCTGCGGATGCGGCTCGTAGACCGTGCCGAGGCCGCCGGCCGGATCGCCGCGCAAGGCCACGACATGGCGCACGCCCGCATCCCAATAGGAGCGGATGACGTCGTCGATCTCCGCCCGCGAGGCCGAGACGCAGGTGAGATGCGCGGCCGGCTTCAGCGCCGTCTCCTCGACCATGCGCTTGACCGTGGCGTGGGTGCGCTCGCGGGTCGAGCCGCCGGCGCCGTAGGTCACCGAGACGAAGCTGGGCGAAAGCGGCTCGAGCCGGCGCACGCTCTCCCACAGCGCGACCTCCATCTCCGCCGTCTTGGGCGGGAAGAACTCGAAGGAGACGCGCGGGCGGCGCGTGCCGTGGCGGCTGGGGCGGAAGGCATTCATCACGCAACCTCGAGATTGATCTTGCGGGCCGGCGGGTCGGCCTGGATGCGGCGGTCGCGGCCGCGCCAGAGCATCACCGGCAACTGGCCGGAGCCGCCATCGGCGAGCGTCACCTCCTGCGACAGATCGCAGGCGAGCCCCGCCTCGGCGAACCAGCCCGCGATCTGCTGGCGCGAGAAGCCGAGCCGGCGATGGGCATGCTCGGTGCGCAGGAACTCCATCTCATGCGGCGCGAAATCGACGACGATCAGCCGCCCGCCCGGCGCCAGCATCGCGGCGGCCTCGCGCACCGCCCGGGCCGGATCGTCGAGGAAATGCAGCACCTGATGGATGATGACGAGGTCGAAGGAGCCGCGCGCGAAGGGCAGCGCATAGATGTCGCCCTGCCGGAGCTCGACGCGCGACAGCCCCGCCTGCTCCAGATTGGCCCGCGCCACCGCCAGCATCGCATGGTTGGCGTCGACGCCGACGGCGCGACCGAATTTCGGCGCGATCCGCTCCAGCATGCGCCCCGTTCCGGTGCCGAGATCGAGCATGGCGCCGGGCGTGCCCTCGCCGACCGCGGCCTCGACCGCCGCCTCGACGGCATGGTCGGGCACATGCAGGCTGCGCAGGCGGTCCCAGTCGCGCGCGACGCTGGCGAAATAGCTCTGCGCGGCCTCCGCCCGCGTCGCCCGGACGGCGGCGAGCCTTTCCCGGTCGGCGGCGAGGACCGGATCGTTCAGATCGAGCCAGGCCGCGAGCGAAGCGGCGAAGGCCCCGCCCGGCCCGGTCTCGTCGAGCCGGAAGAAGGCCCAGGCGCCCTCGCGCGAGCGCCGGACCAACCCGGCCTCGGCGAGCAATTTAAGATGGCGCGAGATGCGCGGCTGCGACTGGCCGAGGATGTCGGTGAGGTCGGAAACGGAGAGCTCGCCTTCGGAGAGCAGCGCCAGGATGCGCAGCCGCGTCTCCTCGCCCGCCGCCCGCAGGCCCGCCAGAAGCACTTCGGAGGACAATGTCGTCGGCTGCCGCACCTGCTCGCACTCCCCTCGACCGAGAAAAAAGATATAAAGATATCTTTATGTCGAAAGGACCGTTCGTGCAAGCGAATTATCGTGCGGAAGACAGGACGCCACCCCTGCCTTCTGCCTGTGCGGAAGAAAGCGTCGGCGCGCAGCCCTGACGGATCAGGGATCGTTCTGCGCTTCCCGTCGTTGCGCGCCCTCGGTCTTGCCTTCGGCAAGCCCAGGGGCCGGCTCCGCGAGGCGGTCCGGAAGGACCGGACTGACCGTGCGTCCGCTCCCTGATTGCTGCGTCGCCGACGCTTCCCGCCGTGACGGAGAAGGCCGGGATGGCACGGAAACGGAGGACGAGGCTCTTTTGCGCCGCCGGCCAAGCAGGGCCGGCCCCTCGGCTCACCCGGCCACAGCAGCGTCTCGGGTCGGCCCTCCGAGGCCGGCGCCGGCCTTGAGCGCAGGCCAGATGGCGGGCGGATCCGGCTGTGCCGGAGGCCGTCTGTCCCTCATGCCGTCGAACGCGCTCCCGCCGCCCCGTTCCAGGGGCGGCGTTTCGCAGGATTTTCCGAGATAGGCCGGTTCAGAGAACCTTGAGGTCCCCTGCAGCAGTCTTGCCGCGTTCCGTCTTGAGCTCGAACGAGACCTTCTGCCCTTCGGTCAGCGTCATCAGCCCGGCTTCCTTTACGGCAGTGATGTGCACGAACACATCCTTGCCGCCATCCGCCGGTTGAATGAAGCCGTATCCTTTCTCAGTATTGAACCATTTGACGGTTCCGGTCGCCATCGCCACATCCCTCGAAGCCGCGCCCGCAGGCCCACGGACCGCGATCCGAAAGCCGGCATCGAAAGGATTGACCGAAAATCGGACCTTGTCGAGGCCAAAGCTTGAGCGCGCGAATCGGCGGCGCCTCAAGTCTTCGCCAAGATTCGGCGTCTTCGCCAAGATCAGAGCCGTGCCGAGAGTGTCTCCGCCCGCAATCCCGCCGCCAGCCTGGCGCGATGCGGCCATCCCGCCCAGCCTGTTGCCTGCCGAGGCCATCTGTGCGACCGAGCAGATCTCGACTGTCCAGGGCATTGAGCGAGAGGCGGAAACCGGCTTTTCGTCGAGGCAATGCCCGAGAGGAATGCGGAGCCGCGAGGACCATGGCCCAGCCCCTGACCATCGAAGACCTGCGCCTGCTGGCGAAGCGCCGCGTGCCGCGCATGTTCTACGACTACGCCGATTCCGGCGCCTGGACCGAAGGCACCTATCGCGCCAACGAGGCCGACTTCGCCAAGATCAAGCTGCGCCAGCGCGTCGCCGTCGACATGACGAACCGCTCGCTCGCCAGCGAGATGATCGGCCAGCCGGTCTCGATGCCGGTGGCGCTGGCGCCCACCGGCCTCACCGGCATGCAGCACGCCGATGGCGAGATCCTCGCCGCCCGCGCCGCCGCCAAGGCCGGCGTGCCCTTCACCCTCTCGACCATGAGCATCTGCTCGATCGAGGACGTGGCGAACCACACCCAGGCGCCGTTCTGGTTCCAGCTCTATGTGATGAAGGACCGCGACTTCATTTCCCGGCTGATCCAGCGCGCCAAGGCGGCGGGCTGCTCGGCGCTGGTGCTGACGCTCGACCTGCAGATCCTCGGCCAGCGCCACAAGGACATCCGCAACGGCCTCTCCGCCCCGCCGAAGCCGACCATCGCCAACCTGATCAACCTCGCCTTCAAGCCGCGCTGGTGCCTGAAGATGCTGGACACGCCGCGCCGGCAGTTCGGCAACATCGTCGGCCATGTCACCGGAGTCGCCGACATGTCCTCGCTGTCGAACTGGACCTCCAGCCAGTTCGACCCGAAGCTGAACTGGGACGACGTCCAGTGGATCAAGGACCAGTGGGGCGGCAAGCTGATCCTGAAAGGCATCCTCGACCCGGAGGACGCCGAGATGGCCGCAAAGAGCGGCGCCGACGCGCTGATCGTCTCCAACCATGGCGGGCGCCAGCTCGACGGCGCGCTCTCCTCAATCGAGGCCCTGCCTGGGATCGTCGAGCAGGTCGGCAACCGCATCGAGGTGCTGTTCGACGGCGGCATCCGCTCGGGCCAGGACGTGCTGAAGGCGATCGCGCTCGGCGCCAAGGGCACCTTCATCGGCCGCGCCTTCCTCTACGGGCTCGGCGCCATGGGCGAGCAGGGCGTCACCGCCACGCTCGACATCATCCGCAAGGAGATGGACATCACCATGGCGCTCTGCGGCAAGCGCGACATCAGGGATGTCGACGCCAGCATCCTCGTCGGCGGCAAGCCGAAGCCCTGATCCGCCTGCGAGGGACGACGCGCCGTGACACGGCAGGACGATGAACCCGCCATGCCGGGGGCGCGGAGCCCGGCCGCCGGCATGGCGGGGATCTGGCGGCGCGCGCTGAGCGGCCCCTCCTTCGCGGAGCGGCTCGCCGACGCCGGCAACCGGCCGGCGGGCTTCGACTACATGCGCCTGCTGCTTTCGACGCTGGTCATCGTCAGCCATGCGGTCGGGGTGGCCTATGGCGTCGCGGAGACGCTGCGGGTCTTCGGCGGCGCGCTGCGCCCGGCGGTGGCGCTGATCCTGCCGATGTTCTTCGCGCTCAGCGGCTTTCTGGTCGCCGGCAGCCTGGAGCGCTGCCGCTCGCTGATTTCCTTCCTCGGCCTGCGGCTGATCCGGCTGGTGCCGGCGCTGGCGGTGGAGACCGTCGCGGCCGCCATCGTCATCGGCGCCATCTTCACGACGCTGCCGCTCTCCGAGTATTTTTCCAGCCCGCTCTTCCGGCGCTATTTCCTCAACATCGTCGGCGTCGTGCAGTTCGTGCTGCCGGGCGTCTTCCAGGACAATCCCTGGTCAGGGCTGGTCAACGGCCAGCTCTGGACCCTGCCCTGGGAGCTCTATTGCTACCTGATCATCGCCGGCATCACGGCGCTCGGCCTGCTGCGCCGGGACGGCGTCGCGCTCGCCACGATCCTGATCGTCAACGCCGTCTTCTTCGTCCTCTACGTCCTGGTCAGGCGCCACCAGCCCGGCGTCACCGTCTCCGGGCCGGTCCTGATCCTCTGCTTCCTCCACGGCATCGGCTTCTACCTGCTGCGCCGGCGGATCCCGTGGAGCGGGGGGCTGTTCGCGCTGTCGCTGGCGGCCGTCCTGCTGGGGCTCGGCGTCCATGGCGGCGATTATCTGATCGCCCTGCCCTGCGCCTATCTCACCGCCTTCCTCGGCCTGACCCGCCCGCCCCGCACCTGGCTGGTCTCCTCGGGCGACTATTCCTACGGCCTGTTCCTCTACGGCTTCCCGATCCAGCAGGCGGTGGTCGCTACCTTCGGCGCCGGAGGCCAGAGCTGGTGGGCCAATGCCGCGATCTCCTGGTGCCTGGCCTTCGCCCTCGCCTTTTTCTCCTGGCACCTCGTCGAAAAGAACGCGATGAAACTCCGCCCCCGCCTGCTCGCCACCGAGACCAGCCTGCTCGCGCGCCTGCCTCGCCCCGCCGCCTTCGCCGGATGGTTCACCCGCCGGCGCCTGCTCGCCGGCCTCGCCGCGCTCCTGGTCGTCGCCGCGGCGGCCGGCACCTATCTGGCGCTGCGCCCGCCCGCCGAGAATTTCCCGCTGCTGGCCCGGCTCGCCGTCATCAACGCCCAGATCGGCGAGGCCGACCCTGACTACGTCCTGATCGTCGGCGATTCCAATGCCGAGATGATCAACGCGACCCACGGGCTCTGCGGCCGCAACGTCGTCAATGCCGGGATCAGCGGCGCCAAGATGAAGGACATGAACGGCCATTGGGAGAAGTTCGCCTTCGCCAGGAAGCCCGGCCGGGTCGTCATCCTGGTCGGCACCAACGACCTGCACCGCAAGCGCAAGCCGACCCAGCCCAAATATCTCGACGCCTTCGAGAGCAGCGCCGAGCGGCTGATCGCCCGCGCGGCCGCGGTGTCGCCCAAGGTCTTCATCGCCGCCGTTCCCCCGGCCGAACCCTGGATGACCAAATATTACGAGCCGGCGGCGGTCGTCGCCCTGTCGGAGCGGCTGAAGCGGGCCTGCGGCCGCAATGCCTGCACCTATATCGACCCCTTCGCCGGGACGCGCGAGGGAACCGACGGCTTCGCCAAGCCGGGCAGCACCCATGACGGCATCCATGTCCGCTCCTACCGGAACGCCATGGCCTCGGTCGAAGACGAAATCTGCAAGTGACCGGCGCGCTGGCCCGGCGGGCCGGCGCGACATGAAAAAGCGCCGGCCGGGACGCATCGCGACCCGGCCGGCAGGTCCTCAGCTACGGTACCAGGCCGCGAGGTTCCAGGTATCGACGTCCCAGCCGGAATGGTCGATGGCCAGGTTCTGCGCGGCGGTGACCACCTTCGTGCGCGACAGGACCGGCAGGATGACGTTGGCCTCGCAGAAGATCTCGTTGACCCTGATCAGCAGCGCGGCGCGCTTAGCCGGGTCGAGCTCCTTCTGCGCCGCCCTATAGGCCTTGTCGGCCTCCGGGTCGGTGTAGCGCGAGACGTTGCGGCCCAGCCACTTGTTCTCCTTGCTGGCGACTTCCCAGGAGGTGAACTGGTTGAGGAAGCGTTCCGGATCGGGCTGCGGCTGCGTGGTCGTGTACATCTCGATGTCGGTGTACAGCTTGGTGTAGGTGTCCGGGTTCGCCACGTCCGACGAGAAGAACACCGAGGCCGTGACCGACTTCAGCTCGAGCTCGATGCCGGCCTTCTGGCAGGCCTGCTTGATGATCGCCTGGACCTTCTGGCGCGGAGCGTTGATCGAGGTCTGGAAGACGTATTTGAGCTTCTTGCCGTCCTTCTCGCGGACGCCGTCGGCGCCCTTCTTCCAGCCGGCCTCGTCGAGGATCTGGTTCGCCTTGGCGATGCTGAACTCGTATTTCAGCTTCTCCGACTTGAACTGCTTCGGCTGGTTGACGAAGCTCGCCGTCGCGATGCCGGCGCGGCCATAGATGAACTTCTGGATCGAGTCGCGGTCGATCAGCAGGTTGATCGCCTGGCGCACGGCCGGGTCCGACAGCGTCGGATGCTTGGTCTTGATGCTGGAGCGCTCGCCGTCGACCTCGGTCCAGGGATCGGTGGTGTTCAGCGTGATGAACTCGATGTCGCCGGCCACCGCGACGCTGACCTTGCCGCGCCCGCCGGTCTCCATGCGCTTGAGCACATCCTCCTCGACCAGCGTATCCCAGGCATAGTCGTATTCGCCGGTCTGCAGCACGGCGCGCGCCGCCGAGACGGCGTCGCCGCCGCCCTTGACCTCGAGCGTGTCGAAATGCGGCCGGTTGACGACATGGTAATCGGGATTGCGCTCGGCCCGGATGATATCGCCCGGCTTGAACTCGACGAATTTGTAGGCGCCCGTGCCGACCGGCTTCAGGTTCGCCGGGGCCTCGCGCGACTTGGCGCCCTTGTAATCGCCGAAATGATGCTTCGGGATGATCATGCCGGCGACGCCGACGAAGGGATCGGCCCAGAACGGCGTCGGCTCCTTGAACAGGACCTTGACCGTGAAGTCGTCGACCTTCTCGACGGTGATGTTGGTGTAGGCGCCGGAGGTATAGGCGGCGGTCGCCGGGTCCTTGGCATATTCCCAGGTGAAGACGACGTCGTCGGCCGAGAACGGCTTGCCGTCATGCCATTTCACGCCCTGCTTCAGCTTCCAGACGACGCTCTTGCCGTCCTCCGACAGGCCGCCATTGGCCTTGGTCGGCACTTCGGCGGCGAGCTGCGGGATGAGGTTGCCTTCCTTGTCCCAGCCGGCCAGCGGCTCGTAGAAGATGCGCGAGGCGATCTGGTCCTTGGTGCCCGAGGCGAAATGCGGGTTGAGCAGCGTCGGCGCCTGCCAGAGCAGGAGCTTCAGCGGCCCGCCGCCGCCGGCCTTGGTCGGCTTGTAGGCGAGCGTGGCATTGGCCATCGCGACGTCGTTCCAGGCCAGGATCTGGCTCGCGATCGGGGCGGTGATGCCGAGCGCCGCCAGCTTCTGGATGAAGGAACGCCGCGATACGCGCCCTTCCTTCACGTTCTGCACCATATCCTGGATATACTGACTACTCATAACGGACCTTCGCATAAGAGCGGCCCGCCCCGGATCGGCGACACCGAACCGGATCGAGCCATGGTGACGTGAGCCAGAACTGCATGCGCTGGCCGCGACTCCCTCGTAGGAGCACGGGGTGTAATCTGCCTTAAGGTCGCGGGAAGCCGGCGCGCATGCGGCTCATGCCCCCCATTCGCGCAGGGCGGCTCGCCCTTCCACGCGACAGGCGCGCCAAGCCCGCGCGGACCGTGCCCCGCGGGCCCGGCGCCGCGCCGGCCGCAGCGATGGACGCCGCACGCAAACCCTGCGACCATTCGTCCCTCGCTTTCAGAGGAGAGGCGCGATGGACCGCTCGACCGGCGGCTGCCTGTGCGGCGCGGTCCGCATCCTGGCTTCGGGGCGCCCCTACCGGGTCGGGCTCTGCCATTGCCTCGATTGCCGCAAGCATCACGGCGCGCTGTTCCACGCCTCGGCGATCTTCCCCGCCGATGCGGTGACCGTGGAGGGCGAGACCCGCTCCTATGCCGGGCGGCATTTCTGCCCCGGCTGCGGTTCCTCCGTCTTCGCGCGCAGCGGCGACGAGATCGAGGTCAATCTCGGCTCGCTCGACGCCCCCGACCGGTTCGTGCCGACCTACGAGCTCTGGACCGTCCGTCGCGAATCCTGGCTGCCGCCCTTTCCGGTCAGGAAGCGCTACGAACGCGACCGGGAGGCCACGGGCCGCTCGGAGGAATAGGCCGTTCCTTCCGAAATCCCAGTTTGCCTCCGGACAGGCTCGGGTAAGCTCGCTTCGCGAGAGACCGGGAGCTGCGATGCCATACCTCTATATCGTGACCGATTGCGAGTTTGACGGGCCGACGCCGGGAGCGAACTCGATGCTGTCGTTCGGCTCCGTGGCGGTATCGGCCGCCGGCCGGATCCTCGGCGCGTTCGAGGCGGTTCTGGAACCGATCGAGGGCGCCGAGCGCGATCCGGAGACGATGGCGTTCTGGCAAAGGCACCCGGAAGCCTGGGCGGCGGCCACGGCGGATCCGCAGCCCGCCGCCATGGTGATCGAGCGGTTTTCCGGCTGGATCAGGTCGCTGGGCGGCGAGCCGATTTTCGCGGCGCACCCCGTCGCGCTGGACGGTCCATGGATCGATTTCTACCTGAGGAGGTTCACCGGCCGGCCGCTGCTGGAAGGGCCGTGGATCTCCGACCGGCTCTTCCGGCACGCCCCGCTCTGCCTCATGTCGATGGTCGCGGGACGCACCGGGCGGGGACAGTGGGAATGCGATGTCGACCGCTATCCGAGCGAATGGCTCGGCGCGGTCGAGCATACGCATCGGGCGATCGACGACGCCCGAGGCTATGCGAACCTGCTGAGCTTTCTCATTCGCGACGAGGACGCGCGGCACGGAGCCTGACTGGCGCGACATACCGGGTGGCCGGGCATGCCGCCCGGGAAAACGCCTCGCGGCCGGCAGGGCGCCGCGGGGCTCTTCAGCGCGTGTCCGGCGCCTCAGCGCGAGAACTTCTTGTACTGGATGCGCTTCGGAATGGTCGAATCGATGCCGAGGCGGCGCTTCTTGTCCTCCTCGTAATCGGCGAAGTTGCCCTCGAACCACTCGACATGGCTGTCGCCCTCGAAGGCGAGGATATGGGTCGCGATGCGGTCGAGGAACCAGCGGTCGTGGCTGATGATCACGGCGCAGCCGGCATAATCCTCCAGCGCCTCTTCCAGCGCGCGCAGCGTGTCGACGTCGAGGTCGTTGGTCGGCTCGTCGAGCAGCAGCACATTGGCGCCGCTCTTCAGCATCTTGGCGAGGTGGACGCGGTTGCGCTCGCCGCCCGAGAGCATGCCGACCTTCTTCTGCTGGTCGCCGCCCTTGAAGTTGAAGGCCGAGCAATAGGCGCGCGAGTTGATCTCGCGCTTGCCGAGATAGAGCACGTCGTTGCCGCCCGAGATCTCCTCCCAGACGTTCTTCTTGTCGTCGAGCGAGTCGCGGCTCTGGTCGACATAGCCGAGCTGGACGCTCTCGCCGACGGTGATCGTGCCGGCATCGGGCTTCTCCTGCCCGGTGATCATCCGGAACAGCGTGGTCTTGCCGGCGCCGTTGGGGCCGATCACGCCGACGATGCCGCCCGGCGGCAGCTTGAACGACAAGTCGTCGATCAGGAGCTTGTCCTGGAAGCCCTTCGACAGCCCCTCGAAGTCGATGACGTTGTTGCCCAGCCGCTCGGCGATCGGGATGATGATCTGCGCGGTGTCCGGCCCCTTCTGCGAGGCCTTCTGCACGAGCTCGTCATAGCGCTGGATACGGGCCTTGTTCTTGGCCTGGCGCGCCTTGGGCGAGGCGTTGACCCATTCCTGCTCGCGCGCCAGCGTCTTCTGCCGGGCGGCGTCCTCGCGGCCCTCCTGCTCGAGGCGCTTCTGCTTCTGCGCCAGCCAGGAGGAGTAGTTGCCCTCGTAGGGAATGCCCTGGCCGCGGTCGAGCTCGAGGATCCAGCCGGTGACGTTGTCGAGGAAGTAGCGGTCGTGGGTGACGATCAGGATCGCGCCCGGATAGGTCCGCAGATGCCCTTCCAGCCAGGCCGTGGTCTCGGCGTCGAGATGGTTGGTCGGCTCGTCGAGCAGCAAGAGCTCGGGCTGCTCCAGCAGGAGCTTGCACATGGCGACGCGGCGGCGCTCGCCGCCCGAGAGCTTCGAGACCTCCCAGTCGTCCGGCGGGCAGCGCAGCGCGTCCATCGCCTGATCGACCTTGGAATCGAGGTCCCACAGCCCCTTGGCCTCGATCTCGTCCTGGAGATTGGTCATCTCGTCGGCGGTCTCGTCCGAATAGTTCATGGCGAGTTCGTTGTAGCGGTCGAGCACCGCCTTCTGCGGCGCCACGCCGAGCATGACGTTCTCGCGCACGGTCAGGCTCTCGTCGAGCTTCGGCTCCTGCGGCAGGTAGCCGACGCGCGCGCCCTCCGCCACCCAGGCCTCGCCGGTCCACTCCTTGTCCATGCCGGCCATGATCTTGAGCAGGGTCGACTTGCCGGCGCCGTTGACGCCGAGCACGCCGATCTTGGCGTCGGGATAGAAGGAGAGATGGATGTTGTTCAGGACCTGCTTGCCGCCCGGATAGGTCTTGGACAGGCCGCGCATATGGTAGATGAACTGACGGGACATGAGGCGAGCGGGCTCCGCTTTCGGGGCTGCGACACGGGGATGTCGGGAAATCTGGCCGCTATGTAGCGAGCCATCCCGCCTGCCGCAACCGGGACGCCCCGCCATTCACGCCGCCACGACCTCCTTCAGCAGCCGCACGAAACGCCGCGTGACATGGCCTCCGGCGGGAGAGCGTGCCGCCGTCTGCGCCACGACCAGCCCGTGGCGCGGCACCGCGGCGATGAACTGCCCGCCATAGCCGGCGGCGAAGCCGGCTCCCGGTCCGAACGTCGCCGGATCGAGCACCCACCAGAGATAGCCATAGCCCAGATCGCCGCGGGCCGTCCGCGAACGCGCCGTCAACGACTCCGCCAGCCAGTCCCGCGGCACGACCTGCCGCCCCTGCCAGGCGCCGCCGGCCAGCACCATCTCGCCGAAGCGCAGCATGTCGCGGGCCGAGAGGCTGAAGACATAGGCCGGATGGCGCGAGCGGGCATCGGCGACATAGCGCCCGTCGCGGGCGCTGAAGTCGCGCATGCCGACCGGCCGCGCGATGCGGCGCGCGAAGCTCTCGAAGATGTCCTCGCCGGTCTGCTGCCGGTAGATCGTGCCGAGCGCGTTGAAATCCCAGTTGTTGTAGAACCAGAAGCTGCCGGGCGGATGGCTGCCGCGCTCGGGGCGCGTGCGCTTCTGCGCGGCTGTCTCGTAGGCGGCGACGTGATAGACGCCCGAGCGGGCCGCCAGCAGGTCGGCAACCGTGGCGCGCTTCTCCCCGGCCGTCAGCGCGGGCGCGACATCGTCGATGCCGAGCTCGCCCAGCGTCGCGGCGAGCCGGATGCGCCCTTCCGCCACCGCGATGCCGTAGAGCGCGCCGAGCAGGCTCTTGCGCACGGAGGCGGCCGAGACCTTGCGGGCCGGATCGCCATGGCTCGCCAGCATTTTTCCATCGCGCATGACGAGAAGCGCGGTCGGCGCCGCCGCCTCGAGATAGGCCGCGATCCCCGGCGGCGAGGCGCTTTCCCGGGCAGCGGCCGCGGGCGGCCTGCCGAGGACGAGGACGGGAGCCAGCGCAAGCGCCTGGCGGCGCGAGAGGGACGACAACGGCATGCGGCTCGATCGGTCGCGGCGGAAGCCGCAAGCTCCCGCGCCTTGATGGCCGATTTGCGTCCGCCGCTCACGAATCCGCCAGCCGTCGCCGCCGGCGCTTTCCCCGGCCCGGCATTTGCCCGACACTCGAACCTCGCCGACGAGACCGCATGGAACCCGCCGATGAGCTTGCTTCGGATCGCCCTGCGCTTCCTGATCCTGCTCGTTTCCCAGGCCGCGATGGGCGCGCTGCCCGCTTTCGCCCAGTCAGGCGAGCCCGGCTGCCGGCCCGAGATGGCAAGCTATCGCCTGCCGATCCAGCGGGCCCAGCTCACCAGGGACGAGGTCCGGCTCACCTTCGTCGGCCACGCCACCTTCCTGATCGAGACGCCGGGCGGCGTGAGGATCGCGACCGATTACAACGATTATGTCCGCCCGCCGGTGACGCCCGACATCGCCACGATGAACAAGGCGCATTCGACCCATTACTCGAACCGCCCCGATCCCGGCATCAAGCTGGTGCTGCGCGGCTGGGATCCCGAGGGCAAGGGCGCCGCCCGTCACGACCTCACCCTGGGCGATGTCCGCGTGCGCAACGTGCCGACCAATATCCGCACCCTGGACGGCGGCACCGACTATGACGGCAATTCGATCTTCGTCTTCGAGATCGGCGATCTCTGCATCGCCCATCTCGGCCATCTGCATCACCCGCTGGAGCCCGGCCATCTGCGCGCGCTCGGCCGCGTCGACGTGGTGCTCTTCCCGGTCGACGGCAGCTACACGCTCGACCAGGAAGGCATGCTGGAGGTGCTGAAGTCGCTCCAGGCCCGGGTGATGATCCCGATGCATTTCTTCGGCGGCGGCACGCTGGAGCGCTTCCTCTCCCGCACGCGGGATCTCTGGCCGGTGGAGCGCCGCGGCGAGCCTGCGATCACGCTGAGCAGGGCCGGCTTGCCGGCCAGGCCGACCGTGATCGTCCTGCCGGGCCGTTAACGCCTCGGTCAGGCTGATCCGCGACTTTCCTTGCCGTTGCGGCAGGGCGCGGCATCATGTCGAAACCCGGAGATCCCCACGATGCGCCGCACCGCCGCCCTCGCCTGCCTCCTCGCCGCGGCAGCCCTCCTGCCCCTGCAGGCCGAAGCCGCGCGGTTCCGCTTCGGCGGACGCGGCAGCGCCCCCGCGGCCAAGACCGGCCGCAGCCTCATCGTCATCCCGGGCGCGGCCGCGGCGAGCCGGCCTCAGGCGGCCACCGCCGACAAGCCCGAGCGCGTACCCTTCCCGCCATCGAGCGCCGGCCCGGACAGGCCCGTGCTGCTGCGCCTGAGCACGAATGACGAGCAGCCCTGGTGCCGCACGCAGGTCGTCGTCGGCGGCTTCTGCATGATGAACTGAGCGGCGCTCAGACCCGGCTGACGCGCCCTTCCAGCGGATAGGCCGGATCGCTGTAGCCCGGCGTCGAGGGGTGGCCCGGCGGCACCAGCCTATCCACCAGCGCCTCGTCCTCCGGCGTGAAGCCGACATCGAGCGCCGAGAGATAGGCCTGCCATTGCTCGAAGGTGCGCGGCCCGGCGATGGCCGCCGTGACGAAGGCGTTGTTCAGCACCCAGCGCACCGCGAACTGGATCGGCGTCAGCCCGCGCTTCGCGGCATGCTCCTTGATCGTCTGGGCGATGACGAGGCTCTCCTCGCGCCATTCCGACTGCATGATCCGCTTGTCGCCGCGGCCGGCGCGCGTGCCCTCGGCCGGCGCCTGGCCGGGCGCGTATTTCGCCGTCAGCACGCCGCGCGCCAGCGGCGAATAGGAGGCGACGCCGAGCCCGAAATAATCGCAGGCCGGCAGATGCTCGACCTCGGGCATGCGGTTCATCGCGTTGTAGTAGGGCTGGCTGACGACGGGCCGGTCGATGCCGAGTTCGTCGCAGAGGCGGCAGATCTCGGCGAGCCGCCAGGAGCGGTGGTTCGAGATGCCGAAATGCCGGATCTTGCCCTGCCGGACCAGGTCGGCGATGGCGTTCACGGTCTCGGCCAGCGGCGTCTCGTGGTCTTCCTTGTGCAGGTAGTAGATGTCGATGACGTCGGTACCGAGCCGGCGCAGGCTGTCCTCGCAGGCCTGCATCACCCAGCGGCGGGAGAGCCCGCTGCGGTTGGGGCCGGAGCCCATCGGGTTGGCCACCTTCGTCGCCAGCACCCAGTCCCGCCGATGCGCTGCGATGGCGCGCCCGGTGATCTCCTCCGAGCCGCCTTCGTTGTAGACGTCGGCCGTGTCGATGAAGTTGATGCCGGCATCGCGGGCATGATCGATGATCCGGCGCGATTCCGCTTCGTCTGTCGCCCCGCCGAACATCATCGTGCCGAGGCAGAGCGGCGAGACCTTGAGGCCGGAGCGGCCGAGGCGGCGATAGTCCATGACAATCATCCTCACATACCGGGCCGGAAAGGCGGGCCGCCTCCGGAGAGCTCCGATTCCAGATCGAAGGGGCCCGGTCGCCGCCGTGCTTCCGGCGGGACGCAGGACGATCCAGGCGGCGAGCTTGCGGCAGGCGAGGCGCCCGCACCATTGCCGCCCACGCGCGGCCGCCCTGCGCACTCCGGGAGGCAACCGAATCCTTAATCTTTCCTGAGAGGCTGGCGCAGCTTTTCCTGGTCGCCCGATGAATCTCGCCCAGCTCGTCCAGAGCCAGAACCTCGCCAGACTGATGCAGGCGCTCGACGCGGCCGGCGAGCCGGCGGCCGGCCGGACGGTCCAGGCGCGCCTGCTGTCGCTGGAGAGCGACGGCACCGCCACCGCCGCGATCGGCGATGCGCGGATCACCCTCGTGCTGGCCGGGCCGCAGGCGAAGCAGGCCGCGCTGCAGCCCGGCGCCACCCTGGTCCTGCATCTGGAGGCCCCGGACAAACCCGGCGGAGACCTGCGCGCGACCCTCGTCGAGACCCGCCCGCCGGCCGACATGCCGGAGCCCCCGCAAACCCGGCCTGCGGGGCAATCGCCCGCCCTGGCGCAGCCCCCGGTCGCGAGCGGCAGCGCCTCCGCCCCGCCTGCGAACGCCCCGGCGGCCGGGCGCATGCCCGTCCAAGCCCAGCCGCCCGCCTCATCCGCCGGCGCCGCCTTGCCGGACCCTGCCATGACCGCCGCACCCGGACAGGCCGCGCCAGTCGGGACGCCGCCCTCGGCCGCCCCGCCCGGCCCCCTCGCGCCACCCACCGCGCCGGCGGCAGCGCATCCCGCCGAGGCCGGACAGTCGGCGATGCCGGCGCCGGCCTCCCCCCGTGCCGCCATCGGCCCGACGCTGGGTGCGGCGCTGACGAGGCAGGACAGCCTCGCCCCGCTCTTCGCCAATCTGCGCGGCCTCGCCGAGGGCACCGTCGCGCTGACGCTGCCGAAGCCGCTGCTCGGCGCCATCGACCAGGTGCTGCGCCAGTCCTTTCCTGCCGAAAGCCGGACCATGACCGGCCCGCGCCTGCAGGAGGCCCTGCGGAGTTCGGGGCTGTTCCTGGAAGCGCATCTCGCCGGCGGCCGGCCCGCGGTGCCGGGAAGCGACCTGAAGGCGGGCCTGCTGGCGCTGCGCGAGACGCTTCTGTCGCTGGTCGACACCCTCTCGCCCTCCGCCCCGGCAAACCGGACGGAGCGCCCCGCGCTTCCTGCGGACGCTGCGGTGAGTGCTCCCGCGGCGCCGCGCCGCGACGGCCCGCTCGCGGCGCAGCCCGTCGCGGAGCCGACGCTCGCCCCCGGCGAGAAGCCGCTCGCCATCGCCGCCACGCTGCTCGGCCAGACCGAGGCGGCGCTCGACCGGATCAAGCTCGCGCAATACGCCTCGCTGCCGCCCGACGCGCCGCGCCTCGACCCGGCGCAGCAGCAGCCGCAGCGCTGGCTCGCCGAGATCCCCCTCGCCTTCCAGCACGGCACCGCGGTCCTGCCGCTCCATGTCGAGAAGGACCCGCCCCGCCACGAGGCGCCAGGCGGGTCGCCGCCGCTCTGGCGCGTCCGCTTCGCGCTCGACGTCGAGCCGATGGGGCCGCTGCAGGGCGTCGTCACCCTGTGCGGCCGGGAGGTCGGCGTCACGCTCTGGGCGGAGCGCGAGGAGACGAGCCAGCTCCTGCGCGGCGCCGCGCCCGGCCTCGAGAACGCCCTCCTCGACGCCGACTTCACCGCCGGGTCGATCGACATCCACACCGGCCAGCCGCGCGTGATGCAGCCGACCGCCGGCCAGTTCCTGGACCGCCTGTCATGAGCGCGCAGCCGCCGCCCCGCATCGCCGTCGCGCTGGAATATGACGGGCAGAACGCGCCGCGCGTCACCGCCAAGGGCCATGGCGAGCTGGCCGGGCGCATCGTCGAGACCGGCCGCGAGCACGGCATCGCGATCGAGCAGAACGCCGTGCTCGCGCAGGCGCTCTCCGCCGTGGAGCTCGACGACGAGATCCCGCGCGAGCTCTATCGCGCGACGGCGCAGGTCATCGCCTTCGTCCTGCTGATGCGCGGCGAGATCGTGCGCCGCAACCGGGACGGCCTGCGCCGGTGAGCGGCCTCGTCGTCAGGCGCATCGGCCCGGCCGCCTACGAGGCGCTGGGGCCGGTCTTCGCGGAGCTCGCGCGCCACGCGCTCGAGCCCAATCCGCATATGGCGCCGGCGGCCGTCAGCGCCGCCACCGAGCTGGTCGCGCCCGACGACATCGTCGTGCTCTGCGCCTGGCACAGCGAGGCGCTGGATTTCGAGCGGCTGGTCGGGGTCTGGGCGCTGCGGCGCGCACGCGACTGGCGCAGCGGCTTCGTCCCGGTGCTGGTCGCGCCGATCCTGCCGCGCTACGAGGTTTCCTCGCTGCCGGTGGTCGACCGCGACCATGCGCTCGAAGCCTCCCGCGCCCTGCTGCGCTACCTGCTGGCCTCGAGCGACCTGCCCCACACCCTCGCCCTGCCGCTGCTGCCGCTGGAAGGCCCGGGCCATGCGGCGCTGGCGGAAGCCTGCCGCAGCACCGGCAGCGCGATCGCGGTAGCGGAGCGCTGGACCCGCCCGGTGATGGTCCCGCAGCCGGGCGACGATGCCGAGCGCTATCTGCGCCGCGCGCTCGGCCCGGGCTACAAGAAGCGGATGCAGCAGTTGCGCGCGGTGATCAGGAGCGGCGCCCTGACCTTCCGGCGCAGCCGCGGCCAGGCCGCGCTCGAGGCGCTCGACGGCTTCCTGGCGCTCGAAGCCGCCGGCTGGAAGGGCAAGGCCGGCACGGCGATCGCCTGCATTCCGGAAGACACCGCCTATTTCCGCCGGCTCGCCGCGCTTTTCGCCGCCGGGGACGGGCTGCAGATCGACACGCTGCTGCTCGACGGGCAGGTGCTGGCGATGGGGCTCCTGATCGAGAGCGCCGGCCGGCGGCATTTCCTCAAGATCGCCTATGACGAGGCGCAAGCCCGCCATTCTCCCGGCCGGACCCTGACCATCGCCATGCTGCGCGCCGATCTCGACGGCACCCCGCCCGACTTCTTCGACAGCGGCGCGGGCGACGGCGTCGATGCCGGCACCTATGCCTGGGGCGAGCGGCGCGCGATGGGCAACGCCCTGATCGGCATCGGGCGCGGGCGCATCGGCCTGCCGCGGGCGGCGGCGCTCAGCCGGATGGCGCTGCGGCGCCTGCGTGCGCTCCGGCGAGCCCGATCCGCGAAAGCACCCAGCGGCCGAGCGCCGGCTTGAAGTGCATCGTATCGATCCAATGAGGCGACGAGCCGCGATCCGCATGGCGCTGCGCTACAGCAATCGGCCCGAAAAGTGGAATCCGGTTTTCGAGGATACGGTCCGACCGCACAGACAGGGATCGGCCGCTCAGCGGCGGCCCGGCTTGACCGGGCCTGCCGCTTCCCCGAAACAGCGGGAATGGCGGGAGGAGACGGCATGGGCGAAGCGGCACGGATCGGAATCGTCACGGTCTCGGACCGGGCCTCGGCCGGCGTCTATGCCGACGAAGGCGGCCCGGCGATCCGCGACTATTTCGCCAGGGCCCTGGCCTCGCCCTGGCAGGCCGTCGCGCGCCTCGTCCCGGACGACCGCCGGCTGATCGCCGAAACGCTCGTCGACCTCGCCGAGCGCGAGGGCTGCTGCCTGATCGTCACCACCGGCGGCACCGGCCCGGCGCCGCGCGACGTCACGCCCGAAGCGACGGAGGACGTCATCGCGAAGCCGATGCCGGGCTTCGGCGAATTGATGCGGCAGGTCAGCCTCGCCAAGGTGCCGACCGCGATCCTCTCGCGCCAGACCGCCGGCATCCGCGGCAGGACGCTGATCGTCAACCTGCCCGGCCGTCCCCGCGCCATCGCCGAATGCCTCGACGCGGTGATGCCGGCGATCCCCTACTGCATCGACCTGATCGAGGGGCCCTATCTCGAAACCGATCCCGCCGTGGTCACGGCGTTCCGGCCGAAGAAGTAGCGGCGCGGTTCCCTTCAGTCCCCGTCCGCGCCTTGCCCCGGAAGCGAAGAGCCCCGCAGCCGGCGGCCGCGGGGCTCGCAGTCACAAGGGCGCAAGTCGCGCTTCAGCAGGCCAGGACCTTCAGCAGGCCAGGACCTTCCGCACCCGCACCTCGAGGTCGCGCAGCTCGTAGGGCTTCACGACATAGTGGTCGGCGCCGTTGCTGGTCGCCTCGTCCATCTTGTCGACCGAGCGCTCCGAGGTCGCCATGATGATCTTGATCTGGTTGAGCTCGGGCACGGAGCGGATGGCGCGGAGCAGGTCGATGCCGCTCATGCCCTCCATGTTCCAGTCGAGCAGCAGCAGGTCGTAGCGCTTCTGCTGCATCTTCATCAGCGCCTCGCGGGCGTTCTCGGCCTCGTCGATGTCCTGAAACTCGATCTGCTTCAGGAAATAGGTCGCCAGGCCGCGCATGCTCTTCTGGTCGTCGACGACCAGGATGCGGAATTCGCTTCGCGCCTTTGACATCACATCCTCCTTAGACGGTCCGCAGGCCCGGCCTCTCGCCGACCAGTTGCCCGACCGCCGCGCCGATCTGGCCGAGCGGAACCACCCTGTCGGCGGCGCCCAGCTCGAAAGCCGCTTTCGGCATCCCGTTTACCACGCAGGTCTCTCCACTTTGGATTAACGTTTCGGCCCCCGCTCTGCGCATGGCTAACAAACCGTCAGCGCCGTCGCGCCCCATGCCCGTCAGCAGGATGCCGACGGCATGGGGCCCGAGGCTGCGCGCCGCCGAATGGAACATCACGTCGACCGAGGGCGAGTGCCCGCAGACCAGCGGCCCCTCCCGGAGCAGGCAGACCAGCTCGCCGCGCCGCTCCTCGATCTCGAGATGGCGCAGGCCCCCCGGCGCCACCACGGCCATGCCGGGCTTCAGCCGGTCGCCATCCGCCGCCTCGTGCACCGCGAGGCCGGTCGCGGCCGCCAGCCGCGCCGCGAATTTCGCCGTGTAGCCCGGCGGCATGTGCTGCACCACCGCGACCGGCACCCTGAGATGGGCGATGTCGCGCATCACGGTCTGGATCGCCGGCACGCCGCCGGTCGAGGCGCCGATGGCGATCAGCGAGGTCTTTCCGGCGCGCGCCGGCTCCCGCCCCGGCATGGCGGGGCGTGCCGGAGCCGCGGCCTGCGCGCCCTGGCGCGCGGCGGCGAGCGGCCGGCGGCTGGTCGCGGCGCGCTGCAGCGCGGCGACGAGGTGCTTCATGAAGCCCTCGAGCGTGTTGGTGGACCCGTCCGGCTTCTCGATGAAGTCGATGGCGCCGAGCTCCAGCGCCTGGATGGTGTTGTCGGCGCCCGGCCCGCCGAAGGCCGAGACGATCAGCACCGGCAGCGGGTCCTGCTTCAGCACCCGCGCCAGCAGCTTGAGGCCGTGCCGGCCCGGCAGTTCGAGGTCGAGCGTCACCACGTCCGGACGCAGCGCCTGGATCGCGTCCCAGCCCTCCTCGGCGCTGCCGGCGACGCCGATCACCTTGAATCCGGGCGCGGCGTCGATGATCTGCGTCATCAGCTTCTGCATCAGCACGGAATCGTCGACGACCAGAACCGTGACCGTCGCCGCCGAGGAGGCACCCGCGCCGATCATGAGAAGATCTCGACCTCGCCCGCCACGGGCTGGGTCTTGAGCCGGTTGAGATAGGCCATCTCCTGGCCGCTGTCGCGCGCGGTCGGCTGGACGTGCTGGACCCAGGCGCGGCCGGAGGACGGCTGGTAGTGGATGCGCCGCGAGCGCGTGCCGCCGACATCCTTGGAGACGATCGGGATGCCCTCGCGCTTGAGGAACTCGGTGACGAAGGCGATGTTGTTGTCGCCGATCGCCAGCATCGTCGCGCCGGCGAGCACGCGCGCCCCGCCGAAGACCTTGGCCTCGAGATTCTGGCGCCTGGCGCCGCGCTTGAGCAGGTCGTTGATCAGCACCTCCATGGCGGTGTCGCCATAGCGCTCGCCGGCGCTGGGGTCGGCGTTGCCGTTGTTCTTCGGCAGCAGGAAATGGTTGAGCCCGCCGATCCCGGCGGCGGGATCGCGCAGGCAGACCGAGACGCAGGAGCCGAGCACGGTGGCGACGATCTCGTCCTGGGCGGCGGTGATCTCGTGCTCGCCCGGCGCGACGGTGATGATCGTCGCGGCGAAGCGCGGATCGAAATAGCGGCGGGAGGCGCGCGCGGCGCTGCGGGAGACGCTCATGCCGTCCTCTCGTAGATGGTGCGCCCGATCAGGCGCAGATTGGGATGCGGCTGCGGCAGCGATTCCGAATGGCCGAGATAGAGGAAGCCGCCGGGCGCCAGCAGCGTCACGAAGCGGTCGAGGATCGCGGCCTTGGTCTGCGTGTCGAAATAGATGAAGACGTTGCGGCAGAAAATGACGTCGAACGGCCCCTTCATCGGCCATTTCTCGATCAGGTTGAGGTGCTTGAAGGCGATCATCCGGCGCAGCTCCTCGGCGATCCGGGCCTCGCCGCGCCCCGGGGCGGCCTCCAGCCGCATCAGCGGCTTCACATCCGCCGGCAGGCGCTCGAACAGCTCGGCCGGATAGAGGCCGGCCTCGGCCCGCGCCAGGATATCCGTGTCGATGTCGGTCGCCAGGATCCTGAAGTCGAGGTCGCTGCGCGGGCCGATCGCGTCCCGGCAGGCGGCGGCGATCGAATAGGCCTCCTCGCCCGAGGAGCAGGCCGAGGACCAGATGCGGATGCGCCCGCGCCGGCCGGCCCGCTCCTGCACGAGGCGCGGCATCACCTCGCGGCGCAGATGGTCGAAATGGTGGCGCTCGCGGAAGAAGGCGGTGTGATTGGTGGTCACCGCATTGATCAGCTCGGGCAATTCGCCCGCCGCCTGCGGCGTCTTCAGGAAGGCGCAGTACTCCGCGACCGACCCCATGCCGAGCGCCTTGACGCGCCGCGCCAGCCGGCCGCGCGTCATCGCCTCCTTGTGCTCGCGGATGACGATGCCGGCCCGCTCATAGACCAGCGCGGCGATGAACTTCATGTCGTCGCGCGTCAGCGTCACGTCGCCGCCGACCGCCGGCGCCGGAGGCAGGGCCGGGAAGAGGTTCGGGCGCGACATGGCCTCAGCTCCCCGCGCGGCGGCCGAGCCGCTGCCCGCCCGAGGCGCCGCGGCGCGAGGCGGCCGGCGAGGCCGGCGCGAATTCGGAAGCCGGGGCGCGGCGCACCGGCTCGAGCAGCACCGGGGCGGCGGCCCCAGTCCGCAGCCCGGCGACGAGCTCGCCCAGGGCAGCGACCTGCCCGGCGAGCGCGCCGGCGGCCTCGGCGCTGCGCTGCGCCAGCGCGCCGGACTGGCGGATGCCGCCGTCGATCTCTCCGACGCCGCGGCCCATCGCCTCGACGCCCGTGACTTGCCCGGCGGCCTCGGCGGCGATGCCGGCCACCGTCGCGGAGACCTTTCCGACCGCTCCGACGATGCGGCCGAGCGCTTCGCCGGTGTCGCGCACGCAGCGGACGCCTTCCGCCACCTGGCCGTTCGCGGTGGCGATCAGCCCCTTGATGTCCTTGGCGGCCTGGGCCGAGCGCTGCGCCAGGGCCCGGACCTCGGAAGCGACCACGGCGAAGCCCTTGCCGGCATCGCCGGCCCGCGCCGCCTCGACCGCGGCGTTGAGCGCCAGCAGATTGGTCTGGAAGGCGATCTCGTCGATGACGCCGACGATGTCGGCGATGCGCGTCGAGGAGGTCTCGATCCGCTCGATGGCGTCGACCGCCTGGCCGACGACGGCCTGCCCGTCCTGCGCCACGCCCATCGTCTCGTCCGCGAGAGCGGTGGCCTCGCGCGAGCGCTCGGTGCTCTGCCGGGCGGAAGCCGCGATCCGGCCGGCCACGGCGGCGGCCTCGGCGAGCGCGCCGGCGGAGCGCTCGGTCCGCGCCGCGACGTCGCCCGTCGCCGCGGCGATCTCCTCGGCGACCCGGCCGGCCTGCCCCGCCGTCGCCTGGATCCGGCGCACCGTCTCGCCGAGCCAGTCCAGCGCGTCGTTGAAATCATGCTGCAGCGCCGCGAGGCGCCCGCGATAGCGCCCGGTCATGCGGCGCGACAGGTCGCCCTGCGCCAGGGCGCCGACCACATCGGCAACGTCGGCGAAGGTCTGCTCCGCCACCGCGCCGAGCTGGTTCATCCCGGCGACGACCTCGGCGAGCGCGCCCTCCCGCGCAGCGACGGCAACCCGCTGCGAGAAATCCCCCTCCAGCGCGGCGGCGACCGCCTGCTTCACCGCGGCGGTGGTGGCGAGCGCCTCGCTCAGCTCCTGCCATTCCACCGCCGTGCCGGCCTCGGACCGGCCGGTGGCGGCGACGGGCGTCAGCGTGAAGCGGATGCTGCGGCGCCCCAGCGCCATCTCGACGGGCAGGCCGGTGGCGCCATAGCCCTGCTCGCCCTGCACGCGCTCCATCACGCGGCTGAGCATGTCCTTGGCCGAGCAGCCCGGAAAGGCGGCACGGAAATCCTCCTGCGCCTCGCCGAAGAAGCGCAGCAGCGCCTTGTTGACATAGACGACGCGGCCTTCCTCGTCGCAGATCATCAGCTTGGAGCCGGCATGGTCGAGCGCGCTGCGGATGCGGCCGGCCTCCAGCACCCCGTCATGGAGGCGTTCGAGCGCCTCGGTGAGCCCGGTCTCCCCGCCGGCGCGGGCGGATGCGGCGTCGCCCTGCCCGGCGAGCAGCCGCGACAGGGCCTCGCGGACCGGGCCGAGCGGGCGCGTCGCGCCCCAGGCGGCGAGGCCGCCGAGCAGCGCGACGGCGGACACCGCGCCGATGCCGGCGGCCGGCAGGCCGTGGGATGCCGCCGCATAGCCGAGGCCTCCGGCCAGCAGCGCCGCGCCGGCGGCCGTCAGCGGCTGGCTGGTCGTGAGATGCGAGAGAGGGCCGAGGGCGTTGCCCATTCAGTCTGGTCGTTTCTTGGTCTGGCCCGCTCTCTCACGCTACGCCGGGCTGGTCGCTGGAAGGTCAGGCTGCGGCGCGGGCGGCGCGGGTCTGGGCATCGACCCCGCCGTCGCGGATCACGGCGGCGAGATCGAGCAGCGCCACGATGTCGGTGTCGAGCAGGACAAGCCCCTCGATCAGGCCGTGCTCGTCGCGCTCGAGATCGGGCGCCGGGCGTACGGCCGAGACCGGCACGTCGACGATGTCCGAGACCGAATTGACCAGCAGGCCCGCGGTCTTGTCCTCGACGTCGACCACGACGATGACATGGGTCGCGGTCGCCTCGGTGACGCCGATGCCGATCGCGGTGCGCAGATCGTAGACCGCGAGGATGACGCCGCGCAGGTTGAGCACGCCGCGCACATGCGGGGCCGCATGCGGCAGCGGCGTCGTCGCCTGCCAGCCCTTGATCTCGCGGACCATGCCGACATCGATGCCGAAGGTGCGGTCGCCGACCTTGAAGGTGACGATCCGACGCGCCGCCGCTTCAGGCTGCGCCGACGAGAAGTGCTTTTCGCCGATTTGGAGTGTCATGGTCATCCAGCCATCTTGAGGTCAGATTGTGGAACCCGGTCGCCCGAGGCGGCGAGCCGCAGCATGGAGTCGATATCCAGGATCAGCGCGACGAGGCCGTCGCCGAGGATGGTCGCGGCGGAGGCACCGTTGACCGTGCCGTAATTCGCCTCGAGGCTCTTCACGACCACCTGCTGCTGGCCGACGATCTCGTCGACCGCGATGCCGACATTGTTGCCGCGCTCGGTCTCGGCGATGATGACGATGTTCTCGTCCGTCGTGCCCATCGAGCCCATCACCTCGCCGAGCCGATAGAGCGGCGTCACCTCGCCGCGCCAGCGCAGCACCTCCTGGCCGAAGGGCAGGCGCTCGATCGGCGTCGAGGCGAGATGCTGGGTCTCGATCACCGAGGCGATCGGGATGACGTAGCGGTCGTTGCCGCAGCGGATCACCATGCCTTCCAGCACCGCGAGCGTCAGCGGCAGCGCCAGCGTGAACTTGCAGCCGCGGCCGGGCTCGGAATCGACGCTGATGCGCCCGCCGAGCGATTCGACGTTGCGGCGCACCACATCCATGCCGACGCCGCGGCCGGAGACGTCGCTGACCTGCTCGGCGGTCGACAGGCCGGCGGCGAAGATGAGCTGGTCGATCTCCTCCGGCGCGAGCCTGGCGTCGTCGTCGACGAGGCCGCGCGAGCGCGCCTTGGCGAGCAGCTTCTCGCGGTTGATGCCGCGCCCGTCGTCGGTGACGGCGATGACGATGCGGCCGGCGCGGTGCTCGGCGATCAGGCGGATGGTGCCTTCGCGCGGCTTTCCGGCCTCGGCGCGCTCGTCCGGCGTCTCCAGCCCGTGATCCATCGAGTTGCGGATCATGTGGGTGAGCGGGTCGGCCAGCTCCTCGATGATCGTCTTGTCGACCTCGGTGTTCTCGCCTTCGAGCACGAGGCGCACCTCCTTGCCGAGCGTCTGCGCCAGCTCGCGCACGAGGCGCGGCATGCGCTGGAACACCGCCTTCACCGGCTGGGCCCGCACGGCCATGACATGGTCCTGCAATTCGCGCGTCTGGCGCGACAGGGTCAGGATGCCCTCGGCCGTCTTGGCGTAGACGTCGTAGGGCAGCGAGCGCACGCACTCGACCAGCATCGACTGGGTGATGACGATCTCGCCGACCAGGTTCATCAGCTTGTCGATGCGCTCGAGATCGACGCGCACGCTGACCGGCTGGCGCTGGCGGGCGGACTGGTCGTTGACCGGTGCGCGCAGCGGCGGCGTGCGCAGCACGGGAACCGCCGCCGCGACAGGCTCCGGGGCAGCAGCGGCCGGCGCCGGCTGGGAAGCCGCCTCGTCGCGCGCTTCCGGCGCGGGACCGAGCTTCGCCAGGATGGCGGAGAGATCGGCCGCGACGGAGTTCGGCACCTCCGGCTCCGCGGCGGTCTCGGCAAGGTCGGGCTCGTCCTCCGCCGGGGCGATCTCGAACTCCTCGCCGCCGAGGCTGAAATCGATGCGCCCGTGCAGCTCCTCGACAGAGAGCTCCGTGTGCAGATCGACGTCGAAGCGCATCCAGCAATCGGTGACGTCGAGGCTTTCCAGCGGCGGCACCTGGCTCAGGTCGCAGCGGACCGCGACGATATCCTCGGCCGGCAGCGCGCCCAGCACGACGCGCGGCTCGATGACTCGGCGGAAGAGGTCGGCCTCGGGCGCGATGCGCAGGCGCAGCGCGCGGCCGGGCCGGGCTTCGGCGGCGGCCGGGACGTCAGCCGGAGCCGGGCCGGCGGGCTCGTCGTCCCAGCCGTCATCCGCTGCGGCTGGCGCCGCGCCGGAGCCGGCCTCGACCATGGCGAGCAGGTTGCCCAGCGCCGCGACGCCGGGAGGCGCGTCGGCAGGGGCCGCGGCCGGCGCCCGCGGCTCCGCCTGCAATTCCTGGCCGACCTGCTCGAGCGCGGCGAGGAGGTCGGGCCGCTCCACCGCCGGCTCGTCGTTGCGCGCCGCCGCGACCAGATCGGCCACCGCGTCCGAGCAGCGCAGGAACAGCGTGAAAGGCGCGTCCTCGATCGCGACGCGGCCCGACCTCAGATGGTCGAGCGAAGCCTCGAAGACATGCGAGAACGCGACCAGCTCGGTGCAGCCGAAGGCCCCCGCCCCGCCCTTGATCGAATGGATGGCGCGAAAGGCCGCATTGACGTCCTCGGGATCGTTCGAGCCCTCGTCGAGCGCCTGGAGCTTCTGCTCCAGCGCGCCGAGGAGCTCGTCGCATTCCTGGAAGAAGGTCTGCTTGAGTTCTGCCAACGGATCCATCGGCCGGCCTCAGTTCTGGTAGCGCGCGACGAGGCCGAGCAGCATGTTGGGCTCGAACGGCTTGACCATCCAGGCGCTGGCGCCGGCGCGGCGTCCCTCGGCCTTGATCTCGGCGCCGTTCTCGGTGGTCAGCACGATGATCGGCGTGTTCTGGCCGGTCGGGCGCGAGCGGCAGGCGCGCGTGAACTCGATGCCGTCCATGATCGGCATGTTCAGGTCGGTGATGACGAGGTCGGGCTTGAACTGGTCGAACTTGCTGAGACCCTCCTCGCCGTTCTCGGCCTCGGCGACTTCGTGGCCGGCGTTCCGCAGGGTGAGGCTGAGCAGGCTGAGCAAGGTCTTGGTATCGTCGATGGCCAGGATCTTCATGCCTGTCACTCCAGAACGAGGGGGCTTCGCGCGGCATCGAAGCCGATCGCCCGCAAGGATTCGCGGCAGTCGGAGGACGCCGCCAGGAGGGTGACCGACAGCCCGCGCGCGACCGCGCTGACGGCGGCGGAATGGAGGAGCTGGACCCAGAGGCTCGGCAGCGGGCCGGCCTGCGCGCATTCGACGGCGATGCTTTCGTTCTGCTCCAGGGCGACCAGGAGCTGATTGCGGAAGGAGGCCGCCTCGGAGCGTCCGAGGAAGGGCGGGAGCGAGACGGTGATGACCATGAAGACGCGACCCTGGATGATGCCGGCCAGCATCGCGCCAGACTGGTAAAAATTTCCCTAAACGCCGGGGTCCCGCATCAATCATTCGGGCAATTCGGCGGCAGGCGGGACGCCCTCAGAAGATGGCGTTGCTGATGGCGCGCGGCACCAGTGTCACCACCCCGTTCGCCTCCCGGTATTTGCGCGGCACGTTGATGATGCCGGAGAGGTGGAGCCACAGATTGTTGGGCGAGATCGGCTTGGTGATGATCTCGTGCGCGCCGAGCTTCGCCGCCTGGACCACCGAGCGCTTGTCCGGCCGCTCCATCATCACCAGCACCGGCGCCTTGGCGAAGGGCGAGGTGCGCTGCGAGCGGATCGCCGCGAGGCATTTCGGGCCGCCGCCATCGGGCAGGTCCCAGTCGAGGATCACGATGTTGGGCTGCTTCTGGATGAAGATCGCGGCGGCGGAGGGCAGGTCCGCCGCCTCGAAAATGCGGTGGAGCTGCGCCTGGTACAGCATGGTGCGGATGATGCGCCGGTAGTGCGGGCTGGCGTCGACCAGCAGCACGGAGAGGTTGGGAAAGGACGGCGCGATATGCATGGCGCTGACTCGAAACTCACTCACTCGACCCGACGGACGGCCCCGGCGCGGCGCTACACCTTCAACCCGATGCGGAAGCCGCCCCAATGCCGGCCCCGGACCAGGATCGGCGCCGAAAGGTCCTCCATCACCAGGAACTCGCCGCCGCCCATGTCGCGCCGGTAGCTCTGGAGCAGGAAGGGCTTGCGGTTGCGCGCCGCCGCGAGCCCGGTGCGGTCGTCGAAGATGCGGCGGTTGCGGCAGTTGGCGTTGTTCCAGACCGGATCGCTGCCCTGGGCCTGCGCATATTTGCGGTTATGCGTCGGCAGGAAGCCGTTGCGGTCCACCGCCGCGCAGAAGACGATGCGGCCGTTCGAGGCCAGGAGCTTCTCCTGGATCGGCGGCAGGAGCCGGTCGGTCAGCGCGACGAAGCGGGTCAGGTATTGCTGCGGATCGGAGCCCGGCACCGGCGCATAGGTCTCGTCGAACAGCTCGGCCATGCCGATCTCGCCGCGGGCCAGCGCCTGCTCGAACAGGGCGGCGATGGCCGCGGCCGTCTCGGTCGCCGCCGCGATCAGCTCGGACTGCGGGGTGCGCACGCCCGAACCGGCGATCGCGCCGAGGATGCCCTCGCTGATCGCCACCAGGGCGTCGGTGCGCTGCGCCGCCCGGTCCAGGCTTTCGGTCGAGCGGTCGACCCCGGCCACCAGCCCGGCGAGGTCCTGCCCGGCCTTGGCGCAGGCGGCGGCGTTCTCCTTCGCCGGCTGCGAGATCGCCTCGATCTCGCCGATGAGCCCGACCACCGAGCGGCCGAAGCTGTCGAGCTCGCCGATCTGCGACGAGATCGTCCGGCTGCCCTCGATGGCGCGCCGGGCGGTCTGGGCGTTCTCCTCGCTGCGCCGGGCGAGCGTGTTGACGGCGTTCACCAGCAGGTCGAGCTGCGCCGCGCTCGCCGCCGTGGCCTCGCGCGTCTGCTCGGCCAGCGCCTTCACCGCCGCGGCGATGACGGCGAAGCCGCGGCCGGCCTCGCCGCTGCGCGCCGCCTCGACGCCGGCATTGATCGCCAGAAGCTGGATCTCGCGGGTGATCGCCTGGATCGCGTCGCTGGAGACGCGCGCCTTGTGCGCGTCGCTGACGGCCTGGGCGAGCGCCTGCGACATCGCCTGCGCCCCTTCCGACAGCGCCTCGATGTCGCTCTGCGCGGCGTTGAGGCCGAGCTTGACCGAGCCGGTGACGCGCTCGAGCCCGCTGCGCACGGCCGAGGCCGCTTCCTGCGCGCCCTCGGCCGCCCGCCGGATCGTGTTGTTGGCCTGCGAGACCTGGTCCACCGCGCCGACGACGCGGCGCAAGCCGGCGGTCTGCCCCTCGAGCTGATGGCTCACATCGACGATACGGCCGGCGACGTCGGTGATCTCGGCGTCGAGCTTGCCGAAGCGCTCGGCGATCTCGCGGACGGCACGCGCCGCCCCGCTCTCGGCCGGAACATCCTCGTTGGCCGGCCGGAGCGCGGAAGGCGCCGGAGCGGCCGGATCGAACTCGTGCGGTAGTCCCTCGGCCTTGAGAGCCTGTGCCTGCATGGCGCGATCCCTGGCTGGATTCCTTCCGGAACGTAGCCAAACGCGGTAAACTGGCGGTTAAGGGCGCGCTGCGCGGCCATGCCGCAAGAAACAGCGCCGGCCGCGGGAACATCCGCCGCCCCGGCACGTCGTCATCACGACGATCCGGCGCGGCGGAACCCGAATGCCGCAAGCCCGCCGCGAACCCCGACCTGCAGGAGAGATGCGCCATGACAGCAGCTTCCGTGATCTCGCGCCGCAGCCTGTTCGCCCTCGGCGCGGGCGCCGCCCTCGCCGCCTCCGCGCCGAAGGCCTGGGCGCAGGCGGCGGCCCCGGCCGCGCCGGCCGGCCCCTTCACCCTGCCCAAGCGCGCCTACGAGGCCAATGCGCTCGAGCCGCATATCGACGCCGCGACGATGGACATCCATTACAACCGCCATCACGCAGCCTATGTCGCGGCGCTCAACGCCGCCGCCAAGGACAATGGCCGGATCGCCAAGGCCTCGGTCGAGGCTCTGCTGGCCGAGCTCAACCATCTGCCGGAGAGCGTCCGCACGGTCGTCCGCAACAATGGCGGCGGCCACGCCAACCACACCATGTTCTGGGAAGTGATGGGCCCGAATGCCGGCGGCGCGCCCAGCGGCGAGGTCGCGGCCGCGATCACGCGCGACCTCGGCGGCTTCGACAAGTTCAAGGCCGATTTCGAGGCGGCGGGCCTCAAGGTCTTCGGCTCCGGCTGGATCTTCGTCACGGTCGACAAGGCGGGCGGGCTCGCCCTGCTGCCACAGCCCAACCAGGACAGCCCCCTGATGAGCGGGCGCAAGGTGCTGTTCGGCAACGACGTCTGGGAGCACGCCTATTACCTGAAATACCAGAACCGCCGCGCCGACTACCTCAAGGCCTGGTGGAACGTGGTGAACTGGCCGAAGGTCGAGGAGCGCTACGCCGCCGCCAGGGCCGGCAAGCTCGCGATCTGAGGGCTCTTGGGCCTTCCATTCAGGAAGCGCGGGTCATCCCGGCTCAAGCCCGGGATGACCCGCATGTTTTCGACGGCAGCGCGGTCTGCTCCCTAATGCCCGACCTTCGCGCCGCGCGTCCCCTCGCTGAGGCGCGGCAGGAACCAGGCGAGCAGCCCGATCAGCGGGATGAAGGAACAGAGCTTGTAGACCATCTCGATGCCGAGCCAGTCGGCGACGGTGCCGAGCAGCGCCGCCGCGAGGCCGCCCAGCCCGAAGGAGAGCCCGTAGAAGAAGCCGCCGACCAGCCCGACCCGGCCCGGCAGCAATTCGAGCGCGTAGATCAGGATCGCGGCGAAGGCGCTCGACATGATGACGTTGATCACGATCGTCAGCACGCCGGTCCAGAACAGGTCGGCATAGGGCAGGACCAGCGTGAAGGGCAGCGCGCCGAGGATCGAGAACCAGATGATCTTGTTGCGGCCGATGCGGTCGCCCAGCATGCCGCCGCCGAGCGCGCCGGCCGCCGAGGAGGCGAGGAACAGGAACAGCATCTCCTGCGAGTGCTGGATCGAGACGCCGAACTTGCCCATCAGATAGAAGGTGTAGAAGGAGGTGAAGCTCGCCGTATAGGCGTTCTTCGAGAACAGCAGCACGATCAGGATGGTGATCGCGAAGGCGACCGAGCCCCGGCCCGGCCGCGCCGTTGCGGCCTTGGCCACGCCGGCGGGCTTCGGCGGCCGCGCCCGGTCGAGCCTGGCATAGCTCGCCGCCGTCCAGACCATCAGCATCATCGCGACCAGCGCCGCCACCGAGAACCAGGCGAGGCTGGCCTGCCCGCGCGGCACGATCACGAAGGCCGCCAGCAGCGGCCCGAGCGCTCCGCCCGTCTGGCCGCCGACCTGGAAGATGCCCTGGGCCAGCCCGTGCTGCCCGCCCGAGGCATTGCGCGCCATCCGCGTCGCCTCGGGATGGAAGATCGAGGAGCCGATGCCGACGCAGGCGGCCGAGACCAGCAGCAGGCCGTAGCTGCCGGCATAGGCGAGGCCGATCAGCCCGGCGAGGGTGAAGCCCATGCCGACCACCATCGAATAGGGCATCGGATGCTTGTCGGTATAGAGCCCGACCGCCGGCTGCAGCAGCGAGGCCGAGACCTGGAAGGTCAGCGTGATCAGCCCGATCTGCCCGAAATCCAGCCGATACGCCTCCTTGATGATCGGGTAGATCGCCGGGATCAGCGACTGGATCATGTCGTTGAGCAGATGCGTGACGCTGAGCGCGATCAGCACGGGCATCATCGCGCGCTGGGCTGTGGAAACCGGGGCCGCGGCTGTCATGGGGAGCGATCTTGGCTGAGTCGGACGGTCGGAAGCTGGCTTACGGTTCCTCCTAGACGATCGCATCCCCTGCGACAATTTGAGCGTCCCACGCCCGGAGGGAAGCTGCCATGCGCGCCACACGCGGCTTGCGCCGGCCGCCAGGCCGGCCGAGGTGCTGGTCTCGCTCTACGGCGCGCTCGGGGATATCCGCGCCATCCTCGTCGTCGCCTCGGCGCTGAACACCGTGCTGATCTTCGCCTCGGTGCTGCTGCTCCTGCTCGCCGTCGCGGGGCTGCGACGCAGGCGCCATGCCGTGCTGAGGGCGCTCGGCGCGCCGCGCAGCTATGTCATGCTGGTCGTCTGGCTCGGGGTCGCGCTGATCACGCTCGGCTGTCTCATCGGCAGCCTGTTCGCCCTGCTGCCGGCGGCCCTCTCCTATCGCCAGCCCGTGGTGGCCGGACTGCGCGGATAAGGCAGGCTGCCGAGGCGTCAGCCGGCCAGCATCTGCCTGATCCCAGCGGCGCAGAACTGCGTCAGACGCCCGAGCAGAAGCTCGGCATGGCCATCGGCCGAAAGCGCGCGACGCTCCTCGTCGAGGCGCGCGGCACGGTCGCCCGCGGCCATCGTCATCACCAGCGCTCCCACCATGAACAGATAGGCATCGACCATCGCCCCGCGCGAAGCCTGCGGATAGAGCCGCGCGAAGGCTGCGAAGAACGCCGTGGCGGTCGGATCGAAATGCTCTGCCAGGACGCCCCGTGCGGATTCGCGCGGATCGACCGCCTCCCGCGCCGTCATCAACGCGAAGGCCGCGCCCTGCACGCCCTCGGCGAAGCGCTGCCGAACGGAAGGACCGATGAAGGCCTCGACCACGGCGCGGATATCGGGCGCGGGCTCAGCCATCGCCTGCGCCAGCGCCCTCCCGCGCGCCGAGGCCAGCGCCTCCGCCCGTCGCGCGAAGACGGCCCGGTAGAGCGCTTCCTTCGAGCCGAAATAATAGGAAAGCTGGGACAACCTCACCCCGGCCGCGGCGGCGAGATCGCGCATCGAGGCGCCGTCGGCGCCGCCCCGCTCGGCGAACATCCGCTCGGCTGCGTCGAGAATGCGCTCGGGCGTCGGCGCCGCTGCCATCGAATCCCTCCTGCGCAGCGCCCCTGCCCTGCGTGATCGGCTCTTACCAGAAAGCGCCTTCTACGCTATTGGTCGGACGTTCGTCCAAATTCATGCCGCAAGAGCAAATCGAGACGGCAGGAGGAAACCAGTATGCTAGCGACAGGGCGCCTCGTCGACCTCTCGATTCCGCTCGAAAACGACGTGCCCGCCGACCCGCCCTTCCAGAAGGTCAGGATCGACTACCGCACCCATGCGGGTACGGCGAAGGACATCGCGGCCGCCTTCCCCGGCCTCAAGCCCGAGCAATTGCCGGAGGGCATGGGCTGGGCGGTCGAGCTGGCGACGATCTCGACCCATAACGGCACCCATGTCGACGCGCCCTGGCACTACCATCCGACGCAGGATGGCGGGGCGCCTGCGCTCAAGATCGACGAATGCCCGCTCGAATGGTTCCTGCAGCCGGGGGTGAAGCTCGACTTCCGCCATCTGCCCGACGGCCATGTCGTCACCCCCGCCGAGATCGACGCCGAGCTGGACCGGATCGGGCATCGCCTGAGCCCGCTCGAGATCGTCGTCGTCAACACCCGCGCCGGCCGGCGCTATGGCGAAGCCGACTACATCGATTCCGGCTGCGGCTTCGGCCGCGAGGCGACGCTGCACCTCGTCCGCCAGGGCATCAAGGTCGTCGGCACCGACGGCTGGAGCTGGGACGCGCCCTTCAGCCATACCGCCCGCCGCTTCGCCGAGAGCGGCGACGCCTCGCTGATCTGGGAGGGCCACAAGGCCGGGCGCGAGGCCGGTTACTGCCAGATCGAAAAGCTGCACAATCTCGAAGCCCTGCCGGCGACCGGCTTCGTCATCAGTTGCCTACCCGTGAAGGTCCGCAACGGCTCCGCCGGCTGGACGCGGGCCGTCGCCATCCTTCCGGCCTGAACCGACAACCAAGGGAGAAACGCGTGAGCAAGGTCATCATCACCTGCGCGGTCACCGGCGGCATCCATACGCCGACCATGTCCGACCACCTGCCGATCACCCCCGACCAGATCGCGGAGCAGGCCATCGCCGCGGCGGAAGCCGGGGCCGCCATCCTGCATCTCCACGCCCGCGACCCGAAGGACGGCCGCCCGACGCCGGACCCGGCGGTGTTCATGGAGTTCCTGCCGCGCATCAAGCAGGCGACCGACGCGGTGGTGAACATCACCACCGGCGGCGGCCTCAACATGAGCGTCGAGGAGCGGCTCGCCGCCCCGCTCAAGGCCGCGCCCGAGATGTGCTCGCTCAACATGGGCTCGATGAACTTCGCGCTGCATCCGCTGGCGGAGAAATACAGCGAGTGGAAGCATCCCTGGGAACAGCCCTATCTCGCCGGCACCAAGGACTTCATCTTCCGCAACACCTTCGGCGACATCGAGCGCATCTACAAATTGCTTGGCGAGCAGCACGGCACCAAGTTCGAGCACGAGTGCTACGATGTCGGCCATCTCTACAATCTGGCGCATTGCCTCGACCGCGGTTGGTTCAAGCCACCGGTCTTCCTGCAGCTCATCTTCGGTATCCTCGGCGGCATCGGCGCCGATCTCGACAACCTGATGTTCATGAAGCGCACCGCCGACAAGCTCTTCGGCAAGGACTACCACTGGTCGGTGCTCGCCGCCGGGCGCTATCAGATGGCCTTCTGCACCCAGGCCGCGATGATGGGCGGCAATGTCCGCGTCGGTCTGGAGGACAGCCTGTTCATCGGCAAGGGCAAGCTCGCCACCTCCAATGCCGAGCAGGTCGCCAAGATCCGCCGCATCGTCGAGGAGCTCGGCCACGAGATCGCAACCCCGGACGAGGCCCGCGCGACGCTCGGCCTCAAGGGCGGCGACCGGGTCAGCTTCTGATGGCGTCCCGCCCCAACCCGCTCGACGGCTTCACCGTCGAGCCTGGCGCAATCCGCTATCTCGGCGAAGGGCTGCAGCGGCCGGAATGCATCCTGGCCGAGCGCGACGGCTCGCTCTGGAGCGCCGATGCGCGCGGCGGCGTCGTCCAGATCCGGCCGGACGGCTCCCAGCGCCTGATCACCCAGACGGCGAGCCGCGGCTTCGCCGAGGCCGCCGACGAAGAGGCGCGCTTCGTCTCGGGCACATTGCCGAACGGCCTCGCCTTCGCCCGCAACGGCGACATCCTGATCTCCAATTTCGGCACGGACCGGCTGGAGATCATGACGCGCGACGGCGCGAGCCGGGTGCTGGTCGACAGCATCGACGGCGTGCCGATCGGCAAGGTCAATTTCGTCCTGCGCGACAGCAGGGACCGGATCTGGCTGACCGTCTCGACGCGGACGAAGAACTGGATGAAGGCGATCAGCCCGAATGTCCGCGACGGCTTCGTCGCGCTCTATGACGGCGGGCGCCTGCGCATCGTCGCCGACGGCTTCGCCTTCACCAACGAGATCAGGCTCGATGCCGGGGAGGAATGGCTCTATGTCGCCGAGACCTGCGCGCGGAAGGTAACGCGGCTGCGCGTCCAGCCCGACGGCAGCCTGACCGACCGCGAGACCTTCGGGCCGGAGGATCACGGCGCCTGCATCGACGGCATCGCCTTCGACGCCCATGGCAATCTCTGGGGCACCCATGTCTTCACCGACCGGATCTTCGCGATCACGCCGGAGGGCGAATTGCGCATCCTGCTCGACGACGACCGTGGCAGCGAAGCCGGCAAGGCCTTCCTCGCCGCCTTCGCGCGCGACGAGGCAACGCCGGAACTGATGCTCGCCTGCGGCGGCACGATCGCGCCCTGGTGCGCCAGCGTCACCTTCGGCGGTCCGGACCTGAAGACGGTCTATGTCGGCAGCCTGAAGGGCACGCGCATTCCCTATTTCCGCTCGCCCGTCGCCGGCCTGCCGATGGCGCATTGGTAGCGCCGGGCCGGCTCGATCGCTCCACGCCTCGGTCAGAACGGAACTCGCAGAACAGAACTCGCAGAACAGGTTCGGGAGGAATCATGAAACGCATCGTCTCCGCCCTCGCGGGCGTCTCCGCGCTGTGCCTCGCCGGCGCGGCCCAGGCCGAGATCTCCGGCGGCACCGTCAAGATCGGCGTGCTGACCGACATGTCCGGCGTCTATTCCGACATCACCGGCAAGGGCTCGATCGTCGCCACCCAGATGGCGGTCGACGACTGCCTGAAGGCGGAATGCGCCGGCATGAAGATCGAGATCGTCTCGGCCGACCACCAGAACAAGCCGGATGTCGGCTCGACCATCGCGCGCGAATGGATCGACCGGCAGGGCGTCGACGTCCTCGCCGACATGTCGAACGCCTCGCTGCAGCTCGGCATCCCGCCGCTGCTCAAGGACAAGAACCGCGTCGGCCTGTTTCCCGGCGGCACCGCGCGGCTGACCGGCGACGCCTGCCAGCCCGACCATGTCGTGCAATGGATGTGGGACACCTATGTCCAGGTCGCCGGCATCGCCAACTACCTGACCAAGCCCGGCACCAAATGGTACCTCGTCACCGCCGACTACGCGCTCGGACACCAGCTCGAGGCCGACGCCAAGACGCTGGTCACCGCCAGGGGCGGCACCTATGTCGGCTCCGTCCGCCACGCCTTCCCGGCTGTCGATCTCTCCTCCCAGCTTCTGACGGCCCAAGGCTCGGGGGCGGACTACATCGCGCTCGCCAATGCCGGCGGCGACACCGTTGCCGGCATCAAGACCGCGCGCGACTTCGGCATCGGCCAGGACAGGCAGAAGCTCGTCGCCTTCTTCCTCACCGCCATGGACGTGAAGAGCGTCGGCCTCGCCGCGGCGCAGGGCACGGTGCTGACCGAAGGCTTCTACTGGAACCTCGACGACCGTACCCGCGCCTTCTCGGAGCGGTTCAAGGCGGCGCATGGCGCGGTGCCCTCGGCCATCCAGGCCGGCATCTATTCCTCGGTGCGGCATTACCTCAAGGCGGTCGCCGCCGCGAAGTCGGACGAGGCCAAGACGGTGATCGCCAGGATGCGCGAATTGCCGATCGAGGACGACGTCGTCCGCAACGCCAGGCTGCGCGAGGACGGCCGCATGGTCCACGACTTCTACGTCTTCCGCGCCAAGCAGCCTTCCGAATCGAAGAGCGAATGGGACCTCTACGACCTCGTCGCCACCATCCCCGGCGATCAGGCCTTCCGCCCCCTGAGCGAAAGCGCCTGCCCGGCGGTCAAGCGCTGAAGCCGGGCGCACCCTCCCGGCCCGCCGGGCGTCACTGCGCCTTGCGGGCCGTTCCCGCCTGGCCCTGGGTGATCAGCCGGGCGCTGCGATGGCCGCTGACATAGATCCACAGCCAGTTGAGCGCGACGGCGAGGCGGTTGCGCAGGCCGATCAGGAAGAAGATGTGGGCGATGCCCCAGATCCACCAGGCGAGCCGGCCGCGCAGCTTGATCCAGCCGAAATCGACGATCGCCGCCCTTTTGCCGATGGTCGCGAGGTTGCCGGCGTTTTTGTAGGCGAAGGGCCCGGGAGCCGGCTTGCCCTGCAGCCGCGCCTTGATCACCTGCGCGACATAGCCGCCCTCCTGCTTGGCCGCCGGCGCCACGCCGGGAACCGGCTTGCCGTCCGCCCCCGCGACGAAGGCGGTGTCGCCGATGACGAAGATCTCCGGCTCGCCCGGCACGGAGAGATCGGGCTCGACGCGCACCCGCCCGGCCCGGTCGGCCGGCGCCTCCAGCCATTCGGCCGCGGGCGAGGCCGCGACGCCGGCCGCCCAGAGAACGGTGCGCGCCGGCAGGAAGGCGCCGCCGAGCACGATTCCGTCCTCCCGGCAATCCGAGACCGGCTGTCCCAGCATGACCTCGACGCCGAGGCGCTTCAGCGCCCGTTCGGCATAGGCCGAGAGGTCTTCGGTGAATCCCGCCAGGATGCGCGGACCCGCCTCGACCAGGATCACGCGGGCGCTGCGCGTGTCGAAATTGCGGAAGTCGCCGCGCAGCGTGTCATGCGCCAGCTCGGCGATGGTGCCGGCGAGCTCCACGCCGGTCGGCCCGGCTCCGATGATCACGAAGGTCAGCCATGGCGCGCGGCCGTCCGCATCGCTCTCCCATTCCGCCTGCTCGAAGGCGAAAAGGATGCGCCGCCGGATGCGCGTCGCATCCTCCAGCGTCTTCACGCCCGGCGCATAGGGCTCCCATTCGTCATGGCCGAAATAGGCGTGGCGCGCGCCGGTCGCGAGGATCAGCGTGTCGAAGGCGATCGGCGGCTCGCCGTCGAGCAGCACCGTCTTCGCGCCCCGGTCGACGCCGGTGACGCTGCCGAGCAGGGTCGTGACGTTCCGGTGGCCGCGCAGCAGCGACCGGATCGGCCAGGCGATCTCAGAGGTCGGCAGCGAGGCGGTCGCGACCTGATAGAGCAGCGGCTGGAACAGATGGTGGTTGCGCCGGTCGATCATGGTGATCCTGACCGGGACGCCGGCGAGGTGGCGCGCCGCCTCCAGCCCGCCGAAGCCGGCGCCGACGATGACGACGTGGCGATCCGCCCCGGTGGTCACGGGGCGCCTCCGGGCGGCCTTCTCGCATCGGGGCGGAGGTCGCAGGCGTGCATCGAACCGATCCTCCCGGGGGCGGAAAGGGCCGCGGCCAGCCTTCCGCGGCCGCCGCGGCCAGGGGGCATCAGAGAGACACCGGCTTGCCGGACGCCTCCTCCTCCAGCGTCACCGCGACATCCGCATTGGCGGACAGCCGCACCGTGTCGCCCTCGACTCCGGCGACGAAGCCGAGGTCGATATAATGGTGATGGCCCTCATGGCGGCCATGGGCGTCGCTCTTCTTGAGCTTGATGCGCGCCGCCTCGACGCGATCGACCGTCCCGACATGGACGCCGTCCGCGCCGATCACCTCCATGTTCTCCCTGACCTTGTCGTTCATGCTCTCGCCTCCTCTGTCGGGGCCTGGCTTGCCGAAATCGTCCAGGCGGCGCGCGGCTCCAGGCGCGTGGAGCCGTAACGCCTGCCGCCGGAGCCGGTTCCCGGCGCGGCAGCGCGAGCCCGGCGCCGGCAAGGCCCGCCCCTAGCCCCCGCCCCGCCGCGCCTCCTCGCGCAGCTCGGCCAGCGCCCGGCGCACGCCGTGGAGCTGGTCCATCAGATGCAGGATCACGTCGATGCCGGCGTCGTTGGCGCCGAAATCCTCGCTGAGCTGGCGGATGAGCCGGGCGCGGGCGATGTCGATCTCGCGGAAGCGCGGCTCCCCCGCCTCCTCCTCGGGCACCAGCCAGCGCTGCTCCAGCCAGAGCTCCAGCACCTGCACCTTGAGCCCCGCGCTCCTCAGGAATTCCTGCTTGGTCATCGTCATGACGTCCGGCCCTCGCGCGGATCGTAGTCCTTGCCCTTCCAGCCCGCCACGAAAGCCTCCAGCTCCGGGTCCGGTTCCGGCGGCAGCATCACCCTGAGCCGGACGAACTGGTCGCCATGGCCGCCGCCGCGGCGCGGCGCGCCCTTGCCGCGCAGGCGCAGCTTCGTCCCGGTATTGGCACCCTTCGGCACCCGCATGCTGACTTCGCCCGTCGCGGTCGGTACCCGGATCTCCCCGCCGAGCACGGCCTCGGTCAGCGAGATCGGAACCTCGATGGTGATGTCGTCGCCCTCGCGGGTGAAGCGCCGGTCAGGCCGGACCTCGACCTCGATCAGCGCATCGCCCGGCCCGCCCTTGCCCGTTCCGGGCGCGCCCTTGCCCTTGAGCCGCAGCGTCTGGCCGTCGACCAGCCCGGGCGGGATCGTGACGTCGATGGTGCTGCCGTCCGGCAGGGTCAGGCGCTTGGTCGCTCCGGTGATCGAATCGACGAAATCGACGGCGAGGCGGTAATGCAGATCCTGCCCGCGCCGGTTCGCCCGCGCGTGATGGCTGCGCCGCAGCATCTCGGCGAACGGGTCGTCCTCGTCCATGAAATCGGCATAGCCCGACGCATCGGCATAGGGATTGCCGTGATTGCCGGCGGCGTAGTCGCGATAATAATGCTGCTGCGGCGGCTTCTCGGCGCCGGACGCGTCGATCTCGCCCGCGTCGAAGCGCTTGCGCTTGTCTGCGTCGCCGAGCAGGTCATAGGCGGCCGCGACCTCCTTGAACCTGTCCTCCGCCGCCTTGTCGCCGGGATTGAGGTCGGGGTGCAGCTTCTTGGCGAGCTTGCGGTAGGCACTCTGGATCTCGGCGGAAGAGGCCGTCGCGGCGACGCCGAGAACCTCGTAGGGATTTCTCACAGGCTACTCCGAAAGGACTGTCGCAAGGCCCGGACCGGGGCGGAACTGCGCGATCTCCGTTCTGCATCCGGCATCACCTCGCCTGAACGTCTCGACAGCACGGGCCGCCTCGCAGGAAGGCCGATTTTCCGCCGCGCCGCAACGGCAAAATGCAGTATGATCGCCCGGCCCGCGCAAGCCGGACGAGGCGGCCGCCGTCCTGCCGGCCGGCGCCGGAAGGCTGCGAACATGAAGAGAAATTCACTTTCTCTCCCGTGCCGTTCCCTCTAGAAGCGGCCTCGGTCGCGTCGTGTTCCGCGTTCTTTCGAATCGAGGCTGGAGAAGAGCGGAATGGTGCCGGGCTACAGGCGTGATCTTGCGGGACACGCAGTCGGACATCCGCTCCTCCGCCTTTGCTCGGCAACCGCCGTCGTTATCGGCCTCGGCGCCTGTCTGCCGGCCGATCCGCGCCCCGATCCCGGCGTCGCCGTGACGCGCAGCTTCGCAGCCGGCGAGCGCCGCGCCGCACCGGCGGTCTCGCCCGACTGGCCGCGCCTGTTCCGCTCGGCCGAGCTGAACCGCCTCGTCGAACGCACGGTCGGGGAGAATTTCGACATCGCCATCGCCATGACGCGGATCCGGCAGGCCGACGCGCAGTCGCGCATCTCCTCGGCCGCGCTCTATCCGACGCTGACCGGCTCGAGCGATGCCTCGCGCAGCCTGCGGCCCGGCACGCTGGGCTCCAAGCGCGGGCCGTTCGGCGAGAGCGTCGGCAACCAGTTCAGCCTCGGCCTCTCGGCGAGCTACGAGCTCGACTTCTGGGGCAAGAACGGCGCGACAGCCGATGCCGGGCGCTTCGCCGCGGAGGCGACGCGCTTCGACCGCGACGTGGTCGCGCTCACCGCCGTCTCCAGCGTCGCCGGCACCTATTTCCAGGTGCTCGCGGCGCAGGACCGCCTGCGCATCGCGCGGGAGAACATCGCCGCGGCGGAGCGGACGCTCAAGGCGATCCAGGCGCGGCTCTCGGTCGGCACCGCGACCCAGCTCGACATCGCGCAACAGGAAAGCGTCGTCGCCCAGCAGAAGGCTTCCGTGCCGGCCCTCGAACTCTCGCTGCGCCAGGCCAAGGTGACGCTCGCCGTGCTCGTCGGCGAGACTCCCGCCGCCGTCGCGATCAAGGGCGGCAGCCTGAATGCGATCGCCGTGCCCGCCGTGCGCGCCGGCCTGCCCTCGCAACTGCTGCAGCGCCGGCCCGACATCGCCGAGGCCGAGGCGCGTCTGACCTCGCAGGAGGCGACGCTCTACGCCGCGCGCGCCGCGCTCTTCCCCAGCATCAGCCTGACCGGACAGGGCGGTCTCGAAAGCGCGGTGCTGAAGAACCTGCTACGACCGGACGCCGCCTTCGCCTCGGCGGCGGCGGGCCTCGTCCAGCCCATCCTCGACGGCGGCAATCTCAGGGCCCGGGTCGAGCTCGAACGCGGCGTGGCCGACGAACTGATCGCGACCTATCGCAAGACCATCGTCAGCGCCTTCGCCGATGTCGAGAACGCCCTGATCGCGATCCAGGAGAACACCCGCCACGAGCGCCTGCAGGCCGAGACCGTCGCCTCGGCCCGGCGGGCCTATGCCATCACCGAGCAGAGGCTGCGGGAAGGCACCATCGACATCGTGACATTGCTCAACACCCAGCAGACCCTGTTCCAGGCGCAGGACCAGCTCTCGCAGATCAAGCTTCAGAAGCTCATCGCCTATGTCGACCTGTTCAAGGCGCTGGGCGGCGGCTGGACCGAGGCCGACCACCGCGCCGCCATCAACGCGACCGAGGCGGCGGAATGAAGCGCTTTCTGCTCATCCTGGTGCTGCTCGGCGGCGCCCTCTGGGGCTGGCACAGCTATCATGGCGGCTGGATTCCGGCCGGCGGGGACGGCGTCGGCGCCGCCCAGCAGGCCGGCGGACGAGGCGGCCGCCGCGCCCGTTTCGGCGGCGGCGAGGGGCCGATCCCGGTGATCGCCACCCCTGTCCGCTATGACGACGTGCCGGTCACCGCCGATGCCGTCGGCACGATCCAGGCGCTGAACACGGTGACCGTGCGCACGCAGGTCGACGGCCGCCTGCTCGAGATCGCCTTCAGGGACGGCCAGGACGTCAGGAAAGGCGACGTGCTGGCGAAGATCGACCCGGCGACCTATCAGGCCCAATACGACCAGGCCGTCGCCAAGAAGGCGCAGGACGAGGCCCAGCTCGCCAATGCCCGCGCCGACCTCGAGCGCTATGCCAGGCTCGCCCAGACCGATTACGGCTCGCGCCAGCAGGCCGACACCCAGCGCGCCACGGTGGCGCAGCTCGAGGCGCAGATCCGCTCCGACCAGGGCGCGATCGACAACGCCAAGGCCTATCTTGACTACACCACGATCCGCGCGCCGATCGACGGCCGGCTCGGCATCCGGCAGGTCGACCAGGGCAACATCGTCCGCGCCTCCGATACCAACGGCCTCGTCGTGATCACTCAGTTGAAGCCGATCGCCATGGTCTTCAACCTGCCGCAGCAGCAGTTGCGCGCGGTGAGCGCGGCGGTGGCGCGCGGGCCGGTCGAGGTCGATGCGCTCGATTCGGACGGCACCACGATCATCGACAAGGGCGTCGTCGAGGTCATCGACAACGTCGTCGACCAGGCCACCGGCACGATCAAGGTCAAGGCCCGCTTCCCCAATGAGCGGCTGCAGCTCTGGCCGGGCCAGTTCGTCAATGTCCGCGTCTTCGTCGACGTGCTGAGGCAGGTCGTCGTCGCGCCGACCGCCGCGATCCAGCGCGGCCCGAACGGGGCCTATGTCTTCGCCGTCGAAGAGGACGAGACGGTCCGCCTGGTCAACGTCACCGTCGGCCAGCAGAACGAGACGACGGCCGTGATCACCGCGGGCATCGTGCCGCCGGCGAAGCTGGTCACCACCGGCTTCGCGCGCCTGACCGACAAGGCCAGGGTGCGCGTCTCGACGCCCGAGCAGGCGGCCCAGCCGCCCGCCGACGCGCCCGGCCGCCGCGGCATGCGCGAGCCCGGCCAGGGACCGCGGCGCGACCGGCCTGGCGCCGGCGGCGGTCCCGCGACCGGCTCGACCGCCCCGGCGCAGGATGCCTCGCCCGCCCCGCCCGCCGGAGCCGAGGGCGGCCGCGAGAACCGGCCGCGGCGCAACGGCGCGGCGCCGGGCGCAGCCGGCCCAGAGGCAGCGCCCTCCGGCGCACCGGCTTCCCCCGGCCGCGGATCGGGTGCACAAAGACCGCAAGCGCAGCCATGACGGGTGAGCCGCGATGAGCGTGTCCGCGCCTTTCATCAGCCGGCCCGTCGCGACCTCGCTGCTCGGCATCGCGGTTCTGCTTTGCGGCATCCTCGGCTATCTGCGCCTGCCGGTCTCGGCCCTGCCGCAGGTCGATTTCCCGACGATCCAGATCACCACGCAATTGCCGGGCGCGAATCCCGAGACCATCGCCTCGCTGGTGACGGCGCCCTTGGAGCGGCAGTTCGGCCAGATCCCCTCCCTCTCGACGATGTATTCGCAGAGCTCCTTCGGCCTCAGCCAGATCACGCTGCAATTCGATCTCGACCGCGACATCGACGCCGCGGCGCAGGACGTGCAATCCGCGATCAACGCGGCGGGCTCGACCCTGCCGCGCACCCTGCCCTATCCGCCGACCTATGCGAAGATCAACCCGGCCGATGCGCCGATCATGGTGCTGGCGCTGACCTCGGACACGGTCTCGCTGCGCCAGCTCTCCGACCTCGCCGATACGCTGCTCTCGCCACGCCTTTCGGAGGTCTCCGGCGTCGGCCACGTCTCGATCGAGGGCGGCGTCAGGCCGGCGATCCGCATCCAGGCCGACCTCGCCAGGCTCGCCGCCTACGGGCTCGGCATGGAGGATCTGCGCACCGCCATCGTCGCCGCCAATGTCGCCGGCTCCAAGGGCGCGCTCGACGGCAACCATCAGGCCTATACAATCAGCGCCAACGACCAGATCGGCAGCGCCTCGGCCTATCGCGACATCGTCGTCGCCTATCGCAGCGGCGCACCGGTTTTCCTGCGCGACGTGGCGGTGGTGCTGGAAGACCTCGAGAACAGTCGCGTCGGCGCCTGGTTCAAGGGTAGGACCGCCGTCGTGCTCGACGTGATGCGCCAGCCCGGCGCCAACATCGTCACCACGGTCGCGCGGGTGCAGGAGGAGATCCCGCGCCTGAAGAACGGCATGCCGGCCGGCGTCGATTTGCAGGTGGTCAGCGACCGCACCGAGACGATCCGCGCCTCGATCGCCGACGTCCAGTTCACGCTGGTCCTCGCCTGCGCGCTGGTGGTGCTGGTGGTGCTGCTCTTCCTGCGCACGGTGCGGGCGACGATCATCGCGGGCGTCGCGCTGCCGCTCTCGCTGATCGCGACCTTCGCGGTGATGTGGCTCGCCGGCTTCAGCCTCGACAATCTCTCGCTGATGGCGCTGACCATCGGCACCGGCTTCGTCGTCGACGATGCGATCGTGATGATCGAGAACATCGTGCGCAACATGGAGCAGGGCAAGAAACCGCTCCAGGCCGCCTATGACGGCGCCCGCGAGATCGGCTTCACCGTGATCTCGCTGACGGTCTCGCTGGTCGCGGTCTTCATCCCGCTGCTGTTCATGACCGGGCTCGTCGGCCGCATGTTCCGCGAATTCGCCCTGACGCTGACCATCGCCGTCGTGGTCTCGGCGGTGGTCTCGCTGACGCTGACGCCGATGATGTGCGCAAGGCTGCTGCGCCATGGCGATCCCGGGCGTGAGAACCGGCTGATGCGGCTGGCGGAATGGCCGGTCGCGGCGATGGCGCGGGTCTACGAGGTGACGCTCGGCTGGGCGCTGAAGGCGCGCGGGCTGGTGCTGCTGGCGACGTTCGCCACGCTGGTGCTGACGGTCTGGATGTATGTCGTCATCCCCAAGGGCTTCCTGCCGAGCCAGGATACCGGCCTGCTCAATGTCGTACTGGAATCCTCGCCGGACGTCTCCTTCAACGAGATGAAGCGCTTGCAGGAGAAGGTGTCGCAGGCCTTCGAGCAGGATGGCGACGTCACCGGCGTCGTCTCGGTGCTCGGCATCGGCCAGGCCAACGCCACCCTCAACACCGCCCGCATGACGGTGACGCTCAGGCCCAAGGACGAGCGCCGCGACGACGCCGTCACCATCGCCGAGCGGCTGCGCGCCGTCGCTTCCGCGATTCCCGGCGTCGTCACCTTTGTCCAGCCGGTGCAGGACATCCAGATCACCACCCGCGCCAGCCGCTCGCAATACCAGTACACCCTGACCGGCGCCGACCAGCCGCAGGTGATGGAATGGGCCGGCAAGCTCGCGGAGGCGCTGCGGCGCGAGGCGATCGTCCGCAACGTCGCCAACGAGACGCAGGATGGCGGCCTGCGCGCCCATGTCGAGATCGACCGGGCCAAGGCCGGCCGGCTCGGCATCTCGATCCAGGCCGTCGACGACACGCTCTACGACGCCTTCGGCCAGCGCCAGATCGCCACGATCTACGAGCAGTCGAACCAGTACCGCGTCATCCTGGAGGCGGCGCCGCAATATCTGCGCGACCCCTCGGCGCTGTCGAAGCTCTACGTCACCGGCAACACCAACACCCAGGGCCAGACCAACGCCGCCGGCAACACCACGGTGACGCAGAACAGCGTCCAGGTGCCGCTCTCCTCCTTCACCCGGCTGATCCGCGAGACCGCGCCTCTCTCCATCGCCCATCAGGAGCAGTTCCCGGCCGCGACCGTCTCCTTCGATCTCGCGCCCGGCGAGGCGCTCGGCGACGCGGTGACGATGATCGCGGCGGTCGAGCGCGAGATCGGCATGCCCAGCTCGATCTCCGGCTCCTTCAGCGCCGATGCGGCGGAGTTCAATCATTCGCTCGCCAACCAGCCCTGGCTGATCCTCGCCGCGGTGGTGACGATCTATCTCGTGCTCGGCATCCTCTACGAGAGCTATGTCCACCCCTTCACGATCCTGACGACGCTGCCTTCCGCTGGCGTAGGCGCCCTCCTCGCCCTCGTCCTGACCGGCCGCGAACTCTCGATCGTGGCGCTGATCGGCATCATCCTGCTGATGGGCATCGTCAAGAAGAACGCGATCATGATGATCGACTTCGCGCTGGAGGCCGAGCGGCATGAGCGCCTCCCACCGGAGGAGGCCATCGTCAAGGCCTGCCTGCTGCGCTTCCGGCCGATCATGATGACGACGCTGGCCGCCCTGTTCGGCGCCCTGCCTCTGGCGCTCGCGACCGGCACCGGCAGCGAATTGCGCCAGCCGCTCGGCATCACCATCGTCGGCGGCCTGCTGCTCAGCCAGTTGCTGACGCTCTACACCACGCCGGTGATCTATCTGGCGCTCGAGAATATCCGCCGGCGCCTCGGCGGCGGCCCCGACGGCGTCGTGCCCTATCCCGATCCGGAGGCGGCCGAATGAGCGACGCCGCGGGCCGAAGTGGCGAGGACAAGGGCTGGAAGACGGTCCGGGGCCTCTCCGACGCCTTCATCCTGCGCCCGGTCGGCACGACGCTGTTGGCGATCGGCCTCTTCCTCGTCGGCATGGTCGCCTACATGGTCCTGCCGGTGGCGAGCCTGCCGAGCGTCGACTTCCCGACGATCCGCGTCTTCGCCAGCCGGCCGGGCGCCGACCCGGCGACGATGGCGGCGAGCGTGGCGGCGCCGCTCGAGCGCCGGCTCGGCTCGATCCCCGGCGTCACCGAGATCACCTCGACGAGCTCGCTCGGCTCGACCTCGATCGTGCTCCAGTTCGACATGACGCGGAACACCGACAGCGCCGCCCGCGACGTCCAGGCGGCGCTCAACGCCGCCGCGACCGACCTGCCCGGCGACCTGCCGACCCTGCCGCAGTTCCGCAAGGCCAATCCCAACGCCGCGCCGATCCTGATCCTGGCCCTGACCTCGGACACGATGACGCCGAGCGCGATGTACGACGCGGCCGATACCGTGATCGCCCAGCGCATCTCCCAGATCGAAGGCGTCGGCGAGGTCACGGTCGCCGGCGCGGAGCAGCCGGCGATCCGCGTCCGGGTCGACCCCGCCCGGCTCGCCGCCATGGGGCTGAGCCTCGACACCATCCGCACCGCCATCGTCAACGCCAACACCGTCTCTGCCGTCGGCTCCTTCGACGGCGACAGGCTGGGCGAGACGCTCTCGGCCAACAACCAGATCCGCCAGCCGGAAGACTACGGCAACATCGTCGTGCGCTCGGCCAGCGGCACGGTGGTCCGCCTCGCCGATGTCGCGGCCGTCGAGCGCGGCGTGCGCAACAGCCGCGCCGCCGGCTGGTACAACGGCAAGCCGGCGATCCTGATCACCATCACCAAGCAGGCCGACGCCAACGTCATCGACACGGTCGACCGGGTGAAGGCGCTTCTGCCCGAGATCCAGCGCTGGGTGCCGGCCGGAATCCAGTTCTCGATCATGTCGGACCGCACCGTCACGATCCGCGCCTCGATCGCCGACATCCAGCATACGCTGCTGATCTCCATCGCGCTGGTGATGCTGGTCGTCTTCCTGTTCCTGCGCCGCACGACGCTGACGGTCGCCGCCGGCGTCACCGTGCCGCTCTCCATCGCCGGCACCTTCGCCGCGATGTGGGTCGCCGGCTTCACGCTCGACAATCTCTCGCTGATGGCGGTGACGATCTCGGTCGGCTTCGTCGTCGACGACGCCATTGTCATGATCGAGAACATCGAGCGCAACGTCGCCAGGGGCCTCTCGCCGCTGCGCGCCGCCCTGCTCGGCGCCGGGCAGATCGGCTTCACGGTGGTCTCGATCTCGCTCTCGCTGATCGCCGCCTTCATCCCGCTCTTCTTCATGGAGGGGGTGGCGGGCCGCTTCTTCCGCGAGTTCACCCTGACGCTGACCTTCGCCATCCTGGTCTCGACGGCGGTCTCGCTCAGCGTCACGCCGATGGTCTGCGCCCATTTCCTCAGGAGCGGGCCGCATGCGCCCAGCCGCTTCGACCGCGCGGTCGAGCGCGTGCTGTCGGCGATGACGGGCTTCTATGCCCGCACGCTCAGGCTCGTGCTGCGGCACAACTGGTTCATGCTCGCCGTGATGATCGCGACCGTGGCCCTGACCGTGCAGATGTTCCGCAGCGCGCCGAAGGGCTATTTCCCGCAGGACGACACCGGGCTGATCATCGGCTTCACCCAGGCCTCGACCGACATCTCCTTCCCGGCGATGGCGCAGCTCCAGCAGCGCGGCGCCGCCATCGTCTCGAGCGACCCGGCGGTCCTCGGCGTCGCCTCCTTCATCGGCGGCGGCAGCGGCTCGGTGAATACCGGGCGCTTCTTCGTCAGCCTGAAGCCGCTGGAGGAGCGTGGGCTGAGCTCGGCCCAGGTGGTCAACCGGCTGCGCGGGCGCCTCGGCTCGATCCCGGGCCTGCGCATCTTCCTGACCCCGGTGCAGGACGTGCGCGCCGGCGGCCGGCAAGGCCGCTCGCAATACCAGTTCACGCTCTGGGACCCGAACCTGCCCGAGCTCGAGGAATGGGTGCCCAAGGTGCTGGAGCGCCTGCGCGCCCTGCCCGAGCTGGTCGACGTCTCGACCGACCGCGAGCAGGGCGGCCTGCAGGCCAATGTCGTGATCGACCGCAACAAGGCCTCGCAGCTCGGCGTCGCGATCCAGGACATCGACAACGTCCTCTCCGACGCCTTCAGCCAGCGCCAGATCTCGACGATCTACGGCGAGCGCAACCAGTACCGGGTCGTGCTGGAGGTCGCGCCCTCGCGCAGCCGCGACCCGAACCACATCCTCGATCTCCACGTCCCCGGCCGCAACGGCGCGCAGGTGCCGCTGCGCAGCCTCGTCACCGTCGAGCGCGGCACGGCGCCGCTGGTCATCAACCACCAGGGCCAGTTCCCGGCCGTGACGATCACCTACGACCTTGCGCCCGGCGTCGGCATCCAGGAGGCGAGCGACGCCCTCGTCGCCGCCGTGGAGGAGCTGCACCTGCCGGCCTCCCTGCGCGCCGAATTCGCCGGCGACGCCAAGGCCTTCACGCAGGGAGCAGGCAGCCAGGGCCTGATGATCCTGGTCGCGATCCTGGCGGTCTACATCATCCTCGGCGTGCTCTACGAGAGCCTGATCCACCCGGTGACGATCCTCTCGACCCTGCCCTCGGCCGGGCTTGGGGCGCTGATCGCGCTGCGCATCGCCGGCGCCGACCTCACCATCATCGCCTTCATCGGGATCATCCTGCTGATCGGCATCGTCAAGAAGAACGGCATCATGCTGGTCGACTTCGCCATCGCCGCCGAGCGCCAGCGCGCCCTGCCCTCGCGCGAGGCGATCTTCGAGGCCTGCCTCGAGCGCTTCCGGCCGATCCTGATGACGACGCTCTCGGCCATGCTGGGCGCCGTCCCGCTGATGATCGCGACCGGGCCGGGCGCGGAGCTGCGCCGCCCGCTCGGCATCACCATCGTCGGCGGCCTCATCCTCAGCCAGATCCTGACGCTCTACACCACGCCGATCATCTATCTCTGGATGAGCCGGCTCGGCCGCTCCCGCCGGACCGCGGCCGGCTCGCCGCCAGCGGCTCAGCCCTCGCCCGGGCCGGGCTGAGGCGGCGCCGGACCGATGCCGAGGACGCGGCGCGTCACCGCCGGGCGCTCCGGCCCCTTCGGAAAGCGCGGCTCGCCACCGCCAGCGCATGGCGAAGACCGTCCGGCGCGAAGCGCCCCGCTGCGGGCGGCGGCGCGCCGTCGATTTGAGCGAAAGTTTGGCGACAGCTTGTGGGATTGTGTCCCACCTCGAATGAAGTTATTGGGTTTCCATGACGGACGCTGGCCATGGCCCCACCGCCGACAAGCTTTATCCGCCTCTTGCGCGCGTGCTGCGGCCGCTGGTGCGGCTTTGCATTCGGGCCGGGATGACCTTTCCGGCGCTGAGCCAGCTTCTGCGCGAGCTCTACGTCAATGTGGCGGAATACGATTTCGCCCTGCCGGGCAAGGAGCAGACCGACAGCCGCGTCAGCCTGTTGACGGGCATCCATCGCAAGGAGGTGAGCCGCCTGCGCGGCGCCGGCGCCCCGGTCAATGCGGTGCCGGCCTCGGTGTCGCGCACCGGCGCGATCATCGCGCGCTGGCTGGCCGCGCCGCGCTTCTGCGACGCCGCGGGCGCGCCCTTGCCCTTGCCGCGCACCGCGCAGGGCGGGCACCCCTCTTTCGAGGAACTCGTCGCTTCCGTGACCCGGGACCTGCGGCCGCGCGCCGTCCTCGACGAATGGATCGACCGCCGCATCGTCTCGATCGACGCGCGGGATCGCATCGTGCTGGCCGAGTCGGCGTTCATCCCGCAGCAGGGCGACGACGAGAAGCTGTATTACTTCGGCCGCAACCTGCAGGACCATCTCGCCGCCGCCACCGCCAACGTGCTGACGGCACCGCCGCCTTTCCTGGAGCGTTCGGTCCATTACGACGGGCTTTCCGACGAACTTGCCCGGCGTCTAGAGGCGCGCTCGCGCGAGCTCGCGCTGGAGATGCTGCAGAAGCTCAACCGCGAGGCGAACGCCGCCTGCCAGACCGACCCGGGCGGCGAGCATCGCTGGAATTGCGGCGTCTATATCTTCAGCGAGAACGCCGCTCCCGCGAAGCCTGACGAGAGCGGGCGCAGATGAGCGGCCCCCTGGTCATCACCCGCCGGGCGCTGCTGGCTTCGCTCGGCGCCGCGGCCACCTGCACGCCCGCTTTGGGCGCGCCGGAACGGCCGCGCGACATCGGCATCGGCGGCACGGGCTTCACGCCGGAGGAGCAGAGCGGCTCCGACCGCGGCATCGGCGGTACGGGCTTCGTCGGCACGATCCAGCGTTTCGGCAGCATCGTCGTCAACGACAGCCGCATCGCCTACCCGGCGGACGCGCCGGTGACGATCGACGGCCTCCTCCGCCGGGCGCGGGACCTGCGCGTCGGCCATGTCGTGCGCGTCGTCGCCCGGCCGGAAGCCGCTGGCCTCGTCACCCATGCGATCGCCGTGGAAAGGGAGGTGGCAGGCCCGGTCACCGCGGTCTACCGGGACGGCATCGACGTTTTGGGGCAGGCCGTGCTGCTGCCGGCCGACAAGCGCGGCCGCGCCTGGCGCAAGGGCCAGTCCGTCGCGGTGAGCGGCCTGCGCAGGCTCGACGGCACGATCGTCGCGAGCCTGATCGAGCCTCATGACGACGCGGTGATGCGTGCGGTCGGGCCGGTGGAGAAGGATGATGACGGCCTCTGGATCGGCGGGCTCAAGCTGCTGGGCCTCGACGAAGGCTGGTCCGGTCGCCGCATCGCCGCTTCAGGCCGGATCGTCAGAGGCGGCTTCCGCGTCGGCCATGTCGTCCCGGCCCCGCCGCTCCCGGCGACGGGCGTCTTCTCGGTCGAGAGCTATCTGCGCGCCGCAGAGGGCCGCCTGCTGCTCGGCTCGGGCCTTTCGGTTCGCAGCGACGTCTTCGGCTCCGCCTTGTCCCCCTGGCAGGAGGTCCGGGCGGTGCTGACCGGCCGCCTCGGCCCGGACGGCGTGCCGAGCATCGACAGCCTGCGCCTGGCCCGGAGCGAGGGCGAAGGCGGTGGGCTGGACGGCGGCCCGGCCATGTCGGGGCCGGCCGGACGGGGCGGCTTCGGCCGCGGCGGGTTCGGCGGGCCGGGAGGCTTCGGCCCGGGCGGCGGGGGCCCCGGAGGCGGCGGCTTCGGAGGCGAAGGGCCCGGAGGTGGCGGTCCGGGGGGCGCAGGACCGGGAGGCGGCGGTCCCGGAGGCGGCGGCCCTGGCGGCGGCGGCGGTCCTGGGGGCGGCGGGTCGGGAGGCGGCGGCGGGCCCGGGCGTTGACCCCGGTTCAGGCATGGTCGGCCGCGATCGCGAGCAGCTTGCGGCCATAATCCGTCCTGGCAAGGGCGGCGCCCTGTTCACGAAGCCGGGCGAGCGGGATGAAGCCCTGCCGGAAGGCGATTTCCTCGAGCCCGGCGACAAGCTGCCCCTGGCGCTTCTGGATGGTGCGGACGAACTCGCCCGCTTCCAGCAGGCTGTCATGCGTCCCCATGTCGAGCCAGGTATAGCCGCGCGACATGCGCTCCACATGGAGCTCGCCGGCGCGGAGATAGGCGGCGTTGACGTCGGTGATCTCCAGCTCGCCCCGCGGCGAAGGGCGAATGCCGGCAGCGATGTCCAAGACCCGGTTGTCGTAAAAATAGAGGCCGGTGACGGCCCAGGGCGATTGCGGCGCCTTCGGCTTCTCGTCGATCCGCAGCGCCCCGCCCTGCCCGTCGAGGGTGACGACGCCGTAGCGCTCCGGGTCTTCGACCGCATAGGCGAAGATCGTCGCGCCGCTCTGGCGGGCACGCGCGCGGGCAAGCATGCCTTCGAGCCCGGCGCCGAAGAAGATGTTGTCGCCCAGGACCAGCGCGACGCTGTCGTCGCCGACGAAGTCGCGTCCGATGACGAAGGCTTGCGCCAGCCCCTCGGGCCGTGGCTGCACGGCGTAGCTCAGCTTCAGGCCGAGGCTCGCCCCGTCCCCGAACAGCGCAACGTAGTTGGCGAGGTAGTCCGGCGCCGAGATCAGCAGGATCTCGTCGATTCCGGCCTGCATCAGCACGGAAACCGGATAGTAGATCATCGGCTTATCGTAGACGGGGAGGAGCTGCTTGTTGACGGCGAGCGTCGCGGGGTGGAGACGCGATCCGCTGCCCCCGGCCAGAACGATACCTTTCACGATGCCCTCGACGGGTTCAGGCGGTGCTGCGCCAGATGGGTGGCTGCCGGCCCGATCAGGCGATCGAGGGTGGCCTCGACATCGTCCGCGAACGCTCCGAGCGCGATGCCCTGGCGCGCGGCGAGCGTGCAGTCGAGTACGGCGTTGCATGGCCGCGCGGCCGCGGTCGCATGGGCGCTGGAGGGAACGGGGATCACCCTCGCCCACGGGCCGCCGCGCCGGCGGGCCGCATCGAGAATGAGCTGGGCCTGCTCGGCCCGGCTCAGCACGGTCTCGCCGGCCAGATGCAGCAATCCGCCGGGCAGCGTCCGGCCGATCAGGCGGGGCGCGAGCGCCAGCAGCGCATCCGCGAGGGCCGGCGCATAGGTCGGCTTGCCGCGCTGGTCCCCCGCGACCGTGAGCGTTTCGCGCCCCTGCGCCCAGCCGAGCAGGCGGGTCACGAAACTCTCGCCCCGCGGCCCGAAGACCCAGGAGGTCCGCACCACCAGCGCCGAAGGCAGCGCTTCGAGGACGGCCCGCTCGCCCGCCCGCTTCGAGGCCCCGTAGATATTGAGCGGGCGGGAGATGTCGGCTTCGCGATAGGCGCCTGCCTTCGCGCCGTCGAAAACGCAGTCCGTCGAGATGTGGATGAGGGGCAGGCCGGCGCGTGCGCAGGCCTTCGCCAGGGCGGCGGGGCCGTCCCGGTTGAGGGCGAAGGCCAGTTCCGGCTCGCTTTCCGCACGGTCGACCGCCGTATAGGCCGCCGCGTTGATCACGGCGGCAGGGCGGACCATGTCCAGCAGGCGCGCCGGCGCATCGGGCCGCGTCAGGTCGAACTCCGGCCGCCCGGCCGCGACGACGGCGCCGCATCCGCGCTCGGCCAGGGCTCCGGCGAGCTGGCCGCTGCGTCCGAGCACGAGGATGGTCGGCGCGCTCATGGCAGGCGCCGTCCCGGCGCCGCCGCGTCGGCCGCCGGCGAGCTCCGGGGCGCATCCATCCGCAGGCCGGGATCCCGCCAGGGAATCAGCGCGCGGTCGGGCGGCCCCATCCGTCCGAGCACGCCGTCGACGAGGCCGTTGGCCAGCGCCGTGATGCAATCGGACGAGAAGCGGTGATGGATCAGATGGGCCGCGAGCCTCACCGGCAGCGAGAGCAGGAACTTGGCTTTGTAGCGGACGGGAACATGCCGCAGGCGCAGCATGGCGAGCTGGTTGCGGACATAGGTGTAGAGGCGGCGCGACGGCTGGTCGGTCAGCAACAGGCCGAATGGCAGCCTGATGATGCCCTTGCCCAGGCTGTGCGGCATCGGCACCGCGGGATCGACCCAGATCGAATAGCCCGCGGCGCCGGCCCGCAGGCACCATTCGATGTCGATGGCGTCGATGAAGTAGTCGGCCCGGAAATCGCCGATCGCCGCCAGCGCGTCGAGGCGGATCAGCGAGCCGGACGAGATGACGAAGGAGGCGCGCAGAGGCTCCGTGCCGCTTGGCGGCACTCCCGTCCGCGTCGACAGCCGCATCGCCTTGCCTTGCAGGTCGATCGGCTGCGGCCCGACCACGGCGGCGCGCTCGCCGCGCGCGGCGAGGCGGCGATGGGTCGCGACCAGCGTCTCGACCGTGCCGGGACGGGGCGCGCTGTCCTGGTCGAGCAGCAGCAGGAACTCGTTTTCGGTCGCCTGCGCCAATGCGCGCAGGGCGTTGTAGGCGGCGCCGAGGCCGCGGTTGAGGGCCGGCCTCAGAACGACCAGCTCGGCCGCCCCCGCCGCCGCCGCGAGCCTCTGCTGCTCGTCTGCGCCGATCGGCGAGTTGGCATAGATGGCGACGATGGCGACCTCATCGGCCAGCGAGGCGACGAGACGCCGCAGCGCCTCGATCTGCGGACGATAGATGACGATGCCGGCCACGCAGGGCGCCCGGCCTCCGGCCAGCCTGTTCATGCCGATAATCTCCCGAGAACCGCAGGATGCGCGCTGGGCTGCAGCACCTGCTGCAAGGGCCCGTCGGCGACGAGGCGGCCGTGCTCGAGCCGCAGCGCACGGCTGCACAGGCTGGCGAGCAGGCTGTCGCTGTGCGAGGCGAGAACGAGGATGCCGGCCCGGGCCACGAAGGCCGCCAGCCGCGCCTGCGCCTTCTCCATGAAGGCCGCGTCGCCGGCGAGGATGCCTTCGTCGAGCAGCAGCACCTCCGGATCGACGCTGGTGCAGATCGCGAAGGACAGCCGCGTCTGCATGCCGGCCGAATAGGTGCGGATCGGCATGTCGAGGAAGCCGCCGAGCTCGCTGAAGGCTGCGATCTCGTCGATGCGGCATTCGATCTCGCGCCGGCTCAGCCCCAGATAAAGGCCGCGCAGGCGGATATTGTCGTAGCCGCTCGCCTCGCCGTCCATGCCCAGCCCGATGTCGAAGAGCGGGGCGACCTTGCCGCTGACGGCGACGCGGCCCGCCTGCGGCACATAGATGCCGGCCAGGACGCGCAGCAGCGTCGTCTTGCCGGCGCCGTTATGGCCGACGAGGGCGACGCGCTCGCCATGGGCGATGCGGATGTCGATGTCGCGCAGGGCCTCGATGCAGGTGCGCGAGCGGGCATCCGAGCCGATGCGCCCGCCGGTGGCGCTGCTGACGATGCGGTTGCGCAGGGAACGGGCGCTGCCGCCATAGAGCGGGAACTGCACGCTGACGCGGTCGAGGCGGATCGAGCTCATCGCCGCCTCAGAGCCAATAGGCCACGCGCCAGCGCAGCCTCGTATAGAAGGCGAAGGCGAGCCCGAGATTGAGCGCGGTGACGGCGAGCGCGACGGCGAAGCTGCCGAGCGGGACGCCCGCCCCGAGCAGCGGCGCCCGCACGATCTCGATCAGATGGAACAGCGGATTGAGCTCCGCCAGGATGCGCCGGTCGCCGAGATCGCCGGCACGCCACAGCACCGGCGTGACGAAGAGCAGCATTTGCGTCGCGTTGGCGACGAGGGGCATCACGTCGCGAAAACGCGCGCCGACGAGACCGAGCGTCACGCTCCAGCCGATGCCGTTGAGCAGCAGGAGCGCCAGGCCCGGCAGGGCCGCGAAGCCCGCCCAGCCCGGCCTCACCCCGCAGGCCGCGAGGACGATCAGGACGATCACCGCGTTATGGGCGAGGATGATCAGGTTGCGCCAGACGACGCGCAGCGCATGGATTCCGATCGGCGCCGGCATCTGCTTGATCGCCGCGGTCGCCGCCGTGAAGGTCGCGGCGCCCTCGTTGAGTAGGGCGGAGATCAGCGACCACAGCACCATGCCAACGGTGACATAGGGCAGATAGGCCACCACCGGCACGCGGAAGAGCGCCGCATAGGTGATGCCCAGCCCCGCGACGAAGACGGCGAGGCTGATCGTCACCCAGAAGGGGCCGAAGACCGAACGGCTGTAGCGCTGGCGCACATCGTACCAGCCCATGGTCAGCCATAATTCGGCGAGGCGCGCGGCCCGGGCGGCATCGGCGATCGCGTCCCGCCAGGGCCGGCTGTCGCGCGACTGCGCATCGTGAACGAACATGGCAGGGGTCGACACCCGCGGTCTCCTCGAACGGATATTTCCACATGCCGCCGATCGCGGAAGGCGATGTCGGATGGGTTGACAGGCTCAATAAGTGGGAATATTTCCCACGTCAACACCATGTGGGTAAATTTCTCACGACCCGCCGCGAGGCCCGGCACGGCCAGGAATGCAGAAGCGCCGGATGCCAAAGCGCAGGAACGCGGAAGCGCAGGAACACGGAAGAGAATGACGAAGATCAGGAAAGCGGTGATCCTGGCCGGCGGCCGCGGCACGCGGATCATGGAGGAATCGGAATATCGCCCGAAGCCGATGATCGAGATCGGCGGGAGGCCGATCATCTGGCACATCATGAAGCTGTATTCGCGCTACGGCATCGACGAATTCGTGATCTGCCTCGGCTACAAGGGCTATTTCCTGAAGGAGTATTTCGGGAACTACCTTCTCCACTCGTCGGACGTCACCTTCGACTTCACCTCCGGCGCGGTGACCACCCATGCCGGCCGCGCCGAGCCCTGGAAGGTCACGCTGGTCGACACCGGCCAGGAAACGATGACGGGCGGCCGCATCGCTCGCGTGAAGCCCTATCTGGAGGGCGAGAGCTTCTGCCTGACCTATGGCGACGGCGTCTCGGACGTGCCGATCGACCGGCTGATCGCCTTCCACGAGAGCCATGGCCGCGCCGCGACGGTGACGGCGGTGCGCCCGCCCGGCCGCTTCGGCGTGCTCGACCTCGACGGCAACGGCGTATCCGGCTTCCGCGAGAAGGCGCCGAGCGACACCGGCTTCATCAATGGCGGCTTCTTCGTGCTCTCGCCGCGCGCGCTCGACCGCATCGCGGGCGACGACACCGTCTGGGAGAGCGGCCCGATGGAGGGCCTCGCGCGCGACGGCGAGCTGATGGCCTACCCGCATGACGGCTTCTGGCAACCGATGGACACGCTGCGCGACAAGCGGCGGCTCGAGGAACTCTGGGAAACCGGCGAGGCACCATGGCGCGTCTGGTGAATCCCGATCCCGGCTTTTGGCGGGGGCGCCGCGTCCTCGTCACCGGCCATAGCGGCTTCAAGGGATCATGGCTCAGCCTGTGGCTGGCGCGGCTCGGCGCGCTGCCGCTCGGCCTGTCCCTGGCGGCGCAGGACGAAGCGGAAGCCGAGCGGCTCGGCTTTCTCGCCGGTCGCGTGACGCCCCTCGCCTGCGACCTGCGCGATGCCGGGGCAACGCGCTCCGCCCTGGCCGAGCTGGCGCCGGAAATCGTGCTGCATCTCGCCGCCCAGCCGCTGGTGAGACGGTCCTATCGCGACCCGCGCGAGACCTTCGAGACGAATGTCATGGGCACCCTGAACCTGCTCGAGGCGGTGCGCGCTCAGCCAAGCGTGCGATGCGTCCTGATCGCGACCAGCGACAAATGCTACGAGAACCGTGAATGGCCGTGGCCTTACCGGGAAACGGACCCGCTCGGCGGGCACGATCCCTACAGCGCGAGCAAGGCCTGCACGGAAATCGTCGTGGCGTCCTGGCGGGCTTCCTTCGCGGCCATGGCGGATCGCAACATCGCGATCGCGACGGCGCGGGCCGGCAACGTCATCGGCGGCGGCGACTGGGCGCAGGACAGGCTCGTCCCGGACGCCATCCGCGCCTTCGCCCAAAACCGCCCCGTGACGGTTCGCAGCTCCGGCGCGACCCGGCCCTGGCAGCATGTTCTCGATGCGCTGGGCGGCTATCTGCTGCTGGCCGAGCGGCTGCACGCAGATGCCGGCCGTTTCGCGCGGGCCTGGAATTTCGGCCCCGACGCCAACGCCGAACGCTCCGTTTCCGACGTTCTCGAGAGCCTGATCCAATTCTGGGACGAAAGCGCCTCCTGGAACAGCGCCGCGCCGGCCGATCTCCATGAGGCGCACCGGCTGACGCTCGATTCGAGCAGGGCCCGCCAGGAGCTGGGCTGGCGCCCGCGCCTGGACTTCGCCGCGGCGCTGGCGCTGACCGCCGAATGGTACCGGCGGCACCGTCTCGGAACGCCGGCCGCCGAACTCATCGCGGCCGATATCGACACTTACGAGAGCAGGGCCTTTCACTGATGACCCCATGCAAGTGCCGCTTCTGCAGCGCGCCTTTGACGACGATCTTCGCCGATCTCGGCATGACGCCGCTCGCCAACAGCTTTGTCGCGCCGGAAGACGCCGCCGAGCCGGAAGCCTTCTATCCCCTGCAGATCTATGTCTGCGACCTCTGCAAGCTGGTGCAGGCGCGCGATGTCGAGACGCCCGACGCGATCTTTACGGACTACGCCTATTTCTCCGGCTTTTCGCCGAGCTGGCTCGCCCATAGCGAGCGCTACGCGGCCGGAATGATCGGCCGTTTCGGCCTGTCGCAGGCGAGCAAGGTCGTCGAGGTCGCGAGCAATGACGGCTATCTGCTGCAGTTCTTCCAGCGCGCCGGCATTCCCGTGCTGGGCGTCGAGCCCGCGGCCAATGTCGCAGCGGCGGCGGAGCGCTGCGGAATCCCGACGCAGGTCCGCTTCTTCGGACGCGCCGCGGCGCGCGAGCTTGCCGCACAGGGCCACCGGGCCGATCTGATCGCGGCCAACAACGTCGTCGCCCATGTGCCCGACCTGAACGATTTCGTCGCCGGCTTCGAGATATTGCTCAAGCCGGACGGCGTCCTGACGCTGGAATTCCCGCATCTCCTGCGGATGCTGGCCGAGAACCAGTTCGACACGATCTATCACGAGCACTTCTCCTATTTCTCCTTCCTGGTGATCGAGCGCGTGCTCGCAGCCCATGGCCTCGCCGTCTTCGACGTCGAGCGCCTGCCGACGCATGGCGGCTCGCTGCGCGTCTATGCCGGCCATGCGAACGCCGGCGGCCGGCAGGCTTCCGAGGCGGTGGCCGCCTTGCGCAGCCAGGAGAAGGCGGAAGGCTGCGATGAGCTCGATGTCTACACCCGCTTCGCGCAGCGCATCGCCCAGACCAAATTCGCCCTTCTGGAATTCCTGATCGGCGCCAGGCGGGCCGGCAAGCGGGTTGCCGCCTATGGCGCCCCGGCCAAGGGCAACACCCTGCTCAATTACTGTGGCGTCGGACCGGAGCTGATCGATTTCACCGTCGATCGCAGCCCGCACAAGCAGGGCCGGCTCCTGCCCGGCACGCGCATCCCGGTGAAGGCGCCGGACGAGATCCTGAAGGCGAAGCCGGACTACCTGCTGATCCTGCCGTGGAATCTCAAGAACGAGATCATGGAGCAGATGGCGCCGCTGCGGAGCTGGGGCGGGCGCTTCGTCGTCCCGATCCCGGAGGTGGAGATCCTGGCGTGATCCTGACCGAGAGCCGCATCGCCGGCGTCTTCGTCGTCGACATCGCGCCGCAGGCGGATGAGCGCGGGCATTTCGCCCGCTGCTACTGCGCCGAGGTCTTCGGCCGGCATGGCATCCGCTTCGCGCCCGTGCAGTGCAACCTGTCCTTCAACCCGTATCGCGGCACGCTGCGCGGCCTGCATTACCAGGCCCCGCCGGTTCCCGATGCGAAGCTCGTCCGCTGCACGCGCGGCGCGATCTTCGATGTCGTGGTGGATCTGCGCCCCGGCTCGCCGACGCGGGGGGAATGGATCGGCGTCGAGCTCTCCGCGGATGACGGCCGGGCCCTCTTCGTTCCCGAAGGCTGCGCTCACGGCTTCCAGACGCTGCGTCCCGAGAGCGAGGTCTTCTACATGATGGGCGCTCCCTATCGCGCCGAGCTGGCCCGCGGGGCCCGCTGGAACGATCCGGCCTTCGGCATCGCCTGGCCCGAGCCGGCGCCGCGCCTGAACGCGCGGGACGCCGCCTACCCTAACCATCGCGCCTGACCTTCCTCCATCAGCGGCAATGCGAGACATGACGGAAATCCAGAACGCCGGAGCGAGCGACGCCGATGCCGGCCCCGCGACGCCCGGACATCCCGGCATCCTGCGCGCGCTCCTCGGGCGCCAGGCCGGGGTCCCCTTCTACCCGGCGGGGAAGCTGCGGCCGGACGTGACGGCCGGCCATTGGCGAAGCGACGGCTTCGATTGCTATTTCTACGCTCCGCTGCGCGCTCCGGCCGGCCTTCTTTCGATCCGCTTCGCGGCGACCCTGCCCGACGCCGGCGAAGACCATCACGATCGCTGGCGTCTGTATTTCGACATCGGCGAAGGGTTTCGCGAGGAGGACAGCCTCGCCATCCCCTTCAGCGGCGGCCGCATCGAGATCGCGACGATCATCGACCTGCCCGCCCCGGCGCGGGCCTTCCGGATCGACCCTTGCGAGACCCCCTGCCGTTTCGTGCTGCACGCGCTGGGGCTGTCCCCGCTCGCCGCGGCACCCTCCCATTCGCCGACGGTCCTCAACCAGATCGCGGATCTCCACCGCCGCGGCGTGCTCGGGCAAAAGCTGCTGCGGGCCGGCGGAATGCTGCTGCGGGGCGACTGGTCGGGCTTGCGGCAGCGGCTGGCGCCGGGCCGTCTGGGAGAGGCGGCCGCCTATGGCGATTGGCTGCAGCAGCGGGTGATGACGGAGGATCTGCGCTGGCGCTTCGTCGCCAAGAGCGCAGGGTTTCCGCTCAGGCCGTGCTTTTCCGTCATCATGCCGACCTTCAATTCGCCGCCGGCCTTTCTCGAAATGGCGATCGAATCCGTGCTGGCCCAGACCTATCCGGATTGGGAGCTGCTGGCCGTCGACGACGGCTCGACCGACCGGACCACCCGCCGCATCCTGGACAGGTTTTCCGCGCGCGATCCGCGGATCCGGCCGATCTTCCTGCCGGAGAACGGCGGCATAGCCCGCGCCAGCAACGCCGCCCTCGCACAGGCGGGCGGCGACTATGTCGCCTTGCTCGACCATGACGACCTGCTCGCCCCGCACGCCCTGCACGCCTTCGCCGCTGCGATCAACCGCGATCCGCGCGCCGACTGGCTCTATTCCGACGAAGACAAGATCGACGAGAAGGGCCGCCGCTCGGCCCCCTTCTTCAAGCCGGACTGGTCGCCGGCCTATTTCCTCTCCTGCATGTATAGCTGCCATCTCGGCGTCTACCGCACCAGCCTCGCCAAGAGCCTCGGCGGCTTCCGCCCGGACTATGATTTCGCGCAGGATTACGATCTGGCCCTGCGCTTCGCCGCGGCGACGCGGCATGTCGTCCACATCCCGGACATTCTCTATCACTGGCGGACGCTGCCCCAGTCGACCGCCTCCGGCAGCCAGGCCAAGCCCCGGGCCGAGCTGGCGGCCCGCAGGGCGGTGCAGGATTTCGTCGATCGCAGCCGCTATGGCGGCAGCGTCGTCGCCGGCCCGCTGCCGGGCACGCATCGCGTCCGCTTCGGCATCGTCGGCCAGCCGCTGGTCTCGATCGCCATTCCGACGGCGGGCCATCGCAGCGGGACCGCCGGCGAAAGCTGGTACGTGCTCGATCTCGTCCGCTCGATCCGCGAGAGGAGCACCTATCCCAACATCGAGATCGTGGTCGCCGAGAACGGCGATCTCGCGCCGGATCTGGAGCGCGCCCTCCGCAGCGAGAACGTGCGGCTCGTCCGCTACGAGAGCCAGCTCTTCAACCTCTCCGACAAGATGAACCTCCTGGCCGAGGCGGCGCGGGGCGACTATCTGCTCCTGCTCAACGACGACATCCGCGTCATCTCGCGCGGCTGGCTCGAGGAGATGCTGATGTGGTGCCAGCAGGACGGCATCTCCGGCGCCGGCGCAAAGCTGTTCTTTCCCGACGGGCGCATCCAGCATGCCGGCGTGCTGCTTCTCGGCCAGGGCCCCTCGCATCCCTATTACCTGCACCCCGCCTCGGAGATCGGCCAGGTTTGCTCGGCGGTCGTTCCGCGCGACTACAGCGCCGTCACGGGCGCCTGCGTAATGGTGAGGCGCGCGGATTTCCTTGCCATCGGCGGTTTCGATCCCGCCTACCGGATCAACTACAACGATATCGATTTCTGCCTGCGGTTGAACGTCCATACCGGCGGGCATTTCGTCTTCACGCCCTATGCCTGCCTGGAGCACCACGAGTCGGTCAGCCGCCCGGAACCCGCGCCGGACGAGCTGCGCAGGTTCAACCGGCAATGGGCGCATCTCGTCGGGCTGGACCCCTTCTACAATATCAACCTGTCGCAGAATGCGGCCTGCTTTCGGGTGAATCACCAGAGCCCGCCGCTCGAGGCCCTGTACGATCTGTAGGACGGGAACGGGCCCGCTCCGCAACCGATGCCCCGGCGGGCCGGCTCCCGGGAGGAGAGCATCGGAGCGGCCTGGATTACGGGCGCAGCCGGGCCTTTTGTCGCGCGCGCGGGCGACAGCCGCGACCGCGGTTTCGGCATGTCCCGGCCGCGCCGGATCTGGCGGACCGGATCAGGGCGACGCTCGGCGGCCCGCGCACCGTCGAGCCTGGCGAAGCCGAGGCTCCGGGCCGATCAGAACTGCGTGCCGCCGGAGAAGCGGAAGGCCTGCAGCTTGTCGCCGCCGTAGCGGATGCCGGTCGCCGGGTCTTTCCAGCCATCGTCCTTGGTCAGCGCATAGGCATAGTCGAAGCGGATCGGACCCAGCGGCGACTGCCAGAGGATGGAAGCGCCGATCGAGGATCGGATCGTCTTGCTGTCGCGCACGCAGGCGACGCTGGACTGATAGCTCGAATTCGTCGTGACATTGAACTGGCGGGCCTGGGAGCCGCTCGGACAGCCGGCATAGCTGGAGCTCGAGCCGCCGTCGTAATCGAACAGCGTGCCGGCATCGGCGAAGATCGCGCCGCGCAGGCCGATGTCGCGCGGCAGGCCCCAGATCGGAAACTGCACCTCCAGCGTGCCGCCGACATAGGTCGTGCCGCCGAGCGCCGTGCCGGTCAGGACATCGCGCGGCCCGATACCGCTCGACGCGAAGCCGCGCACCAGGGACGGCCCCATGGAATAGTGGTCGACCATCCGCAGATTGCCGCTCGTCGCCTGGACATGACCGCCCTGCAGCCGGACGAAGCCGACGACGTCGTCCATCAGCTCGCGGTAATAGCGGGCATCCGCTGCGACGCGCAGGAACTTGGAATCGCCGCCGAGGCCGGCATATTCCGGCTTCAGCTCGGCGATGAAGCCGTTGCGCGGGTTCAGCCGGTTGTCGAGCGAATTGTAGTTCAGGTTGAGGCCGACGAGCGAGGTCAGGGAACTGCCCTGCGCTTCCTTGATCGCGACCGAGGCCTCGCCATTGGTCACGCAGTTGTAGACCGAGCTTTCCGCGGTCGCCCCCGCGGTGCCCGGGGTGATGCCCGTCAGCGCATTGGTGCAGTCGTTATAGGGATAGCTGCTGGTATTCGGCACCTTGATCTGCGTGGTGTAGAGCGCATAGCGCGGCGTGATCGAGAACTCTTCCGTGATCGGGAAGGTGAAGCGAACCTGACCGCCGGTCACGCGGCTGGCATAGCGGTTGGTGCTGTAATAATCGTTGTATTTCGAGAACAGGTCGATGCCCGCCGCCACGCGGTAGCCGAGGAAATACGGCTCGGTGAAGGAGAAATCGATGCCCTTGGTCCGTTCGCCCAGCGTCCCGGCGATGCGGACGAACTGACCGCGGCCGAGGAAGTTCGATTCCGACAGCGAGACCTCGCCGATGATGCCGTCCGAGGTCGAGTAGCCGCCGGCGATCGAGAAGGAGCCGGTCGCCTTGTCCTCGACGTCGATGTCGATCACGACGCGGTCGGGCGCCGAGCCCGGCTCGTTGGTGATGCGGACCTTGCTGAAGAAGCCGAGATTGTTCAGGCGCCGCTCGGCGCGGTCGATCATCACCTTGTTGTAGGCATCGCCCTCGCCGAGATCGAGTTCGCGGCGGATGACGTCGTCGCGCGTCCGCGTATTGCCGCGGACATTGATGCGCTCGACGAAAACCCGCGGGCCCTCGTCGACGACATAGGTGATGCCGATCAGGTGGCCGGCCGCGTCGCGGTCGCCGCGCGGGCGGACCTGCGCGAAGGGGTGGCCGCGGCGGGAGAGGTCCGTCGTGATCGCGACGAGCGATTTCTCGACCGCCTCGTTGTCGTAGATGTCCCCGCCGGAGGTCGCGACGTAACGGCGCAGGGCCTTGTCGTCGACGCCCGGCACCGAGGACACCACGCTGACCTCGCCGACCTTGTATTGCGGGCCTTCCTCGACCTGGATGTCGACCACCCAGCCGCCGGCCGCCTCGTCGAAGCGGGCGCTGCTGTTGACGATCTGGAAGTCGGCATAGCCGTTCTTCAGGTAGAAGCGGCGGATCAGGTCGAGATCGGAATTGATCCGGTCCGGATCGTAGACGTCGGAGGTCTTGACCCAGCTCAGGAAGTTCGACTCCGTCGAGCTCATCAACCCACGCAGGCGCCCCGCCGAATAGGCGCTGTTGCCGGTGAAGTTGATCGACTTGATGCCGGTCTTGCCGCTCTCGCTGATGGTGAAGACCACGTCCTGGCGGCCGTTCGGCAGCGGGACGGTGCGGCCGCTGACGGAGGACAGACCGTAGCCGGCGCGGCGATAGGCCTCGTGCAGGCGCTCGACGTCCGAATTGATGAGGTCCTGGCTGAGCGGGCCGCCGGCCTTGGACTGCACCAGCGGCGCAAGCTGGTCGCCCTTCAGGCGCCGGTTGCCCTCGAAGGCGACGCGGTTGATCCTGTTGTGCTCGCTGATCGTGACGACGGTCCGGCTGCCCTGCCGCTTCACCTCGACGCTGCCGAACAGGCCGGTCGCGTTCAAGCGTTCCCGGATCTGGTCAGGCGTCTCCGCCTGCCAGTCCCCCGCCATCTGGCGGATGGCTTCGGCATCGACGGTGCGGTTGCCCCGAACGACGATCGACTGCGCCGACGCCGCGGCAGGCCCGCAAACGGCCAGGATGCCGGCGAGGCCGCAGCGCGGAAGGCCGGGATAACGGTGTTTGCGCGGAGCGGAGGATGTCATCGGCAAGGCCCACGTATCGGCGACGTTGGCCTCTGCTAATATACCGAGCAGGTCGGGATGATGGCAGGCTCATTTCCATTTGTATCCCGATAAAATACATATCAATCTGAGTTTTCATAAATCAGAGCATTCCGTTACTCTATTGATCGCACGATATCGAAGCCGGTCTCGGCGCATTGCGCCACCGGGGTCGCCCTTCAACCATTTTCCCGGCGGCGTAACCGTTGCGAAACAAATCGACACAGCCGCGAAACCTTTACCCGCTACGCCAGAAACACATCGCGGCTATCAGGCATCCTGCGGTCGCCGGTCTCAACGGCGATGCCCGCCGCCATGCCGGGTTCGATGGTCCCGCCGGGGCCGGAAACGGGGCATCGGCGTTGTGCCTGTTGCGGCGAACGGCCTTGGCGTTGCCTGTCCTGCAATTCCTTGATGACGAGCGACCCTGTTTCACGGTGAGATTGCGAGATTGATCGAGCTTTTGGACAGGACAGTGAGCACAACCGCGCATATCCTCATCGTCGAGGACGACCACGAGATCAGCGCGCTGGTCTCGCGCTATCTCTCCCAGAACGATCTGCGCAGCGCGATCGCGCGCGACGGCGCCGAGATGGACCGTGCCCTTCAGGCCAATCGCTTCGACCTGATCGTCCTCGACCTCAACCTGCCCGGCGAGGACGGGCTGTCGATATGCCGGCGGCTGCGGGCGAGCCATTCCGTGCCGATCATCATGCTGACCGCGCGCAGCGAGGATGTCGATCGCATCATCGGCCTCGAAATGGGCGCGGACGACTATCTCGGCAAGCCCTTCAACCCGCGCGAGCTGCTGGCGCGGATCCGCGCGGTGCTGCGCCGCCGGCAGGGCGGCCGGACGGAACCGGACGAGCATCCCGGCAGCTTCGTCTTCCAGGGCTGGACGCTCAACGCCGGCAGCCGGCAATTGACCAATCCCGACAATGTCCGCGTCGCCGTCACCGGGGCGGAGTTCGACCTGCTGCGCGTCTTCTGCGAGCGGCCCGGGCGGGTTCTGTCGCGCGACATCCTGCTCGACCTGACGCAGGGGCGGACCGCCGCGCCCTTCGAACGCAGCATCGACATCCTGATCAGCCGCCTGCGGCAGAAGATCGAGAAGGAGCCGCGCGACCCCGAGCTGATCCGCACGATCCGCTCGGGCGGCTACCTGTTCACCCCTGCGGTCGAGCGGCGATGAGGCGATTTCTCCGCCTGCCGGGACGCATCGGCAGCCAGATCGCGCTGCTCGTGGTCTGCATCATCGCCGTGCTCCACCTGATCCTCGGCGTCACGCTGTTCCTGCAGGCGCCGCGCGAAAGGCCCGGACCGCCAATACTGGAGACGATGTCGACCATCGTCCGGGTCATCGCCCGGACCGCGCCGGAGCAGCGCCCGGACGTGATCGCCTCCGCCAACGCGGCCGATGCGCGCTTCCGCTTCGGGCTCGACGGGCAGGGCCGGCCCGAAGCGGCGGAAGGCACGTTTCGTCCCGAGGACGACGCCTTCGCCCGAAGGCTCGGCCCCGGCTTCAGCGTGGCGCTGCGGGAGGCTCCGGCGCCCGGCAGCCCGCCGCGCCGCTTCCTGATCGGGCTGCCCGACGGCGCGGCGCTGAACGCCGAGATCGCCGCGGGCGAGGCGGAGATGCTGCCGCCCCGCCCCGTCTCGATCCTGCTCGTCGCGACCGTCATCCTGATCGGCCTCAATGTCGGCGCGCTGTCGCTCTGGGCCTCGCGCGGGATCACGGCGCCGCTCGCCCGCTTCGCCGCGGCCGCGGAAGAGTTCTCGATCGACCGCGACCCCTCCCCCCTGCGCGAGGAGGGGCCGGAGGAGGTCCGCACCGCCGCCCGCGCTCTGAACCGCCTGCGCGACCGCATCCATGCGATGTTCGCCGACCGCACGCGCATGCTGGCCGCGGTGGGCCACGACCTGCGCACGCCGATCACGCGGATGCGGCTGCGCGTCGAGTTCATCGAGGACGAGGCGCTGCGCGCCCAGTTCACCCGCGACCTCGAGCATATGGACGCCATGGTGCAGGGCGCGCTCTCCTATCTGCGCGATGCCAACCACAGCGAGCAGCACGCGGCCTTCGATCTTTCGAGCCTGCTGCAGACCGTCGCCGACGAATTCGCCGATATGGGACACGACATCCGCTACGAGGGGCCGCGGCAGGTCGTCGCCATCGGGCATCCGCAGCAATTCGAGCGGGCTCTGACCAATCTCGCGGAGAACGCGGTCCGCTACGGGCGGGAAGCCGTCATCCGGCTGCGCCGGGAGGACGGCGCGACCGTGATCGAGGTGGCCGATGACGGGCCGGGCATTCCGGAAGCGGACCGGCAGCGGCTGCTCGAACCCTTCATGCGCGGCGACGATGCGCGCGGACGGGTCGATTCCGAGGGATTCGGCCTCGGCCTCTCGATCGCCCAGGCCGTCGTCGCCGGGCACCGGGGCAGCCTGACGCTGACGCAGAACCAGCCGCGCGGCCTGCTCGTGCGCATCACCCTGCCGCAGCCCGAAGGCTGATCCGGCGGAACCGCGCCGGCATTCCGGGGCGATGCGCGGGCTCCGAGGCCTACAACTTTCTATACACCCGAAACATTCGGCAACATTGGCGCCGGCATTTCGCCGAACAGCCTCTGCACGGTCCCGCCCATCACAACGGGAATGCCATGCTTGCCATCCTTCGCAACCCCCGCGGGCCGGTCCCTGCCGCGGCGTCCGCCGCCATGCTCGCGGCGCCCGGCCGGGCCGCCATGAGCCGTGCGGAGGCTCCTGAAACCCGCGAGCCTACGATGCCGGCCGCGCCGCAGGACGGCGCCTCGGGAAAGCGCGCGGCGACCCGATGACTCCGATCTCCGCCGCCTTTTCCTGCCGCTGCGCGGCACAGCCGCGCGTTGCCGCCCGCTCGCCTTTGCCGGCGGGCTGGCGGCTGGCCGGCCTCCTGCTTTCGGCCGCCCTTCTCGCCGGCTGCGTCGTCGGTCCCGACTACCAGAAGCCCGTGCTCGCGCTTCCGTTGGCCTGGGGACAGGCGAAAGCCGCCAAGCCGGCGAAGCCGCCGGCCCTGGCCGCGTGGTGGCGCCGTTTGAACGACCCGCTGCTCGACGCGCTGATCCGGGAGGCGGTCGCCGGCAATCTCGACGTAGCGACCGCCAAGGCGAAGATCCGCGAGGCCCGGGCGAGCTATCGGCAGGCGGTCGGCGCCCTGTTCCCCACGGTCGACGGGTCGGGTTCGGCGACGCGCGCCAAGAGCGTTTCCGCCGGCTCGGGCTCGATCGCGACCGGCAACCAGTTCCAGGCCGGGCTGGATGCGAGCTGGGAGCTCGATCTCTTCGGCGCCAACAAGCGCGCCGTCGAAGCCGCGCGCTACGGCATGGACGCCTCCGAGGAGGAGCTGCGCGCGACGCTGCTGACCCTGATCGGCGACGTCGCCTCCAACTATGTCCAGGCACGCGGCTATCAGGCCCGCATCGCGCTGGCGCGCCGGACCGCGGCCTCGCAGCGCGAGACGGCGGCGCTGACCCGCACGAAATTCGAGGCCGGCGCCTCCTCGGCCGTCGATGTCGCCAATGCGGCGGGCCAGGCGGCGACGACCGAGGCCAACATCCCCGATCTCCAATCCGCCCATGCCGAAGCCGTGCACCGGCTTTCCGTCCTGACCGGCCGGGCCCCGGCCGCGCTGAGCAGGCGGCTCGGCAAGCCCGGCGCCATTCCCCGGCCCCGGCTGCCGATCCCGACCGGCGTCCCCGCCGACCTTCTCGCCAGCCGGCCCGATATCCGGCTGGCCGAGCGGCAATATGCGCAATCCACCGCCAAGATCGGGCAGGCGCAGGCGGCGCGCTATCCGAGCGTCAGCCTGACCGGCAGCATCGCCACCACCGGCACCCGGCTCGGCGATCTCGGCAAGAGCTCCTCGATAAGCTGGTCCTTCGGGCCGACGCTCACCGTGCCGATCTTCAATGGCGGCCAGCTCAAGGCGGCCGTCGAGGTCGCCGAGGCGCAGCGGGACCAGTCCTTCCTGGCCTATCGCTCATCCGTGCTGAGCGCGCTCGAAGACGTCGAGAACGCGATCGTGTCACTGGCGCAGGAGCGCATCAAGAGCGCCAGGCTCGCGGTCTCGGTCGCGAATTATCGCGAGGCGGCCTCGCTCGGCCGCTCGCTCTACCGCGCCGGCACGCAAAGCTTCCTCGACCTGCTCGAGGCGGAACGCTCGCTCTATTCGGCCGAGGATTCGCTGATCGCGAGCCAGGTCGCCGTCGCCACCGACTACATCGCCCTGAACAAGGCCCTCGGCGGCGGCTGGAGCGGGACGATCGACAGCGGAAAGCCGGAGATCGTCGACATCGCCACAGGCCCGCATCTCGCGACCCCCGAGCAGTTCGGAGCGGCGGCGGAAGCCTCCCCGCCGCACGGTGCGGACCGGTGACGCCCACCCGCATGCTGATCGCCCTCGCCGGTCTGGCCGCCCTCGGTTTCGGCGGCTCCCTGGCATGGCAGCGGCTCGGGGCGAGCCCGGCGCCGGCGCAGATGACGGCGCCGGTCCAGCGCGGCGACGTCGAGGAGACGGTGCTGGCGACCGGTACCCTGAAGCCGGTCAGGCTGGTCGCGGTCGGTGCGCAGGTGTCCGGCCGGATCACCGCCGTCAAGGTCTCGGCCGGCCAGTCCGTCAGGGCCGGGGATCTGATCGCCGAGATCGATTCCGTGACCCAGAGGAACAGCCTGCGCACGGCGGAGGCCGCCCTGGCCAATGTCAGGGCTCAGCTCGCCGAGAAGCAGGCCACGCTGGTCCTCAACCGCCAGACATTGGCGCGGCACACCCGGATGATCGACCGACGGGCGGTCTCGCAGGCGGATTTCGAGAGCGCGGACGCCGCGGTCAAGGTCACGCAGGCCCAGATCGAGGCGCTGCAGGCCCAGATCATCGAGGCAGAGGTCGCGGTCGAGACCGCGCGGGCCAATCTCGGCTATACCCGGATCACCGCGCCGATCAACGGCACGGTCCTGTCGCTGGTCAGCCAGCAGGGTCAGACGGTGAACGCCGCACAGTCGGCGCCGACCATCGTCATTCTCGGCCAGCTCGACACCATGACGGTGCGCACGGAGATCTCCGAGGCCGACGTCACCCGGGTCAAGCCCGGCCTGCCGCTCTATTTCACTATCATCGGGGAACCCGGACGCCGCTACGAGGCGAGGCTCACCTCCATCGAGCCGGCGCCGGAATCGATCCGCAACGACAGCAGCTTCAGCGCGTCCACCACTTCCGGCTCCTCGACCTCCTCGAGCAGCAGCTCGGCCTCGTCGAACGCGATCTACTATTACGGCCTGTTCGACGTCCCGAACGGCGACGGAAGGCTGCGGACCTATATGACGGCCGAGGTCCGCATCATCCTCGGCGAGGCCAAGAACGTCCTGACGGTCCCCTCCGCCGCGCTCGGCGCGGCCGATGCCGAGGGCCGCTACCCGGTCACCGTGCTGGGGGCGGACGGGACGGCGGCGATCCGCAAGGTCGAGATCGGCCTCAACAACAAGATCACCGCCGAAGTCCGGGCCGGCCTCGCCGAGGGCGAGCGGGTCGTCACCGGGGAACAGCCGGCGCAGGCCGCTTCGGCCGCCGCGCGCGGCCCGGGCGGCCCGCCGCCGATGGGGCTCTGAGAGCAGTTTCGAGCGAAGTGGACACCGGTTCGCGTGAAGACGATGCGACACAGCGAGATCCTGGAGGAGTTCCGCGATCCGGAGATCCCGGCGGCTGCCCCGGGCATGGCCGCGCCGCTCATCGCCCTTGCCGGCGTCGGGCGCGACTATCCCTCGGGCGATGCACGGATCGCCGTGCTGAAGGCTATCGATCTCGTCATCCGGGCCGGCGAGAAGGTCGCGATCGTCGGCGCCTCGGGCTCCGGCAAGTCGACATTGATGAACATACTGGGCTGCCTCGACCGGCCGACGGCGGGCCGCTACAGCATTTCCGGCCGCGAGACCGCCGCGCTGGACGGCGACGCGCTGGCCGCGCTCAGGCGCGAGCATTTCGGCTTCATCTTCCAGCGCTATCACCTGCTCGACGAGCTGACGGCCCTCGGCAATGTCGAAATCCCGGCGGTCTACGCCGGCCGCAGCCGCGACGACCGGCGCCGCGGCGCGCTCGCCCTGCTGGAGCGCCTCGGCATGGCCGACCGCACCCATCACCGGCCGGGGCAGCTCTCGGGCGGCCAGCAGCAGCGCGTCAGCATCGCCCGCGCCCTGATGAACGATGCCGAGGTCATCCTCGCCGACGAGCCGACCGGCGCGCTCGACAGCCATAGCGGCGAGGAGGTGCTGCGCATCCTCGACGCGCTGCATGCCGAAGGGCGCACCGTCGTCATCGTCACCCACGACATGGCGATCGCGAGGCGGGCCGAGCGCATCATCGAGATCGCCGACGGCGCGATCGTCTCCGACACGGTCAAGGGGGCTGCGCCGGCGCCGCGGACCGCCGCGGCGAGCCCGAAGCCGGTGCCCGCGGGGCGGGCGCCGCTCAGGGCGAGGCTCGACCGCTTCCGGGAAGCCTTCCGCATGGCGCTGTTCGCGATGCGGGCGCACAAGCTGCGCACCTTCCTGACCATGCTCGGCATCATCATCGGCATCGCCTCGGTGGTCAGCGTCGTGGCGCTCGGGCAAGGCTCGCAGCAGCGGGTGCTGGCCAATATCTCCAGCCTCGGCACGAACACGCTGGAGATCTTCGCGGGCAAGGATTTCGGCGATCTGCGGTCGGGCAAGATCACCACGCTCGTCGCCTCCGACGCGGCCGAGCTGGCGAAGCAGCCCTATGTCGCCGCCGTCACGCCGACGGTCTCGACCTCCAGCACCATCCGCTTCGGCGCCACCGAGACGAGCGCGCTGGTCAACGGCGTCGGCGAGCAGTATTTCGCGGCAACCGGCATGACGCTGTCGCAGGGGCGCTTCTTCGACGCCGCGAGCGTGGGCGACATCGCGCAGGTCGCCGTGATTGACCAGAATGCCCGGACGGCGCTGTTTCCCGGCGGCGCGGCGAGCCCCGTAGGCCAGGTGATCCTGGCGGGAAAGGTGCCGGTCCGCGTCATCGGCGTGGTGCAGGCGCGGCAGGGCGGCTTCGGGTCGAGCCAGAACCCCTCGCTCTACATCCCCTACACCACCGCACAGACCCGCTTCCTGGGAAGCAGCTCCCTGCGCAGCATCACGGTCAGGGTGAGCGACGCGGTCACGACCGCCCTCGCCGAGCAGGCGGTGACGCGGTTCCTCACCCAGCGGCACGGGACGAAGGACTTCTTCATCCTCAACACCGACGACATCCGCCGGACCATCACCAGCACCAACCGGACCATGACCCTGCTGATCGCGGCGATCGCGGTCATATCGCTCATCGTCGGCGGCATCGGCGTGATGAACATCATGCTCGTCTCGGTCACGGAGCGCGTCTCGGAGATCGGCGTGCGCATGGCGGTGGGCGCCCGCCAGAGCGATATCCTCCAGCAATTCCTGATCGAGGCCGTCCTCGTCTGCCTGATCGGCGGGGTGCTCGGCATCGTCGCGGCGCTCGGGCTGGGGGTCGTTCTCGACGCTCTCGGCACCGGCTTCTCGCTGATCTATTCGACCGCCTCCATCGTGATCTCGTTCCTCTGCGCCTGCCTGATCGGCGTGGCCTTCGGCTTCCTGCCGGCCCGCAACGCCTCCCGGCTCGATCCGGTGGCGGCGTTGGCGAAGGGTTGATCGCGATGCGGGAAATGGTGGGCCGGGCCGGACTCGAACCGGCACCGGCGCTGTTATGAGCAGCGAGCTCTAACCATTGAGCTACCGGCCCGCTCCTCGCCTAGCATCGCCATTCTTCGGCAGCAAGCATCGTCCGATGCCGCCGGCCGGAACGGAAAAGGCCCGCGGACGCGCCGCGGGCCTTCCTGGTTCGATCGGGCTCGGGGACGGAAGCTCAGGCCGCCTCGGAAAAGCCCTGCCCGGCCTCCTGGCCGCCGCCATGCCCCTCGCGGAAGCGGAAGCGGGCGAGGTGCTCGGTCAAAGCGCGGGTCTGCTCGTCCGTCAGCGCCAGCGCCGCGTTGGTCTGCTCGACCAGCGCCGCGTTCTGATGCGCCATGGTGCCGATGCCGTCGATCTCGGTGTTGATCGTCGAGACGTCGCTGGCCTGGCTCTTCGCCGTCTGGGCAATGCCGTTCATCAGCTTGGTCAGGTCGTTCACCGAGCCCATGATCGCGCCGAACATCGCCGAGGTCTCCTCGACCAGCTCGACGCCGACCCGGACGTCGCCATGCGCCGCCTCGACCAGCTTCTTGACGTCGTTCGAGGCGTCGGCCGAGCGCTTGGCGAGGCTGCGCACCTCGGTCGCCACCACCGCGAAGCCCTTGCCGGCGTCGCCGGCCCGCGCCGCCTCGACCGCGGCGTTGAGCGCCAGCAGATTGGTCTGGAAGGCGATCTCGTCGATCATCGCGATGACCTCGGAGATCTTGCTCGAGGACTGGCGGATGCGCTGCATCGCTTCCAGCGCCGACGCGACGACCTTCTCGCCCTGCTGCGCCCGCTCCTCGGCGCCCTGCGCCATGCCGGTCGCCTGCGCCGCCTCGCTCGCGGTCTTCCTCACCGTGCCGGCGAAGGCGCCGAGCTGGTTCGTCGCCATCGAGACGGCGTTGCTCTCCTCGCTGGTGCGTTCGGCGAGGTCGGTGACGCCGTCGAGGATCTCGCTGGTGGCGCTGCGCACGGCCGAGACCGTCTCGGAGAGCCGCGCCAGCGTGCCTTCGAACTCGTCGGCGAGCGCGTTGGTGCCGTCCTTCAGCTCGGCGAAGGCGCCCTGATAAAGACCCTCGATCCGGGTCGAGAGATGGCCGGCGGAGAGCTCGGCGAGCACGTCGCAGGTTTCCGACAGGCCGGTCTGCACCGTCTCGAGCAGGGTGTTGACCGATTCCGCCAGCGCATTGAGCTCGGCATCGGCGAACTGCGCCGCGACGCGCTGGGTGAAGTCGCCGGCGGCGGCCGCCGCCACGACGACGCCGAAGGCCTCGCCCAGTTCCTGCATCATCTGGCGGCGCTGCTCCTGCGCCCGCTTCTGGTCCTCGACCTTGGCTTCTTCGGCGGCGCGCAGGGCAACCGCGTTGTCGCGGAACAGCAGCACGCTGCGGGCGATGTCCGAGATCTCGTCATTGCCCCTGGTGTCGACCGTGGTCTCGAGCGCGCCGTCGGCGATCGCCCTGGTCGCGCCCCAGAGCCGGTTGAGGCGGCCGACGATCATCGGCCGGACATAGAAGAAGCTGAGGGTAAGCGCGATCAGCAGCGAGCCCGCGCCGATGCCGCCGAGCCAGAGCCGGCTCTGGCCGATCAGCGCGGCGGTCGAGACGCCGGCGGCCTCCGCGCCGCTGCGCGCCGAGGTGACGAGCTCGCCGACCTGGCGGCGCACCGCCTCGGCCGCCTGCTGCGTCTCCTTGAGCCCGGCCTGGATCGCGGCGCGCGTGGCGAGGTCGCGCTCGCGGATCGCGATCAGGCTGTCCTCGCCCTGGCCGAGCGCGATCACGGCGTTCACCGCATCGACGCGCGCCGGATTGGCCTGGAGCTTCTCGGCCTGCGCCAGGAAGCCGCGCACCTGGTCCAGCGTCGCGGCGAAGCGGGCCTTGCCCGTATCGAGCGCGGGACGGTTCTCGATCTGCGAGATCTCGCGCAGCAGGCCGACCATCTCGCTGATCTGGAGCTGCAGCGCCTGGGCGGCCTGCAGCGTCGCCAGATCCTTGTCGATGATATTGGCGAGCGCGTCCTCGACCTCCTTGCCGGTGAGCTGGGTCGCGCTGGCGATGCTCATCTTGACGGCGAACTGGGCATCGCCCGTCTCGAAATCGGCGAGCGCGTTGAAGCCCTCGCGCGCCCTGGAGAGCTTCTCCAGCGCCTTGCCCTGCTCGGCCGCGTTGCGCAGCCGGTCGCCGGTCAGGTCGTTGATGTCGTTGATCTGGCGCGAGAGCTCGTCGATCGCCTTCTGGGCGGGGGCCTGGTCGACCTTGCCCTGCTGGCCGATGCGGCGCAGCAGCTCCATTTGCCGGCCCTCGACCTTGTCGAGATCGGCCGTCAGCGCCGAACGGTCCTGGACGGTCTCGACCTCGCTGAAGCGGGCGGCCAGCGCCGTCGACTGCGTCGCGGCCTGCGACAGCTCCAGCGCCAGCTCCACCACCGGCATCTTCTGGGTGACGAGATCGTCCACCGTCGCGCCGACCTTGCTGTAGGAGAACCAGGCCACCGAGGACGACACCAGAGTCAGCGCCGTCAGCGTGCCCAGTGCCGCGTAGATCCGGGCGGCGATGCCGATCCGCCTCGTCTTGCGCTCACGCGCGGGTCTGGCTTTCGTCATGAAGTCTTACTCCGGGAAACACGCGACGCGGGAGGAGGATTTCAGAAACGGAAGCCGGATCCGACGGGCGTCGCCGCGGTGCCTACCGCGCGGAATCCCCGGCCCGGCCGGCCCGAAGGACCGGTGGGCAGGCAGGCCTGGCGAAGTCGGACGGACATGCGTTCACCCCGGACCGGTTTGTTCCGATCTTGTCGGGCGCCACTATCGCCAGCGCCGTTTAAGGAACGCTTAAAGTGGATTCTTTTGAATCACCCCGCCGACGGGCGGGTTCATCAGCCGTTAGGATATTCGGCCGGGCGCGGCACCGGCCGCGGCCGGCCCTCCTCGTCGATGGCGACGAAGGCGAAGGTCGCCTCCGTCACCTTCTCGTGGAGGGTGGTGCGGAAGCGCTTGGCCCAGGCCTCGACATGGATGCGCATCGAGGTCCGGCCGATCGACTCGATCTCCGTATAGACGCTGAGCACGTCGCCGACCTTGACCGGGCGGATGAAGGTCATCGCCTCGACCGCGACCGTGACGACGCGGCCCTGGGCCCGGTCGACCCCGGCGATGCCGCCAGCCTGGTCCATGCGCGACATCACCCAGCCGCCGAAGATGTCGCCGTTGGCATTGGTGTCCCCCGGCATGGCGATGGTGCGGACGGTGAGCTCGCCGCGCGGCTCCTCGGCGGGGATGTCGGCCGTATGGGTCATGATCGCTCGTCGTCTCGAGAGGGAATCCGGCGGCGATGATGGCCGGCGCCGGCCGCCCCGGCAAGCGAAGGCGCGGCGCCCCGCTATCGCACCGCGGCCTCGGCGCCCTGCTCCGGCCTCGCCCGCGTCCGCAGCAGCAGCCAGCAGACGATGGCGAGGTTGACCAGGTTCCAGGCGAGCCCGTTGAGGAAGGCCATCCGGTAGGAGCTGAAATAGTCGAAGATCACGCCGGAGAGATAGCCGCCCGTCGCCATGCCGAGCACCGTCACCGACATCACCAGCCCGATCCTGACCCCGGCCTGCCGCGCCGGCAGGTATTCGCGGATGACGACGGCGTACATCGGCACGATGCCGCCCTGGAACAGGCCGAACAGGCCGCTGACGACATAGAGCGACGAAAGCCCGTCGAACCAGAGATAGAGGAACAGCGCCACGCCCTGCATCAGCGCGCCGAGCAGCAGCGTCGCCGTGCCCCCGATGCGGTCGGCGACGAAGCCGGAGCCGATGCGGCTGACGATGCCGAGCAGCATCATCAGCGACAGCATCTCGGCGCCGCGCGCGACGCCGTAGCCGAGGTCGCCGCAATAGGCGACGATATGGACCTGCGGCATCGCCATCGCCACGCAGCAGGCGAAGCCGGCGACGCAGAGCAGCGCCTGAAGCTGGTTGGCGCTGAGGCCGAGATCGCTGCGCGCCCCGGCGCTGCGGCTGTCGGCATGGGCGAGCGTGGCCGCCGCCGGCTGGCGGCGGAAGAACGGCGCCAGCGGCAGCATCACCACCAGCGCGGCGATGGCGATGCCGAAATGGGTGGCGCGCCAGCCGTGATGGGCGAGGCCCCAGGTGATGATCTGCGGCCAGACCACGCCGGCGAGATAGCTGCCCGAGGCGCCGCAGACCACGGCGAGCCCGCGATGCCGGCGGAACCAGTGCGACAGGTCCGAGATCAGCGGCGAGAAGCCGGCGGCGCTGCCGACGCCGATCAGCAACCCGTGCGCCAGCGCGAACTGCCAGAGCGAATGCGACAGGCCGGCGGCGGCATAGCCCGCGGCGAGCAGCAGGGCGCCCATCACCACCGGCACCGTGATGCCGTAGCGGTCGGCGATGCGCCCCATCACGATATTGCCGGCGCCGAAGCCGAGCATGGCGCAGGTATAGGGCAGCGAGGCGCCGGAACGCAGCGTGTCGAACTCGCCCTGCATCGCCGGCAGCACCACGACCACCGACCAGGAGCCGACGCAGGCGACGGTGCCGATCACCAGCGCCACCGCCAGGCGCAGCCAGGCATAGGGGGAATCGGGCTCGTAGCGCGCCGCGGCGCGGATGCGGTCCTGGGTCATGCTTCCTCGGCGGCCGGCTTGGAAGCGGCCTTCCGAGCCAGCATTAGAGCATCGTGCCGGAAAGTGGGATGCGGTTTTCGGGGGCTGCCGATGCAAGGGCGGCGCATCGAGCCGCCCGCCGCGGCGGGCGCTCAGCGGAAGATGCGCTCGCCTTCCATGTCGACGATCTGCTGGCCCTTGATCAGCGTGAAGTCGGCGGCCTCCGCCAGCCCGGGGAAACGGTCGGCGCGGATGAAGCGGTGGCTTCTCGTCTCGCCGTCGACCACCTTCTCGATGACCCCGCAGAGCTGGTACTGGCCGCCCTCCTGATAGGGCGTGGCATGGATGGCGAAGCCGTTGTGCTCGATGCTCTTCACTGGCCCGGCCGGCTTGTCCTCGGCCGGCTTGCGGCCGCCGAACAGCGATTTCAGGAAGGACATACGGCTCTCCTCCAGCGGCGATGCTGCGATGCCGGAGCAGTAGCCGCCCCGCCCGCCTCTGCCAAGTCGGGCGCGCATTGCCGGAGCGCACATCCCCCCGGCGCGCCCGCCCGGGCACCCTTGGCAATCCGCACCCGATCGACTATGGAGCGGCCATCGGGCTTCGTCCCCGTTCGTAAGCGTCTCACGTCAGGCAACGCATCCACCGGCCAAGGCCGCCCCGGATGCTCCGAACGGCCTGCCACTTGCGAAAGCCTGAATCATGTCTCGCCTTGCCTTCCGTCGCCTCCCGGCCCGCTACGCCGCGGTGGTGATGCCCTTCATCCTGTCCGTGCTGATGACCTTCGTCGTCTCCGGCATCTCCACGCTCAAGGCACTCGGCCCGACGGCCGCGTTCCTGTGGACCTGGCCGGAATCCTGGGCCCTGTCCTGGATCGTCGCCTTTCCGACGCTGCTGCTCGTGCTGCCGCTCGTCCGGCGGCTGGTCGCCGTCGTCGTCGCGCCGCCGGCCTGAGCCCCGCGCCCCGGCCCCACCACGAAAAAGGGCGCCGGAGGCGCCCTTTTCGCTCTCAGTTGTCGAGGAAGCTGCGCAGCTTCCGGCTGCGGCTCGGATGCTTCAGCTTCCGGAGCGCCTTCGCCTCGATCTGGCGGATGCGCTCGCGGGTGACGCTGAACTGCTGGCCGACCTCTTCCAGCGTGTGGTCGGTGTTCATGCCGATGCCGAAGCGCATGCGCAGCACGCGCTCCTCGCGCGGGGTCAACGACGCGAGCACGCGCGTCGTCGTCTCGCGCAGATTCGACTGAATCGCCGCGTCGATCGGCAGGATCGCGTTCTTGTCCTCGATGAAGTCGCCGAGATGCGAATCCTCCTCGTCGCCGATCGGCGTTTCGAGCGAGATCGGCTCCTTGGCGATCTTCAGGACCTTGCGCACCTTCTCCAGCGGCATGGCGAGCTTCTCGGCCAGCTCCTCCGGGGTCGGCTCGCGGCCGATCTCGTGCAGCATCTGGCGCGAGGTGCGCACGATCTTGTTGATCGTCTCGATCATGTGGACCGGGATGCGGATCGTGCGGGCCTGGTCGGCGATCGAGCGGGTGATCGCCTGCCGGATCCACCAGGTCGCGTAGGTCGAGAACTTGTAGCCCCGGCGGTACTCGAACTTGTCGACCGCCTTCATCAGGCCGATGTTCCCCTCCTGGATCAGGTCGAGGAATTGCAGGCCGCGATTGGTGTACTTCTTGGCGATCGAGATCACGAGACGCAGGTTCGCCTCGATCATCTCCTTCTTCGCCTGCCGCGCCTCGCGCTCGCCCTTCTGGACCATCAGCACGATCTTGCGGAATTCCTGGATCTCCAGCCCGGTCTCGGAGGCGAGCGTATGCACCTCCTCGCGCAGATCCTTGATCCGGTCCTTCTCGGCCGCGACGAATTCCTTCCAGCCGCGCGAGCCGAGCTTGGAGACGCGCAGCAGCCATTTCGGATCGAGCTCGCCGCCGACATGCTGCTTGAGGAAGTCCTCGCGCGCCACGCCATAGCTCTCGGCGAGGCGCAAGAGGCGCGTCTCGTGGCCGATCAGGCGCTTGTTGATGTCGTAGAGCTGCTCGACCAGCGCCTCGATGCGGTTGTTGTTGAGCGAGAGCGACTTCACCGCGGTGATGATGTCGTCCTTGAGCTTCTTGTACTTGCGGTCCTGCGAGGGCGAGAGCTTGGTGTTCTCCAGCCGGTTGGCGATGTCCTGGTCCTGCAGGCGGCGCAGCTTCTTGTAGTCGTCGGCGATGGCGTTGAAGGTCTCGAGCACGCGCGGCTTCAGCTCGGATTCCATGGCCGAGAGCGACACGTTGTTCTCCATGTCGTCATCTTCCATCTCCGGCTGGCTTTCGCCTTCCGCAGCCTCGGCCTGGGCGGCCTCCTCGCCCTCCTCCTCGGCGGCGACGGCCGGGTTCTTGCCGTCCGGCCCGGCATAGGTCGCCTCGAGGTCGATGATGTCGCGCAGCAGCACCTTGCCGTCGACGAGCTCGTCGCGCCAGATGATGATGGCCTGGAAGGTCAGCGGGCTCTCGCAGAGCCCGGCGATCATCGCCTCGCGGCCGGCCTCGATGCGCTTGGCGATGGCGATCTCGCCCTCGCGCGAGAGCAATTCGACCGAGCCCATCTCGCGCAGATACATCCGCACCGGATCGTCGGTGCGCTCGCTCGGCTCGAGATTGCGCTTGGTCTCGGTCGGCAGGGTCTGGCGCGAGGCGTCGACCAGATCGCCGCCCTCCACCTCGTCCTCGTCGGCGGCCGCGGCATTCTCCTTGCGGTTGGCGCGATCCTCGCCGGCCGCTTCCGAATCCTCGTTGTCGACGACGTTGATGCCCTGCTCGCTGAGCTGGCCGAGCACGTCCTCGATCTGCTCGGAGGAGAACTCCTCCGACGGCAGGACCTCGTTCAGCTCGTCATAGGTGACATAGCCGCGCTTCTTGGCGAGCTTGATCATCCGCCTCACGGCCTGATCGGTCAGGTCGAGCAACGGGCCGTCGGTAGTCGGGGGGGCATCCGGCACGACCTGATCGGTCTTTTCCCGTTCGCTCGCTTTCGTCGCCATCAATCAGCGCTCCGCACTCGCGCCGGCCATGACCGCGAAGCCATCTACCGACGCATAAAAGGGCGGCGCGACCGCAGGCCCGGCGCGCTCACCCACCCAAATCACTCACCTGCAGATGGCACGCAACGTCGTTGACGAATCGTGAACCACCCGGCAGCTTGCACGCGCATCGGACGGCTCCCGCCATTCGCTGGGCTTCAATCCTCGGACATGGCCTCGGTGCCTTCGATCGTCTCGAGGCGGGCCTTCACATCCTTGATCCAGGCGAAATTGGCTTCGGTCGCTTCGTCAGCCAATGCGCGCTCGGCTGCTCTCAACTCGCTATTTAGCGTCCGTGCGCGATGATGCAAGACGAGCGCCTGATGAATCGAGTCGAAAACCGATTCAGGATCAGCATCTTGCGCCAGTTTCCTCCGCTCCGCAGGCCCGGTCACGGCCATGAGCTGGTTGTAGGCCTCGCGCACCCGTGGCTGGGCGAGGCGATTCGCCAGCGTCTCGCGGTCGAGCGTGTCCTCCACCGCGTCGAGCAGCGCCTGCCGCAGGCGCTCGGCCGCCGGACCGTCGAGCGACAGTTCCGCGATCTCGTCGACACAGCGCAGGATGAGCGCGGGATGGCTCGCCAATGCCAGCAGGATGAAGGCCTCGCGCGCATCCTCGCCGCGCAGCTTCGTCACCAGCCGCGACTGGGTCAGCGCGCTCGACGCCCTCAAGGGTCCGGCGAGCCAGGGCGGGACCTGCCGGAAGCCGCCGCGCCCCGCGCCGCCGCGCGCGCCGCGCTGGAAATGGCCGTCCCGCCCGCCGCGCTCGCTCCGCGCCGGGGCGGCGCTGGCGAAGAGCTGCGCCAGCCGCTCGTCCATCTCGCGGCGATAATGCTTGCGGGTGGTCTCGTCGCGGATCTGCGCCAGAGGCTCCTTCAGCCGCCGCTCGAAGGCGGCGCGGCGCTCGGGCGTGTCGAGCGGGCCGGCCTCGACCTCGCGCTGCCAGAGCATGTCGACCAGCGGGCGCGCCGCCGCGACCACCTCCGCGATCGCCTGCCGCCCGCCGGAACGGGCGAGATCGTCCGGGTCCTGCCCCTCCGGCAGCAAGGCGAAGGAGAGCGACTTGCCCGGCTCCAGCAGCGGCAGGGCCAGGTCGATGGCGCGGCTCGCGGCCTTGCGCCCGGCCTTGTCGCCGTCGAGGCAGATCACCGGCTCGTCGGCCATGCGCCAGAGCAGGCCGAGCTGGTCCTCGGTCAGGGCCGTGCCGAGCGGCGCCACCGTCTGCAGAAAGCCCGAGAGCGACATGGCGATGACGTCGACATAGCCCTCGACGACGATCACCTGCCCGGTGTCGTGCGAGGCCTTGCGGGCATTGTGGTGGTTGAACAGCAGGCGGCCCTTGTGGAAGAGCGGCGTCTCCGGCGAGTTCAGGTATTTCGCCGCGACCTCGGCGCTCATCGCCCGCCCGCCGAAGGCGACGACGCGGCCGCGCGCATCGTGGATCGGGAACATCACGCGGTCGCGGAAGCGGTCATAGGGCACCGCGATCTCCTCGCCATGCACGAGCAGCCCCGCCTCCATCATCAGCTCGGCCGGGACGCCCTTCCCCGCCAGATGGTCGCGCAGGGCGAAGCGGTCGGCCGGGCCGTAGCCGAGGCGGAAGCGCGCGCGCGCCTCGCCGTCGAGCCCTCTTGAGGCGAGATAGCGCCGGGCGGCGGCGCCGCGCTCGCCCATCAGCTCGGCCTCGAAGAACTGCGCGGCGAGCTCCACCACCTCGTGCAGGCCCTTGCGCTTCTCCTCCTGGACCTGCGCCTCCTGCGTGATCCGCGGCAGCGTCACGCCGGCCTCGGCGGCGAGCTTCTCGACCGCCTCCGGGAAGGAGAGCCCCTCGGTCTCCATCACGAACTTGAAGATGTCGCCGTTCTTGCCCGAGGAGAAATCGAAGAACGAGGCCTTCTGGTCGTTGACGAAGAAGGAGGGCGTCTTCTCCGCGTTGAAGGGCGAGAGCCCCTTCCATTCGCGCCCGGCCTTCTGCAGGCGCACGCGCTTGCCCACGACCGCCGAGACCGGCAGCCGCGCCTTGATCTCCTCAAGGACGGAGGGCGGGAATTTCATGGGGTTCTATCTGGTCCTTGCGACGCCGCTTGCCAACCGCCGGGACGTCCGGAGCCGGGCTTATGGACGATATCCACAGCGCTCCCCATCTGGTAAAGAAAATCGGAGAAAAGGAAGAAAGCCATGGCGCTCAACATCAAGGACCGCGAGACCGAGGAGGCGGTACGCCTGCTCGCGCGCCGCCGCGGCCTGAGCTTGACGGAAGCCGTGCGTCAGGCCGTCAGGAGCGAGCTCGACAAGGACGAATTGTCCGAGGAGGAGAAGGCGCGGCGCGTGGCGGAAGGCAGAGTTCGTATGGCGGAATTCTACAGGAAGTATGGCATCAAACCGACCGAGCATTCCATGACCAAACCGGAGATGGATGATGCTATCGGTTATGACGAGAATGGCTTCTGGTGAATCTCGTCGTCAATGCCTCTGCCGTCGTGGCCATAATCGCGCTGGAGCCGGAAGCGGATGCATTCGTCGTCGCACTGTCATCGGCAACGCGACGCATCATCACCAGCGTGAATGTGCTTGAAGCCCGACTGGTCCTGAGCTTCACCAAGAGCATGGCACCGGAAACGGTCCCCGATTTCCTGATGCGGGAACGCATAGACATAATCCCCTTCGACGAAGCTCTCTCCGATCTCGCCTTCGAGGCCTATGGCCGCTACGGCAAGGGCCGCCACCCCGCCCGCCTCAGCATGGGCGATTGCGCCGCCTATGCCCTGGCAAAGGCACGCGGCTGGCCATTGCTCTACAAGGGCGACGACTTCGCCGGGACGGATATCGAGCGGGCCTGAAGCCCGCCCGTTCCCGCCCGCTCAGCCGCCGAGCGCCGCCTTCACCAGCGGGCTCGCCTTGCCGAAATCCATCTGGCCGGCATAGGCCGCGCGCAACACGCCGATGACCTTGCCCATGTCCTTGACGCCCGCCGCGCCGGTCTCGGCGATGGCCTTGTCGATCGCGGCCTTGACCTCCTCCTCCGACATCTGCCTGGGCAGATAGGCGGAGATCACCGCGACCTCGGCGCGCTCGCCCTCGGCCAGTTCCGGGCGGCCGTTGGCGTCGTAGATCGCGATCGATTCCTGGCGCTGCTTGATCATCTTCTGCAGCATGGCGAGGATCTCGTCGGGCGTGGCCTCGCCCTTGCCGGCGCCGCGGGCCTCGATGTCCTTCTCCTTCAGCGCGGCGCTGATCAGGCGGATCGCCGCGACCTTCGCCTTCTCGCCGGCCTTCATCGCTTCCTTCATGTCGGCCGTGAAGCGCTCGCGCAGGCTGGTCATGGTGAGATGTCCTTTTCTCTTGCTTCTTGTCCTGTCCGGCCTGCGAGAGCAGGCCCGGATCAGGTCGATGAAACCTGATCGGTGAATCCGCCTCCCAATTCAAGACGGAGACCGTTTCGCCGGCCGGCTTGCAATGCAAGCAGACCGGAACGGGCTCCGCCTCGATTGACGGGCCGCGCCCGTCTCTTTATGGCTCGCGTTCCAGACCGGCGGAGCGGATTTCAGCAGCCCCGCCCCCGCATTCTGCCGCTGGCGCGGCCTGGACCGAGACATAGACATGACCGCTCCCGAAGGAAACCCCGCCGCAGGCGGCTGGACCGAACCGCGCGCGACCGCGCTCCTCGTGCTGGCGGACGGCACGGTGCTCGAAGGCTTCGGCCTCGGCGCCGTCGGCGAGGCGCCGGGCGAGGTCTGCTTCAACACCTCGATGACCGGCTACCAGGAGATCCTGACCGACCCCTCCTATGCCGGGCAGATCATCACCTTCACCTTCCCGCATATCGGCAATGTCGGTGTCAACGAGGAGGATACCGAGACGGTCAACGCCGCGGCGTCCTCGGGCGTGCGCGGCTGCGTGCTCCATGCCGCCATCACCGATCCCTCGAACTGGCGGGCCGCCAAGTCTCTCGACGCCTGGCTGAAGGCCCGCAACATCGTCGGCATCTGCGGCGTCGACACCCGCGCGCTCACCGCCCTGATCCGCGACAAGGGCATGCCGAACGCCATCCTCGCCCACGATCCCGACGGCGTCTTCGACGTCGCGCGGCTGAAGCGGCAGGCGGCCGAACTGCCTTCCATGGCCGGGCTCGATCTCGTGCCCCTGGTCACGGCCGCGCAGCGCTACGACTGGGACGAGACGCCCTGGGTCTGGCCGACCGGCTACGGCAAGCGCGAGGCCAGCGCCTACAAGGTCGTCGCCGTCGACTACGGCGTGAAGCGCAACATCCTGCGCCTGCTCGCCAAGGCCGGCTGCGACGTCACCGTCGTGCCCTCCACCGCCTCGGCCGAGGACATCCTGTCCTTGAAGCCGGACGGCGTCTTCCTCTCCAACGGCCCGGGCGACCCGGCCGCGACCGGCGCATACGCCGTGCCGGTGATCAGGGAGCTGCTCGACAGGAAGGTCCCGACCTTCGGCATCTGTCTCGGCCACCAGATGATGGCGCTCGCCATCGGCGGCCAGACCGTCAAGATGAAGCAGGGCCACCATGGCGCCAACCATCCGGTGCAGGACAAGACCACGGGCAAGGTCGAGATCGTCTCGATGAACCACGGCTTCGCCGTCGACCCGGCGAGCCTGCCGGCGAACGCGGTCGAGACCCATGTCTCGCTCTTCGACGGCTCGAACAGCGGCATCGCGCTCACCGACCGCCCGGCCTTCAGCGTCCAGCACCATCCGGAAGCCTCGTCGGGCCCGCAGGACAGCCATTATCTCTTCGACCGCTTCGTTGCGTTGATGGCGGCCGAGAAGGCGAAGCAGGCGGCCTGAACGCCGTTGCGAGCGGAGCGAAGCAGCCCGGCGGGACCGGTCCGAACCGCTCGACCTCACGGCTCCGGATCGCTTCGCCGCTTCGCTCCCGGCCATGACGGCCGGGAGCAACGGGACGGGAGGCAGCGATGATCCACCAGTTGCGCATCTACGAGATCTTCGAGCGCAACAAGGCGGCCTTCCATGCCCGCTTCCGCGACCATGCCGCGCGCATCATGGACCGCCACGGCTTCAGGATCGTGGCGCTGTGGGAGACGGCCAGCGCCGGGCGCACCGAATTCGCCTATATCCTCGCCTGGCCCGACCTCGAGACCAAGACGGGGGCCTGGGCGAGCTTCATGGCCGACCCGGAATGGAGCGAGATCAAGCGAGTCACCCGGATCGAGCATGGCGACATGGTGGGCGCGATCGAGGACCGCATCCTGACACCGACGGACTATTCCCCCAAGCTCGATTGACAGCGCCGCCCCCGCGGGCTTTAAGCGGGCCATGACCAGCCTGATGGCCTCCTTCCGCAGCTATTACGCCCCGTCCTCATAGAGGCGGTGGCATTCCCATGTTCAACCGCCGCGCTGGCGGTTGAAATCAGGCTCTCATCCGACATCGCGGCTCCTACCGGATCAAAGCGATGTCCTCCCCGATCAGAACCGTCACCAGCATCGGCATCATGGGCTTCGGCGCCTTCGGGCGCCTGATGGCCCGCCATCTCCAGCCGCATTTCGCGCTGCGGGTCTGCGACCCGGCCCGGCCGGCCGAACCGGACCCGTCGGGCAAGGGCCTGCGGCCGGCCGATGCGGCCGGGGTCGCCGCCTGCGACCTCGTCGTCCTCGCCGTGCCCGTCCCGGCCATCCCCGCGGCCATCGCCGCCCTGCGCCCGCATCTCAAGGCCGGCGCCGTCGTGCTCGATGTCGGCTCGGTCAAGCTCGGCCCGGCCCGCGCCATGCAGGAGAGCCTGCCCGCGGATGTCGAGATCATCGGCACGCATCCGCTCTTCGGCCCGCAGAGCGCCCGCGGCGGGCTGGCCGGGCTCAAGATCGCGCTCTGCCCGATCCGGGGCGGCAGCACGCCGCGCATCGCCGCCTTCCTGCGCCATGTGCTGAAGCTCAGGGTCGTGGTGACGACGGCCGACGCCCATGACCGCGAGGTCGCGATGGTGCAGGGCCTGACCCATCTGATCGCCAAGATCCTGGTCCGCATGGAACCCCTGCCCCGGACCATGACCACGGCGAGCTTCGACCTGCTGATGCAGGCGACCGAGATGGTCCGCTACGACGCGCCCAACGTCTTCATGGCGATCGAGCGCGCCAACCCGCACGCCAAGGCGGTGCGCGACCGCTTCTTCGCGCTGGCCGAGGAGATGCGGCTTTTCCTCGAGAACGGCGACGTCCCGCGTGCCGATGGCGCCGCCCCGTCCGCGGCCGGGCGGCGCCTGGCCGTCTGAGCGCAAGCGCGCATCGTCCCGGGCGCCTGCAGGGAGCCCCGGGATGGCGCCGGGCCTGCCCGGGCCGGCAGGCGGGGCGCTGCGGCAATGGCGGCCCTATCCAAACCGGCCCGCATCCGCCATATCGGGTGCAGTCACTCCCTGATCGCGCGACGATGACCGACAATCCCCTCCTGCGCCCCGGCGCCGCCCATCCCGATCTGCGCGAGCCGACGATCGGGCTGCTCGTGCGCACCTTCTACGAAAGGGCGCGGCGGGACGACGTGATCGGCCCCGTCTTCGAGGCGGCCGTCGAGGATTGGGACGACCATATCGCCAAGATCACCGATTTCTGGAGCAGCGTGATGCTGCGCACCGGCCGCTACAACGGCCGGCCGATGCGTCCGCATCTGATCCTGCCGCTCGAAGGCAGGCATTTCGACCGCTGGCTCGACCTGTTCGAGGCGACGGCGCGGGAGCTCTGCCCGCCGGACATCGCCGAAGCCTTCATCGTCCGGGCGCGGCGCATCGCCGACAGCTTCGAGATGGCCCGCGCCAGCCAGCGCGGCGAGATCGCGGCCCCGCGCCACAGCCTGCGCTGAACGCCGCCAGCCCCTCCCGGGAGATGCCCGGGCCACGCCCTCGGGCTTGCCGAAGGCAGGACGCGGGGGCTCGCAATGACGGAATGCTGCGTTAGAGCATCGGACTGAATATCGTACGCGGCACGGAACCGCCATTCCGGTTCCGTACGGAACCATGCGTCGATACCGACAGCCCGGGCGAAGCGCGTACGATAGTCAGTCCGGCGTTCTAGAAGCCCTTCGCCGCCAGCGCCTTCTCGTCCTGCGTGACGTAGTCGCGGATGACCGGGACGGCGCTCTTGTGCTGGCCGAGCAGGAGCTGGAACACCATGTCGCCGCCGATGTCGAAGGAGATCGAGCAGGCGCAGAGATAGAACTCCCACATCCGCGCGAAGCGCTCGCCCATCATGGCGACGACCTCGTCCCGCTTCGCCATGAAGCGCCCGCGCCAGGCTTCCAGCGTCCAGTGGTAGTGCCGCCGCCAGAATTCGCAGTCGGAGGCCCAGAGCCCGGTCTGCTCCTGCGCCGCGAAGACCTCGGAGAGCGCCGGCGCATAGCCGCCCGGGAAGATGTACTTGTCGAAGAACGGGCCGGTGAAGCCGGGCGGCCCGGCCCTTCCGATGCAGTGCACCAGCGCGATCCCGTCCGGCGTCAGCAATTCGCGGATCTTTCCGAAATACTCGCCGTAATGCGCGACGCCGACATGCTCCATCATGCCGACCGAGACGATGCGGTCGAAGCTCCCGCCGAGCTCGCGATAGTCCTTGTTGACGAAGGTCACGGCATCGCCGACGCCGGCGGCCTCCGCCCGCTTCCGCGCGGCGGCCATCTGCTCCGGCGAGACGTTGAGCCCCGTCACCCTGGCGCCGCAGGCCCTGGCCAAATAGATCGCCAATTCCCCCCAGCCCGAGCCGATGTCCAGCACGCGCATGCCGGGCTCGATCCTCAGCTTGGCGGCGAGATGCCGGAGCTTCGCCTGCTGCGCGGCCTCCAGCCCGACATCCGGCGCATGCCAGTAGCCGCAGGAATAGGTCATCGTCTCGTCGAGCCAGAGCCGGTAGAACGCGGTCGGGATGTCGTAATGGTGCTTGACCTTCTTCCCGGCGACGCCGAGCGGATTGTGCATGCGCCAGCGCCGGATCCGGAAGCGGAGCTGCCGGATCGCCTTCTGCAGCGGATGCTTGCGCAGCTCCTTGCGCTGCAGCCAGAACAGGGTCAGCAGGTCGTGGATCGTGCCCTCCTCGAACTCGATCCGCTGGTCCATATAGCCTTCGGCCAAGGCGAGCTCGGGGTTGAGGAAGAGCTCGCGCTCGATGCGGTCGTCCCGGAAGCGCACCGTGACCGAGGGCGCGGTCTTGACGACGCCCGCGAACGGCATCTCGGCCGGGCCCGGCCCGAAGACATGGCGCTTCCCGTCCGGCGTCACGACGGTCAGGCGTCCCTGCCGGACGAAGCCCTTGAGAAGTCGTGGCAGCAGAAGCATCGGCATCTCCGTCCCGCCCCGGAGATCGGGGCGACGCGCGCGAGTTAAGCGGAAACGCGGCCGTCCCGAAACCCCGGGCCTCGGCGCCTCACCCGCTTGCGCGCGAAACCGGAGCGGATACAGGATATCCGCGACGAACCGGCCCGGCTTCGCCGGCCGCACGCCCCAAGAGCCTCGCTTCCCGGAGAATCGATCCCCCATGTCCTGGCGCGATTTCTGGAACGGTGAGCACGCGATCTATGTCTCGCCGCGCCACAAGACCTTGCATTACCGGCAGATCGCGAGCGATCTGATCGCTCATATCCCCTCCCCCGAGGCGACCGTCCTCGACCATGGCTGCGGCGAGGCGCTCGACGCTGCCCGCGTCGCCGCCGCCTGCGGCAGGCTCTATCTCTGCGAGGCCGCGCCGAATGTCCGGGAGAAGCTGCGCGGACAGTTCGACAGGCTGGATTCGGTCGCGGTGGTCTCGCCGGAGGAGGTCGCGGCGCTGCCGGAGGCGACGCTCGACCTCGTCGTCGCCAATTCGCTGATCCAGTATCTTTCCCGCGACGAGCTGAAGGAGCTGCTGGCGACCTGGCGGGCCAAGCTCAGGCCCGGCGGCGCCCTGGTCCTCGCCGATGTGATCCCGCCCGATGTCAGCCCGCTGACCGACGCGGCGCAGCTTCTCGCCTTCGGCTGGCGCGGCGGCTTCCTCCTCGCGGCGCTGGCCGGCCTCGCCCGCACCGCCTTCTCCGACTACCGCAAGCTGCGGGCGCAATACGGCCTCTCGACCTATACGCCGGAAGCGATCGCCGATCTCATCCGCGAGGCCGGCTTCAGCGATGTCCGGCGCCCGCTCAACTTCGGGCACAACCCTCATCGCATGACGTTCAAGGCGTCAAAACCTGTATGAACATCTAGGTTATCTCGCCCACATCGGTCGATTTCTTCATTTTATCCGCCCGGATACGCTAGAATGACTTGATTCGAAGCCGCGGATATGGCTTTGAGCGCGACTTGCCGCGAGGTCCGGAACGGCCGTGCAAGATCAACTCACCTGTCCGTATTGCGACACGAAGCTCAATCGGGGCGTGCTGTCCTGCCGCTGCTGCGGGCGCGACCTGACGCCCGTGCTGCCGCTGCTCAGCCGCCTCGCCGCGCTGGAGGACCGCCTGACCGCCGCCGAGAGGAAGGCGGAGGAGGGCTGGGCGGCGCTCGCCGCGGCGCCGCGCCCGCGCGCCGCTGCGGCCGCATTCGTCGCGACGCCCTGGGAAGCGGTCGCGCCCGCTGAGGCGCCGGGCCAGCCGGCGGCGCGCCGGCGCTTCTGGATCCTGCCCTTCGGCTTCCTGCTGCTGCTCGGTGCCTATGGCTCGGTCGTGCTCTGGCTCGACCTGCCGCTCTGGACGCTGCGGCTCGCCTCGATCGCGATCCCGTTCGCGACGGGCCTGGTCTATTTCGGAATCCGCCCCCGCCTGCTCGCCTTCGACGGGGCGGTCGCGCTCGCCTTCGCGATTATTTCCGTCGCGACCATGAACGCATGGCTGGGCTGGCACGACAACATACCGCTCCTTCCGCAGGGGCCGGCGGCCTGGCGCGAGACCTTCTTCTACGCGCTGAGCATCGGCGCCTCCGTCTTCTCGGGGATGCTGCTGCGCGTGACGCAGGCGGCGCTCAGCGCGCGCGGCCTCGTCTCGCTGCCGGAGCTGCGGAAGGGGCTGCAGGCCGTCCACGGGAAGATCCCGCTGGATACGTTGAAGACCATCGAGACCGCCATCCTGATGGCCAGCACCGCCATCTCTGCCATTGCCGGCCTGATCGCCGGAATTCTGGGAGTGAAATAGGAAGAATGATCAAATCCGTGCTGATCCGCGGCATCCTGCCCGCAGCCCTCGCCTTCGCCGCCCTGTCCGGCCCGGCCCGCGCCGCCGAGCCGCTGCAGCTCATCACCCGCGAGGAGGCCGGGCTGCCCTCCGGCGCGATCCAGACCGCGAGCACCCGCAACCTGACCCGCGGCCCCGCCATCGACACCCTGCCCACGCCCGGCAAGGGGGTCGACGGCAAGCCGTTCCGCCTGTCCGTGCGCTTCATGGCGAGCAATGGCGTGCCGGTCGACCCCGCGACGGTGCGGGTTTTCTACCGCAGCCAGCCGCCGGTCGACATCACCGAGCGGATCAAGCCCTACATCACCCCGGCCGGGATCGACGCCCCGTCCGTGATCGTGCCGACGGGCGAGCATGTCCTCGAGATCGAGGCCGCCGACAAGGAGGGCCGCGTCGGCCGGCGCCAGCTCACCCTCACCGTCGCGCCGCAGCCGTGAGCCCGGCGCCGCCTGGCGGAACGCCGTCAGGCGGCGCGGTCGGCGAAGCTGAAGAATTTGTGGCCGAGGAAGGAGAACACCATCACGACCCCGGTGGTGACGAGCTGCATCGGCAGATAGGGCAGCCCGAGCCGGCCGACGAACAGATGCATCAGCAGGCCGGTGAGCACGAAGCCGCCGGCCGCGATCAGCGCGAAGCGCCAGCCCGCCTGGGCATGGCTGCGCGTCGCATCGAAGGTCATCCGGCGGTTGAGTCCGTAGGAGACCAGCGCCCCGACCACGAAGCCGGCGAGCGTCGCCGGCACGGGGTCGAGCTTGCCCCCTTCGACCAGCCCGATCAGCAGGCCGTAATGCGCCAGCGCCGTGAGCCCTCCCGCGAAGGCATAGCTCACGAGCTGGCGGAATTGACGCGGATAGCGGCGCAGCGGCATCCGCGCTTCCTAGAGCATCGGACCGAAAAGTGGAATCCACTTTTCGGAAAAATCCGATGCACTAACAATAAGATAGATCATCGTTACCGCGTCCGAAAGGACGCGCGATGATCCAGAGCATCGGACCGAAAAGTGGAACGCGGTTTTCGGGAAAAGCCGATGCAGAATCAAGGAGCTGGACGATGCGCGGGGGCGTCGGGGAAGACGCGCCCGCCCGGACGGGCGGCGAAAGCCGCGCCGCCCGCAGCGCCTCGTCAGCCGGCGTCGCTTGCGGCCAGATTGGCCGGCATGCCGCCGACCGGCATGTCGAGGCCCTGCTTCAGCGTGTCGAGATGGTATTCGCGGATGCGGCCGTTCGTCGGGTCGCTGACGAAGGCGCTGCTCCCGAGGACGGCGAGGCCGGGCGTCGGGGTCTTCGCGCCATAGGCGCAGTCGAAGGGCGCGACCGCGTCGAAGGCGGCGAGCTCCTTCCAGGCCGGCGCCACCTCGTAGATCCTGAGCTTGCCGTCCGGCGTCAGATTGGCGAGCCGGCTGGCATTGCCGTTGAGCTCGAACTGGCAGACGGCCTGCCCGCCAGGCACCGGCAGGATGTCGGCGGCCGTCAGCGCCCTGGCCTCGGGATCGATCCGCAGCAGCGCGTCATAGGGCGCCTTCAGCCCGTAATTGCCGACGAGATGGCGCCCGCCTTCGCGCGACTTGAGCGCGCTCACGCGGCGCTCGTCGGGATAGGCCAGCTTGCGCGCGCTCCAGCCGACCGCGACGCCCTTGCCCGCCCGCGAGAGCACGAACAGCCCGCCATCCTCGCCCTCGGCGCAGCCGAGGATATGGCGCCCGCCGCGCGCCGGCGCATAGCCGTGATAGAGCTTGCAGGAGGCGTCGGCCCGCGCCGGATCGTCGAGGCGGGCGACCTGCTTCCAGCCGGCCGCCTTCTGCGGGCCGCCGCGCTGCTCCAGGATCTCGAAGCCGTTCGGACGCGGCGAGGCGCTGCGGTCGTCGCCCCTGGCATAGGCCGGGTTGGGCACCGACATCAGCCATTGCCGCCCGCCGAGCGGCACGGCGATGCCGTGCTGCGGCGCCGGGCTCGGCCAGACCGTCACGTCCGGCTTGTCCCTGGCGAGGCTGTCGATCGCGATCAGCACCGCCTTGGGCTCGCTCTTGCCCTCCCAGGGGCGCAGGCCGTCATAGAACAGCGCAAGCTGCCCCTGGCCCGAGATGACATGGGCCGGCCGGTCGCCCCGGGTCGCGAAATCGAGGAGCTTCGGCGTCGCCTTGTCGAGATCGACATGGTCGCCATGCGATTCGGCGATCAGCCCCGTATCGAGGATGCGCAGCGTGCCCGCCTCGTCGCCGGTCTTGACCACGACATAGCGCCCGCCAGCCACTCCCGCGAAGCCCGGATTGGCCTTCGGCACGTCGAAGCTGTGCGTCACCTCCCCGCTGTCGAGATCGAGGATGCGGACCACCGGCTTCTCGTGATCGGCGAAGACCAGCCGGCCGCGCAGCGGCGCGTGATCATGCGCGGCGGCGGCCGAGGCGAGGAAGCAGGCGAGGACGCCGAAACCGGCGCGGCGGAGGGAAGAAGGCATGAAGCGGTCCCGCGAGATGATTGCAACAATATAACATTACATCCAGACCGCGAGAACTCAACCCGCCTCCGCACGGCGCCGCGGAGGCGTCCGGCGCCAGCTTCAGGCGTCGACCATCTCGGAGAGGGCGCGGCTCAGCCGCGGCAGGTTCGGGTCCCGCCGGGCGGTGTCGATCACGCTGTCGAGCAGCCCCGGAAAGCGCTGGTTCATCTCGTCGCGGCGGAGGCTGAGATAGCGCGAGGTGCCTTCCACCCGCATGCGGGTGATGCCGGCCTCGCGCAGCTTGGCGAGATGATAGGACAGGAGCGAAGGCGAGGCGAACTCGGTGAAATGGCTGCAGCGCGCCTTGTCGCCCTCGGCGATCTCGGCCAGCGCCACGAGGATGCCGAGCCGAATCGGATCGGCCAGCGCCGCGAAGACGTTGGCCGGCGCGACATCCTCGATATCGGGGTGGAAGACCGGTTTCATCCCTGCCGGGATAGGCGAAACCGTCGCGCCTGACAAGTTTCAACGATCGTTGAAATTATGCTTGCGGCCCCCATGCGGCGATTTTAAAATTCAACAATCGTTGAAATTTTGAAGATCTCCTTCCAACGCAGGGATCGACCTCATGGATATCCGCCTCCTCTCGCTCGCCGGCGGCGCCTTCGCCATCGGCACGGGCAGCCTGATCGTCACCGGCATCCTGCCCCATCTCGCCACCGGCCTCGGCGTCTCGATCGACGCCGCCGGCCTGCTCGTCTCGATCTTCGCGCTGGCCTATGCGATCGGCTCGCCGATCCTGTCGGCCGTGCTCGGCGACGCCGACCGCAAGCGCGTCCTGATCGGCGCGATCGCGGTGTTCGGCCTCGCCAATCTCGGCGCCGCCCTCGCCACGGACTTCACCCTCGTCGTGCTGGCGCGAATCGTCATGGCGCTGGCCGCCGGCGTGTTCATGCCCGCCGCCAACGCCGTCGCGGTCGCGATCTCGCCGCCCGAGCGGCGCGGCCGCGCCCTCGCATTCGTCACCGGCGGCATGACCGTCTCGCTGATTCTCGGCATCCCGATCGGCACCGCCATGGTCGGCCTCGGCGGCTGGCACCTCGCCTTCCTGATCGTCTCCGGCTTGAGCGCGCTGTCGCTGGCGGGCCTCCTCGCCAAGCTGCCCGGCGGCCTGCCGCGCGGCACCAACACGCTGCGCGAGCGCTTGCGGGTCGCCGGCCGCGGCGACGTGCTGCTGGCGCTCGGCACCACCATGCTCTGGATGACCGGCGTCTTCGTCCTCTACACCTATATCGCTCCCTTCCTGACCCGCCATGCCGGCATCGCCGGCCCCTGGCTGGCCGCGACGCTCGTGCTCTCGGGCATCGGCGCGGCGCTGGGCAACCAGTTCGGCGGCGTGGCGAGCGACCGCTTCGGCCCCGAACGCTCGCTTTCGGTGGCGCTGGCGCTGCTGGCCGGCACGCTCCTCGCGGCGTCGCTGATCGCCGTGGCGCTGCCCCCCGCGGCAGCGGTCTATCTGCTGCCGCTCGTCGTCATGGCCTGGAGCGGGGCGGGCTGGGCGGGCAATCCCGCTCAGATGTCGCGGCTGGCGGCGATGGCGCCGGATGCGGCGGTCATCGCGCTCTCGCTCAACGCCTCGGCGCTCTATTTCGGCATCGCCGCCGGCGCGGCATTGGGCCAGCAGGTGATGCTCAGGGCCGGCACCTGGCCGCTCGGTTTCGTCGGCGCGGCCTGCGAGGTCGCGGCGCTCGCCCTGCTCGTCCTCGCCATGCGGCGCAGGCAGCGCCCGCGGCGCCCGCTGGAGGTCGATCTGGTGCTGCCGCCGCCGCGCCCTGTGCGTTGAGGCCGGGCGGGCGCGCTTTTAGCTTCCTTCCGCCGCCTTGCCCGTCTATAGCGAGCGCCTAGCATTCATTCAGACGCTCGCCTCGGCCCCGCTCGCCTGATCGGACCGGCCTTGCGCGCGCCTGCCCAAGACCGGTCGAGACCATGCCCAAGCGCACAGACATCAAGTCCATCCTGATCATCGGCGCGGGCCCCATCATCATCGGACAGGCCTGCGAGTTCGACTATTCCGGCACCCAGGCCTGCAAGACGCTGAAGGCCGAGGGCTACCGCATCATCCTGGTCAACTCGAACCCGGCGACGATCATGACCGATCCGGAGCTGGCCGATGCGACCTATGTCGAGCCGATCACGCCCGAGATCGTCGCCAAGATCATCGAGAAGGAGCGCCATGTTCTCGACGGCGGCTTCGCGCTGCTGCCGACGATGGGCGGCCAGACCGCGCTGAACTGCGCGCTTTCGCTCAAGAAGATGGGTGTGCTGGAGAAGTTCGACGTCGAGATGATCGGCGCCACCGCCGACGCCATCGACAAGGCCGAGGACCGCGAGCGCTTCCGCGAGGCGATGACCAGGATCGGCCTCTCGACCCCGCGCTCGCATCACATCAAGACGCTCGGCCAGGCGCTCGACGCGCTCGAGGATATCGGCCTGCCGGCGATCATCCGCCCCTCCTTCACCATGGGCGGCACGGGCGGCGGCATCGCCTACAACAAGGGCGAGTTCATCGACATCGTCGAGCGCGGCATCGACGCCTCCCCGACCAGCGAGGTCCTGATCGAGGAGAGCGTGCTCGGCTGGAAGGAGTACGAGATGGAAGTCGTCCGCGACAAGGCGGACAACTGCATCATCGTCTGCTCGATCGAGAACTTCGATCCGATGGGCGTCCATACCGGCGATTCGATCACGGTCGCGCCGGCGCTGACGCTGACCGACAAGGAATACCAGATCATGCGCGACGCCTCGCTGGCGGTGCTGCGCGAGATCGGCGTCGAGACCGGCGGCAGCAACGTCCAGTTCGCGATCGACCCGGCCACGGGGCGGATGATCGTCATCGAGATGAACCCGCGTGTGTCGAGGTCTTCTGCCCTGGCGTCCAAAGCCACCGGCTTCCCGATCGCCAAGGTCGCGGCGCGCCTCGCCGTCGGCTATACGCTCGACGAGATCGAGAACGACATCACCGGCGGCGCCACGCCTGCCTCCTTCGAGCCGACGATCGACTACGTCGTCACCAAGATCCCGCGCTTCGCCTTCGAGAAGTTCCCCGGCTCGGAACCGACGCTGACCACCGCGATGAAGTCGGTCGGCGAGGCGATGGCGATCGGCCGCACCTTCCAGGAATCGCTGCAGAAGGCGCTGCGCTCGCTGGAGACCGGGCTCGACGGGCTCGACGAGATCGAGGTCGAGGGGCTGGGCCTCGGCGACGACCGCAACGCCATCAAGGCCGCGATCTCGACGCCGACGCCCGACCGCATCCTGCATGTCGCGCAGGCGATGCGGCTCGGCTTCAGCGACGAGCAGATCCACGAGAGCTGCAAGATCGACCCCTGGTTCCTCGCCCAGATGCGCGAGCTGGTCGAGACCGAGGAGAAGATCCGCCGGTTCGGCCTGCCGCAGACGCCCGGCGCCTTCCGCCGGATCAAGGCGATGGGCTTCTCCGACAAGCGCCTCGCCGCCGTCTCCGGCCGGAGCGAGGCCGAGGTCCGCGCGCTGCGCAAGTCTCTGGAGGTGCGCCCGGTCTACAAGCGCATCGACACCTGCGCCGCCGAGTTCGCCTCGCCCACGGCCTATATGTACTCGACCTACGCCATGCCCTTCGGCGGCGAGGCCGCCGACGAGGCCAACCCCACGGACCGACGCAAGGTCGTCATCCTCGGCGGCGGCCCGAACCGCATCGGCCAGGGCATCGAGTTCGACTATTGCTGCTGCCACGCCTGCTACGCGCTGGGCGAGGTCGGCTACGAGACCATCATGGTCAACTGCAACCCGGAGACGGTCTCGACCGACTACGACACCTCCGACCGGCTCTATTTCGAGCCGCTGACGGTCGAGGACGTGCTGGAGATCCTGGAGACCGAGAAGCAGAACGGCACGCTGCACGGCGTCATCGTCCAGTTCGGCGGCCAGACCCCGCTGAAGCTGGCGAACGCGCTGGAGGAGGCCGGCATCCCGATCCTCGGCACCTCGCCCGACATGATCGACCTCGCCGAGGACCGCGACCGCTTCAAGCGCCTGCTCGACAAGCTCGGCCTGAAGCAGCCGAAGAACGGCATCGCCTATTCGGTCGAGCAGGCCCGCATCATCGCCGGCGAGCTCGGCCTGCCCTTCGTCGTGCGGCCTTCCTATGTGCTGGGCGGGCGCGCCATGGCGATCATTCGCGACGAGCCGATGTTCGAGGACTACCTGCTCGGCACCCTGCCCTCGCTGATCCCCTCCGAGGTCAAGGCCAAGTACCCGAACGACAAGACCGGCCAGATCAACACGGTGCTCGGCAAGAACCCGCTGCTGTTCGACCGCTATCTGTCGGACGCCATCGAGGTCGATGTCGACTGCCTCAGCGACGGCCGCGACGTCTTCATCGCCGGCATCATGGAGCATATCGAGGAGGCCGGCATCCATTCCGGCGATTCGGCCTGCTCGCTGCCGCCGCGCTCGCTCTCGCCCGCCATCGTCGCCGAGCTGGAGCGCCAGACCCGCGCCATGGCGCTGGCGCTCGATGTCGGCGGGCTGATGAACGTGCAATACGCCATCAAGGACGGCGTGATCTATGTGCTCGAGGTCAATCCGCGCGCCTCGCGTACGGTGCCCTTCGTGGCCAAGGTCATCGGCCAGCCCATCGCCAAGCTCGCGGCGCGCATCATGGCCGGCGAGGCGCTCGGCAGCTTCGGCCTGAAGCCCGCAGCCCTCGGCCATGTCGGCGTCAAGGAGGCGGTCTTCCCCTTCGCGCGCTTCCCGGGCGTCGACGTGCTGCTCGGGCCCGAGATGCGCTCGACCGGCGAGGTCATCGGCCTCGACCGCTCCTTCGACGTCGCCTTCGCCAAGAGCCAGCTCGGCGCCGGTTCCAAGGTGCCGGTCAAGGGCACGGTCTTCGTCTCGGTGCGCGACGACGACAAGCCGCGCATCGTGCCGGCCGTGCGCATCCTCGCCGATCTCGGCTTCCGCATCCTCGCCACCGGCGGCACACTCAGGCTGCTCCAGGACGAGGGCATCGACGCCGCCCGGATCAACAAGGTGCTGGAAGGCCGCCCGCATGTCGTCGACGCGATCAAGAACGGCGAGATCCAGTTGATCTTCAACACCACCGAAGGCCCGCAGGCGCTGGCGGACTCGCGCTCGCTGCGGCGCTCGGCCCTCTTGCACAAGGTGCCTTATTATACCACCCTCGCGGGCGCGATCGCCGCTGCCGAGGGAATCAAGGCCTATTGCAGCGGCGATCTCGAAGTCCGGTCGCTGCAATCCTATTTCGAGCAGGCGGCTTGACGGAGCTCACCGCTCCGGGTTCAGATATTGAGCGAAAGCGCGGCAATGCCGGCGGCCAGGAGGCCGACGGCACCCGCGCTTTCTAAGCTTTATGGGACGGAAAGAATGGAAAAGGTTCCAATGACTGCGGGCGGCTTCGCCGCTCTGGAGGCGGAGCTCAAGCACCGCCAGCAGGTCGAGCGCCAGCGCATCATCACGGCGATCTCCGAGGCCCGCGCGCTGGGCGACCTCTCCGAGAACGCCGAGTACCATGCGGCGAAGGAGGCCCAGTCGTTGAACGAAGGCCGCATCATGGAGCTGGAGTCGCTGATCGGCCGGGCCGACATCATCGACGTCTCCAAGCTCGGCGGCGACACGGTGAAGTTCGGCGCGACCGTCAAGCTGATCGACGACGACACCGAGGAAGAGAAGAGCTACCAGATCGTCGGCGAGCCGGAATCCGACGTGAAGTCGGGCAAGGTCTCGATCGGCTCGCCGATCGCGCGCGCCCTGATCGGCAAGAAGGTCGGCGATTCGGTGCAGGTCAACACGCCCGGCGGCGGCAAGTCCTACGAGATCGTCGGCGTCGATTTTCGCTAACCACGGCAGCGCGGCGCCGGTGAAAACCGGCGCCGAACCCCCTACATTGTCGCCGAAGGCCTTCGGAGACGCCGCCATGACCACACGCCGCCAGTTTCTCGCATCCACCCTGGCCGGAGCAGCGCTCGCCCTGCTGCCGGCCGGATTGACCCGGGCCTATGCCCAGGCCGCGCCGATCGGCTCGATCCGCGTCGAATTCACCCGCACGGTCGCCGAGGCCTGGGGCGACAATGTCGGGCTGGTCCGCGCCGAGATGGAAAAGACCCTCGCCGAGATCCTCGGCCCGGGCTTCCAGCGCGGCGCCGGCAACCGCCTGGTCGTCACGGTCCGCAGCCTCTGGCTGGCGAGCTATGCCGGCGGCGGTGGCGGCGGCAAGCCGTCCGACGGCGGCGCCTCCAACGACTATCTCGAAAGCACCGCGACGGTCTACGACCGCGCCGGCCGGCAGATCGCGAGCTGGCCGATCATGTCGACCGAGCTCTCCGGCGGCGCCGGCGCCTGGTACCTACCCGATGTCGACCAGCGCCGGCTGAAGGCGCTGGCGCGCAACAACGCCTGGTGGATCAGGCGCTACCTCGCGGGCTGAGGCCCGCGCCGGGCCTCGCCGGCCGCGAGCGGGCTGGAGCGGCGTCAGCCGAAGGGGACGATCGGCTCGTCCTTGACGCGGTCGAGCGTCAGCGCCGTGCGGACATTGCGGACGTTCGGCATGGCGGTGAGGTCGGCGACGAAATCCTGGAACGCCTTGAGATCGGGCGCGACGCATTTCAGCGCGAAGTCGATGTCGCCGGAGAGCGTCCAGCATTCGCGCACCGTCGCCCAGTCGCGGATCCGCTTCTGGAAGGCGGCCAGATCGGCCTCAGCCTGGCTCGCCAGATGCACGAAGGCGAAGCAGACCACCTCGTAGCCCAGCTTCCGCTCGTCGAGATCGGCATGGTAGCCGCGGATCAGCCCGGCCTCCTCCAACGCCCTGACGCGCCTGAGGCAGGGCGGCGGCGAGATGCCGACGCGGCTCGCCAGCTCGACATTGGTCATGCGACCATCGGCCTGGAGCTCGCGCAGGATGCGCAGGTCGATATCGTCGAGTTTCGGCGGCAATGAACGTCCTCTGAGGCAGGTGGCGCTGGTGTAGACGGCGGCGGCAGGCGATACAAGGCGCATGCCACGCGCACCGACCAGCCCGGCCCCGAAAACCGCCCCGACGATCTGGGTCCTGACCGACGGCAAGGCCGGCGACGAATCGCAGTGCCTCGGCGTGGCCGAGCGGCTGGGCGTGGAGCCGGAGATCCGCCGCGTCGCCCCGCGAAAACCCTTCGCCTGGCTGATGCCGCGCGGCCCGATCGACCCGCGCGAGGCGCCCGACCGGCCGGGTAGCCCGATCCGCCCGCCCTTCCCCGACATCGCCATCGCCTCGGGCCGCCGTGCCGTCGCCTATCTCAGGGCGGTGAAGAAGGCCTCGAACGGCCGAACCTTCACCGTCTTCCTCAAGGATCCGCGCACCGGCCCCGGCACGGCCGACCTGATCTGGGTGGCGGAGCACGACCGGCTGCGCGGCGACAACGTCCTCGTCACCACGACCTCGCCGCACCGGCTGACGCCGGAGAAACTCGCCGCCGCCCGTGCCGCGCCGCCCGCCCCGATCGCCGCGCTGCAGGCGCCGCGCGTCGCAGTGCTGGTCGGCGGCGACAGCCGGCACCACCGCTTCACCGCCGCCGACAATGAGCGCCTGGTGCGGCAGCTCGACGCCCTGGCCGCCTCCGGCGCCCGGCTGATGGGCTCGCCCTCGCGCCGCACCGCGCCGGCGCTGTCGGCGGCGGTCGCGGCGGTCGTTGCCCGCCATGGCGGCTGGTGGTGGGACGGCCGCGGCGACAATCCCTATCTCGCCCTGCTCGCCAATGCCGACGCCGTCGTCGTCACGGCGGATTCCACCAACATGGTCGGCGAGGCGGCGGCGACCGGCGTGCCGATCCTGGTCTTCGAGCCGCAGGGCGGCCATCCCAAGATCGCGGCCCTGCTCGCCTCGCTGGCGCGGCAGGGGGCTGTGCATCCTTTCCGTGGACAGCTTGATGGCGAGCGCTACCAGCCGATAGACTCCACCCCGATCATAGCCGATGCGATACGCGAAGGCTGGCTGCGCCGCCGGGCGGCGCTCGGCCTCGCGGGTCCCTGACGGGGCCTCGGCTCTTGTTTCGGCGCGCCGGCGCCGTATCTGACGGTTCGAGCGCGGCGCGCCGCGGAGAAGGAAGCGAGACGATGGCCCACACCCATGCCCGCGTCATGATCATCGGCTCCGGCCCGGCCGGCTACACCGCCGCGATCTACGCCGCCCGCGCCATGCTGGAGCCGGTGCTGATCTCCGGCATGCAGGCCGGCGGCCAGCTCATGATCACCACCGATGTCGAGAACTATCCCGGCTTCGCCGACGTCATCCAGGGCCCCTGGCTGATGGAGCAGATGCGGGCCCAGGCCGAGCATATGGGCACGAGGATGGTCTCCGACCACATCGCCCGCGTCGATCTCTCGCAGCGCCCCTTCCGGCTCTGGGGCGATGGCGGCGAAACCTATTCCTGCGACGCGCTGATCATTGCCACCGGCGCCCAGGCGAAATGGCTCGGCCTGCCCTCCGAGCAGAGCTTCCAGGGCTTCGGCGTCTCGGCCTGCGCCACCTGCGACGGCTTCTTCTTCCGCAACAAGGAGGTCGCGGTCGTCGGCGGCGGCAACACCGCCGTCGAGGAGGCGCTCTACCTCGCCAACCTCGCCAGCAAGGTGACGCTGATCCATCGTCGCGATTCGCTGCGCGCCGAGCGCGTGATGCAGGAGCGGCTGTTCAAGCATCCCAAGATCGAGGTCATCTGGGACAGCGAGATCGCCGAGATCTGCGGCGGCACCACCCCGCCCAGCGTCACGCATCTGCGCCTGAAGAACGTGAAGACCGGAGCGGAAAGCGAATTGAAGATCGACGGCGTCTTCATCGCCATCGGCCACAAGCCGGCGACCGAGCTCTTCGCCGGCCAGCTCGCCATGCGCGAGAGCGGCTATCTCGAGGTCGAGCCCGGCACGACTCAGACCAACGTCCCCGGCGTCTTCGCCGCCGGCGACGTCACCGACGAGCACTATCGCCAGGCCGTCACCGCCGCCGGCATGGGCTGCATGGCCGCTCTCGACGCCGAGCGCTGGCTGCTCGCCAGCACGCTCGACCAGCGAGAAGCGGCCGAATAGGGCCTTTTTGGCGATTCATCACTGAGTTTGATGAATCCCCTCACCAGATTCAGTACCAAAAAGGACAATCTCTGCTGTCCAGGCATTGACGCACAAGGACTTTATCCTCCAACATGCGCAAAACGCATAGCGGGGGAAGCGCGGTGGATTGGGACCGCATTCGTATTTTTTATACCGTCGCAGAGTCAGGCAGTTTCACAAAAGCTGGCGATGTTCTGGGGCTGAGTCAATCGGCCGTAAGTCGGCAGATCGGGGCGCTCGAGCGTGAGCTGCGGGCTCCGCTGTTCCACCGTCATACGCGCGGGCTCATCCTCACCGAGCAGGGCGAATTGCTCTGGCGCGCCGCGCGCGAGATGACGCAGCGGCTGGAGCGCACCCGCTCGCAGCTCTCCGAAACCCGCGAGCATCCCTCGGGCGAGCTCAAGGTCACCGCGACGCGCGGGCTGGGCGGCCACTGGCTGACGCCGCGCCTCGCCGAGTTCCTGGATCTCTATCCCGACATCAAGGTCGACCTCATCCTCACCGACGAGGAGCTCGACCTGTCGATGCGCGAGGCCGACATCGCCATCCGCCTGCGCCAGCCGCAGCAGCCGGACCTGATCCAGCGCAAGCTCTTCACCGTGCACTATCACGTCTACGCCTCGCCGGCCTATGTGAAGCGCTTCGGCGAGCCGAAGAGCTACGAGGATCTCGACAACCACCGGATCGTCTCCTTCGGCGGCACCTCGCCCTCCTATCTGACGGCGGTGCACTGGCTCGGCACGATCGGCCGCGACCAGCGCAATCCGCGCCCGATCCACCTCGTCGTCAACAACATCACGGCGATGAAGCGCGCGGTCGATTCCGGCGCCGGCATCGCCGTGCTGCCGGACTATCTGATCGAAACTGGCTCGCCGCTCGTGCAGCTCATGCGCGAGACCGAGATGCCGCAGCTCGAGAGCTATCTGGTCTATCCGGAAGAGATGAAGTCGGTCGCGCGCGTCCAGGTCTTCCGGGACTTCCTCATCCAGAAGGCCCAGCGCTGGACCTATTGACGGCGCGGCGGGCGGGGCTGCCGCGAGAGTTGCGGCGGACCGCCGGCGCCGCCGGACCGCATCGCCGCGCCTCCGCAGCGTTTTCATGGAAGCGCGGAGCGCCTTCGACAGAGCCCTCGATTCCGGCCCTCGCCCGGCTCAAGGGCGGAAATCCGGCATCCATGCCTGAGCCTTTGCCGGAGAGGTTCCGGCATGGATGCCGGGTCAAGCCCGGGATGCCCCTGTGGTTCAGCCTGAAATCGGCGTGTTCGTCCCCCGCCGAGGAAGCGGCATCCGCTATTCCCCGCCCCGCTGAGCGATTCGAAGGCATATTCCGCCCTCGCCTGCGGAGAAATCCTGCAAAAGCATGACGTCCGCGGCGCCAGCGCGCACGCCACGCGCGCAACGCCGGCCAATATGCGCCTCAAGCGGGTTCGGGCGCGGATTCCAACTTGCGCTCAATGCATATTTCTCAGTCATTTAGGCTTAAATTGGTCGCATATGAGAATGAGATATGCAGTTCGCGCATGGCGGCTCCAAGATATGCTGCATTGCAAAATGGCAGGTCCTGGACGATATTGAACTCACGGTTGTTCGGAACGGGCTCCGCAATCTCCTCCCGGCGTTGAGTTCGTTTCAGCCGTTCCCCTCTGAGATGTTTGGCGTCTCGCCAAATGTTTCAAACTTACAAAGCCGGCTCCCCTCGGGGATGCCGGCTCTTTTTTTGGCCGGGCCGCGTCGCGCCGGAGCCGAGAAAAAAGGCACCGCCCGGAAGCCGTGCCTTTCCTGTTAGCGAACTGCCCGCTCAGGCCGCGAGCTTGCCGGCGGTCTTCGCGAAGCCGTCGACGAAGCCCTTGAGGAAGCTGCGGGTTCCCTCATCCGTCACATTGTGCCCGGCGTCGATCAGGCCTTCCTTGAAGGTGATGAACACCTGGCTGCCGACCACGACGCCGGCGAGATTGGTCATGATCATGCGCAGTTCGTTCTGCGCCACCGCCGTGCCGACACCGCCGCCGCTGGTGCCGGTCACCGCGACCGGCTTGCCGGCCCAGGAGTTCCGGCCATAGGGGCGCGAGGCCCAGTCGATCGCGTTCTTGAGCACGGCCGGGATCGAGCGGTTGTGCTCGGGCGTGACGATCAGGATGGCGTCGGCCGCCTCGATCTCGCGCTTCAGCCGCAGGGTCGGCTCCGGCCGGTTCGGCTCGAGATCCTGGTTGAACAGCGGCAGGTCGTCGATCTGCACGAAGGAGGGTTCGAAGGAGTCACTCGCGAGCTTCGCCAGCGCCTGCGCCAGCTTGCGGTTGATCGATTCGCGGCGGTTGCTGCCGACGACGATGGCGAGCTTCAGTTTGGCCATGACGGTCCCTCGTTGCTGGGTGCGTGTGGCGCGACAGTAGAAGGCGCGGAGAACCCGGCGCAAGGCGCCGCGCTGCAAGCAACGGATTGCAGCGCATCAAGGTCCCGGAACGCCCCCTCCCCGGCTCAGGCGGCCGGGTCAGCCCCGCGCCGGCCGGGCCGCCAGCGGCAGCGCTCCGAACAGGCTCGGCTCGGCGCTGGTGCGTGCCTTCTCGATGGTCAGGATCCTGAGCTTCGTCTCGATGCCGCCATCGGCCGAGAAGCCGCCGGTTCCGCCGCCGGCCGCCAGCACGCGGTGGCAGGGCACGATGATCGGCCAGGGGTTCTGCCCGAGGGCGACGCCGACCGCCCGCGCCGCGCCCGGCTCGCCGATGCGCTGCGCCACCGCGCCATAGGTCAGCGTCTCGCCCGGCGGAATGGAAAGCGCGACCTCGTAGACCCGGCGGTTGAAGGCCGGCACGGTCTCGATCGCCAGCGGCAGATGCGACAGGTCGATCGCCTCGCCGGTGAACAGGGCCCGGATGCCGGCGACGGCCTCGGCGACGAAGCCCTGCGCCCCGGCCTCCGCGGCCGCGGGGAAGCGCCGCGCCAGCCGCCGGCGCGCGCCGGCCTCGTCGCCCTCGGGAAGCTGGGCGCCGATGAAGCGCTCGCCCTCCCAGGCCAGCGCGCAGACGCCGATCGCCGTCTCGAAGAGATGGAAATGCTGGGTGGCCATCCTCGCTCTCCCGGCGCCATGGTGGGGACCTGACCGGTTTAGCATCAGGCTGACGCCCTGGGCACCCGAAAGCTGGCAGCAGGGCCGCCCGCTCACATGAACAGCGCCTCGCCCTCCAGCCCCTTGTAGAGCCCGGCGACCTGATCGCCATAGCCGTTGTAGATCAGCGTCGGCCGGCGCTCGCGCGAGCCCAGCACCTGCTCGCTCGCCTGGCTCCAGCGCGGATGCGGCACGGCCGGGTTCACATTGGCCCAGAAGCCGTATTCGCTGGCCTGCAGCGCCTGCCAGAAGGTCTTGGGCCGCTCGGCGACGAAGCTGATCCTGCGGATCGACTTCACCGATTTGAAGCCGTATTTCCACGGTGTGATCAATCGGATCGGCGCGCCGTGCTGCGTCGGTAGCGGCTTGCCGTAGATGCCGGTGACGAGCAGCGGCAGCTCGTTCGTGGCTTCCGCGATCGTCAGCCCCTCGACATAGGGCCAGGGATACCAGCGCTGGTTCTGCCCCGGCGCGACGCGCGGGTTCAGGAAGGTCTCGAAGCGGATGTATTTCGCGCCGGAGAGAGGCTTGGCCAGCGCCACGAAGGATTTGAGCGGGATGCCGGTCCAGGGCACCGCCATCGCCCAGGCCTCGACGCAGCGGAAGCGATAGAGCCGCTCCTCCAGCGGCAGCCTGCGCACCAGATCGTCGAAGCCGATCTCGAAGGGTTTTTCGACTAGGCCCTCGACCTGGATCGACCAGGGCCGCGTGGCGAGCCGCTGCGAGGCGTCGACGATGTCCTTCGACATGCCGAATTCGTAGAAATTATTGTAGTTCGCCGCGTCCTCGGCCTTGGTCAGCGGCACGTCGAGCGCGTAGCGCTCATTGCGCCTCGCCGGATAGAGATCGAGCGTCGGGTCGGGCGTCCCGGCCGCCGCGCTCCGCGGCAGCGCCGCCCCTGCGATCAGGCCCGCTCCCGTCGCCAGCAATTGGCGGCGGTCGAGAAAGGCCCGCTCGGGCGTGGCTTCGCTCTCCGGCATTTCCCAGCCGGCGCGGCGCTTGATCAGCATGACGGACATACTCCGCTTTCGATGCGTTGTTAGGCCACGAAAGCGGAATCACGGCAATTCACGAGGCGGAGAGGGGAAGGGCAATAGGCAATCGGCAGTAGGCAGTCGGGCTGTCTTCGACTGCCGATCGCCGACCGCCTGCTGCCGCAAACGTCACCCCCGCGCTTCGAGCGCCTTGATGATCGCCTGGCCCATCTCGCCGGTCGAGACGGCGTTGGCGCCGGGCGCGGCGATGTCCTTGGTGCGGGTGCCGGAGCCGAGCACGTTGGCGATGGCGCCTTCGAGCCGGTCGGCCGCCTCGCCCGCGCCGAACGAGTAGCGCAGCGCCATGGCGAAGGAGCCGATCATCGCGATCGGGTTGGCGAGGCCCTTGCCGGCGATGTCGGGCGCCGAGCCGTGGACCGGCTCGTAGAGCGCCTTGCGCTTGCCGGTGGCGGGGTCCTCGGCGCCGAGCGAGGCCGAGGGCAGCATGCCGAGCGAGCCCGTCAGCATCGCCGCGACGTTGGAGAGGATGTCGCCGAACAGGTTGTCGCAGACGATGACGTCGTATTGCTTCGGCCAGCGCACGAGCTGCATGGCGCAGTTGTCGGCCAGCACATGCTCGAGCTCGACATTGGCATAGTCCTTGGCGTGCAGCGCGGTGACCGTCTGCTTCCAGAGCACGCCGGTCTTCATGACGTTGTGCTTCTCGGCCGAGGAGACCTTGTTGCGGCGGGTGCGCGCCAGCTCGAAGGCGACCTGGGCGATCCGCTCGATCTCGGGCGTGGTGTAGAGCTGCGTGTCGACGCCGCGCTTGGAGCCGTCCTCCAGCGTGACGATCTCCTTCGGCTCGCCGAAATAGACGCCGCCGGTGAGCTCGCGCACGATCAGGATGTCGAGGCCCTCGACGACCTCCGGCTTCAGCGAGGAGGCCGAGGCCAGCGCCGGATAGCAGATCGCGGGGCGCAGGTTGGCGAACAGGCCGAGATCCTTGCGCAGGCGCAGCAGCCCGGCTTCCGGACGATGCTGATAGGGCACGTCCGCCCATTTCGGGCCGCCGACCGCACCGAACAGCACGGCATCGGCCTCTTGCGCGAGCTTCATGTCGCCTTCGGAGATCGCCTGCTTGTGCGCGTCATAGGCCGCGCCGCCGACGAGGCCCTTCTCGATCTCGAAGGAGGCGAGCCCCTGTTTGCCGAACCAAGCGACGATCTGCTCGACCTGGCCCATCACCTCGGGGCCGATGCCGTCGCCGGGGAGCAGCAGGAGCTTGTGGGTCGCCATGGTCGTCGCCTCGCCTTGTCGCGTGTTTGCGTTGGCGGGGTGATTACGGGCGACCGGCCGCAGGCGCAAGCACCGCGACGCAGCTCTGCCTTGTGCGGGGCGTACCGCCCGGTCCCGGAGGCGGCTCGAAGACGGCAGGCGCGACGGAGGCCTCTGGCCCTATCCTTTCGGCAGCCGCGCCGTGATCTCGATCTCGAGCTTCATCTCCGGCTTGAGCAGGCCGGCGACGACATAGATGCCGGCCGCCGGGCGGATCTCGCCGAAGACCTCGCCGCAGACCCTGAGCACCGGCTCGCAATAGCTGCGGTCGGTGACGAAATACTGGGCCCTGACGACATGGGCGAGCGAGGAGCCCGCCTCCTCCAGCACGGCGCCGACCGTGCGGAAGATGTTGCGCGCCTGCTCGGCCGGATCGTCGGGCAGGGTCATGCTGGCGTAGTCGTAGCCGGTCGTGCCGGAGACGAAGACGAGGTCGCCGTCGATCACGGCGCGCGAATAGCCGAAATCGCGCTCGAAGGGCGAGCCGGTGGAAAGCAGGCGGCGCATGGCGAAGTCTCCGAATGAAACACTGGTCATCCCGGACAAGCCGCGCCAGCGGCGCCGATCCGGGATCCATGCCGGAACGGTTCAGGCATGGATCCCGGGTCTCCCTTCGGTCGCCCGGGATGACCCGGTTCTTCGCTCTACCGAAAAAACGGTGCCACCCGCTTTCTGTGAAGAGTATTTGCTAGACCCGCCCGCCCTTCAGCGCGCGCAGCACCTTCTCGCCCGGCCGGCCGGTCTGCGGCATGCCGAGCCTGGCCTCGATCTCCTTGATCGCCGCCCGCGTCAGCGAGCCGACGGCGCCGTCCGGCTCGCCGACATTGTAGCCGCGCGCGATCAGCAGGCGCTGCAATTCGCGGCGCTGCTCGCGCGAGAGCGGCAGATCGTCGGTCGGCCATTGCCCCCGCACGCCGGGCTTGCCGCGCAGGCGGTCGGAGAGCAGCGAGATGGCGAGGGCGTAGGAATCGGCGCCGTTGTAGCTATAGGCGGCATCGTAGTTCTTGAAGACGAGGAAGGCCGGGCCGGTGCAGCCGGCCGGCATCAGCAGGCCGGCATTGCCATGGCCGTCGAGCCGCGAGCCGTCATATTTGACGATGCCCTGCCCGGCCCAGTGCGACAGCGGGCGCTTGGGGTTGCGGCCGGTCGCGCCGCGATAGCCCTCCGGCACCCTGACCTCGTAGCCCCAGGTGGCGCCGGTGACCCAGCCGGCCTTGCGCATGAAGTTCGCGGTCGAATGCAGCGCGTCGGGGATGGAATCGACGAGGTCGCGCCGGCCGTCGCCGTCGCCGTCGACGGCGAGCCTGAGATAGGTCGAGGGGATGAACTGGGTGTGGCCGAAGGCGCCGGCCCAGGAGCCGAACAGCCGCTCGGGCCTGACGTCGCCGCGCTGGATGATCTGCAGCGTCGCGATCAGCTCGCCCTTGAAGAAGGCGTTGCGGCGCGGCGCCAGGCAGGCGCCGGTCGCCAGCGACTGCACCAGCGGCCATTTGCCCCGCGCCTTGCCGAAATCGCTCTCGACGCCCCAGACGGCGGCGATGGTGTGGCGGTCGACGCCGAAGCGCTGCTCGGCGGCGGCGAAGACGGAGGCGTATTGGCGCAGCATGCTGCGCCCTTCCGCCACCTTCTCGTCATCGACCAGCGTGCCGAGATAGTCCCAGATCGGCGTCTTGAACTCCGGCTGGTTGTTCATCGCCTCGATGATCTTCATGTCCGGCTCGACGCCGGCCATGGCGCGGTCGAAGGTCGCGCCCGAGACGCCCTTGGCCGCCGCCGCGGAGCGCAGGCCGGCGAGGCAGGACTGGAAGCCCGACTGGGCCGAGGCCGCCGAGGCAATGAGGATGAAAGGCAGGGCCAGCGGAATGGCCAGTCGATATGCGCGCATGCTCTCCACCGAATCGCAGGATTGACGCGAAACTACGGCGCGGGCGTTAACGGAGGTTAACCCTGCTTGATTTGGCGATCCGGCCGTGGAACTGCGATCCCGCTCGCCCTCGCCCGAAGGCCTCCCGATGCCAGCCCTCACCGCCGCCCACATCCTGCCGATCGTGATGCTGTTCGCCTCGAACATCTTCATGACCTTCGCCTGGTACGGCCATCTCAGCTACAAGAGCAGCGCGATCTGGCTCGCCATCGCCGCGAGCTGGTCGATCGCGCTCTTCGAATACATGCTGGCCGTGCCGGCCAACCGCATCGGCTCCGCCGTCTATTCGACCGCCGAGCTCAAGACGATGCAGGAGGTCATCACCCTCGCCGTCTTCGCCGGCTTCTCGGTGTTCTGGCTCAAGGAATCGCTGAACTGGAACCACGCCATCGGCTTCGCGCTGATCGCGGCCGGCGCCTTCTTCATCTTCCACGCCAGGGGCTGAAGCCCTCCGGTTGCAGCGCAATGCGGCTGCGCGCGGACGGCGCTTGGCCTTCCGCGCGGCGCGGTCGATATCGCTCGCCCCGCTCGCTTCCGATTCGAAGGATTCCCGCCGTGAGGCTTCCCTTGATCGCCGCCTGCCTCGTTGCCGGCGCCCTGCCCGCTCTGGCCGGCCCGACCTGCAGCCCGAGCGACTCGAAAGCAAGGGTCCTCGGCTCCGCCACGATCGACGACATCCACCCGGCCTGGCAGGGCCGGAAGGTCGGCTATGGCTGGTCGCTGCAGGTCAAGCGCGAGGACCATGACGACGCCGGCATGACCTATTATGTCGGCGACCTCTACGACACCCATGGCAAGCTCGCGACGCGCAACGTCTTCGCGCTCGACAGCGAATGGGATTGCGGCCCGTAAGGCACCCGCGTTACTGCGCCGGACGCACCCGCAGCAGCTTGCCGTCCTCCTCGTCGGTGAGGAGATAGAGCAAGCCGTCCGGCCCCTGCACGACATCGCGGATGCGGGCGCCGATATCGGTGAGAAGCCGCTCCTCGCCGGTCACCTTCTCGCCCTCGGTCGACAGCCGGGCCAGCAGGCTCCCGGCCAGCGCGCCGACGAAGAGCGAGTTCTTCCATTGCGGCCAGGCCGACCCCGTATAGAAGGCCGCCCCCGAAGGCGCGATCGACGGATCCCAGTAGAACAGCGGCTGCTCCATGCCGGGCTTGGCCGTGCCCTCGCCGATCTTGGCGCCGGAATAGTCGACGCCATAGGTGATGACCGGCCAGCCATAGTTCAGCCCGGCCTTGGGCGTGTTGATCTCGTCGCCGCCGCGCGCGCCGTGCTCGGCCGTCCAGAGCTGGCCGGTCTGCGGATGCAGCGCCGCGCCCTGGACGTTGCGGTGGCCGATCGACCAGATCTCCGGCGCCCAGCCCGGCTTCTTCGGATTATCGGCCGGAATTCCGCCATCGGGGCGGATGCGGATGATCTTGCCGAGATCGTTGGCCGGGTTCTGCGCCTGGTCGCGCTGCGTGAAGCGCTCGCCGACCGTGACGAAGAGCGCCCCCGTCCGGTCGAAGACCAGCCGCGAGCCGAAATGCAGGTTGGAAGCGACCGTCGGCATCTGCCGGAAGATCACCTTCACCTCCGTCAGCGCGGTGCCCTGCTCGTTCAGCCTGCCGCGGGCGACGCTGGTGCCGTTGCCGCCGCTGCGCGGCTCGGCGAAGGAGAGATAGACCAGCCGGTTCCGCGCGAAATCCGGGTCGAGCGCGATGCCGAGCAGGCCGCCCTGGCCGCGCGCCATCACGCTCGGCACGCCGGCGATCGGCCGGGACAGCGCACCCTTCGCATCGACGATCCTGAGGCGGCCGGGGCGCTCCGTCACCAGCATGCGCCCGTCCGGCAGGAAGGCGAGGCCCCAGGGATGCTCGAGCCCGCCGGCCACGGTCTCGACCGCAAGCGCGCCCGCGCTCGAGGGAAAGCGCTTCTGCGCGAGAGCGGGCGCGACCAGGCCGAACAGCGCCAGCCCCGCCCCCAGTCCCAGAACCATGCCGAGCCGCCGCATCGTATCCGCCTCCATCGCCGCTCCGGGCAGAGTGAAGGCAACGCGGCCGATCACCAAGCCGTTGCGGCGAGCTCACGACGAAGTGAAACGATCGGCTGGCTTTCGTCCAGCGTCACATTGGCCTCGGTCACCGGCTGCCCGGCCGCGACGTCGCGCGTCAGCCTGACGCCATGGGCGAGGCCGATCGGCAGGCCGCCGCAGGATTGGCTCGCCGCAGCCGGCATCAGCCGGCCATAGACGGTGTAGCCGCCCTCCCCGTCGAGCATCTCGCCGGCCTTGAGCGCGCGCTTGGCGACGGCGACGGCGTCGCCCCGCCAGCCCCGCGTCATCCCGGTCGGCTCGCCCCGCAGCGCCGCGTTCAGCACCGAGATCGACAGCTCCAGCCCGATCAGGTGGAACGGCTTGTACATCGCGGCATAGCGCCCGGTCGCGTCGGTCGGCAGGCCGTACTGCTTGAAGCAGGCGGCGGCATAATCGTTCGGCGCCTTCAGCACGACATAGACGCCCCAGCGCAGGTCGCGGAAGACCGGGCGCCCGTCGCGCTCCAGCGAGGAGACGACCTCGACCATGCCATCGCGCTCGAGCTGCCCGCCGACCGCGCGCGGACGCAGCACCTGGGCGAGGTCGTCGACGCCGCAGGGCGGGAAGGCGAGCCCCGCCTCGGGCACGTCGAGACCGCAGGCATTGGCGATCGCCGCCATCTCGATCGCCGACTTGGTGCCGTCGAGGAAGGAGTTGAACATCTGCGGATTCATCCCCGCCGCCTTCGCCGCCTCGGGCGTCAGCCCGTAATGGGTCCAGACGTCGTCGGGCGTGACGTTGTGATAGGCCGGCAGGTATTTGGTGCCCTTGCCGGCGGCGGCGACGGTGAAGCCCGCCGCCCGCGCCCAGTCGACCATCTCGCTGACCAGCGCCGGCTGGTCGCCATAGGCCATCGAATAGACCACGCCGGCGGCCTGCGCCTTGCGCGCCAGCACCGGCCCGACCAGGACGTCGGCCTCGACATTGACCATCACGACATGCCGCCCGGCCTCGATCGCGGCCAGCGCATGGCGGGCGCCGGCGGCGGGATGGCCGGTCGCCTCCAGCACCACCTCGACCCCGTCCGCGCGGGCCGCGGCGGCGCCGTCGTCGACGAAGCGGGTCCGGGCGATCCGCGCCTCGTCCCAGCCGACATTGCGGCAGGCCGTCTTGGCCCGCTCAGGATCGAGATCGGCGATCACCGCGACCTCCAGCCCCTCGATATGCGGGACCTGCGACAGGAACATCGAGCCGAACTTGCCGGCGCCGATCAGCGCGGCAGGGACGGGCTTTCCCGCCTCGCGGCGGGCGGTGAGCATGGGCATCAGATTCATGGGACAGGCTCCTGCGCATCGCGCCCCGCAGCCCTCGTCCCGATGAGCGCCCGACAGGAGCGCATCTCGAAGGATGTTTCAGGAAGCTGCGGAGATCGCTGGATCATCTTTCGAGAAGCCCGCCGATGCGGCCTCCTCGGGATGAAGGTTGAGCGAATGTCTCGCCCTATTCCGCCTTCACCCCGGCATCGGCGATGATCTGCTTCCAGGTCGCGATTTCCTGGAGGTGATAGGGCCGGAAGGCATCGGGCTCGCGCACCTTGAGGGTGAAGCCGAGCTTGATGATGGCGTCGCGCGTCTGGGGCTTGTTCAGCGAGGCGATGATCGCCTTTGAGAGCACGTCGAGCACAGGCTGCGCCGTCTTGGCCGGAGCGAAGAAGGCCGCCCAGGAATCGGCGTCGGCATTGCTCACGCCCTGCTCGCGCAAGGTCGGGATGGCCTTGGCCTGCGGGTTGCGCTCGGGGCTGGCGATGGCGAGCGCGCGCAGCGCCCCGCCATTGATCTGCTCCAGCACGCTCGGCAGCGTCGAGTTGGCGATGTCGATGCGCCCGGCGACGATCTCCTGCACCAGCGGCGCGGCGCCGCGGAAGGGCACATGCGTCATCTTGATGCCGGTGCGCTGCATGAACAGCTCCATGGCGAGATGCGAGCCGGACCCGACGCCGGTGGAGCCGTAGTTGAGCTTGCCGGGCTCGGCCTTGGCGAGCGCGATCAGCTCGGGGATGGTCTTGGCCGGCAGGTCGTTGCGGACGACGAAGGCGTGCTCGAAGGCGCCGACGCCGGCGAGCGGCGCGAAATCCTTGACCGCGTCGTAGCCGGGGTCCTTCAGCAGGAACATGTTGTTGCCATGCGTCTGGTTGTTGCCGAAGACGATGGTGTAGCCGTCCGGCGCCGCATGGGCGACGGCGCGCGTGCCGACCGCGCCCGAGGCGCCGGCCCGGTTGTCGACCAGCACGTTGTGGCCGAAGGCGACGGAGAGGTCCTGCGCCACGAAGCGCGCGATCGCGTCGGTCGGCCCGCCCGCCGGATAGGGCACGACCAGGGTGACGACCTTGCTCGGAAAGCTCTCGGCCCGGGCGACGGCCGGAGCGAGGACGGCGCCGGCCATCAGGCCGAGCGTGGAGCGGCGGGTCAGAGACATGAAATTCCTCCCGGATACCCGTCTGCGTAGCGGGCGTTCCCGTCCTTTAGGGGCAATAGCGCAAGCCGTCCAGCGATCCGGCATGCGCCTCGGACCCTGTTTGAAAAACTCCAAGCCCGCGTGCTGAGGAGCAAGCAAAGCTTGCGTCTCGAAGGATGTTCCAGATGTCTCCGGAGGCTTCTGAAGCGTCCTTCGAGACGCGGCTGACGCGGCTCCTCAGGATGAGGCCTCACTATCCAAACAGGCGCCCTAGCCCAAACCGGCCCGCTTCAGCCGCTGGATCGCGAGGTCGAGCGCCTGCAGGAAGGCGGAGCGGTCCTTCGGCGAGAACGGCTTCGGCCCGCCGCCCGCCACGCCCATGGCGCGCAGATCCTCCATCATGTCGCGCGTCGCCAGCGCCATGCCGATCGAGGCCTCGGTGAAGGGCCTGCCGGTGGGGCCGATGACCTCGGCGCCGGCCTTGATGCAGCGATCCGCCAGCGGGATGTCGGCTGTGACGACGATGGCGCCGCGCGAGGCGCGTTCGGCGATCCAGTCATCGGCTGCGTCGAAATTGCCGGGAACCACGACCCGCTCGATCCAGGGCTCGCGCGGCAGGTTGAGGAAGCTGTTGGCGACGACGAAGACATGCAGGCGATGGCGGCCGGCGACGCGGTAGACCTCGTCCTTCACCGGGCAGGCATCGGCATCGACATAGATCGCGATCGGTCCGCTGGCGCTCGTCATCTCCCGGCCTTCGCATGCGCCGGGCGCACTGGCAAATCCGTGCCAATTCATGACGCTTCTGCAAAACATCAAGCAGTTGCGCTTGCGATCATCGACGCCTGGTCATAAACCTCGCGCGCGCCCGCTGGGGCGCATCCTGTCCTCTCCCCCGGAGACCAGTCCCATGGCCTTTCTTGCCGATGCCCTGAAGCGCGTGAAGCCGTCCGCGACCATCACGATCACGCAGAAGGCCCGGGACCTGAAAGCCCAGGGCAAGGACGTGATCTCGCTCTCCGTCGGCGAACCCGATTTCGACACGCCGGACAATATCAAGGAGGCGGCCATCGCCGCCATCCGCCGCGGCGAGACCAAATACACCCCGGTTCCCGGCATCCCGCAGCTCCGCGAGGCGATCACCCGCAAGCTGAAGCGCGAGAACGGGCTCGACTACAAGGCCAGCCAGACCATCGTCGGCACCGGCGGCAAGCACGTCATCTACAACGCGCTGCTCGCCACGCTGAACCCCGGCGACGAGGTGATCTGCGTCGCCCCCTACTGGGTGAGCTATCCGGAGATCGTCGCGCTCTGCGGCGGCACCGCGACCTTCGCCCAGACCCATCTCAAGGACGACTTCAAGCTCCAGCCCGAGGAGCTGGAGAAGGCGATCACGCCCAAGACCAAATGGGTGATCCTGAACTCGCCTTCCAACCCGTCGGGCGCCGCCTACAGCCATGACGAGCTGAAGAAGCTCACCGAGGTGCTGATGCGCCACCCGCATGTCTGGGTGCTGACCGACGACATGTACGAGCACCTGACCTATGGCGACTTCAAGTTCGTCACCCCGGCCCAGATCGAGCCCGGCCTCTACGAGCGCACGCTGACCATGAACGGCGTCTCGAAGGCCTATGCCATGACCGGCTGGCGCATCGGCTACGCCGCCGGCCCCGAGCATCTGATCAAGGCGATGGACCTGGTCCAGGGCCAGCAGACCTCGGGCACCTCGGCGATTTCGCAATGGGCGGCGGTCGAGGCCCTCGACGGCACCCAGGAGCACCTGCCGGTGTTCAAGAAGGCGTTCGAGCGCCGCCGCGACCTCGTCGTCTCGATGCTGAACCAGACCCGCGGCTTGAAGTGCCCGACGCCGGAAGGCGCCTTCTACGTCTACCCGGACTGCTCGGAGCTGATCGGCAAGACCATGCCGAACGGCAAGAAGATCGAGACCGACGAGGACCTCGTCATCGGCCTGCTGGAGGCGGAAGCCGTCGCGGCCGTGCACGGCTCCTCCTTCGGGCTTGGCCCGAACTTCCGCATCTCCTACGCCACCTCGGACGAGAAGCTGGAAGAGGCCTGCCGCCGCATCCAGCGCTTCTGCGCCGAGCTGCGCTGAGACGATGGGCGCTGGCGCAGCGACGCGCCGCATGCTTCTGGCCGGGAGCCTCGCGCTCCCGGCCGCTTTCGTTTTCGGGCAGGCGCTCCCGGCAATCTCCGCCCGCGAGGCCCATGAAGCGGCGCAGGCCGGGCGGATCGTCCTCGTCGACATCCGCAGCGCCGGCGAATGGGCCGATACCGGCCTGCCGCAAGGCGCGATCCCGCTCGACGTCGACGCCACGGCCTTCGAGGTCAGGCTGGCGGGCCTGCGCCTCGACCATCCCGGCACGCGCATCGCCCTGATCGACCGCACCGGCGCGCAGTCGGTTGCGACCGTGATGAAGCTCGCCGGCAGAGGCTGGCGCGACCTCGTCGCCGTGCGCGGCGGCATGCTCGGGCCGGGCGGCTGGCTGGCGGAAAAGCTGCCGGTGACGGCGTATCGTTAGCCTTCCTTCTCCCCCGAGGGGTGAAGGGAAAGAAGATCCGGCCTTCTCTCCCGCGTGATCCTCTCCGCCTGCTCGCGCCGCCATTTCGCGATGCGGGCATGGTCGCCGGAGAGCAGGGCCTCGGGCAGGCCGCGGCCTTCCCATTCGCGCGGCCGGGTATAGTGCGGATATTCGAGCAGGCCGTTCTCGAAGCTCTCATCCTCGCCGGAAGCGACCTTGCCCATCACCCCGGGGATCAGCCGCACACAGGCGTCGAGCAGCGTCAGCGCCGCCATCTCGCCGCCGGAGAGGATGTAGTCGCCGATCGAGACCTCGATCAGTCCGCGCCCCTCGATCACCCGCTCGTCGACGCCCTCGAAGCGCCCGCAGACGATGACGAGGCCGGCCCCCGCCGCCCATTCGCGCACCGTCTCCTGCTTCAGGGGCCGCCCGCGCGGCGACATCAGCAGGCGCGGACGCTGATCGTCCGGCGGCACGGCCGCGTCGATCGCCGCGGCCAGCACGTCGCAGCGCAGCACCATGCCGGCGCCGCCGCCGGCCGGGTTGTCGTCGACATTGCGGTGCCGGCCGATGCCGTGCTCGCGGATCTGGTGGGTTTCGAGCGACCACAGCCCCTTGCGCAGCCCCTCCCCCGCCAGCGAGAGGCCGAGCGGGCCGGGGAACATCTCGGGATAGAGGGTCAGGATCGAGGCGCGGAACGACATGGCGACCTTGGATTGAGGCAGTTGCTTCCAGCCTGTCTCCCCGGCGGAGCCCTCGGATCCGACCTTCGGCCGGCTCGAGGATAAACGCCGCGCAGAGCCGGGATCCATGCCGGAACGGTTCAGCCGGGGGCCCGGACCGGCGCGACGACGTCGCTCGTCCGGGATGGCCCGCGGTTGGAAAAGGCAAGCTAACTGAAGCGCAGCGCCGGCAGCCCGTCCAGCGCCGTGAAGTCGCGAACCGCGGCGATCAGGTTGTCGAAGGCGGAAAAAGCGTCCGCATCGAGCATGGTCAGCAGCGCCACGGCCCGCATGCCGGCGCGCCGCGCCGCCTCGACGCCGAGCGGCGCGTCCTCGAAGACGATGCAGTCGGCCGGGTCGACCTTCATCCGCTCCGCCGCCGCCAGGAACATGTCCGGATGCGGCTTGCCGCGGAAGCCCTGCGAGGGCGAGACGATGGTGGCGAAGCGCGGACGCAGGCCGAGCGTGTCCAGCACCACCTCGATATTCGCCGGCGGCGCGGCGGTGCCCACCGCCATCGGCACGCCGGAGCGGGCGGCGCGGGCGATCAGGTCCAGAAATCCCTGATTGGCCGCGACATGCGGCAAATAGGCCGCGCGATAGAGTGCTTCCTTGGCGTCGCTCATCGCCTCGAGCTCCGCCATCGCCGCCTGCGGGAAATAGGAGGCGATGATCTCGTGCCCGGCCATGCCGGCGGTGCGGGCCGCGAAGGTCGCGCGGTCGAAGGGCAGGCCGTTGCCGAGATGCCAGCTTTCCCAAGCATCGTCGTGGTAGCGCATATTGTCGACGATGGTGCCGTCCATGTCGAAGATCAGCGCGCGGGCAGGCCTATCGCTCGTCATCGTCGGGCTCGAACAATCCCAGGGGCGGCTCGGCCTCGATCCGCCGCGCGGCGATGTCGATGCGCGGCGCGAAGGCCTTGGTGAAGGGCATCAGGACGGAACGCCCGTCCGGGGTCGCGACGGCGAGCAGGTCGCCGGCGCCGTAATTCTCGACGGCGGTGACGGAGCCGAGCATGGCTTCGCCCGGTCCGACGACCCGGCAGCCGATGAGATCGGCCTGCAGGAACTCGTCCTCGTCCTCGCTCTCGGGCAGCCTGTCGCGGGCGACGAACAGCTCGACACCGTTCAGCGCCTCGGCCGCCTCGCGGGTGGCGACGCCCTTGAGCCGGGCGACGACGACCTCCTTGGCCGGGCGGACGTCGAGGATCTCGACGCTGCGGCCCTTGCCGTCGCTGAGCGGGCCGTAGCCGGCGATCGCGAGCGGGTCGCCGGTGAAGGTCTTGATCCTGACCTCGCCGCGCACGCCATGCGGCGCGCCGACGACGCCGAGCAGGATGAGGTTCTCGTCAGGCATCCCCGCACTCCGTCCTTCCGGGGCTTCGCGTCAGCGCGGAGCCCAAAACCCAGAACCGATGCCGAAACGCGGATGAACGCGGCGGCCGGCCGGGCTTTCCCGCGCCCTGCGATTCTGGATTGCGGGCTCGCGGCTGCGCCGCGCCCCGGAATGACGAAGCGAGGAGCAAGCGGCTCACGCCTCGGCGGCGGCTTCTTCGGCGGCCGGAGCGGCGGCCTTCTCGGCCTTCTTCTCGGCGCGCTCCTTGGCCTTCTCGCCCGGGAGGGCCTTCTTCGGATTGTTGCGCGCCGGGCGCTTGACGAGGCCGGCGGCGTCGAGGAAGCGCAGCACGCGGTCGGTCGGCTGGGCGCCCTTGGCGAGCCAGGCCTGGACCTTCTCGGTGTCGAGCACGACGCGATCCTCGGCGTCCTTGGCCTTCATCGGATCGTAGGAGCCGATCTTCTCGATGAAGCGGCCATCGCGCGGCGAGCGCGAATCGGCGACGACGATGCGGTAATAGGGGCGCTTCTTGGCGCCGCCACGGGTCAGGCGGATCTTGAGGGACATGGGTCTTCTCTTTCTTCGGTTCAGGGTTGATACAGGTTTTTCTCTTCGTCTTTCAATACAGCTCTCGCCTTGTCGATCAGGGGGCGCAAACTGTCTTCATCAATAAACTTGCCTTTGAAATCCCGTTTGAACTTATCGAGTGAAAGCCTGTGGCATTGGTCGATGATCTCTTCCAGGCCGGCATGCGTAACCTTATTGTGGTCGAGAAGAAGCTTGATGTTGGATCTCAAGCTCTGACTTTTCTCCGTCAGGTCGGAGAAATCCGAATGCTCGAAGCCGAAACCCTTGCTTTTGCCGTAAGCCATCACGCCCAACTGACACTGCACGGAATGAAATTCGGCGATCTGGGCTCTGAGGTTCTCGATCTGCTCCTTGCGAAACTCCGAAAGCTTATCGCGTGAGCTCGACCGTGCCGAGCGAAGCGCCACGATCGCCGTCACGAGAGCCAGGCAAAAGGTTCCGAGTCCGACGACGAGATTACCGAAATCGACCTGGGCATTGATGCCGAGGATCGTGCTGCTCACTTCTTCTTCCCCCCGAACGGATTGCCGCCCAGGCCGGGCAAACCGCCGCCGAGGCCCGGCAGTTTCGGCATCATCCCGGCCGGCGGGGTGACGCCCTTGGGCAATCCGGGGAAGCCGCCGGGCGGCAGCGGCGGAAGCCCGCCGCCGGCGCCGAGCTGCTTCTGCAGTTCGGCGAGCTGGGCCGGGTCCATCTTGGACGGGTCGGGCATGCCGGCCGGCAGCCCGCCGCCGAGCCCGAACATGCCGCCGAGCTTGCCGAGCATGCCGCCCTTCTGCTTGCTCATCATCTTCATGGCGTCGGCCATGCCGCGATGCATCTTGAGCAGCTTGTTGATCTGCTCGGCCGTGGTGCCGGAGCCGGCCGCGATACGCTTCTTGCGGCTGTTCTTGAGCAGATCGGGGTTCTTGCGCTCGGCCGGCGTCATCGAGTCGATCGCGGCGATCATGCTCTTGAACATCTTGTCGCCGACGCCGGCATTGGTGAGCTGGGACTGGGCCTGCTTCATGCCCGGCAGCATGCTCATCACGCCGCCGAGGCCGCCCATCTTCTCCATCTGCTGGAGCTGGGCGCGCATGTCGGAGAGGTCGAACTGGCCCTTGGCCATGCGCTGCGCGGTGGCCTGCGCCTGCGCGGCGTCGATCGTCTGCGCCGCCTTCTCGACCAGCGAGACGATGTCGCCCATGCCGAGGATGCGGTTGGCGACGCGGGAGGGGTGGAAATCGTCGAGCTCGTCGACCTTCTCGCCGATGCCGACGAGCTTGATCGGCTTGCCGGTGACGGCGCGCATCGAGAGCGCCGCGCCGCCGCGCGAATCGCCGTCCATGCGGGTCAGCACGATGCCGGTGAGGCCGACGCGGGCGTCGAAGGCGCGCGCCGTGTTGACCGCGTCCTGGCCGGTCAGCGCGTCGGCGACGAGCAGCACCTCATGGGGATTGGTCGCGGCCTTCACCTGCGCGACCTCTTCCATCAACGTGTCGTCGAGCGTGACGCGGCCGGCGGTGTCGAGCATGACGACGTCGAAGCCGCCGAGGCGGCCCGCCTCGATGGCGCGCCTGGCGATCTGCACCGCCGACTGGCCGGCGACGATCGGCAGCGTCTGCACGCCGACCTGCTGGCCGAGCACGGCGAGCTGCTCCATCGCGGCCGGGCGTCGCGTATCCAGCGACGCCATCAGCACCTTCTTCCTGTTCCGGTCCGTCAGGCGCTTGGCGATCTTGGCGGTCGAGGTGGTCTTGCCCGAGCCCTGGAGACCCACCATCAGCACCGGCACGGGCGGCACGGCATCGAGATTGATGCTCTCGCCCTCGCCGCCCAGCGTCTCGATCAGGACGTCGTTGACGATCTTGATGACCTGCTGGCCGGGCGTGACCGACTTGAGAACCTCGGCGCCGACGGCGCGCTCGCGCACCTTGTCGGTAAAGCTGCGGACGACCTCGAGCGCGACGTCGGCCTCGAGCAGCGCCCGGCGCACCTCGCGGAGCGCCGCGTTGACGTCCTCCTCGGTCAGCGAACCCCTGCGGGTCAGCCCCGAGAGGATGCCGGAGAGCCTGTCGCTCAGCGTGCCGAACATGCGGACCTGCCTGCTTGCCTCAGGGAGCCTCCAGCGCCGGAACCCATTGCCAAACGGTTTCGCGCCCGAGGGCGCAATCGCGCTGTCGGACGTTGACCTCCGGGCTCATGGAAGCCGCAAGGCGGCCCGGTCGGCGGATGCGGTTTCGGCGATGTCGGCGAAACGGATGGCGCCCTTAAAGCGGAAGAATGTGGCGAAAGTCAAGGTTGGCGGGCGCGTTTGCGCGCATGGCGGGGCGCTCCGGGGCGGCGGGATCGGACGTCCCGCCCCGCCTGCGGAACCTGCCCCGCCGCTTCTCTCCCCAGCCATGACGGCGCTCGGCCCCAGAATGGCCCTGATCTGGCGGCATCGCATCGCGCCCCGCAACGAAGCGAAGCCCATGAAGATCGTGATCGCCCTGCCCCTGCTGGCCCTCACCCTCCTCCTCGCCGGCTGCGGCGGCGAGGCCCGTCGCGAAGGACCGCTCGACCCCCGCATGGTCGAGCGCCTCGGCGCCGTCACCCTCGACCCGGCCCAGGCGGGACGCATCCTCAACGCCTACCGCGCCAGCCACGGCCTCGGCCCCGTCCGGCCGGACCCGCGGCTGATGGCGATGGCCCAGCGCCAGGCCGACGCCATGGTCGCGAAGAACGCCCTCTCGCACGAGGCCGGCGGCCGCTTCGCCGCGCGCGTCGAGGCGGCCGGCCTCGATTCGTCCCGCATCGCCGAGAATCTGGGCGGCGGCTATTTCTCGGTCGAGGAAGCCTTCGACGGCTGGCGCAAATCGCCGGGTCACGACGCCAATCTGCGCATGCGGGAAGCGACGCGCTACGGCATCGCGCTCTCCAAGGACCCGCGCAGCAGCTACCGCGCCTGGTGGGTGCTGGTCGTCGCCGCCGAGCCGGAAGCGCGCGTGACCCTGGGTGACGGTGACAGGGCTCCGCAACCTCGGTAACGGACGCCGTCCCTCCCGATTGCGAGCCCGATGATCATGATGCCGATTCGCCTGCTTTTTGCTCTTGGCGTTGCCGCCTGCGCCGCCTTCGCCGGCCCCGGTGCAGCCCGGGCGCAGCCCTGCGCCACCAATTTCAGCAGCTCCGGCGTGCCGATGGTCTCGCAGATCACCTATCGCACCTGGGACCTGTCCAGGAAGGCACCGGCCGCCGTGCTGCCGGCGATCGTCCGGGCGATCAAGGCCGACGGGGACTTCGTCGACATCCGTACCGACAAGGCGAGCGGCACGATCTCCGCCATGCAGGAGGTCACCGGCTCCGGCCGCCCGCAGATCCTCAAGGTGACCACTCGCAAGCAGGCGACCGGCACGCGCATCGACATCGCCTTCACCGTGCAGCCCGGCCAGGTCGCGCCGGAGGGCGCCGTTCGCAAGGCCCTCTGCGACCTCCTCCGCGGCACGCGCTGAAGCGGCGCGCGGCCCCGTCGCGCTCCGGCGCATGGGCGAACCCACCCGGCGCCAGGCCCTTTACAAAGCCCCGCATCTGGTGATGGCTCTGGAGTTTAGCGGAGCCATCGTCATGACCTTCCAAACCTGGGCCGCCTTCGCCGCCGCCACCGCCGTCCTGCTCGTCATTCCCGGCCCGACCATCCTGCTGGTCATCTCCTATGCGCTCGGCCAGGGCTGGCGCACCGCCTTTCCGGTGGCCCTCGGCGTGGCGCTCGGCGACTTCACGGCGATGACGCTCTCGATGCTCGGCGTCGGCGCCTTGCTCGCGACCTCGGCCAGCGTCTTCGCCGCGCTGAAATGGCTCGGCGCGGCCTATCTCGTCTGGCTTGGCGTCAAGCTCTTCCGCGCCGGCGGCACGCTCGACGCCAGGCCGCGCGCGGATGCCGCTCCGGCCTGGAAGATGCTCGGCCATGCCTGGCTGGTGACGGCGCTGAACCCCAAGAGCCTCACCTTCTTCGTCGCCTTCCTGCCGCAGTTCCTCGATCCGAAGTCCGGGTTCTGGACGCAGATGCTGATCTTCGAGGCCACCTTCATCGGCCTCGCCTTCGCCAACGCCATGGGCTATGCGCTGGTCGCCTCCCGGGCGCGGGCCGTGGTGCGCAATCCCCGCGCCGTCGGCATCTTCAACAAGGCGGGCGGGACGCTGCTGATCGGCGCCGGCATCGCGACCGCTGCGATCCGCTCCGGCAGCAACTGAGGCGACGCATGGCCACCCGGGACGACCGGACGCTCGACTTCTACGCGGCCGAGGCCGGCGCCTATGCCGGGCGGGAGCGCGAGGCCGAGCACCGCCGCATCGACCTCTTCGCCGGGCGGCTTCGGCCCGGCGCCCGCATCCTCGAACTGGGCTGCGGCGGCGGCCAGGACAGCGAGGCGATGCTGGCGCGCGGCTTCGACGTGGTCCCGACCGACGGTTCGCCCGAGCTCGCGCGCGAGGCCGGGCGCAGGCTCGGCCGGCCCGTCGCGGTGCTGCTCTTCGAGGATCTGAACGAGATCGCGGCCTATGACGGGATCTGGGCGCATGCCTGCCTGCTGCATGCGCCGCGTCCGGCCCTGCCCGGCATCGTCGACCGGATCCACGCCGCCCTGCGGCCCGGAGGCGTCGTCTATGCGAGCTTCAAGGCCGGGGAAGCGGAAGGCCGCGACGGGCTGGGCCGCTATTTCAACTATCTGTCGCGGCCGGAAGCCGTCGCCGCCTTCGGCGCCGCCTCGCGCTGGTCCTCCCTCGCCGTCGAGGAGGACGAGGGCTCCGGCTACGACAAGGTGCCGACGCGCTGGCTGCATGTGCTGGCGATCAAGGCGCCCGAGTCTTGACCGGAGGCCGCAGCGACCTACCTCTCTCGGGTCATGGATCGCCGCAAGCTTCTCTCCTTCATCGGCCTCGGCGCCCTGCTGGCCTCGACCGGCGCGGCCTGGGCGGCGATCTCGCGCTCGCGCAATCCCTATTACCAGGGGCCGGTCAGCGACCATTTCGACGGGCTGGTCTTCAGCGACGGCCGCCCCGCCGGCAAGGGGCTGCTGGACGTGCTGCGCTGGCAGGCCGGCAAGCGCGACCGCGAGGCCTTCCCCGCCGTCTATCCGGCCCCGCCGCAGGACAGGCCGCCGGCCCGCGTCGAGGGCGTGCGGATCGTCCATCTCGGTCACGCCTCCTTCCTCTACCAGATCGCCGGGCTCAACCTGCTGGTGGACCCGGTCTATTCGCAGCGCGCGAGCCCCTTCAGCTTCATGGGGCCGAAGCGCGTCAACCCGCCCGGCGTCGCCTTCGACGACCTGCCGCCGCTCGATGCGGTCCTGATCACGCACAATCATTACGACCATCTCGACATCGAGACGCTGGCCCGCCTGCACCGCCGCGACCGGCCGCGCATGATCATGCCGCTCGGCAACGACGCCATCGTCCGGGCGCGCATCCCCGACGCCCGCACCGAGGCGCATGACTGGTCGGACCGCCTGACGCTGTCGGACGGGCTCGCCGTCACCCTCGTGCCGACCTATCACTGGTCGGCGCGCGGCGCCTTCGACCGGCGCATGGCGCTGTGGTCGTCCTTCATCATCGAGGCCCGCGCCGCGAAGATCCTCCATGTCGGCGACACCGGCTATCACGACGGCTCGCTCTACGAGCGGCTGGGCGCCGAGCACGGCCCGTTCCGCCTCGCCGTGCTGCCGATCGGCGCCTATGAGCCGCGCTGGTTCATGTCGGACAACCACATGAACCCGGAGGAAGCGGTCAGGGTCATGCTGGCGCTGCGGGCCGAGGAGGCCCTCGGCCACCATTGGGGCACCTTCCAGCTCACCGACGAGGGCGTCGAACGGCCGCCGCAGGCGCTGAAGGCGGCGCTGGCCGCCGCCGGGCTGCCGCAGGAGCGCTTCAGGCCGATGCGGCCGGGGCTGAGCTGGACGGCCTGACATCCTGCCGGTCGCCCCGCGGCCGAAGGGAAGCCTTCCGCGGCTGACGCCGCTTGTCCGGGATGACGGCGGAAAGCCGTCGCGCTATTTCGGCTGGACGTAGACGTTGATCTCGAGGTTCGGATCGCCCGGATCGGCGAGGTCGCTGACATATTCCTCGAGGAAGGCGTCCTTCACCACGATGTTCTTCGCCTCGAGATAGGCGGTGATCGTCTCGTAGGTGGAATCGATGTCGTCATAGGGCGCCTGGTGCAGGAAGCGCAGCGCCGCGCCGGCCGGCGAGGTCGACATCCTGAAATCCGCGCCGACCGTGGGCGCCTGCCCGCCGGGCGGAATCGCGACCGGCAGCATCGCGTCGAAGCGGAAGCCTTCGTCCGTGGTCTCGACGAAGAGGGTCAGCGGCCGGCCGGCGACGGCGAGCCCCGCCCGCTGCGCCTCGGCCCGCAGCGCCTTGAAGCTGTCGGAGAGCTTCTGGAAGCCCTGGTCCCAGCTCGTCTGCCCGGACAGGACCAGCACCGGCTTGGGCGAGAGCGTCACCTCGGCGACGTCGCTGGTGTCGGTGCCCTTGCCGGCGAGCGTCGCATTCGGGTCCGGCACGCCGGTCTGCTGCTGCTGCGGAACGAGCGGCTGGCCCGGGGCCGGCACGGCCGGCGGCGGCTGCACGGGCTGCGGCTCCAGCGGCCCCTGCGGGGTCGGCGCCGGCTGCACCGGCTGCGGCGTCACCGGATTGGGCGCCGGCGGGGCCGGCTGGACCGGCTGGGGCGAGGGCTGCGGGTCGGGCACGGCCGCGGGCGGGCTCGGCACGGGAGCGGCGGGCGCCTGCGCGGGGGCGGCGCCCGGCGGCGGGGCGAGCGGGCTCGCCTGCACGGCGGAGGGCGCCGCCACCGTCGCCTGCGCCCAGGCCGTCGGCGCAAGGCCGATGGTGCCGGCGCAAGCCAGAACACAAATCCGGAAATACCGCATCGTCACGGCCCTGAGCTTCTCGCGATTCGCGCCCTTGCGGAGCAGCATAGAATGTCCACCTTGTCACAGGAACGGGATGAGGGTGGCTTTTTCACGCCGCCTCCGCCATAGACCCGCATTTCATGGGACATGTGACCAAATGAACGCTCTGGCGCATCGCCGGTTCCTGAAGATGAACGGGCTCGGCAATCAGATCACCGTGCTCGACCTGCGCGGCACGAAGCATCTGGTGAGCGCGCAGGAGGCCCGCGCCATCGCCGCCGAGCCGCGCGCCCGCTTCGACCAGCTCATGGTGCTGCACGACCCGCAGGCCGCCGGCACCGACGCCTTCGTCCGCATCTACAATGTCGACGGCACCGAGGCCGGCGCCTGCGGCAACGGCACGCGCTGCGTCGCCTGGGCGATGATGGCCGACCCGGAGATGGGCGACCCCGCCAAGACCGCGCTGACCCTGCAGACCAAGGCCGGGCTGCTGCCGGTGAAGCGCGAGAGCGAGACGGTCTTTACCGTCGACATGGGCGCTCCGCGCCTCGCCTGGGACGAGATCCCGCTGACCGAGCCTTTCGCGGACACCAGCCGTTTCGAATTGCAGATCGGCCCGATCGACGCGCCGATCCTGCACTCGCCCTGCGCCGTCAACATGGGCAATCCCCATGCGGTCTTCTTCGTCGAGGACCCCTATGCCTACAATCTCGAGCAGATCGGCCCGCTGCTGGAGAACCACCCGATCTTCCCCGACCGCGCCAATATCGAGCTCGCCGCCGTCACGGCGCCGGACCATATCGTGCTGCGCGTCTGGGAGCGCGGCGCCGGCATCACCCAGGCCTGCGGCTCAGGCGCCTGCGCGGCGCTGGTCGCCGCCGTGCGCCGCGAGCTCTCCGCCCGCAAGGCGGTGGTCAGCCTGCCGGGCGGCGATCTCACCATCGAATGGCGCGAGAGCGACGGCCGGAAGGATGCCGGCCATGTGCTGATGACCGGCGCGGCCGCCTTCGAATGGGACGGCAGGCTCGACCCCGCCCTGCTGGCGAGCGCGGCCTGATGGCGCTGGAGGTCGTCACCTTCGGCTGCCGCCTCAACATCGTCGAAAGCGAGGCGCTCCGGCTCCAGGCAGAGGCCGCCGGGCTGAAGGACGCCGCCATCGTCAACTCCTGCGCCGTCACCGCGGAGGCGACGCGCCAGGCCCGGCAGGCCATCCGCCGCCTCAGGCGCGAGCAGCCGGACCGGCCCGTGATCGTCACCGGCTGCGCCGCGCAGATCGAGCCTGCCCGCTTCGCCGCCATGCCGGAGGCCGACCGCGTGCTTGGCAACGACGAGAAGCTGGATCCGGCGCAGTGGCTGGCGCTCGCGCGCTCGAACAGCCTCGGCCGCGACGCGGCTGCGCCTGCCGACAAGCTCGCCGTCGGCGACATCATGGCCCGCCCGGCCATGCGCGCGGCGCCGACCGGGCGCCTCGCCGGCCATACGCGCGGCTTCGTCCAGGTGCAGAACGGCTGCAACCATCGCTGCACCTTCTGCGTCATCCCCTTCGGGCGCGGCCATTCCCGCTCGCTGCCGGCGGACGACGTCCTCGCCCAGTGCCGACGGCTCGTCGAGGCCGGCGCGCGGGAGATCGTGCTCACCGGCGTCGATCTCACCAGCTATGGCCAGGACCTGCCGGACGGCCTCCGGCTCGGCGCGCTCGCGGCGCGGATCCTGCGCGAACTGCCGGAGCTGCCGCGCCTGCGCCTCTCCTCGATCGACGCCGTCGAGGCCGACGACGCCCTGCGCGACCTGCTCGCGAGCGAGGCGCGGCTGATGCCGCATCTGCACCTGTCGCTGCAGCATGGCGACGACCTCATCCTCAAGCGGATGAAGCGGCGCCACAGCCGTGACGATGCCATCCGTTTCTGCGCGCAGATGCGCGGCCTGCGGCCCGACCTCGTCTTCGGGGCGGACCTGATCGCCGGCTTCCCGACCGAGGACGAGGCGATGTTCGCCCGCTCGCTCTCGCTCCTCGAGGCCTGCGGGCTGAGCTATGTCCACGTCTTTCCCTATTCGGCGAGGCCCGGCACCCCGGCGGCGCGCATGCCGCAACTGCCGGGCGCGGTCGTGGCGGAGCGCGCGGCGCGCCTGCGGGCCGCGGCCGAGGCGGCGCAGCGGCGTCACCTCGAGGCGCGCATGGGCCGGCCGCTTTCGGTGCTGACGGAGCGCGGCAACAGCGGCCGCGCCGAGGATTTCACGCTCGTGCGCTTCGACCGCGAGATCGAGCCCGGCCGGATCGTCTCCGCCACCGGCCATGCCAGCGACGGGCGCGCCCTGCTCGCGGCATAGGACGAGGCCCAGCCCTGACGGATGACGCCGTGGAGGCGTCCGAGGAAGAGAGAGCGCCGCCTCGGTCGCCGATGGGAGGGGGAGTGACCGAGGCGGCAGAGCCGTGCCCCGAACGGCAGACTCGATGAGTGAGACGCGCCAGCGCGGGAAAAGGTTCAAGCCGCCGCGCGGATTTTTTTAGTGCCCTCCGTTCAGCCGGCGCGCGCCACGACCCGGCCGCTGACGCGCTGGACCTGGTTGTTGCAATAGCCGCGCGGATTCCACGGCATCTCCAGAGGCTGGCGATTGCCGGCGGCGTCATGGGCGCGGGCCATGACGGTGAGCGTGCCCGGCTGCCCGGCCGGCAGGCGCGCCTCGAAGCGCCGCCAGGCGTAAGGCCCCTCGCCCGGCTCCAGCGCGACCGCGCGCCAACTGCGCCCGCCATCGCAGGAGAGTTCGAGCCCGGCGAGCGGAACTGCCCCACTCCAGGCGAAGCCGGCAACCGTGACCGTCTCCCCCGCGGCGACGGTGAAGCCGTCCGCCGGGCGGGTGATCAGCGACTTCACCGGCATGTCGGTGATGACGGCAAAATCGGCGGGGTCGAGGGCCTCGCCGGGGCGCAGCGGGCGGATCGGCATTCGGTAGTCGGTGCCGCGCATCTTCTCGCCGTCATGCTCCTGCGCCCGCAGGCTGATGCGGTCGAGCCACTTCTGCCAGGCCGAGCCCGGATAGCCCGGAGCGACAATGCGCAGCGGCCCGCCATGCAGGCGCGGCAAGGGCTCGCCGTTCATGCCGAAGGCGATCAGCGTCTCGGGCGCGAGCGCCTTGGCGATCGGCAGCCCGCGCGACAGCGCCGCCTTCTCCGGCTTGCCGATCTGCCTGTCCGGCGCATGGTGGCCGGTATAGACGGCGCCCGGCTTCACGCCCGCATGCCGCAGGACGTTGGCGAGCCTGACCCCGGTCCAGCGCGCGCAGCCGACTGCCCCGAGCCGCCATTGCAGCCCGTCCGTCGCCGGCGAGAATTGCGAGCGGCCGTTGCCGGCGCATTCCAGCACGGCGGTCTGCGTGACCGTCTCGAACGTCTCGCGCAGCGCCGCCAGGCTCCAGACGGCCGGGCGCTCGACCTCGCCGTCGATGGTCAGCGTCCAGGCGCCGGCATCGACGATCTCGGGCAATGCGCCGTTGTTGCGGATGAAGAAGGCGCCGAGCGGGGTGATCGCCTCGTCGAGCAGGTCGAGCGAGGGCTCGGCGTTCAGCGCCTCCTCGTCATGGACATGCAGGCCCGGCTTCAGGCTGCGCAGAAGAGGCAGTTCGACGAGGCGGCGTGGCAAGCGTGAATCATCTCCGCTGGCGGCAGGTGCGGAGACAGACAACACGCTGCGCGCCGCGCTGTCGACCTCGGGCGGCCGTCAGCGCTGGGCGACGACCTCCTCGCGCAGGGCCCGGCGCAGGACCTTGCCGACATTGGTCTTGGGCAGGCTCTCGCGGAAGAAGATCTGCTTGGGCACCTTGTATCCGGTCAGGTTCTCCTTGCAGTAGGCGCGCAATTCCTCGGCGGTGAGGACCTGGTCCTTGCGCACGACGAAGGCCGCGACGACCTCGCCGGAATGCTCGTTCGGCAGGCCGATCACCGCCGATTCCAGCACGCCCGGATGCGCGGCCAGCACGTCCTCGACCTCGTTCGGATAGACGTTGAAGCCCGAGACCAGGATCATGTCCTTCATCCGGTCGACGATCTTGAACTGCCCGTCCGGCAGCATCACGCCGACGTCGCCGGAGCGGAAATAGCCGTCCGCCGTCATCGCCTTGGCGGTCTCGTCGGGGCGGTTCCAGTAGCCGCGCATCACCTGCGGCCCGCGGATGCAGATCTCGCCGGGCTCGCCGGCCGGCATGTCGTTGCCGTCGCCGTCGCGCACGGCGATGTCGGTCGAGGGGATCGGATAGCCGATCGTCCCGGTGAACTCCTGGATGTCGGGCCGGTTGATGGTCGCCACCGGCGAGGTCTCGGAAAGCCCGTATCCCTCGATGATCGGGCGGCCGGTGACGGCCTTCCAGTGCCTGGCGACGGCGGCCTGGGTCGCCATGCCGCCGGCCACGGCGAAGCGCAGCTCGCCGAAATTCACCGAGCCGATCTCGGGATGGTTGGCGAGGGCGTTGTAGAGCGTGTTGACGCCGGAGATCAGCGTGAAACGGCTCGCCTTCAGCGTCTTTACGAAGCCGGGAATGTCGCGGGGATTGGCGATCAGCAGGCTCCGCGCGCCGATCCGCAGCAGGAACAGGCAACAGCAGGTCAGCGCGAAGATGTGGTAGAGCGGCAGCGCCGTCACCATGACATGCTGGTAGGCGCCCTGCCCCTGCGGCGGCTCGAGCGTCCATTCGAGCCACAGCCCCGCCTGCTGCACATTGGCGGCGACGTTGCGATGGGTCAGCGTCGCGCCCTTGGCGACGCCGGTCGTCCCGCCGGTATATTGCAGGAAGGCGACGTCCTCCGGCGCGATGGCGGCCGGCTTCATCCCCGCCGTCCGCGACAGGATATCGCGCAGCCTCGCCGCGCCCGGCAGCGCGAAGGGCTTGACCACCTTCTTGATGCGGCGGGCGACGAAATTGACGATCGTCCCCTTGAACCCCATCAGGTCGCCGGCCGTGGCGACGACCGCCGTGTCGAGCTTGAGATGAGGCCAGGCCTCCTCGACGACATGGGCGAAATTCTCGATCACCACCAGGATGCGCGCCCCCGCGTCGTTGAGCTGGTGGGTCAGCTCGCGCGCCGTGTAGAGCGGGTTGACGTTGACCACGGTGAAGCCGCCGATCAGCGTGCCGAAGATCGTCGCCGGATAGGCCAGGATGTTCGGCATCATCAGCGCGACCCGGTCGCCCTTCTGCAGGCCCTGCGCCTGGAGCCAGCCGGCGAAGGCCTCGGCCGCGCGCAAGGTCTCGGCGAAGCTGATCGTCTTGCCGAAGCTCTCGAAGGCCGGACGGTTGGCATAGGTCGCGCAGGACCAGCGGATAAGGCTTTCCAGCGTCCCGATCCGCGCCTCGTCGAGCTGGTGCGGGACGGCCGGCGGATAATGCGCAAGCCACGGGCGCGCATCCTCTCCCGTCTGCGCGGCTCGGGTCGCAGTCATGGTCTCCTCCCTCTCGCATGGCTCGACCCGCTCGCGCGGAGCCGCAATGCGTTGTTTTCACGACCACAGAGTGCGAAACGCCGGCCCGCCGCGCAAGCGCGGCCTGCGAGCCTTCCGCACAATGTTCATATCTAAACAGTTCAGGATGGAAAGAAGCAAGCCTCGGGCGGCGCTGCCGCCGCCGGAAGCCTTTTCCGCAAGCCGTCAGCGCGCCTGCGCCGCCGCAAGCGCCTGGGCCGACACCACCGCCTCCGCCGGCTTGCCCGCGAGCTCCGCCAGATGGTCGAAGCGGGCGCTGAAGGTGCCGACGCCGGAGGTGGCTGAGCGCAGCTCGACGATCAGCCCGGACATCTCCGCCTCCGGCACGAGGGCGTTGATCTGGTCCCAGCCGCGCCAGCCTGGCCGCGTGTCGTAGCCGAGGATCTGCCCGCGCCGCGCCGAGATCAGCGCCGAGGCGCGCGACATCGCCTCCGACGGAATCACCACCTCGACGGAGAGGATCGGCTCCAGCAGCACCGGCTTCGCCTGCGGCATCGCCTCGGCCATCGCCAGCCGCGCCGCCTGCCGGAACGCCATGTCGGAGGAATCGACGGTGTGGTAGGAGCCGTCGGTCAGCGTCACTGCGACATCGACGACCGGGAAGCCGAGCGGCCCCTTCTCGCAATAGTCGCGCATGCCGGCCTCGACCGAGCCGATATACTGGCGCGGCACGACGCCGCCGGCGATCCTGTCGACGAAGCGGACGCCCTCTCCGCGCGGCAGCCCGGCGACGTCGATCACCACGTCGCCATACTGGCCATGGCCGCCGCTTTGCTTGCGGTGGCGCCCGCGCGCACTGGCCTGGCCGCGGATCGTCTCGCGATAGCCCACCTGCGGCGGCCTGCTCGTGACGGTGACGCCGTAGCGCCCGGCGAGCTTCTCCAACGTGACGCGCAGATGCATCTCGCCCTGCCCGGAAAGCCGCGTCTCGCCGAGCTCCGGCACCTGCGTCACCAGCAGGGCGCCGTCCTCCTCGGCGATCTTCTGGAGCGCGGCCGCGAGCCGGACGTCGTCCTTGCGGTCCTTCACCGCGATGGCGAGCGTATGCACCGGCTCGGGCGGCGCGACCGCGCTGACCACGCCGGCGCGCCCCTTGCCGAGCATGAAGGCCTCGCCGGTGCCGATGCCGTCGAGCTTGGAGAAGCCGGCGACCTCGCCCTCCTCGGCGGCCGGCTGGCGGATCTGCTCGCCGCCCTTGAGCGTGACGATGCCGGCGATCCGCGCCTCGACCCCGCCGGAGGAGGTCACCACGTCGCCCTCGGCCAGCCTGCCGCGCATGACCCGGGCGAGCGAGAGCTTGCCGCCCTGCCCGGCATGCCAGCTCTTCATCACCTGCGCCAGCGGCGGCCCGTCATCGACGATGCCGACCCGGCCGCGCGTCTCGGCCAGTCCCGGCGCCTCGTGCCGCAGCGCCTTGAGCAGGCGCGTCACGCCGTTGCCGCGCTCGGCCGCGCCGATCAGCACAGGCACGACATGGCGGTGCTGCAATTCGCGGGCGAGATCGTCGAAGATGCGGTCGCGCGGCGGCTCCATGTCGCCGAGCAGCTCCTCCATCAATTCGTCGTCGTAATCGGCGAGCTTCTCCAGCATCGAGAAGCGGGCATCCTTCTCGCGGCCGGCCTCGTCCTCGGCGAGCGGCACGATCTCGCTCGGCGCGTGCTCGCGATAGATGAAGGCCCGCTCCAGGGCGAGGTCGATGAAGCCGATGGCGATGCCCTTCTGCCAGATCGGGATCTGGCGCAGCAGCAGCGGTGTGCGCGAGGCGCGCTGCAGGATGGCGAGGGTCTCGCGCACCCGGCGCGAGGCCGTGTCGATCTTGTTGAGGAACAGGAAGCGCGGGATGTCGGCCTCCTCCAGCTCGCGCAGGACGAGCTCCAGCGCCGGCGCCTTGCGGTCATCCGCCTCGCAGACGACCACGGCGGCGTCGACCGCCGGCAGCACATGGCGCATCTCCTGCAGAAACTCGACCGAGCCGGGGCAGTCGATGAACTGGAAGCGGTCGCCCAGGAACTCGACGCTGGCGACATTGGGCTCGACGCTCATCTGGTGCGCCCGCGCCTCGGGCGAGGCGTCGCCGACGCTGTTGCCGGTCTTGACCGAGCCGGCGCGCGAGAGCGCGCCGCAGCGCATCAGGATGCTTTCGAGCAGCGTCGTCTTGCCGCTCTGGAAGGGGCCGACGATCGCGATGCATCGCGGCCCCGCGCGTCTGGTGCCGGGCGCCGCATTCCCCCTGCCGTTCTGTGCTGCCATGACGTCCTCCTTCGGGTTGGTCCGCGGGGACGAAAGGCTCCTGGCCTCGCATCGGCGCGGATGGAGGCCGGCGCTTCGGGCGGGAAGGGCCCGCGGCACCGGTCGGGCGGCGGTCGCACCGGCCCGAACGGGCCGGCGGCCGTCGAAGAGGCATGTCGGGGAAGGTTCGCGCCGTTCTGCGCCGGCCGCAAGGAGAATATATGTCGCGCTGCCGGCCGCGGCGCCGGAAGGCGTCCTGGCCTGAGGCCGCGGTCGCGGGATCTGGACGGGGAGGCCCGCGCCGCGAGGATCCGGCTCGCGAACGGCCCGGGTTGACGCGAAGACCGCCATGGGTCGCCGGACGCGGCCGGCTTCGCGAGGCACGGCGCAAGGGCGCCCCGGCAGGTGAGAGCGCCGCCGCCGTGGAAGAAGCTCTCTAGCCTTTGTCTTCGGCCAGCGTATCGGCGACGATGGCGTTCGCGTGCCCGTGTCCCAGCCCGTGCTCGTTCTTGAGCATCGCGACGAGTTCCATGTGCTTTGCCGGATAGCCGGCCCGCACCAGCGCTTTCCATTCGGCGATGGGACGTCCGTATTTCTTCTCGATGGATGGGAAATAGGATGCCGGTCCCTTGATCGGTTGTTCGGTCATCGCGGGCCTCCTTGTGGAACGGCGCTCGTTTCGTCGCGGGCCGCGGGCCGGAAACCGCCGGCCGGGCAACCCAGGCTGCTGGGCATGGCGGCCGAAGGCAAGCCCCGGAATCGCCGAAGCCCATCTGCTTCACAGATTCCGGCGCTCGCCGCGCAGCGTCGCGAGCCCGATGCCGGCGGCGTCGAAGCCGCCATCGACCGCCAGAACCTGGCCGGTGATATAGCTCGCCCTGTCCGAGCACAGGAAGAAGATCGACTCGGCCAGCTCCTCCTCGAGCCCGTAGCGGCCGAGCGGGATGGCGTCGCGGTAGTCGGCGCGGATCTCGGGAGAGTGCACCGCCCTGGCCATCGCCGTCTCGACCGGCCCGGGCGCGACCGCGTTGACGCGGATGCCCAGCCCCGCCAGCTCCGCCGCCTGCTGCTTGGTCAGATGCGCCAGCCCCGCCTTGGAGGTGCCGTAGGCGACGCGCAGCGTCGAGGCCCTCAGCCCCGAGATCGAGGTGATGTTGACCACCGCGCCGCCGCCCGCATCGGCCATCAGCGGCGCGGCCTGCTGCGTCGCCAGGAACGGGCCGGTGAGGTTCACCGCCAGCACGCGCTGCCATTCCTCGTGGCTCGTCTCCAGCAGCGGCTTGAACACGGCGGTGCCGGCATTGTTGACCAGCGCGTCGAGCCGCCCGAAACGCGCGGTCAGCGCCGCGAAGGCGGCCGCGACCTGCTGCGGCTCGGCGATGTCGCAGGGCAGCGCCAGCGTCTGCTCCGGCTTGCCGATCGCCGCGACCGCCGCTTCCAGCCCGGCCGCGTCGATATCGAGCAGGCCGGCGCGCCAGCCCTCGGCGAGGAAACGCTTCGCCGTCGCCAGCCCGATGCCGCGCGCGGCGCCGGTGACGAGAGCGACCTTGGAAACTGTGCTGCTCATGGAATGTCCGAAGGCTCTGACGGGTGGAGGATCGAGGCGGCGCAGGCTATGCTCCGCGGCCCCCCTGCGGCAAGGCGGGGAGCCGGCCTGCGCTTTGCCGGCATTGCCGCTCGACAAATGCGCCGCGCTCCTGTATGGCCGCGCTCTCAACTGAAAACAGCGCGCCGTAACGCCCGCGTGCCAGCACGCGAACACGGCCATGGAGAGACCCATGAACATCATCGAGCAGCTCGACGCCGAGCAGATCGCCAGGCTCAGCGAGAGCAAGGAGATCCCCGCCTTCCAGCCCGGCGACACCGTGCAGGTCAACGTCAAGATCAAGGAAGGCGAGCGCAGCCGCGTCCAGGCCTATGAGGGCGTCGTGATCGCCCGCAATGGCGGCGGGCTGAACCAGAGCTTCACCGTCCGCAAGATTTCCTACGGCGAAGGTGTCGAGCGCGTCTTCCCGCTCTTCTCGCCGAACCTCGATTCCATCAAGGTCATCCGCAAGGGCAAGGTCCGCCGCGCCAAGCTCTATTACCTGCGCGACCGCCGCGGCAAGTCGGCCCGCATCGCCGAACGCGTCGACGCCAAGGGCGGCAAGAACGCGAAGGCCAACGGCAAGTAAGCCGCCGACCCCGGCGCACGGAATTCGGAAACGCGGTCCTTCGGGGCCGCGTTTTTTATTGCGCGCGGCAGGCGGCAGGCGGCCCGCCCCGGCGAAATGCGGATGGCGCAGGCCCGAATGCCAGGCCGCACCATTCATGCAAAAAACGCATACTGATAGACAATATCGTCAGTTGCCATGCGTACTCCAGCTATATAAGTAAGCCAATCATTAGCTTGCTACTTATGTTCACCCTATGGATGTCACGGACCTCAGAGCCGCCTTCACGGCCGAACTCGCCGCGGTCAACCGCAAGCTGCGCGCCCTCGTCGACGAGCGGGCGCGGGGCATGGGGCTGACCCTCGCCCGCGCCCGGCTGCTGATGGAGCTGGCGCGGGAGGACGGGCTGATCCAGTCCGATCTCGCCGGCCTGCTCGAGATCGAGCAGCCGACGTTGGTGCGGTTGCTCGACGGGCTCGAGCGCAACGGCATGATCGAGCGCCGCGCCGTCGAGGGCGACCGGCGGGCCCGCCAGGTCTTCCTGACCCCGATGGCGCGCGGCCAGGCCGAGGACATCCTGGCTTTCCTCGCGGAGCTGCGCGCCGATATCCTGCACGGCATCGCGCCGCAGGAGCTGGAGATGGCGCTCGACGTCCTGCGCCGGACCTCGCGCAACATCGCCGCCGGGCGGAGCAGCGCCTCATGAGCGCCACCGCACCAGCAACCGCACCCGCCCCGGCCCCGACCTGGTTCACCATGCCTGTGCCGCGCGCGCTCGGCTATATGCTCGCCTCGGTGACCCTGGCGATGACCCAGCAGATCGGCCAGAACATCGTCAACACCAATGTCTACCAGATCCAGGGCGATCTCGGCGCCACCGTCGCCGAGACCAACTGGCTGATCGCCGCCTATATGGCGCCGAACGTCTCGCTCTCGATCGCGCTGATCAAGATCCGCATGCAGTACGGGCTGCGCAACTTCGCGGAGATCAGCATCGCCGGCCTGCTGCTGGCGGCCGTGCTCAACTTCTTCGTGCACGACCTGCAATCGGCCGTGGCGGTGCGCTTCATGAGCGGCATCGCGGCGGCGCCGATGTCCTCCCTCGCCTTCTTCTACATGATCGAGCCGATGCAGCCGCAGCGGAAGCTCACCGCCGGCCTCTCGCTGGCGCTGACCAACACCACGCTCGGCATCCCGGTGACGCGGCTGATCTCGCCGCATCTGCTCGACGTCGCGGGCTTCCACGGCCTCACCATGTTCGAGGTCGGCCTCGCCATGCTCGCCTTCGGCTGCGTCTACGCCCTGCCGCTGACGACGCCGCCGCGCGTCAAATGGATCGGTCCGCTCGATGTCGTGAGCTATCTGCTGATCGCGATCGGCTTCGGCGCGATCGCGGTCGCGCTCAGCCTGGGCCGGATCTACTGGTGGTTCGAGGCGCCCTGGCTGGGCCTGCTCTTCGCGCTCGCCATCCTCTGCCTGACGCTGGCCGGCATCATCGAATTGCACCGCAAGAGCCCGCTCATCGACATCCGCTGGCTGACGAGCCCGACGACGCTGCATTTCGCCGGCGTGCTGCTGGTCATGCGCCTCGTCCTGGCCGAGCAGACGGTCGGCGCCTCGAATTTCTTCCAGGCGCTCGGCATCCAGAACGAGCAGACCGTGCCGCTCTACGCCGTCATCCTCTGCGCCATCCTGGCGGGCGGCCTGATCTGCGCGGCCTTGCTGCGGCCGGGCCGCGAGAACTGGTTCCACGGCACGGCGCTGGCCTGCGTCGCGCTCGGCGCCTGGCTCGACAGCGGCGCCACCAGCCTGACCCGGCCGCACGACATCTGGGTGAGCCAGTCGCTGGTTGCCTTCGGCTCGGCGCTGTTCCTGCCGGCGGCGATGGCGCAGGGCATGGGCAGCGCGATCGTCCGCGGCCCGCTCTACATCCTGAGCTTCATCACCGTCTTCCTGTTCACCCAGAGCATCGGCGGCCTGCTCGGCTCGGCGATCTTCGGCAGCTTCATCACGCTCCGAACCACCTTCCACTACAATGTGCTGACCGAGCATTTCGCCTTGTCCGACCCGCTCGTCGCCCAGCGCGTAGGCCAGCTCGGCGGCGCCTACGGCCATGTGCTGACCGACCCGACGCTGACACGGGCGGAGGGGGTCTCGCTGCTCGCCCAGCAGGCGACGCGCGAGGCGACCGTGCTCGCCTATAACGACGCCTTCCTGCTGATCGCGCTGATCGCGGGGCTGGCGCTCGCCGGCCTGCTCCTCCACCTCGCCTTCCTGACGCTGAAGGCGCGTTTCGCCACACCGGCCGCCGCAACGGCCGCCTGACCCATCGCTCGACCATGACCAGCGCCTTCCGCTCCGTTTCGACCTATATCGCCCTGGCGATCGGCCTCGTCGGCCTCGCCGTCATCCTCTACGCTTGGCGGCTGCCGCCCTTCCGCAGCAGCATCGAGATGACCGAGAACGCCTATGTCCGCGGCCAGGTGACGGTGATCGCGCCGCAGCTCGCCGGCTATGTCGCGGAGGTGCCGGTGCAGGACTTCGCCGCCGTGAAGCAGGGTGACCTGCTGCTGCGCATCGACGACCGCATCTTCGCGCAGAAGCTGGAGCAGGCCCGCGCCGGCCTCGCCGCGCAGCGCGCCGCCCTCGCCAATTCGGACCAGGCCCGCGCCGCCGCCGAAGCCCGCCTGCGCGCCGCCGTCGCCAATGTCGCCAGCGCCGAGGCTGCTTTGCGCACCGCCGAGGCGAACTGGGGCCGCATCGAGCCGCTGCGCCAGCGCGGCGTCGTCAGCCAGACCAGCACCGACCAGAGCCAGCAGGCGCTCGACCAGGCCCGTGCCTCCCTCGCGGCCAGCAATGCTGCCGCCGAGGTCGCGCGGCAGGATATCCAGACCGCCATCGTCAACCGCCAGTCGCTCGTCGCTGCGGTAGAGGGCGCGCAGGCCGCGGTCCATCTCGCCGAGATCGACCTCGGCAACACCCGCATCGTCGCCCCGCAGGACGGGCGGCTCGGCGAGGTCCAGGCCCGGATCGGCCAATATGTCTCGGCCGGGACGCAGGTGATGGCGCTGGTGCCGAACCAGGTCTGGGTCATCGCCAACTTCAAGGAGACGCAGCTCGCGGGAATGCGCGTCGGCCAGCCGGTGAGCTTCACGGTCGACGCTCTGCGCCATGCCAGCCTCACCGGCCATATCGAGCGTTTCTCGCCCGCGGCGGGCTCCGAGTTCAGCGTGATCCGGCCCGACAACGCCACCGGCAACTTCATCAAGATCGCCCAGCGCGTGCCGGTGCGCATCGCCGTCGACCCCGACCAGCCCCTCGCCGGGCGCCTGGCGCCGGGGATGTCGGTGGTGGTCAGCGTCGACACCGCGGCGCCGGGCTCCGCGCCCGGCAGATGACGGACCGGCAAGGAGGTCGATTGTCCGGCTTCCTTGGAACTGCTAAACAGTAGCCATGTCGCCATGCGTGCACCAGTTCCAGCGCTTCTGCGCCGTGCAGGGAGAGGGCCATCTGCCCCCCCTGCCGACGACGCAGGATTTTGCCGCGCTGCATGACCATGCCCGCCTGCCCTGGCGCTTCTTCGGCCGCTACATCGCCTCGCTGGCAGCAGGCCTTACCGGCGCCTGAGACCGGCCGCTTCTACGCGGCCGGCGACAGGCGGACCGTTCCTGCGAGCCGGCGCCATGGCCGGCCGACCCGTTTCCAGATCAGACTTCAGCAGACCGAGACCAAGCCATGACTGCGACCTCAGCGCCCCGCACGCTCTACGACAAGATCTTCGACGACCACGTCGTCGACCGGCAGGAGGACGGCACCTGCCTGCTCTATATCGACCGCCACCTCGTCCATGAGGTGACCAGCCCGCAGGCCTTCGAGGGGCTGCGCATGACCGGCCGCCAGGTCCGCGCGCCCAGCAAGACGCTCGCCGTCGTCGACCACAACATCCAGACCACCGACCGCTCCAAGGGCATCCAGGAAGAGGAGAGCCGGATCCAGGTCGAGGCGCTCGCCAGGAACGCCAAGGACTTCGGCATCGAGTATTTCAACGAGCTCGACAAGCGCCAGGGCATCGTCCACATCGTCGGTCCCGAGCAGGGCTTCACCCTGCCCGGCACCACCATCGTCTGCGGCGACAGCCACACCTCGACGCATGGCGCCTTCGGCGCGCTCGCCCACGGCATCGGCACCTCGGAGGTCGAGCACGTGCTCGCCACCCAGACGCTGATCCAGAAGAAGGCGAAGAACATGCTCGTCCAGGTGGACGGCACGCCCGCGCCTGGCGTCGGGGCCAAGGACATCACGCTCGCCATCATCGGCGAGATCGGCACCGCCGGGGGCACCGGCTCGGTGATCGAATATGCCGGCGAGGCCATCCGCGGCCTGACCATGGAAGGCCGGATGACCCTCTGCAACATGTCGATCGAGGGCGGCGCCCGGGCCGGCATGGTCGCGCCGGACCAGAAGGCCTTCGACTATCTCAAGGGCCGTCCCAAGGCGCCGCAGGGCGCCGCCTGGGACGCCGCCACCCGCTACTGGGAGACGCTGCACAGCGACGAGGGCGCGCATTTCGACCGCGTCGTGAAGCTCGACGCCGCCAACCTGCCGCCGATCGTCTCCTGGGGCACCAGCCCCGAGGACGTCGTCTCGGTCACGGGCGCGGTGCCGGACCCCGACCTGATCGAGGACGAGGTCAAGCGCGCCTCGAAGAAGCGGGCGCTGGAATATATGGGCCTGACCGCCGGCACGAAGATGACGGAGATCCCGCTCGACGTGATCTGGATCGGCTCCTGCACCAATGGCCGCATCGAGGATCTGCGCATCGTCGCGAAGATCGTCGAGGGCAAGAAGATGCATGAGAGCCTGGACTATGTGATGATCGTGCCGGGCTCCGGCCTGGTGAAGCAGCAGGCGGAAGCGGAAGGGCTCGACAAGATCTTCCTCGCCGCCGGCTTCGAATGGCGCGAGCCCGGCTGCTCGATGTGCCTCGGCATGAACCCGGACCAGCTCAAGCCCGGCCAGCGCGCCGCCTCGACCTCGAACCGCAATTTCGAGGGCCGCCAGGGCTATCGCGGCCGCACCCATCTGGTCTCGCCGGCGATGGCGGCGGCGGCGGCCCTGACCGGCCGCTTCGTCGACGTCCGCACGCTGGGCTGAGGCGGCAAGGCGGGGAGCGCAGCATGTCGGACGATCCCCGCGAAGAGGCCCGCGCCGCCGAAGCCAGGGCCGCGCTCGAGCGCGTCAAGCGCGACAGCGAGACCCTGCTCGGCTCCTCGATGGGCCGGGCGGCGCAGCATTTCTCCGGCGCGGACGCGCCGGAGGGCGACAAGGTCGAGCTCTGGGGCCGGCGCATCGGCCGCGCGCTCTCGCTCCTCGGCGTCGTCGTGCTGGCCTGGTGGCTGGGCCACCAGCTCAAGATCTGGTGACGGAGATGGACGCCGCCGTGGCGAGGACAGCGCAGATCGACTGGGACCGGGCGAAGGCCCCGTCGCTGGAGGCGTTCGAGGATCTGGCCCAGGCCGCCTTCGACCGCCTGCCGCAGGCGTTCCGCGCGCTCTGCGCCGACGTGATCTTCAACGTCACCGAGTTCCCGGAGGACGATGTCCTGAAGGAGCTGGAGGCGGAGAGCCCCTTCGACCTGCTCGGCCTCTTCACCGGCGTCGGCCTGCCGCAGCAGGGCTATGCTCCGCAGACCGGCCAGATGCCCAACACCATCCACCTCTATCGCCGGCCGATCCTCGACTACTGGGCCGAGCACGACGAGAGCCTCGGCAGCATCGTCAGCCACGTCATGATCCACGAGATCGGCCACCATTTCGGCTTCTCCGACGAGGACATGGAAGCCATCGAACAGGCAGCCGGCTGAGCCGGCCAAAGCAAGGACAGAAACCATGCAGCCCTTCACCACCCTGACCTCGACCCCCGCCCCCCTGAAGGTGATCAATGTCGACACCGACATGATCATCCCGAAGCAGTTCCTGAAGACGATCAAGCGCACCGGGCTGGGCACCGCGCTGTTCGCCGAGATGCGCTACAAGGAGGACGGCTCGGAGAATCCCGATTTCGTGCTGAACCAGCCGGCCTATCGCAAGGCGCAGATCCTGGTCGCCGGCGACAATTTCGGCTGCGGCTCCTCGCGCGAGCACGCCCCCTGGGCGCTGCTCGATTTCGGCATCCGCTGCGTGATCTCCACCAGCTTCGCCGACATCTTCTACAACAACTGCTTCAAGAACGGCATCCTGCCGATCAAGGTCACGCCCGAGCAGCTCGACATGCTGTTCGACGATGCCGAGCGCGGCTCCAACGCAACGCTGACGGTCGATCTCGCGAACCAGACGATCAAGGGCCCCGACGGCGGCGAGATCCGCTTCGAGATCGACCCCTTCCGCAAGCACTGCCTGCTGAACGGGCTCGACGATATCGGCCTGACCCTGGAGAAGGGCGGCAAGATCGACGCCTATGAGGAAAAGCTGAGGCAGCGCGAATGGGCCTGAGCTTCCCTTCTCCCCTCCGGGGAGAAGGATTCAAACCACCAGCCCCTGCACCGGCTTGAGATCGCCAGTTCCCGGAAACACCTTCTCCGCCAGGACCGGCCCCGACAGCCCGAAGAGATCGGCCACCACGCCCTTCGCCACGGCGCGGATGTCGGTCGTCGGCTTGAGGTCGCGGTTCTGGTAGAGCTGCTCGGGGTTCAGGCCGGGCCAGTCGGCGATCATGCGCCCGCCCTTGACCGCCCCGCCGACCAGGAAAGCGACGGTGCCCGTGCCGTGATCGGTGCCGACCGTGCCGTTCACCGCGGCGGTGCGGCCGAACTCTGTCACCACCATCACCACCGTATCCTTCCAGACCGGCGCCAGCCCCGTCTCGAAGGCGGCGAAAGCCCCGTCCAGCCCGCCGAGCAGATTGGCGAGCCGGCCCTTGGCTCCGCCTTCATTGGCGTGGGTATCCCATCCTTCGAAGGCCAACGCGGCGATGCGCGGCCCGTCATCGGCGCCGACGAGCCCCGCCGCCCCCGCGGCGATGCGGCGCATGCCCTCGGCCGAATCCGGCCCGCCCCCGCCCGTCTTGCCCTCCATGCCGTGCCGCTGCGCCAGTCCTTCGGTCTCGACCGCCTGCTGCAGCGCAGCGGACAATCCGGGGTCGCGCTGGGCATAGAGGTCGGCGAGCCGCATCGCCAGATCGCTTCCCGCCCGCGCCATCCGCGGCGGCGCCCAGCCGAGCACGGGCGCATCGCCGCGCACCACCAGCGGCGGCACGACGCCGACGCCGAGCACGCCCTTGCGCGCGATGCTCTCCCCGGCCGGCAGGCTGGCGAGCAGCCGGTTGAGCCAGCCGCTCGCGGTATGGCCCGGCCCGGGCTGGCCGCTCTCCAGCACGTCCTGCCCGTCGAAATGCGAGCGCTCGCGGTAACCGGTCGCGGCCGCGTGCACGATCGCGGCCTGCCCTCGGCCGTAGAGCCGCGCGAGATTGGGCATCGCCGGGTGCAGGTAGAAGAAGCCGTCGAGCGGCAGCGCAGCCTCCGGCCCGTCCTTGCCGAGCGCGATGCCCTCGCGCAGCGCCGCATAGCCCGGATCGCCGATCGGCGGCACGGCCGAAAGCCCGTCGAGCGCGCCGCGCAGCACCACGACGACGAAGCGCGGATCGCGCGCGCCGGCCGCCGCATAAGCGAATTTCGGCACGAAGGACCAGGCGAAGAGCGCGCCCGCCGCACCGAGAACGGCGCGCCGCGACGGCGTCATCCGTTCGCAATCGTCATCGTCGCGATGATCGAACATCGTCACCTCCGCTGGAATTCGGGCGACATCAGCAGGAGCGCGATCGCCTGTGGTCGGCTCTCGGCCCGCGCCACCGCCTGTCTCGTCTCGGCCGAAAGCATCGGCCCGAGGATGTCATCGGCGAGGCCGCGCGGATCCGGCACCGCATTGGCGGCCTGCCGGCCCCAGCCGGCGGCGACGTCGATGCGCGTCTTGAGCCCCTCGGCCGAGGCCCAGGCGGCGTTGGTGTCGGCATAGCCGTTCGGCCCCGGAGGCTGCCAGAAGGGTTGGCCCATCGCCGCGAGCGGCCCCAGGATCTGGCCGAAATTCGGCTTCAGCCCGGTTGCGCGGTAAGAAGCGAGCAGGAATTCCTGCGGCGAGCGCATCTTGGTCGCCGGCGCCTTCCAGGCGTCGTCGCTGTTGATCAAGGCCCGGTAGACCGAGGGCAGATCGCCTTCGCTCCGGCGGAAGGTCGCGGCCAGTAATTCAACCAGCCTAGAGGGAGGATCATCGGCCACGAAATGCCGCACGAGCTTGGTCGCGATGAACTGCGCGGTCGCGGGATGGTGGGCGAGATCGGTCAGTGCCGCCACGCCCTGCGCCAGATCCGGCTGCCCATAGGCCCGGCCGAGCAAGGGCGTCGCGCCCGGCTCATGCAAACCGGGATTGAAGACGAAGGAGCCGGGAAAGCCGAGCCGGCCGTCGCGTCCCGCCATGGTCCAGCCGGTGAGGATGCGGGCGAGATTGGTGACGTCCTCTTGGCTGTAGCCGCCGGAAACGCCGAGCGTATGCAGTTCCATGATCTCGCGCGCGAAATTCTCGTTGAGCCCGCGGCCGCGCCGGCGGCCGGCGGGCGAGTTCGGGCCGATCGACTCGCGGTTGTCGAGGAAATCGAGCATCGCCGGATGGCTCTCCGCCGCCAGCAGCAGATCCTCGAACCGGCCGAAGACATGCGGGCGGATCGCCTCGCGCTCATAGACGCCGGCCATCATCCGGCCGATATTGCTCTTGGCCACGCTGACGCAGAAATGGTTCGACCAGAAGAGGGTGAGCCGCTCGCAGAGGCCGGTCTCGGCCGCGAGAGCGAGGTCGACGCGCGCCTTCACCTCGTCGCGATAGGTCCGGAACGGCAGGGCCGGTTCCTTCGGCTGCGGCTTTGCGGGCTGCGCCATCTCGCTCCGACCCGCCGGATTCGGGCCGGCCGTGCCCTGCTCCGCCTGCGGCGGCATGCCTTGGCTCTCCGGCGACGCGGCTGGCGCGGCGGCGCTTTTCGCCTCGCGTTCTCTCTTCTGCTCATCCGCGAAGGCAAAGAGCGCCCGCCCGATCTCGGCGACGCCGGGGAACGGAACGCCCTGCGGCTGCGGCGCGCTGCCGGCCGCGACCTCGGCGAGCAGACGGTCGCGGGCCTCCCGGCGCATCGCCTCGCCCTGCCCCGGCCGGGCCCCGAGACCGAAGCGCTGGAGGGCGATGCCGCCGGCCGTCAGATTCCCGGTTTCCGCCACGGATCTCGCCTCCGCTGATAGGTCGGTGGAGAATCGGCGCCGACTATGGCGAAAAACTGGGGACTTTCATGACAAATCGGCAATGTTCGGCGCTGCGCCGCGCATCCCGTTGCGGCGGCGCGACGCCGCTGTCACCGTGCGGGCGGGAGGGGCCATGACCATGGACGAAAACGACATCGACCGCCGATCCGGGAGAGCTTCGCCCGGCAGGGCCTGATGCGGACGCTCGGCGCCAGCCTCGTTCATGTCTCGCCGGCCGGGTGGAGATCGCGCTGGCGCCCCGGCCGGAGATCGCGCAGCAGCACGGCTTCGTGCATGCGGGCGCGGTCAGCGCCATCGCCGACACCGCTGCGGGCTATGCCGCCCTCGGCATGATGCCGGCGGGGCGCGGCGTCCTGACGACGGAGTTCAAGATCAACCTGCTGGCCCCGGCCGCCGGCGAGCGCATCGTCGCGCGCGGCAAGGTGGTCAAGGCCGGCCGCACCCTGACACTCGCCCAGACCGAGGTCCTTGCCGAGAACGACGGCAAGGAGCGCCTCGTCGCCTTGCTGACGGCGACGCTGATGGCGATCGAAGGGCGCGAGGGCATCGTCGATTGATGGAAGGCTTGCCGTCCTACATCACCACCGTGATCGTCTCGGCCGCGCGCGTCAGCCCGGTATAGAGCCAGCGCGCCCGGTGCTCGCGGAAGGCGAAGCTCTCGTCGAAGAGCACCACATCGTTCCATTGCGAGCCCTGCGCCTTATGCACGGTCAGCGCGTAACCGAAGGTGAATTCGTCGGTGTGCTTGCGCAGCTCCCAGGGAATCTCCTCCTCGGTGCCGTCGAAGAAATTGGGCAGCACCGAGACCTTCACCGCCTTGCCGCCGGCGTCGTCCTCGGGCGTGACGCGCATCGTCACCAGCCCCTTCTTCGAGGTCTTGATCTCCTGCACGATCCAGGAGCCGCCATTGAGCAGCCCCTTGCTCTTGTCGTTGCGCAGGCAGACCAGCTTCTCGCCGGCGACCGGGTTGGTCTCGGCATGGCCCATGAGCTGGCGGATGCGGGCATTGTAGTTGCGCCGGGTCTTGTTCATGCCGACCAGCACCTGGTCGGCGCTCATCACGATCTCCGGATTGACCGCGTCGCGCCGGATCACCCGGCTCGGCCCGTAATCGCCGAGTTCGAGCCGCCCGCCCTCGCGCACGATCATCGACATCCGCACGATCGGGTTGTCCGCCGCCTGGCGGTGGACCTCCGTCAGCATCACATCGGGCTCCTGCTCGGTGAAGAAGCCGCCGCCCTTCACCGGCGGCAACTGCGCCGGATCGCCCAGCACCAGCACCGGCGTGCCGAAGGAGAGCAGGTCCCGCCCCAGCTCCTCGTCGACCATCGAGCATTCGTCGATGACGATCAGCTTGGCCTTGGCCGCAGCGCTGTCGCGGTTGAGCGCGAAGACCGGGCTCTCCTCGTCGACGCCGCGCGAGCGGTAGATCAGCGAGTGGATGGTCTGCGCGTCGGTGCAGCCCTTGTTGCGCAGCACCAGCGCCGCCTTGCCGGTATAGGCGGCGAAGACGACCTCGCCGTCCACCGCCTCGGCGATATGGCGCGCCAGCGTGGTCTTGCCCGTGCCGGCATAGCCGAACAGGCGGAACACCTGCGGCGTGCCGGCCTGGAGCCAGCGGGCGACGGCCGACAGGGCGGCATCCTGCTGGAGCGACCAGCTCATGGGGCGAAGGCGATCGGGACGGACATGCCGCAGATGGGGCCGAGTCGCGCCGAGAAGGCAAGCCCGCCGCGCCGGTCCCCGATCAGGCGGCGCGCAACTGCGCCACGAAGGCGCGCGCCTCGGCCCTGAGCGCGGTGATCCGCTCGTCGAGCTCGCGCGCGCTGAGCGCCCCCATATCGGCCTGGTCGACGGTCTGCATGTTGGCGGTTGCGATCTCCGCCATCGCCATCACCGCCGTGCCGGTGACGTCGGAGATCCGCGCCACCGTCTCGCTCAGGGAACCGAGCAGCTCGGCATGGGAGCCGACCATGGTGGCGATCTCCGTCCCGGTCTGCTCGACGGCGGCGATGCTGCTGCCGATGGTCGAGACCGCGCCGGCGGCATGGGACAGCGCCTCGTCGACCTGGGCGATGCGCCCGACGATGCGCGAGGCCGCCTCCGCCGTCTGGCCGGCGAGCGCCTTGACCTCGGAGGCCACCACGGCGAAGCCGCGCCCATGCACGCCGGCGCGCGCCGCCTCGATGGTGGCGTTGAGCGCCAGCAGGTTGGTCTGGCGTGCGACGGCCTCGATGATGCCGACGACATCGCGGATCTGCGCCGCCTTCTCGGTCAGCGCGACGACCAGCCGATGCGTGCCGAACGCCTCCTGGCTCGCGGCGCTCGCCATCACCGAGACGCGCCGGACCTCGTCGTTGATCTGGCCGATCACCTGCTCCATGCGCAGGGCGGCCTCGGTGGTGCGGTTGGCCTCCACCCCGGCGCCGGTGACGGAGGTCGCGGCGATCTCCGAGCTCTTCGAGACCTGCTCGACCCGTACTGCGGCATCCTGCAGCGTCGTGCGCAGCACCTCGCTCGCCTGCCCGATCTCGCCGAGCAGAACGCCAAGCCGCCCCTCGAACTCGTCGGCGATGCGCGCCAGCTCCCGGCTGCGCAGCCGCTGAAGCTGGCGGGCCTGGTCCGCCTCGGTCTCGCGCGTCACCAGCGTGGCGCGCACCTCGCTGAGCTGCCGGACGGTGCGGGCGAGCTCGCCGATCTCGTCGGAGCGGCCGCAATGCGGCACCTGGATGACCTCGCTGGAGCGCGTCGCCTCGCGGATCGCCCCCATCAGCTCGCGCAGCGGGCGCGTCAGATGGCGGCGCAGCAGGACGAGCGCGGCGAGCCCTCCACCCAGCGGCAGGAGCAGCGCCAGCGCGATGGTCCGCAGCCGCATCAGCGCGGCCTCCTCGCCGGCGCGGCTCGCCGCCGCCTCCGCCGTCTTCGCCATCGTGTCGCGCATCGCCGAGGTGGTGGCGATGATCTGGCTGACATTGCGGCGGGCCTCCTCCGCGCCGGCCTCCAGCACCGCGGCCCTGGCGGAGACGCGCCGGCCGATATCGACGACGCCGCGCTGGAAGGCGATGAAAGTGTCGATGCGGGCATTCAGGGTCGGATTGGCCTCGCGCATCGCCCGGGGCAGCGTCGCCATGAAATGCGCGCGCGCCGCGTCGACGAGCTCGATCGCGCCGTCGAGCTTTTCCAGCGCGCCGTCGATATCGGCGGCGCCCGCATCGGGGTCGAGCCGGCCGAGCAGCGCCGCATTGGCGACGCGGCTGGCCAGCAGCGAGGCGCCGCTGGCGAGCGCGATGCCGGAAAAGGCTTCCCGGTCGATGCGGCGGACATCGTCGAGGCCGCGCAGCACGCTGACGAGCCCGAGCGCCGCCGCGACGCTCAGCAGGGCAAAGAGCATCAGGATCTTCGCCGTCAGTCCCAGTCGCCGTCTCATCGTTCCCGTCCGTAGCCCGGCCCTGTTTCGCCGATGCACCCAAACGAGCGGTTAACGGGGCAGAAAAAAGAAAAGGATTCAGTTATTTAGCCAGGAAATAGGCGAAATATCCCGCTCCTGCCCGACGAGGTCCATCGCAGAGGGCCCGCGGCGCGCGGCCGGCCTCTGCCGCGCAGCCACGGCCGCCTTTGCAGGCTCCGATCTATCCCCTTGTTATCGCGCCGTTTCTCGCCGGCCGCGGATTCCCCTTTGCCGGCCGATGCGATAGCGTCCGCCCATGAAACCGCGCGCGATCCGAATCCTCCTGCTCTGCCTCGGCGTCGCCTTCGCCGTCTACGCGGCTTTCGCGCTCTCGCCCTGGCCTTCGGCGCTGCTGGTACGGGGCATCTTCGCCTATGGCGCCTCGAAGACCGGCGAGGCCCTGGCCAGGCACGTCCCGGCCGGCATCCGCGCGCAGCGCGACATCGCCTATGGCGCGGGCGCCGACGAGCGGCTCGATCTCTATCTGCCGCCGGACGGAGCCCGGCCGGGGCGGCCGACGCTGGTCTGGTTCCATGGCGGCGGCTTCGTCGGCGGCGACCGGCGGGATGTCGCGCCCTATCTCGAGATCCTCGCCGGCAAGGGCTACGCGGCCGTGGCGGTCGGCTACAGTCGCGCCCCTGCCGCGCGCTACCCGACGCCAGTGCTGCAGGCGAACGCGGCCCTCGGCTTCCTGGAGCGGGAAGCCGGCCGGCTCGGCATCGACGCCGGCGCTATCGTGCTCGCCGGCGATTCCGCGGGAGCGCATATCGCCGCCCAGCTCGCCGCCGGCCTGACCGGCGCGGATTATGCGACGCTGCTCGGCCTGCGCCCCGCCATCGAACCGGGCCGGCTCAAGGCCACCGTGCTGTTCTGCGGGGTTTTCGACCCGACGGCCTTCACCTTCACAGGGCCTTTCGGCGGCCTGGTCCGGTCGGTGCTCTTCGCCTATTTCGGCAGCGCCAACCCGCTGGAGAGCGGCCGGATCACCGAGGCCGCCGTGCCGCGCTACGTCACCGAGGCCTTTCCGCCGAGCTTCCTGTCGGTCGGCAACGACGATCCGCTGGCGCCGCAATCGGCGGCGATGGCGCAGGCGCTGCGCGACCGCGGCGTCAGGGTCGAGACGCTGTTCTTCCCGCCCGAGGCCGAGCCGAAGCTGCCGCACGAATACCAGTTCGATCTCGACCGGTCGGAGGGGCGCCAGGCGCTCGACCGGCTGACGGGGTTCCTGGACGGCATCGCGCGCTGACGCCGCAAGCGCGGCGGGCCCCGGCACGCTCGCCCCGGCCCCGGCGGGGCGTCGCCGGCCTCACCAGGCGATCGGCTCGCCCCTGTAGTCGCGAAAGCTGTTGGTCTGCGCCATGCCCGAGGCGTCGATGGTGCGGATCAGGCCGGCGGCGCTTTCGGCCGGCGCGATGTCGGCACCGCCTCCGCCCATATCGGTCTGGACCCAGCCGGGATGGAACAGCAATACGGCGACGCCCCTCGCCCTGACGGCGTTGCCGAACACCACCATCGTCATGTTCACCGCCGCCTTCGAGGAGCGGTAGATCAGCGCGCCGCTCGGATTGGCGCCGATCGAGCCCATGCGGCTGGTGATCGTCGCGATCTTGCGGCCCTGCCCGGCCTCGACATTGGGCAGGAAGGCCTGCGCCACCCTGAGCGGCGCATAGACATTGACCTCGAAGACCTCGCGCCAGGCGTCGAAATCGACATCGAGGCCGCTCTGACGATCGCGCGGGCCGTAGACGCCGGCGTTGTTGAGCAGCACGTCGATGGCGCGGCCCGCGAGCGCCGCCCTGGCAGCGGCGACGCTCTCATCCGAGGTGACGTCGAGCGCAAGCGGCGTGAGCCGGCCCGGATGCGCGGCGGCGAGCTGCGCCAGCGCCTTCGCCCGCGGGTCGCGCGCCGCGGCGACGACATGGTCGCCCCGGCGCAGGAGTTCGGTCGTGACGGCAAGCCCGATGCCGCGATTGGCGCCGGTGATCATCCAGGTCTGGGGCATGCGGATCTCCTTGAGGACGATTCCCAGCTATGCCCGCGGGGCCGCGGTTTCCAGAGCGGCCGGCGCCGCGCCTTCGTCACCTGGGCCTGCCGTAGCCGCCGGCCGTGGGCGTGATCACCGTCACCGCCTCGCCGGCCTGGAGCAGGGTCTGGTCGGAGGGCTTCAGTTCCTCGACCGCGCCCGAGAGCCGCCGCACCAGCGTCCTGCCGACCTCGCCCGGCTCGCCCCCCTTCACGCCGAAGGGGCGGACCTTGCGATGCGAGGCGAGGATCGCGCAATCCATCGTCTTCAGGAAGCGGATGGTGCGGCTGGTGCCGTCGCCAGCCGTCCATTCGCCCTTGCCGCCGGAGCCGGGGCGGATGTGGAAATCCTCCAGCACGACCGGGAAGCGCGTCTCCAGGATCTCCGGGTCGGTCAGGCGCGAATTGGTCATGTGGACATGCACGCCCGAGGTGCCGTCGAAGCCGGGCCCGGCCGGCGAGCCCGAGCAGATCGTCTCGTAATACTGGTACTGGTCGTTGCCGAAGGTGAGATTGTTCATCGTGCCCTGCGAGCAGGACATCGCCTGAAGCGCGCCGAACAGCGTGTTCGTCACCGCCTGCGAGACCTCGACATTGCCCGCCACCACCGCCGCCGGGTAGCGCGGGCTGAGCATCGTCCCCTCCGGCACGACGATCCGGATCGGCCTGAGGCAGCCGGCATTCATCGGGATCGCGTCGTCGACCATGACGCGGAAGACATAGAGCACGGCGGCGCGCGTCACCGGCGCCGGCGCGTTGAAATTGTCGGGCCGCTGCTCCGAGGTGCCGGTGAAATCGACCGTCGCCTCGCGCTTCTCGCGGTCGATGGTGATCTTCACCTTGATCGCGCAGCCCTGGTCCATCGGATAGGTGAACTCGGCATCGTGCAGCCGGGTCAGCAACCGCGCCACGCTCTCGGCGGCGTTGTCCTGGACATGGCCCATATAGGCCTGCACCACGTCGAGCCCGAAGGAGCCGATCATCTTCCTCAGCTCCGCCACGCCCTTTTCGTTGGCGGCGATCTGCGCCTTGAGGTCGTTGACGTTCTGCACGACGTTGCGCACCGGATAGCGCGCGCCGGTGAGGAGCCTGACCAGCTCCTCCTCGCAGAAGCGGCCCTGGTCGACGATCTTGAAATTGTCGATATAGACGCCCTCTTCCTCGATATTGGTCGCCAGCGGCGACATCGAGCCCGGCGCCGTGCCGCCGACATCGGCATGGTGGCCACGGCTCGCCACCCAGAACAGGATGTCCCTGTCCTCGGCATCGAAGACCGGGGTGCAGACCGTGATGTCGGGCAGATGCGTGCCGCCATTATAGGGGGCATTCAGGCAATAGACGTCGCCGGGCCGGATCACCGGATTGTTGGCGATCACCGTCTCGACCGAGCGGTCCATCGAGCCGAGATGCACCGGCATGTGCGGCGCATTGGCGACGAGCGCGCCGGTCTGGTCGAAGACCGCGCAGGAGAAGTCGAGCCGCTCCTTGATGTTCACCGAATAGGCGGTGTTCTGCAGCGTCACGCCCATCTGCTCGGCGATCGACATGAACAGGTTGTTGAAGATCTCGAGCATCACCGGGTCTGCCCTGGTGCCGATCGCGGCCTGCTGCACCAGCGCCTCGGTGCGGGTCAGCACGAGATGATCCTTGGCGGTGAGCCTGGCGCTCCAGCCCTGCTCGACCACCACGGTCTGGTTCGGCTCGATGATGATGGCGGGGCCAGCGACGCTCTGGCCGGGCTTCATCGCCTCGCGCTTCACCACCGCCGCGTCGTGCCACTGCCCCTTGGAGAAGAAGCGCGTGCGCTCCGCCGCCTCCGGCGTTCCCGGCGCCTCGCCGGCCGCCGCCTCCTCGAACCTCGCCCCGCCGCCGACCGCCTCGACCTCGACCGCCTCGACGACCAGCGCCTTGGTCTCGTCCATGAAGCCGAAGCGGGCCTTGTGCGCCGCCTGGAAGGCCTCCTGCATCGCGGCGCGGGTTCCGGCCGGCACGGCGATGGCGGTGTCGGTGCCGGCATAGCGGATATGGGCGCGGATATGGATGGCGATGTCGCCCTCCGCCACGCCCTGCCCCCCGACCTCCGCGCGCGTCTCGGCGGCGAGCCCGCCGGCCAGCGTCTCGATCGCCTGCTTCGCCCCGGCATCGAGCGGCACGTCGAGCGCCGCCGTCCGGGTCGAGCGGATTTCGGCGAGACCCATGCCGTAGGCCGAAAGCAGGCCGGAGAAAGGATGCAGCAGCACCGTCCTGATGCCGAGCGCATCGGCCACGAGGCAGGCATGCTGTCCTCCGGCGCCGCCGAAGGAGTTCAGCGCATAGCGGGTGATGTCATAGCCGCGCTGCACCGAGATCTTCTTGATCGCCTCGGCCATGTTGGCGACGGCGATCTGGATGAAGCCGTCGGCGACGTCCTCGGCCGAGCGGCCGTCCCCGACCTCCGCCGCGAGCACCGCGAATTTGTTGCGGACGATGTCGACGTCGAGCGGCTCATCCTGCTTCGGCCCGAAGATGGCGGGGAAATGCGACGGGATCAGCTTGCCGACCATGACATTGGCGTCGGTCACGGCGAGCGGCCCGCCGCGGCGATAGGCGGCGGGCCCCGGATTGGCGCCGGCCGAATCCGGGCCGACGCGGAAGCGCGCGCCGTCGAAATGCAGGATCGAGCCGCCGCCGGCCGCGACCGTATGGATCAGCATCATCGGCGCGCGCATGCGCACGCCGGCAACCTCCGTCTCGAAGGCGCGCTCATAGGCGCCGTCGAAATGGGCGACGTCGGTCGAGGTGCCGCCCATGTCGAAGCCGATGACCTTGTCGAAGCCGGCCGAGCGGCCGGTCTCGGCGAGGCCGACCACGCCGCCGGCCGGGCCGGAGAGGATGGCGTCCTTGCCCTGGAAGAGATCGGCGGCGGTGAGCCCGCCGGAGGACATCATGAACATCAAACGCGCCCCGGTGCGGGCAACGTCGAGCTCCTCCGAGACCTGGCTCACATAACGGCTCAGGATCGGCGAGAGATAGGCGTCGACCACGGCGGTGTCGCCGCGCCCGACCAGCTTGATCAGCGGCGAAACCTCGTGGCTGACCGAGACCTGGGGGAAGCCGATGGCGCGGGCGATGCGGGCGGCCGCCTGCTCATGCGCCGTATAGCGATAGCCGTGCATGAAGACGATGGCGACGGCGCGGAAACCGGCATCGTACTGCACCTGCAGCGCGGCGCGCAGCGCCGCCTCGTCGAGCCCGCTCTCGACCGTGCCGTCGGCGAGCACGCGCTCCTCGACCTCGAGCACGTCCTCATAGAGCTGTTCGGGCTTGACGATCCGCTTGGCGAAGATGTCGGGCCGGGCCTGGTAGCCGATGCGCAGCGCGTCGCGGAATCCTTTTGTGGTGACCAGCAGCGTCCGGTCGCCCTTGCGCTCGAGCAGGGCGTTGGTGGCGACGGTGGTGCCCATGCGCACCTCCCCGACCGTCCCAGCCGGGATCGGCTCGCCGGCCTTCAGGCCGAGAAGGTCGCGGATGCCCTGCACGGCGGCGTCGCGATACGCTGCGGCATTCTCCGAAAGCAGCTTCCTGGCATGGAGATTGCCTGACGGATCACGGCCGATCACGTCGGTGAAGGTGCCGCCACGATCGATCCAGAAATCCCAGCGCGCCGCCATCGGAACCTCTCCCCAATTTTTTCTGGCGGCACCGATGCCGACATTTCATCGATAAATCGTCGATGTTGTGTTGACAAGGAGATTTCGCCGGCTACGATCGCAATTATGCTGGAAGAAGGCTGAGGGGCCTCACCGGCGGAAGGCGGAGGATGCGACGATGCGAAGGGTCCTGACAACCAGGGGCGCGTGCCCCGGCGTACAGGGAGCAGCGCCGCGATGATCCGCCGGACGCTCGACCTGCTTTACCTTGCCGCCGGGTACCTCGCTGGATTGTTTCTGATCGTCATCTTCGGGCTGATGATGCTGCTGTCCATCGGGCGCCAGATCAACCTCAATGTGCCCTCGGGCGACGACTTCACGGCCTGGTCCCTGGTGGCGATGGCCTTTCTCGGCCTCGCCCACACCTTCAAGAGGGGCGAGATGATCCGCGTCGGGCTGCTGCTCGAGCGCCTGCACGGACGCAGGCGGCGGGGCGCTGAGCTGACCGCCCTGACGGTCGCCGCCGCCTTCATCGCCTATTTCACCTGGCAGGCTGGCCGGCTCGCCTATGATTCCTGGCGCTTCTTCGACATGTCGACCGGCGTGATCTCCGTGCCCTTGTGGATTCCGCAGAGCGGCATGGTCGTCGGGCTCGCGATCCTGCTCGTCGCCATCGCGGAGGAATGGCTCATCGTGGCGCGCGGCGGCCGGCCGAGCTACGAGCCCGAGCCGGCGCAGACGACCGAGGAGCTGATCGAGCGCGTCGCGCAGGGCGGCGGGGTCTGAGCCGATGAGCCTGCCCATTCTCTCGGTCACCCTGCTCGGCTTCCTGGTCGTCATCCTCGCCAGCGGCGTCTGGATCGCGGTCGGCCTCGGCCTCGTCGGCCTGCTCGCGATGATCCTCGTTACCGACGTGCCGATCGGGCAGGTGCTGGCGACGACGATCTGGAGCGCCTCCGCCTCCTGGACGCTGGCCGCGCTGCCCCTCTTCATCTGGATGGGCGAGATCCTGTTCCGCACCCGCCTCTCCGCCCAGATGTTCCAGGGCCTCTCGCCCTGGCTGCAATGGCTGCCGGGGCGGCTGATCCACACCAACATCATCGGCTGCGGCATCTTCGCCGCTGTGTCGGGATCCTCGGCCGCCACCGTCGCCACCATCGGCAAGATCTCGCTGCCGGAATTGAAGAAGCGCGGCTATGACGAGCGCCTCAGCCTCGGGACCCTCGCCGGGTCCGGCACGCTCGGGCTGCTGATCCCGCCCTCGATCCCGATGGTGGTCTACGCCGTCACCGCCAACGTCTCCGTGCTGCAGGTCTTCCTCGGCGGCTTCCTGCCCGGCCTCGTCGTGATGTCGCTCTATATGGGCTACGTCATCGTCTGGTCGCTGCTGAACCCGGGCAAGTCGCCGCCGCGCGACCCGGCCCTGCCCTTCCGCGAGAAACTGCGCCAGTCGGCCAAGCTGATGCCGGTGCTGGTGCTGATCGCGGCTGTCTTCTTCTCGCTGATCCTCGGCTTCGCGACCGCGACCGAATGCGCCGCCTGGGGCGTGACCGGCGCGCTCTTCCTGGCCTGGTGGAGCGGCACGCTGAACTGGCAGACCTTCTTCGAAAGCGTGATGAGCGCGACGCGGCTGACCTGCATGATCATGCTGATCCTGGCCGGCGCCGCCTTCTGCACCGCGGCGATGGCCTATACCGGCATCCCGGCGGCGCTGGCGGAATGGGTCAAGGGCCAGAACCTCTCGCCGCACATGCTCGTGCTGGCGCTGACCTGCATGTACATCATCCTCGGCTGCCTCATCGACGGCATCTCGATGATCGTGCTGACCGCCGTGATCGTCCTGCCGATGGTCAAGGAGGCCGGCTTCGACCTCGTCTGGTTCGGCGTCTACCTCGTCATCCATGTCGAGATGGCGCAGATCACCCCGCCGGTCGGCTTCAACCTGTTCGTGCTGCAGAACATGAGCGGCAAGGACACCTGGACCGTCGCGAAAGCGGCCTTCCCCTTCTTCCTTCTGCTCAACGTCGCCGTCATCATCATCACGACCTTTCCGGAAATCGTGCTCTATCTGCCGAAGCTCGCTTTCCCGGACTGACGACCAACGCAATCAACGGAGAGGGGACGACATCATGATCAATCGCAGAACTCTGACGGCGGCGGCTTTCGCCTGCGGCGCCAGCCTGCTCGCCTTCGCCATGCCGGCCGCCGCGCAGACCAAGTGGAACCTGCCGAACGCCTACCCGTCCGACAACCCGCACACGGAAAACCTCGTCCTCTTCGCCAAGGACGTCGAGGCGGCGACCGGCGGCAAGCTCCAGATCACCGTCCACGCCAACGCCGTCCTGTTCAAGGCGCCGGAGATCAAGCGCGCCGTCGCGAGCGGGCAGGCGCAGATGGGCGAGATCCTGATGTCGCTCCACGAGAACGAGGACCCGGTCTACGGCATCGACGTCGTGCCCTTCCTGGCGACCAGCTTCGCCGATGCGAAGAAGCTCTACGACGCCTCGAAGCCGGCGATCGAGAAGAAGCTCGACGCGCAGGGCATCAAGCTGCTCTTCATGGTGCCCTGGGCGCCGCAGGGCGTCTACGCCAAGAAGGACATCAACACGGTCGAGGACATGAAGGGGCTGAAATGGCGCGCCTACAATGTCGGCACGGCGCGCCTTGGCGAACTGCTCGGCATGCAGTCGGTGACGATCCAGGCGGCCGAATTGCCGCAGGCGCTGGCGACCGGCGTCGTCAACTCCTTCATGTCGTCGGGCGGCACCGGCTACGATTCCAAGGTCTGGGAGACGCTCGACCATTTCTACGACGTGCAGGCCTGGATCCCGAAGGACGCCACCTTCGTCAACAAGGCCGCCTTCAACGCGCTCGACAAGGCGACGCAGGACGCGATCCTGAAGGCCGCCGCCGCCGCCGAGGAGCGCGGCTGGAAGATGTGGCAGGAGAAGTCCGGCTGGTATCTCGACCAGCTCAAGGCCAAGGGCATGAAGGTCCAGGCGCCCTCGCCGGAGCTCGCCGCCGGCTTCAAGAAGGCCGGCGAGACGCTGACCGCCGACTGGCTGAAGAAGGCCGGCGCCGACGGCCAGGCGATCATCGACGCCTATAAGAAGATGTGAGACGCAAGCCTCCAGCAACGGCCCTCGCCGCTCGTCATGGTCGGCCTTGAGCCGGCCATCCCCCGACCAGAGATTCCCGGGTCGGCGCCAGGCGCCGGCCCTGGAATGACGCGAGCCTCAGCCATGTCCCAGTCTCCGCTGCCCGACACGCTCGGACCGATCGTCTCCTCCGGCCATCTCGCCTCCGGGGCGCTGCCGGCCCTGTCGGAGTTCGAGTTCGCGCTGAGCATGACGGTGCACGCTTTCCAGCGCTGGATCGTGCGCGGCATGGCGGCGGCCGGCATACCCGATCTCTCGCCGCTCGACGTATTGGTGCTGCACAACGTCAATCATCGCGGCAAGGCCAAGCGGCTCGCCGATATCTGCCTCGTCCTCAACATCGAGGACACGCATCTGGTGAATTATTCGCTCAAGAAGCTCGAACGGCTGAAGCTGCTCAAGGGCAGCCGCAAGGGCAAGGAGAAGACGGTCGAGGTCACGCCGGCCGGAGAGGAAGCCTGCCGGCGCTACGCGCAGATCCGCGAGCAGCTTCTGGTCAAATCCGTCCGCGCCGCCGGCGCAGACCCGGCCCGCCTGTCGGAGATCGCCGCCGTCATGCGCTCGCTCTCCGGCCAGTACGACCAGGCCGCGCGCGCCGCGGCCAGCCTGTAGGCCGATCCCCGGCCCGGCACGGAGCCGGACTCCGCGAAATCGACGCGCCGCGGCCGCAGCCGGGCATCCCGGCGGTGGATTCGGTTTTTCGGCGGATGCTATAGCCGGTTGCGTCGCGATCGGCTCCCGGAGAATGGACGAGATGGCCCGCCCAGGCAGAATGCGCTTGCTCCGGCGTTCCCGCGCCCTGGTCGTCACGCCGCGCTACTGGCGGCAGCGGCTGGTCTTCTGGCTCGGTGCGCTGGCGATCGGCATCGTCAGCGCGGGCTTCGCCCGGCTCGCCGACGGGGCGCAGCATCTGTTCTCCCTGGTGGCGACACGGCAGGACGGGCTGCGCTTCCTGCCGCTGCTGGTGACGCCGCTTGGCTTTTGCCTGTGCGCCTTCGTCGCGGCGCGCTTCGTCCAGGGCTCGCAGGGCAGCGGCATTCCGCAGGCGATCGCTGCGCGCCATCTGCGCGACGACGCCGAGCGCTCCGGCTTCCTGTCGCTGCGGATCGCCGCCGGCAAGATCGTCATGACCGTGCTCGGCCTGCTCTGCGGCGCCTCGATCGGCCGCGAGGGCCCCACGGTGCAGGTCGGCGCCTCGATCATGCTGCAGGCGGCCCGCTGGGGCGGCATGGCCCAGGCGCGGGGACTGATCCTGGCCGGTTCCGCCGCAGGCATCGCCGCCGCCTTCAACACGCCGCTCGCCGGCATCGTCTTCGCCATCGAGGAGATGAGCCGGACCTACCAGGCCCGCACCAACGGCATCGTGCTCTCGGCGGTCATCATCGCCGGCCTCGCCTCGCTCGCCATCGTCGGGAACTACACCTATTTCGGCGTCACCCACGCCACCGCCGAGCTGAAGCGGGACGGCCTGCTCGTTCTCTGCTGCGGCGTCATCGGCGGCGGCTTCGGCGCCTGCTTCAGCAGCCTCATGGTCGGGCTGACCCGGCGCATCCGCCGCTGGCGGGGAAGGACGCCGCTGGCGCGCACGCTGATCGTCGCGGTGCTCGCCGGCGGCCTCGTCGCCGTGGTCGGCGTCCTCACCGGCGGCATGACCTTCGGCACCGGCTACGCGCAGGCGCGCGGCGCCATCGAGGGCGCGCCGCTGCCGGCCTCCTTCTTCCTGGCGAAGTTCCTGGCGAGCCTCGCCTCCTCCGTCTCCGGCATTCCCGGCGGCCTGTTCGCGCCTTCCCTCTCGGTCGGCGCCGGTCTCGGCAGCACGCTCGGGCACCTGCTCGGCTCGCCGATCGGGCTTGCCGCCCTGCTGGGCATGGCCGGCTACTTCTCCGGCGTCGTCCAGGCGCCGATGACGGCCTTCGTCATCATCCTCGAAATGACCGGGAACCACGACAACGTCATCGCGCTGATGGCCGCTTCGGTGCTGGGCTACGGCACGGCGCGGCTGATCACGCGCGAGCCGCTCTACCACGCGCTCTCGCGCCTCTTCATCGCCGATGTCCTGCGCCAGCGGCGTGCCCAGGCCGCGCCCTCGCCGGCATAGCCCCATCCGAGCGAAAAGGCCCGGCGCAGGCCGGACCTTCCGCGACGGTACCGCGCCGCTCAGACCGGCGCATCCTTCAGGCGCTCGGCATATTCCGCCTCGAGCCGCTGATGCACCGACCAGAAGCCGCGCGGCGGCGCCCCGGCGAGCAGGTCCTCCAGCAGGCCGAGATGCAGGTGCCAGCCGCTGGAGACCAGCGCCATCCGGCTCCGCGTCGCCAGCCGCCGATGCGTCAGCACCAGCCGGACCTTGTCGCCGACCTGCGACAGCACGAACTCGACGTCCGAATCCGGCTCTCCCATCCCGATCCAGTTGAAGGCGAAGCGGTGCGGCGGCTCCCAGGCCGTCACCGTGCCCGCCATCAGCTTGCCCCGGTCGTTCATCTCGCGGGCGCTTTCCGGCGGCGGCTCGTCGGTGATCTGCGAATGCTTGAAGAACAGCGCGACGCTGCCGCCGACCCGCGGCTCGACCTCGCCCCCGCAGAACCATTTCGACCGCTTGTCGCCTTCGGTGACATGGGCCCAGACCCGCTCGATCGGGCCCGGCAGCAGCCGCTCGAAGCGCACCGCCCCGCTTTCCAGAACAACGCCATACGCGCTCATCGTCATTCTCCCTCTTCCGCTTCGGGCTTGCCCAGCTCCGTCTCCAGCAGGTCGAGACGCGCGTTCCAGAAGCCGCGCACCTTGCGCACCCAGCTCTCGAAGGCGTCGAGGCCGGCTGTGTCGAGGCTGTAGATCCGCCTCTGGCCCGCGACCTCGACCCGCACCAGCCCCGCCTCCTTCAGCACCTTGAGATGCTGCGAGACGGCGGGGGCGCTGATCCTGAACCGCGCCGCGATCTCGCCGGCGGCCAGCGGTCCCTCCCCCAGCATCTCCACGATCTGGCGGCGCGTCGGTTCGGCGAGGGCGGCAAACTGATCCATGGCCAATAATTAACGTTTCACTTAATTAAGTCAATCGTTAAATTATTGACCGCATGACGCCCCCTCCCGCGCGGGACTTGCCAGCCGCGGCGGGCCGGGCCAGTGGAGGGTTCCCGAGGAACCGCCAGCCGTCATGACCGCCCGCAACGCCTCCCTGCTCGGCATCGCCACGATGCTGTTCGGCATCCTGCTGTTCTCGCTCAACGACGTGATGGGCAAATGGCTGGTCTCGACCTACACGCCGGGCCAGCTCATGCTGGTGCGCAGCGCCGCGGCGCTTCTCGTGCTTGCGCCCTTCATCCTGAAGCAGGGCCTGCGCCGGACGCTGCGGCCGGAGCGCCCGGGGCTGCAATGGCTGCGCGTCGCGATCGGCGCGAGCGAATCGACGCTCTTCTATGTCTGCGTCGTCTATCTGCCGCTGGCCGACACCATGACCCTATGGATGGCCGCTCCCGTCTGGGCGGTGCTGCTCGCGGCGCTGCTGCTCGGCGAGAAAGTCGAGCCCGCCCGCTGGGCGGCGGCGGGCCTCGGCTTCCTCGGCGTGGCGCTGGCGCTCGCCCCCTCGGGCGCGAGCTTCTCGCCCCCGGCGCTGCTGGCGCTCGCCGGCAGCCTCCTCTTCGCCGGGCTGCTGATCGCCGGGCGCAAGCTGCGCGGCACGCCCGACGTCACGCTGGTCGCCTGGCAGACCTTCGGCTCGCTCCTGCTCGGCCTCGCGCTCCTGCCCTTCGGCTGGGTGACGCCCACCTTGCGCGACTTCGGCCTGCTCGCCCTGCTCGGCATCGTCGCCCTGCTCGGCCATCTCTGCGTCACGCGCTCGCTCAAGCTCGCCGAGGCCTCGGTGGTGGCGCCCTATCAGTACACCTTCATCATCTGGGCGCTGCTCTTCGGCTGGCTGTTCTTCGGCGACTGGCCCACGCTGACGATGCTCTGCGGCGCCGCCCTGATCGTCGTCGCCGGGCTGGCGCTGATCCTGCTGGAGCGGCGCTCGGCGCGCCTGGAAGGAGGCCGCCTTCCGGCGACGCCCCCGGCCGCGCCGCGCCAGGGCCCGGCATCGGCCCGGCCGGCCGTCGAAAAGGTCTGATCCCGCTGCGGCGCCGGGCCGCCTCTCAATAAAGGCGGCTGCGATAGCCCTCCTCCAGGTTGCGGTCGGCCTCGCCCGCCTCGACCAGCCTGGTCTGCTCGGCGACGATGCGGCCGAGCGTCGGGAAGCTGTGGCGCGGCACCTGCGCCGCGGGGTCCCACAGCTTCGAGCGGATCAGCGCCTTGCCGCAATGGAAATAGGCTTCCTCGACGGAGACCAGGAAGCCGGTCAGCGGCGGCCGCTGCTGCACCGTCGAGGGCTCCAGCAGCGCCGCGTCCCGCGTCACCCGCGCCTTGCCGTTGACCCGCAGCGTCTCGTTGATGCCCGGCACCATGAAGACGATGCCGATCCCGGGCGAGGCGACGACATTGCCGAAGCTGTCGACCCGGTTGTTGCCCCTGCGATCGGGAATGAGCAGGGTGCGATCGTCGAGCACGCGCACGAAGCCGGGGGCGTCGCCGCGCGGGCTCGCATCCACGCCGCCCGCGCCGTCGCTGCTCGCCAGCACCAGGAAGGGCGAAAGCGCGATGAAGTCGCGGCAGAAGTGGTCGAGCCGGTCGAACACCTTGTGCTGCACCACCGGGCTCACGGCGCCGATATGCGCGCGCAGCGTGGCGTCGTCCGCGATGCGGCTCGCCGGGTCGTCGAAGCAATCGTCCATGTGACCTCCTTCGTCGCCGCGACTGTCGCCGATCCGCCGCCGTCCCGCCACCCTGTCCCGTGCCGGTCGCGACCGGCGCCGCGCGCAGGGCCGAACCGGGCCGAAATGCCACAGCCAGCGCCGGGCGACGCCGTGCCGTAACGGCGCGCCTTGACCCCCGGCGGGCGGACCGCCATCGTAAGCGCAACTCGCATTCGCCTTTAAGAGGCCCGATTCCATGCGCCGCGCTTTCATCCGCACCGCCCTCGTCTCGCTCGCCTGCCTGGCCGGCTTCGCCCATGCCGAAGCTGCCGGCCGCCGCCATGTCGCGCCGCCCGACCGCGCCGAGGAACGCATCGTGCCGATGTATGGCGACCTGCCGGGCTGCACCGACCCGGCCGTGCTCTCGGAGCTGACGAGCTGGTTCAATTCGCGCGAATCGACCTATTGGGGGCCGTTGCAGGCGCTCTCCTACGACCGGATCGCGCAGATCGGCTACCGCCCCTGGGGCGACGACATGATCCCGCGCCGCTTCTGCACCGCACGGCTGATGCTGAACAACGGCGTCTATCACCGCGTCGACTACTCGGTCCGGGAGAATCTCGGCCTCTTCGGCATGACCTGGAACGTCAACTGGTGCGTCGCCGGGCTCGATCGCGAGCTTTCCTACGCGCCCGACTGCAAGATGGCCCGCCCCTGAGCCGCGCCCGATGCTCCGGCGCCTGGCCGTCGCGGCCCTGACCTGGCTCTGCCTCGCCGGCCCGTCCCAGGCGCAGGGCTTCGGCTTCGGTTTCGGCCGCGGGGGTGGCGCTCCGGCGGGGAATTTCGATTTCTACGTGCTGGCGCTGTCCTGGTCTCCGGGCTTCTGCGAGCTCGACGGCGACCGCTCGCGCAACCGTGAGCAATGCAACGCCGGCAACGGGCTGGGCTTCGTCGTCCATGGATTGTGGCCGCAATATGAGCGCGGCTATCCGAGCGACTGCTCCTCCGCGAATCGCTCGCCCTCGCGCCTGGCCATGGCGGAGGCCGAAGGCGTCTATCCGAGCCAAGGCCTCGCCCGCTACGAATGGCGCAAGCACGGCACCTGCACCGGCTCCAGCCCCGCCGATTATTTCCGCGACGTTCGCCGCGCCCGCGACAGGGTCGCGATCCCGCCGGCCCTCGCCGGGACCGACGGCGAAAGGAGCTGGACGGTGCTCGATCTCGAACGTGCCTTCGTCGCCGCCAATCCCGGCCTGCGCACCGACATGATGTCGGTCTCATGCCGGCGCGGCATGCTCCAGGAGGTCCGCATCTGCTTCAGCAAGGATCTGCGCGGCTTCCGGAGCTGCCCGGAAGTCGACCGTTCCGGCTGCCGCGCGCGCTCGCTGACCGTCCTCGCCCCACGCTGACGCCGCGCTCGCTCCCGCGGCCGGTTATGGTCTAGAAGCGGCGCATGAACTATCGCCACGGCTTCCACGCCGGAAATTTCGCCGATGTGCTCAAGCACGCCGTGCTCGCGCGCATTCTCCTGCATCTCGACGCCAAGCCGACGCCCTATCGCGCGATCGACACCCATGCCGGGGTCGGGCGCTACGATCTCGGCTCGGAGGAGGCGTCGCGGACCCATGAATGGAAGGACGGCGTGGCGCGCCTCGACCGCTCGCCGCTATCGGCCGCGGCCGAGCCCCTGCTCGCCCCCTATCGCGCCGCGCTCGCCGCCATCCGCTCCGCGTACGGGCCCGATGCCTATCCCGGCTCGCCCTGGTTCTGCCGCCACGCCATGCGGCCCTTCGACCGCCTGATCGCGGCCGAGCTCCACCCGCCGACCTATCGCAGGCTCGCCGAGGTTCTGGCCCGCGATTCGCGCTGCAAGGCCCTGGCGATCGACGGCTGGACGGCATTGCGCGCCAATATCCCGCCCAAGGAACGCCGCGGCCTGGTGCTGATCGACCCTCCCTTCGAGGAGAAGGACGAATTCGCGACGCTGACGGCCCAGTTCGTCGCCGCGCATCGCAAATGGCCGACCGGCATCTACATGCTCTGGTATCCGCTGAAGGACCGGCGCGCCGCCGCGGCGATGGTCGACGATGTGCTCGACGCCGGTATCGGCCGCCTGCTGCGGCTGGAGATCGACGTCGACCGGCCGGAAGCGGCCGGCGGTCTCGGCGCCACCGGGCTGCTGATCGCCAACCCGCCCTGGAAGCTCGCCGAGGAAGCCGAATTGCTGCTGCCCGCCCTGACCGAACGCCTCGCGCAGGGGCAGCGGCCGCGCTATCTATGCGAGCCGATCCGCCCCGACGGCTGATCGTCCTTCCCCTTCCCCTCCGGGAGTTCCCATCGATGCTCGTCCTGCGCTCCTCACCCGCCTCGCCCTTCGGCCGCAAGGTCAAGATCGCGGCCCTCGTCCTCGGGCTGATGGACCGCATCGAGATCGTCGTCGCCGACACGACCGACCCGTCCGAGCCGCTGCGCCAGCAGAATCCGCTGGGCAAGATCCCGGCCCTCGTGCTGGAGGACGGCACGACGCTGTTCGATTCGCGGGTGATCGTCGACTATCTGGACTTCCTCGCCGGCGGCGGAAAGCTCATCCCCGCCGGGCAGGAGCGCTTCGCCCAGCTCCGCCTGCAGGCGCTCGCCGACGGCATCTGCGACGCGGCGCTGCTGCAGGTCTACGAAGCCCGGTTCCGGCCGGAAGAGGGACGCAACGCCGACTGGCTGGCGCATCAGGGCGGAAAGGTTTCGCGCGCGCTCGCCGTGCTGGAGGCCGAGCCGCCGCGCTTCGACGGCGCCCCGCGAATCGGCGAGATCGCGCTCGCCTGCGCGCTCGGCTATCTCGACCTGCGCTTCGCCGGAACCTGGCGGGCAGGCCACCCCCGTCTCGTCGCCTGGCTCGACGATTTCGCGGCGCGAATCCCCGCTTTCGAGAGCACGCGCGTGAAGAGCTGAGGCGCCTGCCGCCGCTCCGCGGAACATCGGCCTGCCGGCGCGCTGTCTCACGCCCTGCCGGCGGGCATCGCCTCCATGCGGAAAGGAAAGCCCGGCGCTCCCGCGAGCGCCGGGCTTTTCTTCACCTTGGCGGAACATGGCCGCCGGCAACAAAAAACCCGGTGGCCGAGGCCACCGGGTCGCTCAAATCCGATGTGGATCGGATCAGAACTTGTAGCTCAGGCGGGCGCGCACGACCGAGAAGTCCGTGCCGACCTTGGTGCCGGCGCCGAGGATGTTCTTCTCGCCGAGGTCGACGTAGAGGTACTCGACGCCCGCGATCAGGTTGTTGGTGACAGCGTATTCGAGACCGCCACCGAGAGCCCAGCCGCCGGTGTGCGAACGGTCGGACGAGTAGCCGATCGACGGGATCGAGGTCTTCACGTTGCCATAGGCCCAACCACCGGTGACGTAGGGCAAGAACCGGTCGAAGGCGACGCCGACGCGAGCGCGGACGGTGCCGAAGTAGTCGGTCTTGACGCCAACCAGACCCAGGTTGTTGCCGCTGGAGAGGTCGGCGCCCTGGATGTCGGCCTCGAGTCCGAGGACGAACTGACCCATCTGGTAGTTGTAGCCGATCTGGCCGCCGCCGACGAAGCCGTCGATGTCACCGACGCTGACGCCGAAGCTGTTGTTCACGTTGCCCCAGCCGTAGCCGGCGTTGGCACCGACGTAGAAACCCGTCCAGGTGAAGACCGGCGGGATATAGACCGGAGCCGCGACCGGGCCCTTGCGCGACGGCAGGTCGGCAGCGGAGGCGGCGCCGGCGGCGATGAGACCGAGAGCGGCAACGCTCGCGAGCAGATACTTCTTCATGACATACTCCTTAGTCGTCGCGGTCACCGGAAAGCCCGGCCGTTGATTTCGATGCTGACTGTATAGAACCAGCCGCCGCCTTTGTCTGTTGCACCGGAAACACATCTGCCTTGCAGACCGCGGCAGAAATGCGGCACGAATGCGATAACTGAACTCAAATAGGTAAAACCGGGTTAACCAGAACCGCGAAAGCCGCCATGGTAAATCGAATACTAATAAAACGCGGGTGGCGCCTGCACGATCACGGAGAACCCGGTGTGGAACGCGATGGCTGCTCCAAGGTTCCTGCCCCGGCCCGAAAAGTTTCGACCTGCGCCTTGCTGCTCTTGTTCAGGCGTGCTTAAGCCTTGGAATTCCAGAGGTTCAATGAGACTGTGCCGCCTCTTTCCGTCTTCATCATCGCGCAGAACGAAGCCGACCGGATCGGCCTGACCATCGCCGCCGCCCGCCCCCTGAGCGACGACATCGTCGTCGTCGATTCCGGCTCGACCGACGGCACGCAGGCCGTGGCGGAAGCCCTGGGCGCGCGCGTGATCTTCAACCCCTGGCCGGGCTACGGCCAGCAGAAGCGCTTCGCCGAGGAGCAGTGCCGCCATGACTGGCTGCTCAACCTCGATGCCGACGAGGTGCTCCCGGCCGATCTCGCCGCCGAGATCGCGGCCCTGTTCGCGGCGGGCGAGCCGGCGGCCGACGCCTACAAGCTGCGCATCGCGGAGATCTTCCCGGGTGAGAAGGCGCCGCATCGCTTCGCCTATACGCTCGCGCCCGTGCGGCTCTACCGCAAGTCGAAGGGGCGCTATTCGCCCTCGCCGGTCCATGACCGCGTCGAGCTGCGGCGCGGGACCCGGGTCGGAAGGCTGAAAGGCACCATCCACCACTTCTCCGTGCGCTCGCTCGGCGAGCAGATGGACAAGCTCAACGCCTATAGCGACGCGCAGGCGGACGATCTCGACGCCCGCGGCGCGACCCTCTCCGCCTTCCGGCTGATCGCCGAGTTCCCGGCGAATTTCGTCAAGGCCTATATCGGCCGCCGCCACGCCCTGCGCGGGCTCTACGGCTTCATGACGGCGATGAACTACGCCTTCTATCGCTATCTGCGCGCCGCCAAGCACTGGGAAAGGCGCCTGCGCCGCGACGCCGGCATCACGCCGGGCGCGGATCCGGCCGGGAAGCGGCCCGACGATGGCTGAGGTCGCGCTGGTGACGGGCGGGGCGCAGCGAATCGGCCGCGCCATCGTCGAGAGGCTGGCCTCCGCCGGCTTCGCCGTGGCGATCCACCACGGCAGCCACCGCGACGAGGCCGAGGCGCTGGCGCAGAGCCTGGCCCGGGCCGGAGCGAAGGCCGCGGTCGTCCAGGCCGATCTGGCGGATGTCGCGGCGGTCGAGGCCCTGCTGCCCGCGGCCGAGGCGGCGCTCGGCCCGGTCACGCTGCTGGTCAACAACGCCGCGACCTTTCTCGTCGACGACGTCCGCGCGCTCGACCCCGGAATCTGGGAGCATCAGTTCGCCGTCAATCTGCGCGCGCCCTCCCTGCTCGCCGGCGCCCTGGCGAATCGCCTGCCGGCGGCGCGCGCCGGAGCGATCGTCAACCTCATCGACCAGCGCGTCTGGAAACTGACCCCGCAATATTATTCCTACACCCTGACCAAGGCCGCCCTGCTCGCCGCCACGACGACGCTCGCCCAGGCGCTGGCGCCGCGCATCCGCGTCAACGGGGTTGGCCCCGGCCCGACCTTCGCCAATCCGCATGACGGCGAGCAACTCCTCGCGCAGGAGGCGGCGGGGACCCTGCTCGGCCACCGCATCGATGTGCGCGAGATCGCCGAGGCGGTGCTCTATCTCGCCCGCGCCCCCTCGGTCACAGGCCAGATGATCGCCGTCGATGCCGGCCAGCATCTCGGCTGGCGCACCCCGGACATCGTCGGGCAGGAGGGGGCGGACGGCGCTCAGGCCGCCCCGTCCGGGCGGTAGGGCGCCCGGCCGCTCGCCAGCGCCGAATCGAGCAGTTCCAGCCGATCCTGTCCCCAGAACACCTCTCCGTCGCGGACATAGCTCGGCGCGCCGAAGACGCCGGCCTCCACCGCTTGCGGGAGGGTCTCGTCATAGCGCCGCCGGACGGACGCGCCATCCGCCTGCGCCAGCAGGGCATCGGCATCGAGCCCCGCGCGCAGGATGCAGGCGCGAATCGCTTCGGGGCTGCGCATGTCCTCCTCGCGCGCCCAGACGCCCGCCATCACATCGGCGATGAAGCCGGCCGGGCTGCGGCCCGCCGCCACGATCGCGAGGGTGACGCGATCCGCCAGCGAGGGGTCGAACGGGAAATGGGCCGGCTCGAGGACGAGCGGCAGTCCCCGCCGCTCGCGCCAGCGCTGCAGCTCGACCAGCCGGTAGCGCTGGCGGACAGGATGCCGCTTCGGCAGCGGCAGGCCGCCGGTCTCGTCGAAGACCGCGCGCAGCGGCATCGGCCGATAGTCGATGCTCATGCCGTGCCGCTGCGCGATCTCGTGGAAGAGCCCGTTGCCGAGATAGGTCCAGGGCGAATGCAGCGAGAAATAATACTGGAGCGAGCGCGGCATGGCGAAACCTGCAGGCGGAGCGGAAGCGGCTCGGGCATCGGCCCGAAAAACGGAAGGGGATTTTCGGGAAAAGCCCATGCAAAATCGAAAAGCCGAGAGCATCGGACTGAATGCGCTATTCAGTCCGATGCTCCAAGCTTCGCAGCACCACCCCGACTTGGGCAACGCCGATGCGCGCAACCCCGCCCTGCGGAAGGCCGGCGGACGGCCGGCCGCCGCAGGGGAGATGCCCTCACGCCGCGCGGTTCTTCACCGCGCCGATGATCGCGGTCAGGATCGCGCCGCCGACGCCGCCGCCGATCAGATTGGTGAGGATGCTGCCCACGCTCAGATTGCCGCCCTGCGCCGCGGCGCTGATCGCCGGAATCACGAGGGGAATCAACTGGCCGAGCACGCCGCCCCCGACCAGGCCGGAAATCGTGTTGCCCAGCGTCCCGAGATCGAAGCTGGGACTGGCCTTGCCGGCCGCATTGCCGCCGATCGCACCGGCGACGAGATTCATCAGGATCTGTTCCAAGGCTGCCCCCGCATCTCACAAGCATCGCCCAGGCTGGCGCGCCGGAGGAAGCGATGCGTTCCGGCCGGCGCGTCGCGAGGATGCGCCCTCTGCCGCGCCACGGCAAGCGGTTGGACCGGCAAGAGCGCGCGTGACCGGCGCGGGGCCGGCCCGATCCGCCTCAGCCGAGCGCGATCGCGGCGATCTGGCGGCCGTAATCCGGCTCGCCGCGATGCGTGGTGCGGCGATAGCTGAAGAAGCGCCTCTCGTCGCCATAGGTGCACAGGCACAGGTCGACGAAGCGGCCGATTCCGGCCTCGCGCGCCTTCAGCGCGATGAAGGCCGGCAGGTCGAACATGGCATGGGCCGGACGCCCGGACGCCGTGAAGAAGCGGGAATAGGTCGCGTTCTCCGCCTTGAAGCGCTCGACGAATTCCGGCCCGACCTCGTAGGCGGCGGCGCTGATGGTCGGCCCCAGCACCGCCAGGATGCGCTCGCGCCTGGCGCCGAGCTTCTCCATCTCCGTCACGGTGGCGCCGAGAACGCCGCCGAAGGCCCCCTTCCAGCCCGCATGCGCCGCGCCGATCACGCGGGCTTCGCTGTCGGCGAAGAGGATCGGCCCGCAATCGGCCGTCGAGACGGCGAGGGCGACGTCCCGGGAAACCGTCACCATCGCGTCGGCCTTCGGCCTGGTGTCCGGCCAGGGGCCGGTGACGAGCGCGACGTCGGGCGAATGGACCTGGTGGACGCTCACGAGCTGGTCCGGCCCGACATGGAGATGCCGCGCCATCCGCGCCCGGTTCTCCCGCACCGCCGCCGGGTCGTCGGCGGAGCCCGGCCCGCCGTTGAGCGAGGCGTAGATGCCGCTCGAGACGCCGCCCTCGCGCGTGAAGAAGGCGTGGCGGATGCCGGGTTCGGCGGCGAGGTCCGGGGAGGTGATGAACATGGCGTGGTCCCGTCTGGCGGGCTCCCGCGCCGGGCGCCCGCGTCTCATCAGGCCTGCTCTGGCACCCGATGAAGGTCAAATCCGGGCAGCGGCGGCAGGGCGGGATGGGATAGCGCCAGAACCTTGAACAAATCGCCCATGCCGGTTTCGCCGGGCGCGACTAGGCGGTCGAAGGCCTCCGAGAGCGCCCGGCGCTGCACCGGATCGGCCTTCCGCGACAGCGCCTGCGCCCGCTGCGCCAGCCCGAGGGCGAGGAGGAAATCGCGCTGCGTCGCCGGCCCGTGCAGCGCCGCGCCGGCCTGCAGCGCCGCCTGCCCGATCCGCTCGAAATCGACATGCACGGTGAGGTCCGCCTCGCCCGGCGCGGCGAGAGGATCGACGAAGGCGTGCCGCTTCATCGCCTGCAGCGTGTCGCCGAAGCCGGAGCGGGTGGAACCGTAATCGATGAACAGCGCGCCGCCGCCTTCGCGCGCGACATGGCGGGCGACCTGCGTGACGATGTCGAGCGCGGCGAAGGGCTGCTCGAAGACGCTGCCGACCGGGGCGGCGATCTTCAGCGAATCCTCCCTGACGAGGGCGAGCCCGAAGGCGAGCCCGCCCTCATCCAGCCCGACGAGCCGCTCATGCCACCCTTCCGCCGTCATGGCGAACTGGTCGAGCGGCAGCGCGTCGAGGAACTCGTTGGCCAGCACGATCGCCGGCCCGTCGAGCGCTGCCGCGAGCGTGTCGTGCCAGATGGCGCCGGCCCCGCGCAGGGCCTGCGCCTGCTTCGCCCGCAGCACCGGGCTGGTCTCGACGAGATGCACCGACAGCGCCGCGTGGAAGCCGGGCACGATCCGCGTCGCGCGCAGCAGATCCGCCATCAGCGTGCCGCGCCCCGGCCCCAGCTCGACGAGCCGGAATCGCGCGGGCGCGCCCATCGCCTGCCAGAGATGCGCGGCCCAGAGCCCGATCAGCTCGCCGAACATCTGGCTGATCTCGGGGGCCGTGGTGAAATCGCCTTCCTGTCCGAAGGGGTCGCGCGTCATGTAGTAGCCGTGGCGGGGATGGCCGAGCGCCAGCGCCATGAAGCGCGAGACGGGCAAGGGCCCCTCGTCGCGGATCAGGCGGACCAGCTCCGCCTCGAGCGGGCTCACGCCGCCGCCTCGCGCCGGCTCCTCAGCACCAGCCAGATGCCGATGAGCAGCACCGGCAGCGAGAGGAGCATGCCCATGGTGATGCCGCCCGAGAGCGCATCGACCGAGGTGCCGAACAGGAAGCCGAGCTGCGGATCGGGCTCGCGGAAGAACTCGCAGACGATCCGCGCCACCGCGTAGCCGATGCCGAAGACGCCCGCGACGAAGCCCGGCCGGCGCAGCCAGCCCGTCCAGACCAGAACGTTCACCAGCGCGAACAGCAGCAGCCCTTCGGAGAAGGCCTCGAAAAGCTGGCTCGGATAGCGCGGCAGCGGCCCGCCGTTCGGGAACATCATCGCCCAGGGGAAATCGGGCGCCGGCCGGCCCCAGAGCTCGCCATTGATGAAGTTCGCGATGCGCCCGAGGAACAGCCCGATCGGCACCACCGCGGCCGCGAGGTCGAACACCGACAGCGCCGGATAACCCCGCCGCCTGGCGAACAGCCACAGGCCGAGCGTCGCGCCGATCAGCCCGCCATGGAAGGACATCCCGCCCTGCCAGATCGCGAGGATGTCCTGCGGCCGCGCGAGATAGCGCGGCAGGTCGTAGAACAGCACGAAGCCGGCGCGGCCGCCGAGCACGACGCCGAAGGCGACGAAGAGCAGCATGTCGTCGAGCTCGACCGGCTGCGGCCGCGGCCGCCCGCTCCAGAGCCGGTCATTGGCCACGAGCAGGCGCGCATACCACCAGCCGCCCAGGAGCCCGACGACATAGGCGAGCCCGTACCATTTGATCGCGAGCGGTCCGAGCTGGACCGCGACGGGGTCGATCATCGGGAACGGAATGGCGAAGACGGGCATAGCTACTCGCGTGCTGAAGTGTGGACGGAGATGGCCACACTCCCGCTATGGGTCAAGCGAAATGGCTCTCCGGCCACCGCGCGGGAAGCAGATCGCGGCCCGCAACGCTTCGGCCACGACCGTAGCGTTCGGCCATGCGCGAGCGTTCTGAGCCGTTACACTGGCCCATGATCATTGCCAGCGCCGTGAGGACCACCATGAAGCGAGAGATCGTCCGTGTCGAACCGCTCTCCGGCTACCTGGAGCACTGGAAGGCGCCGGCCTCCGTCGTCACGCGTCATGGCGGCATGGTCTACGTCTCGGGGCTGCCACCCTTCGATCCCGAAACAGGCGAGGTCGTCGTGGCGCCGATCGAGCGGCAGACCGAGATCGTGCTGGAGCAGTTGAAGCTCTGCCTGGAAACGGCGGGATCGTCGCTCGATGGCGTCCTGAAGTGCAATGTCTACTGCACCTCCGTCGAAGCGTTCGCCCAGGTGAACGCGGTCTATGAGCGCTATTTCCCGAAGGACCCTCCCGCCCGCATTTTCGTCTGCGTCCGCGGCTGGGCAGGACCCATCGATATCGAGATCGACTGCATCGCGACGATGTGAGCGGATCGGCGCGAGCCGGCTTCGTCGAAGCCCGGGCCATTGCGCGTGTCGGAGCCATCGGCAAGTCTTCCTCGCGAGATCGGCATCGGGACAGACGGCCCGGCCAGTTCCCGCGACAGTCCTGACATGACGAAGCCGCCGCGGCATCCTACATGAGCCCCATGAGTCGCGAACGTCAGGACGATCTGCCGCAGGACGAGCTCGAGGACGAGGAGGACACCCTCCCCGCAGCCGAGCCGGCGCTCGATCTCGCGGAGGCGGCGCCGGGCGCGCTCAAGGCCGGCATCGAGGTCATCCAGCAATTCGCCAAGCACCTGCCGAACAGGCCCGGCGTCTACCGGATGTTCGATCGCGCCGGCGAGGTGCTCTATGTCGGCAAGGCCAAGAGCCTGAAGAACCGCGTGACCTCCTATGCCCGCGGCATGGCCCATACCAACGCCGTGGCGCGGATGATCGCCGAGACGGCGAATATGGAGTTCGTCACCACCGGCACCGAGACCGAGGCGCTGCTGCTCGAATCGAACCTGATCAAGCAGCTCAGGCCGCGCTACAACGTGCTGCTGCGCGACGACAAATCGTTCCCCTATATCCTGCTGACCGGCGACCATGACGCCCCCGCGATCCTGAAGCATCGCGGCTCGCGCCAGCGCAAGGGCGATTATTTCGGCCCCTTCGCCTCGGTCTGGGCGGTGAAGCGCACCATCGACGCGCTGCAGAAGGCCTTCCTGATCCGGACCTGCTCGGATTCCTTCTACGAGAACCGCACCCGGCCCTGTCTGCTCTACCAGATCAAGCGCTGCGCCGGCCCCTGCACCGGCGAGATCTCGATCCCCGACTATCAGGCGCTCGCCGGCCAGGCCCGCGACTTCCTCTCCGGCCGCTCCTCGGCGGTGAAGCGGCTGCTCTCCGCCCGGATGCAGGCGGCGGCCGAGGAACTGGAGTTCGAGAAGGCCGCCCGCTATCGCGACCGCCTCGCCGCGCTCTCCGCGGTGCAGGCCGGGCAGGACATCAACACGCAAGGGGTGGAGGAGGCCGACGTCTTCGCCATCGACGAGCAGGCCGGGCATTTCTGCGTTGAGATCTTCTTCTTCCGCAACCACCAGAACTGGGGCAACCGCGCGCTCTTTCCCCGCGCCGACCGCTCGCTGACCCCGGCCGAGGTGCTGGCCTCGGTCGTCGCGCAGTTCTACGACGACAAGCCGCCGCCGCGCCTCGTATTGCTCTCGCATCCGGTCGAGGAGATCGAGCTGATCGGGCAGGCGCTGTCGGCGCGGGCCGGCCGCAAGGTCGAGGTCGCCCATCCCAAGCGCGGCGAGCGCGCCGATTTGATGGCCCATGCCGTCAAGAACGCCCGCGAGGCGCTCGCCCGCAAGCTCGCCGACAATGCCGGCCAGCAATCGCTGCTCGCGGCCCTCGGCGCCGCCTTCGGCATGGAGGCCCCGCCGCGCCGCGTCGAGGTCTACGACAACTCGCATATCATGGGCACGAATGCGGTCGGCGGCATGATCGTCGCGGGGCCGGACGGCTTCGTGAAGAACCAGTACCGCACCTTCAACATCTCGGCCGACACCATCGCCGGCGACGATTTCGGCATGATGCGCGAGGTGCTGACGCGGCGATTCGCGAGGCTGGCGAAGGAGAACGGCCTTTCCTCCGGCCCTCATCCCGAAAGTTCGCCACAAGACTCCAGCCCTCGTCCCGAGCAGGATGAGGGCTCGCTTGGGACAGGCCGCAAAGCGTCGAAGCCGCGGCGGGACGAGGACGGATTCCCCTCCCGTCCCGATCTCGTCATCGTCGACGGCGGCAAGGGCCAGTTCACCGCCGCGCTCAAGATCATGAAGGAGCTCGGCGCCGCCGACATCCCGCTCGTCGCCATCGCCAAGGGGGAGGATCGCAACGCCATGCGCGAGACCTTCCACATGGAGGGCCGCGAGCCCTTCAAGCTGCAGCCGCGCGATCCCGCCCTCTATTTCATCCAGCGCCTGCGCGACGAGGCGCACCGCTTCGCCATCGGCACGCACCGGGCCAGGCGCAAGCGCGAGACCATGAAGAACCCGCTCGACGAGATCCCCGGCATCGGCCCCTCGCGGAAGCGCGCGCTGCTTCTGCATTTCGGCACGGTGAAGGCGATCCAGCGCGCCAAGCTCGACGATCTGATGCGAACGCCCGGCGTGAATGCGGCCACGGCCAAGGCCGTGCACGATTTCTTTCACGATGCCTGATAGTTCTGCCACATTCACGGTCTTGCGTGTTGACGCTGCGGTGACCCGATTGCTTTGGTGCTCGACGTGACGATTCTTCCAGACGCCATCAGGCGGCGCGGCCCCTGGTCGCTGCCGAACCTCCTCACCTACGGCCGGATCCTCGCGATCCCGGCACTGGTGGCGATCCTGTTCTGGCCGCGCGACGACTGGATGCGCTGGATGGCGCTGGCGATCTACACGCTCGCCGCCATCACCGACTATCTCGACGGCTACATCGCCCGGGCCTGGAGCCAGCAATCGGCGATCGGCCGCATGCTCGACCCCATCGCCGACAAGCTCCTGGTCTGCGCCCTGCTGCTGATGCTGGTGGCGGACGGCACCATCCATGGCTGGACGCTCTGGGCGGCGATCGTCATCCTCTGCCGCGAGATCCTGGTCTCGGGCCTGCGCGAGTTCCTGGCCGATCTCAAGGTCAGCGTCCCCGTGAGCAAGGTGGCGAAATGGAAGACGACGGCGCAGCTCTTCGCGCTCGGCTTCCTGCTCGCGGGACCGGCCGGCGACAAGGTCCTGCCCGGCAACACCCAGATCGGCATCGTGCTGCTCTGGGCGGCGGCGGGGCTGACGATCTATACCGGCTGGGACTATTTCAACGCCGGCATCCGCCACCTCGTCGAGCATGACGAGCGCATGCCATGAACGCCGCCGCTCCCATCCCCGCGACCGGAACCCGCCCCGTCAGGCTGGTCTATTTCGCCTGGGTGCGCGAGCGCGTCGGCATGGCCGACGAGACGCTCGACGTCCCGGCGGATCTCGCCACGGTGGCCGATCTGGTGCGCTGGCTGAAGGCACGCGGCGAAAATTACCAGGCCGCCTTCGCCAACGAAGCCGTGGTGCGCGCGGCGCTCGACCAGGTTCACGCCAAGCCGGACAGCCCGCTCGGCAACGCGCGCGAGATCGCCTTCTTCCCGCCGATGACCGGCGGCTGAGGCCGTCATGACTCCGCTCATCCGCATCCAGCGCGAGGATTTCTCGCTTCAGGACGAGATCGACGCGCTGGCGGCCGGCCGCGCCGATATCGGCGCCGTCGTCTCCTTCATCGGCCTCTGCCGCGACGAGGCCGGCACGCTCGCGGCCCTCGAGCTGGAGCATTATCCGGGCATGGCCGAGGCCGAGATCGGCCGCGTCGCCGCCGAGGCGGCCGCGCGCTGGCCGCTCATCGGCCTCGTCGCGATCCATCGCTACGGGCTGATCCGGCCGGGCGAGCAGATCGTGCTGGTGCTGGCAGCCTCCGTCCATCGCCGCGCCGCCTTCGAGGCCGCCGATTTCATGATGGACTATCTCAAGACCCGCGCCCCGTTCTGGAAGCGCGAGCACCGCGCCGACGGCACGCTCGGCGGCTGGGTCGAAGCCAAGGCGGACGATGACGATGCGGCAGAGCGCTGGAACCGCTAGGGCTCCGAACAAGCCGAAGCGCATCCGGATTTTCCTCGCAGCGGGCCTGTGGCTGAGCTTCGCCACGGCGGCGACGGCGGCGAACGAGCCCAGGACCTTCCGTGACTGGATGGCAGGCTGCGACAACATCAGGACCTGTACCGCGATTTCGTTGCCGCCCGAGGCAGCCGAGACCGTCGCCTATCTCCGCCTCGAACGCCCGGCCGGGCCGGAAGGCGCTCCGCAGCTTCTGTTCAGGCTGCGCGGCGATTGGAAGAAGCCGCCCGCGACGCTGCAGTTCAAGCTCGATGGCGCCGCCTTTCCGGCCTCCGGCAAGCCGCTTCCCGTCACCGCCGATGGCGATGTGGTGACATTGACGTTTTCGGCCGAGGATACCGCAACGCTGATCGAGGCTGCCCGCAAGGCGACGAAGCTGACGGCGACCGCGCCCGGTGTTTCCGGAAGCATCTCGCTCGCGGGCTCCGTCGCCGCGATGCTCTGGATCGACGAGCAGCAGGGCCGGCTCGGCACGGGCACGGCGCTGGTCCGCAAAGGCACGGGCACGACCGTGCCGGCCGCTCCGGACCTGCCGGTGGTCGCGGCCACGCCGGTACCGCCCCTGCTCGACATGAAGGCAGCGAAGCAGCAGGCCGAACGCCTGCGGGCCGAGCTGAAGAAGCGAAAGCCGGATTCCTGCGAGGACGATGCGTCCGAGGGCGACGAAGCCTGGGCCCTCGGGGACAAACGGGTGCTCGTCGCGCTCGCCTGCTCGCGCGGGGCCTACAACCTCTCTTCGTCCTTCTTCATCATGCCGGAGAACGAGCCCGCCAAGGCCACGCCGCTGCGCTTCGCGGACGGCGACGGCGACGGCGGCAACGAATTGACCAATGCGAGCTTCGACCCGCGCACCGGCCATCTCGCCTTCTTCGCCAAGGGGCGGGGCATCGGCGACTGCGGCGTCAGCGGCGGCTATGCCTGGAACGGCAGGGAGTTCGTGCGGACGGAGCTCGCCATGATGGGCGAATGCCGGGGCATCGCGCCCGAGGACTGGATCACGCTGTACCGGAGCAGGGCGAAGTAGCCGCGGCGCTCAATTCGAACAGGCGCGTCATCCCGGACAAGCCGCCTCCGGCGGCGCTGATCCGGGATCCATGCCTGAACCGTTCTGGCACGGATCCCGGTCTTCACTTCGTTACGCCGGGATGATCGAGGCGTCGGCTGAAAAATCACGCCGCCTTCGACTGCGGGCGCACCGCCGCCGAATAATCCTCCATGATCACCTTGCCCATATTGCCGGTGACGAAGTTGTACGGGCCGATCTCGGAGACCAGCGTCACCTCGGCGGCCGAGCCGGTGATGAAGCACTCGTTGAAGCCTTCGAGCTCTTCCGGCCGGATGCGCCGCTCCACCACCTCGAAGCCACGCTGCCTGCACTGCTCGATCACCGACTGGCGGGTGATGCCGTTCAGGAAGCGGTCGGCGAGCGGGGTGTGGATCACGCCGTCCTTGATGAAGAAGATGTTGGCACCGGTGCATTCGGCGACGTTGCCTTCCCAGTCCAGCATCATCGCATCGGCATAGCCGGCGCGCTCGGCCTTGTGTTTCGACAGCGAGCAGATCATGTAGAGCCCCGCCGCCTTGGCATGGACCGGCGCGCAGGCCGGGTTCGGCCGGCGGTAATCGGCGACGTCGAGGCGGATGCCCTTCAGCTTGGCCGCCATGTCGAACATGCTCGGCCACTCCCACACCGCGATCGCGGTATGGATCGTGTTGTTGATGCCGGATACCGCCATCATCTCCGAGCCGCGCCAGGCGACCGGACGGATATAGGCGTCCTTGAGCCCGTTCTCCTTCAGGCAGAGATACTTGGCCTCGTCGAGCTCCGCGACCGAATAGGGGATCGTGAAATCCATGATCTCGGCCGATTTGTGGAAGCGCTTCGAGTGCTCGGTGCCCTTGTAGATGACGCCGTCATAGGAGCGCTCGCCCTCGAAGATGCAGGAGCCATAGTGCAACCCATGGGTCAGTACGTGAATCTTCGCGTCCTTCCACGGCACGAGCTTGCCGTCGAACCAGATGACGCCGTCGCGCTGGTCGAAAGGAATGACTGACATGGGACCTTCTCCTGGGTGCTCATCTGCCCCGAACTCCGGCACAGCCGATTCCGGAACGCAAGCCTGGGTCTAAAGCTGCGCCGCCACGACACGCTTTGAAATAATCGTTCGCTCAGCGCGCTTGACTGGTAATCTTTCGTCTGAGATATGTCAATAACGTTGACCTAAATATGGGGAGAGCTTTTTTGACCGGGAGCCTCGCCCGCTCGAAACCGATCGCGCCGGAGACGGCAGCCGCGCCGCCGCCCCCGCCCGTCCCCTACGACCTGATCGAACTGCTCTTCTTCGCCTATCGCGACTTCGTCGGCGACCCCGACCGGATCCTGGCCGATTACGGCTTCGGCCGCGCCCATCACCGTGTGCTGCATTTCGTCCAGCGCCGGCCGGGGCTGACCATCGCCGAACTGCTCGAGATCCTGCAGATCACCAAGCAGAGCCTCAACCGCGTGCTCAAGGAGCTGGTCGAGAAGGGCTATATCGAGCAGCGCACCGGCCGGCAGGACAAGCGCCAGCGCCATCTCCACACCACCCCGTCCGGGCAGGATCTGGCGCTGCGCCTGGTCCAGCTCCAGTCGAGGCGGATCCTGGCCGCGCTCGACAGCGTCGGCCCCGAATCGGCGGAAACGGTCGCGCGCTACCTCGCGGCGCTGATCGATCCCGCGGAGCGGCCGAAGGTGAAGGGATTGCTCGACAAGCCCTGAAAAGCGCCGCCGCAGCGATCGATTGACGACCCTGCCCCTGCCCTGTGCTATGAAGGCGGCCATCGCGCCAGCAGCGCGGCAGAGAGACGCCTGGATGATCGAAACCGAAGCTCCGGCGAAGCCGGTCCGCAAGATCCTGCCGGACGAAGCCCCGCATGTGCTCGTCGTCGACGACGACCGGCGCCTGCGCGAATTGCTGGCCCGCTTCCTCGGCGACAACGGCTACCGCGTCACCACCGCCGCCAACGCCGCCGAAGCCGATACCCGTCTCGGTCATCTCGTCTTCGACGCGATCGTGCTCGACGTGATGATGCCGGGCGAGAACGGCTTCGACTTCGCCCGCCGCTTCCGCAGCGCTTCGGCCGTGCCGATCCTGATGCTGACCGCCCGCGCCGACGGCAAGGACCGCATCAACGGGCTGGAGATCGGCGTCGACGACTATCTCGCCAAGCCGTTCGAGCCGCGCGAATTGCTGCTGCGCCTCGGCAACATCCTGAAGCGCACCGTCGTCGTCGAAACCGCGCAATCCGGCGCGCGGCCCGACTTCGTCCGCTTCGGCCCCTTCCTTTACGGGCTGGCGCGCGGCGAATTGCGCCGGGGCGAGGACACGATCCGCCTGACCGAGCGCGAGCGCGAGATCCTGACGGCGCTGGCCGAGCGCGCCGGCGAGGTGGTGCCGCGCGAGGAGCTGGCGGCGCAGGGCTCGGCCGCCAACGACCGCACGGTCGACGTGCAGATGAACCGGCTGCGCCGCAAGATCGAGCGCGATCCCGCCGATCCGCTCTATCTTCAGACCGTCCGCGGCGTCGGCTACAGGCTGTTGACGGACAGGGCGTGACACCGACCCGTCAGGACGAGAAGACGCCGGCCGCGCTGCGGATCGCCGCGGCTTGGCTCGGGCGCGCGCGCTCCGCTTTGCTCCAGGGCGCCAAACAGGCCAACGGCGTCGTCAAGCCGGTCCTGAAGCGCATCGGCCATCCGCTCCAGATCGTCGCGCGCTACATGCCCAAGGGGCTCTATCCGCGCGCCCTGGTCATCGTCATCGCGCCGGTCGTGCTGCTGCAGTCGGTCATCGCCTATGTCTTCATGGAGCGGCACTGGCAGACGGTGACGCAGCGGCTCTCCGCCGCCGTCTCGGCCGACATCGCCATGCTGATCGACGTCTATGAGAGCTATCCGCAGGACCCCGACATCGCAACGCTCTCGCGCATCGCCGCCGAGCGCCTCGGCATGGATGTCGACATCATCCCCGATTCGGACCTGCCGGCGCCGGGGCCCCGCCCCTTCTTCTCGCTGCTCGACAACGCGCTGTCGACCGAGCTTTCCCAGCAGGTCGCACGGCCGTTCTGGCTCGACACGGTCGGCCGCTCCAGCCTGATCGAGATCCGCATCAAGCTCGGCAAGGACGTGATGCGCATCCTGACCCGGCGCAACGCGGCCTATGCCTCGAACAGCCACATCTTCCTGCTCTGGATGATCGGCACCTCGCTGATCCTGCTGACCATCGCGGTGCTGTTCCTGCGCAACCAGATCCGGCCGATCCTCAAGCTCGCCGACGCGGCCGAGGCCTTCGGCAAGGGCCGCGACGCCGAGTTCCGCCCGCGCGGGGCGCGCGAGGTGCGCCGCGCGGGCAACGCCTTCATCGAGATGAAGCGCCGCGTCGAGCGCTCCATCGGCGAGCGCACGACGATGCTGAACGGCGTCAGCCACGACCTGCGCACCATCCTGACGCGCTTTCGGCTCTCCCTGGCGCTAATGGAGCGCTCCGCCGAGATCGAGGCGCTGGAGAGGGATGTCGACGAGATGGCGCGCATGCTGGAGGACTATCTCGCCTTCGCCCGCGGCGACGCCGGCGAGGCTCCGACCGAGACCGATATCCGCGCCCTGCTCCAGGAGCTGAAGGCCGATGCCGAGCGGCAGGGGCACCAGACCGAGCTGGAGGTGGAGGGCGACCCCGAGGTCGTCGTCCGGCCGGACGCCTTCCGCCGTCTCCTGACCAACCTCGTCTCCAACGCTGCCCGCTACGGCAACCGCATCGCCATCCGCGCCACCCATGACGCGCGCTACCTGATCGTCACCGTCGACGACGACGGCCCGGGCATCCCGGCCGAGCTGCGCGAGGACGTCTTCCGCCCCTTCTTCCGCCTCGACGAGGCGCGCAATGTCGACGGCGGCGGCACCGGCCTCGGCCTCGCCATCGCCCGCGACATCGCCCGCGCCCATGGCGGCGACATCATGCTCGGCGATTCCCCGCTGGGGGGCCTCAGGGCGACGGTGCGATTGCCTGTCTAGGGTCTGCTCAAGGTGGAAAGCTGACCTTCAATCGGCGAGAAATGAGGCTGCGGGAGCCGGAGCATGGGCCATCTACGATGACGATGCGGTGCGAGAGGCCGAGATTCGGCGCGCGCTCGATAACGCCAGCAAAAACTTGCGCGCGGTTACGCTGACCTTTGATGCCATTTGCAGCTTTGATGGCCCGCCGATGGTTCTCTGGGCATCGCCCCGTCCCAGTGCGGTCTTGCGGGCTATCCACGGAGCAATCCATGCCGCCATCAACCCCACCTCTTGTCGGCCACATTACCGGCCAGGGGCATGGAAACCTCATTGCACGCTAGGCACGCAAGTGAGGGACGATCAGCGCGAGGCGGCGCTAGCTTTCGCCCGCCGAGCAAGCAGCGTGTTTGATGTGATCTTCGACTCTCTCGACTAAATCGACTTCCCGCCTGTGGCGCCTTTCGAGCTGAGGAAGCTGCTCTGAGCCAAGCGCGCAAAGCTCACGGGAGCGCCCGAGTTGACGGGTCGAAATCCGACATTCCGACGATGATCCATGGCCCGGAAGGTGCGATCTAAAACAGCCGCCCGCCCTCCGGCACGGCATGGCCGGGGCCGATCAGAACGACCTCGCCATCGGCATCGGGCACGCCGAGCGTCAGCACCTCGGACATGAACTTGCCGATCTGGCGCGGCGGGAAATTGACCACGGCGAGCACCTGCCGGCCCCGCAGATCCTCGGGCCGGTAGTGCCTGGTGATCTGGGCGGAGGATTTCTTCCGGCCGATCGTGCCGCCGAAATCGATGACCAGCTTGATCGCCGGCTTGCGGGCCTCGGGATAGGGCTCGGCCTCGACGATGGTGCCGACGCGGATGTCGACCTTGAGGAAATCGTCGAAGCCGATCGCGGCGGCGATGTCGTGAGATGCGTGCAAGGTTCCTCCCAACCCTGGTGGCGGGTTTCGAGATCGATGAAGATGAGGGCGCGACAGCGTCGCACCCGGCCGGCGCCTTCGCTGGCGCGGCCGGGCGCGATGCGCCGTGCGGATGGGGGGTGGTCGAAAGCTTCAGATCGCCGGCGCGTAATCCTCGTTGTCCTCGCCGCGCTCGGGAGCGCGCTCGCGCCGCCGCGCCTTCAGCGGGCGGCCCGAGCAGAGCGCCCGCGCCAGCCCGCGGAACGGCGCCGTCAGCCGGTGCACGTCCTCGACGCGGGCCATGATCCGCCCGGCCGTCTTCAGCTCGCGGTCGAGCCGCGCCATGGTCTTCGACAGCTCCGGCTCGTCGTCGTCGAGCCAGACCTCGGAGACCCGCGCCATCAGCAGGACCGCGCCCTGCACGCGCAGTCCGCCGAGCGAATCCTCGGTCGGGATGCCGGCGGAAGCCAGCGTGTAGCGCCAGGAATTGACCGCGCCGCGGTTGAGCGCCGCCAGTGCCAGCGGGTCGCGGCGGATCACGGGGACGATCCTGCGCAGGCCCGCCTTGTAGGGCGCCATCGCATCGAGCCGGCGCATCACGAGGTCGAACAGGCGCTCCTTCACCGGCTCGCCGGCGAGATCGTCCGCGCTCCCCGCCAGCACGGCATCGTCGACGATGCGGGTGACGCCGCCGAGCATGGCGAGCTTGGAGGGGAAGAGGCCGCGCAACTGCGCCAGCGTCAGCCCGGCCTCGGCGGCGATGTCCGGCAGCTCGATCTCGTCCCAGGGCCGGGTCGCGGCGAGGCTCATCAGGGCGTCGACCGCCCGCCGGCGCGGGTCTGCCGGCCTGCCGGCCTCGGGCGCGGTCATCCGGGCGGCGGCGGCCTCGGCGGATTCGGCCTTTCCGGAAACGGGTTTGCGGGCCATGGCTGTGCTCCTCATCGCTTCGCAACGGAAGCAAGGTTAGGCCGCTATCGTGGCCGGCGAAAGGCCGTTCAGCCGGAAAGCTCGCCGGCGCGGCGCTTGGCGGCGGCGACGGCCCTGCGCATCAAGGGCTTCATCCCGTCCTCGGCCATCAGCACCGCGAGCGCCGCCGCCGTCGTGCCGCCGGGCGAGGTGACGTTCTGGCGCAGCGTGCCGGGCGGCAGCGGCGACTGGAACAGCAGTTCCCCCGCCCCCTCCACCGTCGCCCGCGCCAGCCTCTCGGCGACATCGGCGGGCAGGCCCGCCTCGACGCCGGCCGCGGCGAGGCATTCGACGAGATGGAAGACATAGGCCGGGCCGGAGCCCGACACCGCGGTCACGGCGTCGATCAGCCCCTCGTCCTCAAGCCATTCGACCTTGCCGATGCTGCCGAGCAGCGCGTCGGCGGTGGCACGCTGGGCGGCGCTGACGCCCTTGCCCGGCGCCGCCGCCGTGGCGCCGCGCTGCACCGAGGCCGGCAGGTTCGGCATGGCGCGGATGATCGCCGTCGCATTGGGCAGGCGGGCGGACAGATCGCCCAGGGTCTTGCCGGCGAGAATCGAGATCAGCAGCGTCTTCGGATGGATGAAGGCCTGCACCGCCGGGGCCGCGGTATCGAGCATCTGCGGCTTCGTCGCCAGCACCAGCACCTTGGCCGGCGCGATCTCCCGGGCGGAGGGGTTGAGCCGCATCCCCTTCTCGGCGGCGAGCTCGGCGATCTCGTCGGAGGGCTTGGGATCGATCAGGCTGATGGCGGCCGGGGCGATGCCCATGCGCAGCCAGCCTTCCAGCATCGCGCCCCCCATCTTGCCCGCGCCGATGAGGACGAGCGATTGCGGCAACGAAGCGGTCATGGCAGGCCCTCGATGGCTGGCGGCGATCCCGGTGCGAGGCCCCGGGGATTCTGGAATGGCGCAGCCTTCCCGCCTCGCCGTCGCGGGTCAAGCCCGCGCGTGAGGTCGGCGCGGCCCTCAGGCTTCGCCCGCCGTCTCCAGCATGGCGCCCTCCAGCCCTTCCTTCGCGGTCTTGCCGGCCCAGACGACGAACTGGAACGCCTGATAATAGCGCTCGCAGGCGTCGATGGCGCTCTTGATCAGGGCGGCGGCCTGCTCGTCGGTCGCCTCGGCCCCGCCGGAGAGCAGCAGCGCGTGGCGGTACATCACCACGCCCTCGCTGCTCCAGAGGTCGAAATGGCCGAGCCAGAGCTGCTCGTTGACCAGGCCGACCAGTTGCAGGACCTCGCCGCGGCGGCGCTCCGGCACCTTGAGGTCGAAGGCGCAGGCGATATGCAGCGCCTCCACCTCGGCAAGCCAGGTGATCGCCACATGGTATTCGGACCAGCCGCCGGTGACCGAGACGGAAAGCTCGTCGTCGCTGTCGCGGTCGAAGGTCCAGTCGTTGAGGGCAGCGAGCCGCTCGAACAGGTCGAGAGGATTGGAAGGCCGATCGAAATCGGCATCCATATCGAGGTCCATCATGCCCTGGGGTCCACCTTCCGGATGCTGGCACATCCGGCGCGTTCGAGAAGAGGAACACGGCGACTGGAAAGCCGAAGGAACGCAACACACCTCCGGAACGCTCCCGGGGAAGCGCTCCCATCCGCCCGGCAAAGCGAATCTGCCAGACGAATCAATTCTTTCCACCGACGATAGCGCAGGTGCTGTGACGCTCCCAACACGGCGACGAAGCTCCCCGGATTCGGGCGCCGGGCTCAATCCCCCGCGGGCGCTGTCCACAGCACTTGGCTGTGGACACGCGGACCTAGGGTCAGGGCCGCCGGATTCAGGACTTGCCGAGCTTCTCCTCGAGCGCGGCGAGACGCGCCGCGAGCCTGTCGTTCTCCTCGCGGGCGAGGAGCGCCATCTCGCGCACGGCCTCGAACTCCTCGCGCGGCACCACGTCGAGCTCGCGCAGCAGCTTCTCGATCTGCATCTTCACCACGGTCTCGACTTCGCGGCGCACACCCTGCGCGGCGCCGGCCGCATCGGTGGCGAGGCGCGCGATGTCGTCGAGGAAGCGGCTGCTGGTGCTGGCCATGAATCGTCTCCCATGCGGAGGAAGCTCCGCTTTCCGGCCTATATGGGAGAAGCCCCTCCGCATCGCAATCGAAAGCCGCGGGGCCGCCGCGGCGCGGCGACGGCCTGCGCGATCTGGACCTCGCCCGGCGATGCGCCTAGAAAGAGCGAACAGGGTAGTTCGTAGCGATCCACAGCCCAAAGGGCGGGAGGCGTCATGTTTCATCGTTTGAGCGGCCTCGCTCTGGGGCCGGCTTTGGCGCTCGCGCTCGCCGGCTGCCAGGAAACCACCCAGACTGCGGCCCGCCCGCGCGTCGACGCGCCCGGCGTCCCCGTCTCGGTCCAGAGCATCTCCGGAGCCCCCGAGGACGTCACCACGAGCTTCGCCGGCCTGCTCGGCGAGGCCGCGGCCGAGCGCAAGATGGAGATCGTCCCCGGCAACAAGCCGGCGCGCTTCCGCGTCAAGGGCTATCTCACCGCCCAGCCGACCGAGGACGGCCAGACCGCGCTCGCCTTCGTCTGGGACGTCTACGATTCGACCAAGCAGCGCGCCCAGCGCGTCCAGGGCGAGAGCATCGGCAAGCGCAGCGACGGCTCCGACCCCTGGGCCGGCATCGACCGGACGGTGGTCGCCAAGGCAGCCTCGGATTCGATGGATGCGATCGCCGGCTTCCTCGTCACCACGCCGGCCGCCGAGGCCGCGCTCGCCCCGGCGCAGGGCAGCGGCAGAAGCAAGGCGAATGGCGGGAAGACCGCCGATGCCCGCACCGCCTCGGCCGGCAGCGGCAAGCGGCTCTGACGGCCGGAAACGCCCCGGCATGGCTCCCGGGGCTGCGCGCGTCGCGGCGCCCGGGACGACTCGCCGTTCCGGGACGCTCCGCCGCCGCGCGCCCCGTTTTGTCATGTGTTTTGCATACTGATATTGCAGCGCAGCGGTCGACTCCATGCGGCGGCACTGTTAAGAGCCCTTCCAATTGAGCCGGCCCGGTCGGCTCGCGCCCCGCCTCCTGCAACGGTACGCCACGGCATGGCCTCTCATTTCAAAGTCGTCGCCGGTAATTCCAACCGGCCGCTCGCCGAATCCATCTGCAATCATCTCAGCATTCCGCTCGCCAAGGCCTCGGTCCGGCGCTTCGCCGACATGGAAGTCTTCGTCGAGATCCAGGAGAACGTGCGCGGGCAGGATGTCTTCGTCATCCAGTCCACCTCCTTCCCCACCAACGACCATCTGATGGAACTGCTCATCATCGTCGATGCGCTGCGCCGCTCCTCGGCCAAGCGCATCACGGCGGTGATCCCCTATTTCGGCTATGCCCGGCAGGACCGGCGCGCCTCGGGCCGCACCCCGATCTCGGCCAAGCTCGTCTCCAACCTGATCACCCATGCCGGCGTCGACCGCGTGCTGACGCTCGACCTCCATGCCGGACAGATCCAGGGCTTCTTCGACATTCCGACCGACAACCTGTTCGGTGCGCCGCTGATGGCGCGCGACATCAAGGACCGGCTGGAGTGGAAGAACGCCATGGTCGTGTCGCCGGATGTCGGCGGCGTGGTCCGGGCCCGCGCGCTGGCCAAGCGCATCGACGCCCCACTCGCCATCGTCGACAAGCGCCGCGACCGGCCGGGCGAGTCGGAGGTCATGAACATCATCGGCTCGGTCGAGGGCCGCTCCTGCATCCTGATCGACGACATCGTCGATTCGGGCGGCACGCTGGTGAACGCCGCCGAGGCGCTGCTCGAGCAGGGCGCCAAGGAGGTCTACGCCTACATCACCCATGGCGTGCTCTCGGGCGGGGCCGTGGCGCGCATCGCCGGCTCCAAGCTCAAGGAGCTCGTCATCACCGACTCGATCATGCCGACCGAGGCGGTCAAGGTCGCCCGCAACATCCGCGTCATCTCGATCGCGGGGCTGATGGGCGAGGCGATCGAGCGCACGGCGAGCGAGACCAGCGTCTCCAGCCTGTTCGACTGAGCATGTCGGGGCAGTCGGCAATGGGCGGTCGGCGGTCGGAAACCCGCGGGGCTGCATTCCGGCTGCCGACGACGAGGTTCCCATGACCTCCCGCGCCCTCGTGCTTTTCTCCGGCGGACAGGATTCGACCACGGCGCTCGCCTGGGCCCTCGACCGCTTCGACGCGGTCGAGACGGTCGGCTTCGACTACGGCCAGCGCCATCGCGTCGAGATGGAGTGCCGGCTGGCGATCCGCGGGAAGCTGCCGGCCCTGTCCTCGACCTATGCCGAGAGGCTCGGCCCCGACCACGTCATCGACCTCGCCGCGCTGGGCGCGCTCTCCGAGACCGCGCTGACGCGCGAGACCGAGATCGTCTTCGCCGAGACCGGCCTGCCCTCGACCTTCGTGCCGGGCCGCAACCTGATCTTCCTGACCTTCGCCGCCGCCCTCGCCTACCGGCGCAACCTGCGCCATATCGTGCTCGGCGTCTGCGAGACCGACTATTCCGGCTACCCCGACTGCCGCGACGACACGATCAAGGCGATGCAGGTGAGCTTAAGCCTCGGCCTCGACCGCAGGCTCGTGCTGCATACGCCGCTGATGTGGCGCGACAAGGCCCAGACCTTCGCGCTCGCCCGCGAACTCGGCGGCCAGGCCCTGCTCGACCTCGTCGTCGCCGAGAGCCATAGCTGCTATCTCGGCGACCGCACGACGCGGCATGGCTGGGGCTATGGCTGCGGCCATTGCCCGGCCTGCGACTTGCGTGCGAAGGGCTATGAGGCCTATCTCGCCTCTCCCGGCAACAGCGGACCGTCCTATGACACATGATCGTCAGCGGCTGACCGAAGGCGTCGTCGCGCTCGTGCTCTTCGGCCTCACCATTCCGGCCGCGAACTGGATGCTCGGCCATGTCGGCACGGTCTGCGTGCCCGGCGGCCCCTGCCTGGTGCCGGTCTGGCCCGGCATCGACGCGCCGAGCGGCGTCCTGATGATCGGCCTCGCCCTCGTGCTGCGCGACATCGTCCAGCGCCGCCTCGGCCCGCTCGCCGGGCTCGCCGCCATCGCGATGGGCACCCTGATCTCGGCGCTGCTGGCGCCGCCCGCCATCGTCCTGGCCTCGGTCGCGGCCTTCACCTTGTCGGAGCTCGCCGATTTCGCCGTCTATACCCCGCTGCAGCGCCGCCGCTTCGTCACCGCGGTGGTCGCCTCCGGCATCGCCGGGCTGGTCGTCGACTCGGTGGTCTTCCTGCATCTCGCCTTCGGCAATCTCGATTTCCTCGCCGGCCAGATCCTCGGCAAGGCCTGGATGATCCTGCTCGCTTTGCCGCTGATGCATCTGCTGCGCCGCCGCGACGAGCGCCTCGGCCTCGTCGCGGCCTGAGGCCCGGGAACGCGGCGAAGAACGGGTCGCCGCGCGCCCGCGGCGACCGCTCAAATTGCGCCTGAACTTCACAAACGGATCTTAACCGGCCTTCGGTATCGTCCCGTCCCTCTTCGACGCAATGGTCGGGAAACGCGTGACGAACCCAACCGCCCGGCTGCAAAGGCTGCAGAACGACATCCTCGAGCTGATCGCGCGCGGCGAGCCGCTCGCCGCCTGCATGGAGCGCCTCTGCCTGCGCGCCGAGGCGGTGGCGCGCGGCGTCGTCTGCTCGGTCGTCACGGTCGACGAGGACGGCCTGCTCCGGCCGCTCAGCTCGCCCAGCCTGCCCGCCTCCTACGCCGCGTCGCTCGACGGCGTCCCGATCGGCCCCGATGTCGGCTCCTGCGGCACGGCGATCTATCGCGGCGAAGCCGTCGAGGTGACCGACATCGCGACCGACCCGCTCTGGGAAGGCCTGACCCATCTGGTGCTGCCGCTCGGCCTGCGCGCGAGCTGGTCGGTGCCGATCAAGGCCCGGGACGGCCGCGTCGTCGGCGCCTTCGCCTTCTACTACCGCAAGCCCGGCCGCCCCCGCCCCATCGAGCGCAGCATCGTGGCGACCTGCGTTCATCTCTGCGCCATCGCGATCGAGCATGAGGAGGTACGGGTCCACAATCACCGGCTCGCCTATTTCGACACGCTGACGAACCTGGCCAACCGCACCCGCTTCAACGAAGCGATCGCGGCGATGTGCGCCGGCGCGCCCGGCCCCCTCGGGCTGATGCTGATCGACATCGACAACCTCAAGGTCGTCAACGACACGCTCGGCCATGCCGCCGGGGACGCGCTGATCGCGGAGATCGGCGGGCGCCTCAGCCGGGTGCTGGCGGGGTGCCTCGCCTGCCGCATCGGCGGCGACGAGTTCGCGGTGCTGGTGCCCGCCTGCGAATCCGCCGGCCGGATGCGGGCGCTCGCCTCGGCGGTCCTCGCCGCGATGTCGCCGCCGATCGAGCATGACGGGCAGAGCATCGTCCCCAGCGTCACCATCGGCGGCGACATCGCCGGGATCGGGACCGACAGCGTCACGCTGCGCCAGAACGCCGACCTCGCGCTCTACCATGCGAAGGAAACCCGGCGCGGCGGCTATGTCCGCTTCCGGCGCGGCCTGCGCACCGCCATGACCCGGCGCCTGCGGGTCCGTCGCCAGGTCGAGGACGCGCTCGCCGAGGAGCGCATCATGCCCTATTACCAGCCGATCATCCGGCTCGACAACGGCGAGATCGTCGGCGTCGAGGCCCTGGCGCGGATGCGCCTCGGCGACGGGCGCATCGTCACGGCCGGCGACTTCCAGGAAGCGCTGCTCGACCCCCATGTCGCCTATCGCATATCGGGCCGGATGCTCGCCGCCATCGCCGCCGACATGGCCGAATGGCAGGAGGCAGGGCTCCAGTTCCAGCATGTCGCGCTCAACGTCACGGCGGCCGATTTCCGGAAAGGCGATCTCGTCGCGCGCATCGGCCGGACCTTCGACAAGGCCGGCGTGCCGCTGCGCCACCTCGTCATCGAGATCACCGAGCAGGTCTTCATGGGCGGGCCGCGCGACGGCGTGGCCCGCACCATGGAGGCCCTGCGCGCCCAGGGCATGTCGGTGGCGCTCGACGATTTCGGCACCGGCTTCGCCTCGCTGACCCATCTGCTCGACTTCCCGATCGACATCATCAAGATCGACCGCTCCTTCGTCGGCGCCATCGACAGCGGCGCGCGCAGCGGCGTCATCGTGGAATCCCTGCAGACCATGGCGAAACGGCTCGGCATGAAGATCATCGCCGAGGGCATCGAGACGCAAGGGCAGGCCCGCCGCCTCGGCGAGATGGGCTGCCTGCTGGGGCAGGGCTTCCTCTATTCCCCGCCCGTGCCGGCGCCGGCGATCCGCGAATTGCTGCTGCGCTTCGGCCAGCGCGAGCCGAGCGCCAGCCTCGCCAACAGCGGCTTCGCCGTGAGCGCGGCCGGAACAGGCTTGAGATCGCGGCGTTTTTCGCCTATGAGCAGCCTCGCGTCCCGCTGACACCCTTGGAGGCTCTGGACGCATCATCCGATGGCCGCCGACTGGCGGCCTTGTCATTTTTGTGAAGTCAAGGACATCAACATGACCGCCGTGAAGCAAATCCAGGCTTCGGCGCGCGCACAGGTCGGCAAGGGGGCCGCCCGTGCAGTTCGCCGCCAGGGCCAGACGCCTGCCGTGATCTATGGTGGGGGCGCCGCTCCCGAGGCCATCGCGCTCGACGCCAACAAGACCCGCCAGCTCATTTTCGGCGGCCACTTCCTGACCACGATCTTCGAGATCGACGTCGCCGGCAAGAAGCAGCGCGTCATCCCGCGCGACTACCAGCTCGACCCGGTCAAGGACTTCCCGCTGCATGTCGACTTCCTGCGCGTCGCCAAGGGCCAGACCGTCACCGTGCTCGTGCCGGTCCATGTCGTCGGCCAGGAGTCGAGCCCCGGCGTCAAGTCCGGCGGCCTCGTCCAGATCGTCGAGCACAGCCTTGAAGTCTCGGTCGAACCGGACAGCATCCCGGCCTCCTTCGAGATCTCGGTCGCCGGCATGAACATCGGCGATTCGCTCCAGGTCGACGCCATCAAGCTGCCGGCCGGCACCAGGCTGACGCTGGGCGCGGACGCCACCGTCGTCACCATCGCCCCGCCGACCGTCGAAGCCGAGCCGGAAGCCGCCGAGGCCGAGGGCGAGGCCGAAGCCAAGGCCTGATGCGCCGGCGCCGGATGGCGCCAGCGCCTCACCCGCGATCGAACGAGACGGCCGGGCTCTCCCGGCCGTCTTGCTTTGGCGCCGGCCCGGAACGGAAAGCCGCTTTCCGGACCGATCCGCCGCCGATCCCCGAGCCTGCCGGAGTCCCGTCATGCTGATCCTTGCCGGCCTCGGCAATCCGGGCGCGCGCTATGCCCGCAACCGCCACAATATCGGCTTCATGGCGGTGGACGAGATCGCCCGCATCCACCGCGCCTCGCCCTGGCGCGCCCGCTTCCAGGCGGAGGCCTGCGAGGCGACGATCGGCGGCGAGAAAGCCATCCTGCTCAAGCCGCAGACCTATATGAACGAATCCGGCCGCTCCATCGGCGAGGCCGCGCGCTTCTTCAAGATCGCCCCCGCCGATGTGATCGTCTTCCATGACGAGCTCGACCTCGCCCCGGCCAAGCTCCGGGTGAAGCTCGGCGGCGGCAATGCCGGCCATAACGGGCTGCGCTCCACCACCGCCGCCATCGGCAACGACTATCGCCGCGTGCGGATGGGCATCGGCCATCCCGGGCTGAAGGAGCTGGTGCACGGCTATGTGCTGAACGATTTCGGCAAGGCCGAGCAGCCCTGGGTCGAGGATCTGTGCACGGCCTGCGCCGACTTCGCTCCCCTCCTCGCCGTCCATGACGATGCCGGCTTCCAGAACAAGGTGCATCTCTTCATGGATGCGCGCGGCCATGCCGCCGTGAAGCGGCTCGGCGAGAAGGCGGCCGACTGAGCGCTACAGCGGCAGCTTCGCCCCGGGCATCGCGACGGTGACGCGGCTGGTGCCGTAGCTGCCGTCGGCCTGCCGGCTCGCCGTCATCGCGACCTGCGCGCCGGGCTTCAGCGCCTCCGCCGCGGCCGGCACTGCCATCAGGATGGTCGCCTCCGGGGTGATCGCGACCTTCTGCTCGCCGCCCGGATAGCTCAGCACCAGATTGGCGCCGTCGATGCGCGAGACGGTCTCGGCCACCGTCGCATTGGTCATGGTCGCGTCGGGCAGCACGCCCCAGGGCCGGTGCCCCTCCCCGGTCCCGCGCATCGCTTCCGGGAAGATCACGACCTGCACGGCCAGCAGGGTCCCGTCCGGCTGCGGCCTGGCGCCGACCCCGATGAAGCTCCCCTTGGCGATATCGCTCGCCTTGGCCGCGACGACGCCGCCGACCGAGAACCCGGGCGCGAGCGCGACCTTGACCTCCCGCCCATCCGCGGCCCTGAGCGCCAGCACCGTGCCGTCGATGCGCTCGACCGTGCCGCGCAGCCGCGTCCCGGCCGTCTGCGCGGCGGCGAGGCCGCCGGCGAGGGCGAGCAGCGGCAAGAGAAGCATCTGCAGGGCGGGCGCGAAGCGGAAACAGCGGAAGCGAAACCGTCGCATGGGAGGCTCCGAACGGCGCGGACGGGTGGCACCGCGCAATCCAGCACCCGCTCCCGCCGCGCCGCCATGCACGTTCGCGTGAGCGGCGCAGCGGCCATCCCGCGCCCGGCACTTGTCTTTATCGCGCAGGCCCCCCAATAAGGCCGCGACTTTCAAAGCTTCACGCCCCCGCAGCGGCCCGGCCGCCGAGGGCAACGGAACAGGCGATCATGGGCTTCAAATGCGGTATCGTCGGCCTGCCGAATGTCGGCAAGTCGACCCTCTTCAACGCGCTGACGCAGACGGCGGCGGCCCAGGCCGCGAACTATCCCTTCTGTACCATCGAGCCGAATGTCGGCGACGTCGCCGTCCCCGACGAGCGGCTGGAGAAGCTCGCCGCCATCGCCGGGTCCAAGGAGATCATCCCGACGCGGCTGACCTTCGTCGACATCGCCGGCCTGGTCCGCGGCGCCTCGCGCGGCGAGGGCCTGGGCAACCAGTTCCTCGCCAATATCCGCGAATGCGACGCCATCGCCCATGTCGTGCGCTGCTTCGAGGACGGCGACATCACCCATGTCGAGGGCAAGGTCTCGCCGGTCGACGACATCGAGACGATCGAGACCGAATTGATGCTGGCCGACCTCGAAAGCCTGGAGAAGCGGGTGATCCCGCTGGAGAAGAAGGCCAAGTCCGGCGACAAGGAGGCCAAGGAGGCGGTCGAGCTGATGAACCGTTGCCTCGTGCTGCTGCGCGACGGCAAGCCGGCCCGCCTCGCCGAGATCCCGGCCGAGCAGAAGCGCGCCTTCGAGCAGCTCGGGCTGCTCTCCTCCAAGCCGGTGCTCTATGTCTGCAATGTCGAGGAGGCGAGCGCCGATCAGGGCAACGCCTTCTCCGAGCTGGTGAAGCGGCGTGCCGCCGAGGAGGGCGCGGTCGCCGTCGTGGTCTCGGCCAAGATCGAGAGCGAGATCGCGGTGCTGCCGCCCGAGGAGCAGACCGAATATCTGGAGGCCGTCGGGCTGGAGGAGCCGGGCCTCAACCGTGTCATCCGCGCCGGCTACGCGCTGCTCAACCTCGTCACCTATTTCACCGTCGGCCCGAAGGAGGCCCGCGCCTGGACGATCGAGAAGGGCACCAAGGGGCCGCAGGCCGCCGGCGTGATCCATACCGATTTCGAGAAGGGCTATATCCGGGCCGAGACCATCGCCTTCGACGACTACGTCGCGCATAAGGGCGAGGCCGGCGCGCGCGAGGCCGGCAAGTTCCGGCTCGAGGGCAAGGACTACGTCGTCGCCGACGGCGACGTCCTGCATTTCCGCTTCGCCAACTGACCCGCGGGCGGGAGGCCGGCCGATGCTGCACTTCGAGGATTTCGTCGCAGGCGCGAGCGTCCGCACACGCAGCATCGCCGTCTCGCAGGAGGACCTCGTCGCCTTCGCCTCGCGCTATGACGCGCAGGATTTCCATGTCGACCCGGATGCGGCGAAGGCGAGCTTCGTCGGCGGCCTGATCGGCTCCGGCTGGCAGAGCTGCTCGCTGCTGATGCGATTGATCGCCGAGGATTTCCTGCTCGACTCGACCGGGATGGGCGCGCCCGGCATCGACGAGGTGAAATGGCTGAAGCCGGTCTTCCCCGGCGACGTGCTGAGCGCCCGCCGCACGGTGCTCGAAACCAAGGAATCGCGCTCGCGCCCCGAGATGGGCCTGGTGCGCTTCCGCTTCGAGCTGCTGAACCAGCGCGACGAGCCTGTACTGGAGCAGACCAACTGGATCATGTTCGGCCGCAAGGGCTCCGGCATCGCGCCGCAGCCCAGGGGCGACTGGCTCGCCCACGGCCCCCGCTACGAGCGCCCCGCCCAAGAGAGCCCGCTGATCGCGCCGGACGAGACGCCCGTCCCGACCCGCTTCTTCGAGGAGCTGGAGATCGGCAGCCGCCACGCCCTCGGCAGCTTCGTCTTCACGCCCGCGGAGATCGTCGCCTTCGCCCGCAGCTTCGATCCCCAGCCCTTCCACATGGATGTCGAGGCGGCGCGCGGCAGCCTGTTCGGCGGCCTCGCAGCCTCGGGCTGGCATACGGCGTCCGTCTGGATGGCGACGATGGTGCTGCACCGCAGGCGCCAGCTCGCCGCCACCACCGGCCGCCCGGCGCGTCTCGGTCCCTCGCCGGGCTTCAGGAACCTGCGCTGGTCCCGCCCGGTCCTCGCCGGCGACCGCATCAGCTATTTCTCGGAAGTGGTCGACAAGCGCGAAAGCGCCTCGCGCCCGCAATGGGGCCTGTTCTTCCACCGCAACACCGGCGTGAATCAGCGCGGCGAAGAGGTCTTCAGCTTCGACGGCTGCGTTTTCATCGAGCGGAAGCCCGCCTGACGGCGGAACGGCCCCTCGCGCCGGCGCTCAGCCGGTCTTGAGCCGGATGAGGTCGACGGGTCCGCGCGCGCCGTCGGGCTGCGGGCGCATCTGGGCCAGGAACGCCTCCTCGTCCGAACTCACCGCGACCCGGTCCCGGCCGCTGCGCTTGGCCGCATAGAGCGCCTTGTCGGCTTCCTGCAGCAGGGCGTGGAAATCGACCCCGTCCTCCCCGCTGCGGGCCACCCCGGCGCTGACCGTGCAGAGGAAGGGTCCGGCGCTTCCGCTGAAGGAGCGCTTGCCCAGCCGCATCCTCACATTCTCGGCCAGGATCGCGGCCGAGACCAGCGAGGCGCCCGGAATCAGCAGCGCGAACTCCTCGCCGCCGAGCCGCGCGGCCAGCACCTGCGCGCGCGACGACAGGACCAGGATCTCCCCAAAGGCCCGCAGCACCTCGTCGCCCGCGAGATGACCATGCACGTCGTTGATCCGCTTGAAGTGGTCGATGTCGAAGATCACCAGGGCGGCCGGCCCCTCGACCTCGCCGGCAATCCGGTCGAGCAGGGCGCGGCGGTTGAGCAGGCCGGTCAGCGCATCGGTTTCCGCGTCGCGCTTGTGCCCGCGCGCCAGCCGCGCCTGGTTGAGCGCCAGCGACAGCGCGCCGATGCCGGCGAGCGTGGTCAGGCAGACGGCGAGATTGAGGTCCTCGGCCCAGTTCGACGGCATGGCGGACAGCACCCAGCGGCCGTCGAGCAGCAGCAGCACGGCGCAGGGCACGAAGGAAAGCCCGGTCAGGATGTAGAGCCCGGTCAGCAGCGTGATCGCCAGCCGCGCCTCCGCCCGCCCGAGCCAGTAATCCCAGGCCGTGACGAACAGGATGACCGTCGCCGCCAGGTTGAGGAGAAGGATCGCGACGCCGTTGTAGCCGGCCAGCATCGGCAGCGCCACGGCCAGGGACGAGGCGGCCGCCATGGCGGCCATGCCGCGCCAGGGCAGGATGCGGGTGCGGAACTGCCGCCCCGCGCCGAAGACGAAGGCGAGGCCGACCAGCAGCACGGCATATCCCGCGGCGCCCAGCACCGGCGACATCGTCCTGACATAGCCGTCATAGACCAGCACGCCGAGCGCCATCAGCGAGACGCCGAGCGTCCAGGCCATCAGGAAGCGTTCTTTCCTGGAGACCAGCCAACTGACGAGGAAGGCCGCCGCCAGCCCGCAACCGGACAGGGTGAAGGCCGTCAGCAGTGAGTGGTAGTCCAGCGGCACGGCAGTCTCTGGAGCGGCGATGACGACGACAGGTTATCACCGTCTTGCCCTTGCGGAAGACTTAAAGAGAGCCCGCGCATTTGCACGGCCCGCGCCGGCACCGGCGAATCTCACGCGCCGTCCCGCCTGCTGGAGCAGGCCGATCTTGCGCGGAACCCGGCCGTCCTTCCGGGCAAGCGGCGCGAACGGTGCCGGTCCGGCATCCAGCGAAGGGCGTCGCGTTCCACGGTCGCTTCCGGGTCCAGCCCGGAAGGACGGCGTGGTTCCGTGGACGGGAAGCGGATTCTACCCCACCTTGCCGTAGCCGGCGAACCGCGCCGCCACCCGCTCCATCTCCTCGCCGTCGAGGATCGCCGGCTCGAGCCCCGCGGCGAGGATGTCGAGATATTGCCCGGCGAGATTCTCGACCTCCGCGACGATCTGGTGTGCCCCGGCGAGCGAGCCGCCGAGCGCGATGACGCCGTGATTGGCGAGCAGCACCGCCTTACGCCCCTCCAGGGCCTTCACCGCGTTCTCGGCCAGCTCCGGCGTGCCGAAGGTGGCGTATTCGGCGCAGCGCACATCGGCCCCGCCGCAGAGCGCGATCATGTAATGGAAGGCCGGGATGCCGCGGCGCGTGCAGGAGAGCGCCGTGGCCCGCGGCGAATGGGTGTGGACGATCGCCTGCGCCTCCGGCCGCGCCCTGTAGATCGCGACATGAAAGGGCCATTCCGAGGACGGCTTGCGCGCGCCCGACAGAACCGCGCCGTCCAGCGACAGATGGATCAGGTCCTCCGGCCGGGTCCGGGCATAGGGCAGGCCCGAGGGCGTGATCAGCAGGCCGCCGGCGAAGCGCGCCGAGACATTGCCGGATTTCGACGGGCAGAACCCGGCCCGGTCGATCGCCTGCGCGACGGCGACGATCTCCGCGCGCAATTCCTGTTCGTTCATGCCCTCACCCCTGCGCCAGATCGGGGAACAGTCCCGCCAGCCCTTCCGAACTCGCGGCGCAGACGCCCCGCTCCGTGATCAATCCGGTCACCAGCCGCGCCGGCGTGACGTCGAAGGCCGGATTCGCCACCGCGCTGCCGGGCGCCGCGACCCTCACCGTCCGGATCTCGCCATCCTCCGCCAGACCGGCGACATGCGAGACCTCCCGGCCAGCCCGCTCCTCGATCGGAATGTCGGCGAGACCGTCCGCGAGGCGCCAGTCGATCGTCGGCGAGGGCAACGCGACATAGAAGGGCACCCCGTTATCATGCGCCGCCAGCGCCTTGAGATAGGTACCGATCTTGTTGGCGACGTCGCCGCGGGCCGTGGTGCGGTCGGTGCCGACGATCACCATGTCGACCTGGCCGCGCTGCATCAGATGGCCGCCGGCATTGTCGACGATCACCGCATGCGGCACGCCATGGGCGCCGAGCTCATAGGCCGTCAGCGCCGCGCCCTGGTTGCGCGGCCGCGTCTCGTCGACCCAGACATGGACCGGAAGGCCGGCGTCATGCGCCAGATAGATCGGCGCCAGCGCCGTGCCCCAGTCCACCGTGGCGATCCAGCCGGCATTGCAATGGGTCAGGATGTTCACCGGCTGCCCGGCCGGCTTGCGCGCCGCGATCTCCCGGATCAGCGGCAGGCCGTGCTCCCCGATGGCGCGGCAGAGCGCGACATCCTCGTCGCAGATCGCCGCCGCCTCGGCATAGGCTGCGGCCGCACGGTCCGGCGGGGGCAGCGGGGCGAGCGCCTGCCGCATCCGCTCCAGCGCCCAGCGCAGGTTGACCGCGGTCGGGCGCGTCGCGGCGAGCAGCGCCAGCGCCGCCTCGAGCGCGGGATCGGCCGCGTCCGCCCGCATCGCCAGCGCCACGCCATAGGCGGCCGTCGCGCCGATCAGCGGGGCGCCGCGCACCACCATGTTGCGGATCGCATCCGCCGCCTGCTCGGCCGAGCCCAGCGTCACCGTCTCGAAGCGGAAGGGCAGCCGCGTCTGGTCGATGACGACGACCCGCCAGCCGTCCTGCGCCAGCCAGATCGTGCGGTAATGCTGCCCGTTGATCTTCATGGCCCGTCTTTCTCCGTCTTCACCAGCGTGGCCGCCCCCGGACCGCGGCGCCGCTCTCGTCCTGGCGGCAGCCTTCGCCCATGGCTCAGTGCCCGGCGAAGGAGACGAGCGTGCGCACCGGCACGCCGAGCCTTCGGATCTTGTCGGCGCCGCCGAGTTCCGGCAGGTCGACGATGAAGCAGGCCGCGACCACCTCGGCGCCGAGCCCCGTCAGCAGGTTGACCGCGCCTTCGGCCGTGCCTCCGGTCGCCACCAGGTCGTCGACCAGCAGGACGCGCTCGCCCGGCTGCACCGCGTCGCGATGCACCTCGATCTCGTCCGTGCCGTATTCCAGCGCATAGGTCACCCGCAGCGTCTCGCGCGGCAGCTTGCCCTTCTTGCGCACGGGGATGAAGCCGGCGGAAAGCTGATGCGCCACCGCCCCGCCGAGGATGAAGCCGCGCGCCTCGATGCCGGCGATCTTGGCGATCTTCAGCCCGGCGAAGGGCTGCACCAGCTCGTCCACGGCGCGGCGGAAGGCGCGCGCATCGCCGAGCAGCGTGGTGATGTCGCGGAAGACGATGCCGGGCCGCGGATAGTCCGGGATGGCGCGGATGGTATCGGCGAGGTTCATGGAGGGCATCCCGGGCGCTTGGTCGAGCGCCTTGGTCGGACGGCGAACCCGCTTCGTCAAGGGCGCCGCCATCAGCCGCGCCCGAGAACGCGCCCGGCGACGGCGTCGAGCTTGGCCAGCAGGGCCGGGTCGCGGAACGCCGGCGCGGTGATCAGCGCATGGTCGAGGGCGTTGTGGGAGCCTGCCGGGCAGGGTTCGCGTTCCGCCGGGAAATCGGCGGCGAGCCGCGCCACCAGCCGGCGCGCCTTGTCGGCGTTCTCGTGCAGCACCGCGACTACCGAAGCGACGTCGACCGCGCCGTGGAGCTCGTGCCAGCAATCGTAATCGGTCACCATCGCGACGGTGGCGTAGGTGATCTCCGCCTCGCGGGCAAGCTTAGCCTCGGGCATCGCCGTCATGCCGATCAGGTCGTAGCCGAGCCCGCGATAGCTGGTCGATTCGGCATAGGTCGAGAATTGCGGCCCTTCCATCGTCACCAGCGTGCCGCCGCGCACGAAGGGCAGCTCCTCGGCCTGGGCCGCCGCGGCGATGCGCTCCTGCAGCTTCGGCCCGACCGGATGCGCGACCGAGACATGGGCGACGCAGCCCTTGCCGAAGAAGGAGCTTTCGCGCCGGGTCGTCCGGTCGACGAACTGGTCGACCAGCACGAACAGCCCCGGATAGAGCTCGGCCTTGTACGAGCCGCAGGCCGAGAGCGAGACGAGATCGGTCACGCCCGCCCGCTTCAGCACGTCGATATTGGCGCGGTAGTTGATGTCGGAGGGCGAGAGCGCGTGGCCGCGCCCGTGCCGCGGCAGGAAGACGATCCGGGTCGCGCCGATCCGGCCGATCCGCAGCGCGTCGGAGGGCTCGCCCCAGGGGCTCGCGATCCGCTCCTCGCGGATGTCGGTCAGTCCGGGAAGATCGTAGATGCCCGATCCGCCGATGATTCCGAGAACGGCTTCGCTCATGGTCGCTTCCCTCAGGCATCGGGCCGAAAGGCGGAAAACCGCCTCGCGGAAGGGGCCGATGCGATAACGAGTCCAAGGATCGCCATGCCCGCATTCGCGCGACTGCGGGGCGATCCGTTGCGGGCGCGGAAAGGACCATCTTTCGATGACGATCGCAACACGGCCGGCGCCGGGCCGCCCTCCTCCCGGCGCAGAAAAGAAAAAGGCCCCGCAAGGCGGGGCCTTTTCCGGAAGGAAAGACTGCGGCGTCAGTGCGCCGGGGAGCCGTCCGGCATCCGCGACCAGATCTTCTTCTTGCTGAAGTAGAGCAGGAAGGCGAGGATCACCAGGAACGGCATGAACCACAGCGCGATGCGCTTGCGCTGCTCCAGATGCGGCTCGGCCATCCAGACCATGAAGGCGGCGACGTCGCGCGCATACTGGTCGACCGTCTCGGGCACCTGCGCCTTGCCGTCGGGCCCCTTCGGATACTCGACCTGGCCGTCCGAGAGCGGCTTCGGCATCGCGATCAGATGGCCGGGCATGTACTCGTTGTAGTTCTGCCCGGGCAGCAGCGCCGGGAACCCGGCCGGCGGGTCCTTGTAGCCGACCATCAGGGCATGGATGTAGTCCGGCCCCTGCTCCTGGTACTGCGTGAAGATGTCGAAGACGAAGGCCGGAAAGCCGCGGACATAGGTGCGCGCCTTGGCCAGGACCGAGAAGTCCGGCGGATAGGCGCCGCCCTGGGCCGCGCGCGCCGCCTGCTCGTTCGGGAAGGGCGAGGGGAAGCGGTCGGCCGGGCGGCCGGGACGCTCGAACATCTCGCCCTGGTCGTTGGGGCCGTCCTTGATCTGGTAGGTGGCGGCGAGCGCCGCGACCTGGCCGGGCGTGAACTCGGGGCCGCCGGGCTCCGAGAGGTTGCGGAAGGCGATCAGGCTGGCGCCGTGGCAGCTCGAGCAGACCTCCTTGAAGACCTTGAAGCCGCGCTGGAGCTGCGCGCGGTCGAACTTTCCGAGCGGGCCGGAGAAGCTCCAGTTCAGCGCCGGCGGCTTGACGCCGCCCTCGGCGGCCCGGGCGGCCGGCTGGGACATCGCCAGCGACAGGCCGGCGGCGAGACCCGTCAGGGCCAGACGAAACGGGGTTCTGCTCATGGTTCCGTCAGCCCTTGACGTTCGGTTCGGCAGCGGTGGCGGTCGCGAGGCGCGCGGCCGAGCCGCCCTTGGCGGATGCCAGCACGGAATCGGCGATCGAGGTCGGCAGCGCCTTCGGCCGCTCGAACAGGCCGACGACGAACAGCGCGACGAAGAAGCCGAAATACAGCACGGTGAAGATCTGCGAGGCGACGACGTAGCCGCCTTCCGCCGGCATCGCGCCGAGATAGCCGAGGCCGATGCAGACGACGAGCCAGGCCCAGAAGAGCTGGCGCGCGATCGGCCGGTAGTTCATCGACCGGACCTTGGAGGTGTCGATCCAGGGCAGGAAGGCGAGGACGACGATGGCCGAACCCATGGCGAGGACGCCGCCGAGCTTGTCGGGGATGGCGCGCAGGATCGCGTAGAACGGCAGGAAGTACCATTCGGGGACGATATGCGCCGGGGTCGCGGCCGGGTTCGCCGGGATGTAGTTGTCGGCGTGGCCCATGAAGTTGGGCTGGTAGAACACGAACCAGCCGAACACGATCATGAACACGACCATGCCGAACAGGTCCTTGATCGTGGCGTAGGGCGTGAACGGAACCGTGTCCTTCTCGACGTTCTTCACCTCGACGCCGGTCGGGTTGTTCTGGCCGACATGGTGCAGCGCCCAGACGTGCAGCACGACGACGCCGAAGATCATGAAGGGCAGCAGGTAGTGCAGCGAGAAGAAGCGGTTCAGCGTCGGGTTGTCGACCGAGTAGCCGCCCCACAGATAGGTCACGATCGTCTCGCCGATCACCGGCAGGGCCGAGAACAGGTTGGTGATGACGGTCGCGCCCCAGAAGGACATCTGGCCCCAGGGCAGCACATAGCCCATGAAGGCCGTCGCCATCATCAGCAGGAAGATCACGACGCCGAGGATCCAGAGCACCTCGCGCGGCGCCTTGTACGAGCCGTAATAGATACCGCGGAAGATATGGACATAGACCGCGATGAAGAACATCGAGGCGCCGTTGGCGTGCAGGTAGCGCAGCAGCCAGCCATAGTTCACGTCGCGCATGATGTGCTCGACGGAGTTGAAGGCCATCGTCGCATGCGGCGTGTAGTGCATCACCAGGATGATGCCGGTGACGATCTGCGCCACCAGCATGAACACCAGGATGCCGCCGAAGGTCCAGAGATAGTTCAGGTTGCGCGGGACCGGATAGGACACCGCCGAATCATGAGCCAGCCGGACGATCGGCAGGCGCGCGTCGAGCCAGCGCTCGATACCGGTCTTCGGAACGTATGAACTGTGACCACTCATGAAGAATGCCTCAAGGCTGTCTCATCTGGCAGAAGGGCGGCGGGCGCGAGGCTCAGCCGATCTTGATCTTGGTGTCCGCCGTGAAGGCATAGGGCGGGACCGGCAGGTTGAGCGGCGCCGGGCCCTTGCGGATGCGCCCCGAGGAATCGTAGTGCGAGCCGTGGCAGGGGCAGAACCAGCCGTCATAGTCGCCCTTCGGGTCGCCGGGCGCGTTGCCGAGCGGCACGCAGCCGAGATGGGTGCAGTTGCCGTAGACGATGAGATACTGCTCGTGGCCCGCCTTGGTGCGCTGCTCGTCGGTCTGCGGGTCGCGCAGCGTCGCGATGTCGACGGCCTTGGCCTCGTCGATCTCCTTCTTGGTGCGGTGGCGCACGAAGATCAGCTTGCCGCGCCAGAACAGCTTGATCGCCTGGCCCTCGGCCACCGGCGCCAGGTCCACGTCGATCGGCGCGCCGGCCGCGACGGTCTGCGCGTCGGGCGCGAGCTGGCTGATCAGCGGGACGACGATGGAGCCGGCGGCGACCGCCCCGGCGGCGCCGGTCGCAAGCAGCATGAAATCGCGGCGGGTGGTTCCGGTCGATGTATCGGTCGCGTGCGCCACGATCCAATCCCTCATACGTCTTGCGAGCTGGAACAGCTCGCATTTATCGCTTCTCGCCCTCATAGGGGCGCGCCGCCGCCTCCGCAATGCGGTGGTGCGTCGCCTTGGGCTCTTTGACATGCAGATTGGACGAAGTCTACTGTCGCGAGCGCCTTGGCCATGCATGGCACACAGGCGGCAGGCGTAGGCTCAGACCGCGAGCTTTTCCGGATCGGAGGCGGCGAGGAATCCGCCCGACTGCCGCGCCCAGAGCCGGGCATAGAGCCCGCCCCGCGCGATCAGCTCCTCATGGCTGCCGATATCGGCGATCCGGCCCTTGTCGAGCACGATCAGCCGGTCCATTTCCGCGATGGTCGACAGCCGGTGCGCGATGGCGATCACCGTCTTGCCCTGCATCAGCGCGGCGAGCTGCTGCTGGATCGCCGCCTCGGCCTCCGAATCGAGCGCCGAGGTCGCCTCGTCGAGGATCAGGATCGGCGCGTCCTTCAGCAGCACGCGGGCGATGGCGATGCGCTGGCGCTGGCCGCCCGAAAGCTTCACCCCGCGCTCGCCGACGCGCGAATCGAAGCCCTGGCGCCCGTCCTGGTCGCCGAGGCCGAGGATGAAGTCGTGCGCCGCCGCCTGCCGCGCGGCTTCCGCGATCTCGGCCTCGCTCGCGCCGATGCGGCCATAGGCGATGTTGTCGCCGATCGAGCGGTGCAGCAGCGAATTGTCCTGCGTCACCATGCCGATCTGCGCCCGGAGCGAATCCTGCGTGACCTGGGCGATGTCCTGCCCGTCGATCAGGATGCGGCCGCCCTCCAGCGGATAGAGCCGCAGCAGCAGGTTCACCAGCGTCGACTTGCCCGCGCCGGAGGGGCCGACCAGCCCGACCCGCTCGCCCGGCGCGATGGCGAGGTCGAGCCCCTCGAACAGCCCCTGCGCCTTGCCGTAGTTGAAGCGGATCTTCTCGAAGCGGATCGCCCCCTCGCGCACCGCCAGCGGCCGGGCGCCGGGCGCGTCCGGCAGGTCGTGCGGCTTGGCGATCGTCTCCATGCTCTCCTGCACCGAGCCGATATTCTCGAAGATGCCGCGCACGAGATGGATCAGCCAGCCCGACATCTGCACCAGCCGAAGCACGAGGCCGATCGCGGCGGCGACGGCGCCGGGCGTCATCTCGCCCTGGCTCCACAGCCAGAGCGCGAGCCAGGCGGTCGCGACCACGAGCAGGCTGTTCATCGTCTGCAGGATGACGCTGACGCCGGTGATCAATCGCGACAGGTTCAGGAACGAGTCGTTCCACCAGCCCAGCGATTCCCGCACCGCCGAGCGCTCGGCGTCGCCGCGCGCGAACAGCTTCACGGTCAGGATGTTGGTGTAGGAATCGACGATCCGCCCGGTCGTGCTCGAGCGGCCGAGCGAGTTCGCCTCCGAGCGCTGCTTGGCGCGCGGCACGAAATAGATCAGCAGGGCGACATAGGCCGAGAGCCAGCCGACCACCGGCAGCGCCAGCCACAGGCTGGTCTTGCCGAAGAAGCCGATCGCCACCGAGGCGAAGACCAGCGCGTACCAGAGGTCGTCGATCACCTCGATGGTGGCGCCGCGGATCGACTGCCCGGCCTGGATGACGCGGGCCGAAAGCCGCCCGGCGAAGTCGTTCTGGAAATAGGAGAGCGCGTGGCCGAGCGTGTAGACATGGTTGCGCCAGCGGATCTGGTTGGTGATCTGCGGCACCACCACCTGGTCGACGATGGCGTGGTTGGCGAAATAGACCAGCGGCCTGACCACGACGAGCAGGAAGGCGGCGCCCGCCAGCAGCCAGCCATGGTCGCGGAAGATCGTCTCCGGCGACTGGGTCGAGAGCAGGTCGACGAACCAGCCGACCATCAGATACATCGCCGCCTCGATGCCGCTGAAGCCGAGGCCGGTGAGCATGATCAGGGCCATCCAGCCCTTCACGCCCTTGATGTGGTGCCACATGAAGGGCCAGACGCCGCGTGGCGGCGTCTCCCGCTCGTCGAAGGGAGCGAAGACGTCGATGCGGCTCTCGAGCCAGCGGAACAGCGGTGCGAACATGGGCCGCCCTCCTCTGGGTCGGGATCACGACGGAATTGAGACCGCGATATGGGGGCGATTCGCGCGCGCGGCCAGCGCGCTTGACGCATGTCCGCCCGCCACCGCATGACAGCAGCCGGATGACGCCTCTTTCCCCTCGCCCTGCACCGCGCCTCGCCCTGTTCCAGCCGGACATCCCGCAGAACGCCGGCACGATGATCCGCATGGCGGCCTGCCTCGGCATCGCGGTGGACATCGTCGAGCCCGCCGCCTTCGACGTCTCGGACCGGCATTTCCGCCGTTCGGGCATGGATTATCTCGAGCGCGCCGCGGTGACGCGCCATGATTCCTTCGCCGCCTTCGAGGACTGGCGCCGCGCCGCGGGGCGCCGGCTGGTGCTGGCCGAGACGGACGGCGCCGTCGCCCTGCCCGACTTCGCCTTCCGGCCCGGCGATATCGTGCTGGTCGGGCGCGAATCCGCCGGCGTCACGCCGCAGGTGCGGGCGGCGGCCGAGGCGAGCCTGCACATTCCCATGCGGCCCGGTTTGCGCTCGATCAATGTGGCGCTCGCCGCGGCGATGGTAATGGGCGAGGCATTGCGACAGACAGGCGGCTTTCCCGGCCGCCGGGAAGCCGACCGGACAGACCATGAGCACACGCCGCCCCGCTGAACTCACCGCCCCCGTCGATCCGGCCGTCGTCGCCGCGCTGAAGCCGCGCGCGGCCGCCTGGTTCGAAAGCCTGCGCGACCGGATCTGCGCCGCCTTCGAGCAGGTCGAGGAGGAGGCCGCCGGCCCCTTCGCGCCCGAGGCCGGCGCCGAGCCGGGCCGCTTCGTCCGCACGCCCTGGCAGCGCGCCAACCATGACGGGGCGCCCGGCGGCGGCGGCGTGATGTCGATCATGAAGGGCCGGGTCTTCGAGAAGGTCGGCGTCCATGTCTCGACCGTCCATGGCAGCTTCCACCCCGATTTCGCGGCGCAGATCCCCGGCGCCGCGCAGGACCCGCGCTTCCATGCCACGGGCATCTCGCTGATCGCCCATCCCTGGAATCCGAACGCCCCCACCGTCCACATGAACACGCGCTTCGTGGTGACGACGCGGCCCTGGTTCGGCGGCGGCGCCGACCTGACGCCGGTGCTCGATGCCCGCCGCATCCAGGAGGACCCGGATGCGCGCGACTTCCACGCGGCGATGCGCCGGCCCTGCGAGCGCTTCCCCGCCGTCGCCGATTACCGGGACCTGAAGGAATGGTGCGACGAGTACTTCTTCCTGAAGCACCGCAACGAGCCGCGCGGCATCGGCGGCATCTTCTACGATTATCTCTGGAGCGGGGACGCCGAAGCGGATTTCGCCTTCACCCGCGCCGTCGGCGAGGCCTTCCTCGACATCTATCCCAACATCCTGTGCCGCAATATCGGCAAGCCCTGGAGCGCGGCGCAGCGCGAGGAGCAGCAGGTCCGCCGCGGCCGCTATGTCGAGTTCAACCTGCTCTACGACCGCGGCACGATCTTCGGGCTGAAGACCGGCGGCAACGTCGATTCGATCCTGTCCTCGATGCCGCCGACGGTGCGGTGGCCGTGAGGCCCTTCGCCATCCGATCGGAATTCAGGGGGCTGCCGCCACAGCCGCCCTGACGAACGCCATCTGCTCGTCCGCCCCGGCCGGGCAACCGGCCTCGATCCAGCCCCGCCGCGCCGCTTCCAGCGCCTGCCTGACACGCGGCCCGGGCGAGATACCCAGCCTGATGACGTCCTTGCCGGTCGGCAGGAAAGCCGGTGTCAGAACCAGCTCGCCGATAAGCTCCTGCACGACGCCCCGGCCCTTGCCTTCTGCCGATACGGTCTGCAGGACGAGCGCGGCTGCCGCCGCATCGCTTCCCGCCTCATGGGCGACATGGCGCAGCGTGGCGATGGCGGGCAGCCCCGCCCGCCCGCGCAGCCTTTCCATCGCCCGCGCGATCCGCTCGATACGGTCGAACTCCTCGTTCGAGAGCCTGAGCCGCTCGCGCAGCCTGAGCGCATCCTCCCGCACGGCCACGGCCAGCGCCGCCAGCCTGAACGCCGGATAGACGTTTTCGCCGCTGTCCCGCGCCACCGCAGCGAAACGCGAGAGATGCGGCACGCCTCCGATCACCGGGACGAGCAACCCCGCCCCGGCCATGGCCTGCAGGGTCGCGGCGGCGCCCGGAGCGATCAGGAGCTTCATCACCTCCGCCCGCACCCGCTCGCGCGACAGCCCGGGAAGCCCGCCGCGACCGGCGATGCAGGCGGCCAGCCCTTCGGCATCCGGCGCGCCCGCGCCGTAGCGGGCATGGAAGCGGAAGAAGCGCAGGATGCGCAGATAATCCTCGCGGATCCGGCTCGCCGCATCGCCGATGAAGCGCACGCGCCGCGCCGCGAGATCGGCGAGCCCGCCGCAATAGTCGTGGACGGCGCCCTCCGGGTCGAGCCCGAGCGCGTTGATCGTGAAGTCGCGCCGCGTCGCGTCGGCGGCGAAGTCGCGGCCGAACACCACCCGGGCCCGGCGGCCGTCGGTCTCGACATCCTGCCTGAGCGTCGTCACCTCGAAGCTCGTCCCCCCGGCCACGAGCGTCACCGTGCCGTGGTCGATGCCGGTCGGAACCGCCTTGAAGCCCGCCGCCCGTCCGCGCCGGATCGTCTCCTGCGGCAGGGCGGTGGTGGCGAGGTCGATGTCGCTCGCCGCCTCGCCGAGCAGGAGGTTGCGGACGGCGCCGCCGACGACGCGCGTCGCCTCGCCCCCGCCGTTCAGCGCGGCGAGCAGACGCGCCAGGGCCGGCTGGGCGAGAAAGGCCGCTATCCGCGCCCGGGCCGCTTCGTTCATCGGAAGCGACCGGGAACCAGCACGCCGTTCTCCATATGGGGCGGCTCGTAGGCGCCCCGATTGCGCTTGGTCATGAAGCCCTCGACGGCGAGGATGCCGATGACCAGCGCCAGCCCGGCCACGGCCAGCCGGAAGGCGTGGCGGCTCCAGTGCTCGACATCGAAAGGATTGCGCCGCTTGATGACGAGATAGCCCGCGAACAGGCAGAAGGGCAGGACGAAGAGCAGGACCTCTTCGATGATCGCGCGCAACATGCCCTTGTCCGTTTCCCCAAGGCGCGCGCCGGGCGCCTCCATTGATCTTCAATCCGCCAGCCGCTCGTAGAGATTGCGGATCATGCCGGCCGTCGCGCCCCAGATATAGCGACCCTCGAAGGGCATCGCATAGTAGGTGCGGAAATGCCCCTTCCATTCGCGCCCCTCGCGCCGGTGATTGGCCGGGTCGAGCAGGAAGGAGAGCGGGGTCTCGAAGGCCTCGTCGACCTCGTGACGGTTGAGATTGAGCGAGAAGGGCGGCTCGACCAGCGCCACCACCGGCACGATGCGGTAGCCGGTGCCGGTGAGATAGGCGTCGAGGAAGCCGAGGGTGCGGATGCGCTCGCGGGCGAGCCCGATCTCCTCCTCGGTCTCGCGCAGCGCCGTCACCACCGGCGAGCCGTCGACCGCGTCGACCCGCCCGCCCGGAAAGGCGACCTGCGCCGAATGGTTGCGCAGGCTCGCCGCCCGCTGGGTGAGCAGGACGGTCGGCCCCTCCAGCCGCGGCACGATGCCGATCAGCACCGCGGCGGGAATGGCGCGCTTCTCGTCGGGAACCGGCACCGGCTGCGGCTGATTCTCATGGTCGCCGCGCGGCCGCGCGATCACGTCGCCGAGCTGCGGCGGCTCGGGGCGCAGCCTTTGCCGCGCCAGCGCCGCGAAGGCTTCGGCGCTGAGATGGAGGGCCTTGCCGGACGTCATGGATTCTCCAGGCCCTCGATCTCATCTGCCGGCAAGGCCGGATGGAACTGCCCCGCGGCCGCGATGCCGAACATCGCCCGGCCTCCGACGTCGCGCACCTCGCCCAGCGCCAGCAGGTCGTAGGTCAGGGCGCGCGTCAGCCGGGCCCAGAGCCCGCGGCGGACATGCACATAGGGTTTCAGACCGTCCTTGGCAGCCCGCTCGAAGCGCAGGGCATGCCCCGGCCCGACGCAGAGCAGATCGTCGACCTGCGTCCGGAAGGCGATGCTGCGGCCGTCGCCGGCGCCGTCGACCTGCATCTCGACCGCCTGGAAGGGCGCGTCCTCGACCCGGATGAGGACCTTCTCCACCGGGGTCACGAGGAAATAGGCGTCGCCCTCGCGCTTCAGCACCGAGGAGAACAGCCTGACCAGCGCCGGCCGCCCGATCGGCGTGCCGAGATAGAACCAGGTCCCGTCGGCGGCGATGCGGATGTCGAGCTCGCCGCAGAAGGGCGGGTCCCAGCGCTCCACCGGCGGCAGGCCGCGTGCCTTGCCCGGCCCGCCGCCGCCGAGCGCCGCCATCAGCCGTTCCATCGCATTGCCCGGCGCGGTCATCGCTGAATCGAATCCTTTCGGCTGCGGCATATCGGTTTCATCGCGTTTCTGCCTTGAACTCCACATAATCGTGAAGCCGAGTTTATGTGTACCGCCGCAATCGGCGCTTGAGCCCGCCAGACCGCCCGGCCACATTCGGCGGTGGAACATGGCGGCCGGTTCGCGTTCTGCTATGCACCGGCGCGGGCCCGCGCCAAGCGAGGGCGCCGAAGCTGCCCTGGACAAGGGTGAAGGAGATCGACATGGCCGCGCAAGCCCGCGCAAGTGAGAGCAACCCGCCGATCGACCTCGACGGCGGCGTCGTCGAGGCGGCCGAGGCCGCGCTCGGCGCCATCGGCGCGGCCCGCCGGGAGATCGGCCAGGTCATCTTCGGCCAGCAGAAGGTGGTCGACCTCTCGCTGATCACGCTTCTGGCCGGCGGCCACGGCCTGCTCGTCGGCGTTCCCGGCCTCGCCAAGACCAAGCTGGTCGAGGCGATGGGCACCGTGCTCGGCCTCGCGGCGCGGCGCGTCCAGTTCACGCCGGACCTGATGCCCTCCGACATCCTCGGCTCGGAGGTCCTCGACGAATCGAGCGACGGCAAGCGCCATTTCCGCTTCATCAAGGGTCCGGTCTTCGCCCAGCTCCTGATGGCGGACGAGATCAACCGCGCCAGCCCCCGCACCCAGTCGGCGCTGCTGCAGGCGATGCAGGAGCACCATGTCACCATCGCCGGCGAGCGCTACGACCTGCCCGCCCCCTTCCATGTGCTGGCGACCCAGAACCCGATCGAGCAGGAGGGCACCTATCCGCTGCCGGAAGCCCAGCTCGACCGCTTCCTGCTCGAGATCGACATCGACTATCCCGACCGCGACGCCGAACGGCGCATCCTGCTGGAGACCACCGGCGCCGCCGAGCACAAGGTCGCGCAGGCGATGACGGCCGAGACGCTGATGTCGATCCAGCGCCTCGTGCGCCGCCTGCCGGTCGGCGATGCGGTGATCGACGCCATCCTCGACCTGGTCCGCTCCGCCCGGCCCGGCGAGGGCGATGCCGCGCTCACCGACAAGCTCGCCTGGGGCCCCGGCCCGCGCGCCAGCCAGTCGCTGACGCTCGCCGCCCGCGCCCGCGCGCTGGTCGAGGGGCGCCTCGCCCCCTCTGTCGACGACGTCGCCGCGCTCGCCGCCCCCGTCCTCAAGCACCGCATCGCGCTGACCTTCGCCGCCCGCGCCGACGGCGAGACCGTCGAGGGCGTGATCGGCCGGCTGGTCGAGCGGCTGGGATAGGCCGATGTTGCGCACGCGCGTCCTGAGCCGGACCGAGCGGCAGCCGGCGAGGCCCGTCCTCACCGCTTCGCTCGACCTCGCGGCGCGCCTGCCCCGCCTCATCCTCGAGGCGCGCCGCGTCTCGGCCAGCGTCCACGGCATCCATGGCCGCAGGCGGGCCGGGCCGGGCGAGACCTTCTGGCAGTACCGGCCGCTGGTCGCCGGCGAATCCGCCGCGCGCATCGACTGGCGCCGCTCCGCCCGCGACGGCCATCTCTTCGTGCGCGAGCGCGAATGGGAGGCCTCGCATACCGTCTGGCTCTGGATCGACCGCTCCGCCTCGATGGGCTTCGCCTCCTCGCTGGCCCAGGCCTCCAAGATCGACCGCGCTTTGGTCGCCGGCTTCGCGCTGGCCGAAACGCTCGTCGAGGGCGGCGAGCGCGTCGGCCATCTCGGGCTCACCCGCCCCCTTGCCTCGCGCAACATCGTCGAATTGCTGGCGCAGGCCATCGTCGCCGACCGCAAGGGCGCCGAGGACGACCTGCCCCCGGCCGCGGCCCTGCCGCGCCTCGCCGATGCGATCATCGTCAGCGACGGACTCTCGCCTTCCGACTCGCTGGCGAGGCGCATCGCCGCGATGTCGTCGAGCGGCGCGCGCGGCCATGTCCTGCTCATCGCCGACCCGATCGAGGAGACCTTCCCCTTCACCGGCCAGGCCGAGCTTTTCGACCTGGAGGACGGGCTGACGCTGCGCGTCGGCGATGCCCTGTCCTGGGGCGAGGAATACCGCCAGCGCCTCGCCGCCCATCGCGAGGCGATCCGGGAAGCCTGCCGCAAGGCCGGCTGGACCCTGACCCTCCACCGCACCGACCGGCCGGCGAGCGAGGCCGTGCTGCGGATCGCCAGCCTCGTCGCCGCCTCGCGCGGCGCTTCGGGTTTTTAGGGAGGGCACGGAATGTTCGGCGCCCTGCCCCTCACCTTCTCCGCCCCGCTGGCGCTGGCCGCGCTGGCTCTGCTGCCGGCGCTGTGGCTGCTGCTGCGGGTGACGCCGCCGCGCCCGCGCCGGATCGACTTCCCGCCGCTGAAGATCATGGCCGACCTGATCCCCAAGCGGGAGACGCCGGCCCATACGCCCTGGTGGCTTCTCGCCATCCGCATGGCCGTTGCGGCGCTCGCCATCCTCGCCGTGGCCGGCCCCGTCTGGAATCCGCCGCGCGACGCCGGACCGGCGCGCGGCCCGGTGCTGCTCCTCGTCGACAACGGCTTCGGCGCCGCCACCGACTGGGCCGACCGCATCGCCGTCGCCGAATCCCGCATCGCCGCCGCAACGCGCGAAGGCCGGACCGTCGCCGTGGTCGGGCTGGCCGAGAACCCGGCCGAGATCGCGCTGCTCGACCCGCGCACCGCGCTCGAGCGGCTGCGGGCGCTGACGCTCGAGCCGCATGCGCCGGACCGCGCCGCCCATCTGGCGCGGATCGACGGCTTCCTGCGCGCCTCGCCACAGGCCGAGATCGTCTGGGTCTCGGACGGGCTCGCCATCGGCGACGAAAGCCCGTTCCTTTCCCGGCTGAAGCAGATCGCCGGCGAGCGGCGTCTCGCCATCCATGCCGGCCCGGCGACCCAGCTCGCCTTGGCCGCGCCCGAGAACCAGGCCGGCGCGCTCACCGTGAAGGTGCTGCGCCCGAACGCCGCCGCGCCGGCGACCGGCACGGTCCGCGCGCTCGACCTCAAGGGTCTGCCGCTCGGCGACGCGCCCTTCATTTTCGAGGGCTCGGCGCTGGAAACGGCCGCGCGCCTCGCCTTGCCGATCGAGGTGCGCAACGCCGCCTCGCGGCTGGAGATCGCAGGCACCCGTAGCGCCGGCTCGGTCGCCCTGCTCGACGAGAGCGCCAAGCGCCGCCGCGTCGGCGTCGTCTCGGGCACCACCGCCGACACCGCCCAGCCGCTGCTCTCGCCGACCTATTACGTCTCGCGCGCGCTCCAGCCCTTCGCCGAGATCCGCGAGCCGCGCCAGGGATCCAACGACCCGATCGGCGAATTGCTGGCGCAGAACCTCTCCGTGCTGATCCTGGCCGATATCGGCACGCTCGACCGCGAGACGGCGGCGAAGATCGCCGATTTCGTCCAGCGCGGCGGCGTGCTGCTGCGCTTCGCCGGGCCGCGGCTGGCCGCCAGCGCCGACGAACTCACCCCCGTCAAGCTGCGCCGCGGCGGACGCACGCTCGGCGGCGGCCTCTCCTGGGACACGCCGCGCAAGCTCGCCGCCTTCACCCGCGAGAGCCCCTTCTTCGGCCTGAGCATTGGCGACGATGTCCGCGTCAACCGCCAGATCCTGGCCGAGCCCGAGCCGAACCTGTCGCGAAAAACCTGGGCGGCGCTGGAGGACGGCACGCCGGTCGTCACCGGCGAGCGCCGCGGCGACGGGCTGATCGCCATGTTCCACGTCACCGCCGACACCACCTGGTCGAACCTGCCGCTCTCCGGCCTTTTCGTCGAGATGCTGCGCAAGGTCGTCAACCTCGCCGCCACCGGCACCGCTCCCGAGACGCAAGGCGACGAGGTCAGGGTCGAGACGCTGTCGCCGACCCGCGTGCTCGACGGGCTCGGCCAGTTCCGCAGCCCGCCGGCGACGAGCCAGCCCGTCCCCCGCAATTTCACCGGCCGCGCGACCCTGCTGCATCCGCCCGGCCTCTACGGCCCCACCGAAGGCTCCCTCGCCGTGAACGCGCTCAGCCCCGGCGACCGGCTCGCCGCGCTCGATCTCGCCGGGCTCGGCGCGCCGATCCTGCCGATCGACGAGCCGATCGCGCGCGACATCCGCCCGCTGCTGCTTGTCCTCGCCTTGCTGCTGCTTATCGCCGACACGCTCGCGACGCTCTGGCTCGGCGGGCGTCTCGGGTTCGGGCGCGCCCGCCGCGCCGCCTCGCCGGCCGCGATCCTGCTCGCGCTCGGCCTCGCCGGCGGCCTCGTCCCCGACCATGCGCAGGCCCAGCCGGCGCCGCCGGCCGCGCAGCCCGACAAACTCCCGCCCATCCCGCGCGAGCTCATCGCCAATGGCGCGATGACCCGGCTCGCCTATGTCGTCACCGGCGACAAGGCCGTCGACGACATGTCGAAGGCGGGGCTGACCGGCCTCAACAGCGTGCTCGGCGCCCGCACCGCCCTGGAGCCGGGCGACGCCATCGGCGTCAATGTTGAGCGCGACGAGCTCGCCTTCTTCCCGGTGCTGTACTGGCCGATCGTCGCCGGGCGCCCGATTCCCGCGGCCGAGACGCTGCGCAAGCTCGAAGCCTATATGAAGGGCGGCGGGCTCGTGATCTTCGACACCCGCGACGCGATGAGCGCCCGGCCGGGCGGCGGCACCACCCCGGAGGGCGACCAGCTCAAGCGCATGCTGCAGACGCTCGACATCCCCGAGCTCGAGCCGCTGCCGGCCGACCACGTCCTGACCAAGACCTTCTATATCCTCGACGGGCTCGTGGGCCGCTACGATACCGGCACGACCTGGGTCGAGACCCTGCCTCCCGCCGACAATGAAGGCCGCCGTCCGGCGCGGGCCGGCGACAACGTCTCGCCCATCGTCATCACCTCGAACGACCTCGCCTCCGCCTGGGCGATCGACCGGCGCGGCGAGGGCCTGGTCCCGCTCTCCGGCTCCGATCCGCGCCAGCGCGAGCTCGCCCTGCGCGGCGGCATCAACCTCGTGATGTATGCGCTGACCGGCAACTACAAGGCCGACCAGGTCCATGTCCCGGCCCTGCTCGAAAGGCTGGGGCAATGATGGTGATGCCATACCCTGGCCGTCATTCCGGGGCGACGCGAAGCGTCGAGCCCGGAACCCATGAACACGACCTCGCCGAGACGGTCGTAGGCCGATGGACGCGGCCAATGATCGCCTTCCGTGTTCATGGGTTCCGGGCCCAGGCCTACGGCCTGTCCCGGAATGACGGGACCGGATCCACGCAAATCGGGGGGCCCCGCTGATGTGGAGCCTCTCCTTCGCCCCGCTCGTCCCGCTGCCGCTGCTGATCGGCCTCGCCGTATTGGCGGCGCTCGCTGCCGGCGCGGCCATCGTCCTCTCCGGCCGCAGCGCCATCCTGCGGGCGCTGGCGCTGGCCGTCCTGACGGTCGCGCTCGCCGACCCCTCGCTGGTCTTCGAGGATCGCGAGCCGGTGAAGGACGTCGTCTCGGTCGTGGTCGACCGCTCGGCCTCGAACCGCCTCGCCGACCGCACGGCCCAGACCGACGCCGCCCTGGCCGAGGTCGAGCGGCAGTTGCGCGGGATCCCCGGCATCGAGCCCCGCATCGCCGAGGTCCGCGACGCGCAGGGAACCGGCGACGGCACGCGCCTGTTCGAGGCGCTGACCGACAGCCTCGCCGACGTGCCCTCCGAGCGCGTCGCCGGCGCCATCGCCATCACCGACGGCCTCGCCCATGACGCACCGCCCAATGCCGAAGTGCTCGGCCTGCGGGCGCCGCTCCACATCCTGACCACCGGGCGCAATGCCGAGACCGACCGCAGGATCGTGCTGGTCGATTCGCCGCGCTTCGGCATCGTCGGCAAGGACCAGATCATCCGGCTGCGCGTCGTCGACAAGAACGGCCCCGGTCGCGCCGGCCTCACCATCCGCCGCGACGGCGAGATCGTCGCCCGCCGCGAGGTCGCGACCGGGCAGGTCGTGCAGGTGCCGGTGCGGATCGACCGCGGCGGCCCGAACGTCGTCGAGATCGAGGCCTCCCCGCTCGACAAGGAACTGACCCTCGCCAACAACCGCGCGGTCATCACCATCGAGGGCGTCAGGGACAAGCTGCGCGTGCTGCTGGTCTCGGGCGAGCCGCATCCGGGCGAGCGCACCTGGCGCAACCTGCTCAAGGCCGACGCCAATGTCGACCTCGTGCATTTCACCATCCTGCGCCCGCCGGAGAAGCAGGACGGCACGCCGATCAACGAATTGTCGCTGATCGCCTTCCCGACGCGCGAGCTGTTCCAGGTCAAGATCAAGGAATTCGACCTGATCATCTTCGACCGCTACGCCAACCAGTCGATCCTGCCGCTGGTCTATTTCGACAATATCGTCCGCTATGTCCGCGCCGGCGGGGCCCTGCTCGTCGCCGCCGGCCCCGAATATGCCGGCTCGCAGACGCTCTCGCGCACCCCGCTCGGCCAGATCCTGCCGGCGGTGCCGGATGGGAGCGTCATCGACGAGGCCTACAAGGCCCGCGTCAGCGACCTCGGCAAGCGCCATCCCGTCACCCGCGACCTGCCGGGCTCGGAGGTCGATCCGCCGCGCTGGGGCGAATGGCTGCGCATGGTCGGCGCCCAGGCGCGGGCCGGCGCCGCGCCGGTCATGACCGGCCCCGGCGACAAGCCCCTGCTGATGCTCTCGCGCGAGCAGAAGGGCCGCGTCGCGCTCTTCCTCTCCGACCATGAATGGCTCTGGGCTCGCGGCTTCCGCAATGGCGGGCCTTATCTCGACCTGCTCCGGCGCCTCAGCCACTGGCTGATGAAGGAGCCGGAGCTGGAGGAGGAGGCGCTGCGCGCCACCGCCCGCAACGGCACGATCGAGGTCGAACGCCAGACGCTGGGCGACAACCCCGCCCCCGTCACCATCACCGGCCCCAATGGCGAATCCCGGCAGGTCGCGCTCGAAGCCGGACAGCCCGGCCTCTTCACCGCCCGCATCCCGACGACCGAGCAGGGCCTCTACCGCCTCACGGCCGACAACCTCACCGCCTTCGCCAGCGTCGGGCCGGAGAATCCGCGCGAACTGATGGACGTGGTCAGCGACCCCAGCGCCCTGCAGGCGCTGGCGCAATCGACCGGCGGCTCCTCGCGCCGCATCGGCCATGAGGGTGATTCCGGCGTCGCTATTCCGCGCATCGTGCCGGTGCGCTCCGGCAGCCAGTTCGCCGGCGCCGACTGGATCGGCTTGAGGATCAGCGATTCCGGCGTCGTGCGCGGCGTGCAGATCTCGCCGCTCTTCGTCGGGCTGATCGGGCTCGCGGTGCTGTTCGGCGCCCTCGTCGCCGGCTGGCTCGGCGAAAGCGGCCGGCGTTTCAGGCGGGACTCGTGAAGGGCGGTGGAGCTCTTCAGCCCGCGCGCGCCGAGGTTACCTCGCCGCGACGCTGCGCCAGCACCCCCGCGACCAGCTCGAGCGCCAGGAAGCGCGCCGGATCGGCCGGGCCGGGCAGGACGAGCTGCCCCGGCGGGACCACCTTGAAGCCGAAGCGGGCGTAATAGGGCGCGTCCCCCACCAGCATGATCAGGTCGTGCCCCGCCGCGCGCGCCGCCTCGATCGAGCGGTTCATCAGCGCAGCCCCGATGCCCCGGCCCTCGAAGGCGGGGTCGACCGTCAGCGGCCCCAGCATCAGCGCCGGATGGCCGCCGGCGCCGACCGGCGTCACCTTGACCGAGCCGACCAGGAAGGTGCCGACATGCGCGGCGAAGGAAAGCTGCGGGTCGGGCGGCACGCCCTCGCGCAGGCGGAAGGCGGTGCGCGCGAAGCGGCCGGGGCCGAAGGCGCGTTCATGCAGCCGCTCGATCGCGGCGTTGTCCACGGGCAGCTCGTGGCGGATGGTCAGGGGCAGGGATGTCATGGCGACCGGGAAAGGCAGCGGGAGAGCGATCGGTGAAGGCGAGGCGCGCGAGCGCACAGGCCGGTATGGCGCGCTTCAGCGCGCCGGTCGTCGCAGGTCTCGCAGGCTCGTGCCGTCGGTCATGGCGGCGCTCTAGCAGAGTCCGCGGCGCGCGTCCATCCGGCCGCTTACGCTACCAGTCGGCCGCCGGCGGCAGGTCCCCGGCGATCTCGTCCAGCCGGCGAAGCGTCGCGGGCGTCACGCCCTCCGGCAGGGCGTCGAGCCGGAAGAAGCCGGCTTCGGCGATCTCGCGGTCCGGCTGCTTCACCCGCTCGACCCGGAAATCGCGCAGCACATAGAGCGCGACATGGTCCCGCCGGGAGATGCGCCGGTTGAAATAGAGGCCATGCAGCCGGGGAGCCCCCGTCGGCACGATGCAGGCCTCCTCCGCCAGCTCCCGCGCCAGCGCCTCCTCGGCCGTCTCCCCGACCTCGACCCCGCCGCCGGGGAGCTGCCAGCCCGGCACATAGGTGTGCCGGACCAGGAAGACCTCGCCCTTCTCAGTGAGAACGGCCGCCCGCACGCCGAAGGTGACGCCGCGGACGAGCCGGAAATAGAGGTGCAGCAGGCGCAGCATCGGCCGGCGCCAGCCCGAAAGGCCGGGGTCCCCGCCGCCGCCATTCGCGGAGGTTCGTCGCTCCATCGGCTCGATTCTCACCATCGGGTTAATTGTCTATGCAAAAAGCGCATGGCGGACGCGCCGGAACCAAGCTGGCTCCGACACAAACGCGCCCCAAATAGCGGCGAAAGACACGCCGTTCACTGGAACCCGAACCATGCTCCTCTCCTTCATCATCTCCCGCTTCAGGGCCAAGCCGGCCTATGTCTGGAAGCCCGCCGTCACCCTCACCGATTCGCGCATCGTCTCCGAGCTCACCGGCGCCGCCAACTGAGATCGCCTGCCGGCCCGTCGACCGCGCCGAATTGCGCGCTTGACGGGCGGCCCGCGGCGAGGGCAAGCGCTGGAGCGTGTTCAAGCTCGCGCACCTGTCCGATCCGCATCTCGGCCCGCTGGCCGAATTCTCGCTGCATCAGCTCATCGGCAAGCGCGCGACGGGTTACGTCAACTGGCGCCGCAAGCGTCGGCACGCGCATGACATGGACATCCTGGCGCGGATCGTCGCCGATATCCATGCGCAGGCGCCGGATCACATCGCCTGCACCGGCGACGTCTCGCATATCGGCCTGCCGAACGAGTTCCGGACGGCCGTCGCCTTCCTCGATACGCTGGGGCCGCGCGAGACGGTCAGCTTCGTGCCCGGCAACCACGACGCCTATGCCCGCTCCTCGCTGAAGGCGCTCGCGGCGCTGCTGGCGCCCTGGAGCGGCAGCGACGACGGCGCCGGCGGCTATCCCTGGTATCGCCGGCGCGGCCCCCTCGCCCTGATCGGCGTCAGCAGCGCCGTGCCCACCCTGCCCCTGATGGCGACCGGCCGGGTCGGCCCCGAGCAGACCGGGCGCACCGGGGCGCTGCTCCAGCGCGCCCGCGACGAGGGGCTGATCCGCGTCGTCCTGATCCACCATCCGCCCTATGTCGGCGGGGCGCGGCGCTCGCGCGAGCTGGTCGATGCCACCGCGTTCGAGGCGATGCTGAAGCGCGAGGGCGCCGATCTCGTCCTGCACGGGCACAATCACAGCTTCTCGCTGGCCTGGCGGCCGGGGCCGCAGCGCGACGTCCCGATCGTCGGCGTGCCCTCCGCCTCGCTCGGTCCGCGCGGCCATGGCGAGCTCGGCACCTGGCATCTCTTCCGCATCGGCGGCGACGCGAAAGCCCCGCGCATCACGCTGGAGCAGCGAGGCTTCGAGCCCGACGGCACGGTGGTGCGCCGTCAGGAGATCGCGCTGCTCGGGGAATTGATCTGACGCGGGCCGTCATTCCCGGGCGAAGCCTGGAGCATCGACCCCACAGGACGTAAAGGCGCCGCTCCGGAGCGGGATGCCCGGGCGGGGCCCGGGCATGACGGACCTTCAGACGCAGCGCCCGCCATCGACGGCGAGCACCGAGCCCGTCACCATGTCGGCCTCGTCCGAGCACAGGAACAGCGCCGCATTGGCGATGTCCTGCGGCGTCGAGAAGCGGCCCCACGGAATCGTCGAGGTGAAAGCCTTGCGCCGCTCGGGCGTGTCCTCGCCCATGAAGGTGGCGAGCAGCGGCGTCTCGCCGGCCACCGGCGCGATGGCGTTGACGCGGATCCTGTCGGGGGCGAGCTCGACGGCCATCGACTGCGAGATCAGGTTGGCCGCGCCCTTCGAGCCATTGTACCAGGTCAGGCCCGGCCGGGGCCGCAGGCCCGCCGTCGAGCCGATATTGAGGATGACGCCGCCGCCGTGCTGCCGGAAGTGCGGAACGGTCGCCCGCGCCATCAGGTAGATCGACTTGACGTTGACCGCGAAGATCCGGTCGAACTCCTCCTCGGTCACCTCGGTCATCGGCTTGTTGCGATGGGTGGTGCCGGCATTGTTCACGACGATGTCGAGCCGCCCGACCTTGGCGATGATCTTCTCGACCGCCTTGTCGACGCTTCTGGCCTTGCCGACATCGCAGGTCACGGCGAAGGCCTTGCGGCCGATCGCCTTGGCGGCCTCCTTGGCCTTGTCGCCGTTGATGTCGAGCACCGCCACGCGCGCCCCCTCGCGCACGAAGGTCTCGGCGATGCCGAAACCGAATCCCTGCGCCGCGCCGGTCACCAGCGCCGTCTTGCCCTTCAGTCTCATGCTCGTTCCTCGTGATCTTGATGCCGCGATGTTTGAAACGATTGAGCGAGTCGGTAAATGCGGTTTCGCGCGCAGGCGGGTGCGAAAATGGGATGACTCGCCGTCATTCCCGGACGAAGCGTAGCGGGATCCGGGAATCTCTCCCGGACCGAACCCCGGAACATCCCGTCATTGCAGGGCGTGCGCCCTTCATCCGCCTGCTGACCCGCTCTCCGCAGAGGCAGAAGGAGGCTACGCCCCGATCTCCTCGCGCAGCATCTCCAGCTCCAGCCAGCGCTCCTCCGCCTCGCCGATCTCGCGCGCCAGCTCTTCCAGCCGCGCCGTCGCCCTGGCGAAGAGCTTCGGGTCACGGCTGTAGAGATCGCCGGCCACGGCGGCGTTGAGCTTCTCCGCCTCGGCCTGCAGCGCCTCGATCTTCTGCGGCAGGGTTTCGAGCGCGTGCTTCTCGTTGAAGGAGAGCTTGCGCCTCGCCGCCGGCGCGGCCGATGCCGGGGCCGGCTTCGGCGCGGCGGCGGACGGCTTCTCCGTCACCCTCGCCTTGGCGCCGACGCCGCGCCCGCGCTGCGCCAGCATGTCGGAATAGCCGCCGGCGAACTCGGTCCAGACGCCGTCGCCATCCGAGATCAGAACCGCCGAGACGACCCGGTCGAGGAAGTCGCGGTCATGGCTGACCAGCAGCACCGTGCCCTGGTAGTCGGCGAGCAGTTCCTGCAGCAGGTCGAGCGTTTCGAGGTCGAGATCGTTGGTCGGCTCGTCGAGCACCAGCAGATTCGAGGGCTTCGCCAGCGCCCGGGCCAGCATCAGGCGCCCGCGCTCGCCGCCCGAGAGGGCGCCTACGGGCGTGCCGCGCTGCAAGGGCTGGAACAGGAAGTCCTTCATATAGGAGACGACATGGCGCGGCTGGCCGCCGACCATGACCTGGTCCGAGCCGCCGCCGGTCAGCGCGTCGCCGAGCGGCGTCGCGGGATCGAGGCTTTCGCGGCGCTGGTCGAGCGTCACCATCTCCAGCGCCGTGCCGAGCTTCACCGTGCCGGAATCGGGCGCGAACCCGCCGGTCAGCAGGTTGATCAGCGTGGTCTTGCCGGCGCCGTTCGGCCCGACGATGCCGATCCGGTCGCCGCGCGCGACCCGGAGCGACAGGTTCCGGACCACGGCGTTGTCGCCATAGGCCTTGGAGACGTTCACCGCCTCGATGACCAGCTTGCCGGAGGTCTGCGCCTCGCTGGCCTCCAGCCTGACGTTTCCGGTTGCGGCGCGGGCGGTGCGGCGCTGCTCGCGCAAGGCGTGGAGTTCGCCGAGGCGGCGCTGGTTGCGCGTGCGCCTTGCGCTGACGCCGTAGCGCAGCCAGTCCTCCTCGCGCGCGATCTTGCGGTCGAGCTTGTGCCGGTCGAGCTCCTCCTGCGCCAGCACCTCGTCGCGCCAGAGCTCGAAATCCCCGAACCCCTTCTCCATCCGCCGCGTCACGCCGCGGTCGAGCCAGACCGTGGCGCGCGACAGCGCGGTCAGGAAGCGCCGGTCGTGGCTGATCAGCACCATCGCCGAGCGCAGCGACTTCAGCTCCTGCTCCAGCCATTCGATCACCGGCAGGTCGAGATGGTTGGTCGGCTCGTCGAGCAGCAGGATATCCGGCTCCGGCGCCAGCACCCGCGCCAGGGCGGCGCGGCGGGATTCGCCGCCGGACATGGTCGCCGGATCCTCCTGCCCCGTGAGGCCGAGCTCGGTCAGCAGATATTGCGCGCGATAGGCGTCGTCGCCCGGCCCTAGCCCCGCCTCGACATAGGCGAGCGCGGTCCTGTAGCCCGCGAAGTCCGGCTCCTGCGGCAGATAGCGGATGGTCGCGCCGGGCTGGACGAAGCGCTCGGCATGGTCGGGCTCGACGAGGCCGGCCGCGATCTTGAGCAGGGTCGACTTGCCCGAGCCGTTGCGGCCGACGAGGCAGACCCGCTCCCCGGCCGAGACCGCGATCTCGGCCGCTTCGAGCAGCGGCTGTCCGCCGAAGGTGAGCGCGACGTCGCGCAGATGCAGCAAGGGGGCCATGGCTCGTCCTGTCAACTGGCGCGTTGGATAGTCCGCGCAGGCATCCCTGTCACGCCCGCCGCCTCAATTCCCGAGCCAGCGCCGCATCAGCCGCGTCGCCGGCCTTTCGAGGCCGCGGTGAAGCAGGAGCGCGGCCAGGACCGCGCCCGCGAGCGCCAGCGTGACATAAAGATGCGGCCAGGCCAGGCCGGCCCGCAGCATCGCCTCGCGCAGGCCGCGGATCACGAAGGGGTGGACGAGATAGAGGGCATAGGAGGCATCCCCGACCGCCGCCAGCGCCCGGACCGGCCGGACCGGCACGATGCCCTCCCGCCCGCAGGCCGCCGCCAGTACCAGCAGCACGGCCGCGCCGCCGCGCCAGAGCACGAGGCTCCAGCCATCCGCGCCCTCGCCGCCCCGCGCGGCGGCGAGCAGCACGGCGATCCCGGCGGCCGCGATGGCGACCCGCGACAGCCCGTGCAGGCGCAGGCCCCGCTGCCGCAGCACGGCGATGCCCATGCCGGCCGCGAATTCGAGTACGATCGGCTGCCCCCAGAAGCCGAAGGGCAGCGGCAGCGGCCCCGTCAGCCCCTCCGCCCCGACCAGCACCGCCAGCACCAGCGCGACCGCCGGCAGGGTCCAGCGCCCGGGGAGCATGAGCCCCGCCGCAAACAGCCCGTAGAACAGCATCTCGTAATTCAGCGTCCAGCCCAGCGAATAGACCGGCTGGACCACCCCTTGCGTCGAGACCGCCGGCCAGAACAGGTAGGACGCCAGGATCTGGCCGAGGCCCGGCACCCCGGAGTTCAGCGCCGCCGGCATCGCGAGGCCGGCGAGCAGGAACAGCGAGGTCATGGCCCAGTAGAGCGGCACGATGCGCGCGAGTCGCCGTTTCAGGAAGGTCGGCGCCGCGCCCTGCCGCCCGAACAGCTCCCGCGAGGCATGCACCATGATGAAGCCGGAGACGACGAAGAAGATGTCGACGCCGGCCATCCAGGGCAGCAGGTCGCTGCGCGCAAAGGGCAGCCCCGCCCGCGCCGCGACGATGGCGGCGTCGGGCTGGACATGGTGCACGGCGACCATGAAGGCCGCGAGCGCACGCAGGACCTGGATGGAGTGGATGGGCTGCACGCGGTCGCGTCGATCTGCGGAAGGTTGGGGCTGCGGGTCGCGCTCAGCCAAACCACAACCGCTTCGGATCGTCGAGGCCGAACCGCGCCGGCCCTGCCGCGATGGCCGCGAGCCCCTGCTCGGCGGCGTCCTGCGCCGTGACCAGATGCAGGGCGAAGCGCGCCGCCAGCGCCTCCATCGGCGGCTTGCGGGCAAAGACCGCCCCGATCGTCGGGCGGTCCGCCAGCGCGAGCAGCTTCGGCGCGATGCCGCCGGCGATGAAGACGCCGCCCGTGGCCTTGAAGACTAGCGCGAGATCGCCGGCGACCCGCGCCAGCAGGCGCCAGAAGCAGACCACCGTCATCAGCGCGGCCGGGTTGCCGTCGAGCGCGAGATGCGTGATGTCGGCGGCGCTGATGTCGGCCTCCGCCACGCCGGAGGTCGCGGCGACGGCCCTGTGGATGCGCACCAGCCCGTCGCCGCTGAGCAGGTGCTCGACCGTGACGCGCGGCAGCCCGGCCGCCAGCGCCGGCCAGATCCGGTGCTCGGCCGGATCCTCGGGGCCGATGCCGATATGCCCGGCCTCGGTCGGGATCAGCGAGCCGCGCTCGCCCCGCGTCAGCAGGGCCGCGGCGCCGAAGCCGGTGCCGGGACCGAGCACGAGCCTGATCCCCTCCGGCTCGGGGTCGCCCGCGACGAGCGTGTCGAGATCGGCCGGCGCCAGCACCGCGAGCGAGGCGGCCAGGGCCTCGAAGTCGTTGACCAGGAGCCCCTGCTCCAGCCCGAGCGCGGCGGCGATCCGCGGCCCGTCGAACTCCCAGCTCGCATTGGTGAGCTGCGCGCGGCGCCCGTCGAGCGGCCCGGCCACGGCGAGGGCCGCCGAGCGCGGGCGCACCGGCAGCGTCGCGACGGCGCTCTCGAAGGCCTCCTCCGGCGTCCGGTAGCTGCCGGTGCCGATCCGCGCCAGCGCGACAGGCGGGCTCTCCGGCTCCGCCGCCAGCGACAGCCTGCAGTTGGTCCCGCCGATATCGGCGAGCAGCACCGGATAGGCGATCGCGGGCGGGCGCATCAGAGCGGCTTCCGCCAGGGCGCGAACCAGCCCAGCCCCTCCAGCGTGCCGTGCCGCGGCCGGTATTCGCAGCCGACGAAGCCGCCATAGCCGAGCGCGTCGAGCTCGGCGAAGAGAAGCGGATAGTCCGGGCCGGAGGCGTCGGGCTCGTGCCGGCCGTTGGCGCTGGCGATCTGGACATGGCCGACCAGCGGATAGAGCGCCTTGAGCTTGCCCGACACGTCGCCGTGGATCAGCTCGCAATGATACATGTCGAATTGCAGCTTGACGTTCGGCCGCCCCGATTCGCGCACATAGCCGGCGGCCCGGTCGAAATCGTTGAGGAAATAGCCCGGCATGTCCTTGCCGTTGATCGGCTCCAGCAGCAGGTCGATGCCGTGCTCGCCGAACCTGTCGGCCGCCTGGGCGATCGAGGCGCGGTAGGTCTTCTGCGCGCCCGGATCGTCGGGGTCGGCGAGCCCCGCCATCATGTGCACTTGCTTGACGCCGGTTTCGTGGACATAGGCCAGGGCGGTCTCGATCGAGGCCCTGAACTCCTCTTCCCTCCCCGGCAGTGCCGCGATGCCGCGCTCGCCGGCCGCCCAGTCGCCCGGCGGCAGGTTGAACAGCGCCTGCTCGAGCCCGGCGCCCGCCAGCGCCAGCCCGACCTGCTCGGGCGCATGATCGTAGGGAAACAGGAACTCGACGGCCTCGAAGCCCGCCTCGGAAGCCGCCCTGAAGCGGTCGAGGAACTCCCATTCGTTGAACATCATCGAGAGATTGGCGGCAAAACGCGGCATGAAGGGCCCCTGGCAGGCTGATACGACAACGGTCCGCGCAGGCTATAGCATCGAACCGGAAAGTGGAATCCGCCTGCCGCAAAGATCCGTTGCGATAACAGATAGATAGATCGCCGTCGCCGCAGCGGCCGCGCCACCGGACAACGCGGCGGCGGCGCGATCCGTTCCGCCGAAGGCGCCGGCGCAGGCCCCGCCGCCGGTCTCAGCCCTGGAGGACGGCGTAGACGTCGCCCGAGCCGGCGCCGCGCGGCAATCCGCGCAGATACCCGCCCATCGCCTCGGCCGTGACCGGCTCCGCCAGCGCCAGCTTCTGGCTGTCCCCGAGCGTGAGGTTGAAGCGGTAGCGCCCGAGCGTCTCCAGCAGCGCCAGGCAGCCCTCGGCCACGTCGCGCCGCTTCGTGGCGAACTCGAACGAGATTGCCGGCACGGCCCGGGTCAGCCCGGCCAGAACATGCGCCTCGAAGCCCTCGACATCGATCTTGAGCAGGTCCGGCAGGCCGTGGCGCGCGATCAGCTTGTCGAGCGTGGTGCAGGGCACCGTGATCTCATGGCCCCAGAGCTGCTCCTCCTCCTGCTGCTCCCGCATCCCCGCTGCGGCGCCGAGAAAGGCGGCGGAGACGGTGGAGGTCGCCGGATCGGTCCGGCTGATCCGCAGCGCGATCGAGCCTTCATGGTCGCCGCAGGCCGCCTGGATCAGCGTCACCAGCGGGTCGCGGCGATGGATCAGGCGGATCGCCCGGGCCGGCCCCGGATCGGGCTCCAGAGCGATCACGCGGGCACCGAGGCGCCGGAAGGCGGAGATGCGGTCACCGAGATGGGCGCCGATATCGAAGACGAGGTCGCCCGGCTTCAGGAAGGCGCCGTAGAGGCGGTCCATCGCGGCATGGCGTTCCTTGTCGCCGTAATACATCCGCAGGCGGCGCGAGAGCGCCTTCACCGTTCCCTTGGGCCAGGTGACGACGTTCATCGCCGCCCTCCCATGCCGATCGCCGCCAGGACCGGCGGCGTCGCGCGCTCCTCCGGCGCGCCGCACAGCCCGCGGCGCGCGAGCCAGGCTCCCGCAGCCGGCAGCGCCGTCAGCAGCGCGAAGGGGATCGCCAGGAGATAGCCGGCCGTCACCGGCAGCGACCAGAGCAGCACCGCCGGCGAGAGCCAGGCCAGCGAGGCGAAAAGGAAGAGGCCGAACAGCAGATGCGGCCACAGCCCTGCGAGCGCCGTGGCGAGGGACAAGGCATGGGCATCGCGCGCCTGCCCGTTCCAGCCGATCCGCCCGCGCCCGCAGGCGAGCCCGGCCATGAACAGCGTCGTGCGCAGGCTGGTGGCGGCGCCCTGCAGGAAGCCGCAGGCGATCTCCAGCGCGGCCGAGGCCAGGAACAGCCGGGTGCCGCCATAGCGCGCCGCCCCGCCCCGGCTCAGCAGCGTATCGGCGAAGCCGGCGAGCTTCGGCGCGATCTGCATCGCCAGGAGCAGGCCGTAGAGCCCGGCGGCGAAGGCGGCGGGATAATCGGCGAGCGTCCGGTCCTCGAGCACCTTGAACGGCAGGAGCGCCACCATCAGCGTCGAGGCCGGCAGGCCGAGGAACATCAGGATCGCCCAGGCGAGCTGATAGCGGCTGGTCGGCCGCAGCCCCGGCAGGCCGAGGAGCCTGAGATATTGCAGGTTGCCGAGGCACCAGCGCAGGTCGCGCTGGGCGAAGTCCAGCATGGTCGGCGGGTTCTCCTCCCAGCTTCCGCCCTCGACCGGCAGCACGCGCACCTCGTAGCCGGCCCGGCGCATCAGCACCGCCTCGACCTGGTCGTGGCTCATCACCGCCCCGCCGAGCGGCGGGCCGCCCGGCAGCACCGGCAGGCGGCAATGCGCGCGGAAGGGCGCGATCCGCACCAGCGCGTTATGGCCCCAGAACGGCCCGCAATCGCCGGCCCACCAGGCCGCCCCCAGCGTGTAGGGCCGCATGCCGTGGCGCATGCCGAACTGGAAGATGCGGGCGAAGGCGGAGCGGCTGGGCATGCCGACCACCAGCGATTGCAGGATCCCGAGCCTCGGATGGGCCTGCATGATCCGCACCAGCGCGACCACCGCGTCCCCCGCCATGACGCTGTCGGCGTCGAGCGGCAGCATCAGCTCGTAGCGCTCGCCCCAATGCTCGCAGAAATCGCGGATATTGCCGGCCTTGAACCCGGCATTGATCGCGCGCCGGCGATAGCTCAGCCGGGCCGGCTCGCCGATCTCCCGGGCCCAGTCGGCCGCCAGCCTCTCCTCGGCCGCCGCCACGGCCGGATCGCTCGTATCCGACAGCACGAAATAATCGAACCAGACCCCCTCGCCGGTGGCATCGAGACTGTCCTTGACCGCCCGGATCCGGGCGAAGGCCCGCTCCGGATCCTCGTTGCGCAGCGTCAGCAGCACCGCCGTCCGCAGCATCAGCGGCGCCGGCCGGGCGCCGGCCGCCGCGAAGGGCGCCGCCTCGGCGAGGCCGTCGCGGCGGCCATGCAGCAACCACAGGCCGATCGCCGCGTTCCAGAAACCGAGGACGCTCCAGGGCGCCGCGACGAGGAAGGCGATGAAGACAGCCAGATCCACCCCGCTCCAGCCGCCGAGCCCGAGCAGGCGGGCGAGCCCGGCGGCGAGCCCGGCCAGCGTCACGAGATTGAGGGCGAGCACGAGCAGGCGCCGGCTGCGCAGCGTCGCGGCGGATTGCAGCCCGGCCGGCGTCGCGCCGAACGGCTCGACATCTTGCGCGGCCCGCTGGAACGTGGTCGGAGCGGAGCGCTGGTTGGTGACGGTATCTGTCATGATCGGCTGCAGGCGGGCTCGGACAGACGGGATCGGATCGCAATGGCGCGGGAGGTAAAGACCGCAACCACAGATGACGCAAGGGCAAATCCCCTGGCACTTTGGTATGCATCGCCCCGTGAATGCCGGCTGAATGCCGCGCCTCTCCCGCCGGCCGGACCGGAGGACTGCCTCGTCGCCACCCTGTGGAGCGGCATCAGCCGCGGCACCGAGAGGCTCGTCCATGAGGGGCGAGTCCCCGCCTCCGAGCATGAGCGGATGCGCGCCCCGTTCCAGGAGGGCGCCTTCCCCTTCCCGGTGAAATACGGCTATTGCGCGGTCGGCCGCGTCGAGGCCGGCCCGCCGGATCTGCGCGGGCGGCCGGTCTTCTGCCTGCATCCGCATCAGCAGCGCTTCGTCGCCCCGCGGGCCTGCCTCGTCCCGGTTCCCGACACGGTGCCGCCGCGCCGCGCCGTGCTCGCCGCCAATATGGAAACCGCGCTCAACGCCCATTGGGACGCCGGCTCCGGCCCCGCTGACAGGATCGTGATCGTGGGCGGCGGCGTCATCGGCCTGCTCACCGGCTGGCTCGCCGCGCGCCTCCCGGGCGCGGAGGTCACGCTGGTCGATGTCGAGCCATCCCGGCGGGCCGTGGCGGAGGCGCTTGGGCTGCGCTTCGCCCTGCCCGCGGCCGCGCCGCGGGACGCCGACATCGTCTTCCACGCCAGCGCCAGCGCCGCCGGCTTCGCCACCGCGATCGGCTGCGCCGGGAACGAGGCCCGCATCGTCGAATTGAGCTGGTATGGCGAGGGAACGGTGCCGGCGCCGCTGGGCGGCGCCTTCCATGCCCGGCGGCTTCAGCTCGTCTCCTCCCAGGTCGCGGCGGTCGCCCCGTCCCGCCGGGCGCGCTGGAGCCATGGCCGCCGCGCCCGCGCCGCGATGGAGCTGCTCGCCGACGACCGGCTCGATGCGCTGATCACGCAGGAGATTCCGTTTTCGGAAGCGCCCGCACAGATCCCCGCCGTCCTGGCCCCCGGCTGGTCCGGCCTCACCGCCGTGCTGCGCTACTGACGGCGCTTCGGCGCAGCCCCCCTTAGGACCCGTTCCACCCGCAACAGGAGCCCGCATGTTTTCCGTCGAAGTCCGCGACCGCATCATGATCGGCCATTCCCTGCCCGATCCGTTCTTCGGGCCGGCGCAGAATTTGCACGGCGCGACCTTCATCGTCGACGTCGCCTTCTTCCGCGAAAGGCTGAACCCGCAGAATGTCGTGGTCGACATCGGCGCGGCGCTCGACGTGCTCGCCGCGACGCTGGCGCCGCTGAAATACCAGAATCTCGATGCCCTGCCGCAATTCGCCGGCATGCTCACCACCACGGAATTCCTCTGCAAGCACATCTTCGACGCCATGGCGGCGGCGGCCGCCTCCGGCGCGCTGGGCGCCGACGGCGCCGGCCTCGCCCGCATCCGCGTCACCCTCCACGAGACCGATCTCGCCCGCGCTAGCTATGAGGGCCCGCTCGGGTGAGCGGGATCGTCTTCGCCATTCCCGGAGACCTCGGCGCGCCCACCGGCGGCTACGGCTACGACCGGCGCCTGCTGCGGGAATGGCGCGAGGCCGGCATCCCGGCCCGCCACCTCGCCTTGCCCGGCGGCTTCCCCTTCCCGACGCAGGCTGAGCTGGAGGCGACGGAGGCGCTTCTGGCGCAGGCCGCTCCCGAAGAGGTGCTGCTGGTCGACGGGCTGGCCGGCGGCGCCTTCCCCCAGGCGCTGGCGGCGCGGTTCTCCGGGCGCCTCGTCGCGCTCGTCCATCATCCGCTCGCGCGGGAGACCGGCCTGCCCGCCGCGGCGGCCGAAACCCTGCACCGCAGCGAGAGGCTGGCGCTGGGACATGCCCGCGCCGTCGTCGTCACCGGCCCTGCGACGCGCGATGCGCTGATCTGCGACTACGGCGTGCCGCCGGAGCGGATCGCCGTCGCCGTGCCGGGCACCGACCCGGCCCCGCGCGCGGCGGGCGGGCCGGACGGGGCGGCGCTGCGGCTCCTCGCGGTGGGATCGCTCATTCCCAGGAAGGGCTACGACCTGCTGATCGAGGCGCTCGCCACCCTCGCCGGGCGGAGCTGGACCCTGACCATCGCCGGCTCGCCGGAGCCTGCGCCGGCCACGGCCGCGGCATTGCGCGCCCGCATCGCGCGTTGCGGGCTGGAGCAGCGCATCCGCCTCGCCGGCGCCGTGAGCGCCGGGCGCCTCGCCGCGCTCTATGCCGGGGCCGACCTCTTCGTCATGCCCTCGCTCTACGAGGGCTACGGCATGGCGCTGACGGAAGCCCTCGCCCATGGCCTGCCCATCGTCTGCACCCACAGCGGCGCCGGCGCCGACGCCTTGCCGGACGCGGCGGCCCTGAAAGTGCCGCCCGGCGACGCGGCGGCACTTGCCAAGGCCCTCGCAAGCCTGATTGATGCGCCGGCTGAACGTCGCCGGCGCGCCGATGCCGCCTGGTCGGCGGCGGCGATGTTGCCGCGTTGGCGGGACACGGCCCGGATCGTCGCCGCGGCGTGCCTCGGCCGCGACGGCCGAAAGGTGGGATGAATGGCTGGGTTCTCTCCGGAATGGCTCGCGCTGCGCGAACCGGCGGACCATGCGGCGCGCAATCCGCAGGTGCTGGCGGCGGTCGGCGCCTATTTCGCCGACAAGCCCTCGCTCTCGGTGCTCGACCTCGGCAGCGGCGCCGGCTCCAACCTGCGCGGCAGCTACGCCGCCCTGCCCGCACGGCAGCACTGGACGCTGGTCGACCATGACGGCGCCCTCCTGGCCAGGGCGCGCGAGCACCTGCGGGCCTGGGCGGACGAGGCCCGCGAACAGGGCGAGGAGCTCGTCCTCGCCAAGGGCGACAAGACGATCACGGTCGATACGCGCCGGGTCGATCTCGACAAGGATCTCGAATGGGTCTTGGGCTGGCAGCCCGATCTGGTCACGGCGGCGGCCTTCTTCGACCTCGCCTCGAAGACCTGGATCGAGCGTTTCGTCGCCGCCCTCGCCGGCCCGAAGCTGCCGCTCTACGCCGCGCTGACCTATGACGGGCGCGAACGCTGGAAGCCGGCTCATCGCGCCGACGCGCAGATGCTGGCCGCGTTCAAGCACCACCAGCACATGGACAAGGGCTTCGGCCCCGCCGCGGGACCGGAAGCCTGCGAGATCATGGCCGAAGCCTTTCGGAAATCCGGCCTCGCGGTCTCGACCGGCGACAGCGCCTGGATGCTCGACGGCGGGAGCGGCCCGCTGCGGCAGGCCCTCGCCGAAGGCATCGCCGAGGCGGTGCGCGAGACCGGGCAGCTCGAGGCCGCCGCGATCGCGAGCTGGCTCGCGGCCCGCCGCGACGCGGCCTCCGTCCTGGTCGGGCACCAGGACCTCTGGGCGCGCCCCGTCTGAGCACGGGCATCGCCTCCCCGGCCCGACCGCGCTATCCTGCGCCGCCCGGCCGGACCGCGCCCGGAAGCCGGGAGTGCGGCCATGCATGGATTCGATTGCGGAACCTGACCTGCCGCGAGACGTTGGTGGAATGCCGTGCGACGATTACCTATATCGTGGCCGCGGCTGATTTCCGCTGCTTCCCGGCCGCGAACGGCCCGACCTGACAGGTTTTGTTTGCATGCCTGAGTCGCCTACGCTTTTCGGCCGTCCCGGCGAGACCCTGCGGGTCGTGGTGGAGCGGGCCATCGCGGAATTCCGCGCCGGCCGGCCCGTTCTCCTGCAGGACGGTGAAAACCTCGCCTTGGCCCTGTCGGCCGAGCTCGCGGACAGCGAGCTGGTGCGCCGCCTCGACACGCTCGCCGCCGGCAACGGCCACCTCGTGCTGACTCCGGCGAGGCTGCGCCGTCTCGGCGCCCGCGAGCGGGTCGAGCCCGGCATCTTCGCGCTGCCGGCCATCGATCTCGACCGGATCGCCTATCTCGCCTTCAGGCTGGACAGCCGCATGGACGCGCCCGTCGCCCCGGCCTCCGCCCTCGACGGCGCGGCGCTGGAGCTGGCGCGCCTGTCGCTCGTCCTGCCGGCCGTGCTCGTCGTCCCGGTCGGCGCCGCCGCCGTCGCCGGCGAATCCCTGGTCGCGGCCGATATCGCGGCGGTGAACGCCTATCGCGCCGTGCAGGCCGCCTCGCTCAGGATCGTCGGCCGCGCGCCGGTGCCGCTGGAAGGCGCGCCCGACACCGAATTCGTCGTCTTCCGCGGCGGCGAAGGCTTGCGCGACCAGGTCGCGATCATCGTCGGCAAGCCCGATTTCTCTGCCGCCGTGCCGGTGCGGCTGCACTCCGCCTGCCTGACCGGCGACCTCTTCGGCTCGCTGAAATGCGACTGCGGCGACCAGCTCCGCGAGACCGTGCAGTGGATGGCGGCCCATGAGGGCGGCGTCCTGCTCTATCTCGATCAGGAAGGGCGCGGCAACGGCATCTCCAACAAGATGCGCGCCTACAAGCTGCAGAGCCAGGGCTGGGACACCTACGACGCCGACGAGGTGCTCGGCTTCGACCTCGACCAGCGCCATTTCGATTTCGCCGCGACGATGCTGAAGCAGCTCGGCGTCTCGCGCGTCGTCGCCCTCACCAACAACCCGCAAAAGATCGGCGCGATCGAGGCGGCGGGGCTGGAGGTCGCGGCGAGCCAGCGCGTGCTCGGGCGGCCGAACGCCCATAATGTCCGCTACCTCGCTTCCAAGCGCGACCGGGCCGGACACCTCATCGACATGGACGCGCTGATGGCGCGCGCCGCGCCCAAGGACTGAGGCGCCGGCGCTCTCAGGCCAGCGCCGCCATCGCGGCGACGGGCTGCACCGGCAGGCCGTCGAGCACCCTGGCAAGCCCCGCCGGGTCGACCTCGCCGCCCCGCATCGTCTCCTCGCGATGGATGCCGCCGGCGACGAACAGGCTGTCGAAGCCCATCAGCCGCGCGCCGGCGAGGTCGGTGCGGACCGCGTCGCCGATCACCAGCACCTTCTCCGCCTCGACCGGGCGCCCTCCGCGCAGCCCGGCCGCCGCCGCCAGCGCCAGGTCGTAGGCCGGGCGATAGGGCTTGCCGGCCCAGGCGACGCTGCCGCCCAGCTCCTCGTAGATGGTCGCGAGCGAGCCGGCGCAGGGCAGCAGGTCCTCGCCGACATGCACGACGAGATCGGGATTGCCGCAGACGAAGGGCAGGCCGCGCGCCGCGAAGCGGCTGAGAAGGGGCCGGTACTGCTCCGGCGTCTCGGTGCGGTAGTCGTTGAGCTCGGTCGCGACGACGAGATCGGCCCGCGCTTCGTCGACCAGCTCGACATCCAGCCCCTCGAACACCGCGCGGTCGCTGGCCCAGCCGATGTGATAGGCGCGCTTGTGATGGCTCTCCGCGATCAGCGCGCGGGTGACGTCGCCGGAGGTGACCAGGCTGTCCCAGGCCGTGCGCGGCACCCGCTTGGCGTCGAGCAGCCTGGCGACGTGGTCCGAAGGCCCCGGCGCGTTCGAGAGCAGCACCACCGCGCCGCCGCGCTCGCGGAAGGCGGCGAGGGCCGCGCAGGCCGGCTCCAGCGCCCAGAGCCCGTCATGGACGACGCCCCAGACATCGCTGATCAGCACATCGTAGCGGGCGAGGAGCGCGCCCGCCTGCTTCAGGACCGGAACCGTCATCAGATACCCCTGGCCTCCGCCGCCATCCGCGCCTCGACATCGGCCCGCCGCGGCACCGGCGCGACCGCGCCGTAGCCCTGGGTCGACAGCGCCGCGGCGACATTGGCATAGGCCCCGGCGGCGAAGGCGTCGCCGGTGCGCAGATATTCGGCGAGGAAGGCGCCGTCATAGCAGTCGCCGGCGCCGGTCGCGTCGATGGCGTCGACCTTGATCGGGCGGAAGCGCTCGCGCCGCACCGGCGTCGCGACCAGCGAGCCCTCATGGCCGAGCGTCAGCGCCACCACCCGCGCGCCGAGCCCGAGATAGACATCGACGATCGCATCCGGCTCGCTCAGCCCGGTGAGCTGCGTCGCGTCGTCGAGCCCCGGCAGCACGATATCGGCCATGGCGCAGGCGGCATGGATGATCGCGCGGGCCCGCGCCAGCGGCCAGAGCTTCAGGCGCAGATTGGTGTCGTAGGCGGTCAGCACCCCGGCGGCGCGCGCCGTCTCGAACGCCGTGAAGACGGCGTCGCAGGCGCTGGCCGAGATCGCCTGGCTGATGCCGGAGGCCTGCACGATCCGCGCCGCGCCGATCAGCCCCAGCGGCAGGTCGCCCGGCCCGTAGAGGCTCGCCGCCGAGCCGGCACGCAGATAGGAGAAGACATGGCCGGACGGGCCGTGATCGACGAAATAAAGCCCGGTCGGTGCGCTCGGATGCGTCGCGACATGGCTGTCGTCGACGCCCTCGCGCCGCCACAGCGCCCGCACCGAGCGCCCGGCCATGTCGTCGCCGAGCGCGCCGACATAGCCGACCGACAGACCCTGCCGCGCCGCGGCCACCGCGCAATTGGAGGTGTCGCCGCCCTGGCCGAACTGGAAGGCGCCGGATTCGGCCCGCGTGGCGTTGAACTCGCCGAGCGGCTCGCCGAGGCACAGAAGGTCGATTTGGCTGTGTGTCACGGGATTTGAAACCATTGAAACGGCATCCGGCGCGGGGCGTGCCTTCCTAGAGCATGGCCTTGCCGATGGAAACCGCTTTTCGCCTCACTCCGCCGCCTCGCGCCCAGAGGGCTGGCTCATCAGCCGGTCCGCCAGGCGGATGATCTCCTGCCGGAGCGCCATGTTGCCGCCTTGCGTCGCGGCGTCCCGGCGCAGCGCCGCAAGCTCCCGCTTCGCCGCGGCGCCGTCGTCGCGGGCCTGCCGCAGGGCGCCTTCCAGCGTCTGCAATTCGGCATGCAGCGACTCGATCCGCGTCTCGCGGCCCTGTTCGGTGTCCTTCAAGGCGGCCGTCTCCTGCTCGTGCCGGCGGCGCGCCTCGGCCAGGGAGTGCTGGGCCTCGGCGAGCCAGCCTTCCAGGGCATCGATGCGCTCCTGCGCCTGCTTATGCTCCGCGCGCTCCTCTTCGAGAAGCCGCGCATTCTGCCGCGCCTCGGCCGTCGCGGCGCTGCTCTGGGCGTTCGCCGCGGCGAGCCCGGCCTCGGCCTGCTCGGCACGGGATGCGAAGGCGTCGGCGCGCCGACGCTCGCCCTCGCGCTCCGCCGTCATCGCCGCCAGCGCCGCCTCGCTGCGGGCGAGGCGCTCCTCCGCGGCGGCGAGCCTGTCGCCGAGCTCGTCCCGCTTGCCCTGCAGCACCATGATCTGCGTCCGGTCCTCGACCTGCGCGACCCTGAGCTTCTCATGCGCATCCCGGCTCTGCGCCAGCTCGGTCTCCCGTTGCGCCAGCAGCGCCTCGGTCCGCCCGACGGTCTCGCGCTCGCGCTCGAGCTCGCCGGAGCGCGCGTCGAGATCGGCGCTGGTTCCGGTCAGGGCCTGGCGGGTCTCGGTCAGCTTCGCCTCAAGCGCCGCCAGATCGGCGATCCGCTGCTCCAGCGCCGCGGTCGCCCCGGCATGGCCGGCCCGCTCCGCCTCCAGGGCCGAACGGGTCTCGTCAAGGCTGGCGCGGGTCTGCGCCAGCTCGGCGGAGAGCGTCGCGATCTGCGCGTCGCGCGCGGCGCGGTCGTGCCTGAGCTGGCCGATCTCCATGTCGCGCCGGCCGATCTCCTGCATCGCCCCGGCCTTGGCGGCGAAGCCCTTTTCGGCCTGCTGCTCCACCGTCCGCATCCGCATCGCGAGCGCGGCGCGCAGATGGTCGCGATCGGCGGCGATCTCGGCGAGGGAGAGCGGGAAAGCGGCCTCCGCCCGCTTGCGCGCCAGGCGGTCGGCACGGCGAGACAGCGCCGGCACGCAGGCGAGCGCCAGCAGCGCGGCGCAGAGGAAGCCGAGCGCGAACAGCATGGCGGCTTCGATCAAGGCGAGCGGCTCCGCATCCGGTCACAACCGGCCGAATCCTGCCATGGCCGCCCGGCCATGGCCAGCGAAAGCGACGGAGCACCGGCGAGCGAAGGCTGCGAAGCCGCCGTGCGACGCTTCGCGGCGAGCGATCGGGCCGCCGAAAGCCGGGCCCGCCCGCCCATCGCCGCTCAGGCGATGACCGGATGGTGCGGCACCGCGCCGCGCTCCATCCGTCCCGCGAGCCGGGGATCGTCGTCGACCTCGATGCTGCGCTTGAACACCGCGAAGCCGGAACGCTGGTAGAACTCCACCGCGCCCTGATGGTCGAGCGTGCAGGTATGGACCCAGAAGCGCGAGATCGGCCTGGCCCAGGCCAGCGCCAGCGCCCGGTTCATCAGCCAGCGCCCGGCGCCCCGCCCCAGCAGCGGCTCGTCCAGCCCGAAGAAGACGAGCTCGGCCTCCCCCGCCACGCGGAAATCCAGCTCCAGGAGCCCGACATCGCGCCCCTCGTGGCGCACGGCATGGAGCGCGACAGCCGGGTCGGTGAGGATCGCCTCCAGCTCCGCCAGCGGCTTGACCAGCCGGCTGAACCACATCCAGCGCTCGCCGAGCAGCCGGTAGAGGGCGAGATAGCGCCCGGTGTCGCGGCCGTCGATCGGCTCCAGCGAAAAGCCCTCCGTCCCCGGCGGGTCCGGCCGGACAGGTGGCGGCGCCCGCATCTCCAGCGAGGTGACGACCGCGGCGATCTTGCCGGGCGGCAGGTCGGTGATGCCCGTGAGGCTGATGGTCAGGGTCTGCGGCAAGGCGGTCGGTCCGGCAAGGGCGTCTGGGTCTGCCGCGATCATGACATGATCCGGGCCGAAAGATCAGGGTGCGATGACGCATGGCAGAGGCATAACGCCGCCGGACCGGCGGCGCCGGGCAAGGCGGTGGCCGCAGGCGCTGCTCCTGCTGCTGGCGATGTGCCTCGCCGTCCTGCCGCACGCCACGCTCGCCGCCACCCTGACGCGGCTTCCCGAGCCCGCGAGGCTCGCCGAGACGATGCCCCGGACCGAGGCGCGGCCCGCCGCGCAGCCGGCACCCTGCCATGAGGCGCGGGAGGTCCAGGACCCGGCGCCCGGACATGCGCATTCAGGGATGCCGGCCTGCTGCATCGCCGGCTGCGGCCTGCTCGCCGCCGCTCCGTCGCCGGCCCTGCCCTCGCGACCGATCCTATGGTCGCCCCCCGGCCCCGCCCCGGCCGAGCCGCTTTCCGGCCTCTCGCCCGAGCCGGCGAAGCCCCCGCCCCGAACCGGGGCGATGTCGAGCTGAACCCTTTTCAGGCGGCGCCGGCGCCTTGCCGGCGCGGACCGCCCTTCGTTCTCACGGGAATTCCAAGATGAAGCTTCTCAAGACCTCTCTCGCCGCGCTGGCGCTCGCGGCCGCCTTCGCCGGCCCGGCCCTGGCCCAGCACCAGCATCAGGGCCATGGCGGCGGCACGATGAAGATGGACGGCGCCGGCACGGACAGCGCCTCGACCAAGGCCTACAAGGACGCCAACGCGAAGATGCACAAGGACATGGACATCGCCTATTCCGGCGATGCCGATGCCGATTTCGTGCGCGGCATGATCCCGCATCACCAGGGCGCCATCGCCATGGCCAGAGTCGTCCTCGCCCATGGCAAGGACCCGGAAATCCGCAAGCTTGCCGAAGGCGTGATCCGCGACCAGGAGAAGGAAGTGGCGCAGATGCGCGAATGGCTCAGGAAAAACGGCAAATAGTCGCCTCAGACCGGCAGGCGGCGGCGACGCCGCTTGCCCTTGGCCCTCCCGGCTGGCAAGAGGGCAGAAGGTTCGCGCCGCTGCGGTGACGACGTGGGCCCGTTCAAAGCCTCGTCAGCATCCTTCCGTTCCGCGGCCTCCATGAAACGTTATCTCGATTACCTCTGGCCGATCATCGGGCTCGTCGCGGTCGTCTGGTCCGTCGAGCTTCTGTGGAGCAAGCTCAAGGCCGAGGCCGGCTCGGACGCGACCATCGAGGCCCTGCTCCAGAACGCCAATCTCTGGCAGAGCATCAAGATCATCGCCCACCGCATCGGCCACAAGATCGCGGTGATCCCGCCCGACGCCTTCTTCCACGCCGCGCTCGCCACCCTCGTCGCCTATGCGGCGCTGGCCTGGTACGACCGCATCGCCCTGATGCATCTGGGCAAGGAGAAGGGCATCTCCTGGTTCTACGTCTCGCTCTGCTCCTTCGTGACCTACGCGCTCTCGCACAATATCGGCGCCTCGGTCTTCTCCGGCGGCATGGTGCGCTACCGGGCCTATACCGCGAAGGGGCTGACGGCCGCCGAGGTCGCGGTCCTGATCGCGCTGTGCTCCTTCACCTTCGCTTTCGGGACGCTGCTGATGCTGGGCTTCGTGCTGGTCTACGAGCCGCAGATCCTGCACCCGCTGGAGCGGCTGTCGAAATGGTTCGCGATCAGCGACCGCACCGCCCGGCTCATCGGCGCCGGCATGCTCGCCTTCGTCGTGCTCTACACCATCGGCTCCTGGCTCGGCTTCAGGCCGCTCAGGATCGGCAAGTTCGAGATCATCTATCCGCGCCTGCGCATCGTCGCCCGGCAATATCTCGCCGCGCCGCTCGAGCTCGCCGGCGCGGCCGGCATCATCTATTTCGCCCTGCCGGAGCAGGGCAATCCGGGCTTCATGATCGTGCTCGGCGCCTTCCTGCTCTCCTTCTCGGCCGGGCTGCTCAGCCAGGTCCCGGGCGGCGTCGGCGTGATGGAGGCGGTCTTCCTCGCGGTGATGCCGGGCGTGCCGGCCCCGGCCGTCTTCGCGGCGCTGCTGATCTGGCGGCTGTTCTACCTGATCCTGCCGCTGGTGATCTCGCTGCCGATCGTCATCGCCTTCGAGCGCGCCCAGCTCAAGCGCAACACCCGCATCGCCGCGCCGCCCTGACGCGCGCGCCTCAACCGCCCCGGGGCGCGGGCCGCTTCAGCGCGATCGTCGCGGCGCCGAACATCAGCGCGGCGCCGATGGCCTCGGACAGGCCGAAAGGCTCCTCCAGCACCGCGACGCCGACGCCGACGGCCACGGCCGGGCTGACGAAGGCGTAGAGGCCGGCCCGGAAGGCGCCCCAGTCCCGCAGCAGCCGCATATAGATGGTGAAGCCCATCAGCGAGCCGCCGATGACGAGGAAGGCGACGCAAGGCAGGACCGGCCATTGCGCCAGCGCGGCAAAATCGGCGCTTCCCACCCTCTCGACGGCGAGGGACACCGCCGACAGCCCGATGCCGCCGATCAGCGTCTGCCAGCCCGCCAGGGTCAGCGTCGGCATCGTGCCCGCGATCGGCCGCGAGAGCACCGCGCCGGTGCAGTAGAACAGCGTCCCGGCCGCGACCGCGGCGAGCCCGATCGCCTCCTGCGGGTCGCCCTGCACGGCGGACAGCCCGCCCAGCGCCCGCGTCGCGAACAGGAAGCCGAGCCCGATCGTGCCGAGCCCGATGGCGGCGAGCTTGCGCCCGTCGACCGGCTCCTTCTCGATCGCGCGGCTCGCCAGCAGGGTGAAGATCGGAATGGTCGCGAAATTGACGATGGCGGCGAGCCCGGTCGGGGCATGGGCCGTGCCCCAGAACAGCAGGGTGTAGTTGGCGGTGTTGAGCAGCAGCGCCGTGCCGACCAGCCGCGGCCAGGCGCCGGCCGGCACCTTCGGCATGTCGCGCCCGGCCCAGAACAGCATCAGCACGCCCGCGATCGTGAAGCGGACGGCCGCGAGGAACACCGGGGGTACATGCGTACCGCCGACCTTGACCGGCAGCCAGGTCAAGCCCCAGACGAGGCACATCACGGCGAAGAGGACGGCGTTCCGGCTCATGCCCGTCGCTTAGCCGCAGCCCGCCGTGCTGACCATTGCGCGGCGGGCATCGGGGGGCCGTGGAAAGCGGAGGCGTCTCCCGTCATCTCGCCGGCGCCGACGCTCCTCGCTATAAAAGCTGAAGCGCCGGGCTGACCATCGTGCGCGCTTCGCCCGGAATGACGGTGGCGGTCCCGTACGGAACCGGAATGGCGGTTCCCGTGCCGCGTACGATGTTCGGTCCGACGCTCTAGACGCTACCGACCGTCTTCAGCCGCGCGCGCGGATGGATCTCGCCCTGCGACAAGACCGGGGTCTCGCGGCGGAAGCGCTCGATGATCTGGCGGGCGAAGGGCCGCGCCATGCCGGAGGTGACGAGCGCCGGCATCTCGCCGATCCGCGCCGCCTCCTCGAACTTGTCGCGGACATGGCGGACGAACTCCTGCAAGCGCGAGGGCTGCATGGCGAGATGGCGGTCCTCGCCATGGCCGATGATCGACTCGGCGAAGACGCTCTCCCAGGCCGAGGAGAGCGTGATGATCGGCAGCACGCCGTTGGGATCGGAGAACTGCGCGCAGATCTGCCGCGCCAGCCGGACGCGGACATGCTCGGCGATGTCGCGCGGGTTCTTGATCCCGCCCGAGACCTCGGCGATGCCCTCGATGATGGTGCCCAGGTCGCGGATCGAGATGCGCTCGGCCAGCAGCAATTGCAGCACGCGCTGGATGCCGGTGGTCGAGATCTGGTGCGGCACGATCTCCTTGACCAGGTCGGCATGGTCCTTCGGCAGCTCGCGCAGCAGCTTCTGCACCTCGGCATGCGAGAGAAGCTCCGGCATGTTCGACTTCAGCACCTCGGTCAGATGCGTCGAGATCACGGTCGCGGCGTCGACCACCGTGTAGCCGCGCAACTGCGCCTCGTCCTGCAGCGCCGCGTCGATCCAGGTGGCGGGCAGGCCGAAGGTCGGCTCCAGCACGTTGTGGCCGGGCAGGTTCACCGTGCCGCCCATCGGGTCCATCGCCATGTACTGGCCGGCATAGACGATGCCGTGCCCGGCATCGATCTCCTTGATCTTGATATAGTAGTGGTTCGCCTCGAGCTGGACGTTGTCGACGATGCGCACGGCCGGCATCACGAAGCCGAGCTCGGCCGCGAGCTGGCGCCTCAGCGCCCGGACCTGGTCGGTCAGCCGGTCCTGCCCGCCCGCCGCATTGACCAGCGGCAGCAGCGCATAGCCGATCTCGATCTTGAGCTCGTCCATCCTGAGCAGGTCGTTCAGGGTCTCCTCGCGGGGCGTGCCGTCGGCCGAAACCGCGCCGCCGCCGGCCTGCGCCGCGCCGGCCAGCGCCTCCTCGGCGGCGCGCGCCTTGGCGGCCCGCCCGAAGCGGTGGGCGAGGAAGCCGGCGCCGGCCGCCAGCAGCAGGAAGGGCAGCATCGGGATGCCGGGCAGGATCGCGATCAGCAGCATCACCGCCGCCGACATGCCGAGCGCCTTGGGATAGCCGGAGAGCTGCCGGCCGAGGGCCTTGTCGGCGGCGCCGCGCACGCCGGCCTTCGAGACCAGCAGGCCGGCGGCCGTCGAGACGATCAGCGCCGGGATCTGGCTGACCAGCCCGTCGCCCACCGTCAACTGGGTATAGTTGTGCGCCGCCTGGCCGAAGCTCAAGCCCTGCTGCGCGACGCCGATGACGATGCCGCCGAGCACGTTGATGAAGGTGATCAGCAGGCCGGCGATGGCGTCGCCGCGCACGAATTTCGAGGCGCCGTCCATCGAGCCGAAGAAGGAGGATTCGTCCTCCAGCGCCTTGCGGCGGAGCTTGGCGGTCTCCTGGTCGATCAGCCCGGCGGAGAGATCGGCGTCGATCGCCATCTGCTTGCCGGGCATGGCGTCGAGGGTGAAGCGCGCCGCGACCTCGGCGATGCGGCCCGAGCCCTTGGTGATGACGACGAAGTTGACGATGATCAGGATGGTGAAGACGATCACCCCGATCACGAAATTGCCGCTCATCACGAAGCCGGCAAAGGCCTCGATGACATGCCCCGCCGCCGAGGTGCCCTCATGGCCATGGGCGAGGATGAGGCGCGTCGAGGCGAGGTTCAGCGCCAGCCGGAACATGGTGACGATCAGCAGCACCGTCGGGAAGGCGGAGAATTCCAGCGGCTCCTCGATGAACAGCGCCGTCATCAGCACCAGCACCGAGAGGATGATCGACAGCGCCAGCAGCAGGTCGAGCAGGACTGCGGGCATCGGGAAGATGAGCACCACCAGGATGCCCATGACGCCGATCGCCAGGAACAGGTCCGGCCGCTTGAACAGCTTGCCCAGCGCATCGCGGTCGGGAAGGTTGAAACCGCCTCCCTGGCCTGCCGTCACATTGGTCATCGACCGCCCCGCCCTCTCGCCGGCCCGCATCCGCGCACGGACGCCGCGCGCCCCGGAACGGGACGCCACCCGGCAATTCTTGCCGGGCATATGGTGAACGAAACGTTAAGCCGGGCGTTTCACCGCCGGCTCGGGTCCGCGATCTTGCACCGCGTCATGACAGGACGCGATGCATCGCCATACTGGGGAATCCTCACGCGCCGCCTGGCGTGTCCACCCATCCGTTCCGCCGCCCTCCGCGCAGGCGCGGCCGCGCGGTCGTTGTTTCAACGCATTTTCTTCTCGCGAACCGGTACCCGCTTCGCTCGAAAATGCTCCAGACAGGAGGAGGGCCCGTGACGGATTCGGCCCCCATGGAGGCCGGCGGCCTCGTCGTCTCCACCGACGTGCCCGCGCGCCTCGACCGCCTGCCCTGGTCGCGCTTCCATGTGCTCGTGGTGGCCGCGCTCGGCATCACCTGGATCCTCGACGGGCTGGAGGTGACGCTGGCGGGCGCGGTCTCCGGCGCGCTGAAGGAGAGCCCCGTGCTGCGGCTCAGCAATGCCGATGTCGGCCTGGCCGGCGCCGCCTATATCGCCGGGGCCGTGCTCGGCGCCGTCTTCTTCGGCTGGCTGACCGACCGCCTCGGCCGCAAGAAGCTCTTCACCGTCACCGTGCTGGTCTATCTCGCGGCGACGGCGGCCACCGCCTTCTCCTGGAATCTCTGGAGCTTCCTGGTCTTCCGCTTCCTGACGGGCATGGGGATCGGCGGCGAATACACCGCGATCAACTCGACGATCCAGGAACTGATCCCGGCCCGGATGCGCGGCTGGACCGACCTCGTCATCAACGGCTCCTTCTGGATCGGGGCGGCGCTCGGCGCCATCGGCGCCATCGTCCTGCTCGACCCCGCCCATATCGACCCCGAGCATGGCTGGCGCCTCGCCTTCTTCATCGGAGCCGTGCTGGGCCTCGTCATCCTGTTCCTGCGGCAATGGATTCCGGAAAGCCCGCGCTGGCTCATCAGCCACGGCCACCCCGAGCGCGCCGCCGCAATCGTGATGGACATCGAGCGCCGCGCCGGCTTCACCCCGCCGCCGGGCGAAATCCACGCCCTCACCAGATTGCGGCCGCGCCCCGCCACCCCGCTCGGCGAGGTCTTCCGCGCCCTGTTCGTGGTGCATCGCGACCGGGCGCTGGTCGGGCTCGCGCTGATGGTCTCGCAGGCCTTCTTCTACAACGCGATCTTCTTCACCTACGCGCTGATCCTGACCGACTTCTACGACGTGCCCTCGCAGGCGATCGGCTGGTTCATCCTGCCCTTCGCCGCCGGCAATTTCCTCGGACCCCTGCTGCTCGGCCGGCTGTTCGACAGCCTGGGCCGGCGCGTCATGATCGCCGCGACCTACGCCCTCTCCGGCCTGCTGCTGACCGGAACCGGCTATCTGTTCTGGCGGGACTGGCTCACCGCCTCGCAGCTCACCTTGTGCTGGAGCGTCGTCTTCTTCTTCGCCTCGGCGGCGGCGAGCTCGGCCTATCTCACCGTCTCCGAGACCTTCCCGGTCGAGATGCGGGCGCTCGCCATCGCCGTGTTCTACGCCATCGGCACCGGGGCGGGCGGCATCGCCGGCCCCTGGCTCTTCGGCATCCTGATCGACACCGGCTCGCGCGGCAGCGTCTTCGGCGGCTATCTGCTCGGCGCCGCGCTGATGCTGGCGGCGGCCCTGATCGCCGCCCGTTTCGCCGTCCGGGCGGAGCGCAAGCCGCTGGAGAGCGTCGCCCGGCCGCTCAACGCCGTGGATTGAAGCGCGACCGCTCTTTGATTGTGCATCGGCTCTTCCCGAAAACCGCGTTCCGCTTTTCGGGGCGGATGCTCTCCCCATTCACGGCGAAAAGCCGCGCATTGGAACAAGGGGTCATCTAAATGTATTACTCCTTGTCTGCATTCTGCTCCTATTGAATGCAACGGTGCGATGTGACGAAGACAATCTGGAGGCCGTCGTGGACAGACGCTCATTCCTGATGACATTGGTCGGTGGCTTCGCCGCCGCCGGCCTTGGCGGGATCGCCGCCGCCGAAGCCGCCCAGCTGGCTCGGCCCGTGCGGCCGGAAGGCGCGCCGCCCAAGGACGCGGAAGCCGTTCCGACCGAGACCAAGGAGGCACTGGATAAAACCGACGCCGAATTCAGCCAATACTATTACTATCGGCGGCCGCGCTATCGCTATTACCGGCCCTATTACCGCCCGCGCTACTACTACCGGCCGCGCTATTATTACCGCCCGCGCTACTACTACCGCCGGCGCTATTGGTAACCGGCCCTATCGGGGTCAGGCCGCGCTGATGCGCGCCTGACCCGGCTCCGCCACGGCGATGCCGGCGGCGGTGTACTCGCTGAGCTTGTTGCGCAGCGTGCGGATCGAGATGCCCAGGATCTTGGCGGCATGGGTCCGGTTGCCGAGGCAATGATCCAGCGTGTCGAGGATCAATTCGCGCTCGACATCGGCGACGGTGTGGCCGACCAGCGAGCGCGTCATCGCCTCCGCCGTCTGCGCCGCCCGCCCCGCCGCGTCCCGCGAGCCGGCCGCGGCGGGCGCCAGCGCCTCCCCCTCCGGCGTCAGCACGGCGGCCGCCGCAATCTCCGGCCCGCTGGCGAGCAGCACGGCCCGGTGCATCGTGTTCTCGAGCTCGCGCACATTGCCGCGCCAGGCGTTGCCGAGCAGCAGCTTGCGCGCATCCGCCGCGATCGGCCGCTGCGGCAACCCGTTCAGCTCAGCGTATTTCCGGGCGAAATGCTCCGCCAGCGCCAGGATGTCGCCCGGCCGCTCGCGCAGCGCCGGCAGGCGCAGATGCACGACGTTCAGCCGGTAGAGCAGGTCCTCGCGGAAGGAGCCCTCCCGCACCGCGTCGGCGAGGTTGCGGTTCGAGGTCGCGACGATGCGGATATCGACCTTGACCGGCTGGGTCCCGCCGACCCGGTCGATCATGCGCTCCTGAAGGGCGCGCAGCAGCTTCGCCTGGAGGCGGACATCCATCTCGGAGATCTCGTCGAGCAGCAGCGTGCCGCCATGGGCCTCCTCGAACTTGCCGATGCGCCGGGCGATGGCGCCGGTGAAGGCGCCCTTCTCATGGCCGAACAGTTCGGATTCGAGCAGGTTGTCGGGGATGGCGGCGCAGTTCACCGCGACGAAGGGCTTGTCCTTGCGCCCCGATTTCTGATGGAGATGGCGCGCGATCACCTCCTTGCCGGTGCCGCTCTCGCCGGTGACGAGGACGGGCGCCTCGGAGCGGGCGATCTGCGTCGCGAGCTGGACGACCCGCTCCATCGCCGGGTCGCGCCAGATCAGGCTCGACTGGTCGGCCGCAACCGCCTCCAGCACCGCCGCGATCAATTCCGGGTCGGGCGGCAGCGGCACATATTCCCTGGCCCCGGCCTGGATCGCGGCGACCGCGGCGCGGGTATCCGTCGAGGTGCCGCAGGCGACCACCGGCGTGCGGATGCGCTCGGCCTCCAGCGCCGCGACATAGGCGGCGATCGGCTGCGCGACGTCGATCATCAGCAGGTCGGCGCCCTTGGCGCGCAGCACCGCCAGAGTCTGCTCGAGCCCCTCCGTATGGGTGACGGCGGCGCCATGCGCCATCGCGATCCTGGCTGCGGCGATGATCTGTCCCTTGAGACCGCCGGCGATGATGAGGCGCATGGCTCAGGTCCTTTTGCTTGTCGGGCTTGAAGGCGGCCGGCGTCTCACCGGTCGGCCTTGATGATTTCGGTCATGGTCACGCCGAGCCGGTCCTCGACGACGACAACCTCGCCGCGGGCGACCAGCCGCTCGTTGACGAAGATGTCGATCGCCTCGCCGACGCGCCGGTCGAGCTCCAGCACCGTGCCGGGCACGATCTGGAGCAGGTCGCCGACCGCGACCCTGGAGGAGCCGAGCACGGCCGAGACCGTCACCGGCACGTCGAAGACCTGTTCCAGATCCTCCGCCGTCTTGACCGGGACCGGACCCGAGCGCGCCACCGACATGTCGTTCTGGTCGAACGACAGATCGGTCTGGCTCAGCGGCGGCAGGTTGAGATCGTTCTCCTGGCTCATGATTCAGACCTTCATTGCCCGGGGCCGCTGCCGCCGGGGAAAACGCTGGCGACCGCCTGCTCGATCAGCGCCGAGAGCCGCTCGCCATCCATCACGAAGCCGCCATCGGCCCATTCGATCCGCCCGTCGCCGGGGCGGATGTCGGGCTCGCCCAGCACCATCAGCCGGCCGGTGAAGCCCTGCTCCCGCACCAGCCGCTGCACCAGCTCCTCGGCCGCCTCGACCGACGCCTCGTTGACGCGCACGACCAGATGCGGCGCCTGGCGGGCATGGCCGATGCAGTCGCGCACCGCCTGCGCCAGCGCCGCCATCGGCTTCTCGGCGAGCGCCGCGCCGGCAAGCGCCCGCGCCGCGGCGAGCGCGACCTCGGCCGCCTGCGCCTCGATCGCGGCCATGCGCGCGGCCTCCAGCGCGAAGAGCCGTTCGGCCGAGCGGGCGAGCTGGCCGGCGAGCCCGTTGAACTGGGCCTCGGCCTCGCGCCGCCCCTGCTCCTGGCCGGCCTGGAAGCCCTCGGCGCGCGCGGCCTTGAGATCCGCCTCGCTGGCGGCCTTGCGGCTGCCCTCGCGGAAATCCGTGCCGAACATGAATTTCGTCGCGCCCGCCATCTCAGTACACCAGCTCGTCTTCGGAATTGCCCTTGGAGAGCACGATCTCGCCCTTGTCGGCGAGGTCCTTGGTCATCTGGACCAGCTTGGTCTGGGCCTCGTCGACCTCCTTGAGGCGCAAGGGGCCGAGCCCTTCCATGTCGTCCTGCATGTTCTTGGCGGCGCGCTGGGACATCGCGCCGAAGAAGAACTCGCGCATCGGCTGGCTCGCCCCCTTGAGCGCGCGCGCCAGCACATCCTTGTCGACCTGCCGCATCAGCGTCTGCAGCCCGGCCGGGTCGAGCTTGGCGAGGTCCTCGAAGGTGAACATCAGGGCGCGGATGCGTTCGGCCGCCTCCTGGTTGGAAGCGTCGAGCGCCGAGAGGAAGCGGATCTCGGTCTGGCGGTCGAAGCCGTTGAAGATCTCGGCCATCATCTCGTGCGGATCGCGCCGGCGCGTCTGGGTCAGGGTCGAGACGAATTCGGTGCGCAGCGTGTTCTCGATATGGTCGAGCGCTTCCTTCTGCACCGATTCCAGCCGCAGCATCCGGCCGACCACCTCGATCGAGAGATCGTTGGGCAGGTTGCGCAGCACATTGGCGGCATGGTCCGGCCGGATCTTGGAGAGGATCACGGCGATGGTCTGCGGGTATTCGTTCTTGAGGAAGTTCGCGAGCACGGAGGCGTCGATATTGCCGAGCTTCTGCCACATGTTGCGGCCGGCCGGCCCGCGGATCTCCTCCATGATCAGCGCCACCTGGTCGCTGGGCAGGATCTTCTCGAGCAGCGAGATGGTGCGGTCGAAGGAGCCGGTGACGGCGCCGGCGCTGGAGAGCTTGCCGACGAAGTCCAGCATCAGCCGCTCGACCTCGTCGGCATCGACCGTGCCGAGCTCGGCCATGGCGCGGGTGATGATGCGGATCTCGTCGTCGTCGAACTCCTGCCAGATCGTCCGGCCATGCTCCTCGCCGAGCACCAGCAGGATGACCGCCGCGCGCTGCGGCCCGGTCATCTGCTCGATGCTGGTGTTGCCGAAGCCGCCGCCCTCGACCCCTGTCGGAAGGCCGGTGCTGCGCGTCGCGATGGAGCGGGTCTCTGCCATGGTTCAGCGGCCCGTCACGCCGGTGCCTTCTCATGGATCCAGCTCCGCAGCACCGCGACCGAGTCGGCCGGGTTCTGGGCGACCAGCGCGCCGATCTTCTCGACCGACTGCGCCTTGAGCTGGCCCTTGACCTGGGCGATGGCGAGCATGCGCTCGGACGGCATCTCGACCTCGGCGGGGACGACCTCGCCGTTCGGGCCGACGGTCGCGACCGCGCGGCCGGGCGCCGCCGGATCGCCGGTGGTTTCGCCGTCCGGGCCGACCAGCGCGCCGTTGCGCATGAAGCTCGGGATCGGCCGCGTGGCGACGCCGTTGTCGGAGGCCAGCACCTGCTTCAGCAGCGGCCGCACCACCGTCATCAGCACCATCAGCGTCAGCAGGGAGATGACGCCGAGTTCGGCGAAACGCACCAGATCCTCGCGGCTGAAGGACATGAGCTGCTGCATCAGCGTCGGCTCGGTCAGGTCGCCCGGCGGCTGCGGCGCCTCGGCGAAGCGCAGATTGACGACCTCGACCTTGTCGCCGCGGTTCTGGTCGAAGCCGACCGCGGTGCGCACCAGCTCGCCGATCCGGTCCAGCTCCTCGTTGCCGCGCGGCTGATAGGTCATCTCGCCGTTCTGGCCGCGGCTGTAGTTGCCGTCGACGAGCACGGCGACGGAGAGCTTCCTGATCCGCCCGCCCTCCTGCAATTCGGTGCGGGTCGTCTTGGAGATCTCGTAGTTCACCACCTCCTCGTTCTTGGAGGAGGTGTCGCGCTGGTTCTGCTGCGCCCCTTGCGTCTGCTGGGCGCCGGGAAGCTCGTTGCCGACGGTGACGGTGCCGTTGCCCGGATCCGCCGTGGCCGAGGCCTCGGTGCGGTTCTGGCTGGAGCGCACGACGCGGCTCTCCGGGTCGAAGCTCTCCGAGCGGCTCTCGATCCGGTTGGCGTCGAGCGTGGCCGAGACCTGCACGCGCGCCCGGCCATAGCCGACCACGCCGGCGACGATGTCCTCGACCTGCGCCTTGATGCGCTTCTCGATCGCGGTCTGGCGCTCGTCGAGGCCGAGCCCGAGCAGGCTCTGCTCGTCGCGGGCGCCGTCGGCGAGCAGGCGGCCGCGCTCGTCGACGATCGAGACGCGCTCGGGCTTCAGCCCGTCGACGGCGGAGGCGACGAGATGGCGGACCGCCCGGACCTGGGCGGCGTCGAGATCGCCGGCGAGCTTCAGCGCGATCGAGGCGCGCGGCGCCTCGCGGTCGCGCTCGAACAGGCGCCGCTCCGGGATGACCAGGTGCACGCGCGCCGCCTGCACCCGGCTGATCGAGCGGATGGTGCGCGAGAGCTCGCCCTCCAGCGCGCGCAGATGGTTGATGTTCTGGACGAAGCTGGTCGAGGAGAAGGCGTCGCCCTTGTCGAAGATCTCGTAGCCGACGCCGCCGCCGGCCGGGATGCCCTTGCCGGCGAGGTCGAGGCGCAGGCGCGGCACGTCGTCCTTCGGCACCAGCACGGTCTGCCCGTCGCCGCGCAATTCGTATCTGATGCCGCGCGCGTCGAGATCCTTGAGGATCGCGCTGACGTCCTGGCTCGACAGATCGGCGAACAGCACGCTCATCGCCGGCTGCGACATCCGGAACATGACGAAGCCGAAGAAGCCGACGAGCGTCAGGGTCACGGCCAGCATCGCCGCCAGCCGCGCCGCGCCGAATTTGGCAAACTGCTCGAAAAGCCCGTTCACGCCGCCATCCGTTCCACAAGACCGCGGGCGACGCCTGATTTGCGCCGCCCACTAGGCAAGTTTTTCCCGGTGCATGGTTAGCGGCTGGTTAATTTTTGCCCGTCGCCGCGTTAATCGCTGCGGCTGTGGCGGCGGCGCACGCGAAAAGGCGCCGGTCCGAGGGGGACCGACGCCTTCCGAAAACCGAAGGATGCCGCCGTCTACTGACGGTAATGCTGGATGCGGGTGGTCCGCAGGCCCGCGAGCCCATGCTGGTCGATCGACATCTGCCAGCTCAGGAATTCGTCCACCGTCAGGGTATAGCGCTGGCAGGCCTCCTCGAGGCTGAGCAGGCCGCCGCGCACCGCCGCGACGACCTCCGCCTTGCGCCGGATGACCCAGCGCCTTGTATTCATCGGCGGAAGGTCCGCGATCGTCAGCGGACTTCCGTCCGGCCCGATCACGTACTTTACCCGCGGTCGCAATGGCTCGGTCATGGTACTCTCACACAACTCAACAGAGCTACTGGGGGTGAGCCTAGCCTTCCGGTTTTAAGATTTGCCTAAAACGATCGCGCGGATGCGTCCCTCCGATTCGCGGCGGGCTATGCGCCGCGCACCACGCTCTTCACCTTGTCGATCGGCACGCTGATGCCGCCGATCTTCAGGACCGGGATCGAGCCGGTGAAGTCGACGCCGTCGACGAGGCCGCTGATCTGCGTCTTGGCGGTGATCGTCTCGCCGGCCACGCTGCGCCCGTCGATGGCGATGGTGTATTCGCCCTCCGGCGCCGTCGTGCCGATCGAGGTCGAGCCGTCCCAGCTCAGGGTCTGGTCGCCGGCGGTGAGGCTGCGCGTCATCGTCTGCACGACGCTGCCCTTCGAATCCGTGATGGTGATGGTCGCCGTGCCGGCGGCGGAGGCGTTGACCTTCCAGGAGGCGGAACCGTTCACCAGCGGCGTCGTCGCGCCATCGGCCGAGATCGTCGAGCCGATGAAGCCGACGGCGTTCGTCGCCGTGCCGGCCGCGCTGAGGCTGAGCAGGGAGCTCAGCGTGTCGTTGGTCTTGAGCTGCTGCTCGACCCCGGCGAACTGGACGAGCTGCTCGGTGAACTGATTGGTGTCGAGCGGATCGAGCGGCGACTGGTTCTTGAGCTGCGTCGTCAGCAGCAGCAGGAACTGGTCGAAATTCCCGGCGATCGTGCTGGTGCTGCTCGACGAACTGCTCGTGCTGCTCGTGCTGCCGGAGGATCCATTCACGCCTGAAACGGCCATGCTGCTCGCCCTCGCTCAGATGCTGAGATCGACGCCGCCGAGCCGCACGAGGCGGCGCTGCGACGCGGAATTGATCGGAAGAACGGTGTCGTCCTCCGCCTCGGCCGCGGCCGGCGCCTGCGGATGCCGCGGCGCCTCCTCGTGCTGGCGCTGCTGCCGGAAGGCGGACTGGTCGGACGGGTCGCGCAGGCTGATCTCGACGCCGCCGTCGGAGGGCTTCAGCCCCGCCTGCTCGAAGGCGCGCTCCAGCGTGCGCGCGTCGCGCTGCAGCAGATGCAGGGTCTCGACCCGGTCGACCACGAGGCGGGCGCTGACCTCGCCCTTGTCGGAAATGGACAGGTTGACGTCGACCCGCCCGAGCTCCTCGGGGTCGAGCCGGATGTCGAACTGCTTCGCCCCCGCCAAGGCGCGCAGGCCGATCTCGACCGGCAGCACATGCAGCGGCGTCGGCGGCAGCGCCGCCTGGCCAGGGCCCGGCGCGGCGGCCTGGGCCGCCCCCGCCGCCGGCTGATCGAGCGGCGCCGAAAGCCGGGCCGGCTCCGCGCCGCCCGCAGCCTGCTGCACCAGCGTCGCGAGATCGATCGGGGCGAGCGCCTGCTGCACCGCCTCCGCCGTCCGCGTTTCGGCAGCCGCCGAAGAGGCCGCCGGCGCGACTCCCCCCTGCGCGGCCTCGCCCTTCGGCGACGCGGCGGCCGGATCGGCTTCCGCCTTGCCGACCCTGTGGCCCTGCCCGGCGGCGGGGAGCTCCCCGCCCGAGGTCCCGAAGGCGGCCGCCTCCCCCGAGCGGGGCTCGCCCTGCCCGCCTCCATCCGCCCGCAGGGCGAACGCCGTTCCCGGCGGCAACGGCGCCTTTCCGGCCGCCGCGGCCGAAGCCGCACCGCCTGTCGCGACGAAATCCTCCGCCGCCTGTTCGCCCTCGGCCGGAACCGGCATCGGCAGGGCCGGCGTCAGCACCGCCGCGATCGCCTGCGGGACCGGGGTGGATATCGCAGCGAGCGATGCCGCCTCGCCTTCCGCCGCCGGCGCTGCATCCTTCGCTGCGTCCTTGGCTTCGGCCGTGCCGGCCGCCTCGCCGCCGCGCCGCTTGCGCCCGGCCTCGTCCTGCGCGTCCGCCGCGCCTTCCGGCTGCATCGCCTGAGCCTGCGCCGCAGCGAGAAGCTCCGCCAGCGCGTCGATCACGGAGCCCGGCTGGGCGGCGGTCGCCGGCGCGGCCTTTCCTCCCACAGCCACCTGCCCGGCGGGCTGCGCAAGGGGTTGCGCCCTTGCGGCCGCCTGCGTCCGCGCGACGGCGGGCGGCCTGCCGGACCCGGACGCCCCCTGATCCGCCTCCTGCGCGGCCGTCCGGCCCTCCGGCAGGGCGAAGCCTTCGCCTTCCCCCGCCGCGCGCGCCTCCGCGGAGCGCCGCCATGGCGGCGTCGCTCCCTTGGCGGATGAGGTGTTGAACAGGGTTTCGGCAGGCATGGACGGTTCCGCGGCGCGGGCAAAAGGCACCCGCCTGCGGCCAGCAAGTTGCGCGCCAGCGGCCGGCACCTATATTTCAAAGGCTTAGCCTCGGCGGCCCGGCCGTTCCGCCGGCAGAAACCGCCTGCGGGCGGCAGCTTTTGCCGATCGCGCTGGTCGCAGCCGGGCAAAGCCGATATAGAACCTCCACCGGCGCGAGACGCCCATCCGAACCCCGATCCCGATGACGACGCCCCTCAACTCCCTCGATATCGCCAAGCCGCCCGCGGCCACGCGCGTCGTCGCGGCGATGTCGGGCGGCGTCGACTCCTCCGTCGTCGCGGCGCTGCTCAAGCGCGAGGGCTACGACGTCATCGGCGTCACGCTGCAGCTCTACGACCATGGCGCCGCCATCCACCGGGCCGGCGCCTGCTGCGCCGGGCAGGACATCCACGACGCCCGCCGCGTCGCCGAGACCATCGGCATCCCGCATTACGTGCTCGACTACGAAAGCCGCTTCCGCGACGCGGTGATCGAGCGCTTCGCCGAGAGCTATCTCGCCGGCGAGACACCGATCCCCTGCGTCGAGTGCAACCGCACCGTCAAGTTCCGCGACCTGCTCGACCTGGCCAAGGAACTCGGCGCCGACGCGCTGGCGACCGGGCACTATGTCGTCAGCCGCGCGCTCGGCAACGGCCATCGCGGCCTGTTCCGCGCCGCCGACCTGAATCGCGACCAGAGCTATTTCCTCTACGCCACGACGCAGGAGCAGCTCGACCTGCTGCGCTTCCCGCTCGGCCATATCGACAAGGCGCAGACCCGCGCGCTCGCGGCCGAGCTCGGCCTCGCCATCGCCGACAAGCCCGACAGCCAGGACATCTGCTTCGTGCCCAATGGCCGCTATGCCGACGTGATCGAGCGGCTCAAGCCAGGCGCCGCCCGCCCCGGCGAGATCGTCCATCTCGACGGGCGCGTGCTCGGCCATCATGACGGGGTGCTGCATTACACGGTCGGCCAGCGCAAGGGTCTCGGCATCAGCGCGGCCGAGCCGCTCTACGTGCTCAGGCTCGATGCCGATGCCGCCCGGGTCATCGTCGGCCCGCGCGAGGCGCTGAGCGTGCGCGAGATCCGGCTGCGCGACCTCAACTGGCTCGGCGCCGCGCCGCTCGACGCCCTTCCGCCGGAAGGGCGCGACGTCGCCGTGCGCGTCCGCTCGACGCGGGCGCCGCGCGAGGCGCGGCTCTTCCGCGACGAGGAGGGCCTGCGCATCGAGCTCGCCGTCGACGAGGAGGGCGTCTCGCCCGGCCAGGCCTGCGTCATCTACGCCGATGCCGGGCCGGGCGCGCAGGTGCTCGGCGGCGGCACCATCCTGCGCCGGCCGCTCTCCCTGCCGGCCTCCCCCTCCCCGGCGGCGCTGGCCCTGTCCTGACGCCCCGGCCACCTCCCTTCCCTTTGCCTGTGCGGATCCGCCGATGCCGGTGACAGACCACCTCGAGACCCAGAAGCGCGCCTATGCCACCTGGGCCAGGTTCTACGACAAGGTCTATCAGCGCATGCTGTCCCGGCCGCAGCGCGAGGCGGTGGCGGCGGCCTGCGCCTGCGGGCCCGACATCCTCGAGATCGGGGTCGGCACCGGCCTGACCCTGCCCTATTTCACCTCGGGCTCCCGCGTCGTCGGCGCCGATCTCTCGCTCGACATGCTGAAGGTCGCCAACCGCAAGGTCGCCGCCGGCGGCCTCGGCCATGTCCGCGGCCTGACCGTGATGGATGCCTGCCGGCTCGGCTTCACGGCGGAGCGCTTCGACGCGGTGACGGCGCAGTTCGTCATCACCCTCGTGCCCGATCCCGAGCAGGCCCTGGCCGAGATGGACCGGGTGCTGAAGCCGGGCGGCGAGATCATCATCTCCAGCCGGCTGGTCGACGACGGCGGCCCGCTCGCCCCCTTCTGGGCGGCGGTGGCGCCGCTGGCCCGGGCGATCGGCTGGAGCAGCGACTTCAAGGTCAGCCGCCTGACCGGCTGGGCCGCCCGGACCGGCCGCTACGACACGGTCCATGTCGGGCGCGGCTATTTCAAGGTGGTGCGGCTGCGCAAGCGGGCCTCGCTCCCGGCCTGAGGCGGCCCGCGCGGGACCATGCGAACCGCGCGGGAAATCTCACGGCAAGGCTTGACGCGGGCCGGTGCGCGCCCCTATATCGCGCCCCTGTGACGGGTCGCCGACGGCGCGCCCGGAACATGTGGCGGGGTAGCTCAGCTGGTTAGAGCAGCGGAATCATAATCCGCGTGTCGGGGGTTCAAGTCCCTCTCCCGCTACCATCCTTCCCCCAACCCGAAGCGGGCGGGCGGAACGGCCTAGGATCACCTCCAGCGACCCTCGCCTCCCGCAGCCCGTTCCTTCGGCGCGCCTTGCCGGCGAATCCGCGCCTGCCGACGACATGCTTCCCGATCTCCGCGGCACCGGCCTGTCATATCCGGGGCCGCCGCGGGCGCCGATTGTAGCGCGAAGTTTCAAATGGCAACGAGCGAAGGATCAAATGGCAACAGATTGGTTTTCGTGACGGCAGGCTTATCGGCCGCCCGCCGCCCGCTTTAGTGCCTCTGCCAGGTCGTTGGCCTCCCGAGGAGTGAGCGCGACGACCAGCCTGTCCAGGAGACGCAAGTGAACCGCCTCGTCGGCGCGGGCTGTTTCGACGCTGATGAGCCACCGGCCGATTGTTCCGAAGGGCTCTTCGATCTCGATGCGGGTGCCATCTCCCTGATGAAGCACTTGATGTTGCCGCCCGGCACCGATCCTGTTGTCCATCGTGTTGTCTCACCCGCTGATCACAACTTCCCGCACCCGCTTCGTCCGGCCGCCACCGCTGGCCTGATAGCTAAGCTCGACCGTCTCGATCGAGGCCCAGGCGAACAGCTCGCGCACCTCGGGCACGTCGTTCAGCGATAGGATGAAACGGCCTTGAAGGCGCTGTAAAGCATCGCTCAACAGCACGAACTCCTCTCGGCCGAACAGCTCCCGCCCGTAGAAGTGCTCGGTGCCCCAATATGGCGGGTCCAGATAGAACAATGTGCCCGGCCGGTCCCAGCGGACGATGAAGTCCTGCCAGGTCAGGCATTCGATCCAGACGCCGGCGAGGCGATCATGCACCGCCTCGAGGAGCGGCTGAAGTCGAGTGATGTCGAAGCGCGCCGGCGCCTTCGTGTCGATGCCGAAGGACCGGCTGGCGACCTTGCCGCCGAAGGAGAGCTTCTGCAGATAGAGGAAGCGGGCGGCCCGCTCGAGATCGGTAAGGGTGTCCGGATTCTGCGCGTTCAGCCGCTCGAATTCTGCGCGGCTGGACAGTTGCCAGCGCAGCATGTCGAGGAAGGCCTGATAGTGGCGCTGGAGGACGCGGAAGAACGTGGCCACGTCGCGCGAGGCATCGTTGATGACCTCGGCCTGCGGTTTTGACGGCCGTCGCAGGAAGACGCCGCCCATGCCGACGAAGGCCTCTGCATAGGTGGTGTGCTCGATCTGGCCGATCCGCTCGACGAGCCTGCGGGCGAGCTGCTTCTTGCCGCCGATATAGCCGGCGACGGGCGAGATAGGGCGAACTTCGTTCACGAGATCTTAGAGCCTGATGGCGCCCGCTGCGGTGCGGCCTCACGGCCGTCGTGGCGGGCGATGTGATGTCAGTCTCGTCGGGCGGCTTCAATCTTGCCGGAGAGGGCCGCCGGAGCCGAAAGGCTCCCCCGTCACGTCACCTGCCGGGCCGCTGCAGCTCGTGCCTGAGGCCGGCCGCGACGCCGAAACCGTCCATGCCGTCATTGCCGTCGCGGCGTCCGGAGCAACCGCAGAGCGTCAGCGCGACGAGCAGGCAGGCGAAAACACGCATGGTCAGGCTCCGATGATGAGGAGGCCCCACAGGCCTCCGATGGCGAACTCGGCGCGGAGCCAGTCATAGGCTCCGATCGGCCGGAACAGGACGTGGTAGGCGAAGGTGGCCACCGCGGCGAAGGACGGCGCCGCGATCCAGAATTCAGGCCGGCCGGAGAGCCAGGCGACGGCGATCGCAGCTGGAAGCGCGAAGAGCATCCGGGCGAAGATCGGCAGGATCGAGCCGGGCAGCCGCAGCAGGGCCCGCTCGACGGCATCGGGCGGCCGATCCGGGCGGAATCCGCCGACGCGCATCAGGATGTGCCCCCAGCCCCACACCGCCCAGAACACGTAGCCGCCGGCGAAAGCCAGCGCGACCGGCCAGGGCTGCGCCAGCAGGGCGACGGTGCCGATCGCCGGGGCGACGTAGAACAACGCTCGGCCCGGCAGCCAGGCCGGCTTCCAGCGATCGTCGCCGCGCAGCCGGTTCAGGAGCGCGCAGGCCAGGATGATGGCGAGAGCGGCGATCACGCCGTCGCTCCCGAGACGCCCCACACGGCGGTGTCGCCGGCGTTGGAGAGCACGGTGAACACAGCCTCGGCATGTTGCTCGGCGATGCCGACATGGGCCGCTTTCGAGGCCGGCAGCGCGAGCGTCGCGCCGGCCGCCAGCGCCCAGGTCACGGCGCCTGTGCCGCCGCGCCGAACCGTCACGCTCTCGCCCGGTGCCCAGTCGGCCGGCAGCGTCACCGCCACAGCCGCGTCGTCGGCGACGATGGCCAGAGCGCCCTTGTCGGCCGCCGCCAGCGTGACATTGGCCGCATAGGCGTTGATCGTCCGCGGCTGCTGCTGGACGAAGGTGGCGAGCTCGGCCGCGGTCGGGCGCGTCGCCAGGCCGCCACGCTTCAGCTCGACCTGGTCGCTGGCGAGAACCGGGGCGGGCTCCGGCGGCGGTGCGCTGCCGTCCTCGCCCGTCGCCAGGATCGTGCCCTGCGCCAGCTCGTATTCCGCCTGCTCGGCCGTGAGCTCGATCGAAGTCTGGCCGGGCAGCAGCTTGATGCCGGCGATGTACGGGCCGGCCTTGGCCGTGATGTCGTAGATCTGCGTCGCCATGCTCAATCGTCCTTCTTGCCGGAGGAGCCATCCTCCTTGGATTTGACCTCGACCTTCGTGGTCCAGCCGCGCTCGTCCCAGACTTGCTCGACGGCGTCGGACCGCCAGGTGCCGCGGATGCCTGTCCTGAAGCTCTCGCCGGCGATGACATCGGCCTCGGCCTGAGCGTCGAAACGGCCGCGCGCGAGCTGGAAATGCCCTTCGCCGGTGTTGCGGGTCAGCCGCTGCGCCTCGGCCTGGGCGGCCTTCTCGGCCAGCTCCTTCGTCGGATACGGCGATTTCATCGTGAAATCGGGTCCCTTCAGGCCGGTCTCGGCCTCGACCTTCAACCGCTTGCCGGTCTTCTGGTCGATGTAGCCGGCCTTGACCTTGCCGTACTCGGGCCGGCCATTGGGCTCGATCGACCAGGACGTGCAGTCGCTCTTCTCGATCCTGATCGGTGCGAGGCTCTGGCCGCCGGTCGATTTCGCCTTGCCGCGCTTCGCGACGACCAGCTTGTCGCCCATCGGCTTGACCACGCCGCCATGCTCGTCGGCGAGCGTGGTCAGGAAGTCGATCTCCGATGTGTCGACCCGCGCGCGGTACGGGATCTTGATCTTGGCGAGATCGGGATCGACTCGCGCCGTCATGCCGTTGCGCTTGGCATAGGTCTCGACGATCTCGCCGAAGGTCGTGTCCTCATGGCTCTCGCGATCGACGCCCTTCAGCTTGCGCTTCAGGTCGGCCGCGCTCGCCTGGATAACGACGAACTCGCCCTGGTCGGCATCACCCTTCAGCTCGATCGACTGCATCTCATAAGTGCCGATCAGCCCCTGCTCCGCGTCCCGCCAGCCGCCATAGACGACGATCGTCGCCTTGTCCGGCGGCAGCTCGATCGCGTTTTCGGCATCGTCGAGCGTGAAGGTGATGCGGTCCGAGGTCTGGCCCGCCTCGTCCCGGGCCACGGCCGAGACCAGCCGCGAATAGAAGCCGCCGGAGACCTCGTTGCCGTTGACCGTGATGTGGATGAAGGGGCGGTAGCCCTGCTGCGTGGCGTCGCTGACGAAAGCCATGGCTCAGCTCCACAGCTTCACGGTTTCGCGGATCCGCGCGGTGGCGGCCGGCGGCTCCGGCAACACAACGACGGTGCCGACCGAGAGGATGGTGCCGGCCGAGGCCAGGCCGGGGTTGAGCGCGAGCGTCTGCTCGACGAGCCGCTGGTCCTGCCGGCCGAGCGCACGCCAGACCAGGAGGTCCAGCGTCATCGCGTCCTGGACCACCTTGACGCTCGCCATCAGAACAGCCCTCCGAAGGGGCCGCCATCGCCGCCGAACGGCGCCAGCTTCACGTCGAACTCGACCTTGCGGCCGATTCCGGTGGTGTGGAGGTAGCTATGCTCGGCCCCAACCTCGAGGATGACGACGGTGCCGAAGACGCTGGCGGCGCCGCCGCCGGCGGCCCAGCCGATCAGCTCGACCGGCTCGCCGGCACTCTGCGTCGCCTTCAGCGCCAGATACTCGGCATGGCCGCCGAATTCCTGGTCGTAATAGACGCCCTCTATATCGAAGGTGTCCTCGTCCCGGCCGGTGAGCTGGCGGGCGGGTCCGACGCCGAAGCGCTTGGTCGCCGGCCAGTTCATCTTGGTGCGCTCGCTGAGCTTCTGCAGCGAGAGCGGCAGGATCTCGAAGACATGCGGGCCGATGGCAAGGACCGCGGACATCACTCGACCCCGTCATGCAGCGCGCCGTTGATGCGCCCTCTGGCCGCGCCGCCGGCGGCGCCCGCCACGGCCTTGACCTGGGCGGCGACGCCCTGTGCCGCGGCGACGGCGCGCGCACCACCGATGCGGATGCCGGATTCCAGCGTCGCCATCATCGCTGCGCCGGCGCCGGAGAGATCGGCACCGCCGAAGGCGCCGGTGATGCCGTCCTTCACGCCGCCTGCCGCAGCTTGCGCGGCCGCGCCGCCGGACTGGATGCCCGCGGTGAGCCTCTCCATCATCGTCATCCCGGCCGGGCCGAGATCGATGTCCAGGTCGTTGCGCACCGACTGGGCCCAGCCATTGACGCTGGTGCCGAAGGAGAGGATGCCGGGGCCGGCTCCGCTCGGCCGTGCGGTGGCCGGGATGCCTCCGACGCCGAGGCCGAAGGTGCCGGCGGCCATGGCGCCCGGGGCGATCCGATTGCGCCAGGCCGCCTCCGCCGCCGCCCTGCGCCGCAGGAAGGGTTGCTTGTCGGTTGCGAAGCCTGCCCGGTCGGCCGGATTCGACGAAAGCGTGGCGAGCGAATCCAGTGCGCGCAGGCGCGACTCCAGCTGGATGATGCGCTCCTGCAGGGCGAGCGCCTCGCCGCGATCGGCCTGGCCGCGCTCCTCCTGGTCAGCCGGGCGGCGTGGATCGACGGCGGCCGGCGCCCGGCTCGGATCGAGGCTGCGGATCTCGGCCAGGATCGCTTCGAGGCGCCGGAGCGAATAGGCCAGCTGTTCGGATGTCGCGCCGGCGCGGCGCCGCGTCTCGATCGAGCCGCTGATCTGCTCGCGCTCGCGCTCGAGCTCACCGAGCCGCATGTTGTTGGTGATGCCGAGATTGGCCCTGTCCGTGCGCTTGGCCTCGGCTCGGGACTGGATGCGATTGCGATAGGCTGCATCGGTCGCCATGCGCTCGCGCTCTTCCGGCGTCAGCGCCTCGCCGGCCGCGACACGGCCGGCCGTGTTGTCTTCGGCCGTCCGATCGGCCCGCGCCTGCGCCTGATCGGCGGCGCGCTTCTCCAGCAGGTCCATGCCTGCAATGATCCTTTCGACGCCCTCGTTGATGGCCGGCAGCGCCCAACGACCGAGCTTGTCGCCGACCTCGCTGGTCAGGGCGCTCAGGCGCTTGAGATGCTTGTCGGTCGTCGAAAGCTCGATATTGAGGCTGTTCTGGGCCGACCCGTCCCAGTTCTTCCGATCCCTGACGATGGCGAGGTTCTTGCGGATCTCGGGCAGGGCCTGGCCGGCCCGCGCGACCTCGTCCCACCATTCACGCCCAAAGATCTTGATCGCGACGCTGGCCTTGTCCGCGCTCTTCTCGAGACGCTCCAGCACGTCGATCATCGTGCCGGTGGCATTGGTCTTCATGCCCTTCTCGACGCCCTTCGGCGTCAGTCCGAGATCCTTGAGCCCATCGGCAACCTTCTTGCCCTGGCCACTCGCGGTGCGCAGCCGCGACGAGAACGCCGCGAAGCCTCGCGAGGCGACTTCCGGCGCGATCGCCACGTTGTTCATGGCCGTGAGAAATGCCAGCGAGGCGTCGAAATCGACGCCGGCCGCCTTCGCCGCGGCGCCGGCGCGCTGGAACATGTCGACGACGTCCATCTCCTTGGCGGAGCCGGCGTCGGCCAGTGCGTTGACCTTGTCGACGAACTCACCGAGCTCCTTGTTGCCCCAGCCCGTCGCTGCTTTGATCTTGGCCAGAGCATTCGACGTCTGGTCGGCCGTCGCATCCCAGGCGGTGGCTGCGGCGATGGCCGTGCGGATGAACTCCGGCATGTCGGCACGCGAAACGCCGGCGGCGCCGGCCTCCGCGACCATGGCGGCGACCTCTTCGCGGGTGCGGCCATAAGCGATCGCCCATTTCGAGACGGCCCGTTCCATCTTGGCGAGCGCGGCGGGATCATCCATCCCGTCGACCTTCTTGCGGACATCCGCCATCGCCTTCTCGAAGGAAATCGAGTTGCCGACGGTGCCGCGGACCACGGCGCTGCCGGCCCGGTAGCCGCCATAGGCGCCGGCCAGCGGCAGCAAGGCGCCGCGGCCGGCGGCCAGCAACGCCGCTCCGCGCCCGCCAGCTGCCGCGCCGAGATCCGCCGCGCCCGATCTCACCATCTCGCGGCGGAGGCGGGCGGCGCTGGCGGCGGCCTTGTCGAGATCGCGCGAAAGCCGGGCTGGGCCGCGCTCGCGGCTGACCTGGCGTGCCGCCTGGCCGACGCCGCGCAGTTCCTTCGATGCGCTGCGCGCGGCGGGCGGGACCTTCCTCAGCCCGGCGGCGAGGCCGTCGCCGGCACGCTCTCTCCTGAGGTCGCGGGCCGCATCCTTCACCTGCTTGATGTCGCGCGCCGCCGTCTTGGCGCCCGGCGAGAGCCGGTTCACCAGGTCGAGCAGCAGGCGGACGCGCATATCGGCCATTACGACAAGCCTGCGATGGCGCAGGCCTCCTCATGCCAGAAGATGATCTCGTCGACGCCCCAGCCGAGGACGGTCGGAAGCGGCGTTGAAAAGGCCTTTGAAACCTCGCCCGCGAGTCGCGGGATCCGCGCGAGCCCCCGCCTCAGATCTGCGCTTGGACGTCCGCCAGGAATTGCTCCTCGAGCGCGACGAGGCTGGCCGGCAATAAAGGGCGGCAGGCCGCCGCGAAGGCCTCCCCATCGTCGGCCGAGAACGCTTCGATCACGTCCGGATGCAGTCCGGCCATCCGCGCACGGGCCAAAACGTTGAGGCTGGTATCGGCCGCTCCGCCGAGCACGAGCTCGCCGACATCGGCGCCGGTCAACCGGCGGATCGTCACCTCCTCGAGGCGCTCGCCGTCGACGATGAGCGGATGCTTCAGCGTCAGGCTGGTCGACCAGGCGCGCGGATCGGCCGGCTCGATACGCGGCCGCGCCGAGACGCCCGGCGCCGCGGCCACGGCCGCCGCGTGCCGCGCCGGATCGTCGGGCGAGCCGGGCGGCGGGACGATCGGCTTCAGGTCGGGATCGGGCGGGAACGGCATCAGCCGGCGAGCCCGAGCATGTTGGCGATCTGGACCTGCTGGCCTTCCTTGTCCATCCAGCCGCCGAGCTCGATGTTGAAGCGGGCGATCTCCTCGTTGCCGATGGTCAGCTGGTATTTGGAGACCGACTTGATGGTGTAGTCCGTGCCGGTGAGCGAGGTGCCGTTGTGCTCCTCGATCTCGGCTCCGATGCGGCCGTGGATCGTGGCGGTGACCTGCAGCAGGCGCTCGTTCGCGCTGGCGGCATATTCGTTGACCAGGACCCCGAAGCCGGTGAATTTCCTGCGCACGCCGAAGGGCGTCGAGAACAGCTTCAGCACCTCGGGCTGAAGGCCCTTGAGCTTGAGCGAGGCCTCGCAAGCCTCGCGGTTCAGAGCGATCTCGATGGCGCCGTTGGAGGCGGCCGGCACGAAGGTCTCGAAGCTCTCGGCCATGGCCGGCAGCTTCGAGCTCTCGGTGGCGAGATGCAGGTTCAGGGGCTGGCCGGCGGCATCCTCGGCGTACCAGTTCATGCCGCGGATCGGCAGGAAGGCGATCTTGCTCATCGTTCAGCGCTCCGTGGCCGGTCAGACGTCCACGCGATCGAGCGACTGCAGGATGCCGTCGGCCAGGGTCGCGTAGTAGGTGAGGTTGCGGCGGGCGCCGAACTGCAGATCCTGCAGCGGCGCCGGCGGCTCGCGATCGTATTCGAGGCGCAGCACGCCCGAGGCCAGCGACTCGTTGCTGTTGAGATCGCGCTGGAACCAGGCGCGGCCGCCGAGGATGGCCCCCTTGGCGGTGAGCTCGTCGAGGAAGCTCTGCAGCGACTGGATGATCGCGGTGCCGAGCGGCACGGACAGGTTCTTGTCCATCGCCCAGTCGAAGCCCTTGATCACGGCATCGTCGACCATGTCCTGGACGCGCACGACGTTGACGAATCGATCGAGCGGATCGAGCGCGCAGGTCTCGTTGCCCCACAGGATGAAGCCGTTCTTGATCGTCGCGATGCGGCGCTGGTTGAGCCAGTTCGCCTCGCTGTCCGGCTCGCCGGCATAGTAGGAGATCGGGCGGGACGGGCCGACGATGCCGCCGATCGTCTGGTTGGACGGGCTCTCATGCGGGCCGCCCACCTCCTTGTCGCGCTTGACGAAGAGGCCTGCGGCGCGGCCGGAGATGGGCTGGGTGACGATGGAGGCGCCGGACAGCACCTTGGCCGAGGGATGGAGGAGATAGGCGCGCAGATCGTTGGGGAAGTCCTCGCGATAGGTCTCCGCGGCCTCCTTCGACGAATCCGGCGTGTTCAGCAGCTTGATCGCCTTCAGGCGCGTGCAGATGCCTTCGAGCTCGGCCGCGACCGGATTCTTCCCGTTGCTGATGCGCTGGCTGTCATAGCCCGGCACGATGATCAGCTTCGCCGGCTTTGAAGCCTGCTTGAAGGCGTGGACGCCGGAATAGTCGGCGCCCGAGCCGACGATGTTGGCGATGGTGTTCTCGATCTGGGTCTGGCCGGTGCCGGCACCCAGCGCGACGCGCACCACCTGAAGCTCGGCGACGACGCCCTGGTCGTCGATCGCGTCGAGAACGGCATCGACATTGCCGCCGGTGCCGAGCGCGGCGCGCGCGTCGGCATCGTTGGTGAAGATCGTGGTGACGACGTCTTCCGGGAAGACATCCGGATCGGCATTCGGCGCGACCACGGCGGCGCCGACCGTCGAGTAGTCGTCAACCGAGATCGGGCGCGTGGTCTCGCCTTCCTTGAAGACGCGGGTGCCGTGGAAATAGTCGGTCGTGGGCATCGTGCGCTCCGGATCCCGAACATGGCGGCGCGCTTGACAGCGCCGAGGTCGGGACCGAAGCTAGGTGCCGAAGCAAGGCAAAAGGCCCCTGACCGGCGTCAGGGGCCTTTTCCGTCAGGCCGAGAAGCAATCAGGCGAACGCCGTGTCGATCTGCTCGGTGGTCGTGATCGTGCCGGCCTCGATCTGAACCTGCACGCTGCCTTCGATCGCGAAGGCGATGCGAACATGCTCGCGAGCGGCGATGGCGAGATCCTGAAAATCCGCGTTGCTGACCGGCCGGAAAACGTCGTCGGCGAACTTCCAGGGATCGTTGTCGACCCGGACACCGAGGCTGATCGCCAGCAGCTCGGACAGATACTTGCCCTGGCTCCGGTCATCCGTATGGATCGGCCAGCCGTTCCACACCGCGCCGCCCTGTTCGACCCGCCAGCGAAGGTCGGCGGCATAGGCAAGCAGCTCGGCCACGGTCGGGAGGGCGGGAGGCGGCGGCGGGGAGAATTCGCCGTCAGAGAACGACCATCCGGTCTCTACCTCTGTCGGCGCCGGCACGATCGCGGCGACCAGATCGGCGTGGAAGGCATCGGCAAGAGCCAATGGGCGCTCGATGGACTGGCCTTCGTTCTCAGGATCAGCAACCGAGACGGTGTCCGGCAGCTCGATGACCTCGACCACCACACCATCATCAATGCGTGCAAAGCGCTGCATCATTCATACTCCTCGACGATCACGCAGCCGCGAGCGCCTGAGCCCCCACCAGCGCCGGCCATCGATCCGATCGCCGCACCGGCCGACCCGCCGCCGCCATAAAGCCGGCCTGCCGGCCCGTTCGCCGTGATCGAGGTGAAATTGTTGTAGGCGGGGAAAAGCGGGCTCATGCCGCCAGTGCCAGCTACTGCCGCTGACCCGCTCAAGCGGAGCGGCGGTTGCCCGATCGATCCTGCGACGTTAAACAGATTGCCCCCCGAGCCTAGGCCGGCGTTGCCGCCGGGCCCCGAGAGCGGCGTGGTTCCGGACGAGCTTGCGGGGCCGGGGCCGCCACCCGTCGCGGAAAGCAGCGAGCCAAATGACGAGCTGCCGCCAGCCCCACCGTTATTGTTGCCGGCCGGCGCGCCCGCACCACCATTTCCGACCGTCACCACCTGAGATGCGCCAACCGTCGCGATATCGAGCAGGCTGACCGCCATGCCGCCGCCGCCGCCGCCGTTTCCTGCTGCGGCCTCGCCGGAGTTTGCGGCGACCGCACCCGCGCCACCGCCGCCGCCGCCGACGACGGTGACTTTCACCATCCGCGTCCCCGGCGATGGCGTGTAGGTGCTGGTCCCGACCGTGTCGAACACGAGCACCCTGCGCAGTCCCTTGGTCAGCTTGCTCAGGTGAAAAGGCGTCAGCGCGCAGTCCGTTGCAGCCTGCGCCGCTGCTTCGGCGTTGGTCGCCAATCTGGCGAAACCAACTGCTATGTCCGTCGCTAGGGCGCCGGCCCAGCCGGCCGCAGTCCTCTTCATGAACCGTGTGGAAGCACCTTCTCCCTTGCTCAGGTCGCAGACGAGATGGCCTTCCGGGACGCTGGCGAGCGCCCAAACGCCAACCCATTGCGCGAGGCGGTTGGCAAACCCGGCCCAGGCGCCGGTTGGGGCAGCGCCGATGACATAGGTCGCGCCGACAGCCGGCGCACCGGGCGGGGCGTTCATCACACCGTCGACCGTCATCCAGAAGGGCCTGACATTGCGGCCGAGCTGAACCTGCGCCTGGGGGTCGATGACGACGCTGATGGCGCTGGGATTGCTGACCGGGAGCTTGAAGCGGAAGGTCGCGTTCTGGGTCTGGCCCGAGCTCGGTGGCGGCTTGTAGCCGTTACCCATCCGGGCGACGCCGATCAGCTTGCCGTCAGCGCTGAAAAGCCCGGCTTCGGCCACGTTGAAGCCGTGGGACGGTCGGCCGAGGCCATCCGGCGTGTCAGCCGGGAGGACGACATCCACCACGATGGCGCCGGAGACGACGGCGACGCTGGCGATCGTCGAGCGATAGCGCTCGTTGACGAGCGTCACCTGGGCCTCGTTCGGAGGATACGGGACGCCGCTCGAATCGCCGAAGGCGACATGGCTGAGGACGAGATCGGCGCCGCCGGCGAGATCCGTCGCGATCGCGGCCTGGCCGATGGTGGTGGTGAGCAAGCCCGTGGTCATGCGATGCCCTCGATGATGGTGAGTGTCTCAACGAGCACGCCGCCGCCGAGATGGATGACGCCATCGGCCGCCTCGCCGAGATAGGCATAGGGTTCGACGTTGGTCAGGCTCTCCTCGAGGAGGCCGCCGCCGATCGCGATGGCGCCGGTGACGAGCTCGCCGGCGCCGAACACGATCCCCCGCGACTTCGGCTTGGCCGACATGACCAGCGGCCGGATCTTGCCCAGCACCCGGCCGACATCGTCCAGCGTGGTCTCGACGAAGACGCGCGCCGTGCCACGCCGGCCGAGCGGCACCTGGTCGAACCATTCGGTGAGCTCGAAGGGCCGCTCCGCTAGAGCCAGTGCGGAGAGCACGGCCTGCACCGTGCCTTTGATGCGGTGATAATCGGGGCTGTCGGCGATCGCCTGGCGCTTGACCGTCTCGGCCCAACCATCGTCCCACACATCGACCGAGAGCGCCCAGGCGAGCCAGGGCAGGAGCTTGCTCGGGCAGCGCCAGGCGTCCCAGATCGTCTCGATGACGATCGGGTCGATCTCGTCGAGCGCGGCCGAGAGGCCCGCGAGCTCGCGCTCGAAATGCGTGGCGCTGTCAGGCAGCAGGTCGAGGCTCATGACCAGCTCTCCGCGACGATCTCATGCGTCACGGTGACGGTGCCGAGCCGCGGCGCCACGAACAGATGGGCGGTGATTTCGGGCGCCAGCGGCTCGAAATCGAACTCGCCGACGCCGGCGAGCGCCGCTTCGGTATAGCCGGCGTGAGGCGCGTTGACGTCCGTGGCCGGGTCCGGAATCTCGACCTCGACGACATTGGCGTCGGTGCCGAGCGCGGCCGCGGCGATCGTCGCCTGGCGCATGCGCCGGCCGATCAGCCAGACCGGGCCCTCGATGTCGTCGCCGATCCAGCGCAGACGGCCGGAGCAATATTGCAGGATGCGCTTCTCGGCTTCGGCCTTGACGATGTCCGCCGAGGCGCCCTGGCGGATCCTGAGATGGGCGGTGACGTCGAAGCTGAGGTCGGTGGCGAATTCCACCGTCACCAGATCGCCCATCGGCCTGAGCCTGTCGCGGCTCAAGGCTTGCTTCACCGTGACGACCAGCGCCGCCTTCTCGGGATCCGTCAGCCCGTCGCGCGGCAGGATGACGACGCGGATCCGCGGCGCCAGCGTAACGCCCTCGTCTTCGGAATAGGCGGCGACGTCGAGCACGTCGCCCGAGGCCGAAAGGGCCCAGAACAGATAGGCTCCGACCGGCCCGGCGGTCGACCAGGATTCGGGCGCCAGCGCCAGGCGCTGGCGATAGGTCTCGTCATCCTCCATCACCGCCGTCGCCGTGTCCGTCGCCGGCGTGATGACGCGCCGCGGCGTGCGGTAATAGGTGATGCCGATATGGTCGAGCGCCCGGCCGGGGGCGCCGGCGAGCGTCAGCGCGCGGATGCGGTCGTTGATGCGCCCGCGCAGCAGGGTCTCGCGAAGGCTGCCGACCTCGAGCACGACCGAGGACGGATCCGGCTCGAGCAGCAGCGTGTCGACGGCCGGCAGCGACGGGTTGACGAGACGGCGCGCTTCCCACCTGGTGGTGAAGGTGGCGCGATCGCGTGCCAGGTAGCTCTCGAAGTCGAGCGCCTCGATGACGTCCGAGATCGGATATTGCGAGAGATCGACGGGAGTGAAGCGGCTCATGCTGCGGCGACCTCGACAAAGCCGTTGTCATTGGCCGTGATGGCGACGCTGCGCGTTTCGCTGACCGAATAGTCGCCGAGGTGGCCGCGCGGGAAGAAGATGCCGGCGATCTCGAAGGCGAAGACGCCGTCGGCGCCGCCGCGGGTCAGCCGGATCGTCTGCAGGCGAAAGCCCGGCTCCCAGCGTTTCAGCGCCGCGGCGACGGCGGCATAGACCTGCATGACCCGCTTCGGCGTGGCGTTGCGGTCCTGCAGCTCGAGCGCGGCGGAGCCGAAGGCGCGGCGCATCACCCGGGAGCCGACCCGGGTGGTGAGGATGACCGCGATCGACTGGACGCAATGGTCCCAGCCGATCAGCAGCCTGCCCGTCTGCCTGTCGATGCCGCTGCGCATGGCTGATCAGGCCGCCTTGCCGGACTTCTTCCTGGGCGGGCTGAGGGGCGCAGCGCCGGCCTCGGCCTCGGCCGCCTCGATCGAGCCGGAGAGCAGCTCGTATTTCGCCTCGTCATCCGTGAGGTTCAGCACATGGCCGATGACGGGAACGCGGTTGCCGTCATCGTCCTGGCGCGAGGGCACGCGCTGGCCGGCGACGAAGAAGCCGGCGAGCGCGGTGGTGCGGTAGGGTTTCTTCTCCATGGAAGGCTCCTTCAAAGCCGTTTGAATTCAGCCGATGACCTGCACCCAGGGCCGGCCGGTGGTGGCGTGGCCGCAATTGGCCTGATGGCCTTCGCGGCAGACGGGAATGCCGTTGATGGTCAGCCAGTCGCAGCCCTCGGCCATGAACGGCGCGGCGCTGTGGGGCGGAAACGGCGGATGCGGCGTGACCGGATCTCCCAGCACGACGACCAGATGGCCGCCGGCCGTGACGAAGCCCTGGCCGCCGGCGAGCTGGGCACCGCCGGCCGCATCGAGCCCTTCGACCGCGATCCCCGGCATCAGCCCTGCTCCAGCCTGATCTGAGCGGCCTTCAGCACGATGAGGCCGTCCGTGAGGGTGATGCTGGCGCCGCCGACCGAGATCTTCGCCTCGCCGTCCTTCACGGCGATCGCGGCATTGCCGATCTGCAGCACGTCGCCGTCGCTCTCGGCCGTGCCGGGAGAAGGCTGATCGTCGACGGGGCCGCCCGGCAACACGCGCGAGTGGATGCCGAGCTCGCCCCCGGGCGAGAAGACCAGGACGGGCTCGCCGATACCGATCTTGCTGAAGCGCGAGACGCCCTGGCCGTTCTTGCCCGAGCACGACGCCTGCGGCAGCAGCGGCGACGAGAAGGGCTGGCCGCCGGCGCCGGCGTCGTCGAAGCGCACCTTGGTCTTGCTGCCCTGGTTGGATTCGGCGGTGCCGACCATGATCAGCGTGTTCATGCGGCGCTCGAGCGCGGCGAGGCGCTTGCGCAAATCCCGCTCGCCCCTCATGGCGAGGCCTCCGGCAGCGGCACCACCTCGCCGTCATTGACCTGGTAGCCGGCCGGCGGCAGGTCGAGCGCGGCATTGCCGAGGCCGGCCTGGACCGCAGGCCGGGCGAGCAGCGCCTGCAGCAGGCGCCACTTCACCTCCATCAGGGCGATCGCGACGGCGCGCTTGTTCGACTGCTCGGAAACGGCAACGAGCTGGTCGCCGAGATCCGCGGCCGTCAGGCTGGTCAGGCCGACATAGGGATCGAGCATGAGCGAGCGCGCGCAGGCGTCGAGCAGGCCCAGCGCCGCGAGATCCGCCGAGGAGAAGTCGGGACTGGCCGGCCCGATCCGGCCGGCGACGACGACGATCGCGACCGAGACGTCGAGATCGAGATCCGCGCCTGGCCCCTTCACCGGCTTGGCGCGCATGAAGCAGACGCGCGCGGTCGGCGCCCTGGTCGAATCCTCCAGCAGGTCGGAGAGGTCGAAGCGGTCGAGCTCGACGCGGACCTCCGTGAAGACCTTGGCGTCGGTTTCGTCCTTCAGCGCCCGCAGCTGGCCGCCGATCGCCACGAGCAGATCCGAGAGGCGGCTCATTTGAACAGCCTCCGCAGATATTCGACCGCCGTCTGGACGAGCTCGGCGCGATCCTCGCCCGAGAGGCCGACATAGGGCCGCGCCGGCATGGTGACCTTCTTGACCCGGAACAGCCGGTTGCCGGCCGAGAAGACGAGCGCCGAGGCGCTTTTCGGCACGATGACGCCGCCCTCCTGGTGGATGCGGGCATAGACCAGACCGGAGCCGATAACGGCCCGCGTGCCGGCGACGACATAGTCGATCGAGCGGGCGAGCGCGCCGGAGAGATGCAGGATCGGCGTCCGGCCGACGCGGTTCGGCTTCCATGCGGAGCCGTCCGGCGCCGGGCCGCCGGCGATGATGCGCTCGCGCGTCGACTCGCGGATGAGCCGGGCCATCGCCTCGAGCAGCGTCTCGCTCTCGAAGGGGTTGAGCCTGGCGAAGAACTGCTCGACCTGGGCGAAGCCGGAAAGCTCGATCTCGATCGCGAGCGCGCTCATTCGAGCTCTCCCGACCAGCGCCGCGGCTCGGCCGAGAAGAACGAGCCGCCGCCCGAGACCGCGCTACCGTCGCCGCCGGATCCGGGCACCGGCGTCAATTCGACGATCTCGGCGTTGCCCTTTGCCACGTCCTGGAGGAAGGCGAGGCGCATCTTGTAGCGCTCCTTGATCTCCTCGGACATGCGGTCGGCCGCCGGCGCGAGCTGCCAGCAGGCGATGTCGATGGCGCATTGCTGCAGGATCGGCGGCGGCGGAACCGTGATCGGCAGGACGTAGCGCTTGCGCAGATAGGGATCGATTACCGCCTGGGCGGCCGTGATGGCGCGCGCGACGGCGACGTCCGTATCGACATCGACCGGCATCAGCGTCTCGAGGAAACGCGCGCCGTAGATCGTCTCGATATCTGCGCGGGTGGCGTAGCTCATGGAAGCTCGCCGGTGTCAGCGAAGTGCTGAAGGGCCGGAAGCAGCGCGCGAACGAGTTCCCGCGAGAGGTGCATCCGGTTCTCGTCGTCGAGCCCGAGCCAAATGCACTCGGGCGGCGCCATCAGTGAAGATTTCTGCAGCGAGCAGATCTGGTCGTTGACGTCGATGAAGCGCGCGATCTTGAAGCCGCGTTGCGTGGTGCCGAAATTGATCCGGATGTTTTCGCCAGCCATGGCACGCTCCAAACGAGTGCGGCGGGCTTGCACCGCCTCCGGGACTTTCCCCTGTCAGCCGAATGCGCGTCCGGCTCGCCTACTCACGTCTCCCGGCGCCGCGCCTCCCACGACGGAGGTGATGCGGCCGTTGCCCGTGGACGCTTTCGCTCCTGGCATTGGTGGCGGGCGGCGGGCTCAAGCCCCTACGGTCATGCCGTTCCCATCGGGTGCTGGGGCCTCGCGAGCCGTACCAGACCGCCCTCTCGGGGTATCTCGTCAGGCTGCCGGCCCGGCCTCATCCTTTGCCGGCCGGAGAGACAGCTGCGGATCGTCGAGGATCTGCTCCCACTGCTCCTGGCTGATCTCGTCGAACTCGATCGCGGTGCCGGCATGGCTGAATTCGAGGCCGGCGCGGCGCCGGCCTTCCTTCGCGGTCGCGGCAACGAGGACGCGGCCGGAACTCGGCTTGCGACGGTCGCGGTCGATCTCCTGTTCGACGGCATCAGCAGCGGCGGCCTCGGCAGGGCCGGCTTTCGACTTGCTCTTCGGGTCCATGGCGATCTCCTACGGGCTTGCCAGAGCCCTCCTGGCGGAGGGCTCGACGCAAACCCGGCGGGTCAGCCGAGCCAGGGCGCGACGACGAGTTCGACGCGGCCATAGTCGAGGTTGGACTCGCCGCCGGCCAGGTTCATCTTCTTGACGATCGTCTCGCCGGCGGAGCGGTTCGAGGGGCCGACCAGGAGGACGTTCGGCGTGATCGCCAGCGGCGCGCCATAGTCCTTCTTGAACAGGGACATCGCGTCGAAGGCCGATTTGAAGTTGGCCGCGTCGAGCGGCGCCTTCGAGCCGAAGGCCGTCTGCCAGAAGCCGAAGCCGGCGGTATTGCGGCTGTCGGCGCCGTAGACGAACTCCTTGCGCATGAACACGGACTCGTCGTCGGGATTGTCCATGGCGGCGAAGGTCGGCTTCTGCCGGTTCTGGAAGATGATCGGCCTTACCGCCTTGGTCAGGTCGAGCAGATACCAGGGATCGCCGGCGCCGGCCTGCATGTTCGAGACCGAGGTGACCGAGCCATCGGCGTCGAGCACCGGATGATCGGTATCGAAGAAGAACTGGCCGTCGAAGCAGTTCGTGTCGAAACCGCGGGCGAAGGTCGAGAACACCAGCTCGTCCGGCTGGCGGGCCGCGGCGTCGCCGAGCATGGTCATCAGGGGCGCGAAGATGCCGAAGCGATCGTCGAGGATCGCGTTGCGGGTCACCTTGACGGTGTCCTCCCAGTCCTCGTTGACCAGGCGATAATCGCCGGTGCCGACATTCTTCAGCTGGCGCTCGCCGATCCACTTCCGCATCCCCGGAATCTGGTTGAGGAAGGGATAGAGCTCCTCCGACGTGGTCGAGGGCACCTCCGTCGCGAAACGCGCCCACATGGAGGTCACCGCGGCAAGCCCGGCCACGAAATTGGCGCGGTAGCCGGTGGTCAGCATCCGCAGATTGCTGGAATTGATGATCATGGACCGTCCTCGCGATCAGGTTTCTGGTGCGGGGGGCGGATTTGAACCGCCGACCTCCGGGTTATGAGCGGCGATCCGGGATGTTTCCCGGATCGGTGTAAGCGTCCTCGGCGCTACCGCTGCGCCACCCCGCCGATTGTCAGGAAATCTCGACCCAGACGCCGGTCGCCTCGACCTCGAGGACCTTGCCGGCCTTGGACCGGGCACTGGAGCCGTCGGTCTTCGCCACCGTCTCGTCGTCGACGATGAAGCAGTCGCTCAGGACGCTGGCCTGGACGCAGGCGTCGGACGCCGAATTCTTGAACTTGAAGACGCCGCGCTTGACCGTGACCGAGAGCGCGCCAGCGGCGCCGCCGGAATTGTCGATCGTCTCCTCGGCGCGCCCGGCCGCCTTCAGCGTCGTCGCGACGGAGCCCGGCACGGCATAGCCGGAGGCGTTCACGGCGACGAGCGCGCCCTGGAAGATCGCGGTCGCAGCGGCAACCGGAATGACGAGCAGGTCGCGACCGCGCTCGATGGTGTCTCTGGGCTTGCTCAACGCCATGGCGGCGCGCTCCTATTTGAACGTGGTTTGAAATCAGGCGGCGCGCGCGGCGAGGAACGCTTCCTCGGTCACGCCGAGAGTGGCGGCCATCGCCTTCTCCGCCTCGGAGAGCTTGCCGGCGGCGCCCTTGTCCGGATCGGCATTGTCGAGATCCGCGTCCGCGCCCGCCTTCAGCACGACGGGCATGGCGTCGATCGCCGCCTTGGTGCCGTCGAAGTTCGACTTGGCGAGCGCGAGGTACTGGTCCTTCGCGGCCGGGGCGATCTTGCCGCCCTTGATGGCGTCCTCGACCAGTGTCGAGCAGCGTGCGGCCTGGGCGGCATCGTCGGCGTCCTGGAGCTTCTTCTCGGCCGCGGCGAGCGCGGTCGCCGTCGCGTCGTGCTGCGCCTTCGGCACGAACTTCGCCGGATCGCCGGCCTTAAGCAGGGCGATCGCCGAGACGGCGTCGGCGGCCGAGGCGGTCTCGGCCAGGCCGAGCGCGATCAGGATGTCCTTGAGCATGGTGGCTCCATTCTGGGGAGTTGCGGAAGCGAGCGCCGGCATGCCGAGCGCGGGGGCGGCGACGAGCGCGGCCGCCTTGATCAGGCGGGCCGTGATGCCGTCCTCGCCGAAGTAGAAGGTCGGCGAGATGTAGCGGTAGGCCTTGGCCTTGAGCGCCGCGACGGCGTCGGGTAGCCATTCGACCCGGCCGAAGAGCCCTTTCGCGCGTGCCTCGACCGCGACGATCCAGGCGCGGGCCGGCTTGGCGCCGAGCGTGAACGTGAACTCGCTCTCGTGCTCAAAATCGATCGGCAGCTGCAGGCCCTCCGCCGCGAAGGCCGCGGCCAGGCGCTCCGGATCGAAACGGAAGGAACGACCGTCGCGGGCGGTCACCGCGCCGCGCGGCGTGAGCTGCACCCACTCGGGCGGCTGCTGTTCGCCGCCCGCCTGCGCCGACGCCATCACGACCTCGAAGGCGGCGATGCCGGCGACGAGGCCTTCAGACAAGGAGCTGCAGAGGGCGAGGCGCTTGTGCATGCCCCGCACCATGGCGGCGGCCGGAAACGAAAAGGCCCCTGACGGGCGTCAGGGGCCGTGATTTGGATTGAGCAACAGGATGGACTATAATCGGTGCGCGGTCGAGACAGTACCTCCGTCCCTGTGACGCGCGGGAGTTATGCCCCGCCGGCCGCGTCTTTCCTCTTCAACCTGTCGGCCTGCCATTCCTCGACGCGATGCGCGCTGTTGAGCAGCACCTCCTCGGCCGCAGTGCGCTTCAGCACCACCATGAACGGCTTGCCGCCGATACGGACGAGCACGCGCAGCTTCTCGTCACCGTCGACCGCCTCCGGCTGGTCGAGCCCCGCCTGCAGCACCGCCCAGAAGTCCGGTCCGATCTCGGGGTGCTTCACGACAATCTTGGCCGCATCCGCGACCGAAAGAGCGACTGTGCGGCTCGTCGTTCCGAGCCTGGCCGCCAACGGATCCGGCAGCACGGCCACCGGCCAGCGTAGCCGGCCGGCTCCCTGCTGGGCCGGATCCAGGCGCCGGTGATAATCGAAGCCGGCGCCGTTCTCGGTGACATAGCTGAAAACGGGATCCTGGCGCAGGTGCCGGACGGCCTCCCGCCGCGCCTCCGAGCCCATCCGGTCGAGGCGAGCGACCAGGCGCCGGCCGGCCATCTGCTCGCGGGCGCGGCCCGGGTTGTTGTCCCAGCCGGGATCGATGCCGGCCGGCACGAGCCGGCTTTCCCCTGTTGTCCGATTCGTCCAGGGCCGCGGGTTGAGCGGCGGCCGGGTGAGCTGCGCGCCCTCGCGCGGCACTGCCCGGGAGCGCACCCGGCATTTGCAGCGCCAGCCGTTCGGCGGGTAGTGCGTCGACCACCAGGGATCGTCGACCGGCAGCGTCGTGCCGACCCATGACAGGTGCAGCGGGCGTTTCCGCTCCGAGGTCGAAGTGAGATATTCCAGCCAGGGCAGCGCATCCTTGACGCGCTGGATCCTCGCCCAGTCGCCGGCGGCCTCGGCCGAGCGGATATTGGCGTCATAGATTAGATCGAGACGACGCAAGGATCCGACCTGGACCTTGGTGGTCTCGCCGGTGCGCGGATCGATGACGCGCTTCTCGCCCCACCAACCCTTCGCCTTCAACAGCGGGACGAGCTCGTCGCGGAACTGCGCGAACGGGATCCGGTCGACCACGGCCTTGCGCGTCGCGGTGCGGATGTCGTCGAGCACGTCGAAGCCGGCCGTGCGCGCCACGGTGAAGGCGAGAGCATGCTCCCGCGGCGCCACCTCATCCCATCGGAACGAAGGCCGCGATGGCCGCCGATCGAAATACTCGACGACCGGCTTCGGCGCGGTGGCAAAGAGGTCTTCAACCGCCATTGAATGCCGAGCCCCATAAATGGCCCAGGACGGCCGTTTCCGATTTCAGCCCCAACGGCCGCCGGATTTTTTTCAAACTGGAATTCAACGTCCTGTGGGCCATCCAGGCCCCTTCCGGGAGGCCGGGTCCGCTGTCAGTCGAGACCGGCATCGCCACGGCCCCGGCCGATCATCGCGCCAATGCCCAGCCGGCGCGCCAGGCGCTGCACCGGCAGATCGGTTCCGAGCCGGTTCAGGGCTGCCTGAAATTCCTCGTAGGAGCTCGCCTCGTCGGCCGCGGCCCGGATCGCCGCGACGATCGGCGAGAGATCCGGTTGCCAGCCATCGAGCGCTTCGGCGACGAGCTCTTCGACCTCGTCGGGATCAGCCTCGGGATCGTCGGCGGCAAGCCGGGCCGGGCCGCATGACAGGCAGATGCGGGGGTCCAGCCGATAGGCAGAGGCCTTCTCGACCGGAGTCTGCGGCGGAGGCCTGCCAGCTCCGGGCGGCTTGCCGGCACCCGCCTCAGCTGCCGAAGGCGTCCGAAGCAGCTTTGCGCCCGCCGCCGGCTCCTTCAGGCCGACGACGTCGTAGATCTGGCTCTGCTCGACCTCGAGGCCGCGATCGACGAGCTGGGCGAGCGCATTGGCCCAGACCTGCAGATCCTTCCGCTCCGGGATGGGGAAGTGAACCTTCGGATAAGCCTTCTGCGGCCCGAAGTTCAGATCCACCACCGGGCGGATCAGCTGCTCCATGAGCGTCAGCTGCAGGTCGCGCGCATCGGACTTGCGGATATCGGCGCGGACCTTGTCGAGCACTTCCTCGCCGGCCTTGCTCGAGGCCGTGCCGTCGCCGGGTTTGCCGATGACCAGCTTCGAGACCTGTTCGTCGATGAAGCGGACATTGCTCTCGAAGGGCTTGTCGCTGAAGCCCTTGGTCTCAATGAGGTCGATCTCCATGCCGATCGGGATGATGGCAGCGGCATCCCGGCCGAGATTGCGAACGGCCGAGAGCAACACGGCGCGATCGTCGGCCGAGGAGCCGGGCGAGTATTTACCCAGCCGCAGCGGCATGCCGTAGATCTCGAGGAACTGGGCCCAATCGCGCATGCTGAAGCTCTTCAGCATGAAGGACCAGGCGCCGACCCGCGCCAGGCCGTTGCGCGCCGGCAGGCCCATCTTCAGCAGCGGGACATGGGTGATGAACTTCAACGGATCGAGCGGCACGCCATCCGGCTCGCCCTGGATGCGCAGGCGGAACTGGCTGCGAGTCTCGCGGTCGAACTGGAATAGGCGCTGATCCCGCCAGATGTAGCGGCGCGGGATCCATGCCGATCCGGTTTCCCAGATGGTCTCGACATGGGCATAGCCCTTGTTGAGGCCATCCATCAGCATGTCGGGCAAGGTCTGGAAGGCCGGCGTTTCCACCACGTTGTTGCGCAGGAAATCGGCGATCTCGACGTCGCGCTGATCTTCCGAGGCCGGATCGACCTGGGCATTGAGAGACGTGACCGCGTTCTTCCGGGTTTCGAGCACGTAGCGATAATGCGGCTCGCGCTCCTCGATCTCCTCGGCCAGCGTCAGGAAGTCGTAGTCCTCGCCCATCGCAGCGTCGCGGAGCGTCCGTGCCAGGCGCGCCGGGTTGAGACCGGGCGCGACCGCCTCGTCGAACTGGTGACGGATGCCGGTGAGCTCCGGCACGGCGCGTTCCCTCGAGAGCGCCGCCCGGTTGATGCGCATCGGCACGCCATAGGCGTCGAGCCAGCGGAAAGCGTCAGCCATGTGTCACCTCACCAGAGACCGTCGCGCCGACCCGGCATCATGACGTCGTGCGCCTGGTCGGGCCGTGACCAGTGCCTGGGATCCCGACGTGTGATCTCCTCGAAGCCCTTCCGCGCCGACTGGTAGCCGTAGGCGTCCATGGGCTGCCTGGTTGCCGCATAGGCCAGCACGATCGCCATGCCGGCATCGCCATGACGCATGCCGCCGGCACCTGCAGCCGTTCGGACATGCGGCAGGCAGGCGATGCCCTTCACCATCTTGAAGGCGCGTAGGTCCGCACCGACCTCGGCGTCGCGCGGGATGGCGATCATGTCATCCTCGAAGGCCGCCTTCACCGGCGGCATCTCGACCCGGTACCACTCGGTCGAGAGCTTCACCTCCACCATCTGCGGCCCGAATTTCTGCAGACCGGATTCGGCCAGGGATGCGCCGATGCCGGTGGCGTCGGTACGGCCGCCGATGAAGCGCGGCAGATTGCGGACTACGGCGTCGCGGATCTGCTCCTGCTGCTGGAAGGGCACGCGGAAGAGCTCGACGACGAAGGGCACGACGCGGCGCATCAGCCGCGTGATCTGCATGGGACACAGCACCGAGAGATCGCGCTGGCGACCGACATCCATGCCGAAGCCGCTCATCAGGTTCTCGTCGAGCGTCGCTCGCATCACGGGCAGGAGCTCCTCCTCGATCCAGCGATCGACCTCGGCGCGCCTCCTATGCTCGGACTCGAGGTTGAAGCTCTCGGGGAAGGACAGACGCAGAACCGGCGCGTCGTGCATCCGTGCCTCGATTAACGGGCCGGGCAGCCAGGCGCCGGAGCCCTGGCTTGGAATGCAGTAGAGCTCCTCGTCGGCGCCATCGCCATATTCGCCAAGCAGCTTCTCGCGCCAGTCGGCCTCCTTCTCCGCCGACCATTCGCCGTGCTTGTGGGCGTTGACCAGGCACATGCGCTCGAACAGGCCGTCCTTCAGTGCATCGTCCAGGTCGAAGCGGACGAGGCCGTATTTCTTCCGGCCGGCGCGGATATCGGTGATCGCCTGGTTGAAGGGGTTGTCGACGCCGTTATGCGTCGAGATCACCAGCACCTTGCCGCCCCACATAAGGAACGCCAGCGCCGCCTTCAGCAGCTCGGCGAGATTGTCGACGAAGGCGGCCTCGTCGAGGATGGCGAAGCCCTGGCGGCCGCGCAGGCTGCGTGGCTTCGACGACAGGGCCACGATGGAGAAGCCCGAGGCGAAGTCGATTTTGAGCGCCTGGACACCCTTCTCGGAGCCGTCGTCGAAGAGCGTCTCCGAGATCTCGCCGCAGACCTTCTCGAACAGCCGGGCCCACATGGCCGCAGCGTCGATGAACTCCTTCGCCATGTCGTGGGACGTGCCCATGTAGAGCGTGTCCATGCCGCCGTTGTTCCGCGGCGAGGCCGAGCGCAGCACCGCATCGGCCGCGGCGCCCCAGGTGGCGCCGGTGCGGCGGGATTTCTCGACGAAGACGACGTCGTGCAGCTCGCAGGCGAGCGATATCTTGCGCTGATAGCCGAGCAGTGCCGGCGTCTCGCGCCAGTCTGCCGGCGTCGCGCGGCCCTGCTCGGTCCGGATCTCGATCCACTCGCCGCGACTCGGTCGGGAATCGACATCGCCAATCGCGGCCGTGACGCCCTGGCGCAGCGCCTGGCCCGCAGCCTTCAGGATGTCGCTGTCAGCCATCGCGCACCCCGAAGAGCTCGCGCTTGAAGGCTTCCTTCGCCTCCGGCGACAGGCCCTTGAAGGTGCCGACCTTCTCGATCGCGGCGTCGGCCTTCCTGGCAAAATCGCGCTCGATCATCTTGCGGGTGTCGGCGCTGATCTTCTTGGCCCGCTCGGCCGCGCTGATCGCGGTGGCGAAATTCGCCATCATCTCGGCCGTGAGCGGGCTGGCCTTGAGGTTGCCGGCGTTCTCGAGCATCTCGAAGACAAGCGTCTTCAGCGTCTCCGAGACCATCAGCGTCAGATCCTCGTCGCCGCCGTCCTCGAACTTCGTCGCCAGCGCCGCGGCCATCTCGCGGACCTCGCCGAGGCGATGCGCCATGCGGGCGGTGCGCACCGCAGCACGATTGAAGGCCGAGGCCGAGATCGGCGCGATGCCCTTCAGCTTCAGGCGCAGGTTCAGCGCCTCGCGGATATCGTCCTGCGTCTGTTTGCGGGCGCGCAGCTCGCCGAAGGCCCAGGCGACATCCTCCTCAGCCTCGATCGGCAGGAGGTCGATGGAAGAGAGACGCCCGCGCTTCGCCGCCATGTCAGGCTCCCGGGCGCGACGGACGCTTCACGCCCTCGATGACGAGACGGCGCGCGACATGGTCGGAGCCCTTCGCCGTGATCTGGGCGACGCGGACCGTACCGGCCTCGACCAGGGTGACGGCGCTCATGTCGCGCAGCCAGTTGAGCTCGTCATGGACCCAGTCGCGGCTCTTGCTGATGCCGAAGGTTTCGAGCCCGAGCCGCAGCAGTTCGGAATTCAGCCGGCCGTCCGCCTGCTCCTCGAGCGAGCGCAGGATGATCAGGCGCGCCTCCTCGCGCATGAGACGGTCGAAGCTCATGCTGCGCGCGCTCCCTGCTCGATCATGAAGTCCTGCATCCGGCTCGCCATCGAGGCGACCGGCTTCAGGCGCTCGTCCATCGTCTCGAGGCGGCCCTCGAGGCGGCTGATCGCCATCTCCATGCGATGCGCCGTATCCTTGTCCGGCAGATGCTTGATCTCGGATTCAACGCGGAAGACCCGGTCGTCGAGCACGTCGAACTTGTCCGCCAGGGCCTTGATGCGGCCGTCACGCTCGCCGAGGGCGGCTGCATGGGCCTCGCGCGTGACGAACTTGGTCGAGAGGAGGAGCACGGCGAGCGAGCCGAGCAGCGAAAGCACACCGCCATAGGCCTGCAGGAAGGTCAGCACGTCGTTCACCGCTCCACTCCATCCACGGCCGAGGGCCGCCCCAATCCGAAGTGCTGGCGGACCAGGTAACCGTCCTCCACCGCCAGCGCGCGCTTGTCCTCGCAATCGGCCAGCGCCAGCCGATGCTCGGCGATCGCGACCTCGGCGTTCCGATCGACGCCCGGATCCGTGCAGGACTCCCTCACCTTGCTATCGAGCTCCGGAATGGGCGCCCGCGGGTCCAATGCGGATGGCCTGGAGCCGCAGCCGGCGAGCATCATCGAGCAGGCAAGCACCGGCAGCAGGCTTCGCACGAAGCTGTTCCACGAGGTCATTGGTTTGCTTCTCTCGCTTCTGGCTTTCGACGCGGACCTCCGACAGGCGCTGCGCCATCTTCGTCTGGATCTCGATCGCGGCCTGCCGTTGCCGCTCCATCGTCTCGACGGTCTGGCTGAGCGTGGCGATCTCGCTCTTCTGGCGCGCGATCTCAGCCTTCTGCGCCTGCCGCGCGCTGCCGGTGAGATCGCCGTAGAGCCATGCGACCGCGACGGCGGCGGCCAGCAGGAGCGTGGCGTAAGGCTCGGGGATGAGCTTGAGCAGGAGGCTCATCACAGGCCCTCCAGGCACAGCTCGAGCTCGCCGATGCGCTGCGCGTCGCCATATTCACGGCGACGCCTCAGCCCCTCGACGACCTGTCCACCGGCTCGGTTGAAACGAGTGAAGGCCTCGCAGCTCTCGCGGTATCGGCCCTGGCGGGCGAGGTTCGCCGCCGTCGACCTGCAGATCGTGCCGACGCCGAGGTTGTAGGCCGTCGAGATCGCCACCGCCCGCCAGCTCTTGGGCTTGTCGTCGAAGCCGGCGATGCAGCGCGTCAGCGGCAGGTAGTAGTCCTGCATGACGCGCTTGTTCAGCATCGCCTTGCATTCCGCAGCCGTGAACCGCATGCCGGGCCGGACGGGCTTGCCGTCGATCCGCGTCTCGCCGATGCAGATATCCCAGATCTTGGCGTAGCGATCCCAATGCGACGAGAGGACCAGCCCCTCCCAGGGCTGGATCAGCGCCGTCGTCGCCAGCGTGATTGCGGTCGCGGCGCCGGCGATGGCGATCTTGGCGCGCCTACTCGCCACCGGACGCCCCCGAGACCGATTCCTGCGCGACCAGGCGCGCGATGAAGGCGCCGGCGGTGGCGGCGAAGGAGAGGCCCGCGAAGACGCCGGCCGGCACGTCGATCACCTCGCGCACGAGCGGCAGCGCGATCTCGGCGCCCGACAACACGCCCGCGAGGACGATGAGGCGGATCGACCAGGCGTGCTTCAGCACGCGCTTCCAGTTCCAGACGAGTTTCAAGGGCTGCTCCGCGCCGGGCGCGTGCCCGGAATTCTGGTGCAGAGTGCCCCCGAAGGATGTCAGAGACGCCCCTGACGGGCGTCAGGGGTGGCTACAGGAGCTTGAGCTGATCGCGGCTGTTGTGCTGGCGCTGCCGGGACCGGAAGCGGTGCACGGTCCGCGTGGTCACGCCGGCGGCCGCGGCCATCTGGTTGGCCGAAGCGCCGCGGGAAGCCGCCTCTTCCAGCGCCCGCGCTGTGCGCCGGCGCAGCGCCTGGTAACTTCCAGCAGGCCCGAGCGGGATCGTCAACTTCTGGCGAAGCCGCCCCGAGCAGAAATGATCGCTGACGACCCTGGCCTTGTCGAGCCCGACCGCACGGACAAGCCAGTTGTCCGGCCGCAGATGCGCGACGATGAAGACCTGCTGGCCGCCCTTCGCCTCGGCGATCGCCAGCGCCGCGTCGAGGCCGGCGACCTCGGCGATCTCGGCGAGCAGCGGAGGGAGATCGGGCCAGCCGGGGCGCGTCACCGGCGCCTCCGCATCGAATCCTGGAGCACGGTGACGAGCTCATTGCCGCGCACGACATAGCGCAGGCCATCGGCGACGATGGCATAGTCGGTGATGCCGGCGCGCTCGGCCTGGCGCCGGCCGCGCTCCAGCGACCGGCCGATCATGGCGCGCAGCTCATCGACATCGGCGGCGCCGGAGCGCTCGAGGAAGCGGACGAAGGCGTGGTCGGTGACGCGGATCATCGCTGGGCCCGTTCGTCGGTGAGGCGCTGCTGCCAGGCTTTCAGCTGCTCGATCGCCTGGCGCGCGGCCGGCGGCTTCAGGAATTCCGGCGCCGAGACTTTGAAGCGGGCCTTCGTCCAGGCGCGCAGGGCGTCGCGATCGAGCGGGCCTGAATGGAGCGCGCCCCAGAGCGCGTAGATCTTGCGGATGTCGGCGCGCTCGGCCGGCGGCCTGGTCGATTCGCGCGGCTGCCAGCCGAGGCGCTTGAATTCGGCGATGACGGCGCCGGCCTGCCGGTCCGACAGGTCGCGGGCACTGTCCGTGCCGGCGACGCGGGCGAGCAGGCCGCGATACTCCGCCTCCTGGAGCCGGAGCTCGCGGCGGGCGAGCTGGATCTTGCGCAGCATGGCGGGATGGGTGCTCATCGGCTTGATCTCGCGATGGCGGCGAGGAGCGCGATGCGGCGCTTCGTCAGCCGCTTCAACTCGCCTTCAACGATGGTGGAACGACGCGGCGCGACGCGGGCGATCACCGCCATCAGCCGCTCGCGCTCCTCGTCGACCCGGCGCAGATCCTCCTTCGCCAGCAGCGCCGAGATGGCGGCGGCGTCGGAGGGAGCGGGACGGGGCGCGAGGAAGCGGGCCATGGTCAGGCGTCCTCTGCGGCAGCGCGATAGGCGGCATAGAGCCGTTCCTGCTCACGCTCGGCGCGGCGCGCCCGCACCCGATAGCGATCGCGACGCCTCTCCGCCGCCTCGCTCGCCAGCAGGGTTTTGCCGGTGCGGTTTTTGATCGAGAGCTCCCAGGCGTCGAAATAGGCGTCCTCGGCCTCGATCTCCGCCTTCCGGGCAATATCGGTTCTGCGGCAGGCGGCCATCCACTGCGCGAAGATGAGATCGGCGACGGAGAACAACGGCTCGCGCAGATCGAGCAGTTGCTCGAGCTCGGCAGAGGTCAGGTCGCGCCAGCTCTGAGGAAGCTTTGCCATGGTCATTCCCCCGGCTCGAGGAGCGGCGCCGCGGCCGGCCGGGCGAAGCGGGCGGCGTCACCGGGGCGAGTCAGGGCCTTGCGCTGGCCGGGCGGGATCCAGACCGGCGCGCGCGGAGCGAGATCGCGCGACCAGCAGACCCAGCAATAGTCCGTGGCCGACGAGCCCTCCGGCTCCCAGCGGCCGCGGTGCATCGGGATCCGCTCCACCGAATAGGCGATCAGCGAGGGCGCGCGGCGGCTGAAGAGCTGGTAGCGCTCATCGGTGTGCAGCCATTGTGTCCTGACGAGCAGGGCGACGCCGCGGCGCGCCATGCCGAGCGCCGTCCAGGCGAAGGCCACGGCCGCGTTGAAGGGCGGGTTCGTGATGATCCAATCGGCCGGATCGAAGCCGGCCGGCGCGTCCAGCAGGAAGTCGGCGACGCCGCCATAGCCGTAAGGGTGGATGTCGCTGGCGGCGACGCTGTAGAAGGTCTCGGCCAAAGGCTCCGCCATGTGTCCCTCGCCGCAGGCCGGCTCCAGCACCGTGTCGCAGATCCGCGCGCCGAGGATCGGCAGCGCGACATGCTGCACGAAGGCGCGCGTCGCCCAGGGCGGCGTCGGGAAGAAGTCGAGCGAGTCGGGCGGCTCGGTGCGCTGCGCGGCCACGGCCGGCGAGAAGGCGAAGGCGCGCTGGGTCATCGAGCCGGCTCCCAGCGAATGAGCATGCCCGAAAACGCAGGCGGCAATCCGACCGGAGCGGGATGCGCTGCGCGCCAGAACGCCTGGAGATCCGCCCAGTCAAGGAAGCCGTCCTGGCGGGCGAAATCATCGAGCAAGGCGGTCATGCCGAAGGCAAGGCCGGTGTCGAGAAAGCGGACATAGCTCTGTTCTATGAAGAGTTCGACCGGCCGGATGTCCACGCAAACCGGATCCGGAATGATCTTCCGGCAGTGCTTCGTGCGCATGCCCTGATAGAGCTGGAGCGTTTCACCGGGCCGGGCATGGCGCTTGCGCGGGGCGCGAATGGTCTGGCGCTTCACGATGCCCGTGAAGGGATGGCAGATCGCGATCGCTTCAGCGAAGCGGCGGTTGAAGGAATAGGCGACCATCAGCGGACAGGCCCCCCGGCCTTGGCGATCGCCTCCGTCTTCGCGAGTTCGAGGCACATCTGCGCCATGGTCTCGCCGTGCTTCAGCACCGCCTCGCGCGCTTCGGCCGGCAGCTTCAGGAAGGCGCGGATCTCGGGCTCGTGCGATTGCAGCCAGCGCAGCGTCCGCACGGCCGCCTCGAGGCGATCGGCGTCGTATTGAGCCTGGGCGGCCGGGCGGAGCTCGCGGATGTTCTTCGCGCCGTTGCACAGGCTCTGCTGGCGGCGGAGCGCGAATTCAACGGCCTCGAGCTGCTGGGCGAGCGAGATCTTCGGCGCGGTCATTGCCCGGCCCTCTGCTGGATGATCGCGAGAGCGCGATCGCGCATCGCCGGCGCCAGCCGATAGCCCTGGCCCCAGAGGTTCTCGATCTCGATGCCGAGCGGCTTCAGCTTCCGCCGGATCTTGCAGATGAAGACGTCGACGATCTTGATCTCGGGCGGCTCGTCCGGGCGGTGGCTGTAGAGCGCCACCATGAGCTGTTCCCTGGACCAGACCGGCCGCCTCATCAGCGCTCCGAAGAGCCTCGCTTCCGTCTGGCTCAGCCCGAGATAGACCGGCATGTCGATGGTGAAGCCGAGCGCGTCCTCCAGCTCGGCGACGCGATCGCGCAGCCGGCCGTTCTCGGCTTCGAGCGCCTCAAGCCGCGCGAACTGATCCACGGCGCTTCCTCGTGTTCTGGAAGATGACGATCGCGATGGCGCGCCAGCGGCGCAGCTTCTTGGCCAGCGCGAGCTCGTAGGCCTTCGGCTCCAGCGCCGGGCCGAGCTTCAGCAGCGTCGAGACGACATCCTCGGCCAGCAGGTCACCCTCGTACTGCTCGTCATGCAGGACGAGGTCGACGGCCTGTATCAGGTCCGCGGAAATCGGGGCTGCACGGGCCTTCACGAGGGTTTCGACGACAATGCGGGCCTTCATCGCCGAGCGGCGCTTGATCAGCCTGACGAGCGCCGAGACGGCGATGATCTCGCCCGGGCGGAAGGGCCGGCCGGGCGTCGGGTTGCGCAGGATGGTGGCGCCAGCGCGCTCGCAGACCTGCATCGCGGTCAGGGCGTCTTCGTCGCCGGCGGCCGCGGCGGCGAAGAAGATCTGGGTGTTGGTGATGGCGACGCGATCGCGGTTGTGGCCGATGAAGGCCTTGGCGCGGTCGATGCCTTCCTCGGCGTCCACGACCATCACGTCGATCTCGCCGATGCTGCCGTGAGTGACGGCGGCGATCGCGGTGTGCTGGCCGTCGATGACATGCCAGCTCTCGCCGACGCGGGCGACCACCGGCGGCTTGAAGCGGCGCCAATCCCAGCCGCTGACGAGCTTGTGGATCAGCGTGATCGACTTGCGCGAGAGCTCGCGCTGGTACTTGGCATCGACCGAAAGATCGGCCGGGTTCATCCGCACGATCGTCGGGCGCGGGCCGATCTCGCCCGGGGCGATGTCGGCCGGCAGGGGAATGGCGCTGATCGCGCGGATCTCGCTCATCCGAAGATCTCCGTCAGTTCGGGCTGGGTTTCGGGCTCGGGCGCGCGGCGCACGACGGTGAAGTCGAGCGCGGGCGCCGGCGTCTTCTCGACCGGGGCGTAGACGACGAGGCGATGGCCGAGGCAGTAGCTGGTCGCGCCGGAGACGGCCCGGCCGCAGACGCGGCGGCCGCCGAAGAGATCGGGCATGACACCCGACCTGCGCGTCGGCGCCGGAGCGACCGCGTCGCAGACAATCCAGCGGCATTGGCCGGCCTTGGCCTTGGAGAAGAGGATGCTCATGACGCAGCCCTCTCCCGCGCCAGCCGATACTGGGCATCGAGCAGGTCAAGCTCGGCCTGGCTGATCTCCACGAGGCCGTCGGGGATGGTCCAATCCGCCGCGCCATGGCGGATGATATGGTCGGGATGGCGCGCCAGGTGCTCGGCCGCGGCGCGGCCGGCATGCGGGATCCGCGCGATCAGCACATCGCCGACCCAGCCGATCGAGACGCCCTCGATCATGAAGCCGATGGCGCCGCCGCCCCAGGCTCCGTTAGGCGCCTCCCAGGTGAGATCGCAAACGATGGCGTCGCCGAAGACGTGCTTGTTCCTCGGCTTCACCGGCAGGCGGGCGAATTCCTCCGCCGCCGGCGAGCCCTTCTTCGGCGTGGCGAAGCCCTTCCGGTCGGGCTTCTTCCAGCCCGCCGGCGGCGGGGCCTTCTCGAAGAACAGGCCGCGCATCCGATGCCCGGGAAATGCGTTCGTGAGGCCCGTGGCGCCGAGCGAGCGCGCATAGTCGGACCAGGCCGTCGTGAAGGCGATCATCTGCTCGCGGTATTCGCGGGCGCGGGAGAGCCAGGGCTCGCCGACGATCTTGACGAGGATGAGGTTGCTCACGGCTTCCTCCTCAATTGATCGGTTGGCCGGTGGGCTCGAAGGAGCCGTCCGGGCGCATGGAGTGGACGCGGAACTCCATCGCCAGCAGCTCGTCGAGGCGCGAATGCAGCACCGCCTGATACGGCATGGTCGTGCGGACCATGCGATTGGAGACGGCCGTCTTCAGGAGCGAGGCCGCCGACATCAGCACAGCGTCGAGCGCGATCGAGACAGCAACCGTCTCGCCATGCTCGGCCGAGAACTTCTGGATCTCCTCGAAAAGCGAGGCGGTCATCTGGAAGGACAGCGCGTTGATGAGAGGGGCACAGACCTCGTTGTCGCGGTCAGCGGACATCTCGGCCTCCCTCACGCGGCCGCGAGGTCGATCGTCACCGTCGACCAGGCGCCGTCCTCGTCGCGGATGCGGAAGCGCAGATAGGCCTTGGTGCCGATGACGCGGATGGAGTCGCGGATCGCCTCCATGGCGCGCTGCCAGCGCTCGTCGGCGATCTCCATGGCGAGCAGTGAGAACAGCTCGCCGCGGTTGATCTGGCCTTCCTTCTCGACGCTGAAGACGTTGGTCACCAGGGCACGCAGGGCCTCGTGGCTGTCGGCGCCCCACTCCTTCAGGCACTCGTCGACCAGCTTCTTCGCCGCCTGCAGCTCGGGGCCGAAGGCGATCTGGTCGGCGATCTTCATCTCGACCTTCATCGTGTCGTCGAAGGTGGTGAAGGTGACGTTGCCCTTCGCGCCGCCGGCCTTGGCGCCATACTGCTGCTCGAGCAGCGACTGGAAGGCAGCGAGATCCGCGAAGGTGTGGCCCTTGAAGCGCCGGACCTGGTCCGAGAGCTCGCGGGCGAAGTGCATCACCTTGCGCACCATCTCGTCCTCGAGCAGGCGCTGGGGCTTGATCAGGCCGAGGGCGATCAGGTTGCCCTTGGCATCGCGCATGAACTTCTCGGCGCCGACCTCGACGATACCGGCCTTCATGGCCTTCTGCTCGCCCATAACGTCCTCGGCGAGCGCGGTCAGGCCGATCTCGGTCAGCAGGTCCTCGCCAGCGGCGCACCAACGCTCGCGTTCCTCCTGATCGAGTTTGTCCCAGGGCAGAACAGGCTGCGGTGCGCCTTCGAGCTTGGCGAGGGCGGTCAAGAGGGCCTTGCCAGCGATCGTGCGCTGCACGGCGGTTTCAGGCTGCATCGGAATTCTCCGTGGTAAGGGACAGTTCGGGGTCGGTCGTGCCGAGCAACTCGACGATGAGCCGGGCCATGGCGACGATCTCGATGACGGGGACGCGCACGGCCTCGCGGGCCGGGCTGGCGATGATGCGGCGGGCCGTGCCGAGCGGATCGGCGACAGTCGAGGCGGCGAGCAGCTTGTTGCCTTCGAGAGCCCGCAGGACGCCGAAGAGGGCGTCGGTGGAGACCCTGAAGTCGAGATCGGTTCGCCGGCGCTCGGCGACACGGTTCCAGCCGGCGATGACCGAGCCGTGATCGCGATGGCCGACCGCGTCGCCGATCGTCTGATAGGACAGGTCGGTGAGCTCGCGGGCGAGCCAGAACACCGTGTTGCGGGCTTCGGCGATCTCGGCGGTTCGTCGATCGGCAACCAGATCGGTGCGCGTCAGGCCGGTGGCGGCGGCCACCGCGTCGATGATCGCGTTGACGGTGACGAGATGCCTCATGACGCGGCCCTCTGCAGCTGGTCGCAAACGACCAGGAAGGCGGTGAGGAGCGCCCGCTCGGGCGTCGGGGCCCTGCGAATCCGGATATCGTCGCCGGAACGAAGCATCGCGCCCGGCGAGACGCCCTGGTTGGCGTCGATCATCCAGGATGCTCCGGGCAGGAACTCGCGCATGGTGCGCAGGATGTCGTCGAGCGATCGGGTGAACTCGCGCGGGCCGGTACTCACCCATTCGTCGGTGAGCGGATTGACCCAGACATCGCTTTTCACCGGCTCGTCGGTATCGTCCCAGCGCGCGCCGATGTGGCGGCTCTCCCGGGTGAAGAACAGCGCCATCACCGCGGCATTGACCTCGCGATCGGCGCCGGAGCCGTTCTGGATCTTCGCGACCAGCAGACCGAGCTCCATGATGTCCGGCAGGGTGTGGAAGGGCCGGATCATGCCGCGTCTCCGCCGTGATGGGGCGCGACCGGGAAGGTGACGACGTTGGTGTCGCCAACCGGCATGGCGAGGGCGGCGAGACCGGGACGCGAGACAGGCACCGGCCCCGCCGCATCCAGCGCGCGCTGGAGCTGAAGCTGCTGGGCCTTCAAGGCCGCTTGATAGCCGGATTGAACGGGCGGCTCGGCCCGGCCGGGATCATGGGCGACGGCCAGGAGCTCGTCCTCGAGCTCCGGCACATTGGCCGCCTGGGCGACGATCGCGTCGGCCTCGTGTGCCGCCTGATGGACGAGCACGGCGACGCGGGCGCATTCCTGCGGCGCCATGCCGAGGTCGGCGGCGGCGCAGCGGCGCAGATGGGCGGCGAGCATGCGCAGGTCGAGCGGGAGGGAGGAGGCCTGCATGGTCAGCCCTCCCGGCCGAAGCGAGCGGCGCGATGGGCCCGCTCCTCGTCGCGCTCGACCGAGGCGAAACCGCACAGCCCGGCGAAGCCGAGCAGCAGCCCGCCCACCAGGAAGATCGCGTAGATTTCGGGCTCGACGACGAAGTTGAACAGGGCGCCGGCGCTGAAGGGGCCGAGCATGGCTATGCCGAGGCAGGTGAGCTTGAACAGCGATTGAAGCATCAGGCAGGGTCCTTCTGCTGGCGGTGGCGGCAGGTCTTGCAGGCGTGGAAAAGCAGGGCCCGCGTGGAATTGGTCGCGGAGAAGGGCCGCTCCTGTTCCTTCAGGCAGCGGTCGCGGCTGATCTCGTCGAGCACCGGGCATTTCACGGTCTCGCCGAGCCAGATCCCGCGGACCTTGGCGAAGATCTTCGGCAGGTCGCCGGGGTAGCGGTTCGCCAGCACATGGCTGATGACCGCGTCGGAGTAGCCGAGCCGCTTGGCGACGGCGCGCGAGGACTCGGCGCGGCAGGCCGTGGCCAGGGCCAGGACCTCGGGCGGGATCGCCTCGCCCCAGGCGGCCCTGGCCTTCGCGATCTGATCGAGACGGGCGCGCGACATCACGAGCGCTCCGATTCGTTAAGGTTAACCGGCTGCCGCAAATTGCGGTCGATGCCGACGCTGCTGTTGCGGTGGAAGGACGGCGCCAGCGGGCCGCTGATCCGCGCCGGGTTGATGCGGTAGCGCCGGGGCTGGCGCTCCTGCTCGATCCAGAGATAGCCGGCGCTGGCGAGCCGCGTGCAATACTGGCAGGACATCGCCAGCGAGACCGCGACGCTATCGGTCGAGGCCGTGATCGCCAGTTCCTTGGCGGTGAAGCTCTTCAAGGCCTTGGCCGCGTTCCAGAGCTGCTGCTGGCGCCGGCCGCGATCGCTCTCGACATGGAAGGTCGGCGCGGTCAGACGGCGCGTCTCCACCATCTTGTAGAGCGGCATCGGCCGGCCCTTCTGCGAGCGGCGCTCGCCGATGCTCTCGCAGTAGCCGGCTTCGGCGCAGGCCCGGACATAGCGGATGACCGAGCCGCGACTGGCGCCGTTGCTGCGGCCATGCACGTCGGCCGCGGTGAAGAAGCCGAGCTGACGCATGACCTTCCAGTAATGCGCCGGGCCATGCGGTCGGTCGTCGATGCGCAGCTTCGGCATCAGGCGACCCTCCGCACCGGCTTGGCCAGCGGTCGCGCCGCCGGCTCGCCGTTGGCGAGGGCCTCGTCATAGGCGTCGAGCTCCTTCAGGCCGCGCACGCGGCACCATTCGGTCATCCGCTCGAGGTTGACCGAGATCAGGCGGTGCTTGCTCTGGCTGTCACGGCGCACGCGCTCCAGCGCGGCGTCCGAGATCGTGTAGCCGGCCGGCACCCAGGTATCGGCAAGCAGGCGGGCGTCCTCGGCGTCGCAGGGCTGCGCCGCCACCCAGTCGAGCACGCGGTTATGGGTGCGCTCCGAGACCTTGAGCTTCGAGGGCAGGCGCTCCTCGCCGACCAGCAGGATCGGCACCTTGGTCGCCTCGTGGATCTGGCGAATGGTCTCGACGAAGCCCTTCGACATGACCTGGTCGGCCTCGTCGATGATCAGCGGCGGGTGGCCGGGCTGGGCGAGATGGCCGATCGCGTCCTCGATCAGGCGCCAGCGCGGGCCCTTCGGCTCCGGCACGCCGATCTCCTTCATCAGCGCGATGGCGAAGGTGGTCGGCGTCCACCAGTCGCCGATCTCGAGACGGATGGCGCCGGTCTTGTTCTGCACCCAGGTCGCCGCCTGGGTCTTGCCGTAGCCGGAAAACCCGTGGAAGACGCCGATGCCCGGCAGGTGGCTCGGCCGGTGGATCAAGCGCTGCGCCAGCGTCATCAGCGCCGCCACGTTCTTGAGCGGGGCAATGCCGCCCTTCGGCTTGATTTCGGGGCTGTTCATCATCATTCTCACCTTGATTTCGACTGTTGAGCCCCGGTTCGCCGGGGCTTCTTTTTGGGTGGCGTCAACGCAACGCCGCCTCCCCGAAGTCCTCGAACATGGCCTTGCGGCCGAGATATTCGGCGCTGGCCCGGTAGCTCCCGAGCCAGAGCGCATCGGCGGTTTCGAGTGGCTCGCCGCGCTCCAGCGCCTCCTCGAGGGCGAGCGCGCGCTTGAAGCGCAGGCCGGGCGTCTCGACCGGGTGAAGCACCTCGACATTCGCCGGCATGGCCGGCTGCGGCGCCGCGGCCTCCGCCTGGATCTCGCGGTGCATCGCCGCGGCGGCCTCCGAGAGCGGCGACGGCTCGGGTGCCTCGCCGCGGCGCATGGCGGCGACCTCGATGCCGGCCTCGAGCGCGGGCGTGGAGTGGATCTCCGAGCGCGGCGGGAAGGCGACGAGGTTGCCGCTGGCCGCGGCGGCGGCCAGCCGGTTCTCAAGCACGGTGCGCTCGGTGACGCGCCGCTTCGTCTGCTTGCGGATCTCGGCCGTCTGCTCATCGATGAGGCGCTTCTGCGCGGCGCGCGTCTCCGCCTGCAGGGCGACCGGGTCGACGCCGGCGAGCTCCGCATTGGTGCCGCGACCGAGCAGCTGATCGCCGGCCTCGTCGAAGAGCCAGACGGTGCCCTTGTCGGCCGGATCGAGCCGGACGAAGACGCGTTCGCCGGGCAGCAGGCCGGGGGCGAGGTAGTGGAAGCCGCCGACACGGACGCCGTGCTTGGTGACGGTGCGGATGCCCTCGGCATCGGGCGCCTGCATCAGCAGCATCGCCAGCGCGTCGGCATCGACGGTACGGATCGGCTGGCGCGAGGAGGCGGCGCGGCCGAAGGGCGTCATCCGGCCGATGCCGCCATGCTCGCGCTGCGCATAGATCAGCTCGGCCCAGCGATCGACCAGCTGCTGCAGCTCCTCGCCCGTCATGGTGACGTTGAAGGCTTCGTTCTCGGTCTGGCCGAGGCGCTGGGAGAAGGCCTTGCGGCTCTCGATCTTCTTGCGATGCGCGACGCTGTGGCCGACGAAACCGGGCAGCATGGTCGCGCAATCGCTCTGGAAGGTGCGGATCGAGCGCTCGACGACGCCCTTCTGCCAGGGCGAGAAGGCGACGGAGCGGATCGTCTCGATCTGCAGCTTGGCGAAGAGGCGGACCGTGGCGCGGGCAACGAAATCGCTGCCGTTATCCGTTTTCACCGCATCCGGCACGCCCCAGGCCAGGATGGCCTTGCGCATCAGCAGCTGCACGGCTTCCGAGCGCGGCGTCTTCGAGACGAAGAGGATGAGGCGGCGCGACCAGATGTCGATGCAGACATAGATCGAATGGCGGCCGTCGACGCAGAGCGCATCGACCGGCGAGGCGTCGATCTGCCAAAGCGCATTGAGATGCGGCGCCATATGGGCGTAGGAGCCGGAGGTCCGCATCTTCGAGCGGAAGCCGTCCGGATCCATCATCTTAAGCAGGCCGGCGGCGTATTCCTGCTTCCAGGCTTTGAAGCGCAGTTCAAAGGCACGCAGCCCCGGCAGCTGCAGGCCCTCGGCCGCGAGGCGTGCGCCGAATTCCTGCTGGATCGTCTCGTGGATCTGCCGGGCCGAATAGAGCTCGTTGAAGGAATGAACGCCGAGGGCGAAATGCTTGATCTCGCCGTCGAAGGCGGCATCGAGCACGCCCTGGCCGCGGCGGCCGGCGCCCCTGTCGACCGCGAGGCGCTCGGTTTCGCCCTCGCGCGAGGCGGAGAGCCAGCGCAGCACCGTGCGGGTCGAGAGGCGCGGGAGTGCCTCCTGCGCCCAGGCGGGCATGTCGATCCGGCCGAGGTTGTAGAGGTCGACGAAATAGCTGATCGCCAGCGTCTGCTTCATCTCGGAGCAGCGGATGAAGGCCTTGAGGGCGCCGAGCACGGCCAGCCGTGCATCCAGTTGCAAAGTCGCGGCCCTGGTGGTGCCGGCGGCCGGTTCCGTCGCCGCCTGGATGGCCTCACCGGCGGTGGGCGCCGGCGCCTCGGCGCCGAAATAGGCGACGCGTGCCGCAACCGGCAGCAGGTTGACGTGATACTCCAGCCCACCGCCGCGACCGGCGCGCTGCCGGCACAGCGCCGAGAAGCGGGCCCAATCCTCGCGCTCGGCGAGCATGCGTACCCCGCGATCGGTGGCCGGCAGGCCAGGCAGAGCGAGGTCGGCGATTTCGGAGGAGGTCAGCCAGAGTTTCACCGGCTGCCTCCGAAAGCGTGGTGCCGGCCCGGACCCGGGAGGGGGAAACCTGTCCAGGCCGGCACCTTTCCTCCATGGTGGTAAGCGCGACCAAAGCCACCGGAGGAAGCTGGGATGAAGAAAACGCCAGAGGAAATCGCAACGGAATTCACCGCGCGCCGTGAGCGGGCTATGGCCCGGAGCGGTTCGGCCATGTGGCCGCACGTCCTGGCCACGGTAACCGTCGAGCTCTTTGCGAAGTTCGATCCGGTCCCGCGAGACATTCTGCTGCTGGCAGTCGAGGAATGGGGGAAGGACCGCGACCCTATGCTGAAGGCGGGTTCAGAGGAGGCCATCGCGCGCCTCCGCGAGGCGATCGACGAACGCATGCGCCAACGTAACGACCGTGAGTAGGCGCTGGTCTTCCGGCAGCACCTGAAGGATCGCCTCAATCAGTAGGCGCTCGAAATCATCCTTATCTGCGTGTCCTTCGACACTCGCCCATGCAAGAACGGCTGCTTGCGCAGCCTCCTGCGACACGATGCAGCTCAACACGACGTCGAGCCGCAGCTTGAGGATGGCGGGCGGCAGCGAGCGCTTCATGCCGCACCGCCCTTCTTCGCCCCGGCGGGTTTGGCCGGCGGGGTCTTCGCCGCGATCTGCGCCTGCGCCATCGCGATCAGGGTGGTCAGGTCCGCGACTGACATCCGCATCAGCATCGGCTCGATCCGGGCGAGCGGGCGATCAGCCTCCCGCACCGCGCCGCCCTCGGGCACGAAGCCGGCGACGATGCGGGCCTTGGCGACGTTGCCGGCAGCCTTCGCGGCGATCAGCCCGGCGACGATCTTCTGCTGCTCGGGCTCCAGCTCTGCTAGTGCCTGCAGCTGCGCCTGGTTGTCCGCGACCTTGGTGCCGCGGATGGCGGCGATGGCATCGGGAGAGAGCCTGCCGGCAAGCTCGCAGGCGCGACGGATCGTGCGCTCGCTCAGGCCGGTTGAATTGGCCGCGTCCTTCGAGAACCGGGCAAAAGTGGCCAAGTTGGCCACTTTTCCTTTTTCGGTCTTCGGCTTCTTCGCCTTGCCGTGAGCAGCCTCGGGATGAAGGGTCTCGTAGACGCGCTTGCGCTCCGCGAGGAACTCGGCGCGCTCAAGCGCGGTGAGCTCTTTGCGGGCCAAGTTCTCGTCGATCTCGATCTGGCGCGCTTCGTCGTCCGAGCACTCGATCAAGATGGCAGGGATTTCCTCCCAGCTCAGAATGTTCGCGCCGCGGAGCCGGTGACCGCCCACGACGAGCTTCAACCCGTTGCCGGAAGCATCTATCCTGACAACGACGGGCTGGATCAGGCCGCTTTCGTTCATCGACGTGGCGATGAGCTGGGCATGAGCTTCGTCGACCGGGCGCAGGCGTCCGGTGGCATCGATCGCGGCGACAGCGGCGAGGAAGACGGGTGAACCCGCCGTAAGGGTTGCGAGCAGCGACATCAGGCGGCCCTCTTCAGACCACGACGGACGAGGCGCTCACCCGAAGGCGACCAGCGCGTCGGCCAAAGAACATGCAGTGGGATGCCCGTCGCCTTGGAGATTGCTCGCTCGGCCGCGAGCTGCGGGCGGCGCAGAGCCGCGCGCAGCTGGGTATCCGAAACGCCGTACCGCTCCGCGATCCGCGGCAAAAAGCGGAACTGGGTCTTCCGAACGGCGGCCAAGATGTCAGCTTCGTGCATGCGCAGCTATCCGATTGGCGGCCGCGGCCGCCTTCTGTTAACCAATAGAGTAACGAACGATACCGTAGCGATCTTTTTGGATATAGGCAAGCGCCATGTCGAAACAATCGGACGATGATGACGCCGAAGAGAGGGACGAGGCGCTTCTTGAGCGCTTTAAGGAGATCGTCGATGCGTCTGGGTCGCGGGCAAATGCCGCTCTTTTGACCGGAAACTCGACGCAGCAGATATCCAAATGGATCAATGGAAAGGCGCGGATCCCTTTTCGGCAGGCCGCGATTCTGGCTAAGGCCGCCAATCGGTCGCTCGACTGGCTTGCGTCAGGCGAAGGCTCCCCGTTTTTGGGTCAAGATTTCTCAAGCCAGGTCGGAGTGCCGGCAGAGCCGTTGGTTGATGACGAAGACGTCGTCTACATCCCGCTGCTGGATGTCATCGCCAGCGCTGGGCCGGGAATCGAGAACTCAAACCCTATCGCGAAGGATCATCTGCCGTTTCCTCGCAGATGGTTGGAGCAGCTCAACCTCCCGGTGGAGTTTGCCCGTTTCCACGATTCTCGCGGGGACAGCATGACGGAGACGATCAAGGAAGACGCGATCTGCCTTTCGGACATCCGCTGGCAAAGGCCCCGGCTCGATGCGATCTTCGTCGTGGTCCACAACAACGACGTGCGGATCAAGCGGATTGGGCGCGGAATGGAAGGGCGAGTGACACTGATCAGCGACAACCCGCGGTATGAGACCGAAGTGCTGTCCGAGCCGGAAGCCAGATCTCTGAAGATCGCCGGCCGGGTCGTTTGGGCAGGGGGTAAGATATGAGAACCATCGCGATCGCCGTTGCGCTTACGTTGACCGGAGCGGGTGCCGTTGCGGCCGCGGAGCGCTGTACTCCTGAAGAGCTCAAGGATGATGGACACTGGAGCAGGCGGCTCTGTGATGCCCGTGGATTCCGGCAGGCTGTCGCGGTCGCCTCGAGCCCGGGTGCGATTGCTGGCGCCGAAGCCTGGCATCGTTCGCTGCGGCAGCGCGAGACGCTGATCAACAAGGCGCTGAAGTTGGGCGACGTCAGCGAGCTGAAGCGTCAGTCGATCGAGATCCGCAGGCAGATGAACGATATCGACGCCTGGCCTCAGGACGATCGCTGGACCGTGGCGCGGGTCTATTGCGCCAATACGGCTCAGGAGCTCTCGAACTTCGTCGAGGACAAGCTGAAGGGCTCGGCACGCGGCGAGGTGGCCGCGGGCGTTTCGCTCAAGGCCTATCGCGGGGCCGACAAGGAGTGCCGGCGCGGGTTGCGGATGGCAAAATGAATCGGGCCCCGCTCGCGCGGGGCCCGGCCTATGCAATTTCATGCATATTGATGCATTGGCGCTTTAAGCGACCTTCAAATCATGCGCGCCGAGCTCCCAGCTCTCGAACTCGGCCTCGCTGGCATCGGTCATGCCGTCGACCTCGGCCGACAGGAGGCCATGACGGGCGATGATGACCGCATCCTCCCAATCGCCGGTCGCCGGATCGCCGGTGCGGCGGAAGGCGACGACGCCGGCGCGGATCGGCTTGAAGCGCTCGAACATGCGCATGGCGTGGTCATGATCCCGCGCCGGGATCGGTTCCTCGGCCGAGATCTTGCCCCTGGACCCCTTCACGGCCTTGAACGGCTGGACGACGAAATAGGTGAGGTGTGCGACGGTTTCCCGCTTGGCATTACGCATTGACGCGCTCCTTTCTTCAGCCCCAGCCCCTGTGTCGCCAGGGCGACCCTAGGGAAACGCGTTCTTGTTCTGTTCTCAAGGGCGTTCTATGACAAAGGGAGTCAGGAGCGGAGGTCGCAGTGAAGAGCGGGGACAACCAGGAGTATGAGATGCGCACCCGCGAGGCGCGGCGCGAGGGGCTGTTCTACCTCGCGATCGTCGTCGCGGCCGGGCTTGCCGGGGGGCTGCTGCTGCGGTGGTGGCCGCAATGACCAGGCGCAAGGGCGAGATCACGCCCAAGCACCGCAACCGGTCGCATCCCTATCAGGTGGCGCTCGACCGCACCCCGGGGCCCATAGCATACGGCATCATGTACCGCTGGGCGGCCTGGTTCGATTCCGAGACCACCCCGCTCGGGCTGCACGGCATGTGCTGGTGTTTCTGCAGGCCGGAGGTGGCCGATGCCTTCGCCATGGATTTCGGCGGCCGGCGCATCGACCGCCCCGTCGAGTCGTACTATCTCAAAGTCGACCTGCCGGATGCCAGGGAGCTCGAGCGTCGCGCCAAAACATCCCGGAACGACAGGGTGACCGGCGGGTTGCCGGCGGATACAGCCAGCCTTTTCAGGGAGGCCATCACAATTCCCTTCTCGTCATTCAGCGATCCAGCCGACGTCGCGCGGGCGCAAGGCGCTCTCGACAGGGCCTGGATGATGGTTAGAGATTCCGTGCCGGAGACCGACATCGATCGGGAACGGCTGCGCCTGGCCTACATCGTCGCGAGCTTCGCCCTGATCGCCGTCGACGAGGAAGATCTTGCGCGCCGTGCAGCCGAGCGCTTCCGGAAAGGTCCGCGAGGAGGATGATTTCGCTTCCGAGTTCGGAAACGGGCATGATGCCCGCTCTTCGCTCATATCGCATTGAAAAATCGTCGTTTTACCGAACTCGGAAGCGAGAGCGGCACACTGGCGCATTTGTTCCGAGTTCCGCCGACCGCGCCGACGACATTTCAAGGGGTTAGCGGCAGGCCCGATTTCTGGCTTCCTGAATTTCTGGAATTCGGGCCGCCAAAACCGCGAAGGATCAAATGGCACTAAACGCCGCGCCGCCTGCCGCCTAACTCCTTGCAGCGCCGCCGCTTTCCGCCTGATCCCGCCTATTCCCGGTTAATCCCGCCTCATTGCCATGTGATGCTTCGTTTCACACCGATCCGGCGGCCGAAAAGCGCCTCTCGCGCCGGCTTTGGAAATCGAGCGGCTCCAATTGACCTTGCCATGCTTTCGCCCTAGTCGTGAACGGGACGGTTCCCTCAGGGGATCAAAAGGGAACGCGGTGCGGGCGGCTTGCCGCCCCATGCCGCGGCTGCCCCCGCAACTGTAAGCGGCGAGCCTTTCGCCAGACGCCACTGGGGACTCGGCCCCGGGAAGGCGGCGGAAGGCACCGACCCGCGAGCCAGGAGACCTGCCGTCTGCCGTGGTCACACGCGAGCACGTTCGGACGGGGTGTGCCGATCGCTGATTCGACCGTTTGCCGCCATCTGGCGGCGAAGGGGAGATCGCGTTCGCGGTGACGTGCCACAGACGTCAACGCCCGAGGTTTCCCCGCGTGTTTTCCTTAAGCCAGGCCGCAGGACGCGGCCGCCTCCTGCTCTCCGTCTCGCTGCTCGGCCTGGCCTGCTCCGCCGGCGCCGCCCTTGGCCAGGATCGCGCGGCCGCACCCGCCGCGCAGGATTCGGTCGCGCTCGACGAAATCGTCGTCAGCCCCACCGGCAAGCCGACGCCGGTGCGCGAGGTGGCGAGCTCGGTCACCGTCGTCACCGCCGAGGAGATCGAGCAGCAGCAGCGCCGGACGCTGCCGCAGGCGCTGGCGACCGTACCCGGCCTCAACCTCGTCCAGATCGGCGGCCCGGGCGGGCAGACCTCCGTCTTCATGCGCGGCACCAACTCCAACCACGTCAAGGTGCTGATCGACGGCATCGAGGCCAACGATCCCTCCACGCCCAACCGCTCCTTCGATTTCGGCTCGATGCAGACCGACGACATCGAGCGCATCGAGGTGCTGCGCGGCCCGCAGAGCGGCCTCTACGGCGCCAACGCCCTCGGCGGCGTCATCTCCATCACCACCCGGCGCGGCGAAGGCCCGCCGAAGGTGACCGCCCGGGTCGAGGCCGGCTCGCACGGAACCTTCAACCAGTCGGCCGGCTTCAGCGGCGGCACGGACCGCTTCGACTACGCCTTCAACCTCAGCCATTTCCGCTCGGATTCGACGGATTCCGTACCGTCGCAACTGATCCCGCCCGGGCGGAAGGTGCGGCCGAACGCCTATGATTCCTACACCTACTCGGCCCGGCTGGGCTTCGCCCTCACCGACACGCTGCGGGTCAACTGGACCGGCCGCTATACCGACGGCAAGTTCCTCAACCCCTACGATGCCGGATACCCGAGCGTGCCGACCCCCTATCGCTCGAGCCAGAACTACGCGCAGGCCATGACCCGCGGCGAGGTGGTCTGGGACCCGTTCGCCGGACGCTTCGTCAGCCGCCTCGGCGTCTCCTACACCAACCAGGACCGCTTCAACCGCTCGCCCAACGCCTTCGGCCTGCTCGGCCTGCCGACCGAATATCTCGGCGAGCGCACCAAGGTCGACTGGCGCGGCGACCTCGATATCGCCAAGGGCCACAACCTGATCATGGGCCTGCAATACGAGCGCGAGCGGCTGGAGACGACGAACTTCACCGCCTCCAACGGCAACAGGGCCGCCTTCCTCGAATATCAGGGCAATATCCAGGACCGCCTCTTCCTGGCGGCCAATATCCGCCGCGACGACGACGACAGCTATGGCGGCCACACGACCTGGCGCGTCGCGCCGGCCGTCATCCTGCCCTGGACGGACACCAAGCTGAAGGCGAGCTACGGCACCGGCTTCAAGGCGCCGACGCTGAACGAGCTCTTCGTCGACTACCGCCCCGGCTACAACTTCCACGGCAATCCGGACCTGCGCCCGGAGGAAAGCCGCGGCTGGGACGTCGGCTTCGAGCAGCCCCTCTTCGACCGGAAGCTGCAATTCGGCGCCACCTGGTTCCAGAACAGCATCCGCAACCTGATCGTCACCAACGCGACCTTCGATTCCTACGCCAATGTCGGCAGGGCCCGGACGAATGGCGTCGAAGCCTTCGCGGCGCTGGAGATCTCGCCGCAATTCCGTATCCGCGCCGACTACACCTTTACCCTGGCCAAGGACGAGAGCGCCCGGCAGGAGCTGCTGCGCCGGCCGCGCCACAAGGCCAGCGCCACCGCGACCTGGACCCCGATGGAGAAGCTCACCCTCTCGGCGACGCTGATCTATGTCGGCCCCTGGATCGACGGCAATCGCGACTTCTCGGTGTCGCGCCTCAAGGCCAAGGGCGCGACGCTGGTCAACCTCGCCGCCGAATACAAGGCGACCGACAAGGTCGCCGTCTTCGGCCGCATCGACAACCTGTTCGACAAGCGCTGGGAGAACCCGGTCGGCTTTCTCGTGCCCGGCTTCGGCGCCTTCGGCGGGATCAAGGTGGCGTTGGGCGGATGAGGCGCCTGCGCGCACGGCTTCGGCCGGCCGGCGCCTCCCGTGCCGTCATGCTGGCGGGCGCCGTGGCCTGGGCCCTGCCCGCGCCGGCCGGCGCGGCGGCGGGCAGGCCGGCGCGGATCGTCTCGCTCAACATGTGCACGGACGAGCTGGTCCTGCGCCTGGCCGACCGCGATCGCATCGCGTCCGTCACCTGGCTGTCGCGCGATCCGCGCAACGCCAACATGGCCGAGGCGGCGGGCGCGGTTGGGGTCAATCACGGCCTCGTCGAGGAGGTGCTGGCGGACAGGCCCGACCTCGTCGTCGCGGGCGCCTACACCACCCGCCCGGCCGTCGCCCTGCTGAGGCGCGCCGGCGTGCCGGTGCATGAATTCGGCGTGCCGCGCAGCATCGCCGAGATGCGCGGCCAGATCACGGAGATGGCGGCCCTGCTCGGCGAGGAGGCGCGCGGCGCCCGGCTCGTCGCCGCGATCGACGCGCGCCTCGCCGCCATCGCGGCAAGGCGCCCGGCCGGGCACCCGCGCGCCATCGTCCTGCGCCCCAGCGGATTCACGGTCGGGCGCGGCTCGCTGGTCGACGAGATCCTCACCGCGGCGGGGCTTGACAATCTCGCCGCCGATCTCGGCATCGAGAGCTACGGCCAGATCGCCCTGGAAACCGTCGCGCTGAGCAAGGCGCAGATGCTGATCCTCAACGACATGCCCGGCGGCCCGCCCTCGCTCGCCAACGAGGTGCTGCACCACCCGCTGATCGGGAAGCTCGGCGCCCGGCTGAAGCTCGTCGCCCTGCCCTCGCGGCTCTGGAGCTGCGCCGGCCCGAGCGTGCTCGACGCGATCGAGCTGCTTGCCGACGCGGCCGGGGAGGCCCGATGAGACGCGCCGGCCGCGGACCCTCGCCCTTGCCGCCGTCCCTGCTGCTGGCGCTGCTCGGCCTCGCCCTGCTCGCCGTCTTCGCGCTTTCCGTCGCCGTGGGCTACGCCCCGCTCGATCTCGGCGCGGCCTTCGGCGACCTGCTGGCCGGCCGGGAGAGCCTGCCGGCGCTGGTGCTGCGCGAATTGCGCCTGCCGCGCGCCATGCTCGGCGCGCTCGTCGGCTTCAGCCTGGGCCTGTCCGGCGCCGCGCTGCAGGGGCTGCTGCGCAACCCGCTGGCCGAGCCGGGGGTGATCGGCGTCTCCAGCACGGCCGCCTTCGGCGCGGTCCTCGCCTTCTACAGCGGGCTTTCCGCCAGCGTGGCCCTGGCGCTGCCGCTCGGCGGCATCGCCGGCGCCGTGCTGGCGACGCTGCTGCTCTTCATCCTGCTCGGCCGCGGCGCCGGCACCACGACGCTGATCCTCGCCGGCGTCGCGCTCAACAGCTTCGCCGGGGCCGCCACCTCGCTGGCGCTGAACCTCGCTCCCAATCCCTATGCCGCGCTGGAGATCGTCTTCTGGCTGATGGGCTCGCTCGCCGATCGCAGCCTCGCCCATGTGCTGCTCGCCCTGCCGCTGATGCTCGTCGGCTGGGCCCTGCTGCTCTCGACCGCCCCCGCGCTCGACGCGCTGACGCTGGGCGAGGACACCGCCGCCAGCCTCGGCGTCGACCTGACCTGGCTGCGCGTCCGGCTGATCGGCGGCACCGCGCTCGCCGTCGGCAGCGCGGTCGCCGTCGCCGGCGCGATCGGCTTCGTCGGCCTCGTCGTGCCGCATCTGCTGCGGCCGGCGGTGGCGAACCGGCCCGGCCGGCTGCTGCTGGCCAGCGGCTTCGGCGGCGCGATCCTGGTCCTGCTGGCCGACACGGCGCTCAGGCTGGCGCCGATCCGCCCGGAGCTCAAGCTCGGGGTGGTGACGGCGCTGATCGGCGCGCCCTTCCTGTTCAGCCTCGTGGACCGGATGCGGCGGGAGGCGCGATGACCGTCGAAGCCCGCGCCCTCGCCGTCTCGCTCGGCGGCAAGCCCGTCCTGCAGGAGGTCGATCTCGCTCTGCGGCCGGGCGAGCTCCTCGGCCTCGTCGGCCCCAACGGCGCCGGCAAGACCACGCTGCTGCGCCTGCTCGCCGGGCTCCTGCCCCCGGCAAGCGGCAGCCTGCGCTATGACGGCGAAAGCCCGCGCGCGCTCGGAAGGCAGGCGCTCGCCCGCCGCATCGCCTATCTGGCGCAGGGCGGCGACACCGCCTGGCCCCTCTCCGCCGAAGCGGTGGTCGGCCTCGGCCGCCTGCCGCACCGGCGTCCCTTCGCCGGTCCGTCCCGCGCCGATCAGGCCGCCATCGACCATGCCCTGGAGGCCTGCGACGCCGCGCCCTTCCGCGACAGGCCGCTCGGCACGCTCTCCGGCGGCGAGAGGCGGCGGGTGCTGCTGGCCCGGGCGCTCGCGGTCGAGGCGCCCTATCTCCTCGCCGACGAACCTCTCGCCGGGCTCGACCCGCTGCACCAGATCGAGGTGATGGAGCTGCTGCGCCGGACGGCGCGGCGCGGCGCCGGCGTCGTCGTGGTCCTGCACGACCTGACGCTCGCCGCCCGCTTCTGCGACAGGCTGGCGCTGATCGACCGCGGCCGGCTGGTCGCGGAGGGCGCCCCGGCGGAGGTCCTCGACGACGAGCGCCTCGCGGCGGTTTTCGGCGTCACCGCCTTCCGCGGCCGCCATGACGGCGAGCCCCTTCTCCTGCCCTGGCGGGCATATTCCTCGGGTTGAGACCAGAATGAACGATCACGATACGGTCCGCGACATCCTGCGCGCGCATCTCCACGACCCGTCGAGCCAGTGGAATCTCGGCACCTTCGGCGCCATCGCCGAATATATGCGCGACCCTGGCGAGCCGGTCGCGATCACCGACGAGGCCGGGCTGCTGGCGGCGGCGACGGCCCGCGGCGGCGTCGGCTTCCGGCGGCTCGAGGGGCTGCGCCTCTTCGCCTCCGAGACGGCCGTCGGCACGGGCTGGAGCCACCGCATCGCGCTCTGCCTGCCGGAGGCGGAGTGCGCGATGAACCGGCGCGGGGTCCTGACCGAGCTCGGCCCCGACGCCGAGGCGCTGCGCCGGGAGGACGCCGCAGGCATCCTCTTCGACATGGGCCTCGGCACGCACCAGGCCGATATCTGCATCCGCAGCGCGGACCCCGAACTGCTGCGGCTGCTGCGGGCCCAGGCCGGGCGCTCGCTGTTCGAGCCCGGCAACCCGGCGATGGCGGCCATCGTCGCGGCCGGGCCGCATCGCGTCTTCCTCGGCCGGATCGGCCGCTGCGAGGTCTATCAGCCGATTCCCCCGGCCGACGGCCGAAGCCCGGAGGGACCGCATACCCATGTCCTGCCGCAACTGCTGCGGACGGGCCGCACCCATGCCGCGACCGAGCCGATTCCGGAAGGCTTCGTGCCCTGCGCCCATCTCGTGCCGGCCCATCCGGCCAGGGACGCCCTCGGCCGCCCCCGCCCCTTCGATCTGGGCGACCATCGGCGCTTCGAGGCGCTTCTGGCGCGCTTCGGCGACCCCGCGCTCGTGGCGGTCAAGCATGCCGTCAGAGCGGCGGTCGCTTCCGGCGAGGATCCCCGCCGCTTCGCCGCGCCGCAGAGCCGCTTCGGCCGCCATGCGCTGCGGGTGGCACTGCGCCAGCTCGCCGCCGCGCCCGGGGCGCCGGCCCCGGCGCTCCAGGACTGGCTCGCCTTCTTCGACCAACGCGAGGCCGCCGGCGAGGACGCGGCGGACGATCCCTACAAGCACTGACCGGCGCGTTCAGCCGCCAGTCATCTCTCCTGTCCACTGATGGCGCGCACGGGCCGGCCGCGGCCCGGAGCATCAGGAGCAGGCGGTGGGGCGAGACGGCTTTCAGTGCCATATCTGCGGATCGGCCAGCGTTTCGGTGCCCGGCCGGATCGAGCAGAACAGCGACGTCACCTGCGCGAAATGCGGGCACGTCCTCGCCTCCTGGGCCGAGTACAAGCGTAGGATCGGCTCGCTCCTGCGCGAGGCGACGCCGGGACGCCGCCCCGCCATCTCCGACCCGATCGACTGGTGAGGGCGGGCCCGCCGCGTTATCGAGCGGGCAATGCCGGTCAGGCCGCCGCGAAGGCGGCCCCGACGATCTGCCGCGCCTCGTCCTGGATGCGGGCGAGATGGGCTTCGTCGCGGAAGCTCTCGGCGTAGATCTTGTAGACCTCCTCGGTGCCGGAGGGCCGGGCCGCGAACCAGCCCTCGGCGCTCGTCACCTTGAGGCCCCCGATCGGCGCGCCGTTGCCGGGCGCCTCGCTGAGGATCGCGGTGATCGGCTCGCCGGCCAGCTCCCTCGTCGCGATCTGGGCCGGCGAGAGGTTCTTCAGCACCGCCTTCTGCGCGGCCGTGGCCGGCGCATCGACGCGCGCATAGCAGGGCTTGCCCAGCTCGGCGGTCAGGCTGTCGTAGAGCACGCCCGGGTCGCTGCCGGTCCGGGCGGTGATCTCGGCCGCGAGCAGCCCGAGAATGATGCCGTCCTTGTCGGTGGTCCAGACCGAGCCGTCCCGGCGCAGGAAGGAGGCGCCGGCGCTCTCCTCGCCCGCGAAGCCGAAGCTGCCTGAGATCAGCCCGTCGACGAACCATTTGAAGCCGACCGGCACCTCGACCAGCCGGCGCCCGAGCTTGCCCGCGACGCGGTCGATGATCGCGCTCGACACCACGGTCTTGCCGATCGCCGCATCCGCCCGCCAGCCCGGACGGTTGGCGAAGAGATAGGCGCTGGCGGCGGCGAGATAATGGTTCGGGTTCATCAGCCCGCTGCTGCGGGTGACGATGCCGTGCCGGTCGGCGTCGGTGTCGTTGGCGAAGGCGACGTCGAACCGGTCGCGCATGCCGATCAGGCTCGCCATGGCGTAGGGCGAGGAGCAGTCCATCCGGATCTTGCCGTCCCAGTCGGCGGTCATGAAGCCGAAGGCCGGATCCAGGGCCGTGCTGACGATCGTCGCCTTCAGCCGGTAACGGTCGATGATCGGCTGGTAATAGTCCAGCCCCGCCCCGCCGAGCGGGTCGATGCCGATGGCGACGCCGGCCCCGGCGATCGCCTCCATGTCGACCACCTGCGCGAGATCGGCGACATAGCCGCTGATATAGTCGTGGCGCCGGACATGTTCGCTCGTCAGCGCCTTCTCGTAGGGCGTGCGGACGATGCCGGCGAGCTTGTCCGCCAGGAAGGCGTTGGCCTTCTTCTCGATCCAGCCGGTCGCGTCGGTATCGGCCGGGCCGCCATGGGGCGGGTTGTATTTCAGCCCGCCATCGGCCGGCGGGTTGTGCGAGGGCGAGATCACCACGCCGTCCGCCTTCCCCGCCCGGCGCCCGCGATTATAGGTCAGGATCGCGTGCGAGATCACCGGGGTCGGGGTGAAGCCGAGCTTCTCGTCGATCATCGTGGTCACGCCATTGGCGGCGAAGACCTCCAGCACCGTCTCGAAGGCGTTGCGCGAGAGCGCATGGGTGTCGATGCCGAGGAAGAGCGGCCCATCGATGCCCTGCTCGCGGCGATAGAGGCAGATCGCCTGGGCGATGGCGAGGATATGCGCCTCGTTGAAGGAGCCGGCGAAGGCCGAGCCGCGATGGCCGGAGGTGCCGAAGGCCACCTGCTGCGCGCGCTGCGACGGGTCGGGCCGATCGAAATACGCCTTCGTCAGGGCAGCCACGTCGACGAGCATGGCGGGTTCGAGCCGTTTTCCGGCCTGCGGACTCACTGAAACGGTCATGAAGGATCTCGGATTGAAGGCCTTGAGGACGCGCCGCCGGTTATAGACGGCGCCGGCCGCAGAGTCGCGGCTGAAAAAGGCCGGAAGGCGGCAGCCCGGGCAGGCTCACGAAAGACGGCGGAACGCATGGCCGGCGGGCGGCACCGCGCCGCTGCCCGGCGCGTCTCACTCGCCGATGAGCGGGGCGCGATCCGCCAGTTCGAGGAAAATCGCGGCGCAGCCGAGCCAGGCGATGGCGAGATAGATGAGCACGCGGTCCTCGTCTCGACGGAAGAGTTCGCCCAGCCTGCCGCGCCATGGTTTAACTTCGGTTCACGCGCCGTTTCGCGCCTGTCCGATTTCGGGAGCGCAGCCGTTCAGAACGGGTTCCAGGTCGCCTGCGGCGAGAACTTCAGATAGCCGAGATTGACGCCGAGCCGCCAGCCGACGCCGGAGCGGATCGGCACCACGGTGATGCCCTCCGCCGTCAGCGCGGTGAAGCCGAAGCCGCCGATGAAATAGGCCGAGCCGTCGACCCCGCCGAAGCGCTGGTACATCGCCTCGACCACCGGCAGGTTGTAGACCAGCATCATCGTGCGCGCGCCCTCGCCGCCGAAGTCGAAGCCGATCGAGGGCCCCTGCCAGAAGACGCGGCGGTCGCCGGCATTGCGGGTGTAGAGCGTGCCCTCGCCATAGCGCAGCCCGCCGACGAAGGCGCCGGAGGCCTCCTGCCCCAGGATATAGCCATTGGGCTCGCCCCAGCGGCGCACCGCTTCCTCGATCGCCAAAGCGAGGCCGCGCGAGACGTTGCCGAAGAATTTGTGGCCCGAGCCGACGAGCTCGTTCTGCGAGAAGGAGCGCTGGCCGCCATAGCCCTGCGCGGCCGCCGGGACCGTCACCCCTGCCAGGCCGGAGCCGGCCAGGGCAAGGCCGCCCTTGATGAGATTGCGGCGGGTCTGGATCATGAACCTGGTCTCCGGACAGGGGCGGCGGCAGGGCCGGACGCCGACGCGGTGTGGTGGTCCGGCCGCCCGGCGCCCCGCGGTTGCTCGGCAACCCGCTTCGGAAGGCGCGGCGCGAGCCGGAAGGCGGGCCGATCCTGGGCTGACCGCCGCTCGCTGCCGGGCATCGCAGACGCCATGTCCGGCACAATGCGAATCAATTCGCTAACCAGTTTGATACGCTGCAAATCTATCCAAGCCGTGAAGATCGGGAGCCGGGCCGACCGGCCCGAATCGGAGAAAGGCCGAGGATTTGCGCGGGATGAAGGCTGCAACATGGCAAAGCCGGCTCCGGCCCGCCGCCATCTGCCTCGCGATGGGGCTATCGGGCGGGACTGCGCCCGCCGGCGCGCCCGATGCCCCGGCGGCGGCGCCCCTGCTCGATACCGGCCTCCCCGCCGGCCTGCCGCAGCTTCCCGCGCTCGGGGAGGCGATGCAGCCCGACCCGCGCACCGGCCTGGCGCTGAACGGCTTCGACCCGGTCTCCTACCGGCTCGGCGGCGGCCCGGTGGCCGGCCGGCCCGATTGCGAGCTGATCCATGACGGCATCGTCTGGCGCTTCGCCTCGGCGGCCAACCGCGCCGCCTTCCGGGAGGCGCCCGCGGTCTATGCTCCGGCCTTCGCCGGCTTCGACCCGACCGGCGTCGCCGAAGGCGTGGCGGTGGAGAACGACCCGGGCCGCTTCGCGGTCGTCGGCACGCGCCTCTACCTGTTCCGCTCGGAGGAGAACCGCGCGCGCTTCCTGCGGGAACCGTCGCTGCGCGACGCCGCCGAGGCGCGCTGGAGCGCCGTCCGGCGCAGCGTCGCGGCCCGCTGATCAGCAGCCGGCGATCGCGCGCCGGGCCAGCCCCTCGCTCGAGGCGGCGACGAAGGGCGGATTGCGGAACTGCCGGTCCGCGCGGCCATAGCGCGGCACGGCCCCGTCGAGGGTCAGGATGACGCCGCCTGCGGCCGAGAGGATGGCGTCGCCGGCCGCGGTGTCCCATTCCATGGTCTGCCCGCAGCGGACATGGAGATCCGCCTCGCCGCAGGCGATCAGCCCGAACTTCACCGCCGACGACATCGGCACGCCCTTGCCCTTGCAGAGCGCGGCGGTGATGCCTTCGCTGCGGCCGTCGCCATGGAAGCGGCTGACCAGGACGACGGGTCCCTCCGCCGGCACGGCGCGCACCGCGACCCGCCGGGGCGCGCCGAGCAGCGCCCCGTCCGCCGCGAAACCCTGCGTGAACGCGTGCTCGCCGCCATACCAGAGCCGGCCGAGCGCGGGGGCGGCGATCGCGCCTGCGACGGGCCGGCCGTCGACCACGACGGCGATCGCGACGCAGTAGCTGTCGCCTCCGGCGAGGAACTCGCGGGTGCCGTCGAGCGGGTCGAGCAGGACGAACACGGCGTCCGGCTGCGCGTCGCCGACGGTCTCCTCGCTGATCACGGGAAAGCCGGGAAGCAGGCGCGCCAGCGCGTCCTTCGCGGCCCGGTCGGCGGCGAGGTCGGCCGTGCAGACCGGCGATCCGTCGCCCTTGAGCTTGACCTCGTAGGCGGCCCGCTTGGAGAGGAGCACGGCAGCCGCGGAGCCGGCGGCTTCCGCGAGTTTGCGTCCCAGCCCGTCGCGGTCGCGCAGGCGGGGATCGTCACGGCCGATCATGGCGGCCTCATCCTTCACAACGTCGCCCGGAAAATGGGAATTAACCACATGAAAACCAAGATGGCACCATACCGGGGAATGACCGCGCCGCGCCTGCGGCGCAACGCACATCCCGGGATTTCGCCTCCATGACCGCCATCTCGCTCGATCCGCTCGACCTGGCCGCGCTTCTCTGCAGCCGTGTCTGCCATGACGTGATCAGCCCGGTGGGTGCGATTGTCAATGCCCTGGAGGTGCTGGAGGAGGACGACCCCTCGATGCGCGAATTCGCGCTCGAGCTGATCAAGAAGAGCGCGCGCAACGCCTCGGCGCGGCTGCAATTCGCCCGCCTCGCCTTCGGCGCCGCCGGCTCCGCGGGCGCGATGATCGACCTCGGCGACGCCGGCAACGTCGCCAACGGCTTCCTCAACGACGAGAAGCTCTCGCTCGACTGGGAGGCGCCGCGCGCGCTGCTGCCGAAGAACCAGGTCAAGCTGCTGCTCAACCTCCTGCTGATCGCGACCCAGGCCGTGCCGCGCGGCGGCAGGCTGGTCTCGCGCGCCACCGTCGAGGGCGAGCAGGGCTCGTTCGAGATCACCGCCACCGGCTCGCATGCGCGCATCCCGGCCCATGTCGAGGACCTGATCGCCGGCCGGTCCGAGGGCGGCACCATCGACGCCCATGCCGTGCAGCCGGTCTATACCGGCATGGTCGCCCGCGCCGCCGGCATGGCCATCGCCCTCTCGATCGAGGGCGAGACCGTCACGATCAAGGCCGCCAGGGCGGCGTGAACGGGCCGGTCGCGGCCGGGATCGGCCTCAACCGATCATAAACCGTTCTGCTGCTTTAGTTCCTGCGGTGCGTCGCGTTGAGTGATCTTCCTGCATGGACGAGCTGCTGCAAGAGTTCCTGACCGAGACGGGCGAGAATCTCGACACCGTCGACCGGGAGCTCGTCCGCTTCGAGCAGGACCCGAACGACCGCGACATCCTGCGCAACATCTTCCGCCTCGTCCACACCGTCAAAGGCACCTGCGGCTTCATCGGCCTGCCGCGCCTGGAGGCGCTGACCCATGCGGCGGAATCGGTGATCGGCCGGTTCCGCGACGGCGCCACCGTCAAGCCGACCGCCGTCACCGCGATCCTCGAGACCATCGACCGGATCAAGGACATCCTCGCGGAACTCGCCGAGAAGGGCCAGGAGCCCGAGGGCAACGACGAGAGCCTGATCGCCGAACTGCAGGCGCTCGCCAGCCATGCCAAGGGCGAGCTCGACCGGCCCGCCGAGGAGCCGGCCGCCCCGCTCGATCCCGTCGCGGCCTATCTCGCCCGCCATGGCAAGGTGCCGGCCCCCGCCTGCGCCGACGACATCGTCTTCCAGAGCGCGCCCGGGCCGGAGCGCGGGCCGGACGGGCGCATCGAGCCCCGGCAGTCGCCCGGCGAGGACAACGCCCCGCAGCGCAGCGGCGGCCCGCCGACCCTGCGCGTCGCGGTCGACACCATCGAGCATCTGATGACCATGGTGTCCGAGCTGGTGCTGACCCGCAACCAGCTCCTGGAGGTCTCGCGCCGGCAGGAGGATGCCGGGCTGAAGGCGCCGCTGCAGCGGCTCTCCCTGATCACCGCCGAATTGCAGGACGGGGTGATGAAGACCCGGATGCAGCCGATCGGCGCCGCCTGGGCCAAGCTGCCGCGCATCGTGCGCGACCTCAGCAGCGAATTGGGCAAGCGCATCGAGCTGGTGACCGAGGGCGCCGACACCGAGCTCGACCGGCAGATCCTCGAGCTGATCAAGGACCCGCTGATCCACATGGTGCGCAACTGCGCCGACCATGCCATCGAGACGCCGGAGGAGCGCCGGGCCGCCGGCAAGCCGGAGCACGGCACGATCCGCGTCGGCGCCCGGCACGAAGGCGGCTCGGTCACCATCGCGGTCGGCGACGACGGGCGCGGCCTCGACCTCGCGCGCATCGCCCGCAAGGCGGTCGCCGCCGGCCTCGCCGGCGAAGCCGAGATCGAGAAGATGAGCGAGGCCCAGATCGCCCGCTTCATCTTCGAGCCCGGCTTCTCGACGGCCGAAAGCGTCACCGCCGTCTCGGGCCGCGGCGTCGGCATGGACGTGGTCAAGGCCAATGTCGATTCGGTCGGCGGCGGCATCGACATCGCCAGCCGCCCCGGGCTCGGCACGACGATCACCATCAAGATCCCGCTGACGCTGGCGATCATCTCGGCGCTGATCGTCGTCGCCGGGACGGAGCGCTACGCCATCCCCCAGACCGCGGTGCGCGAGCTGGTGCGCATCAAGGCGGCGGAGGGGACCCGGCTGGAGGAGATCAACGGCGCCCCGGTGCTGCGCCTGCGCGGGCGGCTGCTGCCGGTCGTCGCGCTCGGCGCCTTGATGGGGCAGCCGACGAGCGGCGGCGGCGACGGCTTCATCGTCGTCGTGCAGATCGGCGAGCGCCAGTTCGGCATTCTCGTCGACGGCGTCTTCCACACCGAGGAGATCGTGGTGAAGCCGATGTCGAGCAAGCTGCGGCACATCCCGCTCTTCTCCGGCAACACCATCCTCGGCGACGGCGCCGTCGTGCTGATCGTCGATCCCAACGGCGTGGCCCGGCTGGTCGGGGCGAACGGCTCCGAGACCCCCGCGGCGGAAGCCGCGCCCTCCCCGGCCTCCCCCGCCGGAGGCGAGCGCGCGACGATGCTCGTCTTCCGCGCCGGCGCCGGCCGCATCCAGGCCCTGCCGCTCTCGCTCGTCACCCGGCTGGAGGAGGTCGATGCCGGCACCTTCCAGCGCGGCGCCGGCCAGACGCTGCTGCATTATCGCGACCGCCTCGTGCCGGTGACCCCTCTGGGCGAGACCAGGCTGCGGGAGCAGGGCCTCCAGCCCCTGGTGATCGTCTCCAACGGCACGCAGACGGCCGCGCTGGCGGTCGAGGCGATCATCGACATCGTCGAGGAGCCGTTCGAGCTGGAGCTCGCCACCTCGGGCGAGCGCGGCGTCATCGGCTCGGCGATGATCCGCGGCCGGGCCACCGAAATCGTCGACCTCGCCCATTACCTGCCGCTCGGCGAGCCCGGCTGGTCCGGCGCGGCGCAGGCCGGCGCCGGGCCGGAGCATGTCCTGCTGGTCGAGCCTTCCGAATTCCTGCGCGAGATGCTGAGCCCGGTGCTGCGCGCCTCCGGGCGCCATCTCGTCGCCATGACCGGATGCGCCGACGCCGCGCGCGCCGCCGACGCTGCGGAGATCGGCTTCGTGCTCGTCGATCTCGACCGCGACATCGGCGCGGCGCTGGGCCTGCTCGCGGCGCTGAGGGCGCAGCCGCGCGAGCGCCGCCTGCGGCTGCTGGGGCTGACCACCTGCGCGACGCCGGAACTGCTCGGACAGGCGGCCGAGGCCGGCGCCGACGCCGTCATCGCCAAATTCGACCGGCGCGCCTTGCTCGGCGAGCTCGGCGCCGGCCGCAACGGGATGAGGCAGGCGGCATGAACCCATCCCCGCGCAGCGAGCCGGGCCAGACCGCGTCCTACGCGGATTCGCTGGATTACGTGACCGTCCGGATCGGCGAGCAGTTGCTCGGGCTGCCGATCGAGCGCGTCCGCGACGTCTTCCTCGCCGACCGCATCACGGTCGTCCCGGGCGCGCCCGAGGAGATCGTCGGCCTGCTCAACCTGCGCGGCCGGATCGTCACCGCGATCTGCCTGCGCAGCCGGCTCGGCTGCCCGGCCGCCCGCCCCGCCGGGGCCGGCAAGGCCGAGCTCACCGCGATCGGTCTCGACCATCGCGGCGAGGCCTATGGGCTGATCGTCGACGCGGTCGGCGAGGTCGTCCGCCTCGACCGCTCGACCTTCGAGCCGCCGCCCGCCAATCTCGACCCGATCTGGTCAGCGCTCGCCGCCGGCGTCCACCGCCTGCCCGGCTCGCTGCTCGTCATCCTCGATCTCGACGCCGTCCTCGATCTTGACCTTCGCGCCGCGGCCTGAGCGCCGGCCGCGTTTCTGGAGACCGACCATGAAGTACTGCCTCGTTGTGGACGACTCGGCCGTGATCCGGAAGGTGGCGCGGCGCATCCTCGAAGGCCTGCAGTTCCGCGTCACCGAGGCGGAGGACGGCGCACGCGCCATCGAGGCCTGCAAGGCCGAGATGCCCGACGCCGTGCTGCTCGACTGGAACATGCCGATCATGGACGGCTACGAGTTCCTGCGCACGCTGCGCCAGATGCCGGGCGGCAAGCGCCCGAAGGTGGTGTTCTGCACCACGGAGAACGACATCGCCCATATCGCGCGGGCCATGCATGCCGGCGCCGACGAATACATCATGAAGCCCTTCGACAAGGAGATCGTGGCGTCGAAGTTCCATCAGGTCGGCCTGCTCTGACGCCCCCTCGCCCAGGCAGGCCCCGCCCCGGCGAAGACGCCTTCGCGCCAGCGGAGCGCGACGGCATGAGCGTCCCGCGCCCAGCCGCGCCGGCGCCCGCCCGGCACAGGACGGTCGTCATCGCCGACAATTCCGCGGTGGTGCGCGGGCTGTTCGCGCGCTGGCTCGGCGAGGCCGGCAACGCCTATGTCGTCGCCGTCGCCGGCGACGGCGAGACCGCGCTCGCCCATGCCGCCCGCTTCAAGCCGGACGTGCTGATCCTCGACCTCGACATGCCGGGCCTGGACGCCGCCAGCGCCCTGCCCCGGATCCTGCGCGAGAGCCCGCAGACCGGCGTGCTGCTCGCGGCGACGCTGAACGAGCACAACACCCGCCTCGCCCTGGAATGCATGACGAAGGGCGCGATGGATGTGGTGTCGAAGCCGCCCAGCCGGGCCGGCATGACGCTGTCGCTCGACTTCCGCAGCGAATTCCTGCTGAAGCTCGGCAACATCGCCCAGCCGGGGCCTGCGCCCGAACGCAGCCCCGATCCGGCTCAGGGACAGGCCGGCCTGCGCGCCCTGGCCTGGGCGACGCCGCGCTATCTGCTGATCGGCGCCTCGATGGGCGGCCCGCGCGCCGTCGCCAGGGTGCTGTTCGACATCGGCGACGCGCTCGCCGACATCACCACCCTCGTCGTCCAGCACATGCCGCCGCTGTTCACCGCCTCCTTCGCCGAGCAGGTGACCAGCCAGGTCGGCGCGCCGGCGCGCGAGCCCTGCGACGGCGAGCGCCTGGCGCGCGGCGTGGTCTACATCGCGCCGGGCGGGCGCCATCTCGGCATCGACCGGCGGCTCGGCCATCTCGTCGCCCGCGTCGACGACGGACCGCCGGTGAACTTCTGCCGCCCGGCGGTCGACGTCCTGTTCAACGACGCGGCGCGCCATCTCGGCGCCGCCGCCCTCGGCCTGGTCCTCACCGGCATGGGCAGCGACGGGACCGAAGGGGCGGCCGCATTGCGCCAGGCCGGCGCCGCCGTGATCGCGCAGGACGAGCAGAGCAGCACGATCTGGGGCATGCCCGGCTCGGTCGTTCGCGCCCGCCATGCCAGCGTCGTGACGCCGCTCGACGAGATCGGCGGGGCGATCCGCGCCCTCCTCCGGGGAGGGTCGCCGGCATGACCGAGCCCGACTTCAGCTTCCTCTGCGCCCTGCTGCGGCAGCGCTCCGGCCTGTCGCTGGGGCCCGACAAGCTCTATCTCGCCGAGAGCCGCCTGAGCATCCTCTGCCGCCGCCGCGGCATCGCCGGCATCGACCTGCTGATGCGGCAGGTCAGGCTCGGCCGCGATGCCGAGCTGGAGGCCGCCGTCGTCGAGGCGATGACCACCAACGAGACGCTGTTCTTCCGGGACAGCGCGCCCTTCGACCTCGTCCGCGACGTGCTGCTGCCCGAGAAGCTCGCGGCCAATGCCGCGAGCCGCACGCTGCGCATCTGGTGCGCCGCCGTCTCGAGCGGCCAGGAGGCCTATTCGCTCGCCATGCTCGTCGACGGCATGGCGGACAGCCTCGCCGGCTGGAGGGTCGAGATCCTCGGCACCGACATCTCGCGCGAGGTGCTGGAGAAGGCCCGCTCCGGCCTCTACAGCCAGTTCGAGATCCAGCGCGGGCTGCCGATCCGCATGCTGCTCAGGCATTTCAGCCAGCGCGGCGACAAATGGCAGGTCTCCGAGAAGCTGCGCGCCATGGTCTCCTTCCGCCGGCACAACCTGCTCGAGCGCAGCGACGGCTTCGGCCGCTTCGACATCGTCTTCTGCCGCAACGTGCTGATCTATTTCGATACCCCGACCAAGCAGAAGGCGCTCGAGCTGCTGGCGCCGCGCCTCGCCCCCGACGGGGCGCTGGTCCTGGGCGCCACCGAGACCGTCCTCGGGCTGGCGACGGGGCTGCGGCCCGACCCGCAGCAGCGCGGGCTGTTCCGCCCGGCCCTCCCGTCGCGCCTCGATGCGGCCCTGCCGCCGCGGACGCAGGGCCTGCCCTGGCCAGGGGGAGCGCTCCCCGCGCCGGCAAAGCCCGACACGATCACCCGCCGATAGCCCCGCCGCTGCCGGCTCTGGCGGGCGATGCCGGCGGGGTTGCGGCCGCGGCAAAACAAAAACCCCGCCTTGCGGCGGGGTCCCGTCGACCTGTCGTGTACATCCGACGATCAGGTCAAAACCGTGATAGTGCCGCTTCGTGACCGCCGCATGACGGCGGGCGGCGCGATTGCGTCAGGCCGGGATGCGTTCCTCGGCCTCGGAGGGCTCGCGCAGCACGTAGCCGCGGCCCCAGACGGTCTCGATGTAGTTCTTGCCGTCCGACGCGTTCGCCAGCTTCTTGCGCAGCTTGCAGATGAAGACGTCGATGATCTTGAGCTCGGGCTCGTCCATGCCGCCATAGAGATGGTTGAGGAACATCTCCTTGGTCAGGGTCGTGCCCTTGCGGAGCGAGAGCAGCTCCAGCATCTGGTATTCCTTGCCCGTCAGGTGCACACGGGCAGCGTCGACCTCGACCGTCTTGGTGTCGAGATTGACGACCAGGTCGCCGGTGGTGATGACCGACTGGGCATGGCCCTTCGAGCGGCGCACGATCGCATGGATGCGGGCGACCAGCTCGTCCTTGTGGAACGGCTTGGTGAGGTAGTCGTCGGCGCCGAAGCCGAGGCCCTTCACCTTGTCCTCGATGCCGGCGAGGCCGGAGAGGATCAGGATCGGCGTCTTGACCTTGGCGACGCGGAGCGAGCGCAGCACCTCGTAGCCCGACATGTCGGGCAGGTTCAGGTCGAGCAGGATGATGTCGTAGTCGTAGAGCTTGCCGAGATCGACGCCCTCCTCGCCGAGATCCGTCGTATAGACGTTGAAGCTCTCGGATTTGAGCATGAGTTCGATGCTTTGGGCGGTCGCGCTATCGTCCTCGATCAGCAGAACCCGCATGTCCACGTCCCCAATTTCGCCCGCAGGGCAGGTTGATCGTTCTACTCGCCCGGGCCAGCCCGGCCCCGGACGACGACGCACTTGCCCAATGAAACGCCACGCGACACGCTACGGTGAATTGGTTAACAAACCGTGATTCCCGAGCGCAAGCGCTTCCTCGCAGAAAGTGAACGATCCTTGTCCAGGTGAGTCGAATTTGACACGGATCGACGAACACCCACGCGTGAAAAGCGCCGTTTCGCGAAGGCCGCCCCGGGAAACGGGGCCGAAACGGCCCCGCGACACGTCGCGACCTCGAGCCACAGTGTTAATCACACAGGTAAACGAAAGGTTGACGAAGGCCTTATGAACAGCCCTTCACACGGCACTGAACGTCTCTCCGCCCTGGTCTCCGCCATCGACGACCTCGACGCGCTGACGATCTATGGCCGCGTCATCGGCGTGCGCGGGCTGCTCGTCGAGATCGCCGGCCCGATCGGCGCGATGAGCCTGGGCGGGCGCGTCGGCATCGAGATCGCGCCGGGCACCCGCGTGCCCTGCGAGGTGGTCGGCTTTTCCGGCGAGAAGGCGCTGGTCATGCCCTTCGGCGGGCTCGACGGCGTGCGCCGCGGCTGCCCGGCCTATGTCGACCGCGTCCAGCCCGGCCTGTCCCCGACCTCGGCCTGGCTCGGGCGCGTCGTCGACGCGCTGGGGAGGCCGGTCGATGGCGGCCCGCCGCTGCCGCAGGGCGAGACGCTCTATCCGTTCCGCGCCGATCCGCCGCCGGCCCATGCCCGCCGCCGCGTCGGCAAGCCGCTCGACCTCGGCGTGCGCGCGCTCAACGCCTTCCTGACCTGCTGCCTCGGCCAGCGCATGGGCATCTTCGCCGGCTCCGGCGTCGGCAAGTCGGTGCTGCTCTCGATGCTGGCCCGCTACGCCCGCGCCGACGTCAACATCATCGGCCTGGTCGGCGAGCGCGGCCGCGAGGTCCAGGAATTCCTCCAGGAAGACCTCGGGCCGGAAGGCCTCGCCCGCTCGATCGTCGTCGTCGCGACCTCGGACGAGCCCGCCCTGATGCGCAAGCAGGCGGCGCTGACCACGCTGACGCTGGCCGAATATTTCCGCGACCGCGGCCTGCAGGTGATGTGCCTGATGGATTCCGTCACCCGCTTCGCCATGGCGATGCGCGAGATCGGGCTGGCCGCCGGCGAGCCGCCGACCACGAAAGGCTATACGCCGACCGTCTTCGCCGAACTGCCGCGCCTTCTGGAGCGTGCCGGCCCCGGCACCGGGGACGGGGCCATCACCGGCCTGTTCACCGTGCTGGTCGACGGCGGCGACCATGACGAGCCGGTCGCCGACGCCGTGCGCGGCATCCTCGACGGCCATATCGTCATGGAGCGCGCCATCGCCGAGCGCGGCCGCTATCCGGCGATCAACATCCTGAAATCGGTCTCGCGCACCATGCCGCGCTCCTGCGATCCCACCTATTATCCCGTCGTCCAGAAGGCCCGCGCCACGCTCGCGACCTATGCCGACATGGAGGAACTGATCCGGCTCGGCGCCTATCGCCAGGGGGCCTCGGCCGAGGTCGACGAGGCGATCCGCCTCAACCCGGCGCTGGAGGCCTTCCTCAAGCAGGCCAAGGACGACGCCACCTCCCTGCCGGAAAGCTATGCCCGCCTGGCGGCGATCATGAGCGAGAGCGGCTGAGGCGCGGCCGGGCCGCGCATCGCCCGGGAACTGTCTCCTTCCGACGATGCCGCGCCGGAGTAACGGGCGGGGCATCCTATTCGGTCCGATACTCCAGCGCCTTGATCTTGCATCGGCTTTTCCCGAGGATCGCGTTCCGCTTCTCGGGCCGATGCGCCAGGCTCGTCCCCTTCGCGAAGGTCCGCTCCGATGCTGCGCTCCCTGCTGATCCTCATCGCCGTCCTCGCCGGAACCGCCTTCGCGGGCGCCGGGGAGCTGACGCTGGTCGCGCCGGACCGGGCCGCCATCGTCGTCTCGCCGCAATCGGTCGCGAGCCTGCCCGGCCGCGAGCGGGAGGTCACCTTCGCCACCTCGAAAGGCCCCTCCACCGCCCGCTATGACGGCGTGCTGGTCTGGGACCTGCTGCGCGCCAACAAGCTGCTGGACGGGCTCGACCCCAAGGCCCAGCTTAGCAAGACTCTCCTGGTCAGCGCCGGCGACGGCTACCGCATCGCCTTCTCCATCGGCGAGATCCATCCCGATTTCGGCAACCTGCCGCTGATGCTGGTGACGGCGATCGACGGCAAGCCGCTCGAAGGAGGCTGGCGCCTCGTCGCCCCCGGCGACAAGCGCGGCGCGCGGGCCGTGCGCGACGTTGCGACGATCGAGCTGAGATAGGCCGGCGCGCGCAGGCCGCCGTCCTCAATGCGCGACGGAGGGCGGCATCGCCGGCTCCCGGCCCAGCATCCGCACCAGCGCGAACATCGCCGCGAAGCCGAAGAACTGGATCACCGCCGAGACGATCAACGTCCTGTCGGCGCCGAGGCGCTCGATCAGCACCGCGAACAGCAGCGGCGCCGCGGCGAAGGCGATGTTCTGCGGCACGGTGAGCTGGCCGAGCATGACGGCGAAGCCCCGCCGCCCGAACAGCGACAGCGGCAGCGTCGCGCGCGCCACCGAGATGACGCCGAGCGCGGCGTTGAGCAGCACGACGAAGCTCCCCGCCGCCATGAGCCCCATCGGCAGGAAGGCCAGCATCAGGCAGCAGAGCGGCCCGAGCAGCAGGCCGAAGAGCGCGACGCGCTCGACCGGCAGCCGCTCGCCGAGCGTGGCGTCGATCGCCCGCGCGGCGATGGTGGCCGGCCCGCCCAGCGTCGCGATCCAGACCGCCTCCGCCTGCGTCAGGCCGCCCTCCTGGAACAGGGCGATCAGGTGCAGCGGCAGCCCCCAGGAGACCAGGCCGCTGGCCGAGAAGGCGAAGGCCGTCAGCCAGAACGCGACGCGGCGCTGCTCCGGCGGAACGCGCCCCGTCTCGAGCGGCGAGGCCGGGGGCTCGGACGTTCCGGCCGGCGCCGGATGCCCCCGGAAGCGCGGCACCGACGCATAGATCGGCAGCGCGATGAAGATCTGCATGGCGGCGAAGATGTACACCGTCGCGCGCCAGCCATAGGCGTCCATCAGCACCGCCGTCAGCGGCCAGAACAGGCTGGAGGCGAGGCCGGTGACCAGCATCATCAGCCCGATGACGCGGCGCGTCCGCTCGCCCATGAGCTGCGCGACCGTGACGTTGCTGACATTGGCGAGCGACATGGCATGGCCGATGCCGATCACGAACCAGCTCGCCAGATAGCTGACCGGCCCCTGCGCCATCGCCAGCACGACGAAGCCGAGCGCGCAGACGACCGCGCCCACGCACATCGAGCGGCGCGTCCCCTCCCGGTCGAGCACCCGGCCGATCGCCGGCGCGACCAGCGCCCCGGTGACGAGCAGGATGGTGATGCCGCCGAAGACGATCTCGGCGTTGAGGCCGAGCTCCCGGTCGAGCGCCTGGACCAGCACCGAAGGCGAATAGAACGTCGTCCCCCAGCCGACGAGCCGTGTCACGATCAGCCCGCAGAGCAGCGGGCCGTGGCCGGAAAAACGGAACGAGGACAGCAAGGCGAGGCATCCGCAAGGAACGGCCGGTCGGCCGCCGCCATCTCACTAGATCATCGTGACGGCCCGCGGCAGCAGCGCCGGCGCGATCTGAACATGCAGAAAAAGCAGCCCTTTGCGGTAAGGAAAGGTCAACCTCCTTGCGCCATTGTGGCGCCGTCTCGCGGAGTTTTCCGGATGCGTGCCGAGGGGTCGGCCGCAGCCAATGCGTGATCAGGAGTTGAAAACGACATGAAGTCGCGAGAGACGCTTCTGCGGCTGAAGCGCTTCCAGGTCGACGAGAAACGTCGGCGGGTGAGCCAGATCGAGATGATGGTCGCCGATTTCCATCGGATGGCGAACGATCTCGATCGCGAGATCCAGTCAGAGGAAGCCCGCGCCGGGATCACCGATCCCGCGCATTTCGCCTATCCGACCTATGCCAAGGCCGCGCTCGGCCGGCGCGACAACCTGCGCCAGTCGGCCGACAATCTGCAGGGCCAGCTCGACGAGGCCAAGGCCGAATTGCAGGAGGCCTTCGAGGAGATGAAGAAGGTCGAGATCCTCGACGACCGCGAGCGCGCCTCGGAGCGCGCCGCCGAGGCCGCGCGCGACCAGGCGAGCATGGACGCCATCGGGCTGCGTTCGCGCGTCTGACCGCCCGCGCCGGAACCCTTTCACAAAAGGCGGAAGCTTCGCGGCTTCCGCCTTTTGTGTGCCGGGTCCCGCCCGCGCTGTCCGCAGCGCCTCAGCGCTGGCTGCCGCTGGCGATCTCGGCGGCGATCCTGACGAGATAGCGCCCGTACTCGCTCTTGGCGAGATCGGCTCCCAGACGCTCGAGCGCCTCGGCGCTGATCCAGCCCTGCCGGCAGGCCGTCTCCTCCGGGCAGGCGATGCGCAGATCCTGGCGGCTCTCCAGCGTCCGCACGAACTCGCCGGCCTGGAGCAGGCTGTCGGGCGTGCCGGTATCGAGCCAGGCGAAGCCGCGCCCCATCGTCTCGACCGAAAGCTCGCCGCGCTCGAGATAGGCCCGGTTGACGTCGGTGATCTCCAGCTCGCCGCGCGGCGAGGGCTTCAGCCCGGCCGCGATCTCGACCGCCTGGCCGTCGTAGAAATACAGCCCCGTCACCGCCCAGTTGGACTTGGGCGCCTTCGGCTTCTCCTCGATCGAGACGGCCTTGCCGGCACCGTCGAAGGAGACCACGCCGTAGCGCTCGGCGTCGCGCACCTGATAGGCGAAGACGGTCGCGCCCCTGCCGCGCCGCGAGGCCGCCCGCATCATCTCCGCCAGGCTGTCGCCATAGAACAGGTTGTCGCCCAGGATCAGCGCCGAGGGGTCCCGGCCGACGAAATCGGCGCCGATGAGATAGGCTTGCGCCAGCCCGCCCGGATGCGGCTGCTCGGCATAGCGCAGGCTCAGCCCCCAGGCCGCCCCGTCCCCCAGCAGCCGCCGGAAATGCGGCAGGTCGTTCGGCGTCGAGATGATCAGGATCTCGCGGATGCCCGCCTGCATCAGCGTGTTCAGCGGGTAGTAGATCATCGGCTTGTCGTAGACCGGCAGAAGCTGCTTCGAGATCGCCAGCGTCATCGGATGCAGCCGCGTGCCGGCGCCTCCGGCCAGGATGATCCCCTTCATGCTCCCTGCTCCGCCGCGATCAGGCGCTCGACGCAATCCCGCACCGAGCCGCGCCAATGCGGCAGCGCGATGCCGTGCGCGGCGGCGAGCCTGCCGCCGTCGAGGCGCGAATTCGCCGGGCGCCGGGCCGGGGTCGGATAGGCCGATGTCGGGATCGGCCGCACCGCGACCGGCTTGCGGCCGAGCGCGGCGGCATCGGCGAACAGCGCTTCCGCCAGCCCCGCCCAGCTCGTCTCGCCCTGCCCCGACATGTGGAAGACCCCGCGCAGCGACGGATCGCCGGGGCGCGCCAGCAGGTTGCGCGCGACCCCGAACACCGCCTCGGCAATGTCGAGCGCGCTCGTCGGGGAGCCGAACTGGTCCGCCACCACCGCGACCTCCTCGCGCGTCTCGCCCAGCCCCAGCATGGTGCGCACGAAATTGCGCCCGAAGGGGCTGTAGACCCAGGCGGTGCGCAGGACGGCGTGGTTCTCCGTCGCCGCCGCGACGGCACGCTCGCCCGCCAGCTTGGAGCGGCCATAGGCGGAGATCGGGCCGACCGGGTCCTCCTCGCGATAGGGCCGGTCGAGCGCCCCGTCGAAGACGTAGTCGGTCGAGATCTGGATGACCGGGATGCCGAGAGCGGCTGCCGCGCGCGCCGCTTCGCCGGCCGCCTCGCCGTTGACGCGCATGGCGAGGTCGGGCTCGCTCTCGGCCTGGTCGACCGCCGTATAGGCGGCCGCGTTGACGATCACGTCGGGTCGCGCCGCGCGCAGCGTCGGCGCGACCGTCCGGGGGATGGCGAGGTCGAGCTCCGGGCGGCGGAGCGCGACGATCTCGACGCCGGCCGGCACGCGCTCCAGCATGGCGCGGACGATCTGGCCGGTCCAGCCGGTGACGACGATCCTCATCGCGGCGCCCTGCTCATGCGAAGAACGGCAGCAATTCGGACAGCCGCGGATGCTTGCGGTCCTTGTCCGAGAGCGTCAGCGCCTCGGCCGGCAGTCCCCAGTCGATGCCGAGTGCCGGATCGTCGAAGGCGAGCCCCTCGTCGTTCTCCGGCGCATAGGGCGCCGTGACCTTGTACTGCACTTCCGTATCGGGCTCGAGCGTGACGAAGCCATGGGCGAAGCCGACAGGCACCAGGAGCTGCCGGCCGTTCTCGGCCGAAAGCTCGACCGCGACATGCTTCCCGAAGGTTTCGGACGAGCGCCGGATATCGACCGCCACGTCGCGGATGCGTCCGCGCGTGCAGCGCACCAGCTTGTCCTGCGCCGCCGGCGGCGACTGGAAATGCAGCCCCCGCAGCGTGCCGGCCGCGGCCGAGAGCGAATGGTTGTCCTGCACGAAATCGAGCTCGATCCCCGCCTCGGCGAAGGCCTTGCGGCTCCAGGTCTCGCAGAAGAAGCCGCGATGGTCGCCGAAGCGCCGCGGCGTGACGATCTTCACATCCGGCAACGCGCTGTTCTCGACCAGGATCATTCCGTCCGTTCCCTTCAACCGGCGCCCAGCCGCTCGCCGCGATAGACCCCGGAGCGGATATCGCCCCACCAGCCCGGATTCGCCAGATACCAGGCGACGGTTTCGCGCAGGCCCGTCTCGAAATCATGGCGCGGCTTCCAGCCGAACTCGCGCCCGATCTTGCCGGCGTCGATCGCGTAGCGCGCATCGTGCCCCGGCCGGTCGGTGACGAAGCTGATCAGCCGCTCGCGCGCTCCGGCCGGGTCGGGCCTGATCTCGTCGAGGATGGCGCAGACGCGCTTCACCACCGCCAGATTGCTCATCTCGCTGTTGCCGCCGATGGCATAGGTCTCGCCCGGCCGGCCGCGCTGCGCCACCGCGAGCAGCGCCTCGGCATGATCCTCGACATAGAGCCAGTCGCGCACATTGAGGCCGTCGCCATAGACCGGCAGCGCCTTGCCCTCCAGCGCGTTGAGGATCATCAGCGGGATCAGCTTCTCGGGGAAGTGGTACGGCCCGTAATTGTTGGAGCAGTTCGTCACCAGCACCGGCAGGCCGTAGGTATGGTGCCAGGCCCGCACGAGATGGTCGGAGGCCGCCTTCGAGGCCGAATAGGGCGAGTTCGGCCGGTAGGCCGTCTCCTCGTGGAAGAAGCCCTCCGGCCCGAGCGAGCCGAAGACCTCGTCGGTCGAGATGTGATGGAAGCGGAAGCGCGCCCGCGCCTCGCCCTCCAGCCCGCGCCAGTGGCGCAGCACCTCCTGGAGCAGGGTGAAGGTGCCGACGATATTGGTGTCGATGAAGGCGGCCGGCCCGTCGATCGAGCGGTCCACATGGCTCTCCGCCGCCAGATGCATCACGATATCGGGCTGGAATCCGGCCAGGATCGCGCGCATCCGCTCGCCCTCGCCGATATCGGCCTTCTCGAAGCGGTAGCGCTCGCTGCCCGCGGCCGGGGCGAGCGAGGCCAGGTTGCCGGCATAGGTCAGCTTGTCGACGACGCAGACCCGGTGCCCGGTCTCGCGGATCAGCCGGCGCACCACCGCCGAGCCGATGAAGCCCGCCCCGCCCGTCACCAGGAATTTCAAGGGTCTGTCCGAGGGTGTGTTCATGAGCGCACTGTCTTCCCTTGCCGGTCGGTCGCGACGCTCACGTCCGGGCGTAGACGTCTTCCAGCCGGACGATGTCGTCCTCGCCGGTATAGCTGCCGACCTGGACCTCGATCAGCTCGAGGTCGATCTTGCCGGGATTGGCCAGGCGGTGGGTGCAGCCGATCGGCAGATAGATCGACTCGTTCTCGTGCACATGGCTGACCTGGCCGTCCAGCGTCACCTCGGCCGTGCCGCGCACCACGATCCAGTGCTCCGAGCGGTGGAAATGCTTCTGAAGGCTCAGCTTGCCGCCGGGCTTGACGTTGATGCGCTTGACCTGGAAGCGCGCGCCGAGATCGATGCGCTGGTACCAGCCCCAGGGCCGGTACATCCGCAGATGCTCGGTGGCCTCGGGCCGGCCCTGCCGCTTGAGCTGCTCGACCAGCGCCTTGACCCGGCCCGCCTCCGATTTCGGCGCGATCAGGACCGCGTCGCGCGTGGCGATCGCGACGATGTCCTTCACGCCGATGGCGGTGAGCAGCATGTCGTCGCTGCGCAGCAGGGAATCGGCGCTGTCGACGGCGACGACCGGGCCCTGCAGGACATTGCCGGCCGCATCCTTGCCCGCCACGGCGTGAAGCGAATCCCAGGCGCCGATATCCGACCAGTCGAAGCCCGCGGCGAGGACCCCGGCCTTCTCCGTCTTCTCCATCACGGCGTAGTCGATCGAGGTCTTCGGGATCGTCGCGAAGGCGGCCGGGTCGAGCCGGACGAAATCGAGATCGACCGTCGCCGCCGCGATGGCCGCGCCCGCGCCGGCGAGGATCTCCGGCGCGAAGCGCTCCAGCTCCTCGATCATGGTCGCGGCCGCGAAGACGAAATTGCCGCTGTTCCACAGGAAGCCGCGCCCGACATAGCCGCGCGCCGTCGCCTCGTCCGGCTTCTCGACGAAGCGGGACAGGCGGCTGGCGCCCTCGCGGCCGAGCGCAGCGCCCGGCTCGATATAGCCATAGGCCGGCGACGGCGCCGTCGGCACGATGCCGAGCGTCATGATCAGCCCGGTCGCCGCCAGCGCGGCGGCGCTCGTGCAGTCCGCCCGGAAGCGCGCCGCGTCCAGGATGACGTGGTCGGCCGCGAGCGCGACCGCGACGGCGGCCGGGTCCTGCCGGCGGGCGAGCAGCGCGCCGATCGCGACGGCGGCGGCCGAATCCCGCCGCTCCGGCTCGAGCACGATCTCTCCGGCGATGCCCAGCGCCTGCATCTGCTCGGCGACGACGAAGCGGAACTCCTGGTTGGTCACGACGATCGGGCGCCCGAAGGGCTCGCCCTTCACCCGCAGCAGCGTCGCCTGGAAGGTCGACAGCCCGTCGTCGAGGAGCTGGATGAACTGCTTCGGCATGGAATCGCGCGAGACCGGCCACAGCCGCGTTCCGGCGCCACCGGCCATGATCAGGGGCGTGATGCTCGCGTTCGTCATGTGTCCGTTCAACATGGCTGATGCCGGCTCCCGATCGGCGGCCCGGGATGGGGCGCCGCGCGGGCCCGCCGGCCGGGATGGCGCGCTTCGCCGCGCCCGATAGCTGCCCCACCGGCACGGCATCGTCAACGGCCGGGTCCGGCGATGGTCAATAACTATGCTTGAGGTCGAGCAGCGTCGTGACGGTGCGGGCGATGATCCGCAGGTCGAGCCAGAGGCTCGCATTCTCGACATACCAGAGGTCGAGGCGCACGCGCTCCGCCATGCTGTCGATGGTCGGGGTCTCGCCGCGGCTGCCATTGACCTGCGCCCAGCCGGTCAGCCCCGGCTTGACGTGCTGGCGATAGGGATAGTCGCCGATCAGCTTCTCGTAATGGGAATCATGCGCGAGCGCATGCGGCCGCGGCCCGACGATCGACATCTCGCCGCGCAGGACGTTCCAAAGCTGCGGCAGCTCGTCGATGCTCAGCCGGCGCAGCCAGCGCCCGACCCGGGTGACCCGCTCGTCATGGCGCGAGGCCTGGCGGATGCTGTCGCCGTTCTCCATCACCCGCATGCTGCGGAACTTCAGGATCCGGAACGGCCGGTTGTTGAAGCCGTTGCGGGTCTGCCTGAACAGGACCGGGCCGGGGCTGTCGAGGCGGATCGCCAGCGCGACGAGCAGGAGCAGCGGCGCGATCAGCAGCAGGACCGTCCCCGCCAGGGCGAGATCGAGTCCCCGCTTCAGCGCCCGCTCCGCCACCGACATCGGCGCCCGGTGCATCTCGACGGCGACCACGTCGCGGGCGAAGCGCTGGCTCGGCCGCATCACCAGATCGCCGAGCTGCGGGTCGAGCACCAGCCGGACCGGCAGGGGCAGGATCCGCAGGCCGGCGACGACCTGCTCGGCCAGCGCGAAGCGGCCCGGCCCGAGCGCGACTACCACCTCGTCGATGGCGGAGCCGCGCAGCCGCGCGACGGCGCCGGCGAGGGCGGCCGCCAGGGCCGCCGGCTCGCGGCCCACCTCCGGCGGCAGCCTGAAGCTCGCCGCCACCGAAAGCCCGTAGGGCGCGAGCTTCTGCGCCAGCGCCGAGCGGTCGAGCGTCTCCGCGTCGGCCACGAGGGCGATGCGCCGGGTGGCGAACTTGCCGTTCTGGAGCGCGCGCCGCATCCAGCCATGCCAGCGGAAGCGCAGCGCCGCGACCAGGGCGAAGCCGATGAGGACGAAGGAGATCGTCGCCGCGCGCGAGACCATGTGCCCGGCCTTGAAGGCGAAGCCGAGCGCGGTCAGGAAGGCGGTGATGGCGATCCAGAACGCCAGCGCGTTCGAGACCTGCCACAGCGGCCGCAGCAGCGCGACCGGCCGGTAGAGCCCGCGGATCTGCATCAGCAGCACGAACAGCACCGCGAACAAGATCCCCAGCCCCGCCGAATCCGGCATGAAGGCGAAGGCGCCGTCGCGCAGGAAGCCGCAGGCCGCGCCGCAGACGAGGCTCGCGCCCGTGACGACCGCCAGATCGGCGATCGCCGCGACATGGCCGGCGCGGTCGTAACGGAACCGGCTTCCGCGCTCGCGGCGCAGCGCGCCGTCGGCGACAAGATTCATCGCCATGGGACGCCCCGGCTGCCTGTCGAATGTCGCGCGCTGGTTACGCTCTCTTAACCATCCTTTCAACAGGCGAAAGCGCGACTTTTCGTTGCCGGCGGCGGCGAGGCCTCCCGGTCGGCCGCGTCAGGCCGCGGCGGTCTTCGCGCCCGGCTGCGGCGGCTGGCTGCCGCGCCCGACATCGAGATAGGTGAAGCCCTTGGCGCGCACCTGCTCCGGCCGGTAGACATTGCGCAGATCGATCAGGACGGGGGCGGCCATCGCCTGCCTGACGCGGTCGAGATCGAGCGCGCGGAAGATGTTCCATTCCGTCACGATCACCGCGGCGTCGGCGCCGGCGACGCATTCATAGGCGTCGGAGCAATAGACCACGCCGGCGGGCAGCGTCGCCCGGGCCTGCTCCATGCCCTCCGGATCGAAGGCCCGGACCGTCGCGCCGCCGTCCTGCAGGGCCGTGACGATCGCGATCGAGGGCGCATCGCGCATGTCGTCGGTGTTCGGCTTGAAGGTCAGCCCGAGCACGGCGATGGTCTTGCCGCGCACCGAGCCGCCGCAGGCGGCGACGACCTTGCGGCCCATGGCGCGCTTGCGCTGGTCGTTGACCGCCGCCACGGTCTCGACGATGCGCGCGGGCGTGCCGTAATCCTGCGCCGTCTTGATCAGCGCCAGCGTGTCCTTGGGGAAGCAGGAGCCGCCATAGCCGGGGCCGGCATGCAGGAACTTCGCGCCGATGCGGTTGTCGAGCCCCATGCCGCGGGCGACGTCCTGCACATTCGCGCCGACCTGCTCGCACAGATCGGCCATCTCGTTGATGAAGGTGATCTTGGTCGCGAGGAAGGCGTTGGCGGCGTATTTGGTCAGCTCGGCCGTGCGCCGGCTGGTGTTCAGGATCGGGGCGCTGTTGAGGTAGAGCGGCCGGTAGACCTCGGCCATCAGCGCGCGCGCCCGCTCGTCCTCGGCGCCGATGACGATCCGGTCCGGGCGCTTGAAATCCTCGATCGCGGCGCCCTCGCGCAGGAATTCCGGATTGGAGACCACGGCGAATTCCGCGTCCGGCCGCAATTCCCGGACGATCCGCTCGACCTCGTCGCCGGTCCCGACCGGCACCGTCGATTTGGTGACGATCACCGTATAGCCGTCGAGCGCCTGGGCGATCTCGCGGGAAGCCGCATAGACATAGGACAGGTCGGCGAAGCCGTCGCCGCGCCGCGAGGGCGTGCCGACCGCGATGAAGACGGCGTCCGCCTTCGAGACCGGCCCGGCGAGATCGGTGGTGAAGGTCAGCCGCCCCGCCGCGGCGTTGCTGCGCACCAGCTCGGAGAGGCCGGGCTCGAAGATCGGGATCTCGCCGCGCTTCAGGGCGGCGATCTTGCTGTCCTGCTTGTCGACGCAGACCACCTCATGGCCGAAATCGGCGAAGCAGGCCCCGGAGACGAGTCCGACATATCCGGAACCGACCATCACGATCTTCATCTTTGCCTCCTGGAAGCGGGCGCTTCGCCGCCGCGAAGTAGCATGATCGGCCGGTCGGGCCAAACCGGTTCGCCCTTCCTGAACCGGCGCCGGGCGAGAGCGACAGGCGCGCGGCGTGACAGCGCCGCGACGGGCGCGCGCGATCGTCGCGCGTCCTTCCGGATGCGGCAACGATGATCTATCTCATTGCTGCTGCATCGGATTTTTCCGAAAAGCGGATTCCACTTCTCGGTCCGATGCTCTAGGCTCGCCGCGCCTGCCACTCCCGCCTGAACCGATCGTGATGACCAGCCTGAAATTCGGAACCTCCGGCCTGCGCGGCCTCGTCGGCGAGCTCGCCGGCCTGCCCGCCTACGCCCATGTCCGCGCCTTCTGCGCGATGCTGCGCGAGGACGGCGCCGCCGGCCCGGGGGGCGAGGTGCTGATCGGCCGCGACCTGCGCGCCTCGAGCCCGCTGATCGCCGCGCAATGCGCGCAAGCCGTCGCCGATGCCGGGCTCGTCCCGATCGATTGCGGCGCCCTGCCGACGCCCGCCCTGGCGCTGGCGGCGATGCGGCGCGGCGCGCCCGCCATCATGGTGACCGGCAGCCACATCCCCGACGACCGCAACGGGCTGAAATTCTACCGCGCCGCCGGCGAGATCGACAAAGCCGACGAGGCCCGCATCCTCGCCTGGCATGCGAAGCTCGCCCTCGCCGCCCTGCCCGAAATCTCCACCGATCCGGCGTCCGAAGAGGCCATGGCCGCTTACCGCGACCGCTATGTCGCCTTCTTCGGGGAGCGCGCGCTGGAGGGGCTGACGATCGGCGTCTACCAGCATTCCTCGGTCGGCCGCGACGTGATCTGCGACATCCTCGCCGCGCTCGGCGCCAGCCCCGTGCCGCTCGGGCGCAGCGAGCGCTTCATCCCGGTCGACACCGAGGCGCTCAGGCCGGAGGACGAGGCGCTGGCGCGGCAATGGGCCGGGGAGCGCAAGCTCGACGCCATCGTCTCGACCGATGGCGACGCCGACCGCCCCCTCGTCGCCGACGAGGCCGGCCGCTTCCTGCGCGGCGATCTGGTCGGCGCCCTGACGGCGCGCTTCCTCGGCGCCGACGCCATCGTCACGCCGGTCACCTCGAATTCGGCGCTGGACCGCCCCGGACTGTTCGCGACGGTCGTGCGCACCCGCGTCGGCTCGCCCTATGTCATCGCCGGCATGGCGCAGGCGGCGGCCGAGGGCGCCGGCATCGTCGTCGGCTTCGAGGCCAATGGCGGCGTGCTGCTCGGCTCCGAGGTCGTGCAGGAGGGCCGCCGCCTCGCCGCCCTGCCGACGCGGGACGCGCTGCTGCCGATCCTGTCGACGCTGGCGCTGGTCAAGCGCGAAGCCGGGCCGTTGAGCGCCATCGCCGCGCAAGCCCGCTTCGCCATCGCCCTGTCGAACCGGCTGCAGGAGGTTCCCCAGGACAGGACCCTGGCGCTGATCGAGCGGCTCGACGCGCAGGACCCCGCCTTCCGCGACGAAGCCTTCGCCAGCCATGGCGGCGTCGCGGCGCGCGACCGGCGCGACGGCCTGCGGCTGACGCTCGGCAACGGTGCGACCGTGCATTTCCGGGCCTCCGGCAATGCGCCGGAGCTGCGCGTCTATGTCGAGGCGCCGACGCCGGAGGCGGCCGAGGCCCTGCTCGCCGAGAACCTCGCCTTCGCGGCGGCGCAGACGCGCTGAGCCCGCCGCCCGGCGCCTTGCCAAACCCGGCGAAGCGCCTCACTACGGGTCCGACCGCGCGACATCTCGCGTTCCGTGCCGGCAGGATTTCGCTTGGACAGAGACAGGCCTTTCGAACGGGTTCTCCTGACGGGCGCCGCCGGCTTCGTCGGCTTCCACGTCACCCAGGCGCTGCTCGACGCCGGGGTGACGGTGCTCGGCCTCGACAATCTCACGCCCTATTACGACCCGGCCCTGAAGCAGGCGCGCCTCGACCGTTTGCTTCCCCGCAACGGCTTCTCCTTCGAGCCCACCGACATCGCCGATTACGACGCCGTGCAGGCCGCCTTCGCCGGCTTCCGCCCGCAGGTGGTGATCCATCTCGCCGCGCAGGCCGGCGTCCGCTACTCGCTGGAAAACCCGCGCGCCTATGCCAGCGCCAATCTCGACGGCTTCCTCTCCATCCTCGAGGCCTGCCGGCACAACCCCGTCGACCATCTGGTCTACGCCTCGTCGAGCTCGGTCTACGGCGCCAACGCCAAGGTGCCCTTCAGCGAGCATGACGGCGCCGACCACCCGGTCTCGCTCTATGCCGCGACCAAGCGCGCCAACGAATTGATGGCGCATTCCTATTCGCATCTCTACGGCATCCCGACCACGGGCCTGCGCTTCTTCACGGTCTACGGCCCCTGGGGCCGGCCGGACATGGCCTATTTCAAGTTCACGAAGGCGATCCTCGAAGGCCGGCCGATCGACGTCTATGCGGAAGCCGGGATGAGCCGCGACTTCACCTATGTCGACGACATCCGCGAGGCGATCGTGCGGCTCGCCGGCAGGCCGCCGGCGCCGGACCCGGATTTCGATCCCGCACGGCCCGACCCCGCCACGGCCGCGGCGCCCTTCCGCCTCTACAATATCGGCAACCACACCCCGGTCCGGCTCGACCGCTTCATCGCGGTGGTCGAGGCGGCCTGCGGGCGCAAGGCGATCAAGCGCCATCTGCCGGCCCAGCCGGGCGACGTGCCGGCGACCTATGCCGACGTCTCCGACCTCGCCGCCCGCGTCGGCTTCAGCCCCGATACGCCGATCGAGCATGGCATCGCGCGCTTCGTCGACTGGTATCGCTCGTTTTACAAGGTCTAAACTCGCGGCAGACGAAGCGGAGCCGGCGCCTGCCGAAGCTCCCGCCCAGGACCCGAGGAAACGACCATGTCCCGCCCCCGCAAGACGCCCGAGACCCTGCGCAGCTTCCGCTGGTTCGGCACGAGCGACCTGCGCTCCTTCGGGCACCGCTCGCGCACGCTGCAGATGGGCTTCTCGCATGAGGAGTTCATGGGCAAGCCGGTCATCGGCGTCATCAACACCTGGTCCGAGGTCAACCCCTGCCACACCCATCTGCGCGACCGCGCCGAGGCGGTGAAGCGGGCCGTCTGGGCCGCCGGCGGCTTCCCGGTCGAGATTCCGGTGATGTCGGTCTCCGAACAGTACCAGAAGCCCACCACCATGCTCTATCGCAACTTCCTGGCGATGGAGACGGAGGAATCGATCCGCTCCCACCCGCTCGACGGCGTCGTGCTGCTCGGCGGCTGCGACAAGTCCACGCCGGCCCTGATCATGGGCGCCTGCAGCGCGGGCCTGCCCTTCATCTTCGTGCCGGCCGGGCCGATGCTGCGCGGCAACTGGGCCGGCAAGGTGCTCGGCTCCGGTTCCGACGTCTGGAAATACTGGGCCGAGAAGCAGGCCGGCAACATCACCGACGAGCAATGGCGCGACATGGAAAGCGGCATCGCCCGCTCCTACGGCACCTGCATGGTGATGGGCACGGCCGCGACGATGATGAGCCATGCCGAGGTGCTGGGCCTGACGCTGCCGGGCGCCTCCGCCATTCCCGCCGCCGATTCCGCCCATCCGCGCATGGCGGCGATGGCCGGCAGGCGCATCGTCGAGATGGTCTGGGAGGATTTGACGCCCGACCGGATCCTGACGCGCAAGAGCTTCGAGAACGCGCTGATCCTGCATATGGCGGTCGCCGGCTCGACCAACGCCATCATCCATCTCGTCGCCATGGCCGGCCGCGCCGGCGTGAAGCTGACGCCGGACGATTTCGACGCCTTCTCGCGCGAGGTGCCGGTGATCGCCAATCTGCGCCCCTCCGGCGATTTCCTGATGGAGGATTTCTTCTATGCCGGCGGGCTCCCCGCCTTGCTGAAGCAGCTCGAAAGCAAGCTCCACACCGACGCCATGACGGTCACCGGCAGGCCGCTGGCCGAGACCATCGCGCTCGCAGAAGTCTATGACGACAACGTCATCCGCCCGCTCGACCGGCCGGTCTCGACCGAGAACGGGCTCGCCGTGCTGAAGGGCAATCTCGCGCCCGATGGCTGCGTGATGAAGCCCTCCGCCGCCGAGCCGCGGCTGCTGAAGCATGCCGGCCCGGCCCTGGTCTTCGAGGATTACGACGCGATGATGCGGGCGGTGAACGACGAGGCCCTCGACGTCACGCCCGACCATGTCATGGTGCTGAAGAATTGCGGCCCCGTCGGCGGGCCGGGCATGCCGGAATGGGGCATGCTGCCGATCCCGAAGAAGCTGCTGAAGCAGGGCGTGCGCGACATGCTGCGCATCTCGGATGCGCGGATGAGCGGCACCAGCTACGGCGCCTGCATCCTCCACGTCGCGCCGGAAGCCTATATCAAGGGGCCGCTGGCGGCGGTGCGGACCGGCGACGTCATCAGCGTCGACGTCGAGGCGCGCAGCATCTCCGTCGACCTCTCCGATGCCGAGATCGCCGCCCGCCTCGCCGCCTGGACGCCCCCGGACCGCGACTATCCGCGCGGCTGGGGCCGGATGTCGGCGGCCCATATCCGCCAGGCCGACAAGGGCTGCGACTTCGATTACCTCGAAGGCACGGCGAAGATTCCCGAGCCCGAGATTCACTGAGGGCCACGGCCCCGCCGCCTCACAGCTCCGCGTCGAAGGCGATGCCGTCGAAGGCCGCGCGCACCCGCCCGAGCGCCTGCGCCGTGACATAGGCATGGGCCAGCTCCGTCGAGGCCGCGACGAGGCCGCGATCCGTACCCTGGACGTTGACCTCCTGCGAGACGGCGTAGCTCACATTCGGCGTCGCCCGCATCGGCACCGGCAGCGCCAGGGTCTGGCGGGCTGTCGCGGCGGCGGCCTGATAGGCGTCGACCAGCACCGTGCCGGCCGGCCGCCAGTGATAGCGCCGGCACAGCATCTGCTCGGCCGCGAGCGGGCGGGCCGTCCAGTGGCTGGCGATGCCGCCCGGCTCCAGCTTGACCCGCGCGAAGCTCACCGCCCCCGCCGCGGGCGCCAGGCCGAGGGTGAGGACGCCGCTGTCGCCGGCGGCGAGCGTCAGCGTGACGGAGCGCCGCCCCGCGCCTGGCGTGATCGTGCCCGATCGGCTCCCGAGGGTGACCGCGAGATCGCCGCCGCTCAGCCCTTCGACCGAGAGCGTCAGCGGCAGCTCCGCGAAGGAGGCCAGCCCCCAGGCCGCCGGCTCGACCGGCTGCACGACGGCGCCGGAATTCAGCGTCACCGTGAAGCCGGAAACCGAGAGGTTCGCGCCGCCCGCCCCCGCCTTCCAGCGGTCGAAGCCATAGGCGCCCGCGGCGAGCGCGCCGCCGGCGAAGCCGCGCTGGTTGATCCGCATGTCGCCATTGACCAGCAGGTTCTGCCCCGCCGCCCAGGGCGAGCCGGGCAGCGCGACGGCCCCGCTTGCCCGGTCGACGGCGATCGCCTCGTGCCAGGCCGAGCCGTCCGGGCTGACCTTGACCCGGAAATCCTCGTCGCCGGCCAGGCCGAACTCCGCCCGCCCCGACCAGTCGCTCTGGAACAGCAGGCTCGCCGTCGCGCCGGAACCGGCCTTGTTGATCTTGAGGCGGTGGTCGCTGCCGGCGTGGTTGAACAGGCTCGCCTCCGCGGAAACCGCGAGCCTGTTGGTCTCGTCCGCCGTGGCGTTGACGCCCCATTTTTCCGCGCCGAGGCCGCTGAGCGGGCTGGCGCGGCGCCATTCCGCCCCGGTCCAGAGATTGTGCTCGGCCTCGTCCGCGACCCAGGCCTGCCAGCCGGTGCGCGGCGTCAGGAAGCTCCAGCCGCCATCCTCGAACAGCGCCACCTGGTCGGTCCGCCCGGCGAAGGCGCCGGTGCCGCCGGCCGGCACGATATAGGCGGAAAGCTCGCCCGGGCTGGCCGGCGGCGCCGCCTGCGTCCGGCTGTCGACGACGAGATGGACCAGCGCGTCGAGGCGCATCAGCGCGTCGTTATGGGTGACGTGCTTCTGCGCCTGCCCGGCGGCGAGCAGCGGCAGCAGCAGACGGGGCGTGACGGTCATGGAGCCTCGCGGGGATGGTTCGTTTCGAGACAGGATGATGCCGCCCCATGCGCCGCCGGGGATAAGTTTCGCGCTCAAGCCGCCGCGGCCGGCGCCGGCCGGCGAGCGCCGGGAATTGCCATGTCCGCCGGGTCGGCGCATAAACCGCCCGCTGCACCGCCTTTTGCGCCTTGCGCCCGAAGCTTCCGGATTCCGCCTTCTTGACCGATCCTCTCGACCGTCTGCGCCGCCTCGCCACCGTTTTCGGCTGGGGAGCCCTGCTCGTCATCCTGTTCGCGACGCTGTCGCCGCTCGACCTGCGCCCCCATATCCCGACGGCCGGCGCCGATATCGAGCGCTTCCTGGCCTATCTCGCGGCCGGCGGCATGCTGGCCTTCGCCTATCCGCGCCAGCGCTGGCTCGTGCTGGCCGGGATGGTGCTGCTCGCGGTCGGGCTCGAATGGGCGCAGACCCTCGAGCAGAGCCGCCACGGCCGGCTTCAGGATGCCGGGGTCAAGGCGCTGGGCACGCTCGCCGGCGGAGCCCTCGCCACGGGTCTCGACCATCTCGCCCGGCGCCTGCGCGGCGCCGCCTGAGGCGGCGTTCCGAAACGGCACAGCCGCGCGCCCCCCGTCCCGCGCCCTCTCCCTGCCCGCCCCGTCCCGGACGCCGCTCCCCGGAAAAAGCATCGATCCGGGTCATCTTCCCCCGGCATGGCTTTTGCCGTGGCCCGCACGACGCTCGCATCCCCGTCCTCCGGCCCAAGCGGGCGGACCGGCCAAGGCTGCGGCGGGGACTGCTGGGACGGATTGAAGATGAGCGTTGATCACCTGGGGCGCGTCGCGCTGGCTCGGCCGCGCCGCAAGGCCGGCCACTGGCGCCATTGGCTGGGGCCCGCGACGGCGCTCTGCGACATCGCCGTGGTCGCCGGCCTGGCCTATGCCGCGACCGTGGCCAACGACCTCGTCCATTACGGCGTCCTGAGATGGGACGGCCCGGCGCGGGAGCTCGCCGGCATGCTCGCGGCCCTGTTCCTCTTCGTCAACCTGATGCGCGGGCGCTATCGGATCGAGCGCTACCTCTCGCCGCGCGGGCAGTTGACCGCCGCCTTCTCGGCCTGGAACATCACGCTGGTGGCCTTCCTGGTGCTGCTGTTCCTCGCCAAGATCGCGGAGCACTATTCGCGGGCCGCGATCCTGGCGACCTATCTCGCCGGCATCCCGGCGGTCGCGCTGTTCCGCTCGGCCATCGCCGCCCTGGTCGCGAGCGGCAACCGTTCCGGCCGGCTGACCGCCGAGCGCATCTTCCTGATCGGCCGGGAGAAGGAGGTCATGGCCTTCGTCTCGCGCGCAAAACCCTGGAACGCCGGAACCGCCATCGTCGACCTCGCCTTCCTGCAGCCGACGCCGGCGGGCCGCGATCCGCGGGCCGCGCTCGCCGCCGATCTCGCCGCCGCCGCCGCCAGTTGCCGGGCCAAGCGGCCGGACGCCGTCTTCATCGCCGTGCCCTGGTCCGAGCACGAGACGATCGAGGCCTGCGTCGACGCCTTCATGACCATGCCGGTCGCCATCCATCTCGCGCCGGAGCGGATCATGAGCCGGTTCGAGCGGCCGCATGTCGTCAGCGCCGGCGGGCTGCCGAGCCTGCGCCTGACGCGGGCGCCGCTGTCGCCGGCCGAGATCGCCTGCAAACGCGGCTTCGATATCCTCGCCGCCTCGCTCGCGCTCGTGCTGCTGGCGCCGCTATTGCTGCTGATCGCCCTGGCGATCCGGCTGGATTCGCCCGGGCCGGTCCTGTTCCGGCAGCGCCGCCACGGCTTCAACCAGGAGACCTTCCGCATCTTCAAGTTCCGCAGCATGACCACGACCGAGGACGGGGCGGTGATCGCGCAGGCGCGGCGCAACGATCCGCGCGTCACCGCCGTCGGGCGGGTCCTGCGCCGCTACAATCTGGACGAGCTGCCGCAATTGCTGAACGTGCTGGCGGGCGACATGTCGCTGGTCGGGCCGCGTCCGCACGCCCTGGCGCATGACCGGGAGTTCCAGCGCAAGATCGCGCTCTATGCCCGCCGCCACAACGTCAAGCCCGGCATCACCGGCTGGGCCCAGGTCAACGGGCTGCGCGGCGAGACCGACACCGACGAGAAGATGGCCGATCGGGTCGCCCACGACCTCTGGTACATCGACCACTGGTCGTTCTCGCTCGACCTCCTCATCCTGTTCCGCACGCTGTTCAGCCCGAAGGCCTTCCGCAACGCGGTCTGAGCGCCGGCTTCACGCGCGAACGCGGCGTCCCGTGACGGTGAAGCCCGCCCTACAGCGCGTTCGAGCGCAGCCGGCGCCCCGGCAGGCGCGGCGCGCCCGCCCGGCCCGCGCCGGCGGCGGGCGCCGCGCGCTGGAGGAGCTGGCGGGCGAGGATGCCGGAGAGGCGGGCGAGGCCGGCGAGCTCGCCGAAAGCCCGGCCGATCGCCGGCGGCAGCTTCGCCGTCAGCCGGGCGAGGCCCGCCGCCCCCGGCTGCGTGGCGAGGTAGCGCGCGAAGGTGCCGGGCAGGTTGACCAGCCCGATATGCAGGCCATGCGCCGCGAATTCCGCGATCAGCGCGCGATGCCGCCGCGGCGCCAGATCGGCGATGACCAGATCGGGCTTGCAGGCGGCGATATGGGCGAGGATGCCGGGGCCGGCCGGCCCGGAGAAATCGGCGTCGCAGACGCCCGCCAGGCGCAGCCGCGGCCGGCGCGACCGGAGCCGGCGCCGCAGGGCATGGATCGTGGCGCTGTCGCCCCCGAACAGGAAGACGGCCTCGCCCGCCTGCTCGCTGCGGCGCAGCGCCTCCTGCAGCCCGGTGTCGCGCTGCACGAGATCGGCCCGCAGGATGCGCTCAATCTGGTCCTCGATCGAATCCGGCATCGTGCTGTCCCCTCGTTCGAGACGGGGCCGGTCCGCGGCGACCTCGCATCGCCGCCGCCGGAGGCCGCCTCCCGGGACAGGAAGCGGCGCCTTTCTTAAAACTTCAGCTACCCTCTTCTCCCGCCGCCCCGCCCGAACGACCGATTTTGGCGCAACCGCTGCGACGCCGCGGCAGCCGGGCGCAGCGCCGCCTCAGCGTGGCGCCCTCCCGACCGCGCCGAAGGTCCGGGCCAGCGCGCCGGCGGCTAGGCGAAGCCGCGTCAGAAACGCGGCCGCAGACGGCCAGAGGCCGGCGAGACGGCCCAGAACCGTCCCTCCCGCCGGAGCGTGGTTGTCGTTGGCCGGCGCCGGAACGAACCGTGCGGAAGGCATCCGGATCGGCGTCGCAGTCCGTGGCCGGACACGCATCGATCGCATGGGAACCAACTCTCAGCGTTAGCGAAACGTAAAGAGGTTACTCCCGCAACCGGTCCAAGGCGAGAGCCGAATCGGCGGAAACCGGACCCGGCCGGGCGGCCGCGGGGCCGGATCATGCCGCTGCGGCGGCGCTATTCCATCACCATCGCGTGATCGTCGGCGCCGGCCGCCTGCTGGCGCGGCGTGCGCAGCAGCGCCAGGAAGGGCAGCGCCGCCAGGCACAGCAGCATCAGCAGCTTGAAGTCGTCGACATAGGCGATGATCGTCGCCTGCCGGGTGATGACCTCGTCGAGCGCCGCCCTCCCCGCCAGCGTGGTCGGATCCCAGGCATGCTTGATCGCCGGCGTCTCGAAGATCCGGTTGAACGGCGTCACGTAATTCGCGATCTCGGCATGGTTCACCTGCACGTTGCGGGTCAGCAGATAGCTCACCAGCGAGATGCCGACGCTCGAGCCGATATTGCGCGAGAGATTGTAGAGGCCGGTGCCGTCGCCGCGATATTCGGCCGGCAGCGTCGCGAAGGTGACCGTCGTCAGCGGCACGAAGAGCAGGCCGAGCCCGCCGCCCTGGACGAAGCCGGTCAGCATGATCCGCTGCTGCGACACGTCCGGCGTCCAGCCGGCCATGTCGTACATCGCCCAGGCGCTGACGAGGAAGCCGAGCCCGAGCAGCAGGCGGGTGTCGACCTTGCCGATCAGCCGCCCGACCACGAACATGCAGGCCATGGTGCCCAGCCCCCGCGGCCCCATGACGATGCCCGCCGTCACCACCGGATAGCCCAGCAGCGTCTGCAGGAAGGGCGTCAGCAGGGCGAGCGAGGCCAGGTAGCAGATGCCGACGATGAAGATGAAGATCAGGCCGACATTGAAGTTCCGGTCGAGGAACATGCGCGGCTTGATGAAGGAGTTCCGCGCCGTGAAGGTGTGCACGACCAGGATGTAGAGCGCCGCGACGCAGACCGTCGCCTCGACGATGATCTCGAGGGAATCGAACCAGTCGAGCTGCGCGCCGCGGTCGAGGAAGAGCTGGAGCGCCGCGATCGCCAGGCTGAGCGCGCCGAAGCCGATCCAGTCCAGCTTGGCGAGCGCGCTCGATTTCGTCTCGGTGACGAAGATCGAGACGCCGGCCAGTGCCAGGAGGCCGAGCGGCAGGTTGATGTAGAACACCCAGCGCCAGGAGATGTTCTCGGTCAGCCAGCCGCCGAGCACGGGCCCGAGCACGGGCCCGACCATCACCGAGACGCCGAACAGCGCCATCGCCGAGCCCCGCTCCTCCGGCGTGTAGATGTCGAGCAGGATGCTCTGCGACAGCGGCACGAGCGCGGCGCCGAAGAAGCCCTGCAACAGGCGGAACCCGACGATCTGCGGCAGCGACTGCGCCGCGCCGCACAGGATCGAGGCGGCCACGAAGCCGATGATCGCGACGGAGAGCACGCGCTTGCGGCCGAAGCGCGCCGCCAGGAAGCCCGAGGGCGGTGTCATGATCGCCGCCGCGACGATGTAGGAGGTCAGGACCCAGTTGATCTGGTCGGCGCTCGCGGAGACGCTGCCCTGGATATAGGGCAGCGCGACATTGGCGATGGTGGTGTCCAGCGCCTGCATGATGACGGAGAGGATCACGCAGGCGGTGATGGCGCCGCGATTGGCGACGGGCGTGGTCCCGGCCGCGACGGTGGCGCTCGCCATGGCTGGCCTCGCTTACTTGCTGTTCTTGCTCTTGCCGAAGGCGTCGGTGACGAAGCCGGGCAGGCCGCGGGCATGGCCTGTGTCGACATCGAGCGTCACGCTCATGCCGGCACGCAGTTGCGGCTCGTCGGCTGGCGTCTCGATCTTCACCCGCATCGCGATGCGCTGCACCACCTTGACCCAGTTGCCGCTGGTGTTCTGCGCCGGCAGCAGCGAGAAGCTCGCCGCCGAGGCCGGGCTGATGCTGTCGACCGTGCCCTTCCAGACCGCGCCCGGATAGGTGTCGACATAGACCTCGGCCGCCTGGCCCGGCTTCACCCAGGTCAGCTCGGTCTCCTTCGGATTGGCCTGGATCCAGACATGCTCGGTCGAGACCAGGCTGAAGGCGGTCGTCGCCTCGGCGAGATACTGCCCCTTCTGCAGGGACGGCACATTGGTGACGACGCCGTTCATCGGCGCGCGCACCGTGGTGTGGTCGAGCTGGCGCTGCGCCTCGGCCCGCGCCGCCACGGCGTCCTTGTAGCGGGGATGCTCCTCCACCGGCGCGTCGGGCGTGCCGTTGAGGTTGGCGGCGATGCCGGCGAGCTGGTTCTCGAGCTGGGCGAGCTTCAGCCGGGCGCCGTCGAGATCGTGCTTGGCCTGGTCGTAGGTGGCCTGTGACGCGACCGACTTGGTGGCCAAATCCTGCTGGCGCTTGAAGGCGGTCTCGTAGAAGGCGATGTCGGTATGGGCCTGCTCGATCTGGCTCTGCATGCCCTTGTAGCTGGCCTTCAGCGCCTCCAGATCGTTGCGGACCACGCCGACCTGCGCGTCGGCCCGCTCCAGGGCGAAGCGAAACGGCTTGTCGTCGAGCCGGAACAGCACGTCGCCGGCCTTCACCGCCTGGTTGTCGCGCACGTCGATCTCGCCGACGATCCCGGCGACATCGGTCGAGATGCCGACGATATCGGCTTGGACATAGGCGTTGTCGGTCGACATCACCTGCCCGCCGACGACGTAGTAATAGCCCCCGGCGAGCAGCGCGAGCGGCAGGAGCGCGAAGAGCACGCGGCGGGTGCGGTTGCGCCGGCGCGGGGGCGGCGCCGAAACGGCCTGCGGCGGCGGCGCCGGCTGCGTCTCCGCGGTGTCCTTGGCGACGGTCTCGGCCGGCGGGGCGGTCCTCGGCTCGAGCCGCCTGATCTCCGTCACATTGCCGGCGGCGCCGGGCGCGGCCGCGTCCCGCCCGGCGGGCGCGACCGCCGCTTCGGCCTTTCGTGCTGAATCATCCATTTCGGGCCTGCCTTTCAGTCGCCGGCGTCTGGCAGGCGGCCGTGAGATTCGCTTTCATCCGTTCCAGCGTTCCGAGCAGTTGCGCCCGCTCGGCGGCGGGAATGTCGCCGAACGCCTCCGCCCGGGTCAGCTCGCCGAGCGCCCGCATCTCCTCGAGCTTCGGCCCGGCCCTGTCGGTCAGATAGAGCTGCCAGACCCGCCTGTCGGTGGCATGCGGCCGGCGCTCCGCCAGCCCGCAGCTCTCGAGCTTGTCAAGGATGCGGCCGACGGTGATCGGCTCGACCTCCATCAGCTCGGCCAGCATGCCCTGCTGGATGCCGGCATTGCGGTCGAGATAGGCGAGGACCTGCCATTGCGAGCGCGTCAGCCCGAAATCGCGCGCATGCTGCTCGAAGCGCTTGCGGAGAAGGCGCGCCACGTCATGGAGCAGGAACCCCACGGTCGGCGGCGGCATCTTAGGCTTGCTGGTCATAAGCATCTATATAATATCTGCGCTTATGCCCGCCAAGCGCCGCGAAACCCGGCGAGGCGGCAGCGCCTGCGGCGCGATGTCGCGGCTCACGAGCCTGCGGGCGGTAACCCGTCCGGCTCAGCCGCCGGACCCGCGCCGAGAGCCGCCCGGACGTCCTCCTCGCGCGGCAGGTCGGCGCCTCGCCGTGTGACCGTGACCGCCGCCGCGGCGGCGGCGTGGGCGAGCAGATCCGCCAGCGCCGGCCGGTCGAGCGCGGCGATGGCCGCCGGGTTCAGCCGTCCCGTCCCGGAAAGCCGCGCCAGGAGCGCGGCGTGGAAGCTGTCGCCGGCGGCGACGGTATCGGCGACCGCCACCGCATGGCCGGGCACGGAGACCTGTCCGGCCCGGCAGAATCCCGTCGCTCCGCGCGCGCCCTCGGTGATCGCCACCAGGCTGGCGCCGCGTTCCAGCCAATAGGCCGCGGCCTCGCCGGGCGAGAGCCGGCCGTCCCAGGCGATCCGGACGTCCTCGTCGCTCGCCTTGACGATGGTCGCCACCCGGTAGAAGCGCTCCGCCGCCTCGGCCCAGCGGGTCATGTCGCCGACCGCCATCGGCCGCAGATTGGGGTCGACGCTGATGACGCGCCGGCCGGCCTCGCGGGCGGCGAGAGCGGCCAGCGCCGAGCCGACGGGCTCGACCGCCATCGTATAGGAACCGAAGGCCAGCGCCTCGACCTCCGCCGGCAGCGCCGCAGGCAGGTCGGCGGGCGCGAGCCAGCGATCGGCGGCGCCCTCGCCGTGGAAGGAATAGCGCGGCTGCCCGTCTGCCGCCGTGACCACGGCGGAGATGGTGGTCGGCCGGTCGCTGCGGACCAGGAAGCGCCCGTCGACGCCCTCCTCGGCCAGCCGCTGCGCCAGGAAGGCGCCGAAGCGGTCGCGCGACAGCCCGCCGAGGAACCCCGCCGGCACGCCGAGACGCGCCAGGCCGATCGCGAGATTGAAGGGCGAGCCGCCCGCCACGATCCGCGCCGGCATCTCCCCGTCCTCCGGCGCGGCGACGAACAGGTCGACGAGCGCTTCGCCGCAAACCAGAATCATGGATGTCGTTCTTTCCTAACAGCACCGGCCCGAGAAGCGGAGCGCGGTTTTCGGGAAAAGCCGACGCAAGATCAAAGAACCGGAGTATCGGCTGAAAACGATATTCAGCCCGATACTCTAAACTCTAGGCGCGTGGGCAGGCCGGAGAGAGATGAAGCGATGCCCGTCCGCACGGCAACCGATTTCACGCGGCGCGGTTTCGGATACGCCCTCGGGCCTCAGGGCCGGATCACGACGCTGTCCCTGATCCGGCGCATCTCGAAATCGGAGATCAGGATTTCGAGCTCGACCTCCCAGCGGCCGGGCACCGGCAGGGTCAGGTCGTCGACCCGCCAGACTCCGTCCGCTCCCCGCTGCGCCCGCCGCTCGATCGGCTCGATGCCCGCCGCCGGATTGCTGAAGCTGATGCCGAGCTCCCTGGCCGGCAGCGGGCCGAACGCGCCGTCCATCAAAACGACGTCGACCGCAACCGGGCCGGCGCGGCCGGGCGAGACGGTGACGTCCGCCATCGCCTGCAAGGTGTGGATATGGACCGAGGCCGGCTGCGCCTGCGCCGCGGCGATCGCCCGCGGCGGCGGCGTGAAGCGCCAGAGCGCGGCGGTGCCGAAGACCGCGACCAGCACGGCAAGCTCGACGGCGATCACCTGCCGCATCAGGCGCGCGGCCGGCCGGTCGCCCGCCTCGGCGCGCTGCGTCAGGCGCCAGCGGTTGAACCCGGCCAGCAGGAATGCGAGCGCGACCAGGAACAGCTTCGCCAGCAGGACGCGGCCATAGGCCGTGGCCAGCAGGGCCGCGGGCGTCCCGACCTGCACCAAGGCGAGGACCGTGCCGCTGAGCAGCAACAGGGCGACCACCGGCGCGATGCCGCCGGAGAAGCGCCGCAGCGCGCCGCCGCCGGCCTGCCCGCGCAAGGCGAAAGCGAGCGGGACCAGCGCGCCCGCCCAGGCGGCGATCATGCTCCCGTGCAGGAACACGGCCGGGCGCATCAGCCATTGCGGCTGGGCCGCGCTGGCATGGCCGCTGCTGGCGAGGGCGAGGCCGGCGAGCAGCACGGAGGCGGCCCCGGCGCCTGCCGCGGCCTTCCCCGGCAACCAACGGCCGGCCAGAGCGGCGGCCAGGGCCGCCGCGGCGAGGACGACCGTCCAGACATAGCTGGTCGCGGCGGCGGCCTTCCAGACGGCCGGCTGGGCGAAGGCCCCGACGGAAGCCCCGAGGGCATCGAGGCCCTGCGCGCCCAGGGCGACGGGCAGGCTGGCGAGGCCGAGCACGGCCATCGCGGTCGCGAACCGCCCGGCTCCGGCCGTGAGCGGGCCGAGCCAGGCCCGGCTGGCCGCGGCGCCGCAGCCCAGGAACAATCCGAGATAGAGCCCGAGGCGGCTGAGCCAGACCAGCAGCCGCACGCTCCGGTCGATCGGCTCGTCGGTCGCGGGCGCGCGGCCGCCGGGCGCGCCGATCGAGAACACCAGGGCCCCGCCGACGGGATGGCCGTCCTCCGAGACGACCCGCCAGCTCAGCGTGTAGGTGCCGTTCGCCAGGCCGGCCGGAGGCGAGATCACGAGCGTGCTGTCCTTCAGGACGAAACGGTCGAGCGTGCGCGCCGCGCCGTCCGGCCCGACCAGCCGCAGCGCGAGCGGGGAGACCGGCTCGCTGAAAACGAGCTCGATCCGCCCGGGGGCCGCGGCCAGGACGCTGCCATCGGCGGGCGCGGCGCTGTTCAGGGCCGCATGCGCCAGGGCCAGGGTCGGCATGCCGAGGCAAGCCAGCAGCACGAGCAGGGACAGGATGGGGCGGCGGAACCAGGAGGGCATGGCTTGTCCTTGCGGCGGAGCGCAGGACGCGCTCCGCCGCGATGGGGTCATTTCAGGGGGGCACTTGGCGGAGTCACTTGGCGGGAGTGAGCTTCACGCCGGGAGCCGGGAACTTGTAGTCGTCGGCGACCTTGCCGGCGGCGGGGATCTCGATCCAGCGTTCGACCGCGCCGCCCTCGCATTCCTGCACGACCGGCACATAGAGCGTGGTGTCGGCCTTGAGGTCCCTGGTCAGGTAGCCGCGCAGCACGAACTCGTCATAGTGCTCGTCGAGCAGCCTGCCGCCGCTCCAGACGACTTCCTTCACGCCCTCGGAGGTCGGCGTGCCGTAATAGTCGTAGGACTTGTCGTACTTGCCCTTGACGGTCTCGAGGGTCCAGCCGGATTTCGGCATCGGCTTCACGGCGATGACGCCTTCCGGGATCCGCACGCGGATCTTCGTCGTGGCGGCACCCTTGCAGCCATGGGGCACGCGCAGCACCGCCTTGTAGGTCGAACCGACGGGGGCGGACTGGGTTTCGAGCGTGACATGGGCGAAAGCCGGCCCGGCGGCGAGAAGGCCCGCGAGGGCGAGAAGATGCTTCATGGCGTTGGTCCTTGGTTGAGGGCGGCCGTTTCGGCGGCCGGGTTGCGGCGGGCGCGCGGCCCGCCGGATGGGGAAAGTCGAAAGCGGGCGAGCGTGAAAGGCACGCTCATGCTTCAGCCCTTCAGCCGGGCCGGAGCCCGGCGACCTTCAGCGGGACGGCGAGCGCGCCGGTCGCGAAGCAGCCCGCGAGGCGAGCCAGGAGATGGGATGGCATGGCACCGGATTCCGCGCCGTCACGGCGTCGGACCGGGCAGGCAGCGCGTCACGACACCGGCGGCAGGCTGAAGGCGGCCGTCGCGGAGCCGTGGCGCCGGACGGCGGTTCAGGCGCGGGCGGGCGGTGCGCGCGGATTGCCGGGAGAATGGTCGGAGAGGAATCCGACGGGCCGGTCAAGCCGGCGGGCGAAGGCGACCAGATCGACCGGCCGATGCACCAGGAGCTGCGATCCCGGCTGGCCCGGATCGGCCCCGACGAGCATCGGGCAGCCGGCCGTGCAGCAGCCCATGCCGGCATGATTCTGCGACTTGTCGTGGTCGCCGCCGGAGGGAGCGGTATCGTCCGGCGCGCAATGCGCCAGCGCCAGCGTGCGGTCGAACGAGAGCGCGTTGGCATGGGCCCCGGCCGCGAATCCGGCGAGAAGGGCCTGGACCACGAGCAGATAGGCCGCGAAAATCGCGACCCAGCTTCTCACCCGTGCTCCGCTGCGATGGCTCAAGGCATCGACCTCCGACGCTTCGATAGCACCGACGCGGCTCGGATCAAATGGGCTTGGCGCACGCAACGGCGGAACGGCCGGCGCCTTGTCGCCGCAGGGCGCCCCCGGGACGGCTGCCATGACGCGGCTCAGGCCCGGACGGCCGAAGAGCGTCCCGTTCGGCGATATCGGCGCATGATCCGCCACCGTCATGCCGATGGCATGGGCATAGGCGACGATGGCGACGACGATCGTCTATTGACCGCGGTCAGCGCGCCCCTCCTGGACGATGCCGAGCAGGACGTTGATCAGGAGCAGCGCGCCGACCATGCCGACCTCGAGAAGCACCGGATGGCGGACGATCCGGTCGGGGCCGAACCGATGGGGCGGATGGTGCAATCGGGTCCCCTGGCTTCCGCCTGCGCCCGGCAGCTCGCAGGAAGCGCAACGGCGCAAGCCGCCGGCGCTCGCTTGGCCCTTCATTCAGCCGCGTCGAGGTTCTTCTTGCCGTCGGCGAGCTCGGCAACGCGAAGCGTGATGTCCTTGGCCGCCTTCTTGGCGAGCTTGATGAGCTGGGCTTCCGTGACAGGCGGAGGGCTCAGCGTCGGATAGGACAGCGAGATCGCGCCCATGATCTCGTTGTTCTCGTCGAACACGGGCGTCGCGACGCCCACGAGTCCTTCGGAAATCTCGCCGCGGGAAAGATAGTATCCGTCCCTGCGATTCTTCTGAAGCGCGGTGCTGAACGATGCCCAATCCGCACCGATCGCGTCTCGGCCCGCATCGCCTTCGGCGCGCTCGAAGATGCGCCGCTGGCGCCGACGATCGAGGTGGGCGAGGATGATGCGCGCCTGGGCTCCCCTGAAGACGGGAAGGCGCCTTCCGGGCCTGAGCGGCATTTCGGAGGAGTTCTCGGGCCGCGTCGAATAGACGTTGACCGCGCGGTCCTGATACATCCGGCACAGGAAGGTATGGACGCCAAGCGTCGTCGAAATCTCCTCCATCACCTCCTTCGCCGCGAGCAGGATCGGATCGAAGTTCGCGAGGATGAACTCGAGCTCCATCACCGTCGGCCCGGGCGCATAGCGCCCGGAAATCCGCGAGAGCAAGCCGATCTCATGCAGGTCGTGCAGGTACCGGTAGGCGGTGGCCTGGCTGACCTGCAACACGGCTTCGACATCTGCGAGCGAGATGGTCGGCGAGCTTTCCGAGAAAAGATTCAGGATCTCAGCGACACGCTTAAGTACAGAGGTTTCGTTCTGCGACTTAGCAGGAGGCATCGGCACTCTCTCGGTTCGTGATATGATGGCGTGAATTTCGGTCTTGATATGTAATCTTGAAAAATGGAGCGATCAGGAGATCAGTAAAAATCCATGCCGATTATCTTCTGAGAATGAATTCGCTCGCAAAGAAACGCACCCCGTACGCGATGAAGTGAGATATGTCGTGCATGATCTCCTCCTTTCCGCGATCGCTGTCGAAATATCGTGTCAGCATATCGTCGAGCGTCGGGAAGCTCAGCTCGGCGATCCCGCCTGCAGGGCGTCCCCGTGAAGCATCGACAATCCAGTTTCTGACGTACTTGTCCATGCCCACATGGACGCGCAGGGCAAGCGGAACATGGATATCCCAACTGCGCCGGGCCGCGGATGCGGGCAGGTCCTGATGGAAGCTCAGCCGGCCGATATACTTCATGCCGGGGGACCGCTCCCCGGGCACCGTGACCTGCCGGTCGAGCTGTACGATCTCCTCGACCTGATAGATCTCGGTCGCCGCAATGTCGCCGACGCAGGAGGCGAGACTTGCGAGAACAGGCTCGGCCTCGTCGGCCGGAACAGAGATTTCGACGATGACATCGCAGACCGGCTCGACCGCCTCCGCGTGAGCGTTCACCGGACGAAACGGAACCGCTGCGGGTGTTTCCTCGACCAGATTGACGATCAATTGCCCATCTCGAGGGGCAGCGGCCGCTATTTCGCGCGCGGCCCGCAGGTACTGCGCCTGGAAATCCGCCTTTCGTCCGCGATCGCCTCCCGTCAGGTAGATGAAATATTTCGATGCCATCGATGACCGCTCCTGCGGCGAGAGCATTTCCGCATCGTTCGAGACCCCGAACAACGCTCTCGTGCTTTGACGTGACGCGTCCTCATCGCGCGAAACCCTGCCGCTCCGCCGAAGGGCGATTATCCGGTCCCTACGCGACTTCGAGCCATTCGCGACGCACCGACGGCGTCGCGATCAGCTCCTCCGGCGTGCCTTCGAAGACGATGGCGCCATGGCCCATGATCAGGCATCGGCTGCAGAGCTTGAGGGCGATCGTCATCTTCTGCTCGACCAGAATCGACGCCACCCCCTGCCTGTTGATGTCGCGCATCACATCGGCGAGGTGGTCGACGATCTTGGGGGCAAGCCCCTCCGTCGGCTCGTCGATCAGGATGACGCTCGGCTGGCCCAGAAGCGAGCGGCAGAGAGTCAGCATCTGCTGCTCGCCGCCGGAGATCGACCCCGCCTTGACGTTGCGGCGCTCCTTGAGGCGCGGGAAGAAGCCATACATCTCCTCCAGGCTCCACGCCTTGGCGTTGGGCCGCGGCGCGGCGACACCGATATGCAGGTTCTCCTCGACCGTGAGATTGCTGAACGCCAGCCGCTCTTCCGGGACATAGGCGATGCCGGCGCGATTGATCTTGTAGGAGGGCAGCCCCGCGAGCTCCTTCGTGTCCAGCTTGATCGAGCCGCGCGTCGGGGCGACCAGCCCCATGATGGCCTTCATGGCCGTCGACCGCCCCGATCCGTTGCGGCCGAGCAGAGCGATCATCTCACCGGCCGCCAAGGAAAAGCTCATCCCGTGCAGGATATGGCTCTTGCCGTAATGGCTGTGCAGGTTGGTGACGGACAGCAGGGTCATGCGGGCACCTCGCCGAGATAGGCTTCCTGCACCCGGCCGTTGGACCGGATCTCTTCCGGCGTGCCCGAGGCGATGACCTCGCCATAGACGAGCACCGATATCCGGTCGCAGAGGGAGAAGACCACTTCCATGTCGTGCTCGACGACGAGAAGCGTTTTCCCCTGCGTGATGTCTCGAATCAGATTGAGCATGTAATGCGTTTCCTCCCGCGACATGCCGGCCATCGGCTCGTCCAGAAGGATCACGTCGGCGCCCGGACCGATCGCCATCCCGATCTCGAGGGCGCGCTGTTCGGAATAGGTCAGATCGCCCGCGAACTTGTCCCGCGCCTGGGTGAGGCGAACCAGCTCCAGCAATTCGTCGGTGTCGCGATTGATCACGGTCGCCTTCGAGGCGAGCGAGAACAGGGCATAGCGCCGCCCATGCCTGGCCATCGCCGCGATCCGGAGATTCTCGTAGACGCTGAGGCGCGGAAAGATCGTGGTGATCTGGAAGGATCGCGACAATCCGCGGCGCGTGATCAGGTGCGGGGCGAGCCCGGCGATGGAGTCTCCGTTCAAGCGGATATCGCCGCTCGAGGGCTTGTAGAGACCGGAGATCAAATGGAAGAGCGTCGACTTTCCGGCGCCGTTGGGGCCGATCAGGGCGTGGCGCTCACCCCGCTTCACGCCGAGATCGACACCCCGGATGATCTCGCTCTCTCCAAAGCGCTTCCTGAGATCGGTCAGTTGGATGATGTCTTTGGTCATCGGGCGTGCTCCCCGGCAAGGGCTGCCCTCGGAGCTGCCTCGCGGCCCGCACGCGATATCGCCAGGAAGACAAGGCCGGCGCCCGCGCCGATCGCCAGGATCGGGACGAGCCAGGTCGCCAGGGCGGTGGGATTCCAGTTGAAGCCGTACAGAGACACGGGCGGCCAGGCCTTCGTCCGGCTGACGATCGCCGCGTACTGCTGATCGAGGATGCGGGAGGTCAATTCGAGAAGCGTGACAACCCCCGCCGCGACGAGCAAGCCCGGCGGAAGCAGAAGGGCCCGGAGCTTCAATGCGCTCCAGTTACGCTCCTTGAACTCGTTCACGATCCTCAGCCAGAGCATGGCCAGGCCGTCGCCCATGAACATCATGATGCCGACGAAAAGGATCCCCTGATAGAGCAGCCAGTTCTTCGTCATGTCGGAGACGAGGCTGCCGAACAGCGCGAACACGAAGGCACCCACCGCCGGGCCGAAAAACACGCCCGAGCCGCCGACGAAGGTGTGCAGGACGACAGAGGCGGACATGCCCATGCCCAGGATCGAGTAGTTGATGCTCTCGGTCGTGAACGCCAGAAGGCCGCCGGCGATGCCGGAGAACATGGCCGACACGCCGAACACGATGATCTTGGTGTGATGGAGATTGTAGCCGAGGAAGGAGACCCGGCGCTCGGCCTCCCTCACCCCGACCGTCAGGCGGCCGAACAGCGTCTGGTTATAGGCGTAGAGCAGGCCGATGCAGAGCACGACCCAGGCGACGACCGTGTAGTAGACATGCACCTCGTTGCCGTAATCGAAGGATGTCCAGGGCATCCTCATCGTGGTCAGCCCGACCTCGCCGCCGAAGATGCTGCCCAGATTGGGCGCGATCGCATGGAGGAGCTCAGCCAGGGCGAGCGTCACCATCGAGAAATAGACGCCGCTCCTCAGCGTGGCGAAGTAGCCCGCGCATAATCCGCCGATCAGGCCGGCGACGCCGCCGACCAGCGGCAGAAGCGGCGTCGGAAGCCACAGAAGGCCCTTCTCGACCGCTTGCATGGCATGGATGACGGCAAAGCCGCCGATGGCGAAATAGGCGGCGTGGCCGAAGGAGAGCATGCCGGCGCGGCCGCTCAGCAGGTTGAAGGCCATCGCGAACAGGACGGCGATCAGCGCCGTGGTCAGCACGCCGACGACGTGTCCGCTCAGCACCAGGGGAGCGCCGAGAAGCAAGGCAACGATCGAGGCCAGTAGTCCGATCCGCATCATGTTCTAGTTCCTGTCGCCCATCAGGCCTGCGGGCCGGGTCAGCAGCACGACGAGCATCAGCAGCGCGGGAAGCGAGGCCGACATCGAAGAGATTTCCAGGGTGAGAAGCCCGCCGATCTGCCTGGCCTGCTCGCCATAGCCGAAGAGCTGCGCGACATCCGCGAGCGAAACCTGGAACCCGACGGAGAACGAGGTGAGGAGGCCGATCAGCAACGAGGCGATGAAGGCGCCGAGGAGCGAGCCCAGGCCGCCGACCACCACCACGACGAAGGCGATGACGCTCATCTCCCCTGACATCGTCGGGCTCGTCGTCAGCAATGCGCCGCCCACGGCCCCCGCAAGGCCGGCCATCCATGCGCCAACGCCGAAGACGCCGAGGAAGACCAGCGGAACGTTATGGCCGAGAGCGGAAACCATGCCCGGGCGCTGGACGGAGGCGCGGACGATGATGCCGATGCGCGTCTTCTGGAGCAGCAGATAAAGGAGCCCCAGCAGCACGATCGCCACCGCCGCGACGAAGACCCGATAGGATGGGAAGTTTGTGCCGAACAGCGAGAAAGCCGGTCCACTCAGCAGCGGCGGAGGGCGATAGGCAACGGGAAAATTGCCCCAGAAGAGCTTGACCAGCTCCTCGAAGACGAAGGCGATGCCGAAGGTGAGGAGGAGCTGCTGCGAATGCCCGAAACCGTGGACGCGTCTCAGCATGAAACGTTCGATGAACATGCCCGCCGCCATCACGATCAGGGGCGCGATCAGCAAGGCCAGCCAGAAGTTCGAGATCCGGGCAATGGTGAAGGAGAGATAGGCCCCGAGCATGTAGAACGACGCGTGCGCGAAGTTGACGATCCCCATCATGCCGAAGATGAGCGTCAGCCCTGCCGAAACCATGAACAGCAGCAGGCCGTAGACGAGGCCGTTGAGCGCCGAAATGACGATGAATTCCATGCCGGGATACCCTTGTCGAGGATGCCGGCTTCCCGGGATTGGAAGCCGGCATCCAACGCGCCTTCAGCGTGAGCGTGTTACGATGGGCGATCCATCTTGCACTTCGGATCGACGGGCACCGCGCTGTCCTCGGGCGAGACGATCTTCAGGAGCTTGAAGCCCATATCGGTCCCGTCGACCTTGTAGCGCGCCTCCTTCGAGACCTCGGAAACGGCCACCGGGAGAAGCAGTTGATGGTCTTCCTTCCGGAACGACCAGCGGCCGGCCGGGCTGTCGTAGCTGACATTCTCGAGGGCGAGCGCGACGGCCTTGATGTCGACCTTTCCGCCGGGCTGGCTGACCTTCTTCAGGGCCTCGCCCAGAAGCAGGGTCCCGAAAGCGGTCGTCGGCTCCTCGTTGTAGGGGTAGTGCCCGATCACGGCCTTGAAGTCTTCGGCGAAGGTTTCGCCGGCCTTGCCGCCCGCTTCGAGGTTATAGAGCTTCACCAGCACGGCACCCAGGGCCGAGGGCCCCATCGCGCTCAGCGCGCCGGTCGTGTCGAGGCTGGTGTTGCCGACATTGACCTTGAGGCCCGCATCGCCCAGCGCGCGCATGAACAGGATGATGTCATTGCCCCAGTTCCCGCTCAGAATCGTATCCGCGCCGGAAGCCTTGATCTGCGCGACATAAGGCGAGAAATCCTGGATTTTGGCGGTGTCGTGCAACGTCGAGCCGACGATCTGCGCTCCGGCCTCCTTCGCATAGAGCGCCTGCGCCTTCTCGTGGTCGACGCCATACGAGTAATTCTGGTTGATGCTGTAGACCTTGCTGCCGAGCTTGCCGGTATCCTTCATCGCGGAGACGAGCGCCTTGATCCGGATGAAGGGGTTGCTGGCGGTCTTGAATGCCCAGAACTGGCATTTTTCGGCCGTGAACTCGGCGGCCTCGGATCCCTCCATCATGAAGAGGATCTCCTTGCCCTTGTTGCGCAGGTTGTATTTGCGCACGTCTTCCGAGATCTGAGCGGTGATCGCCGAGTTGGTCGACTGGATGATGATGCGCGCGCCGTCCGCGATCGCGGCCTTCAGCTTCTCGGCGGCGCCCGCCGTCTGATTGAGGCTGTCGTACTCGGTCACGACGATCGGCTCGCCGTTGAAGCCGCCTTCCTTGTTCAGCTTGCCGATGGCGTAGCGGACGCCTTCGACGAAGGGGATCGCGGTCTGCGCATTCGGCCCGGAGAAAGCCTCGATCACCGCGATCTTGAGAGGCTCGGCCCGCGCCGCCGCGCTGCCGAAGACGCACAGCGCAGCAACGGCGGTCGAAACAAGATATTTCTTCATCGAATACTCCCTAGAGATCGTATTTAAATTGTTCTTGAGAGGCAACGCGCAAGCGAAAACCGCTCCGCAAGCCAATTCGGCCCACGGCGATCGCATTCGCTCCGCCAAATCTCGATTGTCGCCGCAAGCCGCCAGCCGCCTCACCTCACCACACCCGAAACCCACCGGGAATCGAGCGCAGGGCGGCGACGCCTCTTTCGAGCTATCGCAATGATCGAGAAAGGATTTTTGATTCCCGTCAGCCGTCGGCTGCGTGTGCGGCTTCGGCCATTTCGTGCTTCCTCCCTCTTGTGCAGAGCGTTTTCTTGTGCGATCAAACTTCGCATATAACGAGAATATGGTCGCACACCTCCGAGAGGCTGTCAACGCGGCGGCACGCAGGACCGGCCGGAGATAAAAGTATTCGATATCGTCCTCAAAATAATGTTCGAACGAGCAAACGTTCGGCCACGGCCCTGTTGTCACCGGCGGGGCGCGAGAGGCGGGCCGCTTCGCAGCCGACCCGTCACCGGAAACGAAGCTAGGAAACGACTGATGAGTGCTCAACGCGAGGCGTGGCTGGATTTCTCGGGCAAGACCTGCGTGGTCACGGGAGCTGGCGGAGGCATCGGGCAGGAGATCGCGGTATCTTTCGCAGCCTCGGGCGCGAAAGTCGTCGTTCTCGATCACAGCCGCGAGGGAGCGGAGGCGACCGAGAAGATGATCCTCGACCTCGGCGGAACCGCGATCTCGACCGTCGCTGACGTCACCGACGCCGCCTCGATCGACCGAGCCGTGGAGCGGACGAAAACGGCCTTCGGGGACTGCGACATCCTCGTCAACAACGCCGGAATCCTGCGGTTCGGCCCGCTGGAGTCGGTCGCTCCGGAAACCTGGGACCAGACGATCGCCGTCAATGTGAAGGGGTACCTGCTGTGCGCGCAGCGCTTCGGGGAGCGCATGCGGCAGCGTCGCTCGGGAACGGTCGTCAACGTGGCGTCGATCGCAGCCACCGAGCCCCATCCCTATTGCGGCTCCTACAGCGTGAGCAAGGCGGCGGTCGTCATGCTGACGCAGCAACTCGCCCTGGAGTGGGGGCCGTCCGGCGTGACGGTCAATGCCGTCAGCCCCGGCTTCATCCCGACCCCGCTCAACACCGCGTTCTATGCGGTTCCGGGCGTGACCGAGCAGCGCAGCAAGCTCGTGCCGCTTCGCTCCCTGGGGTCGACGCGCGACGTCGCCAATTCGGTGATGTTCCTCGCCAGCGGCTTTGCCCGGTATGTCAACGGCCACAACCTGGTGGTCGATGGCGGGCTCTCGCATACCTCGATGATCCACGTCCCGCGGCCGGGCTATGACGATGGGGGACGCTAGCCGCAGCCCTCTCCGGTTCGACCGATCAAGAAGCCCAGGGAAGACATCAAATGTCCCATTCTGAAGAAGCGGCAACGCCATGGTTGCCGGAGAAATATTCGCTGTCCAATCAGACGGCGGTCGTCACCGGCGGCGCCAAAGGCATCGGCGGCGCCATCGTGCGCGAGCTCATGGCGCTGGGATGTCGCGTCGTCGTCTGGGACCAGGACGTCTCCGCCGTCGCCACGATGCCGGGCCGGCTGGAAGCCGTCGCCGTCGACGTCACGAGCCAGGCAGCGATCGAGGCTGCTGAAGCCCGGACAGCAGCTCTCATCGGCACGCCGGATATCCTGGTGAACAACGCTGGCATCCAGGGGCCGACGGTGCCCCTGCAGGACTACGAGCGCAGCGCCTGGGACCGCGTCATCGCGGTCAACCTCACGGCCGTCTACGCGGTCAGCAGGGTCTTCGTGCCCGGAATGAAAAAGCGGAAGTCGGGACGCATCATCAACATCGCCTCGGTCGCCGGGATTCGCGGCCTCACCGACGGCTCGGCCTATGGCGCGTCGAAAGCCGGAGTGATCGGCTTCTCCATCGGGCTGTCCAAGGAGCTGGTGGGCGACGGCATCACGGTCAACTGCGTGGCTCCCGCGCTGATCGATACGGATCTCAAGCTGCAGATGTCGGAAGAGTTCATCCGGAAGGCCGCCGACCGCGTCCCCATGAAGCGGCTCGGAAAAGCGGAGGAGGTCGCCGCCACCGTGGCCTGGATCGCCACGCCGGCCTGCAGCTTCACCACAGGCGCGGTGTTCGACGTCGCCGGCGGGCGGCTCGGCCTGTAGCGCGACACGCGCATGGCCGGAGCGAGATCGCCTCGCTCCGGCTTTTCGCCAACCTTCAGAATTGAGAGCGGCATAGACAATGAGCCAGCAGACTGACATGCCCATCGCCCTTGTCACGGGCGCCGCCAGGGGCATCGGGCTTGCGACGGCCGAGCGATTGGCCGCCGACGGCTTTCACGTGGTCATGACCGATGTCGATCGGCAAGCCGTGGAGGCATCGGCAGCCGCGCTGGCAGAGGCCGGGTCCTCGGTCGAGGCGCAGGAACTCGACATTCGGGATGAGCGCGCCTGCGATGCGCTTTTGAATCGATGTTCCCGCGTCGATGCATTGGTCAACAATGCGGGGATCTTCGAGGTCAAGAAGACGGCCGACCTGACGACCGACGACTTCCGGCGCATGTTCGACATCAACGTGATCGGAATGTTCGTCCTGGCCCGAGGCGCCGCTGCTCGGATGACCGCGAGCGGGCGCATCGTGAACATCGCCTCCCGCGCCTATCTCGGCGCGGTCGACTACGCTCACTATGTTTCGTCGAAGGCCGCCGTCGTCGGGCTGACCCGCGCGCTGGCGCTGGAACTGGCTCCGCGCGGCATTCTCGTCAACGCCATCGCACCGGGCGTCATCGACACGCCGATCCTGGCCGCCTGGAGCGACGAAGCCAGAGCCAAGCTCGCCACGGCCCAACCGGTCGGCCGCCTGGGACGCCCCGAGGACATCGCGGCGATGGTGTCGTTCCTCGCCTCGGCGAAGACCGGATTCATCACCGGCCAGACGATTCTCGTCGACGGCGGGCGCTCCCTGGGCGGGCTCGCAACCTGAAAACGACGAACCCGGCTTCGCTCGAAACAACCCGGATGCGAGCGACGCCGGAATTTTACGGCCTTCTCGGGCCGGAAGGGATCCAGCTATGCTTCGGTTGAAGAACAAGACCGCCATCATCACCGGCAGTTCCTCAGGGATCGGCCTCGCCATCGCGACGACGTTTCTGCGCGAAGGGGCGATCGTTCTCGGCGTCGACCTGAACCCCGCCCCGGCGGGTCTCGCCGGAGCGGAGAATTTCGACGCTCTCCAGCTCGATCTCACCACGCCGGAAGCCTCCGAGCGCGTCATCGCCGCCGCGATCGAAAAGCACGGGCGCGTGGATGTCCTCGTCAATAACGCCGGTATCGGCAACTCCCGGCCGGTGCTCGACACCAGCGACGAGGATCTGGCGCGCTATCTCAGCGTGAACATCGCCGCGCCCTTCGCGCTTTGCCGGTCGGCGATCGCCGTGATGCGCGGCAAGGGCGGCAACATCGTCAACATCGCATCGGTCTTCGGGATGGTGGGGACGACGCGCGCCTCCGCCTATGCCGCGACGAAAGCGGGCCTGGCGGGGCTGACGCGGCAACTGGCGGCCGAGTACGGTCGGGATGGCATTCGCGTCAACGCGGTCTCGCCGGGGCTCATCGCGACGCCGCTGGTCCGCGAGCGGCTGGAGACCAATCCCTGGTTTCGCCGGTCGATGATCGAGGACTGCCCGCTGGGCCGCCCCGGCCGCCCCGAGGAGATCGCGGAAGTCTGCGCCTTCCTCGCCTCCGATGCGGCGAGCTTCGTATCGGGCATCGTGATGCCCGTGGACGGGGGCTGGTCCGGCACCAAGTTCCTGCCGGAGCCCTACGCCCAGATGGAAGCAGGGCCGGTCTGATGCCGGCCGCCCTGAAGGCCGAGATCGCTGCCGAAGAGGTCGTCGACATCCTCGTCTTCGGCAGCGGGGCCGGCGGATTGGCGGCGAGCCTCTTCGCGGCCAAGCGCGGCATGAAAGTGCTCCTGTGCGAGAAGTCCAGCCTGCTCGGCGGCACGACGGCGACCTCGGGCGGCGTGCTCTGGATTCCGGGCAACCGCCAGGCGAAGGAAGCGGGGATCGACGACCCGATCGAGAACGCGCGCACCTATCTTCGGCACGAGCTCGGCAACTATTATCGGGAGGATCTCGCCGAGGCTTTCCTGGAGAGCGCCGGCCCGGCCATCGAGGATATCGAGGACGGCACGTCGGTCGCCTTCGACCTGATCCAGTCGCCGGACTACCATCCCGACAGCCCGGGTGGCGTCGACAAGGGGCGCTCGATCATGGCGCGCCGTTATGACGGCACTGAGCTCGGACCGGATTTCGAGCTGGTGCGCCCGCCCATGGACAGGCTCATGGTCTGCGGCGGCATGATGGTGGGCCCGGACGAGATACCCGCCTTCGTCAGGCCCTTCGCCTCCATGGCGAATTTCCGGCGCGTCGTGAGGCGCCTGGCTCGGCACGGCCTCGATCGCCTCAAATATCGGCGGGGCGCTCAGGTCAGCAACGGCAACGCCCTGGTCGCGAGGCTGCTTCACAGCCTCCGGATGCACAAGGCCGAGATCTGGGTCGATGCGCCGCTGAAGGAGTTGATCCGCACCGACAACCGCGTGGAAGGAGCGATCGTCGAAAGGCAGGGCCGTGCCGTTCGGGTGCGGGCACGGCTGGGCGTCGTGCTGGCGACGGGTGGCTTCCCGCAGGACCCCGCACTTCGCCGCGAGTTCTCGGCCTCCTTTCCGCATGACTATTCGATGGCCTTCGAGGCAAACACCGGCGATGGCCAGCGTGCCGCGCGCGCCGTCGGCGGGGCCGTCGACACGGAGCTGAGCAGTCCCTGTCTCTGGACCCCCTCCTCCTTGCTGAAGGAGCGCGACGGGAAGAGCGTCCCGGTCATTTACGGCTATCTCGACCGGGGCCGCCCCGGAATCATCGCGGTCGACCCCGAGGGCCGCCGATTCGTCAACGAATCCAATTCGTATCACGACATCGTCGCCGCCCTGTTCGAGCGTCGGGCGGCGCTGGGCGCGGCCGATGACGCGCCCTTCCACTTCATCTGTGACGCCGCTTTCGTCCGAAAGAACGGCTTGGGCGCCATCCGGCCCTGGCCCTGGTCGCCCAGCCTGTCGCCCTTCGTCCGGAACGGCTACATCACCACGGCCCGAACCCTGCCGGAGCTGGCACGAAGGATCGGGATCGATCCCGCTTCCCTCGCGACGACCGTCGAGCGGCACAACATGTTCGCCAGGACGGGCAAGGACACCGATTTCGGCAAGGGCTCGACATCGTTCAATCGCGTCTGGGGCGATCCGGCCGCGGGTCCCAACCCCAATCTGACGCCGATCGTGAAGGCGCCCTTCGTCGCCCTCCCGATCCTGCCGGCGACGCTCGGCACCGCGGTGGGGCTGAAGACCAATGGCGACGCGCAGGTGCTCGATGCCTCAGGAGGGGTCATCCCGGGATTGTTCGCCTGCGGGAACGAACTGGCCTCCCCGATGCGCGGCTTCTACCCGGGAGGCGGAATCACGCTCGGCCCTGCGGTCGTGTTTGCCTACCGTGCGGTTCTGAAGGCCGTCGCGGAAGCCTGAGCGCCGCACCAGACAGGAACGGAGATCATCGATGCCGTACGCAATCAGTTGGATGGACGAGCCGGCAACCGCGGAGTTGCGCCTCGAGCTACGCGACGCGCATCTCGACTACATGCGCGGGAACCTCCACCGCGTCCTCGCCAGCGGAGGGTTGCTCGACGATGCCGGCGAAGTCGGGATCGGCGGACTGATCCTCCTCGATATCGACAGCAGGGCGGAGGCCGAAGAGTTCGTGAAGGCGGACCCGTTCTACACGGGCGGGGTCTATCGGAACCCGGTCATTACCCGCTGGAGGAAGGCATTCTACGACGGGAAGGCCTTCCTCTGAACGCGGCTGGATAGCCCCGGCCGCCGCAATCCGCTTCCTCAAGCGTCGGGCGGTCCGCGTCGACCCCGGCAGATCGGCGGGATTGCCGCCGACTTCAGGTCAGCCTTCGCAAGCAGGCTTCCGGGCGGCTTCGGGGGTGACGAGGCATGGCCGCCGACGCCCCGCTCACATCGCCGGCGGCAGTGGCGTCGTGGATGACCCGGTGCTCGGCATCGTGCCGCTTCTCCGACAGGCGCGAGACATGCCGCCCGTCTCTCGCGCTACGGCATCGACGATGCGGAGTCCCGCCCGAAAAGCGCCGGCAATCCGACGACCTCAATGCCCGCGGCCGCGAGGCGCTCGCGCACCTTGCGCATGACGGGCACGGCCGTGGGTTCGTCCCCGTGGATGCAGAAGGTATGGACCTCCGCCGGGATCCGCTTGCCGGAGCCGCTGATCAGCGCTTTATCCTCGAGGATCCCCAGCACCTGCCGCGCCGCCTGCTCGGGATCGTGAATGACGGCATCGTCGCGCTCGCGCGAGGCCATCTTGCCGTTGTCGTCGTAGATGCGGTCGACATAGGCTTCATTGGCGACGCGCAGGCCGAGCTGCTCCGCCGCCCTGGTCATCTGCGAGCCGGCATTGGCGACATAGATCAGCTCGCGATCGGCGGCCCTGATGCCGCGACCGACCGCCAGCGCGTAGTCGAGATCGTCATGGGCCATGTTGTTGAGCGCGCCATGCGGCTTCACATGGGTGACGCGGGCGCCGTTCGATGCGGCGAGCGCCTGCAGCGCGCCGATCTGGTAGGTGACGAGATATTCCAGGTCGATCGGCCGCATGCGGATCTGCCGGCGTCCGAAGCCCCAGATGTCGTTGAAGCCGGGATGGGCGCCGATCGAGACGCCGTTGTCGAGGGCGAGCTTGACCGTGCGCACCATGATGGTCGGGTCGCCCGCATGCATGCCGCAAGCGACGTTGGCAGAGCCGATGAGGGGCATCAGCTCGGTATCGTTGCCGATGCTGTACTTGCCGTATCCTTCACCGATATCGGCATTGATGTTGATCTTCACGCTGCGTCTCCGGAGGAAAGCGCGCGGCTGCCGCCGCGCAGGGAAAACAGCGCGCCCAACACCGCGACGGCGAGGATGGCGAGCGCGATCGGATGGGTCAGCAGCGCCGCGGGATCGCGGTCGGTGACGATCAGCGTCTGGCGCAGCGAAAGTTCGAATTGCGGACCGATCACGAAACCGATCAGGAAGGTCACGCGCGAGTAGTCGAAGCGGTGCATCAGGTAACCCAGCGCCGCAAAGCCAATCATCACCCACACGGCGAAAAGCGAATGGGCTTCCAGATAGGCGCCGACCACGCAAAGCATGGTCACGGTCGGAATGATCACGGTCGCCGGGACGCGGGTGAGTTGGGCGAAGGCGACAAGGCCGACCCGGCCGACCACCAGCATCAGCAGCGCCGCCACGATCATGGTGCCATAGATGCCGTAGATCAGCCGGCCGTGCTCCTCGAACAGGCGCGGGCCGGGAATGACGCCGTGAATGGTGAGCGCCGCGATCAGGATCGCCGCCGAGACGCTGCCCGGCAGGCCGAGGGCGAACAGCGGAATGAAGCTTGCCGGCACGACCGCGTTGTCGGCCGTCTCCGCCGCCGCCACGCCCTTGAGCTCGCCCTCGCCATAGCGCTCGCCGGGCCGGGCGAAACGCTTGGCGAAGCCGTAGGAGGCGAAGGAGGCAACGCTCGGACCGAGGCCCGGGATGATCCCGATCAGCGTGCCGATGACGCTGGAGCGAAGAATGGTCGGCAGGATGTCGCGCAATTCGCGCCAGCCGAAGCGGTCGTCGCTCGCATCGCTGCGCACCGGCGCAGCCGCCGCCTCTCCGCGCTGCGCAAAGAACTCCTCGGCCTGGATCACCATCTCGGACAAGGCGAGCATGCCGACCGTGATGGCGAGCAGCGGCACGCCGTCGAGCAGCTCGACCTGGTCGAAGGTCAGGCGCGGCGTGCCGCTCTCGATATCGAGGCCGATGGTCGCGACGAGCATGCCGAAGAGGCCGGCGGCGAGCCCGCGCAGCAGCGACGAACCCGACAGCGCGGCGATGAAGGTCAGCGCCAGCAGCATCAGCGCGGTCATCTCGACCGGCCCGATCTTCAGCGCAAAGGTGGCGAGCGGCCGCGCCAGCAGGATCAGCGCTATCGTGCCGACGACATCCCCGACCACCGAGCCGTAGAGCGCGGCCTGGAGAGCCTGGCGCGCCTTGCCCTTGCGCGCCAGGGGATAGCCGTCGAGGCAGGTCACCGCCGCGTTGGGCTCGCCCGGGACATTGATCAGGACGGCCGTCGTCGCTCCACCGGCGCCACTCGCTTTGGCGATGCCGATCAGGAAGGCGACGGCGCTGAGCGGCGTCATGTAATAGCTGAGCGGGATCGCGATCGCGAGGGCGGCCGGGCGGTTGAGCCCCGGCAGCACGCCGATGACGTAGCCGAGCAATACACCCAGGAACACGAACAGCACCGTGACGGGCGTGAGGGCGTCGCCAAAGCCGAGAAGCAGGTCGGACATGGCGGCCTCAGCGGAAAACGAGCCAGAAGACGCCGCCCAGCAGCGCCGCTGTCGCCAGGATGGGCAGCGGCCGCCGCTCGCCGAGCGCCAGCATCCCGGCGGCCGGGGTCGCCGCCGCGCTGGCCGCAACCCCGGCATAGGTCAGCACGAGCGCGCCGAACCCCGCCACCGCCAGCACGCGGGCCAGAGCCCCGACGCCGGTGGGATAGGCGCCTTCCACGCGATGGTTCCTCAGGCGCGACACGCCGTCGGCGAGCACGAGCAGCAGGATCGCCGCCGCGAGGATATCGGGCAGAAAGGCCGGGGAGAGACCGAAGCCGCCTTCACTCGTCTGCGCGGGAATGATCCAAAACAACAGGGCGAGGCAGATGGCGCCGAGCAGCAGCATCTCGGCCAGGAACGAAGCCCGCGAGCGTGTCATGGTCGGTGTCTCCGGCTTGGGAGCTGGGTCCGGCGTGCCTTACTTCGACGCTTCGAGCAGTTGCCTGAAGCTTTCGCTCTGGCCGGCGATCGTCTTGGCCAGGTCGTCGCCCGTTGCGACAAAGGCGTTGAGGCTGCGATTCTCCATCAGCGCGGTGATCGCGGGGTCGGCGGCCGCGGCCGAAAATGCGGCATAGAGCGGCTTGGCGACCTCCTCCGGCAACCCCTTCGGCGCGACGAACAGGATCAGGTTGACGCTGGAGAGGCCGTAGCCCAGCTCCTTCAGGGTCGGGACGTCCGGAAGGCCCTTGAGACGCTTCTCGCCGAGCACCGCCAAAGCCGCAACCTCCCCCGACTTCGCCTGGGGATAATAGGCGCCGGAGCTGTAGCCGAGCGGCGTATGGCCGCCCATGACCTGCGTGACCACCTCGGCGCCGCTGCGCGTCGGCACGGGCACGAACTGCACGCCGGTCTTCTTGCCGAGCGCGGCGGTGATCATGCGGTCGAGCGAGGTGCTGGAGGCATAGGTCGTCTTGCCGCCCGACGCCTTCGTCGCCTCGATCGCGTCCTTCAGCGTCTTCCAGCCGCTCTTGGGCAGGGCGATGAAGGCTTCCGGGAACTCGCCGGTGGCGGCGACATAGGTGAAATCGTCGAGGCCGAAGCCGAGCTTGGTGACCTGCGGATCCAGCGTGATCGTGGTCGAGGTCGTGGCCACCAGATTGTAGCCGTCCGCCGGCTGCTTGGTTAGGGCGGTCGCGGCGACCGCGCCGCCGGCGCCCGGGCGGTTCTCGATGACGACCGGCTGGCCGAGCTTCTTGGAGACCAGATCGGCGACGGCCCGGGCGACGACGTCCGTGGTGCCGCCGGCGCCGAAGCCGACGGTGACCGTAATCGGCTTTTCCGGCCAGGCCGCCTGCGCTGCAGGCTGCCCGAGGAGGACAAAGGCGGCGCCCAGAAGGGCCAGTCGCTTGCTCATGACGAACTCCCGATCGGTTGTGCTTGAAATTCCCCTCGCCTTTCCGGCGTCCCGCCATTGCGCAATGCGCCGAACATCATGTCCAATGCAAAGTTGAGAAGCCGCCAAATGCAAACTATGCATAAGCCATGAGAGACCTGCGGAAGCTGCATTTCTTCGTGACGGTCGCCGAGGTGATGAACCTCTCGCGTGCGGCCGAGGCGCTGAACATCAGCCAGTCCGCGCTGTCCCGCCAGATTCAGGCACTGGAGGAGGAGCTCGGCTTTGCGCTGTTCGAGCGCATCGGCAAGCGCCTGGCGCTGACCGTCGAGGCCGAGGAGATGCTGCCGCGTGCGGCTGAACTGCTTGAACGGGCGGCGGCTCTTTCGCTGCGGGCCGATGCGGTGGCACGCGGCCAGATCGGCCATCTCCGCATCGGAGCGACGGCCCAGACCATCGCCTCGCTGATCGCGCCGGCCCTGACGCTGTTTCGGGCGAGCCATCCCCGCGTCGAGGTCGCCCTCGTGGAAGGGCCGAACCGCTCCCTGATCGAACTGGTCGAACGGGGTGGCGTCCACCTCGCCATCGCCACGCCCGAGGATGTCGGCGCGTTCCACACCCAGCCGCTCTTCGTGGCCGAGCTCCTCGCCTATCTGCCTCCGGGCGATGTCGGCCACGCCGCAGAGGCGCTGCCGGTCGAGTCGCTGGCCGATGCGCCCGTCCTGCTGCTGCGGCGAGGCTTCATGACGCGGGATCTCGTCGACGAGAGCTGCCGGCATGCGAATGTGCGCCCCCGCATCGTCCTGGAGAGCGACAGCCCGCATGCGCTCGTCGCCATGGTTGAGGCGGGGCACGGCATCGCGATGCTGTCGTCATCGGCGGCGCGCGGCGTGCGCTCCTCGCCGCCGAAGCGGGTTACGCTGGGCGGACAGCCCGTGCGTCGCCAGGTCTCGGCGATCTGGAACCGCGCACGCCACCATTCCGCCGCCTTGCCGGCGCTGGTGGATTGCCTGCAAAGGACCGCCCAAAGCGACGGCGATAGGCGGACCTCGTAACGCATCGCGCGTGACGAGGCTCCTGTGCCGCAACCCCATGCGGCAGCGCGGCACGAGGATCCTGTGGCGCTGCGCCTGCCGGTTGCATTGGTGGCTGCGGCGTGGAGATGCCTGCGGCTCGGGAGATCGCTCGCTGAAGGCGCCGATGGATCGTCGGGGAACGAACCAGGTTGCGGAGACCGCACGGCAGAGCCTTTGGAAAAGGATCCCCCCGGCCCGGACCGAGCCGGAAAGCCGCGGAAATCCCCAACGCTCGGACAAGGCCGCATCTGAGCGCGCGCAACCGTCCGCCAAATCCCTGCCTTGTCGCGGAAATCGGAAAAGGCGGCCGCGTCCGTGAAACCGGAAGCCGATGGCTGGGGCGGGAGGATTTCGAACCTCCGCATGGCGGTACCAAAAACCGCTGCCTTACCGCTTGGCGACGCCCCAATGCGCCGCGCGTTCTAGAACGCACCGCCGCCATGCGCAACAGCCTTGAAGCCTTCCGAAGGCTGCGTCGAAAGCTTTCGCGAGATTTCCGTCAAAAGACGCAAACAGCCTGTTGCGCCCCGGCGCGACGCTGGCTATAAGCCGGCCACCAGTTGATCGGAGTGTGGCTCAGCCTGGTAGAGCACCTCGTTCGGGACGAGGGGGTCGCAGGTTCAAATCCTGCCACTCCGACCAAAATTTCCCAAGATAAATCAAGTAGTTATGAAGATGGCCCTCCGGGGCCTTTTTCTTTGACCGACAGAAATACCGACAGTTTCAGTCGCCGCCGACGCGCTTGCGCCGCTCGACCTCCGGCGGCGAGGCGGGCAGCTTCTCGCTCAGTCCGCCTTCGATCAGATGCAGGCCCGACATGCCAGGGGGCAGGTCAGGCGGATCAGGCCGGCGCAGGTCCATGCAATAGCCGCCGCACTTCATGCCGTACTTTTGTGGCCGACGGGTCGGATTCCAGGGCGCCCATTCGCAGCCCTTGATGAACTGTATGACGAGATGGCCGAGGGTGGCGTAGGCACCATATTTTTCGGCGAAGACGGCCAGGCGCACATCGCCGCCGCGCCGGCAGAAATGGCAGCGCATCCGCACCACCACCCACGGAAAGTCGCGCAGCATCGTCGCCTCGGTCGGAGGCTCCCAAGGTTCTGGCGATGACATGCGCCAGACTTCAGAACGGAATCTCGGGAAGGTCGTTCGGCCCCGGGCAGCGGCTGTAGCGCACGAGCATCCCGTTATCGAGGATCTCGACACTCTGGCCCGGAAGGAGCGGCAAGCGGATCAGGCGGCGATCGGCGCGGCGGCGCGCATGATGCCGGGAAATGAGCTGGCGGCGCCCATCGGGACGCTCGGTGACAACTTCGAAACGGAACCTTCTGGTAGGGGGCATGGCTGTTCTCCAACGCGAACGAAAAGAGAACAAACATCCCCGACAGAAGGAGTCAAGAACGCCGCAGGGGACCCCTGTTCGGAACCGTCGTGATGGTGCACAGTTCACCTTGCAGGCACCTGCATTGCCATCTGGCAGCGGTCGTGCCAAGGGCATGCACCGTTATTGACTTGTTAACCCCTGCTCCTCATACCAACTTGAAAGGGGATAGAGATGCCGAATCGTCAGACGCCCGTCACAGCGATGTTCGAAGAACTTATCCGCCTCGGGCACATAGCCCCAACTCAACAGATGGAAGAAATGTCGCTTCCGGGCGCTTTGCCTATCGTGCCTTCAATCGTTGGCTATGCTACGCCGGAAGCTCCGATTCGGGGCGAGGGCAGAAATAATGCCGAACTGGGACAGCATTCTGCGGGAAATCTCTACTATACAGGCTACGCAGAACGAATCGGCATTCGATAAAGTAAGAGCCAAGTACCTCAAGAAGCTCAACAAGCACACCGGCAGGAATGTCGTCGCTTATTATTCTGGCTTCTTAAGCAAACCTCGCACTGAAGGTGCCGAGGTCAACGACGAAGACAAGAATGGGTTCATGCTCTGCATCCATGAAATGGACAGAGACAAGGGGCTCGACTTAATCCTTCACACTCCGGGCGGGGATGGACAAGCGACAGTGTCGCTTGTCGAATACCTTCGCAACATGTTCGGACGCGACATTCGGGCCATCGTGCCTCAACTTGCCATGTCCGCCGGTACGATGATCGCCTGCTCTTGCAAAGAGATCATCATGGGCAAGCAATCAAGCCTTGGCCCCGTCGACCCTCAATTTGGCGTTGTAGCCGCAGCGAACTTGTTGGAAGAGGTAAAGCGAGCGAAGGCTGAAATCACGGCCAACCCCGCCGTGGCCCTCTTCTGGAACCCCATACTCTCGAAAATTACCCCGTCGTTCTTGGAGCGGTGCGAGCGGGCTGTAGATGATTCCAATGAGTTCATCACGGCAACCGTTGCTGAAAATATGTTGGCCGACGTCCCCGAGCCAGAAAAATCCGACAGGATTTCTCGCATCGGAACCCTTTTCGCCAACAACGAAGGCAGGGCTCATAACACCCACATTCAAATCCAAAAATGCCTGGAAGCTGGGCTGAATGTAAGTCGTCTCGAAGACGATCAAATGCTTCAGGATATCGTCCTAACCCTCCATCACTGCTACATGCACACGCTCGCCAACACGACCGCTTTCAAGATCATTGAAAATCATCTGGCGCGCAGGATGGTCAAATTCCAACAGATGCAGATGATGCCTGGACCCGTGGCCTTTGCCGGAGCGCCCGGGGCAATTCCGTTCATCCCTCCCCTGCCAGTACTTCCGCCGGCTCCTCCCCCGAACAATGCGGAGCCGGAACAATCCGCCGACTGAAACAAAAAAATCCCCGCCGGCGTGAACCGGCGGGGCGTGTCAGGCTCCGAACAGGCTGGCCTGCGGCAGCGGGCGTAGCGGCAGGTTCGGCGATGATATGATCAGCTCCTGAACAGCCTTGACGCCGTCACCGATCGTGTAAGTGAGGTCGACCGTCTCCATGACAAACGCCGCGAAGATCTCGCGAACGGGAGGAGCATCGTTCAGCGAGAGGACGAAGCTGCCGGCGATCCCGCCTAATATGCTGGCGAGGCGCTCGAATGACTCGGGAGCGAATAGCCCCCGCCCGTAATCATCTTCCGACCCCCAATAAGGCGGATCGAGATAGAAGAGCACGCCCTCCCCGTCGTAGCGCTCGATGAAGCGATCGAACGGCAGGTTCTCGATGATGACGCCGGAAAGCCGCTCATTGAGGTCGGCCAGCATAGGCTCCAGCTTCGACACGTCGAAGCGCCCCGGCATACCTGGCGATACACCGAAGTTCCGGCCGGCAACCTTCCCGCCATAGGCCGTGCGTTGCAGGTAGAGGAACCGGTTCGCCCGCTCCAGATCGGTCAGCGTCGAGGGGTCGACCGCAGTCAGGCGCTCGAATTCCCGGCGACCGGTGAGCTGGAACCGGAGCATGTCCATCAGCGGCACGTAATGCCGTTGCAAGATGCGGAACAGGTTCGCGACATCCCCGGAGAGGTCGTTCATGACCTCGACCTTGGGCACAAGGCGGCGCTTCAGGAAAACCCCGCCCATGCCGACGAAGGGCTCCGCATAGGTCACATGCTGGACGCGCTCGATCAGTTCGACCAGGCGACCAGCCAATTGCTTCTTGCCGCCGATATACGCCGCCGGCGAAGAGACGGGATCAACCCGCCTGTAGTCAAAGTCCATTGTGAAGGATCCACGATGCGGCTACCGATGGCCCGTGCTCGCGCGGCACGCGGCGGATAGCCTTTTCGTGAGACTGAGGCTTCGCGGGTCTGGCCCCAAACCATACCCCGCGGCGGAAGGGCGTTCGCGCGCCCCGAAGCTCCGCCGCTATTCGGCCCGAAGCGAGAGCGCCAGCGCGTCGACCTCGGAGCGGAAGGCGGCCAGGTCGCCGCGGTTGTGGATGATGCGATCCGGAACGAAATCGGGTCGCTCGCTCGAATGCCCGCCGCCGCTCGTCGAGCCGGCGCCCGGTCGCTCGATCCTGACGACAATGCCGCCTCGATCGCGGATCGCCTTGGCCTCATTGGCGAAGCGGACATCGTCGGCGACGATCAGGCGATCCCAGCCCTGCCCGGGCACGTGAAACCCGCCTGTGCGCTCGACCGCAGCCCGCCATGCCGTGATCCAGAAATCATCGGCGATAAGGTTGCGGCCCCATTCGGTGCCGAGCCACTGCATGGCCTGCCGAGGCGTCCGCCCGCAAAGCAGCGGCGTCGGCTCCTCCTTCAGGGCGCCGTCGAGCTGCTCGGCCGTGAGGCCGAGGGCCGCCATCATCGCCTTGAGCGGCGCGGCGAAGCGGACGCGGTTGAAGCGCCAGCGCGAGACGAGGCGCTTGGCTGCCTCCGACTTGCCGGACCCGACCGGGCCGCAAAAGCCGATCGTCCGGACGCGGAAGCCGGACATGCAGCCGCCGGTGCAGTTGTATTCGTGGTTCTCGTAACCACGGCTGCAATGCTGGCAGGAGCGGCCCTCAACGAGGCCGATGGGATGAATGGTCATGCGGCCTCCCTGTCGGCTTCGGCCCATCCGGCCGGAACCCGCACGCGCGGCTTTGGCGGCCGACCTGGTGGCTCAAGCTGGATCGGCGTGCGCTCGCGCAGCCACCAGCGCGAATGCAGCAGGAACAGCCATTGCTGCGGCGGCTCCGGATCGGCCCGCAGATCGTCGGCATATTCGCCGTAGCCGGGCACCGAACCGTTGGAGAGCACGGCCCCGGCATTGCCGGTGGTGTGATAGTGGCCGTGAAGGATCAGGTCCGGACGGCGACCGAAGCGCGCCTGCTGGGCCTCGACCTTCTTCGTGCCACGGACGATCGGCAGCATGGGGCCAGCGAAGCCCATCCCGCCCTTCGTGCCGATCTTGTCACCATGGGTGACGAAAGCCGTGCGGCCGAAGATCGGGACGATCTGATCCTTGCTGTCGCCGTGCTGGAAGGTCAGCCGCTCGTCGAAGCGGAAACGCTCCTGCAGCATGGCCGCGACCATCATGTCGTAGGACAGGCGGGCATAGAGCTTCGCCGTCGGCTTCGGCGTGGTCCGACCGTGATTGCCGGGCACCGAAACGACGTGGACCTTGCCATAGGTGCTCGCGAGCATCTTGACGCCCGCGGCGAGGGTCTCGACAACCGCCACGACCTGCTCGGGGCTGGTCAGGGCATTGGTCGCCGCCAGCTCGTCATGGATCGAGCCCGACACCATGTCGCCGCCGAGCACGAGCAACGCGCCCTCGCAATCGGTGTCGGAGGCCCAGCGCTGGCCGATCGTGCAGGACGCCTCGAAATAGCGCCGCAGCCGCGCTCGGCAGACATCCGGGTCGAAGCGATTCACGCCGAGGATTTCGTCCGGCTGGATCACCTCGCCCATGTGAATGTCGGTGACCAGGCAGCCGATGACCGAACGACCGCGCTCGCCCGGCGCCGGGGGCGCCAGCAGCCAATCCGGAATCTGCCAGGGCTGCCCGCGCAGGCCGGCCAGCTCGCCGGCGAGATGCTCGGATTTCGCCAGCGCCTGCTCGGCGGTCTTCGCCTTGCGGCGCCAGAACTCGGCTCCGAGTCGCTCCGCTCGGGCTTGCTCCGGGCTGGCGGGGGCCGGCTCGGGCGCCGGCGCCAGGCCGCGTGCCTTCAGGATCTTGGCCTCGCGCCGCGCCGTGCGCGGGTCGCAGCCCATCTGTCGCGCAGCATGTGTCGGGTTCATGCCAGAGCCCAGCAGCTCGCGCAGACGGTTCCGCTCTTCTTCCGTCAGGTGGACGGACTTCGGTCGACGATCCATCAGTTTGCCCCCGATCGGCTGTCAATGATCCGGTCGAGGCGCTCCGCCAGGCGGTTGATGGCGCCGACGATCTCGCCCTTGAACAGCATCAGGGCCTCGCCCGTCACGAAGCGCTGGGCCGCCTCGATCTCGAAGGTGGAAAGCTCCCGCCCCAGAGCCTCGCAGCGCTCTTCGAGGCGCGCGATGCGCTTGTCGTGCTGGGACGCCTGAAAGCGAACGACGCCCCAGCTCGTGGCGATGGTCGACAGGATGGTCGCGAGCGAGATGATGATCGCGACCGGCAGGGTGATCTCGCTACCGATCATTGAGCAGCCTCCAAGGCATTGACGGCGGAGGCGCGGCGCTGCTCGCAGATGCGCAGATTGGCGCGGTCGCGGCCCCAATGGGTGCCAACCTCACGAGCCGATAGGCTACGGTCCGGCAGGTTGACAGGATCGGCGCAGGGCTGCCGCGCCTCCGCCGGCAGCGCCGGCTTGAGGAACTCGACGCGAACCACCGGCTTATTGTCCGTCGTTGAGCAGGCGGACGCGATCGCGGTCGAGGCCGCAAGCATCAGCATTCGGCAAAGCCGCATTGAGGGCTTCCTTTTTCGCAAGGCTGTCGGAGAGGCGGGAGATTTCGGCCGAGGCCGCACGCGAAGCGGCGTCGGCCTTCAGGGCCTGCGCCTCGCGGGCGGAAGCAGCCTTGGCGTTGGCGGCGTCGATCTGGGCTTTCCAGTCGGCATCGCGGAGCGCGATCGCGGCCTTGACGGCCTTGTCCTGCAGGCGCTCGATCACGGCGAAGCCGCGCCAGAAGCCGAGGGCGGCGAGAAGCAGCACCAGAGCGAAGGCGCCGGCGATGAGGAGCGGCTTGGCCGCCTTCGAGGCAAACCAGGTCGCGAGCATCACAAGCCCTCCAGGCACATTGCGCGCTCGTGCTCGCGACGGCGCGTCAGGCCGCGCATCACCATGCCGGCAGCCTTGTTCCACTTCAGGAAGGCGTCGCAGCTCGCTCGCGTGTGGCCGGCGTTCTGCAAGCGGGCGACGCTCGACTTGCAATAGGCGCCAGGGCCGATGTTGTAGGCGAGGGAGAGATGGGCGACGTAACGCGGCCCAGGCGCCTCCAGCAGCGAAGGCACACAGCGCTCGATCGCGTTCCCGAACTCGTCAGCCCGCGCGATCAGCATCGCCTTGCACTGATCGAGCGTGAAGCTCATCCCCGGGCGGATCGGCGAGCCGTCCGAAAGCCGAGTCTCGCCGACGCAGGCGGTCCATGGATAGCCCTTCGTCGCCGGATCAGGATAGGCGTAGAGCTTGAGCCCCTCGACGCTGACGAATGTCGTCATGACCAGGGCCGCGATGGCGCCGCTTTTCTTCACGCGGCTCATTGCTGGTCACCCGAGACGTCTTCCTGCTTGACGATGCGCAGGCCGCTCGCCGTGAGCGAGACGGCAGCGACGAGCAGGCTGGCGGAAAGGCGACCATCGACCGCATAGCTGATGGCGGAATCCGCTGCAGAGGCGAGCGCCAGCAGCAGGTTGAGACGGACCGACCAGGCGTGCCGCAGCACCGCCCGCCAGTTGAGAACGAGACGCATGGGAGCCTCAGGTGCAGCGGCGGTTGATGTCGTGCTGCACGAGCGCGCAGCGGATGAGGGCTGCTTCGCCGGCGCAGCCGGAGAGCAGCGCGGCCAGCAGGGCCGTGGCGATGAGGCGCGCCATGGCGGACTTCAGAGCGCCAGGATCAGGCCGCCCCAGAGCGCACCCGTCGCACACTCGGCCAGCCAGATCGGGTTGTCGGGGCGCCAGCGCCAGGCAAGCTCATAGGCAGCGAGCGACAGGCCGGCGAAGAGGACGCCCAGCAAGGCGCCGCACCAGCCGAAGACCAGCAGAAGCGGGACGGCGAGCAGCATCCGCGCGAAGAAGCGCAGATGATCGCCGCTGGCACCCGGCAGGCGGCCAAGATCGTAGATTGTGCCCCAGGCGGGAACGCCCCAGACCAGATAGGCCAGGGCGATGGCGGCAGCGGCGAGCGGCGGCTGCGAAAGCAAGGCGATGAGCCCGATCACCAGCGCGACATACCAGAGCGCGCGGCCGGGCAGCCAGGACGGCATCCAGCGATCGTCACCGCGCGCGCGGTTGAGCCCGGCGCAGAGCGCCAGGATGAATACGGCTGCGAACATGGAAAGGCTCCAGACAGCAAAAAGCCCGCGCGAGCGGGCTGGAAGGCGGCGCTCGAAGCCCTGGCTATTGGGGCCAGGCTATCGTCGGAAGCTCGGCGAGGAAGTCGGTGACGGTGGGCTGCGTGCGCTCACCCGCCTCAACCTTCGCCAGCTCGGCATAGGCATAGGTCCAGACCGCATCGCGCCAGGCGACGAAGTTCTGCGCCTCGGCCGCCCAGGTGGCATTGGTGCTGACGGTATAGGAAGCGCAGGAGAGGCCGTTCTCGTAGTTGCGCTCCTGCGCGGTCCTGTCCACCTTGAGCTGCACCCCGGCACGGTAGGCTTCAAGCGTCGGCTCGGCCGGTTCCGGATCGGGCTGAACGCCGGCCGGCTCGACCACCCACCGTTCGGCATCCCAGTCCCAGCGGGCCTGCGAGCCCTCTCCGAAGCTCGGCGGCTCGACGGTCACGCAGCCTGCCGGCAGCAGCCAGACACCCTCTTCGAGAGGGCTGGGATCGGCCTCGTTGAACCCGATGAAAACGCCGTCCGGCCTCGTCTGATAGACGCGCATGTCGACCTCAATACTTGATGCAGATCAGCGGAGAGAGGTTGCGCGGGCGGGTTTCGGTCCCGCCCGTGCTCTGGATGGAAATTCCGGCAAATCCGGCCAAGACCATGCCCGACAACGCCCCCCCGGCACTCCCGCTACCGGGAGCAGGAGGGGACGCACCACCCGTTCCCAGCGATTGATAGTGGTTATGCGCGTGGCCGGGGTCAGTCACGCCATGCGTGTGCGACTGGATCGCCTGCGACTGCGAGGCCCAGAGCGAACGGCCACTATCGACGCCGCGCCCATCATCCCAACCCCGGATGAACTCGCCGCGATAGTTGGGCAGCACGATATGCGTACCCGTCGTCGACCGCGATCCGGTCGGATTCGCGGGGTTTGTGCAGCGATAACCCCATTCGGCAACAGGATTGGCCGCGTCGCCGCAATAGATCGCCGTATCGAGATCGGCGTAGGTCGTGCGGCTGACGGCTGCGCCGTTAGCCTTGAGCGTGCCGGACCGCGCCGACACGCCGTGAACGATGACAAGGTCGCCCGGTCGGACGAGATAGTCGAGCAGGCCAAGGGCAACCGCTGCGGAATTCGCGTCCGGGGACTTGAAAAGCGAGATTCCGACAGAAGTGCCGCCAAGGTTGGTCAGAGCAGCGTCGGCATCACCGATATCGCCGAGGTTTGCGCTGATCGCCAGCCTGGCGCTGAGCGCCGAGGCTAGAACATCTATGCCGAGGGCTTCGACAAGGTCGTAAACGATCAGCTTGACGGTCTGCCCGGCGCGCATGGCCGGGAACTCATGATCAAGTACCGCCACCGCTGCCGGCAGCGCGTCGATACGAACGCGTTCATCGGCCATCGATCACGCCTCCACGTCATAGCTGTACGGGAAGGCATAATTCCCGCCGGCATCGAGAGAGGATGTGAAATTCTGGACCTGTGCCGAATAGCGCGTGACATTCTGGGCCATCAGGCCCATCTCCTGCCCATCCCTGAAATCGGGCGTCACGTTGTTGTTGAAGCCGACCAACCGGAGCCGGGGGCGCCGCGCAAAGTTGAACGTGTAGGTATCGGTCTGAGCCGCACCGTAGCCCGCGCCAAGAAACACCGAGGCCGCGCGAGCGGCCACGGCCGACAGCCGGTTCTTGTTCGCCAGGGCGGTCACCGTCACCGAATTCGCCGCGTTGGTCACCACTTTCGCCAACAGGACATCGTCGAACGTGCTGTCGAAATTCGCCGCCGTCTCGGCCAGCGCCATGGGGTTGTAGACGGCGTTGGTGACATCGATCAGGCGGAAGCCGTTGGTGCGGTCGAACCGCAGATGATAGGTCTTGCTCGCCGACGTTCCGAAAGTCCTGGCCGGCGCGGCATAGCTGTCGGTCAGGATCTTGAGCACGCCGCGCAGGACGATCTGCTGGCCAGGATCGACAACGACCTGTCCCGTCGAAGCCGTGAACGAGAGCGCGCCGACCCCGGGCACATCGGGATAGATCGGCATCGTCGTCAGCGTCTCGGCCAGGAGCAAGGTGCCGTCCGCGACGGACTCGATCGCCTTCAACAGCATGTCGTCATAGAGCGGATCGCTCGGCGTCAGCTCGGCGACGCCGCGACCGCGGATCGCACGCCGCAGCTGCGCCATCATGGCATTGAGCCAGGCCGCCGGCACGACGGTTCCGTCCTCGGCCGAAGGCGACGAACAGTCGAGGAACCAGGTGTCCCCCGGGCCGATGAGGCGCGCATCGGACGGACGCACCGTCGCCGCGCGCAGTGAGGCGGGTCCGAGCAAGTCGGTCATGAAACTCTCCTAGGCAATGAAGATTTCGTCATGCTCGGTGACGAGGAACTCGCCCGCCTCGGTGACGATCGGCCGCGGCGGCTCGTAAATCCGGACTTCAAGGGCCAGATGCGCGTGCAGGACGCGATCGAGCAGGCAGGTCAGCCGCGAGAAATCGGGACCGCAAGACAAGGGCACGCCGGCCAGGATCGCCCCGGCCTGCGGCTGCGTCTGGAGCGTCCCGGTCCATGCCGGCGATGCATCGAGATCGACCTCGACGATCAGCCTTCCAGCCGTGGCCGACCCAGGCATGAAACAACCGGCGGACCCCGCACCGGGCAAGCTCGCACAGACATCCTCGATACAGCGGATCGACCAGCCGGCAGCGGCAGCCAGTTCGGCAATATCCTCACAGCGCGCGCCGCCCTGCGCCCTGATTTTCGCACAGGGGTCACCGAACGGGTCGCACTCGTCCGGAAGTCCGTATTCGGCCAGCCAAAGGTCGCGCGTCTCGACATGGCTATCGCAGAAGAACTCCGGGTGCAGCGCGCAGAGCCTGCCCGTCAGGAAGGCGAAGATTTCGCCGACAGAACGCCAGAAGCCGAACAGGACCGTTCCGGGCCGCGGACCCACTTCATGGGTCGACCAGGCGCGCCCGCGCGGCAGGAGCGCCAGGGCCTGCCCCGTCATCTCCTCGGGCGATGGACAGATCAGCGTCATGTGAAGGTCACCGAGCCGAGAACCGGAACCGATCCGATGGGGACGGCGATGTCGCTCGCCGGGTCGACGACGACATGGCTCTGCTCACCCGCCGCATTCGCGGCGGATTGCCAGATCCATGACCGCGAGAAGACCTGCGCCGTCGCAAGATAGGGCATCGAGGGGCTCGGAGCGTCCGCGCCGGTGACGCGGCCCAGGCGCCGGAAGGTCGAGGCCAGCTCCTGTCTCACCGCCTCTTCGACGGCCACGCCGCCGGGCGACAATCCAGCGATCTCGACATCGATCACCCGCGCGGCAGGAGCCGCCACGGTCAGCGCCGCGCCGGCCGGCCGTTGGCTGTCGAGATACTCTGCCACTTCCACGATGCGGGCCGGCGGAGCAATCCCGCCGTCGTAATCGTCATCGAAGAGCGGAAACACCCGCACCGTGCCGGGGCCGTTGAAGAGCCGCTCGACGAAGACGCGCGTCACGCCCGGGATTTCCGAGGCCCAGATCACATAATCGGCAGCGCTCCCGCCCTGAGGCGGGTTTCGCTTGCGGAACAGGATGCGCTGGCGGAACGCCTCGTCGCCCTCCGCATCGGCACCCGAGGCGACACCCTCTGCGCCGACCGCGATGGTGACGGGGCCGCTGAAGCCGGACAGCGCCAGAAGAACCGTACCGGGCCGGGCGATCCCGGATTTGCCCGCCTCTTCCGCGATAACCGGAAGCGACAGCGTGCCGGCGCCAGCCAGAACACCACCGCTGGCCGCCCGATAGGTGAAGCCGTCGGAGCGTGACAGGACCGCACCGGCATCGACCACCAGCGCAGCCGTCGAGACGACAGCGACCGAGCCGGCAGCCGCAGCGGCAGGCCGCCGCGACATGCCGAGTTCAGCCCCATGCAGATCGAGGCTGTCACCATCGGCCGTCAGCGCGAATTTCTGGCGCGCAATCCAGTCGGCATAGCCGAAGACCTCATGCGTCAGGCCGGCCAGAACCTTCGCCGTCGGGCCGACATTGTTCGGCCAGAGCCAGGCGTCGGAGCCGGGCAGATTCGCACGGAAGGCCAGGCGCGTCCGTTCGACCAGGTCGCGCAGGGTCGGGATCGAGAAAGCCATGGACCTCAACCGATTTGCTGCCAGACGGCGGCGAAGCGCTCGTCGAAGATGCGGGCGCCGTCGCGCCCATAGAGGCGCACGGTGATTTCGAGGCGCGATTGCAGCTCGTTTCCCACGGTCTCGACTTCGAGCCGGGTGGCCGCACGCTGCTGAAGGAGAGGCGCGAGAGCCTCCTGCGCAAAGGTCGGAGCCCAGCGCGAGACGATCTCGGAAGTCAGCGGCGCCCGCTCCAGCAGCCACAGCAGCGACCGGTGATTGGACTCGCATCCTCACCCGCTGTCCGATTCGAGAAACGCAGGCTCTGGATGCCATAGCCCGTGCGGTCGGGCTGCAAAATCGCTTTCAGTACGAGTCTGCTGTCCTTCAAATGTTGAGGGATGATCCCGCCGCGCTTCAAATTGCGCGGGCAATGTTCGGCAGTCTCGCGGCAGAGCTTCAGGCGGCTTAGCAGGCTTTGCACCGGCTTACGGGGTGCTTACGATTCGGGGGACGATAATGCGCCGCCTCATCCATCAAAATCACGGTCTTGCGCCTCGGTACAAAAACGAGGTACAAGAAGTAAAGGCTTGAGGTCGAAAAATCGAGCAAAATCAATCATGCTCAGAAGGCGGCGGGAAGTTCAAATCCTGCCACTCCGACCAAAATTTCCCGAGATATTTCAGTTCGTTGGAAAAGCGGCCCCACGGGGCCTTTTTCTTTGCCTGGCAGGCATGCCGGCCGTTCTGGCCCGTCGTTTCGGCCGTCGCGCGGGCGCGGCGGCCTTCCGCCAGGAGAGGCGGCGGGCAGGCGATCGCCTCAGCGCCCGAACAGCCCGGAGCGTGCCAGCTCGGTCGCCGTCCGCGGGCTGAACGCGGCCGGGATATCGTAGACCAGCACCAGCCGCAGCAGCGCCTTCACATCGACGTCGTGGGGCTGCGCCTCGAGCGGATCGGGGAAGAACAGCAGCACGTCGAGCTCGCCCTGCGCGATCATCGCGCCGATCTGCTGGTCGCCGCCGAGCGGGCCGCTCTTCACCAGCTTGATCGGCAGATCCGGCAGGGCGCGCTGCAGCACCGAGCCCGTCGTCGCCGTCGCCACCACCTTGTGTCGGGCGATGAGGGAAAGATGCGCCTGCGCCCAGGCGGCCAGATCCGGCTTCTTGCGGTCATGGGCGACCATGCCGATGGTCAATGTCATGATGTCGAACTCTCCTTCGCGACCGGACCGTGACGCGGCTCGCTGGCGCCGCGGCATCGGCCATCGCCGGAGCGTTTCCGGGATGGCGGCGCCCCGCAGCCTCTCCGCGCAGCCGTCACCGCTCCGTTAAATGGCATGGCTATTGCGACGTCTTCCAGACAAGGAGACACAGCATGATGCGCCATTGGCCCGGCGATGCGAAGGCCGCGATCGCCCTGTTCGCGGTATCGGCCGCCGGCATCCTCGGCTGGCTCGCAAGCGGCCTCTGACCGGCGCCTCGCCCCGCTTCGAGGCCCTGCTCGCGAAACCCTGCTCCATTTTCCGGGGCGATGCACTAGATCATCGCGCGTCCTTTCGGACGCGGTAACGATGATCTATCTTATTGTTAGTGCATCGGATTTTCCGAAAAGTGGATTCCACTTTTCGGTCCGATGCTCTAGGATCGCGCCCTGCATGAATCGGAGCGGTCGACCCCCATGAAGCGCATCACCCTTCTCGCCGTCCTCCTCGGGCTCGGCCTCGGCCTGTCGGGCTGCGACAAATGCGGCAATTTCGGCCCGCTCTTCGGCCTGTCGGACACGAAGAGCTGCGGCGGCAGCGAACCGGCCAAATGAAGGCGCCCCGGGCCATCGCGCCGCGCGATCGTGAGTCGGGCGACATCGCGACCGGCTCGATAAAAAGGCCGGGGCAGCCGCCCCGGCCTTGTCCGTTTCTTCGGAGAGGAAGCGCGCTCAGCCGCGCCGGCCGATCAGCGACCAGCCCGCCCCGGCAAGGCAGGCCGCGAGCGCCGTCTTGAGCGCCTCGCCGAGCAGGAAGGGCTGCACGCCATAGGCGAAGGCCTTGGCGAAGCCGACGCCGGTGGCCCCGCCCGCCATCTGCGCGCCGAAGGCGAGCCAGAGGCAGCCCAGCGTCATCAGCGCGAGATCCGCCAGCAGCAGGCCGCCGGCGATCCGCAGAAGGGAGGCGCCGCGCGCCGCGGCCCAGCCGGCGATCGCGGCCGCGGCCACGAAGCCGAGCAGGAAGCCGCCCGTCGGCCCGGCGAGATAGAGCGGTCCGGCCGCGACCGGCGGCGTATTGGTGAAGACCGGCAGGCCGGCGAGCCCGTAGGCGATGTAGAGCGCCATGGTCGCGGCGCCGAGCCGTGCGCCATAGGCCGCGCCGAGGGCGAGCACCGCGAGCGTCTGCAGCGTCATCGGCACCGGCCAGAACGGCACCTTGATCTTCGCCGCCGCGACCATCAGCAGGCTGCCGGCGACGGCCAGGGCGAGATTGCGCAGGAGGGCGGAGCGGGGCTTCGCCGCCGGGAAGATTTCGCCGGCGAGGGTCGAGGCCTGCAAAGGGAGCATGTCGGCCATGGATATCGTCCTGTTTTGCGGCGGGCCGCGCCATGCGGCCGCATTTCGTCCGTAGAAGCCGCCGAGCGACCGCTTCCCCGTCTATAGAAAATGCGGCAAAGCGCCACAAGCGGGCGGGCCGTGCGGAAACTGGCGGGCCGGCCGGGGGAGTCCGGGGGCTGACGCCGCCGCCGCGCCGGTGCAGGATCGGACCATGGACGACGATATCGCATTCGACCGAAGCCAGACCACGCCGGCGGGCGAGGTCGCCGAGCTCTCCCCGCTGGTGCGCCGCATCATCGCCGGCAATGGCGGGCCGATGACCTTCACCGGCACCTGCAGCTATATCGTGGGCCGCGGCACGGTCGCGATCATCGACCCGGGCCCGGACGATCCCGGCCATGTCGCGCGCCTGCTCGCCGCGGTCGCCGGCGAGACGGTGAGCCATATCGTCGTCACCCACACCCATCGCGACCACTCGCCCGCCGTGCCGGCCCTGCGGGCCGCGACCGGCGCCTCCGTCGTCGGCTGCGGGCCGCACCGCCCCTCGCGCGAGCTCGGCCCCGGCGAAGGCCGGGTGCTGGACGCCGCCGCCGACAGCGACTTCGCGCCGGACTGGCAGATGCGGGAGGGCGACGCCGTGTCTGGGCCGGGCTGGAGCCTGACCGCGGTCGAGACGCCCGGCCACACCGCCAACCACCTCGCCTACGCGCTGGCGGAGGAGGAAACCCTGTTCTCCGGCGATCACGTCATGGCCTGGTCGACCTCGATCGTCGCCCCGCCGGACGGCTCGATGGCGGCCTATATGGCCTCGATCGAGAAGCTGCGCGGCCTCGAGCACAGGCTCTACCGGCCCGGCCATGGCGGCCCGGTCGCCGATCCGCAACGCTTCCTGCGCGGGCTCGTCCAGCACCGCCGGCAGCGCGAGGCCGCGGTGCTCAACCGCCTCGGCGCCGGCGACGAGACGATCGCGGCCATGGTCCCCGCGATCTATCAGGGCCTCGCTCCGGCGCTGCACGGCGCCGCCGCGCTCTCGGTCCTCGCCCAGCTCGAGGATCTGGTGGATCGCGGCCTGGTCGCCGCCAGCGACGCGATTCCGGCCCTGTCGAGCCGCTACCGCCGCGCCTGACGGGCCGCCCGGCCGGAGCGCCGGCCCGAAGAGCGGCGCGCGTTTCGGAGCGATGCAAAGCGAGGGGTTGAAGTATCGGGCTGGCTACGGGCTTCAGGCCGGTATCCTAGATCATCGCGCGTCCTTCCGGACGCGGTAACGGTGATCTATCTCATTGCTGGCGCATCGGATTTTTCCGAAAAGTGGATTCCACTTTTCGGTCCGATGCCCTAGGTTTCGTGGACAGTTATTTGAGCCATAGGACGGTTGCGGCGAGGGTGACGACGGCGAGGTAGTGTCTGGCAGTTTTCTCGAACCGGGTGGCGACGCGGCGGAACTGTTTGAGTTTAGAGAAACAGCACTCGATCAGGTGGCGTTGGGCGTAGAGGTGCTTGTCGATCGGGTACCTGCGGGCACGCGACGGGTTGTTGGGGATCACGGCCACGGCTCCCTTGCGGGCGATGGCCTGACGCAGGCGGTCGCTGTCATAGGCGGCATCGGCCATGATGACTGCGGCAGGCAAGCCTTCGATCAGGGCATCGGCCTGTGGGGCATCTCCCTTCTGGCCGGCCGTGAGTGCGAAGCGGACCGGACAGCCGAGACCGCGCACGGCCATGTGGATTTTGGTGCTCAGGCCGCCACGGGAGCGGCCAAGAGCCTGATCTTCAGCCCCTTTTTTGCGCCCGAGGCGTGTTGATGGGCGCGGATGATGGTGGAGTCGACGATCAGGTATTCGAAGTCCGGATCGTCCGACATCGCCGCGAAGATGCGCCACCAGACGCCCTTATGGCTCCAGCGGCTGAAGCGGCGGAAGACGCTGTTCCAGTCACCGAACGCCTCGGGTAGATCGCGCCAAGGCGAGCCGGTTCGCACGATCCACAACACCGCCTCGACGAACATGCGATTGTCGCGGCCAGACGAGCCGCGCGTCCGCTCGTCGCCGATGATGTGGACCGACATCCGCTCCCACTGATCGTCCCGAAGAATCAGACGGTCCAGAACGCCCATGGCTGCCTCCAAAAGACAGCCTTGAATCACGCCTCATCAGTCTTGGGAATCCCAAGAGTCCACACTTCCTAGCGCTCCTGCAGCAGGTCGATCTCCTCGGCGAAGGCGGCGATCCGCCGGGCATTGGCGCCGAGATCGTGGCTGCCGAGGCGCGAGGCTGAACGGATGTCGATGCGGCTGCCGTCGACGCGCGGCTTCACCCGGATGGTGATGTCCTCCGAGAAGCGCAGGAGGCGCCCCCGCGCCACCGCGTCGATCCGCCCCGCCCCGCTGCGTCCGCCGGGGCGCGCCACATCCACCACCTGCCAGCCGAGGGCCGTCACGGCCTTGCGCGCCAGCGCGAAGGCGGCCTCGGCCGGCTCCTCGAGGACGATCGGCGCGATCTTGGGATAGGCCTGCCGCTGCAGGCGCCGCCGCGCCGGCGCGACATCGGGCGGAATCCGCCCGGCCCGCGCCGTCAGCGCCGCCATCGAGCGGCTGAAGGCCGGCGGATCGTCGATATCGGTCGAGATGTCGGCGAGCGCCGGCCGCGTCGCCAGCAGGAAGCCGACATAGCCGGCCGGAGCCAGCAGGACCAGGCAGAGCAGCAGCGCCCCCGCCGCCATGCCGACGCCGCGATGCCCCTCCCGCCAGATGCGGACGAAGGCGACCAGCGCGAGACCGAGCGCGAGCAGCACGAAGACATAGGCGCCGGCGACGGGCGCCAGCCCCTCGATGCTGGGCTCGCGCAGCCTGACCAGGAGCAGCGAGAGCAGCAGCACCACGAGCGCGAACCAGGCCAGCCGGCGGCTCCAGACGGCGGCGCGCGAGACCGGATCCTCGAAGACCAGACGGCGATGCATGGCGCTAGGGTGCCGCAAGCGGCGCGGAAAGCAAGGCCGGTTCGGCCGCCGCACCCGCCGGCCATCCGCCCCGCGCGCCGTGATGACGCAAGGGCATCATGGCGTGATCTCTGTTCCTTTCCGGAATTTAGACATTCTTATCGAAGATCGCGGACGATCGCGACCATCCATGCCGCGCTCGAGGCCTCATCGACAGAAGAACAACATCGAAACCGCCTCGGGCTCTTTGCTTCCGACGAAACGACGAACGGCTTTGCCTCGCGGGAAACCTTGAGGAATGGGGGAATCATGAAGGGCTTTCTCTCGCGTCTTCCGATCGCGACGCGTCTGGCGCTCGCCGCCGTGCTGATCGTCGGCTTCGCCGTGGCCGCCTCGGTGCTGGTGTCGCTGCGCGCCGCCGACAGCGCGATGCGCGAGCGCGCGCAGGCCAATCTGACGGTGAACATGAACCTGCTGCACGACCTGCTCTACGCGCAGGGCGAGCCGCGCCTCGACGGCGACAGGCTGTTCTTCGGCCAGCAGGCCGTCAACGGCGACTTCGCCGTCGTCGACAAGGTCAAGCGCCTCTCCGGCGGCACCGCGACGGTGTTCATGGGCGACACCCGGGTCGCCACCAACGTCCAGAAGCCCGACGGCTCGCGCGCCGTCGGGACGAAGCTGGCGCAGGGCCCGGCCCATGACGCCGTCTTCAAGCGGAAGCAGACTTATTCGGGCGAGGCCGACATCCTCGGCGTGCCCTATTTCACGATCTACGAGCCGATCGTCCAGAAATCGGACGGCAAGGTCGTCGGCATCCTCTATGTCGGCATCCGCCAGGACGAGTTCCTGAACGTCATCGGCCAGATGATCGACCGCAACATCATGGCCGGCGTCGTGATCGGGATCGTCGCGGCGCTGCTGCTCTTCGTGCTGGTGCGCCGGATGATGCGGCCGCTCGGCGGCCTCGGCGCCGCGCTGCGGCGCATCACGGAAGGGGACCTCGAAAGCCCGGTTCCCGCCTTCGGCAGCGGCAGCGAGTTCGGCGCGATGGCCGAGGCCATCGACGTGCTGCGCCAGGCCTCCCGCGACAAGGCCCGGCTGGAGGCGGATGCCAGCGCCAGGGCCGGCCTGATCGACGAGACCCGGCGCCAGACCGAGGAGCAGCGCCAGGCCGCGGCGCGGCGCCAGCAGGAGCAGGCGGAGGAGCTGGAGCGGATCGTGCGGGAGCTTGCCGCCGGGCTCGCCGCTCTGAGCCAAGGCGACCTGACCCATCGCATCCTGGCGCAGATGCCCGAGGCCTATGAGAAGCTGCGCCACGACTTCAACGAGACGGTTGACCGTCTCTCTTCGACGATGGCGACGATCCAGGCGACGTCGTCGGATGTCGGGGTGGCGGCGCGGGAGATCAACACCGGGGCGGACGACCTGTCGAAGCGGACAGAGGAGCAGGCCTCCTCGCTGGAGGAGACGGCGGCGACCACCGAGGAGCTGGCGGCGTCCGTCAAGGCCTCGGCCCAGGCCTCGAAGGAGGCCGCCCGGATCGCCACCCAGGCGATGGAGGCGGCGCAGAGCGGGGGCGCCATCGCCGGCCAGGCCGTCGAGGCCATGGCCCGTATCGAGGCCGCCTCGCAGAAGATCTCCGACATCATCCGGGTCATCGACGACATCGCCTTCCAGACCAACCTGCTCGCCCTCAACGCCGCGGTCGAGGCGGCGCGCGCCGGCGAGGCCGGCAAGGGCTTCGCCGTCGTCGCCTCCGAGGTGCGCACGCTCGCCCAGCGCTCGGGCGAGGCGGCCAAGGACATCTCCGGGCTGATCTCCTCCTCCAATGCCGAGGTCGGGGCCGGGGTCCGGCTGGTGCGCCAGGCCGGCGACCAGCTCGCGCATATCCTGGAGGCCTCGCAGAAGGTCGCCGCCACCATCGCCGACATCTCGGCGGCCTCGGGCGAGCAGGCCAACGGCATCGACGAGATGAGCCAGGCGGTGGCGCATCTCGACGAGATGACCCAGCAGAACGCGGCGCTGGCCGAGCAGAGCGCGGCCTCGGCGCATGCGCTGTCGGGCCGCATCGGCCAGCTCAACGCGCTCGTCGCCGCCTTCCGCACCGGCCGCGAGGCGCCGGCGGCGCAGCCTCCGCAGCCGCTCCCGGCGGCGCGCCCGGCCCGGACGGCGCGCGGCGCGAGCCAGGCCGCTCCGGCCCCCGCGCCGGCCGAGGCCGCGGACGGCTCCGAGCCCGAGCGGCTGCGCCAGCTCGCCGAGGCGGCCTTCGTCCAGTCCAGGGCCGCCCCCGCCCCGCGCAAGGTCGCCAACGGGCGCGCCATCGACACCGGATGGGAGGAGTTCTGAGGCGAAAGGCGCCCCGGCACCTCTCCCCCCGCCACACTCCCTAACGGCGCCGAAAGGCGCCGTTCCCGGCTTCAGCCCGCGAAACGCGCCGTCCGTTCCGAACGGCCTGCCCAAAACCTCAGCCCGGCAGGCGATAATCCTTGAACATCTCGCGCAGGGCCGTCTTCTGGATCTTCCCCGTCGCGGTATGCGGGATCGCCTCGACCAGCACGACGTCGTCCGGCAGCCACCATTTCGCGATCTTGCCGGTCATGAAGGCGAGCAGCTCGTCCTTGCCGGGCGCGCGGCCCTCCTTCGGCACGATCACCAGCAGCGGCCGCTCGTCCCATTTCGGATGGGCGACGCCGATCACCGCCGCCTCCGCCACGTCGGGATGGCCGATGGCGAGGTTCTCCAGGTCGATCGAGGAGATCCACTCGCCGCCGGACTTGATCACGTCCTTCGAGCGGTCGGTGACCTGCATGTAGCCGGCCGGGTCGATGGTCGCGACGTCGCCGGTGTCGAAGAAGCCCCGATCGTCCAGGATGTTCTCGTCGCGCCGGTAATAGGCGCCGGCGACCGCGGGGCCGCGCACCTTGAGCCGGCCGAAGGTCCTGCCGTCCCAGGGCAGGTCGCGGCCCTCGTCGTCGGTGAGCCGGAACTCCACCGTAAAGGGCGGGTGCCCCTGCTTGACCTTGAGGTCGTAGAGCGCGTCGCCCGAGAGCCGCTCATAGACCGGCTTCATCGAGCAGAAGGAGCCGAGCGGGCTCATCTCGGTCATGCCCCAGGCATGGGCGACGGTGACGCCGTATTTGCGCTCGAAGGTCTCGGTCATGGCGCGCGGGCAGGCCGAGCCGCCAATGACGACGCGCTGCAGCGTCGAGAGCCGGCCCCCGGTCGCCTCCAGATGCTGCAGCAGGCCGAGCCAGACCGTCGGCACCGCCGCGGTCATGGTCACGCCCTCGCCCTCCAGCAGGTCGTGCAGCGAGGCGCCGTCGAGCCTGGCGCCCGGCATCACCAGCTTGGCCCCGGTCATCGGCGTCGAATAGGCCAGCGACCAGCTATTGGCATGGAACAGCGGCACCACCGGCATCACCGTATCGCGCGAGGACAGGTTCATGTAGTCGGGCGCCGCCAGGGCGAGCGCATGCAGCACGTTGGAGCGGTGCGAGTAGAGCACGCCCTTCGGCCCGCCGGTCGTGCCCGAGGTGTAGCACAGCCCCGCCGCGGTGTTCTCGTCGAGGGCGGCCCAGGCGAAGTCGTCATCGGCCTCGGCCAGCCATTCCTCATAGGCGACGGCGCGTCTGAGGCTGGTCTGCGGCATATGCGCGGCATCGGTCAGCACGACATAGCGCGCGACGCCGGGCAGCTTCTCCTGCAGCGCCTCGATCATCGGCACGAAGGTCAGGTCGAGGAAGACCAGCCGGTCCTCGGCGTGATTGGCGATCCAGGCGATCTGGTCCGGGAAGAGCCGCGGATTGATCGTATGGGTGATCGCCCCGATGCCGCTGATGCCGTACCAGAGCTCGAGATGGCGGTCGCTGTTCCAGGCCAGGGTGGCGACGCGGTCGCCCTGCCGGATTCCCTCCCGCTCGAGGCGCTTGGCGACGCCGAGCGCGCGGCTGCGGATCTCGCGATAGCTGCGCCGCCTGAGCGTCCCGTCCTCGACCGCGCGGGTGACGACCTCGCGCGTGCCGTGCTGGATGGCGGCGTGGTCGATGATGCGATGAAGCAGCAGGGGCCAGTCCTGCATCAGGCCGAGCATGGTCGTTTCTCCCGGGCGTCACCTGTTTTGCGCAGGATAGCGACCGCCTCCCCGGAAAGGGAAGTCAGCCCTTCGGCCCGCGCCTGGCGGGCGGCGCGCCCTTCCGCTCACGCTACGACGCATGACGATCTCGCCTGCCCGGCCGAGATGGTTTAGGTCTGATCCGTCATTCGCCCCGGGGGGACGCCCTTTGCCAGCACCGAAGCCCGCGCCGCAGGCCGCATCCGAGGCCGACCGCGTCTGGTTCCGCGTGATGCGGCTGCATCAGCGCATGCTGACGCAGATCACCCTGCGCATCCGCACGATCGGGCTCTCGATCCCGCAATTCGACCTGCTCTCGACGCTGACCGAGCAGGAAGGCATCAGCCAGAGCGAACTGGCCGAGCGGCTCTACGTCACCAAGGGCAACGTCTCCGGCCTGGTCGACCGGCTGGTGCAGGCCGGGCTGGTCGAGCGCCGCGCCATCGCCGGCGACCGGCGCTCCTATGCCATGCATCTGACCCCGGAAGGCCGCCGCCTCGCCGAGGCCGGCATCGCCATCCAGCGCGATTTCGTCGCGAAGACGCTGGGCCAGCTCGCGCCCGCGGACCTGTCCGAGCTCGACCGGCTGATCGTGCTCTGGCGCGATCTCGCCCGCGCCGTCGATGCCGAACCGGACGCCAATTGAGGTTGCCATGCCTGCCGCTATCGACCTGACCGCCTCGGCCACCGCATTGCGCGCGGCGCTGCTGGCCCGCCGCTTCAGCGCCGCCGCTCTGCTGGAGGCGAGCCTCGCCCGCATCGACGCGCTCAATCCCCGCCTCAACGCCGTCGTCGCGCAGGATCGCGACGCGGCCCGCGCCATGGCGAAGGCCGCCGACGAGCGCATCGCCAACGGCACCGCACGCCCGCTCGAAGGCCTGCCGATCACCATCAAGGACGCCTTCGACGTCGCCGGCCTGCCCTCCTCCGGCGGCCTGCCGGCCTATCGCGAGCGCGTTCCCGCAGAGGACGCCGCGGCCGTCGCGCGGCTGCGCGCCGCCGGCGCCGTCATCCTCGGCAAGACCAACGTCCCGGTCTTCTCCGGCGATTTCCAGAGCTACAACCCCGCCCATGGCGTGACCAGCAATCCCTGGGACGAGGCCCGCTCGCCCGGCGGCTCCTCCGGCGGCGCGGCGGTCGCCGTCGCGACCGGGATGAGCGCCTTCGAGCTCGGCTCCGACCTCGGCTCCTCGATCCGCTGGCCGTCCCATGCCTGCGGCGTCTTCGGGCTGAAGACGAGCTGGGGCCTGGTCTCGACCTGGGGCGCGATCCCGCCGCCGCCCGAGCGCCGCACGGCGCGCAATGTCGACCTGATGGTCGCCGGCCCGATCGCCCGCGCGGCCGAGGATCTCGAGCTGATCCTGCCGGTGATCGCCGGCCCGCGCGATGCGGTGCGCCCCTCCCCGGCCTTGCCCGAGCCGCGCCGCAAAAATGCCGAGGGATTGCGCGTCGCGCTCTGGGCCGACGACCCCTTCGCCCCGGTCGATCGCGAGGTCGCGGAGGCGGTGCGCGAGGCGGCCCGGCGCCTGGCCGGCGCCGGCGCCGTCGTCGAGGACGGCGCCCGGCCCTCGGTCGGCTTCGCCGAGGCCTTCGAGGTCTATGCGCTCTTGAACCACGCCGTCGTCGCCTACGGCCTGCCGCCGAAGATCCGCGCCCGCATCCAGGCGCAGGCGGCCCGCTTCAGCCCGAACGACCTTTCGCATCAGGCCCTGCAGGCCCGCGGCGCCCGGATGACGCCGGGCTTCTACCACCAGCTCGCCCAGCGCCGGCTCGCCCAGAAGCGGCAATGGGCCCGCTTCTTCACGCGCTACGACGTGGTGCTCTGCCCGCCCGCCCCGGTCGCCGCGATCCCGCACGACCACGGCCCGGACATCCATGCCCGCCGGCTGATCGTGAACGGCGAGGAGCGGCCCTATCTCGACTTCCTGCTCTGGGCCGCGCCCGCGACCGGCGCCGACCTGCCGGCGCTGTGCGCGCCGGTGACCCGCTCCGCCGCGGGCCTGCCGCTCGGCGTCCAGATCATCGCGCCCTTCGGCGAGGACCGCACCGCCATCGCCGTCGGCGCCATGCTGGAGGAGCTGGGCGGGCGGTTCACCCCGCCGCCGCTCGTCCGGTGATCCGGAGACCTGGCCGGCGATGAAGCTGCCGGGCGACCCTCGCGCCGGCCCTTCTGAAGCGCCTTTCGACCTGTCCGGGCCGTCATTGCGGGGAGCGTGGCGCCAAAGCCATCCGATGACGGCTCGGGCGGGTCCCGGGCCATGCCATCGACCGTTGCGTCCGCCCGGCGCGAAGCCTTTCCGTTCCGCGCGTCCTGCGGCAGAGTCTACCGTCCCCTGCGCCAAATTCGCTCAACATTTGTGGCCATATCGGCGTATGCTGGCAAGAATATTAAACAGAACCGGGAGCCCGCCATGCTGTCGAACCTCGCCGTCCGGGATATCGAGACCCTCGTCCATCCCTACACCAACCTCGCGACCCATCGCGAAACCGGGCCTCTGGTGCTGGAGAGCGGCAAGGGCATCTACGTCTACGATTCGACCGGCAAGGAATATATCGAGGGCATGGCGGGGCTCTGGTGCACCGGCCTCGGCTACTCCAACCAGGAGCTGATCGAGACCGCCACCGAGCAGATGAAGAAACTGCCCTTCACGCATATCTTCGGCGGCCGCAGCCACGACCCGGCGATCGAGCTGGCCGAGAAGCTGAAGGAGATCGCCCCGGTTCCGATCTCCAAGGTGTTCTACGGCGCCTCCGGCTCCGACGCCAACGACACCCAGGTCAAGATCGTCTGGTATCTCAACAACGCGCTCGGCCGCCCGCAGAAGAAGAAGATCATCTCGCGGCTGAAGGGCTATCACGGCGTCACCGTCGCCTCGGCCTCGCTGACCGGCCTGCCCAACAACCATATCGACTTCGACCTGCCGCTGCCGGGCATCCTGCACACCTCCTGCCCGCACCACTACCGCTTCGCCGAGCCCGGCGAGAGCGAGCAGGATTTCTCCGCACGGCTCGCCGCCGAGCTCGAGGAGATGATCCTGCGCGAGGGGCCGGATACGGTCGCCGCCTTCATCGCCGAGCCGGTGATGGGCGCCGGCGGCGCGATCACCCCGCCGGAGGGCTATTTCGAGAAGGTCAACGCCGTCCTGGCGAAATACGACATCCTCTTCATCTCGGACGAGGTCATCACCGGCTTCGGCCGCACCGGCAAGATGTTCGGCACCGAGACCTATGGCATGTCCGCCGACTCGATCTCGCTCGCCAAGCAGATCACCTCGGCCTATTTCCCGCTCAGCGCCGTGATGATGAACGACAGGATCTACGACGTTCTCGTCGACCAGAGCCGCAAGATCGGCACCTTCGGCCACGGCAACACCTATGCCGGCCACCCGGTCGGCTGCGCCATCGCGGTCAAGACGCTGGAGATCTACCAGCGCGAGAAGATCGTCGACCACGTCGCCAGGGTCGCGCCGACCTTCCTCAAGCGCCTGAACAGGCTGACCGAGCACCCGCTGGTCGGCGAGGCGCGCGGCGTCGGCCTGATCGGCGGCGCCGAGCTGGTCAAGGACAAGCAGACCAAGGCCTCCTTCGAGGTGAAGAAGGGCGTCGGCGCCAAGGCCGTCGCTTTCGCGCTGCAGGAAGGGCTGATCACCCGCGCCATGGGCGACCGCCTCGCCTTCTGCCCGCCGCTGGTCATCAACGAGGCCGAGATCGAGGAGATGTTCGACCGCGCCGAGCGCGCCCTCGACAAGACCCTGGCCTGGGCCAAGGCGGAAGGGCTGTTGGCGGCCTGACCGCCGGCCCATCTGAACGAGAGACCGAGGAAAGCCGGGCGCCGCGCGCCCGGCTTTTCCATGTCGTTTACCAAGACGGCGAAAACGCCCGGGCGCGGCGCGGGCCGCCACGAACAAATCACGATCGCGCCCCGCGGCCGTCCCGATTGGCTGTCAGCCTCCTGAAGTCGGCCAGCGAGACCCGGCCGGCATCGGACAATCAGCGAAGTCAGGAGCCATGATTCATCTCGACGCGCGTTCCACGACGCAGACCCGCAAGGGCTTCCACGACGCTTCGGCGCGGGCGACCTACGCATCGCTTTTCCGCCCCATCGCGATTCAGGCGGTCGCGGCGGGAACCCGGAGGAACTCCGAGGCGTTGAGGGAGTCGGGAGAGCCACGCAAGGCCGATCTGCCAGGCGTGCTCCGCCACGGTTTCGACGACTGAAACCTCCCTTTTCGAGACCCAATGACTGGCCGGCGCGGAGTCCCCCTCCCGCCGGCCTTTTTTCTTGCCCGGTATCCCGAAACGACGATGGCGGGCGCCCGCAGACGCCCGCCATCGCAGAAGAACCGGATCGAGGGATGGATCTCAGACGACGACCACCCGGGCGCCGACCGGCACGCGGTTGAACAGGTCGATCACGTCGATATTGCGCATCCGGATGCAGCCGGAGGAGGCCGAGCGGCCGATCGTCTCCGGCTCGTTGGTGCCGTGGATGCGGTAGAGCGTGTCGTGGCCGTTCTGGTAGAGATAGAGCGCGCGGGCGCCGAGCGGGTTTTCCGGCCCGCCATTCATGCCGCCCGCCACCGGCTTCAGATGCGGCCAGCGCTTGACCATCTCGGCCGGCGGCGTCCAGCGCGGCCACTCGGCCTTGCGCTGCACCACGGCCTCGCCGGTCCAGCCATAGGCTTCGTCGCCGGTGGCGACGCCGTAGCGGATCGCCTTCTTGTTCGGCAGGACGAGATAGAGGAACTTCTCCTTGGTATCGATATAGATCGTGCCCGGCGGCTGGCCGGTCGGATCGCTGATCTCATAGGGAAGGTAAGGCAGGTAGGTATCGAATTTCGGGACGAGCGCGATATATTCGGCGTCGCGGGCCGACAGCTCCGGAGCGGCAACGCTCTTGTACTGGCAGGCGCCCAGCAGGGCCGACACAGCCAGCGCGACGAAAACGGTCTTTTTCATAGTCTCCACCAGAGCAACCCGCAGGCAGCTTTTATGATGAATCGAACGTTAACGCTTCGTATCGCCGAAGGCCGGCCGGAAGGCTCTGGAGGCGATGATCGTGAGCAGGACTAGGCTCTCAACCAGCGCCGCGCAATCTTGTTCCGCGCAGGAATGGGCGCTCGCGGCGCGACCGTGGCAAAGCCGCCACGGTTTTCCGCCCGACTCCGCCGCGACGGACTGAGCTGCCCTTGACGACCCTGCTGATCACCCATCCCGCCGGGCTGCTCCACGCCGCGCCGCCCGGCCATCCCGAGCGCCCCGACCGCCTCAGGGCCGTCGAACGCGCCCTCGAGGCGGAGCGCTTCGCCCCGCTGATTCGGGTCGAGGCGCCGCTCGGCCGGCTCGACGAGATCGCCCTGTGCCACCCGGCCGCCCATGCCCGCGCGATCCTCGACGGCGCGCCGCGGGAGGGGTTCGTCCATCTCGACGCCGATACGGCGCTCTCGCCCGGCACCGTCGAGGCGGCGCTGCGCGCCGTCGGCGGCGCGGTGCTCGGCGTCGACGAGGTGATGACCGGCAAGGCGCGCAACGCCTTCAGCGCCATGCGTCCGCCGGGCCATCATGCCGAGCGCGAGCGCGCCATGGGCTTCTGCTTCTTCAACAGCGCCGCCATCGCGGCGCGCCATGCCCGCAGGGCGCATGGGGCCGAGCGCGTCGCCATCGTCGACTGGGACGTCCATCACGGCAACGGCACGCAGGACATCGTCTGGGACGATGCCGGCGTGCTCTACGCCTCGGTGCACGAGATGCCGCTCTATCCGGGCACCGGCGCGCCCGCGGAGCGCGGCGCGCATGACAATGTCGTCAATGTCGCGCTCTCCTCGGGCGACGGCTCGGATGCGTTCCGCGAGGCCTTCGACATCGCCGTGCTGCCGCGCGTCGCGGCGTTCCGGCCCGATCTGATCGTCGTCTCGGCCGGCTTCGACGCGCATTGGCGCGATCCGCTCGCCGACATCAATCTGCGCGAAGCCGATTTCGCCTGGGCGACGCAGAAGCTGATGGACCTCGCCGACAGGCATGCCGGCGGGCGCCTGGTCTCGGTGCTGGAGGGCGGCTACGACCTCGAGGCGCTGGCGAAGTCCACCGCCGCCCATGTCGGCGCGTTGATGGGCGGCTGAGCGCCGGCCGGCCAGGCGCTACGCCGATGACAGGCGTCAGTCACCCCGGACGGAGCGAGGGGGAGATCCGGAATCCGGGCTGACCTGCGGTCGCCCGGGATGACCCGGGTTTCCTTTGCGGGTGCCTCGGGCGGCGCCTCACTCCAGCGGCTGCGTCTCGGCGATCTCGATGCCGAAGCCGCTCAGGCCGACGAAGGAGCGCGGCGAGGAGGCGAGGTTGACGATCGAGGCGACGCCGAGATCGCGCAGGATCTGCGCGCCGAGCCCGATCTCGCGCCATTGCTGGCTGCGCAGCGCATCCGAGCCCTCCTCCTCGACGCTCTTGATCGGCACGCCGGCGCTGCCGTCGCGCAGATAGATCAGGACCCCGCGCCCGTCCTGCTGGAAGCGCCTGAGCGCGCACTGGATCGAGCCCGCCCCGCCGAGCACGTTGGCCACGACATCGGCGCGGTGCAGCCGGGCCGGCACCTTCTCGCCGTCGCCGAGCTTGCCCATCACGAAGGCGAAATGCTGCGTGTCCTCGAAGGGCGTGACATAGACATGCCCCGTCATCTCGCCGAACGCGGTCTTGACCGGGAAGGAATGCACCCGCTCGACCAGCTTCTCGCGCGACTGGCGATAGGCGATCAGATCGGCCACGGTGATCTGCTTGAGCCCGTGCTTCTCGGCGAAGGCGGTGATCTGCGGGCCCTTCATCACCGTGCCGTCGTCATTGGCGAGCTCGCAGATGACGCCGACCGGCGGCAGCTCGGCGAGCCGGCACAGGTCGACGGCGGCCTCCGTATGGCCGGAGCGCATCAGCACGCCACCATCCTTGGCGATCAGCGGGAAGACATGCCCCGGGCGGACGAAATCGGCGGCGCCCATATTGCCGTTGGCCAGCGCGCGCACCGTGTTGGTGCGCTGCTCGGCCGAGATGCCGGTGGTGAGCCCGTGCTTGACGTCGACGGTGATGGTGAAGGCCGTGCCGAGCGGCGCGTCGTTGGAGGACACCATCGGGTCGAGGCGCAGGCGCTTGGCCTCGCCCGCCGTCAGCGGCGCGCAGACGATGCCGCAGGTGTTGCGGATGATGAAGGCCATCTTCTCCGGCGTGCAGAGCGAGGCGGCGACGATGAGGTCGCCCTCGTTCTCGCGATCGTCGTCATCGGTGACGATGACGATCTCGCCGCGGGCGAAGGCTTCGATGGTCTCGGCGACATTGTTGGACATGGCAGCCTCGCGCGGCCCGGACAGGCCGAGGAAATCGTTGGGGGTGACGGCGCCGCTGGTGGCGGTGGCGATGCGCTCGGCGCTTTCGCGGGAGATCCAGGCAGCGGGATCGTTGCACAGCGCGGTCACGCTGGCCGGCGACAGGCCGACCTGCCTCGCGAAGGCGCTGCGCGCGATCCTGTTCTGCCGGAGCCAGACGTCGAGCTTCATGCCCGCAAGCTAATACGCCCGCGCTTCATCTGCAATGAAATACGGATGCATTTTCAGTACCACTGAAATGCAAGACGCGACGCAGCGGCGAAGTCCCCTCTCCATCATGGCGAGGAGCGAAGCGACGAAGCGCTCAAGGGGAGACCGGGTGAGACGTTTCGACCCGGTTCCCCTGGGTTGCTTCGCTGCGCGCGCAATGACGGCCCGGGTCCCGAGAAGGGCGGCCTGCCTCACTCCTGGAAGGGCCAGCGCGGCTCGACCGCGCCGACCTGTCCGCGATGGCGCAGGTAATGGTCGGCCAGCACGCAGGCGACCATGGCCTCGCCCACCGGCACGGCGCGGATGCCGACGCAGGGGTCGTGGCGGCCCTTGGTGAACATCTCCGCCTCGCCGCCGGTGCGCGTCACGGTGGCGCGCGTCGCCAAGATCGAGGAGGTCGGCTTCACGGCAAAACGCGCGACGATCGGCTGGCCGGTCGAGATGCCGCCGAGAATGCCGCCGGCATGGTTGGAGAGGAAGAGCGGGCGCCCGTCATTGCCGGCGCGCATCTCGTCGGCATTCTCCTCCCCGGAGAGTTCCGCCGCGTGGAAGCCCTCGCCGATCTCGACGCCCTTGACCGCATTGATGCTCATCAGCGCCGCCGCGATCTCGGTGTCGAGCTTGCCGTAGATCGGCGCGCCGAGGCCCGCCGGCACGCCCTCGGCGACGATCTCCAGCACCGCCCCGATCGAGGAGCCGGACTTCCTGATCCCGTCGAGATAGCCCTCGAAGAAGGCCGCGGCCTTGGCATCCGGGCAGAAGAACGGATTGCGGCCGACCTCCTCCCAGTCCCAGTTGGCGCGGTCGATCCTGTGCGGGCCGATCTGCACGAGCGCGCCGCGCACGACCATGCCGGGCACGACTTTCCGCGCGATGGCGCCCGCCGCGACCCGCATCGCCGTCTCGCGCGCCGAGGAGCGCCCGCCGCCGCGATAGTCGCGGATGCCGTATTTCACGTCATAGGTGTAGTCGGCATGGCCCGGCCGGTACTTGTCCTTGATCTCGGAATAGTCCTTGGAGCGCTGGTCGACATTGTCGATCAGGAGCCCGATCGAGGTGCCCGTCGTCACCGGCACGCCGTCGCTCTCGCGGGCGAAGACGCCCGAGACGATGCGGACCTGGTCCGGCTCCTGGCGCTGGGTGGTGAAGCGCGACTGGCCGGGCCGGCGCCGGTCGAGATCGGCCTGGATATCGGCTTCCGTCAGCGGGATCAGCGGCGGGCAGCCGTCGACGACGCAGCCGATGGCGGGCCCATGGCTCTCGCCGAAGGTGGTGACGCGGAAGAGATGGCCGAAGCTGTTGTGCGACATGGCTGCCCGATTGGTTTCGCACCGGCTCTTAAGCCGGATCGGAACGCGGCGAAACCCCGCATGCGCTTCCGCTTGCCCATTGACAAGCCCGGGTCGCGCCCGCTTCAAGGCTCGCCCATGCGCCGCAGGCCACCTTGCCCCTTGCGCTCCTGGCGCCCCGGGAGCCCCATCATCGCGGGATTCTAGCCCCGGGCCGCCCCGTCGCGCGGCTTCGGGGATGCCTCGGTCCGTCCGCCCCGCGCGATCGCAGCGCCGGGCCATCGGGCCAAATCACCTCACCGCTTCCAACCGGGGCTCCGTTTCCGAAGCCCGACCGCCGCGCGGCAACGCCGACCCCAGCACTGCCGCAGCAACGCGGCGCGCGGGGACCGCCCACCGCAGGCCCCAGACGCTCAGGCTCGGCATGAAACCCTTCCGCACGCGCCCCGGCCCCGCCCCGACGGACGCCGTCAGCCTCGCCCGCACCCTGTCCAAGCTGGGCTATTGCTCGCGCAGCCAGGCCGAGAAGCTGGTGCGCGAAGGCCGGGTCGCGGTCGATGGCCGCATCGTCCGCCACCCCGATCTGCGCGTCGACCCGCGCCGGGCGCGGCTGCAGGTCGACGGCGCGCCGGTTTCGGCGGCGCGGCGCGTCTATCTGATGCTGAACAAGCCGCGCGGGCTGGTGACGACCGCCAGCGACCCGGAGGGCCGGCAGACGGTCTATTCCTGCCTCGGCGGGCTCGACCTGCCCCATCTCGCCCCGGTCGGCCGGCTCGACATGGCGAGCGAGGGCCTGCTGCTGATGAGCAACGACACGCGCTGGGCCCAGCGCATCCTCGACCCCGCCTCCGGCGTCGAGAAGACCTATCACGTCCAGATCGACCGGGTTCCCGACCCGCCCTTCATGGCCCGCCTGCGGCAGGGCGCCGTCGACGATGGCGAGGCGCTGTCGCTGAAATCGGCCGCGCTGCTGCGCGAGGGCGACCGCAACGCCTGGCTCGAGATGGTGATCGACGAGGGCCGCAACCGGCAGATCCGGCGGATCGTCGAGGCGACCGGGGCCCAGGTGCTGCGCCTCGTCCGGGTCCGCATCGGCGGCCTCGTCCTCGGCCCGCTGCCCAAGGGCGCGCTGCGCGAGCTGGACCCCGAGGAGACGGCGCTGCCGCTCCTCGGCGGCGCCTCCCCGGCGAATGCGGCGGCGCGCCGGGCCGGCTGAGCGCCGCCCCGCCGCTCAATGCGCGGCGGCCGCCGCCGGCACGGCCGGCGCGCCTTCCCAGCGCGTATGCGCCGGCAGGTTCTCGCCCTTCATGATGACGGTGAGCAGGCCGATCCGGGCATAGTCGCCGACATGGGTGTCGTAGAGCACGGTCGCGCCGGCGCCGACGCAGACGCCCTTGCCGAGCCGGACCCGGCCGGTCTTCATCACCCGGTCCTCGTAGAGATGGGTCTGCAGCGCCGAATGGGCGTTGACCGTGCAGAAGTCGCCGACCTTGATGCAGTCGAACTCGGTGATGTCGGTCGAGTCGAGCCAGACGCCCTTGCCGTATTTCGCGCCGAACAGCATCAGGAACCAGGGCAGGAACGGCGTGCCGCGCAGATACTCGAACAGCACCTTGCCGCCCAGGCCCCAATACATCACCGCGACCGCCTCGGTGCGCATCGCCCACCACGACCACATCGGCTTCATCACCGGCCTGTAGACGCCCATCATCAGCCATTTGACCCCGGCGCAGATCAGCGCCTGCACGGCGGCGATGACCACGGACACGCCCATGAAGGCGGTGACGAGGCCGAGCCAGTCGCCCTCGTTGATCTTCTGCTGCAGCACCGTATCGACCGCGATGGTGCCGAAGGTGATGAACAGCATCGCCGGGAAGGAGGTGTGCAGCGCCTCGAACACGCCGCGCCCGAACTGCTTGGCGAGGGAGGGTTTGTAGGTCCAGTCGTCGCCGAGATCGACCTTCTGCCGCGTCGGCAGCTTGATCGGCGGCGAGCCGAACCAGGTGTCGCCGGCCTGCATCCGGTCGTTGGCCGGCGGCTTCGACTTGATGCCGATCAGCACCCGGTCCGGGATGACGGAGCCCGGCGGCACGACCGCGTCGTTGCCGACGAAGACCTGCTCGCCGGTGCGCGTCTCGGCGAGCCGCATATAGCCGCGGCGCATCTCCTCGTCGCCGAAGACGACCTCGTCGGCGATGAAGTTGCCGGCGCCGATGCCGGTCACGTCGTAGCGGCCGGAGAGGTTGGTCGAGATCTCGGCGCCGCGCCCGATCCGGGCGCCCATCAGCCGGTACCAGGTACGCATATAGATGGTGGCGAAGAGCGAGGAGAGCGTCTCCAGCGTCACCTCGGTCGCCAGCGCCACCGTCCATTTGCGGGCGTAGAAGCCGGAATGGATCGAATAGGAGCCGCTGGTCACCCGCGGCAGGATCGCCCAGCGCAGGGCCGCCATCAGCAGCACGGTGAAGGCGATCAGCCCGATCGCCGTCGGCCAGGACAGCAGCGGCAGGAACCAGAGATAGCTGATCTCGGTCCAGCCGGCGATCCAGTAGTCGATCTTGTCGAACAGCCAGAAGGCCGGGAAGATCGGCAGCAGGCTGACCGGCGGCAGCACGACCAGCATGAAGGCGTAGAAGGCGATCAGCAGCGCGCGGCGCGCCGGGGAGGCCTGCGCCTGCGGCGGCAGCGCGGCGACGTCGACCATGCCGACCTTGCGGCCGGGCGAGCCGTCCCAGATCTCGGCCTCGCCGACATGGCTGCCGGGCGCGATCGCGGTCAGGTCGCCGATCTCGGCATGGTCGCCGATGACGCTGTCATGGCCGATCACCACCGAGGCGCCGGCCGCCACGTCCTTGCCGATCCGGATGCGGCCGATCACCAGCTTGTCGCCGATCGCCTCGCCATTGGCGAAGGTCGTCTTGGTGCCGAAGCTGGCGCCGTCGCCGATCTCGATCAGGTCGATCGCGCCGGCCTCGTAGTCGGAGAGGATGACGTCGCGCCCGACCTTCGCCCCGAGCAGGCGCCAGTAGAAGCGCATCGCCGGCGTGCCCTGGAGCCATTTGACATGGACCAGGCTGGCGACGCGGGCCGCGAACCACCAGCGGAAGTAATAGACGCCCCACAGCGGATAGACCCCGGGCCGGGTGCGTCCCAGCACGATCCATTTCAGCGCGATGGCGATCAGCCCGGTCACCACCATGATCGCGACGTAGATGCCGAGGAGCGCTGCGATCTGGCCGAGCAGCGACAGGTCCTCGCCCGACACGATCATGTAGGTGACGAAGACGCCGAGCCATTGCGCGGTGGAGAGCCCGATGATCACCGGCAGCACCGCGGCCTGCGCCAGCCCGCAGAGGAAGCGGCGCAGGAAGGGCGGCGGCGTGAAGGAGAGGTCCTCGGCGGCGGCCGCGCCGCGCTCGTCGAGGAGCGCGGCCATGCCCCGCAAAGTCCGCGCGCCATAGACGTCCTGCAGCGTGATCCCGGCATAGGCCGGCGTCTCGCGCACGATCGAGATGAAGCGGGCGGCGAGCAGCGAATGCCCGCCGAGATCGACGAAAAAATCGGCTTCCAGCGGCAGGCTGGCCGCGCCGAGCACCCGCCTGGCTGCCTCGAGCAGGGCGGCCTCCGTGGCGTTGCGCGGCGGCTCCTGCTCGCCGTCGCTGCTCGGCGCCGTCAGCGGCGCCGCCTTCAGCATCTTGCGGTCGACCTTGCCGGAGACCATGCGCGGCAGCGAGCCGACCGCCTCGAAATGCGCCGGCACCATATAGGGCGGCAGCTTCTCGCGCAGCGCGGCCCTGAGCGCCGGACCGTCGACGCCCACGCCCGGCTCGGGCACCACGAAGGCGACCAGCCGCTCGATGCCGTCGTCGCTGCGCAGCACGACCGCCGCCTGGGCCACGCCGGGCTCGTCGGCGAGCTTCGATTCGATCTCGCCGAGCTCGACGCGGAAGCCGCGGATCTTGATCTGGTCGTCGATGCGGCCGTGGAAGACGATGTTGCCGTCGCCGTCGAGGCTGACCGCATCGCCCGAGCGATAGAGGATCGGGTCCTCGTTATCGGCGACGCCGGAGAACGGGTTGGCGATGAACTTCTCGGCGGTGAGGTCGGGGCGCCCGTGATAGCCCCGGGCGATGCCGGGACCGCCGATCAGCAACTCGCCCTGCTCGCCGGGAGGGACGAGATGCAGGCTCTCGTTGACGACATAGGCGGTATAGTTCGGGATCGGCCGGCCGATCGTCACCGCCTCGCCCGGCACCACCTCGGCGGCGGTGGCGACGACGGTGGCCTCGGTCGGGCCGTAGGTGTTGAGGATGCGCCGGCCGGGCCTGGACCATTTCTGCACGATCGCTGGCGGCAGCGCCTCGCCGCCGAGCAGGATGAGGCGCAGCGACGGCACGTCGGAAGGCAGGATGCCGAGCAGCGTCGGCACCGTGTCGATGATGGTGACGCCGGCCTCGCTCAGGATCGCGGGCAGCTTCTCGGCGTCGCCCATCGTCTCGGGCGAGGCGACGAACAGGGTCGCGCCGACCAGATAGGGCGTCCAGATCTCCTCCATCGAGAGATCGAAGGCGACGGATGCGCCCTGGAACACGACATCCTCCGGGCCGAAGCCGTAGACGGCGTTCCCGGCGCGCAGGAAATGGCAGATGTTGCGGTGGCTGATGACGATCGCCTTCGGCGTGCCGGTCGAGCCCGAGGTGTAGATCAGATAGGCGGGATGGTCCTTGGTCAGCCCGGCCGGGCGCGCCGGCGGCTCGACCGCGTCCGCGCCGGCGGCGAGCGCATCCGGCGTCCAGACCTTGCGGCCGGTCTCCTCGGCGCGCGCCAGCCAGCCGCCGCAGGTGACGATGCCCTTGGCCTGCGCGTCGTCGAGGCAGGTCGCGATGCGCTCGACCGGCGCCTCGGCGTCGAAGGGCACCCAGGCCGCGCCCGCGCGCGTGATCGCGATCTGGGCGATCAGCAGCTCGATGCCGCGCGGCATCCACAGGCCGACCATGTCGCCGGGCCCGACGCCGGCCAGATGCAGCCCGCGCGCCTGCCGCCCGGCCGCGACCCAGACCTTGGCATAGCTCAGCCGGCGCACGCCGTCGGTCAGGGCGGCGTGGTCGGGCCGCGCCGCGACGGTCGCGGCGAAGATCTCGGCGAGCACCTCGTCGCGCAGCAATTCCGGACGTTTCTCGCCGGCCAGCATGGCGAGCGGCTTCGCCGCCGCATCCGCCGCCGCCGACAGCTTGCTCATATCGTTCATGGCGCCCCGCTGCGCTCGACGGCCGACCGATGGCGGGAGGCTGCCGCCTCCGCATCCTTCATTCGCACCTTGTCACGCACCTTTAAAGAAACCCGGAATCGTCGCTCTGATCGCCGCGTCGTCCGGTCGAGCCCCCCGGCCGGGCAAGCCGCCGCTCCATGCGGATCTGCTAGCATATCCGCCCTGCCAGATCACCCGTGAACCGACGATGAATGGCGGCGTCCGGCCGCGGCCGGCAGGCCTCCAAGGCCCGATGCCGTCACGGGCGAAAGCGGCGTCCCAGAGACATCCGGCGCATCGGGAGGCGGCGGCGCCGACCCCCGCCTTCGCATGGTTTCGCCGCGCGCTCGGCCGCCACGGGCCCCGGCGGCGGCTTCAGAGCCAGTCGGCCCTGTCGCCCTCGACGACGAGCAGCTTGCCCTGCCAGATCTCGACCATCGCCGCCTTCTGCGGGGCGACGGCCCCGACCAGCGCCAGGATGGCGCGCGCCACGCCGCCATGGCTGACGATCACCGTCTCGCGCTCCAGCCCGGCCAGGACCGGCCGGACCCGCTCGGCCAGCATCCGGTAGCTCTCGCCGCCCGGCGGCACGAAGCCCCATTTGTCGCGCTCGCGCAGATGCGCCTGCTCGCGCTCGGCCTTGCGGATCTCCCGCCAGGTGAAGCCTTCCCACGTCCCGAAGGTCAGCTCCCTGAGCCGGTCGTCGACCCGATAGGCCCCGGCGGCCAGGTCGAGGTCGCGGCGCAGGATGTCCATGGTCTCGCGCGCCCGGCCCATCGGCGAGCAGATGTAGTCGAGCCCGGCGAAGCCCGGCTCCAGCGCCTTGAGCCGGCCGGCGGCCTCGGCCGCCTGCTCGCGGCCGAGCGCGTTGAGCGGGATGTCCTGCCCGCCCTGCAGGCGGCCTTCGCGATTCCAGTCGGTTTCGCCGTGGCGGACGAGGACGAGCCGGTGCGGAAGCGAGAGCGGAACCATGCCCGGCTTCTGCACGGCTCTTTCCCGAAGGTCAAAGCCTTCCGCGCCCCGGCCTCCCGCCCGGAGCCGATCGCGACGATCCGTCGCTTGCTGTGGTGCAAAATCGACAGTCTGTGTATAGCCCAGCGCGACAAGGGTCGTCGTCCCCGCCGCGCGCGGGCGGCCGGGCGACCCAGCCGCCCCGGACCGCCATGCCCCCTGCTCTCACCCTTCCCGATGGCCGCAGCCTCCCGCTCGATGGCGGGCCGCTGCTGATGGGCATCGTCAACGTCACCCCGGATTCCTTCTCCGACGGCGGGCAGCTCGGCAGCGCCGAGGCGGCGGTAGCGCACGGCCTGCGCCTCATCGCGGAGGGCGCCGCGATCGTCGACATCGGCGGCGAATTGACCCGGCCCGGCCACGCGACCGTCGACGCCGCGACGGAGCTCGCCCGGGTGCTCCCGGTCGTCGCCGGGCTGAAGGCGCGGACGGAGATCCCGATCTCGATCGACACCTACAAGGCCGAGGTGGCGGAAGCGGCGCTCGCCGCCGGAGCCGCGATCGTCAACGACGTCTGGGGCGCCCGGCGCGATCCACGCATCGCCGCGGTCGCGGCGAAGGCGGGGGCTCCGCTCGTGCTGATGCACAACCGCGACGCGGCCGACGCCTCGCTCGACATCTTCGACGAGGTGATCGGCTTTCTCGAAGGTTCGATCGCCATCGCGACGGCCGCCGGCGTGCCGCGCCGGCAGATCGCGGTCGATCCCGGCATCGGCTTCGGCAAGACGCCGCGGCAGAACCTCGACCTGATCCGCGAGCTCGACCGGCTCAGCGTGCTCGGCTGCCCGATCCTGCTCGGCGCCTCGCGCAAATCGACGCTCGGCCTCGTCACCGGCCGCAAGGTCCCGGCCGAGCGCCTTGCCGCCACCCTCTCCGCCCATCTCTACGGCGCCAGCCGCGGCGCCGCCATCCTGCGCGTCCACGATGTCGCGCCGCATGTCGACGCGCTCAGGGTCTGGGCCGCCATCGCGGACGAAACGAAGGTGATCCCGTGAGCGAAACCGGCCAGATCCTGATCGAGCAGCTCGACATCTACGCCTATCACGGCTTCTTCTCGGAAGAGGAGCGGCTCGGGCAGCGCTTCGTGATCGACCTCGTGCTCGACGTCGACCTGCGCGCCGCCGCCGAGAGCGACCGCCTCGCCGACACGGTCGATTACGGCCGCGCCGTGGCGATCGTCAGCGCGGTCTTCACCGCCCGGCGCTATCAATTGCTGGAGAGCGCCGCCCGCGCCGTGGCGCTCGCGCTGTTCGAGGCCTTCGCCCCCATCGCCGCCATCGCGGTCACGCTGCGCAAGCCCGCCCCGCCGATCCCGGCGACGCTGGGCTCCGTCGGCGTCAGGCTGAGCTTCCGGCGTGGCGACTGAAGCGGCCCTCGCCCTCGGCGGCAATCTCGGCGATCCGGTCGCCGCCTTCGCCGCCGCGCTCGCCGCCCTGCGCCGCCATCCCGGCATCCGGCTCGGGCGGCTGTCGCCGGTCTACCGCACCGCGCCCTGGGGCAAGACCGACCAGCCCGAATTCCTGAACATGGCCGCGCTGGTCGAGACGACGCTGGCAGCCGAAGAGCTGCTCGCGCTCTGCCTCGCGCTGGAGCGGGCCGGCGGGCGCGAGCGCCGCGAGCGCTGGGGGCCGCGCACGCTCGACATCGACATCCTGACCTATGGCGAGGAGGCGATCGACCGGCCGGGCCTCCAGGTTCCGCATCCGCGCATCGCCGAGCGCGCCTTCGTGCTGGCGCCGCTGGCGCAGATCATGCCGGACCGGTTGATCGGCGGCCGGACGGTCACAGCCCTGCTGAAGGCGGTCGCAGACGAAACGATCCGCCGCGACGAGGCCTCGACCCGACGCCTACAGACCCTGCTCGCCTGAAGCGCAGCCGCCCTACTCGCTGTAAAGCTCACGCAGGACCTCGAGTGCAGCGGTCAGCGTATCGGGCGGTACCGCGCCGAGCCGCTTGACCAGCCGCTTCTTGTCGATGGCCCGGCTCTGTTCGAGGAGGATCAGCCCATCCACGCCTTGGAAGCTGACCGGCACACGATAGCCGGCAGGTCGGCCCTTGGACGTCATCGGAGCGACGATGACCGTTCGCAGATGATCGTGGATTTCGGCCGGCGAGATGATCAGGCAGGGCCGTGTCTTGCGGATTTCACTGCCGACAGTCGGATCGAGCGTCGCGAGCCATATCTCGCCACGCATCACCATACGAGCTGCTCATCCTCGTCATTTGCGAATTCCGGCCAGAGCAAAGCGTCGTCGCCCGCGGCGGCGAGGCGCTTCGAATCCTCCGCCCAACCGGCACGCGGCATCCGCTTCACAGGCTGAACGACGAGGCGGCCCTGCTCGACCGCCAGTTCGACCGGATCGCCCGCCTTCGCGCCGATCTCGGCCAGCAACGGCTTGGGAATGACGATCCCGGCCGAGTTGCCGATCTTTTTGATCGCACTCTGCATCGCAGCTCCTCCATGTGAAGGAAAAGCTAGCAGATCAGGACCGTTGTTACAACGAAGTTATAACAAAACGCTGACGACGATCTCGCTCACTCGCCCTTTTCAAGGGTGATATCGGGCGCGGTCGGCACCTTCATGCCGACGACATGATAGCCGGCGTCGACATGCAGCACCTCGCCGGTGATGCCGCGCGACATGTCGGAGACGAGGAACACCGCCGTCTCGCCGACCTCCTCGATCGTCACCGTACGGCGCAGCGGCGAATTGTACTCGTTCCAGCGCAGGATGTAGCGGAAATCGCCGATGCCCGAGGCGGCCAGCGTCTTGATCGGCCCGGCCGAGATCGCGTTGACGCGGATCTTGGAGGGACCGAGATCCGCGGCGAGATACTGCACGCTCGATTCCAGCGCGGCCTTGGCGACGCCCATGACGTTGTAATGCGGCATCCATTTCTCGGCGCCGTAATAGGTCAGGGTCAGCAGCGAGCCGCCATCCGGCATCAGCTTCTCGGCGCGCTGGGTGATCGCCGTGAAGGAATAGCAGGAGATCAGCAGCGACTTGGAGAAGTTCGCCTCGGTCGTGTCGACATAGCGGCCGGTCAGCTCGTCCTTGTCGGAGAAGGCGATGCAGTGGACGACGAAGTCGAGCTTGCCCCAGAGCTTCTCGACCTCGGCGAAGACCGCGTCGATCGTCGCGCCGTCGGTGACGTCGCAATGGCCGACGACATGGCCGCCGAGCTCCTTCGCCAGCGGCTCGACCCGCTTCTTCAGCGCGTCGCCCTGATAGGTGAAGGCGAGTTCCGCGCCCGCATCCGCTGCCGCCTTGGCGATGCCCCAGGCGATGGAGCGGTTGTTCGCGACGCCCATCACGAGCCCGCGCTTGCCCTTGAGGAGATTGGCGGTCGGCGAAACGGCGCTGGAATCAGGCATGGGAAACCCGCAGATGAACGATTGAGCAGGTCTCTTAGAACAGTCGCAGGGAAGTGGGAACCGCTTTTGCGGGCTGTCCCCACGCCAGAAACGCCGGCTAAGGCCCCGGGCGGGCCGCCCGGGCCCTTCTGACCACCCGCAGGGCGGCCGCGCTCAGTCGGCCCGCTCCTTCATCAGCGCGGTCAGCTCGGCGTCGCTCGCCGGCATCTCGATGTCGATCGCGACGAAGAGGTCGCCGACCGCGCCCTTCTCGCCCTTCAGCCCCTTGCCGCGCAAACGGAACTGCCTGGTCGTGCCGGTCATCGGCGGGATCGTCATCTCGACCGCGCCGGTCAATGTCGGCACATGCAGCGGCCCGCCCAGCACCGCCTTGGCGAGCGGCACGGCAACGCGCGTGCGCAGATCGTTGCCGTCGACGGTGAAGCGCGGATCGGGCTTGACCTTGATGGTCATCAGTACGTCGCTGGCCTCGCCAGAGAAGGGATCGGTCTGGCCGAGCCCGCGCAGCCGCATGACCTTGCCGTCGCTCACCCCCTCCGGGATGGTGATCTCGACCTCGCGCCCGCCGGGCAGCTTGACCCGCCGCGAGGCGCCGCCGACGGCCTGCGCCAGCGTCACCTCCAGCGTGAAGCTCTGCTCCGGCGGTTTCTGCGGCTCGGCCCTGCCGCGCGCACGCCGGCCGGCCTCGCCGAAGAGCGAGGAGAAGATGTCCGAGGCGTCGAAGCCGGCATCGCCGCCGCGGCCGAAGGGCGCGCCGCCCTGGCCGAAATTGAACTCGAAGCCGCCTGCCCTTCCGCCGCGGCCGCCCATCCCCGCGCCCATGCCCTCGAAGCCCTGGAAGCGCGGCTTGCCCTCGGCGTCGATCTCGCCGCGGTCGAACTGCTTGCGCTTGGTCTCGTCGCCGATGATCTCATAGGCGGCGTTCAGCTCGGCGAACTTGTCCTGCGCCTTGGGGTCGCTGCGGTTGCTGTCGGGATGCAGTTCCTTGGCGCGGCGGCGGAAAGCCTTCTTGATCTCCGCGTCGCTCGCGCCGCGGGCGACGCCCAGAACCTGATACGGGTCGCGCATCCAAAAACCTCGTTCCACGCAAACGGGACGGCCTCGCCGGCGGCGGGCCGTCCGCTTCGCTCTATCTGGTGATGGTGTGGCCCGTACGCAACATCCTGCCGGCTCCGGCTTCTTTCCGCCTTTTCCGGCCGCCGCGGGAGGCTAGCCCAGCCCCTTCCAGGGCTCCATGTCCTTGACCGCCCAGTCGCCGCCGGAAGGGCGGCAGGCCGTGCCCTGCAATTTGAGCGGCTGCGTCTGCGTCTGGACGCTGGCGATGAAGGCGCGGCAGATCTCGTCCGAGCGCAGGAAGGGGCCGCCGACCGGCACGAAGGAGCCCTTGATCCCGGTCTGCGGATTGTCCCAGGAGACAGCGGCGCCGTTGCCCTGCGGGTCGAGCGCCACCGCCATGGCGCCGTCGGCCCGGCGCAGATCCTCGGGGCCGAGCTCGCTGGCGAGATGGCCGAGCCCGGCGGCCTTGTCCGGCCCGCGCGCCGGCAGGACGGCGGAGGTCGTCGCGACCTCGTCCTCGCTCTTGCTCGACAGGCCGAGAATCGGGAAGGACACCGAGCAGCCGGCGCACAGCAGGCCCAGCGCGACCGCGGCGGCAGCGACGCATGCGCGCATGGGCGCCGTGCGCCGAGGAAGGCTTTGGAACGTCTGTGCCCCTGCCCTATATAAACCAGCCGCCCGAAACCGGATCACTTCCCCGCTCGCCCACGCCCACTGACCATTGTGGAGGATTAGACTGTGCAACCGTTAACGAGCGGTGACTTCACCCAGGAAAACGAGCCTTTCGCCTTGTTTCAGAGCTGGTTGGACGAGGCGGCCAAATCCGAGCCGAACGACCCGAACGGCATGGCGCTTTCCACCGTCGACGCAGACGGCCTGCCCAACAGCCGCATGGTGCTGCTCAAGGGTCATGGCCCGGACGGTTTCGTCTTCTACACCAACACCGAAAGCCAGAAGGGCCAGGAACTGCTCGGCCAGCCCAAGGCGGCGGCGCTGTTCCACTGGAAGAGCCTGCGCCGGCAGATCCGCATCCGCGGCCCCGTCGAGCCGGTGAGCGACGCCGAATCGGACGCCTATTTCCAGTCGCGCCCGCGCGACAGCCGCATCGGCGCCTGGGCCTCGCAGCAGTCGCGCCCGCTGGAGAGCCGCTTCGCGCTGGAGAAGGCGGTGGCGAGCTATACGGTGAAGTTCGGCATCGGCGAGATCCCGCGCCCGCCGCATTGGCGCGGCTTCCGCATCGTTCCGGTCTATATCGAGTTCTGGCGCGACGGCGCTTTCCGTCTGCACGACCGCATCGTCTTCCGCCGCGCCTCGGCCGCCGAGCCCTGGACGAAGACGCGCCTCTACCCCTGAGGACATTCCCATGGCGATGCCGAAATTCGACTTTCCCAAGACCGAGGCCGGCAAGCGCCCGGTGATGCTGCTGACCGGGGCAAGCCGCGGCATCGGCCACGCCACGGTGATGCAGTTCGCCATGGCGGGCTGGCGCATCCTCTCCTGCTCGCGCCAGGCCTTTTCCGACAAGTGCCCCTGGCCGTCGGGCGCCGACGACCATGTCCAGATCGACCTCGGCGACCCCGAGGACACGATGCGCGGCATCGCCGAGATCAAGAAGCGGCTGGTCGCCGAGGGCGGCAAGCTCAACGCGCTCGTCAACAATGCCGGCATCTCGCCGAAAGGGCCGAAGGGCGAGCGGCTCGGCGCCGCCACCACCTCCTTCAACGACTGGCACAAGGTCTTCCAGGTCAATTTCTTCGCGCCGATCATGCTGGCGCGCGGCCTGCTCGACGAATTGACCGCCGCCAGGGGCGCGATCGTCAACGTCACCTCGATCGCGGGCTCCCGCGTCCATCCCTTCGCCGGGGCGGCCTATGCCACCTCCAAGGCCGCGCTCGCCAGCCTGACCCGCGAGATGGCGGCCGATTTCGGCCCGCTCGGCATCCGCGTCAACGCCATCTCGCCGGGCGAGATCGACACCGCGATCCTCTCGCCGGGCACCGAGAAGATCGTCGCGACCCTGCCGATGAAGCGCCTCGGCAAGACCGAGGAGGTCGCCAAGGCGATCTATTTCCTCTGCACCGACGCCTCGAGCTACGTCACCGGCTCGGAGCTCCACATCAATGGCGGGCAGCACGTTTGAACGAAGGCCGCCCGCGATGAGCCCCGGGGACGGGCAGGTCATCCGCTTCCCCGCCGCCGGCAAGACGCCGGCCCGGCCGGTGCTGGCGGCCTCCGTCGCGGTCTTCCGCGACGGCAAGGTGCTGCTCGCGACCCGGACGAAGCCCCCCGCCGACCGGCTCTGGTCGCTGCCCGGCGGCAAGGTCGAGGCTGGCGAGACGCTCGAGGAGGCCGCCCTGCGCGAGCTCGCGGAGGAGGTCGGCGTCAGCGCCCGCATCCTCGGCTTCAACCGCCATGTCGAGATCTTCGGCCGCGATGCGCAAGGCGCGGTGACGCATCACTTCGTCGTCGCCTCCTTCTTCGGCGAATGGCTCTCCGGCGAGCCCCGGCCCGGCCCGGAAGCGGGGGCGGTGATGTGGGCCGATCCGCTGCGGCTCGGCGGCCTTCCGACCACGCGCGAGCTCGGCGAGGTGCTGCGCCGGGCCCACAGGCTCTATGCCGGGGAGGCTCCGGCATGAGGCCGCTCGCCGCCCTGCTCGCCGGCCTGGTCGCGCTCGCCCCCGCGGCCGCCCTTGCCCAGCAGCGCCCCCCCGCGCCGGCGAGCAAGCCGGCCGAGCCGGCGGCGCCGGAGCCGGACGGCCCGCCCTATGAGCCGCAGCTCCTGCAGCTCGCCGAGATCATGGGCTCGCTCGCCTATCTGCGTACGCTCTGCGGCGGCAAGGAGGCCCGGGACTGGCGCGACCGCATGGCGGCGCTGGTCGAGGCGGAGGGGCGCACGCCGCAGCGGCGCGACCGCCTGACGGCGGCGTTCAACCGCGGCTTCAAGGCCTATGCGCTGACCCACCGCGCCTGCACCGATGCCAGCCAGGAAGCCGCCTCCCGCCTCGCCGACCAGGGCGGGCAGCTCTCGCGCACCCTCGCCGGGCGCTATGGCGGATAGGCAACAACTGTTGCCCGAATGCGCTCTTCGGTGGAATTCTTGGCTTCGCGTTAACCTTTCTTAAACGCCACGGTAGCGTGCCGCTCTGGCACGGCTTATGACTGGATCGTCACCAAACGTCGCGATCCGGCGCAGAACCGGCGCGATTCGCTCCAGCCAGAGGCCACAGAGTCCCGTCTCGATGTCGATCCTTTCAGACGACCCGATGCTCGACCCGAACCTCCCCGAGGACCATGGCGACGCGCGCCGCGTCGCCTATGGTTACGTCGAGGACGCCTTCGCCGAAGGCCAGCAGGACGGGCTCGATTCCGACGCCATGGCCCATGCCGCCCTGTTCGCGGCGCTGCGCACGCTGGTCGAGACCTATGGCGAGGAAGCGACCGCCGTCTTCACCGAGGCCCTGCCCGAGAAGGTCCGCTGCGGCGCCTTCACCAGCGGCACGCGCCACTGACCTCGGGCTTGGGCCACTGACCTCCTACGCCGCTCCGGGGACAAGCCCGGCCGGCGCCCGAGCCACCCAACCACACGACATCCGTTTCCGCCGCGCCGCGGAGCTGCCTCCGGGCGCGGCATCGCCTCATCCTCGCGGTAGCGCCTCCAGGAAGCGGGCCGGCTCGCCCTGCGACGGCGTGGTCAGCTCGCCCTCCCACATCACCTTGAGGCCGCGCACATAGGTGCCGACCGGCCAGCCGGTGACGGTGACGCCGTCATAGGGCGTCCAGCCGCATTTCGAGGCGTTCCAGGCATTGGTGATCGTCTCGCGGCGCTTGAGGTCGACGATGGTGAAATCGGCATCCCAGCCGACCGCGATCCGGCCCTTGCCCTCGAGCCCGAAGATGCGCTGCGGCCCGGCGCTGCTGAGGTCGACGAAGCGCTCCAGCGAAAGCCTGCCGGCATTCACATGGTCGAGCATGATCGGCACCAGCGTCTGCACGCCCGGCATGCCGGAATGGCTCGCCGGATAGGGGTGGTGCTTCTCCTCATGCGTATGCGGCGCGTGGTCCGAGCCGAGCACGTCGACGATGCCCTGCTCGACGCCCCACCAGATGCGCCGGCGGTGGCTGTCGTCGCGGATCGGCGGGTTCATCTGGGCGTAGGTGCCGAGCCGCTCGTAGCAATCCGGCGCGACCAGGGTCAGATGGTTCGGCAGCACCTCGACGGTGGCAACGTCCTTGTGATCCTTCAGGAAGACCATCTCCTCGCCCGTCGAGATGTGCAGGATATGGACGCGCGCGCCGGTCTCGCGCGCGATCCGCACCAGCCGCTGGGTGCAGGTCAGCGCCACCTCGGGCGAGCGCCAGACCGGATGGCTCGACGGATCGCCCGCGACGCGCAGGGGCATGCGCTCGCGCAGCATCATCTCGTCCTCGGAATGGAAGGCGGCGCGCCGGCGGGTGCGCTTCAGGATCTCGGCGACGCCACGGTCATCCTCGACCAGCAGGTCGCCCGTCGAGGAGCCCATGAAAACCTTGATGCCGGCCGCACCGGGCAGCCGCTCCAGATCCGGCACGTCGCCGGCGTTCTCATGCGTGCCGCCGACCCAGAAGGCGAAGTCGCAATGCATGCGATGGCGCCCGCGCCTGACCTTGTCGGCCAGCGCCTCGGGCGTCGTCGTCTGCGGAATCGTGTTCGGCATCTCGAAGACGCAGGTCACGCCGCCGAGCGCGGCCGCGCGCGAGCCGCTCTCCAGATCCTCCTTGTGGTCGAGCCCCGGCTCGCGGAAATGCACCTGGGAATCGATCACGCCCGGCAGGATGTGCAGCCCGGTGCAGTCGACGACCTCGCCGGCCGAGGCGCGGCCGAGATCGCCCAGCGCCATGATCTTGCCGCCGGCGACGCCGACGTCGCGCGCGACGCGGCCGTCCTGGTTCACCACCGTGCCGCCCTTGAGGATGACGTCATAGGTCTGGGGCATGGCGGATCTCCGGTTTCTGGCGGATTTGCAATGGAAGCCGAACCGTCATCCCGGACAAGCGGCGAAGCCGCGCCGATCCGGGATCCATGCCGGAACGCCTCAGGCATGGATCCCGGATCTCCGCTTCGCTGCATCCGGGATGACGGCGTAGCTTATAAGACGGATGGAGGGAGTTAGCCCAAAGCTGGTGCATAGGCGAGTTGAGAAAGCCGCCGAAGCCGCCTACCTATCGCCTCGGTTCGCAGGAGCAGCAGCATGTCCGCCACCCGATTGATCGACCGCGGCGTCGTCCGCGTCAGCGGCGAGGACGCCCGCGACTTCCTCGACAACATCGTCACCAACGCGATGGAGACGGTGACGCCGGAGCGCGCCGGCTATGGCGCGCTGCTGACGCCGCAAGGCAAGATCATCTGCGACTTCTTCATCGTGGCGCTCCCGGCGGAAGACGGCGGCGGCTTCCTGCTCGACACGCCCCTGCTCCAGACCGCGGACCTGATGAAGCGCCTGAAACTCTACAAGCTGCGCGCCAAGGTGGCGCTCGACGACCTGAGCGAAGCCAGCGCCGTGCTCGTCTCCGCCGATGGCGCGCCGCTGCCGGCCGATGCCGGCTTCGTCTACGAGGATCCGCGCCTGCCGGCCCTCGGCCAGCGCGCCATCGCCGATGCCGCCGGCATCGACAGCCTGGTCGATGCCGGGCCCGAGGCCTATCACGCCCGCCGCATCGGGCTCGGCGTGCCGGCTGGCGGCCGCGACTTCCCCTATGGCGACACCTTCCCGCACGAGGCGCTGCTCGACCAGCTCGGCGGCGTCTCCTTCAGGAAGGGCTGCTATATCGGGCAGGAGGTGGTGTCGCGCATGCAGCATCGCGGCACGGCCCGCACCCGCGTCGTGCCGATCGTCTTCGACGAAGGCATCGCCACCGAGACGGGCGCCGAGGCGACCGCAGGCGGCAAGCCGCTCGGCACCGTGGGCTCCGGCGCGAACGGCAAGGCGCTCGCCTTGCTGCGGCTCGACCGGCTGGCCGATGCCATGGCCGCCGGCCAGACGCCGCTCGGCGGCGGCCTCGCCTTCCGTCTCGCGGAAAAACCCGACTTCATCCGCTTCCCCTTCCCCGGCGAGCCGGGCTTCGGCGCCGCCGCGGGAGCCGCATCGTGAGCGAAGCCCTCGCCCCGACCGAGGAACGCGGCGCGATCCAGGGGCCGGACGGCAAGTTCCGCTGCCGCTGGCCGGGCACCGACCCGCTCTACCTCGCCTATCACGATACCGAATGGGGCGTGCCGGAATATGATTCCCGCGCGCTCTGGGAGAAGCTGATCCTCGACGGCTTCCAGGCCGGCCTGTCCTGGATCACCATCCTGCGCAAGCGCGACGCCTTTCGCGCCGGCTTCGCCGGCTTCGAGCCCGAGAGCGTGGCCCGCTTCGGCGAGGCCGATGTCCAGCGCCTGCTCGCCGATCCCGGCATCATCCGCCACCGCGGCAAGATCGAGGGCACGATCAGGAGCGCGCAGGCCTATCTCAGGATCAGCGAGCGCGAGCCCTTCGCCGATTTCCTGTGGAAGCATCTCGACGGCCGCGTGCTGCAGAACAGCTTCCGCACGCAGGGGGAGGTGCCGGCCCAGACCAAGGTCTCCGAGGCGATGTCGAAGGAGCTGAAGAAGGCCGGCTTCACCTTCTGCGGCCCGACCATCGTCTATGCCTTCATGCAGGCCTGCGGGCTGGTCAACGACCACCTGACCGGCTGCTTCCGCTGGAGCGAATGCGCCGCGCTCGCACGCGACACGCGCGCGGCATGACAATGGATCGCCCACACTCAGCCCTCATCCTGAGGAGCCGCGAAGCGGCGTCTCGAAGGATGCTCCCGGAGGCTCCCGGGGCGGCTGGACCATCCTTCGAGACGCAGGCCGTTGGCCTGCTCCTCAGGATGAGGTCTCGCGGGGCAGCCTCCTCGGTGGCCGGGCTCTGACCATGGCCCGCGCCCCCGAACCGCCGCGCGCCTGGCAGCGCATGCTCTCGGGCCGGAGGCTCGACCTGCTCGACCCCTCGCCGCTCGACATCGAGATCGAGGATATCGCCCATGGCCTCGCCCGCGTCGCGCGCTGGAACGGCCAGACCCGCGGCGCCCATTCCTTCTCGGTGGCGCAGCATTGCCTGCTGGTCGAGGCCATCGCCGGCCATCTCAACCCGGGCTGGAGCAGCGAATGGCGCCTGATGGCGCTGCTGCACGACGCGCCCGAATACGTCATCGGCGACATGATCTCGCCCTTCAAGGTGGTGATGGGCGACGCCTATAAGAGCGTGGAATTGCGCCTGCTCGCCGCGATCCATCTGCGCTTCGGCCTGCCGGCGGCGACGCCCGCTATCCAGAAGCGCAGGACCAAAGAGGCCGACACCATCGCCGCCTTCCTCGAAGCCACCAGGCTCGCCGGCTTCGGCCGGGAGGAGGCGCTGAAGTTCTTCGGCCGGCCGCAGGCGCTGCCTTCCGCCGTGCTCGCCTGGCTCGAGCCGCTCGACACCGAGACGGCGCAGGCGCGCTTCCTGGAGCGCTTCGGCGCGCTTACTGCGTCAGCCGGACCTGGCTGATCTCGCTCGCGATCGCCTTGAAGACCGGGCTGAGATCCGAAGCCTGCTTGACCTCGTAGTACATATCCGTCCGGCTGGCGCAGTCGCGCAGCATGGACGCGTTCCCGTCCATCACGCGGATCGTGTAGAGGTTGATCCCGTCCGCCTTGATGTTGGCGCAGGCGAGCTTGGTGCGGGCGTCCACTGCGGAGCTCGAGCTGGAGCCGTTGCCGTCCCAGCGGTTCTGCGTGTTGTCGCCGTCCGTCAGCAGGATCATGTATTTCTTCAGACGCGGCTCGGTCGCGGGCTTGGCTTCGCTGAAGGGCGCGCCCGGCGTCAGCGTGGCCCAGCCCCAGGCGGCGCCGATGGTGACGTTCGTCGCGCCGACCGGGGTCATGCTGTTGACCCGGCTGGTCAGCGTCGACCAGTCCGAGGTCAGCGGCAGGATCTCCGCGAGGGTCGACTGGGTGCACCAATAGCCCGGATACTGCTGCTGGCTGTCGGTATAGACCCCACCGTCCCTGACATCGTAGTTCTGGTCGCGATCGGTGACGCAGCCTTCGCTGGTCTTCGCCCAGCTCGTCTTGCTCAGGCTCTGGGTGCAGGTCGTCTTGCCGTTCTTCGTGGTGCAGCTCAGCCCGTCGAGGTCGCTGATCGTGCTGCCGGTTCTGGCGTCCGTGCATTTCGTCTTGCTGCTGTTGCAGCTCACGTCGCGGATCAGCCCGAAGCGCAGCCATTGCGCGTTCTGGAACGTCCGCGCGATCCGCACCTGCGTGTTGAACGGCACGATCGAGATCCGGATCTGGTCGGTCTCGGTCGCGGCGTCCTTCATGATGTTGATCAGATCCGTGGCCGCGGCCTTGAGCGCGGTCATCTTGTCCTTCTGCGCCATCGAGCCGGTGTTATCGAGCACGAGCGCCAGCTCGATCGTGTTGGTGCCCCAGGTCGACTGGCTCGTGCTGGAAACCTTGAGCGTGTCGGTGCCGAGCACGCGGACGATGGCCATCGGCACCTGCGCCGTGGCCTCGATCGCGACGGTGCGGCCCTGCCGGTCGATCTTCACCGTCGCGCCGGTGAATTCGTCCCTGGCGCTGGCGGGCAGGTTGTCCCTCACCCAGGCGTTGATCCTGTCGATCAACTCAGCATCGGTCAGCTTCTGCGCGTCGCGCGCCGCCATCAGGGCGGCGGAATCGATCGCCGCGTTGAGAGCCTGCCGGACATTGCTGGCGCGCGAATAGTCGACGGCGGCGCCGGCGACGCCGATCAGCGGCACCAGCGCGATGCCGAACATCATCATCACGTTGCCGCTGCGGTCCTTGCAGAACCGTTTCACCGCCTCGCGCAGGAAACCGACCATGCTCATCGCTTCTCATCCCGGGCCGAATGGGCGCATTCGACCGGCCGAGCCTTGGAGGCCGGAGCTTACAAATTGCTAAAACCGATTTCAGGAAATCGGGCCTATCGGTTGGTTTTGATCGAAAAAATCCTGACCTAACGTCACATTGATTTAAGAGAGCCACCAGACACAACCAGTACGTGCATTATCGGCCGGCCTTGGCCGGTCAGGCGATAATTGCAATTTTGGAAAAAGTGATCGTCACTTTTTGGGATTTCGGAACAACTGGATTCGGGCGAGCATCCTCCCAGCCTTTTCAGGAGGAAGCCTCATGTCCGACACCCCTTTGCTCGATCTGCCGCGCGGCGTCGTCGTCAAGGGCGCGCTCGCACCCCGCTATGACGAAATCCTCAGCCGCGACGCCCTCGCCTTCGTCGCCGATCTGCACCGCCGCTTCAACGAGACGCGCAAGCGCCTGCTCGCGCTCCGCGCCGAGCGCCAGAAGCGCTTCGACGCCGGCGAGACGCCCGATTTCCTCGCCGAGACCAGGCATATCCGCGAAGGCGACTGGACCGTCGCGCCGATCCCGGCCGACCTCCAGGACCGCCGCGTCGAGATCACCGGCCCGGTCGACCGCAAGATGATCGTCAACGCGCTGAACTCGGGCGCCAAGGTCTTCATGGCCGATTTCGAGGACGCCTCCTCGCCGGTCTGGGCCAACATGGTCGAGGGCCAGCTCAACCTGAAGGACCGCTGGGCCAACAGGATCGACTTCACCGACCCGAACAACGGCAAGGACTACAAGCTCGGCGCCAAGCCCGCCGTGCTGATCATCCGCCCGCGCGGCTGGCATCTGCCGGAGCGGCACATCGAGATCGACGGCGAGGAGGCCTCGGGCTCGCTGGTCGATTTCGGCCTCTATGTCTTCCACAACGCCAGGGCGGCGCTGGCGGCGGGCTCGGGCCCCTATTTCTACCTGCCCAAGCTGGAGAGCCATCTCGAGGCAAGGCTCTGGAACGACGTCTTCGTAGCGGCCCAGTCCGCGCTCGGCCTGAAGACCGGCACGATCAAGGCGACCGTGCTGATCGAGACCCTGCCGGCCGCCTTCGAGATGGACGAGATCCTCTACGAATTGCGCGAGCACATGGCCGGCCTGAACTGTGGCCGCTGGGACTACATCTTCTCCTTCATCAAGAAGCTCGCCCGCAACAGGGCCTATATCCTGCCCGACCGCTCGCAGGTGGTGATGTCGAAGGCGTTCCTGCGCGCCTATTCGCTGCTGCTGATCAAGACCTGCCACCGGCGCGGCGCCTTCGCCATGGGCGGCATGGCGGCGCAGATCCCGGTCAAGAACAACCCGCAGGCCAATGCCGCGGCCTTCGCCAAGGTCAAGGCCGACAAGGAGCGCGAGGCCGGCGACGGCCATGACGGCACCTGGGTCGCCCATCCCGACCTCGTCCCGGTCGCGATGGAGGTGTTCGACCGGCTGATGCCGCAGGCGAACCAGCTCGACAAGAAGCGTGACGATGTCAGCATCGGCACGAAGGACCTGCTGGAGGTCCATCAGGGCACGCGCACCGAGGAAGGCTTCCGCGAGAACATCCGCGTCGGCGTGCAGTATATCGAGGCCTGGCTGCGCGGCCGCGGCGCGGTGCCGATCTACAACATGATGGAGGACGCCGCGACCGCCGAGATCAGCCGCGCCCAGATCTGGCAGTTCGTCCAGTACGGCGTCGAACTGGAAGGCGGGATCAAGGCCGACGCGGCGCTGTTCAAGCGCTGCCTGCCGGAGGAGATGGCGCGGGTGAGGAACGAGCTCGGCGCGGAGACCTACGACAAGGGCCGCTTCCCCGAGGCGATCGCCCTGTTCGAGCAGCTCTCGCTGGCGCCGAACTTCGAGGACTTCCTCACCGTGCCGGCCTACGCCAAGCTGGGCTGATCCCGGCTTCGGATCGACGATCCTAAGGGCGCCGCGGCGACGCGGCGCCCTTTCGTTCGCGCGGTCAGTGCAGATGCCACCAGACCCGCGCGCCGATGAGGACCGCGAGCAGGACGACCGAGCCGAACAGATGCAGCAGGTCGGCCTTCCAGCCCCCCGCCGAGACGCGGGGAAGGGAGCGGTAGATCGCCTCCCGGCGGCGGCGATAGGTCCCGATCGTGGTCATGGAAACCTCCATCCGGTTTGCAGCGAGCGTGACAGCGCCGCTGCGGGTTCAGGCGTGGCGGGTCGTCGCCGCGACATGGCGCGCCGCCTTCGTCGCCATGCCGGCGAGCGGATGCGGCAGGTCCTCGATGGCATCGCACAGCAGGGGCAGGCAGTCCGGGTGTGGCGGCGCGAGCGGCGCGCGGCAGGCCGCGCCGACCTCCGGATGCAGCATCGACAGGGCGAGCTTGATCAGGACCGGGTCGGGCTCGCGCGCCAGCAGGTCGAGCAGCGGGACGAGCCGACGCTGCAGGATCTGCGCCTGGCCGTAGAATTCGGAGCGGGCCGCGCTCTCCAGCCGCGCCAGCCAATGCGGCGCGAGATTGCCGACGCTGGTGATCGCGCCGCAGCCGCCGGCGAGCAGATAGGCCGGGATGGTGTCGGCCGCGCCGGTCAAGCGCATGAAGCGGCGGTCGCGCATGCGGGCGATCCGGTCGCAGCGGGCGAGATCGCCCCGCCACTCCAGGATGCCGACGATGTTGGCGGCGCCTTCCAGCTTCACCAGCGTCTCCGCCGCGATCTCGACGCCGCAGCGGTCCGGATCGTTGTCGAGGATGATCTCGAGCCCGGTCGCCTCGGCCGCCGCCAGCGCATGGGCTGCGAGTCCCGCCTGCGTCGGGCGGTTGTAATAGGGCATGCGCAGCAGCAGGGCCGAGGCGCCGGCCTTCTCGGCGGCGGCGATCTCGGCCACCGTCCCCGCGGTGGAATAGCTGCCGACGGCAGCGATCACCGGGTAATGCCGCCCGGCGATGCGGCGGGCGGCGGCGCAGAGCGCTTCCCGTTCGGAACCGCTCAGCGTCGGACTCTCGCCCGTCGCGGTGCCGACCACGATGCCGTCGGCGCCCTGCGCGATCTGCCAGAGAATGAGGCGTTCGAGCGCGCCGTAATCGATCGCGTCCTCGTCGAAGGGCGTGACCAGCGCGGTGAACATGCCGTGCAGCCAGTGGTTCATGGCCTCGCCTCAGAGCAGCGAGAGCGTCTTGGCGGTCACGCGGACCGCGCGCGCCCGATGTCCGGTCTCGAACACGGCATAGCGCAGCGCGGCAACGCGATCGCAGAAGATGCCGCCGCCGCGGCCATGGGTCTCGACGGCGAGCCAGTGGCCTTCCGCGTCGCGCCCGATCAGGAACTGGAGCGGAGCGCCGAAGGATTTGCGAGGGATACTGAACATCATCCTGTTTCCCGAACGGCCTCCAAGGGCCGCCCCGACAAGCTAGGAGCGACGCCATAGGGGTTCGAGACGGGTCGAGGGGCGGGAACATCAAGATCTCATAGGGATCGCGCGCGCTTTGACATCCACCCGCCGCGCGCGCTCAATCCGCGCCCCTTCCTTCGGATTCGCCCTGATGCGGTACCGCCTCTTCGCCACGCTGATCGCCACGAGCCTGCTGGGCCCATCCTTGACCCAGGCCGCGACGCTCGCCCCGGAACAGCGCTTCAGGACAACCGGCGACTTCACCGGCAAGAAGCCAGGCCGGGCGGCCTACGACGTCAGCGGCCTCGCCTGCATGCCGGTCGCCAACGGCGCCCGACGCTGCCTGCTGATCAATGACGAGAGCGCCTTCGCCCAGTTCGCCGAGATCGCCGAGAACCGGATCACGCCCGGCGCCGCCGTGCCGCTCATCGGCAAGGAGGCTTCGCCCTCGGTGCTCGGCACCGCGCCGCGGGATATCTGCAAAACCGCCGGGCGCTTCGCCGAGCTCGACGGCGAGGCCGTCGCCTATGCCGACGGCGCCTTCTATGTCGCCGGCTCGCATGGCTGCTCGCGCAGGCGCGGCGAGTTCAGGCTCTCGGCCTTCCACCTCGCGCGCATCCGCGTCGACGCCGCCGGCGCCCCGGCCGGCCAGGCCGAACTGACCTACCGGCTCAGCGACATGCTGCGCCGGGCTGGCGAGGCCGGCGCCTTCTTCGGCAGGAGCCTGCTCGATGACAACGGCCTCAATGTCGAAGGCATCGCCGCCATCGGCGACACGCTCTGGGTCGGCCTGCGCGCGCCGTCGCTCGGGGGGCGCGCCTTCCTCGTCGGCGCCTCGCTGCGGGAGCTGTTCGCGCCCGGCCATGCGCCGGCGACCGCGGCCCCGCGGGTGATCGCGCTGCCGGCCGGGCCGGATCGCGGCATCCGCGACCTCGCGCCGCTGCCGGGCGACCGCCTGCTCGCGCTGATCGGCCCCGCCCAGGAGCAGCCGCTCCCTTATTCGCTGCTGCTGGTCGACCTCGCCAGGCCCGATGCCGCGGCCGATCTCGGCGAATTGCCCGGGCGCCGCCACGCCAAGGCCGAATCCCTGACCGTGCTGGCGCAGCAGGACGGCGCGCTCGACGTGCTCGTCGGCTATGACGGCCCGCGCAACGGCCATTTCGAATCCTATCGCCTGCAACTGCCCTGAAAGATCGATACGAACCATGGATTTCATGCCCCGCCTGGCCGAGACCGTCGCGCGCTACCGCACGGAGGTCGCAGGGTCACGCGAACATCTCTCGCTGCTGCGCTGGCAGATCGAGCAGGGCCACGCGCTCGACCGGCGCGAGACCTTTCCCGGCCACGTCACCACCAGCGCCTTCGTGCTCTCGCCCGACCATGCCCGCATCCTGCTGATCGACCATGTCGTGATCGGCCGCTGGCTCCAGCCCGGCGGCCATTGGGAGGAGGCGGAGCGGTTCCACGCCTCGGCGGCGCGCGAGGCGGTGGAGGAGACCGGTGTGCAGGACCTCGCGCTCCATCCCTGGCATGGCGACGGCGACGTCCCCTTCGCGATCGACAGCCACGACGTGCCGGGCAAGCCGGCGCGCGGCGAGCCGGACCATGTCCATCACGACCTGCAATATCTCTTCCTGGCCGATCCCGCCCGGCCGCTGGTCGCGCAGGTCGAGGAGGTTCACGCCGCCGCCTGGAAGCCGGTCGAGGAGCTGGCGGCCATTGCCCCGCGCGCCCTGGCGCGGATCGCCATGCTGGCTCTTCCGGGCTGAAGACCGCCGCCTTTTTGGCGCGTTCCAATCTGTTGTGGCGGCGCAACATGTAACATGATCTCTCGTCGAAGCCTGCTTCCCCTCTTCCGCCGGGCGCCCCGGCTGCTGCAAGCTGCGCTGCGTGCGGCCTGCCCGGCGCGAATGGCCCGACCGGGTCCGAGGACCGCCCAACGGAATGGCGCCCATGTCGCTTGCTTCGACGCTTTGGAAATATGGCGCCCTCGGTCTCCTCGCCGCCTCGGCCGGCCCGGCGACGGCCGCCGACCTGCCCTCGCGCAAGGGCGCCCCCGCCGCGCCGGCGCCGGTCGTCTCCCGCTGCGCCGAGAGCGAGGGCATCCCGACCGACGCTTTCGGCTTCACCACCGGCTCGGACGTGGCCGAGGTCGGCTCCTTCGGGCCCAGCCTCACCTATAATGGCGGCTTCGGCACCCGGGTCGGCACCTCCAACGGCCACGGCCTGACATTGCAGGGCTCCTACGGGCTGTTCCCCTGCGCCGAGATCGGCCCCTATCTGCTCGGCGGCTTCACCCGTGCCTCGGCCGGCGGCGTCAGCGCCGACGAGCGCGACTTCGGCGCCGGCGTCGAGATGAAATATCGCCTGCTCGGCCGCGACATGCACGGGATCGGGTTGACGCTCGTCATCGATCCGAGCGTCACCCGCGCCGACCCGGACGGCGCCGGCCGCTTCACCACCTACAACACCGGCATCCGCCTCTTCGCCGATGCGACGTTGATCCCGAACACGCTCCATGCCGCGGTCAACCTCTCGCAGGACCTGACCTGGACCGGCCCCTCGCCCTATCAGCGCTCCTCGACCCTCACCGTCGCGGGCTCGCTCGCCTGGCAGGTGCAGGAAGGGCTCTATCTCAGCGGCGAGGTGCGCCATCTGCGCGCGCATAACGAGCTCGGATTCGGCAAGGAGGCCGGCTACGCCACCTATGTCGGCCCCGGCGTCTACTGGCAGGCCAACAAGCAATGGGCGATCTCGGCCGTCTGGAACATCCAGGTCGCCGGCAAGGCGAAGGGCGAGCCCGGCAATCTCGACCTGACGAACTTCAACCGCCACCTCCTCAAGGTGAAGCTCGGCTACAGCTTCTGAAGCATGGTGCGGGCAACCGACTCGTCGATCGTCGATTAAAAAGAGCAGATTATAAATTTATCGAATTAACTCGTCTTGTCCGATCGGTTTCACGGCATAACGTTGCCACCAAGCTGACATTCACTTCAGCAGGCCTCCAAAAGGGGAACGGAAAGCAATGGCCGCCGGACCCGTCTCCGATATCGACCTCTTCGACGATGGCGTGATCGCGAACCCATATGAGGAATACCGGAAACTTCGCGATCTCGGCGCCGCCGTCTGGCTGCCTCGACACGGCGTCTGGTGTATTCCGCGCTATGCCGATGTGAAGCGCGTTCTCTCGGATTACAGGACTTTCACGACCTCGAAGGGCGTCGCGATAGACCCGGCCGTCAACGAAGCGACGTCGGGGCCCGGACGCGCGAACTCACTGACCAGCGATCCGCCGCTGCATGATGAAATTCGAAAGGTGACCGGCGCTCCGCTTACGCCGCGTGCCCTCACGGCGATCAAGGATCAGATCGAGGCGACCGCGCGCGAGCTGGTGGAAGATATCTGCCGGCGGGGCGAGGTGGATGGCATGGCCGACGTGGCGCATGTCTTGCCGCTGACCATCGTCTCCGAGATGGTGGGGCTCCCCGAAGAGGGGCGCAAATCCATGCTGCGATGGGCCGCGGCGACGTTCAACGCCATGGGCCCGATGAACGAGCTCGGCGCAACGGCTTTGCCGCAGATCCGCGAGCTCCATCAGTTCTGCATCAACGACGCGGTTCCCGGCAAGCTGAAGGCCGACGGCTGGGCCGATCGCATCTATCAGGCCGCGGCGCGCGGCGAAATTCCCGTACAGCAATGCCCCGGCATGATGCGCGAATATATCGGCCCCAGTCTGGACACGACGATTTTCGCGACGGGCCATCTGCTTCGCCTGCTCGGCGAGAACCCGGATCAGTGGCGACTTCTCCAGGACGATCGCTCGCTGTTGCCCGGCGCCATCAATGAAGCGCTTCGCATCGAATCGCCGATAAGGCTGTTCAGCCGCTACGTCCGCGCCGAAGCGGTCTTTGAAGACATTGCCATTCCGGCAGGCGAGCGGCTTCTCGTGCTTTATGCCTCGGCCAACCGCGATGACCGAAAATGGCATGACCCGGAACGGTTCGACATCACCCGCAAGAATACGGACCATGTCGCTTTCGGGTTTGGCGTGCACACGTGCGCCGGCATGCACCTCGCCAAGCTCGAGATTACGTCGCTGATGAACGCGATGCTTGATCGGATCGAACGCTTCGAGGTCGGCCAGCCGGTCATTTCCAGAAACAACACACTACGCGGCTATGACCGCTTGCCGATGACGATCTATCCGATCGCCCGTCACGCGGCCTAACGCCAGGGAGCGACCATTCATGGCCGAAAGGACCGGAGCCGGCGAATGGCAGCGTGTCAAAATCGTCGATCGCGTTCAGGAATCCGAACGCATCATCTCTCTTGAGCTTGTTGCCGTCGACGGCGGGGAACTCGCTCCTTTCGATGCCGGCGCGCATATCGATGTCAGGCTCGATGGGAATATCGTCCGTCAATATTCGCTGCTGAATGACCCCGGGGAACGCCATCGATACCGGCTTGGCGTTCTTCGAGAGGAAGCGTCGCGCGGGGGATCGGAGGCGATCCATCGCCTGGTTGTCGGCGACGAACTCGATGTGTCATGCCCTCGCAACCACTTCGCGCTCCATGCGAGCGCCGAAACCGTCCTGCTGATTGCCGGAGGCGTCGGCGTCACCCCGATCATGGCGATGGGGCATCAACTTCATCGGGACGGCATCCCGTTCACGATGCATTACTGCGTCCGAAACGAGGCTTGCGCCGCATTTGCGCAGGAGCTGAGCGAGAGTCCCTTCGGACACAACGTCCACCTTCATATCGATAGCGGACCGCCGGAGCAGCGTTTCGTCGCGATGGACGCCGTCCGGAACGTGACTCCCGGGTCGCATCTGTACATCTGCGGCCCGGGCGGTTTCATCGACCACGTCGCGAAAATGGCCGCGTTCGCGGGCTGGTCCGGCGAGCAGATCCACTCCGAGCGCTTCACGGCTGCGCCGCTGGCGGCCGAGTCCTTCACGGTAGTCGCCCAGCAGAGTGGCATCGAGGTCTTGATCCGGCCCGGCCAGCGGATTTCGGAGGCTCTTCTGGAAGCCGGTGTTCCCATCGAAATGTCCTGCGAGGCAGGCGTTTGCGGCACATGCTACACGCGCGTCATCGAGGGCGAGCCGGACCATAAGGACAGCTTTCAGACCGCAGCGGAGCGGGCTTCGAACGAAGGAATTGCGATCTGCTGCTCCGGCTCCAAATCGGCGCGGCTGGTGCTGGATATTTGATCCAGGGCTTCTGACCCTTCCGATCGAGAATAGCCGGGGCGCTCGGTTGCGACTCCCCGATCTGTCGCGGAAGAGCAAGTCTGCGACGCATCCGCGTTGACACCCCGTGTCCGGGCAGGGCCAAGCGTCAGCCAGGCGATCTCGACCTCACCAATTTCAACCAGCAGCGGCGACGCTACCGCTCTTTCGTTTCAGACCCGCCCCGGCGTTGACAGGCGCCGGCCCGGTGGACTAGCAGCAAGGCAAGCGAGATACTCCCTCCCAGTATAGGGACCGCATGCCGCACCATCCCGAGGACAAGCGACGCGCCGTCACGCGGCTGCGCCGGATCAGGGGCCAGGCCGACGCCCTGATCCTCGCCATCGAGCGCGGCGAGGAATGCGGCGCGCTGCTCCAGCAGCTCGCCGCGCTGCGCGGCGCCGCGACCGGGCTGATGGCCGAGGTGCTCGAAATGCATCTGCGCGAGACGCTCCAGGACGCAAGCCCGGCCGGCGAGGCTGCCGGCGACGATCCCGACCGGGTCGCGGGCGTCATGCGCGTCATCCGCCCCTATCTGAAATGACCGATCGCAAGGAAAGGAACAGCCCATGAAGACCCGCGCCGCCGTCGCCTGGGAAGCCGGCAAGCCGCTCACCATCGAGACCGTCGAGATCGGTGCGCCGAAGGCCGGCGAGGTGCTGGTCGAGGTCATGGCGACCGGCATCTGCCACACCGACGCCTACACGCTCTCCGGGCTCGATTCCGAAGGCAAGTTCCCGGCGATCCTCGGCCATGAGGGCGCCGGCATCGTGCGCGAGGTCGGCGCCGGCGTGACGACGCTGAAGCCGGGCGACCACGTCATCCCGCTCTACACGCCGGAATGCCGCAACTGTAAGTCCTGCCTGTCGCGCCGGACCAATCTCTGCACCGCGATCCGCTCGACCCAGGGCCAGGGCGTGATGCCCGATGGAACGAGCCGCTTCTCCTGCGAGGGCGGCGAGGTGTTCCACTATATGGGCTGCTCGACCTTCGCGAACTTCACCGTCCTGCCCGAGATCGCGCTGGCCAAGGTCCGCGAGGACGCGCCCTTCGACAAGATCTGCTATATCGGCTGCGGCGTGACCACCGGCATCGGCGCGGTGATCTACACGGCGAAAGTCTGGCCCGGCGCCAATGTCGTGGTCTTTGGTCTCGGCGGCATCGGCCTCAACGTCATCCAGGGCGCCCGCATGGTCGGCGCCGACAGGATCATCGGCGTCGACATCAACCCGGCCAAGCAGGAGATGGCGAAGAAGTTCGGCATGACCGACTTCATCAACCCGAGCGAGATCGGCAACGACAAGGTGGTGCAGGCGATCGTCGACCTGACCGGCGGCGGCGCCGATTTCTCCTTCGACGCCACCGGCAACACCAACGTCATGCGCCAGGCGCTGGAATGCTGCCATCGCGGCTGGGGCGAATCGATCGTCATCGGCGTCGCCGAGGCCGGCAAGGAGATCGCGACCCGCCCCTTCCAGCTCGTCACCGGCCGCGTCTGGAAGGGCACCGCCTTCGGCGGCGCGCGCGGGCGCACCGACGTGCCGAAGATCGTCGACTGGTACATGGAGGGCAAGATCAACATCGACGACCTGATCACCCACAAGCTGAAGCTGGAGGAGATCAACCACGGCTTCGACCTGATGCATGAGGGCAAGTCGATCAGGAGCGTCGTGGTCTACTGAGGCGCCGTTCCACCGCCTCATTCGGCGGGCACTGAAGCACGACCTTTGTCATTCCGGGGCAGTGCGAAGCGCTGAACCCGGAACCCACGACCGGGTATGGCGCTTGAACAAACCGACCGGGCAAGCCCTCGCCCGGTCGCGGGTTCCGGGTTCGGCCTTCGGCCGCCCCGGAATGACGGGCGTCGTGCCAAACCTCTGAAGGAACCGCCCATGGAACTCCTCTCCGCCTCCAAGGCCTTCGGCGGCTCGCAGCGCGTCTACCGGCATGACAGCGCCGCCTGCGCCTGCCCGATGAGCTTCGCGATCTACCTGCCGCATCAGGCGGAGGAAGGGCCGGTGCCGGTGCTGTGGTACCTTTCCGGCCTGACCTGCACCCACCAGAACGTCATGGACAAGGGCGAGTACCGCGCCGCCGCCGCCGCCAACGGCATCGCCATCATCTGCCCGGATACGAGCCCGCGCGGCGAGGGCGTGCCGGACGAGCCGGAGAACTGGCAGTTCGGCTCCGGCGCCGGCTTCTATCTCGACGCGACGCAGGAGCCCTATGCGAAGAACTACCGCATGGAGAGCTATATCCGCGACGAGCTGCCGGAGCTGGCGGCCAAGAACTTCCCGCTCGACATGGGCCGGCAGGGCATCTTCGGCCATTCCATGGGCGGCCATGGCGCGATCACGCTGGCGCTGAAAAACCCCGGGCGCTACCGCTCCGTTTCCGCCTTCGCGCCGATCACCCAGCCTTCGACGGCGGGCTGGTCGCGCCCGGCCTTCGAGAAATATCTCGGTCCCGACGAGGCCGCCTGGCGGGCCTATGATTCGACCCTGCTGATCGCCGACGGGCACCGCGTCCGGGAGCTGCTGGTCGACCAGGGCAGCGCCGACGGCTTCCTCGAGGAGGGCCTGCGTCCGCAATTGCTGGAGGTCGCCTGCGCCGCGGCCGGCATTCCGCTGCAGCTTGCGCTGCGGGAGGGTTACGACCACTCCTACAACTTCGTCTCGACCTTCATGGCCCAGCACATCGCCTGGCACGCCGAGCGCCTTTTCGCCTGAGGCCCGACGGAACGGCCCTCCCCGCCCCGCGTTGAAGCTGTCACAGCCTCGACCCGCACGGGGGGATCATGCCGAAGACACCCAGGCGGCGCCTGCCGCAGAGCGACCGCTCCTTCTTCACCCGGCTGTCCCAGCACGTCTCGCACTGGGCCGGCAAGCCGCAGACCTTCTTCGCGGCGATGGTCCTGATCGTGATCTGGGCGCTGTCGGGGCCGTTCTTCGGCTACAACGACACCTGGCAGCTCGTCATCAACACCTCGACGACGATCGTCACCTTCCTGATGGTCTTCATCATCCAGAACAGCCAGAACCGCGACACCGCCGCGATGCAGATCAAGCTCGACGAGCTGATCCTGAAGCTGGAGGGCGCGCGCGAGGAGCTGCTCGATCTCGAGGAGCTCGACGAGGAGAAGATCGAGCGCTTCCGGAACGAGTTCGAGGAGATGGCGGCCCAGGCGCGCCGGATCCTGCGATAGGGCCGCGACAGCGGAAGAACAGGCTCTTTCAACGAACGGTAAGGTTAGCGGTTAAGGTTAAGTCTCACTTAACGAATTGCTGGCATCGTCCTGCCCAACGGTAACTGCGCGGGGCTGCGTCCTCGTCCCGCGCGCAAAAGCAAAGGACCCCTGCCATGGGCAGCCTGAAATCCATCGCGCTGGGGAGCGCCCTGGCCCTCGGCGCTTCCATGGCGGCCCATGCCGCGGATCTCGGCGGCTACCCGCCGCCGCCCCCGCCCGAGCCGCCTATTCTGAAAGGCACGATCACCAGCGGCATCTATCTGCGCGGCGATGTCGGCGTCGGCGTCCAGAGCATCAGCAAATACCACCAGGACGACGTCGCGCAATATGGCGGCAGCTTCTTCGGCAAGAGCGACAATTCGGTCTTCTTCGCCGGCCTCGGCATCGGCTACCGCTTCAACAACTGGCTGCGCTTCGACGTGACCGGCGAGTATCGCGGCTCCTCGTCGATCGGGGTGAACGACATCGTCTACAACCCGTTCAACAACGGCTACCAGACCAACACCTACAAGGGCAACCTGACCTCGCTGGTCACCCTGTTCAACGGCTATTTCGACCTCGGCACCTGGAACTGCCTGACGCCCTATATCGGCGCGGGCATCGGCTTCACCCAGAACCGCATCACCGGCCTGACCGACCAGGGCGCCCTGCTCGGCAACTATGTCGGCCCGACGCTGGGCTACGCCAACAGCGGCACCAAGACCGGCCTCGCCTGGGCGCTGATGGCCGGCGTCGGCTACGAGGTGAACAAGAACCTCACCCTCGAGCTCGGCTACCGCTACCTCAATCTCGGCGACGCCCAGTCCGGTCGCCTCATCAACGCCTTCACCGGCCAGATCCAGGGCCCGCTCAAGGCCAAGGACATCGACAGCCACGACTTCCGCATCGGCATGCGCTGGAACTTCGGCGACCCGAACTGCTGCGGCACGCCGGAGCCCGAGCCGGTCGCCTACGCCCCGCCGCCGGTGGTGCGCAAATACTGAGGCGGACGCCTCCGAAAGGCCAGTCTTTCCGACAGGACGAAACGGCGCGGATCATCTCCGCGCCGTTTCGGTTTTGGGCCATATTCCCAGAGTTTCTTATCCGGTCCGTCCCGCGAGAATCGCCCGCGGCGGACCGCCTCAGCGCAGCAGCGACTGCCCGGTCATCTCGGCCGGCTGGGGGAGGCCCATCAGCGCGAGCAGCGTCGGCGCGATGTCGGCGAGCCGGCCTTCCGCCAGCGCCCTGGCCTCGCCGCCGATCAGGATCAGCGGCACCGGGTTGGTGGTGTGGGCGGTATGCGGCTTGCCCGTCACCGGATCGACCATCAGCTCGGCATTGCCGTGGTCGGCGGTGACGAGCAGCGCCCCGCCCTGCCGCTCTATCGCCGCCGCGATGGCGCCGAGGCCGGCATCGACCGTCTCGGCCGCCTTGATCGCCGCCGCCAGCACGCCGGTATGGCCGACCATGTCGGTATTGGCGAAGTTCAGGATGACGAGGTCGTAGCGGCCCGAATCGATCGCCTCCACCGCCTTGGCCGCGAGTTCCGGCGCCGACATCTCGGGCTGGAGGTCGTAGGTCGCGACCTTGGGCGAGGGCACCATCACGCGGTCCTCGCCCGGATAGGGCGTCTCCTCGCCGCCGTTGAAGAAATAGGTGACGTGCGGATATTTCTCGGTCTCCGCCATGCGGAGCTGCTTCAGCCCCGCCTTGGCGACCGTCTCGCCGAGGCCGTTGGCCAGCGTCTGCGGGGCGAACAGCACCGGCATCAGCCTGTCGAGCTCGGCGCTGTAGGAGGTCATGCTGACCGCCTTGACCAGCTTCGGCAGGCGCGGCCGGGCGAAACCCGAGAAATCCGGCTCCAGCACGGCGTTGAGGATCTCGCGGATCCGGTCGGAGCGGAAATTGAAGCTGAGCAGCCCGTCGCCGTCCCGCATCCCGGCATAGCCGCCGATCGCGGCCGGAACGATGAACTCGTCCGTGACCTTGCCGGCATAGGCGTCGACGATCGCCGCCTGCGCATCGGGGAAGGCGTTGCCCTGCCCCAGCACCATGGCATTCCACGCCTTCTCGACGCGCTCCCAGCGGTTGTCGCGATCCATCGCGTAATAGCGCCCCGAGACGCTGGCGATCGCCGCGCCGGCCGGCAGCGCCGCCTCGAAGGCCTTGACGGACTCGGCCGCCGATTGCGGCGGGGTGTCGCGCCCGTCGGTGAAGACATGCACCTTCACCAGCACGCCCTGCCCCGCGACGATCCTCGCCAGCGCCACGGCATGGTCCTGATGCGCATGCACGCCGCCCGGGGAGACCAGGCCGAGCAGGTGGCAGGCGCCGCCGCTCGCCTTCAGCGCGGCGACGAGCCCGCTCGCCTCCAGCGCCTTTTCGAGCGAGCCGTCGAGGATCGCCTGGTTGATCCGCGGCAGGTCCTGCATCACCACGCGGCCGGCGCCGAGATTAAGGTGCCCCACCTCGGAATTGCCCATCTGCCCCTCCGGCAGGCCGACATCGAGCCCGGAGGTGCGCAGGAAGCTGTGCGGGCAGCTCGCCCAGAAGCGGTCGAAATTCGGCGTCTTCGCCAGCCTGATCGCGTTGTTCTCGGCCTCCTCGCGCCAGCCCCAGCCATCGAGGATCATCAGCATCACGGGACGAGGCGGCATCGGCTTGACCTTCGGCATTCTGGAAAAGGGTCCCGTGCGGATACCATGCGCCGTGCCGCCGATGCGAGTGCTAAGAAGGCGGATCGGTTCAGGCCAGCCTGAGACGGAGGAGCTTCATGCCGATCAAGGCCCTGGTTTTCGACGCCTATGGGACGCTGTTCGACGTCCAGTCCGTCGCGGCCGCGACCGAGGCCGCCTTTCCCGGCCATGGCAGCGCCATCACCCAGATCTGGCGGCTGAAGCAGCTCGAATACACCTGGCTGCGCGCGCTGATGGACCGCTACGAGGATTTCTGGACGGTCACCACCGAATCCCTCGATTTCACCCTGAGGACGCTCGGCCTTGCCGCCACCCCCGAATTCCTGGCCGGGATCGCCGGAGCCTACGATGCACTGGCGCTCTACCCGGAAGCCCGCGCCGCGCTGGAAGGGCTCGCCTCCTACCGGCTCGCCATCTTCTCCAACGGCAGCCCGGCGATGCTGAAGCGCCTCGTCGCCCAGGCCGGCATCGGCGAGTTCCTGGAGACCGTGATCAGCGTCGACGAGATCGGCGTCTACAAGCCCGACCCGCGCGGCTATGCCCATGTCGAGAAGCGGCTCGGCCTGCCGCGCGACGAGATCCTCTTCGTCTCCTCCAACGGCTTCGACATCGCCGGCGCCAAGGCGCATGGCTTCGCGGTCGCGCGGATCGAGCGCGTGCCGGAGAAGGCCCTGCGCTCCGAAATCGAGAGCGCCGGCACGATCGACCCGAGCCTGATGTTCAAGGCGCTGCGGATGCAGCCGGAACGGCTTGGCTTCCATGCGGATGTGACGATTGCCGCCCTGACCGATCTCGTCTCCTATGCGGCGGACCGCCCCCAGCCCGCAACCAGCGGAAGCCCGTCATGATCAAGCTCTATTACCATCCCTCGCCCAACCCGGCGAAGGTCGCGCTTTTCCTGGAGGAAGCCGGCCTGCCCTATGAGATGGTGCCGGTCGACACCCGCAAGGGCGACCAGTTCAAGCCGGACTTCCTCGCCATCAACCCCAACGCCAAGACGCCGGCCCTGACCGACGGCGACGTCGCCGTCTTCGATTCCAACGCGATCCTGCTCTATCTCGCCGAGAAGACCGGCAGGTTCCTGCCCGAGAATACGCCAAAGGCGCGCGGCGAGATGCTGTCCTGGCTGATGTTCGTCGCCACCGGCATCGGCCCCTATTGCGGCCAGGCGGTGCATTTCAGCCGCTTCGCCCCGGAGAAGATCCCCTACGCCATCAACCGCTACGCCCGCGAGGCCGAGCGCCACTGGGGCATCGTCGACGAGCGCCTCAAGAGCCGCCCCTACATGCTCGGCGACGACTACACGCTGATCGACATGGCGGTCTGGGGCTGGGCGACGCGACTCTCCTTCGCGGTGGGGGAAAACTGGGAGAAGCTGCTGCCGAACGTGAAGCGCCACACTGAGGTGATCTCGGCCCGGCCGGCGGCGCAGCGCGCCATGGCGCTGAAGGACCGGTTCGCCTTCAAGACCGAGGTCGATGCGGACGCCCGCAAGTTCCTCTTTCCCCAGAACGCCCATCTGGCGCGGTAAGCCTTGGGGATCTTCGCGGCGGCGCGCTTCCCCTTGTGAATCGCGCCGCTCCACCGCTTGAAATCGCTGGCGGCACCGCGCCTTTCGCGCGAGTGTCGCGGCGGCCCGGCGCCGGGAGGCGCAGGCACCAGCACAGTCTCCGAGAGGACGGATGCCGACCGATATCGAGATCGCGCGCGCCGCGACGCTTCAGCCTGTTGCCGCCATCGCCGGGCGGGCCGGCATTCCCGAAGAGGCGCTCCACCCCTATGGCAAGTTCATCGCCAAGGTCGATACCGGCGCGATCCCCGGCTTCCGGGAAAAGCCGGACGGCAAGCTGATCCTGGTCACGGCGATCAGCCCGACCCCGGCCGGCGAAGGCAAGACCACCACGACGGTCGGCCTCGGCGACGGGCTCTCCCGCATCGGCAGGCGCGCGATCATCGCGCTGCGCGAGCCCTCGCTCGGCCCCAGCTTCGGCATGAAGGGCGGCGCCGCCGGCGGCGGCCATGCCCAGGTCGTGCCGATGGAGCAGATCAACCTGCACTTCACCGGCGATTTCCACGCCATCACCAGCGCGCACAACCTGCTCGCGGCGATGGTCGACAACCACATCTACTGGGGCAACGGCCTCGGCTTCGACACGCGCCATGTCGCCCTGCGCCGCGTGCTCGACATGAACGACCGGGCGCTGCGCGCGATCGTTTCCTCGCTCGGCGGCCCGGGCAACGGCTTCCCGCGCGAGGACGGCTTCGACATCACCGTCGCCTCCGAGGTGATGGCGATCTTCTGCCTCGCCAGCGACCTCGCCGATCTGGAGGCCCGCCTCGGCCGCATCGTCGTCGGCCGCACCCGCGACAGGCGCCTGATCACCGCCGCCGATCTCAGGGCAACCGGAGCGATGAGCGTGCTGCTCAAGGACGCGCTGATGCCGAACCTCGTGCAGACGCTGGAGGGCACGCCCGCCTTCGTCCATGGCGGCCCCTTCGCCAACATCGCCCATGGCTGCAATTCGGTGATCGCCACCCGCGCCGCCCTCAAGCTCGGCGACTATGTCGTCACCGAGGCCGGCTTCGGCGCCGATCTCGGCGCGGAGAAGTTCTTCGACATCAAATGCCGCAAGGCCGGGCTGAAGCCCGCCGCCGCCGTCGTCGTCGCGACGGTGCGCGCGCTCAAGATGCATGGCGGCGTCGCCAGGGACGCGCTCGGCCGCGAGAACCTCAAGGCCCTCGAGGCAGGCCTCTCCAACCTCGCCCGCCATGTCGGCAATCTCCGCAAGTTCGGCGTGCCGCCGATCGTCGCGATCAACAACTTCGCCACCGACACCGCCGCCGAGCACGAGCTGATCCGCAATTTCTGCCGCAACCATCTCGGCGCCGAGGCGGTGATCTGCCGCCATTGGGCCGAGGGCGGCGCCGGCGCCGAGGAGCTCGCCCGCAAGGTCGCCGCGCTGGCGGATGAGGGCGAGGCCGATTTCGCGCCGCTCTACCCCGACGCCATGCCGCTGCGCGAGAAGCTGGAGACGGTGGCGCGCGAGATCTACGGCGCCGAGAGCGTCAGCGTCGATGCCGGGCTCGCGGCGCGCTTCGCCGAGCTGGAGGCCGCCGGCTTCCGCGACCTGCCCGTCTGCGTCGCCAAGACCCAGTATTCCTTCTCGGCCGATCCGACGCTGCGCGGCGCGCCCAGCGGCCATATCGTGCCCTTGCGGGAGCTCAGGCTCTCGGCCGGCGCCGGCTTCGTCGTGGCGATCTGCGGGGACATCATGACCATGCCGGGCCTGCCGCGCGAGCCCGCCGCCGAGCGCATCCACATCGATGCGCAGGGCCATATCGAAGGGCTGTCCTAGGCTCGGCTCAGGCGAAGTCGAGCTGCACCTTGATCGCCTTCGACTTGTCGGCGGCGAGGTCGAACGCCTCGACCGCGCGGTCGACCGGGATCGTCGCGGTCAGCAGCGGCATGAGGTCGATCGCCCCCGAGCCGATCATCGCCACCGCCCAGTCGAACTCCTCATGGAAGCGGAAGGAGCCGCGCAGGTCGAATTCCTTGGCGACGACCACGTTCATCGGCAAGGTGAACTGTCCGCCATTGCCGATCTGGACGATAGTGCCGCCGGAGCGCACCACGTCGAAGGCTCCCGTCAGCGCATGCTGGTTGCCCGAGGCCTCGAACATCACGTCGAAGGCGCCCTTCTCGGCCCCGTATTCCTCCTTCAGCCGCTCCGGCTCGGCCGCGACGTTGATCGCAGCCGTGGCACCCATCCTGCGCGCCACCGGCAGTGGTCCGTCGACGACGTTGGTCGCAACGATCTCGGCCGCGCCCGCCGCCTTCGCCGCGACCACGGTGAGCGCGCCGATCGGCCCCGCCCCCGTCACCAGCACGCGCTTGCCGAGCAGCGAGCCGGCCCGCTTCGCCGCATGCAGGCAGACCGAAAGCGGCTCGGCGAAGGCCGCCTGAGCCGCCGTCACGCCGGGGGCGACCTTGACCGCCTGCCGCTCCTCGACGACGAGCACGTCGCGGAAGCCGCCCTGCACATGGGGAAAGCGCATCGCCGAGCCATAGAACAGCATGTCGGTGCAATGCTGCTGCAGGCCCATCTGGCAGTAGCGGCAATGGCCGCAGGCGCGGCTGGGATTGACCGCGACCCGGTCGCCCGGCTTCACCCGCGAGACCTCCTCGCCGACAGCCTCGACCCGGCCGGCGATCTCATGGCCGAGGATCAGCGGCTCGCGCACCCGGATCGTGCCGAAGCCGCCATGCAGGTAATAGTGCAGGTCCGAGCCGCAGATGCCGCCGGCCTCCATCCGCACGCGCACGTCGCGCGGCCCGAGTTCCGGAGCCGTGGTCTGCTCGACGCGCAGATCCTTCTCGGCGTGGATCACGACGGCACGCATGGCGGTTTCTCCTGAAGGACGCAGACAAACGCGCTGCGCCGTTGTCTAATCGTTTGAAAGCTGCTTACCGAAACCGGCGCCCCCGGCGCAAACGAAACCGACGCCGGAGCCCGGCATTTTACGAGGATACGCCATGTCGCTGTCGCTGTTCAGCCTGGAAGGCAAGGTCGCGCTGATCACCGGCTCCGGCCAGGGCATCGGCCTGGCGCTGGCCGAGGGCCTTTCCGAAGCCGGCGCCCATGTCGTGCTGAACGGCCGCGACAAGGCCAAGCTGGAACGCGCGCGGCAGGCGCTCAGCCAGGCCGGCCGCAAGGCCTCGATCGCCGCCTTCGACGTCACCGATCACGCGGCGGTCGAAGCGGGCGTCGCCGCGATCGAGGCGGAAACCGGCCCGATCGACATCCTGATCAACAATGCCGGCATGCAGAAGCGCGCGCCGATCACCGAATTCCCGGTCGAGGGCTGGCACGCGGTGATGAACACCAATCTGCATTCGGTGTTCTACGTCACCCAGGCCGTGACGAAGCGGATGGTGCCGCGCAAGCGCGGCAAGATCGTCAATATCGGCTCGGTCCAGAGCGAGCTCGGCCGCGCCACCATCATCCCCTACACCGCGTCCAAGGGCGCGGTGAAGATGATGACGCGCGGGCTCGCCGCCGAGCTCGGCAAGCACAACATCCAGGCCAACGCCATCGGCCCCGGCTATTTTGCCACCGAGCTCAACGCGGCGCTGATGGCCGACGAGGCTTTTTCGAGCTGGGTCTGCAACCGTACGCCCGCCGGGCGCTGGGGCGACACGAAGGAGCTGGTCGGCGCCGCGATCTTCCTGTCCTCGGAGGCCTCGAACTACGTCAACGGCCATCTGCTGATGGTCGATGGCGGCTTGACCGCGGTGGTGTGAAAACCTCTTCCGGAGCGGCAGTCATCCCGGGCGGAGCGAAGCGCAGACCCGGGATCCATGCCTGAGCTTTTGCGATAAGGGCTCCGGCATGGATCCCGGATCGGCGCCGCCTCGCGGCTTGTCCGGGATGACCCGGGTTCTTGTGGAAGGCCCCCTCAGGCAGCGGCCTTCGTCACCGCCTCGACGACATCGTCGACGGCGCGCTCGACCAGGTCCCGGTCGTCGCCTTCGGCCATGACGCGGATCACCGGCTCCGTGCCGGAGGGGCGGATGACGAGGCGCCCGCTCTCGCCGAGAAGCTGCTTGGCCGCCTCGATCGCGCTCATCACGGTCTGCTGCTCGAGCGGCTTGCCGGCCTTGTAGCGCACGTTCTTGAGGATCTGCGGCAGCGGCTCGAAGCAGTGGCAGACCTCCGAGACCGGGCGGTCCATCCGCTTCACCACCGCCAGCAACTGCAGCGCCGCGACGAGCCCGTCGCCGGTCGTGCCGAAATCCGAGAGGATGATGTGGCCGGACTGCTCGCCGCCGAGGTTGAAGCCGTGGTTGCGCATATGCTCCAGCACATAGCGGTCGCCGACGGCGGTCCGCGCCAGCGTGAGGCCGAGGCCCGCCAGATAGCGCTCCAGCCCGAGATTGGACATCACCGTGGCGACGATGCCCGGCGCCGAGAGCCGGCCATCCTCCAGCCAGGAGCGCGCGATCACGGCCATGAGCTGGTCGCCGTCGACGATCTGCCCGTGCTCGTCCACCACCAGCACGCGGTCGGCGTCGCCGTCGAGCGCGATGCCGACATTGGCGCGCAGCTCCTTCACCTTCTCGACCAGCGTCGAGGGATGGGTCGAGCCGATCTCGCGGTTGATGTTGAAGCCGTCCGGATCGACGCCGATGGCGATGACCTCGGCGCCCAGCTCCCAGAGCGCCTGCGGCGCCACCTTGTAGCCGGCGCCATTGGCGCAATCGAGCACGATGCGCAGGCCCTCCAGGCTCAGATTGCGCGGCAGCGTGCGCTTGGCGAACTCGACATAGCGCGCATCGGCGCTGTCGATGCGCTTGGCCCGGCCGAGCTTCGGCGAGGCCGAGAGGCGCGGCCCGAGATCGCCGTCGATCAGCGCCTCGATCTCGCGCTCGACCTCGTCGCTGAGCTTGTAGCCGTCGGGGCCGAACAGCTTGATGCCGTTGTCCTCATAGGCGTTGTGCGAGGCCGAGATCATCACGCCGAGATCGGCCCGCATCGAGCGCGTCAGCATCGCGACGGCCGGCGTCGGCATCGGGCCGAGCAGCATCACATCCATGCCGACCGAGGTGAAGCCCGCGACCATCGCATATTCGATCATGTAGCCGGACAGCCGGGTGTCCTTGCCGATCACGACGCGATGGCGATATTCGCCGCGGTGGAAGGCGAGGCCCGTCGCCTGTCCGACCTTCAGGGCGAGGTCGGGCGTGATGACGCCGTTCGCCCGCCCCCGAATGCCGTCCGTTCCGAAATATTTGCGTGCCATATCGATCCGATCCAAGGCGAGATCCAAGCGGCGGCCCCAGGGGCGATCCGCCCGATTTTGCGCGTTTCTATAGCCAAAAGACCTTTCCGCCTTCTCACAAATTATGACGGAGCGTGACAGGGGTGCCGCGGCTTCCGTTCGATGTCCTCACGCCGTCATCCCGGGCGGAGCGAAGCGGAGACCCGGGATCCACGCCAGAGCATATCCGACGGCGGCTCAGGCATGGGTCCCGGATCGGCGCCGCTGCGCGGCTTGTCCGGGATGACGACGCGGATGTGGGAAAGGAGGAAGCTCCGGGCCAAACGAAAAAGAGCGGCCTCGCGGCCGCCCTTTCACATTCCATCCGGGCCTGCCTCAGACCTGGGGCTGCGGCTCCATGCCGGCATCCGGCTCGTCGCGCTTGCGACCCTTGCCGGCGCTCGGCACCGCCGAGCCGCGCGGAGCGTGCGGCGTGTCGTCGAGGTCGCGCGAGGGACGCTTGCCCGCGATCAGGTCGCGGATCTCCTCGCCGGTCAGCGTCTCGAATTCGAGCAGCGCCTCGGCGACCTGCACGAACTCATCATGATGCTTGGTCAGGATCTCCTTGGCGTCGCGATAGCCCTCGTCGACGAGGCGCTTGACCTCGGCGTCGATCTTCTGCGCCGTCGCCTCGGAAAGCGACTGGCTGCGGCCCATCGACATGCCCAGGAAGACCTCCTCCTGGTTGTCGCCATAGGCGACCATGCCGAGCTCGTCCGAATAGCCCATCTGCGTGACCATGGCCTTGGCCATCTTGGTCGCCTGCTGGATGTCGCCGGTGGCGCCGGAGGTGATGTTCTCCTTGCCGAAGGTGATCTCCTCCGCCACGCGCCCGCCCATGGCGACCGCGAGCTGCGAGGTGAACTCCTTGTACTTCATCGAGTAGCGGTCGCCCTCGGGCAGGAACTTGACCATGCCGAGCGCGCGGCCGCGGGGGATGATCGTCGCCTTGTGCACCGGCACGCCGGCCGGGACATAGAGGCCGACGATGGCGTGGCCCGCCTCGTGATAGGCGGTCAGCTTCTTCTCCTCCTCGGACATCGCCATCGACTTGCGCTCGGCGCCCATCATGACCTTGTCCTTGGCGTCCTCGAACTCGGCATGGGTGACCATGCGCTTGCCGCGCCGCGCCGCCAGCAGCGCCGCCTCGTTGACGAGGTTCATCAGGTCGGCGCCGGAGAAGCCGGGCGTGCCGCGGGCGAGGATCTTGAGGTCGACGTCGGGCGCCATCGGCACCTTGCGGACATGGACGCGCAGGATCTTCTCGCGGCCGGCGACATCCGGGTTCGGCACGACGATCTGACGGTCGAAGCGGCCGGGACGCAGCAGCGCCGGGTCGAGCACGTTGGGACGGTTGGTCGCGGCGATGATGATGACGCCCTCGTTCGGCTCGAAGCCGTCCATCTCGACGAGAAGCTGGTTCAGCGTCTGCTCGCGCTCGTCATTGCCGCCGCCGAGGCCGGCGCCGCGATGGCGGCCGACCGCGTCGATCTCGTCGATGAAGATGATGCAGGGCGCGTTCTTCTTGGCCTGCTCGAACATGTCGCGGACGCGGGACGCGCCGACGCCGACGAACATCTCGACGAAGTCCGAGCCCGAGATGGTGAAGAACGGCACGTTCGCCTCGCCCGCGACGGCGCGCGCCGTCAGGGTCTTGCCGGTGCCGGGCGGGCCGACCAGCAGCACGCCGCGCGGGATGCGCCCGCCCAGCCGCTGGAACTTCTGCGGATCGCGCAGGAACTCGACGATCTCCTGCAGGTCCTCCTTGGCCTCGTCGATGCCCGCGACATCCTCGAAGGTAACGCGGCCATGCGCCTCGGTCAGGAGCTTGGCCTTGGACTTGCCGAAGCCCATCGCCCGGCCGGCGCCGTTCTGCATCTGGCGGGACATGAAGATCCACAGCCCGATGAAGATGACGAAGGGCAGCGAATTGACCAGCAGCGCCATGAACCAGGGCGTGCCCTCGGAGGGGGCGCGGGCCGAGACGGTCACGCCCTTCTGCGCCAGCGTCTTCAGCAGGTTCGGATCGCCATAGGGGGCGTAGGTCACGAAGTTGCGACCGTCCGAGAAGGTGCCGGAAATCTCCTGGCCCGAGACCACGACGCTGGAGATGCGCCCGGATTCGGATTCGTTGATGAGCTGGCTATAGGGAATCTCGTTGGTGTTCGAGCGCTGGCTCGGGCTCTGGAACAGCGTCACCAGCGCCAGGACCAGCAGGAAGATCACGACCCAGAGGGCGAAATTGCGGAAGTTCGGATTCATCACCAGTCCGATCGGGCCTGCCGGGACCAACCGGAAGAGGCCTGGATTTCACTCATCAGGCAATCTAGGTGCGACGCGCCGCCTTGCCAAGGGAAACGCACGCAAAACACCGACCCTCTCGGGACTACGATGTCGCAGGGTGAACGCCGCGTCTGCGCCGTCCCTCCCGCCGCAGGGCCAGCACGCCGGCCCGGTCGAGCGCCAGGATGCAGCCGAAGAATGTCCGCCGCATGGCGGAGCCGGCGCGCAGCGCCGCCAGCAGCGCCGCCCCGCAGGCCTCCAGCCGTTCGAGCCGCCCATAGCTTTCGCCCGCCGGCGCCGCTTCGCCCAAGGCCGTAGCCAGCACCCGCAGGACGATCTCCTCCGGCTCGTCGGCAAGCTGCCGGAAGGCGAGCCGCAGGTCGCCGCCCCCTCCCGCCGGCAGGCGGCAGGCCGCCAGCACCGCGGCTGCCCGCTGCGACAAGGCTTCCTCCTGCCGCCCCATGCGCGCGGCGAGGCGGCCGAGCCGGGCGGCGTCGAGCCCCTGCTCCGCCAGAGCCGGCGCCAGCGCCCGCCAGCGCGCCCGCTCGAAGCGCGGGTCGGCATTGCTCGGGTCGCGGATGAAAGCCAGGCCCCGTGCCTGCGCGGTGGCGACGAGCCGCGCCTTCCCGAAGCCGAGGAGCGGCCGGACGATCGCGACGTCGCCCCGGCGCGTGCGCGGCTGCATGCCGGCGAGCCCGGCCGGCCCGGAGCCATGGGCGAGCCGCATCAGCAGGGTCTCGGCCTGGTCGTCCAGCGTATGCGCCGTGGCGATGGCGCTGCAGCCGCTTCGCCGGGCCTCCCCGGCCAGGAGGTCGTAGCGGGCGCGGCGGGCTGCCTCCTGGATTCCCTTCGCCGGTTTCGGCGCGGCCCAGCGCAGGACCGCATGCGGGACGCCGAGCCCGGCACAGAGCTCTCCGACCCGCTCCGCCTCGATCGCGGCTTCGGGGCGCAGCCCGTGATCGACCGTCGCGGCCCTGAGCGGCGGCCGGCCGGGCGTCCTGGCCCAATCGGCCAGCAGGGCGAGCAGCGCGACGGAATCCGGCCCGCCCGAGACGGCGACGAGCAGCCCCGCCTCGGCCGCGAGCCCGTCGAAGGCAGCGCCGGCCTCGGCGGGCGAGACAGGCGTCGCGGAAAGGTCGCGGGACGGCGCCGCGCTCAAGCGCAGCCGGAGCGGCGGCGCTCGCGGCTGACGGCGTTGCGCACCGCGCTGGAAGCCTGCGGATAGTCGACCCCGACCTTGGCGTAGGTGGCGCAGGCCTGCTCCTTGGCGCCGAGCCCGTTCAGGGCCATGCCGAGCCTGAGCAGGCTGTCGGGCGCCTTGGGCGAGCGCGGCGATTCCTTCGAGATCTTGAGGAACTGCTCGGCCGCCTCGCGGTAGCGCTGGCGCTGCATGTAGCTCTCGCCGAGCCAGTAGGTCGCCTCGACCGCGAGCCGGTCGCGCGGATAGCTCTGCAGGAACTGGCGGAAGCCCATCTCGGCCTGCTCATAGGCCCGGCGCCGCAGCGCCGCATAGGCGGCATCATAGGCTTCCTTGGCCGTGGCCGGGCCGCTCGCGGCGGCGACGCTCTGGCCGCGCGGCCCGGGCGCCACGCTGCCCTGCTGCACCGGGCGCCCGACACCCTGCAGGTCGAGCGGCTGGCCGGATGCCGGGCCGCCGGAATATTCGTCCTCGATGATGCCGGCGATGCCGCCGCCGAGCGGCTGCGGCGCGCCGGCCGAGCCCTGCTGCATCGTCGGGTCGAAGGCGTCGCTGCGGCGCTGGCGCTGCGGGGTCGCCCCGGCGGGCGGGGTGGCGGGCGGCGCGGAGCCGGCGGAGGGACGCCCGCCGCCCTTCTCGTTCAGGCGGAAATCGACGTCCTGCTGGAAGCGGCTGAGCTGGTCGGTCAGCCGCTTGTTCTCGAACTGGAGCTGCTCGATCTGGCCGGCCATCTGGCGCATCTGGTTTTCGAGCCGCGTCGTGCGCACCAGCAGGTCGGCGGCATCCTGCGCGCAGGCCGGCGCCGCGGCGCCGAACAGCCCCGCGGCGAGCGCGAGCGCGGGCCACGCCGGGCGAACGAGGAAGCGGGCGAGGGAAGAGCCAGGCATCTGAGACAAGCGGTCCTTAGCTGAAACGGGAATTGTCGCGCAGGCGAGTATAACACGCGCGCACCGCGGCCAAAATATGAACAACCTCATGCGCCGTTTGCGAAATCCGGGGAACGCCGGCGAAAACGCCTCTGGCGCTTTGCCGGGCACTTCCCTACATTGGCGAAGCGGGGCTGCCTGGTGCGTGAGAGACAGCATTCCCCGGGCCCATACGACTCCCTAGGGAGCTGTCCCTGACCGGATCCATCGGAACCGGACACACGGCGCCCACCTACTTTAGTAGGTGTCCCGGGATTCAAAACTCCACGGCCGAGGTGGCTCCGCAGCCCTGATGACGACGATGCACGACACGCAGGTTACGCCCTCCCCGCGAAAGGCGGCGCTGCGCACGGCGTCGCTCGCCCGCCGCGACGCGCTGGAGATCGACGACCGGCTCGAATGGGATCCCGGGATCGCCGCGCAGGCGCTCGCCTTGCCGGCGTGGGACGGCGCCTCCGGCCCGGTCTCGGCCTATTGGCCGATGCGCTCCGAGGCCGATCCCCGCCCGATCCTCGAGGAGCTGCACCGGCGCGGCCTGCCGCTCTGCCTGCCGGCCATCGTCGCGAAGCGCATGATCTTCCGCCGCTGGGCTCCCTATGAGCCGATCGTCCCGGGCGGCTTCGGCACGCTCGTCCCGGCGCCGGACCAGCCCGAGATCGCGCCGCGCATCCTGATCGTCCCGCTCGCCGCCTTCGACCGGCGCGGCTACCGCATCGGCTACGGCAAGGGCTATTACGACCGGGCCCTCTCCGCGCTCGGCCCGACGATCAGCATCGGCATCGCCTATGCGGCGCAGGAGGTCGAGGCGGTGCCCGACGAGCCGCATGACCGGCGCCTCGACTGGATCGTCACGGAACGCGAAACCATCCGCTGCGGTTGATTCCCGCGCTCCTTCGCGCGAGGGAGAAAGCTTTACAGCTCGCGGACCGGTTTCATGCGTCTTCTCTTCCTCGGTGACATCGTCGGCCGCCCCGGCCGGATCGCGGTTCAGGAGCGCCTGCCTGCGTTGCGCGAGGCCTGGAAGCTCGACTGCGTCGTCATCAACGGCGAGAACGCGGCCGGCGGCTTCGGCATCACCGAGGCGATCTGCGACGAGATCCTCGCCGCCGGCGCCGATGTCGTCACCCTCGGCAACCATTCCTGGGACCAGCGCGAGGCGCTGGTCTTCATCGAGCGGCAGGACCGGCTGATCCGCCCGGCCAACTACCCGCCCGGCACGTCCGGCCGCGGCGCCGCCGTGATCGAAGCGCGCAACGGCGCCCGCGTCCTCGTCGTCAACGTCATGGGCCGGCTGTTCATGGACCCGCTCGACGACCCCTTCGCGGCGGTCGAGCGCGAGCTCGCCGCCTGCCCGCTCGGCGAGGTCGCCGATGCCGTCATCGTCGACGTCCATGCCGAGGCGACCAGCGAGAAGCAGGCCATGGCCTATTTCCTCGACGGCCGCGCCAGCCTCGTCGTCGGCACGCACACCCACGCGCCGACCTCCGACACGCGCATCCTGCCCGGCGGCACCGCCTTCCAGTCCGATGCCGGCATGTGCGGCGACTACGATTCCGTGCTCGGCATGCAGAAGGACGAGCCGGTGCGCCGCTTCCTCCAGAAGGTGCCGGGCGCCCGGCTGGAGCCGTCGACGGGCGAAGGCACGCTGTCGGGCGTCGCCGTCGAGATCGACGACGCGACCGGCCTGGCGAAGGCGGTCTGGGCGGTGCGCATCGGCCCGCATCTCAGCCAGGCGGTGCCGGAAGCCTGGCTGTCCTGACGCGCTCCGGCGCGCGCGGCGCTTGCGCGCGGGCGGAGGCGGCGCCTATAAGGCCGCCTTCCAGCGCTTTCCGCCGCAACCTTTGAAGGTAACGAGCTCCCATGGCCGGCCATTCACAGTTCAAGAACATCATGCACCGCAAGGGCAAGCAGGATGCGGTGCGCTCCAAGCTGTTCTCGAAACTGGCCCGCGAGATCACCGTCGCCGCCAAGATGGGCATGCCCGACATCAACATGAATCCGCGCCTGCGCATGGCGGTGCTCGCCGCGCGCGCCGAGAACATGCCCAAGGACAACATCCAGCGCGCCATCAACAAGGCGGCCGGCGGCGAGGGCGAGAACTACGACGAGGTCCGCTACGAGGGCTACGGCCCGGGCGGCGCCGCCGTCATCGTCGAGGCCCTGACCGACAACCGCAACCGCACGGCGTCCGCGGTGCGCTCCTACTTCACCAAGGCGGGCGGCGCGCTCGGCGAGAGCAACTCCGTCTCCTTCATGTTCAACCGCGTCGGCGAGATCGCCTATCCGCCCGAAGCGGGCGACGCCGACACGGTGATGGAAGCGGCGATCGAGGCCGGCGCCGACGACGTGATCTCGGACGAGAACGGCCACACCATCCTCTGCGCCTTCGACAGCCTGAACGAGGTTTCCAAGGCGCTGGAAGCGTCGCTCGGCGCCCCGGCCTCGGCCAAGCCCGTCTGGCGGCCGACCACCACCGCCCCGCTCGACGAGGACAAGGCCGCCTCGATGATGCGGTTGATGGAGGCGCTCGACAACGACGACGACGTCCAGAACGTCTTCGCCAATTTCGAGATCGCCGACGAGATCATGGCCAAGCTCAGCGCCTGATTGCAGCCGCTTCCAGCATTGCGAGCCAAGCGAGGCAATCCAGGGGGCGTAGAGCTCTGCCGCCCCCGGATCGCTTCGTCGCTTCGCGCCTCGCAATGAGGGCGGGAAACACTCACCGCCCCAGCAGCCCGTCCCAGAGCGGCAGGCTGCTCAGCGCGCTGAGGAAGATCAGCAGATAGGCGCCGCGCCGGAAGCTCGCCTCCGAGGCGAGCCGGAAGCCATGCGTGCCGGCCCAGAGCCCCGCGCCGTAGATCGCGAAGAGCGGCACTGCCATCGCCAGCCCGCTTGGCGTCAGGATGCCCTTCCACCACAGGATCGCGCCACCGATCAGCGTCGAGACGCCGAAGAAGGCCTGCATGTTCGCCCGCGTCTTGTGGCGGTCGTTGCGCTGCGCGCCGAGCCAGAACACCGCGAGCGGCATGCCGCCGATCGAGGCCATGCCGTTGCACAGCCCCGAGAGCGCGCCGACCCCGAGCGAGAGCGCCACGCCCGGGCGCCCGTGATAGCGCCAGCCCGAGGCCATCAGCGCCACCGCGGCGAGGACCAGCAGCGCCAGGATCCAGCGCATCGTCGCGCGGTCGAGCCAGGTCAGCAGCCAGATCCCGGCCGGCAGCGCCAGCGTCGCCGTCAGCAGCAGCGGCAGGATCTCGCTCCATTCCGCCCGCCTGGCGCTGCGCGCCGCGATCGGCAGGGCGAAGGGCAGGTCGATGAACCAGATCAGCCCCAGCGCCGCGACCGGCCCGAGCACCACCGAGGCCAGCGGCATGAACACCATGGCGAAGCCGAAGCCGGTGAAGCCGCGCACCAGCCCGCCGATCAGCGTCGCTCCCAGCAGCACGGCGATCGCGTCGGCCGTGAGGCCCGGCATGAAGGCGGAAAGGCTGAGCGGCATGGTCCCGGCGCGGCGAAAGCTGATCCGGCGCAGCATGCCCGCAGCCCCGCGACAAGAACAGCCTTCCTTTTCGATGGCGCCGATGAGGGGAATTCATCTCCGCCGCGGTTCCGCGCGGGACAAATCCGAAACATCCGCTAGGTTGAGCGCGTCATGGCACCCGCGATTCGCATCCTCGGCATCGACCCCGGCCTTCGGAAGACCGGCTGGGGCGTCATCGTCTCGGAAGGCAGCAAGCTCTCCTTCCTCGCCTGCGGCTGCGTCGAGAGCGCCGGCGGCCTCTCGCTCGGCGAGCGCCTGCGCCAGCTCCATGAGGGGATCGGCAAGGTGATCTGCGCCTATGAGCCGCATGAGGCGGCCGTCGAGGAGACCTTCGTCAACCGCGACCCGCAATCGGCGCTGAAGCTCGGCCAGGCCCGCGGCATCGCCCTGGTGGTGCCGTCGCTGGCGGGGCTGAGCGTCGCGGAATACGCCGCGAACCTGGTCAAGAAGACGGTGGTCGGCGTCGGCCACGCCGACAAGAAGCAGATCCAGGCGATGATCCGCGTATTGCTGCCCCGGGCCGAGGCGACCTCCGCCGATGCGGCCGATGCGCTGGCGGTCGCGATCTGCCATGCCCAGCATCGCGGCATGAGGGCGCTGGTCGCGCAGATGCGCGCGGCGGGCTGACGGGGCGATGCGCGACAGCCGACCCTCGCGAAATTGCGGTGATCCTACACATGGACAGGCCGTCCCGGACGGATCGAAGCGGAGATCCGGGATCCATGCCTGACCCTATTTCGGCTGCGCTCCGGCATGGATCCCGGGTCACGCCCGGGACGACAGGGGAAGATTGTCGATGATCGGCAAGCTCAAGGGAGTGATCGACTCCTATGGCGAGGACCACGTCATCATCGACGTGCAGGGGGTCGGCTATGTCGTGCAGTGCTCGGCGCGCACGCTCCAGCGCCTGCCCAAGCCCGGCGAGGCCGCGGCGCTCTCGATCGAGACCCATGTCCGCGAGGATGCGATCCGTCTTTACGGCTTCCTGTCCGATGTCGAGCGCGACTGGTTCCGGCTGATGCAGGTGGTGCAGGGCGTCGGCGCCAAGGTGGCGCTCGCCATCCTCTCGACGCTCGACCCCGGCGGGCTCGCCACCGCCATCGCCACCAACGACAAGGCGGCGATCGCGCGCGCGCCCGGCGTCGGGCCGAAGCTGGCGCAGCGCCTCTGCGCCGAGCTCAAGGACAAGGCGCCGGCCTTCGGCCATGTCGATCCCAGCCTCGCCCAGCTCTCCGGCGCGCTGGAAGACAGAAAGCTGCCCCAGCCCGTGGCCGACGCCATCTCGGCGCTCGCCAATCTCGGCTATCCGCAGGCGCAGGCGGTCGCGGCCGTCGCCGCGGCGGCCAAGGCGGCGGGCGACGGCGCCGGCACGGCCCAGCTCATCAGGCTCGGCCTCAAGGAACTGTCGAAATGAGCCCCGCCGGCAGCACGCCGGACGACCTCGAGCTGCGCGTCGTCACCGACAAGGGCGAATTGCTGGAGATCATGCTGGCCGCCTGGGGCTCGCACAGCATGATGATCGGCCTGCATGTCTACGACGTCGCCGAGATCAACGCGCTCGGCCTCTACGAGCCGGGCGGACGCACCGCCGCTCTGGCGAGCTGGACCCTCCGCGGCGACACCGCCTATCTCTGCGCCCTGCATTCGCTCAGGCCCGGCGAAGGCGTGGCGATCCGCATGCTCGACGCCGTGGTCGCGGCGGCGCGGGCGGCGGGCGCGACCCGCCTCAAGGCGATGACGACCAACGACAACATGCCGGGCCTCGTCTTCTACCAGCGCCGCGGCTTCCGCCTCTCGGGGCTTTATCTGGAAGCCATCGACGCTTATCGCTCCGTGGTGCCGACCATCATCAAGACGGGATACAAGGACATTCCGATCCACGACGCCATCGAGCTGGAGATCGCGCTGTGAGCGATCCGAAACGCTCCGGACTGATGACCGCCGAGCGCCGCGACGACGACAGCGAATTGTCGCTGCGCCCGCTTTCGCTCGCCGACTTCACCGGCCAGGCGGCGGCGCGCGCGAATCTCCAGGTTTTCATCGAGGCTGCCAAAAGCCGCGGCGACGCGCTCGACCATGTCCTCTTCGTCGGCCCGCCGGGGCTGGGCAAGACGACGCTGGCGCAGATCGTGGCCCGCGAGCTCGGCGTCAATTTCCGCTCGACCTCCGGCCCGGTGATCGCCAAGGCCGGCGATCTCGCCGCCCAGCTCACCAATCTCGAGGAGCGCGACGTGCTCTTCATCGACGAGATCCACCGCCTCAACCCGGCGGTGGAGGAGATCCTCTATCCGGCGATGGAGGACTACCAGCTCGACCTGATCATCGGCGAGGGGCCGGCGGCGCGCTCGGTCAAGATCGACCTGCCCAAGTTCACCCTGGTCGGCGCCACCACCCGCGCCGGCCTGCTGACCACGCCCTTGCGCGACCGCTTCGGCATCCCGGTCCGACTGCAATTCTACACGGTCGAGGAATTGCAGGGCATCGTCGCGCGCGGCGCCCGCGTGCTCGGCGTGCCGATGTCCGAGGACGGCGCCAACGAGATCGCCCGCCGGTCGCGCGGCACGCCGCGCATCGCCGGCCGGCTGCTCCGGCGCGTGCGCGATTTCGCCATCGTCGACGCCGATCCGATCATCACCCGCCAGGTCGCCGACAAGGCGCTCTCCCTGCTCGACGTCGACGCCATCGGCCTCGACCAGATGGACCGGCGCTACCTCACCACGGTCGCGGTCAATTTCGGCGGCGGCCCGGTCGGCATCGAGACCATCGCCGCCTCGCTCTCGGAGCCGCGCGACGCGATCGAGGAGATCATCGAGCCCTTCCTGCTGCAGCAGGGCTTCATCCAGCGCACGCCGCGCGGGCGATTGCTGACGCCGCACGCCTTCCGCCATCTCGGCATGCCCGAGCCCTCGCGCGAGACGGCGCAGTTCGGGCTGTTCGGGGAAGAGGACGAGGGCTAGGTTTCGTGGACAGTTATTTGAGCCATAGGACGGTTGCGGCGAGGGTGACGACGGCGAGGTAGTGTCTGGCAGTTTTCTCGAACCGGGTGGCGACGCGGCGGAACTGTTTGAGTTTAGAGAAACAGCACTCGATCAGGTGGCGTTGGGCGTAGAGGTGCTTGTCGATCGGGTACCTGCGGGCACGCGACGGGTTGTTGGGGATCACGGCCACGGCTCCCTTGCGGGCGATGGCCTGACGCAGGCGGTCGCTGTCATAGGCGGCATCGGCCATGATGACTGCGGCAGGCAAGCCTTCGATCAGGGCATCGGCCTGTGGGGCATCTCCCTTCTGGCCGGCCGTGAGTGCGAAGCGGACCGGACAGCCGAGACCGCGCACGGCCATGTGGATTTTGGTGCTCAGGCCGCCACGGGAGCGGCCAAGAGCCTGATCTTCAGCCCCTTTTTTGCGCCCGAGGCGTGTTGATGGGCGCGGATGATGGTGGAGTCGACGATCAGGTATTCGAAGTCCGGATCGTCCGACATCGCCGCGAAGATGCGCCACCAGACGCCCTTATGGCTCCAGCGGCTGAAGCGGCGGAAGACGCTGTTCCAGTCACCGAACGCCTCGGGTAGATCGCGCCAAGGCGAGCCGGTTCGCACGATCCACAACACCGCCTCGACGAACATGCGATTGTCGCGGCCAGACGAGCCGCGCGTCCGCTCGTCGCCGATGATGTGGACCGACATCCGCTCCCACTGATCGTCCCGAAGAATCAGACGGTCCAGAACGCCCATGGCTGCCTCCAAAAGACAGCCTTGAATCACGCCTCATCAGTCTTGGGAATCCCAAGAGTCCACACTTCCTAGCGCATCGGACTGAATAGCGTACGGGGCACGTCAACCGCCATTCCGGTTCCGTCTTTCCGATGCAGCGGCCTTTAGCGGCGGGCGATCTTCGCCCGCATCAGCGCCGGGCGGGCGCCGGCATCGTTGAGCGCGCCGGACTTCGCCGCCTTCGGATTCTCGACCGCCTGCATGCCCTTGCCGGCGTTGCGGCTCGCCGGGCGCTTCGGCTTGTCCCGGCCCTGCTTGAGGGCGAGCGCCTTGCGCGCGAGGCTGCGCTGGCTGGGGGCGCGCAATTTCTCGGCCCGGCGCGTCTGCTCGGCGCCGACGCGCTTCAGCGCCACGGTCAGCGCATCGGCCTTGGCCTTGGTGCCGCGGTTGTCCGAGGCCGGCCGCGCGCCCTGGGGCGCCGCCTTGCCGCGGAACTCCCGGCGCTGCTGGCGCGCGAGATCGCGGGCGCGGTTGCGCCGCTCGCGCAGGGTCCGGGCGAGATCGCGCAGATCCCCGTCGCTCTCCCCGGCGAGCTTGCCGCGCCGGGTCCGCCCGACGAGATCGAGCTCGCCCTTGTCGAGAAGCCGCGTGAGTGCCTTGGCCGATAGCGACATGGATGCCTCCCTCGTGCTGCTGTCCGCCTCTCGACTATGCTTTCGGCGCCGTTTTGTTCCCGAGACGATTTGCCCGCAGGCCCTGCCGCCTATATTCCGGCCGCCATGAGCAGCCCCCATCGGATCGCCGTCCGCGTCTATTACGAGGACACCGACTTCTCCGGCGTCGTCTATCACGCCTCCTATCTGCGCTTCATGGAGCGCGGGCGCACCGAGCTGATCCGCGCGCTCGGCGTCGAGCAGCGCGAGCTCTTCGACGGCGAGACGGCGCTGGGCTTCGCCGTCCGCAAGATGACGATCGACTTCCTGCGCCCGGCCGTGATGGACGACCTGCTGACCGTCGAGACCCGCTGCACCGAGGCGCGCGGCGCCACCATGGACCTGGAGCAGCGCGTGCTGCGCGGCGAGGAGGTGCTGATCACCGCCGCGGTCAAGGTCGCCTGCGTCGGCGGCGGCAGGGCGCGCCGCATCCCGGACGGGCTGCGCAAGCGGCTGATGCTCGACGATTGAGGCCGAGGCGGCCGCGGCCGCCTCGACACGACCGTGTGAAGATCGCCATCGACGCCGGGCTCGGCCGCATGTTAGCGCTCCTCACATGAGCTGGAAGCGCGCCCGCCCCGAAACGCCCCGCGGCTATCACCACGGCAACCTCAAGGAGGAGCTGGTGAAGGCCGCGCTCGGGCTGATCGGCGAGAAGGGGCCGAACGGCTTCACCTTCGCCGAGGCCGCGCGCATGGCCGGCGTCAGCCCCGCCGCCCCCTATCGCCATTTCCGCGACCGCGACGAATTGCTGGCCGATGTCGCGGCGCGCGGCTTCGAGGCCTTCGAGGCGGCGCTCTCGCGCGCCTGGGACCAGGGCCGCCCCGACCCGGAGACGGCGTTCCACCGGCTCGGCCGCGCCTATCTCGCCTTCGCCCATGACGAGCCGGCCTATTACTCCGCGATGTTCGAGGCCGGTGTGCCGCTCGACGCCAGCCCCGGCCTGCGCGCCGCCGCCGACCGCGCCTTCGCCACGCTGCGCCAGGCGGCCGAGGCGCTGATCGCCCGGCTGCCGGCGAACAGGCGCCCGCCCGCCCTGATGATGGCGCTGCATGTCTGGGCGATGTCGCACGGCATCGCCGCCCTCTTCGGCCGCGCCGATGGCGGGCGGCGCCCGCTGCCGATGTCGGCGGCCGAGCTGCTCGAGGCCGGCATGCTGATCTATCTCCAGGGCCTCGGAATCGGCCCGGAAAGCGCGCCCCCGCCGGCAGGCTGACGATTTTCCGGGGCGCCGTCCTTGACAAGAAGCGGCGTCGCGCGCATCTATGTAAATGTGTTTTACATTCACGCCATCTGACGCGGAGGAGGACAATGCCGCTCGTCGCCAAGCTTGACGAATATGGGAAGGGAGCCTGGATCGCCTTCGCGGTGCTCGGCTTCATCGTGTGGTGGCCTCTGGGTCTGGCGACCCTGGCCTTTCTTTTCGGGAGTGGACGTATGGGTTGTGGCTCGCATTGGGATCGCTACGAGCACCGGATGAGCCGTCTTCAGGACAAGATGGACCGCATGCGGGAGCGCATGGCGGGCCGCGAGGGCCGCGGTTTCGGCGGCGGCTTCGGCGGCTGGGGCCGCGAGCCTTCCAGCGGCAACCGCGCCTTCGACGAGTACCGCGCCGAGACGCTGCGCCGGCTCGAGGAGGAGCAGCGCGAGTTCCACGACTTCCTCGGCCGCCTGCGCATGGCCCGCGACAAGGCCGAGTTCGACCAGTTCATGGCCGAGCGCCGCAATCAGCCGCCGGCCACGCCCCCGGCCCAGCCCGACGCGGCCTGACGCGGCGGCGCCTTCCGCAATCTGCGCGCGAAACCAGCCCACCCCGGGCAACCGGGGCGGGCTTTCTGTCGTCTTCGGCCGCTGCGGAAGGCGCCGGCGAGGCCCCATATACCCGACATTAACCTTGCCGGGGGCTTAACTCGATCCGAAGCATGCGTTTCGTGGGAAACCCCGTTTCGGCCCATCTTTCGCCGGATTCGCGCGCGAAAGACAGGCTACGGCATTTCCCCGGATCGCGAAACGGGCGGCGGCGTGGGTCTCCCGCGACGCGAGCGGCGGGGTTTGGATCGGAGCCGGAGCCTCCGGGCCGGGCCGCTGGTCGCACCGCCTGGTTGGAAGGATGACAGGATGAACCCCGCCGACGTCGCGCAGGCCGCGCCGCAGATCGACATGTCGTTCTGGACGCTGTTCTGGCACGCCCACATCGTCGTCAAGCTGGTCATGATCGGCCTGCTCGGCGCCTCGGTCTGGTGCTGGTCGATCATCATCGACAAGACCCTGCTCTACCGCCGCACGCGCAAGGACATGGACGCTTTCGAGGAGGTGTTCTGGTCGGGCCGCTCGCTCGAGGAGCTCTATCGCGATCTCGCCAGCCGCCCGGTCAACGACATGGCCGCGGTCTTCGTCGCGGCGATGCGGGAATGGAAGCGCTCCTTCGAGAATGGCGGCCGCTCGGTCGCCAGCCTCTCGCAGCGCATCGACAAGGTGCTCGACGTCACCATCCAGCGCGAGACGGAGCGGCTCGAATCGAAGCTGCTGGTGCTCTCGACCATCGCCTCCGCCGCCCCCTTCATCGGCCTGTTCGGCACGGTCTGGGGCATCATGACCTCGTTCACCGCCATCGCCGTCTCGAAGAACTCCTCGCTCGCGGTGGTGGCGCCGGGCATCGCGGAGGCGCTCTTCGCCACCGCCATCGGCCTCTTCGCCGCGATCCCGGCCCTGATGGCCTACAACAAGCTCCAGGCCGAGGTCGCCAAGGCGCAGGGCCGGCTCGAAGCCTTCGCCGACGAATTCTCCGCGATCCTGTCGCGGCAGATCGACGAGCGCATGGCGGCGTGAGGGCCTGAGCGATGGGAATGTCACCCGCAGCAGCAGGCGCGCAGGGCGGCGGCCGCCGGGGCCGGCGCGCACGCCGCCACCGCGCCATCGCCGAGATCAACATGACGCCGTTCATCGACGTCATGTTGGTGTTGCTCATCATCTTCATGGTCGCGGCCCCGCTGATCGCGACCGGCGTGCCGCTCGATCTGCCGCAGACCGGCGCGAAGCCGATCAATGTCGACCAGAAGCCGGTCACGATCGCCATCGACGGCAAGGGCCAGATCTTCCTGATGGACGAGCCGACGCTGGAGCCCGACCTCGTCTCCAGGCTGCAGGGCCTCGCCAAGCAGGGCTTCGACGAGCGCATCTATGTGCGCGCCGACAAGCTGGTCGATTACGGCCGCGTCGCATCGGTCATGTCGACCATCACCGCCGCCGGCTTCAAGCGGGTCGCGCTGGTGACGGAACCGGCCGCCCGCTGAGGACGGTGGAAGTAAGGGTACTGAAGGGCGTGAAGCTTTCGACCTCCGAACCTGGCATGCTGGTGTCGGCGCTCGGCCACATGACGGCGCTCGTCGTGGGGCTGGTTGCGTTCTCGTCACCCTCGCCGCTGCCCGAGCACCAGGAGGCGATCGCGGTCGAGCTCGTCGACCCGAACGCGCTGAATCAGATCACCCGCGGCGAGCGCAACGCCCAGAAGGTCGAGGAGAAGCCGACCCCGCGCGCCGAGCGCCAGTCCGACGTGGTCGAGCATAAGGAGGCCGGCGAGGCCAAGGCCGACAATCCGGCGCCGCCTTCCCGCCCGCCGGAGCTGAAGCTCGCCGACGACAACGCCGCCGCCCCGACGCCGCCGGCCCGCCCGGTCGAGCAGCCCCGGCCGGAGGCGAAGCCGCCCGAGCCCGCCAAGCAGCCGCCGCAGAAGAGCGAGGCCGCCGCCGCGCAGGAGGCGGAACAGAAGCGCCAGGAACTGGCCAAGCTCGCCGAGGAGGCCGAGCTCGCCTCCAAGGCCAGGCAGGCCGAGGAGGAGGCCAAGGCCGCCGCCAAGGCGAAGGCCGAGGCGGAAGCCCAGGCGAGGAAGGCGGCCGAGGCCAAGGCGAAGGCCGAGGCGCTCGCCAAGGCCGAGGCCGAGAAGGCCGCCAGGGAGAAGGCGGAAGCCGTCGCCAGGGCCAAGGCCGAAGCCGAGCAGAAGGCCAAGCTCGCCGCCGAGGCCAAGGCCAAGCAGGAGGCGGAAGCCAAGGCCAAGCGCGAGGCCCAGATCGCCAAGAACTTCAACGCCAGCGACATCGAGCGCCTGTTGCAGTCGAAGGAGAAGGCGCAGTCCACCGGCTCCTCGGCGCCGCAGACCAACCGCACCGCCTCGCTCGGCACCCGGACCGGCTCCTCGCAGAAGCTCAGCCCCTCGCTGCGCGCCCAGCTCATCGGCATCATCCAGGACCAGCTCCTGAAATGCTGGAACGTGCCGATCGCCCTCGCCAACGCCCATGGCGGCGGCAACATCGTGCCCTCGGTGCGCATGCGGCTGAACACGGACGGCTCGCTGGCCGGCCAGCCGGGCGTGATCAACTCCTCGCCCGATCCGCTTTTCCGCGTCGCCGCCGATTCGGCGCTGACCGCGACCCGCCGTTGCGCGCCGCTGCGCATTCCGGCTCAATTCGCCGCCTATTACGACGACTGGCGTGATGTCGTCGTCAATTTCGACGCAAGGGACGTGCTGTGACCCTGATCGACCGCAACCCCCTCCCCTTCCCGGCCGCCGCCCCGACCCGTCGCGGCCTCCTCGCCCTGGCCGGCGCGAGCCTGCTCGTGCCTGCCGCGGCACGCGCCGAGCTGGTCATCGACCTGCGCGGCGGCTCCTTCCAGCCGATGCCGATCGCCATCGCCGATTTCGGCGGCGACGGCGGCGTGCTGGTCTCCGGCGTCATCACCAACAACCTCAAGCGCTGCGGCTATTTCCTGCCGGTCGACAAGGGCCGCTTCCCCGAGAAGAACCCGCCCTTCGACGCCGCGCCGCAGTTTCAGGCCTGGCAGGCGGCCGGGGTGCAGGCGCTGGTGACCGGCCGCGTCGCCCGCGAGGCCGGGCGCATCCGCGCCGAGTTCCGGCTCTGGGACGTCGCCACCGGCACCCAGACCGACGGCCAGCAATATTTCACCGACCCGAGCAACAGCCGCCGCGTCGGCCACATCATCTCCGACGCGATCTTCTCGAAGATCACCGGGCTCGGCGGCTTCTTCGACACCCGCGTCGTCTTCGTCGACGAATCCGGCACCAAGGAGAACCGCCGCAAGCGCCTCGCCATCATGGACCAGGACGGCGCCAATGTGCGCTACCTCACCAATGGCGACGTCTCGGTGGTGACGCCGCGCTATTCGCCGGTCTCGCAGGACGTCACCTTCATGTCGCAGCGCCATGGCGAGCAGCCGCGCGTGCAGGTGCTCAACATCGAGACCGGCCAGCGCCAGATCGTCGGCAACTTCCCCGACATGACCTCGAGCCCGCGCTTCGCCCCGAACGGGCAGCGCGTCGTGCTCTCGCTCCAGCAGGGCGGCAACGCCAATCTCTACGCCATCGACATCGCCTCGCGCTCGACCACCCGGCTGACCTCGACGGCGGCGATCGACACCTCGCCCTCCTATTCGCCGGACGGCTCGAAGATCGTCTTCGAGAGCGACCGCGGCGGCCAGCAGCAGCTCTACGTGATGTCGGCCGGCGGCGGCGAGGCGCAGCGCATCTCCTTCGGCCAGGGCCGCTATTCGCAGCCCTCCTGGTCGCCGCGCGGCGACCTGATCGCCTTCACCCGCCAGGGCAGCGGCGGCTTCGCCATCGGCGTGATGCGCCCCGACGGCTCGGGCGAGCGCATCCTGACGGAAGGTTTTCACAACGAGGCGCCGAACTGGGCCCCGAACGGCCAGTACATCATGTTCTTCCGCGATCCGGGCGGCGAGACCGGCGGCAAGCTCTACATGGTCGACATCACCGGCCGCGTCGAGGTGCCGGTGCCGACCCCCGCCTACGCCTCCGATCCGACCTGGTCGCCGCTGCTCGGCGGCGGGCGCTGAGGCGGGAGGCCGGCCCCGCATGCATTGGAAGCCGTCCGGGTCGTGCCGGGCGGCTTTTCTGCAAGGCAGCCGAGGCTGACGCGTCTGGGACCGATAGGAGGCGGGAGCGGACGTCGCCTAACCTTCGAGCTCAACGATCATCGCAACTCTGTCTGCATGCCGACCGCCCTCGAATTCGGCGATCAGGAACGCATCGACGATATCGAGCGCCAGCCCCTCACCGACGATGCGCGAGCCTATCGAGAGCATGTTGGCGTCGTTGTGCTGTCGGATCATGCGAGCGGAGAATGTGTCGGAGCATACGCCGCAGCGAATACCCTTAACCTTGTTGGCCGCCATCATGATGCCTTGACCGGTGCCACACAGGATGATGCCGAGATGACAGTCGCCTGATGCGACGAGTCGGGCCGCTGCTTCACCCTGCGCGGGATAAGGCGTGCTCTCGCTCGTATTCGGCCCGATATCGACGGCTTGCCAGCCTCGTGTCGCGACATGCGAGACGAGCGTTCGTCTCAAGCCGATGGCAGCGTGATCGCTCGATAAGACAATACGCTTGTTGGCTTGCACGGGCAGCGACTCCGATGTGGTTGCTCTTTAGACCTCTCATCTGCAAATTCGGCAACGGGCGATAACGGAACTCCCGATCCCGGCCCTCGCGAAGCGCCCCTCAGCCTGTGTCGCCCGCGCCACAGCCGCGCCGCAAACGGCCTTTCGCCAGATTTGGTTAACCATACGCCGCAATGCCGCCACTTCGCCTTGTTCTGGCAAGGTCTCGTTTAGGTTGACGCTTCATTGATAAGGCAAGTCACTGATGAGGCGAGTGCAAGGCCCTTCCCGAAGCAGGCGCCGAGAAGACCAGACCCAGACCAGATCGCCCGGAGTCCAGCCATGTTGACCACCTTCTTCGCCGGCGGACGCAGCGTCCGCTTCGCCGCCGCCCTCGCGGCCACGCTCGCGCTCGGCGCCTGCGCCAACAACCAGAACGCCGACGGCAGCGGCTCGGGCTTCGGCGCCGGCGGCGCCGCCACCCCGGGCAGCGCGCAGGACTTCGTCGTCAATGTCGGCGACCGCGTCTTCTTCGAGACCGACTCCACCGATCTCACCCCGACCGCGACCGCGACCCTCGACAAGCAGGCCCAGTGGCTGCAGCGCTACGCCAACTACTCCTTCACCATCGAGGGCCATGCCGACGAGCGCGGCACGCGCGAATACAACTACTCGCTCGGTGCCCGCCGCGCCCAGACCGTGCGCGACTACCTCGCCTCGCGCGGCATTCCGGCCAACCGCATCCGCACCATCTCCTACGGCAAGGAGCGCCCGGTCGCGGTCTGCAACGACATCTCCTGCTGGTCGCAGAACCGCCGCGCCGTGACGGTGCTGGACGGCGCCGGCGGCGGCGCCTGAGCGGCCGACCGGCCTGAAACCGCGAAGCCCCGGACGCCGGCGTCCGGGGCTTTCCGTCGCCTTCGCCCTTCGCGGACGAAGCGAAGCGCAAATCCCGTAGGTTCCTTCAGGAGCGGCCCGGGTCGAGCCCGAGCATGACGCCTTCGGTCCGAGCCATCACCCCGCCGGCGCCGGGATCAGGCTCTTCGCCACGCCCTCGATCCGCTCGGCCGCCGCCACGAGCGCTTCCGCCGCGCGGTCCTCGACCTCGCTGAGCCGCTGGTCGGCCGCCCCGGCATCGCCCTGGATCGCCGCCAGATCGGTCTCGAGCCGGGCGACGCGCTGCTTCAGCTCCGAGACCTCGTCCGCCACCATCAGCGCCGCCATGACGTGCAGGCGCATGTCGCCGATCTCGCCGAAGGCCTGCCGCATCTCGCCGATCTTGCCGTCATAGAAGCGCGCGAGCTCCTCGAGATGGGCCTCCTCGCCCTCCCCGCAGGCCATGCGATAGGCCTTGCCGGCGATCGTGACGTTGACTTGCGGCATGGACTCTCCTTCCGTCGCGCCCGGCGGGACGCCCTATTCGGCCTCCTCGGCCTCGATCTCCGCCGGCTGCTGCGCCTGCACGCGCTCGATCACCGCGCCGATCACGTTCATCGCCCGCGTCAGGCGCTGGTCGACGTCCTGCGCCGCCGTCTCGACATGGCCGAGCCGCGCCATGGTGCCGTCGAGCTCGGCCGCCAGCCGCGCCCGGTCGTCCTGCATCAGCGCCAGCTCGGTTTCCAGATTGGCCCGGCCGCGCTCGGCCTCGACCCGCCGCCGTGCCGCCGCCTCGAGCTGCCCCAGCGCCGAGTCGAGACGGGCCAGCGCATTGTCCAGCATCAGGCTCGCCACCATCGCTCTCCTTTCAGATCGAAGCCGGCTCACACGATTCGCGCCCGAATTTACAGCAGAAGCGCGGAGAGCGGGAATCAGGCCCCGGCTGAAACCGGCGATTGCCGAAGGATTGTCCACATGCGCCGAAACGACGCTTCCGGAAACCGCCGCGCCGGCGCGGTTTTGCGCCGGGAAACCGCCTTGCGAGAATTGACTCGTGCCGAGCCCCGGGCCTAATCGAGCCGTCCTTTCGAAGTCTTCCGCGACTGCCTTGTCGGACAGCCCGTTCCCGCTTTGCCTGGGGCGGGGCCGGTCCGCCCCGCCCGCCAGACGGAGCCACGAGATCATCATGACCAGCATCGACCGCGCCCAGCACGACAAGCTCGCCAACGCCATCCGCGGCCTGGCGATGGACGGCGTCGAGAAGGCCAAGTCCGGCCATCCCGGCCTGCCGATGGGCGCCGCCGACATCGCGACGGTGCTGTTCACCCGCGTGATGAAATACGACGCCGCCGATCCGCGCTGGCCGGACCGTGACCGCTTCGTGCTCTCCGCCGGCCACGGCTCGATGCTGCTCTACGCCCTGCTCTACCTCACCGGCGCGCCCGGCATGGAGCTCGCCGACCTCGAGAAGTTCCGCCAGCTCGGCTCCCGGACCCCCGGCCACCCGGAGAATTTCGAGACCGCCGGCGTCGAGACCACCACCGGCCCGCTCGGCCAGGGGCTGGCCACCGCCGTCGGCATGGCGATGGCCGAGCGCATGCTCGCCGCCGAGTTCGGCCGGAAGGTCGTCGACCACCACACCTATGTGCTGGCCTCCGACGGCGACCTGATGGAAGGCATCAGCCAGGAAGCGATCGCGCTCGCCGGCCACCAGAAGCTCAACAAGCTGATCGTGCTCTGGGACGACAACGGCATCTCGATCGACGGCCCGCTGACCATCACCGACAATGTCGACCAGGTCGCGCGCTTCAAGGCCTGCGGCTGGCGCTCCGAGCGCGTCGACGGCCATGACCCCGAGGCGATCGAGGCCGCGATCAACCGCGCCCGGAAGTCGAGCAAGCCGAGCATGATCGCCTGCAAGACCACGATCGGCTTCGGCGCACCGAAGAAGGCCGGCACCTCCAAGGCCCATGGCGAGCCGCTCGGCGCCGAGGAGCTCGCCGCCGCCAAGAAGGCGCTCGGCATCACCGGCGGACCCTTCGAGGTCCCGGCCGATGTGCTCAAGGCCTGGCGCGGCTTCGGCGCCGCCGGCGCCGCCGCGCACAAGGACTGGAACGCGCGCTTCGCCACCCTCTCCGAGCGCAAGCGCGGCGAGTTCGACCGCCGCCTCGCCCATGCCGTGCCGGCCAAGCTCGACAAGGCGATCCTCGCCCACAAGAAGGCGCTGATCGCCGCGCCCCAGGCGGTCGCCACCCGCAAGGCCTCGGAGCTGGCGCTGGAAGCCATCACCCCGATCATGCCCGAGCTGGTGATGGGCTCGGCCGACCTGACGCCCTCCAACAACACCCGCACCAGGGCGGCCGAGGACTTCACCCCGAAGACCCCGAAGGGCCGCTATGTCCGCTACGGCATCCGCGAGCACGGCATGGCCGCCGCGATGAACGGCATCACCCTGCATGGCGGCTTCCGCACCGGCGGCGGCACCTTCCTGGTCTTCGCCGACTATGCCCGCCCCTCGATGCGGCTCGCCGCGCTGATGGGCCTGCCGGTCGTCTATGTCATGACCCACGACTCGATCGGGCTGGGCGAGGACGGCCCGACCCACCAGCCGGTCGAGCAGGTCGCCAGCTTGCGTGCCATGCCGAACATGCGGGTGCTCCGCCCGGCCGACACGATCGAGACGGCGGAAGCCTGGCAGATCGCTCTGGAGCGCACGGACGGCCCGACCGTGCTCGCGCTGTCGCGCCAGAACCTGCCGCAGTTGCGCACCGACGCCACGGCGAAGAACCGCTCGGCCGCCGGCGCCTACGAGCTGCTCGCCGCCGAGGGCGGCAAGGCCCAGGTCTCGCTCTTCGCCTCGGGCTCCGAGGTCGAGCTCGCCGTCGCCGCCCGCAAGCTGCTCGCTGAAAAGGGCGTGCGGGCGCGCGTCGTCTCGGTGCCCTCGCTCGAGCTCCTGCTGGCGCAGGACGAGGCGACCCAGGCCGGGATCATCGGCACGGCGCCGATCAAGATCGCCGTCGAGGCCGGCGTGCGCTTCGGCTGGGATGCCGTGATCGGCCATGACGGCACCTTCATCGGCATGCACTCCTTCGGCGCCAGCGGCCCCTACAAGGAGGTCTACAAGCATTTCGGCATCACGGCGGAGGCGATCGCCGACGCTGCGATGAAGAAGCACAACGGCTGACGACCCGCCATTGCGAACCCGGATCCCGCCTTCGGCAAGCCGGGGGACAGGCTCCGCGAAGCGGTCCAGGGGCGGCCGAGCTCCAGGTCTCCCCCGGATCGCTTGGTCGCTTCGCCGCTCGCAATGACGGTTTTATCTTGCGTTCGGCCATGCTTTGGCCGAATTGCCCGCGTGGATAGCGACGGCTGCGCCGTTTGCTCGGCGAAGGAGAGGAAGACATGACGGTCAAGGTGGCGATCAACGGCTTCGGCCGCATCGGGCGCAACGTTCTGCGCGCGATCATCGAGTCGAAGCGCAAGGACATCGAGGTCGTGGCGATCAACGATCTGGGTCCGGTCGAGACCAACGCCCATCTCTTCCGCTTCGACTCGGTCCATGGCCGCTTCCCCGGCCAGGTGACCGTCTCCGGCGACACCATCGATGTCGGCCGCGGCCCGATCAAGGTCACCGCCGTGCGCGACCCCAAGGAGCTGCCGCACAAGGCGCTCGGCGTCGACATCGCGCTGGAATGCACCGGCATCTTCACGACGAAGGACAAGGCGAGCGCCCATCTCGCCGCCGGCGCCAGGCGCGTGCTGGTCTCGGCCCCCTGCGACGGCGCCGACCTGACCGTCGTCTACGGCGTCAACCAGCACGAGCTGACGAAGGACCACCTCGTGGTCTCCAACGCCTCCTGCACCACCAACTGCCTCGCGCCGGTCGTGCGCGTGCTGCATGACGCCGTCGGCATCGACAAGGGCTTCATGACCACGATCCACGCCTATACCGGCGACCAGCCGACGCTCGACACGATGCACAAGGATCTCTATCGCGGCCGCGCCGCCGCGCTCTCGATGATCCCGACCTCGACCGGCGCCGCCAAGGCGATCGGCCTCGTCATCCCCGAGCTGAAGGGCCGTCTCGACGGCACCTCGGTGCGCGTGCCGACCCCGAACGTCTCGGTCGTCGACTTCAAGTTCATCGCCAAGCGCAAGACCTCGGTCGAGAAGATCAAGGAGGCCATCATCAAGGCGTCGAAGCGCGGCCCGCTCAAGGGCATCCTCGCCGTCACCGACCAGCCGAACGTCTCGATCGACTTCAACCACGATCCGGCGTCCTCGACCTTCGCCCTCGACCAGACCAAGGTGATGGACGACAAGTTCGTCCGCATCCTGTCCTGGTACGACAATGAGTGGGGCTTCTCGAACCGCATGAGCGACACGGCCGTCGCCATGGGCGCCCTGCTCTGACCCATCTCGGAGCGAGGCCGTGCCGGACCCCGGCACGGCCTCCTTCGTTTTCGCACCGCAACGGAGAGCCCATGGCCAAGATCGAGCCGACCGTCACGCCCCCGGCCCCTGCCGAGACGCCCGCCGTGACGCCTCCCCCCGCCCCCAGCCCCTCTCCCGCGGCCGCAGCGCCGGCCCCCGCCGCGCCAGCCGCCTCCCAGGCCGCTCCGGCCTCCGACCCGCGCAAGCTCGACCAGCTCTCCCGCATCGAGGAGAAGGCGGCGCGCATCGAGGAGAAGTTCGCCCGCTACGAGGCGGTGCTGACCCGCGCCGAGGCCTCGCTGGAGCGCAGCGCCCACAAGGTCGACGCCGCCGCCGGCACGCTCGACTTCGCCTCGATCCGCGGCGAGATCGCCGCCCTGCGCAACCGCGTCGACGCCACGCCGCGCGCCGGCACGCTGTTCACGACCGCCATCGTCACGGCGGTGCTGACCGTCATCCTCACCATCCTGGTGCTGAAATTCGGCGTGCCGGGCCTGTTCGGGGGCCTGCTGTCGCGATGAGCGCCTTCCGCACCCTCGACGACGCCGATCTCGCCGGCAAGCGCGTCCTCGTCCGCGTCGACCTCAACGTCCCGATGGAGGACGGCAAGGTCAGCGACACCACCCGGATCGACCGCATCCTGCCGACGATCCGCGAGATTGCCGACAAGGGCGGCAAGGTCGTCCTGCTCGCGCATTTCGGCCGCCCCAAGGGCCGCGACGAGAAGAACAGCCTGAGGCAGGTCGTGCCGGCGCTGGCGCACGCGCTCGAACGCCCGGTGATCTTCGTCGACGACTGCATCGGCGATGACGTCGCCAAGGCCGTGGCAGCGGCGAAGAACGGCGAGATCCTGCTGCTGGAGAACACCCGCTTCCACGCCGGCGACGAGACGAACGACCCGGACTTCGTCAAGGCGCTCGCCGCCAATGGCGACCTTTACGTCAACGACGCCTTCTCGGCCGCCCATCGGGCTCATGCCTCGACCGAAGGCCTCGCCCATGTCCTGCCGGCCTATGCCGGCCGCACGATGCAGGCGGAGCTGGAGGCCCTCGCCGCCGGCCTCGACAATCCCGCCCGCCCGGTGATGGCGATCGTCGGCGGCGCCAAGGTCTCGACCAAGCTCGACCTGCTCGGCAATCTCGTGAAGAAGGTCGACATCCTCGCCATCGGCGGCGGCATGGCCAACACCTTCCTCGCGGCGCGCGGCGTCGCTATCGGCAAGTCGCTCTGCGAGCACGACCTCGTCGGCACCGCCCGCGAGATCGCGGAGAAGGCCAAGGCCGCCGGCTGCGCGATCCTGCTGCCGGTCGACGCGCTGGTGGCGCGCGAGTTCAAGGCCCATCCCGGCTACCGCGTCGTGCCGGTCGACGGCGTCGAGCCCGACGAGATGATCCTCGACGCCGGCCCGCTCTCGATCGCCGAGGTCGTGCTGCGGCTGGAGACGGTGAAGACGCTGGTCTGGAACGGCCCCTTCGGCGCCTTCGAGCTGCCGCCTTTCGACACGGCCACGGTCGCGGTCGCCAAGGCCGTCGCCAAGCGGGTGCAGGCCGGAGAGCTGGTCGCGGTCGCCGGCGGCGGCGACACCGTCGCGGCGATGAACCATGCCGGCGTCGCCGACGAGCTGACCTATGTCTCGACGGCGGGCGGCGCCTTCCTCGAATGGATGGAAGGCAAGCCCCTGCCGGGCGTCGAGGCCCTCAGGCAGGCTTGACCAATCCTCAAGGGCTGCCCTTGCGGCAGCCCGCGTTTATGCTATGTTCTCACCATGGGCGAGAATGTGCAGACGGCTATGTTCGAGATCCTGAAATCAATTCAGGCGAAGCTTGCCGATCATGACAAGCGCTTCGACGCCATCGAGAAGCGTTTCGTCGAACTGGGCGACCTCGTCCGCAAGCAGCGCCGCGACACGGCCGGCCTGCTCGTCATGGCGAAATCGATCACCGGCAATTTCGCCGAGGAACTTGCCGCCGTCGAGGAGCGCGTCGCGGCGCTTGAAGCGCGCGGCGGCTGAAGCCTTAAGGCTTTTCGGCGCTTTCCCTTTGCGCCGGCGGTGCTTCGGCACTACATCCTCGCCCATATCCGTTTTGCAAAAGGGGAGTGCCATCGTGGCCCGCATCACGCTTCGCCAGTTGCTCGATCATGCCGCCGAGAACGACTACGGCGTGCCCGCCTTCAACATCAACAACATGGAGCAGGCGCTGGCGATCATGGCGGCGGCCGACGCGACCGACGCGCCGGTGATCATCCAGGCCTCGCGCGGCGCCCGTTCCTACGCCAACGACATCATGCTCAAGCACATGATGGACGCCGTCACCGAGATCTATCCGCATATCCCGGTCTGCGTGCATCTCGACCACGGCAACGAGCCGGCGACCTGCATGACCGCGATCCAGGCCGGCTTCACCTCCGTCATGATGGACGGCTCGCTCAAGGCCGACGGCAAGACCCCGGGCGACTGGGACTACAATGTCGGCGTGACGAAGACCGTCACCGACATGGCCCATCTCGGCGGCATCTCGGTCGAGGGCGAACTCGGCGTGCTCGGCTCGCTCGAATCCGGCGAGGGCGAGAAGGAGGACGGCCACGGCTTCGAGGGCAAGCTCAGCCACGACCAGCTCCTGACCAACCCGGACGAGGCGGTGAAGTTCGTCGCCGAGACCAAGGTCGACGCGCTCGCCATCGCCATGGGCACCTCGCATGGCGCCTACAAGTTCACCCGCAAGCCCGACGGCGCGATCCTGGCGATGCATGTCATCGAGGAGATCCACAAGAAGCTGCCGAACATGCATCTCGTCATGCACGGCTCCTCCTCGGTGCCGCAGGACCTCCAGGACATCATCAACCGGTATGGCGGCAAGATGCCCCAGACCTGGGGCGTGCCGGTCGAGGAGATCCAGCGCGGCATCAAGCACGGCGTGCGCAAGATCAACATCGACACCGACAACCGCATGGCGATGACCGGCCAGATCCGCAAGATCCTCTCCGAGCATCCCGGCGAGTTCGACCCGCGCAAATACCTCAAGCCTGCCATGGAGGCGATGACCGCGCTCTGCAAGAAGCGGCTGGAGGAGTTCAACACCGCCGGCCAGGCTTCCAAGATCAAGCGCATCGTCACGCTGGCCGAGATGGCCAAGCGCTATGCCAAGGGCGAGCTCGACCCGACCTTCGGCGCGAAGAAGGCCGCTTGAGCCGCCTCTGACGGCTCTGTTTTTTCGACGCCCGGCCCCGGCCGGGCGTTTTCGTTGCAGCAAGGAGCATCGCCCCGATTGCAGCCGCCATGTATCCGGCGCCCTTTCCGTGCGCCGCGATTTCTGATTCAACGGCATGCCCCGCCGCCCGAGCCCGCAACCCATGTCGATTGTCTTTTCCGCCCTGGTCGCGGTCTTCGTCGGTTTCGCCGCCTCGGTCGCGGTCATCCTCTCGGCCGCGCAGGCGCTCGGCGCCACGGCCGGCCAGACCGTCTCGATGGTGGCGGCGCTCGCCATCGGCACGGCGCTGCCGAGTATCTGGCTGTCCTGGCGCTATCGCATGCCGATGATCTGCGCCTGGTCGACGCCGGGCGCGGCGCTCATCGCCGCCGCCAGCGGCTTCGACATGGCCGCTGCGGTCGCCGCCTTCCTCGTCGCCGCGCTGCTGATGATGCTCACCGCCGCCTTCCGCCCGCTCGGCCGGCTGATCGAGCGCATCCCGATGCCGATCGCCTCGGCCATGCTGGCGGGCGTGATCTTCCGCTTCGTCGTCGCCGTCTTCGACGAGATGCGGCTGTCGCCATGGCTCGTGCTGCCCTTGCTGGCGGTGTTTCTCGTCGCCCGGCTCCTCAATCCGTTCCTCGGCGTCATCGCGGCGCTGGCCGCCGGCATCGTCATCAGCTTCGCCGGCGGGCTCGCGCACTGGCCCGGCGGCGAGATCGCCTTGACCAGCCTCGAAATCGTCACGCCCCGCTTCGATATTGCCGCCATGCTCGGCATCGGCGTCCCGCTCTATCTCGTCACCATGGCCGCCCAGAACCTGCCGGGCTTCGCCGTGCTGCGCGCCGCCGGCTACAAACCGCCGACCGCCCCTGCGCTCTTCGCCACGGGGCTCGTCTCGCTGCTGACCGCCCCCTTCGGCGCGCATATGACCAACATGGCCGCGATCAGCGCCTCGATCTGCACCGGAGGCGACACCCATCCCGACCCGGCCCAGCGCTGGAAGGCGGGCGTCGTCTACGGCTTCGCCTATCTCGTCGTCGCCGGCTGCACCGGCCTCCTGATCGCGCTGCTGCTCGCCCTGCCGAAGGCGCTGATCGTGGCGGTGGCCGGCCTCGGCCTCGTCGGCTCCTTCACCGGCGCGCTCGGGCAGACGATGTCCTCCGACAAGGAGCGCTTCGCGGCGGCCATCGCCTTTTGCGTGGCGGCCTCCAGCCTCTCGCTTTTCGGCATCGGCTCGGCCTTCTGGAGCCTGATTGCCGGGCTTGCGGTCTTGACATTGGACTTCGCCGCGGGCCGTTTGCGCAGCCGATCATGACCACGCACCCTTCCCCCACCCGCCTGATGCTCGTCACCCCGCCGGTCGAGGACGCCGACGCCATGGCCTTCCGCCTGATGCAGGCGATGGCGGGCGGCGACGTCGCCGCCATCCTGCTCCGGCTCGCGCCCGGCGACGACCGCAGCCGCATCGAGCGCGTCAAGCGCCTCGCCGGCCCGGTGCAGGCCAACAACGTCGCCCTCGTCGTCGAGGACACGGCCCTTGTCGCCGCGCGCGGCGGCGCCGACGGCGTGCATCTCACCGGCGGCCCGGCCGCGATCGCCGAGGCGCGCTCCAGCCTGAAGAGCGAGCGCATCATCGGCGCCGGCGGCTTGCGCGCCCGCCATGACGCCATGGATGTCGGCGAGGCCGGCGTCGACTACGTCCTGTTCGGCGAGCCGCGGCCGGACGGCAGCGTGCCGCCCCTGCCGGCGGTGATCGAGCGCGCCGGCTGGTGGGCCGAGATCTTCGAGACGCCCTGCGTCGCCTATGCGCCGGACGCCGAAGCCATCGAGCCGCTGGTCGAGACCGGGGCGGAATTCGTCGCCCTCGGCGCCTGGGCCTTCGACGAGGGGCAGGACATCCGCGCCCTGGTCGAGGCGGCGAATGCGGCGATGTCCGCCTGCGCGGCGCGGAAGACCGCCCGATGAAAGGGCTGCGTTGCGGCCTCGTGCTCGGCGCGCTGACCGGCCTCGCCCTGCCGGCCGCGGCCGCGCAGCCCTTCGAGGACCTGGCCTATGGCGCCTATCAGGCCGGCCATTACCGGCGCGCCCAGACCGAAGCGCTGAAGCGCGTCGAGGCCGACCACAACGACGCCGCCGCGATGACGCTGCTCGGCGAGATCTACCGGCAGGGCCTCGGCGTCGCGCCCGACCAGAAGGCCGCGACCGAATGGTACGAGCAGGCCGATGCGCGCGGCGACATCAACGCCACCTTCGCGCTCGCGACCGAGCTCCTCGACCAGAACAGCGGCAAGCGCGATCCCGCTCGTGCCGGGCAATTGCTGGAAAAGGCCGCCGCAGCCGGCCATCCGCTCGCCAATTACAACCTCGCCCTCGCTTTGCTCGCGACGGGCAAGGACAGCGACGACAAGCGCGCCGTCGCCTGCCTGCGGATCGCGGCGAAGGCCGAGATCGGCGATGCGATGCAGGCGCTCGGCACCCTCGCCCGGCAGGGTCGCGGCCTGCCGCAATCCGACGAGGAGGCGGCCGGCTGGATGAAGAAGGGAGCCGCCGCCGGCAATGTCCCGGCCGAGGTCGAATATGCGATCATGCTGTTCAACGGCACCGGGGTGGCCAAGGACGAAGAGGCGGCGGCGAAGCTCTTCCTGCGCGCTGCCCATCAGGGCAATCCCATCGCGCAGAACCGCCTCGCCAAGCTCTACCAGTTCGGCCTCGGCATCGCGCCGGACCGGATCGAGGCCGCCGCCTGGCATCTCGCCGCCCGCTCGCAAGGCCTCGGCGACCCGGCCCTCGACGAGCTGTTCGACCGGCTCAACCCCGAGCAGAAGGGTCGCGCCGCCCGCATGGCGGCCTCCCGCATCAGCAGCTTCGTCTTGACGGCGCCCTAGGAGCCGCGCAAGTGACAGGCTGACTGCCGCCGAAACACAGCCCTCATCCTGAGGAGCCGCGAATGCGGCGCCTCGCAGCACGGTCCAGGGTCCACTGGAGCATCCTGCGAGACGCGAGCTTCGCCCGCTCCTCAGGATGAGGGCTGGGGATTTTCCAGTCTTCGCTCTTTGCCTTCGCTTTTCCGCCGTGCCTCCCGACGGCACGCAAGAGGTTCAGATGATCCGTTCCCCGTTGATGACCGTGATGACCGACGCCGTGATGAAGGCGTCCCGCTCGCTGAAGCGCGACTTCGGCGAGGTCGAGAATCTCCAGGTGCTCGCCAAGGGCCCGGGCGATTTCGTCTCCAAGGCCGACCACAAGGCCGAACAGATCCTGCGCGAATCGCTGGAGAAGGCCCGGCCCGGCTACGGCTTCGTCATGGAGGAGAGCGGCGTCGTCCACGGCACCGACGAGAGCAACCGCTGGCATATCGACCCGCTCGACGGCACCCACAACTTCCTGCGCGGCATCCCGCACTGGAACATCTCGGTCGCGCTGGAACGCGACAACCAGTTCGTCGCCGGCGTGGTCTACGACGCCGCCAAGGACGAGATGTTCATGGCCGAGAAGGGCAAGGGCGCCTATGCCAACAACCGGCGCCTGCGCGTCTCCGGCCGCCGCGAGCCGGCCGAGATGCTGGTCGGCACCGGCATCCCGCATATCGGCAAGGGCGGGCACGGCCTGTTCCTGCGCGAGCTCGCCGCGGTGATGCCGCGCTTCGCCAATGTCCGGCGCATGGGCTCGGCCGCGCTCGACATCGCCTATGTCGCCGCCGGCCGCCTCGACGGCTACTGGGAGCGCGGCCTCAACACCTGGGATTTCGCGGCGGGCGCCGTGCTGATCCGCGAGGCGGGCGGCACCTTCGGCACGCTCGACGGCAAGCAGGCCACCCATGCCAGGGACATCATCTGCGGCAACGAGACCTGCGAGCAGGCCCTGCGCGCGGCGCTGAAGACGGCGGCCGCATAGAGCCGCTCCGGCCCGCGCGGGCCGTCGTTGCGAGGAGCGAAGCGACGAAGCAATCCAGGAGGACGTGGAGCGCGGCTGCCTCGGGATTGCTTCGCTCCGCGCGCAATGACGACGGGAGCCGCGCTTTCGGCCTTGATCCCGGCCGTCCGGGAGGCGACAGTCTGCGACGCGATCCGAGGCGAACGGAAGACGAAGCATGGCGAATGAGGATCTGGCGGCCGACGAGATCGCGGCCGCCCCCCCGCGAGAGGATACCCGCTTCTCCCGGCCTCTCCGCTACGCCGTCCGCGCGCTCGTCTTCATCGCGCTGATCGGCTTCCTCGGCTACATCCTGCAGGCCGGGCTCATCAAGGCGTTCATGACCAATCCCGGTCTGAACGGCCTGATCCTCGGCGCCCTGCTGGTCGGCGTTCTGGTCGCCCTGCGCGAGCTCTGGCGCCTCGCCAGCGAGGCGCGCTCCGCCACCCGCCTCGCCGCCGCGCCCCGCCATGCCGAGATCCGCCGCGGCGAGGTCATCGCGCCGCTCGGCGCCGTGCTGCCGGCGCTCGACGAAGCCAGCCTCGCGCCGGCGCAGGCCGCCTCGATCGTCGAATCGATCGCCGTCAGGCTCGACGACGGCCGCGAGGTGCTGCGCTATCTCGCCGGGCTTCTGGTCTTCCTCGGCCTGCTCGGCACCTTCTGGGGCCTGCTCGAGACGGTCGGTTCGGTCGGCGGCGTCATCAACTCCTTGCGCACCGGGGCGGAAGCCGGCGTGCTCTTCGACGACCTCAAGGCGGGCCTGTCGGCGCCGCTCGCCGGCATGGGCCTGTCCTTCTCGTCCTCGCTCTTCGGCATCGCCGGCTCGCTGATCCTCGGCTTCCTCGATCTCCAGGTCGCGCAGGCGCAGCGCCGCTTCCGCAACGAGGTCGAGAGCTGGCTGGGCAGCCGCACCGCCCTGCCCGGCGCCATGCCGCTCCTGCCCGCCGGCAATCCGCTGGCCGAGCGCTTCGACAGGCTGAGCGCGGCGATGGTCGACGGCACCGCCAACAACCGCGCCGCCACCCAGGCCCTGTCCAACCTCGCCGAGGGCATCCAGGGCCTGGTCCAGCACATGCGCTCCGAGCAGCAGATGATCCGCGACTGGGTCGAGGCGCAGGCCGCCCGCGAGAAGGAGCTGAAGCGGCTGATCGAGCGCCTCACCGCCGACCAGATCACCGAGCCATGATTCCCGTCGAGCACCGGACCATGACAGCAGGACCCTGACGATGGCCCTTTCCCGCGCCCACCGCCGCGAGGAGGTGAATTTCTGGCCCGGCTTCGTCGACGCGCTCTCGACGATGCTGATCGGCATCGTCTTCCTGCTCACCGTCTTCGTGCTCGGCCAGTTCTTCCTGTCGCAGGAGCTGACCGGCAAGGACACGGCGCTGGAGCGGCTGAACAAGCAGATCTCGGAACTGACCGACCTGCTGGCGCTGGAGCGCTCCTCGAACCGGCAGGCGCAGGAGAGCCTCCAGCTCATGCAGTCGACGCTGGCCCAGGCCCAGGGCGAGCGCTCGCGCCTGCAGGGCCTGCTCGAGACGCAGCAGAACGGCAATGCCGGCGCCCAGCTCGCCGAGACGCAAAAGGCGCTGGAAAGCGAGAAGCAGCTCTCCGCCCGCGCCCAGGCGACGGTCGACCTCGTCAACCAGCAGATCGCCGCGATGCGCCGCCAGCTCGCGGCGCTGGAGGAGGCGCTGGCCGCCTCCGAGGCCAAGGACAAGGATTCGCAGGCCCGCATCGCCGATCTCGGCTCGCGCCTCAACGTCGCGCTCGCCCAGCGCGTGCAGGAGCTGGCGCGCTACCGCTCCGACTTCTTCGGGCGCCTGCGGCAGGTGCTCGGCACCCGGCCGGACATCCGCACGGTCGGCGACCGCTTCGTCTTCCAGTCGGAGATCTTCTTCGACGCCGGCCAGGCGGTGCTGAAGCCGGAGGGCCAGGCCGAGCTCGACAAGTTCGCCACCGTGCTGCTCGACCTCGCCAAGGAGATGCCGCCGGACCTGCCCTGGATCCTGCGCGTCGACGGCCATACCGACAACCGCCCGATCCGGACGGCGCAGTTCCCGTCGAACTGGTACCTCTCCTCGGCGCGCGCCATCGCGGTGGTCGAGTATCTGATCTCGCGCGGCCTGCCGAACGACCGCGTCGCCGCGACCGGCTTCGGCGAATACCAGCCGCTCGACGTCGCCAATACCGACGAGGCGCATCGCCGCAACCGGCGCATCGAGTTCAAGATCACGGAGCGCTGAGGCCATGATCCGCAGGCTGGCGGCCACGGCGCCGCTGCTCGCCCTCGCCGCGCTGCTGGCGGGACAGCCCGCATCGGCCGAGCCGCGCGGCTCCAGCGTCGAGGAATGCGGCGCCTGCCACGGCATCGACGGCATCGCCCGCGACACCGAGGTCCCGCATCTCGCCGGCCAGAACGAACGCTACCTCTTCAACCAGATGCTGGCGTTCCGTTCCGGCAAGCGCCAGCACAAGGAGATGCGCTACATGGCGCGCGCGATGTCCGTGCAGGAGATCGCCGCGCTCGCGGCTTATTACGCCTCCCTGCCGCCGCGCTGAGACGTCGCTTCGCGCGGGGAACCGCATCGTCATTCCGGGGCAGGCGGAAGGCCAGAGCCCGGAACCACGAACACCGCATTTTACGAGACGGACCGGCGCCTCTTCAACGTATTGTCGTGTTCATGGGTTCCGGGCTCGGCCCTTGCGGGCCGCCCCGGAATGACGGGGAGGTTCGGGATCGAGGCGTTACGCTCACGCCGCCTCCAGCCCGAACTGCAGCGCCGCCAGCCTGGCATAGAGCCCGCCGCGCGCCTTGAGCTCGGCATGGCTGCCCTGCTCGACGATGCGCCCCTCCTCCATCACGAGGATGCGGTCGGCGGAAAGAATGGTGGCGAGCCGGTGCGCGACCACGAGCGTCGTGCGCCCCCGCATCAACCGGTCGAGCGCGTCCTGCACCGCGCGCTCGCTCTCCGAATCGAGTGCGCTGGTGGCCTCGTCGAGCAGCAGGATCGGCGCGTCCTTCAAGACGGCGCGCGCGATCGCGAGCCGCTGTCGCTGCCCGCCGGAAAGCGTCACGCCGCGCTCGCCGACGATGGTGTCGTAGCCCTCCGGCAACTCCCGGATGAAGCCGTCCGCCGCGGCAAGCCGCGCCGCCTCCTCGACCTCGTCCTGGGTGGCGCCGGGGCGGCCATAGGCGATATTGTCCCGAACCGAGACACCGAACACCGTCGGCTCCTGCGGCACCAGCGCGAAGCGCTCCCGCCAGGCGTCCGGCTCGGCCTCCGGCCCGGCGACGCCGTCGACCATGACGCGCCCGCCCTGCGGATCGTAGAAGCGCAGCGCCAGTTGCAGCACCGTGCTCTTGCCCGCGCCCGACGGGCCGACCAGCGCGATGCGCTCACCCGGGCGGATCGAGAAGCTCAGATGATGCAGCGCCGAGGCCTCGCGCCCCGGATAGCTGAAGGAGACGTCCTCGAAGGCGAGCTCGCCCAGCGAGGGCTCCGGCATCGGCCTGGGATGCGGCGGGGCGGCGATGGCGGGCTTCATCGCCAGGATCTCGCCGAGCCGGCCGGAGGCGCCGGCCGCCGCGCTGATGTCGCCATAGACCTCCGAGAGCTGGCCGAGCGAGCTCGCCGCCAGCACCGCGTAGAGGATGAACTGCGACAGCCGTCCGCCGCTCATCCGCCCGTCGAACACCTCGGTCGCGCCGGTCCAGAGCACGCAGACGACGCTGGCCGAGACCAGGAAGATCGCGACGCCGGAAAGCAGCGCCCGCGAGGCGGTGGCGCCGCGCGAGGCGGCGTAGGCCTCGTCGGAGGCGGCCTCGAAACGGGCCGATGTCTGCCGCGCCGCGCCGAAGGACTGCATGGTGCGGATGGCGCCGACGGCTTCCGCCGCGAAGGCGGAGGCCTCGGCCAGCCGGTCCTGCGCCATCCGCGCCCGGCGCCGGACCGAACGGCCCGACATCACCAGCGGAATCACGATCAGCGGGATGACGCCGATGACGATGGCCGAGAGCCGCGGGCTCGTCGCCACCATCAGCGCGAGCGCGCCGAGCGCCATGATGGCGTTGCGCAAGGCGATCGAGGCGGTCGAGGCGAAGGTCGACTTGATCTGCGTCGTATCGGCGGTGAGCCGCGAGACGAGATCGCCCGCCTTGCTCGAATCGAAGAAGGCGGGCTCGAGCCGCGTCAGATGCCGGAAGACGTCGGCGCGCAGCGAGGCGACGATGCGCTCGCCGACCGTCATCACCAGATAGAATCGCGCCGAGCTCGCCAGCGCCAGCACGGCGACGACCCCGATCAGCAGGATGAAATAGCTGTTGGCGAGCTGCCGCTCGCCGCCGGCGAAGCCGACATCGATGACCCGTCGCACCGCGACCGGCAGCACCAGCGTCGCCAGCGAGGCGACGACGAGCGCGACCAGCGCCGCGGCGATCCGCCGCTTCTGCGCGCGGGCATAGGGCCAGAAGGTCGCGAGCGAGCGGAAGTCGGGTCGTGCCTTGCTGGTCTTGCCCTCGGTTTCGGCCACGCGCTGGAACTCCTGCGGTCACGCGCGCATCGGCACGCCCTGGAAGGATAGCAATCTTCAACACCGCTCAAACCCGATCGGGCAAGTCTTGGCAAATGCCGCATCGCCGCAGGCGGCATGCGGGCCGAACTTGCACTGCGCCTGCGTCTGCGATATGTGCACGCGACTTCACGACAGGCTCATCCGAATTCTTTCGACGGGCCGGGCAGGCTCGCCTGCTTGTCGATTACGCCCGTTTTTTCGAGTTTCGAGGATTTCGCCATGGCCAAGACCGGCATCCACCCCGACTACCACACCATCAAGGTCGTGATGACCGATGGCAGCGAGTACCTGACCCGTTCGACCTACGGCAAGGAAGGCGACACGCTGAACCTCGACATCGACCCCAAGACCCACCCGGCCTGGACCGGCGGCACCCAGCAGCTCATGGACCGCGGCGGCCGCGTCTCGCGCTTCAACTCCCGCTTCGGCGGCCTGGGCGCGCTCGGCAAGAAGTGAGTAGAGCGCGGCCCCGCCGCCTCCTCCGCGACAATGCGAAAACCCGGCCTCGCGGCCGGGTTTTTTGCTTTCGCGTGAGATCGACGACGGAACCTCGCCGTCATTCCGGGGCAAGCGTGCAGCGCTTGAGCCCGGAACCCATGAACACCGCCGTCACCGGACGAAACCCGGTCCTTCTCGGGAACGTCGTGTTCATGGGTTCCGGGCTCAGCCCTTCGGGCCGCCCCGGAATGACGGCGGGTTTCCTTGCGAAAATGGCAGCCCTCAGCGCCCCAGGCCGAGCCGGGCCTGCAGGCTGGCAAGCTGGTCCTGCACCGGATTCGCCAGCTCCCGCAGCGGCGCAACGCCCCACATCTGCTCCTCGAGATGCTGGATGCGCGCCTGCAGACGGAGCGAATGGGCCATCAGCCCGCGCAGGCGCTCGGGCAACTGCGCGGCGATATGCTCGGCCGGCGGCAGCATCGGGTCGCCGACCTTGACCTTGCTGTGCTCGGCGCGGGCCTGCTCGGCGGTCATCTCGCCCTCGGCCACCGCGCGCTGCACCAGGAGCCAGGAGGCGATCTGCATCAGCCGCGTGGTCAGGCGCATGCTCTCGGTGGCGTAGGTCAGCGCGACCTCGCGCGGCAGCGCCGCGGAGTCCTTGCGCCCGTCGCCGTCGAGATAGGCCGCGGTCTGCTCGACCAGCCCCATCCCCTCGCGAAACAGCATCATGAAGGCCTCGGACCGGACGAAGCCGCGCGCGAAGGAGATCGCTCCCTCCTGCGCCTGCGGCTCCAGCAACTGGGCGTCGTTCATACGGTGTCTCCCATCGGCACAACCGCGTGCGCCTCTGGAACGCCACGCGGATCATGCCGTCGACACCGCAAGAATAGCGCCGTTAACGATGCCGGGCGTCGGTAGGATATCGTTAACCTTAACGGAGATAGAAGCCTCGTGGCGAGAAAAAGGCAGCCCGCCCGCGCCCGCCGCACCGGGTCGCCCGACAAAAAAAGAGCCGCCAGGGGCGGCTCGTGAGGTCAACAGGGAGGCGTCAAACAGAGTAGGCAGGAGCCACTCGACATCCAGACAAACTGGATGGTCAGATTCATACTTTGGAATCTTTAACGACCTCTTAACGGGGCGTCTCCGCACGCGCCTTTTCAGGCCGGCCGGCGAAAAAAGGCGTCGGCTGCGGCGCGCGAGGCACTCTTGCCGGCCCGCGCCTCCGTCAGCCGCTCGATCTCCGCCCTGAGCGCGGCGATCCTCTCATCGATCTCCTCCAGCGACAGCGTCGACAGGTCCTGCCCGATCTCATGGACGCTCTTCGGCTTCGGGCGGTCATCCTCGGAAAATAACGACATGGCAGCCTCGCATCTCACCAAAATCGAGCGGGCAGGCTAAACATCTCCATCCCGCCGCGCCAAGCTGCACCGCAGCATGGCCGGCGCCGCCCGAGGAGACAGACCATGCCCGCCCTTCCCCAGACGATGACCGTGATCGGCATCACGGCACCCGGCGGCCCCGACGTCCTGCGGCCGGAAACCCGCCCTGTGCCGCAGCCGGGCCCGGGCGAGATCCTCGTCGCCGTCGCCGCCGCCGGCATCAACCGGCCGGACGTCTTGCAGCGCCAGGGCGGCTACAATCCGCCGCCGGGCGCCTCCGACATTCCCGGGCTCGAATTCGCCGGCACCGTCGTGGGGCGCGGCCCGGGGGCGACGCGCTTCGCGCCCGGCGAGGCGGTCTGCGCCCTCGTCGCCGGGGGCGGCTATGCCGAATACGCGGTGGTGCATGAGAGCAATGCCCTGCCGGTGCCGGAAGGGCTGTCGCTGGTCGAGGCCGGCGCCGTGCCGGAAACCTATTTCACCGTCTGGAGCAACGTCTTCCAGCGCGGGCGGCTGCAGGCCGGCGAGAGCTTCCTCGTCCATGGCGGCTCCTCGGGCATCGGCACCACGGCGATCCAGCTCGCCAAGGCCTTCGGCGCGACGGTGCTGGCGACCGCCGGTTCCGCCGAGAAGTGCCGGGCCTGCCGCGCTCTCGGCGCCGACAACGCCATCGACTATCGCAGCGAGGATTTCGTCGCGGCGGCGAAGGCCGCGACCGGCGGGCGCGGCGTGAACCTGATCCTCGACATGGTCGGCGGCGACTATATCGACCGCAACTACGAGGCCGCGGCCGACCAGGGCCGCATCGTCCAGATCGCCTTCCTCAACGGCCCGAAGGCCAGCGCCAATTTCAGCCGGCTGATGCTGAAGCGGCTGACCCATACAGGCTCGACCCTGCGTCCGCGCACCGTGGCCGAGAAGGCCGCCATCGCCGCCGAGCTCCAGGAGAAGGTCTGGCCGCTGCTGCAGGCCGGGCGCTGCAAGCCGCAGGTGCACGCGACCTTCCCGCTCGCCGAGGCGGCGGAAGCGCACCGGCTGATGGAATCGAGCGCCCATATCGGCAAGATCGTGCTGACGGTGTGAGGGCCGCATTGCGAGGAGCGCGCGCGTCACGCACGCTTTTCGTGGACACCGGCCACGCCCTCGCCTATAAGGCGCGCCATCCTGCTCATCGTCGATGATTTGGATGGCCGGCCGAGGAGGCCGGTCGGCGCATGAGAGCTATTGTCCGCGACCTAAGCCCTGCCGAGCCTGCGACGGCGCCAGGGCATTTCAGGAGACGCCCGTGTCACAAACCCCGCTGATGCCCAAGGCCACCGCGGTCTGGTTGGTCGAGAACACCTCGCTGACCTTCGAGCAGATCGCCGAGTTCTGCAAGCTGCACCCGCTCGAGGTGCGCGGCATCGCCGATGGCGAGGTGGCGGCCGGCATCAAGGGCCTCGACCCGATCACCTCGGGCCAGCTCACCCGCGAGGAGCTGGAGCGCGCCGCCAAGAACCCGAACCACCAGTTGCGCCTCGCCGAGCGCAAGGTGAAGGTGCCCGAGATCAAGCGCACCAAGGGCCCGCGCTACACCCCGGTCTCGAAGCGCCAGGACCGGCCGAACGCCATCCTCTGGCTGCTGCGCAACCACCCCGAGCTCAAGGACGCGCAGATCATCCGCCTGATCGGCACGACCAAGTCGACCATCGCGCAGATCCGCGACCGCACCCACTGGAACGCCCAGTCGCTGACGCCGATCGACCCGGTCAGCCTCGGCCTGTGCTCGCAGATCGACCTGGATTTCGAGGTGGCCCGCGCCGCCAAGGACCGCCCGGCCGCGCTGGCCGAGGCCGGCTCGACCCTGCTCTCCGCCGAGGAGACCACGGCCCCCGAGCCCGTCCACGCCGAGCCGCAGCCCTTCGCCGATATGAGCCGGCCGAAGCGCGAGGAGGAGGCGCAGATCGACGTCGATTCCGTCTTCGCCAAGCTCAAGCAGCTCAAGCGCACGGATGACGAGGACGACGAGGGCTGAGGCCCTCGGAGCTCCATCCCGCAACGCCTTCATCCCGGACAGGCCGCGTCGGCGGCGCCGATCCGGGATGACCCCGTAGCGGTTCCCGGGGTCCCTACCCGATCCCCCTGCCCTTCAGCGCCGTGCCGATCTCGGCCAGCACCGCGACGTCCTCGATCGTCGCCGGCACGGCGTAGTCCTCGCCATCGGCGATCTTCTTCATCGTCGCGCGCAGGATCTTGCCGGAGCGGGTCTTCGGCAGCCGGCCCACCGTCACCGCCAGCTTGAAGGCCGCCACCGGGCCGATCCGCTCGCGCACCAGCGCGACCAGCTCGCGCTCGATCTCCTCCTGCGACTGGCTGACGCCGGCCTTGAGCACGACGAAGCCGCAGGGCTGCTCGCCCTTGAGCGCGTCGCGGATGCCGACGACCGCACATTCCGCCACGGCGGCATGCGCCGCCAGCACCTCCTCCATGCCGCCGGTCGAGAGCCGGTGACCGGCGACGTTGATGATGTCGTCGGTGCGGCCCATGATGAAGACATAGCCGTCCGCGTCGATGAAGCCGGCATCCGAGGTGTTGTAGAAGCCCGGATAGGTCGCGAGATAGCTGTCCTCGAAGCGGGCATCGTCGTTCCAGAGCGTCGGCAGCGCGCCCGGCGGCAGCGGCAGCTTCAGCACGATCGCGCCCATCGTGCCCGGCGCGACCGGATGGCCGCCCTCGTCGAGGCACCGCACGTCCCAGCCCGGCAGCGGCACGGTCGGCGAGCCGTGCTTGATCGGCAGCAGGCCGAGGCCCAGCGGGTTGCCGACGATGGGCGAGCCGCTTTCGGTCTGCCACCAATGGTCGATCACCGGCACCCCGAGCAGGTCCTCGGCCCATTTCAGCGTCTCGGGATCGGCCCGCTCGCCGGCGAGGAACAATGCCTTGAAGCGCGACAGGTCGTGGCCGGCAAGATGCTTGCCCTGCGGGTCCTCCTTGCGGATGGCGCGGAAGGCGGTCGGCGCCGTGAACAGCGCCTTGACGCCATGCTCGGCCACGACGCGCCAGAAGGCGCCGGGATCGGGCGTGCCGACCGGCTTGCCCTCGTAGAGCACGGTGGTCGCGCCCTGGATCAGCGGCGCGTAGACGATGTAGCCGTGGCCGACCACCCAGCCGACATCGGAGGCGGTGAACATCACCTCGCCCGGCCCGACGTCGTAGAGCTGGTCCATCGTCTCCTTGAGCACGACCATGTGGCCGCCATTGTCGCGCACCACGCCCTTGGGCCGGCCGGTCGTGCCGGAGGTGTAGAGGATGTAGAGCGGGTCGGTCGCCGCGACCTCGACGCATTCCGCCTGGCGCCCCGCCGCCTTGGCGGCGGCGACGAGGCTGCGCCAGTTCCTGTCGCGGCTCGCCTGCATCGAGGCCTCGGCCTGCGGCCGCTGCAGCACGACGCAGGCCTCCGGCTTGTGCCGGGCCATTTCGATCGCCCCGTCGAGCAGGGGCTTGTATTCGACCACGCGGGTCGGCTCGACGCCGCAGCTCGCGGTCAGGATCACCTTGGGCGTGGCGTCGTCGATGCGCGTCGCCAGCTCCTTGGCCGCGAAGCCGCCGAACACCACCGAATGCACGGCGCCGATGCGCGCGCAGGCCAGCATGGCGAAGGCGGCCTCCGGCACCATCGGCATGTAGACGATGACGCGGTCGCCCTTGCCGACGCCGAGGTCCTGGAGCACGGCGGCGAGCGCCGCGACCTCCTCCAGCATCTGGGCATAGGTGTAGCGCGCCTTGGTCGCGGTGACGGGGCTGTCGTAGATCAGCGCCGTCTGCCCGCCGCGGCCGTCGCGCACATGCCGGTCGAGCGCGTTGAAGCAGGTGTTGCAGGTCGCGTCGGGAAACCAGCGGCCATAGATCCCCGCCGCGGGGTCGAAGGCCTTCTGCGGCGGCCTGATCCAGTCGATCCCCTTGGCGACCTCCAGCCAATAGGCGGCCGGATCGGCCTGCCAGCGCGCATAGGTTTCGCGATAGGCCGAGGATGAGGGCGCGGGCGCCGCATGCGAGGCATTCATCGGAAGCGTTCCTCTTCGCCGGGTTTCGTCCTAAAGCCTCGCGGGCGGGCCGGCGGTTCGCGAGGCGGTTTTGCCGGGAACCCTGCGCATTCCGCCCGCCTGGCGCAAGCACCGCCGTCTCAGACTTTCGCCCATCCGCCTTTCCCGCCCGCGAAATCCGGTCCGCCATGACCTTCGACGCCGCCTTCTTCGCCGCCATGGTGCCGGCCGTCATCCTGATGGGGCTGTCGAAGGGCGGTTTCGCCGGCCTGGGCCTGCTCTCGCTGCCGCTGATGGCGCTGGTCGTCTCGCCGGTGACGGCGGCCGCGATCATGCTGCCGCTGCTGATCGCGCAGGACGTGGTGACGGTCTGGTCCTATCGCCGCGAATTCGACCTGCGCAACCTCGCGACGCTGGCGCCCGGCGCCTTCATCGGCGTGCTCGCCGGCTATCTCCTGGCCGCGCAGGTCTCCGACGCCGCGGTCGGGCTGGCGGTCGGGGCGATCTCGATCGGCTTCGCGCTGCGGCGCATGCTCGGCGACGGGCGCCGCGAGCCGGTGGTGACGCGGGCGCGCTGGGGGGCGGGCAGCCTCTGGGGCTTCGTCTGCGGCTTCACCAGCATGATCGCCCATGCCGGCGGCCCGCCCTTCCAGATCTACGTCATGCCGCAGAGGCTGCCGCCGGCGGTCTTCGTCGGCACCGGGGCGATCTTCTTCGCCGCGATGAACCTGGTGAAGGTCGTGCCCTATCTCGCGCTCGGCCAGTTCAGCGCCGCGAATCTCCTCGCCTCGGCGGCGCTGCTGCCGGTCGCCGTCGCCGCGACCTTCGCCGGCGTCTGGCTGGTCCGGCGCGTTCCGGCCGAGCGCTTCTACGTCTACATCTACTGGCTGCTGCTGCTGGTCGGGCTCAAGCTCGTCTTCGACGGGCTGCAGGGCCTGCATCCTTTCGCCTGAGCCCGGCTGCGCGATTGCGCCGCATCGGAAAAAAGGATGGATTACCTCGGCAGGCGCGGGCCGCTAGATCATCGCGCGTCCTTCCGGACGCGGTAACGACGATCTATCCCATTGCCGGTGCATCGGATTTTTCCGAGAAGTGGATTCCACTTCTCGGTCCGATGCTCTAGGCCTGCGCGGACGTTTCGGCAGAAGGCGCCTCCATGACCCGTTCGGCTTACGATACCGATCTCGATCGCAACCCGGCCAATCATCAGCCGCTGACGCCGCTGACCTTCCTCGAGCGCGCCGCGGCCGTCTTCCCCGACCGCACGGCGATCGTCCACGGACCGCTGCGGCGCTCCTATGCCGAGTTCTATGCCCGCGCGCGCCGCCTCGCCTCGGCGCTGGCGCGGCACGGCATCGGCAAGAACGACACCGTCGCCGCGATGCTGCCGAACACCCCGGCCATGCTCGAATGCCATTACGGCGTGCCCATGGCCGGCGCGGTGCTGAACACGCTCAACACCCGGCTCGACGCCGCGATCATCGCCTTCTCGCTCGACCATGGCGAGGCCAAGGCGCTGATCGCCGACCGCGAATTCTCGAAGACGATCCGGGAGGCGCTCGCCCTCTGCAAGGCGAAGCCCCTGGTCATCGACTATGACGACCCGGTCTATGACGGGCCGGGCGAGCGGCTGGGCAGCGTCGAATACGAGGATTTCCTGGCCTCGGGCGACCCCGGTTTCGACTGGCGGATGCCCGATGACGAATGGGACGCGATCGCGCTGAACTACACCTCCGGCACCACCGGCGACCCCAAGGGCGTGGTCTACCACCATCGCGGCGCGAGCCTGCTCGCCACCTCCAACGTCATCACCGGCAATCTCGGCCGCCATCCGGTCTATCTCTGGACGCTGCCGATGTTCCACTGCAACGGCTGGTGCTTCCCCTGGACGATCTCGATCGTCGCCGGCACCCATGTCTGCCTGCGCCAGGTCCGGGCCAGGGCGATGTACGACGCGCTCGCCGACCATGGCGTCACGCATCTGTGCGGCGCGCCGATCGTGATGTCGACGCTGCTCAACGCGCCGGCCGAGGAGCGCCGCGACTTCCCGCAGACGGTCTCCTTCTTCACCGCCGCGGCGCCGCCGCCGGAGGCCGTGCTCGCCGGCATGAAGCAGGCGGGCTTCGAGGTGACCCATCTCTACGGCCTGACCGAATGCTACGGCCCCTCCGTCGTCAACGACTGGAACGACGACTGGAACGCCCTTCCCGCCGCGGAGCAGGCCGCGAAGAAGGCGCGCCAGGGCGTGCGCTACCCGGCGCTGGAAGGGCTCGACGTGCTCGACCCCGAGACGATGCGGCCCGTCCCGCGCGACGGCGAGACGCTGGGCGAGGTGATGATGCGCGGCAACGTCGTGATGAAGGGCTATCTCAAGAACCCGAAATCGACCGGCGCCGCCTTCGCCGGCGGCTGGTTCCACACCGGCGACCTCGGCGTGCGCTACCCGGACGGCTACATCCAGCTCAAGGACCGCTCGAAGGACATCATCATCTCGGGCGGGGAGAACATCTCCTCGATCGAGGTCGAGGACGCGCTCTACAAGCACCCGGCGGTGCAGGCGGCGGCGGTGGTGGCCCGGCCGGACGAGAAATGGGGCGAGACGCCCTGCGCCTTCGTCGAATTGAAGCCGGGCAAGCCCGCGACGGAGGCCGAGCTCGTCGCCTGGTGCCGGGAGCACCTGGCCGCGTTCAAATGCCCGCGCACGGTGGTCTTCACCGAGATCCCCAAGACCTCGACCGGCAAGATCCAGAAGTTCCGCCTGCGCGAGATGGCGCGCGCGCTCTGAAGCGCGCTGTGTCGACGCGGAGATCCGAGGTTCATGCCCGAACCTCCATCGGAAACGCTCCGGCATGGGTCCCGGGTCAAGCCCGGCATGACACCGCGTTTCCTCGTAAATCAGCATGCCACCGGCAAGCGCGGCCGCCCCGGGCGAAACCCGGGACGGCCAGCTAGAAAGACCACGGCACGCTGCGCCCGCTCGCCTCCGCGGGCCTCAGGCGGCGCCGTGCAGGCTGCCGCCGGGCGTATAGCGGTCGACGGCGTCGGGCAGGACCTTGGAAAGCCGCGCCAGCAGGTCCTCGCGCGAAAGCCCGGTCTGCTTGGCGATGGCGTCGAGCACCTCCGGCCCGAGCGCCTGCTCGAGATCTGACGGGGCGACGTCCTGGTTGGGCCCGGTCCCGACCCAGGAATTGGCCTTGTCGCCCTGCCCGGCCTGGTTGAAGCGGTCGACCAGCTCACCGAGGCCGCTGCTCAGGACCGCGCCGGCCCCGCCGGCGCCGAGGAGACCGCCGAGCCCGCCGAGAAGCCCGCCGCCCGCCTGCTGCTCCGGGGCCTGGCCGGCGGCCTGTCCGCCGCCGGCCGGCGGAGCTTCCTGCCCGCCGCCGACATTGTTGCGGAACCAGTCGGCGATCTGGTCGCGATGCTGGTAGCCGGCGACGGCGAGGAGGCCCAGCAGGGCGGTTAGCGACGGGAAGCCGCTGCTCTTGCCATCATTGCTCACGAGACGCTCTCCTTCTTCGAACTCAGCGGGGATCAGACGGAACTGCGGCGTCCACTGATCATCGCCCAAACCAACAGGACGATGACGGCGCCGACGACCGCGCCGATCAGCCCAGCTCCTTCGCCCGGCGCGTACCAGCCCAGGGACTGGCCGAGATAGGTCGCCACGAAGGCGCCGACGATGCCCAGGATCGTCGTCAGGATGAAGCCCGACGGCTCGTTCGAGCCCGGCGTGACGAACTTCGCGATGATGCCTGCGATGAAGCCGATGATGATGGTCCAGATGATGCCCATGCTCGCCCTCCCATGCTGAGGCGCCGCGCTTGAACGGCGGTGCCGCAGCGCCACGCCTGAACGGCCCTGCGGCGGAAAGGTTCCATCGGGAGCGCGCCGGCGCGCAAAAAAGAACCGGCCCGCGGAGGGCCGGTTCGATACCGCATCAAACGATGCGCCATGGGCTGGCGCTATGGTCTCCTGTTCAATGGAGGGTCGGCTCCGGCATGGTCAGCCTGACGCGCTCGATCTCGTCCTTCAGCAACAACTTCTTCCGCTTCAGCTCCGCGACTGTGAGATCGCTCGATGAGGGACTCGCCACGGCCTGAGCGATCGCATCTTCGAGTTGGCGATGCTTGCGCTCGAGTTCGATGAGACGGGTCTGCAACGACATCTGGATCCTCCTGATGAGCGGTTGACCGGGCCAGTCTGACAGAAAGCCGGCTTCGCGTCTGCCCCGCGCCGTCACACGGCATTCATGAGATTCTGTGATCCTGCCCGGCCGATCTTGCGGGAAGCGGTGATTATGGCGCGTCGCGCCGGCTTGCGCCACCCCGCGCTCTTGCCGTGCGCGGGGCGGCGAAGGCATAGTCGCGCCAAACTACGGCGACGATGAGATGGCCATGGGATTCGAGCTCAGCCCGGAAGAGGTCGAGACCTTCACCGCGGAGCTGGCGCGGCTGCGCGAGGAGCACAGCGATCTCGACAGCGCCATCGACGCGCTGGAGCGCGTCGGCCCGGTCAACCAGATCCAGGTGCAGCGGCTGAAGAAGCGCAAGCTCTATCTGAAGGACCGCATCGCCCAGATCGAGGACGCGCTGACGCCGGACATCATCGCCTGAGCCCGGCAGCCGCCGTCCGCTGCGGCCGATTCCGGGCTTGCCTATCGGATGCGGGGCGGTCTAGATCGCGCGCTTCCCGAGGCGGAGCCCCGAGCATCCATGGCCCAGACCAGCCCCCCCGTCGCCATCATCATGGGCAGCGAGTCCGACTGGGCGACGATGCGCCATGCGGCCGAGGCGCTCGACGCCCTCGCCATCCCCTACGACGCCCGCATCGTCTCGGCCCACCGCACGCCGGAGCGGCTCTTCGCCTTCGCCAGGGGCGCCAAGGCCGAGGGCTTCAAGGTGGTGATCGCCGGCGCCGGCGGCGCCGCCCACCTGCCCGGAATGGCCGCCTCGCTGACGCCGCTGCCGGTCTTCGGCGTGCCGGTCGAATCGAAGGCGCTCTCGGGGCAGGACAGCCTGCTCTCCATCGTCCAGATGCCGGCCGGTATCCCGGTCGGCACGCTCGCCATCGGGCGGGCCGGCGCGGTCAACGCCGCGCTGCTGGCCGCCGCCGTGCTCGCCCTCTCGGACGAGGCGCTGGCGGCGCGGCTCGACGCCTATCGCGCCCGCCAGAGCGAGGCCATCGCCGAGCGCCCGCGCCGGGACGAGGCATGAGCGCGCCCGTCCCGACCGGCCTCGCCCCCGGCGCCATGCTGGGCATCCTCGGCGGCGGGCAGCTCGCCCGCATGATCGCGCTCGCCGCGGCCGATCTCGGCATACGCTGCCACATCTTCGCGCCGGAAGCGGACAGCCCGGCCTTCGACGTCGCCGCCCGCCACACCATCGCCGGCTATGACGACGAGGCGGCGCTGGCCCGCTTCGCCGACACCGTCGACGTCGTGACCTACGAGTTCGAGAACGTGCCGGCGGCCACCGCCGCCTTCCTGGCGGCGCGCACGCCGCTGCATCCGGGCGCCCGCGCGCTCGCGGTGACGCAGGACCGCCTCAGCGAGAAGAGCTTCGTCGACGGCCTCGGCCTCGCCGTCGCTCCCTTCCGCGCCGTCGATTCGCTGGCCGATCTCGAAGAGGCGGTGGCGGCGCTCGGCCGGCCCTCGGTGCTGAAGACCCGCCGCTTCGGCTATGACGGCAAGGGCCAGGTCAAGATCGCGCCCGGCACCGACCTCGCCGACGCCTATGAGACGATCGGGCGCTTCCCCGCGATCCTCGAAGGCTTCGTGCCCTTCGAGCGCGAGGTCTCGGTCGTCGCGGCGCGCGGGCTCGACGGCGCCTTCGCCGCTTTCGACGTCTGCGAGAACGAGCATCGCGACCACATCCTCGCCTTCACCCGCGTTCCGGCGCAGCTCGGCGCGGCGGCGGCCGCCGCCGCGATCGACGCCGCCCGCCGCATCGGCGAGGCGCTGGGCTATGTCGGCGTCTTCGCCGTCGAGATGTTCGTGCTGGCCGAGGGCGGCGCCGAGCGCGTGATCGTCAACGAGATCGCCCCGCGCGTGCACAATTCCGGGCACTGGACCAGCGAGGGCGCCGACACCTCGCAGTTCCACCAGCATGTCCGCGCCGTCTGCGGCTTCCCGCTCGGCTCGCCGGCGCGGCGGGGCCGGGCCGAGATGGAGAATCTGATCGGCGAGGCCGCGCTGCGCTGGCGCGAGATCCTGGCCGAGCCGGGCGCGCATCTGCATCTCTACGGCAAGCGCGACGCCCGGCCGGGCCGCAAGATGGGCCATGTCACGCGCATCCGGGCCGAGCGCTGACGCGACCCGGCCCGGGCGCGATCAAAAACCGGCGAGGCTGCATTTTCGCCGCGCCCTGCCGTGGACAGCCGGACGGAATCCTGTTATCGGCACGGACCTTCGCGCGATCCGCATAGCGGCGTCGCCGGCCCGCATCATTGGATCAACTCGTTAAAGACGGACACTCACGTGCAGGTTCTCGTTCGCGACAACAATGTCGACCAGGCTCTTCGCGCCCTCAAGAAGAAGATGCAGCGCGAAGGCATCTTCCGCGAGATGAAGCTCCGCGGCCATTACGAGAAGCCCTCCGAGAAGAAGGCGCGCGAGAAGGCCGAGGCCGTCCGCCGCGCCCGCAAGCTGGTGCGCAAGAAGATGCAGCGCGAAGGCCTGCTGCCGGCGCCGGCCAAGGCCAAGCGCCCCTGATCCTCGCCGGGCCGCCTCGCGCGGCCCAGGATGGGGCCGAGAATGACAGGCGCCTGGAGTCCGCTCCGGGCGTTCTTGTTTTTCAGGCGCGTTAACCAAGTTTTGGCTTGTTCCGGTAGTTTTCTCTGGAGAGACGCCGTTCGGCCCCGGCAGCGGGCCGGGAGGCGCGATCACGCCGCGGCGGGCTTGCGGGCCCGGCTTCCGCTGGACGGGAGCGCCGCGACAGGCGAAACACGGGACCGACGAGGCCGAGATCGATGAGGCGAAGCATGATCCGAGGCAGTTATTGGTTGGCGGCAGCCGGCATGGCCGTGGCGCTGGCCGGGTGCGACAGCGTTTCCGGCATCTCCTCCCAGCCCTCCGTGGCCGTGCTCGACACCAGCGCCGGCGCCGATGCGAGCGTCAATATCGGCTCGCTGAGCGAGGTCATCAGCCGCAACCCGAACGATCCGGGCGCCTACAACACCCGCGGCGCCGCCTATGCCCGCGTCGGCCGCTATTCGGATGCGATCAGCGACTTCACCAAGGCGGTGCAGCTCGACCCCAATCTCGCTTCCGCCTATACGAATCGCGGCCTGGCCCTGCGCCAGAGCGGGCGCAACGACGCCGCCATGGCCGATTTCAACAAGGCCACCACCGCCAACCCGAACTACGCGCCGGCCTATGTCGCCCGCGCCAACCTGCTGCGCCAGCAGGGCAATCTGCAGCAGGCCCTGTCCGACCTCAACACGGCGATCCGGCTCAACCCCGAATCGGCCGAGGCGTTCCATGCCCGCGGCCTCGTCTACCAGAAGGAAGGGCAGAACCAGCACGCCGTCACCGATTTCGACTCGGTGATCGACCGCAACCCCTACACCGCCCCGCCCTATATCGCCCGCGGCCAGAGCCTGAACGCGCTGGGCAAATACGATGCGGCGCTGGAGGACTTCACCGCGGCCCTCAACGTCGACAACCGCAACGCCGATGCCTGGGCCGGTCGCGGCTTCGCCCAGGAGAAGCTCGGCCAGAAATCCGAGGCCCAGCAATCCTATCAGCGCGCGCTCGGCCTCGACGGCAACAACGCCCAGGCCCGTGCCGGCCAGGCGCGGCTGGGCGGCGGCGGCGGCCTCTTCCGGAGCTGAAGGCCCGGGATACCGGAGCGACCATGAAAAAGGCCGGCGCGAACCGGCCTTTTTCATGTCTTGCCACGTCCCTCCCGGAACCGGAGGGCGGATGTCGCCGGGGACGGATTCAGTAGAGCAGCAGCGCCAGCAGCATCAGCACCAGGACGGCGACCGGAGCGCGCCAGGAAATCTTGTCCGAGGCGATGCCGACGCCGGCGGAGATCACGGCGAGAAGCGTGCCGACCAGCGCCGTGCCCCAGGCATGCTTGACGCCGCCGACCGCGAGGGCCGCCACGATCGCCAGGCTGACCGAGGTGGCGACCTCGGCGATGTGCACGAAGCCGGTATAGGTCCGCTCATGCTCGGAATAGTCCATCGAGGGGACATTGGCGTGATGGGCGTGATCGGCCATGGTCTCATCCTGACAAGAAACGGTTTCCAAAGAGCCGTGTAGCGCAGGCGCGCGAGGTCGGCAACGGAGAGCCGCGGCCGGTGCCCGTCCCACCACGGCTGCACCCCGGCCATGACCCCCGCAGTGTTGAAACCGGCCCTCGCGCGGTCTACCCGTCATCGCCACCGGGGCCTGCTCCATGCTGCCGATGCATGGCGACGCCCGACATCGAAAGCTCAGCTTGGCGGGCCGCGGCGGCGAGGAACGAGCCTCGCCGCTCCTGGGGTTGCCCCACCCGCCTCCAGGACAAGATCATGACAGTCGCAGACCTCCAGAAGCCCCCGGCCGCCGCGGCGCGCGCCGGCAAGGACAAGAAGCCGACCAGCCCCTATGTGCTGCTGTTCTGCATTCTCGTCGTCGCCGCCCTCGCCACCTGGATCATCCCCGCCGGCGAATTCCAGCGCGTGATGAAGGACGGGGTGAGCTTCGTCGTGCCCGGCAGCCTCCATGCCGTGCCGCAGCAGGGCGTGCTGCCCGGCCGCATCTTCACCGCGATCGCGACCGGCGTCGTCAATTCGGCCTCGATCATCTTCCTGATCCTGTTCACCGGCGGCACGCTCGCCGTGCTGGAGAAGACCGGCACGGTCGCCGGCGCCCTGCACCGGCTGAGCGGCGCCTCGCGCTCGGGCGACCTGACGGTGATCGTCATCGTCTGCGCCATCTTCTCGCTGCTCGGCACGCTCGGCATCGTCGCCAATTCGGTCGTGGCCTTCGTGCCGCTCGGCCTGCTGATCGCGAGCTCGATGAACCTGCCGGTCGAGTTCGGCGTCGGGCTGATCTATCTCGGCGCCTATTCCGGCTTCAATTCGGCGGTGCTGAGCCCGCTGACCACCGGCCTGTCGCAGCGCCTCGCCGAATTGCCGCTGTTCTCCGGCATGGAGCTGCGCGCCGTGGTCGGCATCGCCTTCCTGCTGGCGACGATCGCCTTCCTCGCCCTCTATGCCCGGCGCTGCCGCGCCCGCAACATTGGCGCGACCATGACCGAGGCGCAGCGCGCCGTCTCCGACAAGGCGGCCGCCTCGCAGGCGGCGATGTCCGGCGCGCAATGGCTGGCGCTCGGCCTCGCCGCGGTCTCGCTGGTCGTCTTCATCATCGGCACGCTGCGCTGGAAATGGGGCGAGCCGGAAATGACCGCGATGTTCCTGATCATCGCCATCGGCGGCGGGCTGATCTGCCGGATGGGCCCGAGCGCGATCGCCGACGAGTTCCTGCGCGGCAGCGGCAAGCTGGTGCCGGGCGCCTTCATCGTCGGCCTCGCCCGCGCCATCTCGATCGTGCTCGCCGACGGCAAGATCCTCGACCCGATCGTCAACGCGCTGTCGAGCCTGCTCGAGCCGCTCTCGCCGATGGTCGCGGCGATCGGCATGTTCGTCAGCGCCGCGGCGATGCATGTCGCGATTTCCTCGGGCTCGGGCGAATCGGCGGCGCTGATCCCGATCTTCGCGCCGCTCGGCGACGCGCTGCATCTCACCCGTCAGGTCACGGTCCAGTCGGTGCTGCTCGGCGAGGGCATCATGAACTGCATCAACCCGACCTCGGGCGTGCTGATGGCCGTGCTCGCCACCTCCGGCATCGCCTATGGCCGCTGGGTGCGTTTCGTCCTGCCGCTGGTCGGCGTCTGGTTTGTGATCTCGGTGGTCTCGCTGATCGTCGGCGTCTGGATCCACTGGGGCCCGCTCTGAAGAGCTGCGATGGGCGTTGCCGCTGCCAAGCCATCTCATCGAGATGGTTGAGCATCACGCAGCGATGAGCCCCGAATCCTCGATTGTGCAGACGGCGCGGGGAACCCCTCTCCTGTAAGGAGAGGGGCAGGGGTGAGGTGTCGGCCCTTCGACCAGTAAGCGCAACCTCACAGCGGCCGCGGTCAGGTCACGGGCACAGCGTCGAACGGCCGACCCCTCACCCTGCCCTCTCCCTACGGGAGAGGGTTCCCCGCGCTGGCTGGATCATTGTCGCATTCATGGGCGCCAGTCCGGCAGCCGGTCAGAGCCCCGCCTTCGCCAGCGCCTTCGCCTGCCGCTCTGCCACGCCTTCCACCGAAAACCCCTCGATCTCCGCCTCGAACAGCCGGTGGAAGTTCAATTCGGCGTCGAGATGCAGGAAGACGCCGCCGAGTCCGATCGCGGCGCGGTCCATGAAGACGAATTCGCGCGGCACCGTCACCGGCCCGCGCTTCTTCAGCGCCTGATGCACCTGGAAGGCCTGCTTGCGGCCGTATTCGGCGGGGCTGACATCCTCGGCGATGCGCCTGACGCGATCTTCCAGCAGCGGCCCGTAGATGAAGCGCGCCCAGATGTTGAGCGTGTCGACCAGATCCTTGCTCAGCCCCTTGAAGCCCCAGGTCTCGTAGGCGTGGACGACGCGGGCCTCGTCGCCCTGCTGCAGGCCGCGATAGAGATCGACCACGCCCTCGACGAAGCTCGGCGGGAAGATGCGGATGCAGCCATAGTCGAGCAGGTTGATGCCTTGCGGCTCGCCGTCGACCGGGAACACCGTGTAGTTCCCGAGATGCGGGTCGCCATGGATGACGCCGTGATGGCTGAAGGGCCGCCACCAGGCCCTGAACATCGCGGTCGAGATGCGGTCGCGCGCCGCCTGCCCGTCCTGCTTGTGCGACAAGATCGGGCTGCCGTCGAGCCAGTGCATGCTGAGCAGCCGCCTGGTCGAGAGCGCAGGCTCCAGCGCCGGCACGCGGACCTCGGGCGTCTCCGACAGGATCGCCCGGTAGAGCGCGACATGCTTGGCCTCGCGCCGATAATCCAGCTCCTCGCGGATGCGGGCGCCGATCTCCTCGACCATCTCGCTGGTGTCGATCACCGCACCCATGCGCCGGTGCAGCGAGAACAGCACTTCGAGCTGGGCGAGATCGGCCTCCACCGCCGATTCCATGTCGGGATATTGCAGCTTGCAGGCGAGCGGCACGCCGGCGAGCGTCGTCGCCCGGTGCACCTGCCCGAGCGAGGCCGCGGCCGCCGGCCGGAGGTCGAATTCGCCGAAGCGCTCGCGCCAGCCGGCGCCGAGCTCGGCCATCATCCGCCGCTTGACGAAGGCCGCGCCCATCGGCGGCGCCTGCGACTGCAGCTTCTGCAATTCGGCGGCGTATTCCGGCGGCACCACATTGGGAATGGTGGCGACGAGCTGCGCCACCTTCATGATCGGCCCCTTCAGCCCGCCCAGGGCCTTCGCCAGCGCCTCGGCATTGGAGGCGTCGCGCCCCTCCATGCCGAAGAGCCGGGCGCCCGCCATCCGCGCCGCCACCCCGCCGACATTCGCGCCGACACGGGCATAGCGCGCCGCCCGGGCGGAGAATCGGTTGGCTTCGCTATCGCGTTCGGACATGCCCATGGCGCTTTCGCTGTTCCCGTCCCGACCATGTAGGCAGCGGCACCCCCGCCGCCAATGCGGCAAGCGGCCCGCGGCCGCTCACGCCGCGCCGCCGCCCTGCCCCGCGAGCAGGCAGATCCGCCGGGCCACCTCGTAGGACGCCTCGAAGGCCGGCACCGGCAGGAACTCGAAGCGCGAGTGGAAGTTCAGTCCGCCGGTGAAAAAGTTCGGCGTCGGCAGGCCGCGCGCCGAGAGCGCCGCCCCGTCCGTGCCGCCGCGCATCGGCAGGATGTTCGGGGCGATCTGCAACTGCTTCAGCGCCGTCAGCAGCAGCTCGACCGGGCGGCGGTCGTCGCCGAGGCTGTCGCTGATGTTGCCATAGGTGTCGCTGACCGTCGCCGTCACCGTCCCGGTCGGATAGCGGCGGGCGATCTGCGCGGCGACATCCGCGATCCGCTGCTTGCGGGCGGCGAAGGAGGCCTTGTCGAAATCGCGGATATTGGCCTTGAGCACCGCCTGCGCCGCATTCGCGCGCATGTCGGTGAACCAGACATAGCCCTCGCGGCCTTCGGTGTTCTCCGGCGTCTCGGCCCGGTCGAAGGCGGCGATGAAGTCCTGCGCCATCAGCAGCGGGTTGACCAGCACGCCCTTGGCCGAGATCGGATGGGCGGTGACGCCGGTGAAGACGATCTCGGCGCCGGCGGCGTTGAAGTTCTCGTAGACGACCTCGCCGACCGCGCAGCCGTCGATGGTATAGGCGAAATCGCAGGGGAAGCGCGCCAGATCGAGCGCCTTGGCGCCGCGCAGGCCGATCTCCTCGTCCGGCACGAAGGCGGCATGGATGTCGCCATGTCCGTCCTCGTCCCGGAGCCGCCCGAGCAGCGTCATCAGGATCGCGACCGCCGCCTTGTTGTCGGCGCCGAGCACGCTGGTGCCGTCGCTGAAGACGATGTCGTGCCCCTTCCAGGGCAGGATCTCCGGATGCTCGGCGACCCGCAGCCAGATCCCTTGCTCCGCGTTCAGGCAGAGATCCTCGCCCGCGAAGCGCAACAATTGCGGCTTGACGACCGGCGACAGGCCGACATCGACCGTGTCGAGATGGGCGATGAAGCCGATGCGCGGCGCATCGGGCCGGGCGCCGCGCTTGACCGCCGTGACCGTGGCATGCTCGTCGACGACGACATCATCGAGCCCGAGCCCGCGCAGCTCCTGCGCGAGCAGCTCCGCCAGCCGCTGCTGGCCCGGCGTGCTCGGCAGCGTCGTGGCCGCGGCGTCGCTCTGGCTCTCGACCGCGACATAGCGGAAGAACCGCTCCAGCAACTCGTCTCTCAGGCTCATCGAACGCAAATCCTCGATTCTCAGGCGCCGCCCATCCGGGCGAGGCTGCTTCGTACTTCGTCGACGCGCGCCGCGCGACCGCCGGCGGCCTCGACCCGGCGCAGCGTCTGCGCGATCAGTTGCGCGTTGGTCTTCTCGCAGCCGAAGGGCGCATCCTCCAGCCCGCCGCGGACATGGACGCCCCGCGCCACCGCCGGGCCGATCAGGTCGGCCAGATCGACCCCGAGCCCGGCGATCATCGCCGGCGCGCCGGGCGCGGCTTCCGCCAGCAGCTTCAGATGCGCGTCGAGCGCCCATTCGCGCGGCGGAAAGCCCCAGGCGAAGGCGTCGGAGAACATCAACCGGTAGATCGGCATCGGCAGGCCCGGATAGGCCCTGGCCAGCGCAGCGCCGAGCCGGGTGAAGCCGGGCTCGTAGATCGCATAGCTCGGATGCACCTTGTGGCGCTGCGCCACCGCCATCCCCTCGCGGATATGCTCGCCCGGATTCTGGTAGATGAAGCCGGCCTCTCCCTGCGGGATGCCGTCAAAGCTCGTCCAGTTGCAGGAGCCGGGGTCGAGCACGCCCCATTCGACGAGCCCGCGCTTCGCCAGCTCCTCCAGATGGGTGTAGCGGCCGGACTCATGCATGTCGCCGGCATAGCCGGAGCCGAGGATCGGGATCGTCGGATAGACGATGGCGTCGACCCTGGCGCGGATGCCCTCGATCGCCTGCGCATAGAGCTCCCAGTCGTCGCGCTGGCGCCCGGTCGCGACGTCGTAGACATGCAGGTGCACGATCGCGGCCCCCGCCTCCACGGCGGCGATGCCGTCCGCGACGATGTCGGGAATGGCGATCGGGATGCCCGGCTGGCGTTCCTTGCCCCAGGGACCGTTGATCGCGGCCTCGATCCAGATCGGCTCGGTCATGCAGGCATATCCTTCGGCCAGTTGTCGCGGATCCAGCGCGTCAGCCCGTCCTCGTCGACCTCGCCCGCCGCGAGCGCGAGGATCGCGGCGGCGGCATCGGCCTCCGGCACGATGAAGTCGACGCCGTTGATGTAGAGGAAGGTGTAGAGCGCGAGCAGCTCGGTTCGCTTGTTGCCGTCGATGAAGGGATGGTTTTTCGCCAACCCGAATGCGTAGGCAGCGGCGAGCTCGGGCAGCCCGGCGTTGTCATAGGACCATTTGTTGATCGGTCGTTCGAGCGCCGAGACGAGCATGCCTTCATCGCGCAATCCTGCTCCCCCGCCATGAATGGCGAGCTGCTCGTCGTGAATCGCGATGATGATCTCGTCCGACAGCCAATTTGGCTCGATCACTTCGCGAGTTCCGCCAGGGCGTTATGATAGATTTTCATCCCGCGCCGCGCGGCTTCCATCGCCTTGTCGAAATCCGGCTTCTGCTTGACGAAGCGAAAGCCGCCGCCGGCCTGCTCGACCAGATGGACCTTATCGCCCTCGGAGAGCTTGAGCTGCGCGAGGACGTCCCGCGGCAGGATCAGCCCAAGCGAGTTGCCGATCTTCCGGATCTGCAGCACCTTGGCATTCTCGCTGCCACGCTCGGTCGCAGGAGGGTTCTGCTTGTTCATCGCGAAATTCTTTCTGAAGGCAATGGCGTTATATCACGCGTATAACATACGCACGGTTATAACGAAAGTTATGCCGGGCTGAGGCCCGCCGTCGCCTTGTCAGACGCCCCCGATGGCGAATCTAGTGTCGCAAGCCTCAGCAGACGGATGACGACATGCTCGAACGCGGGACCACCTATGACGACACGCTGCGCCGCTTCGCTTGGCGCATTCCCGAGCGCTTCAACATCGGCACCGCCTGCTCGGATGCCCATGCCGACGGCTCGGGCCAACCGGCGCTGATCTTCGAGGAGGAGGCTGGCCGGGTCGCGACGCTCTCCTTCGACGACCTCGCCCGCGCCTCGAACCGCTTCGCCAATCTCCTCGCCCATCACGGCATCGGGGCGGGCGAGCGCGTCGGCATCCTCCTGCCGCAATCGCCGCAGACCGCGATCGCCCATCTCGGCACCTACAAGCGCGGCGCCATTGCGCTCCCGCTGTTCATCCAGTTCGGGCCGGAGGCGCTGGAGCACCGGCTCGGCCATAGCGGCGCCAGCGTGCTCGTCACCGATGCCGGGAACATCGGCAAGGTCGAGGCGATCCGCAACGCCCTGCCGAACCTGCGCAAGATCCTCGTCGTCGGCGGCGCCGGCCATCCCGATTTCGAGGCCGAGCTGGCGAAGGCCTCGGACAGCTACACCGCCGCCGACACGCGTGCCGACGATCCGGCGCTGATCATCTACACCTCCGGCACCACCGGAAAGCCGAAGGGCGCGCTGCACGCCCACCGCGTCCTGCTCGGCCATCTGCCGGGCGTGCAGATGCCGCAGGAGTTCTTCCCGCAGCCGGGCGACCTGTTCTGGACCCCGGCCGACTGGGCCTGGATCGGCGGCCTGCTCGACGTGCTGCTGCCGAGCCTCTATTGCGGCGTGCCGGTGCTCGCCTCGCGCGCCCGCAAATTCGACCCCGAGGCCGCCTTCGCGCTGATGGCGCGGCACAAGGTCCGCAACGCCTTCCTGCCGCCGACCGCGCTCAAGCTGATGCGACAGGTCCGCGATCCCAGGCGCTTCGGCTACGATATGCGCTCGATCGGGACCGGCGGCGAGACGCTCGGCGTCGACATGCTCGACTGGAGCCGCGAGACCTTCGGCTTCCCGGTCAACGAGTTCTACGGCCAGACCGAGGCCAATCTGCTCGTCGCCAATTGCGCCGGCCTCTATCCGGTCAAGCCGGGCTCGATGGGCCGCACCGTGCCCGGCCACCGCGTCGCGGTGATCTCGCCCGAGGGTCGCGAGTTGCCGCCCGGCGAGCAGGGCCTGATCGCGGTCGCACGGCCGGATCCGGTGATGATGCTGGAATACTGGAACCAGCCGGAGGCCACGGCGGCGAAGTTCATCGGCGACTGGCTCGTCACCGGCGACACCGGCGCGCGCGACGAGGAAGGCTATTTCTGGTTCCAGGGCCGCGACGACGACATCATCTCCTCCGGCTCCTACCGCATCGGGCCGGGCGACATCGAGGACTGCATCATCCGCCATCCGGCCGTGCTGATGGTCGCGGTGATCGGCGTGCCCGATCCGGTCCGCACCGAGATCGTCAAGGCCTTCGTGCTGCCGAAGCCGGGGGTGACGCCTTCGCCCGCATTGGCCGCCGAGATCCAGGCCTTCGTGCGCGACCGGCTGGCGGCCTATCAGTATCCGCGCGAGGTCGAATTCGTGACAGAGCTGCCGCTGACCGCGACCGGCAAGATCATGCGCAAGGAGCTGCGCAACCGCGAGATCGCGAAGCAGCGGGGCGGCTGAAAGGCAAGGGGCAGCAGGCTTGGGGTGCGAGGAACCCCTCTCCTATAAGGAGAGGGGCAGGGGTGAGGTGTAGGCCCTTGGACCAGTTAGGCACGCCCTCACCGCAGCAGCGACCGCCTCACAGCAAACACGGTGAGCGGCCTACCCCTCACCCTGCCCTCTTCCTCCGGGAGAGGGTTCCCCGCGGGTTCTGGAAAAACGTCAGCGCGCCTCCAGCACCAGCTCGAAGGTCATCAGCACCGGATTGTCGCCCCGGACCAGCCGCCCGCTCGCCAGCGCGCCGGCATAGTCCACCAGCGCGACGTCGATCGCAGCCGCGAGCCCGCCGGCGCCGGCCCCGATCCGCCCCGCGGTGATCGCGACCTCGGTCGCGAAATTCTCGACCCTCCCGCCATCGGCGAAGCGCGCCCCGATGGTCGAGCCGACGCCGCCATGGACCGCCGCCTCGCGGATGCCGCGCTCGGCGCAGAACGCCTCCAGCGCCCCGCAGAAATCGACATTCGGCTTGATGCGGAGTGCGAAGAAGCGCCCTTTCCGCGGCCCGGCCGCGGGCGCAGGCACGGGCCCGAACAGCTTGAAATGGGTCTCGCCGTCCGGTTCGGCGACGAAGGCCGCGCCGTCGAGCCCGAGCGCCGGCACGGTGATCGTCTCGGCGACGATCGTCTCCTCCGGCAGGATATGCCCGCCGCTGCGCTTGCCGTCGCCTTCCACCCACAGCGCATGCGCATGGAAGAACGGCGCCCCATCGCGCCGGCCGAAGGTCATCACGCCGCGCTCGATGCGCGCCCCGCCCGCAGGCCGGAACGTTTCGCTGTAGAAAGCCGCATGCTCCGGCGTCTTCGACAGCGCCGGCATCACATAGGCGAAGGGCGAAAGCGCCAGCCCGTCGAGCTTCACCGTGCCCGAGGCGAAGCCCGCCGCCGCGAAGCCCTCCCGCACCGCCTCCAGCAGCGGCATCCCGGCCGGCAGCGTCAGCGAGACGGCGCGCCCGCCGCATTCGACCCATTGGATGCGCTCGGGCGTGCCGGTGCCGGGCTGCTCGATCCGCCTCACGACGCCTTCCCCTTCAGGAAGTCGAGCTCGCCGCGCTTCTCCAGCTCGTCCCTGACCAGGCGCTTCGGCACCTTGCCATAGCCGGATTTCGGCAGCGCCTCCCAGAACAGGAAGCGCTTGGGCATCTTGTAGCGGGGGATCTTGGCGCCGAGGAATTCCGCGATCTCGCCTTCGCTCGCGCCCTGGCCGGGGCGCGCCACGCAGACCGCGATGCCGATCTCGCCCCAGACCGGATCGGGCACGCCGAGCACCGCGACCTCGGCGATCGCCGGATGGGTCAGGATCTTCTCCTCGATCTCGCGCGGATAGATGTTCGAGCCGCCGGAGATGTACATGTCCGAGGCGCGGCCGGTAATGTAGACGAAGCCCTGCTCGTCCATATGGCCGAGATCGCCGGTGCGGAACCAGCCGTCGCGGAAGGATTTCGCATTGGCTTCCGGGTTGTCGTAATAGCCGGCGAAGACGGCGGGGCCGATGACGCAGATCTCGCCCTGCACGCCGGGCGGGACCTCCTTGCCGTCATCGTCCTGGATCTGCACCTGCATGCCGGTGCGCTCGAAGCCGCAGGTACCGATGCGCGCATGCGGCCCGTCCTCCGGCTCGTGCAGGGCGGGCGGCAGCACGGTGATGTTGCCGGTGACCTCGCCCAGCCCGAAATACTGCACGATCACCTTGCCGAGCTTCTTCAGCGCCGCCTTCTGGTCCTCGCGATACATCGGGGCGCCGGCATAGATGATGTAGCGCAGGCTCGAATGATCGTATTGGTCCACGGCCGGATGCTCGACCAGCATCTTCAGGATCGTCGGCACGGTGAAGATGTTGCTGATGCGGTAGCGCTCGATCAGCCGGTAGGCCTCGTCGACGTCGAAGCGCTCGGTCGAAAGCAGGATCGAGGTCGCGCCGCGCGCCGACATCATGAGCTGGTGCACGCCCGCCCCATGCGAGAGCGGCGCCACCACCAGCGAGGCGTCGGCCTCGGTCGAGCCCGGCACGAGGTCGCAGAGATGGTTCGTCACCACGAAGCTCATCTGGCCATGGGTCAGCACCGCCGCCTTGGAGCGCCCGGTGGTGCCCGAGGTGAAGAAGAACCAGCAGGGATCGTCGCGCTCGACCGCGACGCTCTCGACCTTTTCGCCGCGATGGCGCGCGATCACCGCCCCGGCCTCGTCCTCGCCGAGGCTGCCCGGGCCGATCCGCCAGATGAACGCCGGCGCCGGGCTCGCCGCCGCGACCGCCGCCGCATGCTCGGGGAAGTCGCCATGGCAGAGGAAGGCCTTCGCGCCCGAAGCCGAAGCGAGATAGGCGACCTCGTCGGGCATCAGCCGGAAATTCGTCGGGACCCAGACGGCGCCGAGCCGGAAGGTCGCGAACATCGAGACGAACATCGTGTCGCAGTTCTTGGAATGGACGAGCACGCGGTCGCCCTTGCCGATGCCGCGTGCCCTCAGGCCGGCGGCCAGCGCCGAGACCTGCGTGTCGAACGCCGCCCAGTCATGCCGCAGATCGCCCTGGATGAAGGCGGCATGGCCCGGCAGGCGCCGGGCGTTCTGGGTCACGATATGGGCGAGGTTCATCACCCGGCGCGACATCGGCACGACGCCCCCGGCGGGGGCTGCGGTTGCGGAGCTCATTTGGCTCTCCCTGTCTCGATCCTGCGCGGCACGGCCGCCGCCACGGGCTTCCCGCCCGGTTTCGATAGGAACATCCGCGCCAGCAGCGCTTCCATCCGCGCGCCCTCGCGGGCCAGCAGCGTCGCGAGCTCGGCCTGCCGGGCCGGCGTCATCCGGCTGTCGATCGCGGCGAGCGACAGCGCGCCGGCGACGCGGCCGTCGGGATAGCGGAAGGCCCGGCCCATGCCCCATGAGCTGGCGACCAGCCGGCCGGGATTGAGCGAGAAGCCGCGCGCGCGGGTCTGCACGATATCGGCCCGGACCGCATCGGGCGGGAAACCGGGATAGCGCGCCAGCAGCGCCGCCTCGTTGGCCGCGACGATGCGGTCCACATCCGCGTCCGGCAATGCGGCGAGAAGCGCGAGCGAACCGGCGCCGACGCCGAGCGGATGCTGGTCCCCGGCCTGCAGCGCATGGGTGCGCACCGGATAGGTCCCCTCCTCCCGGTGCAGGCAGATCGCGTAGTTCTCGCGCCGGACGGTAAGGAAGCTCGTATCCTGCGTCTCGCCGGAAAGCCGGCGCAGGCTGTCCATCGCCAGCTCGAGCAGGCTGTGGCGCCGCGCCGCCAGCACGCCGAGCACGAAGGCCTCCTCGCCCAGGCAATAATGGCGCGTCTGCGCCTCCTGCTCGACCAGCCCGGCCCGCATCAGTGCCAGCAGCAGCCGCCGCGCCGTCGGCTTGTTGAGCCCGCTGCCGGAGACGATCTCGCCGAGCGGCAGCCCCTCGGCCGGCTCGCGCCCGATCAGCGAAAGCAGGCCGAGCGCGCGGTCCACGCTCTGCGAACCGGACAATCCGGCGCCGGTCACGGCACTTTGCGGCAAGCAATCCTCCCGTAAGTCCACGATATGGACCTTGTTCTTATGGACTAACCCTAGATTGGCGCTTTGCGGATTGCAATGCGGCCTCCCTCGTGTAATCTCGCCGACGTTCCGCTGCGTAGCCATTCACAGTGTGGACCACGATCGACGCCGTCTGCATCGCAAGACCGGCGCGGAGGGAGGACGAAACGATGAGCTGCAAGGCAACCCGCATGGCGGGCGCGACGCGCCCGCCGATCCGGCGCTGAGACCGCGGCATGGCCGACGCCGTCGATACGCTGTCGATCCCCGAGAACCTGAGCGAGAACGAGGACGCGCGCCCCGGCTCGGCGATCATGCGCCCGGTCGAGATCGTCGCGGCGGCGCTGGTCGCCTTCATCATCTGCGTGCTGCTGCTGGGCGTCACCTCGCGCTACGTCTTCTCGCTGCCCTTCGTCTGGGTCGACGAGGTCGCCTCGATCTCCTTCATCTGGCTCGCCATGCTGGGGGCGGCCATCGCCATCGACCGCAACGAGCATCTGCGCCTGACGCTCTTCGTCGGCCTGATGCCGGCGCGGCTGCGCGGCTTCGTCGAGACGCTTGCGCTCGTCGCCGTCGCCGCCTTCCTGGCCGCCATGGTCGATCCGTCGATCGAATATGCGGTGGAGGAGAGCTACGTCACCTCGGCGGCGCTCAACATTCCCAATAGCTGGCGGGTCTCGGCGATTCCGACCGGCATCGCGCTGATGCTGCTGCTGACGCTGCGCTATCTGTTCGGCACCGCGCGCCTCGCCGATCTCGCCTGGGCGGGGCTGCTGGTGGGCGGGCTCGGCCTCGCCTTCTGGCTGCTCGGGCCGACGCTGAAGGGGCTCGGCTATTTCAACATCCTGATCTTCCTGATCGGCGTCGTCGCCGCCTGCCTCGTCGCGGGCGTGCCGATCGCCTTCTGCTTCGGGCTCGGCACGCTCTGCTTCCTGGTGTTCTCGACCAATGTCCCGATGATGGTCGTGGTCGGGCGCATGGACGAGGGCATGTCGAGCATCATCCTGCTCTCGGTGCCGATCTTCGTGCTGCTCGGCTGCGTGCTCGACGCCACCGGCATGGGCAAGGCGATCGTCGATTTCCTCGCCTCGCTGCTCGGCCATGTCCGCGCCGGCATGTCCTATGTGCTGCTCGGCTCGCTCTTCCTGGTCTCGGGCATCTCCGGCTCGAAGGTCTCGGACATGGCGACGGTGGCGCCGGCCCTGTTCCCCGAGATGAAGCGCCGCGGCTACAAGCCCAAGGACCTGATCGCGCTGCTCTCCACCGGCGCGGCCATGGCCGACACGGTGCCGCCCTCGATCGTGCTGATCGTGCTCGGCTCGGTCGCCGGCGTGTCGATCGCCGGGCTGTTCAACGCCGGCTTCGTCATCGCCGGCGTGCTGCTGGTCGCGCTCGCCGGCCTCGCCCGCTGGAAGGCGATGGCGGAGGACATGAAGGGCGTGCGCCGCGCGCCGCTGGCGGTGATCGGCAAGGTCGCGCTGATCGCGGCGCCGGCCCTGGTGCTGCCCTTCATCATCCGCGCCGCGGTCGGCGGCGGCGTCGCCACCGCCACCGAGGTCTCGACCATCGCCGTGCTCTACGCGCTGGTCATCGGCATCGTGCTCTATGGCGGCATCGGCCTGCCGAAATTCTACCGCATGCTGGTCGAGACGGCCGCGCTCTCGGGCGCGATCCTGATGATCCTCGGCACGGCGCTGGCCATGGCCTGGGCGCTGACGCAGACCGGCTTCGCCCGCGACCTCGCCAGCTTCATGGCGAATCTGCCCGGCGGCTGGCTCACCTTCATGGCGGTCACCATCGTCGTCTTCATGATCCTCGGCTGCGTGCTGGAGGGCCTGCCGGCGATCGTGCTGATGGCGCCGCTGATGTTCCCGATCGCCAAGAATCTCGGCATCAACGACATCCATTATTCGATGGTCGTGGTCACGGCGATGAATATCGGCCTGATGACGCCGCCGATCGGCATCGGCTTCTACATCGCCTGCAAGATCGGCAACGTCTCGCCCGACGAGGCGATGGGCGCGATCTGGCCCTATCTCGTCGCGCTGCTGGTCGGCCTCGTCGTCATCGCCCTCGTCCCCGGCCTCTCGACCTGGGTGCTGTAGCCGCCTCGCCGGACAAGAAACCAAGAGCCCAAGGAGAAAACGCCCATGACCATCTCACGCCGCAGCCTGCTCAAGGCGACCGCCGCCGCCTCCGCCATCGGCACCTTCCACATCGGCCGCGCCAACGCCCAGAGCGCCGAGTTCACCTATAAATACGCCAACAACCTGCCGGTCGCGCATCCGATGAACCAGCGCGCCAACGAGGCGGCGGCGAAGATCAAGGAAGAGACCAAGGGCCGCGTCGAGATCCAGATCTTCCCGAACAACCAGCTCGGCTCCGACACCGACATGCTGAGCCAGGTCCGCTCGGGCGGCGTCGAGTTCTTCACGCTCTCGCCGCTGATCCTGTCGACCCTGGTCGCCAACGCCTCGCTCTCGGGCATCGGCTTCGCCTTCCCGAACTACGACGCGGTCTGGAAGGCGATGGACGGCGAGCTCGGGACTTATGTCCGCGGCCAGATCAACAAGGCCAACCTCGTCGTCATGGACAAGATCTGGGACAACGGCTTCCGCCAGATCACCTCGTCCAAGGGCCCGATCAACACGCCCGACGACCTCAAGGGCTTCAAGATCCGCGTGCCGGTCTCGCCGCTCTGGACCTCGATGTTCACGGCCTTCCAGTCGGCCCCGGCCTCGATCAACTTCGCCGAGGTCTACACCGCGCTGCAGACCAAGATCGTCGACGGCCAGGAGAACCCGCTCGCCATCATCTCGACGGCCAAGCTCTTCGAGGTGCAGAAATACCTCTCCCTGACCAACCATATGTGGGACGGCTTCTGGTTCCTGGCCAACCGCCGCGCCTGGGAGAAGCTGCCCGAGGACCTGCGCGCCATCGTCGCCAGGAACATCAACGCCGCCGCGCTGCTCGAGCGCGAGGACGTCGCCAAGCTCAATGCCGGCCTGCAGGGCGAGCTCGCCTCCAAGGGCATGGCCATCAACGAGCCCAAGGCCGAGGCCTTCCGCGACGCGCTGCGCAAGGCCGGCTTCTACGCCGAGTGGAAGAAGAAGTATGGCGACGAGGCCTGGGCCATCCTGGAGAAGGCCGTCGGCAGCCCGCTGAGCTGAGCCACGCCCATCACCGCACGCAAGCCATTCCGGGCGCAGCGAAGCGAAGACCCGGGATCCATGCCGGAACGGCGCAGGCATGGATCCCGGATCGGCGCGGCTTCGCCGCTCGTCCGGGCTGACTCGCGCATCTGTCTTCTATCGAGAGACCGACCACCATGGCCGACCGGCTGAAGGGCAAGATCGCCATCGTCTTCGGCGCGGGCTCCTCCGGACCGGGCTGGGGCAACGGCAAGGCCGCCGCTGTCGCCTATGCGCGCGAGGGGGCCGGCGTCGCCTGCATCGACCTCAACCGCGACGCCGCCGCCGAAACCGCCGCGATCATCGCCGGCGAAGGCGGCCGGGCGCTGGCGCTCGCCGCCGACGTCACCGAGCTCGCCTCGGTCGAGGCCTGCGTCGCCGAGACGGCACGGCATTTCGGCCGGCTCGACATCCTCCACAACAATGTCGGCGTCACCCATATGGGCGGGCCGGTCGAACTCTCGGAAGAGCAGTTCGAGGCCTCGCTCCAGCTCAATCTCGGCTCGGTCTATCGCTGCGCCAAGGCGGCGATCCCGGCGATGCTGAAGGGCGGCGGCGGCGCCATCGTCAACATCTCCTCGCTCGCGGCGATCCGCTGGACCGGCTATCCCTACTTCGCCTACTACGCCACCAAGGCGGCGGTGAACCAGGCGACGGTCGCGCTGGCGATGCAGTATGCGAGGGCCGGCATCCGCGCCAACTGCATCATGCCGGGGCTGATCGACACGCCGTTGATCTACAGGCAGATCTCCACGCAATACGCCTCGGTCGCGGAGATGGTCGCCGCCCGCAACGCGCTGGTGCCGCTCGGCCAGATGGGCACAGCCTGGGACATCGCCAACGCCGCCGTCTTCCTCGCCTCCGACGAGGCGAAGTTCATCACCGGAATCTGCCTGCCGGTCGATGGCGGCCAGAGCTGCGCCACCGCGCCGCTCGGCTGAGCCCGGAACCATCTCCCGTCCTTCTCGGGCTCATCCTGAGGATCTTCCGCGAGGAACGCTGGAACCTCCCTCGAGCATCGACTGTTCATTCCCCGGCTGGAACGCTTGCTCCATTCCGGCTTCGCTGCCAGAAAGAACGGCGACGGGAATCCGCAAGGGGAACGGAGTTCGGATGAGCGAGACGGCGACAGCGGACCTGCCGCGCGACTTCGACGGCCTGCGCGCGCTGATCCTCGGCCAGCGCGAGAGCCTGCCCAAGCGCATCGCCCAGATCGCCGCCTATGCGCTCGACAACCCCGACGAGATCGCCTTCGGCACCGCCGCCAGCATCGCGGTCTCGGCCGGCGTCCAGCCCTCGACGCTGATCCGCTTCGCCCAGCATCTCGGCTTCGACGGCTTCACCAGCCTGCAGGTCGTCTTCCGCGAGCGGCTGCGCGAGCGCAATTCCAGCTATGAGGAGCGGCTCAACACCTTGCGCGCCGATGAGGGCGCCGCCGGCAACCACCGCATCCTCGACGGCTTCCTCACCGCCTCGCGCAAATCGCTCGACGTGATGAGCCGCAGCCTCGACGAGGGCACGCTCGACCGCGCCATCGCGCTGCTGGCCGGCGCCGAGACCCTCTATATCGTCGCCCGCCGCCGCTCCTATCCGGTCGCGAGCTATCTCGCCTATGCGCTGGGCAAGCTCGGCGTCCGCTACCAGCTCGTCGAGTCGGCGGCGGGGCTCGACCCGGAGATGATCGCCTTCGCCACGCCGAAGGACGCCGTGCTGGTCGTCAGCTTCTCGCCCTATGCGCCGGCGACGGTGGAGGATGCCCGCGGCCTCGCCGAGCGCGGCGTGCCGCTCGTCGCCATCACCGACAGCGCCTTCTCGCCGCTCGCCAACGTCGCCAGGCTGTGGTTCGAGGTGGCGGAGGCCGATTTCGGCGGCTTCCGCACGCTGTCCTCGACGATGGCGCTGGCGATGGCGCTCGCCGTCGGCATCGGCGAGGCCCGCCGCGCCGGCGCCGGCAAAAGCGCGGGCAAGGGCAGGCGCCGCGGCCGCGCCTGAAGCGGAGCGCGGGCCTGATTAGGAATATATATTCCGCGTTGACGAAATAATGGAATTATCATTTCATACCGGCGACCAGGCCGTCCGGCCTGGCGTGCAGCGCAGCCGGGAGGATCATATGACGGGACCGCTCAGCGGATCGACGCAGGCGCTCGACGTCATCACCATCGGCCGCGCCTCGGTCGATCTCTACGGACAGCAGATCGGCTCGCGGCTGGAGGACGTCGCCTCCTTCGCCAAATCGGTCGGCGGCTGCCCGGCGAACATCGCCATCGGCACGGCGCGGCTCGGCCTGCGCTCGGCCCTTCTCACCCGCGTCGGCAACGAGCAGTTCGGCCGCTTCCTGCGCGAGCAGCTCGCCCGCGAGGGCGTCAATCTCGACGGGCTGAAGACCGATCCCGAACGGCTGACCGCGCTCGCCATTCTCTCGGTCGAGAGCGACACCTCCTTCCCGCTGCTGTTCTACCGCGAGAACTGCGCCGACATGGCTCTGGAAGAGGGCGACATCGACCCCGCCTTCCTCGCCAGGGCCCGCGCCCTGGTGGTCACCGGCACGCATTTCGCCCGGCCCGGGCCCGAGGCCGCCCAGCGCAAGGCGATGGCGCTGATGCGCCAGGCCGGCGGCAAGGTCGTGCTCGACATCGACTACCGCCCCAATCTCTGGGGGCTGGCCGGTCACGACGCCGGCGACAACCGCTACATCGCCTCGCAGGCGGTCTCGGAGCGGATGAAGACGGTGCTGCCCGGCTGCGACCTGATCGTCGGCACGGAGGAGGAGGTGCTGATCGCCTCGGGCGAGAGCGAATTGCTGCCGGCCCTGAAGACGATCCGCGCGCTGACGCCCGCGACCATCGTGCTCAAGCGCGGCCCGATGGGCTGCATCGTCTATGAGGGCGCCATCTCCGACGATCTGGAGGACGGCATCGTCGGCAAGGGCTTCCCGATCGAGGTCTACAACGTGCTGGGCGCGGGCGACGCCTTCATGTCCGGCTTCCTGCGCGGCTGGCTCGGCGGCGAAAGCCTCGCTACCGCCGCGACCTGGGCCAATGCCTGCGGCGCCTTCGCCGTCTCGCGCCTGCTCTGCTCGCCCGAAAGCCCGACCTTCGAGGAGCTGCAGTATTTCCTCGCGCATGGCAGCCCGCATCGCGCCCTGCGCAAGGACGAGGCCATCAACCACATCCACTGGGCCACGACGCGCCGGCGCGACATCCCCTCGCTGATGGCGCTGGCCTGCGATCACCGCGCCCAGCTCGAAGAGCTGGCCGAGCGGCTCGGCGCCGACCCGGCCCGCATCCGCGGCTTCAAGGTGCTGGCGGTCAAGGCCGCCGCCCGCGTCGCCGATGGCCGGCCCGGCTACGGCATGCTGCTCGACGAGAAGCATGGCCGCGAGGCGATGTTCGAATTCGCCCGCCATCCCTTCACCTGGCTCGGCCGCCCGGTCGAGCGGCCGGGCTCGCGGCCCCTGCGCTTCGAGACCAGCCAGGATATCGGCTCGCTCCTGCCGGAATGGCCGGTCGATCACTGCATCAAGGCGCTCTGCTTCTACCACCCCGACGACCCCGCCGAGCTGAAGCGCGAGCAGCAGGAGAAGCTGCGCGGCCTGTTCGAGGCGGCGCGCAAGGTCGGGCGCGAATTGCTGGTCGAGATCATCGCCGGCAAGAACGGCCCGCTCGGCCCCGACACGGTCGCCCGCGCGCTGGAAGAGCTCTATGCGCTCGGCATCAGGCCCGATTGGTGGAAGCTGGAGCCGCAATCCTCTCCCGCCGCCTGGGCGGCGGTCGAGAAGACCATCGCCAGGCACGATCCCTGGTGCCGCGGCGTGCTGCTGCTCGGGCTCGACGCCCCGGCCGAGGAGCTGGAGGCCGGCTTCGCCGCGACGGCGGGCGCCGCCATCGTCAAGGGTTTCGCCGTCGGCCGCACCATCTTCATGAACGCCGCCGAGGGCTGGCTTGCCGGCAAGCTCGACGACGAGGCGGCGATCGCCGACATGGCCGGGCGCTTCGAGGCGCTGACCGGCCTCTGGCTCGCCACGCGCGGCCGCAAGGCGGCGTAGGAGTGTTCGGCCGGGAACCACCTCTGTCTTTCCGGGGGCGCCGCAGGCGCGAACCCGGAATGACAAGCGCCTCGGTGCACGCGCCCGTGATGACATCGTCACTTGTTGCAAAGAGTCGGAAGCCGACATGACCCGCACCATCCGCCTCACCATGGCGCAGGCGCTGACGCGCTACCTCGCCGCGCAGATGACCGAGATCGACGGGGAGCGCCTGCCGATCTTCGGCGGCGTCTGGGCGATCTTCGGCCATGGCAACGTCGCCGGCCTCGGCGAGGCGCTCTGGCAGGAGCGCGCGCGCCTGCCGACCTTCCGCGCCCATAACGAGCAGGCCATGGCGCACGCCGCCATCGCCTATGCCAAGGCCAACATGCGCCGCCGCTTCATGGCCGCGACCACCTCGATCGGCCCCGGCGCGACGAACCTCGTCACCGCCGCCGCGCTCGCCCATGTCAACCGCCTGCCGGTGCTGCTGCTGCCGGGCGACGTCTTCGCCGGCCGCATCCCCGACCCGGTCCTCCAGCAGGTCGAGGATTTCGGCGACGGCACCGTCTCGGCCAATGACTGCTTCCGCCCCGTCTCGCGCTATTTCGACCGCATCACCCGGCCCGAGCAGATCGTTCCCGCGCTGGCCCGCGCCATGCAGGTGCTGACCGACCCGGCCGAATGCGGGCCGGTGACGCTCGCCCTCTGCCAGGACGTGCAGGCCGAGGCCTATGACTACCCGGAGAGCTTCTTCGCCGAGCGCCTCTGGACGCCGCGCCGGCCCCGCCCCGACCGCGACGAGCTGAAAGCCGCGGCCGCGGCGCTGAAAACCGCGAAAAAGCCGCTGATCGTCGCCGGCGGCGGCGTGCTCTATTCCGGCGCGAGCGAGGAACTGGCCCGCTTCTCGCAAGCGACCGGCGTACCCGTCTGCGAGACGCAAGGCGGCAAGTCCGCCCTGCCCGACGACGCCGCGCTCAACATGGCCGCGGTCGGCGTCACCGGCACGGAAGCCGCCAACCGCCTCGCCGCCGAGGCCGATCTCGTCCTCGCGGTCGGCACGCGGCTCCAGGACTTCACCACCGGCTCCTGGGCCCTGTTCGGAGCGCAGGAGAAGACGATCGTCGGCCTCAACGTCCAGCCTTTCGACGCCGGCAAGCACCGCGCCCTCCCCCTCGTCGCGGATGCCCGCGAAGGCCTGACGGAGCTGGCGCAGGCCATCGGCGGCTGGAAGGCGCCCGAGAGCTGGACCGCGAACGCCAAAGCCGGCAAGGCCGAATGGCGCGGGCAGGCAGACAAGGCGACCGCCGCCGGCAACGCCGCCCTGCCCTCGGACGCGCAGGTCATCGGCGCGGTCCAACGGGCCCTCGGCGCGGATGTCGTCCTGCTCCATGCCGCCGGCGGGCTGCCCGGCGAATTGCACAAGCTCTGGCGGGCCGGTTCGCCCGGCTCCTACCATGCCGAATACGGCTATTCCTGCATGGGCTACGAGATCGCCGGCGGGCTCGGCGCCAAGATGGCGCGGCCTGACAAGGAGGTCGTCGTCATGGTCGGCGACGGCTCCTATCTCATGCTCAATTCCGAGATCGCGACCTCGGTGATGCTGGGGCTGAAGCTCACCATCGTCCTGCTCGACAATCGCGGCTTCGGCTGCATCAACCGCCTCCAGAACGCGACCGGGGGCGAGAGCTTCAACAACCTGCTCAAGGACGCGCGGCACGAGACGCTGCCGGAGATCGACTTCGTCCGGCATGCCGCCAGCATGGGGGCGATCGCGGTCAAGGCAGCCTCCATCGCCGAGCTCGAAACCGCGCTGGCGCAGGCCAAGGCCAACAGCCGCACCACGGTCGTCGTCATCGACACCGACCCGCTGGCCTCGACCGGCGCCGGCGGCGCCTGGTGGGATGTCGCGGTGCCGGAGGTCAGCGCGCGCGCCGAGGTCCGCACGGCGCGGGCGCATTACGACGAACGCCGCAAGCAGCAGCGCATCGGTGAGTAGAAGCATGACCGTCATGGCGAGGAGCGCAGCCACGAAGCCATCCAGGGGCGGCGGAGCGCCAAGTCCTCCCGGATGGCTTCGCCACGCGGGCAATGACGGCAGAGACCATCATCAGGAAAGATTCATATGATCCGCATCGGCGCAAACCCCATCGGCTGGTCGAATGACGACATGCTGGAGATCGGCGGCGACATCCCGCTCGAGACCTGCCTGAAGGAGGCCCGCGAAGCCGGCTTCACCGGCATGGAGCTCGGCAACAAGTTCCCGCGCGAGGCGGCGCGGCTGAAGCCGATCCTCGACGCCCATGGCCACGCCCTGGTCTCGGGCTGGTACTCGACGGAACTGCTGGTCCGCGACGTCGCCGCCGAGATGGCGGCCGTGAAGGCCCATGCGACGCTGCTGCGCGAGATGGGCTGCACGGTGCTGATCGCGGCCGAGACCTCGAACGCGATCCATTCAGACATCACGAAGCCGCTCTCGGCGCGGCCCGTCCTGCCCAAGGCGCAATGGGACGATTTCGGCTCGCGCTACACCAGTTTCGCCGAGGCGGTGCAGGCCGAACACGGCCTGCAGCTCGTCTATCACCACCATATGGGCACGGTGGTGCAGACCGAGGCCGAGATCGACCGCTTCATGGGCGTCACCGGCGCGGCCGTCGGCCTGCTGCTCGACACCGGCCACGCCACCTGGGGCGGCGGCGACCCCGCCCGCATCGCCCGCCACTGGAAGGCGCGCATCCATCACATCCATTGCAAGGACATCCGCGAGGCGGTGATGTGGCGCTCCAACCGCGAGGACTGGTCCTTCCTCGAATCCGTCCTCGCCGGCGTCTACACCGTGCCCGGCGACGGGCTGATCGACTATGTCCGCGTGCTGAAGGAATTGCAGGGCTATTCCGGCTGGATCGTGGTCGAGGCCGAGCAGGATCCGAAGAAGGCGGAACCGGCGGCCTATGCCAGGCTCGGCCATGCCAATCTCAGCCGCTTCGTCAAGGAAGCGGGATTGGCCTGAACGACCCACGCCGCTTTTCTCGGGCGAAGCCGGGCGCAGGCCCGGGAATCGCGGCCAGGAAAGGCGCAACACCCCTTCGGCGGGAGATGCTCGGGCCGGCCCGCGCATGACCTGCCCAACGCATAGGAAACAGCCGATGTCCCACCTCAAGGTCAGACCCACCGGCACGCATGGCCGCGTCACCCATGTCACCCCCGAAAGCGCCGGCTGGACCTATGTCGGCTTCGACCTGCACCGCCTGAAGCCGGGCGAGACGGTCTCGGCGGCGACGGGCGGCCGCGAGGCCTGCCTCGTCTTCGTCACCGGCAAGGGCAGGGTCGCGGCCGGCGGCACGGAGCTCGGCGAGCTCGGCGGGCGCATGAGCCCCTTCGACGGCAAGCCCTGGTCGGTCTATGTCCCGCAGGGCACGGACTGGTCCGTCGCCGCCGCCACCGATCTCGAGCTCGCGGTCTGCACCGCGCCGGGGCTCGGCGGCGGGCTGCCGGTCCGCGTCATCGGCCCCGACGATCTCGGCCAGGAGGTGCGCGGCAAGGGCGCCAACACCCGCCACGTCACCAATATCCTGCCCGAGACCGAGCCGGCCGATTCGCTGCTCGTGGTCGAGGTCGTCACCCCCGCCGGCAACACCTCCAGCTATCCGCCGCACAAGCACGACCGGGACGACCTGCCGCGCGAATCCCAACTGGAGGAGACCTATTACCACCGCCTGAACCCGCCGCAGGGCTTCGGCTTCCAGCGGGTCTATACTGACGACCGCAGCCTCGACGAGGCGATGGCGATCGAGGATGGCGACGTCGTGCTGGTGCCGAAGGGCTACCATCCCTGCGCCACCTGCCATGGCTACGACCTGTATTATCTCAACGTCATGGCCGGCCCGAAGCGGATCTGGAAATTCCACAACGCCGCCGAGCACGAATGGCTGCTGAAGGGCTGAGCGGAGCGGACAACTCCTTCGAACGCAGGACGCGCCGATGGCGACTTGCCGGTTCCATCACCCATGCGCGGCCCGGGAGGGCGCGCATGGGAGGGAGCCCGCAGCGTGCCCGGCGATCGAGAGCATCGGCCCGAAAAGCGGAACGCGGTTTTCGGGAAAAGCCGATGCAAAATCAAAGAGCTAGCGTATCGGACTGAACACGATATTCAGTCCGATACGCTAGCCCGGATTGCACTTGTAGACGGTGCCGGTGGTCTTGCCGCCGGCCCATTTGATGTCGGCGATGTCCGAGAAGACATGGGTGCCGCCCATCTCGGCGCCGCGGATTTTGAGCCGCGTCAGCGTCATCTCGCGATTCTTGTCGAGGGGCAGGATCGCGCCATAGCCGGAAGCGCCGTCGATCTCGCCCAGCTTCTGGCAGTTCTCGACGACGCCCTGCGTATTGGTCACCACGACGATGCTGCTGCGCGAGGTCTGGTAGGCGCAGGCGCCGAGCAGGAGCGCGGGAAGAAGAATCGGGAAACGCGGCTTGATCTTCACCGGAAGGTCTCTCTGGGGGGCATCGAACACATGTTCCGCCGCTTTCGCACAAATGCAAGCCCGCACACAAATGCCGGCCCGGCGCCGCGGGCGAAGCTCCGGCATCGCTCCGGCCGCGACATCCGGGCCGGAGCGGCCCGGCCCCGTCCCGTCGCGCCGGCGATCCGCAACAATTGCCGAAAAACAGCCGTGTGAACTTAACTCAACCGCCACGCTCATTCTTGACCTGCCCACACGGCTGCTTTTAAGTCCGGGCAGGCCAATGGGAGGCTGCAAAGGAACCAATATGCGTAGCATTCTGATCGTAGGGGCCATGGCCGCTCTTCTCGCCGGTTGCCAGACCGCGCAGGAATCGATGGCCGACGCCGAAGTGACCTGCGAGGCCCAGGGCTTCCGCCCCGGCACCCGCGCCTATCAGCAGTGCCGCTCGGCGAACTATGTCGAGAACCGCCGCGCGTCGAACGAGGCGGGCTCGGCCGTCGCGGCCGGCGTCGCCGCCGGCGTGGTCGGTGGCGCCATCGCCGCCAGCGCCGATCGTCACTACTATCGCGGTTACTGGGGTCCGCGCCGCTACTGGTGGTGATCGGATCGGCCTGCCCTCCGGGGCAGGCCTCCGAACCGGACGAAAAAAGCCCTGCGGCTCGCCGCAGGGCTTTCTTTTTGCAGGCGCTTTTTGCAGGCGGCGAATGGCCGCCGCAGATGGCTCAGCGCTTGGCCGTCCGGCGCCGCGGCGCCGCCGGCTCGGCCTCGGCGCGGCCGGAGGTCAGCAGCGAGCCGAGAAGATAGACCGCGATGCCGACGCCGATCAGCGCCGCGACCGGCTCGCGCTCCGCCCGCTTCACCAGCATGCGCCCGCCGCGATCGGCGTATTCGCGCGCCCGCGCCGCATAGTCGCCGGCCCGCTCGGCGTAATCCTCGGCTTCGCCGCGATGGCTGCGCAGCCATTTGCTGCCGGCCTGGAGCGCGCGGTCGCCGGCATCGGCGGCGCTCGAGCCGTAATCCTGCAGCCAGCCGCGCCAGCGGCCGTAATCCGGCTGGTAGCGCTCCCAGCGCGAGGCCGGCGCGTTGCTGCGCAGCGCCGCCCAGGCGATCAGCCCGACGCTGAGCGCCCCGAGCCCGAGGGTCGCCAGCGGATGCCGCTCGACGGCGTTCACGACCGCCTGCCCGCCCTGGCGCGCCGTCTCCAGCGGGTCGGCGTCGCCGACGGCCTCGCTCACCGCGTCCTTGGCGCGGGCATAGCGCTCCTTCACCGCCTCGCCGGCCTTGTCGGCGATCTCGCCGGCCTTGTCCCGCAAGCTGCGCACCGTCGCGCCGGCTTCCTCGCGCGCCTCGTCGAAGTCCCGCGGCACGTCGGGGGGAAAGCTGTTGGTGTTGGCCATCGCGGATGCTCCGTTTCTGAACAGGGTCATGGCCACTGAACCCGGCAGGCGCGGGTGGGTTCCCCCCGGTGCCAGGAAAAGCACGGCGTCATCGAAGCAGGACGTTTCGGCCATCACCCCGTCAAGATTGGATGCGAGGTCAACGGACAACAGGGGCATCAAACGAGAAGGAGACGCTTATGCATGTTCAGCACCTCCAGATCGCGCATCCCTCCGTCCTCTCCGATCCCGAATGGATCGCGCTCGAGAGCATCGAGGAAGAGACCCGGCATTTCATCTTCGACGAGACGATGCTTCATGCCCTGAAGGATCGCGGCCTGGTCGAATCCGATGGTGCGATCTGGCGCGTCACCGAAACCGGCCAGAGGCGGCTGAGCGAGCGGAGCTGATCCGCCCGGCCGGTGCGGTGCGGCGCGTGAAACGCGGCTCGCCGCCCGCCATCGCAGCAGCATCCCCGCAACGGCGCTGGAAATTCTCCGGCGCCGTTGCCATGTGGCAGGCATCCCGAAGCCCCATCCTGCGGAACGCCATGGCCAAGCCCGTCTCGATCACCGTCTCCCACGACCTCGGCCGCGAGGCCGCGCTGAATCGCCTGCGCGGCGGTGTCGACAGCATCCGCGACCGGCTCGGCCTGGTGCGCATGCAGCTCGTCGAGGAGCGCTGGGAGGGCGACAGCCTGCATTTCGGCGTCGCCGCGCTGGGCCACACCGTGCATGGCCGGCTCGATATCGAGGAGGCGCTGGTGCGCGTCGAAGTGACGCTGCCCTGGATGCTCGCGATCTTCGCCGAGAAGCTGAAGCTCGGCGTCGAGAAGCAGGGCCGGATCCTGCTCGAAAAGCCGAAAGCCTGAAGCCGGCGCATGGTCGGGCACGCCGGCGCGGGTGCAGCCCCCGCGCCGCGATATCGTCAGCGCGGAATCGCCCCGCCCGGTCTCAGCCGACCAGCTCGAAGCGGATGTCCTGCGCCCCTTCCCAGAGGGTCTTGCGGCCGAGCGTGTAGAGGTTCTCCAGCCCCGAGGTCAGGGTGATGAAGTGGTTGCCGGAGAGCACCCCGGCCTTGCTGGCGAATTGCACGCCGCCATAGGCGAGCAGGATCTCGGTCTCGCTGACGCCGCCCGGATAGAGGATGATGTGGCCCGGCGCGGGATAGGCGGTGTTGTTCTCGTAGCCGACGCCGAAATCGAGATCGCCCAGCGGCATCCAGACGCCCTCGCCGCTCCAGCGGACATGCACGATCTTGCTGACGAAGGGCAGGTGCCGCAGAAAGGCGGCGCAGGTCCTGGGCGCAGCCTCGAGCTCGAACTTCCCCTCGAAGCTGTAAGGGCCGGCGGTGATGACCAGTTTCTGCATGGGAAGACCGTCTCTCTGAAAGGGGAGCCTGGGACCATGTTGCATGCCATCGCGGACCGGCCCGGCGCAAGCGGCGGCGCTGGAACATCTGCGCCGCCGAAACGCGAAGAATGCGCTGCCGCCGCCACGGTGCCGGCGGCCTTCACCTTGCTCCCCGTCAAGGGGCTGCGTCGGCGTCCGGTTCCGACCGAGCGCCCGGCCGGAAGGCCCTTCAAGAAATCGCTTCCTTGAGGTCGAGCGTGCCGGCCGAGCCGATCGCGGCGTAGTTGCGCTTCAGCCAGCGCTTCGCCGCAGCCCGCCCCATGTCGCGCAGGCGCAGCAGGAAATCCCATTCCGCGTTCATGCGCGAGGAGGAGGTCAGCTCCGCCAGCGGCGGGCCGCCGTCGATGCGGTGCATCAGCACGCGCTTGTATTCCTCGCGCGGCAGCTTGCCGGCATCGACCAGGCGGTTGACGAAGTCGATCGCGCGCAGCTCGCGCAGCAGCGAGGCGTTGAAGGTGATCTCGTTCAGCCGGTCCTGGATCTCGCGCGCCCTGGTCGGCAGCTCCCGCCGCTGGAGCGGATTGATCTGCACCAGCAGGATGTCGTCGCAATGCGCCTCGTAGAACAGCGGGAACAGGGCGGGGTTGCCCATATAGCCGCCGTCCCAATAGGCCTCGCCGTCGATCTCGACCGCCTGGAACACCATCGGCAGGCAGGCCGAGGCCATGACATGCTCGGCGGTCAGCTCCTTGCGCTCGAACACGGCGATCTTGCCGGTGCGGACATTGGTGGCGGCGATGAACAGCTTGACCGCGTCATGCGCCCTCACCTTCTCGAAATCGATCAGGTCGGCGACCACGCCGCGCAGCGGGTTGATGTTGAGCGGGTTGACGTCGTAGGGGCTCGCCACCTTCGAGAACATCTCGAAGAAGACCATGCCCGGCGGCGTGCCGTTGTTGCCCCAGGCGCCGAGCATGGTGTCGATGAGCGAGCGCTCCGAGCCGCCATATTTGCCGTCGACGCTGATCGCCCGCCAGAACGCCTCGAGCTTGGCCCGCGCCCCGTCGGCGCCGCCGTCGATCCAGCCCTCGGCCAGCACGACGGCGTTCATCGCGCCGGCGCTGGTGCCGGTCAGCGCCTCGATGCCGAGGCGCCCGTCCTCGAGGATGACGTCGAGCACGCCCCAGGTGAAGGCGCCATGCGCGCCTCCCCCCTGCAGGGCGAGCGAGATCGTCTTCTCCGCCTTCGGTCCCGCCAGCCCCTTGGCCGGCTCGGGGCGGTGGCTCTGGCGCCCGCTCACTCGGCGGTCCAGCCACCGTCGATCGGCAGGGTCGCGCCGGTGATCGACTTCGCTCCGTCGGTGCAGAGGAAGACGGCGAGCGCCGCGACCTGCTCGACGGTGACGAATTCCTTGGTCGGCTGCCCGGCCAGCATGACGTCGCTGATGACCTGCTCTTTGGTCAGGCCGCGGACCTTCATCGTGTCGGGAATCTGCTTCTCGACCAGCGGGGTCCAGACATAGCCCGGCGCGATGGCGTTGACGGTGATGCCCTTGGTCGCGACCTCGAGCGCCACCGTCTTGGTCAGGCCGGCGATGCCGTGCTTGGCGGCGACATAGGCCGATTTGAACGGCGAGGCGACGAGCGCATGCGCCGAGGCCGTGTTGATGATGCGGCCCCAGCCCTTCTCCTTCATCTTCGGCAACGCCGCGCGGATCGTGTAGAAGGCCGAGGACAGGTTGATCGCGATGATCTGCTCCCATTTCTCGGGCGGGAACTCGTCGACCGGCGCGACATACTGGATGCCGGCATTGTTGATCAGGATGTCGATGGCGCCGAAGGCCTTCTCGCCGGCGGCGATGAACGCGGCGATCTCCGCCGGCTTGGTCATGTCGGCCGGGGAGAACACCGCCTTGACGCCGAATTCCTGCTCCAGCTCGCTGCGCAGCTTCTCGGCGTCGGCCGGCGGCAGGATGCCGTTGATGACGAGGTTGGCGCCCTCGGCGGCGAGCGCGCGGGCATAGGCGAGGCCGATGCCGGAGGTGGAGCCGGTAATGGCGGCGGTACGGTCTTTGAGGAACATGAGCGTCAAGGCTCCTGACAATCGGGGAGAAAATGCTTAGGTTCGGGCCGAACGAGGCAATGCACCGACAGGATATCGCCGCAGGTTGCCCGATGAGTCTTTGCAACGCAACATGACGACAATGCAGCCGAACCCGCATCATCACGGCGACCATGACCATGCGTCGCACGCCCATGGCGAAGGCGGCTGCCGCCATGCCGCGGACCATCGCGCGCATGCGGCGGAAGCGCTGTCGCGCGCCGAACGGATCTGCCGCGAGCGCGGCCTGCGCCTCACCCCGATCCGGCGCAAGGCGCTGGAGGCGCTCCACGCCGACCACCGCCCGGTCGGCGCCTACGACCTCGCCGACCGGATCTCGCCGGAAGGCGGGCGCCGCCTCGCGCCGATCTCGATCTACCGGGCGCTCGACTTCCTGGTGGAGCAGGGCTTCGTCCACCGGCTCTCCTCGAAGAACGCCTATATCGCCTGCCTGCACGGCCATGGCGCGCACGAGGTCGTCGCCTTCCTGATCTGCGAGGTCTGCGGCGGCGTCGACGAGGATTCCTCCCCCGCGATGAAGAAAGCGGTGGCGGCGATCGCCGAAACCCGGCAATTCTCGCCCTCGCACCAGATGGTCGAGATCGTCGGCCGCTGCGAGCATTGCCGGAGCGCCGGTTCGTGATAGAGCAGCCCGCATGAACGAGCGTGCCTTCTCCTACCTGACGCCGGAGCGCGCCGGCCCCCTGGGCCGCCAGGTCACCGTCCCGGTCAAGGTCGGCCATGTCACGGTCGGCGGCGGCGCGCCGATCGTCGTGCAGTCGATGACCAACACCGACACCGCCGATATCGGCGCGACGGTGGCGCAGGTCGCGGCCCTCGCCCGCCAGGGCTCGGAGCTCGTCCGCATCACCGTCGACCGCGACGAGGCCGCCGCCGCCGTGCCGAGGATCCGCGAGCGGCTCGACCGCGTCGGCATCGACGTGCCGCTGGTCGGGGACTTCCACTATATCGGCCACAAGCTGCTCGCCGACCATCCCGCCTGCGCCGAGGCCCTGGCGAAATACCGGATCAACCCGGGCAATGTCGGCTTCAAGGACAAGAAGGACAAGCAGTTCTCGCAGATCGTCGAGCTGGCGATCCGCTACGGCAAGCCGGTGCGCATCGGCGCCAACTGGGGTTCGCTCGACCAGGAGCTGCTCACGGCGCTGATGGACGAGAACGCCCGCAGCCCCCGTCCGCTCGACGCCCGCGCCATCATGCGCGAGGCCATGGTCCAGTCGGCCCTGCTCTCGGCCGAGCGTGCCGAGGAGCTCGGCCTCGGCCGCGAATACATCATCCTCTCGGCCAAGGTCTCCGGCGTGCAGGACCTGATCACGGTCTACCGCATGCTGGCGAGCCGGGCCAACTACGCCATCCATCTCGGCCTGACCGAGGCCGGCATGGGCTCGAAGGGCATCGTCGCCTCCTCCGCCGCGCTCGGCATCCTGCTGCAGGAGGGCATCGGCGACACGATCCGCTATTCGCTGACGCCCGAGCCCGGCGGCGACCGCACGCTCGAGGTCAGGACGGCGCAGGAGCTGCTCCAGACCATGGGCTTCCGCGCCTTCGTGCCGCTGGTCGCGGCCTGTCCCGGCTGCGGGCGCACCACCTCGACGGTGTTCCAGGAGCTCGCCCGCGACATCCAGGACTGGATCTCGACCTCGATGCCGGAATGGAAGACCCGGTATCCCGGCGTCGAGAACCTCAACGTCGCGGTGATGGGCTGCATCGTCAACGGGCCGGGCGAGTCGAAGCACGCCGATATCGGCATCTCGCTGCCGGGCACGGGCGAGGTGCCGAGCGCGCCCGTCTTCGTCGACGGCCGGAAGGTCGCGACCCTGCGGGGCGCCGGAATCGCGGAGGAGTTCAAGGCCATGGTCGCGGATTACGTCGCCCGGCGCTTCGGCGTCGGTATCGCCGCCGCCGGCTGACCCGCGCTCTTTGCCTGCCGTCCGCATTATGCTAGAGGCCCCGGCCTTCCGCTGCACCGCAGCACGCGCGGAGATCCCCCATGGGGCATGAACAACCGGGCCTTTCGACCGTCCGGCCGGAAGATTCCCGCTTCGGACTCGATGACGGCCACGGCGCTGCCGGCGGCCATCACGGCCCCGGCAAGCAGGGTTTCGCGGCGCTGGCGCTCGGCGCGCTCGGCGTCGTCTATGGCGACATCGGCACGAGCCCGCTCTACGCGCTGCGCGAGACCATCCTCGCCGCGACCGGCGGCGTCGAGAACGCGGTGGTCCCGCCGACGGTGGTGATCGGCGTGCTCTCGCTGATTCTCTGGTCGCTCGTCGTCGTCGTGACGCTGAAATATGTCGTGCTGCTGATGCGGGCCGACAATAACGGCGAAGGCGGCATCCTCACCCTCGTCGCCCTCGCCCAGCGCGCGCTCGGCCGCAACAAGAGCCGCACCGCGCTGCTGCTCGGCATGGTCGGCGCCGGGCTGTTCTACGGCGACACCGTCATCACCCCGGCGATCTCGGTGCTGTCGGCGATCGAAGGCGTCAAGCTCGTCACGCCCGTGCTCGACGACTACATCCTCTGGCTCGCCTCGGCGATCCTGATCGGCCTCTTCGTCATGCAGAGCCACGGCACGCACCGCGTCGCGACCTTCTTCGGGCCGATCATGCTGCTCTGGTTCGTGACGCTGGGCTGCCTCGGCATCTACCACATCGCCGACGACCCCACGATCTTCCGCTCGATCAACCCCTGGTACGCCCTGTCCTTCTTCCGCGACCATGCCGGGGTGTCGCTCGCCGTGCTCGGCTCGGTCTGCCTGGCCGTGACGGGGGCGGAGGCGCTCTATGCGGATATGGGCCATTTCGGCCGCGGCCCGATCCGCGGCGCCTGGCTCTACGTCGTCTTCCCGGCGCTCTGGCTCAACTATCTCGGCCAGGGCGCGCTGATCCTCTCCGACCCGAGCGCGATCGACAACCCGTTCTACCGCCTCGCGCCGCAGGGCTTCCTGCTGCCCTTCGTGGTGCTGGCGACGGTCGCGACCATCATCGCCAGCCAGTCGGTGATCACCGGCGCCTTCTCGCTGACCCGGCAGGCGATCCAGCTCGGCCTGCTGCCGCGCATGGAGATCCGCCACACCTCCGAGCAGACCTCCGGCCAGATCTACGTGCCGCGCGTCAACCTGCTGCTGCTCGTCGTCGTGCTGATCCTGGTCTGGTCCTTCCGCTCGTCGTCGAGCCTGTCGCATGCCTACGGCATCTCGGTCTTCGGCACGATGGTGGTGTCCTCGCTGCTGGCCTCGATCGTGATCCGCCGCCACTGGGGCTGGAGCCTGCCGGCCACTGCCGCGATCATCCTGCCCTTCTTCCTGGTCGACGTGTCGTTCTTCTCGGCCAACATGCTGAAGCTGTTCCATGGCGGCTATGTGCCGGTGCTGCTCGCCATGGGGCTGACGCTGGTGATGTGGACCTGGATGCGCGGCACCAAGATCCTGTTCGACAAGACCCGCAAGACCGACGTGCCGCTGCTGGAGCTGGTCGCCATGCTGTCGAAGAGCCCGCCGGCGCGGGTCAAGGGCATGGCCGTCTTCCTGACCAGCGACCCGGAGACGGCGCCGGCCTCGCTGCTGCACAACCTCAAGCACAACAAGGTGCTGCACGAGCGCAACGTGATCCTGACCGTGCGCTCGGCCGACACGCCCCGCGTCGCCGAGGAGGAGCGCGTGCGCCTCGCCCGGATCACCGACGATTTCTGGCGCGTCGACATGGTCTATGGCTACATGGAGAGCCCGAACGTGCCCAAGGGGCTGGCCATGCTGCGCAAGCAGGGCTTCAAGTTCGACATCATGTCGACCTCGTTCTTCCTGTCGCGCCGCTCGATCAAGCCCTCGCCGCAATCGGGCATGCCGATCTGGCAGGACAACCTGTTCATCAGCCTGACCAAGAGCGCGACCGACGCGACGAGCTTCTTCCAGATCCCGACCGGCCGCGTCGTCGAGGTCGGCACCCAGGTCACGGTCTGAGAAACGGCGCTCGGCGAGAGGCAGTCGGCAGTCGTGCCCCTACTGCCGACTGTTGCCCCTCTCAATCCAGCCGCGCCGAGCTCGCCTCCTCGGGAACATGCCGCACCCGCTCGCGATAGAGCAGGTAGAGCCCCGAGGCGATGACGATGCCGCCGCCGATGAAGGTCCAGCGGTCGGGCCATTGTCCGAAGACGAGCCAGCCCATCAGCACCATCCAGGCGAGCTGCGAATAGATGAACGGCGCCAGCACCGTGGCCGGCGCCAGCCGGTGCGCCACGATCAGCATCCAGTGCCCCACCGCGCCGAAGAAGCCGATCGCGAACAGCGGCAGCCAGCTCAGCGGCTCCTGCGGCGTCGTCCAGACGAAAGGCAGCACCGGCAACAATATGACCGTGCCGGCGAGCCCGGAATAGACCATCGTCGTCTCGGAGGAATCGAATGCCGCGAGCATCCGCGTCGAGAGCACGTAGAAGGCATAGCAGAAGCAGCCGGCGACCGAGAGCAGCGCGGCCGGATGCATGCCGCCGCTGCCGGGGCGCGTCACCACCAGCACGCCGAGGAAGCCGATGCCGATGGCGACCAGCCGGCGCGGCCCCGGCCATTCGCCGAGCAGCGGCCCCGAGGCCAATGCCACCAGGAAAGGCCCGGCGAACATGATCGAGATCGTCTCGGCGAGCTGCAGATAGCGCAGCGCGATGAAGTTCAGGACCGTCGAGCCGAGCAGCATCAGCGAGCGGAAGAGCTGCAGCCAGGGCCGCTTCGTCCGCAGCACGCCGGGATGGCTCCAGGGATTGATCAGGAAGGAGACCAGCACGACGCTGACGCCGTAGCGCGCGAAGGTCACCAGCAGCGGGTCCATGCCGTGGACGCCGAGCCATTTCGCATTGGTGTCGAGCAGCGCGAAGCACAGCACCGCTGCGCACATCAGGCCGATGGCCGTCAGGCGCGCGCGGCGCGCCTCGTCGGCGGAAGGAGAAGGCGCAGGCAAGCCCGCCTCGCTATGCTTCGAGCGAATGTGACCGTCAGGCTTAAACGATTTGAAGCGCCTCGCCAGCACCGCAGCGCATGCGCTCCATGCGGAAATCAGGCGTCGCTATCGGCCTCTTCGCCGTCGATCTCGGGGTCGTCCTGCTCGGCCCCGGCCCTGGAGAGGCCCTTGGCCGCCTTGCGCAGCAGCTTGCGGAGCTGCTTGCGCTCCTTGCTGTCGAGCCTGTCGAGCAATTCCTCCTCGACATCGTTCCAGACCGCGTCGAGCTCGGCCGCCGTCTTCTGCCCCGCCTCGGTCAGCGCGACCTGGACCAGCCGCCCGTCGCGATTGCCGCCCTCGCGCGTCACCAGCCCCTGCAGGGACAGGCGCCCGATGGTCTTGGAGACGGTCGGCGGCTTGACCCGGAGCAGCGAGGCGAGCTCGCCCATCGTCATCGGCGCCGGCTGCAGCGCCTTCAGCGCCTGCTCCTGGCCGGGGAACAGGCCGAGCCCGTTCAGCCTTTCACCCATCCGCGAGCGATGCAGCCTTGCCGTGACGAGCAGGGCGCGACCGACACTTTTCTCGAGAGCCTTGCTCATCGGGCCATCCTTCGGACGAATCCTTGCGCGGATAAGGAAGACGCTTCGCCGGCTGCGTATTCGCCTGCGAAGATGACAGACAGATGACAGTCCGATGTCGGTCTTAAAAGACTGCGAGCCTGGCCGCGACTTTTTGCAGGAAGGCGGCGCGGCTTTCGGGCGTCGCGCGGTTCATGTCGTAATGCGCCAGATAGAGCGTGCGCGCCATCGGCCGGCAGACCGCCCGCAGCGCCCGGCAGACCAGCCGCCGCGGCGGGTCCCCCATCAGGAAGGCGGTCCAGCGCGAGGCGCCATAGGTGGTCACCGCGGCGAGCTTGCGGATATGGCCGAGGGCCGGCGTCACCTTGCCCTGCGCCAGCTCGAAGGAGACGCCCGGCAGGAAGACCCGGTCGAAGAAGCCCTTGAGGATGGCCGGATAACCGAAATTCCAGACCGGGAAGCACAGCACCAGCGCCTCGGCCCGCTTCACCCGCCCGACATAGGCGGCAACCGGCGCCGTGTTGCTCGCCGTGTCATGGTAGCCGCGCCGCTCCTCCCGGCTCAGCACCGGATCGAACCCCTCCGCATAGAGATCGCAATCGTCGACCTCGTGCCCCGCCGCCCTCAGGCTGGCGACGACCGTCTCGTGGAGGGCGGCGCCGAAGCTTTCCGGCACGGGATGGGCGTAGAGGACGAGGACGCGCATCCTTAGCCGACCCCGGCTTCGGCCAGGCTGCGGAACAGGAAGGTCTTGCCCGAGCGGTAGTCGTAGGACGGGTCTTCCCAGGCGATCATCTTGCCGGGGTTGAGCAGGCCCTGCGGGTCGGCCTCGCGCTTGAAGGCGAGCTGCGTCTCGTCGGTCTGCTTCATGCCCCCCTCCTCCAGCGTGTAGCGATGCGGATTGAAGATCGGCGCGCCCATCTCCTCATGGATGGCGATGATCTCCTCCAGCCGCTCCTCGGAGGTGAAGCGGATCAGCGGCAGGCCGAAGCAAGTGATCTTGCCGTCGAAGCGCACGAATTCGAGATGCGCCGTGACCTCGTCGCCGAAGCGGGCATGGATCCTGTCGACCAGCTCGACCTGGTTGGGATAGGGATAGAGCACCTGCAGATAGGTGATCGCGGGGTCGACGCGCAGCGCCCTGAGCGTGGTGTGGTTCCAGCCGAGCTCGTAAGCCGGCGGCAGGCCCTTGGCGTCCGCCGGCGCGAGCCTGTCGGTACGCAACAGGAGTTCCGCGCCCTTGAAGCGGCGCGCATAGGCGCAGAGCGCATCGACGGCGAAATCGGCGGCCATGACGATGACGAGATGGCTGTCGCGCGGCAGGAACTTGCGATGGCGCAGGAAATAGTCGTGCGGTGCCGGCGCCGCGACGACGCAGAGGTTCTTCAGCGCCAGCCCGTCCTGCTCGCCCACCGCATTGGCGAATTCGGTCGCGGCGCGCAGGCTCTCGAAGCCGAGGATGACATCGACCCAATTGTAAGCGGGCCCGAGCGGCATCTCGACCTCGGTGATGATGCCGTTGGTGCCATAGGCATGCGCGACCTTGTGCAGGTCCTCGCCGGAAAATTCGAGGATGCGCGGGCTTCTCTCCATCGTCGCGACCTTGAGCCGGATGATGTTGCCCCAGTCGCGCAGGCCGCCCCATTTGATCGAGCCGACCCCGCCCGAGCCCCCGGCGATGAAGCCGCCGATCGAGGCCGTCTGGTAGGTCGAGGGGTGGAGCCGCAGTTCCTGGCGCGAATGCGCCCGCGTCTCGTCGTCGATCCGGGCCATGATCGCGCCGGGCTCGGCGACATAGCGGCCGGCGGCGATCTCCCTGACCTTGTTGAAGCCGGAGAGGTCGAGCAGCACGCCGCCCGAAAGCGGCATCGCCTGGCCGTAATTGCCGGTGCCGGTGCCGCGCGGCGTCACGGGGATGCCGAGTTCGTGGCAGGCGGCGAGCACCTGCACGACTTCCGCCTCGCTCACCGGCGAGACCACGATGTCGGCGACGACATGGTCGAGCTGGCGCTTCAGGATCGGCGAATACCAGAAGAAGTCGCGGCTCTTCTGCTTGACCAGCGCGGGGTTCTCCTCGGTGCGGATGCCGTCGAGGCGCGTTTTCAGCGTGGCGATGTCGTAGCGGGTCGTCATGATACCTGGCCCATCAGATGGTCGAGTTCGCGGTAGTCCGGCAAGGTCCGGTCGATCGCTTGGCCGGCAACCAGCACGCTGCGGTCGGCCTGCGGCCGGGAGAAGAATTCGGTCCAGTCGCGCGCCCGCGTCAGGACGAGATCGGCCGGCGCGCCGACAGCGACGACGCCGGCCTTCACGCCCATCGCCTCCGCCGGCGTCCGCGCCACCGCCCTGGCCCAGTTCGGCCCGGAATGGTCGAGCTGGAGGATGCGCGTTCCCTCCCGCAGCACCTCGACGAGATCGAGATCGCCATAGGCGTAGAACGGGTCGCGCGTATTGTCGGAGGCGATCATCACCGGCACGCCGGCCGCCTTCAGCTCGTGGAGGGCGGTGACGCCGCGCCAGCGCGGCGTGCGGCCCGGCTGCCGGTCCTGCAGATACAGATTGCAGAGCGGCAGCGAGACCACGGCGATGCCGGCCTCGCGAACCTTGGCGATGATCCGCGCCGCGTCCTCGGGCGCCTGGAGCGAGAGCGAGCAGCAGTGCCCGCACAAGATCCTGCCCTCGAAGCGATGGCGCAAAGCCGCGTCGGCGATGCGCTCCAGCGAGCGCGCCGCCGGATCGTTGCTCTCGTCGACATGGAAATCGAGGTCGAAACCGTTCTCCATCGCCGCCCGGAACAGGATGTCGAGCGCCCGGTCGAGCTCCGGGATCATATAGGTGACGCAGCCGAGCAGGCCGTCGCCATGCGCCTTCACCGCGGCGACCACCGCCGCCATATGGACCGGATCGAGCGCCTCCTCGGCGCCGAAGAGCGGCGAGGCCTGCAGGGCGATGCGTCCGGCCCATTCCGCCCGCAGCTCCGCATGGACCGGCCAGGAAATACCGATCTGCTTGCCAAGGGAATCGAGATGCGTCCGCATCGCTGCCGTGCCATGCGCGAAGGCGCAGCGCAGCGCGAAATCCATCCGCGCCCGCACGTCCCGCGCCGACCAGTTCGCCTCGCGATCGGCACCGACGGTCGCGAGCGCCCCCGGAAAGGTGCCGTCCGGATTGGGGCTGCGCGGCCAGATATGGCCCTTGTCGAGATGGGTGTGGCAGTCGACGAGGCGCGGCAGGGCGATGCCGCCGTCGAGGCTCGAAACCGGCCCGTCCCCTGCGACTGACGCCCCTGCCGGCTCGATCGCCGCGATCCGCCCATCGGCGATGGCGAGATCGACGCGCGCGAGCCCGTCGCGACCGGCGGGAAATCCTTCGTCTTCGAGCAGGCAGGCGGGCAGGCGCAGATCGGCCAGGCGGAAGGCGGAGGCCCCGGGCAGGCGGGCAAAACCGGTCGTCACTGTGTCCCTGCCCTTCCTGGAAGCCACCCTCCACCCGTCGATACCGGGCAGCCCGCGGGCCCGCAAGCCGCGCCGCCCCCTCCTCCCCCGCCGATGCCGCCTGCGGCCATGCGGCCGTCGCATTCGGGCTTGTCCGGGCCGGCCGGATCGCGCATGAGGACGGCGTCATCACCAGCACGAGGTCGGATCCATGACCGGCGAAGCCCGCATCATCGACGGCAAGGCCATCGCGGCCGCGCTCCGGGCCGAGATCGGCCGCGAGGTCGCGGCGATCAAGGCGGCGCGGGGCATCGTGCCCGGCCTCCATGTCGTCCTGGTCGGCGAAGACCCGGCGAGCAAGGTCTATGTCGCCTCGAAGGAGAAGCTCGCCGTCGAAGTCGGCATGAATTCGGTCGCCCACCGGCTGCCGGCCGAGACGACCGAAGCGCAGCTCCTCGCCAAGCTCGCCGAGCTCAACGCCGACGACCATGTCGACGGCATCCTGGTCCAGCTCCCGCTGCCCAAGCATATCGACACCGGCCGCATCATCGATGCCATCGACCCCGCCAAGGATGTCGACGGCCTGCACCCGATCAATGCGGGCCTGCTCGCCGGCGGCAAGAAGGGGCTGGTCCCCTGCACGCCGCTCGGCTCCATGCTCCTGCTGAAGCAGGCTCTCCCCTCGCTATCCGGCCTCGATGCCGTCGTGATCGGCCGCTCCGAGCTGGTCGGCCGGCCGGTCGCGCAGCTCCTGCTCCAGGCCGACTGCACCGTCACCATCGCCCATTCGCGCACGCGCGATCTGCCCGCCGTAGTGAAGCGCGCCGATATCGTCATCGCCGCCGTCGGCCGCCCGCGCATGGTCAAGGGCGACTGGATCAAGCCCGGCGCGACCGTGATCGATGTCGGCATCAACCGCCTGCCCGATGGCAAGTTGACCGGCGACGTCGATTTCGCGGAAGCTGTGACGGTCGCAGGCGCGATCACCCCGGTCCCCGGCGGCGTCGGCCCGATGACGATCGCCTGCCTGCTGAAGAACACGCTGACGGCGTTCCACGCCCGGCGGGGCTGAGCCCGCGACAGTCGTCGCACCGCTTCGGAAACGCATCCAAAAGAAAAGGAGCTGCAAGACTGCAGCTCCTTCGAAACCTCGTTCCTGCAGCAGGGCCGCGCCAGAAGCACGGCCCGCCGACCCGATCACATATGGATCGGGCGCTTGTCGACCGCGAGCGCGGCTTCCTTCACCGCCTCGGCCAGCGTCGGATGGGCATGGCAGGTGCGGGCAAGGTCCTCGGCCGAACCGCCGAACTCCATCAGCACGGTCACTTCCGCGATCAGGTCGCCGGCATGGGGGCCGATGATGTGGCAGCCGAGCACGCGGTCGGTCGCGGCATCGGCCAGCACCTTCACGAAGCCGTCGGTATGGCGCATGGCGCGGGCGCGGCCGTTCGCCGTGAACGGGAACTTGCCGCTCTTGTAGGCGACGCCGGCAGCCTTGAGCTCTTCCTCGGTCTTGCCGATCGCGGCGACTTCCGGAGCCGTGTAGACGATGCCGGGAATGGCATCATAGTTCACATGGCCGGCCTTGCCGGCGAGGATCTCGGCCACCGCGACGCCCTCGTCCTCGGCCTTGTGCGCCAGCATCGGCCCGCGCACCACGTCGCCGATGGCGTAGATGCCGGCGACATTGGTCCTGAAATGGTCGTCGATGACGACGCGGCCCTTTTCGGTGGCGACGCCGGCCTTGTCGAGCCCGAGCCCATCCGTGTTCGGACGACGGCCGATCGCGACCAGCACGATGTCGGCCTTGAGCGTCTTGGCCTCGCCCCCGGCGGCGGGCTCGACGGTGACGGTCGCGCCCGCCTTGCCGGTCTCGACCTTGGTGACCTTGGAGCCGAGCTGGAAGCTGAAGCCCTGCTTCTCCAGGATGCGCTGGAACTGCTTGGCGACCTCGCCATCCATGCCGGGCAGGATGCGGTCGAGGAACTCGACGACCGTGACCTTGGCGCCGAGCCGGCTCCAGACCGAGCCGATCTCGAGGCCGATCACGCCGGCGCCGACCACGACGAGCTCCTTCGGCACGGCGCCGATCTCGAGCGCGCCGGTCGAAGTGACGACGGTCTTCTCGTCGATGGTCACGCCCGGCAGCGGCGCCGATTCCGAACCCGTCGCGATGACGATGTTCTTCGTCTCCAGCTCCTGCGCCTTGCCGTCCTCCGCCGTGACGACGACCTTGCCGGCGGCGGGGATCGAGGCCGTGCCGTGGAAGGCCTCGATTTTGTTCTTCTTCAGCAGGAATCCGACGCCGGTGACGTTGGCGTCGATCGTCTCCTGCTTGTGGGCCATCATCGCCTTGAGGTCGAGCTTCGGCTTGCCGACGACGACGCCGAGCTTCTCGAAGGTGTGGCCGGCTTCCTCGAACATCTCGGAGGCGTGCAGCAGCGCCTTGGACGGGATGCAGCCGACATTCAGGCAGGTGCCGCCATGCGTCTTGCGCTTCTCGACGACGGCGACCTTGAGGCCGAGCTGGGCGGCACGAATGGCGCAGACATAGCCCCCGGGGCCGGTTCCGATGACGACGAGATCGTAGGCCATGACGTCCTTCCGCTGCTGCTCTCATGAAGCCGCCGGCACGGGCGGCGGCGCGTGGGGGCGGGCATACATCGGTTCCGGCCGCGGCGCCATGCCATTCATGTGTTGACGAACGGCTCCGCGCCCTTGCTGCGGCAGGCTGTCGCAGGCTTACTGGCTGCCGCCAGAACAAGAGGACGAAACGCCATCCGCTGAAAAACCTCGCAGATCAGCCCGCTGGAGGGGCACGCCGTCATGTGGAATCAGGTCTATGACCCATTCGGCAACAGCGTCCTGTCGACGCTCGCCGCCGCGCTACCCGTCGTCGTTCTGCTCGGCCTCATCGCGTCCAACGCCGTCAAGGCGCATATCGCCGCCGTCATCGCGCTGATCGTCGCCAATCTGGTCGCGATCTTCATCTTCACCATGCCGGCGGGGATGTCGCTGCGCGCCAGCGTGCTCGGCGCGGTCACCGGCTTCTTCCCGATCGGCTGGATCGTGCTCAACGTCATCTTCCTCTACCGGCTGACGGTGGAGAAGGGCGCCTTCGAGATCCTGCAGCGGACGATCGGCGGCGTCACCGACGACCGGCGCATCCAGCTCCTGCTGATCGCCTTCGCCTTCGGCGCCTTCTTCGAGGGCGCGTCGGGCTTCGGCACGCCGGTCGCGGTCACCGGCGCGATCCTGATCGGGCTCGGCTTCTCGCCGCTCGCGGCATCCGGCCTCTCGCTCATCGCCAACACCGCGCCGGTCGCCTATGGCGCGCTCGGCACGCCGATCCAGGGCCTGAGCCAGGTCACCGGCATCGACCCCTTCCTGCTCGGCGCCATGGTCGGGCGGCAGCTCCCCTTCTTCTCGGTGCTGGTGCCGTTCTGGCTGATCTGCGTCTTCGCCGGCTGGCGCGGCATGCTGCAGATCTGGCCGGCGGTGCTGGTCACCGGCGTCTCCTTCGCCGTGCCGCAATATCTGATCTCGAACTTCATCAACCCCTGGATCGTCGATATCGGCGCCTCGCTGATCTCGATGGCCTGCCTGATCGGCTTCCTGCAGATCTGGAAGCCGAAGGAGGTCTGGACCTCGCCGAAGCTGCGCGGCCACGACGTCTCCGACGACGGCAGCCTGAAGCCGCCCGCCGCCGCGGCAAAGCCGAGCTCCTCGCAGGTCTGGATGGCGCTGACGCCCTGGATCATCGTCTGCATCATCCTGCTGGTCTGGGGCACGGGCTGGTTCAAGAACGCGGTCAATCCCTGGGCAACCTGGAACTATGCGGTTCCCGAGCTGCACAACATGATCAACAAGGTCGCGCCCGTCGCGGCGAAGCCGACGCCGGAGGGTGCGGTCTTCTCCTTCACCTGGCTCACCTATACCGGCTCGGGCATGCTGATCGCGGCGATCCTCTCCGGCTTCGCCATGGGCTTCGGCCCGCTCAAGATGGCGCAGGTCTACGGCCGCACGCTGAAGCTCTGCGCCTATTCGCTGATCACCATCGCAGCGATGCTGGCGATCGGCACGCTGACGCGGCTTTCGGGCATCGACGCCACGCTCGGCCTCGCCTTCGCCGGCACCGGCGTGCTCTATCCCTTCTTCGGCACGCTGCTCGGCTGGCTGGGCGTGGCGCTGACGGGTTCGGACACCGCCTCGAACGTGCTCTTCGGCAACCTGCAGAAGGTCACCTCGGAGCAGCTCGGCCTCTCGCCCATCCTGATGGGCGCGGCCAACTCCTCCGGCGGCGTGATGGGCAAGATGATCGACGCCCAGTCGATCGTCGTGGCCTCGACCGCGACCGGCTGGTTCGGCCATGAAGGCGTGATCCTGCGCTTCGTCTTCTGGCACTCGATCGTGCTGGCGAGCCTGGTCGGCGGCTTCGTCATGCTGCAGGCCTATGTCCATCCCTTCTCGGCGATGGTGGTGCAGCCCTGACGGCAGGGCACGGCCGGGGCGGCTCAGCCGTCCCGGCCGGATCTCAGCGGCCGCCGGTCACGTTCAGGACGCTGCCATTGGTGTAGGAGGCTTCGTCGGAGAGCAGCCAGGCGATGGCCAGCGCCACCTCATGGGCCGTGCCCTCGCGCTTCATCGGCAACTGGTCGCGCATCTGCGCGACGCGGTCGGGCAGGCCGCCGCTGGCATGGATCTCGGTGTCGATGATGCCGGGCCGGACCGCGTTGACGCGGATGCCCTCGGCGGCGACCTCGCGGGCGAGGCCGAGCGTGAAGACGTCGATCCCCGCCTTGGAGGCGGCGTAGTCGACATACTGGCCGGCGGCGGTCAGCACCGCCGCGGCCGAGGACAGGTTGACGATGCCGCCGCCCTGCCCGCCATGGCGGGTGGACATCCGCTTCACCGCCTCGCGGGCGCAGAGGAAGCTGCCGGTGAGGTTGATCCGGAACATCCGCTCCAGCCGCTCGACGCTCATCTCGTCGATGCGCTGCGGCCGGTCGACGACGCCGGCATTGTTGACCAGCGCCGTCAGGCGGCCGAGCGCGTCGGCGGCGGCGAAGATCGCCAGCACGTCGGCCTCGCTGCCGACATCGCCCCTGACCGCCGCGCCGCGCCGGCCCAGCGCCTCGACGGCGGCGACCGTCTCGGCCGCGGCCTGCGCATTGGCCTGGTAGTTGACGACGACGTCGTAGCCGCGCTCCGCCAGCAGGATGGCGGCGGCGCGGCCGATGCCGCGGCTGCCGCCGGTGACGATCGCAACGCCCGACACGACGCTCTCCCCCGGCTCAGAGGTCGAGGACGAGGCGCGCCGGATCCTCCAGCCCCTCCTTGATGCGGACGAGGAAGGTCACCGCCTCCTTGCCGTCGATGATGCGGTGGTCGTAGCTGACCGCCAGATACATCATCGGCCGGGCCTCGATCTTGCCGTTCACCACCATCGGGCGCTCCTGGATCTTGTGCATGCCCAGGATCGCCGATTGCGGCGCGTTCAGGATCGGGGTCGACATCAGCGAGCCGTAGACGCCGCCATTCGAGATGGTGAAGGTGCCGCCCTGCATCTCCTCGATCGAGAGCTTGCCGTCGCGGGCCTTCTTGCCGAACTCGCCGATCTTCTTCTCGACGCCGGCGATGGAGAGCTGGTCGGCATCGCGCACCACCGGAACCACGAGGCCCTTGTCGGTGCCGACGGCGACGCCGATGTGGTAGTAGTTCTTGTAGACGATGTCGGTGCCGTCGATCTCGGCGTTGACCGCCGGAATCTCCTTCAGCGCCTGCACGCAGGCCTTCACGAAGAAGCCCATGAAGCCGAGCTTGACGCCGTGCTTCTTCTCGAAGGCGTCCTTGTACTGGGCGCGCAGCGCCATGACGTTGGTCATGTCGACCTCGTTGAAGGTCGTCAGCATCGCGGCGTTGGACTGGGCCTCCTTGAGGCGGCGCGCGATGGTCTGGCGCAGCTTCGTCATCTTGACGCGCTCTTCGCGCGAGGCGTCGTCCGGCGCCGAGGGAGCGCGGAGCTGAACCGGCGCGGGAGCGGCGGCCGGGGCGGCCGCCCCGCCGGTCGCGATCGCGGCCAGCATGTCGCCCTTGGTGACGCGACCATCCTTGCCCGAGGCCGGGACGGAGGCCGGGTCGACGCCGCTCTCGGCGGCGAGCCGCGCCACGGCCGGGCCGGAATCGGCCGCCTTGGTCGCAGCCGCCTTCGGGGCCTCGGCGGCCGCCGGAGCCGGGGCGGCGGCGGGCTTGTCGTCCTTCTTCGGCGCGGCGGCGGCAGCGGCGCCGCCCTCGGCGATCGAGCCGAGCAGCGCGTTGACGCCGACGGTCTCGCCTTCCTTGGCGACGATCTCGCCGAGCACGCCGGCGGCCGGCGCGTTGACCTCCAGCGTCACCTTGTCGGTCTCGAGCTCGACGAGGGGCTCGTCGGCCTTCACCGCCTCGCCCGGCTTCTTGAACCACTTGCCGATCGTGGCCTCGGAAACGGATTCGCCGAGGGTGGGTACGCGGATTTCGGTCGCCATGTCAGGCCTCTTCTTATTCGGATCTCAGGGGATCATCCCGGGCGGAGCGAAACGCAGGCCCGGGATCCATTCCGGAACGGTTCGGGCGTCGATCCCGGATCGGCTTCGCGCGGGCGGCCTGTCCGGGACGACGTGTTCATCAGGCGGCGAAGGCCTCGTCGAGGAAGGCGTTGAGCTGCGCCGTGTGCTTGGACATCAGGCCGGTCGCGGTCGCGGCCGAGGCCGGGCGGCCGACATAGCGCGGCCGCTTCGACTTCGAGCCGGCATGGCCCAGTACCCATTCGAGATAGGGCTCGACGAAGGTCCAGGAGCCCATGTTCTTCGGCTCCTCCTGGCACCAGACCACATCGGCGCCCTTGAAGCGCGCCAGCTCCTGCGCCAGCGTCTTCAGCGGGAACGGGTAGAGCTGCTCGACGCGCATCAGATAGACGTCGTCGATGCCGCGCTTCTCGCGCTCCTCCAGCAGGTCGTAATAGACCTTGCCCGAGCAGAGCACGACCCGGCGGATCTTCGAATCCTTGGCGAGCTTGGTGGTCGACTTGCCGCGCTCGGCGTCGTCCGCCAGCACGCGGTGGAAGGTCGAGCCCTCGGCGAGCTGCGCCAGGTCGGAGACGCAGCGCTTGTGGCGCAGCAGCGACTTCGGCGTCATCAGGATCAGCGGCTTGCGGAAGTCGCGCTTGAGCTGCCGGCGCAGGATGTGGAAGTAGCTCGCCGGGGTGGAGCAGTTCGCCACCTGCATGTTGTCCTCGGCGCACATCTGCAGGAAGCGCTCGAGGCGGGCGGAGGAGTGCTCCGGCCCCTGGCCCTCATAGCCGTGCGGCAGCAGGCAGACGAGGCCCGACATGCGCAGCCATTTGCGCTCGCCCGAGGAGATGAACTGGTCGAACACCACCTGCGCGCCATTGGCGAAGTCGCCGAACTGGGCCTCCCAGCAGGTCAGCGCGTTCGGCTCCGACAGCGAATAGCCGTATTCGAAGCCGAGCACCGCCTCTTCCGAGAGCATCGAGTTGATGACCTCGTAGCGGGCCTGGTCGTCGCGGATATGGTTGAGCGAGGTGTGGCGGGCCTCCGTCTCCTGGTCGATCAGCACCGAATGGCGCTGCGAGAAGGTGCCGCGCTCGCAATCCTGGCCCGAGAGGCGCACCGGATTGCCGTCGAGCAGCAGCGAGCCGAAGGCCAGCGCCTCGGCGGTCGCCCAGTCGATGCCCTCGCCGGCCTCGACCGCCTTGCGGCGGTTGTCGAGGAAGCGCTGGATCGTCCGGTGGACGTTGAAGCCGGCCGGCACCGCGGTGATCTTCTCGGTGATCTCCTTCAGCGTCTCCGCCGGCACGCCGGTGGCGCCGCGGCGCGGATCGTCCTCGTCGGCGCGGATCGCCTTCATCCCGGCCCAGCGGCCGTCGAGCCAGTCGGCCTTGTTCGGCTTGAAGCTCTGCCCGGCCTCGAACTCGACCTCGAGCCTGGCCTTCCAGGCGGCGCGCATCGCGTCGAGCTCGCCGGCGTTGACGACGCCCTCGGCGGCGAGCTTCTCGCCATAGAGCTCCAGCGTGGTCTTGTGGCCGCGGATCTTGCGGTACATCAGCGGCTGGGTGAAGCCCGGCTCGTCGCCCTCGTTATGGCCGAAGCGGCGATAGCAGAACATGTCGATCACGACCGGCTTATGGAACTTCTGCCGGAACTCGATCGCCACCTTGGCGGCGAAGACCACCGCTTCCGGATCGTCGCCGTTCACATGGAAGACCGGCGCCTCGACCATCTTCGCCACGTCGGACGGATAGGGCGAGGAGCGCGAATAGCGCGGATAGGTGGTGAAGCCGATCTGGTTGTTGATGATGAAGTGCAGCGAGCCGCCGGTGCGGTGGCCCTTCAGCCCGGAGAGGCCGAGGCACTCCGCCACCACGCCCTGCCCGGCGAAGGCCGCGTCGCCATGGATCAGCAGCGGCAGCACCTTGGAGCGCTCGACGATGTCGCCGAACTGGTCCTGCTTGGCGCGCACCTTGCCGAGCACCACGGGGTCGACGATCTCGAGATGCGACGGGTTGGCGGTCAGCGAGATATGGACGTTGTTGCCGTCGAACTCGCGGTCCGAGGAAGCACCGAGATGGTACTTCACGTCGCCCGAGCCCTCGACGTCGTCGGGCGCGAAGGAACCGCCCTTGAACTCGTGGAACAGCGCCCGATGCGGCTTGCCGAGAACCTGCGTCAGCACGTTGAGGCGGCCGCGATGGGCCATGCCGAAGACGATGTCGCGCACGCCGAGCGCGCCGCCGCGCTTGATGATCTGCTCCAGCGCCGGCACCAGCGCCTCGGCGCCGTCGAGCCCGAAGCGCTTGGTGCCGGTGTATTTCAGGTCGAGGAACTTCTCGAAGCCCTCGGCCTCGACCAGCTTGTTCAGGATCGCCTTCTTGCCTTCCTTGGTGAAGGCGATCTCCTTGTCCGGCCCCTCGATGCGCTCCTGCAGCCAGGCCTTCTGCTCGGGATCGGAGATGTGCATGAACTCGATGCCGACCGTGCCGCAATAGGTCCGCTGCAGGATCGAGACCATCTCGCGGACGGTGGCGAACTCCATCCCGAGCACGTTGTCGATGAAGATCTTGCGGTCGAGATCGGCCTCGGTGAAGCCGAAGGCGGCCGGCGACAATTCGTCGTCGTCGGTGCGCGTCTCGATGCCGAGCGGGTCGAGCTTGGCGTAGAGATGGCCGCGCATGCGGTAGGCGCGGATCAGCATGATGGCGCGCACGGAATCGCGGGTCGCCTGCTGCACATTGGCGGCGGAGAGCGCGGTGCCGGCGGCCTTGGCCTTGGCGCCGAGCTTGTCGGAGACCGCCTTCTCGACCTGCGCCCAGTTGCCGTCCAGCGCCGAGACCAGCTCGCCGCTGGCGGGAAGCGGCCAGTTGGGCTGCTTCCAGGAGGCGCCCCTGGCGTTCTCCAGCACGAGCTTCCTGTCGTCCTTCAGGGCGCCGAAAAAGCTCCGCCACTGCTCGTCGACCGACTTGGGGTCGGCCTCGTAGCGGGCATAGAGATCCTCGATATAGGCCGCATTGCCGCCATAGAGGAAGCCGGTCTGCGCGAGAGCCTCGTTGATGTCCTGGCGAGCCATGATGCTCCTGCCTTCCTTCCCGCTTGAGTCATGCCCGGACCCTTGCCCGGACATCCTTCAACTTGCCGTCATGCCCGGGCTCGGCCCGGGCACCTCCTGGCGGTTTTCGGTCGCGGCTCCGGCACGAGATGGCGGGGTCTGACCCGGCCACGACGCGCCGAAGGCGCGTCAGCCCTTCAACACTTCGACCAAGGTCTTTCCAAGGCGCGCCGGCGAGGGCGAGACCTTGATGCCGGCGGCTTCCATCGCCGCGATCTTGTCCTCGGCGCCGCCCTTGCCGCCCGAGATGATCGCGCCGGCATGGCCCATGCGGCGGCCGGGAGGGGCCGTGCGGCCGGCGATGAAGCCGACCATCGGCTTCTTGCGGCCGCGCTTGGCCTCGTCCTTGATGAACTGCGCCGCGTCCTCCTCGGCCGAGCCGCCGATCTCGCCGATCATGACGATCGACTCGGTCTTCGGGTCGGCCAGGAACATCTCCAGCATGTCGATGAACTCGGTGCCCTTGACCGGGTCGCCGCCGATGCCGACGGCCGTGGTCTGGCCGAGGCCCTCGCGGGTGGTCTGGAACACCGCCTCATAGGTCAGCGTGCCGGAGCGCGAGACGATGCCGACCGAGCCGGGCTTGAAGATGTTGGCCGGCATGATGCCGATCTTCGACTCGCCGGCGGTGACGACGCCCGGGCAGTTCGGCCCGATCAGGCGGGTCTTGGAGCCCGAGAGCGAGCGCTTGACGCGCACCATGTCGAGCACCGGGATGCCCTCGGTGATGCAGATCACCAGCGGGATCTCGGCATCGATCGCCTCGCAGATCGCGTCCGCGGCGCCCGGCGGCGGCACATAGACGACCGAAGCGGTGGCGCCGGTCTTCTCCTTGGCCTCGGCGACCGTGTCGAAGACGGGCAGGCCGAGATGGACCGCGCCGCCCTTCCCCGGCGAGGTGCCGCCGACCATCTGCGTGCCATAGGCGATCGCCTGCTCGGAATGGAAGGTGCCGTTCTTGCCGGTGAAGCCCTGGCAGATGACCTTGGTGTTCTTGTCGATCAGGATGGACATGTCTGCTCCTCAGGCCTTCTTGACCGCGGCGACGATCTTCTGCGCCGCATCGTCGAGGTCGTCGGCGGGGATGACGTTGAGGCCGGATTCGCGGATGATGGTCTTGCCTTCCTCGACATTGGTGCCTTCGAGGCGCACCACCAGCGGAACCTTGAGGCCGACGGCCTTCACCGCCGCGATCACGCCGCGGGCGATGACGTCGCACTTCATGATGCCGCCGAAGATGTTGACCAGGATGCCCTTCACCTTCGGGTCGGCGGTGATGATCTTGAACGCCGCCGTCACCTTCTCTTCCGAGGCGCCGCCGCCGACGTCGAGGAAGTTCGCCGGGCTCTCGCCGTAGAGCTGGATGATGTCGAGCGTCGCCATGGCCAGGCCGGCGCCGTTGACCATGCAGCCGATCGTGCCGTCGAGCGCGATATAGGCGAGGTCGTATTTCGAGGCCTCGATCTCCTTCGGGTCCTCCTCGGTCTCGTCGCGCAGGGCGACGACGTCCGGGTGGCGGTAGAGCGCGTTGGAGTCGAAATTGACCTTGGCGTCGAGGCACTTGATCTGACCCTGCGTGGTCACGATCAGCGGATTGATCTCCAGCATCGCCATGTCCTTGGCGACGAAGGCGTTGTAGATCTGCGCCAGCACCTTTTCGGCCTGCTTGGCGAGGTCGCCGGTCAGGCCCAGCGCCTGGGCGACGGTGCGGCCGTGATGCGGCATGATGCCGGTCGCCGGATCGACCGAGAAGGTCTTGATCTTCTCCGGCGTGTCATGGGCGACGGCCTCGATGTCCATGCCGCCCTCGGTCGAGACGACGAAGGCGATGCGCGAGGTCTCGCGGTCGACCAGCGCCGAAAGGTAGAACTCCTTCTCGATGTCCGAGCCGTCCTCGATATAGAGGCGGTTGACCTGCTTGCCGGCGGGGCCGGTCTGCACGGTGACGAGGGTGTTGCCGAGCATCTCCTTGGCGAAGGCCTCGACCTCCTCGACCGACTTGGCGAGGCGCACGCCGCCCTTGGCGTCGGCCGGCAGTTCCTTGAACTTGCCCTTGCCGCGGCCGCCGGCATGGATCTGCGACTTCACCACATAGAGCGGGCCGGGCAGCTTCCTGGCGGCCTCGACCGCCTCCGCCACCGACAGCGCCGGGAAACCGGCTGATACGGGCGCGCCGAACTCCTTGAGGATGGCCTTGCCCTGGTATTCGTGGATGTTCATGTGCTCGGTTTCCCTGACAGCGACAAATGAAGACGAAAAGGCGGCGGAGCGTATCGACGTCCGCCGCCTTCGACTAGCTCACGCGAGCGACGGATCGATGCTCTTGCAGGCGTCGATCAGGCCCTGGACCGAAGCCACGGACTTCGCCAGCATCTCCTTCTCGGCGCCGTTGAGGCGGATCTTGACGACGCGCTCGACGCCCTTGGCGCCGATCACCACCGGCACGCCGACGAACATGTCCTTGACGCCGTACTGGCCCTTGAGCGCGGCAGCCGCCGGCAGGACGCGCTTCTGGTCCTTGAGATAGCTCTCGGCCATCGCGATCGCCGAAGCGGCCGGGGCGTAGAAGGCCGAGCCGGTCTTGAGCAGGTTGACGATCTCGCCGCCGCCCTTGCGGGTGCGCTCGACGATGGCGTCCAGCTTCTCCTGCGTCGTCCACTTCATCTTGACGAGGTCGGGCAGCGGGATGCCGGCGACGCCCGAATAGCGGACCAGCGGCACCATGTCGTCGCCATGGCCGCCGAGCACGAAGGCCGAGACGTCCTTGACCGAAACCTGGAACTCCTCGGCGAGGAAGTAGCGGAAGCGGGCGGAGTCGAGCACGCCGGCCATGCCGCAGATCATGTTGGGCTTCAGGCCCGAGAACTTCTGCAGCGCCCAGACCATCGCGTCGAGCGGGTTGGTGATGCAGATCACGAAGGCCTTCGGGGCGTATTGCCTGATGCCTTCGCCGACCGCCTTCATCACCTTGAGGTTGATGCCGATCAGGTCGTCGCGGCTCATGCCGGGCTTGCGCGGCACGCCGGCGGTGACGATGATCACGTCGGCGCCCTTGATGTCCTCGTAGCTGTTCGTGCCCCTGTAGCCGGCATCGAAGCCGTCGACCGGAGAGGACTCGGCGATGTCGAGGCCCTTGCCCTGCGGGATGCCCTCGGCGATGTCGAAGAGGACGACGTCCCCGAGTTCCTTCAGGCCGGCGAGGTGGGCGAGCGTGCCGCCGATCTGGCCTGAACCGATGAGGGCGATCTTCTTGCGGGCCATAGCCTAGTCCTTCTCTTCTGGCGCTTCGCGCGGGGCACCGACCGCTGCCGGCTCCGGCATCCGGAATGCCTTGGCCCGATCCCCTGGCGGTGAAAAGCCGGCAGGCCGGACAAACCGTGGGTTCCTTTGGCCCAAACCGGCCTTTTGCCGCAACCCTTGCCGGAAAAGCGGCTTTTCCGGGGCGCGCCGCGACCGCGCCCGCCCCGCAATGGCGAGGCCCTGATTTTTCAAGGACTTGCGTCGAGGCCCGGGCCGCAGGACCGGCAGGCGGGGCCCGAAACCGACTGATTACAATTTACATAATCTGTAATTGGTTACCGGATTTGCTCACACGATCCCGCTACCGAGCACCCGCAGGATCACCCGGATCAGGGTCGAGAGCCGGGTGTCGACGGAGGCCTGCGGCACGTCCGCCTCCAGCGCCAGCGAGGCCGGATGGATGAAGCGGTTGGTGGCGTCGATGACGAAGGCGATCGCCCTGTCGCGGTCGCGCGGCTCGAACACGCCGGTCGCGATTCCCTCGTCGACGACCCGCTCGAACAGCGCCCGGACGCGGGTGCGGTTGCGCCGGCTGACGGCATGGCGCTTGGCGACGGCGAGCGAGAGCGCGGCGAAGAGATGCGGGTCCTCGCTCAGCAGGTCGCGATTGGCCTTGGCGAGGCCGAGGATCAGCCGCTCGAGCTTGTCGTCGGCCGGGTCCGGCCCGTCGGCGATGTCGGCGAGCTTGCGCTCCGTCGCCTTGAGCCAGACATCGACCACCGCGTCGATCAGCGCCACGCGCGAGGGAAAGTAGCGGTAGACATTGGCATGGGTCATGCCGGCCTCTTCCGCCACGGCGACGACGGTGAAGCGCTTCAGCCCGAACCGGCGCAGATGCTCGCCCGCGACCGTGAGAATGCGTGTCTCGCTCGGCTCGCGCTGGGGCATGGCTCAGTTGCCCAGCCGCTCGCAAGACCTCGCCGTCATTCCGGGGCATCGCGCAGCGATGAGCCCGGAACCCATGAACACCGACCTCGGTCGCGCAAGCACGACGACAGCCGCGGCTCGAAGCCGAGAGGCAGTGTTCATGGGTTCCGGGCTCGCCCTACGGGCGCCCCGGAATGACGGATCGAGGTTCCCGCGGCCGCCCGTCATCACGTCTCCACCAGCCCCGTCGTATCGCCGCTCGCGGCCGAGTCCGGCCGGCCATGCGGCATGCCGAGATAATCCTCCGAACGCATCTCGATCAGCCGCGAGACGGTGCGGTCGAACTCGAACGCCTCGCGCCCCTGCGTCGCATGATAGAGCTCGTGCGGCTCGGCCGCAGCCGAGGCGACGAGCTTCACATGATGCTCGTAGAGCGTGTCGATCAGGATGATGAAGCGCTTGGCCTCGTTGCGCCGGTCGTAGTTCAGGATCGGGATGTCGTCGAGCACCAGCGTATGGAAGCGCTGCGCCAGCGCGATGTAGTCCGAGGCGCCATAGGCCTGGGCGCAGAGATCGGCGAAGCTCGCCCGCGCCACGCCGCCGGCCGCCTGCGGCAGCACCAGCTCGTGCCCCTGCACGGTAAGCACGGTGCGCCGCCCCTGCGCCGTGCCGGAGAGCGCCTTGAAGGCGGCGTCGAGCGCGGCCTTGGCCTTCTCATCGGCCGGGACATGGTAGACCGGGGCGCCGCCGAGCTTCTCCAGCCGGAAATCGGTGCGCGCATCGAGCTTCAGCACCTCGACCTTTGTCTGGAGGAGCTGGATGAAGGGCAGGAACAGCGCCCGGTTGAGGCCGCCCTCATAGAGCCGCGACGGCTCGACATTGGAGGTCGCCACCACCACGACGCCGGCGGCGAACAGCGCCGTGAACAGCCGCCCGAGGATCATCGCATCGGCGATGTCGGTCACGGTGAATTCGTCGAAGCAGAGCAGATAGGCCTCCTCCGCCAGCTCCGCCGCGACGGGCGCGATCGGGTCGCCGTCCTTGACCTCCCCCGTCTTGATCTTCTGGCGGTAGGCGTTGATGCGGCGATGCACATCGGCCAGGAATTCGTGGAAATGCACCCGCAGCTTGCGCTTCACCGGCGCGGCCTCGAAGAACATGTCCATCAGCATGGTCTTGCCGCGGCCGACCGAGCCCCAGATATAGAGCCCCTTCGGCGCCTCGCTCGTCTCGGGCTTCTTGCCGAAGAGCCAGCCGAGCGCGCTGCCCTTGCGGGCGAGGCGGCGGGCGGCGAGCGTCGCGGTCAGCGCCTCGAGCTTCCTCACCACCGCGAGCTGGGCGGGATCGCGCTCGATGGCGCCCGCCTCGACCAGGGCGGCATAGCGGTCGGTGATCGAGGCTGGCATGGCGGCAGGAGACGAGGGCTCGCGACAAGGAGCCTCCGGGTTACGGCAGCACGATCCCCACCGCAACCCCGCCCTGCCCGGGCGGCCCCGAAACGCATCATCCCGGCGCGGACGGGCCGGCCGGGATGACGGGAGGGGTGCGCGCCGGCCGCGGCCGGCGCCGGAGGCTTACTCGCCCTTGTTGATCGTCACCGGCTTCAGCGCGTTGTCGGGCATGCCGTACTTCTTGATCAGCGCGTCATAGGTGCCGTTTTCCTGGAGCTTGCCGAGCGCGGCGGTGACGGCCTCGCGCAGTTGCGTGCCTTCCGCCGTCTTGGCGAAGGGGATGCCGGAGAGCGACTGGGTGAAGGGCTTGCCGAGCGGGATATAGGTGTTCGGCTCCATCTTCTGGAAATGGCCCATCGTCTCGCTGCCCTGGACGCCGCCCTGCAGGCGCTGCGTCTTGAGCTGGGTGCGGGCGTCGACCGAGCCTTCCGTGCCGACCACCGTGATCGCCGGCTTGCCCTTGGCGACGCAGTTCTTCTCGCTCCACTCGCCGATCTGGCGCGGCCAGTTGGTCGAGCGGCTGGCGCCGACGCTCTTGCCGCAGAGATCCTCGGGGGTCTTGATCGTGTCCTTGAACGGCGTGACCGTGTAGAACTGCGCGCCCGAAACCATGTAGTCGATGAAGTCGACCTGCTCGCGCCGGGCCGGCAGGTCGCTCATGCCGGCCATCGCCATGTCGACGCGGCCGGTCTGGATCGAGGGCAGCATCTGGGCGAAGGCGGTTTCCTGCCACTCGATCTTGAAGCCGAGCTCCTTGCCGATGGCCTCGCCGAGATCGATGTCGAAGCCCGAGAGCTGGTTGGTCGCCGGGTCCTTGAAGGCGATCGGCGGATAGTTCGGCTGGGTCGCGACGACGATCTTGCCGGCGCTCTTGATCCGGTCGGGAACCGTCTGGGCCTGCGCGGCCAGGGCGGTCCCGGCGAGCAGCGCCGCCGTCAGTGTCAAACGAAGCATTGGGTTTCTCCCTCTGATGATAGCCGTTCGCCGCCGCTCACTTCAGCACGGCGGCGATGAATTCGCGTGTGCGCGCCTGCGTCGGCGCGACCAGGACGACATTGGGCGCGCCGCGCTCGACGATCTCGCCGCGCGCCATGAAGACGACGTCATTGGCGACCTCGCGGGCGAAGCCGAGCTCATGCGTGACCACGATCATGGTCATGCCCGAGGCCGCCAGGTCGCGCATCACGTTGAGCACCTCGCCGACCAGCTCCGGGTCGAGCGCCGAGGTCGGCTCGTCGAACAGCATGATCTTGGGCCGCATCGCCAGGGCGCGGGCGATGGCGACGCGCTGCTGCTGCCCGCCCGACAGCTCGCTCGGATAGGAATTGCGCTTGTCGGCGAGCCCGACGCGCTCGAGCAGCGCCATCGCCTCGGCGACGATCTCCTTGCGCGGCCGCTTCAGCACGGTGAGCGGCCCCTCGATGATGTTCTGCAGCGCCGTCATGTGGTTGAACAGGTTGAAGCGCTGGAACACCATGCCGGTGGCGAGGCGCTGGCGCGCGATCTCGGCATCGGACAGCTCGTGCAGCTCGTCGCCGACGCGGCGATAGCCGATCAGCTCGCCGTCGAGCCGGATCGCGCCCTGGTCGATCTTCTCGAGCTGGTTGATGCAGCGCAGCAGCGTCGACTTGCCCGAGCCGGACGGCCCGATGATGCACTGGACCATGCCCGGCTCGATCGAGAGCGAGACGTCGTTCAGCGCCCGGAACGGGCCGAAGAACTTGCTGACATGGGCGACGCTGACGATGGCGGTGTCGCCGCCCGCCTGGCTCTGCACCGCGCTCATGCGGGCTCCTCCTCGACCGCGGCCGCCCGCTGTTTCCGACTTCCGCCGCGCCCCTTCGAGAAATGGCGCTCGAGGAAATACTGCCCGATCTGCAGCAGCGTCACCACCAGCAGATACCAGCCGGCGGCGACGATCAGCAATTCGATGACGCGGGCATTGGCGTAGTAGATCGTCTGCGCGTTGCGCAGGATCTCGGCATATTGGATGACGCTCGCCACCGAGGTCAGCTTGACCATGCTGATCACCTCGTTGCCGACCGGCGGGATGATGACGCGCATCGCCTGCGGCAGCACGATCCGGCGCAGCGTGGTCAGCCGCGTCATGCCGATCGCCTTGGCGGCCTCGGTCTGGCCGGTATCGACCGAGAGGATGCCGCCGCGCACCACCTCGGCCGTATAGGCGCCCTGGTTCATGCCGAGCCCGAGCAGCGTCGCCATGAACGGCCCGATCACGTCGATGGTGCGCCAGGAGAACAGGCCTGGAATGCCGATGGTCGGGAAGACCAGGGCGAGGTTGAACCAGATCAGCAGTTGCAGCAGCAGCGGCGTGCCGCGGAAGAACCAGATGTAGAACAGCGCCACCCCGCGCAGCACCGGGTTCGGCGACATGTACATGATCGCGAAGACGACGCCGAGCACGACGCCGAGCGCCATGGCGCAGACCGTCATGATCAGCGTGTTGCCGAGGCCGGACAGGATCGCCGGCGCCGTGAAGAACTGGCCGACCACCGGCCAGGCGATGTCGCCCTCGACGAAGGCCGAGACCAGCCAGGCCAGCACGGCGAGGATCGCGGCCGCCGCGACCCAGCGCCCGTAGAAGCGCCGCGGCACGATCCGGAGCTGCGCGACCGCCGCCAGCTCGCGGCCGGCGATCGGCGAGGTGGTGTCGCTCATCGGCCCGTCTCCCCCGCCCAGCCCTCGAGAGCCGAGAGCCTCGTCCTGAAGCGCGCGATCTGCTCGCGTACCCGCTCCGGCGCCGTGCCGCCATGGCCGCTGCGCGCCTTGACCGCGGCGTCGAGCGTCAGGCAGTCGAGCACGCCGCCGTCGAGCCGCGGATCGACCGCCCTCAGGTCGACGGCGTCGAGCGATTCGAGCTCGCGCCCCATCTCCTCGCAATAGCGCACCAGCGCCCCCGTGATCTCATGCGCCTCGGCAAAGGGCACGCCCTGCCGCGCGAGATAATCGGCCACTTCCGTCGCCAGCGTGAAGCCCAGGCCTGCCTGCGCCCGCATCGGCTCGGGATGGACCTCCATGCTGGCGATCAGCCCCGCAAAGGCCGGCAGCACCTCCTCCAGCACGTCGACCGCGTCGAAGGCGGTGCGCTTGTCCTCCGCCAGATCGCGATTATAGGAGAGCGGCAGTCCCTTCAACGCCCCCAGCATCGTCACCACGTCGCCGGCGAGGCGCGCCGCGCGCCCGCGCGAGATCTCGGCGATGTCGGGGTTCTTCTTCTGCGGCATGATCGAGGAGCCGGTGGCGAAGCCGTCGTCGAGCGTCACCCAGCCGAACTGGCGCGAGGTCCACAGCGTCACCTCCTCGGCGAGGCGCGACAGATCGGCCAGCGTCAGCGCCGCGACGAACAGGAATTCCGCAACATGGTCGCGCGCCGCCACCGCGTCGACGGAGTTCTCGAAGGGCGCCTCGTAGCCGAGCGCCGCCGCGCTCGCGGCGGGGTCGAGCGTGATCGCCGAGCCGGCGAAGGCGGCGGCGCCGAGCGGCGACTGGCCCGAGCGCTTCTCCCAGTCCTGCAGGCGCGAGGCGTCGCGCAGCAGCACCTGGCCATGCGCCATCAGCCAATGGCCGAAGGTGGCGGGCTGGGCGTTCTGCAGATGGGTGAAGCCGGGGCAGACGGAGGCCGCGTGCCGCTCCGACTGCTCGGCGATGGCGGCGAGCAGTTCGGCCAGCATCGCGCCGATCGAACGCGCCTTCTGCCGCAGATAGAGCTTGAGGTTGTTCGCCGCCTGGTCGTTGCGCGAGCGGCCGGCGCGCAGCTTGGCGCCGGTCGGGCCGATGCGCTCGGTCAGCACGCGCTCGATGAAGGTATGGACGTCCTCGTCCCCGGCGGCGGGCGCGATCGTCCCCGCCGCGACGTCGCGGGCGATGCCGTCGAGCCCCTGCGCGATCAGGTCCCGCTCCGTCCGGCTGAGCAGCCCGGCGCTCTCCAGGGCCGCGGCATGCGCCTTGCCGCCGGCGACGTCCTGCGGCACCAGCCTGGCATGCTCGCCGGCCGCGCTCGAAAGCTTCATCAGCCGCGGATCCGGCGGCTTGCGGAAGCGGCCGCCCCATAGGCGCGTCGTCTGGTTCATCTCGGTCCTCCTCCCCTGAAGATGAATGGCCTCTTGACCGGACAACCGGCAAACGAAACGATCTCCGGCCAGCTAGTCCAGAATGGAATACCCATGGCTCCGCGGCTTCCGCCCTCCTCGACCTCGGTGCGCGCCTTCGTCACGGTCGCCCGCCTGGGCTCGACCGCCCGCGCCGCCGGCGTGGTCAACCTGACGCAGAGCGCGGTCTCCAAGCAGATCCTGTCGCTGGAGCATCATCTCGGCATGCCCCTGTTCGAGCGCAGCCCGGCCGGGCTCAAGCTCACCGAGGCCGGCGCGATCTACCTGCCCTACGCCGAGGCGGCGCTGGAGCAGATGGAGCGCGGCGCCATGCGGCTCTCCGAGCGGTCCGCCCTCGGCCGGCCGATCCGGCTGCACATGGTCGCCATCGCCGGCGAGCGCTGGCTGATCGAGCGCTTTCCCGCCTTCGCCGAGACGCATCCCGGCGTCGACGTCCAGTTCACCAATTATGTCAGCGAGAGCGAGACGGAGGAACCGGATCTGGAGATCAGCCATGGCGCGCCGCCCTGGCCGGACAAGGAGGCGCATTACCTGTTCGGCCGCGACGTCGCGCTGCTCGCCGCGCCCGCGCTGCTCGAGCGCATGGGCGGCTTCCGCCGCGCCGGCGACATCCAGAAGATGACCCTGCTGCAGCATTTCCAGATGCCGACCTTCTGGGCCGAGTTCACCGAGGCGCACGGCCTGCGCGGCGCGGTGCCGGCTCATACCGTCCGCTACGGCTACTACTCCGTCATCATCCGCGCCGCCGTCGCGGGCCTCGGCGTCGCGCTGGCGCCGCGCTGCTACGTCGCCGAGGAGCTGGCCTCGGGCGCGCTGGTCAACCCGCTCGACATCGGCTTCACCAGCGTCACCGGCCTGTGGCTGACGCGGCGCCTCGACCGGCCCGCCCGCCCCGGCCTCGACGCCTTCATCGACTGGCTGAAGGTGGAGGCCGCCGCGTTCGAGGCCGCGACCCGGGCGGCGTGAGCGGCCGGCAACCTCTCCGCCCGTCATGCGTTGAACCGGCAGGAGGAGCCGCCATGATCACCTTTCTCCCGGCACCCGACCATGTTCTCGCCATCGCGCTCAGCGGCACGATCGAGCCGGCCGACATCGAGCGGGTCGCCGCCGATCTCGAAGAGCGGCTCGCCCGGCACGAGAAGGTCTCGATCCTCGCCGATCTCACGGATTTCGACGACATGACCTTCGCCGCCGCCTGGAAGGACGCCCGCTACGGCTTCGGCAAACTGTGGGAGCTCAGGCGCTTCCCGAAGGAGGCGATCATCGTCGAGAAGGGCTGGCTCGACAGCGCCGCGCGGCTGTTCGCGCCGGTGATCCCCTTCGTCGCGATCCGCAGCTTCCCGCCGTCCGAGCGCGAGGCCGCCCTCGCCTGGGCGGCCGATATCGAGGGCGGGCCCGACGCCTGACAGCCATGGAGCCGCCATGCCGACCCGCACACGCAAATGGTCCGCCGAGGTCACCCGCAAGAGCGATGCCCTCGACCTCCGGGACAAGGTCTTCACGCAGGACGATCCGCGCCGCATCGCCCGCTCGCTGAAGCGCTCGGCCGAGCGCAGCCGGCGGCGCAAGGCTTCCGCCTACCGCTCCGCCATGTCGATGCTGACGTTCTACATCAACCGCGCCGGCCGGAACCTGCCGGCGAAGCGGCGCGAGACGCTGGAGGCCGCCAAGCGCAGCCTGCGCCGGCTCTTCCACCGCTCGCGCAGCGCGCCTCAGGAGCGCGCGAAGGTCTCGTCGAAGGCGTAGCCGGCGCCGCGCACGGTCCTGAGCGGGTCCTTGGCGTTGGCCGGGGTGATCGCCTTGCGCAGGCGCCCGACATGCACGTCGACCGTGCGCTCGTCGATATAGACGTCGCGGCCCCAGACGGCATCGAGGAGCTGCGCGCGGGAATAGACCCGGCCCGGCGCCTGCATCAGGAATTCGAGCAGGCGGAACTCGGTCGGGCCCAGATGCAGCTCGCTGCCGGCCCGGCGGACGCGGCGCGTCGTGCGGTCGAGCTCGAGATCGCCGGCCTGGAGCAGGCCCGCGACATGGCCGGGCTTCGCCCGGCGCAGCAGCGCCTGGATGCGCGCCGTCAGCTCGGGCAGCGAGAACGGCTTCACCACATAGTCGTCGGCGCCGGTGGCGAGGCCGCGCACCCGCTCGGTCTCCTCGCCGCGCGCCGTCAGCATGATGATCGGCACCCGCTCCGTGTCGCGCCGCGAGCGCAGCCGGCGGCAGAGCTCGATGCCGGAGAGGCCCGGCAGCATCCAGTCGAGCAGCACGAGATCGGGCGTGTGGTCGCGCAGATGCAGTTCGGCGTCGTCGCCCCGTGCGACGCTGTCGACCTCGAAGCCCTCGGCTTCGAGGTTGTAGCGCAGCAGCAGGGTCAGAGGCTCTTCGTCTTCGACGATCAGGATGCGTGCGGCCATGATGTCCCGTCTCAGCTCCCGGTGACGGCCTCGACCTCGATATTGGTCGTGTCGAGCTTGGGCCGGTTCACGTCGAGCGAGTCGCCCGTGATGAGGTAATGGATCGTCTCGGCGATGTTGGTGGTGTGGTCGCCGATGCGCTCGATGTTCTTGGCGCAGAACAGGAGATGCGTGCAGAAGGTGATGTTGCGCGGGTCCTCCATCATATAGGTCAGGAGCTCGCGGAACAGCGAGGTGTAGAGCGCGTCGATCTCGTCGTCGCGGCGCCAGACCTCGAGCGCCTTCTGCTCGTTGCCGGCGGCATAGGCGTCGAGCACCTCCTTGAGCTGCGCCTGCACCAGCCGGCTGATGTGCTCCAGCCCGACCACGGCGCGGTGCGGCGGCTGGAACTGCCCGGAGATGGCGACGGCGCGCTTGGCGATGTTCTTGGCGAGATCGCCGACGCGCTCGATATCGGCGGCGATGCGGATCGCCGAGATCAGCTCGCGCAGGTCGTTGGCGAGCGGCTGGCGCCGGGCGATGGTCAAAACCGCCTTCTCCTCGACCTCGCGCTGGAGATTGTCGAGGCGCTGGTCGGCGCTGATGATCTTCTGGGCCAGCGTCGTGTCGCGGCGCACCAGCGCCACGGTGGAATCGCCCAGCATGCGCTCGGCCATCCCGCCCATTTCGGCGAGGCTGCGGCGGAGGCCTTCGAGATCCGCGTCATAGGAGCGGACGATATGGTCGGTCATGGTTGTCCTCCGGTGCATCGGCCCGAGACGCGAAAGGCGGCTTTCGGGAAGCCCGATGCGAAACAAAATATCGCTCAGCCGAACCGGCCGGTGACGTAGTCCTGCGTCTGCTTCTTGGCCGGGTTCATGAAGATCGTGTTGGTCGGGGCGAACTCGACCACCTCGCCCAGATACATGAAGGCGGTGTACTGCGAGATGCGCGCCGCCTGCTGCATGTTGTGCGTGACGATGGCGATGGTGAAGTCGCTCTTGAGCTGCTCCAGCAGGTCCTCGATCTTGCCGGTCGAGATCGGGTCGAGCGCCGAGGTCGGCTCGTCGAACAGGATCACCTCCGGCTTCTGCGCGATGGTGCGCGCGATGCACAGGCGCTGCTGCTGGCCGCCGGAGAGGCCCATGCCGGAGCTCTTCAGCTTGTCCTTGACCTCGTCCCAGAGCGCGGCGCGGCGCAGCGCGCCCTCGACGCGGTCGTCGAGCTCCGATTTCGGCGGCTTCTCGTAGAGGCGGATGCCGAAGGCGACGTTGTCGTAGATCGACATCGGGAAGGGCGTCGGCTTCTGGAACACCATGCCGACGCGCGAGCGCAGTTCGTTCACGTCGACGTCGTTGGAGATGATGTTGCGGCCGTCGAGCAGGATCTCGCCGGTGGCCTTCTGCTCCGGATAGAGCGAGTAGATCCGGTTGAAGATGCGCAGCAGGGTCGACTTGCCGCAGCCGGACGGGCCGATCAGCGCCGTGACGTGGCGGTCGCGGAAGTCGAGATTGATGTTCTTCAGCGCCTTGTGCTCGCCGTAGTAGAAATCGAGGTTCTTCACCGCGATCCGGACGGGGGCCTCGGCATCGAGCGACTGGGGGGAGAGTTCAAGGGTCGAAAGCATCGACATGGTCCTCAAGGTCGGGCGCGACCGGGTTGGATTCAAGTCTTATTTGCCGCCGGCGACGATCCGGCGGGCGACGATCGAAAGCAGCAGGATCGAGACGGTGATGATCAGCGAGCCGGCCCAGGCGAGCTGCTGCCAGTTCTCGTAAGGGGCCGAGGCGAACTGGTAGATCGTCACCGGCAGGTTCGAGACGCCGCCGGCGAGCGTGGGCGAGAACCAGAAATTGTTGTTGAGCGCGGTGAAGAGCAGCGGCGCGGTCTCGCCGGCGATGCGGGCGAGCGCCAGCAGGACGCCGGTGACCATGCCGGCCTTGGCCGCGCGCCAGGTCACCCCGGTGATCACGACGGAGGGCGGCGCGCCGAGCGCCGCGCCGGCCTCGCGCAGATGGCCGGGGACGAGGTTCAGCATGTCCTCGGTGGTGCGCACGATCACCGGGATCGCGATGATGCCGAGCGCGACGCCGCCGGCCCAGCCGGAATAGCCGCGGAAGGGCTCGACCAGGATGACGTAGACGAACAGGCCGATCAGGATCGACGGCGCCGAGAGCAGGATGTCGTTGATGAAGCGGATCAGATTGGCGAGCTGCGAGCCCCGGCCGTATTCCGCCAGCCAGGTCCCGGCCAGCACGCCGATCGGCGTGGCGATGGCGATGCCGAGGAAGGTCAGCACGAAGGAGCCGACGATGGCGTTGGCGAGGCCGCCGCCTTCGCTGCCCGGGCCGGGCGTGACCGCGGTGAAGGTGGCGAGCGAGAGCCCGCCGATGCCCTTCACCAGGAGCATGCCGAGGATCCAGAACAGCACGAAGATGGCGACGAAGGTGAAGCCGGTGGCGATGATCTTCATCAGCCGGTCGGCGGTGCGGCGCGACTGGCGCACGCGCCCCCAGGGCTGATGGGGCAGTTCGCGGGGTGTGCTCGTCATGGTCATGGCGGGGGGACCTCAGTAGCGCTTGACGCGGGCGACCAGCAGCCGCGCGATGACGAGGACGACGAAGGTGACGAAGAACAGGATGCAACCCAGCGCGATCAGCGCGTTGAGCTGCAGCCCCAGCGCCTCGTTGAACTCGTTGGCGATGCGCGAGGCGATGGTCGAGCCCGGGTCGAGGATCGAGGCCGAGAGACGGTTGGCGTTGCCGACCACGAAGGTCACCGCCATGGTCTCGCCGAGGGCGCGGCCGAGGCCGAGCATCACCGCGCCGATGATCGAGACGCCGGCCTGCGGCACCAGCACATGGCGCACGACCTCCCAGGTCGTCGCCCCGATGCCATAGGCGCTCTCGCGCAGCACCGAGGGGATCTGCTCCAGCATGTCGCGGGTGATCGAGGCAATGAACGGCACGATCATGAAGGCGAGGATGATGCCGGCGGTGAAGATCCCCAGCCCCGAGGGCGAGCGCGAATAGAGGATCGTGCCGACGACCGGCATGCCCTCGACGATGTTCGAGAGCGGGATCTGCACATATTGCGCGAAGAGCGGCACGAAGACGAACAGGCCCCACATGCCGTAGATGATCGAGGGCACGGCGGCGAGCAGCTCGATCGCGGTCGCGACCGGCTTCTTGAACCAGGCCGGGGCGAGCTGGGTCAGGTAGACGGCGATGCCGAGCGAGAGCGGCACGCCGATCACCAGCGCGATCAGCGCCGTCGAGAGCGTGCCGACGATCGCCGGCCAGGCGCCGTACTGCTCGTTCTGGGTGTCCCAGACGCTGGAGGTGATGAAGCCGAGGCCGAATTCGCGGAAGGCCGGCCAGCCGCCGACGACCATCGAGACCATGATGCCGGCGAGCAGCACCAGCACCAGCATCGCCGCGCCGAAGCTGGCATTGCGGAAGACGGCGTCGAAGGTCGCTTTCGGCGTCCTGCGGACGATCGGCGTCGCGCCGGGCATGCTCGTCATGTCGGTTGCTGCGGTCATCCGCGAAGGCTCCGGTGGCGTGGCGGAGGCTGTCTGCGGCCGGTCGCCCGGCCCGTCAACCTCGGCCCTCATCCTGAGGAGCGCGCCGCGGGGGCCTCGCGCGGAGGCGTCGGCTCGCTCTCGGCCATCCGGCGAGGCGCCGCGCGCCGCGGCTCCTCGGGATGAGGGCTCGAACGGGTTGGCGAGGCGGGCCGGGCCCGCCTCGCCAGGGTCGGCGCGATCAGAAGATCGGCTTGCCGGAATTGTCGGTGACGCCCTTCCAGGCGGCGCGGACCTGGTCCTTCACATTCGCCGGCAGGGCGACGTAGTCGAGCTCGCTGGCGAGCTTGTCGCCGGACTTGTAGGCCCAGTCGAAGAACTTGAGCGCTTCCTGCACCTCGGCCGGGTTCTCCGGCTTGGCGTGGACGAGGATGAAGGTGGCCGAGGTGATCGGCCAGGCATCGGCGCCCTTCTGGTTGTTGAGCGAGATGCCGAAGCCCGGCTGCTCCTGCCAGTTGGCGTTGGCGGCGGCGGCCTGGAAGGCCTTCTCTTCCGGCGCCGGGAAGTTGCCGTCGGCGTTCTTCACCAGGGCGTGGGAGAGCTTGTTCTGCTTGGCATAGGCGTATTCGACATAGCCGATCGAGTTGGCGACCTGCTTGACCGAGGCCGAGACGCCCTCATTGCCCTTGCCGCCGATGCCGACCGGCCACTGGACCGACTGGTTGGCGCCGATCTTGGACTTCCACTCGGCCGAGACCTTGGAGAGGTAGTCGGTGAAGACGAAGGTCGTGCCCGAGCCGTCCGAGCGGTAGACCGGGTTGATGTTGGCGTCCGGCAGGGTGACGCCGGCGTTGAGCGCGACGATCTTGGGGTCGTTCCACTTCTTGATGTCGCCCAGATAGATCTGCGCGATGATCTCGCCGGAGAGCTTGAGCTTGCCCGGCGCGATGCCGGCGATGTTCACGGCGGGAACGACGCCGCCCATCACGGTCGGGAACTGGACGAGGCCGTCCTTGGTCAGGTCCCCGCCCTTGAGGGGGGCGTCGGTGGCGCCGAAGGCGACGGTCTTGGCCTTGATCTGGCGGATGCCGCCACCCGAGCCGATCGACTGGTAGTTCAGGCCGGTGCCGGTCTCCTTCTTGTAGGCCTCGGCCCATTTCGAATAGATCGGAAAGGGGAAGGTCGCGCCGGCGCCGGTGATGTCGGCGGCCTGGGCGGAGCCGGCGATCCCGGCGGCAACGGCCGCGAGAACGAGAATCTTGCGCATGTGAGATGTCCTCATCTGGTCGCTGTTGGCAGCGGCCTCGTCAGAACACCCTGCGTATGACAGCCGCATGACAATCCGTCATGAAAAGCGTCACAAAGGCAGCTCCGTCCCGAATTGCGAAGGCTCAGGCCGAGCCGCGCGCCGTGCCGAAGCGCGGCAGGATCGCCTTGAAGGCGGCGCCCTCCCCCGGCCTGCTCTCGATGGTCAGGCGCCCGCGATGGCGCAGCACGATGTGCTTGACGATGGCGAGCCCCAAGCCCGTGCCGCCGGTCTCGCGGCTGGCCGCCGTGTCGATCCGGTAGAAGCGCTCGGTCAGGCGCGGCAGATGCTCCGGCGCGATGCCCGGCCCGTCGTCGCGGACGCAGACGCTGGCCTCGCCGTCATGGGCCTCGACCGCGATCGAGACGTCGCCGCCGCGCCTGCCGTATTTGATCGCGTTCTCGACGAGGTTCTCCATCAGGCGCAAGAGCTCGTCGCGGTCGCCCGGCACCTGCAACGGCTCCGAAGGCGCCCTCAGCTTGAGCGTGACCTCGCGCTCGCGCGCCAGCAGGGTCAGGGAATCGACGATCTCCCGCGAGATCCCGGCGAGGTCGACCGGCGTGTCCGGCGCGACATGGGCGCGCTGCTCGATGCGCGAGAGCGAAAGCAGGTCGTCGACCAGGCGCGCCATGCGCAGGCCCTGCTCGCGCATGATGCCGAGGAAGCGCTCGCGCGCCCGCTCGTCGTTGCGGGCCGGACCCTGCAAGGTCTCGACGAAGCCGAGCAGCGAGGCCAGCGGGGTGCGCAATTCATGGCTGGCATTGGCGACGAAGTCGACGCGCATGCGCTCGATGACGCGCTGCTCGCTCAGATCCTCGAAGGTCAGCAGCGTCGGGCGGCGCTCGCCCCGCCCCTCGAGGGCGGCGAGATGGATGCGGAAGGTGCGCTCGACCGGGACGCGCTCGACGAGCTCGATGGTCTTGCGCTCGCCGCCGCGCGCGACCGTCTCGATCGCCTCGATCAGGTCGGGGTCGCGCAGCACCAGCGCCAGCAGCTTGCCGATCTCGAGGCCGGGGATCAGGGCGCGCATCGCCGGGCTGAGCGCCTGCGCCACGCCCTGCTCGTCGAGCAGCACGACGGCCGAGCCCAGCGCCTCGACGAGGCCGCGCACGGCGGTGATGGGGAAGACGGCGGTGTCGATCATGGAACGCTCGGAGCCGCCGGTGGTTACCGGCAGGCCTTCCTGCGCATAACCGCCCAAGGCGTCAATTCCCTTCCGTACGGCAGCCGGCTAGATCATCGCGCGTCCCTTCGGACGCGGTAACGATGATCTATCTCATTGTGAGTGCATCGGATTTTTCCGAAAAGCGGATTCCACTTTTCGGTCCGATGCTCTAGGCTTCGCGGAACGACGAGGAGCAGCCGATGACGAAGAAATCCCCGGATTCGCAAGCCAGCGCCGCCGTCGCGCCCTCCACGGCCGGGGAGCCGCAGCGGGACAAGCCCGGCAAGGCGAAGGCCTTCGACATCGAGGCGGAGATCCTGCCGGAATCGATCGTCGACGCCGCCTATCACAGCGGCGGCTATCCCTATGGCAAGCGGATGAAGCGCAAGCGCTACAGCCGCGAGCTGGAGCCGCTGCAGATCGAGCTGCAGAAGCTGACGCGCTGGGCCCAGAAGCAGGGCGAGCGCATCGTCATCGTCTTCGAGGGCCGCGACGGCGCCGGCAAGGGCGGCACCATCGCCCGCTTCACCCAGCACCTCAATCCGCGCCATGCCCGCGTCGTCGCCCTGCCCAAGCCCTCCGACACCGAGCAGGGGCAATGGTATTTCCAGCGCTACGCCTCCGAGATGCCGACGGCGGGCGAAATGGTGTTCTTCGACCGCTCCTGGTACAACCGCGCCGGCGTCGAGCGCGTCATGGACTTCTGCAAGCCGGAGGAGACCGAGCAGTTCCTGCGCGAGGCGCCGGTCTTCGAGGGCATGCTGGCGCGCGACGGCATCCGCATCGTCAAGCTCTTCCTGACCATCGGCCGCGAGATGCAGATGACGCGCCTGCATGCGCGCTGGCACGACCCGCTGAAGCGCTGGAAGCTCTCGCCGATCGACTTCGAGGCGATCCCGCGCTTCGACGACTATTCCCGCGCCTTCGACGCCATGCTCGCCCGGACCTCGACCGAGGCGGCTCCCTGGTTCGTGGTGCGCAGCAACGACAAGCTGCGCGCGCGCCTCAACGCCATCCGCCACGTCCTGCGGGCGATCCCCTACAAGGGCAAGGACGAGACGGCGATCGGCCCGCTCGACGACAAGGTCGTTGTCTCGGTCGCGCGCTATCTCGACAAGGGCGGCGAGCCGGAGAGCTGAGAAGGCTGTCCGGCACCGCGGGCGCAGCGAAGCAATCCGGAAGCGATCCGGAGGGACCGGTGGAACGCCGGCCCGGTCCCTCCAGGATTGCTCCGTCGCTTTGCTTCTCGCAATGACGAGCGGCCGCCTCTCACGGCCCCATGACGTGGTTCGGCAGCCAGGTCGTCAGCGGCGGCCAGAGCGTGATCGCCGCGAGCACGACGAGCAGCGGCACCAGCCAGGGCAGGATCGCCTTCGACATCGTCTCGAAGGAGACGTTGGCGATGCGCGTCACCACGAAGAGCACCACCCCGATCGGCGGATGGATCGTCCCCAGGATCAGGTTGAGGATCATGATGATGCCGAACTGGACCGGGTCGATGCCGAAGCTGTTCGCCGCCGGCACCAGGATCGGGATCAGGATCAGCAGCGCCGCCAGCGCCTCCATGAAGCAGCCGACCACGAGCAGGATCAGGTTGCAGACCAGCAGGAACATCAGCGGGTGCTGGATCGTCTCGACGATCAGCGGCGTCAGCGTCTGCGGCACGCGCGAGATCGACATGCACCAGCCGAGCGCGCCCGCCGCCATCACCAGCACGGCGACGAGCCCCATGGTCTCGACCGTCTCGATCAGGATCGGCCAGAGCTGCCTCACCTCCAGCGTGCGGTAGACGAAGAAGCCGAGGAACAGCGCGTAGAGGCAGGCGACGGCCGCCGCCTCGGTCGGCGTGACCATGCCGGTGAACATGCCGCCGAGGATGATCGGCGGCGTCATCAGCGCGAAGAAGCCGTTGAGGAAGCTGCGGCCGATCTCGCGGAAGCCCTTGAAGCGCTCCTTGCGGAAGCCCTGCCGGCGCGCGACGAACATCACCATCACCATCAGCGACAGCCCCATCAGGATGCCCGGGATGACGCCGCCGATGAACAGCCGGCCGATCGAGACATCGGCCGTGACGCCGTAGATCACCATCGGCAGCGAGGGCGGGATGATCGGCCCGATCGTCGCGGCCGAGGCGGTGATCGCGGCCGCGGTCTCGGGCCGGTAGCCGGCCTTTTGCATCGCCCGGATCTCGATCGCGCCGGAGCCCGCCGCATCCGCCACCGCCGAGCCGACCATGCCGGCGAAGATCATGCTGGTCAGGATCGAGGCATGCGCATAGCCGCCGCGCAGCCAGCCGATCACCGCGGTCGCGAAGGCGACGATGCGGTCGGTGATGCGCGCCGCCGCCAGGATGTTGCCCATCAGGATGAAGAGCGGCGCCGCCACGATCGGGAAGGAGTTCATCGCCTGCGCCATCTTCTGCGGCACGATCGAGGCCGAGAGATCGCCGAGCAGCACGAAGGCGAAGGCGGCGAGCCCCATCGAGGCGAAGAGCGGGAAGCCGGCGAGGATCGACAGCAGCCAGACGGCCGAGATCTTGAAGATCAGCGCGCTCATTCGGCGGCCTCCTGCAGGGGAGCCGCGGCCGGAGCATGCGGCGACATCCGCCGGTTGCGCAGATTGTCGACCAGCTCGTGCAGGCCCTGGAGCAGCGTCACGATCCCGGCCAGCACCATCGGCGCGTAGAGCAGCCCCATCGAGAGCGGCACCGTGGTCGCCTCGAGATCGTGGTTCGCCTGCACCAGATGCGCGGAATACCAGGCGATCAGCCCGCCGAAGAGGATCATGGCGAGCTGCATCCCCGCCTCGGCCGCGCGCCAGGCCCTGACCGGCAGCATGTCGTGGAAGAAGCGGATGCGGATATGGGCGCGGCGCCGGCTGGCGAGGATCCAGCCCGCCACCGCCACCCACAGCATCAGGAAGCGCGAGACCTCGTCGGTCCAGATCAGCGGCTCGCCGAGCGCGCGGGTGACGATGCCGAGCGTCACCGTGACGAGCAGCGCGACGAGCAGGATCGCGGCGATCACCTCCATGGTCCGGTCGAACAGCCTGGGCCAGATCGTCATGCGGTTCGCTTTCATGGTTAGGCTTCAGGCATCGACGCCATCATTCCGGGGCAGGCCGAAGGCCTGAGCCCGGAACCCATGAACACCACGCCGCAGTAGGAAGCGGGCGCGCGTGCTGCGACTTGCCGGCTCAAGCCGGTGTTCATGGGTTCCAGGCTCGCTGCTGCGCAGCGCCCCGGAATGACGGTCGAGGTTCAGGAGAGCGCCGTCACAGCGCCTGGATGCGGTCCCAGAGGCCCTTGCCCCATTTGCTCTCGAACTTGGCCGGCACGCTCGCCAGCACCGGCTTGCGGAAGGCCTCGTTGTCGGGCGTCGACACGCTCATGCCGGCCTTGGTGAGGCCGTCGACCAGCCCCTTCTCCTGGTCGAGAATCTCCTGGTCCTGCCAGGCGGCGGCCTTGTCGATCGCGGCGACGACGATGTCGCGGTCGGCCTGCGGGATCTTCTGCCAGGCCGCCTCGTTCACGATGACGAGCCGCGGCGTGATGATATGCGCGGTCAGCACCAGGTATTTCTGCACCTCGGCGAGCTTGGCCGAGGCGATGGTCGGCAGCGGGTTCTCCTGCCCGTCGACGGCGCCCTGCGAGAGCGCGAGATAGAGTTCGGAGAAGTTGAGCGGCGTCGGCCGCGCGCCCCAGGCCTCGGCCATGGCGCGGAAGGTGTCGACCTCCGGCACGCGCAGCTTGAAGCCCTTCATGTCCTCGACCGAATGGATCGGCTTCCTGCCGCTGGTGAGGTGGCGCACGCCGTAATAGTTGACGCCGATCATGCGCATGCCGCGCTTGGCGACGAGGACCTGGTTGAGCTCGTCCATCAGCGGGGATTTCAGCGCGCGGGTCACATGCGCCGCGTCCTTCCAGATATAGGGCGCCTCGATGATCGAGATCTGCGGCACGAACTGGCCGAGCTGCGCCGCGCCCTCCGTCACCATGGTCAGCGCGCCCGAGGCGACCGATTCGACCATGTCGCGCGAGGAGCCGAGCTGCCCGTTCGGGAAGGACTGGACGTCGATGCGCCCGCCGGTCTTCTCCTTGATCTCGGCGGCGGCCTTCACCGCGCTCTGCGGCGAGGGATGGCTCGCCGGCTGGCCGTCGGCCCAGCGCAGCACGAGCGGCTCGGCCCGCAGGATGCCGGGCGCGGCGATCGCCGTCGCCCCCGCTGCCGTGGCAGCCAGAAAATCGCGTCTCGTCTGCTTTTTCATGTCCGTTCCCTCCACAGGCAGCCGGTTCTCCGGCTCGTTCGCGATGATCTCAGTACTGCATCGCCCGTGTCCGGGCGTTGCCGATATGGGTCGCCATCGCTTCCGCCGCGCGCTCGGCGTCGCGCGTCTCGATCGCCGCGATGATGGCGAGATGATCCTGCATCACCGGGACGATGATGCTGTTGTGGATGCGCGTCTCGTATTGCCGGATCAGCCGGATCTTGAGCCAGGTGACGCGGAAGGCCTGGCTGACGATCTCGTTGTCGAGATGGTCGATGATCGCCTCGTGCATCAGCCGGTCGATATCCTCGGCATCCTCGATCAGCGTCGCATCGCCGCCGGCCTCGGCCCGCCGGACGATCGCCTCGTGCCGCGCCCGCTGCTCGGCGATCTCCGCATCGGTCGCGTTCCGGGTGTAGAGCGCCGTCGCCTCCTTCTCGAGGAAGAGCCGGAACTGGAAGGCGTTGCGGATCAGGTTGAGGTCGACATGGGCGACCTGCATGCCGCGCTGCGGCACGGTCTTGATCAGCCCTTCCGCCTCCAGTCGCGGGATCAGCTCGCGGATGGCGCCGAGCGGGAAGCCCGTCATCGCCACCAGCTCGCGCTGGGTCACGAACTGGCCGGGCTTGATCTCGCGCGCCAGCAGCCGCTCGGTGAAGGAGGCATAGGCGCGCTCCCGCAGCTTCAGCGGCTCGCCCTCGCGCGGCTCCTGCTCCGGCTGGCTCACCTGTTCCTCCTGTCCTTCCCCGTCATTGCAATGACGGTTCCATCGTGCCCCTCAGGCCGCCTTCGCCTGCATGATCGAATCGAAGGCCGCAAAGAGCCGCTTCCGCGTCGCTTCGTCCAGTGCCTCCAGCGGCGGGCGCATCGCGCCATAGCCGGCATCGCCATGGATGTGGCCGGTCAGCGCCTTCACCGCCGCCAGCACCGGATACGCGCAGATCTCGTCGACCAGCGCGTTCACCGCCGGGCTGTCCTTGCCTTCATAGACCATCGGGCGCACCAGCTCCGGCACCAGGTTGGCGATGCCGCAGATCGTGCCCTGCGCGCCGTTGCGCACCGCCTTTGCGAGCTGGCGCTCGTCGCCCACCAGAATGGCGAGCTCGCCATGCGCCTTCAGCAGCGCCTCGGTATTGGCAGCGTCGCCGGAGGAATCCTTGACGCCGATGACGAGCCCCGGAAACGCCGTCTTCAGCCGCTGCACCAGCCCGAGGCTGATATCCACCGCTGTCACCGAGGGGATGTGGTAGAGGACGACATTGCGGGCCGCGGCGCCGAGCTTCTCGAAGAACTGCGCGAACCAGGCATAGAGCCCCTCGTCGCCGACGCCCTTGAAGTAGAAGGGCGGCGCGACGAGCAGGCCCCTTGCCCCGGCATCGAGCGCCAGCCGCGCCTGCTCGACCGCCTCATGCATCGAGGCCGCGGCCACGCCGGCATAGATCTTCGCGGCCGGGTCGATCCCCGCCCCGATCAGCGCCCCCATCATCGCGGTCCGCGCCGGCAGGCCGAGCGCGGCGCCCTCGCCCGTCGTGCCGAACAGCGTGACCGAGTCGCAGCCATGCGCCAGCACATGGCGGGCATGGTGGACGAGGCGCGGCAGGTCGACGCCGCCGCCCTCCCGCATCGGGGTGGTGATCGCGCAGGAGAGGCCGAAGCGGGTCTTGTCGGTGGCCATGGGAAGGGCTTTCAAGGCTGACTGGTGACTGACATGTTAGTATGGAGACAGCGCCGTCCGCAAGCGGCCCACGCGGCTTTCGCTAGCCGTCCTTCAGGCCTCCGGCCGAGAGTCCGGCGACGATCTGGCGCTGGGCGATGACGGTGACGAGGAGCACGGGCAAGGTCACCAGAAGCGCCGCCGCGGCGAGCGGCCCCCAGGAGATCTGCTCGAAGGTCAGGGAGTTGTAGACGGCCGAGGGCAGCGTGCGGCTCGCCTTGCCGCCGAGCACCACCGAGAAGATGAAGTTGTTCCAGGAGAAGATGAAGGCGAGGATGCCGCCGACCACGATGCCGGGTTTGGCCAGCGGCAGCGCGACATGGCGGAAGGCCTGCCAGCTCGTGGCGCCGTCGATGCGCGAAGCGTCTTCGAGCTCCATGGGAACGTTCTCGAAATACCCGATCATGATCCAGACGATGATCGGGATGGTGATGACGAGATGGGTGATGACCAGCGCCGTGATGGTGCCCACCAATCCGGTGATCTGGAACAGCAGGAACAGCGGGATGAGATAGGACAGGGCCGGCGTCATCCGCGCCACCAGGATCAGGATCGCGAATTTATGCGCCTTGCCGCGCGCGATGCCGTAGCCAGCCGGCACGCCGACGATCAGCCCGAGCAGCACCGCCCCGCCGGTGACCAGGATCGAGTTCCACAGATAGAGCCCGAAATCGTTCTGGGCGAAGACGTCGACATAGTTCTTCAGCGTCGGCGGATCGGGGATGAAGACCGGCGGGAAGGCGGTGTTGTCGAGCTCGTTCTTGAGCGAGAGCGAGATCATCCAGAGGAAGACCAGCACCGCCGGCGAGACCAGCACGAAGACCGAGGCCCAGAAGCCGAGCTTTTTGAGCGTGCGGTTCATGGCGACCTCGCTGTCTGGCCATTTCCAGCACGGTCATCCCGGGCGACCGCAGGGAGACCCGGGATCCATGCCTGAACATCCATCCGGAAAGGTTCCGGCATGGATCCCGGGTCTGCGCTTCGCTTCGCCCGGGATGACAGCGCGTTTATGACAAAAGGTCCGCCCATCACGTGTTCCACTTCGACTTCTGCCGCGCATAGAGCAGCAGCAGCGAGAGCATGATGATGATGACGAAGAAGATCACCACCACGGCCGAGGCGTAGCCGATCTTGTAGAACTGGAAGGCCTGCAGATAGAGGAAGATGTTCAGCGTCTCCGAGGCCGTGCCCGGCCCGCCCTGGGTGATCACGAAGATGGTGTCGAAGGCCTTCAGCGCGTCGATGGTGCGGATCACGATCGCCACCATGACGAAGGGCCAGACCAGCGGCAGCGTGATGTGCCGGAACATGTGCCAGTCGTTGGCGCCGTCGATCAGCGCGGATTCGTAAGGCTCGCGGGGCAGGCCGGCGAGGCCCCCGAGCACGATCAGCATGACCAGCGGCGTCCAGTGCCAGACCTCGACCATCACCAGCGTCGGGATCACCGTGCCGGGATCGTAGACCCAGCCCTGCGGCGGAATGCCGACGAGCGAGAGCAGATAGTTCAGCACCCCGAGCTGCGGGTGGAACATCATCGTCCAGACCAGCGCGACCGCGACCGGCGTCGCCATCATCGGCATGACGAACACGGTCCGCAGCAGGCCCCGCGCCGGGAATTCGCGATGGAACACCAGCGCCGCCGCCGTGCCGAAGACGATCGGCAGCACCACCGCCAGCACGGTGAAATAGACGGTGTGCCAGATCGATTCGAGGAAGCGCGCATCCTGCGCCAGCTCGGCGAAATTACCGAGGCCGACGAATTCCGCGCCGCCGCCGATCTTCCAGTCCTGCGTCGACATGTAGAGCGTGAACAGCCAGGGGAACACGATCACCGCGGCGATCACCAGCACCGCCGGCAGCGAGAACAGCCAGTAGCGCGGCGTGAAATCCTGCGAGGTCGCGGCGGCGCTCACGGGCGCCGCGCTGGAGAGTCTCGCTGGAAGGGATGTGCTGGTCATGCGTTCCGGGCCGTCATGCCCGGGCTCGACCCGGGGCATCTCTGTAAGGAAGCCTAGTGGTCACGGCATAGCCGGGTCGGCCCGGCCATGCCTGTCGCCGAAGGGCGCCGCTCAGCCCTGCTCGCTCTTGGCGAGCACCGGTGCGAAGGTCTCCGTCGCCTTCTTCAATTCGCCGGCGACATCCGCCCCGCCTATCATATTGGTCAGCGCCACGCCGAAGACGTCGCGGAACTCCGTCACCGGCACGATCTGCGGCAGGCCGGCGCGCGCGATCTTGGCGGAGGCCAGCAGGCAATCGAAATACTGCTTGCCGAATTTCGAGGCCTGGATCGTCTCGGTGTCGAGATAGGCCGAGGAGCGGCCGGGCGCGCCGGCGCCGCTCTTCAGCATGGCGATCTGGTTCTTCTTGTTGGTCATGAACTGGAGATAGAGCCAGGCCGCCTCCTTCTTCGAGGAGCCGCGCGAGATGCCCATGCCGTCGGCGAACATGCCGGCGTGATGCGCCTTCGGCCCCGGCGGCGTCACGCCATAGCCGACCTTGCCGACGATGCGCGACTTGCTCGGATCCTCCAGCGGCGTGGCGAAGCCGACGCCGTCGAGCCACATCGCGGCGCGGCCCTGCATGAAGGTCGTCTGGCACTCGTTCCAGTTGAAGCCGACCGAACCGACCGGGCCGGTCTCCTTGTTGAGCTTCTTGTAGAGCTCGCCCGCCCAGACCGCCTCGGGCGTATCGGTCAGCAGCTTGCCCTCGGGCGAGACCGTCTCCATGCCCTGGCCCAGCATCAGCGAGGTCCAGACCGGGACATTGGCGTTCTTCAGCCCGCGCGAGACGAAGCCGGCGATGCCCTTGGCCGGATCGTGCAGCTTCTGCGCGACGGTGAACATCTCGTCCATCGTCTTGGGATAGGCCACGCCCTTCGCGTCGAAGAGCTCCTTGTTGTAGTAGATGATCCAGTAATCGACGAAGAAGGGAAGCGTATCGAGCGAGCCGTCCGCCTGCCGCGCATAGGCCACGGGACCGGCGCCGAAATCGGCGAAGTCGAAATCCGGCGCGGTCAGCGCGGCGTTCTTGATGAAGGGCTCGAGATTCTCGAACCACTTGCCCTTGGCCGCCATGCGCTTCTGCACATGCAGCGAGATGCCGCTGACGTCGAAGCTCGGCTTGCCCGAGGCGAACTCGATCACCGCCTTCTGGCGCTGCTGCTGCTCCGGCACCTGCTCGGAGGAGACCTTGATGCCGGTGAGCTCGGTGAATTCCTTCTCGGCCTGCTGCATCAGGTCGGAGCGCGGGTTCTTGACCAGCAGCACGTCGATCGACTGGCCGGAGAACTTCTTCCAGTCGAAGGCGCCCTGCGCCTGCGCCCTGCGCAGCACCAGCGGCGAGGCGAGCGCGGCCGCCGCGCCGCCGAGCAGCACGCGACGGGTCGGCTTGAGAAGATGATCGGTCATCGGCGTCCTCCCCAGGACTTGCAGGCGGCCCGTTTCGGGCCTTTCATGGTGCGCGGTACCGCCGGCGGGCAATGCCGCCCCTTCCGCGATCGGGAAGAACGCTAATCCGCTTTCCGGCCGGTTGCAAGCTAACATGTTGGCGTGCACATAGTGCTGCCAGACCGCTCCGTTCCGGCGCGGGATCCTCTGCGAGAGCCGCCCGTGACGAGCCCGCCGCGCATCGATTCCCACCAGCATTTCTGGCGGCTCTCCCGCGGCGATTATGGCTGGCTCACCCCCGCGCTCGGGCCGATCCACCGCGATTCCGAGCCCGCCGATCTCGCCCCGCTGCTCGCCGCGCACGATATCGCCGCGACCATCCTGGTCCAGGCTGCTCCGACCGAGGCCGAGACCCGCTTCCTGCTCGGCCTCGCGGCCGCTACGCCCTTCGTCGCCGGCGTCGTCGGCTGGGCCGATTTCGCCGCGCCCGACGCCCCCGCCCGCATCGCTGCACTGGCGGCCGACCCGCTGCTCGTTGGACTCAGGCCGATGGCGCAGGACATCCCCGATCCCGGCTGGCTCGCCCGGCCCGACCTCGCCCCCGCCTTCGCGGCGCTCGCGCGCCATGGCCTCGTCTTCGACGCGCTGGTGAAGCCGCCGCAGATCCCGGCCTTGCTCGCCCTCCTCGACCGCGAGACGCGGCTTCCCGTGGTGATCGACCACGGCGCCAAGCCCGACCTCGCCGGCACCGATCTCGCGCAATGGCGCGACGGCATCGCGGCGCTGGCCGCCCGGCCGAACACCGTCTGCAAACTCTCCGGCCTCGTCACCGAGGCCAGGCCGGGCTGGACCGCCGCGACGCTGGCGCCGGCGGTCGCGCATCTGCTCGCCTGCTTCGGGCCGCAGCGCCTGCTCTGGGGCAGCGACTGGCCGGTCGTCACGCTGCGCACGCCCTATGCCGGCTGGCTCGCGGCGGCCGAGCGCCTCACCGCGACGCTTTCGGCGGCGGATCGCGCCGCGCTCTTCGGCGGCAATGCGGCGCGGCTCTATCTGGCGAAACGTGGCCGAAATCCGGCGAAACCCGTCATGGACGGTTCATCTTCGCGGTCCTAGCCTGCGTTCCGCTGCCCGACCGCCCGGAATGATCCGCCCGGCCAGAGCGGCATCGACAGGCGTCCCTTCACCGGGAGGATCTCACATGACTCGGACCAGATTCGCGCTCGCTGCCGGCCTTCTCGCGCTCGCGGGCGGGTTCACGCTGCAGGCCTCGACGCCGGCGCTCGCGCTGACGATGAAGGAGTGCAGCACCAAGTACCAGGCGGCCAAGAGCGGCAACACGCTGAACGGCCAATCCTGGAACGATTTCCGCAAGACCCAGTGCGGCGACGGCGCCGCCGCGAGCCCCGCCGCCGCTCCCGCCGCGACCGCGCCCGCCCCGGCCAACCCGATGAAGCCGGCGACGACGACCGCGACCGCCCCGGCCGCGCCGAAGCCCGCCGCCGCCCCCTCGGCCGCGCCGACGGGCAGCGCCGTGTTCCCGAGCAAGGTCGATCCGAAATATTCGCAGCTCTCGGCCGGCAAGCAGCGCTTCAAGACCTGCAACGACCAGTACAACGCCAACAAGGCCAGCAACGGCAATGGCGGCCTGAAATGGATTCAGAAGGGCGGCGGCTATTACAGCCAGTGCAACGCCCGGCTGAAGGGCGCCTGAGCCGGCACGGCTTCAAGACGCGCGCCGGCGCCCGCCCGCGCCGGCGCGCGTTCGTTCGTGATGAGGGGCAGCGGAGCGCCGCGAGGCGCAGGTGGTATCAGGCCGCTTCCGTTGAGCCAGGAAGCGGCGCGGAAGGATTGAGCCACCTTCCGCACGCCCCGTGGCGCTCCGCTCATCGGCGTTCTTGCAGACTGCGGGCCGCGCTTATCCGGCTCTGCGCTTCCGGCCCTGCTCCCTCGACGCCAGTTCGGCCGAGCCTCGTCGCGCCTCGGGTCACAAGACCTTTCCCGTCGAACCTTCCAGCGAGCCCCTCGCGCAGGGACCGTAATATCCCCAGGGCGGTTCCCGCAGCCTCCCGAGTCCGGCTTGCAAGGCCGGCCGCAGGGCGCCGCCCTCATCCCGCCACACGACATGCCTCCGGATGGCTGCCCCTCGGGGATGAGGTGGAGCGAGGATAAGCGCGGCCGGACGGGACGGGGATAAGTTTTCTCAGGCGCCCTTGGCGACGGCCTGCTTCAGCCGCGCGATCGCCTCCGCCGCGCCGGCCTTCACCGAGACGTCCTGCGTCTCGCCCTCGCGCTCGATCAGCGCGATCAGCGACTCTGGAGTGATCTCGGCCCGCGCCGCGGTCAGCTTCAGCACGGCGTTGGCGAGGATGTTTGGCCAGAACGCCGCCCCGCCCTTGGCCAGCCCCTTGGCCTTGCGGCCTTCGAATTCACGGGCGAGCTGTTCGGGAGTTTTGCGGGGCATTTGGTTTCCGTGAATCGTGTTCAACTGAGAGCTTAGCTCAATCGGAATGGGCGCGAGGCTCTTTTCCATAGGGAACGAGGGTAAAGATGAGAAGTCGCCGCCGCCAAGCAGCGGACTTCCGCAATCGGTGGAAAGCGGAACATCCGCTCTCCACCTTGCACGGGTCGCTGTCAGCCGGATTGGCGGTCGAGGAAATGCAGATTGACAGGTCCGAGAGGCAGCTTCCTGTTCCGCCTTGGACGCGGCACGTCGGGAACGGACACATCGGAGTCGGTGGGCGTCAGATCGAAGGCGCGAGCGCGGACCTGGCCCATGCCCCTCAGGAAGAAGCCATAATGGACACTTTCAGCTTCGTCGGGCACGTCAAGGACGATTGAGCGACGGGTCCAGCCGGTCGTGCCGCTGATCGCGCCGTCGCTCTTGCGCTGCATCATGTTGTCGAAGCGCAGGACGGTCCCGGTTCCGCCATCGATGCGCATCCATATCGTGCCGAGTCCTGCGTCGGTCGCTCGGAGCTCGGCCGTAAGCTTGAGCTTTTGCCCACGATAGATTTCAGCCGAAACACTCTGCATCAGGCAGCCGAACAGATCCGCGGCGGGCTCTTCCATCGCACGGTCGACCAAGGACTCGATCAAAGCGACCCCCGGATTGCCCGGCTCCAATCCCATCCTGATCTTCTTGGGATCGGTCATGCCGCCAGAGAACCAACCTTCCGCCGCCGGAAGAGGGGCCTGCCGCCGCTCAATGCGTTCGATGATCGCCGAGAGCGTATTCCAATCAGTCGATCCAAATTGCTTTGCGACGAGTTCGAGACAAGCGCTATGCGAAAGGGCGTGCCCTTTCCCTGCCAAGGCCTCCTTGAGGTCCTTGGCCATGAGCTTCGCATTCAAAAAGCTGCGCATCGGTTCCATCCTTTCCGGGCAGCACGAAGGTCAGGGCTCGCATTGCTGACACACCACCCGGAAGGGTCAAACCGATGGATCGGTTGCGCATTCACCATTCCAAACAGGAGCGAGCGGCGGGCTGCGCGGGCCAAGCTCGATAATATCGTGAGTCGTCGATACGTCCAGCGTCCGCTCAGGGGCGCAAGCAGGCACGCATACCCTCCGCTTGACTCCCACCCCCACCCGCCCTACGCCCATCGACGGGACACGCCCCCCCAACGGGGCGCGCCCATCTGTAAGGATGGAGACATCGATGGCGAATACTGCTCCGGCCGTGCGTCCGCGCGTGCCGAATTTCTCGTCCGGCCCCTGCGCCAAGCGCCCCGGCTGGTCCCTCAAAGCCCTCTCCGACGCCCCGCTCGGCCGCTCGCACCGCGCCAAGATCGGCAAGGACAAGCTCAAGCGCGCGATCGACCTGACGCGCGAGGTGCTGCAGGTCCCGGCCGATTACCGCATCGGCATCGTGCCGGCCTCCGACACCGGCGCCGTCGAGATGGCGCTCTGGTCGCTGCTCGGCGCCCGCGGCGTCGACATGCTGAGCTGGGAGAGCTTCGGCGCCGGCTGGGTCACCGATGTCGTCAAGCAGCTCAAGCTCGCCGATGTCCGCACCTTCGACGCGCCCTATGGCGAACTGCCGAATCTCAAGAAGGTCGACACGAAGAAGCGCGACGTCGTCTTCACCTGGAACGGCACCACCTCCGGCGTGCGCGTGCCCGATGCGAGCTGGATCGCGGATGACCGCGAGGGGCTGACCATCTGCGACGCCACCTCCGCCGCCTTCGCCCAGCGCCTCGACTGGCAAAAGCTCGATGTCGTCACCTTCTCCTGGCAGAAGGTGCTCGGCGGCGAGGCCGCGCATGGCATGATCGTGCTCTCGCCCCGCGCGGTCGAGCGGCTCCTGACCTACAAGCCGGCCTGGCCGCTGCCGAAGATCTTCCGGATGACCTCGGGCGGCAAGCTCTCCGAGGGCATCTTCACCGGCGAGACCATCAACACGCCCTCCATGCTCGCGGTCGAGGATTATCTCGACGCGCTCGCATGGGCGCAGAAGGTCGGCGGGCTCGACGGGCTGGTGAAGCGCGCCGATGCGAACGCGCGCGTCATCGCCAAATTCGTGCGCGAGAACGACTGGATCGACTTCCTGGCGGTGAAGCCGAAGACGCGCTCCAACACGAGCGTCTGCCTGAAGTTCACCGACCCGGCCGTCACCGCGCTGCCGGCCGAGGCGCAGGCCGCCTTCGCCAAGCAGGTGGTCTCGATCATCGAGAAGGCCGGCGCCGGCTACGATCTCGGCCATTACCGCGACGCCCCTCCCGGCCTGCGCATCTGGTGCGGCGCGACCGTGCAGGCGCGCGACGTCAAGGCGCTGCTGCCCTGGATCGCATACGCCTTCGCCGAGGCCAAGGCGGGTCTGGGCAAGAAGGCGGCGTAAGCGCTTCGCCCTGTCATTCCGGGGCGCGGGCCTTGGCCCGCGAACCCGGAACCCACGACCGGGCGAGCCCTTTCCACCGCTTCATCAAGAACCGCAGCGTCGCACCCCGTCGTGGGTTCCGGGTTCGGCTTCGCCGCCCCGGAATGACAGGCGGGGCGCCCCCTCCCTTCTCAGCGCCAGACCGCTCCCTGTGCAGCGCGGCGCCAGCCGGAGCCTCCCATGCCCGCACCGAAAATCCTGATTTCCGACGCCCTTTCCCCCGCCGCCGTGCAGATCTTCAAGGATCGCGGCATCGACGTGACCTTCGATCCCGCGCTGGGCAAGGACAAGGACAGGCTCGCCCGGATCATCGGCGATTATGACGGCCTCGCCATCCGCTCGGCCACCAAGGTCACCGCCAAGCTGCTGGAGCAGGCCAAGAACCTCAAGGTCATCGGCCGCGCCGGCATCGGCGTCGACAATGTCGAGATCCCGGCCGCGACCGCCCGCGGCGTGATCGTGATGAACACGCCCTTCGGCAATTCGATCACCACCGCCGAGCACGCCATCGCCATGATGTTCGCGCTCGCCCGCCAGATCCCGGCGGCCGACGCCTCCACCCAGGCCGGGAAATGGGAGAAGAACCGCTTCATGGGCGTCGAGATCACGGCCAAGACGCTGGGCCTGATCGGCGCCGGCAATATCGGCTCGATCGTCGCCGAGCGCGCCATCGGCCTGAAGATGCGCGTCATCGCCTACGACCCCTATCTCTCGCCGGAACGTGCCGTGGCGCTGGGCGTCGAAAAGGTGGAGCTGGACGACCTGCTGAAGCGCGCCGACTTCATCACGCTGCACGTGCCGATGACCGAGAAGACCAAAAATATCCTCTCGGCCGAGGCACTGGCGAAGACGAAGAAGGGCGTGCGCATCGTCAACTGCGCCCGCGGCGGCCTCGTCGACGAGCAGGCGCTGGCGGAGCTGATCAAGTCCGGCCATGTCGCCGGCGCGGCTTTCGATGTGTTTTCGGTCGAGCCGGCGGAATCGAACCCGCTCTTCGGCCTCGACAACGTCGTCTGCACGCCGCATCTCGGCGCGAGCACCAACGAGGCGCAGGAGAACGTCGCCCTGCAGGTCGCCGAGCAGATGAGCGACTATCTGCTCAAGGGCGCGATCACCAACGCGGTCAACTTCCCGTCGATCTCGGCCGAAGAGGCGCCGCGGATCAAGCCCTTCGTCGATCTGGCGGAGAAGCTCGGCTCCTTCCTCGGCCAGCTCACCGAGGCTGCCGTGAAGGGCATCCGCATCGAATACGAGGGCGCGGTCGCGAGCCTCAACCTCAAGGCGATCTCAGCCGCAGCGATCACCGGCGTGCTGCGCCCCTTCCTGCCCGAGATCAACATGGTCAACGCCGCGCTGATCGCGAAGGAGAAGGGCATCGTCGTCGAGGAATTGACCCGCGACGTCGCCGGCAATCTCGAAAGCGTCATCCGCATCGTCGTCGAGGCCGAGGACATGCCGCGCCATGCTTCGGGCACCGTCTTCCATGACGGCAAGCCGCGCATCGTCGAGATCCGCGACATCGCCGTCGATGCCGAGTTCGCGCCGCACATGCTCTATGTCCGCAACGCCGACAAGCCGGGCTTCATCGGCCAGTTCGGCTCGCTGCTCGGCGGCGCCGGCGTCAACGTCGCGACCTTCTCGCTCGGCCGCGACAAGCCGGGCGGCGACGCGATCTGCTATGTCGCGGTCGACGAGCCGATCTCGGACGAGCTGCTCGCCAGGATCCACGAGATCCCGATGGTCAAGCGGGCGCGGCGGCTGAAGTTCTGACCCGACGGCTTCAGCGCCCCAGCGCCGCCGCAATTCTCGTCCCCTGTGGAGCCTGCCACAGGGGATTTTCATGCCTGCCCGCCTTCGCCTCGCCGCCACTGTTCTCGCCTGCCTCGCGGCGCTGCCGGCGCTCGCCGACTGGGACAAGGCCAGGCTCGACAAGGAGATCGGCGGCATCGAGGAACAGGCCAAGGGCCGGCTCGGCGTCGCGCTGCTCGATCTGAAGGACCGCAAGCTCTGGTCGCATCGCGGAGCCGAGACCTTCCCGATGCAGAGCGTCTTCAAGCTGCCGCTGGCGGTCGCGGTGCTGCAGCAGGTCGAGGCGGGCAAGTTCAGGCTCGACCAGCCGATCACCGTCACCCGCAAGGATTTCTCGCTGTTCCACAGCCCGCTCGCCAAGGCCTTCAAAGGCGAGCGCAACGACTATCCGCTGAGCGAGCTGATCCGGCTCGCCGCCGGCGAGAGCGACAACACCGCCGCCGACCTGATGATGCGCGAGATCGGCGGCCCGCAGGTCGTGACCAGGATGCTGCGCGACGGCGGCATCGAGGACATGTCGGTCGATCGCTACGAGCGCCAGTTCCAACCGGAGATCTACGGCCTGCCCGGCTTCGGCTGGGACGAGGCGGTCGACGAGCCCGGTTTCCGGGCTAGGCTCAGGGCGCTGAAGCCGCGCTACCGCATCGCCTCCCTCGCCAAGGCGCTGACCGACAAGCGCGACGCCGCGACGCCGGAGGCGAGCGCGCGTTTCCTGGAGGCCCTCGCCCAGGGCAACTGGCTGCGCGATCCCGCCCATAACGCCTTCCTGACGAAGGTCATCACCGAGACCAAGGTCGGCGCCGACCGCATCAAGGCCGGGCTGCCGGCGGGCTCCACGCTCGCCCACCGCACCGGCGCCGGGCTGACGACCGACGGGGTCAACCACGCCACCAACGACATCGGCATCGCCACCCTGCCGGATGGGCGGCGCTTCGTCATCGTGACCTATCTCGCCGGCGCGCGGGCCGATGCGCCGCAGCGGGAGGCGGCCCTGGCGGAGGTGGCGCGGCTGGCGGTTTCGGCGCTGCGCTAGGCTCAGGACCTATTAAATTGTTTGCGGATCGGGCGATTGGCTGATTCGATGGCGGCGGGAGGTGCCGTCATGGATGATCTGCTGTTGCTGTCCGAGGCGCAGATGCGCCGGATCGAGCCCTATTTCCCGCTGTCGCACGGGGTTGCGCGGGTCGATGACCGGCGCGTGCTGAGCGGCATCCTGTTCGTGATCCGCAACGGCTTGCGCTGGCGCGATGCGCCGGCCGCCTATGGTCCGCCCAAGACGATCTACAACCGTTTCATCCGCTGGAGCCGGCTCGGCGTGTTCAATCGGATCTTCGCTGAACTGGCGGCCGATAGCGACGCGTCGGACCGGCTGATGATCGACGCCACGCACCTCAAGGCGCATCGCACCGCCGCCAGCCTGCTCAAAAAGGGGCTCTACCCCGATGTATCGGGCGCAGCCGCGGCGGCCTGACCTCGAAGCTCCATGCCGTCTGCGACGGCAGCGGTCGTCCGCTCCGCCTGGCGCTGAGCGAGGGGCAGGCCAGCGACTTCAAGGGCGCCGCCATGCTCGTCGACGCTCTGCCGCCCGCCAGCACCATGCTCGCAGATAGAGGCTATGATGCCGACTGGTTCAGAAACGCGCTCGCCGCACGCGGCATCGCCCCATGCATTCCCTCGAAAATCAATCGCAAGACATTCATCCCGCATGACCGCGCGCTCTATCGCCAACGCCATCGCATCGAGAACATGTTCGCCCGTCTCAAGGACTGGCGACGCATCCACACACGATACGATCGATGCGCTCACACCTTCCTGTCCGCCATCGCCTTCGCCGCAAGCTTCATCTTCTGGCTCAATCAATGAGTCCTGAACCTAGTCATCTGAATCTAAAGTTCGCCACATAACGTGCGTTCTGCGGTCTGGCAGAAGCGCTTGACGGAGGCGAGGATCTCGTCGGCGGACTTGGTCCATCGGTAGGGTTTCGGCTTTTCATTATGCCGCTCGATGAAGGTGCGGATATCGCGTTCAAGCTGGCCGGTTGAGGTGTGGACGCCACGCCGCAACTGCTTGCGGGTGAGTTCGGCAAACCAGCGTTCGATCTGGTTGAACCACGATGCCGAGGTCGGGGTAAAATGGACATGGTAGCGCGGGCGGCGGGCGAGCCATGCTCGGACGAGCGCCGTTTTATGGGTCGCGTAATTGTCCATGATGATGTGGATATCGAGGTCGGCCGGCACCTGCGCATCGATCTGCTTGAGGAAGTCGAGAAATTCGGCGGCGCGGTGCCGCTTGTAGCATTTGCCGATCACGAAGCCCGAGGCGATGTCGAGCGCTGCGAAAAGGGAGGTCGTGCCATGGCGGACGTAGCCAGGAGTTCGACGTTCGGGCACGCCGGGCATCATAGGCAGGACCGGCTGTTCCCGGTCGAGCGCCTGGATCTGGCTCTTCTCGTCGACGCTGAGCACCAATGCCCGATTGGGCGGCGATAGGTAGAGCCCGACGATGTCGCGGACCTTGTCGACGAACAGGGGATCACTCGACAGCTTGAACGTCTCTGAGCGGTGCGGCTGCAACCCGAAAGCGGTCCATATGCGGCGGATCGTAGTATGGGAGAAGCCGGTCTCGCCCGCCATCGAGCGGATCGACCAGTGGGTAGCGTCGGCAGGCTTCGAGCGAAGCGTGCGCTCGATCACCGCGGCGACCTGGTCATCCTCGATCGTTCTCGGCCTGCCCGGACGAGCCTCGTCCAGCAGTCCTTCCACACGATCCTTGAGGAAGCGCCGGCGCCACTTGCCAACCGTGTGCTCGTGCACGCCCAACTCGGCCGCGACGACCTTGCTCTGAATGCCGTCGGCGCAGCGAAGGATGATCCGGCAGCGTTCCGACATTGATCGCGCCACTCGTTGCCGGCGGACCTGTCGTTCCAGATACTCCCGCTCTTCCGTCTCCAAAATCAACGGTGCCGTAGGCCGCCCACCCGCGTTCGCCATACTGCGCTCCTCATCACCAGAGCCCAGCATACAATGATGCTTACTTCAGTTCCAGATGACTAGATCGCCGTGCGTCCTAACGGACGCAAAGTGGCAATCTAGCTCTCTGTTTCAGCATCGGATTTTTCCGAAAGCCGGATTCCACTTTTCGGTCCGATGCTCTAAGACCGCCCGCGCCTCAGCGCCCCAGCCGCTCGGCGATGAAGATGCCGCCGAGGACGAGCGCCAGCGCCAGCGCGTGATGCAGGCCGAAAGGCTCCCCGACGATCAGCACGGCCAGGATCGGCGCAAAGACCGGCACCAGATTGACGAAGACGCCGGCCCGCCCCGGCCCGATCAGCTCGATCGCGCGCATGAAGGAGAGCTGCGACAGGATCGACGGGCCGATCACCGTGAAGGCGAGGATGCCCCAGCCGGTCAGGGTCGGCGCGTGGTACCGCCCGAGCCCGATCTCGATGGCGAGCAGCGGCAGCGCGATCACGCAGGCGAAGCTGGCGGCGACGGTGAAGAACACCAGCGGCGGCATCTTCGGCCGGTTGCGGACCGCGACGGTGTAGCCCGCATAGAAGATGCAGGCGAGGATCATCAGCAGGTCGCCCGCTGCGAAGCGCAGATCGGCCAGCGCGTGGATGTCGCCGCGGCTCGCGGTCACGGCCACGCCGAGCAGGGTGAGCAGGACGCCGAAGGCCTGCATGGCGCCGATCGGGATCCGGTAGACGACCAGGGCGCCGAGCAGCACGAAGACCGGGATCGCGCCCTGCAAAATGCCGATATTGATCGCCGAGGTCGAATAGGCGGCGATGTACATCAGCGTGTTGAAGGCCGTGAAGCCGGCGATGCCGAGCAGGGCGATGAACACCCAATGCGCCTTGACCTGCGGCCAATGCGCCGCGATCTGCCGCCGCAGCAGGAAGGGCATGATCAGGCACACGCCGATCCAGCGGAAGGAGGTCAGCGCCATCGGCGTGATGTTACCGACGGCGAGCCGGCTGGCGACGGCATTGCCGGCCCAGATCAGCGTCGTCAGGATCATCAGCAGATAGGCGTTGCTCCAGGCCCGCCGCGGCCAGCTCAGCGTGGAAGTCCGGTCTGGGTGCACGTTTCCGCTCTGTCGCGATGAAGGGGCTCTGCAATAGCCTTGCGCAGCGTGCTCCTCCTATGAGATTGCGCGCACACCCGCCCGTCGTCCGATGCATCCCCCTGGAATTCCCCGATGATCGAAACCGGCCACCGTTCGCTCCGCCTGCTCTTCGTCGACGGCAACACGCGCGAGCAGCGCGCGAACTATGTCAGGGACTATGGCGCGAGCCCGGCCGAGGCCTATGCCGCCGAGGTCGCGGCGATCGAGCCCGGCATCGTCTCCGACATCTGCCTGCCGGCCGATGAGGGCGCCAACCTGCCGGACGGGGCCGGGCTCGAATCCTATGACGGCATCTTCCTCACCGGCTCGGCCCTGCACATCTACGAGATCGAGCCGGCGGTCACCCGCCAGATCGAGCTGATGCGGGCGATCTATGCCAGCGGCACGCCCTGCTTCGGCTCCTGCTGGGGCATCCAGATCGGCTCGGTCGCGGCCGGCGGCACCGTCACCGCCAATCCCAACGGGCGCGAGGTCGGCTTCGCCCGGCGCATCGCGCCGACGGAAGCCGGCCGCGGCCATGCCCTGCTCGCCGGCCGCCCCGCCGCCTTCGACGCCCCGGCGATCCATCTCGACACCATCGCCCTGCCGCCCCACGGCACGACCATCCTCGCCTCCAACAGCGTCAGCCAGGTCCAGGCCGCCGAGATCCGGCACAATGGCGGCGTCTTCTGGGGCGTGCAGTATCATCCCGAATTCTCGCTGGGGCTGGTCGCCTCCATTCTCGGCCGCATGGTGCCGCAGCTCATCGAGGAAGGCTTCCGCAAGGACGAGGCCTCGACCCGCGGCTGGCTGGAGGAATTGCGGGCGCTCGACGCCGACCCGTCGCGCCAGGACCTCGCCTGGGCCCACGGCCTCGACCGCGAGGTGCTCGATGCCGGGCGCCGCGTCACCGAATTGCGCAACTTCATCGAGCGCCGCGTCAAGCCGCATGCCAGCGAGCGCGGCCGGGCCTGAGGCGCCGATCCGAAGTCGGGCCCGATTTCGCCTTGGGTGCGCCGGATTCCGCCGGATGATCGGCGCCTCGCAAGCGCGATCGGGAGGGGATGATCTTGATTCGAAGCCATATTGCCGCCGCCCTCGTTCTGGTGCCGGGCCTCGCGGCCGCCGCCGAGACCGAGCTCGACAGCCGCATCGACCGCGTCACCGTCTATCCGGACGGCGCCCTGGTCACGCGCCTCGGCAAGGCGGCGCTGGCGCAGGGCGCCTCCCGGATCGTGCTGCGCGGCCTGCCGGCGACGGTCGATCCCGCCTCGATCCGCGTCGAGGGCAGGAGCTTCGCGGAAGGACCGGGTAACGGCGCCTTCTCGGTCGGCGCCGTCGATGTCCGCGTCACGCCCGGGGAAGCGAAGCCCGTGCTCGACAGGACCGTCGCGGACAAGCTCAAGGCGCTGCGCGAGCGGAAGGGCGAGCATGAAGGCCGCATCGCCGCCATCGAGGCGCAGCGCGCCACCATCGAGCGCTTCGCCCAGGTCGGCCCCGACAAGCTCGGCCCCGAGGGCAAGGCGTTGCCCGTCTCCGACTGGCCGGCGGTGTTCGAGGCGATCGGCACCGCGCTGGTCAAGGTCCAGGACGAATTGCGCGGCGAGCGGGCGAAGCTCGCCGATGTCGCGGCCGAGATCGCCGCGCTCGAACGCGCCCGCCCGCAGGGGCCGCGCCCCGGCGCGCCGAAGCGCGACGTCGCCATCGCGGTGGAGGCTTCGCAGCCGGTCGCCGCCGAGTTCACAGTGAGCTATCGGGTCGACGGCGCGCAGTGGAGCCCGGGCTACGAGGCCCGGCTGACCACCACCGCGGCGAAACCGGCCCTGATCCTGACCCGCCGCGCCGAGATCCGCCAGCACACCGGGGAGGAATGGAGCGACGTCGCCCTGACGCTCTCCACCACCCGCTCGGCCGGGGGAACCGCCGCGCCCGAGCTGCAGCCGATGCAGGTGGGCTTCTTCGAGCCGCCGGTCGTCTATGAGAACCGGCGGCGCATGGAGGCCGTGCCGGCCCCGGCGCCGATGGCCGCGGCCAAGGCGAGGGCCGAGGCGGAGGCCCAGGCGGAAGCCTCGGCCCGCGCCGCCGGAGGCCGCCCCGCCGAGATCCGGCAGGCGACGGTCGAGGCCGGCCCCTATCAGGCGAGCTTCCAGGTGCCCGGCCGCGCCAGCGTCCCGCCCGACGGCACGGCGAAGACCGTCATGCTGACCCAGCGCCGGGCCGAGCCCGGCCTCTCGGCCCGCACCGTGCCCGAGCTCGAGCAGAAGGCCTTTCTCGAGGCGCGCTTCAACCATGACGAGGAGGCCCCGCTCCTGCCGGGCCAGGTCGCGCTGCACCGCGACGGCAGCTATGTCGGCACCGGCCGCATCGGCCTCGTCGCGCCCGGCGACGACGTCGCGCTCGGCTTCGGCCCCGATGACCGCATCAAGGTCAGCTACGCCCCGGTGAAGCGCCGCGAGAACGAGCCGCGCTGGCTCGCCCAGAGCCGCACCGACCAGCGCGAGTTCCGCACCGTGGTGAAGAGCCTGCACGCCCAGCCCGTCAAGGTCACGGTGCTGGAGCGCATCCCCTTCTCGGAGAACAGCGCGATCACGGTCGAGCCCATCCCGGCCCAGACCACGCCGCCGACCGAGAAGCAGGTCGGCGACCGGCGCGGCGTCTCCGCCTGGACCTTCGAGCTGGCGCCCGGCGCCGAGAAGGAGATCCGCCTCGCCTACCGGATCAAATGGCCGGGCGACCGCGAGGTCAGCTATGAGGAGCAGCCCTTGCCCCGGGCGGCGGACTGAGACGCGGGCAGGTCCGGGCTACCCCTCGGCTGAGCCTTACAGGCAATCCAAAGAATAAAGCGCATCCGGCCAGGAACTCTCGGTGGGATGCGGCGTTGTTGCGATTGGCTGGGGCATTCAGAAACCGGAGTTACTTCGATGCGCAACGCGATCATCGCCATCGCTTCTGCAATGATTCTTTCGACGAGTGCTTACGCGCAGACTGCGACCAGTACGACGGCGGTGAAGGAAGTCTATGTTGCGGCCAAGCCGACGGATGTTCTCAGCAGCAACCTGATCGGCCTCAACATCCACAACGGCGCCAAGGACAAGATCGGCGAGATCAAGGACATCGTCATCTCGAACGGCCAGCTCGCCGGCTACATCGTCTCGGTCGGCGGCTTCCTCGGCATCGGCGAGCACTATGTCGTGGTGTCCCCGGGCGCCGTGAAGGTGAACTACTCCGAGAACGACAAGAAGTGGTCGGCCCTGATGGAGACGACCAAGGACGCGCTCAAGGCCGCCCCGCAGTTCAAATATGAGGGCCGCTGGGCGAAGTAAGCCCTTCGCCGCGACCGCGACGACGACGGCCCCGCTTCGCACGGGGCCGTTTTCGTTCCGGGCCCGCGAGAGCGGACGCCGGGACCGGAGCGCGCTTCACCTTCGCGCCGGCGCGGGCCTCCCCGGAGCCTGCAGGCGCGGCGTGGACTACAGCGCCATCTCCAGCTCGCGGCCGCGGCCGAGATCGGTCATCCAGCGGCGGAAATTCGGCTGCGCCACGATCTGATGCGCATAGTGCCGGCGCAGCGCCTCGGTGAGGCGGCCGCGGCGCCCGAGCCGCGCATCGGCGAAGCCGACCATCACTGAGTTCGGCCAGGCCTGCGGCCGGATCTCGCGCAGCCGGACGAAGAGCGCATCCTCGCCCTCCTCCGGCGCCGCCTGCGCCATCAGGGAGAGCATCGCCGCCGTCGAACGCGAGACGCCCATATGGCAATGCACCAGCAGATGGCCGGTCCGGCGGGCGGCGGCGGTCTCGCGCAGGCCCTCGCCGAAATTCAGGATCGCCTCGACATGCTCCGGCGCCGGCATGATCTGGCCCGGGCGGGGGTCGATGATGTCGTGGAAGCGCAGGGTGACGCGATGGTGCTCGCCATAGGCGTCGAAGGCCTCGATCTCGGCCCGGTCGGGATCGAGCACCGAGAGCACATGCGTCACCTCACGGGCGCTGTTGCCGGGCAGCTCCTCGATGCCGCAGATCGTCAGGGTCGAGATGGCGAGGGTCTTCATCGGGAGCATCCCTTCATCAGGTCGTGCGGGTCATCCCGGGCAACCGGAGGGAGACCCGGGATGACCCGGAATCCGCCTAGGGCAGAAACAGGTTACTCCGCCGCGACGGCGCGCAGGCCCTGGCCGAGCTCCTGGTCGACGAGGCCGACCCAATAGCGCACGCCCGCCGGGATGATCGCGTCGTTGAAGTCGTAGAGCGGCGTGTGCAGGCCGGTGAAGGAGCCGTCCGGGTTGACGCCGTTGCCGATGCGCATGAAGGCGCCCGGCCGGACCAGCATCATCTCGGCGAAATCCTCGCCGCCGGTGCCGGGGCGCAATTTGCCGTCGACGTTCTCGGCGCCGGCCGCCGCCGTCGCCGCGGCGACCGCGACCGCGACCTGCTCGGCCTCGTTGATCAGCGGGCTGGTGCCGCGATGGTAAGAGGCCTCCGCCTGGCAGCCCCAGGCCTGCGCCGTCGCGGCGGCCAGTTCGGCGATGCGCCGCTCCACCGTGTCGCGGACCTCCTGCGAATAGGTGCGGGCGGTGCCGCCCAGCACCAGCTCGGAGGGGATGACGTTGGAAGCGTTGACGTCGCCGCCATGGATGTAGCCGACGCTGATCACCGCCGTGTCGAGCGGGGCGACGTTGCGGCCGACGATGCCCTGCAGGCCCAGCACGAAATGCGCCTGGGCATAGGTGATGTCGGTCGAGCGGTGCGGCTGCGAGCCGCCATGGCCGCCGACACCGCGGAAGGTGACCTTCCACGAATCCGCCGCGGCCAGGAACGGACCGACCGTGGTGCCGAAATGGCCGACCGGCATGCCCGGCGTGTTGTGCAGCCCGTAGATCGCGTCGCAGGGGAAGCGCTCGAAAAGACCATCGGCCAGCATGGCGTTGGCGCCGCCGCGGCCCTCCTCGGCCGGCTGGAAGATCAGGTTGACGGTGCCGGCGAAGTCGCGGTTCTCGGCGAGGTAGCGCGCCGCGGCGAGCAGCATGGTGGTGTGCCCGTCATGGCCGCAGGCATGCATCCGGCCGGGATTCTTCGAGGAATAGGGCAGGTTGGTCGTCTCCTCGAGCGCCAGGCAGTCCATGTCGGCGCGCAGGCCGATGGCGCGCCCGCCCGGCTGCTTGCCGCGGATGACGCCGACGACGCCGGTCTTGCCGACATTCTCGGTGACCTCGACGCCCCATTCCCGCAGCTTGTCGGCGACGAGCCTGGCCGTGCGCACCTCTTCCAGGCCGAGCTCGGGATGGGCGTGGATGTCGCGGCGGATCGCCGTGAACGCGGCATGGTGCTGGTCGAGCCAGGCGTCGAGCTTGGTCATGGTCGCTGATCTTCCCCTGTGCGGTCGCCCCGGCGGGACCTCCCGCCACCGGCCGAAATACCGCCCTAGCCCTTACCTCCGATTGCGGCAGGATTACCGTGCAGATGCTGCAGGGCCGCCATGCTCCGGCATTTTCCGCCCCCGCGCGATGGCGCCCGGGCGACGGCGAAACTTGACCTTCGCGCCGCGTTGGCCCATGAGGGCTTGCAAGGACCTGCCCCGAAACCCCGGCCTTGCGCCGGGGTTTTGCGTTTGCGCGGGCCGCTTGCGTGAGGCAAGGCGGAACAAGCAGGGACATCCCGCTCATGGCGAATGTTGTGGTGGTCGGCGCCCAGTGGGGCGACGAGGGCAAGGGCAAGATCGTCGACTGGCTTTCGAGCCAGGCCGATGTCGTGGTCAGGTTCCAGGGCGGCCACAATGCCGGCCATACGCTGGTCATCGACGGCGTCACCTACAAGCTCTCGCTGCTGCCTTCCGGCATCGTGCGGCCGGGCAAGCTCTCGGTGATCGGCAACGGCGTCGTCGTCGATCCCTGGCACCTCGTCGAGGAGATCGGCAAGCTGCGCGCCCAGGGCGTCGCGATCTCGCCGGACAATCTGCGCATCGCCGACAACGCCACGCTGATCCTGCCGCTGCACCGCGAGCTCGACCATTTCCGCGAGACCGCGAATGCCGGCATGAAGATCGGCACGACCAAGCGCGGCATCGGCCCGGCCTATGAGGACAAGGTCGGCCGCCGCGCCATCCGCGTCATCGACCTCAAGGACCCGGACCTGCTCGCGGCCAAGATCGAGCGCCTGCTCGCCCATCACAACGCGCTGCGCCGCGGGCTCGGCATCGGCGAGGTCGACGGCAGGGAACTGCTCGGCCAGCTCAAGGCGATCGCGCCCGAGGTGCTGCCCTTCGCCGACACGGTCTGGGCGCTGCTCGACGCCGAGCGCCGCGCCGGCAAGCGCATCCTGTTCGAGGGCGCGCAGGGCGCGCTGCTCGACGTCGACCACGGCACCTATCCCTTTGTCACCTCCTCGAACATCGTTGCCGGCCAGGCCGCGACCGGCTCGGGGCTCGGCCCTTCCGCGGTCGGCTATGTGCTCGGCATCGCCAAGGCCTACACCACCCGCGTCGGCGAAGGCCCCTTCCCGACCGAGCTGCATGACGAGACCGGCGAGCTGATCGGCACCAAGGGCAAGGAATTCGGCGTCGTCACCGGCAGGAAGCGCCGCTGCGGCTGGTTCGACGCCTGCCTGGTGCGCCAGACGGTCAAGACCTCCGGCATCGACGGCATCGCCCTGACCAAGCTCGACATCCTCGACGGCTTCGAGGAGATCAAGGTCTGCGTCGGCTACCGTCTCGACGGCCAGGTCATCGAGCATCTGCCGGCCGGCCAGGCCGACCAGGCCCGCGTCGAACCGATCTATGAGACGATCCAAGGCTGGGACGGCTCGACCGCCAATGCCCGCTCCTGGGCCGAGCTGCCGGCGCAGGCGATCAAATATGTCCGCCGCATCGAGGAGCTGATCGGCGCCACCGTCGCCGTGCTCTCGACCAGCCCCGAGCGCGACGACACCATCCTCGTCCACAACCCCTTCGAGGGGTGAGAGCCGTCCTTCGAGGGTTGACGCGGCCCGTCATCAGCGACAAGTGAGGCCAATGGCCGATTTCTACCCGATCCTGGCGCGAGCCGTCGCCGGGCTGCCCGACAACACTCCCGAGGCGCGCCGCGCCATCTTCGATCGGGCGCGGGCGGCCCTCGTCGCACAGCTTCGCGGTCTCGACCCGCCGCTGAGCGAGGCCGAGATCATGCGCGAGCGCCTGACGCTCGACGAGGCCGTCGCCCGCATCGAGGCCGAATACGACGAATCGCCGGCGCCGCCCCCCGGCGGCCGCGGCCCGCTGATCCGCCCGCAGGCCGGCGCCGCCCAGCCGCCGCGCCCACCCGAACCGAAGGCGCAAACCGCCTTCGCGCCGCTGCCGCGCGACGGCGAGGCGCAGGAGCCCGGCGAGGACGGAGCCGACGCCGATTTCGACGCCTCCCTGACCGAGGCGGCCGAGAGCCAGCCCGCCCGCCCGCGCATCCTGCCGCCGCGCGAGCCGCGGGTGAAGCCGGGCCATATCCGCACCGTCGTGGTCGGCGCGGTGGTCGCGCTGGCGGTCGCCGCCATCGCCGGAACCGCGATCTACGTGCACAAGCTCAAGCCGCAGGACGCGCCGCGCCCCAGCGCGGAGACCGCCGCCGTGCAGCAGCCGCCGCAATCCGACAATGCCGGCAAGATCGCCGACCGCGTCGGCGAGCCGAACGCGCCGGCCCAGGGCCGCCCCGGCGCCAGCAACGCGCCCGGCACGCCGGTCCAGCAGCCGGGCGGCGAGATCGCCGTCGCGCAGCGCGCCATCCTCTATGTCGAGAACCCGGACAACCCGCAGCAGCCGCGCGCCGTCACCGGCCGCGTCTTCTGGCGGCTCGACAGCGAGAGCGCCGGCCAGGGCCGGCCGGTCGAGACCATCGTGCGCGCCACGGTCGAGATCCCCGAGGCCGGCCTGAACCTCGACTTCACCATCCGCCGCAACACCGATTCGGCCTTCCCGGCCTCGCATATCGTCGGCATGCGCTTCGTCGGCAGCGGCGACGCGACCCAGACCATCAAGGAGGTCGGCGTGCCGCAGTTCAAGATCGCCGAGGGCGAGCGCGGCGCGCCGCTCTCGGCGATCAACTCGGCGCTGGGCGACAATCTCTTCGTCGCGGCGCTGTCGAACGTGCCCGTCGAGGTCGAGCGCAACACCGACCTGATCCTGAACCGGAGCTGGATCGACCTGCCGGTGCTGTTCACCTCCGGCCGGCGCGGCATCATCACCTTCGAGAAGGGCGTCTCCGGCGCCCAGACGCTGGGCGACGCCTTCGGCCGCTGGCAGTAGGCGACGATAATAGCCGGCAATTCCTGCATCGTCCCGGCCGGGCCGCAACAGCGGCGCCGAGCCGGGATGCCTGCGCCGTTCCGGCATGGATCCCGGGCTGACCCCGGAAGGGTAAAGCGTCAGCTCTTCCGCTGCGCCGCGAAGCGCGCCGCCGCCCGCAGCACCTCCGCCTCCGGCCCGAAGCCGGCGAGCGCCGCCACGGCCGCCTCGCTCAGCCGGTCGCGCTCGCGCTTGGCGCCGTCGAGTCCGAGCGCGCCGATCAGCGTCGCCTTGCCCTTCTCCGCATCCTTCGCCGTCGCCTTGCCCATCTGGGCCGCATCCGCCTCGACGTCGAGAATGTCGTCGGCGATCTGGAAGGTCGCGCCCAGCGCCCGGCCATAGGCGTCGAGCGCCGCCAGCGCCGCCGCATCGGCCCCGCCGAGGCGCGCGCCGATCTCGACGCTCGCCGCCAGCAGCGCCCCGGTCTTCATCGCCTGCAGGCGCCGGATCTCGGCCTCGCCCAGCGCGCCGCGAGCCTCCTCGAAGCGCCCCTCGGCGGCGAGATCGAACATCTGCCCGCCGACCATGCCGCCGAGGCCCGATGCACGGGCGAGCGCGCGCACCAGCGCCGCCCGGACCGCGCCGGATTCATGCGTCGCCGGATCGGCCAGCACGTCGAAGGCCAGCGTCAGCAGGGCGTCCCCCGCCAGGATCGCCGTCGCCTCGTCGAAGGCCTTGTGGACGGTGGGGCGGCCCCGGCGCAGATCGTCGTCGTCCATCGCCGGCAGGTCGTCATGCACCAGCGAATAGCAGTGCAGCAATTCGACCGCCGCGCCGGCCCGCAGCGCCTGCTCGCGCGGGACGCCGAAGAATCCGGCGGTCTCGACCGTCAGGAAGGGCCGCAGCCGCTTGCCGCCGGCGAGCGCGCCATGCCGCATCGCCGCGACCAGCCGCTCGGGCCGCGCGATCTCGCCTTCCGCCGGCGCCGTCCCGAGCAGCCGCTCGAGCAGCCGCTCGATCGCCGAGGCGGTCGCCGCCAGGCGCGGCCCGAGATCGCTCTCGGAGACAGGGGAAGAAACCGGCTTCATCGACCAAACTCGCATTCGCTGCCGGTGGGGCCTTGCCGGACGATGGCCGCATCGTCAAGCTGCGCCGCCATGGCGAGCGTAATGGCGGAACGGGGCGGGACGGGAGGCGGTCTGCTGGGCTGGTTGATCGGATGGTGCTTCAGGCTGGCCTTCTGGCTCGTCCTGGCCTTGGCCCTCGCCCTGGCGCTCTACCGCTTCGTGCCGGTGCCCTCGACGCTGATGCTCGGCCGCTGGCTGACTCTGCGGCCGGTCGAGCGCGACTGGGTGCCGCTGGAACGGATCTCGCCCAACCTGATCCGCGCCGTCATCGCCTCCGAGGACCAGCGCTTCTGCCGCCATCGCGGCGTCGACTGGATCGAGCTCAACGCCGTGATGGCCGACGATGACGGGCCGAGCCGCGGCGCCTCGACGCTGACCATGCAGACCGCCAAGAACGTCTTCCTCTGGCCGGGCCGCTCCTATCTGCGCAAGGGGCTGGAGATCCCGCTCGCCATGGCGCTCGACCTCGCCTGGGGCAAGCCGCGCGTCGTCGAGGTCTATCTCAACGTCGCCGAATGGGGCGAGGGCCTGTTCGGGGCGGAGGCCGCGGCCCAGCGCTATTTCCGCAAATCCGCGGCCCGGCTCACGGTGGCGGAAGCCGCCCGCCTCGCCGGCGCCCTGCCGAATCCGCGGCTGCGCAATCCGGCCCGGCCGAGTCGCGCCCTGCAATCGGCCGCCGGGCGGGTGCAGCGGCGCATGGGCCAGCTCGGCCCCCTCGGCGACTGCGCCCTGCCCGGCTGAGCGCCCCGCCGGGCCGCCGGCCCCGACATATTCGCGGCGCAAAGCCGCGTTAGCGACTTTTTCACGCAAGGCTCTAGCCAGCACGCGCCCGAGCGTGTATGGGCAACGCCTCACGAGATTGATCCGTCGTCGTGGCGGCGGCGTGGCTTTGGCGAGCCGCGCACCGGGCGGCGGCATGATGGAGAGTACAATGGCCGTTCCGAAGAAGAAGACGTCGCCGTCGAAGCGCGGCATGCGCCGCTCGGCCGACGCGCTGAAGCAGCCCGCCTATATCGAGGACAAGAACTCCGGCGAGCTGCGCCGCCCGCACCATGTCGACCTGAAGAGCGGCATGTATCGCGGCCGCCAGGTCCTGACGGTCAAGGCCGAGGCCTGAGACCGCAGCGCCGGAGCCCGCTCCGGCCGGCATGACGAGACGACGGAACCGGCCGAAAGGCCGGTTTTTCTTTGCTTTACGGCGAATGAAAGGAACAGCGTCGTCCCGGCCGGAGCCAAGCGCAGAGCCGGGATCCATGCCCGGGCCTCTGTCGGAAACGCTCCGGCATGGATCCCGGGTCAAGCCCGGGACGACCCGTATTGTCCCGCGGCGGCGGCGCCGGCAGCGTGTCGGCGTCCCGCGACGCCCGGCACGGCCAGCCGCGCCGCCGCCCGGTAGAGCGAGGCCGCCGATCGCGGGCTCGCCAGCCCCCGGAAGGCGAAAGGGCCGATTCCCGCCTGCGAGGCGGCGGCCTGCAGCAGCAGCAGCGCGGTGGCGCTGGCGCCTGCCCGGCCCCGATCGGCTCGCTCTCCGCTACGCAACATGTCTCGCTCCGGCACAACGCGTCGTGACGGAAGGGAAGGTTGCAAGCCGGCGGCCAGGCTTAACGCGGTGTTAAGCAGAATCCTCGCATCGTTTGGAAACGCTTCCGTAACCACCGGGACAGGCAGACCGCGCCAGGACGGCACGGCGCATTGTCCGATCGAGGCCGCCCGCGATGTCCGCCCCGTCGCTCTTCAGCTTCCGCAAAGAACCTGCGGTTGACCCCAGAGGCCTGCTCTCCTCGATCGGCGAAGTGGTCTATGGCTGGGACATCCGCAGCGACGCGCTGAACTGGGGGCCGAACGCGGCCGAGGTGCTCGGCCCGCTGCCCGAGCGGGCGATGACGCGCGGCATCGGCTTCGCCGCGCTGGTCGAGCCCGGCAGCCCGAGCCGCTACGACGCGATCTTCGGCTCCAGCGAGCAGGACCAGGGCGAGGGTGTGCTCTACCGCACCCGCTACGCGCTCGACCTCGACGGACGCAAGATGTGGGCGGAGGACAGCGGCCGCTGGTTCGCCGGCGGCGACGGCCGGCCGGCCCGCGCGCATGGCGTGCTCCGCCTCGAGCGCGCCGCCCGCGGCGAGGAGCCCGGCCCCGCCTCGGCCGAACTCTGCGACCGCCCGGCCCTGGTCGAGCGGATCGGCCTGTGCCTGCAGGAGCAGCTTCCGCAGGAGCGGCCGGTCGCCGTCCTCGTCGCCGCGATCGACGAGCTCGCCCGCCTCAACGACGATTTCGGCCATGAGGCGACCGACGAGATCGTCGCCACGGTGCATGAGCGCCTGCGCTCGGTGACGCGCCGGCGCGACCATCTGGTCCGTTATTCCGGCAACAGCTTCGCCATCATCCTCTCAGGCTGCCCGCGCGAGCAGATCGATTCGGCGGCGCGCCGCTTCATCAGGGTCGTGGCCGAATCGGCGATCGAGACCGGCCGCGGCATCGCCCTGGTGCGCCTGCGGGTCGGCGCCGCGCACGCGCCCGAGCTCGGCAACCATGCCGGCGAATTGCTCGCCGCCGCCGAGACCGCCCTCGCCGCGGCCCGCGCCGGCGCCTCGGACGAGGCGGTGATCGCCCGGCCGCAGCGCCGCCGGCAGGACAGGCCCGAGCATGGCGGCCTCGACGTCCAGGCGGTCAGCGCGCTGAACGAGCGCCGCGTCCGGCTCGCCCTGCAGCCGGTGGTCTCGGCCCATTCGCGCATTGCCGTCTTCCACGAGGCGCTGCTGCGCGTCGGGCAGCCCGAGGCCGGCCTGTTCTTCGCCTCGGCCGAGCTGATCCCGATGCTGGAGCGGCGCGGCCTGGTGCGGCTGTTCGACCACCGCGTGCTGGAGCTGGCGCTGGCGCTGCTGGCCGACGACCCCGCGCTCAGGCTCTCGATCAACGTCTCGCCGGTCTCGCTCGGCGACCCCGAATGGCTGGCCGCCTTCCTGAGCCTGGCCGGCACCTCGCCCGGCCTCGCCGCGCGCCTGATCGTGGAGGTGACCGAGACGGCGACGATCGAGGACCCGGTGCGGCTGGCCAAGCTGCTCGGCCGGATCAAGGAGTGCGGCAGCCGCATCGCCATCGACGATTTCGGCGCGGGCCACACCTCGCTGAAGCACCTGCGCGCCTTCCCGGTCGACATCCTGAAGATCGACGGCGCCTTCACCCAGAACCTGCGCCGCTCGACCGACGACCGCTTCTATGTCCGCACCCTGATCGACCTCGCCCGCCATCTCGGCGTCGAGACCGTGGCGGAATGGGTCGACGACGAATTGCAGGCGACGATGCTGCGCGACTGGGGCGTCACCTATCTGCAGGGTCACCTCGTCGGCCGCGCCGAGCTGGCGCCCTTCCTGCAGCCGCAGCAGCGGCGCGCCGCCTTCGCCTGAGGGCCGGACCGGCCGCCGCGGGCGGGCCGGCGGGCGGCGCCCGCCGACGCCTCGCTCACTTGCTGCGGGACAATTTGTCCAGCCGCTCGCGCATCTCGTTGAGCTCGCGCTTGAGGTCGCCGAGATCGTCGCTCTTGGCGGGCTCGGCCGCGCCGGCCTGCCTGGCCTTCTCGGCCGCGGCGGCGGTGAACGGATTGAACATCCGGAACGCCTCGGTGAACATCTGCATGTTGGCGCGGGTCTGCGCCTGGATGGCGTCGAGCGCGTTGCCGCCGAAGGCCGTTCCGCCGAAGGCCTTGGCCATCTGCTCGCGGAACTTGCTCTGCTCCTGGGTGAAGTTCTCCATCGAGAATTCGAGGTAGCGCGGCACCAGCGCCTGCATGCTGTCGCCGTAGAAGCGGATCAATTGTCGCAGGAAGGTGATCGGCAGCAGGTTCTGCCCGTCCTTGGCCTCCTCGTCGAAGATGATCTGGGCCAGCACCGAACGGGTGATGTCCTCGCCCGACTTGGCGTCGTAGACGACGAAGTCCTCGCCCGCCCGGACCAGCCCGGCCAGATCCTCCAGCGTCACATAGGAACTCGTCCCCGTGTGGTAGAGGCGCCGATTGGCGTATTTCTTGATGACGGTCGGTTCTTTTTCGCTGGCCATCATACCCTGCTAGACGTTGACCCGTGGCACCGGCCCGGCCGGCGCGGTTCGACGGGGCGTTCTCCCCGCACCGACGATAGCCGCTCGGTGCTGCACCGCAAGTTTTTTGAGCGCGGCGCAAAAACCGCCGGAATTGTGGCGCGGGCCCGGCGAGTCCGGGCCGTCCACAGCCGTTCCGCCCGCCCCGGCCCCGCCTCTGTCGGAAAAGCTGACTTGACGCCGTCACGGCAGGCTTCGAAGGTGGCACCGACAGCGGCGTCGGCGGGAGCGGCGCAGCCGGACGGCACTCGAAAGTAGAAGCAAGGAATTCCCCCCATGGCAGATACGGATATCGTGATCGTCGGCGCCGCGCGCACGGCGGTGGGCGCCTTCAACGGCGCTTTTGCCAACACCCCCGCCCATGAGCTCGGCGCCGCCGCCGTCAAGGAGGCGCTGAAGCGCGCCAAGGTGGAGGCCGCCGAGGTCGACGAGCTGGTGATGGGCCAGGTGCTCGCCGCCGGCCAGGGCCAGAACCCGGCCCGCCAGGCGGCGATGGCCGCCGGCATTCCGCAGGAGAAGACCGCCTGGGGCCTGAATCAGCTCTGCGGCTCGGGCCTGCGCACCGTCGCCATCGGCCTGCAGCAGATCGCCAATGGCGACGCGAACATCATCGTCTCCGGCGGCATGGAATCGATGTCGCTCGCCCCGCACGCGGCCTATCTGCGCGCCGGCACCAAGATGGGCGACGTCAAGTTCGTCGACACCATGATCAAGGACGGGCTCTGGGACGCCTTCCACGGCTACCACATGGGCACCACGGCGGAGAACGTCGCGACCAGGTACCAGATCAGCCGCGAGGAGCAGGACCGCTTCGCCGTCGGCTCGCAGAACAAGGCCGAGGCCGCCCAGAAGGCCGGCCGGTTCAAGGACGAGATCGTCCCCTTCACCGTCTCGACCCGCAAGGGCGACATCGTCGTCGACACGGACGAGTATCCGCGCCACGGCGCCACGCTGGAGGCCATGGCCAAGCTCAAGCCCGCCTTCTCCAAGGACGGCACCGTCACCGCCGGCAACGCCTCGGGCATCAATGACGGCGCCGCCGCGCTGGTCATCATGACGGCGAAGGAAGCCGCCCGCCGCGGCCTGACCCCGCTCGCGCGCATCGCCTCCTGGGCGACGGCCGGCGTCGACCCGGCGATCATGGGCACGGGCCCGATTCCCGCGACCCGCAAGGCGCTGGAGAAGGCCGGCTGGAAGGTCTCCGACCTCGATCTCGTCGAGGCCAACGAGGCCTTCGCGGCGCAGGCGCTGGCGGTCAACAAGGACCTGGGCTGGAACCCCGACATCGTCAACGTCAATGGCGGCGCGATCGCGATCGGCCATCCGATCGGCGCCTCCGGCGCGCGCGTGCTGGTGACGCTGCTGCATGAGATGGCCAGGCGCGGCTCCAAGAAGGGCCTCGCCACGCTCTGCATCGGCGGCGGCATGGGCGTCGCCCTGACCGTGGAGCGCTGAACGCCTCCCGCAGATCCGGGATCGACATCCGCGCCCCGGTCAACGCCGGGGCGTTTTCACCCTCAGAGGGTCAAAGAGAAAAGGGAACGGCCATGACGAAGGTTGCTCTGGTCACGGGGGGAACGCGCGGCATCGGTGCCGCCATCTGCAAGGCCTTGCAGGCCGCGGGGCACAAGGTCGCCGCCAGCTATGCCGGCAATGACGAGGCCGCCGCGAGGTTCAAGGCCGAGACCGGCATCCCGGTCTATAAATGGGATGTCGGCGACTACGACGCCTGCGCCGCCGGCATCGCCACGGTCGAGGCCGAGAACGGGCCGATCGACATCCTGGTCAACAATGCCGGCATCACCCGCGACGGCTTCTTCCACAAGATGACCAAGGAGCACTGGTCGGAGGTGATCCGTACCAATCTCGATTCGCTGTTCAACATGACGCGCCCGGTGATCGAGGGCATGCGCGCCCGCGGCTTCGGCCGCATCGTGGTGATCTCCTCGATCAACGGCCAGAAGGGCCAGATGGGCCAGGTCAACTACTCCGCCGCCAAGGCGGGCGACATTGGCTTCGTCAAGGCGCTGGCGCAGGAGAACGCCAACAAGGGCATCACCGTCAACGCCATCACCCCCGGCTATATCGGCACCGACATGGTCGCCGCCATGCCCGAGGCCGCGCTCCAGCGCGTCGTCGCCGGCATTCCGGTCGGCCGCCTCGGCAAGCCCGAGGAGATCGCGCAGATGGTCGTCTGGCTCGCCTCCGAGCACGGCGCCTTCGCCACCGGCGCGACCTTCTCCATCAATGGCGGGCAGTACATGGCCTGAGGCCGGCGCCGCCGCCCCGCGCCGGGTGGCGGCTCCTTCGCGTCAGGCCGCGGCCGGGCGCGGCGTGCCGTCCGGCTCGACCGCCTCCGGCTCCTGCGAGATCGTCGGGTTGAGCGGATCGATCACCTCGAAGGGCCGCTCGACCTTGGCCGGGGCCGCCCGCATCCGCATCCGCAAGGCGGCGAAGCCGGTCAGCGCCAGCGCGGACGCCGCCATGAAGTAGAGCAGTCCGGCGATGCCGAAGCGGGCCATGACGCCGGCTCCGAGCAGCGGGCCGAGCACCGAGCCGACGCCGTTGACCAGGATCAGCCGCCCGCTGACCGCGACCACCCGGTCTGCCGGCATCCGGTCGAGCGCATGGGCGACGCAGACCGGATAGAGCGTCGACATGAAACCGCCGAGCAGCACCGCCAGCGGCAGCCCCGCCGCCAGCGAGCGCGGCGCCGCCACCAGCAGCAGCACCGCCAGGGCGAAGCCCGCCGCCAGCCCGGCCAGCACCAGCCGGCGGTCGTTGCGGTCGGAGAGCCGCCCGACCGGGACCTGGAAGGCCAGCCCGCCGAGCACCGCCACCAGCATGAACAGCGCGATGGTCTGCTGCGGAATGCCCTCCCCCAGCATCCAGGCCGGCACCAGCGCGTAGAAGGCGCTGGTGATCAGGCCGCTGACGACGCAGCCGATCACCGAGAGCGGCGCCTGCCGGGTCAATTCGCCATAGCGCAGCGACGCCTCCGGCGCGAGGCCGGGCGCCTCGGCCCGGGTCGTGCTGACCATCACCAGCGACAGGGCGAACAGCACGATGATCGCCTGGAACGGCGCCGAGGAGCTGATGCTGAGCCAGGCGACGACGAGCTGGCCGATCGCCAGCGCCACGAAGGTCCCGACCATGTAGGAGGAGAACACCCGGCCGCGCTGGTCCGGCAGCGCCTTGGCGTTGAGCCAGCTCTCGGTGGTGACGAACAGCCCGACGCAGCCGACGCCGATCACCGCCCGGCAGGCGGCCCAGGCCGCCGGCGCGGCGACGAGCGGCATCAGCGCCGTGGCGATGACGACGAGCCCGGCGAAGGCGGTATAGGCGCGGATATGGCCGATGCGCTGGATCACCCCGCCGCAGCTCACCGCGCCGATGGTATAGCCGACGAAATAGGCGCTGAGCACGATGCCCGTCGCCGTGGCGCCGAAATCCGCGAGCGTCAGCCGCAGCGACAGGAAGGTGTTGAAGAAGCCGTTGGCGAGCTGCACGAGGCTCGTCGCGGCGATGAGCGTTCCGATCTGCACGAGCATCGCGCCCTCCTGCATGGCGTCCACCGAATCCGGCCGCGATAGCAGCCGCAGGCGGCGGGAGAATGGTCAGGGAACCGGCCGAGGCCGCGGCCTCTCTTAGCCCCGGCCCGGTGGCGATGCGCGTCCCGTCCGGCCGACGCGCCGCGTCGACGCTCAGGCTCTTCTCGCTCCACGCGGCAGCAGGAAGGTCAGGAGGCCGAGCGCCGGCAGCCAGGCGCAGAGCTTGAACACCTGGATGATGCCGATCTGGTCGGCGAGCGCGCCGATCGCCGCCGCGGCCACCCCGCCCAGCCCGAAGGACAGGCCGTAGAACAGCCCGCCGACCAGGCCGATCCGGTGCGGCACCAGGTCGATGGCGTAGATCAGGATCGCCGAGAAGGCGCTCGCCATGACGAAGCTGACGATGACGCTGAGCACGCCGGTCCAGAACAGGTCGGCATGGGGCAGCAGCAGCGCGAAGGGCAGCGAGCCGAGGATCGACAGCCAGATCACCCGGTCGCGGCCGATCCGGTCGCCGATCATCCCGCCGAGGATGACGCCGATGGCGCCGACCACGAGATAGAGGAACAGCATGATCTGCGAGAGCTGCACCTCCACGCCGAAGCGCTGGATCAGGTAGAAGGTGTAGTAGGAGGTGAAGGCGGCGGTGTAGCCGTTCTTCGAGATCAGCAGCACGATCAGCACCGTCATCGCCAGCAGGATGCGCCCCGAGGACAGGTTGTGGCTCGCCACCTCCTCGGCATGCCCCTTGGAGGAGGCCTGCTCGCGCCGCATCGCCGCGTAGCGGGCGCCGATCCAGCCCATCAGCCCCATCGCCAGCAGCACGACCAGCGAGAACCAGGACAGGCTCTCCTGCCCGCGCGGCACCACGACGATCGCCGCCAGCAGCGGGCCGACCGCATAGCCGATATGGCCGCCGACCTGGAACACGCCCTGGGCCAACCCCTGCCGCCCGGCCGCGGCATGGCGGGCCATGCGCGTCGCCTCCGGGTGGAACACCGCCGAGCCGAGCCCGATCAGCCCCGCCGCGAGCAGCACCACGGCATAGCTGTGCGCGAAGGAGAGCAGCAGCAGCCCGACCAGGGTCGAGCACATGCCGGCGACCATCGCATAGGGCCAGGGCTTGCGGTCGGTGACGTAGCCGAGCAGCGGCTGCAGCAGCGACGACGTCACCTGGAAGGCCAGCGTGATGAAGCCGATCTGCATGAAGTCGAGCCGATAGGTCTCCTTGATCAGCGGATACAGCGCCGGGATCATCGACTGGACGAGGTCGTTCAGCAGATGGGCGAGGCTGAGCGCCGCCAGGACGGGCATCAGCGGGCGGCGCGCGACGGCCTGCATCGGAATCGTAGTCATGAAGGAGGCATATCCGAGCCGGCTCCGGCGTCAACGGGGCCCGAAGCATGGCGCCTATGGCCGCGATGCCGGGATGCAGCGCAGCAGAGGCGTCGCCGCGGCCATCCGTACCGTCATTGCGGGCCTCCGCTTCGCCCGGGACGGCATGCGGGCTTATCCCAAAGACGAGGCCGGAGGCCGCCTTGCCGGATCGGCAAAGCCGGCAAAACCTGCTATCGCAGCGTAATCCGTCCCCCGCTGCACGGTCATGACCGCCCGCACCGCCACCCTGACCGGCTTCTGCGCCATCCTGCTCTGGTCGACGCTGGCGCTGTTCGCGGCGATGTCGGGGCGGGTGCCGCCCTTCCAGCTCGCCGCCATGACCTTCGTCGTCGGCGGGCTGCTGATCCTCGCCATCGCGGGGCTGCGGGGCCGGCTCGGCCGCGCCTGGCCCACGCCGGCCTCCTTCGCGCTCGGCCTCTACGGCCTGTTCGGCGACACCGCGCTCTACTACGCCGCGGTGAAGACCGCCCCGCCGGCCGAGGCCAACCTGATCCACTACCTCTGGCCGCTCCTGATCGTGCTCTTCGCCGCGCTGCTGCCGGGCGGCGGGCTGAAGGCGCGCCATCTCGCCGGGGCGCTGATCGGCCTCGCCGCCACCGGGCTCCTCGTCTCCGGCGGGCTCGGCAGCGGAGGCGGCCTCAGCCTCGGCCACGGCCTGGCCGCGCTCGGCGCCCTGACCTGGGCGAGCTATTCGGTGGTCTCGCGCCGCTTTGCCGCGGTGCCCTCGGAAAGCCTCGGCCTCACCATGCTCGGCTGCGCCGTGCTGGCGCTTGCCTGCCACCTCGCCTTCGAGGCCAGCCTGTGGTCGCTGACGGCGACGGAATGGGGCAGCGTCCTCGGGCTCGGCCTCGGGGCGATCGGGCTCGCCTTCGTGCTCTGGGACGTCGGCATGAAGCGCGGCGACGTCGCCCTGCTCGGCGTCGCCTCCTATGCCGCGCCGGTGCTGTCGACGGTGGTGCTGGTACTGTGCGGCTACGCCCCGGCGAGCTGGCTGCTGGCCCTGTCCTGCGCGCTCATCGTCGTCGGGGCGCTGGTGGCGGGCGGCGGCGCGCGGCGGCGCGCGGAAAACGTGGCGCCGCTCAGTTCCGCCGGAGCAGCCGCTCCAGGTAATCCAGCTCCTCCTGCGGCCTGAGCGGATCGCCGAGGCGCTTGCGCAGCTCCTCCAGGATGCGGCGGGCCCGCTGCGTCGCGCTCTCGTCCGCGCCCGGCACCTTGACCCGGCCATCGGCCCAGTCGCGCTGGCGCTGCGGCCGGCCGAGCGGGTCCTCGCTGCCACGCTGCTGCCCGGAAGGCCGGCCCTGCTGGCGCCCGTCCGGCTCGCCATAGGCGTTCTCGGTGCCGTCCCCGGGCTGGCCCTGCATCTGCTGGGCGAGGTTCTGGCCGCCGCGGCGCAGCGCGTCGATGGCCTTGCCCTGCGCGTCGAGCGCCTCGTCGCCATTGCCCTGCCCGAGCTGCTTCTCGGCCTCGCGCATCGCCTCCTCGGCCTCGTCGAGTTCGCCGTTCTGCGGCGCGCCCATACCGCGCATCCGCCGCTGCAGGTCCTGCAAACGCTCGCGCAGCGCCTGCTGGCGCTGGGAGAGGCCCTGCCCCTGCCCGTTCTGGCCCTGCATGCCCTCGCCGCCTTCGCCATCCTCGCCCTGGTCGCCCGGCTGCTGGCCGGGCTGGCGTCCGCGCTGGCCGCGTTGCCCCTGCTGGCCCTGCTGCCCGCGCTGGCCGGGCCGGGCCTGCTGCTGGCCGGGGCGCTGGCCGCGCTGGGCCTCCCCTTGCCGGTTCTGCTCGTTCCGGTAGGTCTCGTCGCGCAGGTTCTGCTGGTCGCGCGTCATCCGGTCGAGATCGCCCAGCGCCTGGTTCATCTGGTTCTGGCGCGGATCGCCCTGACCGGGGCGCGCCATCTGCAGGTTGTTGAGCATCCGGTTGAGCTCTTCCATCAGGCGCTGCGCCTCGGCCATGTCGCCGCGCTTCGACAACTCCTCGATGCGGTCGAGCATGTTCTGCAGGTCGCGCGGCGTCACCGTGCGGAAATTCTCGGGCAATTGCGCCTGGTTCTGCTCGCCGTTCTGCTGCTGGCGCATCATCTGCTCGGCGAGCTGGCGCATATAGTTGTCCATCGCCCGCCGCATCTCCTCGGTGAGCTTCCTGATATCCTCCTCGGAGGCACCGCGCTCCAGCGCCTGCTGGAGGTTCTCCTGCGCCTGCCGCAGCGCCCGCTCGGCGTCCGACATGTCGCCGTCCTCGAGCTGGAGGGCCATCGCCCACATCATCTCCGCGACCTCGCGCAAGGCGTCGTCGCCGCCGGCCTTGCGCAGCCGCTCGGTCAGCATGCGCATGCCGAGATAGGTGCCCATCTCCTTCATGAAGAGCTCGGGCTCGATCATCAGCGCGTCCATGGCGAGCTGCACCTTGGAGCGGTCGTCCACATTCATCACCAGCTTGCGTCGCTGCTCGACCAGCGCCTTGGCCAGCGGGTTGGTGAAGGTGCGCTGCGGCAGCACGACCTCGACCGGCTGGCTACGCCCCTCCTGCCCGGCCTCGTCCCTGGCGATCAGCACCATGCGTACCTTGGCGCCGGCCCAGGGATGCGCCGAGAAGTCGACGCTGCCCTTCAATTCCTCCTCGCCGGTGGCCGAAGGCGGCACGGCGAGGTTCTGTTTCGGCGGCTCGACCAGCGAGCGCCCGCCGGCCGCGGCATCGGGGCGCGAGACGCCGACCTCGATCGAGGCCAGCCCGTAATCGTCCTTGGCCTTGTAGCTGATGCTCAGCCCGCCCGACTGCCCGCCGACGATCGGCTTGGGCGGATCGGTGAAGGCGATGGTCGGCGGCTGGTCGGGAATGGCGGTGATGTCGAGCGTGGTGCCCGGCGCGCCGCTGCCGGTGAGCCTGAGCGTGCCGTTGCCGGCGAGGATATAGCGCTTCTCCAGCACGGCCTGCTGCGGGTCGCTCGCCGGCGCCTGCCGGACCGCCCCCGCTTCGCCTTCCTGCTCGGCCGGCTTGGCTTCGAGCCTGCCGGTGGTGACGACGTCCATGTTCGCCTTGCCCGCGACGCGCACGACGATGACCGATTTCTCCGGCGCACTCAGCTTCGGGCTGGCGAGCCTGGCGAAGTCGATCAGGATCGGCGGCAGCCTCGTATAGGCCGGCGGGTCGATCCAGGCGTCGATGCGGGTCGAGGGCGAGGAGCCGGGCGGCCCCTGCCAGTCGAAGGCGGCGGAAAGGCGCTGCGTCGCCTCCGGCCCGGCGACGAAGAAGGCGGCGATGGCGGCGAGCAGCGGCACGGCGCGCAGCGCCCGCCGGTCGTGCACCGCCATCCGCGGATGCGGCAACTCGACCTTGAGCGCCGACACCTGCCGGCTCTGGCGCTCGACATGCAGCTTCCACAGCGCCTGCGAGACCGGATCGCCGGCGCCGACCGCGAGGCTGTCCTCCAGCGCCGAGGCCGGGCGATGCCCGCCGGCGAAGGCGCGGTCGAGCCGCGTCAGCGCCTCGCGATGCGTCGGCGGAACGAGGCGGGCGACATGCCAGAGCCCGGCGAGGAAGGCGGCGGCGAAGCCGAGGACGCCGGCGAGCCGCCCGTACCAGGGCAGATGCGTCCACAGCCCGAACCAGGACAGCGCGAGGAAGGCGAGGACGATGCCGAGCGGCAGCCAGAGCCGCGGCCACAACCTCTCCCAGCCGAGCGAAACCCGCGAGGCCAGCGCGAGACGGCTCAGCCGCTGCCGGACGCCGTCCATCCTGTCGGGCGCCTTGCGGCGCTCTGCCTCGCTCATGCCATCGCTCCGGGCAGCCCCCATTTCCATGTGAAATCGCCTGATCCGGTCAGGCTAACACGGGAATGTGGCATTGCCAGTCCCCGGGCCGGCCTTTGCACCGCGCTCGACGTTTCGTGAACAGCGGGCGGCGTCACGCCCGGACCCATCCCGGGCAACCGAGACCGCCGGTCACGAGCTGCCCGGATCGAGCCCGGGACTGACGCTGGAATTCACGCGAACCAGACCGGAGCCCGGTCCAGCCCGATCAGCTCCTCATAGCTCTGGCGCGGGCGGGTGACGGCGTACTGGTCGCCCTTGACCAGGACCTCGGCGACCAGCAGGCGCTGGTTGTAGGTCGAGGACATCGAGGCGCCATAGGCGCCGGCGGTCATGAAGGCGACGAGATCGCCCTGCCCGAGCGGGGGCAGCGCCCGCCCGGTGGTGAAGGTATCGCCCGATTCGCAGATCGGCCCGACCACGTCATAGGCGACCTCCGGCGCGTCAGCCGGCCGCTCATCGACCGGCCAGATCTCGTGATAGGCCTCGTACATCGCCGGCCGGACGAGGTCGTTCATCGCCGCGTCGACGACGAGGAACTGCCGGGTCGGCCGCGGATTGAGATGCAGCACCCGCGTCAGCAGGATGCCGGCATTGCCGACGATGAGGCGTCCCGGCTCGAAGCCGAGCTCGACGTCGAGCCCCTTCGTCACCCGCCCGACCATTTGCGCATAGGCCTCGATCAGGCTGGGCCCGTAATCGAAGGCCTTGGGGATGTCGTAGGGGATGCCGAGCCCGCCGCCGAGATCGAGCCGCTCGACGCGGTGCCCCTCGCCCTTCAGCGCGCCGACCAGCGCGACCATCTTGGCATAGGCCGCCTCGAAGGCGTCGATCTCGCGGATCTGGCTGCCGATATGGACGGCGAGCCCCATGATCCGCACGCCCGGCAGGTTGGCCGCCCGGGCATAGAGCCGCCCGACCTCCTCGAAGGAGACGCCAAACTTGTTCTCGGAGGAGCCCGTCGTGATCTTGGCGTGGCCGCCGGCGCCGATATCGGGATTGACCCGGAACACCGCCTCCTGCCGCCTGCCGAGCGAGGCCGCGACCCTGGAGAGCAGGTCGAGCTCGCTCTCGCTCTCGATATTGACCTGGTAGATGCCGGCCTCGACGGCGAAGCGCAGTTCCTGCTCGCTCTTGCCGACGCCGGAGAACACGATCTTGTCTGCCGGGATGCCGGCGGCGAGGGCCTTGCGCACCTCGCCTTCCGAGACCGTGTCGATGCCGGCGCCGAGCGCGCCCAGCGTCTTGAGCACGCCGAGATTGCCGTTCGCCTTCATCGCGTAGAAGACATGCGCCTTGCCGGCCGGCGCGGCCTGCTTCACCGCCGTCTCGAACAGCTTGTAGTGCCGCTCGATCGTCGCCGTCGAATAGACATAGACCGGCGTGCCGACCTCGGCCGCGATCCGCTTGAGATCGACGCCCTCGGCATGGAGCGAGCCGTCGCGATAGGCGAAATGATGCATGGGAACGAACCCTGAGAAGGCCGACTGAAACCGCCCCGTCATCCCGGATGGAGCGCGATGGAATTCCGGGGCCGCGGCCCCGCGCCGCCGGCGCAGGCTCCGGCACGGACCCCGAACCCCGCCTCGGCCGCCCCGAGCGACCGGCGGGGGAGGAAGCCGCTACATCAGCGGATCGAGCAGGAACGGCTTGTCCGGCACGGCGATCGCCTTGTTCGTCTTGGCCGGCTTGGCCAGCACCGAGGTCTGGCCATAGCTCGAGACGTCGTTGGCGTCCTCCCCGCCGATCTGGCTGTCGGGAAGGTCGACCGCGCCGGCGACGTTCGGCGGCGGCTCGAGCGGCCCCTTGCGCCCGCAAGCCGCGAGCGCCACGCCGAGCAGGCCGACGACCAGGAGGGTGCGGCCGAATTTCAGTCGGGAATCAAGCACGAAAACGAACCCTCGGGCGAAACGTGGCGGGACCTTAGCGGAGGATGCGGCGGAGCGCGAGCGCTTGTGACGGGGGAGCCGCCATCCCGGACGAAGCGCAGCGGAAATCCGGGACGACGCGGCGGTTCGGCCGCGAACTAACCCTTCGCGAGCTGCTTCAGCCAGCGCCTTGCCTGCTTGCGGACATTGGCCGGGGCCGTGCCGCCATAGCTGACGCGGCTCTTCACCGACTGGTCGACGCCGAGCACGGCGAAGACGGCCTCGGTGATCTGCGGCTCGACGCCCTGCATCTCGGCGAGCGAGAGCTTCTCCAACCCGACCTTCTTCTCGGAGGCGAGGGCGACGAGCCGGCCGGTGACGTGGTGCGCATCGCGGAACGGCATCTTCAGCACCCGCACCAGCCAGTCGGCGAGGTCGGTCGCGGTGGCGTAGCCGGCGCCGGCCGCCTTCTTCATCGCCTTGAGGTCGGGCTGCATGTCGCGGACCATGCCGGTCATCGCGGCGAGGCAGAGCGACAGCGTCTGGAGGGCGTCGAAGGTGCCTTCCTTGTCCTCCTGCATGTCCTTGGAATAGCTGAGCGGCAGGCCCTTCATCAGGGTCAGCATCGCCTGCAGCGCGCCGAAGACGCGCCCGGCCTTGCCGCGCACCAGCTCGGCCGCGTCCGGGTTGCGCTTCTGCGGCATGATCGAGGAGCCGGTCGAGAAGGCGTCGGAGAGCCGGACGAAGCCGAATTGCGGCGTCGCCCAGAGCACGATCTCCTCGGCCAGCCGCGAGAGATGCATGGCGCAGATCGAGGCGGTGGAGAGCGTCTCCAGCACGAAGTCGCGATCCGAGACCGAATCGAGCGAGTTCGCCGTCGGCCGGTCGAAGCCGAGCGCCTTCGCCGTCATGTGCCGGTCGATCGGGAAGGAGGTGCCGGCGAGCGCGGCGGCGCCGAGCGGGCATTCGTTGAGGCGGGCGCGGGCATCGCGCACCCGGCTGCGGTCGCGGCCGAGCATCTCGACATAGGCCAGGAGATGATGGCCGAAGGTGACCGGCTGCGCCGATTGCAGATGGGTGAAGCCCGGCATCACCGAGCCGGCATGGCTCTCGGCCTTTTCGGCCAGGGCACGCTGGAGATCGGCCATCTGGCCGTCGAGCTCGTCGAGCGTGTCGCGCACCCACAGCCGCATGTCGGTCGCGACCTGGTCGTTGCGCGAGCGGGCGGTGTGCAGCCGGCCGGCGGCGAGGCCGATCCTGTCCTTGAGGTTCGACTCGACGTTCATGTGGACGTCTTCGAGCGCACGCGAAAACGTGAAGGTCCCGCTCTCGATCTCGCTCTCGACCTGCCTGAGGCCGGCGGTGATGGTCGCGACGTCGTCTCTGGTCAGGATGCCGGTCTCGGCGAGCATGGCGGCATGGGCCAGCGAGCCGCGGATGTCCTGGCGCCAGAGCTTCCGGTCGAAATCGATGGAGGCGTTGATCTCCTCCATGATGGCGTCGGGACCTGTGGCGAAACGTCCACCCCACATGCGATTGCTCACGACGGTCTTTCCTGCTTTTGAGGACGCACGATGACGTCTGGAAAAAAGATCGGACTGGCCCTCGGGGTCGTGGCGGCGCTCGGCCTCGCTGGCGTGGCAGCCTTCTACTCCGGGCTGGGCGATGCCGGCAACGGATCATGCAGCGCCGCCGCCAAAACCGCGGCGCGCATGGCGCCGCTCGCGAAGGGCGAGGTCGCCGCGGTCGAGATCCGCTCCCGCCCCGCGCCGGCCCCGGAGCTCGCCTTCGCCGGCCCGGACGGCAAGCCGCTGACGCTCGCCGATTTCAGGGGCAGGACCGTGCTGGTCAATCTCTGGGCGACCTGGTGCGCGCCCTGCCTGAAGGAGATGCCGGCGCTCGACGCGCTCGAAAAGGCGATGGGCGGGCCCGATTTCGCCGTGGTCGCGATCAATATCGACACCCGCAATCTCGACAAGCCCAGGGCCTGGCTCGCCGAGAACGGGGTCACGGCCCTGCTCTTCCATGGCGACCCGCAGGCCGCGACCTTCCAGGCCCTGCGCAAGGCGCATCAGGTCGAGGGCATGCCGGTCAGCATCATCGTCGACAGATCCGGCTGCGAGCTCGGCATCATCCAGGGCCCGGCCGACTGGGCGAGCGCCGATTCGAAGGCGCTGATGGCGGCCGCCGCCGGTCGCCCCTGATCGCCCCCGCGACCGGCCGACGAATTCTTGTCGCATTGCGGCGTTCTGCTGCACGCAGCAGCAGAGGAAAGGATCGGACATGACGGGCGCAGAGAACCGCAGGGGGAAGCTCGGACCGGCGCGCCTCGCCGCGCTGGCATTGGCCGCCCTGCTGGCGGCCAGCCCCGCCGGCGCGCAGGAGCGCAAGCCCGTCGCCGGGACCAGCGTCTCGCTCGCCGCGCCGAAGGGCTTCGAGCCCGCGACCGGCTTCGCCGGGCTGATGAACAAGGCGACGCAGGCGAGCGTGCTCGTCGTCGAGCTGCCGGCCGAGGCCCACGCCCAGCTCTCGGCCCTGTTCGAGAACGCCGACGCGGCCAAGGCGGGCTTCGCCCGCCAGAACGTCACCATCGCCGCGCTCGACCGGGTCGATGTCGGCGGCGAGAAGATCCCGCTCCTCACCGGCTCGCAGATCGCGCCCAATGGCGGCACCTTCGACAAGTGGATCGCGCTGTTCAAGGGCGAGAAGACGGTGATGCTCACCGTGCAGGCGCCCAAGGCCGCCAAGCTCGCCCCCGCGACGGTCAAGACGATGATCGCCTCGGTCTCTCTGGGCAAGGAACCCTCGCTCGACGACAAGCTCGCCGCCCTGCCCTTCGCCATCAAGCCGGCCGCTCCCTTCCGCGTCATCGACACCATCGGCGGCTCCGGCGCGCTGCTCACGGTCGGCGACCGGGACACGGATCCCTCGGGCACGCAGCCCCTGATGGTCGTCGCCTACCAGACCTCGGCGCCCGTGAAGCCGGGGCAGGAGGAGGCGCTCTCCGAGACGCTGCTCAAGGGCACCCGCAATCTCGAGAACGCCACCATCGCCGAACGCCGGCACCTGCCCTTCGCCGGCGGCGACGGCATGCTGCTGCGCGGCGGCTTCAAGCACCCCAGCGGCGCCGACAAGGCCTTCGCGCAATATCTCGCCATCGGCCCGGATGGCCGCTTCGTCCGCCTGATCGTGATGGCGGACGAAAGCGCGATGCCGCAGCTCCAGCCGGCCATCGACCAGACCGTGGCGAGCATCGCCTTCACGGCGAAGTAGCCGCCGCGCCTCCGCAGATGGCCGCTCGGCCCCGCGCCATTGCGATTGGCGCGGCGCGCCGGCGCGGGTAAAGGCATATCCATGCGCTATACGATCGGCCTCGCCACCACCTTCCACGACCCCGCCATCGCGATCATCGGCCCCGACGGCGCCGTGCTCTTCGCCGAGGCGACCGAGCGCTACCTGCAATACAAGCGCGCGCCCAATTGCGAGCCCGATTCGGCCCCGCGGATGGAAGCTCTGCTGAAGCGCTACATCCCGAAGGACGCCGAGGTCGCCATCGCCACGAGCTGGGGCGAGGATTTCACCGGCTTCCTCGACCAGATGGCGCGGGCCGGCTCCTTCACCCTCGACGCGCTGCTCAGGCTCTCGCCGGAGCTCAACCGCTCGCTGGTGCCGGAGCGCACCGAGCGCGCCCTGATCGCCTCGCTGCATCTCGGCCAGCAGCGCGCCGGCATGGGCGTGCTGCTCGGCCTCGACCGCGCCTATGGCAAGGCCAATGTCACCGGCCTGAAGCGCTACGGCCACCATCTCAGCCATGCGGCCTATGCCTGCTGGTCCTCGCCCTTCGAGAACGCCGCCTGCCTCGTCGTCGACGGCATGGGCGAGACCGGCGCCTCGGCCATCTTCGCGCTCGAGAACGGCAGGCTGCGCGAGGTGAAGCGCCATCGCGGCCGGGAATCGATCGGCTTCTATTTCGGGCTCGTCACCGACCTCGCCGGCTTCGACCAGGCCAAGGGCGAGGAATGGAAGATCATGGGGCTCGCGCCCTATGGCAAGGCCGACCCGGAGCTGATGGCGCTGCTGCGCAGGCTCTACACCATCGAGGGCCACAAGCTCTCCTTCGCCAAGGCCGATGTGGTGCAGGCGGTCGCCGCCGAGATCCTGGCGAAACGTCCCGCCGACGCGCTCGACCGGGGCTGGGCCGATCTCGCCCGCTGCGGGCAGGACGTCTTCGCCGAGATGATGGAGGCGCTGCTGGCTGAGGCCGCCGCGCTCGTTCCCAGCGAAAACCTCGTCCTCGCCGGAGGCTGCGCGCTGAACTCCTCCTTCAACGGCAGGATCGCCGGCCGCCACGGCTTTAAGACCGTGTTCGTGCCCTCGGCGCCGGCCGATGACGGCAATGCGATCGGCGCCGCCTGGCTCGCCCATGCCGAGGCGAATCCGGACTGGCGCGCGCCGAAGGGACCGCTCTCGCCCTATCTCGGCTCCACCGTCTCGACCGAGCCCTTCGAGCGCATGCAGGCCTGGGAGAAACGGCTGCGCAGGCTCGCCCCCGAGGAGATCGCGCCGGTGACGGCGAAGCTTCTCACCGAGGGCAAGCTCATCGGCTGGGTGCAGGGCCGCGCCGAATTCGGGCCGCGCGCGCTCGGCAACCGCTCGATCATCGCCGATCCGCGCCCGGCCGACGCCAAGGACATCCTCAACGCCAAGGTGAAGTATCGCGAGGCCTTCCGCCCCTTCGCGCCCTCGATCCTGGCCGAGCAGGCCGCCGACTGGTTCGAGAACTACCAGGACGCGCCCTATATGGAGCGCACGCTGACCTGGAAGGAGGCGGTGCGCCACCGCGTCCCGGCCGTGGTCCATGAGGACGCGACCGGCCGCCTCCAGAGCGTCACGGCCGAGCGCAATCCGCGCTACCACGCGCTGATCTCGGCCTTCCACGCACTGACGGGCGTGCCGGTGATCCTCAACACCTCCTTCAACATCATGGGCAAGCCGATCCTGCACACGGCGGAGGACGCGATCCTGATGTTCTACACCAGCGGGCTCGACGCGCTGGTGGTGGAGGACTGGCTGCTGGTGAAGTGAAGGCTGCCGGCCGCCCGGCCCAAGAGCACGCCGTCACCCCGGACGCAGCGAAGCGGAGATCCGGGATCCATGCCGGAGCGCTGTCCGAAGAAGGTTCCGGCATGGATCCCGGGTCTCCCTCCGGTCCCCCGGGATGACCGCGCAAGATTCGAAGGGCTGAAAAACCGATCCGCCTCGTTGATCGGTCCGATCACACGAAATCGCTGGTTTCGGCCCGGTTTGCGGTCATTCTTCCGGCCCTCGGAAGGGAGACGACGCCATGCTGCAATTGCGCCCGAACTGCGAATGCTGCAACCGCGACCTGCCGCCGCAATCGCGCGACGCCCTGATCTGCACCTTCGAATGCACCTTCTGCAGCGACTGCGCCGAGACGCGCTTCGCCGGCACCTGCCCGAATTGCGGCGGCGAGCTCGTGCGCCGCCCGGTCAGGCCGGGGCGGATGCTGGAAAAATACCCGGCCTCGACAGAACGCATCCGCAAGCCGCATCCGCAATGCGCGGCGGCTTGAAAGCGCTGGCCCGGATTGGCGCGAGGATGGAGCGCGTGTTAGCCAGAGCGGAATGACGACCGCACGCCCTCAGTTCTGGATCGTCGCCGGCCCCAATGGAGTCGGCAAGACGACTTATGCCTTCCGTCACATCAAGGCCGTTTCCGGCAGCACGCGCTTCGTCAATCTCGACGAGATCGCGCGCGGACTCTCCCCTCTCGATCCGTCGATGGAGCAGCAGCGCGCCGGTCGCGTCGCGCTGGAATTGACACGTTCGCTGATCGCCGAGCGGCGGTCGTTCTCGATCGAGACGACGCTTTCGGGAAAGACCCATCTGCGCACGATCGACGCGGCCCGAAAGGCCGGTTTCGTCGTCAACCTGCTGTATTTTCTCGTCGCCAGCCCAGAGGTCTCGCTGGCTCGCATCGCTCGCCGCGTCAGCGAGGGCGGGCATGATGTCGCGGAGGCCGATGTCCGTCGCCGCTTCGCGCGTTCGCTCGAAAACCTGCCGACCTATATCGATGCGGTCGACCAATGGCGCGTCTTCGACAACGCGACCTTGCGCCCCAAGGCGGTGGCCGAAGGGCGGCGCGGTTGCATCTCGCTGATCGAGCGCGAGGGCGGTCTGCCGCAGGCGCTATGGGCGGCGCTGGAGACGCTGCCGCCCTGCGTGGAAGGCTGAGACCGAAGCCTGCGCCCTCAGCTCGCCTGCTTCACCGCGATGCCCTTCTCCTCGAAGAGCGCCTGCAGTTCGCCGGCCTGGAACATCTCGCGGGTGATGTCGCAGCCGCCGACGAACTCGCCCTTGACGTAGAGCTGCGGGATCGTCGGCCAGTTCGAATAGGCCTTGATGCCCTCGCGGATCTCCTGGTCCTCCAGCACGTTGACGCCTTTGAACGGCACGCCGACGTAAGACAGGATCTGCACGACCTGGCCGGAGAAGCCGCACATCGGGAATTGCGGCGTGCCCTTCATGAACAGCACCACGTCGTTGTTCTTCACTTCCGCTTCGATGCGGGCATTGACGTCGGACATGGGATGACGGCCTTTCTGCCGGACGGAACTGATGGCGGTCGCCGATGCGATCCGCCTTATATCGGGACGAGCGTTAGCAGATTCCAGAGGAAGCCGCATCCGCCGCCTCGCCCCTCGCACGATCAGGGTGCGGCATACCCTTCCGGGAAGGTGCGCGACGCTTCGTTCTCGAAGCGGAAATTGGTCATCGCCCAGCCTTCTTTGATCTTCTTGTAGGTGAACTGGTAGTACATGAACGGATAGCGATTATCGTCGTACTGCGCGTAGAACACCATCACCCGGATCAGATCGTTGTAGTTCCGGTCGTAGGCGAGGCCGAGGACATCGGGCTTTTTCTTGCTGAACGGCCTGAGATTGGTGGAGAGTTCGGTGTTCTCGCCCTTCTTCTTCAGGAGCCGCATCACCTCGGCGACAAATGGCTCGGCCCCGTCGCTCTGAAGCCGGTCCAGCAAGGCGCGCGAATTCGCGACCGGATCCTCCACCGGCGGCATGATTTGGGCCATGGCCGAGGTTGCGTTCAGCGCGATACAGAGCGCCGCAGCCGCCAGGCCGGCGCGCAATGACACCGCCAGCCGCCTCATTCCGGCACCGCCGTCGTCAGCGCGAGCGCGTGCAGCACGCCGCCCATATTCCCCTGCAGCGCGGCATAGACCATCTGGTGCTGCTGCACCCGGTTCTTGCCCTTGAAGGCGGCCGAGACGACGGTCGCGGCATAGTGGTCGCCGTCGCCGGCCAGATCCCTGATCTCGACCGCCGCATCCGGCAGCGCCGTCTTGATCATCCGCTCGATCTCATGGGCATCCATCGCCATGGGTTCAACTCCTAAATCAGCAACGCCATCCGTCATTGCGAGGAACGAAGCGACGAAGCAACCCAGGGGGACGCAGAGCGCGGCCGCCCCTGGATCGCTTCGCGGAGCCTGTCCTCGGGCTTGCCGAAGGCAAGACCCGGGGGCTCGCAATGACGATCAGGCCGCCTTGCCGGCCATGTAGCCCGGCAGCCAGCCTTCGTGGATCGTGTTGAGCTCGGCGATCGCCAGCGCCGGCTCCCCCGGCAAGGCGAGCGCCGCGCCGCCCGTGCGGCCGATGGCGAGCGCCGGCACGCCGGCCGCCTTCGCCTCGGCCAGAACCGCCTCGGCCTCGGCCGCCGGAACCGCCAGCACATAGCGCGCCTGATCCTCGCCGAAGAGCGCGGCATGGGCCGGGCCCGCCGGCAGCGTCTCGATGGTGGCGCCGACGCCCTTCGCCATCGCCATCTCGGCGAGCGCGACGGCCAGCCCGCCATCCGACAGGTCGTGGCAGGTCGCGACCTTGCCCGACGCGATCAGCCCGCGCACGAACTCGCCATTGCGGCGCTCGATCGCGAGATCGACCGGCGGCGGCGCCCCTTCCTCGCGGCCGCAGACCGTCGCGAGCCAGGCGCTCTGGCCGAGCCAGCCCTGCGTTTCGCCGATGAGGAGGATCGCCTCGCCCTCGGCCTTGAAGGCGATCGTCGCGTGCTTCGTCACATCGGCCATGACGCCCACGCCGCCGATGGTCGGGGTCGGCAGGATCGAGACGCCGTTGGTCTCGTTGTAGAGCGAGACATTGCCGGAGACGACCGGGAAGTCGAGCGCCTTGCAGGCCTCGCCGATGCCGCGGATGCAGCCGACGAACTGGCCCATCACCTCGGGCTTCTCCGGATTGCCGAAATTGAGGTTGTCGGTGATCGCCAGCGGGGTTGCGCCCACCGCGGTCAGGTTGCGCCAGGCTTCGGCCACCGCCTGCTTGCCGCCCTCGAACGGGTCGGCCTCGCAATAGCGCGGGGTGACGTTGGCGGTCATGGCCAGGCCCTTCGGCCCCTCCTCGATGCGGATCACGCCGGCATCGCCGCCGGGCGTCACCACCGAATTGCCGAGGATCAGCGTGTCGTACTGCTCCCAGATCCAGCGCTTGGAGGACAGGTCTGGCGAGCCGATCAGCTTCTTCAGCGCCTCGGCGTTGCCGCAGGGCGGCGCGACGCTCTCGGCCGCGATGCGCTGCTGCGGCGGCGTCTCGATCCAGGGCCTGTCGTATTCGGGGGCCTCGTCGCCGAGCTCCTTGATCGGCAGGTCGGCCATGACCTCGCCCCGGTGCTTCACGACGAAGCGCAGCGTGTCGGTGGTGTGGCCGATGACGGCGAAGTCGAGCCCCCATTTGCGGAAGATCGCCTCGGCGGCTTCCTCATGCCCCGGCTTGATCACCATGAGCATGCGCTCCTGGCTCTCCGACAGCATCATCTCATAGGCGCTCATGCCCTCCTCGCGGCAGGGCACCTTGTCGAGATCGAGCTCGACGCCGAGATCGCCCTTGGCGCCCATCTCGACCGCCGAGCAGGTCAGCCCGGCCGCGCCCATGTCCTGGATCGCGTCGACATGGCCGGCGGCCATGATCTCGAGGCAGGCTTCGAGCAGGAGCTTCTCGGCGAAGGGGTCGCCGACCTGCACGGTCGGGCGCTTCTCCTCGGACTTGTCGTCGAACTCGGCCGAGGCCATGGTCGCGCCGTGGATGCCGTCGCGGCCGGTCTTGGAGCCGAGATAGACGATCGCCTTACCGACGCCCGACGCCTTGGCGTAGAAGATCTCATCGGCCTTGGCGATGCCGACCGCCATGGCGTTGACCAGGATGTTGCCGTCATAGCGCGAGTGGAAGCCGGTGGCGCCGCCGACATTCGGCACGCCGAAGGAATTGCCGTAGCCGCCGATGCCGGCGACGACGCCGGAGACGAGATGGCGGGTCTTCGGATGGTCGGGCGAGCCGAAGCGCAGCGCGTCGAGCACTGCGATCGGCCGGGCGCCCATGGTGAAGACGTCGCGCAGGATGCCGCCCACGCCGGTCGTCGCGCCCTGATAGGGCTCGATGAAGGAGGGGTGGTTGTGGCTCTCCATCTTGAAGACGATGGCCGTGCCGTCGCCGATATCGATGACGCCGGCATTCTCGCCCGGTCCCTGGATCACCCAGGGCGCCTTGGTCGGCAGCGTCTTGAGGTGGATCTTCGAGGATTTGTAGGAGCAATGCTCGTTCCACATCGCCGAGACGATGCCGAGCTCGGTGATCGTCGGCTCGCGACCGATCAGATGCAGGAAGCGCTGGTACTCGTCCGGCTTCAGGCCGTGCTCGGCGACGAGCTGCGGAGTGATCTTGATGTCGTTCGGAATCACGGGCTCAGGCTTCCTGGCGGTCCGGCGAGGGGGTTTGGCAGGGGCATAGCCTGCCTCACGCCGCAGTACAACGCATTCGCGCCCGTGCCGCCCGTTTCAGCTCCGAATCGCTGAAAGCGCCGCCCTGAGCGGCGCCGGGATCGGCACCGGCTTCTGCCCGGCCCGCTGCACATAGACATGGGTGAAGCGCCCCTGCGCCGCGGCCTGCCCGCCGCCCTGCCGGAAGATGCCGATGCGGTAGGTGACCGAGCTGTTGCCCAGCCGCTCGACCGCGATCCCCGCCTCGACGACCTCAGGAAAGGCGACGCTTTCGAAATAGGTGCAGCCGGTCTCGACCACGAGGCCGACGATCCCGCTCGCCGCCGGATCGAGGAAGCCGTTCTCGATCAGCCAGGCGTTCACGGCCGTATCGAACCAGCCGTAATAGACGACGTTGTTGACATGGCCGAAGACGTCGTTGTCGTGCCAGCGCGTCGGAATGGCGCGGAAGACGCGGAAATCGTTGCGCGTCAGGCGCGGCTGCCGCTCGCTCACCCCTCGCCTCCCGGCTTTTCGCCAGTCCTGATCTCCGGCACGCCGAGCGCGTCCGCCAGCCTCGCCTTGGCCGAGCCGGGGCGCAGCGGCTTCTGCTGGCTCTCATGCGGCGACCAGCCGGAGAGCCAGACGAATTCGAAGGTCGCCGGCAATCGCCCGTCGGGATCGGCGAAGCGCTCGGCATAGAGCGCCGCCGCCCGCAGCAATGTCTCGCGCCGGAGCGGCGCCTTGCAGCGGGCGATAAGGCTGTTCGCCCAGCCCATCGCACGGAGATCGCGGAACAGGCCGAAGACGTCGCGATAGCGCACCGTGACGGTCTCGCTGTCGATGACCGGCAAGGCGAAGCCCGCGCGCTGGAGCAACCCGCCGAGATCGCGCAGATCGGCGAAGGGCGCGACGCGCGGGCTGACCCCACCGGTCGTCTCGCTCTCGGCTTCGAGCAGCGCCTGCCGCAGCTCCTGGAGTGAGCGTCCGCCGAGCAGGCAGGCCATGAACAGCCCGTCCGGCCTCAGCGCCCGCTTGATCTGGATGAGCGCGCCGGGCAGGTCGTTGACGCCGTGCAGCGCCAGCAGCGAGACGGCGAGGTCGAGCGAGCCTGCGGCGAAAGGCAGGCGCTCGAGATCGCCGACGAGATCGGCGCCGGCGCCTTCCGCCTCGGCCATGCGCAGGAGGCGGCCGGCCTTGCCGGCGAGCACGGGCGCGACGACCGGCAGCGGCGTGCCGAGATCGGCGGCCATGGCGAATTCGCGCAGCACCGCCCCGAGGCGCTCCTCCAGATCGCCGGCCGCGCGCTGGAGCAGGAAATCCGGATAGCCGCCGGCAAGCGCGCGCCTCAGCCGCGAGCGGCCGAGCGCACGATCGAAGACGAGGCTGTGGTCGCTCAACTTTGCACCGTCAGCAAGAATGCAAGCCCTCATCCTGAGGAGCAGCCGCGAGGGGGCGTCTCGAAGGATGCTCCAGCGGCTCCTGAGCCTTCTGGACCGTCCTTCGAGACGCCATTCCTAACCGGAATGGCTCCGCGGGACGAGGGCCGTCGGTTCGGAGAGCCGTCGCCTCAGCGCGCCAGCAGCTTCGCGATCTCGGCGCGCAGTTGCGGGCCGAGATCGTCGCGGTCGAGCGCATAGGCGACATTCGCCGCCAGGAAGCCGATCTTCGAGCCGGCATCGTAGATCTCGCCGTCGAAGCGCACCGCGTAGAACGGCTCCTGACGCGAGAGCGCGATCATCGAATCGGTGAGCTGGATCTCGCCGCCGGCCCCCTTCTCCTGGTTGGCGAGCAGGTTGAAGATGGTCGGCTGCAGGATGTAGCGGCCGGAGATGTGCAAATTGGACGGCGCCGTACCCTTCGGCGGCTTCTCGACCATGCCGGTGATCTTCGAGACCTTGGCGCTGGCGTCCTCGACGCCGACGATGCCGTATTGATGGGTCTGGTCGTCGGGCACCGGCGCCACGGCGATGTGGTTGCCGCCATGCCGGTCGTAGGCCGCGATCATCTCGGCGAGGCAGCCCTTGCCGGCGCTGTAGTGCAGCATGTCCGGCAGCAGCAGCGCGAAGGGCTCCTCGCCGACGATCTCGCGGGCGCACCAGACGGCGTGGCCGAGGCCGAGCGGCGCCTGCTGGCGGGTGAAGCTGGTCGCGCCTGCGGCCGGCAGATCGGCCTTCAGCGCCTCGAGCTCCTTGATCTTGTTGCGCTTGGCGAGCGTATCGTCGAGCTCGTAGGCCATGTCGAAATGGTCCTCGATCACCGCCTTGTTGCGGCCGGTGACGAAGATGAAGTGCTCGATGCCGGCGGCGCGCGCCTCGTCCACGACATGCTGCACGACCGGGCGGTCGACGATGGTGAGCATCTCCTTCGGCACCGCCTTGGTGGCGGGCAGGAAGCGGGTTCCCAGACCGGCGACGGGAAGAACGGCCTTGCGGATACGTTTCGTCATGAAGGGTCCTTGGCGCGGTAGCCTGTGCCGAAGCGAGGCTGTGATGGGGCGGGCCGCACAACTGTCACGGTTGCCGGCCATCAGGGGCGTATTAGCCGACAGGCCTTGAGAACCCGTCAACGGTTCTCGGTTAAGCCGGGTTCCTGACAAAGATGAGGCGAGAGACAATGGCGGTATTGGTTTCCGGCGGCGCCGGCTACATCGGCAGCCACATGGTCCTGGAATTGCTCGACCGGGGCGAGAAGGTCGTCGTCCTCGACGATCTCTCGACCGGCTTCTGGTGGGCGGTGCCGCCCGAGGCCACCTTCGTGCAGGGCGACATCGGCGACCAGGAGCTGGTCGAGGGGCTGATCGCCGAATACGGCGTGACCGAGATCGCGCATTTCGCCGCCAGGATCGTCGTTCCGGAATCCGTTTCCGATCCGCTGGGCTACTACTTCAACAACACCGTGAAGACGCGCGCGCTGCTCGAGAGCGCCGTGCGCAGGGGCGTGAGGCACATCATCTTCTCCTCCACCGCCGCGGTCTATGGCGAGCCCTCGGTCTCGCCGGTGCCGGAGGAGGTCGCGCTCAACCCGATCAACCCCTATGGCCGCTCCAAGCTGATGAGCGAATGGATGCTGCAGGACGCAGGCCGGGCGCATGGCTTCAATTATGTCGCGCTGCGCTACTTCAACGTCGCCGGCGCCGATCCGCAGGGGCGCTCCGGCCAGTCCTCGCCCAACGCCACCCATCTCATCAAGGTCGCGAGCCAGGCGGCGCTCGGCCAGCGCGACGGGCTCACCATCTTCGGCACCGACTATGCGACGCCGGACGGCACCTGCGTGCGCGACTACATCCACGTCACCGACCTCGCCCGCGCGCATCTGGCCGCGCTCGACCATCTGCGCGGCGGCGGGGCCAGCCTGACGCTGAACTGCGGCTATGGCCGCGGCTACTCGGTGAAGGAAGTGGTCGACGTGGTGAAGAAGGTCTCGGGCGTCGATTTCCCGGTGGCGCTCGCCCCGCGCCGCCCCGGCGACCCGGCCTCGCTGATCGCCCGCGCCGACCGCATCCGGGCCGAGCTGGGCTGGCGGCCCGAGCATGACGATCTGGAGGAAATCGTCGGCCAGGCGCTGGCCTGGGAGGAGAAGCTCAGGACGAGGAACGCATCGGCCTGAGGCTCGTTCGTGAACATCCGCGCTCATCCCGAGAGGCTGGGCCGCGGGCTTCGATAACGGGTCATCGCGGGCGACCGAACGGAGGTCCGGGATGGCCAGCGCTGCTTTTCGGGCTCGGCAGCTTCCGAAAAGCGCCGCTCAGGACGCCGCCTCCTCCTCGACCGGCTCGCGCACCTCGAGCACGGTCAGGCGCTTCACGTCGCCCGAGCGGGTCGTCCAGTCGATCGTGCGGTCGGCCGCCATGCCGATCAGCGCGACGCCGATCGGCGTCATCACCGAGATGCGGTTCTTCTCGATATTGGCGTCCTGCGGCCAGACCAGGGTCACCGTGGTCTCGCGCTTGGTGCTTTCGTCGCGATAGACCACCTGGCTGCCGATGCGGGCATGGTCGATCGAAACCCGGCCTTCCGGCAGGATGCGGGCCCGGTCGAGCTCATGCGACAGCTCGGCCGCGAGTTCCGGCATGGTGTTGGCCGCGCCGGCCGCGATCCGGCTCAGCATGGCATGGTCCGCGGCCGTGACGGTGATGGCGGGACGCTTGGTGGTCATGAACAGGTCTTTCATCGAAGGCGAGCGCCCGCCGGGCGGACGCAAGGCCGCACGGAATGACTAGGTCGAACTCGCAGGTGAGATGGAAACAGTGGGGCGCCCCCGAGCCGGAGGCGCCAAGCGCGACAGACCCGGGGCTAGAAGCCCGCGATGAGATTACCCGAGCGGTGCAGACCGCGGCGGAAAGAAGAGGCGCTATACATCGCCGCAGAATCCGCCAATCCTGGCGGCTTGTCAAATGGTCAGATCGTAGGGTTCGCGCGCCCGGCTTAACCCTCGCTTAACCTTGTTCGGGCGCTGTGATGGGGTTTCCGCCAGCCTCCGCAGGAGTTCTCATGCGCCTGTCCGTCATCGCCGCTTCGGCCGTGCTCAGCCTGGCACCGGCACTGGCGCAGACCACGGGCTCGATCACCGTCTCGCGCGCCCATGCCGCCCCTCCGGCGGCGACGCCGGCGAGCGTCGGCTTCGATGTCTTCCTGCAGCGGCTCTGGCCGCAGGCGCAGGCGCGCGGCATCTCGCGCGCGACCTTCGACCTCGCCTTCCGCGGCGTGACGCCCGACGCCTCGATCGTCGCGCTGACGAAGAAGCAGGCCGAATTCAGCGCGCCGATCTGGAGCTATCTCAACAATGCGGTCGGCGGCGGGCGCATCCAGCGCGGCCAGGCCGTCGCCGCCGAGAACGCGGCCGTCCTCGCCCAGGTCGAGGCCCGCTACGGCGTGCCCCGGGAGGTGGTGCTCGGCGTCTGGGGCATGGAGACCAATTACGGCTCCTTCAAGGGCGGCAAGGACGTCATCCGCTCGCTGGCGACGCTGGCCTCGATCCGTTATCGCAGCGACTTCTTCCGCGACGAATTGCTGACCGCGCTCGAACTGATCGAGAAGGGCTATGTCGCGCGCGACGAGCTCAAGGGCTCCTGGGCCGGCGCCATGGGCCACACCCAGTTCATGCCGTCGAGCTATCTGAAATACGCCGTCGACTGGACCGGCGACGGCCATGCCGACATCTGGACCTCGTCGAGCGACGCCATCGCCTCGACCGCGAACTATCTGAAGAGCCATGGCTGGGTGGCCGGGCTGCCCTGGGGCATGGAGGTGGCGCTGCCGGAGGGCTTCGACCACCGCCTCGACAAGGCAAGCTTCGCCGCCTTCCGCTCGGCCGGGGTGCGGCGGGCCGACGGCAGGGCCCTGCCCGCTTCCGGCGAGGGGCGCCTGTTCTATCCGGCCGGCCATACCGGCCCGGTCATGCTGCTGACCGCGAATTTCGACGTGATCAAGAAGTACAATTCCTCGGACGCCTATGCGCTGGCGGTCGGCCATCTCGGCGACCGCATCATGGGCCGCGCCGCGATCCAGGCCGGCTGGCCGCTCAAGGCCGCCCGCCTCGACATGGCCGGCACCAAGGACCTGCAGCGCCGCCTGAAGGCGCTCGGGCTCTACGACCACGACGCAGACGGGCGCGTCGGCACCGGCACGCGCGAGGCGGTGCGGCGCTACCAGATCAGCGTCGGCGAGATCGCCGACGGCTACCCGACCCCGGCGCTGCTCGCCCGGATGCGCGGCAGGCGCTGACTTCGGGCCGCCGCCGGCCTATACTGGGTCCGTCACGCGCCTCTGGATCGGATGGCTGATGCGCCTGCGCTCGCTCGTCATGGTTCTCTGCGCCGCCGGCCTGTTCCTGCTGACCGGCGGCCCGCTCTCGCTTGCCCAGCAGCCGCAGCAGCGCAGCCTGTTCCAGCTCTTCTGGCAGTTGCCCGCCAAGCCGGCGGTGCAGCCGCAGCAGCCGCGCCAGCGCGCCGCCCCGGCCGTGCGGCGCCGGCCCGCCGCCCCCGTCGTCGTGCGCGACGATCCGGTGATCCCCAAGGTCGATGTCGCGCATCACGTCGTGGTGATGGGCGATTCCCTCGCCAACCTTCTCGCCGACGGCCTCGACGACGCGCTGAACAACCGGCCCGACGTCGAGGTGGTGCACCGGGCGAAGCCCGATTCCGGCCTCGTCCGCACCGATTTCTACGACTGGCCCAAGGCGGTCTCGGAGCTGCTCGCCGGCGAGCAGAAGGTCACGATCGCGGTGATGCTGATCGGCCTCAACGACCGCCAGCCGATCCGCGACGGCGACACCGTCCAGGAGCCCATGAGCCCGCGCTGGCTCGAGCTCTACCGCGACCGCGTCGATGCGCTCGCCAATGCCTTCGCCGCCCGGCGCATCCCGCTGATCTGGGTCGGCGCGCCGCCGATGCAGAACGCCCGGCTCTCGGCCGACCTCGTCACGCTGAACGAGATCTTCCGCGAGCGCGTCGAGAAGGCCGGCGGGCATTATGTCGACCTGTGGGGCGGCTTCGTCGACGCCGAGAACCGCTATGCCGCGACCGGCCCCAACGTCTCCGGCCAGCCGACGCGGCTGCGCCTCGGCGACGGCATCCATTTCACCAAGGCCGGCGCCCGCAAGGCGGCTCATTTCGTCGATCTGGTGATCCGCCGAATCATCGAGGCGGCGCCGCAGAACAACGTCATCGCCCTGCCGGTCGCGCCGGGCACCGGAGCTCCGACCGCGCCGGAATTGCAGCCCGGCGGAGTCGAGCGCCTGATCGACCAGATGGCCGCCGGCGTGCCGCCGCTCGGCCTCGCTCCCGCGCTCCAGGCCCGCCCGCTGGCCGGGCCGATCCAGCCGCTGACCGGCGAGGCGGCGCCGTCGGAGCAGCCCCTGCTCGCCTCGATCGCGGAGGCGCGCGGCCAGGGCGACGCCGCGCGCCAGCTCGAGCGCGTCTTCGGCCAGGGCATCGCGCCGGAGCCGATGCCGGGCCGGATCGACGATTACCGCTGGCCGCCTCCCGCGACGCGATAAGCCGGACGGTCAACCGGCCATCAGCCGGTCGAAGACGGGATCGGGGTCGTCGACCTCGACCAGCCTCCTGCCCTCGATCACCCAGATCCGCGTCGCCACCCCGCGCACGAAGGCCCGGTCATGGCTGACCAGCAGGCAGGCGGGCTCGTGCTCGATCAGCTCGCTCTCCAGCCGGTCCTGCCCCTCGATGTCGAGATGGTTGGTCGGCTCGTCGAGCAGGTAGAAATTCGGCTGGGCGAGGCGCAGCAGCAGCATCGCCAGCCGCGCCTTCTGCCCGCCCGAGAACCGGGCGATCGGCGCGGACTGGCTCTCGCTCGCGATCCCCGCTCCCGCCAGCAGCGTGCGGGCGAGCTGGTCGCCGGCATCGCTCGACCGCTTCACCGCCTCCCAGGGCGTCGCCCAGGCGTCGAGCTGCGCCAATGCCTGGTCGGAATAGCCGAGCTTCAGGCTCGCCGCGCCGCGGATCTCCGGATCGCCTCCGTCCAGCGCCGCGCGCAGCCGCGCGACGAAGCGCGTCTTGCCGGTGCCGTTGGCGCCGAGCAGGGCGATCCGGTCGCCCTGCTCGATCCAGAGCGGGCCGGTGCGAAAGAGCAGCCGCCCGTCCGGCGCAACGATCGCCGTATCCTTGATCGCGACCAGCGCCTTGGCATGGCTGCCGCTGTTGCCGAGCCGGATCGCCCCCGCCGAACGCTCCTGATGGGCCGGGCGGGCGCTCTCCTCCAGCCTGTCGGCCCGCTCGGACAACTGCCTGGTCTTGACCACCAGCAGGTCCGAGCCGGAATTGATGCCGATATTCTTGAGCTTGGCCGCCTGCTGCCGCAGCGCCCTCACCTTGCGCATATCGTTCTCGAACTGCCGGCCCCGCGCCGCGTCGCGCTCCTCCAGCGCCTGCAAGGCGCGCGAATAGGGCAGCGCGAAATCGGCGCTCTCCGCCGGGCGCAGGAACAGGGTCCGGCGGCTGACATCGTCGAGGAAGGCACGGTCATGGCTCGCCACCACGACGGCGCAATCGCGAGGCAGCGCGGCGAGGAAGCGTTCGAGCACGCCGATCCGCGCCAGATCGAGATGGTTGGTCGGCTCGTCGAGCAGGAGCAAATCGGGCTCGATCACCGCCGCCCGCGCCAGCAGCATGCTGCTCTGCCAGCCGCCCGAGAGCTCGCCGACCGGGCGGCCGCGCAAGGCCTCGTCGACGGCGAGATCGTCGAGCAGGACGTCGACCCGCCAGCTTTCGGTTTCGGCCGCCTCGGCATCGAGCGCGTCGCGCACCGCATCGTGGAGGCTCATGGAAAGCAGCCGCGCCGGCGGATCCTGCGGCGCGAAGGCGGTGACGAGGCCGCGCGCCCGGGTCAGCGTGCCGCCCGTCGCCTCCTCCTCGCCGGCGATGATGCGCAGCAGCGAGGATTTGCCGCGCCCATTGGCGGCGACGAGGCCGAGGCGGTCGCCCTTGGCGATGGCGAGGTCGAGCCCGGCGAACAGGGTCTCGGTACGGATGAGCGACAGGTCTTTGATGGCGATCAGGGACATCGGAATCTCATGAAGTCAGTCTGGCGCGAGCGGGCGCGCCGAAAAAGGCTGACGACGAGACGGCGATGCGTTCCCTGTCAGCCCCGCGAGACGAAGCGCGGGGCGCAGACAGGTCCGCGGGTGCGGCAATGGAAGCGGCGGCGCGGCGCCTGCTTCCCCTTCTGGCTCGATTCCATGGCGGCGAGCATAGAGCATCGGCCCGAAAAAGGGAGCGCGGTTTTCGCAGGAGGCCGATGCATCGGTGCTGAGGGCGCGGCCGATCCGCCTCACACCGGCAGGATCGTCTCGCCCATCAGGTCCCGGTCGATCGCATGCGCCGCCTGGCGGCCCTCGCGGATCGCCCAGACCACCAGCGACTGGCCGCGCCGCATGTCGCCGGCGACATAGACCTTGTCGACGCTGGTCTTGTAGTCGCGGTCGTTGGCGACGACGTTCGCCCGCCGGTCCACCGCCGCGCCGGACTGGGCGATCATGCCCTCGATCACCGAACCGGCGAAGCCGATGGCGAGGAAGCAGAGATCGGCCTGGAGCACGAATTCCGTGCCCGGAATCGGCTTGCGCTTCTCGTCGACGCGGGCGCATTTCACCCCGGTCAGCCGGCCGTTGCGGCCCTCCAGCCCGAGCGTCGCCGCCTGGAACTCGCGCTCGGCGCCCTCGGCCTGCGAGGAGGAGGTGCGGAACTTCGTCGGCCAGTACGGCCAGACGGTGAGCTTGTCCTCGATCTGCGGCGCCATCGGCCGGATGTCGAGCTGCGTCACCGAGAGCGCGCCCTGCCGGAAGGCGGTGCCGACGCAGTCCGACGCCGTATCGCCGCCGCCGACCACCACGACATGCTTGCCCGCCGCCAGGATCGGCGTCTCGGTCGAGATGTCCTCGCCGCCGATGCGCTTGTTCTGCTGGGTGAGGTAGGGCATCGCGTAGTGCACGCCCGACAGGTTGGTGTCCGGCAGGCCGGGATCGCGCGGCGCTTCCGCCCCGCCCGTCATCAGCACCGCGTCATGCTCGGCGACGAGCTGGGCGAAGGGCAGAGTCACGCCGATATTGACCTTGTAGTGGAAGGTGACGCCCTCGGCCTCCATCTGCCGCACGCGGCGGTCGATGTGCTTCTTCTCCATCTTGAAGTCGGGGATGCCGTAGCGCAGCAGGCCGCCGGCCTTGGCCTCGCGCTCATAGACATGCACGTCGTGGCCGACGCGGGCGAGCTGCTGCGCCGCCGCCAGCCCGGCCGGACCCGAGCCGACGATGGCGATGCGCTTGCCCGTGCGCTTCGCCGGGATTTCCGGGGCGATCCAGCCCTCTTCCCAGCCCTTGTCGGCGATCGCCTGCTCGATCGTCTTGATCGTCACCGGCATGTTTTCGAGGTTGAGCGTGCAGGCCTCCTCGCAAGGCGCGGGGCAGATGCGGCCGGTGAATTCCGGGAAGTTGTTGGTGGAGTGGAGGTTGCGCAGCGCCGCCTCCCAGCCCCCGGAATAGACCAGCTCGTTCCAGTCCGGGATCTGGTTGTGGACCGGGCAGCCGGTCGGGCCGTGGCAGAAGGGGATGCCGCAATCCATGCAGCGCGCCGCCTGCTTGCGCACGTCCCGCTCTTCCAGCGGCAGCGTGAACTCGCGGAAATGCCGGATGCGGTCGCCGGCGAGCTGATACTTCTGCTCCTGCCGGTCGTATTCGAGAAAGCCCGTGACCTTGCCCATGCCGTTTCTCTCGCCGTGTGCCCGGGATGTCCCGCGCGCGTGCCTTAACCTGATCGGAGTGCCGGGGCGCATGGCCCCGGACGGTGGCGTTTCGCTTATTCCGCAGCCTGCAAGGTGCGGGCCTGCTCCATCTCGCGCAGCGCGCGGCGGTACTCGACCGGCATCACCTTGACGAACTTCGTGCGGTAATCCGCCCAGTTGTCGAGGATGGTGCGGGCGCGCTCAGAACCGGTGTAGTTGGCGTGGTTCGTCAGCATCTGCATCAGCCGCTCATCGTCATGGCCCGACATGTTGGTCATGTCGATGCGGCCCTTGTGCTCGAGATCGCCGCCGTGATGGTGCAGCCGCTCCATCAGCTCCTCCTCCTCCTCGACCGGTTCGAGATCGACCATGGAGAGGTTGCAGCGCGACTTGAAGGTGCCGTCCTCGTCCAGCACATAGGCGATGCCGCCCGACATGCCGGCGGCGAAGTTGCGCCCCGTCTGGCCGATGACCGCGACGACGCCGCCGGTCATGTATTCGCAGCCATGGTCGCCGGTGCCTTCGACCACCGCGATCGCGCCGGAATTGCGCACCGCGAAGCGCTCGCCGGCGACGCCCCTGAAATAGGCCTCGCCCGAGATCGCGCCGTAGAGCACCGTGTTGCCGACGATGATCGAGCGTTCGGCCACGGCCTTCGAGGCCGGATCCGGCTTCACGATCAGCTTGCCGCCGGAGAGGCCCTTGCCGACATAGTCATTGGCCTGGCCGGTGAGCTCGACCGTGACGCCCGCGGCGAGGAAGGCGGCGAAGCTCTGGCCCGAGGTGCCCTTCAGCTTCACCGTGATGGTGTCGTCCGGCAGGCCGGCATGGCCGTAGTTCTTCGCCACGACGCCCGAGAGCATCGCGCCGGCCGAGCGGTCGACATTCGAGATCGTCTCCTCGATCACGACCGGGGTGCCGGTCTCGATCGCGCCTTCCGCCGCCTCGATCAGCCTGCGGTCGAGCACGGTGTCGATCGGGTGGTTCTGCCGCTCGACATGGCGGATCGCCACGCCCGGCAGCTCGACCTTGTGGAAGAGCTTCGCGAAATCGAGCCCCCTCGCCTTCCAGTGATCGATCGCCTCGCGCTTGTCGAGCAGGTCGGAGCGGCCGACGAGTTCCTCGATCCTGGTGAAGCCCATCTCCGCCATGATCCGGCGGACATCCTCGGCCACGAAGAAGAAGTAGTTCACCACATGCTCGGGCAGGCCCTTGAAGCGCTTGCGCAGCACCGGGTCCTGCGTCGCGACCCCGACCGGGCAGGTGTTGAGATGGCATTTGCGCATCATGATGCAGCCGGCCGCGATCAGCGGCGCGGTCGAGAAGCCGAATTCGTCGGCCCCGAGCAGCGCGCCGATGACGACGTCCCGCCCCGTCCGCAACCCGCCGTCGACCTGAAGCGCGACGCGGCCGCGGAGCTGGTTCAGCACCAGCGTCTGCTGCGTCTCGGCGAGCCCGATCTCCCAGGGCGAGCCGGCATGCTTCAGCGAGGTCAGCGGGCTCGCGCCCGTGCCGCCCTCGAAGCCCGAGATGGTGATGTGGTCGGCCCGCGACTTGGCGACGCCGGCCGCGACCGTGCCGACGCCGATCTCGGAGACGAGCTTCACCGAGACGTCCGCCGCCGGGTTGACGTTCTTGAGGTCGAAGATGAGCTGCGCCAGATCCTCGATCGAATAGATGTCGTGATGCGGCGGCGGCGAAATCAGGCCGACGCCCGGCGTCGAATGCCGGGTCCGGGCGATCTTGGCGTCGACCTTGTGGCCGGGGAGCTGGCCGCCCTCGCCGGGCTTGGCGCCCTGCGCCACCTTGATCTGCATCACATCGGAATTGACGAGGTATTCGGTGGTGACGCCGAAGCGGCCGGACGCGATCTGCTTGATCGCCGAGCGCTTGGAGCGCCCGTCCGGCAGCGGCTTGAAGCGGATCGCCTCCTCGCCGCCCTCGCCGGTGTTCGACTTGCCGCCGATCTGGTTCATCGCGATGGCGAGCGTCTCATGCGCCTCGCGCGAGATCGAGCCGAAGGACATCGCGCCGGTGGCGAAGCGCTTGACGATCTCGGCCGCCGGCTCGACGGCCTCCAGCGGCACGGGCTTGCGCCCGTCATCTTCCGCCATCTTCACCTTGAACAGCCCGCGGATGGTGCTGAGCCGCCGGCCCTCGTCGTTGACCTGCCGGGCGAAATCCTCGTAGCGCTCCTGCGCGTTGAGGCGCACCGCATGCTGCAGCGAGGCGACCACGTCCGGCTTCCAGACATGGTCCTCGCCGCGGACGCGGTACATGTATTCGCCGCCGATATCGAGGCTGTCGCGGTAGAGCGGCGAGTCGCCGAAGGCGTCGCGATGGCGCCTGACGCTCTCCTCCGCGATCTCCTCCAGCCCGACGCCCTCGATCGCGGTGCCGGTGCCGAAGAAGAACTTGTCGACGAAGGCGCTCTTCAGGCCGACCGCGTCGAAGATCTGCGCGCCGCAATAGGACTGGTAGGTCGAGATGCCCATCTTGGACATCACCTTGAGCACGCCCTTGCCGACCGACTTGATGTAGCGCGTCACCACCTCGCCGGCATCGACCTCCTCCGGGAAGGCGCCCTGCTCGTGCTGGTCGAGCAGGGTGTCGAAGGCGAGATAGGGGTTGATCGCCTCGGCGCCGTAGCCGGCGAGGCAGCAGAAATGATGGATCTCGCGCGGCTCGCCGGATTCGACGACGAGGCCGACCGAGGTGCGCAGCCCCTTGCGGATCAGGTGGTGATGCACCGCCGCCGTCGCGAGCAGCGCCGGGATCGGGATGCGGTCGGAGCCCACCTGCCGGTCGGACAGGATGATGATGTTGTAGCCGCCATGGACCGCGGCCTCCGCGCGCTCGCACAGCCGCTCCAGCGCGCCTTCCATGCCGGCCGCGCCCTCGCGCGCCGGATAGGTGAAGTCGATGGTCTTGGTGTCGAAGCGATCCTCGTAATGGCCGATGCAGCGGATCTTCTCGAGATCGTCGTTGGTCAGGATCGGCGTGCGCACTTCGAGGCGCTTGCGCCGCGAGGTGCCTTCCAGGTCGAGGATGTTCGGCCGCGGCCCGATGAAGGAGAGCAGGCTCATCACCAGCTCCTCGCGGATCGGGTCGATCGGCGGGTTCGTCACCTGCGCGAAGTTCTGCTTGAAATAGGTGTAGAGCAGCTTCGACTTGAGCGAGAGCGCCGAGATCGGCGTGTCGGTGCCCATCGAGCCCACGGCTTCCTGCCCGGTCACCGCCATCGGCGCCATCAGCAGGCGGACATCCTCGGTGGTGTAGCCGAAGGCCTGCTGGCGATCGAGCAGCGGCACGTCGGTGCGCGAGGCCCGCGCCTCGACCGGCGGCAACTCCTCCAGCACGATCTGGGTGCGCTTCAGCCAGTCCTTGTAGGGATTGGCGAGGCAGAGCTGCGTCTTGATCTCGTCGTCGCCGATGATGCGGCCCTGTTCGAGGTCGATCAGCAGCATCTTGCCGGGCTGGAGCCGCCACTTCTCGACGATCTTCTCCTCCGGGATCGGCAGCACGCCGAACTCCGAGGCCAGCACCACGAGCCCGTCATCGGTGACGAGATAGCGCGCCGGACGCAGCCCGTTGCGGTCGAGCGTCGCGCCGATCTGGCGCCCATCGGTGAAGGCGATCGCGGCCGGCCCGTCCCAGGGCTCCATCAGCGCGGCGTGGTATTCGTAGAAGGCGCGCCGCTCCTCGTTCATCAGCGGGTTGCCGTTCCACGCCTCCGGCACGAGCATCATCATGGCGTGCGCCAGCGAGTAGCCGCCCTGCACCAAAAATTCGAGCGCATTGTCGAAGCAGGCCGTGTCCGACTGCCCCTCATAGGAGATCGGCCAGAGCTTCGAGATATCCGAGCCGAACAGCTCCGAATCGACGCTCGCCTGCCGCGCCGCCATCCAGTTGACGTTGCCGCGCAGCGTGTTGATCTCGCCGTTATGGGCGACCATCCGGTACGGGTGGGCGAGCCGCCAGGACGGGAAGGTGTTGGTGGCGAAGCGCTGATGGACCAGCGCGATGGCGCTGACGAAGCGCTCGTCCTGCAGATCCTTGAAATAGGAGCCGAGCTGGTTCACCAGCACCATGCCCTTGTAGACGATGGTGCGGGCCGACATCGAGACGGGGTAGTACTCCGCCGTCTTGCGCTCCTGATGCTTGTAGACTTTGTTCGAGACCGACTTGCGCAGGACATAGACCTGCCGCTCGAACTCCTCCTCGCTGGCGATGTCGTCGGGGCGCCCGACGAAGAGCTGGCGGTGCACCGGCTCGGTCTCCAGCACCGCCTTGCCGAGGTCGCTGTTGTCGACCGGCACGTCGCGCCAGCCGAGGAAGTTGAGCCCCTCCTCCTCGACGGTCTGCGCGATGATCTCCTCGCAGAGCGCCCGGATCGCCGGATCGCGCGGCATGAAGAACTGGCCGACGGCGTAGAAGCCCGGCTCTGGCAGGTCGATGCCGAGCCTCGCGCACTCCTCCTTGAAGAAGCGGTGCGGAATCTGGGTGAGGATGCCGCAGCCGTCGCCGAGCTTCGGATCCGCCCCGACCGCGCCGCGATGGTCGATATTGTGCAGGATCTGCAGGCCCTGCTGCACGATGGCGTGGCTCTTGCGGTTCTTCATGTCGGCGATGAAGCCGACGCCGCAGGAATCCTTCTCGTTGGCCGGGTCGTAGAGGCCTTGCCGCATCGGCAGGGCCGGATCATAGGCCGCCGGAAAACGCGCGAGCCCCTCTGCGCCGCTGACCTTGCTGGTTGCGCTCATCGTCAAACCTGCTCCCAGAACCCCGCTGGCTCTTCACCGGCGGACAAACCGTCACTCTCGATCCTCCCCGCGGCAGGCCCCGGCGCCGACGCCGCCGGTCGGCAGCGCGGATGAGGCCAAGGCGGGTCGGCCGTCGTCTCGTCGGAGGCTTACTTGCGCTTCGTTTCGATCGCGCCCGCGTCCTCCGCAGGCGCCTTCGGGCTCGCTGTCGCCCGGCCGCGCCTGTCTCAGGCCGTCGTTTTACGGATGCGCGTACGGTTGGCTTCGGCAGTATTGGCCTGGCCCCTCGTCATGCTCCGCTCCATTGCGACGGCACGACCCCGGCTGAACCAGCCTTCGGTCGGCGCGGTGAAAAATGGGACAGCAACACTGTCCTATTGCGATGAACTTGCCAGAATTCCAATCTACGCACAAGCGCCGATTTCGCGTCGCAGCGAAATTTTATTGCAAAATCGAATCCATGCCAGACATTTCCGGCACGAAAGCCCGAGTCGGACGGTCCGCTTCTTGTTTTGCCGGGTTTCGACCGGCGCGGCGCGCAGGCCCCCTCTCCGCCGCTGTCGGTTGGCAGGAAAGCGGCCCTTCCCTAACCCTTGGCGCATGAACTTCATCAGCGACAACACCGCCGGCGCCAGCCCCCGCGTCATGGCCGCGCTGGCCGCCGCCAATGACGGCCCGGCCTCCGGCTATGGCAGCGACGACTGGACGAAGCGGGTCGAAGAGCGGCTCTCGGCCCTGTTCGAGCGCGAGGTCGCGGCCTTCCTGGTGACGACGGGCACGGCCGCGAACGCGCTGGCCCTCGCCAGCGTGGTCAAGCCCTGGGGCGCGGTGCTCACCCATGAGGAGAGCCATATCGTCGAGGACGAGTGCGGCGCGCCCGAATTCTTCAGCAACGGCGCCAAGCTGGTCGACCTTCCCGGCACCGGCGGCAAGCTGACGCCCGAGGCGGTGGCCCGGGCGCTGGGCTATCTGAACGAGGGCAGCTTCCACAACGTCCAGGCGCAGGCGCTGTCGCTCACCCAGGCGACGGAATGCGGCACGATCTATACGCCGGAGGAGGTCCGCGCCCTCAAGCAGGCCGTCGCGGCGCGGCGCCTGACGGTCCATATGGACGGCTCCCGCTTCGCCAACGCCCTCGTCACGCTCGGCTGCACCCCCGCCGAGATCACCTGGAAGGCGGGCGTCGACGTCCTTTCCTTCGGCGGCACCAAGAACGGCGCCTGGGCGGTGGAGGCCGTGGTCTTCTTCGACCCGGCCCAGGCCGATGAGATGAAATGGCGGCGCAAGCGCGCCGGCCAGACCCTGTCCAAGGGCCGTTTCCTCGGCGCCCAGTTCGAGGCCCTGCTCGCCGAGGACCACTGGCTCGATCTCGCCCGCCACGCCAATGCGCAGGCGAAGCGCCTTGCCGACGCCGCCGTCGACGGCGGCCAGGCGCGGCTCGCCTGGCCGAGCCAGGCCAACGAGGTCTTCCTGATCCTGCCTGCCGCGACGCAAGCGCGGCTGGAGGCGGCGGGCGTGCGCTACCATTCCTGGCCGGGCCGCTCGCTCGCGCCCGACAACGCCCTGCGCGAAGGCGAGATCGTCGGCCGCTTCGTCATGTCCTTCGCGACCGAGCCGGCCGACGTCGGCCGGCTGATCGCGACGATCGCGGGCTGATGCGGCTTTCGGCGCAACCCGGCCCCATGCCTGCCGCAATCGCTAAGGAAAACTGAACGCCGCGCGACACCCGTTAAGGAAGGAAGCCATGGCAAAACGTTCGACCGCGTCGAGGCGCATCGGTCTGATGGGCTTGGCCGTGGCCGGTGCGCTCGCCGGCTCGGCGGGAGGCGCCGCCGCCCAGTTTTATTATTATGACGACGACTACTATGCGGTGCCGGCGGTGCCCTATCCGCCGGCCTATGGCTATGGATACGGCTATCGCTACGCCCCCCGCATCGCCGAGCCGGTGACGGCCTACGACATCCGGCGCATCGCCTCCCAGACCTATGGCTTCGTGCGGATCGACCGGCTCTACCGCAGCGCCGACACCTATGTCGTCGACGGCATGCGGGCGAACGGGCAGCGGCAGCGGCTGATTCTCGACGCCTTCGCCGGCAACCTGATCCGCCGCGTCCCGCTGCGCGGCGCCCAGGCCGGACAGGGGCCGGATATCGCGCGGATCGACCCGCTGCAGGAGCGCGAGCCTTCGCGCCCGCGCCTCGTGCCTCAGCCGCCGCAGCGCCCGGCCGAGCTCGCGCCGCCGGCCGCGGCGAGCGCGCCCGCGACCGTCATCCCGCCTGCTCCCGCCGCGCCGGAGAAGGCGCCGGCCCCGCAGCCCGCGCCGCACCCCCCTGTCGAAGCCAACGCCCCGGCGACGCAGGAGTCGCCGCCCTCCCCGGCCGCGCCGGCCGCACCGGAGAGGGCGCCGAGCCCGCAGCCCGCGCCACAGCCCCCCGTCGAGGCCAATGCCCCGGCGACGCAGGAGGCCCCGCCTGCGGCCGCTACCCCGGCATCTCCCGAAAGCGCCCCGGAGAAGCCCCGGCTGGTCAACCCGCAGGATGTGCGCGGCATCGACGAAACCGAGCGCAGGCCGCCTCTGGCGACACGGCCGCCCGCCTCCGCCGAAGCCGCCGTGCCGCTGGCGCCGGTGCAGGGTCAGGATTCGGGCACCGCGAAACCGCGCCCCGAAACGCCGATCGTCCCGGTGGCGCCGCTGGACTGAGCCGGCATCCGGGTCGGACCGGCGTCACATCCCGGGCGAGGCGGCCTCCCAAGCCGGCCGCCGCCGGCATGGCAAGCCCGGTCCGGCCGTCGGCAAGCCCCGGGAGAGGCGGCTCCATCCTTCGCGCGCAACAAAAAGGGCTCCCGTCTCCGGGAGCCCTCGCCGTTCAGAGCAGAGGCTCTGAAGGATTACGCGGCCTTGGCGGTCTCGACCTTGGCTTCGAGAACCTTGGCCGAACCGGCGCCGATCGGGATCTGGCGCGGCTTCTTGGCCTCGGGGATCTCGCGCACGAGGTCGATATGGAGCAGGCCGTTCTCGAGGCTGGCGCCGGTCACCTGCACATAATCGGCAAGCTGGAAGCGGCGCTCGAAGGCGCGCGCGGCGATGCCCTGATGCAGGACCTCGCGCTTCTCGTCATTGTCGTTCGTCTGCTTCTCGCCCTTGACGGTCAGCGCGTTCTCCTTGCTCTCGATCGAGAGGTCGGCCTCGCTGAAGCCCGCGACCGCGATGGTGATGCGGTAGGCGTTCTCGGCGGTGCGCTCGATATTGTAGGGCGGGTAGCTCGGCGCCGTTTCGTTGCTGGTCGCCTGGTCGAGCAGCGAGAACAGGCGGTCGAAGCCGACGGTCGAACGATAGAGGGGGGAGAGATCGAAATGACGCATGATGTGTCCTCCAGAGAAGCGACAGGCAGTACGGCCCGCCTCGCCTGAGCGCGGGCCTGGTTGAGGTTCGCGCAGCCGGTTCCGGCCTGCGCAGGATTGATCTGGTAAAGCGTTTTCGGCTTTTCAAGAGGCCGGCGCGAAGGGCATAACCAGCCGAGGGGAACCCGCTCGCCGGAGCGGTCCCGAGCGCGGCGGACGCCGCCGCGCAGGACGACGATCCGATCCATCAGAGGGCCGGAGCAGCCTCGCGCTTCGCGGAAGCGCGCAGCGGCGCCGGCCCGGAGTCAGCCATGGCCGAGGCCGCCTTCTTCAACGACCCCGACTATCCCGTTCCGGGCCATGGCAAGGTCTGGCTGGCGACGACGCGGGACGGCGCGTCGCTGCGTTTCGCGAGCTGGCGGCCGACCGTGAAGCCGGTGCGCGGCACCGTCGTCCTGGTCCAGGGCCGGGCCGAGTTCATCGAGCGCTACAGCGAGACCGCCGCCGAGCTGCGCCGCCGCGGCTTCCACGTCCTCACCTTCGACTGGCGCGGCCAGGGCGGCTCGCAGCGCTTCGTCCGCCGCCTGCGCAAGGGCCATGTCGGCCGGCTGAGGCATTACGAGGCCGACCTCGCGCTCGCCATGGCGGAAATGCAGGCGAAGTTCCCGCCGCCCTATTTCATCCTCGCCCATTCGATGGGCGCGGCGCTCTGCCTCGATGCCGCGCGCCGGGACAGGCTGCCGGTCTCCCGCATGGTCGCCATCGCCCCGATGCTCGGCCTCACCATGGTGCGGTATCCCGTGGCGGCGAGCCGGCTCGCCAGCATCCTGTACTGGCTCGGCTTCGGCCGCGCCTTCGTGCCCGGCGGCGGCGAAACCGCCATCGCGACGAAACCCTTCGAGGGCAACCGGCTGACCGGCGACCCGGTCCGCTATGCCCGCAACAGCCGGCTGTCGGCCGAGGCGCGCCATCTCAGCATCGGCGACCCGACCATCGCCTGGGTGCGCAACGCCTTCCGCCTGATGGGCCGGCTCAACGCGCCCTCGGCGGCGCTGGAGGTGAAGGTGCCGACCCTCGTCATCGCCGCGGGCCGCGACCCCGTCGTCTCGACGCCGGCGATCGAGCGCTTCGCGGCGCGGCTGAAGACCGGCGGCGCCCTGGTGCTGCCCGAGGCGCGCCACGAGATCCTGATGGAGAACGACGCGATCCGCGCCCGGTTCTGGGCCGCCTTCGACGCCTTCATCCCCGGCGAGGACCGGGCCCTGCCCGACTCAGCCAGCGAGCAGGGCGAGCGCGGCCTGATGCAGCGCCTTGCTGCCGGCGGCGACGACGCGCCCGCCCCCGGCGGCGCTGCCGCCGTCCCATGAGGTGACGACACCGCCCGCCCCCTCGATGATCGGGATCAGCGCGACGATGTCGTAGGGCTTCAGCCCGCTCTCGATCACCAGGTCGACATGGCCGGAGGCGAGCATGCAATAGGCGTAGCAGTCGCAACCATAGCGCGAGAGCCTGACCTGGCTCTCGACCCGCGCGAAGGCCGCTTCCTCCTCGCCCTGGAACAGATGCGGCGAGGTCGTCATCAGCGTCGCCGCCGCGAGTTCCGGCACCTGGCGCGTCTGCAGCCGCCGCGGCCCGCCCGGCCCCTCATAGCGCGCCTCGCGCCCGTCCCCGGAGAAGCGCTCGCCCGAGAAGGGCTGGTGCATCATGCCGTAGACCGGCACGCCCTGGCGCGTCAGCCCGATCAGCGTGCCCCAGACCGGGATGCCCGAGATGAAGGCGCGGGTGCCGTCGATGGGATCGAGCACCCAGACATAGTCGGCCTCGATGTTCTCGTTGCCGAATTCCTCGCCGAGCACGCCATGCTCCGGGAAATGCGCGCGGATCAGGCTGCGCATCACCGCCTCGCCTGCACGGTCCGCCTCGGTGACCGGATCGAACACCCCGCCGGGGGCCTTGTCCTCGAGGACGTGATGCGCCCGGAAGAAGGGCAGGATCGCCTGCCCCGACCGGCTCGCCAGATCGTTGACGAAGGCCCCGAAATCGACCGCGCTCATCCGCGCCTCCCCGCCTGCGTTTTTGTGCTCTGCAACATGAGCCTGATCCCGATCCCCCTCTAACACGGCGCCACACCCGCAGAAATGCCGTAAATGGTTTTATTTGAAACAGTTTTCAGCCATCGTCATGCATCCATGGCATGGCGACTTTGCCGATTGACGATTTCGCTTGCTTTTCCGCGCCGCACAGTCATATTGTGCACTTGCGAAGGGGAGATGACCTCAAGCCTTCGCTTGCCCTCCTTGGGCGTTTCCTCCCTAGACTTGGGCCGCCACGCAAGTGTGCGGCCCTTTTTTCTGGGCCTGCGCGCTTCGCGGCGGGGGCTGCGCTATTCGGCCGCCTCGCGCCATTCGTCGAGCCAGCCGCTCCAGCGCGCGAAGCAATCGGCAAGCGCCCGCGAGATCCCCTCCCGCAGCGTCTCGAAGCCGGCATGCGGCTCCAGCGTCGTCTCGTTCATGTAGAGCGCGCGGTTGACCTCGATCTGCAGCGCATGCACGCCCGAGGCCGGCGCGCCGTAATGCTCGGTGATGAAGCCGCCGGCATAGGGCCGGTTGCGGGTGACGCTCAGGCCGAGCCGGCCGAAGGCCTCCTCGGCGATGTCGATGATGTAGCCGGCGGCGCTGGTGCCGAATCGGTCGCCGAGGATGATGTCGGACTTGGCCAGCCCGTCGCGGTCGAGCCCCGCCGACGGCATCGAATGCGCGTCGACCAGGATGCAGGTGCCGAACACGCTCTGCGTCCGCTGCACGAGGCCGCGCAGCGCGGCATGGTAGGGCCGGTAGAGCGCGTCGATCCGGGCCAGCCCCTCGCCGATCGGGATGCGCCCCGGATAGATGTCCTGCGCGTCGCCGACGATGCGCGGGATGGTGCCGAGCCCGCCGGCGACCCGCATCGAGCGGGTGTTGGCGAAGGGCGGCACCCGCCCCTCGAACATGCGCGGGTCGAGCTCGTAGGGCTCGCGGTTGACGTCGAGATAGGCGCGCGGGAACTCCGCCACCAGGAGCGGCGCGCCCAGCGCGACGCCATGGTCGAACAGCCGGTCGACGAAGGCGTCCTCCGAGCGCCTGAGCCCCCTGAGCGGCAGCCGCGCCCGTTCGACGAAGCCGGCGGGGTAGCGGCGCCCGGCATGGGGCACGTCGACGACCACCGGCACCACCTGAAGGGCCGGCGGATACAGGCTGAACGGGCGCTCGATCTCGCCGACGACAGCGTCGGGAGCGGGCGGGAACGGGGCGCTGGACAAGCTCATCGCAGCCGACTGAAGCACACAAACCGGACGGGTTGAAGCGGTCCCCGCCGGGCAGCCGTCCCGCGGCGCGGATTCACGCGTTGTTTACCACGATGAGGCCTAATAGAAAGGCATGGTTCCAACGGTGCCGCGGGGTCGCTACCCAACCGCACCGGGCCCGGTGGCGGCACGGGCGCCAGACGCATTGAAACGGACGCTGCATCAGCCGGGCCGGACCCGGAGAGACAGGCCTCAGGGACGGACAGAACAGGCCCATGACGAAGATTTTGCTCGCGGAAGACGACAACGACATGCGTCGCTTCCTGGTCAAGGCCCTGCAGAATGCAGGCTATGACGTCGCCTCCTTCGACAACGGCCTGTCGGCCTATAACCGCCTGCGGGAAGAGCCTTTCGAGCTGCTGCTGACCGACATCGTGATGCCGGAGATGGACGGCATCGAGCTGGCGCGGCGCGCGACCGAGCTCGACCCCGACATCAAGGTGATGTTCATCACCGGCTTCGCGGCCGTCGCGCTCAACCCCGATTCGCAGACGCCGAAGGACGCGAAGGTGCTCTCCAAGCCCTTCCATCTGCGCGAGCTGGTCAACGAGGTCGAGAAGCTGCTGGCCGCCTGAAAGGCCGCCCGGCGCCGCCCGATGCGGATGCCGACAGCCTCGTGAGAATTTATGCGGCAAACGCCTTGCCAGCCGCGAGGCGACTCGCTATAGCCCCCTCACCTCGCAGCGTGAACGCGGCCGCCACGGCCCGGACACGCTTCCTGAAGCCGCCGAGGCGGCCAACGGGCGCGTAGCTCAGCGGGAGAGCACTACGTTGACATCGTAGGGGTCACAGGTTCGATCCCTGTCGCGCCCACCATTTTACTCCTTGTTTTGCAAGGACTTACGGCCACCCTCCGGGGTGGCCGTTTTGCTTTGGGGCCGCGAATGGGGCCGTGAACCTTCAAAGCCCGAAGATTTCATCCTGCTTCCCGCCCCAGGCGACGATCGTCAGCGAGCCGTCCGGCAACGGGCTCTGTAGGGCGAGATCTGCTCCCAGGGCTACGTCATCCAAGCCTCGCACTCGTCTGGCGTCGTCAAGATCACCGGCATGGCCTTCGGATGGACCGCCTTGACCTAGGCGTTCGCGTCGGTGGTGAGGAAGGCGAACAGGTCGGCGGTCACCTCGCCGTCCTTGACCTTCCGGACACTGCGCCATTGCGGCGTCCAGACACCGGCGAAGAAGGCGGTCGGGCGCTCTTCCCCAAAGGCGAACCAGATATCCTCGCCCGCGTCCTTGTAGAACTCGCTGAAGGAGGTGAACTGCTCCAGACAGCAGCTTTCCATGCCAAGCCAACGCGTCCAGTATTTGGTCTGCCGGATGTTGGTGTTGCCGGCGTTCGACTCCATGTGGATCAGCTGCTGCATGTCGACCGGCTTGCCCTTGGCTTCGAGTTTCGCGGCTCGCTCCTTGGCGGCTTTTTCGAGCACGATCGGTTGCGCCGGCATCCCCACCTGGCCATCGCAAGCTCGGACCCGCCGCCGCCCGCCGGGTTGCGGATCACGGGCGCGGTGTAGTCGGGGAAGATTCCTGGCTACGGGACGACCTAGTCATCTGGAACTGAAGTAAGCATCATTGTATGCTGGGCTCTGGTGATGAGGAGCGCAGTATGGCGAACGCGGGTGGGCGGCCTACGGCACCGTTGATTTTGGAGACGGAAGAGCGGGAGTATCTGGAACGACAGGTCCGCCGGCAACGAGTGGCGCGATCAATGTCGGAACGCTGCCGGATCATCCTTCGCTGCGCCGACGGCATTCAGAGCAAGGTCGTCGCGGCCGAGTTGGGCGTGCACGAGCACACGGTTGGCAAGTGGCGCCGGCGCTTCCTCAAGGATCGTGTGGAAGGACTGCTGGACGAGGCTCGTCCGGGCAGGCCGAGAACGATCGAGGATGACCAGGTCGCCGCGGTGATCGAGCGCACGCTTCGCTCGAAGCCTGCCGACGCTACCCACTGGTCGATCCGCTCGATGGCGGGCGAGACCGGCTTCTCCCATACTACGATCCGCCGCATATGGACCGCTTTCGGGTTGCAGCCGCACCGCTCAGAGACGTTCAAGCTGTCGAGTGATCCCCTGTTCGTCGACAAGGTCCGCGACATCGTCGGGCTCTACCTATCGCCGCCCAATCGGGCATTGGTGCTCAGCGTCGACGAGAAGAGCCAGATCCAGGCGCTCGACCGGGAACAGCCGGTCCTGCCTATGATGCCCGGCGTGCCCGAACGTCGAACTCCTGGCTACGTCCGCCATGGCACGACCTCCCTTTTCGCAGCGCTCGACATCGCCTCGGGCTTCGTGATCGGCAAATGCTACAAGCGGCACCGCGCCGCCGAATTTCTCGACTTCCTCAAGCAGATCGATGCGCAGGTGCCGGCCGACCTCGATATCCACATCATCATGGACAATTACGCGACCCATAAAACGGCGCTCGTCCGAGCATGGCTCGCCCGCCGCCCGCGCTACCATGTCCATTTTACCCCGACCTCGGCATCGTGGTTCAACCAGATCGAACGCTGGTTTGCCGAACTCACCCGCAAGCAGTTGCGGCGTGGCGTCCACACCTCAACCGGCCAGCTTGAACGCGATATCCGCACCTTCATCGAGCGGCATAATGAAAAGCCGAAACCCTACCGATGGACCAAGTCCGCCGACGAGATCCTCGCCTCCGTCAAGCGCTTCTGCCAGACCGCAGAACGCACGTTATGTGGCGAACTTTAGATTCAGATGACTAGGTTCAGGACTCATTGATTGAGCCAGAAGATGAAGCTTGCGGCGAAGGCGATGGCGGACAGGAAGGTGTGAGCGCATCGATCGTATCGTGTGTGGATGCGTCGCCAGTCCTTGAGACGGGCGAACATGTTCTCGATGCGATGGCGTTGGCGATAGAGCGCGCGGTCATGCGGGATGAATGTCTTGCGATTGATTTTCGAGGGAATGCATGGGGCGATGCCGCGTGCGGCGAGCGCGTTTCTGAACCAGTCGGCATCATAGCCTCTATCTGCGAGCATGGTGCTGGCGGGCGGCAGAGCGTCGACGAGCATGGCGGCGCCCTTGAAGTCGCTGGCCTGCCCCTCGCTCAGCGCCAGGCGGAGCGGACGACCGCTGCCGTCGCAGACGGCATGGAGCTTCGAGGTCAGGCCGCCGCGGCTGCGCCCGATACATCGGGGTAGAGCCCCTTTTTGAGCAGGCTGGCGGCGGTGCGATGCGCCTTGAGGTGCGTGGCGTCGATCATCAGCCGGTCCGACGCGTCGCTATCGGCCGCCAGTTCAGCGAAGATCCGATTGAACACGCCGAGCCGGCTCCAGCGGATGAAACGGTTGTAGATCGTCTTGGGCGGACCATAGGCGGCCGGCGCATCGCGCCAGCGCAAGCCGTTGCGGATCACGAACAGGATGCCGCTCAGCACGCGCCGGTCATCGACCCGCGCAACCCCGTGCGACAGCGGGAAATAGGGCTCGATCCGGCGCATCTGCGCCTCGGACAGCAACAGCAGATCATCCATGACGGCACCTCCCGCCGCCATCGAATCAGCCAATCGCCCGATCCGCAAACAATTTAATAGGTCCTGAGCCTAGGGCGCGACGTCGAAGCGCGCGAACAGCTTGCGCATGGCCTCGACGTTGCGAGTATGTGAGCAGAGGTTGCACATGATCCGCTCCTGGCTCGCCCGACGCCGCGACTATCAGGCCCTCGTCGATACCGAGGCAAGCAAGCTCGTCGAGCGCGAAGGCGGCGCCGGCTACTACACCGCCAGGCAGATCGCGAGGGCGGCTCGTGACCAGGGCGATCACCAAGCCGTCAAGCTTTGGGGCCGCGTCGCCCAGCAGGTCGCCGACAGGACCGGCCTGGTGCCCGGGCACAGCAAGATCGGGAGGCCGGAATCAGAATGGTGAAGTTCGCCACGTGGTCGCGGTGGCGGCCCTTTCCCGACCCACGCAGGGGCGAAGACCTGGTCGCCCCGATCGGAGCCGGCTGCTACGACCTGCGCTTGCGCTCCACCGGCGAGCGCATCTTGTTCGGCACGGGCGCGCACCTGGCAGAGCGAATGACCTCGCTCCTACCTGCACCCTTCGGCAAAGGCACCCGGAACAACTCCGGAAAGCGCCAGTGCGTCTTGGATGAGATCGCGGACATGGAATACCAGACCATAACGTTCGCGACGAAGGCCGAAGCCCAAGCCTTCGAGCGGACGCTGCGCGGCCTCGGCTACCGATTCCCCGACCTGATCAGTCCTCTACATCATACTCGGCGGCCAGCCTGTCGTAGGCATCCTCGGCGGCCATGTCGGCATCCATCGCTCGCTGGACCTCGTCCAAGGGCACATGAACGCCGCCGAAATGGCTGACGAATGCCCAGGCGAATCGGGCGTCATCGAAGGTGATCCGCACGGTGAGCGGTTCGATAGTCTCGATCACGCGCATCCCTATCTGCCAGTCCCCGCACCAGGCTTCCATCCGGCGAAGGCGATCGCCGGCGGCGTGGCGGTCGAGGCGAAGCTCGACTTGGTGGACCCAGCTATTCATCGGCGCCGCTCGTCCGGCTGCGGACCACGGCCAGGCGCCCGTAGACATAGCCGTACGAGACGGAAGCGTTGTGATCCCGTGCCAGCGCGTCGACATCCGACAGTAGCATGCGGACCGCCTCCCGCGCATGGCCAGCGGCTTCGGCGATCACCGCGTCCACGTCCGCGTCTGTCGGATGTGCGGGTTCCAGCTTCTCTTGCCGCTCTGCTGCCATTGGGGCTGCCCTCGAAATGAGAACATAACTAGAACATCAGAGTCGGCGCGGGAGTCAAGTGACGCCGTAGTGACCATCGGTTAGGCTTCACTTCGAACCATCAATAGGCAGATTATGGATCGCGAATGAGCGAACGTCCCCTCAATATCGTCAACGACCTTCTCGACCTCAGGTCACGCGTCGAGTGTCATGACGAGGAGACCTTTCACCTGCGATCGGAAGCCCGCGTCGGCCGGCCTGAAATCGATAAGCCGGTCGGCGTCATCACCGCCAAGCGCGTCTTCATCAAGCTTGAACTGGATGGCTATGAGATCCGACCGGGGAATCGTCTCGGTGAGCCCGTGAAGCCACCCGTCGTCGAAGAGACGAAAACGGTGATCGAGAGGAACAGCTCGGCATCCGCGGGAGCGAATGCACAACTGGCGATCGCCGCAGATGGAAGGCCGAAAGCCGCGGTCGGCGTAAAAGGCGGCGCCGCGATCGAGGGTAAGGCGAAGTCGCAGACGACGAGCAAGACGAAGGTCGAACGCGGCTACGTCAAGGCCATCGGCGGGGACGTATGGGTGATTGCATCGATCGAGCCGGAGCGCCATCTGGAGGTCGCGACATACGTGACCGACGACGAAGTCCTATGCAAACTCCAACGCAGCAAAGGCGCCAATCGCAGCGCGGTTCGGATCAGCGGATACGTCAAGAAGCGGGACCTCGATTTCGTTCCGCAAGATACCCGTTTCAGCCTGCTGAACTGGAACAAGAAGCAGACGATCAAGGCGTTCCTCGCAAAGGCGATGGGCGCCCAAGCGAAAGACGAGGGCGAGAGACTGGTGATCTCCGAGCAGGAAATCTCGAATGAATAGGGGCGGCCCGCTCTCCGATCTCCTGACCGCCGACGATCTCGACCGGCTTGAGGCCGTCGAAGAGGTCGACGACGACAACTTCATCCGGCTGATCGAGAGGCTCGGGCTGGATCGCAGGGTCGACCTGCGATACCGTGATTTCTCCGGCGTGGACTTTTCGGACTGTGACCTGCGCGGGTGTGATTTTACCGGCGCGGATCTGAGAGGCGCGACCGGTCGAAACGTCGAGTGGGACGATACCACCATCCTAACTGCCGCCGACCTCGATCGCTCGATGTTCGTGGTCGAGCCCAAGCGTCCGGACATCGTCCAACGGTTACCAGAGCTCGGCAAGGAATACGCTCGCATAAAGCGGGCCTATTGGACTGACCAAGCGATGTGGGTGATGGACTCTCTGAAGGAGGGCATCAAGAACCCGATCGAGCGGCAGGCATTGGCGATGTCCCTCTACTTCGACGCGACTGACGGCTTCGTCCGCAACACGATCCTCCAGTTCGTCATCCACGGCAGCGGGCGAGAGGCGCGCCTGGAGTTCCTGAACAAGATCATGACCAATCGCCAGATCCCACCCGGCACGATCGCAAGCGCCCTTCAGACATTCGGGCGCGTGCTCCGGCAGGATGACCAGATCGCGGTTGCGCTCCTGGGCATTGCGGAAGATCCCGGCACACCTCCAGCGATCGTCAAGGAAGCGGTCCGCGCGGCGCTTCGGAACAGGTACATTTTGAAGCACAATCGACGCGTCTATCGTCTAGTCCGTGCGGGCCAGGATACGGAACTGGAGAACCTTTATATCCGGGCCTTTGCGGCGGCGATCGGCGTGGATCATGCGACTGCCGTTTCAGAAGGTCGCGCCCAGGGCGGCGTCTCCTTCGGAGAGAAGGTAACCATGGAGCGCGTCCGCGAGATCGCCCTGAACGTCTGGCGAACCAAGCAGTCGGTCGAGGCCGGCCCCCGGCATGAATGGCGACCCATTTTTCGGGACATTGGCTCGCGGCTGGAGTTCGAGCCATATGTGATGCGGCTGCTCTCCGAACTAGTGGAGAAAGGCCTGAAACTGAATCTCGATTTCGCGCAGGCGGAGGAGAGTTTGGTGCCTGCGTAAAAATCGTGATTTCTGCGTAAGAACGAAGCGACGGCCCTCGAAAGGACCGCCGCCTCCCCGCAAGCGATTGAGCGCGCTAGCTAAATCGTCGTGAAGGTTTTCTCGCACGGTTGCGGGCTGATCGTGCTTGATGCGCGATAGTATTTGGCCACCTCGCGCCGCTCCCCCGGCAGCGCCTTCACCCGCCGCTTCGTGCAGGGCCACAGTGAGTGGGCTATGTCTCGGTCACCCCCTGCCGTCGACCACGGCCATCGCCAGCCGGCCCTTGCAGGCCCTTCGCACTGTGCTCTCGGTGCAGCCGCGGTGCCGAGCGTATGCGCGCTTCGCCCTCCATTCGGGCTCCCGATTTTCCCAGGACCGATCGGACTCGGGCCATCCGCACTGAAGGTTTTCACAGAACCAAGCACCCAGGTCCGTAAGCCAGAAGCTCGAGCCGGTCGGGTCGATCTCCAGGCAATTCAGCTTGGAGAGGATTTCATATTCTTCCCGCCACTCGTCAGCGGCGTAACCCCAGTCCAGTCCGCTGATGCTGCTCGTGTCGAGCACGTGCCACGCCATACTATCGTAGATGTGTGCCATGACTACTCCACTCTGCTTAGAGAAGCCTGACTTGGAGATCGCTAGCTGCTGCCGGCCGGGTCCAGGCCTTTTCGAAAATTGCGCCTACGCGCTGACCGATCTCCATCAGTTCCGGGGAAAGCTTCCCCGACGCGATGGCATCGCGAAATTCCGCGAGTTCGACAGGCGCCGGGTTTATGAACATGAATCCGCGCGCTCCCTTCGGACGCCCCAACCGCGTGGCTCGGACGCCATCGTCATCGGCTTCCGCGAGGATGGTCATCAGCCTGCCGCGATGAAGAAACGTCGCCCGGTCGGGGCCGACAGCGACGAACTGGATTTTGCGCTTCTGCGCCATGATGCACTCCATGCTACTGACTGGTCGGATCGCCGGGGTTGGCTCTCCCCGTGGCAGCTCCTGCAAGCCGCCCCAGGCAGGGCCGAGGCCGCTAGCCCTGCCTGTCCGTCGTCGTGCGCACGCGATCGCTGACGATGGCGTGGAAGCGGGCGCCGACCCTCATCTCAAGGTCGGAGGTTAGCGAGGCACGAATGTTATCCTCCCACGCTTAAGTCGCTTCTTCTCACTACGCAGATGAGCGAGCCTATCGGCGGGCGGGGTGACGATCTCGGTGCTGGTGACGCTGAGGGGCATGCTGCAACTCCACTTGATGACGATGAAGATGGGCGATTTGCGACTTGAGTCCAGCGCCAAAACTACCCTGATTTACTTAACCTTACCTCATATAGGGTCTTGCATCGCCGCCGCCCCCCTGCATCTTGTGCCTGAGCGGCGGCAAGGGTTTACGTGACGGATCCGGCGGCCATCGACCTGGCCTCCCAATCGCCCAGGCGTAGGCGGCGTCAACGAGATCCACGCTCTGATCTCGCTCGATCCGGATCGGCCCAGCCTCATGGAGCGGCGTCACTTCGTCGTGGAGTGGCCGTAGACGAGGAGCTCCTCCACAATGACGACCCGACGCGGGACGAAAAGCGGCCGATTAAGCCCCGGCCGCAACGCGCCGCTTCGAACCGGGACCCTCACCGACATGGCGGTGAGGGCAAGATCAAAATTTGGCATTAGCTCGGCAAGATCGAGGGCCAGGACTAACCACGCCATTCGGCCTAGGTCGCCCTCCGACGATTTGGCGCTGATGAAGCAGACGCTGGCGGAGACGCAAGCGATCGGGCGCAGTTGAAGCCGCGCGCACTTACCCATTTTGTCGTTTTCGTAGTCTCTCGGCAGCATGGCCTTCGAGGCCGCATCCGGCCGAGGAGGCACACATCATGAAACGCGTTTTGCTCGCTATCGCCCGCGCTCTCGCCGCAATCCCGAAACTGGCCTGGACCGTCTGCACGAAGACGGGGCAGATGATCCTGTCGCTGATCCCGGCGCCAGCGGGTCCGGTCACCACCGCCGCCGGCGGCGAGGCCGATGAAGCGCTGGAGATGGCCCAGGCTCGCCAGGAGCAGGCAGAGATGGCGCCGAAGTCGCAATCGCAGGCGCACATTGCCCTAGCCTACGCGGCCACCCTGGTAGCCGGAGGATCGCCGCCGAATCTCGTGGGGCAGCCGCCTGCATTCGTGCGCTGGCTCGAGGACCTGACCCCGTCGGCGGCCCGTCGACTTTTCAAAGCCTCCGTGGCCCAGATCGAGGCGCATCTCGATCCGAAGTGCGCTGAAGATCACCTCGAAGGCGTTCCTTCCATCGGAGCAAGGCCTGCCAGCGCCGCCGCTGTGGGGCTCGGCTCGCAGAAGGGGAACCTCGCTCATGCGAAGATCGTCGACGACATCCTGGCGGGGGTTATTATCAACGAAGAAGATGAGGCAGCTAGACGAGCCGCCTGATCGCTGCGTGAGCCCGCCCGAGATCGAACCGCAGCCGGTTGATCTCCTCCTGCATCGCCGCTTCCCTGCGCCGGGACGCGGCGACTTCGTTTTGGGCGGTGGCCAGGGCGGCTGCTAGTCGGCGGACGCTGGCGACCGAGTTGGCCTCGGCCTCGGCGGCGATCCGCTCGTCCCGGCGCCGGATATTGTTCTGGACAATGGCGTTGGCCAAGCTGCTGCCGATGACCGCGGAGCCCATCTCGAGATTGAAAGCATGGTTCGACATGGGGCGTCCTCCGTTTCGGGCGGACCCTATGACTCTCACATGAGATTCCCTGCAGTCCAGCTCGATCTCCGGGATTCGTAAATAAGGATCCAACGCCGCCAGTACGCGACAGTCTAAACAAGTCCCCAGCCCCAGCCCATCTGATGAGCGTCACGACAATCCGAAACGTCTACCGAGAGCGTCGAGAGGCTTCTCGATGCCAGCTTCGACAAGACGCTCCAAGGCCCCCCTCCCCAACGTCGCGGAGCAAGACGGCAACCGACGTCGCCGGCTTGATCCAGGCAAGCGCCTCAGCCAGGGCCTCAACGATAGCGGCGTCGACAGCGGCCGAATGAGCGGACCGAGCTAGACTGGCGCGAGCGCGGACGACGGAGAAGCGGCGGCGATCAGCGGCTTTGGCAGGATGGGACAGGGCCGACGTCATGAGCGAGATCATGCTGTGTGTCGGCGCAAAGTACGAACGAGGGTATTTTGGAGATCGGGAAGTTGCCCCTTTCGTCGACCACCCCAAAGCCGTACGCCACCCAACCTCGGCAAACTGTGAACCGCTTCGTCGGGCTCACGCAGCCTCTTCAGGTTCGTCGAGACAATCACGCCTGGCATCGACGAGGGCTTTCGCGGCCAGAATCCGCAGAGCGACGATAGCATCTTCGTCATCGCGATCCGCTTTGGTGATCGCCGCCGCAGCTTTCGCTAAGTCGGCCTCCGTCATCTCGCGGCCGCTGCCGCTGATCTCGGATCCGCCAAGATCGACGAGCGTGCAAAGCTCACCTTCGTGATCGATCGAGATGTCGACGCGAATGTCCTTAAAGAAGCCGCAGAAGCGCGCCGCCCGCCGTGAAGACGAAGTATCAAGCGTGACCAATTCATCGAAACGGAGCTCGCCGAGCGCATAATCGTCGGCGTCGAGGGCTTCCTGATCAAACTCGACATACCGCTTCGCTCCGCGCGCAATGCGGTACTCGCCTGGCTCGCGGGTCGGTCTGACGACGTCCGCGAAGTCCCAGCCCCGCGGATAGCTAATCAGCACGAACTGGTTTTCGTCCCAATAGCCGCTCTGTGGGACGATCTCGGCGAGGGCGACATATTCGTTCTGGCTCTCACTCCAGCCATCGTGATGGCAAATGAGGCGCTCATCCCGCATGTCGGCAAAAACGGCAAACTCGACAGGGCAATCCGCCAGGTGCACGTAGCCCTCGGGATCACCAAGATACAGCGATCTCGGCACGAAGATATCTTCGGCCTTGCCACGATCGATCAGCAAGCCGAGGCGCTCCGATGCCGCCAGCGTAGAGATGCTGTCCGACGCATGACCGGCCGCCATGGCAGCGGCGGACGCCTCTTCCTTGGTGCGGCCGTAACCCGCGATCCGATCAGGAGCAGCGGCAGTGAATGCGATGAATCTCGTCCTGGCTTTCGCCATGTCTTCCTCCGTTGTGAGCAACCGGGACTGACGCTCGTTCGGGATTCCGGCCTCCCGCCGCTCGCCTGGGCAAGCGTCACCCCATAGGCGCAAAAGTCACACGCCCCACTCTCGCTCGCGTCAGGTTCGGCTCAGTAGGGAATCTCCTCGTCCCAGCGGTCCGGCCCGGTGGGTTTTCTAACCGGCTGCGACGGCTGCCTGTGCAAGCGGACAGGACGCCTCGAGCCGGGCATGACGGGCCTGGCCCCCGGCAGAGGCTTCCCCATCGCAGCAATCGGAAGCTCCGGCAGCGGCAGGGTGGCGTGCGCTTTCGCGAGAGCATTTTCCAGATCGCGGCAGGCCTCGACGGCGGCCAGAGAGAGACGAGCATCGATGCTGCCAACGATATCGGTCAGCCGCGCGGCGAGAGCGGCACTGCGGAGATTCTGCAGGCGGGCGCGGAGTTCCGAAGCAACGGGCGCAGGGCATTCCATCAGGCGTTTTCCTCGAAGAGGTCGGGAAGACGCGCGGCTCGCTGACGATCGAGGTAGCGGTCGATCCGGAGGGTGTCGATCCGCTTGCGACACGCCTGCACGGCAACCGACAGCGCGGATCGATCGACGTACGCGATCAGATCGCCGGCCCAGTCCTGCGGTGCCGCCTTGATGTCGACGATCTCGGGACCGGCGGAGCGGACGACGAAGTGCCTCCCGTGCTTGCGCGAGATGAGGCGGGTCATGGCACACAAGCGCGGCCCGAAATCAAGATCGACTTCCGAAATCTCGGCCGCGATCGGTCCCTTGCCAACATCGGCAACGATATAAAGACCCATACAGCGAATTCTCCGGCTGCCATGAGGATTTATCCACAGATGGAGGATTCGATACGCTGATACAACGTCAACTTCACTCAAAACAATGCCTTGGTTAACAAGATAAAGCAGAATTGAAGCGCCATAATGACTTCATTTTATTAACCAAATCGCGGAATGGCCCTTGCGTCTATACTAGAAGACGCTCCGTCCCGCAGCCGCAGCGATGACGATTGGCGAAGCCCCAGCCAGATGATCGGTTGCGGCGGTGCGCGGGTTCGCGAAGATCCTCCGGCACGCAGGCCGGCATCGATCACGACAGCGCGAAAAGCCCTGACAGAATTCAGGCCCACCACCCGTCGCGTTGGGTGGCAGGCCTAAATGCTCATTGGGGTGCCCTGAGCCAAGGTCTATATATTGTAGCGATTCATTCGTGAACCACAAGAGAGCGATCAACGGCCTCCGGTGTCGTCCCTGACCGGCAATCCGAGACGCTTGTCGAAAGCGCGGCGAGGCTTGTCCTGGCCGGCATGACTGAGGCGCACCAGTGCAAGACCGGCCAAGCTTCGCACGAATGCCGCAGCGGACATGTCCGGACGCAGCGACCCGAGTGCTTCCGTCAGCGCGTCGAGGATGGCGCCATCGACCGCTCTGGCCTCGCGCACGAGCTTGCGATGCCGCCGGGCGCGTTCGGCGGCCAGACGCGCCCGGTGGGCTCGGAGGGCGCGAGGGTTGGTCTTGTCGATCGGCATCATCACAAGACTATTCGGGATGGGCGGGAAAGGCACAATGGCCGGGACGTCGTTGGAGGCCGGACGTCGTTGGAGATCATACCGGGCCGAAGGCCCTTGCCGGATTTTTCTCGTGGTCATCCCGCAATCCCCGCCGGAGCGGCAGCGGAGGCAAAACCCCGACCATCGGGCCTGGCCAGCCTGCCTTCGGCTGGGTCAACCCAGACCTGCGCGCGCGCAAGCGCGCTTGCATAAGGAGTATAATTATAAGACGAAGCGGCGCCGCCGCCCCTCGATTTTTCAATGACTTGGTCGGCCGGCCGAGTGCAGCGGCCTTCGGGCCGAACGACGTCGGCCGGGACGCGCCGTCAAGGTCCGGTATCACCCTGTCGCTGCGGGAAAATACGCGCAGCGGACGGCTGCAGGGCCAAAAACGACGAAACCCGACCGCCATTCGGGCAGCCGGGCTCATGCGGGCGCAAGGCCCGTCTCATCATGCCGCAATGTCGGAACGGCCTGCGGGTTCTAGGCCGCCTGCACATCGGGCGGGGGTTTGGGCTCCTCCGCGGGCGGGAATGTCGTCAGGATCATCAGGACGTCGAGCGGCAAGCGGCTACCCAAGCCGCCGATGGAGATAGCCGACCACGACCACGGATCCGACGGCGGCTTCGCCTGGGCCGCCTCCATGACGCGCTCGCGCAGGATGGCTTCGGCATCGGCCCGCTCCTGGAGAAGCTCCTCCCGCGTCGCCGTCGCGGCGTTCGGGAGCCGGCTCATCGCGCGATCGAGCTTGCTGGGCGCGGGGATGACGGCGAGCGCATTAGTGACCGCGCAGGTATCGACGACCTCGTACCGATCGAGCTCGCGGCCGAGCCGGCGCTGCGCGTCGTAAATGGCCTGCCACATATCCGGTGCCCAGACCGCGACGCGGACGAGGCGCCCATCCGTCTCGCCGTCGACCCAGATCCGGACGGTGGCATATCCCTGCGCCACACGCGGGTTCATGGCCGCGATCGCCTCAGCGATCATGGTCTCGCCACCGATCACCTCGGGATGGAGCGCAGCCCCCTTCTCGTCGAGGACGCCGCCCATGCGCCTTGCGAGCTCCGCCAGGCCCGCTCCCTTGACGACCTGATCGAGGGTCAGGACGTCGTCGACAACGAAGTCACTCGGGACGCAGGTCGCGCAGACGATCCAGAGCGGCGCCTCACCTGTCCGATACACCGGGCGCAACCGGCCGGCGAATTGCCGCAGCTCCTCCTCGCGCCACTGGGCCTGGATGGCGCGATGCCAGGGATACCCATCGGGGAAGACGGCGTCCTCGATGGTCACATACGCGCCATCACGGCGCTGGAGGCGCCTCTCGCCCTTCGGGGCCCGCAAGCGCTGATTTCCCACCCAGCCTGTGCCGTCGGCATTCCAGTCGGCCTCCTCGGTCTCGTCGTCATAGCTGAACGCGGCCGCCAGACCATCGAGCACGTCGATAGGCAGCTCCATGCGCCCGACACTGAGCGCGACAGCATGGTGCTTGTAAGCGTCGAGGCCACGGAACGCCCCGAAATGGCCGAAGTCCGCATTCGGCGGCGAGCCCCAGGCGGCCTTCACCGCCTTCTCCACCGGCAGCGTCGAGCCGATCAACACGCGCTCGGTCGGGTAGAGCCCGCAGAGATGCGAAATGAGATGCCGGACCTTGGACAGCCTGATCGCCGCTCGCTCACGGTCGTCCGGCGCCTTGTTAGCGTCCGTCTGGGGCAGCAGGCTCTGGTCCGAGAAACTTTCGGCGATCACCACGGTGCGAAGGTGCAGCGGCGCATCGACGCGATGGACGCGAACCGGGCGCGACCCGTAGAGCTTGCGAAGGATGCGTTCGTCCGCGCTGGCATCGAGGAGGAACGTGGGACGATTTGCGAGCACGAATTTGCCGCGCCAGGAGATCCTGATCTGCGGCTCCTGCCCTTCCGCCTGGAGCAGCTTGATCCGGCGCTCACGGCCTTCGCCCCGCCTCTTGCCAGAGCGATAGGCAAGAATGGCGTCCTCGACGATGCTCCAGAAGCGCCACTCGATCATCAGATGGTCCGCCTCGGGGCGGGCCAGCAGGGCGTCGACCTCGGCTGCGCTCATATTCGGACGCACTGCGAGCGCCGAGCTCTTGGCCCGACCGCAGATCGTCTTCGCCGCGTGCACCAGCTCGAGGCCGTTGATCGACTTCTTCGACAGCGACGATTTATAGACATAAGATGCCAGCGCACGTGCCGGGCATTCGCCGGCGAGCAGAGCCTTGATCGCGAGATCGGCCGCCCGATCGCGGTTGATCACGTAGTCCATGGCGGACATGCCATTGCGCCTGTCCGTTTTCAGCAGAAACGGCAACTTCCTGGCCATTCGCAGCGCTTCGATCGGCAGGAAAGCCGTCCGGGCGATCTCGGGCCAGAATCGCTCGTCGATGATGATGGCGCCGATCCTTTCCGACACAGGCTTGGGCAGCGGCGCGGTCAGGTAGGCATGCGGCATCAGGATGAGGTCGGCCGTTCTGGCGAGCTCGAGTTGCGTCCAGACCGGACAGACATCGCGATGGACGCAAACCTCCTCGCGCTTTTCCTCCGTGACAGGATCGACCGTTTGCGAAACGCACATGCCGGCGATGGAGACGTTGGCGGCCTGGAGCTTGGCCATGCGATCACCGAGCAGGCAGCCGGCGGCAACCTTGCCCTTATACTGAAGCACCGTGATGTCGCGAGCCGCGTCCAGTGCTTCCGCCCATGCGTCATCTGCGCCAGCATCAATCGCAACGGTCTTTGCTTCCTCGGCATTGGCATGACCGGGCAGGAAGACCGCGAGCGCGAAAGGGAGCGGGCCCCGCTGCTCCCTCATCGCGACGAACCTCCGGATCAGCGTCGAGGTCTTGCCGGCACCGGTCGGCGCAACGAGCGCTCCGACCTCGTGCAAGGCGTCAGGAAGCGCCTTGCCTTCCTCCAGCAACGCCGCGATCTGGTCAGCGCTGTCCCAGAGCTTCGTCAGGAACGATTCGATCGCATCGCGGACCTCGTCGGCCACGCGCTCGCCGACTGCGATTCGCGCCGACGTATCGAGCAGGCGCAGCCTCTCCGCGCGATCGCGATCCGGCATGTGATCGGCGTCGATCTTCCGAAGGATTTTTCGTGGCGAGGTGCGGCGGTGCTTCGAGCCCGGCTCGGGAAGCCAGCCCTTCGCCTCGCCGAGGTCGCCATCGATGGCGAGCACGGCGTCGGTCGGCGAGATGATGCGGGTGCCGTCCTCCTGCACCGCGACGATGGCCGGCCTGATCCTATCCGCAAGGAGATTGTCTCGCGTCCTGCGGAAAATGCCATCGGCCTCGCGGCGGATCGCTTCGTCGGAATGCCAACGCCCGGTGCGGCCGAGGCTGCGCAGGGCCTCATCGAGGTAACGCGAAAACACCACTTTGCTGCCGTCCTCGCTGCGGACGGCGTCGGCATTGAGCCGAACGTAAGCGAGGGCGCGCCGGAACAAGAATTCCTGCCTGCCGTCAACAAGCTTCTTGCCAAGTCCATCCTTTTCCCAGACGCCGATCTCGAGGCGCCGCGGCGGGGTGATGACCTCGCCATCGAACGCGACCGCTTCCCCGATGAAGGCGCTGGCGACCCCGGTGCGATAGCGGGCGAGCGGGCGCCACTGATCGACCGCGTCCAGAAACTGCCGCAGTTGATCGGCGGTCACCAGCGGCGCGGCTTCCGGGCCGGCCTCCGCGAGATGCTTGACCGGCCAGGTGAAATACTGCCCGGTCTTGTAGTGCTCGCCGAAGCAGGTCAGCGCCTTGCCGTCCGACAGGATCTCGATCTGGTCGGAAGACGGCTTGCCATTGTCGTCGAAGCGATAGCTTGCCGAGCGCAGGAGGTGATCCGGGTCGCGCCGATAGATCAGGGCCGGCCGCCGGCCCCAGCGATGGAACGGCGTCTCCCCGAGGATCTCCAACGCCAAACGGATAATGCGGGTGGTATTCGGCTCGCCCTCGACATCGATATCGATGGCGAAACTGTGCCCCGAAGCCGGGCAGAATTGCACCGCGACGTTCGACAGGCCCGCCTTCCAGGACCAGAACTCGATTTCCGCTGCAGACGGCAGCTTGTCGCGATATTGCGACGGCCGGACCGACTCGCCGGCGACCAGCGCCGGCCGGCGGCCGCCATCCCGGTTCTGCGGGAAGATCGACCAACCCTGTTCCAGGCAGCGCTTCGCCCACCACCTGAAATGCGGCTCGTGCGGCTCGTGCCAGCGCGAGCGAACGGTTCCCTTGGGGGTATCCTCGGTGACAGGCCGCGCGCCCTTGAGGAGCGGATGGTCGAAGACAAAGGGAAGGCCCTCAACCGGAAAAGCGCTTGCAGGCTTGGACTCTTCGGACGCTACCGACACAGGAACTCACCTTGGCTAGACTTGCGCCGGGGGCACCCCTGCAACCGATCGCAAGCAAATCGAATCCAAACCTACCAGATGGCCGAGCAACTTCAAAATCGAGAAGCTAACTCACCTTAGCTTCCGATCTTGATTCCCAAAGTTGACGCCAGGACAGGAGCAGCGTTCGTAACGATCAACGCTGAGGTTATTTTCTCAGCGTCGATGATGCTTACCTGACGCACCAGGGCGATGAAGCGTCGCTCAGCCGGGTGGCTGGCAATGCCCGCGCATCAATGCAGCCGGGACGAGCCGGCCGCGCCCGACGGCGAACCGACGCCCTTCGAACCGAAGACCTCATCGAAATCCCCGACGTCCCGAAAGATCATCTGCGCCTGCTCCCTGGAAGCGACGACCATCGACGTCGTGGCGCAAGACAGGCTGCCGCCCTCGCGGATCGCCCGCGCCATGAGAGGCATGCCCTTGGCCACGATATAGCCAAAGCCGTAGGGCTCATCGCTGTCGTGATAGATCAGGAAAACCACGCCGGCGGGAGCAAAGAGATCGCGGTACCAATCGCGCTGGTCCACTCCGGACGCGATAGCACGCTTCATGGCTTCCAGGTTACGGTTGGCCTGCTCAAGCCTACCCCGCCACTCCGCCGGAACCGGCAAGCGCCCCGACGGGCTGGACAACCGGAAGCTCCTCTTCTTCCGCTTCTTCAGCATCCGCTCCCGGTCCAGACGGGTGTCCGTCGAAAAGGCAGCGCGAATCCGCATCGCCTCGGCCGCGTCCGAGCAGTGCCAGGCCGTCACCTGGACATCGATCCCCTCGTCGGAGGCAGGGTTGAGCGACATCGCGCGGGCAATCGTCTTGGCGCCCTGGAGCACATCCGTCGTGAAAGCGCCCGGCTCCTCCGCATGCGGCACGATCGCGAAGACGATCTCGTTCTTCGCGAAGAGGTCGCGCATGAAAGCGATCGGCTCGGCGCTCTGAACATCGAACGCATTGCGGTTGGCGTAATGCAGGAGGTCCGGGTCGAAGTCGCAGCGGATCCCCTCCGACCTGGAGGACTGGGTGGCACGAAGGATGGCGGTTCGGGTGTCGATCTGGATGATCATGACGATGTGTCTCCGGTCGATGATTTGGAGTAGAGGGTTTGAATTGCGGTTCCCGCGACGATCACCGTCCAGCGGAACAACCACTGCGCTGCTGATAGATTGCCCTTGCTCGGCTCGACGGGCTTCGCGTCAAGCGAGCCAGCGGCCGATCTTCGTTGAAACGTTTGGCGGCGCGCGCACCGATCTCCATCCGTGCTCCCCGGCAACGAAATGGCGGGCGACAGGCCGCGCGCGTTTCTCGGCAACGATGCGCTTCATCAGACGAGCCCCCTAGCAATCCGATAGACTCCCGGATAGTTCAAATTCAGAATATTGGCGGCCGAAAACGCACCCCGTGCGCCTCTGAAGCGCTCGATGGCAGCAATCTTTGCGCTCTCGTCCTTGAGCGGCATTCTATATAGCCTTTTGATTGACGATTTACTTACGATATAAGCCGCTCGTTAATTGAAGGTTACTTTCTCAAAAATAGAGTTTTTACCGGAGTGCATTGCGGAGTTCATGGTTAATTGCCTCGTTTACGGAAACTTAATTTGACGCGCCATACTGTCTTGGCCGGAGGTTTTATGCGTGGGGGCCGGACTTCAGAATCGGCGAATGCCGCACGCGGACGGAAAGGCGGTCAGCCGGCCATCCAGAGCGGCCAATCGCCGGTGAGCTCCGGATGGCGAACCGACGACCGCTCTAATTCGTCGAATTCGTGTCCAGATGCGTCGGCATCCAGCCGATGACCACCTTGCCGCGCTTGTCGCAATAGTGGAAATACACGCGAATGAGACGCTTGGGGGTGCGGCCCCATTTCAGGTGCCGTTCGAGCTCGACCTTCCTGCCCTCCCAGGAGGCCGTGTAGCCCATCGTGGAAAGCTTCGACGCGTCGGCGAGCGAGGGCACCTCCTCGAACAGGGTGCCCCGCAAGGCGGCGGCGTAGGCGCCCGAAGAGATCTGTTCCTTCCTCATGGGGACATAGCTGTCCCGAAGAAAGGTCAAGGCGGTGTAGAGGCGCTCGACATTGACATCGAGACACTTGCGGGTCGCCTTGATCGCCTTGGGCAGAACGATGACATCCGGCCCCAGGTGCCTATCGACAAAATCCAGCAGCTCTTCGAGCGTCTCGGGCGGCGCGACAACGGCAGCCGAGGACGAAGCTCTTTCCCGGAGAGCCAAAAGCTGCGCGCGAAGCGACGCTGTTTCGGCCTCGAGCTGAAGCTTCTCAAGCCGAAGCCTCTCCCGCTCCGCCTCGCTTTCGGCCAGATCTTCAGCCGCAAGGTTGAACAGCTCTTGCGCTTCCAAGGCCTGCTTTTGAAGCGCGGCGTGGTCCAGGTCGACGGTCGCAGCCCCACCGTTGAGGCAAACATCGTCGGCCTCCGAGAGGACGATATCCTGACCCGGCCGCACGTTGAGGCGCCGGGCCTGGTTCCGAATGTGATGGTCAGCCACTCCCAAGCGCGCCGCGAGGGCACTCATGCTCGAGCACGAGCTGATCATCTGGCACAGCGCAGCGTCATCCGGCAATCCGCGCCGAACCTGGCGCCGCCCGTCCACACCGATCTCTGCGGCCTTCGCCGCGAGCAGGGTCGTCGTGACATGGAGATTCCGCGCAAGCGACTTCAGCCCGCTGCCCTGGCCTGCTTCCAGCAGCATCCCCCGGAGGATGTCGTCCGGCGGCAGCCGTTCCCGCCCGAGGCGGAACTCACTGCGGACGCCAAGCCTGCGCGCATGCTTGGCAACGGTTGTTTGGGATACGCCGAGCTTCGCCGCAGCCTCCTTGAGCGAGGAGGATGCCTGGATCACCGCGGCAAGATCGCTCGCATTCGGAAGCGGATTGCGAGCCAACCGCTGCTTGCGACGCATCCTCGCAGGCCCGACCGTCACTCCCGTGTTCGAGTCGGCATGCTGGATCGTCTGATTTACGCAGTCGTGTTCAATGGACGCACTACGGGCGTCGAGGGAAAATTCGGTCATGCACGGTCTCGCCGATAGTGGGCTAGCTACCGTCAGTCCGGCCTATGCCGCGACCGAATGGTTGGGGATGATCCTAATAGCACCCCCTTTTTAATATCACGTTTCAAAAGCGCGTAAGAATGTTGGCTCTTTTCCGACCCGCAATCGACCGACCATCGATACGGCTCGTGGCAACAAGGCTTGCAAGCGGATTTCGATCGGTGGGATTTCGCTGGAGGAAAGGCGCAGCGTGGCCGAACCGCCCTCCCGACCAGCCATCATTCGAGCGGCTGCCAGCAGGAGGTCTCCGAAAGCCCGAGGGGGAGCAACCGCGGTGCTCATCTCGGACGCATGCCCTATGAAAAACAGTATCGCGGGAGGCAGACCGTTCTTGAAAATACGATCACGCTGCACGGCTCGCGCGCTCACGCCCGTGACAACATGGAAAGGATGGGGCCAGTCGCCTCCAAATAGCGGGGAAAGGGCCTCGTCGACCGCGTCCAATAAATCTTGTGCGATATCGGCATGAGCAAGAGGTACTTCGCCGGCATACGGCGTCCTCTTGGTGTACCATAGCGGTAGACCGTCTATCACACCGACGGGAACACTGCCACTTGGGGTCGGGAACGTAAGCTCAACCGGCTTCAAGGTGATCTTTCGCATGGAATTATATGACCGCTGACGCCGATAGCTTCGTAGAGCCGGAGGAAGAATCTTATGCCAGGGATTTAAACGAATGGTTTGTAATGTCGCTAGCACCGCCTGTGCCGTCAGCAAGCCGACGCCCCTTTCCGCCGTTCCCATCGGCGCCTCCATTAGGCCACTTCGACCAAGTGGAGGCTCGCAGAGTGGGATTTGGGGTCGTCGGGCCAGCTGTCATCGTGGCGAAAGACCAGCGTCGCGGTAGCTAAAGGCACTTAGCTACGCATTCTTGCACCGAGGAATTCTTCACATCTGATAAGCGCGAGTTATCAGATGTCAGCCGTGCCGTTTCCGTCGCAGATCGCCCCAAATGGGGGCTGCCGCATGCCGATCCTGCTGGGCTTTTGCCGCGTTTTGCTCAACCTTAACGATCGCTATCGCCGCGCCTTTCTTCGCACCACCGCCGGCGATCGCAATGTCAGCGTCGAGCATAGCGAAATCGCGCAAGGCGCTGTCGCGCGGGACGCAGCCTTCGCATGTGAGCGGCTGCGCGATCACATCCATCGCACCGGCACCAATCTCCGCGCTCATCTCGCCGATAAAATCGCGCCGTAGAGGCCGCCTTCCTCGCGAAGCTGCCAGCGTCTGCCGGCGTAGCTCCGTCGAACCCCAAATTGAATCAGACTGAATCGCGGGAGGATTCCTTGCCACATCTCAATCTAGCCGTTGCCGGTGCTGGCCTGATCGGCCGCCGCCACATCGCCATGATCATGGACAGCGACCGTTGCAATCTCTCAGCGATCGTCGACCCCTCGGAAGCCGCAGCTCAACAGGCGCGAGAGCTTGGCGTCCCGTTGTATCCGACGATAGAAGCCCTCTTCGCTGCCGCGAAGCCCGATGGCATCGTTCTCGCAACTCCCAATCAGTTGCACGTCGTCCACGCGAAGCAATGTATCGAGGCTGGTGTCCCGGCGATCATCGAAAAGCCGGTGGCCGACACTCTGGAAAGCGGCATTGAGCTCGTTGAAATCGCCGAACGAGCGAATGCGAAACTGCTGGTCGGTCATCACCGCCGGTATGGCTCGGTCATCGCCAAGGCCGTCGAGACGATCGGCTCCGGAGCATTGGGTAAGATCGTAGCGGTGGTCGGGACCGCGCTGTTCTACAAGGCCGAGTCCGAAGGCTATTTCGACGGCGCGTTTTCGTGGCGGCGCGAACCGGGTGGCGGCCCGATCATGCTCAATATGATTCACGAAGTCAGCAATCTGCGGGCACTGGTCGGTGAGATCGTCGAAGTCCAGGCCATGGCCTCCAGCGCGACCCGCGGCTTTCCAGTCGAGGACACCGCCGCGATCACGCTGCGTTTCGAGAACGGCGCGCTCGGCACGTTCCTTCTCTCGGATACCGCCGCGACTGACCGGAGCTGGGAGCACACCTCCGGGGAAGACAAGTTCCGCTTCGCCAAGGCTCATACGGACGATGACGATTGCTACTTGGTGAGCGGAACCTGGGGAACACTGGCCATCCCGACAATGCGGCTGCAGAGATACATCAGGGAGGAGGACCGCTCCTGGCATAAGGCCCTGGAGAAAACCAGATTGTCACTCGACGTGGCGGACCCCCTCGCCCAGCAGATCGACCATTTCTGCGACGTCATCGAGGGGAAGGCAGAGCCGCTGGTCACGGTGCGCGACGGCCTCCAGAATCTGCGGGTCGTCGATGCCATTCTGAAGGCGATCACCACCGGAGGCGTCGTTTCGATCGCGAGGTAGCGAAACGTCGACGATCCGCTGCGGCAGGCGCATTCACGAAGCTTTAACAACTCCCAGGAATCCCATGCCCTCAAGCAAGCCCGCCGTGCTGATCGGCCTGATCGGCGCTGACATCCAACAGTCGCTCGCGCCTGAGATCCACATGCGCGAAGGCGAACAGCAAGGTCTTCGCTACTTCTACAGGCTCATCGACATCGCCAGGCTCGGGCTCGACGAAACCGCCTTGCCCGAATTGCTGCTTGGCGCTGAACGATGCGGCTTCGACGGCCTGGGTATCACGCATCCGTGCAAGCAGCTCGTCATTTCGCATCTGACCGAACTCTCCGAAGCGGCACAGGCGCTCGGATCTGCCAACACCGTGCTCTTCAGGGATGGCAAGCGGATCGGCCACAACACCGACTGGGTAGGGTTCGCCGAGATGTTCCGCCGTGACATGGGCGGGCAGCCGCGAGCGAACGTCGTCCAGCTCGGCGCCGGCGGTGCCGGCGTCGCGGTCGCCTTCGCGGCGCTGACTGTGGGCGTGCAGAACCTGACAATCTTCGACGTCGACGCCGGTAAAGCTGACCGTGTCGTGGATACCCTGACGCGGCATTTCGGAGAAGGACGGATCCGGCGCGGAGATGATCTCGAAGCCGCGGTCGCCTCGGCGGAAGGCCTCGTCAATGCGACGCCTGTCGGCATGGACGCGCATCCGGGGATGCCGCTGCCAGAGCGATTCTTGCGCTCCGATTTGTGGGTCATCGACATCATCTATTTCCCACGAGAGACAGAGTTGCTGCGCAAGGCGCGCGCGCTGGGCGCAAAAGCCCTGAACGGCGGGACAATGACCGTCCTGCAGGCTGCCGGGCAGTTCCGCCTATTCGCCAACGTCGAGCCAGACATTGAGCGAATGCTCAGTGATTTCGAACAGATCGCGGCGCGTTAGACCGTCGGGCCGAATGTCGTCCCGGCCCGATGGTCTAGGATTTGCCTCAGCATCGGCTTTTCACTGACCGCTTTTCACTTATCGAGGCGATGCTTCGAGGCGATGCTCTAAAATCGAAAAATCTTAAATTAACTACCGAGGATGATCAATGAGCCGACTTGTTTTCCTTATCAATGGACCAAATCTGAATTTGCTCGGGAAGCGCCAGCCCCATATCTACGGCGACGAAACCCTTGCGGACGTCGAACGCGAATGCGGCAAGCTTGCTGAGGAGCTTCGACTTGAACTGCGCTTCCATCAGAGCAATCGCGAATACGAGATCATCGACTGGATACATGAGGCGAGAGAGATCGCCGGCGGTTTGATCATTAACCCAGGCGCATTCACCCATACGTCGGTTGCGATCCTTGATGCCCTGAATACATTCGACAATCCGGTGTTCGAATGCCACATCTCAAATGTCCACAAACGTGAAGCGTTCAGGCATCATTCCTATGTCTCCCTCCGCGCCGATGGGGTCATCGCAGGGTTTGGGACGCATGGCTATCAACTTTGCCTGCGTAGTATCGCTCGAATAATCGATAGCCGATAAGAAGCATATCATTAGGAAAGCATTTCGATCGTGCTGTTCCGTGGTTCACGGGAAACAGCGCAGCCGGCGATGTCCTCTCCTGAACATTCACGAATGTGGCTCGACGGCAAAGCGAGCAACGGAGCGACCCGTGCTGCGCTTTCGCCGATATCCACGCCGACGCCCGGTAACGCGAGATCGCAGGCAAGCGCCGCCTTGCCGGTCTTCTGCGTCTTCTGCAGCCATCGCCGTGGTTTCGATGCCGGGAAGGGATCGGCGAACGCCGGGCCTGTCGCCTCCGGCCGGCGAATCTCGTTTTTGATCGGCCTTCAATCAGGCGAGTATGCCCCGACTACGCCAAACGTACACGGCACCGCGAGGAGGACGGCCCGATAGCGGGCTTTTGATGATCCGGTTGACACCAATGGCGGGCATTCGGACCGCTCCGGATAGAGCGAACGCACCGGGTCAATCTTCACAACCTCGGCCACCGACGCATTGCGGCCGACGCCATGTCCGGGTGCCGGCGGGAGATTATCCCGTCGTGTCAGACTCGTTCGAGGGCAACGGCGATACCCTGGCCGACGCCGATGCACATGGTGGCGAGCGCGCGGCGCTTGCCGGTCAGGGACAGTTCCAGCGCGGCCGTGCCGGCGATGCGGGCGCCGGACATGCCGAGCGGATGGCCGAGCGCGATCGCGCCGCCATTCGGATTCACATGCGCGCCGTCCTCGGGAATGCCGAGCTCGCGCAGCACGGCGATGCCCTGCGAGGCGAAAGCCTCGTTCAGCTCGACAATGTCGAAATCCGTGGGCTTCAGCCCGAGCCGGGTGCAGAGCTTCAACGTCGCGGGGATAGGACCCAGCCCCATGACGCGCGGGGCAACACCGGCCGCGGCCCCGCCAACGACGCGCGCCAGCGGGGTCAGCCCGTATTTCGCCGCCGCCTTCTCCGAGGCGACGATCAGCGCCGCGGCCCCGTCATTGACGCCCGACGCATTGCCCGCGGTCACCGTGCCGCCCTCCTTGCGGAACGGCGTACCGAGCTTGGCGAGCTTCTCCAGCGTGGTGTCACCGCGCGGATGCTCGTCGATCTCGACGCGGATCGGATCGCCCTTGCGCTGCGGGATCAGCACCGGGACGATCTCCTTGGCCAATCGGCCGTTTTGCTGGGCTGCGACCGCCTTGAGCTGCGAACGCAGCGCGAAGGCGTCCTGATCGGCACGGCTGATATGGCAGTCGGCCGCGACGTTCTCGCCCGTCTCGGGCATGGAATCGATGCCGTACTGCGCCTTCATCAGCGGGTTGACGAAGCGCCAGCCGATCGTGGTGTCGTGGATCTCGGCATGGCGGGAGAAGGCGCTGTCGGCCTTGGGCAGGACGAAGGGCGCGCGCGACATGCTCTCGACGCCGCCGGCGATCATCAGCTCGGCCTCGCCGGCCTTGATCGCGCGCGCGGCGGCGATGACCGCGTCCATGCCCGAGCCGCAGAGCCGGTTGATGGTCGTGCCCGGCACCTCCTTGGGCAGGCCGGCGAGCAGCAGCGACATGCGCGCGACGTTGCGGTTGTCTTCGCCCGCCTGGTTGGCGCAGCCGTAGATCACGTCGTCGACGGCGCCGAAATCCACTCCCGGGTTGCGCTCGACCAGGGCCTTCAGCGGCACGGCGCCGAGATCATCCGCACGGACGGAGGAGAGCGAACCGCCGAACCGGCCGATCGGCGTGCGGACATAGGCGCAGATGAAGGCTTCGGTCATATCGTCGGTACTCTGTTCGCCGCTGACTGGTGAGGCTGGAAAGGCGGCTCTCCGCTGCCTCAGATGTCGAAGAAGACGGTTTCGTTCTCGCCCTGCAGGCGAATGTCGAAAGTGTAGGTGGGCATGCCGTCCTCGTCCGTGCGGGCGGCGATCAGCGTCGGGACACGTACGCGATGCTCGATGCGCCCGAGGATCGGATCCGCCATGTTGGCTGCCTCCTCGTCGCCGAAATAGAGCCGCGTATGCAGCCCGATATTGATGCCGCGCGCCACGATCCAGAAGGTGATGTGCGGGGCCATCGCGCGGCCGTCGAAATAAGGTACGACGCCCGGCTTGATCGTCTCGAAGCGGTAGACGCCCGTGGTGCCGTCGACCGGCTGGCGGAACCAGCCGGGGAAATGCGGGTCGGCCTCGCCCCGTCGCTCGCCTTGGCCCGGATAGAGTCCCAGCGCATCGGCTTGCCAGATCTCGATGAGCGCGTCCTTGATCGGCGTGCCCGAACCGTCGAAGATGCGGCCGGTGACGACGATGCGCTCACCCTTCACCTCCGGGGAGAGCGGCTGCGAGCCGAGATCGTGAGGGTAGACCCCTTCGATGCCGGAGAAGTTCGGCGTCGCGCCGATATGGACATAGGGGCCGGCGGTCTGCGACGGGCTTTCCCTGAGGCGGCGGAGCGATTGGACCATCAGTTGCCCTCCATCCGGTTCTCGAACAGGGTCGAGCGCCGGCCACGCAGTACGATATCGAATTTGTAGGCCATCGTGTCCATCGGCAGCGTCGCCTCGCGATCGAGAGCCGCGACGAGCCGCTCCACCGCCTCCCGGCTGGGGATGCCCATCACGATCGGGCACTGCCAGATCATCGGATCGCCCTCGAAATACATCTGGGTGATCAGACGCTGCGCGAAGGCCTGGCCGAAGATCGAGAAATGGATATGGGCCGGACGCCAATCGTTGACCCCGTTCGGCCAGGGATAGGGGCCGGGCTTGATCGTGCGGAACCAGTAGCGGCCCTCGTCGTCGGTGATGGTTCGCCCGCAGCCGCCGAAATTCGGGTCGATGGCGGCGAGGTAGGTCTCCTTCTTGTGGCGGTAGCGGCCGCCGGCATTGGCCTGCCAGAATTCGACCAGCGCGCCGCGCACCGGCCGCGCGTCCTCGTCAAGCACCTGGCCGTGCACGATGATGCGGGGACCGATCGGCTCCGCGGTCTTCGCGTAGTTAAGGATCAGGTCGTTATCGAGCGTCCCGAGCATGTTGTGGCCGAAGACCGGTCCGGTCATCTCGGAGAGCGTATTGCCGAGCGAGAGCAATGCGTTCTTCGGCGAACGCAGCACCGAGGTCTTGTATTCCGGCGTAAAGGCGGGCGGATGCCAGTTCCGGTCGCGCTGGTAGAACGAGCCGCCCTGATGGCTCGAATTTTCGTTGCGCATTGCGGCGCCTCCCTAGATGGAGCGTCTCTCGTTGAATCGGGTTGGTTTACAACGGGATCGGCCCGACTGGTTTTGATCTTGCTCAATCTATGGCGATCTCGCCGTCTAGCGACCCGAGCGCGGGACGGGTTCAGTCTGCCTGGTCGTCCTGCATCTCGGCATAGGTCGCTTTGGCGATCTTGAAGGCGTGGTTGGCCGCAGGCACGCCGGCATAGATCGCGACATGCAGCAGCGCTTCCTTGATGTCGCTCATGCTGGCGCCAGTATTGCGCGTCGCCCGGATATGCATCGCGACCTCGTCATGATGGCCGAGCGCAGCGAGCAGCGCGATCGTCAGCATCGAGCGCTCGCGCTTGCTGATCGTGTCGCGCGACCAGACCGTGCCCCAGGCGCTTTCGGTGATCAGCGTCTGGAAATCCTCGGTGAAGGGATCCGTGTTCGCGACCGCCGCGGCGACATAGCGCTCGCCGAGCACGGACCGACGGGTCGCCATGCCTTGGGTGAAACGATCCTGTGCGTCAGCCACGTCCGTGCTTCTCCAGATGCTCCGTCACCAGCGTGAGCAGCCGGTCCGGCTGCTCGACTGGCGGAATATGTCCGCAACCCTTGATCAGTGCGAAGCCCGCGCCTGGGATGCGCTGCGCCATCTCCCGCACCAGATCGGGCGGCGTCGAGAGATCACCGTCGCCGACGACGGCAAGCGTCGGCACCGGGACCGAACCGATCGCATTCGTCAGATCCGCCTGGCTCAACGCCTGGCAGGTCGCGATATAGCCATCGGCGGGCTGCCGCAGCAGCGCGTTGCGCCAGCCGGCGAGATCATCCGGCCGTCCGGCATGGAAGGCGGGCGTGAACCAGCGCTCCATGACCGAATCGGCGATCGCCGCGAGCCCGCCCTTGCGGATCGTCTCGATGCGCGCATTCCAGCTCTCGGCCGTGCCGACCTTCGAGGCGGTATCGGCCAGGACCAGCGCCGTAAGGCGCTCAGGCCTCCGCACGGCCAGATCCTGCCCGATCAGCCCGCCGATTGAAAGGCCAACGAGAGCGAAGCGCGTCAGGCCGAGATGATCGGCAAGCCCGATGAGGTCGTCCGTGAAGTCCCCGATCGCATAGGGCCCCGGCGGTACCTCGGAGAGACCATGGCCGCGCTTGTCATAGGTAATGATACGCCAATTGGCGGACAAGGCCGCGGCGACCTCGTCCCAGATGCGAAAATCCGTGCCGAGAGAATTGACCAGGACCACGGCAGGCGCGCCGGCTGGGCCGCTTTCGCGCCAATGAACCAGGCCGTGGCCGAGCCGCGTGAATGCCATCGAACTTCCATGCCCTTGCCGAGGCCCCAACATGACCTGAAAATTCATTTATGTTAAATGGCATTATCGCCTTGTACGATAACTTCCAGGTTATTCTAAATGCCACGAGCCCAATTTGTTCGCTTGGATGGAAGGATCAGGCTTCGCCATCTCACATGCTTCATCGAGGTTGCCCGCCTCAAGAGTTCCGTCAAAGCGGCCACGGCGCTTGGTCTCAGCCAGCCCGCCGTCTCCAAGACCATTCACGAGCTGGAAACGGCCTTGTCAGCAGCTCTTTTCGAGCCGAAGCGTCGGTCGATGGTGCTGACATCTGCAGGGGAAGTCTTTCTGCGCTACGCAGATTCCAGCGTCACGGCTCTCAAATTAGGCATCAGGACGGTTGGCCAGAACAGAGCCTCCGAGCAGTCGATCTTTACCATCGGCGCTTTGCCGACGGTTTCAGCAAGAATATTGCCGACAGCCCTTGCGGATCTCGCGAAGAGCATCCCAAGCCTGAGATTTCGGGTTGTTACTGGATCCAACGACGTGCTCATGTCTCAATTGCGCCTGGGCGACATCGACTTGGTTGTCGGGCGCATGGCTTCTCCGGAGACAATGAAGGGCTTGGCATTCGAATATCTCTACTCGGAGCCAATCGCTTTTGCTGTGCGCCCGGGGCATCCGCTCCTCGGAGTCGCCGGCTTCAGTATCTCCGACATCGCAACCTATCAAATGCTGGTTCCACCGCCCGGCTCCGTCATACAATCGACCGTCGAGCGCTTTTTCGTGGCGCACTCGGTTCAGCCCTCCGAGGGTGAAATTCAAACAGTCTCGGATGCCTTCGCTCGGAACTATCTGCTTCGAACGGATGCAATTTGGGTTATTTCCGAAGGCGTGGTCGCCGAGGATGTCGCCAAGGGCATACTCAAGACCTTGCCGATCGATACCGACGACACGATCGGTCCCGTCGGCCTCACGACACGCACGGATACCGATCTGCCTTTCCCGGCTCAGCTATTTGTAGCTTCATTACGGTCTGCTATCGATTTTCGGACAAGGCCTGACATCAAGGCGGGGCAATATTCAGGAGATCTGCGGCCGTCTAATCAAAGCCGACCCGAATAAAGTAATTCCGCAATTCCCTGAATCGAAAATCGTTCCAAGCTTTTATTTCATCGCGTTTCCTTTACGCGCGCGGCATCTGCCTCGCTCGAAAATGCTCTAAAACGGAGTGCGCTCGCAGACATCACCATCATCGACAAAGCTGCCGAAGCGGCTATGCCGACTTCAGGAGAATGCTCCCAAACGGTCTCCGAAGAGCTGCCTAATTCGCGAACAGATGAACGAACAAATCTCTCAACCAGCGATGGGCGAGGTCTTCTTGCAATCGCTCATGCCAGAACATGGCGAGGCGGATGTCCGGTATCGCGAAGGGTAGCGGAATGCTGACGACGCCTGCCGCCGTGTGGGCATCGATGAGCTTACTGGGAACGGTGACCGCCAGATCCGTCGCGGCAACGATCTGGGGAGCGCCTGCGAAGTGGGGTATGACGAGTGCGATCTGGCGCTCCACGCCCAGCGCCCCGAGGCTCGCCGTCACAAGGCTCTCCCGCGCCCCCGCCCTGGCGACCGAGATATGGGACAATTGCAGGTACCGCTCGAGCGTTAGCGGTGCATCCAGGACAGGATGATCGCGCCGGACCATGCAAACGAAGCTGTCGGTGAACAACGGCCGTGATCGCAGGCTGCCACGCGGATTCGCCAGGTAGCCGATCGCGAGGTCGGCAAGGCCCGCCTCGAGCGCATGCCCGTAGCCGCCCCGTGCCAGTTGACGCACCCGGATGCGGATATTGGGCGAATGTGCCTGCAAATGCCGCATCAGCTTCGGCAGATACACGATCTCGCCGAGATCGGAGATGAGCACCTCGAACATATGGTCCGACGCCGCAGGATCGAAGCCCGGATCGGCGCCGAGGCCATGGCGGATCATGCCGAGGGCGGCATCGAAGGAATCCAGCACCCGCCGGGCGCGCGGAGTCGCTTCCATTCCCGCGCTGCTGCGCACGAACAGCGGATCGCCCAGCGTGCGACGCAGCCGGGTGAGAGCGTTGCTGACGGCAGGCTGCGACAAGCCCAGCCTTTCGGCCGCGCGCGTCACGCTTCCCTCCTGGTCGACGATACGCATCAGGCGAAGGAGATTCAGATCGATCCGGTCAGTATCCATTCGATGAATATTGCCTATTGCGTCTTCGGATTCGTCGATCGCCTGCGCTCGGGATAACGGTCGCTCACGGGGCGCATTCAAGACCTTTCGTCCGACAGGCTATGCGCGCCACCCCATGTCACCAAGCGGGATTTCGAGCTCATGGAAAACGGGTCGGCAGAGGCCGCAGGCGGCGTCACCTTCGAGACTCTCCTGGTGGATGTCGTGGACGGCGTCGCGAAGATTACGCTGAACCGCCCGCGGAAACGCAATGCGATGAGCCCGTCGCTGCATCGCGACATGACGCGCGCTCTCGCGCTGCTGCGCGACGACGACGCGGTGCGCGTTCTCGTCATCACCGGGGCGGAGGATCATTTCTGCGCGGGCATGGACCTGAAGGAGTTCTTCATCGCGCTGAAGGACGCTCCGGCCGAATACGAGCGCGTCTGGCGCATGGCCGTCGAATGGCGGGCCCGGACGCTGCGCAACTATCCGAAGCCCACGATCGCGATGATCAACGGCTTCTGCTTCGGCGGAGCTTTCTCGATCGTCGAGGGATGCGATCTGGCCGTCGCGGCGCAGGAAGCCACCTTCGGTCTCTCCGAAATCAACTTCAAGCTCTTCCCGGGCGGCAGCGTCAGCAAGAGCCTCGCCAATCTGCTGCGCCCGCGCGATGCGCTCTGGTACGGCATGACGGGACGGCCCTTCGACGGGCTGACGGCCGAGAAGATCGGCCTCGTCAACCTCGCGGTACCCAAGGCAGAGCTCGAAGCCACCACCATGGAGCTGGCCCGTGAGCTCGCCGCAAAGGATCCTCATGCGATGGCGGCGACGAAGGAAGCCTACCATATGTCGCTCGAGATGAGCTGGGACGCCGCCATGGCCTATTCCTTCGCCAAGGAGCAGGAGCTGGTCGTCCGCCAGGGCGATGCATGGAAATCCGAGGGGATCGGCGACTTCCTCAAGGGAAAGTTCAAGCCGGGCCTGGAGAGCCACGACGCCAAGATCGGGCAAGGCTGAGGTCGCGCAAGGCCGGCTGGACATCCGCGGGCCGTGGCGCCCCGTGAGGATTGATCCGGCTGATGGCGTGTATTCACGCAGGTGATGCAGGGAGACGCTTCCCGCGTTGAGGCACGATGCGGGCGGCCGTATGTAGATAGAAATAATATAAAATCGGGGGAGGACAGGCTGTGGCTGGAATAACGCGCCGCGCGCTCGCGGGACTGGCAATTCTCGGCGCGCTGCCGCAGCGCGGCCGGGCCCAGGCATCGATGGCTCCGATCCGGATCGGGGTTCTCAACGACCAGTCTGGCGTGTTCTCGGACAGCACCGGGGAGGGCTCGGTGATAGCGGCCCGCCTGGCTGCCGAGGAGTTCGGTGCCGCGACCGGCCGGCGCGTGGAGATCCTCGCGGCCGATCATCAGAACAAGCCCGACCTGGGATCGAACATCGCCCGGCAATGGTTCGACAGGGACGGCGTGCATGCCATCGCCGATCTCGGAAACTCGGCGGTCGCCCTCGCCGTGAACACGCTGGCCCGCGAGAAGGACAAGGTCTGCCTCGTCTCCGCCGGAGGCACCACCGCCCTGACCGGCGCCCAGTGCTCGCCGAATACGATCCATTGGACCTACGACACCTATGGGCAGTCGACCTCGCTGGCGGAGTCGCTGGCCAGAGCGGGCAAGAAGCGCTGGTTCTTCATCACGGCCGACTACACTTTCGGCCACAGCCTGTAGGACGAGGCGACGCGCGCCCTGACGCGCCTCGGCGGCACCGTGGTCGGCTCCGTCCGGCATCCGATCAACAGCAACGACTTTTCGTCCTATCTGCTCCATGCGCAGGCATCGGGCGCGGAGGTCGTCGCGCTCGCGAACGGAGGCGAGGATACCGGCCGGGCCGCGAAACAGGCGCGCGAGTTCGGCCTCACCGATACGCAGACCATCGTCGGCCTCGCCATGCTCATCACGGACGCGAACGCTCTCGGCCTCGAGACGGCGCAGGGCCTGCTCGTCACGGAAACCTTCTATTGGGACCTGAACGACCGCACGCGCGCCTTCAGCCAGCGATGGAGCGACCGCAATCGCGGGCGCAAGCCGACGATGATGCAGGCCGGGACCTACGGCGCGGTCGTCCACTATCTGCGGGCCATCCATGCGCTCGGAAAGGCGGAAAGCGGGGCCGAGGTCGTGCGCAAGATGAAGGAACTGCCGACGGACGACGATGCGTTCGGAACCGGGATGGTCCGGGCCGACGGGCGCAAGATTCACGAGAACTACGTCTTCAGGGTGAAGCGCCCGGCCGATTCCAAGCGGCCCTGGGACTATTACGACCTCGTCAGCACGGTGCCGGGCGATGCCGCCTTCAGGCCCATGGCCGAAGGCGGCTGCCCGCTGCTCGGCAGCATGACGACGAGATGATTCGGAACGGGCGGGTCGAAGGACGGAGGCATCCTTGAGAGGCATGGTTCTTGCCGACGTCGTCGAAAGAAACGCCCGGCTGCGACGCTCGGAGGCGGCCTTCGTCTTCGAGGGACGGACGCTCACGCATGAGCGCTTCGCCGAGCGCTCCTTCGCGCTCGGCAACGCGCTCCTTCGACTCGGCCTCTCCCGGCAGGCACGCGTGGCGGTCCTGGCGGAGAACCGACCGGAGTATTTCGAGATCTTCGCCGGCGTCGGTGCGGCCGGGATGATCACCGTCAATCTCAACTGGCGCCTCGCCGTCCCGGAGCTCACCGGGATCATCGCCGACTGCGAGCCGCAGATCCTGATCTTCGACGGACCTTCCGAGGCAAAGGCGGCGCTCCTGAGGCATGCGCCCGGCATCAGATGGCTGGTCGCACTCGATTCCGCACCCGACTGGGCGCGCTCCTACGAGGAGATGATCGGCTCCGAGGACACGTCGCGTCCGGGGGTGGAGGTGGCTCCGGAGGACATCGAGAGCCTCATCTATACGAGCGGGACGACCGGCCGCCCCAAGGGCGTGATGATAAGCCATCGCGCGCTCCTCGCGGCAGCCTCCGTGATCGCCTGGGAGGGAGAGGCGCGCACGGACGACCGCATGCTCATCGTCATGCCGCTCTTCCATATCGGCGGGAAGATCGAGCAGATGGCGTTCTGGCTCGCCGGCGCAACCACCGTTCTGCACCGATCGTTCGATCCCGCGGCGATCCTGCATTCCTTCGCGCAGGACGGTGTCACTGCCGCCCATCTTGCCCCCACGATGGTCGCCCGGCTCCTCGATCATCCGGATCTCGACGCCACCGCGTATTCGCGACTGAGAGTGATCCATTACGCCTCGGCGCCGATGGCTGTCCCTCTGCTGCGGCGGGCGATGGAGGCGTTCGGACCGATCTTCCTCCAGATCTATGGGATGACCGAGTGCATCACGGTCAGCATCCTCAAGCCCTTCCAGCACCGGCCGGACGGCACCCCGGACGAGGTGCAGCGGCTCAGCTCCGCCGGCCAGCCCTGTTTCGGCGTCAGCGCCCGCATCGTCAGGCCGGACGGCACCGGATGCGGCCCCGGCGAACTCGGCGAGGTCGCGGTCAGATCGGAAGGGCTGATGAGCGGGTACTGGAACGGCAACGCGCTGACGCTCGCGGCCGTCCGGGACGGCTGGTTCCGCACGGGAGACATCGGCTTCCTCGACCGGGACGGCTTCCTTTTCATCGCCGACCGCGCCAAGGACATGATCATTTCCGGCGGCGAGAACATCTACAGCCGGGAGGTCGAAGATGCGCTGATGTCGCATCCCGCCGTTCGCGAGGTCGCCGTTACCGGCGTGCCGGATCCGGAATGGGGGGAGAGCGTCAAGGCCTGGATCGTTCCGCGAGACGGGGCCGAGCCGACGCCGGCCGCCCTGATCGATCACTGCCGGAGCCTGATCGCGAGCTACAAGAAACCCCGTTTCATCGAGTTCACGACCGACCTTCCCCGGCTCTTCAACGGCAAGGTCGACAAGAAGGCGCTACGCGCCCGGACCTTAACGCCCGATGGATCGGTTGCTCGCGGCGCCTTCCCGGGGACAGCCTGATGGCAGGGCTTCGCTATGACGAGATCGAGGCGGGCCAGCGCTTCACCTCGGCCGGCCGGACACCGACCGAAACCGATCACGCTCTCTTCATGATGCTCGTCGGCGACTGGCACGCGATCCACGCCGACGAGGAATATGCGCGCAGGACGGCCGCCGGCAGACGCCTGATGCATGCGAGCCTGGGCCTTTCTCTGGCGATGGGATTGCAAGCCCAGGCGATGGCTTTCGCGGATCCGATGATCGGCGCGATCGGGCTGACGGACTGGCGCTTCCGCACGCCGATGTTCATCGGCGACACGGTCCATGTCGAGATCGAGATCCTGCGCAAGCGGATAACGAGCGACCGGGCCCGCTACATCGTGGAGCGAACGCTACGTCTCGCCAGGCACGACGGCGTCGTCCTGCAGGACGGAACGGCCGCCGTGATGCTGCGCCTGCCGCCGGGCGCAGGCACGGCCTCCCTCCCGTCCGACCATGCCCCGCCACCCGGAGCGCAGCGATGACCCAGCCGATGACCACCGGCCTCTGCCAGGCGACGAGCGACAAGGTCGTCCTGCGCGGGCACGACCTCTCCAAGGACATCATGGGGACGATGTCCTTCGCCGAAGCCTTCTTCCTCCTCGTCGTGGGGCGACGGCTCGATCCGGGCGGCGTCCGGGTGCTCGACGCCGTGCTCGTCGCATTGATGGAGCACGGCATGACGCCGCAGGCGATCGCGACCCGGATGATCTATCTGGCGGCGCCGGATTCGCTGCAGGGTGCGATCGCCGCAGGGCTGCTCGGCGTCGGCGGACAGTTCGCCGGCACGATGCAGGAGACGGCGTCCCTCCTGGCGCGGATCGTTTCGGCGCCTGTCGGAGAGGAAGCCGCGCGCGAGATCGTTCGCGAACACCGGCACGCGAAGAAGGGTATCCCGGGCTTCGGGCATCATCTCCACAAGCCTGACGATCCCCGCTCGCTGCGTCTCTTCGCCATTGCCCAGGAAGGCGCCGTCGCGGGTGCGCATATCGCCGCGATCCAGCTTCTGTCGCGCGAGCTGGATGCGGCTTCCGGCCGGCACCTCACGATCAATGCGACCGGAGCCATTGCGGCCGTGCTGATGGATCTCGGCTTTCCGGCCTCGCTGATGCGGGGGGTCGCGGTCGTGTCCCGGTCGGCCGGACTCGTCGCTCAGATCGGGGAGGAAGAAGCCAACCCGATCGCGAACCGGCTGTGGCGGAAGATCGAGGAAGACGTCGCCTATAAGCCGAGCTAGGGCCTTTCGCGCGAATTGGGCATCGGCTCGCGGGAGAGGCTCGGCAGAACAAGACGTCGGGGGAGATTTCCACGATCGGGGAAGCCCGCCAATGTCGAGGGCATGGCGATCGCCCTGCCGATAGCGCTGCAACGAAAAGGCGCGCCGCCAAAGGGGCGCCGTTCAGGAGGACACCCAATGAAGCACCTTACACTCCTGCTTGCGATGCTTGCCGCAGTGATCGCCGGTCCTGCCCGAGCTCAGGACTGGCCCACGGGACCGGTGACGCTCGTCGTGCCGTATCCGGCAGGGGGCGGTGTCGATACGATCGCCCGGATCCTGGCGGACGACCTTGGCCGGCGCCTGCCCCAACGCTTCATCGTCGAGAACAAGCCGGGCGCTGCCACACTGATCGGTACGAGCGCCGTCAAGGTCGCCCGGCCGGACGGGCAGACGCTGGGAATCATTACCGATTCCCACGCCATCAATCCCGGCTACGGCCGCCCGCTGCCTTATGATTCCGAACACGACTTCGCATTCGTGAGCGGCTTGATCAGGGTGCCGCTCGTCCTGATCGTCAACACCGAGAAAGTACCGTTCCGGACATTGGCGGAGGTCATCGACGCGGCCAAGCGCGATCCGGGCTCGCTGACGTTCGCATCGCTCGGCGGCGGAAGCCCGCATCAACTCGCCTTCGAGTGGCTGCGCATGAAGGCGGGGATCGATGTCCGGATCGTGCCCTATCGCGGCATCGCGCCCGCGCTTCAGGACGTGGTCGGCGGCCAAGTCAGCATGATGCTCGTGGGCGTTTCCGTTGCGGACGGCTTCATCGCGAGTGGAAAGGTCAGGCCGATCGCCGTGACCAGCGCCACCCGACTGCCGCGGCTGCCCGATCTGCCGACCGTCGCCGAACAGGGTTTCCCGGATTACGAGGTGGTCACCTGGTACGGCCTGGTCGCTCCGGCGAGGACACCCGCTTCCACCCTCGCCCGCCTGCATGACGAGATCAGGCGGACGCTGGCGGCCCCCGAGGTCAAGGCGCGGATCGACGAGACGGGGGCGGACATCTTCCCCGGAACGGCCGCGGACTTCGCCGCCTTCGTCAAGGCCGAGACGAGCAAGTACCGGCAGATCATCGAACAGACCGGATCGAAGCTTGATTAGCAGCTTGACGCCGCCGCCGCTCCGACCCCGGGGGAAGCTCATGGATTTCGCATTGCCGGAAGAATTGCGGCAGCTCCAGGAGATGGTGCGTCGCTTCGTCGATCGCGAGCTCATTCCGATCGAGATGGAGGCGATGGACGGTCCCGATCTCAAGCCGGAGATCCGCCTGCACCTTGAAGCGAGAGCGCGGGAGCTCGGGCTCTGGCTGCTCGACGTGCCGGAGGAGCATGGCGGCATGGGGCTCGGCCTGCTTGGCATGACCGTCGTCTGGCAGGAGCTCGCCCGAACGATCGCCCTGCCGCCACGGGGGCCCGGCATATTCGGGCCGGAGGTCCGCGCGGTCCTGTTCAGGCTCGATGCGGCTCAGCGGGCGCGCTATCTCGACCCCGTGCTGCGGGGCGAGAAGCGCACCGCCTTCGCGCAGACGGAACCGGATGCTGGGGCCGATCCCGGCATGATCCGCACGCGCGCCGAGCGGCAGGGCGACGGCTACGTCATCAACGGCACGAAGCGCTTCATCTCGCATGCGGAGCGCGCCGACTTCCTCCAGCTCGTGGCCGCGACGGAGCCCGGCCTCGGCACGCGCGGCCTGAGCATGTTCCTCGTCGACATGGACACGCCGGGCGTCTCGATCGCGCGCCGGTCGGGGACGATGATGGGCGACGTGACCTGCGAACTCGTTCTGGAAAATGTCCGCATTCCCGCGGAGAATCTGATCGGGAAGGAAGGCGATGGAATGCGCCTCAGCCAGAGCTGGCTGACCTCGGGCCGCCTGTATCAGGCGGCGCGCGGGCTGGGCGTGGCGCAGCGCTGTCTCGAGATGGCGACCCGCTATGCACGCGACCGCGTGACCTTCGGATCCCCGCTGAGCGACCGGCAGGCGATCCAGTTCATGATCGCCGACATGTTCACCGAGCACGCGCTCGGGCAGCTCAACGCCTACCGGACGGCGTGGAAGGCGGACCAGGGCACGCTGGAGCGGCACGAAAGCTACATGGTCAAGGTCAGCTGCACGGAACTCGGTTTCAAGGCCGCCGACCGGTGCCTGCAAATCCACGGCGGGTCCGGCCTGAGCCTCGATTTGCCCGTTCAAAAAATGTGGCGGGACGCACGCAGCTTCATGATCACCGAGGGCGCCACCGAGGTGATGCGTGTGGCGCTGGCCCGTGAGATTTTCAGGAGCCTTGCATGAGCGGATGGCTTTCGGCAGCAGATCGGGGGACGGCGATGCCAGGCATGCTGGACGGTGTTCGGGTCGTCGATCTCGGGACCGTCATCACGGGGCCGCTCGCCGGTCAGATGCTGGGCGATCTCGGCGCCGATGTCATCAAGGTCGAGCCGCCCGGCGGAGATCCGTTTCGCCGCACGGACGGAAGCGACTACGGTCCGACCTTCCTCGCCTATAACCGCAATAAGCGGAGCGTCATCCTCGATCTGGCGCAGGATCACGATCGCGCCGCCCTGCTCGCGCTGGTGGAGACCGCCGACGTGCTTCTGGACAATTACCGGCCAGGCGTGCTCGCCAAGGTCGGGCTGGCACCGGACGAGCTGAGGCGCCGCAACCCGCGCCTCGTCCAATGCTCGATCACGGGCTTCGGCGATACCGGGCCCTATCGCCGGCGACCGGCTTTCGACGGCATCGCTCAGGCACTGAGCGGGATCGCCGGCCTCATGATCGATCCGGACGAGCCTCTCGCCTTCGGCCCGACGATCTCCGACAACGTCACGGGGATGTATGCGTGCTACGCGATCCTGGCAGCGTTGATTGAACGTGGCCGCACGGGCGCGGGGCGTCGCCTCGAGGTCAACATGATCGAGGCCTCCATGGCCTTCATTCCGGACGCCTATGCCAATGCGGCGGCCTCCGGCCGGCAGCCCGATCGCTTCTCGAGGGTGGCGGTCTCCCAATCGTTCGTCTTCCGTTGTGCCGACGGCCTGGCACTGGCGATCCATCTCTCGACGCGCGAGAAGTTCTGGGAAGGCCTCGTTACAGCGATCGGGGCGCCGGAGCTGGCGGCGGATGCGCGTTTCGACCGGCATCTCGATCGCGTGCGGAACTACGTCGAGCTTCAGCGCGAACTCGCCTTGCGGTTCGCCGTCAGGCCGCGGGGGCAATGGAGCGATATTCTCGGCGCCACGGATGTGCCGTTCGCCCCTGTACTGAGCCTGTCCGACGTCCTCGTCGACCCGCAGATAGAGGCTCTGCGATCGGCCACTACCTTGCATCACCGGGAACGTGGCGCCGTTCCGGCGATCCATTGCCCGATCCTGGTTGACGGCGCCCGCCCGATCTCTGCCATGAAGGCCCCTCCCACGCCTGGAGAACATAACGACGACGTGCTGGGCAGGGCGGATTTCAAGTTCGGAAAGGAGGGGGGCCAGAACACGTAAGCTAGAGCATTTCGAGCGAAGTCCAGCTTCCAGTAGATGCGGGCGCCATTGCTCGCTGCGAAGGGCATCGTGCGTTCCTCAATCGTCCCGGGCGATCAACGCGGCGACCAGGGCCGCGCTCTCGCCGATGTCGTCGCCGAGCCCGGCCGCCGCGAGATTGCGCGCGATGGCGGTCTCGTCGATCTCCAGCCCTTCGGCGACCGCCGCCATGGCCTCGGCCGCGCCGGCCGCGAGCAGGAAGAGATCGGCCAGCGCGGGGCCTTCCGCCTGCCAGCCGCCGAGGCCGCGCTCCTGCTCGGCCGGGAGCCCGGCGAGGATGCCGGCGGCGAGGCCGGGAGCGCGCAGGCTGGCCGAGAGCGCGACCTGGCAGCCGGTCGGGTTGCGCTTATGGGCCATGGCGGAGGAGCCGCCGCGGCCGGGGATCGCGGGCTCGCGGGCCTCGGCGATTCCGTTCTGCGCCAGCAGCGAGACGTCGCGCGCCATCTTGCCGAGCGCGCCGATGGCGATGGCGAGCGCCGCCGCGATGCCGGCGATGCCGCCGCGGCGGGTGTGCCAGGGCGCCGCATCGGGCAGGCAGAGCGCGCTCGCAAGGCGAGCGGAAACGGCTGCCGCCTTGCCGCCGAGGCCGGCGCGAGAACCGGCCGCGCCACCGAATTGCAGGACGGCACCTGCCTCGATTTCATGGCGCAGGCGGATTGCGGATTCCGCGATGCCGGCCTGCCAATGCGCGATGCGCAGGCCGAAGCCGATCGGGAGCGCGTCCTGCAGCAGGGTCCGGCCGATGGCCGGTGTCGCGGCATGGCGCCGGGCGAGGGTGGCGAGCGCCGTCGTGACACGGTTCAGGTCATTGCCGAGCACGCCGCTCGCGGCGCGGATCTGGCAGGCCAGAATGGTGTCGGCGACGTCCTGGCTGGTCACGCCCTTGTGCAGGGCCTTGGCCGCCTCGCCGCTCAGGGCGGCACGCAACCGCGTCACCAGCGGGATCGCCAACGTGCCGGCGAGCGCCGCTTCCTCCGCCAGTTCGGCGGGGTCGATCTCGATCGAGGCGCAGAGCGCGGCGATCGCTTCGGCCGCTTCCGTGCTGATCAGGCCCTCGGCCGCCTCGGCGCGCGCCAACTCCGCCTCGAAGGCGAGGGCATGACGCAGCGTGGCCGCATCCGAGAACGCGGCCAGCATGGCTGAGGTCGTTGCCGGCCTTGCGCGGAGGAGCCCGCTCACGCGGCCTTTGCGAGGCTGGGAGCGACGGCGAAGGCGGCCTGGGTCTTGGCCTTGACCTCCTCGAGCGTGACGCCGGGGGCGAGCTCGATCAAAGTCAGCCCCCCGCCATTGGCCTTGTCGCAGGTCATCACGCAGAGATCGGTGATGATCATGTCGACGACGCCCGCGCCGGTCAGCGGCAGCGAGCAGCGCTCCAGCACCTTGGATTCGCCGGCCTTGTTGGCATGATCCATCACGACGATGACCTTCTTGACGCCAGCGACGAGGTCCATCGCGCCGCCCATGCCCTTCACCATCTTGCCGGGGATGGTCCAGTTGGCGATGTCGCCGTTGGCTGCCACTTCCATGGCGCCGAGGATGGTCAGGTCGATATGACCGCCGCGGATCATCGCGAAACTGTCAGCCGACGAGAAGAAACTCGAGCTCGGCAGGATCGTGATGGTCTGCTTGCCGGCGTTGATCAGGTCCGGATCGGCCTCGCCTTCATAGGGGAAGGGGCCGATGCCGAGCAGGCCGTTCTCGGACTGCAAGGTGACGTCGACGCCGTCCGGGATATAGTTCGCCACCAGCGTCGGGATGCCGATGCCGAGATTGACGTAGAAGCCGTCCTTCAGCTCCTTGGCCGCGCGCGCGGCGACCTCCTCGCGAGTCCAGGCCATCAGGCTGCCTCCCTCTTGCGCTCGGTCAGCTTCTCGATGCGCTTCTCGTTGATCGTGCTCTTGATGACGCGGTCGACATAGATGCCGGGCGTATGGATCGCCTCGGGATCGAGCGAGCCCACAGGCACGATCTGCTCGACCTCGGCGACGGTGACCTTGCCGGCGGTCGCCATGTTCGGATTGAAGTTCCGCGCTGTCTTCCGATAGACGAGGTTGCCGGCGGTATCGGCCTTCCAGGCCTTGACGATGGCGACATCGGCGCGCAGCCAGGTCTCGCGGACATAGAGCGCGCCATCGAATTCCTCGACCGGCTTGCCCTCGGCGACCACGGTGCCGACGCCGGTCCTGGTATAGAAGGCCGGGATGCCGGCACCGCCGGCGCGGATGCGCTCGGCCAGCGTGCCCTGCGGGTTCAGTTCCAGCTCCAGCTCGCCGGCCAGGTATTGCTGCTCGAACAGCTTGTTCTCGCCGACATAGGACGCGATCATCTTCTTGATCTGCCGGCTCTCCAGCAGCATCCACAGGCCGAAGCCGTCCGCGCCCGCGTTGTTCGAGATCACCGTCAGGTTCTTCACACCCGAGGCGCGAATCTCGGGGATCAGGCTCTCGGGATTGCCCGACAGGCCGAAGCCGCCCGACATGATCGTCATCCCGTCGAACAGCAGCCCCTCAAGCGCAGCCGAAGGGCTGCTATAAATCTTCGTGCTCATGACCTACTTCCGATCTCCGCTCGTTGCCGTTCCCCCGAGGGGGGATGCCTGCGTCGTGACCAGGGTGACACCCGCGACGATGACAACGAAAGCCACGGGATGATACCAAGCCAACGTTTCCCCAAGGAAGACCGATGCGAGCCCTGCGCTGAAGAGCGGAAGGAAATGCATGAACATTCCCGTCGTTGCCGGGCCGAGCACGGCCACCGAGCGGTTCCAGAAAATATAGGCCAGGATAGAGGGGAAAATGGCGAAGTAGATTAGAGCGGGCAGGGTGCTCGACGTCGGCACGAACGCGCCGACCGTGTTTACCTCGAAGAGCATGAAAGGAAGATGGAAAAGGACTCCGAAGGCCGTCGTGCTTCCTAGAAGAGACAGCGGTTTGAGGCCGGGCGGCCGCCACCTGATGAGCACGGTATAGAGCGCCCAGAAGCTCATGCCGGCGAAGACCAGGACTTCGCCGCGACCGATCGTCAGCCGGGCGAGCGCAGATGGGTCGCCCCTGGCGATCACCAGGGCGGCGCCTGCCAGCGACATCAGGATGCCGAGCGCGCGCCGAGGGGTGACGAGCTGGCCGAGCAGTACCCGCGCGATTGCAATGGTTACGACCGGCAGCAACGAATTGACGAGCGCGGCATTGACCACCGTGGTGTAATGGAGCGCAACATAGACGAAACAATTGAAGGCCGTCACACCGATCGCCCCCAGCAACGCCAAGAAGGCGAGCTGGGAACGGATGCGCGACCAGTCCCGCCGCACCGGCGCCACGATGAACGGCAGCAGGATTGCAAGCGCCAGCAGCCAGCGCCAGAACGACATCTGGATTGGCGGGATCTCGCCGCGCATCAGCCGCGCGACCAAGAAATTTCCCGACCAGAACAGGGGTGGAAGCACCGCGACCAAATAGGCCGCCAAGGCGGGGACGGACGCTTGGCGCGTCCGCTCGGCCCGAACAGGCTCAGCCATCGGATGCCTTCTTTGCCATCCGGACCTCCGTGTAGCGTCCAAGGGCGGTGTTCACCGCAATGGCCAGAAGAAAAACGATCAGCAGCAGTGCGTACATGCGCGGCATGTTGAAGGTCGCGTAGGTTTGGATGACGGCATAGCCCAGGCCTTGGTTGGCGAGCTTGGTCTCTGCCAGCAAAGTGCCGACAACCGCGACGCCTAGGCCGATGCGGATGCCGTTGATGACCGGAATCCGCATCGCAGGAAGATAGATCTTGGTGAACATCTGGGACGCGCTCAGCCGGAAGCTGAGCCCGACCCGGATCAGCACCTGATCGACTTCGCGCATGGAACTCGCAACGCTAACCGAGACGGGGAAAAAGCAGGAAAGCGCGCCCATCGCGATCTTGGAGCCAGGACCGACGCCGAACCACATGATCATGATCGGAAAGAAGATGATCTTCGGCGTCGGACCGAGATAATGGAGCAGCGGCTCGAAGGCGCTGCCGAGATAGCGGTTGCGCCCGAGCACGACGCCCACAGCAATGCCGGCTCCCCCGCCTACCGCCACCGCCAGCAGAACCTCGCCAACGGTGACGCCAAGATTCCAGTAAAAGGAGGGGTCGACGAAAAGCAGGACGAATTCCCTCGCGATCAATGGCAGGGGCGGCACGACGTCCCGATAGAGCAGCCCTGAACGGGCGAGAAGCTCCCAGGCGACCAGGACCGTCGTCAGGATCGTCAGGCGTGTCAGGAGAACGGACCGGGCCTCGTCCGATCCGCCGACCCGAGTCAGCTGTGTCGCTCCCAGTGCTGCGAGCCGCTGCATGATTTAACTCTCCGGGCTGGCGTCGGGATCACCGACGCGGCGGAATCTGAATGAGCGTGTCGAGCTGAGCCTGAGTCAAAGGCTGCGCAGTATACTTCAGGGTGACCGCATCGTTTACAATGGTTTCCAATCCGAAGATGCGGTCAGGATTCAGCGCTTCCTTCGGGAAGAATTCGTCGCGCGTGCGTTTTGCGATTTCCAGTGGCACGCCGACGAATTCAGCATAAACTTTGAGCGCCTCATCGCCGGAGTACATCGCCTCGACTGTCTCGCGGTAGGCTTTCATGAAGCGGTCAATCTGATCTTTCTTGTTCTGTAGAACCGCGGTGTTCGTAATCAGGAGACGAACCGTCTGGCTCTTGAACGCTTTGGTATCGTTGCCTGTAGCAATGACACGAATCTCGCCCTTGTTGAGCTGTTCGAGACCAAAGGGGGGAGCCGACCAGCCCACATCGATCTGACCCGACATCACCTGCGTGAGTGTCGGGGCGGGACCTCCCGTCGCCGTCAACCGAGGCTTGAGGCCGTTTTCCTGAACGAATGCGTTGACGACGCCGTGGGTCGACGAGCCGTTGGTCGAATAAGCCACCGTCTTGCCGTCGAAATCCTTGAGGGTCTTGATCGGCGAATCCGCCTTCACATACCAGTACAGATCCTGGCCGCCAGTGGTTTCGGCGCCGATGATGCGGATCGGAGCCCCCTTTGAGAAGGCCGACAGCGCACCCATGATGCCGCCTGCAATCCCAATGTCGACGCTGTTCGAAAGGACCGCCTGCTGCGTTTCGCCGCCGCCCTGCGTATAGAGAAGCTGCAGCTCCAGATTGTGCTTCTTGAAGATGCCGAGCCGGCTGCCGATCTCCGATACCGACGTGTCCCAGTTGCCGCGTTGGCCGACGGCCAGCTTCAGTTGTTCCTGTGCTTGGGCCGAGCCCGCGTTCGAAGCCGCCAGCGCGACCAAGCCGGCAGCCATCAAAATCCGCTGCAATAGAGTCATTTGTTCCTCCCTCCTCTGTTTTTGGATTTTCCGCTGCTGACGGTTGAAGAGCGCCAGTTCGGACAGACGTCAGATCTTGAAGGCCTCCAGCGTCGTAGAATGAAACAGGTCATCGACCGATAGCCGATGGGACGACAGGCCCTGGGAATGATGCGTCTTCAGAAACATATCGAGCACATGCCGGTTAGGGTCCACGCCATAGGACCAGAAGTCCTCGCCCATCAGGCTTCTGGCCGCCTGGAGCTGTTCCTCCACGAAGGGTAGCGTGATCTTGGTCGCTGACGTGTCATTCAGCCGGCCAAGCGCCACCCGCTTTGATTGCTCGAACGCTTTGAGCAGCGCGGCCGGCAGCCACGGATGCCGGTCCACGATCGTGCGACGCGCACCGATCATGTGCATGATCGGAAACACCTTCGTGCGCCGGTAATAGTCCGCCGCCGCTGAGGTGGGATCGGAGAAGAGCCGCACGACGTTCGGATGCCTTGCGTCGAAGGAAGAAGGAGAACGAGGACCGATGAAGCCATCGACATCACCATCGACGAGCATCTGATTGACGGTCTTGTCCGGTGGTGCCGGCACTACCTTGATCTCGGAAGGCAGGTCGAGACTGATCTTCTCTGTTCGTCCAGTCTGCTCCACGCCCCCACGGACCCACGTGATGTCGGACAATCCGATACCGTAATCGTCCTCCAGCAGCGAGCGGATCCAGACATTTGCGGTAAGCTGATATTCTCCGCAGCCGATGCGCTTGCCCTTAAGATCCTCCGGGCGCTCGATGCCGCGGTCGTTCCGGATGAAGATACCGGTATGCCGAAAGGCCCGCGACACAAAGGCCGGTACGCCGATATAGGGGTTTGTGCCTTGCGCTGTTTTGATTGTGAAACTTGAGAGCGACGCTTCGCACACATCGAATTCGGCATGCCTGAAAGCCCGAAAAAATATCTCCTCCGGCACGAGCTTCATGAAGACCGGATCGACACCATCGATTTGGACCTCACCGTCTAGCAACGGCCTGTTGCGGTCGTAGTCACCAATAGCGATTGAAAGACGAAGTTTCGACAATGATGCCTCCCGAGCGACACGACCGGTCGCGCTCATTTTGAAGGATCATGCTGCCTGCGGACGCCCACGACAAAGACTTATCCGAGATGCCAGTGAGATATTACCTGTTTGGCGCTGAGGCCCCGACACGCCGCGCGAGCGGCCCGAGCGACTCAAGCAGACGTTTGACGATCGTGTCGAGAAAGCTGTCGATCGCATCCTGGTGGCGGGACACCGGCGCGTGGGACGGTTTCAGCAGATAAAGGGTACGGGTCAAAGGGGTATCTGAAATGCGTTGAACCGCAATTTTACCGGCCCGAATTTCCTCCACCGCAGTTCCGTAGGGCATGAAGCTCGAAGCAGCTCCCCGTACTACCAAGGTGCGCATCGCAGGAATGGACTGCGCCTCATAGACGATCCGCAGATTTAGCGTATATTTCTCGGCGGCACTTTTCAAAAGGCGCTGGACCATGTCACGTTCACCAGCTTGGACCAGATCATGCGTCAGCGCTTCGGCCAGCGTCAGCGACTCCGGTAGAGGCGTGTCAACTGCCGGACGTACGAAAAGCAATTCCTCAATCAGAATGGCCTTGCGCTCAACGCCTGGACGCGGCTCGTCAGTTCCATAGGCGAATGCATAATTGAGCTCGCCGCGTTCGAGGGACATCGCAAGGCCGTAGCTGAGCTCTTCCACGAGGCTGAGCGACACGTTCGGCATGGTCTGCTTGGCGTCGAGCAACATGTCCGGGCCGATCTGTAGCATGATGCTGGGGGTCAGCCCCAATATGAGCATCTCCTGCTCATGACCCGACACGCCGCGAAACTCTCGCTTGATCTCTTCTACGTCCTGAAGCAGTCGGCGAGCGCGCTCCAACAGGAGCTTGCCGGCCTCGGTGAGTTCCACGCCACGAGAATGGCGCAGCAGCAAATCGGCGTGAAGTTCTTGCTCCAGCTGTCGAATTTGCAGGCCAAGGGCAGGCTGGGCGACATTGAGTTGCTCGGCAGCGCGCGTGATGTTTCCGACCTCTGCGATCCGCACGAAATATTGAAGCTGTCGGAGATTGATCTTCGCCTCCTCTGGAAATGCAAGACGCCAATTATGTCGCTGGCGAGCCTTGTCGAGAAGAAGCTAATACATCATGTCCATGATCACGAGGCACGTTACCGTGCAGGACGAAGCCAGCGTTCGATCCGCTCCAACGCCGAGAAAAGGGCGACGCTCACCAGGATCACAAAGATGATAGTGGCAAAAACGCCAGGAAGATCATACCGTTCAGCAAGATCATTGATGAGCTGACCGAGGCCGCCAAAGTTGATCAGGAATTCAACGCCAATGAGGTTTATCAGTGTGAAAATCAAGCCGAGGCGAATACCGGTAAAGATCGTAGGAATCGCCGCAGGAAACTGAATTTTCCAGAACATCTGCGTCGGGCTCAGATTGTAGCTGTGGCCCACATTCAGCAGCGTTTTCCTGACGCCCTGGAACCCTTCAAGCGTCTTCAACAAGGCCGGAGCGAGCCCAGCAACGAATCCCATCGCGACAATCGTTGCCGAGCTGCGACCAAATATGACGAGAAAGAGCGGATAAGCGAGTACGATCGGTGCAGCAGCGGCGGCTGCGATCCATGATTCTGTGGCCAGCCTCAGGATGCGGTGCCTGTGAAGCAATATGCCGCCACCGATGCCGAAGCCGATGACAAGCAGGCTCGCGGCAAGTGCCTCTGCACCGGTAACCAGCAGCCGGTGCAGAAGCTGCTCCTCGGCGAACAGTCGACCGAAGGAGCTGATAACGGCAGAGGGGAAGGGGATGACGAACTGGTTCAGCACCCCGACAGCGAGCATGACCTCGACGGCGCAGAAGGAGAGCGCGACGCAGCCCAGCCCGAATGCAATGGGCGGTATCCTGACAATTTGCACGGTTTAGGCTCCCCTCAGCCGCGCACTATCCTCGGCTTCCGCCATACCACGCGATGCCTCCTCACGCAGATCGTTCCAGATCTCCGCCACATAGCGGCCGAAAGCGTCACTGCCGACCACATCACCCTGGCGCGGGCGCGGCAGATTAATATCTACGATCCTTTTCACCTTGCCGGGCCGGAACGTCATGATGAGGACCCGGTCGGAAAGCTGCACGGCTTCCGTGATGTTATGAGTTATCAGCAGCGTCGTCTGGCGCAAATCCTGCTGGATCTTGAGAACCTTGTCTCCGAGCAGCACGCGGGTCTGCTCGTCCAGGGCCGCGAAAGGCTCGTCCATCAGCAGGATCTTGGGCTCGAATACCAGCGTGCGGGCAATGGCCACGCGCTGCCGCATGCCGCCGGAGAGCTCGGACGGATAGCGCTGTTCGAACCCGGTCAAGCCAACCATGTCGATGAACTTGCGTGCAATCACATAACGCTCCGCTTTGGGAACGCCTTTGACTTCCAGCGGAAAGGCGACGTTATCGATCACGGTGCGCCAGGGGAACGTCGATTCCTCCTGGAAAACCATGCCAATCGACGCATGAGGCCCCGAGATCCGTTCGCCTCCGACAACGACAGAGCCGTCGTAACCGCGCACGAGCCCGCCGAGGATGTTGAACACGGTCGACTTGCCGCAACCCGACGGGCCGATGATGGATACGAACTCTCCTCGCTTGATCTCGAAGGACACTCCGTCAACGGCGGTCACCGTGCCTTCACGCGTATTGAAACGCATGGAGACGTCCTGGATGACCAAATCGATTTCATCGGTCGTGTCGGCCGCCAGACGCAGCTTCGCACCGGATGCCCGCATATCCGTTTCGTCCTCTGAATGGCTGCCGCTCATAAACCCGATCCGCGCTTCGAAACGCACAATGGTGCGGCGCGCGGAACGGAGGCATTGCTTTCTGTTGCGATAAATCCGAGCATGCCGGCCCTTCCCTTTATCGCGGTCGTCGTTATGGAGATGCTCCGCTTGCAATCGACGGTATGAGCGTCGGGCAGCCAGGTCCAAGATTATCTCGCTTGGCCTCTCAAACATTTGTGCGGTACCCTCGACGCTCCGCGTGGGTGCGCGAAAGTCGGTGTCGCACACATGAGTAGAGGATCAGGTCGGAGTCGAGATCCGGAAATCATGGCAAGCAGAAAGCACGCGCGGGTCGATGAGCCGGCGGTCGAGTTTAACGATCTACCCTTGCAATCGAGCGTCGGCTATCAGTTGCGCATGGCTAATCGCGCGATGCAGCGTTATCTTCAGTCGCAGATCGAACCGCACGGCGTGACACTCGGCATGTGGTACTTCTTGCGCGCTCTTTGGCAAGAAGACGGCCTCACACAGCGCGAGCTGTCCCAACGAATCGGCACGATGGAGCCGACAACGCTCTCTGCCTTGGCGGCGATGGAGCGCTCCGGGCTGGTGACCCGTGAGCGTGACGGTACGGATAGGCGCAAGCTGAACGTGAGGCTCACGCCGAAGGGACATGCGTTGAAGAAAAATCTGATCCCCTGCGCGGAACACGTTATCGATCGCGCGACGATCGGCTTCGCTCCAGAGGACAAGGCGAGATTCCTGGGCTATCTCGCCGCGGTTCAGCGCAATTTTGGGGGCAACTGCGCAACGGCTGAAGAGGTCGACTAGAGCATTTCGAGCGAAGTGGACACCGGTTCGCGTGAAGAAAATGCGATAAAACAAAGATCTGAAGCAATCTCGTGATTCGGAGAATTGCGGAATTGCTCTAGTCTCCAGTCGCTTTAGAGGCTTCGCGGGTCATTCCCGCCGCCATGGTCGGGTTATAGCCTGGCTTCACCCGCGCATCTATCAAAACCGACGCGCCTGCCTTTGCGGCTGCGGCTCCCTCACGGACGGCTGTCACGAGTTCGTCCGTACTCGATACCGGACCGATTCCAACGAGTCCTTGCGCCCGCGCAATGGCTGCGATGTCGATATCGGGATCTCCGATCCGCTGCCCGATCCACTTGTTTTCGACAGGCCGGTCGCGGGTGCGCGCGACGCGCTCCTGATGGATCTCATCATTGTAGAACGACCGGTTATTCGAAACGATCGCCAGGAAAGGCAGCTTGTAGTGAGCGGCCGTCCACAGCGCCGAAACCCCCATCATCGTATCGCCGTCGCCGAGCACGGCGACCGGAAGCCGCTCGGAGCCCTTGAGCGCAAGCGCTGCGCCAATGAGCATGCCGGGGCCGGAACCGATACCGGCGCCGCCGTCGGAACCGAGATAATCGAGCGGGTGGCGAAAATGCCAGGAATCGCCGGCCCAGCCCAGCGGCAGCCGCACCAGGGAGACGATCTCGTCGCGCAGGACCTCACCGATCGCCGCGGCAAGCGAGACCACGTCGAGTTCGCCGGCCTCGCTCCCGAGCCTCAGCGCAGGCAGGGCCGGAAGCGTGTCCGGCTCCGGGCCTGCGCCCACGCCGAGCTCGTCCGCGATGAGATGCAGGGTGAGGTCCGGGTCGCCGCTCAAATACAGGTCGGCGGGCGGCAGCGCCTGATGATCCATGCTCCAGCCATTGTGGAGATGGTGATCGAGCGCAACGTTGATCACCTTCGCACCGGCCGCGCCGCCCCCCTGCTTCAGCGTTCCGGCGAGATCGACCCAGTCGAAGGCTGCGATCACGTCCGCCTCGCGAATATGCTGGGCTCCCGTCTCGTCGAGGAAATGGCCGGGCTTGGCGGCGTGGAGCTCATGGTCGGTCGGGAAGACCGCGCCCACCTTGATATCGGTGAGCACCCGCGCCTTGAGCCGCTCCGCGAGCGCGACACGGCGCGCCCAGTCCCGCGGGTCGCGCGACAGCCGGCCGAGCAGGATGAGCGGGTTTCGGGCGCCGGCAAGCAGCGCGGCGGCGGCGGCGATGTCATCGCTCGCCGGAACGCTCGTGGACGGCGCCCTGTAGCGCGCCGGATCGGGAAATTCGGGCATGGCCTCCAGGCGTCGCTCCTGCATGGAGACGTCGAGGCAGACATAGGTCGGCGCCATGGGGGTCGCGCGCGTCAGGTTGACGGCGCGCAGCAGCGATTCGAGCGTCGCCGGCACCGAAACGGGCTGGTCGTCCCATTTGATGTAAGGCCTGATCAGCGCCGCCTGGTCCTTGGCGGTGTGCAGCCAGTCGATCCAGGGGCGCCGCTCGGCGGCGTCGAAAGGCCCCGTCGCGCCGAGGATGAGCATGGGAACGCGATCGCACCACGCATTGTAGATCGCCATCGCTCCATGCATGAGCCCGACATTGCTGTGAAGGATCACGCCCATCGGATGGCCGGCCACTTTCGCATAGCCATGGGCTACGGCGACGGCATGCTCCTCGTGCAGGCACAGCAGCATCTGCGGCTGCTCGTTGCCGAGATGGTTGACGAGGCTGTCATGCAACCCGCGGAAGCTCGAACCCGGATTCAGGGCGAGATACGGTATGTCGAGCTTGCGAAGCATGGCGGCGACGGCGTCACTGCCCCAGATCCCGTTATCATGGGATGCCACCGGCACGTCGATGCCGTCCAACGGAATGCTCATCAGGTTTTCCTCGGTTGTTCTTCTCATTGCTCAGGCGCCGCCGCCATCCGCACTTCTCGCACAGGATGTCAGCGGCCAGAACGGTTGATGATTGTCTGGCAGCAAGCTCCGGTGCTTTGGGCAGGAGCCGATCGAGCGCATGACGCTCGACCGGCGGCTCGTCGTCACAAAGGCGGGATCCCGCGGGCCGTTCAGGCGCGGCCCTGTTTCAGGCTGACGTGAACATTCTTCTCCTGCGTGAACGCCAGGAGCTCGCCCAGGCACTCCTCGCGCCCCAGCCCCGATTGCTTCCAGCCGCCGAAGGGCGCGCCGAGGAAATGCTTCGAGACCTCGTTGATCCAGACGAAGCCGGCCTCGACCGCCATCGCGGTGCGGTGCGCCTTGAGCAGGTCGTTGGTCCAGATCGAGCAGGTCAGCCCGTATTCGACGCCGTTGACCTGCGACACCATCGCAGCTTCGTCGTCCCAGGGCGCGATCGCCAGGACGGGACCGAAGATCTCCTCGCGGGCGATACGCATCCCTGGCTCGACATCGGCGAAGATGGTCGGTTCGATGTAGAAGCCCTTCTTCAGGGCCGGGCCGTCCGGCGTGCCGCCGCCGGTCACGAGGCGCGCGCCCTCCTCCCTGGCCGATGCGATGTAGCCGAGCACGCGCTCGTACTGCGTGCGGCTGATGATGGCGCCCATCGTCGTCGCTTCGTCCGTCGGCAGGCCCGGCACATAGTGGCTCGCCTTGGCCGGAAGGCGGGCCAGCACGTCTTCGTAGATGGCGCGGTGCACGAAAGCGCGGCTGGTCGAGCCGCAGGACTGCCCGCACCAGGTGAAGTTCATGCCTGCGACGATGGCCTGCGCGACCCGCTCCGGATCGGCGTCCGGAAAGGCGATCAGCGCGTTCTTGCCGCCGAGCTCGAGCAGAACCGGCTTGATCGTGTCGCTCGCGGCGCGCATGACCGCGCGCCCCGCACCCACGCTGCCGATGATCGCGACCTTGTCGATGCCGGGATGACCGGCAAGTGCGGCGCCCGCCTCGCGCCCGCCCGGCAGGACGCTGAACACGCCCTTCGGCAGGATGCCGTGGACGAGCTCCGCCAGCCGCAGCGATGACAGCGGCGCCTGTTCCGGCGGCTTCACGATGACGGCGTTGCCGGCCGCGAGCGGGGCCGCGATCTTGCCGGCACAGAACATGAACGGGTGATTGAAGGCGAGGATGCGCGCCACGACGCCGAGCGGCTGCCGGACCGTGAGATTCAGCGCGTCCGGCCCCATCGGAATGGTGTCGCCCTTCATCTCGGTGACGAGACCTGCGAAGAAATCGAGCTGGGCGGCGGCGATCGCGGCGTCGCCGATCATCTCGCGCACGGGATTGCCGCAGTTCGCCGCATCGAGCGCGGCGAGTTCGCGCGCATTGGCGCGCACCACGGCCGCAACCTCCTTGAGAAGGCGCCCGCGCTCCAGCGGCGCGACATCGCGCCAGACACGGAAAGCCTCCCGGGCGGCGGCGACCGCTGCGTCGACATCGGCGCCGTTCGCCTCCGCAACATCGCCGATCGCTTCATCGAGGCCGGGATTGAAGGTCGGATTGTAGCGCCCCGAGCTGGGATGATGCCATTCTCCGTCGAAATAGAGACTACGGCCGCTCGGTGCCGGTTGAGATTTCAACATCCTTGGGTCCTCACAAGCCACCGCCACGTCGAAGGGCGGCCACGAGGGCCGCCCTTCCCAAACTGCTTCAGGATCAGGAGTGCGCCGCAGCCGCCATCTCGGCTTCCGTCTCATCCTGCTCCATTCCCTCGATCAGCGCGATCTCCTCGTTCGACGCGCCGAGCCGGCGCCAATCCTCGCCCTTGGGGACGATCCCCTGATAGGAGCGCAGCTTGGCCTGCGGGATATGCGGTTCGATCAGGCCGATGGGCGGACCGCCCGCGGCATATTTGCGGGCGGCATCGATCATGACGCGGCGGAACTGCACGATGGCGATGTCGCTGGCGCCGAGACGTTCGCTCGTGCGGTCGGCAATCGGCCCCATGGACTCCCACATCATGATGTCCTGGTTGGGGATGCCCGGGACGCCCGTGAAATTGCCGAGCTTCATCCACTGACGATCCTGCAGGTAATTATTGGCGCGGGTGCGCAGGACCGGCTTGTAGTTCTTGTCGAGATCGATCCCCACCTGAGCCACGCAGAACTTGCGCCAGCTCTCCTGGTCGATGCAGTCGTCATTGCCCCAGGCGATGAAGTGGAAATAACTCGAGACGTCATCCTTGGGCACGATCACGCTCGCGACGTTGTAGGACGAGTTCGGCGGAATCAGCGCGGTGAACGGCGCCACATAGACGGTCAGACGGACGTAGTCATGCGTCTGGGCATTCGTGATCGGCCGGCGCAGGGCGGCGTAGCGGAAACCGTAATTGGTGAGCTGGACCTGGATTCGCGGGTTCTTGTCGGTGGAAGGCCGCGTCCAGTGCGTGTCGGTCGCCCCGGCCGTGGTCACGCGCGCCGGCTTCATGTCGGAGGAGTGGAGGCTCGAGGAGTGAGCGGAGTCGATCTGCCCCTCCATGATCTGGGCCCAGTTGCAAGGCAGGTCGATCTTCACGATCGAGACCTTGGCTTCGGGCGTCGGCGCCCAAGGCGGCGGCTCGAACTCCGGCATCTCGTCCTTCGGCCCCATATAGACCCAGATGAAGCCGCCGGCCTCATGGGTCGGATACGCCTTGTGCTGCACCTTTTCGGCGAAACCGCTCTCGGCCGGCTCGGAGACCATCTCCAGTACCTTGCCGTCCACGTCGAACTTCCAGCCGTGGTAGAGGCAGCGCAGGCCGCATTCCTCGTTGCGCCCGAAGAAGAGCGAGGCCTTGCGGTGCGGGCAGTATTCGCCGAGCACGCCGATGCGCCCGTCCGTGTCGCGGAAGGCGACGAGATCCTCGCCGAAGAGCCGGACGCGAACCGGGGCACCGTCGCTCTCGACGAGTTGTTCCGAGAGCAGGGCCGGCACCCAGTGGCGCCGCATCAACTGGCCCATGGGCGCATCGCCCTCGACACGGCATAGCAATTGGTTTTCTTCGTGCGTCAGCATTGGCTTCCCTCCATCCATCGGCCGGGACTAGCCAGCCGGATAATACTTAGATATCTAATCCTCACATTAGTCTGGATGCAAGCTCCTGTCGAGCGGGAGCAGGCTGAGGGTGAAAATGGCCGAGGAAAATCAGACCTTTAATGTCAAAATCGTCGAGAAGCGGGCGATCGCGGACGACATCGTGATGTTCGAACTGCAGACCGTCGACGGCAGCCCGCTGCCGCCTTTCACGCCGGGCGCGCATCTGGGCGTGCAGGTGCCCAATGGCGAGCTCCGCAAATATTCGCTCTGCAACGGGCCTGACGAACTCGACCGCTACGTCATTGCGGTGAAGAAGGAGCATGGCGGGCGCGGCGGGTCGATCAGCCTGATCGAGGGCACCGAGGTCGGCGACGAACTTCCGATCACGCCCCCGCGCAACGACTTCTCCCTGAAGGAGGGTCCGTCGAGCTACATCTTCATCGCCGGTGGCATCGGAATCACGCCGATCCGGTCGATGATTCGCCATCTGATGGCGACGCGGGGCAGGCCGTTCAAGCTCTATTACTTCACACGGACGCCGGCGATGATGGCGTTTCGCGAGGAATTTGCCGGCCCGGAATTCCGCGGCAAGGTCGTCATCCACCACGACAATGGCGACCCGGAACAGGCCTATGACCTCTGGCCCGTGTTGGAGGAGCCGAAGGGCGCCCATCTCTACTGCTGTGGCCCGCGCGGCCTGATGGAGGCCGTGCGCGACATGACCGGCCACTGGTCGTCGGCTGCGGTGCATTTCGAGGATTTCGGCGCCGCCAGGGCTCGCCCGGAGGACAACACGCCCTTCACCGTTGTTCTGGCCAAAAGCGGCGAGCGCTACGAGATCCCGGTCGACAAGACGATCCTCGAAGTGCTCCGCGCCGCGGGCAGGACATTGCCGAGTTCCTGCGAGAGCGGCACCTGCGGCACCTGCAAGACGCGGCTCGTCGGCGGCGAACCCGATCACCGTGATCTGGCTCTTTCCGAGCAGGAACGCGCGCGCAACATCATGATCTGCGTCTCGCGCGCGAAATCCGACGAACTTGTGCTCGATCTCTGAGGAACGGCGATGAGTGATCCGTTGCGCCTTGGCGTGGTCGGTCTCGGCCGCGCTTTCATGTTGATGCTGCCCACCTTCGCTCAGCATCCGCTGGTGCGCCTGACCGCGGCGAGCGATCCGCGCGAGGAAGCGAGACGGCAGTTCGAAGCCGATTTTTCAACACCCGCCTCGGCCGCGCGCTCCTACGAGACGCCCGAAGCGCTATGCGCCGATCCCGGCGTGGACGTCGTCTATATCGCTTCGCCTCACCAGTTCCATGTCGAGCACGTGCGGCTGGCCGCGCGCGCCGGAAAGCACATTCTCGTCGAAAAGCCGATGGCCCTTGCCCTGGCCGATTGCCGGGCCATGATCCAGGCCGCCCGCGAGAACGGAGTCCATCTCTTGGTGGGACACAGCCACTCCTTCGACGCTCCCTATCTTCGCGCCACCGAGCTGATCCGCTCCGGTGAATACGGCCGGCCGCGCATGATCCTGGCGGCGAATTTCACGGATTTCCTCTACAGGCCCCGAAGGCCGGAGGAGCTCGACACCAGCCAGGGCGGCGGCGTGGTGTTCAGCCAAGCCGCGCACCAGGTGGACGTCGTCAGGCTGCTGGCGGGAAGCAGGATCAGCACCGTCCGCGCCGTGACGGCACGGCTCGATCCGGCGCGCCCGACCGAGGGCGCCTACCAGGCGTTCCTGACTTTCTCCGATGGCGCGAGCGCCATGCTGACCTACAGCGGCTACGGCCGCTACGACACCGACGAGCAGCTGGGCTGGCTCGGCGAGCTCGGCCAGAAGAGGGACCCGTCGCAATATGGCTCGGCGCGCCGAGCGCTCGCCAAGATCGCGACGCCGGAGGAAGAAGCCGCGCTCAAGAACAAGCGCGCCTACGGCATCTCGACAGGCGGAGCCGGTCCCTTTCCCGTCCCGGCAGGTCACAACCATTTCGGACACGTCGTGGTCTCATGCGACAAGGCCGATCTGCGGCCGACGGCCGAAGGGGTCCACATCTACGCCGACGAACGCAACTGGCTCGACCGGTTGCCGGTCCCGGTGGTGCCGCGATCGGAGGTCGTGGACGAGCTCTACGCGGCCGTGCGCAATGGGGTGCCGCCGCTCCACTCCGGCGAGTGGGGCATGGCGACGCTGGAAGCCTGCCTCGCCATCCTCGATTCGGCGGCCTCCGGCCGGGAGATCGACCTCGGCGGCTCACCTGCGGGCGTCTGAGCCGTTCTCCCGACGGCGCAGACGCCGGCTCAGGCATAGGCGGGCCGTTCCGGCGCAAAGCCCATGATGGCGGCGAAGCGCCGGCTGAAATCCGGCCAGGCTTCCGGATTGACGATGCGCGGCGGCGCCCGGCCGTTCAACAGTTCGATCCACTGCTCCGCCGCCGAAACCGCCATCTGGCGCAGCGCCTCCTCGGTGATGCCGCCCGTATGCGGCGTCGCCAGGACATTGTCGAAAGCCAGCAGCGGATGGTCCGGCGGCGGCGGCTCCTTCAGGAACACGTCGATGCCGGCCCCCGCGATGCGCCTCTCGCGCAAGGCCGCGGCGAGCGCCTCCTCGTCATGGATTCCCCCGCGGGCGGTGTTGATGAAATAGGCGGTCGGCTTCATGAGCGCGAACTCCGCCGCGCCCAGCATGTCGAGCGTCTCCTTCGAGCGCGGGCAATGAACGGAGACGTAGTCGCTGCTGCGCAGGAGCTCGCCGAGATCGACCTTGCGTCCATGGCGGCGCGCGATCTCGTCGGCATCGAGATAGGGATCGCAGGCCAGCACCGTCATGCCGAACAGCCCGTGGCAGAGTTCGGCGAAGCGGCGGCCGATCGTGCCGATGCCGATGATGCCGACCGTCTTGCCGTGGATGTCGTTGCCTTGCAGGGCATAGCGGTCGATTGCAGCGCCCGGCCGGCGCAGCAGCTTGTCGGCGAGCCCGATGCGCTTGGACAGGGCGAGCATCAGCCCCAGCGCGTGCTCGGCCACCGCCTCGGTATTGGTTCCGCCCTGGTTGCAGACCAGGACGCCGGCCGCCGTGCAGGCATCGACGTCGATATAGTCGTAGCCCGCGCCGGTCGAGCTCATCGCCAGCAGATTCGGACAGCGCGCGATCAGCGCCGCATCGCCGAACCAGGGTTCGCGCAGCTCGGTGCGTGCCTGGACCTGATAGCCGTGGGCGCCGGCCATGATCTGCCAGTTGCGGGCTTCCGGCGTGGCGTAGTCGAGCTTGACCAGCTCGAGGTCGTCGCGGTCGCGCAGCATGGTCTCGGCTATGGAGTCGACCCAGCTGTCGAAGAAGACCAGCCGCGGCCTGTTGGTCGAAATGCCTGTCATGATCCGTCCGTCCGGGAGCTAGGCCGCATCTGCGGCGGTTCCAGTGAAGAATACGCCGCTCGATCCGCAGGAAGCCGGGATTGAGCGCGAAGCCGCAGCATGGGCGCCCGCCTGCCCGTCCGGGCTGAGGGGCACCGACGCTTCGACCGGGAGCTTGGCCGCGAGGCGATTGCCATTCTCCGGAATGTCGCTTAGTTTTCTAACTAATAAAAGATGGAAACGGCACTGGCGAGCAGGAGGAGAGCATTGAGAATCTTGCTGGGCCTGCTCGTCGGGCTGGGAATCGTCGCGGCGACATTGGTGGCCGCCGAAGGAACCAAACAGCTTCATGTCGCGATCGTCTCGCGAACGATATTTTATCTCCCTGTCTGGCTGGCAGCGGAGAAAGGCTACTTCAAGGACGAGGGGCTCGACGTTCGCATCGACGTCTTCGACAATGCCGAGAAAATCAACGGCGCCCTGCGTGAGAACGCCGTCCAGATCGCCGTCTCGACGCCCGAGAGCATCATCGTCGACGCGCTCAAGGGCGGCAGTTTGCGAATGGTCGCCGGGAACGCCGGTCGGCTGCCGCACTATGTGATCGCGCGCCCGGAGATCCGCTCCATCGCGGATCTGCGCGGCAAGACGATCGGCGTGCTGTCGAACGAGGAAGGCACCACGCATCTCGTGCCTGAAGTGACACGCAGCGCGGGCCTCCGGCCCTCCGACTACACGGTGAAGGCTGTGGGCGGCGCGCCGACGCGCTGGCGGCTATTGCGTTCGGGCGAGATCGACGCCGGCCTTCAGCCGTTCCCGCTGAGCTACGAGGCTGAGGCTGCCGGCTTCAGCAATCTCGGCCCCTTGGCAAATTTCGTGCCCGACTGGCAGTTCACGAGCGTCAATGTCGACCTGCGCTGGGCGGAGCGGCATCGGGCGGAACTCGTCGGCGCCCTGCGCGCCCTGCAGCGGGGGCTCGACGCGATCGCCGGGGATCCCGCTTCCGCGGTCAAGGTCGCGGCGCGCGAGCTCCAGACCGACGAGAAGCTCGCCGAACGCGCCATCCGGGATACTGCCAGGCTGGGGATATTGACGCCGAAGATGGAGATCTCCGCCGCAGGCACGAGGCGGGTCCATCAGGCATTGATCGCGGCCGGGCTCGTCCGGGACGAGCCGTTCGGCCTCGAACGCGTTTCCGATGCGCGGTTTCTGCAGGAAAGCCGCCGATGAACGAGCCGGCGCGATCCCGGAGTTCCTCCGGCAGGGAGATGGTTGCCCACGCACCGGTTCGCGGGCTGTCGCGCACAGCCCTGGCCAGATGACGGATCGCAACCGTGAAGCCGTTCCGCGGCCGCCTTGAGAGAGACTGCGCCGATCCCCGCCGGCCGGTGCCGGCGGCTTTGCGCGACTTCAGGTGGGAGGACTCGTTTGGCCAATGATCTCGAGATATGCAGCGTTTCGAAGCGCTACGGCGATCCGCCCGGCGGGTTGCTGGCGGTCAGCGACATCAGCCTGAATGTGCGGATGGGCGAATTCGTCTCGATCATCGGGCCGAGCGGCTGCGGCAAGTCGACCCTGTTCGGCATCATCGGTGGGCTCCTTCCCGACTACGAAGGCGAGGTGCGCGTCGGAGGGCGGCGTCATGTCGGGACGCACAAGGACATCGGCATCGTCTTCCAGGAGGAATCCACCCTGCCCTGGCGGACCGTGCTGGCCAATGTCGCGCTTCCCCTGGAGATCCAGGGGGTCCCGCGAGCGGAGCGCGAGGAGCGCGCGCGTCATTATATCGAACTCGTCGGCCTGACCGGCTTCGAGAACAGCCGCCCCGTCGAACTGTCCGGCGGCATGCGGCAGCGGACGGCGATCGCGCGCACCCTGGCCTTCCAGCCAAAGGTGCTACTGATGGACGAGCCCTTCGGCGCGCTCGACGAGCAGACGCGGCTGCTGCTCGGCGACCGGGTGCTCGCCATCCACAAGGAGCTAAAACAGACGACCTTGCTGATCACCCACAACATCACCGAGGCGGTCCAGCTCAGCGATCGGGTGGTGGTGATGTCCTATCGGCCGGGGCGTGTGCTGCGGATCGTCGAAATCGACCTGCCGCGGCCGCGCAGCTCCGACAGCGTCACCGACGAGCGTTTCGGGCGCTACGTCGCCGAGATCTGGGGCGACCTCCGCGCGGAGGCGAGCCGCGGCATGAAGGAAGCCGAGGCGTCACGGGGAAGCGGCCGAAGAGCCGGCTGAATCGAGAGGAGAGAAACGTATGTCAGGACTGCCGATACGATGGTTCACGCCGTCGCGTCGCAGCGTGCTCCAGGGGGCGGGCGCCGCGCTCATCGCGTCGCGGCCGGCCAGGGCCGCCGACAGGATGCGCATCGTCAGCAGCCAGAAGGGCTTCTGGGATACGACGCTCATCCTATTCGGCCAGCAGAAGGGCATCTTCGCCGATAACGGGCTCGAATTCGACATCATCTGGACGGATGGCGGCGCCGACATCCAGCAATCCATCATCGCCGGGTCCACCGATTTCGGTGTGGCGCCCGGCATCCTGGGGGCGCTCAGCGCCTTCGTCAAAGGCGCCCCTGTCGCCGTCACCAACGCCGCGATGACGGGCTCGAGCGACCTGTTCTGGTATGTGCGCGCGGACAGCCCGATCCGCAGCCTCGCCGACTGCGCCGGCAAGACAGTGGCATTCTCGCGCCCGGGCGCCTCGAGCGAGCTCATTGCCGCCACCCTGCTCGACCATGCCGGCGTCAAGGCCAGGCTGGTCGGCGCCGGCGGACCCGGCGCCACCCTCACCCAGGTCATGTCGGGCCAGATCGATGTCGGCTGGTCGGCGCCGACGGTCGGCCTGGCCGAGGAACGTGCCGGGCAACTGCGCATCATCGCCCGCGGCAACGATGCTCCCGGCCTCGCCTCGCAGACGGTTCGCGTCGGCATGACCAACACCAGGTTCCTGACGGAGCGGACGGATTCCATCCGGCGCCTTCTCAAGGGAATCCAGCAGACGATCGAATGGGCCTATTCCGGAGACGAGGCGGTGCAGATGTATGCCGATCTCAACCGCATCGATCTCGCCACCGGCCGGCAGGCGCGGGACGTCAATTATCCGAAGGCGGCGCTGGCGCTGGCCCCGATCGGCAACCTCGAGCTCAGCGTCGCGCAGGCCGTCAAGGACAAGCGGTTGTCCGCTCCGCTGACGCCCGACCAGACCAAGGCCTTCACGGCCAATGTCGGCCGGTTCCTGGCATGACGCGCGGCGGGAGCATCGGCAGCATCGGGTTGCTCGTTGTCGTCGCGGCCGGGCTGGAGGCCCTGTCGCGCAGCGGCCGGGTTTCGGCGTTCGTGATGCCGCCGCCCTCCGAGATCCTGGCCGCCATCCCGGCCCTCGTGCTGCACGAGGGGCTGGGCTACGCGACCTGGCTGACCTTTCAGACCACCTTCGCGGCCACCGCGGCGGCGCTGCTGCTCGGCGTTCCCGCCGGCGCCGTGCTGGCGCGGCGGCGCCTGCTGGGGCAGGCCTACGAACCGTGGCTCGAGGCGGCCTTCGCCGCCCCGATCATTCTGCTCTATCCGCTGTTCCTGATCTTCTTCGGCCGGAGCCTAGTGACCGTGGCGGTGATGGGGTTCGTCGTGGCGGTGATCCCGGTCATCATCAAGACGCGGGAAGGAATCACCGCGGTGAGGCCGGTTCTTCACAATCTCGCGCTGTCGCTCCACATGACGCCGCTGCAAAGCCTCGCCAAAATCGTGCTGCCGGCGGCGCTTCCGACGATCTTCGTCGGTTTGCGGCTGGGACTGATCTACGCGATGATCAACATCGTCGCGGTCGAATTCCTCGTGGGCATCGGCGGTCTCGGCTTTGTCGTCGCCGACATGTACGACCGCTACGATATTCCCTCGATGTATTCGGCCGTCGTCTTCGTCATTGTGCTGAGCAGCCTGTTTTTCTTGCTGATCGAGCGGGGGGAGCGATGGCTACGGCCGGTCTGACTGCGTTCGCCCCGTCCCGATCCGGCGGCGTGACGGTGACCATGATCCGGATGCTGACGCTCGCCGGCCTGCTGGCCGCATATCAGGCGATCTCGTCATCGGGGCTCGTTTTCACCGGCGCCATGCCGAGTCTTTGGGCCATCGGCTCGGCGTTGCTGCGGCAGCTTGCGGATGCCGGCTTCTACGCGCATCTCGGCGTCACCGCCTATGAAGCAGGCACGGGCATCCTGATAGGCGGGAGCGTCGGCGTGCTCTGCGGGATCGCCCTGGGCGTCTCGCGACTGCTGGCCGCGGTGCTCGATCCGTGGGTGCGTGCGCTCGCCCCCGCACCCAAGATCGTTTTCCTGCCCATCCTCATGGTGCTCTTCGGAATCGATACCGGCCCGAAGATCGCGATGGCGGCGATCTCGGCTTTCTTCCCGGTGGTCGTGGCGACCTTCGGCGGCATGCGCAGCGTCAGTCCGATCTTGATCCGGGTCGTGCGCAGCTTCGACGCCTCCCTGCCGCAGCTTGTCCGGCTGGTCTATCTGCCCTCGATCGTGGTGCCCGTGCTCGGCAGCTTGCGGCTCGCCACCGGCGTGGCTCTGATCGGGGCGCTGCTGGCCGAGGTGAAGATGTCCAATCGCGGCCTGGGGTATCTGATCATCCAGGACTACAATGCTTTCCGGACGGCGGAGATGTACGCTCTGCTCATCTCGGTGTTTACCCTCGCACTGGTCGTCAATGCAGCGCTGCGGACGTTCGGGCGCCGCTACGGTGCGGTGTGAACGATCGTTTTTCCTGACGGCCCGCCTTGCGCAGACTTCCGCCTTATCCGATTGGAAGGGACCATGCCTCTCGACAACGCGATCAATATCGCGGACCTTGCTGCCCGCGCGCGACGGCGCCTGCCGCGTGTGGTCTGGGACTATCTCGACGGCGGAGCGGAGGACGAAGCGACGCTGCGCGACAATCGTGCCGCCTTCGAACGGTGGCGGCTGACGCCAAGCGTGCTGACCGGCAACAAGCAGCGCGATCAGTCGGTCGAGCTGTTCGGCAGCCGGTTCCTCGGGCCGTTCATGATCGGGCCGACCGGGCTCAACGGCCTGTTCTGGCCGGATGCGGACCTCGAACTCGCCCGAGCCGCGGCCGATGCGGGCGTCGGTTTCGCATTGTCGACGGCATCGAACAACGCGCTCGAACAGGTCGCCGCGATCGGCGCAGGCACGCGCTGGTTCCAGCTCTACCCCTGGGGTGACGTCAGCTTCGCAAGCCGGCTGCTCGAACGCGCGCGCAACGCCGGGTATCAGGCCGTGATCGTCACCGTCGATACGCTGACGGCCGGCAAGCGCGAGCGCGACCTGCGCAACAATTTCTCGCATGAGTTGCGCCTGACGCCCCGGGTCGTGCTCGACGGTCTCCTTCACCCCGGCTGGCTGGCCAATGTCTGGCTGAACAAAGGGATGCCGCGCTTCGAGAACCTCGCCGAGTTCCTGACGCCCGGCGCCACGGCTGCCGAGCTTGCCGACTTCACGCGCTCGAAGCGCAATCCCGCGTTCTGCTGGGACGATATCGCACGGCTGAAGGAGCGCTGGAACGGGCCGCTGCTCGTCAAGGGAATCCTCTCCGGCGCCGATGCCCTGCGCGCCCGCGAGCACGGCGCCGACGGCGTCATCGTCTCCAACCACGGCGGTCGCCAGCTCGACGGCGCACCGGCCTCCATCGACGCCCTGCCCGAGGTGGTGCAAGCGACGGATGGTCGGATGGTCGTGCTCATGGACGGGGGCATCCGGCGCGGCTCCGACATCGTCAAGGCTGTGGCGCTCGGCGCCGATGCCGTCCTGCTTGGGCGCGCGACTCTGTACGGCGTTGCGGCAGCGGGGCGGGCCGGGGTCGAGCGTGCGCTAGCGATACTGCGGGACGAAGTCGATCGGACCATGGCGTTGACAGGCGTGCGCACCCTCGCGGAGCTTCGCGCGAGGGACATCCTCTTCCCGCATCCGGCGTCCAGGAAGATATCCGCCCGGTCCGAACTCGCGGCGTGCTGAGCGCCACGATCGATGCCTCTTCCCCTCTTTGCCACGCCCGCCCGTTTCCCTCCTCATCCCGCTCGCCTGATGGCGAACCGCGTGGAAAGGTCGCCTCTCCCATGACATTGCTGGCGGCGCGGCTCGGCGAGCTGTTTTCGATTCTGTCCGTCCTGGCCTTCGCCTTCGGCGGGGTCGCGATCGCCAAGGCACGCAAAAGCGGGCCCGGCGACGGAGGGGCCATTCTCTCGGTGGGTTTCACCGCGCTGCTTTCTGCAGTCCTCTGGCTGAGCATGGCGCGGGGTTCTGAGAACCTGGTCGGAAGACCTGGCGCGCTCGCAGGTCTCGCATGGTTCGCGCTTTCGGGACTTCTCGCGACGGCCCTTGCCCGCAGCCTCTATTTCCTGTCGGTACGGGATCTCGGCGCGATCCGCGGTGCCGCGGTCAAGCGCGCCATTCCCTTTTTCTCCGTGCTGTTCGGCGTCGTCTTTCTCGGCGAGATCCTGACCTCGGCCAAGCTCGGCGGCCTTCTGCTGATCGCGATCAGCGTAGCCGCTCTGGTGGCGGTCGATCTCGCGGGCAGCGGAAAGTTTTCTGCACCGGCAGCGGATAAGATCGAACCGCTGGGCTATGTCTGGGGAACGGCTTCGGGTCTCTGTTACGCCTCGGCCTACGTCGCGCGTAAATTCGGTCTCAACCTCGTTCCGGACGGAGCGTTGGGTACCTTCGTCGGAGCCATGGCAGCCATGAGTTACTATATGCTGGCAGCGCTCGTCAGCCGACATCGTCGCAGGACGATCGTCACGGCGCTGATCGCGCGCAATGTCTGGAGCTTAGTCGCGGCGGTATGCTTCGCAGCGGGGCAGATCGCCAACTTTTATGCGATACAGTACACTGCGATCTCGACCGTCGGTGCGATCCAGTCGCTGGAGGTTTTCGTTTCGATGCTGATAGCCGCGTTCCTCCTTCGAACCGAACGCGCTCCGAATCTTATCACCATCGCCGCAGCATTGGTCGCAACTGCAGGGGTGCTGCTGGTCGTCGCCTGACGCCAGCTGCACGATCAACCGCAGATTCAATCAATGTTTACCGCCTGTTGGGCGGTTCTTCCGGCGCGGGGTTGTTCGCGGCGGCCGACAGGATCGCAATGGTATCCTGCTCGGCGGCCGCGGCGCTCTTGTAGCGCGGTGCCGTGGTCACCAGCGGCTTTTCGGCGTCGGCCGGCAGGTAGATCTCGATGGCGAAGCGGCCGGAGGCACGATCCTCGACTGGTTCAATACGGATCGTCGGCATGTCAAATCCTCCCTATTCTCATGAGCGCGAAAGTCTCCTCTGGTATTTTAGGATAGCCGCAGGCCGGTGGTCCAAGACAAAAGCGCTTTGTCAGCCAAGCTTCATGCTCATGGTCGATTTCGGCCGTCGCGGCCATCAGGCTTTCGATCATGGCGGAGCGAACCCGTGTTCACCTCGCTCACAAATGCTCCAGGCCTTTGATTTTGCACCGGCTCTCCCGAAAACCGCGTTACGCTTCCGAAAACCGCCTTACGCTTCTCGGGCCATGCTCTAGCTGGCCGACACCAACCGCAATGGCGCGCGCGAGGCCTCGTTGTTGGATTCGACGAGCCTGGCCAATATGCTCAGGAAGGCCTGCCGGTCATCGGGCGCCAGCGGGGCCAGGATTCGCATCTGGGCTCGCTCGACCAAGGGCTCGGCCTGCACGAGAACCGCCTCACCCTCGGGCGTGAGCCGCAGAACCTTGACGCGCCTGTCGTTGTGATTGCCCGAACGCAGGATGAGCTGTTTCGTCTCGAGACGCTCCAGCACGTTGGCGAGCGTGGAGCGATCGAAAGCGACCAGCGCGGACAACCGCGTCGCGTCGATCCCCGGATTGTCGCGGATGGTGACGAGCGCGGCATATTGCACCGGCGTCATGTCCAGGGACGCGCATTCGTCGAGGAAGATCGAGACTGCGATCTGCTGGGCGCGCCTGATCAGATGACCGGGCATCGAATAGAGATTCTGGCTCGCCATTCTATGATCTCCGCCTCGCCTTCGTCCCGCAACGGCGGCAATCCATGCCCAGAGCAACCTCCCGCGGCAAGCGGGACCGGTCTTCCTCTTTCACTTCGCCGGTCCGATCTCCCCCGCGACCAGCATGAAGGACGCGAAGAAGGCCGAGAGCGCTGCCCCGTCTGCGAGCGGCAGGATCTCCGCGACATATTGGTCCGGCCTGACGACGACGACGCAGCCGGCCTCGCGGCGGACGCCGCGCAGATCGAAGATGTCCTGCCCCGAGCGCGTGTCGGCACAGAACAGCTTTTCATAGTCCCATAGACCGTAGCGCCCCTTCGCCGGCCGCAGAAAGGCCGGGACGCGGGCCATATCGACCTCGCGATGGTTCTGCTGCAGCACCGCCAGCACGTCGATCACGGCGTCGACATCCTGTCCCGGCGGCGTATGGCGCCGGACGGGCGACGATTCGTCGGCATCGAGGAAACGGCAGAGCTTCATCAGCTCCGATCCGGCCTCGAAAGGGTCGCCCGCATCGGCGAAGGCGACCAGGCGCCAGCGTCCGTCCGCCTTCGCACAATGGCCCAGTTCCACCGGCTTTGCGTCCGCCAGCCGTACGACCGGGGCCGAATGCAGCCGCATGCCGAGCGGAAAGCCGCTTGCCAGAGCCTGGTGCCGGCCATCGCCGCAGATCAGCGAGGGCTTGTAGCGGACGGCCGTGCCGGCTGTGAACCGCGCCTGCTTGACGAAATAGCGCTGGAACTCGGCAGGATTGACGGCATCATCCTGGTTGCCGGCCCCCGTTTTGGGACGGGCGCTGAACATCCGGGCGAACTCGCGGTCGAAATCGATCAGCTCCTTTGCGACGGCATGGCGCTCGATCGAATATGTGTCGAGCAGCCGCGGCGAGGCCTGTCCCCGGATGACGGCCGCCAGCTTCCAGCCGAGATTGAAGGCATCGCCCATCGAGACGTTCATGCCCTGCCCCGCCTTGGGGCTGTGGGTGTGACAGGCATCCCCGGCGATAAAGACGCGCGGCCGGCGATCCTCCCCGGCCGGGACGTCGTCGAACTTGTCGCATAACCGCTGGCCGATCTCGTAGACCGACCACCAGGCGATCTCCTTCACATCGAGGGAATAAGGACTGATGATGCGCCGGGCTGCCGCAACGAGCCGGTCCGCGGTGATCGCGCGGGCCGAGACCCGCTCGTTTTCGGCGAGCTTGTCGAGCTCGATATAGAAGCGCACGAGATAGCCGCCCTCGCGCGGGATGATCAGCATGCTGCCTTCCTCGGCGGAGTGGATGGCGCTCTTCAGGCGGATATCCGGAAAATCGGTGACCGCGAGGACATCCATCACGCCCCAGGCCTGATTGGCCGAGTCGCCGGTCAGGCTGCGGGCGAGCGCCTTTCGCACGGCGCTGCGCGCACCGTCGCAACCGACCACGTAGCGGGCCTTGACGACCTCCACCGTTCCCCGGCCTTCGGAGCCCACCCGCTCCAGCCTCACCGCGACCGGATGGGACCGGCGGCCGTCGCCATCCCCGCCCGCGATCTCGAGATCGACAAAGCGCAACTCATAATGCGGCTCGAGGCCGAGGGGCGCATTGCGCATGGTCTCGAGGAGAAAATCGTGCACGCGCGCCTGATTGAGGATGACATGCGGAAACTCGGACAGGCCGTCCTCTGTATCCTGGATGCGGCCGTGGCGGATGATCTTGCCGGCATCCGCCTCATCGGGTTTCCAGAAGGTCGTCTCGTTGACCCAATAGGCTTCCTTCACGACACGTTCGGCAAAGCCGAAGGCCTCGAACATCTCCATCGTGCGGCAGGCGATGCCGTCCGCCTGCCCGATCTGGAGCGGTCCGGACTTCTGCTCGACGATGCAGGCGCTGAGATCGGGAAAGGCGGCGAGCTGGGCCGCCAGGACCAGCCCCGCCGGGCCGCAGCCGACGATCATGACATCGACCTCCCGCGGCAGGCTCCGGTCGCCTCCGGACGCCGGGATCGTCCGGACCGCCGGATCCCCCGGCCTGAAACCATCGAGATGAAATTGCACGGGCGCTTCCAGGATCTCGGAACGGTTTGCGGTTCAGCCGGGCACGGCCTCGCAGCGAATGCGCGCTTTCTCGAGCCAGAGATCCCAGGGCCGCTGCATCTGACCCTCGACCTTGTCGACGCAGGCGCGGCACTCGCCCTCGGTCAGGAAGGTGACCTCGCCGAGCTGCATCGCCTGCAACTGGTAGCGTGCGTTCAGCTCCGCATAGACCGCGCGATAGACGGCACGCTTGATCGAATCGCCGACGACGGTCGAACCGTGCCCCCGCATCAGCACGATATCGCTTGAAGAGAAATGCCGCGCCAGCGCCGCGCCGATGTCGTTGTTACTGATCAGCAGATCCGTCGCCTCGCCGGCCACCTCCCGGATCTCGAAAACCGGCGCACGGAGCCCGATGAAGCCCGCCATGTGGAACAGCGGACGCAGATGCGCGCCCTTGACGACGCTGAGCGGCACGATCGAATGCGAGTGGCTATGGATCACCGCCTGGACGTCCGGCCGCGCCTTGAAGATCTCGGAATGGATGAAGCGTTCGAGATAGACCTTGCGCCCCTTCGCGTTCACCGCCTCGCCATCGAGCGTGAACTCCACCAGATCGTCGCGAGTGACCCTTCCCGGCGCCATGTTGCGGGCGAGGAAGAAACGGTCCGGCCGATTGTCGTGCCGGACGCTGACATGGCCGAAGGCATCGACGACACCCTGGTCGAACAGGATGTGATTGGCTGCCACCAGTTCGTCGAGCAAGGCAGGCGAAACGTCGCCCGAAGCGCCGCCGACGTCAGGAACCGCAACCGCGGCCTGGCTTTCAGACTCGTTGCGACACATGGCCCGTCCTCCCTTGGAAGCTGTTCCGCCTTGTCTCTCCGCGACGGCCTCAGCGGAGGCTGGAGAATATGAGAGCACTGAATATCAGCATACAGATCAATTACAAACCTTATCGGCGCATTTTCGAGCAGAGCGGAACGCCTCCGCATAAAAACGACGAATCAGATGCTTGGGGCGCTTTGACGGAGGTACGGAACGCAATGGCCGGCCACGGCTTCACGCGGCTTCCGCTTGGCGCGATGCTCAACCAGGTCGGCGATACCCGGACCTTCCTTGCCCCGCTCCGGGTCAGGCGACGCGCCGCAGATGCGCCTCCTCCGCCGCGGCCGTCCGGAATTGCGCGACCAATCCGTGAAGCCGGTCGATCTGGACGGCGAGAGCCACTGCCGATGCCGAGCTTTGCTCGGCGAGCGCGGCGTTCTGCTGGGTCATCTCATCCATATGCGCCACGACCTGGCTCACCTCGTCGATTCCGCTCGCCTGCTCGTCGCAGGCGACCGAGATCTGGGACACGTTTCCGACGACCCGATCGGACGCCTCGACGATCCGCGCGAGCGTGTCGCCGGCCTGACGCACGAGCGCCACGCCCTGCTCGACCTCGCGCGTCGACGAGGAAATCAGCGTGCCGATGTCCTTGGCGGCGTCCGCAGCGCGCTGCGCCAGCGTCCGCACTTCGGTTGCAACCACCGCGAAACCGCGGCCGGCATCGCCGGCGCGGGCGGCCTCGACCGCAGCGTTGAGGGCAAGCAGGTTCGTCTGGAACGCGATTTCCTCGATGACATTGGTGATTGCCGCCACGCGGCCGGCGGTCGTTTCGATCTGTGACATGGCGGTGACGGCCTGGCCGATGATCGTACCTCCCTCCGTCGCGACCGAGCGCGCCGCTTCTGCATCGGCGACCACCAGTTTGGAGGAGCGGGCCGTCGATTTCACGGAAGCGGCCAGTTGCTCCGTCGTGGCTGCGGTCTCCTCCAGTGAAGCGGCCTGCTGCTCCGTGCGCTGCGCCAGATCATCCGCGCCAGTCTTGATCTCGGTGGAGGAGACCTGCACCTCCTGCGCCGTCTTCTGAATCGTCGCCACCGCGGTGCTCAGCCTGTTCGCGGTGCGGTTGATCGCCGTCTTCAACTGATCGAGCCGCCCGCGGTAATCACGGTTCACATCCTGGACGAGATCGCCCTCCGCGATCGCTTTCAGCACCCGCTCGAAATCGCCGGTGGCGTCGTCGACGACGGCATTGATCCGGTTGATGCCATCGGCGAGGGCGCGCAGCGAAGGATCGTCCGCGACGACCTGGACGCGCCCGGTGAAATCCCCCTCCGCAGCGCGATGGACGACCTCGCCGACCGACGCGACGACCTCGGACATCGCCTGCGCGCGCTCCGCGCGTGCATTCAGCGCCCTGCGCTCCTCCAGCTCCAGATCGCGGACCTTCAACGCATTGGCCCGGAAGACGTCGAGCGCGGCCGCCATGCGGCCGATCTCGTCGGAACGGTCGGCAAACGGGACGGTCGTGTCGAGGGTGCCGTCCGCGATCTCCGTCATCGAAGCCGCAAGGCGGCCGAACAGCGAGCGGATCACGCGGCTCACCCGCAAGGCCAGCCCCACCGCAAGCAGGATGACGACGACCGATGCCGCCCCGTAAAGAAGGAAGCTGCGATAGCTCGAGTCGAGCAGCTCCGCGGTCTGCACCGATAAGCTGTTGCGCATCTCCTCGATCTGCTTCAGCCAGAAGGCCCGGCGCGCCTGGTCGGCCTTCGTCCAGCCGGGTGCATCCTTGGGATCGAGCTTGTCGTAGCCGGCATCGAGCAGCAGCGGCCGCACGCGGTTGATCAGCTGATAGTCGGCGGATCCGAGGAAATCCTTGTATTGCGCGATGTGCTCCGGCCGCGCGAACGCTTCGAACTGCCGCCCGAAGATCTGCTGGAGCTCCACGCCCCGGTGCATGACGCGAAACAGCGACTGGCTCAGCTTGCCCGTCTGGAATGCGATCTCGCCGCGGCCGCCTTCGTTAAGACTGCCGGTGCTGATCTCAAGGGCCGCATGCAGCGCCAGGATCGGCCGGGCGATCTCGCTGTTGTCGACCGCGCCGGCGATACGTCCCACGAGCTCATTGGCGAGATTGCTGCTGTTCTGCAGGAATGCGCCCATCTGCGAGCGATCCGTCTCGCGGCGCATGGCCTTCTGCCGGATCTCGCCGAGGAGCTGGCGCTGCTCGAGTATCCTCCGCAACAACCCGGCCGTTTCGGGATTGGGGATCTGCGCGGCCCCGGCAGCGAGCTCGATGCGCTGGAAGGCCTCGTCCGTCAGGGGCCATTGCGTTTCCATTTTGGCGCGCGCCTCGGCCGTACCCTGAGCGAGATAGGGATAGGCGGCCCTGCCTTCGTTCGGGATCGCGGTCGCCGAGAAGATCGTCGTCGCGTCCACGAGCGCCTGCAGATGCGAGGCCCTCCGGACCTCCTGATAGGTGCGGAAACTCTGGTAGGCGAGGATCGCGCCAAAGCACACCAGTGCCAGGAGAGGCACGAGCGTCAGGCAATGAAGCAGATTGCCAAGTCGGATTTTGTGCATTTTGTCCGCCCCGTTCAGAGGCGAGGATCGTTGCTTAGAAACCTAAATTTTCTCTGTGCCGCCGATGGGCGCCTTCCCACAAGCGACCTCCTCCACAGCCGCGCCCAAAGGCTCAGAACGCCGAACACAGCCGGCTGCCAGGATGCCGGCGGCCCGACGGCGAACCTGCTTACGCCGTTGAGCTCATTATTTTTTCTGTCGCGCAACATCGCGATTGGTAGGACGATCGAGCGGCCGGGACAGGGACGAGCCACCCAATCGAGACAAACGACATCTTTCAGACCAAACAATTCAGTTTGACAGAATTCTGGGCCTCGATTTGCGGCTTTTCGCGAAACTGAAGCGTGCGCGGCAGCGTCGCTTCCGGTCAATTTTCTAATCGAATCTCGTACACGCTCCGGTCGGCGCATGAGCGCAAATTCCCCAGGAAATCCCTTGTTCCGGGCTGTACGGCAGCAAAACGCACCCAAATCCGTGCAGCATGGCAGGAAGAAGCAAGAGGCGAACGCATTCCACCTTTCATGCGAAATCGCCGCGGCTCTCGCCGCGCCGCCAACCCGAGGCGCAGTTTCGGAAGACCCAAAAGCTTCGATAGCTAAGGAAACGACCTTGACAAGCCGGCCGAGGGACGAATGGTATTCGTTATGACGGTATACCATTCGGCCGCGATGAACGGTTGGAATGATAACGAGGGGAAAACGCAAGAAATGGTCCAACCCTGCGACCTCACGGCTTCCGAAGCCCGCTTCCTGATCGGCGCCAAACAGCTCTCCCCGGTCGAACTGCTCACGTCCTGCCTCGCCCGGATCGAGGACGCCAACGAAGCCGTGAACGGTGTCGTCGCCATCGACAAGGAAGGGGCGCGGGCCGCCGCCGAAAGGGCTGAAAAGGCGGTCCTGGCCGGCGAGGAGCTGGGCCCGCTGCATGGCCTGCCGATCGGCATCAAAGATCTCAACGATACGGCCGGCTTGCGCACGACCTACGGCTCGCGGCTCTATGAGCAGCACGTGCCCGCCGAGGACGAGCATCTGGTCGCCAATCTGCGCCGCAAGGGCGCCATCGTCTTTGCGAAGACCAACACTCCCGAATGGGGCGCCGGCGGCAACACCTTCAATCCCGTCTATGGCGTCAGCGGCAACCCGTTCGATGTGAGCCTGACCTGCGGCGGCTCCTCCGGCGGCTCCGCGATCGCGCTGTCGCTCGGCATGATGCCGCTCGCCCACGGCTCCGACAACGCCGGCAGCCTGCGCATCCCGGCCGCCTATTGCGGCGTTGTGGGTTTCCGCCCGACGGCGGGCATCGTCGCGTCCGAGAAGCGGCTGATCGGCCTGTCGCACCTGCCGGTGCAAGGGCCGATGGCCCGCACGAGCGAGGATGTGCGCCTGCTGCTGCGTGCGATGGCGACGTCGGCGAGCATCGACGCGCTGGCCACGCCGCTCGACGAGAAGGACGACGCGCCCGTCGACGTCTCGAGGTTGAAAGTGGCCTTCTCGCAGGATCTGGGTTTCGCCCCCTGCGAGGAAGGGCTGCGCCGCACCTTCGACGAACGGACGGCCGCCTTCGCATCCATCTTCCGCGAGACGGCGGTCGCGCATCCCGATTTCGGCGAGGTCCGGCGCGTCTACGAGATCCTGCGCGCCGTGAACTATATCGGCATGTTCGCCGACCGCCAGAAGGACAAGCCCAGGCAATGGGGACCGCTCGTTCAGCAGAACCTGGACCATGCCGCGCGCTTCTCCCTGGAGGACGCTTCGCTGGCCTTCATCGAGCAGAACCGCATCTACCAGCGCGTGCAGGCTTTCTTCCGCGAGTTCGACCTGCTGATCACGCCGACCGTCGGAGCCTATCCCTGGCCCAAGCACGACATGTATCCCGCCGAGATCGGGGGCGAGCCGATCGCCAACTATTTCGACTGGGTCGGGCTGACCTACGCGATCACGCTGATCAATCACCCCTGCATCTCGATTCCGTGCGGGCGCGATGATCGGGGCCTGCCCTTCGGCCTCCAGATCATCGGTCGCAGGAACGCGGACCTGCATCTGGTGCGTGTCGCCGAGGCGATCGAGAAGGTTCTCGCGCCGTCGCCCGCGCTGGCGAGGCCGCTGCCCGACCTGAGCTATGTGCGGACGGTACAGGTGAACGACCGCATGCAGCCCGTCGTCGCGGCCGGCTGATGTGAGCGGCACTGACGACCGGCAGCGGAGCCGGTCCCGTGCCGAGCGGGGGGAGCCAGGATGCTTCGACATATCGCAGGACGAGTTCTGGGAGCCGTTCCGGTCGTCCTCCTCGTCGCATTGGGGATCTTCGCCCTCGTCAGGCTCGCTCCCGGCGACGCGGCGAGCACGCTGGCGGCCGAGGATGCGACCGAGGCCGATCTCGCCCGCATGCGGGCGCAATGGGGGCTGGACCAACCCCTGCTGGTCCAGTTCTTCTATTTCCTGTCGAATCTGGCGCGACTCGATTTCGGCACCTCCTATCGCTACCACGCGCCCGTGACCGAGCTCATCGGTCAGCGCTTGCCTGCCACCATCGAACTCGCGGTGATCGCGCTGCTCATCGCCGCCGCGATCGCCGTCCCGCTCGGCGTCGCCACGGCGCTGCGCAAGGGCAGCTGGCTCGACGGTCTCGGTTCGCTCGTCGCGGTGCTCGGCGTGAGCGCCCCGTCCTTCTGGGTCGGCATTCTGCTGGTCCTGTTCGTCTCGGGCTATCTGAACCTGCTGCCTTCGAGCGGACGCATTCCACTGGACGTCCCGCTGCGCGAGGTGACGGGCTTCGTGCTGATCGACAGCCTTCTGCAGGGCCAGCTCGGCCTCTTCCGCCAGGGGCTCCAATACATCCTGCTGCCGGCCACGACGCTCGCCTTCGGCATGATCGGCATCATCGCGCGCATCTCGCGCTCGGCGGTGATCGACGTCGGACAGGAAGAATTCGTCGTCACCGCCGTCGCCAAGGGGCTGAAGCGGCGGGAGGTCGTCCGCAGCCATCTTCTGCCGAATGCAACGGTGCCGATCATCACCATCATCGGCCTCGAGCTCGGGACCCTTATCAGCGGCAGCATCGTGGTCGAGGTCGTCTTCTCCTGGCCCGGACTCGGCTCGCTGCTCTACTCGGCCGTCACCTCGCGCGACATCCCGCTGACCACCGGGATCGTCGTCTCCTACACGTTCATCTTCATCTTCCTGAACGTTCTCGTCGATCTGGTCTATGTCCTGATCGACCCCCGCCTCAGGGTCGGGAGGACCTGACCATGCAGGCCTGGCGCTTCCTCGAACTCAAATTCATCATCGGCGTGGTCTGTCTCGGCAGCATCGTCGTGCTGGCGCTTTTCGGCGGCCTCATTGCCGGGCACGACCCCAATGAGCAGAACCTGCTGTTTGCGCTCGAACCGCCTTTCGGCACGGAAGGCGGCTACCTTCTCGGCACCGACCATCTCGGGCGCGACCTCTTATCGCGCATGACGTCGGGAGCGCGGGTATCGCTGGCCATCGCCGGTTCGGTCGTCGTGCTCTCCGGCGTCGTGGGCGTGCTGGTCGGAGCTCTTTCGGGCTACCTCTCGGGAACACGCGACATCCTCATCCAGAAAGTCGTCGAGACGTTCTGGGCGTTTCCTCCGATCCTGCTCGCGATCGCGATCCTCGCCTTCTTTGGACCCAGCCTGACCAATGTCATCATTGCGCTGACGATCCAGCGCTGGATCCCTTACTGCCGGATCGCGCGGGCCCAGGCGCTGATGCTGCGCTCGCGGGAATACATCTCCGCCGCCAAGATCATGGGAGGCGGCACGATCTGGGTGCTGCGTCATCATGTCCTGCCCAACCTGCTCGCCTCGGCCATCATCATCGGCACCTTCACGATGGCGACCGCGATCCTGGCGGAATCGAGCCTGAGCTTTCTGGGGCTGGGCGTTCCGCCCAGCGTCCCGACCTGGGGCGGCATGCTGGCGGAGGGACGCTCCTACATCACGCGCGCCTGGTGGCTCGCGGTTCTGCCGGGGCTGGGCATCTTCCTGACCGTGCTCGGCCTCAACCTGCTCGGCGACTGGCTGCGCGACCAGCTCGACCCCAGGGCGGCGCTGAATCTGTCCTGAGGAACGCGGCATGCATGATACATCCCGGACGGCCGGTGCAGTCCTCGAAGCAGAGGAGCTCTCGCTGTTCCTGCGCGCAGGACACGGCGCCGAGCTGAAGATCGTCGACGGCGTCAGCTTTTCGATCGCACGGGGCGAATTCTACGCGCTCGTGGGCGAAAGCGGCTCGGGCAAGACCGTGATCGCCCGCTCGCTGATGCGGCTCTTCCCGCCGAACACGCTGCGCATGGAAGGTCGTCTCGTTCTGGACGGCGTCGACCTGACCACGGCGCCTGCGAACCGCGTGCAGCAGATGCGGGGCCGCAGCGTCAGCATGATCTTCCAGGAGCCGATGACCTCGCTCAACCCGTTGATGACGGTGGAGCGGCAGATCGACGAGGCGATCGCCGTCGCAGGCGGACTGGGCAGGCGCGAACGTCGCGAGCGGGTCGTCGAGCTGCTGGCGGACGTCCAGTTCGCGAATCCCGAAAGCGTGAGGAGCATGTATCCCCACGAGCTCAGCGGCGGCATGCGGCAGCGCGCGATGATCGCGATGGCGCTCGCCAACAATCCCTCCCTGCTGATCGCCGACGAACCGACGACCGCCCTCGACGTGACGATCCAGCAGGAGATCCTGCAGCTGCTGCTGCGGCTGCGCGATCAGCACGGGCTGTCGATCCTGTTCATCTCGCACGATCTTTCGCTGGTGCGCCGCTTCGCCGATCGCATCGGCGTCCTCTATGGCGGGGTGCTCATGGAAACGGGCCCGGCGCATGGGCTGATCGATCACCCGACGCATCCCTATTCGCGCGCATTGATCGGCTGCATCCCGCGCCGGCGCGAAGCCGGCAGACGGCAGGCCGGCATCGAAGGTCTGGTGCCGGGCGTCGCCGACTGGTTCGACGGCTGCCGCTTTGCCCCGCGCTGCCCGCGCGTGGGCGAAGATTGCCGGCACGGCCGGATCGAGATGACCTCCACCCGGCCCGCCCAGGCCGCGCGATGCCTGTACCCGCTATGACCGTTCCTTCCGCTCCCGTCCTGCGCGCCGAACATATCGGCAAGACCTACCAGGGGCGCAGCAGGCTGTTCGCCCAGGGGACCGGCGTCACGGCTCTCACCGACGTCTCCTTCGAGGTGGGACCGGGAGAGATCCTCGGCATCGTTGGGGAATCGGGCTGCGGGAAATCGACCCTGGCGCGCATCATCGTCGGGCTGGAACAGGCGAGCGTCGGCCGCCTCGTCGCCGGCGACGCCACGCTCGTCGACGTGGCCGAGGGCGTCTTCGTTCCGCCGGCGGCGCGGCGGATCCAGATGGTGTTCCAGGACCCGTATTCGTCGCTCAACCCGAGGATGAAGGTGGGCGATGTCGTCAGCGAGGGACTGAGGATCGCCGGCGAGACGAATCGAGGACTTCTGGCCGACCGCGTGGCCGGGATGCTGCGGCTCGTCGGGTTGCCGGCCGAGGCCGCCTCCCGCTATCCGTTCCAGTTCAGCGGCGGCCAGCGGCAGCGGATCGGCATCGCCCGCGCGCTGATCACCGAGCCGCGCATCCTGATCGCGGACGAAGCAGTTTCCGCGCTCGACGTCTCGGTTCAGATGCAGATCCTGAACCTGCTGCTCGATATCCGGGATCGACTCCGGATTGCCGTGCTGTTCATCAGCCATGACATCGGGGTCATCGAATATCTTTGCGACAAGGTCATTGTTCTCGCGCAAGGCAAGATAGTCGAATCCGGTGCTGCTGGCGCGGTAATCTCAGAACCTTCTCATGCCTACACGAAGAAGCTCATCGAGGCCGTACCCAGAATCCAGGATTGAATTGCCTAACACATCGCCAACACATTGACCCATGTCGGAGGACCGAAGATGATTGACTGCCGAAAGCCTTCGCTTCGAATCGCCGTTCTCGCCGCCGCACTCGCATCGGCCTTTTCGGCATCCGCTCAGACGGACAATGACACGCTCGTTGTCACGACCACGGACACGTTGGTCACGCGGCATCCCTATGCCGAAAGCAGCGCGCAAATGTATTCTGTATGGTGCCAAGTCTACGGCTGCCTCGGTCGCTACAACTATGCCGCGCGCAAATTCGAGGGCTTGCTTGCCGAGCGCTGGGAGCAGCTCGACGTCCTGACCTGGCGATTTCACCTCCGGCGCGATCTCGTCCGGCATGATGGCGGCCCCGGCCCGACGACCGCGGACGTCCTGCATTCCTACAATCAGGTCATGACCGATCCGCAAAGCCAGGGACGCTTCTATCTGTCCAGCGTCAAGGAAATCAGGCGGGTCGATGACCACGCCTTCGATGTCATCACGAAAGAACCCGCCTCGTCTCTGCTCGGCCAGCTCTTCGACAAGTTCACGATCACGAGCGAGGAGATCTTCAAGAAAGAGGGCGGCGTCGCCAGCTACAACACCGCACCGATCGGCTGGGGCCCCTACAAGCTCCGCAATTTCGCGATCAGCGAGCGCATCACGCTGGACCGCAACGAGGCTTATCCGGGAAAGGTCGAGACCGCGCCGCGCACGGTCGTCTTCCGCCGTATCCAGGAGCCGGACCAGCGCGTCACCGCCCTGCTCAACGGCGAAGTCCACATCGCCCGGCTCATTCCCCCGCAGCTCGTCGGCCGGCTCGACAACGTTCCGGCCGTGGAGGTGCGGCGCGCGCCTTCCAACGAGCCGATGTTCATCGGTTTCAATGCAAAGATTAAGCCGTGGGACGATCCCCGCGTGCGCCGAGCCGCCGCGATGGCGATCAACAAGGACATCATCATCCAGCGCATTCTGTTCGGCATGGCCAGTCGGCTCGACGGCCCGGTCGGGACCGAGCAGGTCTGCTACACCGCCCCGATTGCGAACAAGACGCCCTACGACGTGCAGGGCGCACGCAAGCTGCTGGCGGAGGCCGGCTACGCAAATGGCGGCCCGGCGGTCGACTTCTATACCGCGGCTGGACGCTACATTTCCGACCGGCAGGTCGGCGAGGCGATCACCCAGATGTTGAACCAGGCCGGTTTCAAGGTCACGCTGCACACTCCGGAGTTCGCAAGCCTGTGGGCGAATGTGCGAACCGGGAAAGCGCCGATGTACTATATGGGCCGCGGGCTGGCGCTCGAGCCGTCGGAGTGGCTGTCCCAGTATTTCGAAACGGGCGTCACGCCGCGCATCAGCTACTCCAATCCGCAGCTCGACGCCCTGTTCGACAGGGAGAGGAAGACCTTCGCCTTCGAAGAGCGCTGCAAGATCATCCGGGACATCAGCCAGCTCATCGACACCGAGGCGCCAGCCATCTTCCTGTGGAATCACCAATACGTCAGCGGCGTCCGCAAGAGCGTCCGCTTCGTGCCCGACGCTTCGGGAGAACTCTGGCTGCCGGATGTCGGCCTATGAGACGCCCCGATACGTTCCAATTTCACTACAAGGATTGTGAGCTCATGAACGAGGATCTCATCCGGAAGCCGTCACGGCGGACCGTATTGCAGGTGGCCGCCACCTCTCTGCTGGCCTCGTCGGCCCTGCCCCGGCCCGGCGCGGCGCAGACCAGGGCGTTGACGATCACGACGACCGGCATCCTGAACAATGCGAATCCGTACGCGCATTCCAGCATTCATCTCTATTACATCTGGAGCCAGGTCTACGGCAGCCTGGGTCGCTACAATTACGGCCGCAAGGCCTATGAGGGCGTGCTCGCCGAGAGCTGGGAGGTCGTGGAGCCGACGCGCTGGCGGTTCAGGCTGCGCAGCGATCTCAAACGCCATGATGGCGGCCCCGGCCCGACGGCACGGGACGTCGTGCATTCGTGGCGGCGCATCCTCAGCGACGCTGCCAGCCAGCAGGCGTTCTATCTGACCGAAGTCGAGAAATTCGAGGCGGTGGACGATCGCACGGTGGATATCGTGACGAAGCGGCCGGTTGCGCAGCTTCTCTCGTTCCTTTTCGACCGCTTCGTCGTGACGAGCGCGGACCTCTACGAGAAACATGGCGGCGATGCCGACAAGATCGCGGCCTTCGGCTGGGGACCCTACAAGCTCGAGCGCTTCGACATCGACCGCAGCGTCATCGTGGCCCGCAATCCCTTCTGGCCGAACATGCCCGCGGCAGCGCCCGAGACGGTGGTTTACCGGCTGATCCTCGAGCCCGAGCAACGTGTGACGGCGCTGCTCAACAACGAGGTCCAGATCGCCCGGCTGATCCCCCCGCAACTGGTCGATCGCTTGAAGTCCAATAGCGGCGTCAGGCAAATCGAGACCGGCTCGCTGGAGTGGATGTTCCTCGGGATGAACACCGCCATAAAGCCTTTCGACAACCCGCGCGTGCGGCGGGCCGTCGCCCATGCGATCGACGCCGACCTGATCATCAAGCGGCTCCTGTTCGGCCTCGCCGACCGCATGCAGGGCGCCATCGGCAATTTCCAGGACTGTTTCGGCCCCAGCGCGAACCGCCCGGCCTACGATCCGGGCCGGGCCAAGGCGCTGCTGGCGGAGGCGGGCTTCCCGAACGGTTTCGACGTCGAATTCTCGACGGCAAACGGGCGTTACGTCTCCGATCGTCAGATCGGCGAAGCGCTGGCGCAGATGCTGCGTCAGGTCGGCATCAGGGCCAGGCTGAACACCCCGGATTACGCCAACTTCACCAATGACATCCGGCAGGGCAAGCTGCCGCTCTACTATACCGGCCGGGCTGCGAGCAACGACCAGATCGAGGCGCTGGCGCAGTACTTCGAGACGGGCGGCTCGCGGCGAACCAACTATTCCGACCCCGAGGCGGACCGCCTGTTCAAGGACGTCCGCTCGGCCTTCGGCGTCGAGAAGCAGTGCGCGCTCCAGCGGACGCTGAGCGACAAGCTCTCGCAGGACTCGCCCGTCGTCTTCCTCTGGACACACCGGCTGGTGAACGGCGTGCGCGCCAATGTCGATTGGCCGGCCGACGCGACCGGCGAGCCGTGGCTGACCGACATATCGGTCCGTTAGCGGGCCTTCGCCGTATCCGGCGCCACGCTTGCGGCCTGATCCGCAGCGTTTCGCGGCGCGCAGACCATACCATCCGGCCGATGAAGCCGGCACGCGATCGAGGACCTGATGAGCAACAGACAAAGCGCGCTCGAACGCGCGCGAGGCTATATCGACGACGGCAGCTTCCTGCAGCGCCTGACGCAGCTGGTGGCCTATCAGACGGAAAGCCACCCCCCCGGCCGCAAGAAGGAGTTGGAGCGCTACTGCGCCGAGGGGATCGGACCGATCGTCTCCGCGCTCGGCTTCGAGACCGAGATCCTGCCGAACCCTCTCGACGAGCATGGGCCTGTCCTGATCGCCTCGCGTCACGAGGGCGACGGTCTGCCGACGCTGCTGATCTACGGGCACGGCGACGTCGTGAGAGCGATGCCCGAGCGCTGGAGATCGGATCTGGATCCGTGGGTCCTCAAGGTCGAGGGCGATCGCGTCTACGGCCGCGGCGTCGTGGACAACAAGGGGCAGCACCTTCTGGCGATCGAGGCGCTGCGCGCTGTTCTGGAGGAACGGGGATCGCTCGGCTTCAATGTGAAGATCTTCGTCGAGACCGGCGAGGAAGCGGGCTCCCCGGGGCTGAAGCGCTTCCTGGAACTTCACCGGGAGCGCTGCGCGGCCGACGTTTTCATCGGGCTCGACGGTCCCCGTCAAAGCATGTCGGTGCCGGATATCACGCTCGGGACGCGCGGCGGGCTGGCGCTGGACCTCGTCGTCAACCTGCGGGAGGGATCGCACCATTCGGGGCACTGGGGCGGACTGCTCAAGGATCCGACCGTCATCCTGGCCCATGCGATCTCGGCCATCATCTCACGGGACGGCCGCATTCTGGTGCCCGGCTGGACGCCTGCCTCGGTGCCCGCTTCGGTGACTCAGGCCAGCCGGGCGGTCGTGATCGACGACGCGCCGGGTGCGCTGAAGCCGGACGAAGGATGGGGCGAGCCCGGCCTGACCCGTCCGGAGAAGATCTATGCGTGGAGCAGCGCGATCGTGCTGGCGTCCATCAGCGGACAGCCTGAGGCTCCCGTTCCCGCCGTTCCCGGCTTCGCCAAAGCGCGCATACAGTTGCGGCACACCGTCGACGTTGCCGCCGAGGATGTGGCGCCTGCGTTGCGGCGACACCTGGACAGGCTGGGCTTCACGGAGGTCGAGGTCGTCCCGGTGGTCGAGCGCGACATGTTCCCGCCCTCGAGAACCGACCCGGAAGACGTCTGGGTGCGCCGGATCGCGGATTCCATGACGGAGACGGTCGGGCACGCCCCGAACATTATCCCGAACATCGGCGCCTCCGGCCCGTCCGAATTCTTCCGGAAGACGCTGGGCGTCCCCGTCCTGTGGATCCCGCATTCCTATGGCGGCTGCGGTCAGCACGGTCCCGACGAGCACGGGCTGATTCCGCTGTTCCGGGACGGTCTCGGCATCATGGCCGGCGTGTTCTGGGACATCGGTCTCAACCCTGCTACACGCGCGGAGGCCTGATGGATTTCGCCGATGGTTGCAGACGGCCGGGCAATTGCCACAGGATGGATTTAAGACTAAAGTATCTTCGAGTGAAGTGGAAATCGGTTGTGTGAAAAAATACGACAGAATAACAATCTAGATCAGCTTGATAAACTGTTGAATTGTGGAATTGCTCTAGCTGGAAACAATCCGCCGCAATGTTCGAGATCGCCGAATCACCGCTTACTCAAGGCTGAAGCTGACATGCCGCAACCGTCTTCGCTCAAGGTCGTGCAGGACACCCTCAGCCTGCGCGATCGGACCACGGCAGTCCTGCGCAATGCTATCCTGACGATGCGGTTCAAGCCCGGTCAGCGTATCGTCGAGCGGCAGCTCTGCATCGAGACGGGGGTCAGCAGAACCTGCATTCGCGAATCGATGCGGCATCTTGAGGCCGAGGGTCTCGTGCGGCGCGAGCACAACAAAGGCATCTTCGTGTCGAGCATCACACCCACGGAAGCGGCCGAAATCTACGAAGTGCGCAAGATTCTCGAGCCCAAGATGATGGAGAAGATGATCGGCAACATCGACCCGCAGTTCGGTCAAACCATGAAGACCGCACTGCGGCGAGCTGAATCATGCATCACCATGCCAATGGAATACGTTGCAGCGATCGGAGATGTCATCAAAATTCTCTGGAGCGGCTACAACAATGATACTGCAAAGAACCTCCTGATCTCAATTTTTGACCGGATTTCCTACATCCGGATCATTCTAAGTTTTTCAACGACCGCCGAGCAGAAGATTGATACTATTAAGATTCTCGAAGGTGTAATTGATGCCATCGACCGGCGCGATACTGTTGCCGCACAGGAACGGTACATTCATTATCTCTCTCGTGCGGAGTATACAGTGATCCAAATCATCGAATCGAATACCGAGGCTGACACCTTATGGCCCGCCGTCGGCTGAATCTTGAAGAAGCGGTCGAACTTTTTTCCAGTTCCGGGGGCACGGGCGGAGCGCGCAGTGGCAGGCCCTGGCCGGCCAGATGCCTTGTCTGCTCCTATTCTTCGGATGAATCGCATTGACGTCAGGCAAAATAGCTTTATTGGGAACAATTCTTTACATAGATTTCCGTTATATCTAAGATGTAGTATTTAACACTGAAATAATCTGACCTATTTTTCATTTTTGCTTTAAGAGTCGCGGTGCTCGCTCGTTAAATTCGTTCATACATTATTCCATCGCCGATCTTGAGGCCCGCGCCTTTTCTCTGAGCTATACATAGCGACACGCAAATCACTCTCGCTTTCCACGGGGCGGGAAAGGCCGGCTCTTTCCAACTGGTTCACCGCACTCACGAGGGATGGGCCGACCGCCTTGACCGGCGACCAAGCACGATCTGCGAAATGCCGTCCTGATGATACAGCGCCCATAGATAGGGCCATATTCCTATAATGCGCCTTGCTCCGCGAGCAGCTCCTTGATCTGGTCCCAGGCGCGCCGATTGATGGTCTGAACGAGAAGCCGACGTTCCAAGCTCCGGAATAGAGCGAGTATCTGCCCTCGTCATCCAGCCTCGTCCGGCGCTCCCTGCCGGGGCTTACCCAAAGCCCGGCCCCGTTCTTCTTCATCATCTGTCGTCCTCTCGCCGCCGCCGAATCCGGTTCGCGCATCTACCAAGCTATTCGGAACATTCAGCTTTATTGAAGCCCGGCGCCGAGCTCTCTTCATCTGAAACCGAAACGGCGGCCTCGTGCCAAAACGCTGGAGCAGCATGGTTGACAATGCTCCATTCGCCAATAACTTAGCTAGTATAGCTAAGTTATTGGCCCTCGGCGCGAAATGTCGGATGGATAGGTCCCGCGCCGCCAATCGGCCCAGCCCCTGGCTTTCATCGCAGCGCTGAATACGCGCCTCGTTGAACGATTGTAATTGAAACAAGAATTGATCGGGAGGAACGCATGAAAAAATTAATATCCGCCGCTATCGGATCAGTTCTATGGCTTGGCCTGACTGCGACAGGCGTCACTTCTCAGGAGAATAGGACATACTTCGCACTCGGACCGGCGCGTGCGGTCTACGCCACTCCTGCAAGTTCGGCCAGGATTGCCTTTCTCGTCATCCATCGAACGGCCGATTTCACCACCCATGTCGCGTGCCAGGAGTTGCCGAAGCGCGGCTTCGCGGCGCTGTGCATGAGCACCCGCTTCACGAACAATGAATTCCAGGTGGATTGGGACCGCGTCGCCCTCGACGTGAAAGCAGGAGTCGAGTTCCTGAGGAAACAGGCCGGGATCGAGAAAGTCATCCTCTTCGGCCACAGCGGCGGCGGGCCGACCACGAGTTTCTTCCAGGCGGTCGCGGAAAGCGGACTCGCCTTCTGTCAAGATCCCAAGAAAATCCTACCATGTCGCGACGACCTCGCCGGTCTGCCGAAAGCCGATGCGCTTGTTCTCGCAGACGCGCATCCGGGCGTGCCGGTCATCCTCCTGCGCAGCCTGAACGGCTCCGTGATAGACGAAACGCCCGGCCGATTCGACCCTGCGCTCGATCCGTATAATCCCGCCAACGGCTATAGCCCTGCCGGATCATCCTCTTATTCGGAAAACTTTCAGAAGCGCTACTTCGCGGCGCAATCGGCGCGCATGAATGCGCTCATCGAGTCGGCACGATCGCGGCTCAAGGCCATCCGGGAGGCGCGCGGTCCTTATCCGGACAACGACCTTTTTGCGATTCCGCATGGCGGCAATCCCGGTGCGGGCCCTGGTGGCGCATCCCAGCTCCACAGCCTCGACACATCGATCGCTTTACGGAAAACCCGCGAGCCGCAGAAGCTGCTGCGCAATGACGGTTCGATCGTGAGAGAGATCGTCACCTCGGTGAGTCCTCCCGAGCTTGAGACCAAGGACTCGACGATGCGCTTCAATACCGGCACGAAGATCCTGTCCTTGCAGTCCTTCCTGAGCACGCAAGCTGTCCGCTCCAGCAATTCCCTGGATGGCATCGATCACTGCAGCAGCAACAATTCCACTGTCTGTGCCGTTCGATCGATCCGTGCGCCATTGCTGATCGCCGGCATGGGAGGGTACCTCTTCATTCGTGATTCCGAAGAGGAATACGAGAATGCCGCGAGCGTCGATAAGGACCTCATCTTTATCGAAGGCGCTACGCATGGCTTCACCCCATGCGTAACCTGCGCGAGCACTCCCAATGCCTACGGCAACAGCCTGCGCAATTTCTTCGATTATGTAAAGAAATGGGTCGACGACCGGAAATTTTAAATGGCAGGAAAACTTATGGCTGAAGCAATTCTTCCGCTGGGGCGCTGCAGAACGGCACCGCCCGGCGGTCGAAGAATGAAGCGTCGGGGAAAGAGCGTTTCGTGACGGGTCCACGTCTCAAGCCGCGCCATGGCGAAGGCGTTTGTCGACAGCCAGCAGCGCCATGCTCGCCGTGATCGCGAAGGCCACGATCAGGAGCGTCAGGGCCATGATCAGGTCCGTGTCGTGCAGCCCGATGGCTTGCATGAGAAGAAACCCGATGCCGCGCTGGGACGCGAACATCTCGCCGAGCAAGGTGCCGATCAGCGTCAGGGAGAAACCCAGCCGTAGCCCGGTGAAGATCTCCGGCCGGGCCGCGGGCAGGAGCACCGTCCACGCGCTTTGCCAGCGGCTCAGGCGCAAGGCGCGGGACGTCCGCCCGAGCACCGGGGGGAGGTTGCGCAAGGCGCCGAGGGTGAAGATCGCGATCGGCATGATCCCGTGGAGCGCGCCGAACGCGATCTTGGAAGGCATCCCGATGCCGAAGATCAGCAGGACGATGGGGTAGAGGGTGATCTTCGGCAGGGAGTAGAAGGATACCAGCAAGGGCTCTCCCACCTCCCCGGCGAGCCGGCTCATGCCGAGGCAGAATCCGAGGCCGACCCCGACGACCACGGCGATGCCGAGCGCGAGGGCGAAGGCCCGCATCGTCTCGGCCAGATGGGCCGTGAAGCCCTCCGAGGCGATCAGGGCGGCCGCCTTGCGCAGCGTGTCGAGCGGAGGCCGCAGGGCCAGGTCCCCGATCGCCCAATAGGCCAGCTGCCAGAGCGCGATCAGTGCGAGGATGACGAGGAGGTTGTTCCTGGCGCTCGTCATCACGACCGGCTCCTGCGGCTCAAGAGGCGCTTTTCCCAGGCGTAGAAGAGACCGTTGACGGTTCCGGCCACGAGCAGGACGAACAGGATCAGCGGATACATGATCTCGTTCTCGAAGTTGTTGTAGGCGAAGACGATCTCGTGCCCGATGCCGACGCGGGACATGATGAACTCGGCTCCGATCACCCCGATGAAGGAGTAGGAGACCGCGAGCTTGACGCCCGTCGCGAGATAGGGCCCCGCATGGGGCAGGTAGATGCGCCTGGCGGCTTCCAGCGGGCTCATGCCGTAGACCGCCGCCGTCTTGCGCAGCACGCGCGGGATGCGATCCAGCGCGTTGATCGTGTTCACCACGACCGCGACGACCGCGAGCATGAAGCCGATGACGACCTGGGGCGCCTCCCCCACGCCGAAGATGGCGATCATCAGCGGATAGAACGCATAGACCGGCACGGCGTAATAGGCCGTGAAGAACGGCGCCATCGCGTCGGCCACGGCGCGCGAGCGCTGGACCGCGACCCCTACCGCGCTGCCGACGACGATCGCCGAGGCGCAGGCGATCGCGATCTTGCCCAATGTCTGGGCGATCGCGGGCTGGACGCGACCGGAAAGCAACAGGCGCCAGAGCCCGGCGACCATCTCGCTCGGAGGCGGCGCCACGAAACGCGCGATGATGCCGGTGCGGGTGAGGAGTTCCAGCGCCAAGACGATCGCTGCAATCAGTGCGAGCCTTATGGCTGTCGCCCGCTTCATGTCAGCCGGCCTTCTGCGAGAGCGCCGACATCGACTCGTCGCGCAGGCGGGTCCAGAGCCTCGCGGTGATCTCGCCGAAGCGCGGATCCGCGACGACGCGGCTGTCGCGATCCTTGCCCCAGGGCGTTTCGACGAGGTCGATGATCCTGCCCGGACGGGCCGACATGACGCCCACACGGTCGGCGAGCATCGCAGCCTCGTCCAAGGCATGGGTGATGAGCAGCACCGTCGCCCCGGTTTCCCGCCAGAGCTTGAGGAGTTCCTCGCCCATGATCAGGCGCGTCTGCTGGTCGAGCGCCCCGAAAGGCTCGTCGAGCAGGATCAGGCGCGGGCGCTGGACGAGGGTCCGGGCGATGCAGACCCTCTGGCGCATGCCGCCGGAGAGCTGGGCGGGATAGGCGGCGGCGAAGTCGCGCAGCCCCATGAAGGCCAGGGTGTCGTCGACCCGGCGCTTGACCTCGGCCGCGCCGAGCCCTGCCCGCCGGATGCCGAAGGCGACGTTGTCCGCGACGGTCAGCCAGGCGAAGGAGGCGTCCTCCTGGAAAACGACGCCCACTCCCTCGGGGACGGTCCGGCCGTCGAGCGGCCGCCCCTCGAAGGTGGCGGTGCCGTCCGTGGCGGGCGAGAGCCCGGCCACGATGTCGAACAATGTCGACTTGCCGCAGCCCGACGGGCCGACGACGGCGAAGAACTCTCCCCTGCGCAGGTCGAGGTCGATGGGTCCCAGGGCATTGACCCGGGTCCTGGGATCGGTTCCGAAGATCCGGGTCACTCCGCGCAATCCGACATGGACGGCGGCGTCGGTCGCCGCGACGTTCATTTCAGGACGCGCTCGCCTTCGGGAAGGAAGCTCTCGTCGATCATCCGGCTCCAGTCGATGTCGCCATCCGCAGCTCCGACGAGGATCTGGGTCCGCCACATCTCCTTCAGCCCGGCGAGATCGAACTTGCCCGTGCTCCAGTAGGGCAGCGCCCCCTTCGCGTCGTTCAGGTTCCTGACCGCCTGAAGCGCGACCGGCTGCTCCAGCTTGTAGACCTTCGCCACGATCGCCGCCGCCTCCTCCGGCCGCTCCTTCATGAAGGCGACGGCCTTCGCGCGGCCCGCGATGATCGCACGCAGGAAATCGCCGCGCTTGCCGGCCGCGGCCTGCGTCGTGACGCCGACGACGTTGCTCATCGGGGGGAAGAGCTCGCTCGCCGTCGCGATGACCCGGTATTTTTCGCGATACTTGGAGAGCAGCGGCTCCGTCGCCGGGGCCACGTCGATGGCGCCGAGGTCGAGCGCGACGAGGGCCTCGCCGAGCCCGCCGGTCATGACCAGCTCGACATCGGACGGCTTCAGGCCCGCCTTCTCCACGACCAGCATCGCGAGAGCCTGGCTGACGGATCGCGGGCTGGAATAGCCGAGCTTGCGGCCCTTGATGTCCGCGATCGTCTTGATGGGGGAATCGGTCTTCACCATCCAACCGAATTCGGAGACGGTCTGGACGTTGTTGCTGATGATCTTCAAGGCCGCGCCCTGCCGGATCGCCGTCGCGACGGCGATGGGGCTCACCTCGGCATAGGCGATGTCCCCGGCCAGAAGGTTGCGCACGGTCGTGCCCCCGCCCTGCGAGGACAGGATTCCCGTGACCTTGCCGTCGAAGAAGCCCTTCTCCATCGCCACGGCGAAGGGCATGCCGCTGGCGGAGACCCCGTAGTTGCTGACGACGATCTCCTCGGCGCGCGCCGAGGCCGCGCCCAGGGCGCATGCGGCCAGGGCCAGGGACAGGCATCGCCTGCGCAGTCTGCTCATGAAATGCATCTTTTCCTCCCAGAGTTTCTTGTTTGATGGCTTGCCGGCCGGCGTCAGATCTGGTCCGACCAGTACTCCCAGATGCGCCCGATGACAGCGTCGGTCAGGTTGCTCCGGCTGGAAAGCTCGATCTCGCCGCTCGTCAGCGGCGACAGGGGCGCGATGCTTGCCGCCTGGAGCTGCAGCTCCGCGTTGAGCCGTAGGTGCACGGCGCGGAAAGTCAGCTCGCGGATCGAGCGGCCAGCCACGGTGGCGCCGTGCCGGCGCATCGCGACCACCCAGTTGTCCGCCAGCGCCACGGCGAGGGAGGCGGCCTGGTCCGGCGTGCGCACCAGCAGGTCCGTATCGCCGAATTCGTCGCGGCTGTCCCAGATGGGCACCCGCTGCCCGATCACTGCGCCGAGATGGCAGACCGGGACGATCTCGACGCCGGCGATGCAAAAGGCGACGACCGCGGGCGCGTGATTGTGACAGACGGACATGACATCCGGGCGCGCCTTGTAGATGGCGCTGTGGATCACCCGCTCGGCGTATAGTTTCGCGCCGGTATTGCGCACCGGGCGTCCCTCGAGATCGAGCTCGACCAGATCCGCCCTCTCCACCAGAGCCGGGCTGCGCGAGCGGGAGATGAAATAGCGTTCTGGGTCCAGCGGGTGGCGGGCGCTCACATGCCCGAATCCGTCCAGGACGCCTTCGCGCGCGAGAATCCGGTTGGCCGCGACCAGATCGTCCAGGACGTTTTCCACGTCCCCGTCGCGGCACGGCTCGTCCGCGCCAGCGTCAGAAGCGAGCGCTACGCTCATCTGCAACTTTCTCCTCCCCGAAGCCGATGGCGGCTCCGCATGGCCGGGCAGCGCCTGGGCGGGGCACAGATCGACCGTGATCGTTCTTGTCGGCCCAATTTGCTCCCTCACGAGAGGAGGCACAAAGGCTGTTTCCACCTGGCAGCCAGCGAAAAAACAGCTCGCCAGGGCCGCAGGTCATGTGGCATCGCTTCCCGGGCGCCGCATGCTCCACCAGTCCCGGCGCAACCTCTCAAAGGAAGGGCACCGATCGTGCGGTTCCGCCAACTCGAATGCTTCGAACGCGTGTGCGAGTTCGGGAGCATCACCCGGGCAGCAGCCTGTCTCAACGTCGCTCAGACCGCGCTGGGGCTCCAGATCCGGCAATTGGAGGACGAGATGGGGGTCCCCCTTCTGACCCGGACGAGCCGCGGCGTCCTTCCCACGGATGCCGGCAGGGTCTTCCTGGACTGGGTGCGGCGGACGCTCGACGGACGCCGGGACATAAAGGGCGCGCTCGCCGCGTTTCGCGACGACACGGCTCCCAGGATCGTGACGGTCGGCCTCACGCCGAGCCTTACCCTGCTCATGGGCGCGGACCTGGTTCAAGCGGTCGCGCGATCGCCGTTGAACGTGAGCCTCCGGCTCACCGAGGGCCTCAGCCACGTGATGGTGGCGAGTCTCCCCGCGGGCAAGATCGACCTGGCGTTCGCCTTCAAGCCCGAGACGGGCGGGTCCTATCGATGCTCGCCGCTATTGAGCGATTCCTTGTTCCTGGTGCGCGCCCCGTCCGACGACGGGCGCTCGGAAAGGACCGTATCGCTACGCGAAGCGCTGAGCGACCGCTTCGCGATGCCGGATCGCGAGGACGTTGTCCGCCGCATGGTCGAGGACAGCGCCTCCGCCGAAGGGCTGACCCTGGAGGTCGCTTACGAGGTGCATTCGCTCACCGCCATAAAGCAGCTGGTTTCGCGTGGCCTGGCCTCGGCCATCCTCCCGCTGGGAAGCGTCTACGACGACGTCGCCTCGGGGAGGCTGACGGCCTCACGCATCATGGACGCATCGCTCCAGAGGACCCTCTACGCGATCCGCGCCTACGATATCGACCCCGCCGTAGACGCGCTCCTGGTTTCGACCTTCCTCTCCATCTACCGGGAAAATGCCGGCGCATGGGGGATGGGCGAGGTGTTGATGTTGGCCTAGGACCACCGGAGTTCGGCTTTCGCGCGGCGCTCCATCGGGCGGACGACCGCGGTCAGATCGTCGATCTCCACACCTTCGGATCTGGCGCGGCGGTACGCTTCCAGCGCGCTGCGACAGGTGTCCACAAGTGCGCCGTCGGCCGCAGCCGGCTCGGCCAGGAACAGCTCCAGGTCCTTAATCACGACGTCCAGGCTCGCTCCGAAATCGAAGGAGCCGGGCAGGATATGCGCCGGGACCTTGCCCAGCGTCGCGCTGTTCTGGCCGCTCCCGTTGTTGATCACGTCCAGCATCGCATTGGCGGGCAATCCCGCCCTGGCGCCGACGACCATGGCCTCGCAGGCCGCCACGAGATTGACGAGCGCGATCGCGTTGTTGACGAGCTTCAGCGTCTGGGCGCGCCCCGGGGCGCCATCGACCGCGACGACCTTGCGGCTGTAGAGCGCGATCGCATCGCGGACCTGCGAGAGACATGCAGGCTCGCCCGAGACGATCGAGGTCAACTCGCCCGACCGCGCCTTCGGGGGGCCGCCCGTCACCGGCGCATCCACCGTCTCGACGCCGTGGCGGCCCATCTCCGCGGCCAGCTCCGCGACGAAGAGCGATCCGCTCGTCCCGAGATGGACATAGATCGTCCGCCGTCTGCCGTGCGCCAGCCCCGCCGGCCCCAGCAGCGCATCCCGATGGTGACGCTCGGCGGCCAAGCATGCGAAGACGATGTCGGCACCGTCACCCACCGCCCTCGGCGACGGCGCCGGCCGGATATCGGACGGCAAGCCGTCGAACCGCGCGGGATCTGGATCGAAAGCCAAGACTGGCCCCACCGCTGCCAGCCTCCTCGCGATGGGCGCGCCTAACGACCCCAATCCGAGAAAGCCGATCGCCGGAGCCTGGTCGGAGCGCGCCATTTCAACTACCTCGAAATTACCCGGTGCTGTTCACATCCGGTGCCTGAAAGCTTCAAGAATTTTTTTTTGCTTGCTGCGAGCGATGGATTGACGCCCGGCCTATCCTCTCCGACCTCCGCCATATCGCGTCCGACGCAACATCGGCCTCAGCGAGATCGATGGGATTGCTCAGGGACGAAGGCGGCATGTCTCCTTCCCACAGGATGTGACGGCGTGTACAGATTTGGCTGCCTGCAGGAAGCTTAAAGGCCCTCGTCGGCTAAGTGTTTGATCCCGGTATTTGATGGTGCAGTCTTTTCGCAGAGCTGGAAGGATGCTCCTGGCCGCCAGCTGCCCTGGGGCGGCGTCGGCGACGTCAGAACGCTTCCGGGCACAGCCCGGCCAGCAACGGGCGCAATCCCGGCTTCTGCTCGAGGCCAAATCCCGGAGCATCGGTCGCGCGAACCTCGCCTCCGCCGAGCATGCAGGCGGAAGTGTATCCCCCGAAAGGCTGGAAGACGCCCGGATAGCACTCGCAGCCGCCGAGCCCGAGGCCGAGCACGATATGCAGGTTGATGAGATGCCCGCCATGGGGCACCGCTTGGCTTCGGCGGAAGCCATGTCGTTCCATCAACGCGATCATGCGGGCATATTCGCCGAGACCGTAGCTCAACCCCGCATCCATCTGGAATAGATCCCGGCCGGGGCGCATTCCGCCGAAGAGCAGCAGGTTCTTCGCATCGGCGGCCGAGAACAGGTTCTCGCCGGTCGCGATCGCCCCGTCATAGCGCTCGGCGATGCGGCGGTTCAGGTCGAAGTCGAGCGGATCGCCGATTTCCTCGTACCAGCGCAATCCGTAGGAGCTGATCGCCTGCGCATAGGTGAGCGCGGCATCGAGGTCGAAGCGGCCGTTGGCATCGACCGCGAGCGCCCCGCCCTTGCCCGCCACAGTCAGGGCGGCCTCCATGCGGGCGACGTCCTCCGCGAGGGAAGCCCCGCCGATCTTCATCTTGAATGCCGTGAATCCGAGATCGCGATAGCCCGACAGTTCGTCGCGCAGCCGGCCTGCGCTATCGCCGGGGTAGTAATAGCCGCCGGCGGCATAGGCGCTCGTGCTCGCAGCCGGTCCTGCCCGCCCGAAGGCCCGCGCGATCGCGACGCAGGCCGGCTCGTCGGCGAGCTTGGCGTTGAGATCCCAGATGGCCAGCTCGACCGCCGCGACCGCACCGGCCCGGTCGCCATGGCCGCCGGGCTTCTCGTTGCGCATCGCGACCTTGACGACCTCGGCGGGATCGAAACGGCCGCCCGTCTCCTCGATCAGCATAGCGGGCTCCGCCGCCATCAATCGCGGCACGATGCGCTCGCGCAGGATTCCACCCTGCGAGAAGCGGCCGATCGAGTTGAAGGCGAAGCCGGCGACCGGCCGCCCGTTGCGGACCACGTCCGAGACGACGGCGACGAGCGAGACGTCGTGCTCCGCGAAGCTGACCACGGCGTTGGCGACATCGCCTTGCAGGCGCACGGCGATGTCGCGGATGGCGGTGATGCGCATGCTGCTGCTTCAGCCGATGCGTCCTGCGGTGCCTCTCGGCCTCACTGCCCGGTGACACCGGCCTTCTTGATGACCGGTCCCCACTTGTCGAGCTCGGCCTGGAGATGCCTGCGCAGCGCGTCCGGCGTCGCACGCTCCGCCGAGACGGCTTCCGCACCGAGCTTGCCGAAGCTGTCGCGGACGCTCTTGTCCTTCAGGGCGGCGTCCAGCGTGGCGACCAGCTTGTCGACCACGGGTCTCGGCGTGCCCTTCGGCGCGAACAGCCCGTACCAGATCGAGAGGTCGAAGCCGGGCAGCCCCGCCTTGTCGGCGGTCGGCAGCTTCGGCAGCGCCTTGGCCGGCTCCTTGCCGGTGACGGCATAGGCCTTGATCGTGCCCGCCTCGACATTGGGGACGACGTTGACGATCTGGTCGCAGATGAAGTCGACCTGCCCGCCGATCAGGTCGTTCATCGCCGGTCCGCTGCCGCGATAGGCGACTTGCGTCAGCTTGACGCCTGCCGCATCGGCGAAGAGCAGGCCGCACAGATGCGAGGCCGAGCCGACGCCGGCATGGGCATAGGTGGTCTTCTCGGGGTTCTGCTTCACATGGGCGATAAACTCGGCGAAGCTCTGGGGAGCGAGTTGCTTGCGCGCGACGAAGACCGAGGGCAGCTCGGCGACCAGGCCGACCGGCTCGAAGTCCTTCATCACATCGTATTTCAGGTTCGGGTAGAGGAACGGATTGGTCGCCTGGCTGACATGGATCAGCAGCAGCATATGCCCGTCCGGAGGCGCCGAAGCGACCCGCGCGCTGCCGATCGTGCCGCCGGCGCCGGCGATGTTCTCCACGACGACCTGCTGCTTGAGAGGGCCGCTCATCGCCTGCGCCAGGATGCGCGTCAGCGTGTCGCTCGACCGGCGCACCGGCAAACCCCTCACCGAAGTCGTCGAGAAGCCCGTGCCGCAGGGTGGGGCCGAAGATCCGGCCCGGCTGTCGAAGACCCAGCCGTTCTCGGTCGGCATGCCAGCCTTCGACGGCCTCGATCCCAGCACACCGCTGGGCCTCACCGAGAAGGACATGTGGGGCGCCACGCCCTTCGACCAGCTCTATTGCCGCATCAGGTTCCGGCAGGCGCGCTGGTAAGGGACGATGACGCCCCTCGGCCTCGACAATGCCATCGTCCTGCCCGGATCGCTCGGCGGCAGCAACTGGGGCAGCCTGTCCTTCGATCCCGAGCGCCGGGTCATGGTGGGCAATTGGAACCGGGTGCCGATGTATGCGCGCCTGATGCCGCGCGCCGAGGCGGATGCGAGGGGACTGAAGGCGGCGGACGGACGGCCCGGCATCTCGGTCGGCGGCACGGTCCCGCAGGAGGGCACGCCCTATGCCGCTGAGCTTGCGCCCTTCGTCTCGCCGCTGGGAGCGCCCTGTACCGCGCCGCCCTACGGGATGGTCACGGCCGTCGATCTCAACAGCCGGAAGGTGATCTGGAGCCGCCGCTCCGGCACGGCGGAGGATAGCGGTATCCTCGGCATCCGCTCGCATCTGCCGATCCCGATGGGCATTCCCGGACTTGGTGGCTCGATCATCACCAAGGGCGGCCTCGTCTTCATCGCGGCTTCCGGTGAGCAGTCGCTGCGTGCCCTCGACCTTGGGACCGGTGACGTTCTCTGGAAGGGCAGGCTGCCGGCGGGCGGCAATGCCACGCCGATGACCTATCTGTCGCCGGCAAGCGGGCGCCAGTTCGTCGTGATCGCCGCAGGCGGCCACAACCTCATGCAGACCCAGCCGGGCGATCACATCGTCGCCTATGCGCTGCCGAAGACGCCATAGGATGATCGAAACCCATCATCGGATCTTCTCGGGTCGAGCGACGGCCGAGCGGCGCGGTCCCGACTTGCTCGTGCCGGCCGGAGAAGGCTGAGGCGCCGTGTGGGCAGTGGCTTTGCCGAAGCAAAGCGCAATCTGGGCCTCGAACAGGTCGCCAATGTCGATTGGATGAGACGGGTCAATGACGCCGTTGTGGACCATGCCGATCCACAGTGGAGCGGCGAGCAGATGCGGGTGCCAGACGAGCGAATCCTCCGCGAGCTCACCCCGGTCATGGGCAAGCCGTGCGCACCGGCGGATGTGCTCAATGAAAGGGTTATAGACTTCCCTCCGGTAGATCTCACTGAGGAAGGGAAACTTCATTCCCTCTGCGATCACCAGACGAGCAACCGAAGCACGCCCCCCAGGTTCGATTGCCCGCATCACCGGCAGCAACGTGCGACGCAGATAGTGGGCAACGCCTTCGGCTGGCCCGATCTCCTGATGCTCGGCGTTTCCGAGAGGGTTCGTGATTACGTCACGAACAATACCGGCGAACAGCGCTTCCTTGGTCTCGAAATAGAGATAGGGCGTACCCTTGGCCAGTCCCGCCCGTCGCGCGATTCCTGCCATGGTCGTCGCGGCGAAGCCGCTTTCCAGGAACTCCGCCATCGCGGCTTCGATGATCGCGGCCCGCGTGCGCGCCGTCTTCTCGGGACTCGGGCCGCGCGTGCGGGGCTTGGGCTTCTGCTGTCTTTTGCGTTCGTTCACGGCTTGCCTTCCCTCCCGAGCACCGCCGACGATGGCTTCTTTTAAAATGACTATATGGTCATTTAAGGGTGCGTCAAAGATGATCCGGCGCTTGTTTCCGGAACCAATGGACGAGCCGGTCAGCTTCGCGGCTCACGCAGCCAGACCCGCTGGACGCGTCCCGGGGATCTGGCTCCGGAAGGCACGTCCGCATGCCATTATGGCCTTGATTGCTTCCAATCTGGAATCAATGAACTCCGTCCTGCCCCAATAATCGCAGGCGACGTTTTCGGTCAAATAAGCGGGCATCCTGGCTCACCGACACCGCGAGACCCCGTCATGACCGACCTGCGCACCGCTCCCTATGCCGCCTTCGTCCTGCGCCTCGCGCTGGGCATCCTGTTCCTCGCCCATGCCGGGCTGAAGATCTTCGTCTTCACGCCCTCCGGCACCGCCGGCTTCTTCGGCTCGCTCGGCCTGCCGGGCTGGCTCGCCTATGTCACCATCCTCTGGGAGCTGCTCGGCGCCGCCGCGCTGATCCTTGGCGTGTGGCCCCGCATCGCCGCGCTGGTCCTGATCCCGATCCTGCTCGGCGCCATCTTCACCGTCCATGCCCCGGCCGGCTTCTTCTTCACCAATGCCAATGGCGGCTGGGAATTCCCCGCCTTATGGATCGTGGGCCTCGTCGTGCTCGTGCTGACCGGCGATGGCGCCTACGCGCTGAAGCCCACGCCCGCGGGTATCGACAAGCGCTGAGCCGAACCATCCGGAGAGACCGCCATGGCTGCTTCCCCGGACACGATCCATCATGGGGCCGGGTCGGGCTCGACGTCCCGGGGCCTGTCGCTGGGCCGGGTCGCGCTGACCGTCCACGATCTCGATGGCGTTCGCAGCTTCTACGAACAGACGGTCGGCTTGCATCTCCTGCGCCGGGACGGCGAGACGGCCGAGTTGGGCGTCGGCAACGACGTGCTGGTGGAACTGCGCCGGGATCCGTCGGCGCGGCGCCGGTCGCCGCGCGAGGCGGGCCTGTTCCACACCGCCTTCCTGCTGCCGGCACGCGCGGACCTCGGACAATGGGTCAGGCACGCGGCCGCGATCCGGGCGCCGCTGGTCGACGCCTCCGACCATGCCGTCAGCGAGGCGCTCTACCTCTCCGACCCGGAAGGCAACGGCATCGAGATCTACGCCGACCGCCCGGCCTCGAGGTGGCGCTGGAAGGACGGAATGGTGGAGATGCCGAGCGATCCGCTTGACGTCGCGGACCTCGCGGCCAGCGCCGGCGACGGCACCTGGTCCGGCTTCCCGGAGGGCGCAAGCGTCGGCCATGTCCATTTGCAGGTCGGCGCCATCGCGCCGGCCGAGGCCTTCTATGCGGGCGTGCTCGGCCTCGCCATCACCTGCCGCTATCCCGGTGGCACCTTCTATGCCGCCGACGGCTATCACCATCACATTGCGACCAACATCTGGAACAGCCGCGGGGCGGGCGAGCGCAGCTATCCCTCGACCGGCCTGGCCGAGATCCAGATCCGCCTCGATCCGGCGCGGACCGAAGCGGTGCGACAGCGCGCGGGCGACGCGGCGAGCGTGACAGCGGCCGGCATCACGCTGCGCGATCCGTGGGGAACGCCCGTCGCGCTGGTCCTGCGCTAGACGAAAGGCCGCGGGCCAGCCGGGTCCGTGCGGAGAAATGGATATTCGACAATGCTCCTGAATGGAAAATGGACGCAGGACTGGCAGCCGGTCCAGGCGACCGATGCGAAAGGCGGCTTCGTGCGGCAGGTCTCGGGCTTCCGCAGCTGGGTCACGCCGGATGGCGGCGCCGGGCCGACGGGCGAGGCCGGCTTCAAGGCCGAAGCCGGCCGCTATCACCTCTATGTCGCGCTGATCTGCCCCTGGGCCTCGCGCACCCTGATCGCACGCAAGCTCAAGGGACTCGAGGATGTCGTCTCGGTTTCCGTGGTCGAGCCGGCCCTGACCGATCAGGGCTGGCGCTTCGGGGACGATCCGGGGACCGGCCCGGATCTACTGAACGGCGCCACCTATCTGCACGAGATCTACACGAAGGCCGACCCGGACTATACGGGGCGCGCCACCGTTCCGGTCCTCTGGGACAAGACGCGCGGAACGATCGTGAACAACGAATCCGCCGAGATCGTGCGGATGTTCAATGCCGGCTTCGGCGAGCTGGCGCGCGCCGACATCGACCTTTGTCCGGCCGATCTGCGAGCCGGCATCGATGCGCTCAACAAGCGCATCTATCCGCGCCTCAACAACGGCGTCTATCGCGCCGGCTTCGCCACGACGCAGCTCGCCTATGAGGAAGCCTTCCGCGACGTGTTCGGCATGCTCGACGAACTCGAGGCGTGGCTCGCGGGCACGGGTCCCTTCCTCTTCGGCGACCGCTTCACGGAGACCGACATCCGGCTGTTCGTCACGCTGGTGCGGTTCGACGTGGCCTATTACGGCCTGTTCAAGTGCAACCTGCGTCGCCTTGCGGACTATCCGTCCCTTAGCGCCTATCTCCTGCGCGTGCTCGACGTACCGGGCGTGCGCGAGACGGTGAATATCGACCACATCAAGCGCGGCTACTATTCGATCAAGGCGCTTAATCCCACCGGGATCGTTCCCCTCGGCCCCGATGTGCCTGGCCTCGACCCCGTCGCCCGCCGCCTGGCCGAGGCGGCGGGACCGCCGGCACAGGCCCGGGGAGGGCAATATCGATGAGCCGCTCGCTGGTGATCTTCCTGCATGGCGTCGGCAGCCGCGGCGCCGATCTCACGCCGCTTGGCGAAGCCGGGCGTGATGTGCTGACCGACACGGACTTTGCCGCGCCCGATGCGCCGTTCGCGTTCGATCAGGCGAGCGCGGGGCGTCAGTGGTTCAGCATCCGGGGCGTGACGGAAGAAAATCGCCCGGGCCGGGTCGCGGGCACCCGTGAAGCCTTCGACGGGACCCTCCGCAATATTGTCGCGGCCCACGGCCTCGATGGACATCCCGGCCGGGTGGCACTGGTCGGCTTCTCGCAAGGCGCGATCATGGCGCTCGACGCCTTGACTTCGGGGCGCTGGCCGGTCGCTGCGGTCGTCGCCTTCTCCGGGCGCCTCGCTTCGCCGGAGCCGTTGACGCCGTCGCCCGCCACCAGAGCACTCCTGGTCCATGGCGACGCCGATCCGGTCATGCCGCCGCGCGAAAGCGAGGTCGCCGCCAGGCGGCTCCGCAACGCGGGCGTCGAGGTCCGCCACCATCTCCTGCCGGGGCTCGGCCATACCATTTCCGGCGATGGCGCCGCGCTCGCCCTGACCTTTCTCGCCGACGCCTTTCGCGCGCGCTCCAGATCATGATTGGGCGCTCTTGTGGACGCGGCATGGCAGGACTAGAAATGAACGCGCATTCAATTTTGCTTGGCCGAGCATCATCACGCCCGGTACGGGCTCCTCTGAGGTCAACGATGCGTCGTATCACGATGACGGCGGGCGTCAGAGCTGCGGAGGAATCTTGCCTTGATTACACGAATCTGGCTCGTGCTTCTCGGCGCGGTCGTCATGGCCGCCGGACTGTTTTTCCTGGCTGGCGGAGGATATCTTCTCTGGCTGGGAGGCAGCTGGTACTTCCTGACCGCCGGCATCGTGCTCATCGTCGCCGGCCTGCAGATATTCCGCGGTCGCGCATCGGGCGCCGCTCTCTTCGGGCTCGTTTTCCTCGCCACCGGCATCTGGGCTATCTGGGAAGTCGGCTTCCAGTTCTGGCCGCTGGTGTCGCGCCTGTTCGCCATGGCGGTCGGAAGCCTCGTGATCGCTGCGTCGGTTCCGCTCCTGACGCGGGACGCCATCCAGCGCCGGACCGGCTACGGGGCGGCGATCGTGCTCGCAATCGGCATCGTCGCAACGACGGTCAGTGCCTTTTCGCCCAAGAACATGATCGCGCCCAATGAGGCGGCGGTGCCCGCGGCGCCGGCGGCCACATCTGCTCCTGCGACCGATTGGGCCGCGTGGGGCGCCAACAACGCCGGCACGCGCTTTTCCGCGCTCGGCGACATCACGCCGGAGAACATCGGCCAGCTCAGGGTGGCCTGGACGGCTCATACCGGCGAGACGCCGCAGAGCACCGGCTCGGGCGCGGAGGACCAGAACACGCCGATCCAGATCGGCGACAGCCTGTTTGTCTGCACGGCCTATGGCACGGTCCTTTCGCTCGACGCCGACACCGGCGCGGAGAAATGGCGCTACGTGTCGGGCGGCACTGTCCCATCCTGGCAGCGCTGCCGCAGCGTCGCCTATTACGATGCGACGACAGCGGCCCGCGTGACGCCGCTCCCCGATGGGGCCGATGCAACCGTCAGCCCGCGCCGCATCTTCGTGCCGACGGTCGACGCCCGCCTGATCGCCCTCGACGTCGACACCGGCAGGCCGGCCGCCAATTTCGGCGACAACGGCATCGTCGACCTGAAGGTCGGCATGGGCGAGGTCAAGCCCGGCTACTACCAGCAGACCTCGACCCCGCTGGTGGCCGGCAATCTCGTCATCCTCGGCGGCCGCGTCGCCGACAACAACGAGACCGGCGAGCCGCCCGGCGTGGTGCGTGCCTTCGATGCCGTCACCGGCCAGCTCGTCTGGGCCTGGGATCCGGGCAACCGGCCGTCACCCGCGAGCCGCTCTCGCCCGAAGGCTATACCCGCGGCACGCCGAATGTCTGGTCGGCCATGTCCTATGACGCCGAGCTCGGCCTCGTCTACCTGCCGACCGGCAACGCGACGCCGGACTTCTGGGCGGGCGAGCGCACCGAGCTCGACGACAAATACTCCTCGTCCATCGTCGCGGTGAACGTCGCCACCGGCCGGCCGGTATGGACCTATCAGACGGTCCATCACGACCTGTGGGACTTCGACGTACCGGCCCAGCCGGTGCTCTACGACATCCCCAACGCCGACGGCACCACCACGCCCACGGTGGTGACCGTGTCGAAGACCGGCATGATCTATCTCTTGAACCGGCGGACCGGTGAGCCGATCGCCCCCATCGAGGAGCGTCCCGTCCCCCAAGGCAATGTCGAGGGCGAACGCTATTCGCCCACGCAGCCCTATTCGGTCGGCATGCCGATGATCGGCAACCAGACGCTGACCGAGGCCGACATGTGGGGCGCCACGCCCTTCGACCAGTTGCTCTGCCGCATCGCCTTCAAGGGCATGCGCCACGAAGGCGTGTTCACCCCGCCCGGCCTCGATCCGGCGCTGCAGTTCCCCGGCTCGCTCGGCGGCATGAACTGGGGCTCGGTCTTCATCGATCCGACGAAGAACTATATGTTCGTCAACGACATGCGGCTCGGCCTCGCCAACTACATGATCCCGCGCGACCAGGTGAGAGGCGGCAGCGGCATCGAGATGGGGGTCGTGCCGCAGCTCGGCACGCCGTTCGGCGCCATGCGCGAGCGGTTCCTCTCCGAGCTCGGGATTCCCTGCCAGGCGCCGCCCTTCGGCACGCTGTCGGCCATCGATTTGAGGACCCACCGGCTGGTCTGGCAGGTGCCGGTCGGCACGGTGGAGGACACCGGGCCGCTTGGGATCAGGATGGGCCTGCCGATCCCGATCGGCATGCCGACGCTCGGACCGACGCTGGCCATTCGATCGGGCCTCGTCTTCATCGCCGGCACCCAGGACTACTACCTACGTGCCTTCGACAGCCGCACCGGCCGGGAAGTGTGGAAAGCGCGCCTGCCCGTCGGCAGCCAGGGCGGGCCGATGAGCTACCGCTCGCCCAAGACCGGCAAGCAGTACATCATCGTGACCGCGGGCGGCGCACGCCAGTCGCCCGATCGCGGCGACTATGTCATCGCCTACACACTGCAGTGAGAGACCAAGGGCCGCCGCGGAGTATTTCCTCGGCGGCCTTCATTTCAGGAACGACCATTCATGCACCGCGCCGCGCCATTCGCAGATCAGTCGACCCTCTGGCAGCAACTGCGCGACTTCTTCGTCCTTGCTCCCATGTCGCCGCCGGCGTTGAGGGAAGCGCTGAAGATGGGCGCCACATCCTCGGCGACCGTGCTCGTCGCCTGCCTTCTCTTCGGTCCCGAACTCGGCCCCGTCGCCCTGTTCGGCTCGATGCTCGCCCAATGGGAAGCCGGACGGCCGCTGGTTCCGCGCATCCTGTGTGCGCTCATCGTCGGCGCTGTCATGACCGGCTCGATGGCGCTTGGCGTGTTCATCGCACCTTATCGGTTTCTGATCGCTCCCGTGGTCGCCGCCGTCGTCGTCATCACCACCACCGCCTACTATTCGTTCCTACTGACCCGCGGCCCGGGCCCACTGCACCTGTTCTACGCCGCTGCCATCGGCAGCTATTTCGGGATGTTTCCGCAGGTCGCCTGGCCGAGCGTGGCGATCACCGCGTTTTCGACCGCACTCACCGGCCTCCTGACCCTCATGTCCCTGATCCCGGACCGCTATCGCCCGGACCGGCAGGCGCTCGCAGCAGCCGAAGACGCCGTCGCCACCTTCGAGGCGGCGATCGCCGGGGCTGAAGCGCAGGACCGACTGAGGGCCCTGCGGCACGCCGCCTACACGGCGGTCAACCGCGGCTGGCTCACGCTGCAATCGGCCCGGCTCGGGCCGTTTGGCCGCGAGGAAACAGCGAAGTTCGCGCCGGACCTCTTCGCCGTCAATCGGCGACTGGCCCATCTCGCTGCACAGCGGAACTACCCTGGCGCCCGGCTCGGCGAGGAACCGGCACTGGCCGTACCGTTGCGCGGCCATCCCGGCCTCGGATTCCTGTTCCGGCACGGCTTTCGTCGCCGCTCCGTCGCATGGTTCACCGCCTGGCGGGTCGGGCTCGCCACCGCCATCGCCGGCCTGGTCGCGGAAGGCGTTGGCCTCGGCCATCCCTATTGGGCGATCCTCACCGCTGCTCTCGTCCTGCATCTGTGGATCGGGCGCATCGCCACCACCGTCCGCGCGCTGAGGCGGGCCGCCGGCACCGTTCTCGGTCTTGCCCTCGTGGCAGCCGTCGCCTGGGTCGATCCGAATCCTTGGGGCGTCGTGTTCCTCATCCTGGGCTGCATCATGACGATGAACATCCTGTTGCCGCGCAACTATGCCCTTGCCATCGCGTTCGTGACGCCCATGGCGCTGCTGTCCATCGAGGCGACCGGCCATGGTGGCACGATCGGGGAACTGCTCGGAGATCGCCTCATCGAGACCTTCCTCGGCGTCGGTATCGCCATCTGCGTGACCTATTTCACCGGACGCCATACGCCGCGTCTTCTGGTCCGGGATCAGATCCGCCGGACGATAGACGCCATTCACAAGACAATGCTCGTCATCGCGGCTGGCAGGGTCCTTCGATCGGACGGCATCAAGGCGAGAGCGGCGCTCCAATTCGAATTGCTCACCACGACCGCCATCCTCACCCGTGCCACGGCCGACAATCCGAGCCTTGCTGCCTGGCACGATGTGGAGGTCGCCTTGATCGATCTGGGCTATGCTGTCATGAGCGCCTGCTGGATCGCGGACGCCGCACATATGCTCCCCATTGGGAAGGCGATCTTCGAGTTGGACCACCTTGCCCGGTCGCTACCCGATGTGAACACGGATGACGACGATCCGGCGGCGATCTCGTCAGCGCTGGACCGGATAGATCGGCTGCTGAAGTCCTCCGGAGAGGAAAGCCACGCAGAGGATCGTGCGCCGTAAGGCATTGCCATCTCCCCGAGCATATGGCGCTTCGTCCCTCACGACGGATACCCTCTCTGCGCCGGGCGCCGTTCCATCTCGCTTCCCGATTGGATGGAATGAGGGATAAGATGCCATTATAATTGCTCATTCTGGAAACTCAGGTGGACCGTCTCGACTGCGATCGCATGTTCGTCGCCGTGCTCGACACCGGCAGCTTCGCTACCGCCGCGCGGCGCCTCGGCGTCAGCAGTGGCCAGGCGTCCAAGCTCGTCTCGAAGCTGGAGACAGACCTCAGCGTCCAGTTGCTCAAGCGCACCACGCGGGCGCTTTCGCCGACCGAGGTCGGCCAGGCTTATTACGAGCGCATGAAGGCGCTGCTCGAGGAATTCGACACGCTGGATGCCTCCGTCCGCAACGCCTCCGGCGCACCCGCCGGGCGCCTGCGGCTGACGGCGCCGATGTCTTTCGGCACGTTGCAGCTCGCGCCGGTTCTTCTCGACTTCGCACGCGCCTTTCCCGACATCCAGCTCGACGTGGGTTTCTCCGACCGCGTGGTGAACCTGATCGACGAGGGTTTCGACGTCGCTGTCCGGATCGGCAATCCGGTGGACAGCAGCCTGATCGCGCGCAAGCTTTACGATGCGCGGATCGTCGTCGTGGCCGCATCCAGCTATCTCGAGCGCTATGGCGAGCCCCTGCGCGCCGACGACCTCGTCCGGCACGACTGCATCATCGACTCCAATTTCCGCGATCCCCTCAATTGGCGATTCGCACCTGCAAGTGCCGCCGGGTCGACGGTTATCGCCGTGTCCGGCCGCCTGCGCTTTTCCAACGGCGAAACCTGCCTTGCGGCAGCCCGCGCCGGGCCGGCATCAATCGCGGCACTTTCTACGAGCACGCCCGGTCGTCGGTGAATCTTCTGACGCGCGTCCTTTCCTGCGAACTGGACGCGGTGCGTCAGCGTGGCTTCGAGCAGCTTGAGCGTGACGGCCTGCTCTTGCGCGATCTGACGCGGAGCACGCTGCGCGACATCTTCAGGCATGTTCTGAAGCGCGAGGCGATCTACGGCTCGGGGCGCGGCTTCTCCAAGTTCGTGCTGCGCGTGGTGCTAGCCGAACACATTGAGCAATCCACGCTGACGATCTTTCACGAGAGCTTCGTGAAGCCGCCGATGCCGGGGCGAGAAGCGGCCGCGCTCTACGCGGCTTACCTCGCCCACGGCGCCACGGCCGCCGTCGAGGCATGGCTCAAGCTTCCCGTCCCCCGCGACGAGGAGATGCTGCTCGCCGTCATCGAAGCGATGTACCCGCCCTGGTTCGCACCGGACGCGCCTGTGCGGGATTACGGCGCAGACGTCCGCCCGCGAGCAGCGGAGAAGGCCTGAGCAGCGTGGCTGCATCGGCATCCTCGCGGCTTTGGAACGGACCATCCCAGCGGACCTGCCATAGCTTGCGTCGCTCACCGTCACCTACCATGCCTCGCGCTTCGTCCTGCTCTGCGAAACCCTCGAATCGGCATCAAGAGGGCCGACGAGGGCATTTGGATCGTCAGCTTCATGCGCTACGATCTCGGCTTCATCGACTTGGAGCAGAAAACCTTGCGACCCCTTTGGGCCGGGGGGTCTCACCCATTTCTTAGGTACAATACGTCACCTATCTGTCCGGGCCGGACAGCAGAAAACTGGCGCGAGCGAAGGGATCCGAATCCTCGACCCAACCTTGGCAAAGAAGAGACATAGAATGGTTCGCTTCACCGGAGATGAAGCGAACCAGATTTTCGACACTCTGGCAGATTAGGAACAGGTTTTAAAGGATACGTCGCTGGCTCGACCCACGCCTCCTTCGTTGTGAGGTGCGGCCATGTCCGACATCCCGAAAAATCCGGCGCGGATGATCCCGCACCGAAGAGAGCCGCCCCGTTCAGCATCCGCCTGACGGAAGATGAGCGCGAGCGCCTGATTCAGGCTGCGGGCGGGATTCCGCTCGGCAGCCACATCAAGGCGACGGTGCTCGGCCATGCCCCGCCGATCCGCCGCCGCGCCTCGCGCCTGGCGTCCAGACCACAGAGGGCGTCGAATCGGGAAGTGTCATCGACCGTAATGATAGAATATTAGTGCACTTTACGCTATCTACTCTGGAAAAACCGTACCGATTGTCGCCGAATAAAAACGAACGATAAGATCTCATTGTCAAATTATTCATGAAAGTCTGAAAATTTACTTGAATTTTCCAGTGACATAAATATTACTTACTATATTGAGGCTTGAGGATCACTCAATCCCCGCATAGTCCCGCAATCAACCTCTCACAGACCATAGAGCGCCTCCAGATCCTCATCTGAAAGCTGCGAGTAGCGAGACAGGTCTTCGCCTCGGGCAATCTCGAAGGCCCATCGCTGAACGATGATCTCCATCTGTGACCAATACCCAAACTGGGAACCACACCGGACGTCCGCCTCAAGCGCTCGGTGCAGGGTTGTCATAGCATCGAGGATCATGGCGACATCACAGGTATCCGGAGCGATCGCGCCACCTTCAAGGCGCTCGCAAAGAGCAGCGGCCTCGTCGAGTTGTTCAGAAATTTCCATTGGCGGCCAGGCTGCATACCGCACCATCGGTACCGCGGCTGAGCGGGCAAGGTGGAGGAGGCAGTGGCGCTTCACGCTGCTGTCAGACAAGATATGGATTCGTCGTTCATCGTTGGCGGCAGCAGCGCCAATCTGATCGGCCCATGCCCTTGCAACCTCGAACTCATCAAGCCGGAAACAATGCGCGGCCTGGGATAGCGTTGGCCTGTTCCACAAGCATAGTGCAGGCGGCCGTGGCCAGGTTCGGACCGCCCAAACCGGCTCCGGGCAGGCGATGTGCAACGCACCGTCCACGACGATGAACGTTTCAGCGTAGAGAGCCTGTGCTCGTCCCCTCTCGCAATCTTCCGATGACTCCTGAACCACAGGCCCTCGCCACCCACGCTCTGCGACCCAGGCTGCGAAGGTGTGAAGCGACAACGCGCTACTTTCTCCCTCCAGGCTCGATGCGACATTCCAGCGGCTGTTGGGGGTGGGAAAGAAACACGGATCGAAATCGACCGCAGCATGCGCGACAAGTTTGCCGGCGCCGGTAAAGCGCTCCGAGACCTCGCGCTGGAAATCCTTCACTGACAACGGCTCGCCATTGGACCGTCGGCGAGCCGGCCGGAACAATCGGCCGTTCCAATCGAATAGAGTGGATCGCGGTTGCCGACGTTCGATAACGATGGCCGGATGGATCTCAGAAGCCGAGAGCTCGGGAACAAGCACATCGGTATAGGCCCGCACGTTCACGCGATCGGGAATCCGATGTCTCCGGGACGGGAGCACGGTTGCGGTGTAAGAGAACGGCAGGCTCATCAACAATGTCTGATCCTCGGTTGCCTTGCCATGATAGCGATTCGTTTGATTTCCACGTCACGAAAGGAGGTTTCCCACATCACCAACTGGATTGCCGCTGCGATGGTGACGTCACGCGCCAACTTACGAGGCAGGAATTCTCGTCCCCCCGTTACTCCCGCAATATGAATCGCGTTTATGAGCGCGTACGTTACGGGGGGAAGCTGGCGGTTTTGAAGGCACTGGCACCGAACGGCCGGGTTTTGACGATCTGCCTCGACCCAATCGACAGGGCTTGTTGGCGCGCCAAGTTACCCGGCTCCGGTTATCCTTGAACAAGAGATTCCTTATTCAAGTTTAGCCGCCGCCTGAGGTCAGCATCCCCGCCCCCTGGGCGCAGTCCGACCCGGACGTGACGACTCCAATCGAACCGTCCTCGCGGGGGACGACGATGATCTTCATCGCGCGATCCAGCGTCCCGAGCATCATCGTCCCGTTCCACTCGGCCTTCCCGCGATACCTCAGCACGCGCTCGCGGCCGCCCCGGCGAGGCACGGAGCATTCCATCGTCACCGTCCAGCCGGCGCCCTGCTTGCGAGCCGAGATGACGGTGGAGCGGTTGTTGGCGTGAACCTCCGCGCCCCAGGTGTAGGCCTCTGGCGAAAGCTGAGCGGCCGCGGACGTGGCGAGGAGAACGGCGGCGAGGATGGGCAGCGTCTTCATGTCTTGGTCCCCCACAACTGTTGCGCCGCTTCGATCATCTGCTCCGTCGAGATCTCGCCGACGATCCAGCGCTCCGTGAGCGAGAGGTATTCCGGCGTCGGACGCCTGCCGCCCGTCCACATGCTGCCGATCGCTTCCCGCGCGGCCTCTCGCCGGCGCGCGACCTCCAGGTCGGTATCGACGGGCTCGGGCGTCGGGACGTAATCGCGATACGCGTCCGCGAGCCGCCGCCATTCCTCTTCGGTGATTTCCTTTCGCGGCATGCCGATTTCCTCTTGTGCCTTGCACCTGCACACACCGTGCGCACGATTCGGGCGCAGGTCGGCCCGAAGTCAGCGCCACCAGGGGCGCAGGTGCGCATCATTCAATCTCGTCACCCGGGTCGGGCGGGACGTCCGGCGCATTCTCAAGCAGCGCGATGATCGCGGCCGGACCGCCCGGTTCGGCCGCGACGTCCTGGAAATGGGCGCGGATGCGATCGACGAGAGTTTCGTCGACGACGAAGCTGCGCAGATTTCCGATGCGCCGGGGCGAGTGCCAGGGATTATCGAAGGGCACGATCAGGGCCCCGGCCTCGCCCGCCTGCATGCGGCGACGCCCCTCGCCGGTGACGAAATAGGAGACTGTCACGGGGATGGCGTGCCGATCCCTATCGTCGGGGCCGACCAGTCGGATCGGCGGGGTGTAGGCCTCGATCAGGGTGCCAACCGAGCCCGGGCGAAGCCTGTTGTAAGCTGGCCGCGGGACAACGATCTCGACGCCGAGCGCGGCGAGGGCCGGCAGCAGGCGGAAGTCCCGGACGTTAAGCAAGGCTTCGACGTCGGCGATCACGATGAAGCTCATGTCTCGCCCTCAAGCTCGCGCCGCCGCCGCTCCATCATCTCGGGCAAGGCCTCCGCATAGACTTCGACTGAGATTTCGCCGCGGCGCAGGCGGGCGACCATCTCGGCTTCGCCAACATAGTATTTCGACGGCTCGCGCTCGATCCAGGTGAGGCGATACTCAGCCATCCACACGCGGGCTCGCCTGTCCGCTTCGCCCGAGAGAACCTCCGGGGGGATGCGGTAGACCTCGACGATGCGCTCGTCGTTCCAGCCGAGCTCACGGAAAACCGGGGCGACGTAGATCCAGATCTGCCGCCCCGCCTCGACAGGATCGCCACGGTTCTCGGCCCGGATGACGTCTGCCAACATGTCCGCTTCCATGGCGCGCGAGGCCTTGATCCGCATCGTCCCGCCCTCGATCGTCGCGGTGATCGAGAAGGCGGCCGGATCGTCTGACGGCTCACTCATCGCCATCCTCGCGCTCGAACCGGTTGAGGCGAGCCTTCGCGCCCAAGAGGCTGATCTTCTCCGTCTTCACGCGGATCACGTCCGAGTCCGGCATCGCGTGTTCGTCGCAGGCCGCGTGCACATAACCCATGGGCGGCCGGGTCTGCCTCATTTTGGCGTCCTTGCCGCACGTCTCGCACATGCTCGCCGAGATCTCCTCGGCGGCCTCGACGAGTTGGTTGATCCGGCCAGAGGGATCGGCGCCGTGCCAATACATGCGCAGCTGCCCGAACTTCTCTTTGATCTGCGTGAACCTGAATTCCGGCTCCGCTTCCTGGTCGATAAGCTCGTTCACGGCGACGACGAGGTCGTGCCAGCCCGGCCCACACGACATCTCGCACATGAGGCGCATCGGCCATCTCTTGCGGACGCGCAGGGACCACATCTGGTCCGCCACGTAGCCCTCGGCGAGGCGCATCGCGCGGGCGAGTTCAACTTGATACGCCAGCCGGCGCTCGGCGGGGCTACGCATCGGCCTGGTCCTCGCGAGACATCGCTTCGTAGCCGTCGACGATCCACCGCAGGAGACCATCTTCGAACCTGGGGAGGACGCGCATCCCGTCGCCGTCTTCGATCACGGTCTCGATTCGGACGCCGCAGCGTCCCTCGATTCCTGCGAGCGTCAGCTCCATAGCCAGGCCGCGGAGCAGCCCGCCGCTCGTCGCAAACCGGGGCGCGGAGGAAGACGTCCGGGTTTTCGCTCGCGACGGACGCGAGGGTGTTACCGGACCTTTCGACGGCGTCGATCATCAGCCGGCTGGTTACGGGATTGAATGCGAAGGACGGGACGGGGCTGACGGTCGGGAAAGTGCGGCTCATAGCGGTCTCCATCAGTTGCGGGTGGCGAGCCGGTCACGGCCCGAAAGAAGGATCTCGACGCGGCGCCGGAGAGAGCGCATGGAGCCGGGCTTCCAGCCCTCGGCGAGGATCTCGATCTCGTCCGGCGCGAGGTCTTCGACGAAGGCGCCGGCTGCCCCGCGCTTCTCGCGGATCTCGTTGACCAGCCCCTGGGCGATTGCGGGCACGTGCTCGACGCCCGGCGCCGGGATCTCGATGACCTTGAAGCGATCTCGCAGCGGTCCGGACAGCAAGTTCGGGTTGTTCGCCGTGGCGATGAATGAGATCGCCGACAGATCGACGGAGCATTCGAGGTAGGGGTCGAAGATGGCCTTCGCCGAGGTCGGCTCCGTCATGGACAGGAGGACGTCCGCCAACGCGCCGTTGTGCCGGCTCTCGCCGCTCTTCTCGATCTCGTCGAGCACGATCACCGGATTCGCCACGCCGGCCTTGAGGATCGTCTGAAGCGGCACGCTCGCGCGCCCGGTCGACCACTGCCTGGACGTCCCTGCGAAGGCGCCATCGTGAACGCCGGCGGCGCTGTAGACCGTCGACGGGATGTCGAAGCCCTTGAGCATCCCGATCGCGGCCGAGGTCTTCCCGCACCCAGGCCCGCCGGCGAAACACAGCGGAGGCAGCCGAAACGCGCCGTCCGAGTAAACCAGGTGCTGGCCGACTTCGTCGAAGACATGGCGCATCCACGGGAAGCGAAGGCCGAGCGACAGCAGAATCTCGATCAGCGCGTTTGGCACCGGCTTGAGCGGTAGGGCGACGCCCTCGATCCTGCCGAACTCGGCGCGGGGCGTGTCCCTGCGGTCGCGCTGCGTCAGCGTGGCCTTCGGCAGGTGGTCGAGACTCGGCACGACGACCAGCGTCTGCTGCACAGGCTTGGCGTAGGCCCACTGTCCCCGGTCACGGTCGTCCTGGACCGCTTCGACGAGAGTGATCTCGTCATCCTCCTCGACGAGCACCTTCTCGGTTTCGCCGGCCCTGAGCTTTTCCTGATGAGCGGCCCAAGCCTCGATCCACGCCGACATCGACGACTGCGTCGTGCCGGCGCGATCGCGCATCTGGACGTGGAGGGCGCTGTTACGGATCTGCCTCTGGACGGCTTCGTAAGTCATTCCCGACGCCGTCTCGATCGCCGTCCGAAGCAGCCCGTCTCGGATCGGGGCGCGGGCCACGTTCGTGATCCGGTCGAGGGCCCGAAGCACGCAGCGGCCTGCGGCCGACTCGTCGCCGAGGTGCCAGAGATAAATGTCCCCGCGCTCGACGCATTCGTCGAGGCGGCCATTGTATTCGCGGCTCCACTCAGGACGGCGGCGGGAGGCTGCCTTACGCAACGCAGTCAAGTTGCCGAAGGTCGGCTTCGTCATGACCTGGCGCAGCGCGCGCTCGACGGCGGGCGGCAGCGACGGCAGGCCCGGCGGCTCCTGGTCCGCGAGGACGCGCTGCGCCCACACCGCGGCGTCGACTTGCCAAGAGTTCGCGCGCATCGGCCAGCCGGCGAGGAGCTGGACAACGGTCGCGCTGTTCTGATCGTCAAGGATGGCCAGTTGCTGCTGAGCGGCGGCGAGCTCGCCCGGGACGAGCTTGGCGATCTCGCGATCGGTGTCGTCGTATTCGCCAGTGCCCACAGCCGCCTCCGATCACTCTATGGATGACCGATTCGCACATAATGGGTGACCGCTCAAGCGACGGAATGGAATGGGCTTAACGCGCCGTTAAGCCAGCTTGGTCAGCCCTTGGGTGACCGGGACTTGTCCTTTGGGGTTTTCGCCGTCTTGAAATACTCTGCGAGGTCGGCAAGGAGCGCGGCGACGACGTCGGGGTGCAGCTGACCGGAGGTGATCTGCATCTGAAGTCTCTTAGATAGCTCTTCGCGTAGGCGCAGCGTCTGGAGCGTTTCGGCCTGATCGCGCAGCCAATTGATCAGATCTACCGGCGGCGCCCGGGTCTTCTCCTTCGGGTCACACCATCGATGCACGGTGCGGACCGCGACCTCGCAGTGTGCGGCCAGCCGGTATTTCCAGCCGGCACCGAAGACCTCGGGGCCGAGGACCTTGAGGTCGTCTTTGAGCGGTGGAAAGAGATCGCGAAGGACACCCATAGTGTGACCCTAAGCGCAGATGGTTATCGGACCGTCAACCCGCCCCGCGGCTCTTCGATCGCCGGCTCCGCTGCCTCGGCCAAACGGAGCCGGATGTCTTCGATGCTGACCGGTGCGAATCCCCAGCAGTCGACGCCTACGTCGATTGAATTTCGGGTCGCCGCGAGATTGCCGTGCGAGTGCCCGTAGAGCTGGATCGCCCCGTAATGCTGCCCGGGCCATACGCGCATCGCGTAGTGCGACATCACGATCTGAAGGCCGTCCACAGTCTTGAACTGGATCTGGTCCGTCTTCGCCCAGGGCAGCGCAAGCGTGGCGGCGGCGTCGTGATTGCCGGGCGTCAGGTGTTTGCTTCCATTCAGCTGACTGAAGATCCTGCGAACGGTCCGCGGGTCTCGCGAGATGGCAAAATCCCCGAGGTGGAAGACGAGGTCGTTTTTGCCCACGACGGCATTCCACGCCTCAATCATGTGCGCGTCCATGTCGTCGGCGGAGGCGAACGGCCTCTTGCAGTATTTGATGACGTTCGCGTGCATGAAATGCGTGTCAGCGGTGAACCAAATCTTCGACATCGTGCCTCCTGCCGAGCATCGTGCCGGTCGGCGACGCAAGGCACCAGACATGCGCTTTTTCACCCAAAGCCTCGATCTGGGTGAAAATTCGCATCGGCTTTAAAATCTGGGAAATTTCAGACAGATGAAATAGCCTGTATTTCAGGCCATCCCGGTTCGATCTCGCAGATGACCTGCCCGGTGCCGGTGACCTCCCAGCGGCGCCCATCGGGATCGTGCCGGATGATGCGGTCGCCCTCGCCGTAGTGACATGGAACGCCCAGCCGCTCGGCCTCGGCCAGCCACGGCTCGGGCAGGCCAGCGGCGGCGCGCGCGGCCTGGTCGGCGAGCACGCGGTCGACGAGGTCGAAGAGCTTCATGCCTTCAACACCCGTCCGCTCTCGACGGCGAACCGGTCGATTGCTGTCTTCGAGGCGTCAGGCGTCGTGACGTAAGCGAAGACGTCGGTGTCTCCGATGCAGTCCCTGAGATCGCCCATGAAAGCCATCTGGGCATCGAGTGAAGCGACGGCTGCGGCGACGATGTAGAGATCGCCGTTGTCTAGCAGCCGCACGACGGTTCCATCACCGAAATGGTTCTCGGCGAACTCGACGACACGTTCTTCGCCGTCAGCGATCAGCGCATGCTTGCCGCCTTCCGTGCGGCCCTTTCTCAGCCCGTCTTGAAATCCTTGGAGGTATGCGCGTTCGAGATCCGAGGTCGCATCCGTGTGATCGCCGATCTCGGCCAGAGCGGCCTCGACATCGGAAGGCTTCCCGGGATCACTCGTCATCGTCGACGCCCTGCACCAGCGCGAGGCCGCGCTCGCCCTCGCGGGCCTCCCCGACCGTGATCAGGATGTCCGCGCCGAGGCGGGTGAGCGCCTCGATCAGTTCGCCGACGCTGAACTTGCTCAGCTGCCCCCTATCCGCGAGCGCGAAGAGGTCCGCCCCGAGGCCAGTCGCCTCGGCCGCCGCGAGGGGTCCCCAGCCACGTGCCAGGAGGATCTCCGTTACCCGGCCGCATAGACGGGACTTCACGGACATCTCGGCCGGGTTGGGATAGCCTTGGTCGGTCCAGAAGCAGCCGCTTCCTCGGTGGATCGTCATTTCCTCGTCGTCGGTCATCCCGTCACAAAAGCCGGATCCCGATTCCTGCAGTCAAGCGTTGTAGGCAAATCGCCGGATTGCCTACAGGTACCCACCTCGGGCGCAGTGAGCACGCGCCGGGGTGCAGCTGATTCCCAAAACGCAAGACGAACGGCCATGCCATGCGCGAGACGCAGGATCGAGCGCGCTGAAAACGAATCGCTAGAATCAGACGTTGGCAACGCTGACTTGGGCTGGCGCTGCTTGAGGAGGCAGCATGCGACACCCCGATACCCAGCTTATCCATCACCGCGCCGCCGCGCCCGACATCGTCAAGCCGATCACGGACAACGGCGGCAAGACACCCGAGGTCATGGCGATTTTGGACAGCGTCGTGCTCGGCACGATCTCGATCCTGGCGATCCTGGACGGCCACGCACGCGTCGAGAGCGACGTGGAGACAATGGCGCGGAGTTGGGCCGACGCCGTCATGAACCGTGCCTGCCGGACCGATCTCATCGAAGGTCCTCTGGCGGGGAGCACGTGATCATGAGGAACGTCGACACCCACCGGATGCCCCTGATCCCAGGGCCGGTTTCCATCCATCGTCGGGTTTCCAGCGCGCTGACCCGGATGTCCAACCCCATCGGCCGGGTGAAGTGGAAATCGGACAGCTTCATCGCAGAAGCCTTCGAAGCCGGATACCTCAAGCGCGAAGGCAGCGGCGACTACCTCACCTCGAAGGGGATCGGCATCTGGTTCGTCGTTAACCCGCGCCCCGCTGCAGATCCCGACGCCGACCGCCGCCGGGATCTCGTCGCCTATGACGAGGTCCTCCTGGAGATGGGTCCAGAGATCGCCCTGCGCGAGGCGCGGCCTCCGCTCGAACACAGGCAGCGTGTCGACGCCGCGGTGGCGAGGATATTCTCCGACATCGGGTACAAGCCGGGCTGCGGGAAGGCGCCATGATCCGGTCTCCCTCGCTTCATCCCGAGCTCTCGCCCTTCGCCGAGGAAGGCGTTTGCGCCGCCCAACTGCTCGGCGACGGGGGAACTCGCCGAAGGCATCTGGATGCCGGATTGGATGACCGACCAGGAACTCCTCGATACGGGACTGGTCGCCCGTCACATCTTTCAGGACGGCCGCGCGACTTACTGGCTGACGGAGGCCGGGAAGGCACGGAGTTCAGCATGAGCCCCTGCTCGATCCGCACCGACGATGGCACATGGTCATGGGATCGCTGGTGCTCGATAGCGGCCGGTTACCCGCCGAACGATACGCCCGGCGGTTCGGGAGCCTCGATCGGCGCGTCCGCGAACAGATTGGGAAAGAGCCGTTCCCGATAGTCCAGCGGAAAGCCGACCCTGACAGCGCCTTTCGGCGTACTGGACTTCAGGAACCCCTCCTGCACCAGCTTCGACATCGTGTTCCTGGCCGTCCGCTCAGAGGTCTTCAGGACCACATGAGCATCGCCACGTTCGACCTGGCCGAAGCGCAGCACCGCCGCGACCAGCTTTGCGGCGCGATCGTCATGACCGAGATCGAGCAGGAGCCGGCGATAGCGATCGTTGAGCGTTTCAAACCGGAAGGCCGCCTTTGCGAAACGTACCTGATCGAGCATGACGCTCAGCATCCATTCGCAGAAATCCTGCAAGGCCTTCTCCGACAAATTGCCCCGCCCATCGCGGTCTCCCTGGCGGGGACTATCGGCATGATCCATCATGCGCTTGTACTCGCCGCGATCACGCAGCCCACGCGCCAGCCCGCGCGAGATGGACCAGAGGCCGCCGCCGCCAATGCCGGCGCGCAATGCCATGGCATGCGACATCAGGCGGCTGACGCGCCCGTTGCCGTCGATGAAGGGGTGGATGTAGTTCAGCCGATGGTGAGCGGATGCGATCGCGATCACCCGCGCGCTGGCCCAGTTTTCGGCAGCGCCGAAGCGCCGCTCGAAATGCGCCATGAAATCCGGCACACGATCCGATGACGGCGGCAGATGCCGCCCGACCTGGACATCGTCTTCCGCAGCCGACCTGAACTGGCCGGGCACGATCGGCCGCGTCGAGTTGTCCGGATGTCGGACGAAGCGGAATTCGGCTGGCATCTCCTCGTAGAAGCTCTTGTGCACCCACTTGACGAAGGCGATCGAGGTGGCGGACGGCAGACGCCCTTCGAGGAAGGCGCGATCAATGGCCCGTTGCACCAGCACATGCGCCCGTGCCTCAAGCGCGAGGGGGCGCCTCTCGGGATCGAGTTCCTGGTTCGCCAGCGCTCGTTCGATATCCCTGGGCCGGGTGTCGTGCCCCTCGATCAGGTTCGAGTAGTAGCAGTTCATCATCCGAACCAGATCGGCGAGTTCGTCGGCCGAATCGGGATGCAGGTCCCGCCCGAGGGTGGTCACCTCCTGCTGGATTTCTCCGACCAGGTCGGCAAGGACACGGGGAACCTGTTCCTCGAAGAACAGGGGCTCGATACGGCTGGGGGCTTCGACGGCATCATTAGACATTTGCCGATTATGATCAGAAACCAAGATACTGACAATGTGTGATTTTCAGGATTTTTAGGCGCCTCTCTGCCGATATTGGCTGCCGATCTGAGTTAACTGAATTGCGATCCCACTCGGCATCATTCGGCCAACCTGGCCCCGGCCGGGATCACCGATCGTCCAGCGCCGCGAAGGCCTCTTCGAGCAACGCGTCCAGCGCCTCCAGATCCAGGCCCTCGACGCGATCCCGAGCCGGTCCATGTGATCTGGGTCGAGAGCCGTCAGCAATGCAACGGCCGCTATGCGACGCCCCTGTAAGCGTCCCTGCCGTCGCCCGGCTTCGTAAGCGGCTATATAATCGGGTTGTCCGGCGACAGTTCCATGCCTCCGATTCTGTCACCAAGCGACCCGCCCCGCCAAGGTCTCCCCAACCAAATGTCGGACGAGATCGGGACGAGCAGCGCCTCAGTGCCTTGCCGACGGCGTTCCCAATTTCAGATTTCCTAAATGATAGCAATATGTTGCGCTGGCGTCCCGGAAGGGATTCGAACCCCTGACCTACGGTTTAGGAAACCGCAGGTCTGTCGCGGTTAACCCTCGTTTCGCTTTTCGTTGACTGCAGCGGCAGCCACCTGCGAATCTCGCGCCATGCAATTCGTTTTCGACCTCGGAACCGTCGACCTCAGCGACGGAATGGCCACCATCACCGCAATCGCCGGCGACGACGCCCCGCTGTCTCTTGAGACCGCGATCTGGGCGCCCGAACTCGCCGGGCCGTTGGGCTTTCCTGCATGGACCGCGCTTGACCTCCGCGGGGCGATCCGCCGGGGCGACCTTCGGCCCGAGCGGCACGGTCACCGAATCCTTGTCACCAGACGTCAGCTTGTTGAGTGGAGAGATCGTTGCCGAGCCCCGGAAAAGCCCGCGACAGAAATACCGTCCTCGCCTTCGATGAGGAACGCGGCCAGTGGCTCATCCGATTCTGGGACGAGGAAACCGGGCAGCGACGCAAGCGCCGACTTAAGTGCGGCGCAAGCGATCGCAAGGAGGCTGATCGGCAGTTCGCGGAGTTCCTCCTCGAAGCCGATCGGGCGCGAAAAGAGCGCGAGCTAGTCAGCCCGACGCCCGGCGATCCGACGCTCAAGAGGTCAGCGCTGATCTCCATCGATCGCGTGCTCGCGTTCTACGGCGAGCGGCAGATCGGGACGCCGAACCAGGAGATCGTCGGCTATCACATGCAGCGGCTCCTGCCGTTCTGGACGGGCAAGATGCTCTCTCAGATCGATGGCTCGACGTGCCGGGGTTACGTGAAGAAGCGGACGAGAGAGACCTTCACTTCGCCGGGCGCAAAGAAGGCCCGGGAGGTCACCGAATCGACGGCACGGCGCGAGCTTGAAACGCTCGGCGCAGCGGTAGGCGCTTGGCACAAAGAATACACACTCGATTCGCGGCCTTTGATCACCCTGCCGGCGAAATCGAAGGCTCATCCAGACTGGCTGACGGACGGCGAGTATGAGCGCCTCCTGCGCGTGGCGAAAGGCGGACGCATCGTCGCCGGCGACGCCAAGCAAGGCTTCGAGTGGGTCGACGACGGCCAGTCCACCGAGCATCTAGTGCGCTTCCTTGAGCTCACATTCTCGACCGGGTCCCGTGCCGGTGTCATGCTCGGCCTGGGATGGGAGCCCGATCCCGAACGGAAACGCGGACATGTCGACTTTGGCACGACGACGATCTTCCGGCTTGGCCCCGATGCTCCGGTCACGCGCAAGAGGGGCGAGCCCTGCCGTATCCCGGACCGCATCCTGCCACTGCTGCGCGCGTGGCATGCCGCCGACATGGCCGAGAAGGCGAAAGTCGAGGCAGAGGGCGGCGCGTGGGTCGACCGCATCGTGCGATATCACGGCAAGGCCATGGCAAGGATTGGGCAGGCCTTCGAGAACGCGGCGACCAACGCCCGGCTGGAGATCCGCGATATCGACGGCCGCCATAGGCTTACGGACAAAGCGCTCGGACTGCCCACGCCCCACATCTTGAGGCATTCGAAGGCAACGCTGCTGCTCCGCGCAGGTGTGCCGCCGATCGAAGTAGCCGAGTTCCTCTCGATGAGCCTGAAATCGCTCCTCGACACCTGCGGCCACACGGCGTCGGAATATCAGCGGGCGGCGGCCGCCGCCGCTTAGGTGGCCAGGCTGGCGTCTTCCAGGCCATGCCGAGCGAGTGACTGCCTCGCTCGAGCGCAAGAAGGCCATGTAGATATCGCTCGGCTTCCGATACCGCTCTTGATAGCCTAGCTTTTTCGTATCGCATTGGACGCAGTGACCGGATCGCACCCGCAGCCGATGCCCAGCCTTCGCGCACGCCGCGCCAAGCACCGCGGCCGGGCCACGATCCTTGGCGATCAACCTGATCTGCTCATTGCTTACCCGGCGGCCGTAGAGAACGTCGGTCTCACTCAGCCCCTAGCTTGTCAGGAAATCGATCTCGCTTCGCGTCAGATCTATCCATCTCCCCAATTTTTTCGCAGCATATCGCGATCGCCGGCGACTGCCAATCCTGGGGCCACGTTGGGGCCGCGAACGGCGTTTTGGGGCCACGGGGCTGCGAACGGCCATGAACGGTGCAGAACGGCTATAACCGAGAAAATCTTTTTGGATCAGGTCATTGCAGCGATAGCGCCGACCTTGTATGGATCGGAGCTCAATCGAAAAACTACGTTGACATCGTAGGGGTCACAGGTTCGATCCCTGTCGCGCCCACCATTTTCGCCCCCTGTTCTGTAAGATTTTGCAGGACGGGGGGTTTTCGTCTCGAGCCCTCTTCCCTGCCGCTCGCCCGCCGAGAGAGCTCTTCAGGAGCGAACGCGGCGCCCCACGGGTTTCCGCGCGGTCAGGAGACCGCCGGAAGAAGCGGCGCGGCCGATCCGAGAAGCCGGTCGCGAAAGGCAAGCCGCCATTCCGATGCCGATCGCCTGATGGATTGCGACTCTACCGGCGAATCGCCCCGTTGCCTTCAGGCCGCGCCCGGCCGGATGGAGCTTCAGCACCGGGAAGCAGCGCCGCCCTGCTGCCACCGTCGCGGCGGCCCGCCACGATCGAGCCTACCGCAGCAGGTTGAGATAGCGCTCCCGATCTTTGGGGGGCATGCTGGCCGGCAGCGGCGGAAGCTGGAAGCTCCAGGTCTCGGAGAACGTGCGCCCTTCCAGCTCCAGCGCGGCGCGCAATTCGGAGGCCTTGGTCGAATCCTTCACCTTGACCCGGTAGGTCAGGCGCCAGCCCTGGATGGCGGGGTTGGGCTGCAGCACCGTCCCGACGATCTCGACATTGTCGTTGGCGCTGATGCGCGCCACGACCGGCGCGTTGCCCGGCAGGTCGCGCAGCCCCTCGCCCTTGAAGTCGACCAGGAAGGCGAGCGTGCCGTCGGCGGCGCGGATCAGGTTGGACTGGTAGATCTCGCCGGTCGAGCGCAAAGTCTGCCAGACATGGGCCGGGCCGTCCTTCATGATGGCGGGCTCGTCCATGGTCCAGTGGATGCGGTAGTCGAACTGCATCGCATGGCCGACCTCGGGCAGCGTCTCGGGCGACCAGAAGGCGACGATGTTGTCGTTGGTCTCGTCGGCGGTCGGGATCTCGACGAGGCGGACATGCCCCTTGCCCCAGTCGTTCCGGGGCTCGATCCAGGCGCTCGGGCGCAGATCGTAGCGGTCCTTCAGATCCTCGTAGCGCGAGAAGGCGCGGCCGCGCTGCAGCAGGCCGAAGCCCTTCGGATCCTCGACCGCGAAGCTGCTCAGCGCCACCATCGGCGGGTTGTTGAGCGGGCGCCAGATCCATTCGCCGGCGCCGGTATGGATCGCGAGCCCGTTGGAATCGTGGATCGCCGGGCGGAAGTTGTAGGTCGGCGGCGGCTGGTTGGGCCCGAACAGGAACATGCTGGTCAAGGGCGCGATGCCGAGCACCTCCGGCGTCGTTCCGGCGCGCCGGAAGATCCGCGCCTTGACGTCGAGCAGCGTGTCGGAGCCGGGCGTCAGGGTGAATTCATAGGCGCCGGTCGCGCGCGGCGAATCGAGCAGGGCGTAGAAGACGAGCGACTTGTCACCCGGCCCCGGACGGCGGATCCAGAACTCGCGGAAGGCGGGGAACTCCTCCGGGATCGACAGGCCGGTGTCGATGCCGAGCCCACGCCCGGACAGCCCGTAGATCTGGCCCTTGCCGACGACGCGGAAATAGCTCGCGCCCAGCACGCTCATGATCTCGTCGTCCTTGCCGGGCTGGTTTACCGGATACATCACCCGGAATCCGGCCCAGCCGAGCTTGCTGGTCTGCTCGCGGTCGAAATGCAGGTCGCCGAAATCGAAGCGGCCGGGATCGTAGGGGATCTCGTGCACCGCGTCGTCGACGATCTCGCTGATCCTGACCGGCGTGTTGAACTGCATGCCCTGGTGGTAGAAGGCGAGCTTGAACGGCGTGCCGAGCTCCGACCAGGCGAAGCGGTCGCGCCGCGGCTGCATCTTCTGGTAGTCGAGGAACTGCATCTTGCTGAAGACGTCGGGCAGATTGCTGGCCGGAGCGGCATAGGGCGCCGCCGCCATCGCCCTGGCGCGGGCGACCACCTCGTCCAGCCCGAAGCCGGGACGTTCCTGAGCCGGGGCCGGGCCGGAGAAGGCCAGCACGCCGGCGAGCATGGCCCCCAGGGACAGGGCGCCGGATTGCCGTCGAGTCAGACCGTTCCCGGGCGAAATCGACGTGGATCGGGCCGAGGAAGGCCGGGCCGGGTCAGAGGGTCCGGCCGCGGGACGGGTCGACAAGTTCACGGAAGCTCCCTTAAATACCGGATGACAGGATGGTACGCGCCCGTCCTGCCTGGCAGTGGCGCGTCCGAGACAAATGCCCATCATGGGGACGAGGGTCAAGGAATCAGCCCCCAGCGATTCGACCCGCGTCCGCGCCCCCGCCAACCACGATCGAAGTGAACGAATCAAGCATGGATAATCGAAACGGTGTGCCGGTCGTCGACGGGCGAGAGGAGGATTCCCGCACGGAGACGAACAGGAGCGGTCTGTCCCGGCGGCAGGCGCTCGGCGCCCTCGCCTCGGCCGCCGCGGCGGCGGGAATGGCCGGCAGCCCTGCGGCGGCAGCGCCGAAAAAGCCGGGCAAGCCGACGGGCCCCGCCGCCAAGGAGGCCTTCATCGACGACCTGATCGCGCGCATGACTGTGGACGAGAAGGTCGGGCAGCTCCGCCTGATCAGCATCGGCCCCGAGATGCCGCACGCCAAGCTGATGGACGAGGTCGCGGCCGGGCGCATCGGCGGCTCGTTCAACACCGTCATCCGGCGCGACAATCGGCCGCTGCAGGAAGCCGCCGTCAAGCGCAGCCGCCTGAAGATCCCGCTGTTCTTCGCCTATGACGTGGTGCACGGCCACCGCACCACCTTCCCGATCCCGCTCGCGCTGGCGGCGAGCTTCGACATGGCCGTGATCGAGCGGATGGCGCGCGTCTCGGCGATAGAGGCCAGCGACGACAGCATCGACATGACCTTCGCACCGATGGTCGACATCAGCCACGACCCGCGCTGGGGCCGCACCTCCGAAGGCTTCGGCGAGGACCCCTATCTGGTCAGCGAATGCGCCCGCGCCAGCGTGCGCGGCTTCCAGGGCGCCGCGCCCGACAAGCCCGACACGATCATGGCCGCGGTCAAGCATTTCGCGCTCTACGGCGCGGTCGAGGGCGGGCGCGACTACAACACGGTCGATATGAGCCCGCTGCGCATGCACCAGGTCTATCTGCCGCCCTACAAGGCCGCGATCGACGCCGGCGCCGGCGGCGTCATGGTCGCGCTCAACTCCATCAACGGCATTCCCGCGACCTCGAATGTCTGGCTGCTGCAGGACCTGCTGCGCAAGCAATGGGGCTTCAAGGGCGTCACCGTCAGCGACCACGGCGCCATCACCGAGCTGACGCGGCACGGCGTCGCGCGCGACAACCGCGAGGCGGCCAAGCTCGCCATCAAGGCCGGCATCGACCTCAGCATGGCCGACCAGATCTATCTCGCCGAGCTGCCCGGGCTCATCGCCTCGGGCGAGATCAAGATGGCGGAGATCGACGCCCGCGTCCGTGAGGTGCTCGGCGCGAAATACGATCTCGGCCTCTTCGCCGATCCCTTCCTGCGCATGGGCAAGCCGGAGGACGACCCCGCCGACGACAAGGCCGAAAACCGGCTGCACCGCCAGCCGGCCCGCGAGATCGCGCGCGAGACCATCGTGCTGCTGGAGAACCGCAACCAGACCCTGCCGCTGAAGAAGCAAGGCACCATCGCGCTGGTCGGGCCGCTGGCCGATTCCGGGCTCGACATCCTGGGAAGCTGGTCGGCCCAGGGCGTGGCCGAGCAGGCGGTCACGGTGCGAGCCGGCATCGAGAAGGCGATCGAGGGCAAGGCGAAGCTCCTCACCGCCCGCGGCTCCAACGTCCTCGACGACGAGAAGGTCGTCGAGTACCTCAATTTCCTGAACTGGGACAAACCCGAGGTCGTCCAGGATCCGCGCCCGATCGAGACGATGATCGAGGAGGCCGTCTCGGTCGCCAGCCAGGCCGACGTGGTGATCGCGGTCGTGGGCGAGGTGCGCGGCATGTCGCATGAATCCTCGAGCCGCGTCACCATCGACATGCCCGGCTCGCAGCGCCGGCTGCTCCAGGCCCTGAAGGCGACCGGCAAGCCGCTCGTCGTGGTGCTGATGAACGGCCGCCCGCTTGCGATCGGCTGGGAGAAGGACAATGCCGACGCGCTGCTGGAGACCTGGTACACCGGCACCGAGGGCGGCAACGCCATCGCCGACGTGCTGTTCGGCGACCACAACCCCTCGGCCAAGCTGCCGATCAGCTTCCCGCGCTCGGCCGGCCAGATCCCGACCTATTACAATGCGCTGCGCATCGGGCGCCCCTTCACGCCGGGCAAGCCGGGCAACTACACCTCGCAATATTTCGAGGAGGAACAGGGGCCGCTCTATCCCTTCGGCTTCGGCCTGAGCTACAGCCGCTTCACGCTCAAGGACCTGAAGCTCTCGGCCACGCGCCTGAAGCGCGGCGAGACGCTCGCCGCCGAGGCGACGCTGACCAATGAGGGCAGCTATGAGGGCGCCAATATCGTGCAGCTCTACATCGCCGACCCTTTTGCCTCGATCGCGCGGCCGGTGAAGGAGCTGAAGGGCTTCCAGAAGATCACGCTCAAGCCCGGCGAAAGCCGGGTGGTGCGTTTCGAGATCGGCGAGGACCAGCTCAAGTTCATCAACGCCGATCTCAAGGAGGTGGTCGAGAACGGCCGCTTCGACGTGCAGATCGGCCTCGATTCCCACGATGTGCTGGTGCAGAGCTTCGAGCTGGTCTGAGGGATGTCGGGCAGGCCCCTCACGCCTCGCTCGGCACGCGCTCGCGCACGAAGCGGCGCAGCAGCGCCTCGAAGGCCGAGAGCGCCGGCGGGACCGAGCGGCCGCTCGGCCGGATCATGACGATGTCGCGGGTGATCGCCGGCTCGACCAGCGGCTTCGCCACGATCGAGGTCGGCGCCACGGCGCGCGCATAGGTCGGCAGCACGGCGATGCCGAGACCGGCCTCGACCAGCGCCAGCGCCGTGGTGATCTGCGCCACCTCATAGGCCGGCCGGAGCGTGATCTGCGCGCTCTCGTAGCCGACCTCGACCAGGAGCCGGATGCCGCTGTCGCGCGTCAGCGTCACCAGCTCCTCCTCGGCGAGTTCGCGCCACGCCACGGCCTCCCGCCCGGCAAAGCCGCTGTCGCGGCCGCAGAACAGCATCAGGCTGTCGCGCGCCAGCGGCAGGCGCTCGATATTATCCTCCAGCGCCGAGAAGGTGCCGATTCCGCAATCGGCCTTGCCGAAGCGCACCGCCTCGACCACGAGGTCGTTGCGGGCATCGAGGATCGTCACCTGCAGGCCGGGATGCTTCCCGCGCAAGGCCGCGATCGCCGGCGGCATGATCACCGCGGCGAGCAGCGGCGGCACCGCCACGACGATGCGCCCGCGCCGGCGCTCGGCCAGGCCGTTGGCATTCTCCACCGCCGTGTCGAGATCGGTCAGGATCTTCACGGCCGCGCCATGGAACTCGCGCCCGCCCTCGGTCAGCTCGACGCGCCGCGTCGTCCGGTCGAGCACGCGGATGCCGAGTTCGCGCTCCAGCTCGCGCACGAGCTGGGAGAGCGCCGGCTGCGCCATGTGCAGCCGCTCGGCCGCCTTGGTGAAGGTGCCCTGCTCGGTCACGGCGAGGAAAGCCTGGATCTGGCGCAGCGTGATCGCCATGGGCGCTCCGATTTATAAGAACAGCTTCCCAATTCATACGAATGTTGCGAGTTGCCGTATAGCCCGCCCGTGCCATCATCGTCATGCCGCCTCGATGACGATGCGGTACGGCGCGGGCCGGCGGCTGAGGGGTCTGCGCGATGGACAGGCCGCCCGCGCGTCTCTCCGCCGCGGGCTCGGGAAGCGGGAACAGGCTTGATGAAATACGCCAGGAAGGACGCCAAGGCCTATGCCCGCGCCCATATGAAGGGCATCTGGGCGGCCGCGCTCACGCCGTTTAGCGATACGCTCGCCATCGACGAGGACGGCTTCAGGCGGAACATCCGCCACTGGCTCGACGAGCTGAAGATCGACGGGCTGTTCATCGCTGGCAAGCAGGGCGAGTTCTTCTCGATGTCGATCGAGGAGCGCAAGAAGAGCTTCGAGCTGGCGGTCGAGGCCGCGGCTGGCAGGGGTCAGACCATCATGTCCTGCTCCGACCAGAACATGGACGTGGTGATCGACCTCGCCCGCCACGCCCAGAAGGTCGGCGCCGACTACATCGTCGTGCATGCGCCGATCCTGCATTTCTTCAAGGCGCAGGACGAGACGCTCTACGAATACTACCGGACCATCGCCGGGAAGGTCGATATCGGCATCGCGCTCTGGAGCCACCCTGATTCCGGCTATCTGATGAGCCCGCAGCTCTGCAACCGGCTCGCCGATATCGAGAACGTCGTCGCGATCAAGTACAGCGTGCCGCGGCCGATGTATGCCGAGCTGACGCGGCTGGCTTCCGACCGCATCCTGGTCAGCACCGCCTCCGAGGAGGAGTGGCTCGACAACATCCTGGAGCTGGGCTGGCAGCTCTATCTCTGCTCCTCGCCGCCCTATCTGCTCCAGACGGCCCATGATCTGCGCATGCGCGAATACACCGACCTCGCCTTCCGCGGCGAGGCCGGGAAGGCCCGCGCCGTGCGCGACAGCCTGAACCCGGTGCGCGAGGCGCTGCGCGGCACGCGGCCGGCCGAGAAGCCGCATGCGCACCAGAAATACTGGCAGGAGCTGCTCGGCCAGGTCGGGGGCCGCGTCCGGCCGCCGATGCTGGAGCTGACCCAGGAGGAGAAGGCGGCGACGCGGGCGGCCTTCGAGGCTTGCGGGCTGAAAGCCGGCCCGCCGCTGGCGAAAGCCGGCTGATCGACGTCGCGAACGCATGACAACGGGAGAGGTGGAACCATGGCGACCGAAGGACGGCTCAAGGCCTTCAACTTCAAGAAGTGGATCGCGGAGCACGAGCACCTGCTCAAGCCGCCGGTCGGCAACAAGAAGGTGTTCGACGACGGCCAGATGACCGTGATGGTGGTGGGCGGGCCCAACCAGCGCGCCGATTTCCACGACGACCCGGTGGAGGAGTTCTTCTACCAGCTCAAGGGCGACATGATGCTGAAGGTCGTCGATGACGGGCAGCATTACGACGTCACCATCCGCGAGGGCGAGGTCTTCCTGCTGCCGCCGCATGTGCGCCACTCGCCGCAGCGCCCGCAGGAAGGCTCGATCGGTCTCGTGGTCGAGCCGGCGCGCCATGCCGACCAGGTCGACGGCTTCGAGTGGTACTGCTTCGAGTGCAACGGGCTGGTGCATCGCATCGAGCTGAAGGTGGGCGATCTGGTCAAGGACCTGCCGCCGCTCTACGAGGCCTTCTTCGCCGATGAGAAGGCCCGCACCTGCAAGCATTGCGGCGCGCTCCATCCCGGCCGGAAGCCGCCGGAAGGCTGGGTCTCGCTCTGATGGCGCCGGGCCGAAAGGCGGACTCCACTTTTCGGCGAGCGCCATGCTGAAATAACAGGCAGGACCGCCTTGCGTCCGGACCGTGGCCCGGCGATCCTGCACCATCGCCGCAACGGCGTCGAACACCGGAACACGCATGAGCGCGGCGGCGCAGAAACGCCGCGTCGAACCATTTCAGAGGCAGAACGGAACGACGGGAGTCCATGATGAAACTGCGCGGATTGCTTTTCGGCATCGCGGCATCGCTGGCGGCGGGGGCCAGCGCCCTCGCCCAGCAGGCGCCGGTCAAGATCGGCATGATCACCACCCTGTCCGGCCCGGGCGGCTATCTCGGCCAGGACATCCGCGACGCCTTCAAGCTCGCCATCGAGATGGAGGGCGGCAAGCTCGGCGGCGTGCCGGTTGAGCTCACGGTCGAGGATGACGGGCTGAAGCCCGGACAGGGCAAGCAGATCGCCGAGAAGATGCTCAAGACCGACGGGGTGAAGATCCTGACCGGCATCGTCTTCTCCAACGTCGCCGGCGCGACCGTGCCCGACATCGTCGATTCAGGCGCGCTCTATGTCAGCCCCAACGCCGCCCCGTCCAACTTCGCCGGCAAGGAGTGCAACGAGAACTATTTCGTCGTCTCCTGGCAGAACGACAGCCTGCACGAGAGCGCCGGGCAGTACGCCACCAATCTCGGCTACAAGAAGGCCTTCATCCTCGCCCCGAACTACCAGGCCGGCAAGGACGCGCTGACCGGCTTCAAGCGCATGTTCAAGGGCGAGATCGCCGGCGAGGTCTATACCCGCCTCGACCAGACCGACTTCGCTCCCGAAATGGCGCAGATCCGCGCCGCCAACCCGGATGTGGTCTTCCAGTTCCATCCCGGCGGCGTCGGCATCGCCTTCCTGCGCCAGTACCAGCAGGCCGGCCTGCTCGGGAAGATCCCGATGGTGCTCGCGGCGCCCTCGCTCGATTCGACGACGCTCAACGCGGTCGGCGACGCGGCCGTGGGGCTGCACGTCACCAGCCACTGGAACACCGATTTCGACAACCCGGCCAACAAGGCGTTCGTCGAGGCCTGGACCAAGGCCTATAACCGCGTGCCGACCTATTACGCCAGCCAGGGCTACGACACCGCGCTCGCCATCGCCTCGGCGCTGAAGGCGACCGGCGGCAAGGTCGACGTCCCGGCCCTGCGCAAGGCGATGCGCAAGGCGGACTTCGCCTCGGTGCGCGGCGCCTTCAAGTTCGGCCCGAACCAGCACCCGGTGCAGGACTGGTTCGCCCTCGAGGCGCAGAAGGGCGCCGACGGCAAGCCGGTGCTGAAGACGGTCGGCAAGGTGCTGAGCAACCATAGCGACGTCTACGCCAAGGACTGCAAGCTCTGAGGCGCGCCGACCCCGCCGGCCGGCCAGCCCGGGCTGCGAGGTTCGCTCCGACCTGTGCTGATCGAGCTTGGAAGCACGCCGTCGTTCCGGGGCAGGCCGAAGGCCTGAGCCCGGAACCCGGAACCGATGCCGCCGGTCGGAGGTCGCGCCGGTAGCGGGTGTCTTTTCCGGCGCCCGCATCGGTTCTGGATTCCGGGCTCTGCGCTGACGCGAAGCCCCGGAACGACAGCAGAGTTTCCGTCCTCCAGAGGATTCCGGCTTCCGCAAAGATGACCCTCGTTCTCGAACAACTGCTCAACGGCCTGCAGTTCGGCGTCATGCTGTTCCTGCTCGCGGCGGGGCTGACGCTGATCTTCGGCATCATGGGCGTGATCAATCTCGCCCATGGCTCGCTCTACATGGTCGGCGCCTATGGCGCGGCCTTCGTGGCGGCGCAGACCGGCTCGGTCGTGCTCGCCATCCTTGGCGGCCTCGCCGCGGCGGCGATCGCCGGCATGGCGATGGAGCTCGTCGTGCTGCGCCGCCTCTATGCGCGCGACCATCTCGACCAGGTGCTGGCGACCTTCGCGCTGATCCTGATCTTCAACCAGGGCGTCACCATCCTGTTCGGGCGCCAGCCCCTCTTCGTCTCGGTGCCGCCGGCGCTGAACGGCTCGGTCCAGCTCCTGCCCGGCCTCGCCTATCCGGTCTACCGCCTGGCCATCATCGCGGTCGGGCTGCTGGTGGCGCTCGGGCTCTACCTGCTGATCAACCGCACCCGCATCGGCATGCTGGTCCGGGCCGGCGCCACCCATCGCGAGATGGTGCGCGCGCTCGGCGTCGACATCCGCCTGCTCTATACCGCCGTCTTCGGGCTCGGCGCCCTGCTCGCCGGCCTCGCCGGGCTGATGGCGGGGCCGATCCTGGCCGTGCAGGTCGGCATGGGCGAGCAGATCCTGATCACCACCTTCGTCGTCGTCGTCATCGGCGGCGTCGGCTCGATCCGCGGCGCCTTCTTCGGCGCGCTGATCGTCGGCCTCGTCGACACGTCCCTGCGCGCCTTCCTGCCCGGGCTGCTGCGCCATGCGATGACCGGCTCGGAGGCCGACGCGCTCGCCGCCGGCCTGTCCTCGATGGGCATCTATCTCCTCATGGCCGTCGTGCTGCTCGTACGGCCGAAAGGGCTCTTTCCCGCCCATGTTTGATCGCCGCAATGTCTGACAACACGATCGAGCGGGCCGCACCCGCCCCCCTCGCGATCGGGACGCTGCTGGCGACGCTCCTGCTCGCCGCCGCGCTGATCGCGCTGCCCTTCGCCATGCAGGCGCTCGGCCAGCCCGCGCTGGTGCCGCTGGCGAGCCGCGTGCTGATCTACGCCGTCGCGGCCGCGAGCCTCAACCTCGCCCTCGGCTTCGGCGGCATGGTCTCCTTCGGCCACGCCGCCTTCTTCGGCGTCGGCGGCTATGTCGTCGGCATCCTCTACCAGAGCTATACCGGCGACGAGCCCTTCCTCGGACTGATCCCCGGCACCGACCAGCTCCTGATCACCCTGCCGGCCGCGATCCTGGTGGCCGGGCTGCTGGCGCTCGTCATCGGCGCGCTGAGCTTACGGACAAGCGGCGTGCAGTTCATCATGATCACGCTCGCCTTCGCGCAGATGCTGTTCTTCCTGTTCGTCTCGCTCAAGGTCTATGGCGGCGACGACGGCATGACGATCCGCCGCCGCAATGCCCTGTTCGGCCTGAACACGCGCGACGACGCGACCTTCTATTTCATCTGCCTCGCCGTCGCGGCGGTGGTCTTCCTGCTGTTCTGGCGGATCGTGCGCTCGCGCTTCGGCCTGGTGCTGGCCGGCATCCGCCAGAACGAGCGGCGCATGGCCGCGATCGGCATCGCGCCCTATCGCTACAAGCTCGCCGCCTTCGTCATCTCCGGCATGGGCGCCGGCCTCGCCGGGGCGCTGATGGCCAATTACATGCGCTTCGTCAGCCCCGACATGCTGCACTGGACCAAGTCCGGCGAGCTGATGATCATGGTCATCCTCGGCGGCGTCGGCACGCTGCTCGGCCCGCTGCTCGGCGCCGCGGCGCTGGTGACGCTGGAAACCGTGCTGACCTCCTGGACCGAGCATTGGCAGCTCGTGCTCGGGCCGGTCCTGCTGCTGGTCGTGCTCTTCACCCAGGGCGGGCTCAACGGCCTGCTCGCCCGGCTGCGGCCCGGACGGAGCGCGCGGTGACCGCCCCGCTTCTCTCCGTGCGCGGGCTGCGCAAGCGCTTCGGCGGGCTCGTCGCCACCGACGGCGTCGATCTCGACGTGGTCGAGGGCGAGATCCACGCCCTGATCGGCCCCAACGGCGCCGGCAAGACCACGCTGATCACCCAGCTCTTCGGCGAGTTGACCCATGACGAGGGCGCGATCCGGCTGTCGGGCGAGGAGATCGGCGCGCTGAAGACGCCGCAGCGGGTCGCGCGCGGCCTCGCCCGCACCTTCCAGATCAACCAGCTCCTGCCCGACTTCAGCATGCTCGACAATGTCGCGCTCGCCGTGCAGGCGCATGCGGGCCACAGCTTCCGCTTCTTCGCCGATGCGCGCCGCGACGAGGGCCTGCGCTCCCGCGCCCGGCAGCATCTCGCCGCGGCCGGCCTCAGCCACCGCGCCGAGACGAAGGTCGCCGATCTCTCCCATGGCGAGCAGAAGCAGCTCGAATTCGCCATCGCGCTGGCCTGCGAGCCGCGCCTGCTGCTGCTCGACGAGCCGATGGCGGGGCTCGGCCACGCCGAGAGCGAGCAGATGGTCGCGATGCTGTCGGCGCTGAAGGGCCGCGTCACCATGCTTCTGGTCGAGCACGACATGGATGCGGTGTTCAAGCTCGCCGACCGCATCTCCGTGCTGGTCTATGGCCGCGTCATCGCCACCGGCACGGCCGAGGAGATCCGCGACAACCCGGAGGTGCGCACCGCCTATCTCGGCGAGGGAGACGCCTGATGCTGAGCGTGCGCAACCTGCAATCCGCCTATGGCGCGAGCCAGGTCCTGTTCGACGTCGCGCTCGACATCGCCGAGGGCGAGGTCGTGACCCTGCTGGGCCGCAACGGCATGGGCAAGACCACCACAATCCGCTCGATCATGGGCCTGCTCGCCCCCCGGTCCGGCGACATCCGCTTCGAGGGTCGCGCGGTGGCCGGCATCGCGCCCGAAAAGATCGCCCGCTGCGGCATCGGCCTGGTGCCCGAGGGCCGGCAGGTCTTCCCGACTCTCTCGGTGCGCGAGAACCTCGTCGCCACCGCCGCGAACCGGCTGAAGCGCCCCTCGCCCTGGACGCTGGAGCGGGTCTACGCCCTGTTCCCCCGCCTGCAGGAACGGGCCGGCCAGTCGGCCCGCACGCTGTCGGGCGGCGAGCAGCAGATGCTGGCGGTCGGCCGCGCGCTGATGACCAACCCGAAACTGCTGATCCTCGACGAGGCGACCGAAGGCCTCGCCCCGGTCATCCGCGCCGAGATCTGGGGCTGCATCGAGGCGCTGAAGGCGCAGGGCCAGTCGATCCTGCTGATCGACAAGAACATCAACGTGCTGAAGCGCATCGCCGACCGGCACTACATCCTCGAAAAGGGCCGCACGGTCTGGTCGGGCACGAGCGCCGACCTCGCCGCCAACGCCGAACTGGTGCACCGCTATGTCGGCGTCTGAGAACGACCTGCCCGAACTCGTCGCGCACAGCGCCGCGACCGATCCCGTCGAGGCCCTGCGCGACGCCCTGACCGAGATCCTGAACGGCCTGATCGCCGCGGGCTGCGGCCCGCATCATCTGTGCGGAATGGTCTGGGAGACGGACCGGCCCGCGGCCTTCCACCTGTCGCGCCACACGGTCGAGCTGGCCTGGCGCGAGGTCTTCGTCGGCTTCCGCCCGCCGATCGCCCTGCGCCCCGCGACCGCCCCCGGCCTGACGATCCGCGCCCGCCACGTCGCGCCGCAGCCTTTGCCCGACACGCTCGTCGACGGCTACGGCTTGCGCGAGCTCGGCCGGCAATACAGCCCGCGCCTCCAGGCCGACATGAAGGCGCTGTTCCGGCAATGGAGCCGCGACGGCGAGGCCTTCCGCGCCCGGCATGATGGCGTCGATCTCGCCTATGGCCCTGGCCGCTTCGAGACGCTCGACCTCTATCGTCGCGCGGACGCGGGCCGGGCGCCGGTCTTCGTCTTCATCCATGGCGGCTACTGGCAGGCCTCGGACAAGATCCAGCATGCGCAGTTCGCGCAGGGGCTGCTGGATGCCGGCTTCGCCGTCGCCATGCCGAATTACGGCCTCGCGCCCGACACGCCCCTCGAAGACAGCCTCGCCCAGACCGTCGCGGCGCTGAACTTCCTCGTCCGCGAGGCCGATGCGCTTGGCCTCGACGCAGCGCGGCTGCATCTCTGCGGCCATTCCGCCGGCGCCCAACTCGCCGCCATGGCGCTCTGCGCGCCGGACGCGCCGCCGATCGCCTCGGCCCTGCTGCTCTCCGGCCTCTACGAGCTGAAGCCGCTCGGCCATCTGCCGCTCGGCCGTTTGCTCGGCCTCGACGATGCCGCCCGCGCCGCGCGCCTGAGCCCCCTCGCTCATCCGCGCCCGAGCACGCCGCGCCTCGCGCTCGCCGTCGGGGCGGGCGAAAGCGACGCCTTCAAGGCGCAATCGGCCCGGCTCGCCGCCGCCTGGCAGGCGCCGGAGCCCCTGATCTGCCCCGGCTATCATTTCAGCATGCTCGACGGGCTGAATGGCGGCGCCCTGCTCGACCTCGCGCTGGCGACGGCCGCGCCATGACGCGAGCCCGCCGCCAGACGCTGCGCCTCGCCCTGATCGGCTGGGGCGCGATCAGCCGGCGCATCGCGGCGCTGCTGGCCGGCGCCTCCGACATCGGCATCGTGGCGGTCGGCGTCCGCAACGCCGCCGGGGCGGCGGACATCCCCGCCGGCGCCCGCCTCGTCACCGACCCGCAGGCGCTCGCGGGTCTCGATCTCGACCTTGTCGTCGAAGCCGCCGGGCGCGAGGCCGTCGCCCTCTGGGGCGAGGCGGCGCTCACCCATGCCGCGGCCGTCGCCGTCGCCTCGACCAGCGCCTTCTGCGACACCGCCTTGCTCGACCGCCTGCTCGAAACGGCGCAGGCGCATGGCAGCCAGTTGCTGATCCCGCCCGGCGCGCTCGCCGGCATCGACGGCATCGCGGCGGCCTCGCTGCTGCCGCTCGACGCCGTTGTCCACCGCATCGTCAAGCCGCCCGAGGCCTGGCGCGGCACGGCGGCGGAAGGCCTCGTCGCGCTCGACGGGCTGACCCGGCCCGCGACCTTCTTCTCCGGCACGGCGCGCGAGGCCGCCTCGCGCTTCCCGCAGAACGCCAATGTCGCGGTGATCTCGGCTTTGGCCGGCATCGGGCTCGATCGCACCCGCGTCGAGCTCGTCGCCGATCCGGCCGCCGGCGGCAACGGCCACCAGCTCAGCGTCCGCGGCGCCTTCGGCAAGCTCGACCTCGCGATCGAGAACCGGCCTTTGGCCACGAATCCGAAATCCTCCGAGATGACCGCGCTCGGCCTCGTCCGGCTGATCGAGAACCGCATCCGCCCGCTGGTGCGCTGAAAACGGCCCCGCCGGCCACGGCATCCCCGCGACCGCGGGGAGGCCGTGATCCACGGCTGATCGCCCCCGAAGAAGCCGAGGACCTGGATCCCGGGTCTCCGCTTCGCTCCATCCGGGATGACGCCGTCCCCCTCCTTTCGGCGTCATGGCCCATCGCGGAATTGATAAGGCAAACAATCTGAATTTATCTGATTTATCCGTCTGGATCGCGCAATGAGCCACGCCCTATCGTCCGGCGAAACCGGGGGAATGGCCCGGAGATTCACGCTGAACGCGCCAGCCGAGGCCTGCATGACGACCTATCCCGATCTCAAGCTCTATATCGGCGGCGCCTGGCGGAAGACGGCGGAGGAGCTGCCGGTCCTCAACCCGGCCGATGAAAGCGTCATCGGCGCCGTCCCCGTCGCCTCCCAGGCCGATCTCGACGACGCGCTGGCCGCCGCCGCCGAGGGCTTCAGGCTCTGGAGCCGCACCGCGCCGCGCGAGCGCGGCGCGATCATGCTCAGGGCCGCCGCGCTGATGCGCGAGCGCGCCGAGGAGATCGCCCATGCGATCACGCTCGAGCACGGCAAGCCGTTCAGGCAGGCCTGCCTCGAGGTGGTGCGCGGCTGCGAGTTCTTCGAATGGGATGCGGCCGAGGGCCAGCGTACCTATGGCCGCGTGGTGCCGAGCGAGCCCGGCATCCGTTACATCGTCATGCGCCAGCCGGTCGGCATCGTCGCCGCCTTCTCGCCCTGGAACTTCCCGATGAGCCAGCCCGCGCGCAAGATCGCCGGCGCGCTCGCCGCCGGCTGCGCGATCATCATCAAGGCGGCGGAGGAGACACCGGCCGGCGCGCTCCACATCGCCCGCGCCTTGCACGATGCCGGCCTGCCGCCCGGCGTCTTCAACCTCGTCTTCGGCGTGCCGGCCCGGATCTCGGACTATCTGATCCCGAAGCCGCAGACCCGGCTCGTCGCCTTCACCGGCTCCACCGCCGTCGGCAAGCATCTCTCGGAGCTCGCCGCCCGGCACATGACGCCGGTGCTGATGGAGCTCGGCGGCCACGCCCCGGTCATCGTCTGCGACGATGTCGACCCCGTCGCCGCCGCCCAGGCCTCCGCCACCCGCAAGGTCCGCAATGCCGGGCAGGTCTGCACCTCGCCGACGCGCTTCTTCGTGCAGGAGGCGATCTTCGAGCGCTTCGCCCGGAGCTTCGTCGAGAAGGCCCGCGCGACCGTCGTCGGCAACGGCCTCGACCCGGCCACGGAGATGGGCCCCGTCGCCAATCACCGCCGCATCGAGGCGCTGGAAGCCCTGACCGCCGATGCCCGTGCCCGCGGCGGCCGCGTCCTGACCGGCGGCGAGCGCATCGGCAATCGCGGCTATTTCTTCCCGCCGACCGTGCTGACCGAGCTGCCGGACGACGCCCGGGCGCTGCGCGAGGAGCCCTTCGGCCCGATGGCGATCATCAACCCGGTGCGCTCGGTCGAGGAGGCGATCGAGAAGGCGAACGCCCTGCCCTTCGGGCTCGCGGCCTATGGCTTCACCCATTCCGCCGCCCGCGCCGATCTGCTGGCCGAGGGCATCGAGGCCGGCAACGTCTCGATCAACACGCTGGAGGCCTCGGTGGCCGAGGTGCCCTTCGGCGGCGTCAAGGACAGCGGCTATGGCCGCGAGGGCGGCGCCGAGGGCCTCGACCACTACATGACCATCAAGACGCTCTCGCACCGCATGGCGATCTAGGAACATCCGCCCGAAAAGCGGAACGCGGTTTTCGGGAAAAGCCGGTGCGAGGTCAAAGAGCTGGGGTATCGGACTGAATACGATATTCAGCCCGATACCCTAGGCGCGCGCCCGCCGGCCCGCGGGATTCTCCGGCGGCAGCAGGCGGCCGGAGCCGGAGAGGATGCTGGCGGCCAGCGCCCGCGCCGCCGCCTCATGCGACTGCCCGCCGACCACGACGAACTCGATCGAGCCCAGCCGCGGCAGGGCCTCGCGCGGCTCGACCTCGGCCAGCCCGGGCGGGATCAGCCGGGCCGAATGGGCGGTGACGCCGAGCCCGGCCACCGTCGCGGCGCGCAGGCCCGCCAGGCTGCCGCTGGTGCAGGCGACCCGCCAGGCCCGCCCGGCCCGCTCCAGCGTCGCGATCGCATGCATGCGCGAGATGCTCGGCGGCGGATAGAGCACCAGCGGCACCACCGGCTGCTCGGCCAATCGTGAGCCCGGCCGGCCGATCCAGACCAGGCGTTCCTCCCAGGCGACGACGCCGCGCGCATCGCCGGTGCGGCGCTTGACGAAGATCAGGTCGAGATCGCCGGCATCGTATTGCTCGTAGAGCCGGCCGCTCAGCCCGACCGTCAATTCCAGGTCGACGGCGTGATGCTGCATGGCGAACTCGGCCAGGATCTCCGGCAGCGCCGTGAAGGCGAAATCCTCGGAGACGCCGAGCCTGAGCCGCCCGCGCAGGGTCGAGCCCTTGAGGTAGTGCTCGATGCGGCTGCCTGCTTCCAACACCTGCCGGGCGAAGGGCTGGATCGCGTCGCCATCCGGCGTCGGGCGCACCTCATGGGTATCCCGCGCCAGCAGCTTGCGGCCGACCCGCTTCTCCAGCCGCGCCACATGCTGGCTGACCGAGGATTGCCGGAGGCCGAGCTGCCGCGCCGCCTCGGTGAAGCTCAGCGTCTCGCAGACCTTGAGGAAGCTGCGCAGCAGGACGGGGTCGAGCGGTTTCGGATCGGCACGCATGGCCATCATGATTCATGATAGGCAATATCATGTCCAGTCCGGATCAAAATGATGCGGCGATCTGTTAGGAAGCCGTCCTCGCTGTTCAGGAAGGCCCGGATGATCCGCCGCACGCTCGCCCGCTTCGGCATCGACCCCTATCTGCTCGCATTGCTGGGCACGGTCGCCGTCGCGATCCTGCTGCCGGCGCGCGGACAGGGCGCCGTCGTCGCGAACCAGGCCGTCTCGGTCGCGGTCGCGCTGCTGTTCTTCCTCTATGGCGCGCGACTCTCGCCCAAGGCGGTCTGGGAGGGGCTGCTGCACTGGCGGCTGCAATCCCTCGTCTTCGCCAGCACCTACATCCTCTTCCCGCTCCTCGGCCTCGGCCTGACCAAGGCGTTCGGCGCCTGGCTCTCGCCGGCGCTCATCCTCGGCCTGATGTTCGTCTGCGTCCTGCCCTCGACGGTGCAGTCCTCGATCGCCTTCACCTCGATCGCGCGCGGCAACGTCGCCGCGGCCCTGTGCAGCGCTTCGGTCTCGAACCTGTTCGGCATGGTGGTGACGCCGCTGCTCGTGATGCTGCTGCTCGATTCCAAGGGCGTCGGCTTCAGCGCCGAGGCGATGAAGAGCATCGCGCTGCAATTGCTGCTGCCCTTCGCCGCCGGCCAGCTCCTGCGCCCCTGGATCGGCGCCCTCCTGCAGCGCTACAAGGCGGTGATCTCGATCGTCGATCGCGGCTCGATCCTGCTCGTGGTCTACGACGCCTTCAGCGAGGGCATGGCCGCCGGCATCTGGTCCCAGGTCACCCTCGGCGATCTCGTTATGGTCATCCTGCTCGACATGGTGCTGCTCGCCGCCGTGCTGGCGATCACCACCCTGCTCAGCCGGCGCCTCGGCTTCTCGAAGGAGGACGAGATCGTCATCGTCTTCTGCGGCTCGAAGAAGAGCCTGGCCAGCGGCATTCCGATGGCCAACATCCTCTTCCCCGGCCAGGCGCTCGGCCTCGTCGTCCTGCCGCTGATGCTGTTCCACCAGATCCAGCTCTTCGCCTGCGCCACCCTGGCGCAGCGCTACGCCAGGCGCCCGGCCGAGCCGCACCCCGAGCCGACCGCCCCCGCCATGCTCGGCTCGGCGAAAGCCTGAGCAGGCCTTCCACCTAGCCAAACCTTGACCTTGCCGATCTCCGGCGCGCCCCTACATGAAGACCAGTCGCCCGTACCCGGATACGGGCCCCTTCATGGAAGGGCAGGCGGAGACGAGGCGAGGCCCTGCGCGGTCCGGGCCGGCTTCGCCGGATGTCTCCAGGGAGAGCCGCGGCGGCCGCCCGATGGCGGCGTCACGGCGTCACGGCGGTCGCCCGCCTTCCGGTGGATCCGGCCGTCGCCGACGATGGAGGATTGCATGACCCTGAGCGAGAAATCCCAGCGCGAGATCCGCAAGATCGCCTATGCCATCTGGATGCAGGAGGGGCAGCCGGAAGGCCGCGACCGGGAGCACTGGGAAGCGGCCAAGGAGATCTGGGCCTTCCGCAGCCACAACCATGCCCTCGCCGACGAGGGCGAGGACGATAGGACGGCTGCCTCCGGCCCGGGCGAGCGCCAGCGGCCGGAGCATGGCCGCCCGCTATAGCGGGCCGGACACCCCCGCCGCCTCAGCGCCGCGGGGCCTCTCGGGCAAAGGCCGTCACCGGCAGGCCTTCAGGGGCAAGTATAGCCGGCGGGAGTCGCGGCGCAGCGCGCGCCGGTCGGCAGGATCAGCGCGCCGCCCCGGTCGCGGCGGACATAGTCGCCATTGGGAAGCTGGAAGCCGCCCGTGACATCGGGCGTGACCCGGGTGCCGTCGGGCAGGACGAGCTGGCCGCCGTCGCGCCTGATCTGCTTGGCCACGCCGGCCTGGGGCGCGGGGGCCGGTTCCGGGCGGCCGGACACGCAGCCCGCGAGGAAGAGCGCGATGGCGCCGACCGATATCGATGTCCTGATCATGACCTCACCTTTGCCGCGTCGATGAGAAACCGAAGGGCGACGGCGGCCGGAACCGCCATCGCCCGCATAGTGACGCCGCGACGGGCGGCTGGGAAGCCGCCCGCGGCCGCATGCCGAGACCGGGCCTGCCGTGCAGGCCCGGCCGGTCCGGCTCAGTACACCCAGCGGCAGACGCGCTCCCGCCGGCCGAAGCGGTTGCGGCGGACGGTGCAGACCTGGCGGCGCGGCCGGGGGCGGCGGTGGCGCGGCCCGCGATGATACTGGGCCTGTTCGATCGGCGTGCCATCGGGCAGCGTCGCGGCCTTCTCGGCCGGCGTGGCGCCGAGGACGGGAGCGGCGGCGCCGAGCGCGGCGGCATCGGCCTTGCCGGAGATGGCGACGGTCGCAGCGCCGGCGGACAGGGCGAACAGCCCGAGCAGGAAAGAGCGTCGTTCCATGAAATGGTTCTCCAATCGAATCAAAAAAGACCCAGTCGAATCAAACGGGACCAGGCTATTCCCCAAAACGGCAGATCGACAACAATGTTTCGTTAACGGAGCCGAATTGATCTCCGCGATATCGGCGCCGGAAAGGCCTGCGCAGCCGAATCGCAATGCTGGCGGAACCGGATCGCGATCTGGAACGTTGACGCTTTTCGCCCCATGCCCTGAAGCGATGATTATCCGACTATCTGGCCACCCGTGGGCTGGTCTTGGAATCCCCCGCAGCCACGGCCCCGGCGGCGCGAGCCCGCGCGGACAGGCCGGGCCGCCGGCGGCCCGGCCCCGCTTCGCCGAAAGGAAAAAGGGTTCCGCCGCTCAGGGCGCCGGCGGCGTGCCGTGGGTGTGGAAGCTCTCGATCGTCCGGAGCCCCCAGGCCTGGCCCTTCTTCCGCTCCGCCTCGGTCCAGGTCACGGTCTGCCAGTCGGGATCGAGGATGAGGCGGGCGCCGGCATTGGCGATCTCGACGCGGTTTCCGGCCGGCTCGTAGACATAGAGGAAGAAGGTCTGCTGCACCGCGTGCTTGTGCGGACCGGTCTCGATGAAGACGCCGTTCTCCAGGAAGAGATCGGCCGCCTCCAGGATGTGCTCGCGCTGGTCGACCGCATAGGTGACGTGGTGGAAGCGCCCCCGCGCGCTGGTGTGGTCGCGGGTGTAGGCGATGTCGTAGCTCTTGTTGTTGACCGTGAACCAGCAGCCGCCGACCTCGCCGGAATCCAGCACGATCTGCTCGGTGACGCGGCTGCCCAGCGCCTTCGGCATGAAGTCGCGGATCGCGGCGACGTCCTGCGCCAGCAGGTTGAGATGGTCGAGCCGGCGCACGGCGCAGCCGCGGCCATGGTTGCGCTGCGCCTGGTTCTTCAGCGCCGGCCGCTCGCCTTCGGGCGCGACGTATTTGCGGGTGTCGAAATAGATCTCGAAGACATGGTTGTCGGGGTCGCGGAAGCGATAGGCCCGGCCATGGCCGAGATCGCCCTCGCTCCAGCCGATGCCGGCGCCCATCGCCTCGATCGCCGCGACGCGCCGCAGGAGGGCCGCCTCGCTGGAGGCGCGATAGCCGATATGGCCGACGCCGGTGGTGTTCGAGGCGGTCAGCTTCAGCGTGTGGAACTCATAGTCGTCCCAGGCTCGCAGATAGACGGAATCGCCCTCGCGCCCGCTCTCCGTCAGCCCGAAGACGTTCACGAAGAAATCGAGGCTGGCCTCGGGCTTGTTCGTGAAGAGCTCGACATGGCCGAGATGGGCGACGTCGAAGCAGGGCTCGCTGCTCATCCCCGAAATCCTTTGAAGTCTTGTTTTTCGACGGAACCGCCGAGTCATCCCGGATCTTTGCTTCGCTGCGTCCGGGATGCCCCGCGGTTCCTGCAACCGCTCTTCAGCCCCAGACGTCCTTCGCCACCTCGAGGATGCGCGAAAGCTTGGCCCATTGCTCCTCCTCGGCCAGCACATTGCCTTCCTCGGTCGAGGCGAAGCCGCATTGCGGCGACAGGCAGAGCTGTTCCAGCGGAGCGTATTTCGCCGCCTCCTCGATGCGGCGCTTCAGATTGTCCTTGCTCTCGATCGCCCCGAACTTCGAGGTGACGAGGCCGAGCACGACCTGCTTGTCGCCCTTGGGCAGGAAGCGCAGCGGCTCGAAACCGCCGGACCGGTCGTCGTCCCATTCCATGAAATAGCCGTCGACATCGATCTGGTTGAAGACGAGATCGGCCACCGGCTCGTAGCCGCCGGACGCGATGAAGGTCGATTTGAAGTTGCCGCGGCAGGTGTGGGTGGTGATCTGCATGTCGGCGGGCTTGGCCTTCAGCGCCGCGTTGAGGATGTCGCGATAGGTGAAGATCAGCTTGTCCGGGTCGTCGCCGCGCTCGGCCAGCATCGTCCTCTGCTCGGGATCGCAGAAATAGGACAGGCTTGTGTCGTCGAGCTGGAGATAGCGGCAGCCGGCGTCGTAGAAGGCCCTGATCGCCTTGGCATAGGCCTTGCCGAGGTCGTCATAGTAATCCTCCATCCTGAGATAGGCGGAAGGATCGACCGCCTTCCGCCCGCCGCGGTAGTGCAGCATGGACGGGCTCGGGATCGTCATCTTCGGCACGCGATCGGTGATCGAGGCCAGGAATCGGAAATGCGCCAGATGCGGATGGTCCTCGGGGAAGTCGAGCTTGCCGGTGACGCGGATGCCCCGCGCCTTGGTCGCGACGCCCTTGAACTGGATGCCTGAATCCGAATCGTAGCCGGTGACGCCGGAAAGCCCTTCGAGAAAGTCGAAATGCCAGAAGGCACGGCGATATTCGCCGTCGGTCACGGCCTGCAGGCCGATCTCCTCCTGCGTCCTGACGAGCTTCCTGATCTCCTCGTCCTCGATCCGCGTCAGCTCGGCCTGGCTCATCTCGCCGGCGGCGACCCTGGCGCGGGCCTCCTTGACCGGCGCGCTGCGCAGCAGGCTTCCGACCATATCGCCCCGGAACGGCGGCTTGGCTCTCTGCGTCATGGTGTTTCCTCCCGGTTCTTCATGGTCAGGCCGCGGCGGCGAGGCCGAGGTGGTGTTCGAGCCGTTCCGGCTCGGCGATGAGCGCGGCGCTGCGCTCGGCCAGGACGACGCGGCCGCGTTCGAGCACGATGGCGTCGTCGGTCAGCTCGAGGATCTTGCGCGCATGCTGCTCGATGACAATGGCGGCGAGCCCCTCCTCGCGGAACAGCGCCTTCAGCGCCTTCAGCAATTCCTCGACGATGATCGGGGCCAGCCCCTCGGTCGGCTCGTCGAGCAGGAGCAGCTTCGGGTTCAGCATCAGCGCCCGGCCGATCGCCAGCATCTGCTGCTCGCCGCCGGAAAGCTGGTTGCCGAGATTGGCCTTGCGCTCCTCCAGCCGCGGGAACATGCGGAAGACGCGGGCGGCGTCCCACGGCCCCGGACGGGCCACCGCCGTCAGGTTCTCCAGCACGGTCAGCGATTTGAAGATGTTGCGCTCCTGCGGCACCCAGCCGATGCCGGCATGGGCCCGCTGCTCGGGCGAGGCGGCGGTGAGGTCGCGCCCGGCGAGCGCGATCCGCCCGCCGCGCCGGCGCGTCACGCCGATGATGCTGTTGACCAGCGTGGTCTTGCCGACGCCGTTGCGCCCGAGCAAGGCGAGCGAACGGCCCTCGGCCAGGGTGAGGTCGATGTCGAACAGCACCTGCGCCTCGCCATAGCCGGCGCTCAGCTTCTCGATGGTCAGGAGCTCGGGAGTCGCTGCGTCAGACATGGGCGTCCTCGCCGAGATAGGCCGCGCGCACGGCCGGGTCGCGCGCCATCTCCTCCGGCGTGCCCTCCGCCAGAACCCGGCCGTTGACCAGCACGGTGATGCGCGTCGCGAAGCGGAAGACGAGGTCCATGTCGTGCTCGATCAGCAGCACCGAGACGTCGTCGGGAAGCTCCGCGACCGTCCGCATCAGCTCGCGGCGCTCGGCCTCGGGCACCCCGGCCGCCGGCTCGTCGAGCAGCAGCACCGAGGGCCGCGCCGCGAAGGCGGCGGCGATCTCGATCTGGCGCTGCTTGCCATAGGGCAGCGTCGCGATCCGCCGGTCCATGATGTCGTCGAGCCGGAAGCGGTTCAGGATCTCCGCCGTCTGGTCGACGAGTTCCGCGTCGCGGTCGAGCGCGCGGAAGGGGTGGCTGCCGCGCCCGAGCCGCTCCGCGGTGACGAGCGCGATCATTTCGAGCGGCGTCATCGTCGCGAAGAGCTGATTGATCTGGAAGGTGCGGGCGAGGCCGCGCTTCACCCGCGCCGCGCGCGGCAGCGTCGTGATCTCCTCGCCCATCAGCTCGATGCGGCCGGAGCTGGGCTTGAGCACGCCGGTGAGCTGGTTGACGAAGGTGGTCTTGCCGGCGCCGTTCGGCCCGATCAGGGCGTGGCGGGCGCCCTTCGCCAGGGTGAAGTCGACATGGTCGGTCGCGGTGATGCCGCCGAAGCTCTTGACCAGGTCGAAGGTCCGGAGTGCCGCGCTCATCGGGCCGCTCCCCTGCCGATGCCGGCGAGACGCCCGGCGACGGCCTTGACGCCGCCATGGATGATCTCGCGTCCGCCGAGCACGAAGAGCACCAGGAAGAGCCCGATCCAGAACATCCAGTATTGCGGCGTGAAGGTCGCGATCGCGTCCTGGAGCAATTTGAAGGCGATGGCGCCGATGAGCCCGCCATAGAGATAGCCGGCACCGCCGATGATCAGCACCAGCATCAGATCGGCCGAGCGGTGGAAATCGAGCACGTCGAGCGAGACGAACTGGGTGGTCTGGGCGAGCAGCGCGCCGGCCGCCCCGGCATAGGTCGCGGCGATCGTGTAGGCGGCGGCGAGGCGGCGCGCATTCGGCACGCCCGAGGCGGAAGCCCTGAGCGGGTTGTCCCGGATCGCGCGCAGCGAGAGCCCGAAGGGCGAATGCACCACCCGCCGCGCCACCAGGAACAGCGTAAAGAGCACGCAGAGCGAATAGAGATAGGCGGTGCGGCCGAAGATGTCGAAATCGAACAGGCCCAGCACCGGCCCCATGACGACGCCCTGCAGCCCGTCGGCGCCGCCGGTGAGCCAGCCGAGGGAGTTCGCCAGCTCGTAGAGGATCAGCGCCACGCCGAGCGTGATCATCAGCCGGGTGAGGTCGGTGCCGCGCAGCACCAGCGGGCTGGTGACGAGGCCGAGCAGCCCGGCGGCCGCCATGCCGGCGGCAAGCCCGGCCAGCGGATCGCCGCCGACATGCTTGGCGAAGAGCCCCGCCGCATAGGCGCCCGTGCCGAGGAAGGCTGCATGCCCCAGCGAGACGATGCCGGCATAGCCGAGGATCAGGTCGAGCGAGAGCGCGAACAAGGCGAGGATCGCGATCTCGTTGAGCAGCAGGAGCTGGCTCGGGAACAGCAGGAAGGCGGCGAAGGCCAGGCACCAGAAGGCGATCTCGGCCGGATGCCAGCGGCGGCCGGCATGGAGCGCCTGCCTGACACGGCTCTCGAAGGTCTCGGCCCTCATGCGCGGACCCTCGCGAACAGCCCGTGCGGGCGGGTGATCAGCAGCACGACCATCAGCGCATAGATGATGAAGGCGCCGATCTCCGGCACCAGGTACTTGCCGATGACATCCGCCACGCCGAGCAGCATCGCGGCGAAGAAGGGGCCGGTGATGCTCGACGTGCCGCCGACGGTGACGACGATCAGGAAGTAGATCATGAATTTCAGCGGAAAGCTCGGGTCGAGCCCCATCAGTTCGATGCCGAGCGCGCCGCCCAACCCCGCCAGCCCGCAGCCCAGCGCGAAGGTCAGCGCGAACAGCCGGTTGACCGGAATGCCGAGCCCGCGCGCCACCCGCGCATCGTCGACGGCGGCGCGCAGCCGGCTGCCGAAGCGGGTGCGGGTGAAGCCCCATTGCAGCGAGACGGCGAGTAGGCCGCAGATCGCGATGACGAAGAGCCGGTAGCGGCCGATGCCGATGCCGGCGACCTCGAAGCGCCCCTGCAGCCAGGGCGGCAGATGCATGAACTGCTGGGTCGAGCCCATCAGCCAGTCGGTACCGGCCACCGCCATGAAGACCAGCCCGATCGAGAACATCACCTGGTCGAGATGACTCTTGCCGTACATCGGCCGGTAGATCAGCCGCTCCAGCACGACCCCGACCAGCGCCGCCGCCAGGAAGGCCAGCGGCAGGCTTGCCAGGAACGGCACGCCCAGCCGCTGCATCGCCTGCACGGCGACATAGCCGCCGAGCATGGCGAAGGCGCCGTGGGCGAGGTTGACGAAATTCATCAGCCCCATGGTCACGGAGAGCCCGCAGCCGAGGACGAAGAGCACCATCCCATAGGCGATGCCGTCGAACAGGATCGTCAGCATGCGTCCTGCACCTGCTCGGCCGGAAATGCCGGTCTCGTCCTGGCTGGACAAGCCACCGTCCTTGCGCGGAGCGAAGCGACGAAGCCATCCAGGGGCGGCAGGGCGCGAGGTTTCAACCCAGCCCCCTGGCTTGCGTCGCTTCGCGGGCAATGACGGTTCTTCACTTGCGGGCCTTCACCGGGTCCTTGACGTCCTTGATCGTCTCGAACTCGACATTGTGGAGCTCGGAGCCGACCTTCTGCGTCTTGCGGACATAGATGTTCTGGATGATGTCGCGGGTCTCGGGGTCGATCTTCACCGGCCCGCGCACGCTCTCCCAGGAGGCGCCCTTCATCGCCGCGATCAGCTTGTCGCCGCTGGAATCGCCCTTGGTCGCCTCCAGCGCCTTGGCGACGAGCTTCATGCCGTCATAGCCGCCCACCGCCATGAAGTTCGGCCGCATGCCGGCATTCGCCTTCTGGAAGGCCGCGACGAACTCCTTGTTCGCCGGGCTGTCATGCGCCGCCGAATAGTGATGCGTGGTGATGGTGCCGAGCGCGACGTCCCCGATGCCCTCGAGGATGTCGTCGTCGACCACGTCGCCGGGGCCGATCAGCTTGACGCCGGCCTTGTCGAGGCCGCGCTCGACGAACTGCTTCATGAACTGCGCCCCGACGCCGGAGGGCACGAAGACGAAAAGCGCGTCCGGCTTGGCCTCGGAGACGCGCTGGAGGAAGGGTGCGAAATCGGGATTGCGCAGCGGCACGCGCACGCTCTCGACCGTGCCGCCGGCCTGCTTGAACCGGCCGGCGAAGGAGGTCTCGGCGTCGATGCCCGGCCCGTAATCGGTGACGACGGTGAAGACCTTCCTGATGCCGTTCTTGGCGGCCCAGTCGGCCATCGGCTCGGAGGCCTGCGGCAGGGTGAAGGAGGTGCGCACGATATAGGGCGAGGCCTCGGTGATCGAGGCGGTCGCCGCCGCCATCACGATCTCCGGCACCTTGGCCTGGGTCGCGATCTGGGCCGTCGCCATGGCGAGCGGCGTCAGGCCGAAGCCGGCCAGCACCGCGACCTTGTCGTTGACCACCAGCTCCTGCGCGAGGCGGCGCGTCGCATCGGCATTGCCGGCGTCGTCCTTGAGGATGACCTCGAGCTTGCGCCCGCCATGCACCGCCCCTTCCCTGGCGAGGAAGAGCTTCACCGCCGCGTCGATCTGCTTGCCGGTCGAGGCGAAGGGCCCCGTCATCGGCAGGATGAGGCCGATCTTCACCGCCTCCTGCGCCAGCGCGTATCCGCTCGTCGAAGCGGCCAGCGCCAGTCCGAGCATGCCACCCAATACCGTCCTGCGATGCGTCATTGCCGTTCCTTCCCCTGCTCTGGCCCGTTCTTCCAAGCCGTTCTTCGTTCGTCTCAATCGTCGTCGCGATAGACCAGGCCCGCCTTGGCGAGGCCGTCGCGCATAGCGTACATGTCCAGTCCCAGCTCGCCAGAGGCGAGACGCCGGCGCTTCTCCTCCTCGGCGGCCTCGCGCTGGCGTGCCGCCGCCGCGACCGCCTCGGCCTCCAGCCGCGGCACCACCATGACCCCGTCGTCATCGGCGACGACGACGTCGCCGGGATGGACCAGCGCCCCGGCGCAGACCACCGGCACATTGACCGAGCCCAGCGTCGCCTTGACCGTGCCCCTGGCCGAGATCGCCCGCGACCAGACCGGGAAGCCCATCCCGCTCAGCACGCGCACGTCGCGCACCCCGGCATCGATGACGAGGCCGACGCCGCCGCGCGCCCTGAGCGAGGTCGCGAGCAGGTCGCCGAACATGCCATCCGTGTTGTCGGTGGTGCAGGCGACGACCAGCACGTCGCCCGGCTGCACCTGCTCGATCGCGACATGGATCATCCAGTTGTCGCCGGGCTGGGCGAGCACGGTGACGGCCCCGCCGGCGATCTGCGCGCCGGCATAGATCGGCCGCATATAGGGCTTCATCAGCCCGCTCCGGCCCATCGCCTCATGGGTGGTCGAGACGCCGAGCTCCCTGAGATCGGCCATGGCGGCGGCGGGCGCGCGCTTTTTCGTGCGGATCACGACGGGGGTCATGCCAGCGCCTCCAGCGCTTCCGGGAACAGCCGCTGATAGGCCTCGCCATAGGTCATCGCCTTGCCGGAGTTGCGCCCGCCCTGCATGCCGCGGTTCAGCGCCACGCGGGTATAGTATTCCCACAGATGCTTCTGCGCCGCGAGGATCTCGAAGGCCTTGCGCTTCTGCTCCCAGACCTCGTCGATGTTGAGGATGACGTTCGGCTTGAAGTTGCATTGCTCGGGCTGGTGCGGCTCGAACAGGAAGACCGGGGGGGCGGCATAGGCGCGGCCCGGATCGGGCTTGTGCCCGGCCGCCTGCGCGATGATGCGCGCCTCCTGGGCGAAGCGCGTCGCCTCGGGATGGTCGACATTGTAGGGGTCTTCCAGCGCATGGGTCAGCACGAAGCGCGGGCCCAGCTCATGGAAGATGTCGATCGCCCGGTCGAGCATTTCGGGGGTGGTGCGCAGCGGATAGTCCCCGGCATCCATGAACTCGATCTCGGCGCCGAGCAGTTCCGCCGCGGCTTGCGCCTCCTCGCGGCGCTGCGCCTTGACGTCCTCCATCCTGACGCCGGCCTTCTTCCAGGCGAACTGGCTCTCGCCGCGCTCGCCATAGGACAGGCAGAGGATCTTCACCCGCATGCCGCGCCGGGCATGCAGCGCGATCGCGCCGCCCGCCCGCCAGACGAAATCGCCCGGATGCGCCGTGATCACCAGACCCGTCTTCTGCGCGCTCGCCATCGCCGCCCGCCCTCCTTCCCAGCTCATTCCGCGGCATGGCGGGCGCCGCCCGCCTGCGCCGCCATGACGCGCGCCGGCACGAAGGCGCGCCCTTCCATCAGGATGCGCGCCGTGCGCAGCAGCCCGGCCCGCTCGACCACCGGCCGCTCGGCGGTCCCGCCCAGCGTCAGCGTCACGGTGAACTCGCCGGTCGGATGCTCGACCGGGAGCGAACGCTCCCGCCCCTGCGGCATCGCCGCCACGGAAGCCGCCGGCGAACCGGGCAGCGCAGCCGCGGTCGCCACCGTCACCGCGGCGAAGACGCCGATCGAGGCGTGGCATTCATGCGGGATGAAGCTGCGGGTGCAGATGGCCCCGCCGGCGCGCGGCGGCGCGACCAGCGCGATCTTCGGCACGACCTTTTGCGCGACGTCGCCGAGATTCATCAGGGGCCCGGCGGCAAGCCTGATGCGCTCGATCCGCGCCTTCAGCTCCATGTCCTTGTCGAGCGCCTCGCGCGGCTCGTAGCCGGTCCGCCCAACATCGGCCGCCCGCATCACGATCACCGGCATGCCGTTGTCGATCAGCGTGCAGGGCACGCCGTCGACCAGATCGACGGTGTTGCCGGTCGGCAGGAGCGCGCCGCAGACCGAGCCCGCGGCATCGAGGAAGGCGATGTCGATCGGCGCCGAGGTGCCCGGCACGCCGTCGATGCGCGCGCTGCCCTCGGCGCTGGCCTCGCCCTCCGGCGTATCCATCGTCAGCGCGGCGACGGTGCCGGTGTTGAGCGTGCGGACCAGCAGCGTCGTGCGCGCGCCATCCGCCTTCGCCAGCCCGCGCGCCAGCGCGAAGGGGCCGATGCCGGCGAGGATGTTGCCGCAATTCGGCGTCGTGTCGACCGAAGCGGTCTCGATGCCGACCTGCGCGAACAGGAAGTCGATATCGCAGCCCGGCTCGCTCGAGCGCGAAACGATCGCGACCTTGCTGGTCAGAGGATGGGCGCCGCCGAGTCCGTCGACCTGCCTTTTGTCGGGCGAACCCATCAGCGCGAGCAGCAAGGCGTCGCGCGAGGCGGTCTCCGCCGGCAGGTCGTCGCGCAGGAAATAGGCGCCTTTCGAGGTGCCGCCGCGGATCAGCATGCAGGGAATGGCGATCTGCCCCATGGCCTAGGCTCCCGCCGCCGTGGCGCGTGCGCCGCGCTGCTGGGCGTCGGCGACGGCAGCGGCCAGCCCCGGCTCCAGCCCCGCGGCGGCGAGCATCTCCGCCGCCTCGCGCATTTCCGCCGCCCGGCGCACGCCATGCGTCGCGACGCGCTCGCGCATGTCGGCGGCGAGCCGGTGGAAGTCGATCGAGGGAAAGGTCGCGTGCAGGCTGGCGAAGACCGGCTCGGTGACGTCCCAGGCCGCGCAGGCCGTGGCGCAGTCGACCATCAGCGCCTCGAGCCCCTTGATCACGATGCTGCGGCAGAGCTTCATCGCCGAGGCACGGCCGAAGGCTTCCGAGACCGGGGTCAGGTTCATGCCGAAGCCGTTGAGCGTGGCCGCCGCGGCTTGCGCCTTCGGTCCGCCGGCGAGGATCGCGACCTTGAGCCCCGGCTTCAGCACCGGCGCCATCACAGCCGCCTCGAGATAGGCGGCCCCGCTCGCCTCGACGGCCCGGGCGGCGCGCTGCTTGGTGGTGGGCGCGGCGGAATTGACGTCGACGAAGATCTGGCCGGGCTTCAGCCAGGACGCGGCCTCGCCCGCCACGGCCTCGGCGCGGTCCGCCGTGACGGCCGAGAAGACGAATGAGGCTCCGGCGCAGGCCTCGGCGGCGGTAGCGCCGAGCCCGACCCCGAGCCGCTGCGCGGCCTGCTCCAGCCGCCGCCCCGGCTCCGTGCCGAACAGCAGGTCGTAGGCGCGGATGCCGGCCACGCCATTGGCCAGCAGATCGCGCGCAAAGGTCTGCCCGACCTCGCCGAACCCGATGAACGCGATCGTCGCCGGTGTCGAACCAGCCATCGCCGCCACTCCTGATGCGTTTCCGTCCCGCGCCAAGGGTGGAGCAGCCTCATCCCCTCATCAAATGATAAGAATGCAGTGATTGATTATTTCGATTCATCTTTCCGCGCCGCCACGCCGCGCTTCAGCGCCTGGCTGAGCAGGACGAGCAGATCGCGCGCGGCCGGCCGCAGCGGCACGCTCTTGCGGGTGACGACGCCGAGCGTGCGCGTCACGGCCGGCGCGCGCAGCGGCACCGCCACCAGCTCGCCATCGGCGAGCGCATCGAGCGCGAGCTGGGGCACGATCGCGTAGCCGATGCCGGCGCGCACCAGGCTGACGGCGGTGACGACGCGCTGGACCTCGTAGCGCCAGCTCAGCGCCTCCCGGCGCGGCCCCAGCGCGTCGTCGATCAGGATCCGGTTCCCGGTCTCGGCGCTGACCCGCACCAGCGGCTCGCCCTGGAGCTGCGCCCAGCTCAGCGCGGGCGCCGCGGCGAGCGGCATGCTGCGATGGCTGAGCAGCACGAAGGGCTCCTTGACCACCGGCTTGAGCTCCAGGTCCCAGCGATTGGCGGCGACGATGGTGACGCCGAACTCCGCCTCGCCCGACTGCACCTTGTCCGCGATCTCCGAAGCCGAATTGTCGTGCACCCTGACGCCGATGCCGGGATGGCGCCGGGCGAAGGCGGCGATGACGGAGGGCATGCAATGCACCGCGATCGTCGGCAGGCAGCCGACCGAGACCTGCTCGGCCCCCTCCCGCGTCTCGACCCGGACCTCGCCCAGCGCCGAGCCGAGATCCTCGAAGATGCGCCGCGCCCGCGGCAGCAGCGTCGTCCCGGCGGCGGTGAGCGAGACCTGCCGGGTGGTGCGCAGGAAGAGCGGCGTGCCGAGCGCCTCCTCCAGCTTGCGGATGCGGTGGCTGAGCGCGGTCTGCGAGAGGTTCAGATGCGATGCGGCCGCCCGGAAGCTGCCGCGCTCGGCGATGCTGACGAAGGCCTGAAGCCCCAGGACATCAACGCGCATGGGAGACATCCGGGGGCGAACCCGCTCCGGCGGCGCCGCGCCATGCGGAAGTGGCGGACAGGGAGGGATTTGAACCCCCGATACCCTTGCAGGTATGCCGCATTTCGAGTGCGGTGCATTCAACCACTCTGCCACCTGTCCGCGGTCGCCTTCGGTCGAAGCGAGGCGCTTACTACACAAGCCGCGCCCGGGGAGCAAGCCTCTCCGGCCGGAGAAATCTACCGTCCCCAGCCGGTTTCGCTTGACCTTCCGCCCCGCGGCGACTATCGAGCCCCATCCGGCGTGGGGAAACCCGCGCCCGATCTCTTTTGGCATGTGCGCTGCGTCGCATGCCGGCCAGAGCAAGCCAGACCACGCAATCGACTGCCAAAAAGCCGTCCCGCGGGCTTCCATCCGGAAGCCGCGACAGGACGGGGCCGAACATGGAGGACAAAATGTTCGCAGTCATCAAGACCGGCGGGAAGCAGTTCCGCGTCGCCGCCAACGACAAGATCACCGTCGCCAAGATCGAGGGCAACCCGGGCGACACCGTCGCCTTCGGCTCCGTGCTGATGCTCACCGAGGGCGAGAAGACCACGCTCGACGCCAAGGCCCTTTCCGAGATCACCGTTGCGGCTGAGATCGTCGAGCAGGCCCGCGGCGAGAAGGTCATCGCCTTCAAGAAGCGCCGCCGCCAGAACTCGAAGCGCAAGCGCGGCTTCCGCGCCGAGCTGACCGTCATCCGCATCACCGACATCCTCACCGGCGGCAAGAAGCCGGAGATGAAGAAGGCCGATGCCGCCGCTCCGGCCGCCGAAAAGGCCAAGGCCGCTCCGAAGGCCGCCAAGGCCGAGGCCGGCGAGGAAGCCGAGAAGCCGAAGAAGGCCGCCGCCAAGAAGGCTCCGGCCAAGAAGGCGGCCAAGGACGAGGCGTCCGAGGCCTGAGGTCGGGTTTTCCCGGCGTCGATATCTGCGCCGGACCATCATCGTCGAGGCATCGCCCTCGCTCTGTCGCTGCTGACAGAATGGTGCTCCGGCATTTCGTATCCGAGACGGGTGGCCTTCGCCGCCGATTCGGGTTAGAGAGACACGACAAGTTTTGAGGTAGGGCGTCATGGCTCACAAAAAGGCAGGCGGCTCGTCGCGTAACGGCCGCGATTCCGAAAGCAAGCGACTCGGCGTGAAGCGCTTCGGCGATCAGGCCGTCGTTGCCGGCAACATCATTATTCGTCAGCGCGGCACGAAGTGGCATGCCGGCGTCAATGTCGGCATGGGCAAAGACCATACCCTCTTTGCGACGACGAACGGCCGCGTCCGATTCACCACGAAACTCGGCCGAGCTTTCGTGAACGTAGTCCCGGCCCAAGAGGCCGCAGAGTAAAAGGCGGATAGGGACATCTCTCGATCCGCCGGTTCCATCGAACCGAACGGATCAAGGGTTGAAGGCCCGCTGAGGGTCTCCCGAAGGTCAGCGAGAGGGGAGATGGGACCAAAGTCCCAGCTCCCTTTTTTCGTTTGCGCCGACGGAGAGACACGATGTTCCCCGAATTGACCCGCGACGATGTCTTCCGGCTCGAGACCCGGCGTCTCTGGCTGCGTTGGCCCCGCATGGCCGATGCCAACGCCATCCTTCGCCAGGCCGGCGACAAGGCGGTGGCGGAGATGACGGCATCGATCCCGCACCCCTATCCGCCCGAGGCGGTGGAGCCCTTCATCTTCGCGATGCGCAAGGGCAACGCGCTGGGCGAGCATCTCGCGCTGGCGATCACGCCGCGCGCGAAGCCGAACGAGCTGATCGGCATGATCGGCGCGCACCGGCAGGCGACGGGCACGCCCTTCATCGGCTACTGGCTCGGCACCCAGCACTGGGGCAAGGGCTACGCCACCGAGGCGGTCCAGGGCCTGATCGACACGCTGTTCTCGCTGGTCGACATCCCGGCGATCGAGGCCGACACGCGCGTCATCAACCCGGCCTCGCGGCGGGTGCTGGAGAAGTCCGGCTTCCGCCCGGAAGGCTCCTTCCTGAAGTCGCTGCCGGCCCGCGGCGGGCTGTTCCCCTGCGAGCAGTTCCGGCTCGACCGCTCGACCTGGGCGGCGCTGAAGAGATGGGGCGCCACCGGCTGGACGCATGCGCCCGGCCAGGCGGAAGACCCATCCGACGCGCCGGAGCCCGAGCTTCCGACCCGGGGCCAGCAGATGCAGGGCGAGCCCTGCCCGGCTTGAGCGCGTCGGAAAAGGACAGCCGCGGATAGCCAACCTCCACGGCTCCGATCGGCCAAAAAATGCCCGGCTTACCGCCGGGCATTTCTCTTTGGTGGCATAGGGCCACCTCCTGCCCGCAGGCAGGCTACGTCACTTCACGAAGGTCCCGTGCAGCTCGTCCTCGATATGCACGCGGATGATCTCCTCGAAATTCGACTCGGCCCTGAAGCCGAGCGCCAGCGCCCGCTGCGGGTCGAAGTTGCGCGGCCAGCCGGCGACGATCCTGTCGATCACCGGATCGGTCTCGCGGCGAATACGCTTCACCACGTTCTCGCCGGCGACCTTGCGCAGCATCTCGATCTGCTCGGCCACGGTGCAGGAATAGCCCGGCATGGTCAGCGCCCGGCGCGGGCCGATGGCGGCGGTGTCCATCGTCGCGGCATGGACGAGGAAGCCCACCGCCGAGCGTGGCGAGGCATGCCAGTGACGCACCTGGTCCGAAACCGGCAGCACCGCCTCCTCGCCGTTCAGCGGCTCGCGGATGATGTTCGAGAAGAAGCCGGAGGCGGCCTTGTTGGGCTTGCCCGGACGCACGCAGATCGTCGGCAGGCGGATGCCGACCCCGTCGAAGAAGCCGCGCCGCGAATAGTCGCAGAGCAGCAATTCGCCGATCGCCTTCTGCGTACCGTAGCTGGTCAGCGGCGTGGTGAAGAACTCGTCCTCGATCTTCTCGTGGAAGGGCGCGCCGAACACGGCGACCGATGAGGTGAAGACCAGGCGCGGCATATAGCCCTCCGCATGGCGGATCGCCTCGAACAGATAGCGCGTGCCGTCGAGATTGATCCGGTAGCCCTTGTCGAAATCGGCTTCCGCCTCGCCCGAGACGACCGCGGCGAGATGGATGATCACCTCCGGCCGGGTCGCGATCAGCTTCTCCGCCTCGCCCGCGAGCGAGAGATCGGAGACGACCGATTCGAAGTCGAAGGGCGCGGCCGCCGGCGGCGTGGCCGGCACGACGTCCTGCGCCGTCACGCGGGTGACGGGCTTGCCGCCGAGCCCGCCATCGCGGGCCAGCCGCTCGATGAATTTGCGCCCGACCATGCCGGCGCCGCCGAGAACGAGGATATGCATCCTTACCTCCCTGGAGTTCTGAGATCGTGCTGATCGGCCCGAGACGATCGGGCCGCCCCGGGCTCTGCCCGGGGTCCGTGCCGGCGCGCTTCCGCCGAAGGCTCAGCCCCGGCTTCCGGCGCGGCGCTTCGCGCCGGCCGGAACGAAGCGTGCATGCCGGGCTGCCGCGTCAGAGCGCGAAGCCGCCATCGGCGAGATGGATCTGGCCGGTGGTGTAGGTCGCCTCGTCCGAGCCAAGATAGACCGCGAGCCAGGCGATCTCCTCGGCGGTGCCGAGCCGGCCCATCGGCTGGCGGTCGATGAAGGCCTGGCGGGCGGCGGCCTCGGTCACGCCGGTCGAGGCGGCGAGGTCCTTGATGCGCTGGTCGAGCGAGGGCGACTGGATGGTGCCCGGGCAGATCGCATTGGCGCGGATGCCCTTCTTGATGAAGTCGGCCGCCACGGATTTGGTCAGGCCGATCACCGCCGCCTTGGTCGCGCCATAGGCGTAGCGGTTCGGGATGCCGCGCACCGAGCCGGCGCCCGAGGCGATGTTGACGATCGAGCCCGCGCCCTTGGCCAGCATGCCCGGCAGGAAGGCCTGGATCGTGCGGTGCATCGCCTTGACGTTGAGGTCGAAGGAGAAGTCCCAGGCCTTGTCGTCGGTGTCGAGGACCGTGCCGTGATGGACGAAGCCGGCCGCGTTGACGAGGATGTCGATCGGCCCGACCTTCTCGGCGAAGGCGTTGACGGCCTTGGTCGAGAGCACGTCGAGCTTGCGCTTCTTCGCCTTCGGAATGCCCTCGAGCAGGGTGACGTCCTTGTCCGTCGCCCAGACCGTGGCTCCCTCCGCGACGAAGGCCTCGGCGATGGCCCGGCCGATGCCCTGCCCCGCTGCGGTGACGACCGCGACCTTGCCCTTCAAACGACCCGCCATGTTCCTGTCCTCTTTCAACCGGCTTTGGAAAAGATCTTGCGCATATGGGTCAGCCGCCGGTCGGGCAGATCCTCATGATGCGTGATGGTGTAGCCCAGCCGCTCATACCAGCCGATGCGGCGGGTGAGCCTGGCATGGGTGTAGAGATGGACGGAATCATAGCCGAGCGCCCGCGCCCGCTCCTCGGCGAAGGCCATCAGCCCCGCGCCGAGCTTGCGGCCCGCGGCTTCAGGCGAAACCGCGATGCTCCAGAGGATGAAATCCGAGGGCTCGGCCTGCAGCACCAGGACCGCGTCGAGGCCGCTCGCCCCGTCGACGAGCCAGACCTCGTGCTCGGCCAGCACCTCGTGATAATCCGCGATGCGCGGCAGCGAAGGCACGCCGATGATCGCCTCGTTCGGCAGATAGGCGGCCTGCGTCAGCGCGACGATGGCCGGGATGTCGGAAGGCGTGGCGCGGCGCGGCGTCATCGTCAGCCCTGTGTCCTGGCGATCTCGCCCAGCGAAGCCTTCTGCCGGCCTTGCGCATCGAAATTCCCGGGCGCCAGCCAGGCCTGAAAGGCGCGGGCGCGCGCCGGCCATTCGGAATCGAGGATCGAGAACCAGGCCGTGTCGCGGTTCGCGCCCTTCACCACCATGTGCTGGCGGAACACGCCCTCGGGCTGGAAGCCGAAGCGCAGGGCCGCCCGCTTGGAGGGCTCGTTGAGGTCGTTGCACTTCCATTCATAGCGGCGATAGCCGAGCGAGAAACCGTATTCGCCAACGAGATAGATCGCCTCGGTCGCCACCCGCGTGCGCTGGAGCGCCGGCGAATAGGTGATCCAGCCGACCTCGAAGACGCCATGCTCGGGGCGGATCTCCATGATCCAGAGATGGCCCTTGGCCTTGCCGTCGGCCTTGTCGATCACCGCAAGCGGCACGATGCCGGCCTTCGCCACCATCGTTTCGAGCAAGGCGCGGTATTCGTCCTTGCTCTTCGGCGGCGTCGCCGGCAGCCAGTCCCAGATCGCGTCGTGGCCGGCCGCGGCCGACCAGATGTCGTCGAGATGGCGTGCCACGTCGAGCGGCTCCAGCCGGCAATAACGCCCATCCAGCACCTTCGCCGGCGGAAACGGGGCGGGCTTCCAATCCTGCAGAGACGTCATGATTTTCCCCTCCCCCGCCAGCCGGTCAGATCCTGCCGAACCTCCCAGCCCGGGCCGAGCTCGGCCGCGACCGCATGGGCGATCGCATGGCCCTCGGCCTCCCAGGCCAGCCGCTCGACCTCGTTCGGAAAGTCGGAAGCCGCCTCGTCGTCCTCGTCATAGATCGCGTCGAAGGCGTCCATCCAGGCTTCGAGCCGATCGGCCAGCGCCTCGGAAAGGCCGATAGCCTCGGCATCGACGGCCCGGCGCCGTCCCTTGGCGTCGAACTGCCAGAGCCCGCTATGGCCGAGCCATTCCGGCGCGATCAGGATGCAGCCGCCGTTCATGAACGCGCCTTGAGATCGTCCCGGAAGAAGGGGTTGAGGGGGGCGGACGGACCGTTTCCGGCAAAGCCCCTGAAGCTGCCCTCCTCCGCGATCAGCCGCGTCGCCTCGATGAAGGCCGCCCAGGCGGCCCGCGCCAGCGCGCCGCCGATCGAGATGCGCCGCGCGCCGGCCGCCGCGATATCGGCGACGCCGAGGCCGTAATCGCCATAGACCAGCACATTGACCGGCCTGCCGCCGGCCGCTGCCACGATCGCCCGGATCTCCTCGGCCGTCTTCGGCCCCGGCGCGTAGAGCACGTCGGCGCCGGCCGCCGCATAGGCCTCGATCCGGCGCACCGCCTCCTTCAGCGGCTCGGGATGGCCGGTCAGGAAGCATTCGGCCCGGGCCGTCAGCAGCACGCCGGAGCCGGTCTCGTCGACCGCCTTGCGCGCCGCCCTGATCCGCTCGACCGCGAGCTCGAACGGATAGAGCGGGTCCTCGGCGCGCCCGGTCGCATCCTCGATCGAGAGCCCGGCGACGCCGGTCGCCACGCAGAGCTTCACATTGGCCGCGACGCCGTCGGGCGTATCGGCATAGCCGTTCTCGAAATCGGCATTGACCGGCAGGTCGGGAACCGCCTTCACCAGCTCGGCGATATGGGCGAGCATCGCGTCGCGCGGCACGTCCTGGTCGGCGCGGCCCTGCGTGAAGGCGAAGCCCGCGCTGGTCGAGGCCAGCGCCTTGAAGCCCTGTCCGCGCAGCCAGCGCGCCGAGCCGAAATCCCAGGGGTTCGGCATCACGAAGCAGCCGGCCTCATGCAGCTTGCGGAAGGTTTCGACCCGAGGGGAATAGCTCATTTTAAATCGTTTCAAAGCGGTCGGAACCACGGGCTGGCATAGTGTCGGCCGCCGGCCCGTTTGTCAGCCCCGTCCCCGCGCATTTAGCGGCGGGAACCATTGCGCGGACGGAATAGCCGCGGTGTCGTCCCGCACGCGCCGCGGCATGTGAATGCCGCGGCGCAGATGCCGGACGATCCTCCGGAAGAGGCACCCGGCGTCGCGGCGTGAGCAGCGGCGCCTTCTCGTCACGCGGTCCCGTGTCTGCGCCGCGCCATGGCATGCCGCGGCGCGCGCGGGATGACGCCGCGTTCAGTGGTTGTCGCGCGGCACGCCGAATTTCTTGTTGATCTTCTGGTACTTGACCGCCGGCTTGAGGACCATGCCCTCGGACAATTCGTCGACGATCTTGCGCTGGATCTCCTGCCAGGGCGTCTGGCTCTTCGGGTATTTGTAGCCGCCCGCGGCCTTGAACGCGGCCCGGCGCTCGGCCAGTTCCGCATCCGAGATCAGGATGTCGGCGGTTCGCTTGTTCAGGTCGATGCGGACCTTGTCGCCAGTCCTGAGCAGGGCGAGCCCGCCGCCCGTCGCCGCTTCCGGCGAGGCGTTGAGGATCGAGGGCGAGCCCGAGGTGCCGGACTGGCGCCCGTCGCCGACGCAGGCGAGCGCGGTGACGCCCTTCTTGATCAGGTAGTCCGGCGGGCGCATGTTCACCACCTCCGCCGCGCCCGGATAGCCGACCGGCCCGACGCCGCGGATGAACAGGATGCAGTGCTCGTCGATGGCGAGCGCCGGATCGTCGATGCGGTGGTGATAATCCTCCGGCCCGTCGAAGACGATGGCGCGGCCCTCGAAGGCGTTCGGGTCCTTGGGGTTCTCCAGATAGCGCTTGCGGAATTCCGGCGTGATCACGCTGGTCTTCATGATCGCCGAATTGAACAGGTTGCCGGAGAGGTTGAGGAAGCCGGCCTCCTTCTTCATCGGCGCGTCATAGGCCTTGATGACGTTGCGGTCGCCGGAGAAGAAGCCCTTGCAGTTCTCCTCATGGGTGCGGCCGTTCGCCGTGATCGCCGGCTTGAGCTTACCCTTGGCGAGCAGTTCGGCGATCACCGCCGGCAGGCCGCCGGCGCGGTAGTAGTCCTCGCCGAGATATTCGCCGGCCGGCTGCATGTTGACCAAGAGCGGCGTGTCGTAGCCGATCTTCGTCCAGTCCTCGTTGTCGAGCTTGACCCCGATATGCTTGGCGATGGCGTTGACGTGGATCGGTGCGTTGGTCGAGCCGCCGATCGCCGAGTTGATGACGATGGTGTTCTCGAAGGCCTCGCGCGTCAGGATGTCGGAGGGCTTCAGATCCTCCCAGACCATCTCGACGATGCGCTTGCCGGTGAGATAGGCCATCTCGTAGCGGTCGCGATAGGGCGCCGGGATCGCCGCCGCGCCGGGCAGCGTCATGCCCATCGCCTCGGCCAGCGCGTTCATCGTCGAGGCCGTGCCCATCGTGTTGCAGTGGCCCGCCGACGGCGCCGAGGACGCCACCAGGTCGACGAAGCCCTTATAGTCGATCTCGCCGGCCGCCATCATCTGGCGCGCCTTCCAGACGATGGTGCCGGAGCCGGTGCGCTCGCCGCGGAAGGAGCCGTTCAGCATCGGCCCGCCCGGCAGCGCGATCGCCGGGATGTCGACCGTCGCGGCGGCCATGATCTGCGCCGGGGTGGTCTTGTCGCAGCCGGTGGTCAGCACCACCGCGTCGATCGGATAGCCGTAGAGGATTTCGACGAGGGAGAGATATTGCAGGTTGCGGTCGAGGCTTGCGGTGGGCCGCTTGCAGGTCTCCTGGATCGGATGGATCGGGAACTCGAAGGGCACGCCGCCCATCTCGCGGATGCCGTCGCGGATGCGCGGGGCGAGATCGAGGTGATGGCGGTTGCAGGGGGCGATGTCGGAGCCGGTCTGCGCGATGCCGATGATCGGCCGGCCCGACTGCAGCTCCTCGCGCGAGAGGCCGAAATTCATGGTGCGCTCGATATAGAGCGCGGTCATGTCGGCATTGGCGGGATTGTCGAACCAGGCCTTGGAGCGCAATTGCTCGGGCTTGATGCGCCGCTTCGCCCTGCGCTTCGGGGCCACGTTGCTCTCCGGGGTCTTCGCCATCGAACGCTCCTCTCCCACGCCTCGCCGAAACCTCGCGAGACGCCCTCTTCTTTAGAACGATGCGACGATTATCCGGTCCGGCCCCGCCGCCCGCAAGGGGCTCGCCCCGATAAATCATACTATTTTTCATGCGCGCCTTGCATGGTCGAGGCGCGGAAAGTTGCGCGGGGGAAAGTTGCGCGGACTTGCATCGCGGCGCCATTTGCGGCGAAGACTGGGCCCGAAGGCCGCCTGCAAGCCGGCCAGCGGAAACAGCCAAGCCCGAGGCCGCCATGACCCTGCACGTCGTCCCTTCCTTCGCTCGCATCGGCGAGGAGAACGCCTTCGCCGTGCTGGCGCGGGCCACCGAATTGCAGCGGCAGGGCAAGGACATCGTCAATCTCGGCATCGGCCAGCCGGATTTCTCCACGCCGGAGCATATCGTCGAGGCGGCGGTGAAGGCGCTGCGCGACGGCCATCACGGCTACACCCCGGCGAACGGCATCCTGCCGCTGCGCGAGGCGGTCGCCGCCGATCTGCACAAGCGCTTCGCGGTCGAGGTCTCGCCGGAGAGCGTGATGATCGTGCCCGGCGGCAAGGTCACCATGTTCATGGCGATCCTGATGTTCGGCGAGCCCGGCGCCGAGATCCTCTATCCCGATCCCGGTTTCCCGATCTACCGCTCGATGATCGAATATACCGGCGCGACGCCGATCCCGGTGCCGATCCGCGAGGAGAACGGCTTCGCCTTCTCCGCCGAGGAGACGCTGGCGCTGATCACGCCGAAGACCCGGCTCCTGATCATCAACTCGCCGGCGAACCCGACCGGCGGCGTCACCCCGAAGGCCGAGATCGACAAGCTCGTCGCCGGGCTGTCGAAGTTCCCCGATGTCGCGATCATGTCGGACGAGATCTACGACCAGATGGTCTATGACGGCGAGAAACACGTCTGCCTGCTGAGCTACCCCGAGATCCGCGACCGGCTGATCCTGCTCAACGGCTGGTCGAAGACCTATGCCATGACCGGCTGGCGCCTGGGCTACTCCGTCTGGCCGAAGCCGCTCTACGACAATGCCCGCAAGCTCGCCGTGAACTCGCATTCCTGCGTCAACGCCCCGGCGCAATGGGCGGGGCTCGCGGCGCTCACCGGCCCGCAGGACGCCGTCCACGCCATGGTCGCCGAGTTCGACCGCCGCCGGAAGGCGGTGGTGAAAGGGCTGAACGGCCTGCCGAACGTCTCCTGCGCCGTGCCGAAGGGCGCCTTCTACGCCTTCCCGAACGTCTCGAAGACCGGCTGGAAGGCGAAGAAGCTCGCCTCCGCCCTGCTCGAGGATGCCGGCGTCGCCACCATCGGCGGCCCCGATTTCGGCGTCCATAGCGAGGGCTATATCCGCCTCTCCTACGCCAACTCGCTGGAGAACATCGAGAAGGCGCTGGAACGGATGAGGCGCTTCCTCGAACAGGCCAGGGCCGCGTGAGGGACGCGCCCGGCTATCTCTGGCTGGCTTTCGCCATCGTCAGCGAGGTCATCGGCACCTCGGCGCTGAAGGCCTCGCAGGAATTCACGCGGCCCCTGCCCTCGCTGATCACCGCGGCGGCCTTCCTCTGCGCTTTCTACTGCCTGTCGCTCACGCTGAGGACGATTCCCGTCGGCGTCGCCTACGCGATCTGGTCCGGCGTCGGCATCGTGCTGATCAGCCTGATCGCCTTCGCGCTCTTCGGCCAGCGGCTCGACGCGCCGGCGCTCGCCGGCATGGCGCTGATCGTCGCCGGCGTCCTGGTGATCAACCTGTTCTCGAAATCCGCGGCGCATTGAAGGCCGCGATGCCTCCTCGTCATCGCGAGGAGCGAAGCGACGAAGCCATGACGGCGTGACGCCTCAGTTCCGCGCGGCCGTGGCGGTCACCCCCGGATCGACCTTGAAGCTCGACGCCTCGATCACCGCCGTGCCGATCATCGTCTTCACCGAGATCCGCACCGGCACCATCACGTCGGTGCCGGCCACGGGCGCGAGCCAGGTTGTGATGTCCCGGTTTTCGCTCATGAACTTGGTGCTGGGCCTCAGCGCCCTGTGGCCGGCGATCGGAACGTAGCGCGCATGGCAGACCGAGACCGGCCCGCTATAGCCGTCAAGCTTGACGTTGCGCGTGCCGGCGCTCGAAAGCTTGATGTCGTAGCGCGCCGCGCCGTCGAAGATCGGCAGCACGCGGTTGCAGGCCCCGCTTCTGCCCTTGCCGTTGACCGGCATGATGAAGGCGCTGAGCGGATCGACGATGTTGTGCCTGTGGCTCTCGGTGAGCGGCACGCGGTCCGGCTTCTCGTCGATCGGCGGCTCGATGTCGATGCCCGCGACGCTGTTCTCGGCAAGCGCCATCCGGACCGTGCGGCTCTCGCTGGAATTCGCCGAGCTGACCGCGAAGGTCCGGGGCGAAAGCCGGCCGCCGACCAGCGTGCCCGTCGCCGCGCCCGAGCCGCGTCCGCCGGTGACGCCGCCGACCACGCCGGTCAGCTTGGCGACGAGGTCGAGCTTGTAGCTCGAGCCGTCGATATTGCCGCTCAAGCCCGCCTTGCCGAAGGTGATTCCCAGAAGCGAGACGTCGTATTTGGCGTCGAGCGAGGCCGCCTCCGCCAGGGTGGCGCCGGCCATTGCCAGGATCACACCTGCCAGGGACGATGCGGCGGCGGGCTTCATCCAGTTCCTCCGGGGCGGCGCGATCCTGCCGCGATATGCTGTGTGATTCGGTCCGAATCGTGACCGCTGCGCCGTCCGCGGACGGCCTGTCCCTGGCAGCATCCTGCCTGGCTCTTTACGAGCCGTTAACGCTGACGCGCCGCCGCCGCGCGCCTTGGAGTTTTTCTTGACGCCGGCTCCGGCCTTGGCTATGGAACCGCGACTTCAATTTGACTTCCGGTGCTCGATGGCCGGCACGTCGCGTGTCGGCATTTTTATTTGAGCGCTCCGGGGATGCAAGGAACGATTGCCATGGCCCGCCGTTGCGAACTGACCGGGAAAGCCACCCAGACCGGCCACCTCGTCAGCCACTCGAACCGCAAGACGAAGACGGTCTTCCGTCCGAACCTCGTCAACGTGACGCTGCAGTCGGACGCGCTCGGCCGCTCGGTGCGCCTGCGCGTTTCGGCCCACGCCCTGCGCTCGGTTGAGCATCGCGGCGGCCTCGACGCCTTCCTGCTCAAGGCTGCGGCCGATGACCTCTCGGTCGGCGCGCTCTCGCTGAAGCGCGACCTTGAGAAGAAGCTCGCCGCCAACTGAGCGAGCGGCCTTTTCGGGTTTGAAGGAAGCGGCCGCGAGGCCGCTTTTTCGTTGGCGGGACCGCAGATAACGGCTCACGCCAGCTCGAATTCCAGCAGCAGCGTCCGTTGCAGGAATGAGAAATTATCGTCCGAGATCAGGGTGAGGATCGTCCGCCCCTGATCCAGATGGACCGACAACCCCTCCATGTTATCGATCTCGAAGCCGAGATCCGCCTCGATCAGGTAAGGCCCGTCGAGCAGCGCGCCGGCCTTGAGATCGCGCCCGGCGATTCGCCGGATCCGCATGCCAACGCCGCGCCACGGCTTGTACCAGCGTTCCAGCAGCAACAGATCGCCGGAAGGCAGAAAGGCGAGATCGGTGATGTCGTAGCCGTCGTGTCGCGCGACCTTGAACAATTCCGGCCGGCCGGGCTTCAGGATGACGCCGAGCGTCGGCTCGTCCTCGCGGACTGAGCGCTCCGCGATCGCCACCACGATGCCGGTATGCGGACCCGCCGGCGCCACGCCGATCGCTTCCAGCCCGCGATTGCGCGGCAGGCGCTTGATCGCGGCCGGCACCGGCACGGAACGCGCCCGCGCATCGAAGCCCTGCCCCGCCCAGTCGAAGCGCAGCACCTCATGCGTCCGCTCGACGCCGACATAGGCGACCCCGCCGGCAATGGCGAGGCTTTCGGTGTCGAAGGAGCGCGAGCGGATCAGCGGGCGCCCCGAAGCGCCGAGCATGGCCGCCATCTCCGCGCCCTCCAGCGCGACCGGGCGCCCCTCCTGCGAGGCGACCTTCGCCGTCAGCCAGAAACCGCGATCGCTGACCGCGACGAGGTCGCGCCCGTCGGCCGAGCGCCACAGCCCCGAAAACCCGCCGAAGCGCGGATGGCCGCAGGACAGCACCAGCCCGCCGCGGAACTGCAAGGCGCCGAAGCGCCGCTTCTCGGGGCTGCGCGGCTCGAAGGCGGCGATGCGCCGGGCACCGATCGCGACGGGAAAGCGATTCTGCTCGATCGCCAGCGCCGCCCGCGGCAGCGCGAGCGAGCCCAGCCCCGCCAGCAGGCCACGGCGGCTGAGGCGCATCAATGCAGGCGGCGCGAGGCGGAGGCAGAACCCGAAGCCGGACCGTCTTCCTCGAACAGCTCGGCGAGCTTCTCCGTCATCACGCCACCGAGCTCCTCGGCGTCGACGATGGTGACGGCGCGGCGGTAATAGCGCGTGACGTCGTGGCCGATGCCGATCGCGATCAGCTCGACCGGCGAGCGCGTCTCGATCTCGGCGATGACATGGCGCAGATGCCGCTCCAGATAGTTGCCGGCATTGACCGAGAGGGTGGAATCGTCGACCGGCGCGCCGTCCGAGATCACCATCAGGATCTTGCGCTGCTCGGGCCGGGCCAGCAGGCGCTTATGCGCCCAGTCCAGCGCCTCGCCGTCGATATTCTCCTTGAGCAGCCCCTCGCGCATCATCAGCCCGAGATTTTTCCGCGCCCGGCGCCAGGGGGCATCGGCCGCCTTGTAGATGATGTGGCGCAGATCGTTGAGGCGGCCGGGATTGGCCGGCTTGCCCGATTGCAGCCAGGATTCGCGCGACAGGCCGCCCTTCCAGGCGCGCGTCGTGAAGCCGAGCAGCTCGACCTTGACGCCGCAGCGCTCCAGCGTCCGCGCCAGGATGTCGGCGCAGGTCGCCGCGACCGTGATCGGCCGGCCGCGCATCGAGCCGGAATTGTCGATCAGCAGGGTGACCACCGTGTCGCGGAAGTTGACGTCCGATTCCTGCCGGAAGGAGAGCGGCTGGAACGGGTCGATGATGATGCGCGGCAGGCGGGCGGGATCGAGCGCGCCCTCCTCCAGGTCGAACTGCCAGGAGCGGTTCTGCTGCGCCATCAGGCGCCGCTGCAGCCGGTTGGCGAGCCGCGCCACCACGCCCTGGAGATGGGCGAGCTGCTTGTCGAGATAGGCGCGCAGGCGCGCCAGCTCCTCGGCGTCGCAGAGCTCCTCGGCGGTGACCGTCTCGTCGAACTTGGTCGTATAGGCCTTGTAGTCGGTGGTCTGGCGGCCGTCGTTGCGGCCCTCGCGCGGGCGCGGCGCCTCGCCGGCCTCCTCGGATTCGGAGTTCTCGTCCTCCTCTTCCCAGTCGCCGGCCGGCGCGTCGGTCGATTCGGAGGCGCCGTCCTGCAATTCCTCGGTGGCGTCCTCGCTGACCTCGACCTCGGAGCGCTCGGAGCCGCTTTCCTGCTCGGATTCGCCGTCCTGCTGCTGCTGGTCGTCGGAGGACTGGTCCTGATTGTCCTCGTCCTCCTCGGATTCGTCGCCCTGCGCGGTCTGGTCGGCCATGTCGAGCGCCGCCAGCATGTCGCGCACCGTGCGCGCGAAGCCGCGCTGGTCCTCGATCGATTTCGACAGCCGGTCGAGGTCGTCGCCGGCCTTGGCCTCGATCTGCTCGCGCCACAGATCGACGATCTTCTCGGCCGCCTTGGGCGGCTTCAGCCCCGTCAGCCGCTCGCGCACCATCAGCGCCAGGGCGTCCTCCAGCGGGGCGTCGGCGCGGTCGGTGATCTCCTCGTAGCGCCCGCCGCGATGGTAGCGGTCCTCCAGCATCGCGGTGATGTTGCCGGCCGTGCCGGACATGCGCCGGGCGCCGATCGACTCGACCCGGGCCTGCTCGATGGCATCGAAGACGGCACGCGCCGCATCGCCTTCCGGCGCGGCGCGGCGGTGGATCGTCGCGTCGTGGCAGGCCAGGCGCAGCGCCATCGAATCGGCATGGCCGCGCAGGATCGCGACGTCGCCGGCCGTCAGCTTGCGCGGCGGCTCGGGCAGGCGCGCCCGCTCGCCGACCAGCGAGGGCTTGTCGGCGGCGAAGACGATTTCCATTTCCGGCTTGCGCGCGATCGCCTTCATCGCGCCCGAGATCGCCCGCTTCAGCGGCTCGGCCGGGGCTTCCTTCGGCGTTCCGGGCTTGCGGTTCGAGATGGACAAGGCTCGGCCGTCCTCATGGATTTCGAAAGTTAGCGCGACCGCCCGTCGAACATCGTCGGCGAAAGGTCGCCCGGCTCCACCCCGGCGAGGCAGCGCACATTGACCGCGACCGTCGGCGTCCCGTCGGGCATCGCCCCTCTCGCGAAGGATTCGATGCCGCAGGTCTCGCAGAACAGATGCTGGATCTTCTGCGTGTGGAAGCGGTACTCGGTCAGCGCATCCGCGCCCTTGGTCAGGGTGAAGGCGCTGGCGGGCGAGAATGCGAGGATCGAGCCGCGGCGCTGGCAGTAGGAGCAGTTGCAAGTGAGCGTCTTGCCGAGATCGGCCTCGACCTCGTAGGCGACCCGCCCGCAGTGGCAGCTTCCCTGATACTGCGCCATGGCTCCTGCCCTCCCGTTAGCTGAGCACGACGTTCGCCGCGCTCTCCGGCAGCTCCTTGCCGAAGGAGCGCTGGAAGAACTCGGCCACCAGCGTGCGCTCCATCTCGTCGCACTTGTTCAGGAAGGTGACGCGGAAGGCGAAGCCGATATCGCCGAAGATCGCCGCGTTCTCGGCCCAGGTGATGACCGTGCGCGGGCTCATCACGGTCGAGAGATCGCCGTTCATGAAGGCGTTGCGGGTGAGATCGGCGACGCGGACCATCTTGTTGACGATGTCCTTGCCTTCCGGGCTCTTCTGGTAGTGCTTCGACTTCGCCAGCACGATCGCGACCTCGTTGTCGTGCGGCAGATAGTTCAGCGTGGTCACGATCGACCAGCGGTCCATCTGGCCCTGGTTGATCTGCTGCGTGCCGTGATAGAGGCCCGAAGTGTCGCCGAGGCCGACCGTGTTGGCGGTGGCGAAGAGCCGGAAGGCGGGGTGAGGACGGATGACGCGCTTCTGGTCGAGCAGCGTCAGCTTGCCCGACTGCTCCAGCACGCGCTGGATCACGAACATCACATCCGGCCGACCGGCATCGTATTCGTCGAAGACCAGCGCGATGTTGTTCTGCAGCGCCCAGGGCAGGATGCCGTCCTGGAACTCGGTGATCTGCTTGCCTTCCTTCAGCACGATCGCGTCCTTGCCGACGAGGTCGAGGCGCGAGACATGGCTGTCGAGGTTGACGCGGACGCAGGGCCAGTTCAGGCGGGCCGCGACCTGCTCGATATGGGTCGACTTGCCGGTGCCGTGATAGCCCGAGATCATGACGCGGCGGTTATGCGCGAAGCCGGCGAGGATCGCGATGGTGGTGTCGCGGTCGAAACGGTAATCCGGGTCGAGATCCGGCACATGCGGATCGGCTGCGGAATAGGCCGGCACTTCGAGATCCGTGTCGATCCCGAAAGTCTGGCGCACCGACAGCTTCATGTCGGGCAGGCCGGGCGCAGTCGTCGTCGTCATCTTCTTGTCTCCGGGCGCAGGGCCATGGCCGGCAACTTGCCGGTTACCCAGTGCCGACCGAGGAGGGAGGCGGATCGTTCCTCATTAGAGCGAAAGACCGGAAGCGGCAATTCGCAAAGCTGCAACCCGGCCCTCGCAAAGGGCATGCCGGCTCAGGGTCTCGACCGATCAACGCGGTTCGCGAGCAGCAGTTTCACCGCTGCGACAGCGCGTCCGCCGTCGTCGGGGCGGGGCCCGCCCGCCGGCACCGGACGCCCGATCCGCGCCGCGACGGCGCGCCACAGCGCCGCCGCCGTCAGCGGCGGCCCCGAGAGCCGCAGGCACGACGCCAGCCCGGCCCGCTCCAGCGCCTCGGCCCGGACCGCCTGCTCGGTCTCCGCCCCGGCATCGAAGGGCACGACGATGGCCGGGCGCCGCGCCGCGAGCAGGTCGAGCACGGTGTTGTAGCCGGCCTGGCTGACCGAGAGCGCGCAGCCGGCGAGCAGGGCCGGGAAATCCGGCCGCGCCCGCTCGACGACGGCATGGCCGGGAGCCGCCGCCGCCAGTTGCCGGAACGCCGCCTCCGCCACGCCGCGTCCGACGAGGATGCGCCAGCGCCACGCCGCCGGGCCGATCCGCGCGGCTTCGAGGGCGAGCTGGAACAGCGGCAGCGCCGCCGCCGAGCCGCCCCCTGAGACGACGATCTCGCCCGTCCTTCCCGAGCCCTCATCCTGCGGAGCAAACCGAAGGCTCGTCTCCTCAGGATGAGGGCCGTGGCAGGCAACGCCGGCACCATCCGCCAGATAACCCGTATAGAGCAGCTTCGCGGCCAGCGCGGCATCGACCGGCCAGGAACGGTCGAGCGGCAGGAAATCCGCCTCGCCATGGACGAGCACCGCGTCGAACAGCCGCGCGAGGCGATCCTGCGCTTCGGCGATGCGGGCGGCTTTCGGCGTCACCAGCACGTCCCTGACCGAAGACAGCACCAGCGCCGCGGGATTCGCCGCCTTCGCAGCGGCGATGACCGCCAGAAACTCCCCGGCCAGTTGCCGCCGGCCGAAGGGAAAGTGCTCGGTGACGACCACGTCCGGCCGCAGCCGCGTCGCCAGCGCCTCCAGCGCGGCGATGCGAGCGGCCATCCGCTCGGACCCCGCCGGCCGCCCCTCCTCGGCGAGCAGGTTGCGGAAGTCGACGCCTTCCGTGCGGACCGGCGGCAATTGCTCGAAGGCGAAGGGCTCGCCCTCCGTCGGCCGCAGCGGCATGCCGCCGCTGGCGAGCGTCACCGCGAAGCCGCCTTGCGCCAGAGCCCGGGCCAGATGCGCCGCCCGCACCAGATGCCCGCTGCCGAGCAGATGCGTGACGACGATCAGGACCGTTCCGCTCATGCGCCCTCGCCCGCCGAGCTCCGCAGCGTGGCGGCGATCCGGTCGAGCCCGGCCGCGGCCGAAAACGCCCCGGTCAGACGCCGGAAGGCGGCCTCGCCCAACGCCAGGCGCCGCTCCGGCGCGGCGGCGAGATCGGCCAGCGCCGCCGCCAGCGCCTCGACGTCGCCGGGCGGGACGAGCACGCCTTCGACGCCGGAGCGCACGAATTCGGGGATGCCGGCGAAATCGGTGGCGACGATCGGCAGCTTCTGGCTCGCCGCCTCCATCACGACATTGGGCAGGCCGTCGCGGTCGCCGTCGCCCGCCTGCTTCGAGGGCAGCACGAAGAGGTCGGCCTCCCGCAGGGCGGCGACCACCTCCGCCTGCGCCTTCGGCCCGGTCCAGTCGATCCGGTCCGCGAGGCCGAGCGCCCGCGCCTGCGCCTTCAGCGCCTGGAGCTTCTCGCCGCCACCGATATGCGTCAGCCGCCAGTCGAGCACGCAGGGCAACCGCGAGAGCGCGTCGAGCAGGTCGTCGAAGCCCTTCTTGGCGACGGCGCGCCCGACGGTGACGAAGCGCACCGGGTCGGACGGGTCGGAGCCGTCGCGCGCCGGCCGCGGGCCGGGCGCCGGAAAGCGGGCGAGGTCGAGCCCGTGATAGAGCAATGCGACCTTGTCGGGCCGCTCCGCCAGCCGCTCCAGGGCGCGATGCCCGTCCTGCGTGCAGGTGACGCCCCAGGCGGCATCTGCGATCTTCTCGCGCTTCTCCCAATCCGGTGTCGTCCAGATGTCCTTGGCATGGGCGGAGAAGGACCAGCTCAGCCCCCGAAGCAGCGCGGCATAGCGAATGACCGAGGCCGGCGTGTGCAGATAATGGACGTGCAGGTGCCGGATGCCCGCCGGAAGCTCCCGCGCCATGACGCAGGCCTGGCCGAAGCGGCGCCAGCGGTTGCGCGTCCGGTCGCGGGCGAGGTCGCGCAGGAACACCGGCAGCAGCCGCAGCAGCCCCGGCCGCCGCAAGGCGCCGAGCAGGCCGCGCGCCACGCGGCCCCAGTCGTCGTGCAGATATTCCGGCAGGTAGCGCACCCGCGCGGTGATCTGCCTGTGCATCAGGTGCCGGTCGGCATCGGTGGGATGGCGCAGCGACCAGATCTCGAAGGCGAGGCCGCGCTGCTGCAGGCCGAGCAACTCCTGCGCGATGAAGGTTTCCGACAGGCGCGGATAGCCCTTCATCGCGATGGCGAGGCGTGGCGCGGCCGGAGATGTCATCGCCGGCCGATCAGCATGAAGCGGGTATAGTTCTTCGTCGGCCGCGCCCCGGCGAACCAGACCTCCGCCAATCCCGCCTGTTCGCGGAAAGCGTCGAGCGAGGGCACGCAACTGCGATGGTCCGGCTCGCGGTAATAGTCGTTCGACTGCAGCAGCAGCGGCAGGCCGGCCGGCAAGGTCGAGAGCCAGCCCGGAACGTCGTCGAGATGCTCGCAGCTCGTATTGACGACGAGCCCCGGCGCCGGCGACAGCGCCGCGAAATCGAGCTCCGTCATATCGGCGGTGACGGCCCGGAAGCGGCCGGCCGCGACATGGCGGTGGTTGAGCGTCTCGGCCACGGGCGCGCAGCTCGGATCGATGTCGAGGCTGACGACCTGCGGCACGGCGAGCCTGTCGTCGTCGAGCAGCAAGGCACCCAGCACGCCGTACCAGGCGCCGAGCACCCAGACCGGCCCGTCCGGCCGCGGCAGCGTCCTGGCCAGCTCCTCGACCAGCCACTGCTTCGAGGCGATCTGCTTGTGGTTGCAGGCGATCGAGAGGTCCGGCGGCGCGCCCTTGCCGTAGAGCCGGGCGACATCGGCGACGATGCGATTGCCCGACAACGCCGCCATGCCGCGCAACAGGTCGTGAAAAGCCTCGACGGGCGGTTCTGGCGTCATGGTTCGTTCGGTTTGAGGCAAAAGCCCGCGGACCATAGGCAGGCTCGCCGGCAAACGCCAGCCTGCCTCCGGCGTCAGGCTCCCTCCGGCTTCCGTTGCGGATCCGGCGCGGCGCCGGCGGCTTCGGCCTCGCCCCGGACCGGCTCCGCAGCGGCGGCAGCCGGCTCCTCGCTGCCGCGCCGGCGCCGCGCGGCCTCGGCGGCCGGGGCGAAGCCATAGGCGGCGAGAGGGGCCTCGCGCCCCTTGATCACGACCTTCAGGGCGGTCGCATCGGGATAGCTGCGGGCGGCCGTGCGGACCGTATCGTCCGAGACGAGGATGTCGGCGAGCACCCGCCGCGTCGCCGCTTCGAGCTGGCTCGCGATCATCACCGTCTCGCCCACCGTGATCTCGCGCCGGCCGAGATGGTCGTTCTCGACCGCGCCGACGATGGTGTTGCCGGTGTGGATGCCGATGCCGATCCGCAGCGGCAGCGGCAGCGCGGCGCCGAATTCGCGGTTGAGCGCCTCGACGGCGCGCACGATGTCCGCCGCCGCCGCGATCGCCGCCCGCGCCGCCTTCGCCATCGAGCCCTCGAGGCCGAACACCGCCATGAAGCCGTCGCCATAGAAGGCGTCGATGCGCCCGTCATGGGCGGTGATCGCCTGGCCCATCTCGTCGAAGAAACGGTTGAGCAGGCCGATCAGCTCCTGCGGGAGCTGCCGCTCCGACAGGGCCGAGAAGGCCCTGAGATCGGCGACCATCACGGTCAGGTCGCGCCGGCCCAAGGTCGCGTCGGGCTCGAGGCTCCGGCCCGGCATGGCGTTGAGGCGCGAGGCGAGCAGGATCTGGACCTGGAGGTCGTCGCGCGGCCTGATCTGGCAGGCGAGCCTGACCCGGTCCGGCGCCGAGATCCGGCGCAGCAGCCTGGCTTCGTTCGCCGCCGGCGGCGGCAGGCGGTCGGCGCCGTCGATCACCAGCACCCGGCAGGTGGCGCAGCGCGCCCGTCCGCCGCAGAGCGCCGCATGGGGGATGCCGAAGCGCCGGAACATCTCCAGCACGGTCGGCCCCGGAGCCAGCCGCCGCGTGCCGTGCCCGACGAAGCGCATGGTGATCTGCCGGGCGGTGCGCATCCGCACCTCGCGCACCGCGACGAAGGCCATGAAGCCGGCGACCAGCCCGTAGAACAGCCGCTTCGCCCAGATCACCTGGAACGAGACCATCGCCTCCTGGGCCGGCGTCACCAGCTCCGGCGGCAGCCCCAGCAGGAGCGCCTGCCGCGCCGCGACGAAGAAGCCGATCAGGGCGAGCAGCGGCACCAGGATCGCCGCGAGCAGGAAGAGGTCGCGCCAGTGGCGGTAGCTGTCCCGCGAGCGCAGCAGGAAATGGATGCCGATCATCCCGTGCGCCCAGACCAGGATGAGGAGCAGCGACTGCGTCAGGGCGGCATTGGGCCAGATCCGCCGCAGCACGGCCCGGTAGCTCTCGTCGATCTGGAAATAGGCGCCCGCCACCCGGGTGGCGATGATATGGTCGACCAGCAGGAGCGGGATCGCCAGGCCGAGCGCGATCTGCAGCATCTCGCGCGCCGGCATCTTGAAGGTCCGGCGCTGCGCCACCCGCAGGAGCGCGAAGAGCGGGTGCAGCAGCAGGGAGCCGTAGAGCGCCACGGTGCCCGGCCAGGTGTGCCAGAACCAGTAGCGCCAGTTCTGCACCTGCTCCATCGCATACACGCCGAAGATGCCCATGGCGTGGTTGAGGAAATGCGAGGTCGCGAAGGCCAGCAGGATCAGGCCCGAGACGAAGCGGATGTTGCGGCTCCAGGAGGACACCTGCTCCATACCCGTTCCCGTCGCCCCCCCGGCGCCGGCAATCTGTGACACGCTCATCGGCAGGCCCGTTCCATCAGGCCTCTTCGCCGGCGAGCAGCAGCGCGTTCGCCAGCCGGGCGACGCGCTCGGCCAGGTCGCGGCTGACCGCGAGGCTGAATTCCGGCACGGTCTGGAGCAGCTCGAAGAACAGGTCCTTCGGGATCCTGAGGGCCAGCACGTCGGTACCGGCCGTGACCTTGCCGAGGAAGCGCTTGCCGCTCAGCAGCGAGACGTCGCCGATGATGCTGCCGGCCTCCTTGTGGAACCGGCGGCCGCCGCCATCCTCGCGCCGCTGCGAGAATTCGACGTCGCCCTGCAGGATCACATAGACCCCTTGCAGCCGCTCCTGGTCGCTGACGATGACGGAGCCGGCGGCAAAGCGCAGCCGCTCGCCCATCAGCGCGACGAGCTTGAGGCGCGAGGGCGGCAGGTCGCGGAACAGCGACAGTCCGCTGAGGCAGGCGAGATCGGCTTCGAGCGTCATGACCGGGCCTCCATCCGCTGAGCGTCCTCGAGGCGGGGCGTCTGGCCGAGGGCATCGCTCCCGGCCGGCGGCGCGGCGCCGGCCTCGACGACGCCGGTCGGACCGTGGAAGGCCACCCGCAACGGAACATCCTCGACCAGACTAGCATCTCCCATGAGAAGAAACAGTGTCATGCCGCTGCAATAGCGGCGCAGCCGCGCGACGACCGCGGCCGGATCCTCCGCGACCGCCAGGAAGGCCCCGACATCGAGCACCGCGATCTGCGGCGCCTTGATCAGCGCCTGCATCAGCGGAACCGCCTGGCGCAGCCGGGCCGGCAGATAGCGCCCGCGGATGCCGCTCTCCGTGTCGAGGCCGAGGCGGTAGAGCGTGCCTTCGAGCCCGACGCGCGACAGCGCCTCATGGACCACCATCGAGACCTTCTGGCCGGCATCGGCGATGCCGTAGCCGACCCGCCCGAACAGCAGGTTGTCGCGCACGCTGGCGCCGAACATCACCTGGTCGGGATCGTAGAAGGCGACGTCGCCCGCGGCATCGGCGGGCAGGTGCTTGCGGAAGCTGGCGCGGGCCCGCAGGATCCGCTGCTGCAGGCGCTGGTCGATCAGGTTCAGCCGGTGCTTCGGCTCGATATAGCCCAGCGCCAGCGCGACGAGGTCGCATTCGGTCTCCGGGTCGAGCGGCGCGCGCATGTCCTGCTTGGCCAGGGTCGCGGCCAGCCCGTTCAGCCGCTCGAAATCGAAGGCGGAGCCGAAGGAGTAGCGCTCGAACAGCGCATGCCCGGTCGGCAGGCCGGCGAAGATCTCGACCACGGTGGCGACGATCCGCCGGCCCATCTCCGCCAGTGGCTCGACCAGCGCCTCGGCCTGCAGGATGGCGTGGGCATAGGGCTCGAAATAGAGCGTGGCGCTGTCGAAGCGCGACGTCGCGCAGGTGCCGAAGATCAGGTTCTCGGCCATCGTCGCATTGGCGTTGTAGCGGTCGGCGACGAAGGGCTCGACCAGGTCGCCGCGATCGGTCCGCGCCAGCTCGCGCGCCACGGCCCGGCGCGCGGCGATGATGCGCCGGTCGGCCTCCTCGCTGATCGGGGGCATCACCTTGCCGCCGAGACCGAGATTGTAGATGTCCTCCGTGCAGCCGAGCACGTCGAGCAGGTCGCGGACGCGGCGCGCCAGCGCCGCCCGGTCGTCGAGCCCGGCCCCGTCGTAGTCGGTCCAGTCCGCCTCGAAGGGAAAGGGCGAGTTGCCGGAGCGCAGCGCCTCGACGAAGCGGCGCTGCTCGCCCGGCGGGACCGTGCCCTGCCCGTTCAGCTTCGGCCGATGGCGCTGGAGCGGCAGCAGGATGTTGTCGCGCATCGAGCCGGCGATGATCTCCGCCTCGTCGCCGGCATAGCCGACGATATGGCTCGCCCGCTCGACCGACATGGCCGAGAGCGGCTCTCCGTCGATCAGCACCCGGCCGGCATAATTGGTCGCCTGGCGGCCGAGGATGCGCCCGAGCACGTCCTTGCCGCCGCCCTGCGGGCCGATCAGCGCCACGAGGCCGGGGCGCGACACGCGGAAGGACAGCGGCGTCAGCAGCGGTTGGCCGCGATTGTCGAGCATCTGCAGGGATTCGACCTGGATCTCGCCGCCCGGCGGCAGCGGCGCCACCGCCTTGTCCTCGTCGAGGACCAGCGTGTCGTCGTTGTTGAACTGCGCGATCACCTGCTCGTATTTGATGGTGACGTCGTTGCGCTGCTGGTCCCAGTCGATCAGCTCCTTGATCGGCGAGGGCAGGTCGCGATAGGCGGCGATCACCGCGACGAGCTGGCCGATGTCGAGCCGCCCCTGCAGCGCGAAATAGCCGCCGATCGCGTAGAAGAAGAACGGCGTGATCTGGGCCAGCAGGTTGTTCAGGAACTTGACCGCGAATTTCCGCTTGTAGAGCGCGTAGCGGATGTCGAAGAGCTGCCCGAGCCGGGCGGCGATGTCCGACTGGACATAGGCCGTGGCGCCATGGCCCTGGATCATCGGGCCGGCGTCGACGATCTCGCCGATCCGGCCGGCGAGCTGGCGCGAGGCGATCTGCCGCTCGCGGCCGAGGCGGAGCTGCTCGCGCCGCAGGATCGGGATGATGATCGCCTGCGCCAGCACGATCAGCAGCGCGATCGAGCCCAGCCAGAAGCTCTGCGCCATGATGAAGACCAGCGCCGTCAAGGCCTGGCTGAGCAGGAAGACCGGCTGGATGAAGGCGTCGCCGACGAAGCCGCCGATCGGCTCGACCTCGTCCTTGATCATGCTGGCGATCTCGGCCGGCTTGACCGCCCGCATCTCCTCCGGCCGGAAGCGCATGAGCTGGCTGAACAGGTCGTAGCGCATGCGCCTGAGCATGCGCTCGCCGAGGATGCCCTTGCGCACGTTGACGACGTATTTGAAGCCGCCATTGATCAGGACGAGGACCAGGAAATAGCCGGAAAGCCCGATCAGCAGGCCGAGCTGCCCGACCTGGATGCCGTCGAACACCCTGACGCTGGCGCCGCCCAGCCAGGAGGGCAGCCGCAGCGTCAGGTCCATCAGCGTCGCCGTGCTGTGCCCGCCCTTGAAGGCCCCGCCCTGGATGGCGTCGTTGACGATGCGCTTGGGAACGTCGAACGACGCCCAGTTGAACGGGATCGAGACGAGGATGATCGCCAGGACGACGATCTGCTCGCTGCGGCTCTTCTGCCAGATATAGCGGAAAAGGTTGGGCTCCAAAGGAGACGATCCTGTTCGGCGCGGCCGCGCACCCGGTTGAAACGGGGCTCCGCGGCCCGTAGGCGTCCATATATGGTGAGCGCGGGGCGGCGCACAATCCGCGGCTCCGGCCGGCCGGCATGCCGCCGCCCGGAGCCGCCCTATTCGGAGACGACATGGCCCGGCTCGCCGGAAGACATCGGATCGCGCAGACGCTGCTGCTGGCGGTGCTGCTTCCGGGCGCGGCGCCCGCCGCCGCGCCGGACCCCGTCCGCGGCCCGGCCGGCCGCCTCCTGAGCGACGGCTTCGAGCAGGGCGGTTTCGCGCCCGGCGGCGGGCTCTTCTACAAGAACAATCCCGAGCAGCGCGCCGGGAAGGTCGCCTTCGGCGCGAGGGCTCCGCTGCGCGGGCGCGGCGGGCTGACCCTGACGGTCATGCCGGCCTGCGCGCCGGACGCCCGCGGCTGCAGCGAGCGCGCCGAGGTCTGGGAGCGCCCGAGGGTTCTCGTGCCCTATGCCGAAGCGGTCTGGTACGGCTTCGCCATGCGGCTGGAGGAGCCGCTGCCGCAGGACGACCGCCGGCACGTCATGGCGCAGTGGAAGCGCGAGATCCGCCGCGACGCGCCGGGCGACTTCTCGCCCTTCCTCGCCCTGAGACTTTATCGGGGCCGCCTCGGCTTCACCGTCGAGACCGATTTCGTCGAATCCTTTCGGATCGGCGGCCCGCAGCGCCCGCAGGGCTGCCTGCCCGGCGAGGCGCGCGTCTTCAGCCGCCCCAAGGTCCGGCAGACCCGCGCCCTGGTCGCGGTCGAGGCCGGCTCGGCGCCGGAGGATTATCCGGGCTATTTCGACGCCTGCGCCCCCGCCATCCGGGTGACGCGGCACGCCGACCTGCCCGCCGCCCGCTCGGGCTGGATCGATTTCGTCGTGCGCTCGCAGCCGGGCCCCTCCGGCGGCGGCCATATCGAGATCCTGGCCGACGGCGTCCCGACCGTCACGGTCACGGGGCATGTCGGCCACGCCGGCCCGGGCCTCGGCCGCAACCAGTATTTCAAGTTCGGCCCCTACCGCGCCGCGGGCCGGCTGCCCTGGAGCGTCAGCTACGACGATTTCCGCCGCGGCCCGCGTTGCAGCGATGTCATCCGCGTCGGGCACTGTCCGGCCGCGCCGTGAGCCGGCCTGTCGAAAGCCATTGGCAAGACGCGACTTTCGACGTCTAGTGACGTGAGGGGAGGACGGAGCCTCCCCCAAGGGGACGCATCAAGCTCGGTTCATGGATATTCTCCGCGTCAGCGATCTGCGCATCGGCTTCACCGTCCACGGGCTCGCCCGCGACGTCGTGAAGGGGGTGAGCCTGCGCGTGCCGGCCGGCAAGACCGTCGCGCTCGTCGGGGAATCCGGCTCGGGCAAATCCGTGATCTCGCAGGCGATCATGGGCCTGCTGCCGCGCGCCGGCTCGATCACCGGCGGCGAGATCCTGTTCCGCGACCCGCTCGCGCCCGACAGCGTGACCGACATCGCCGCCCTGCCCCGCGAAGGCCCCGGCATCCGGGCGCTGCGCGGCGGGCGCATCGGCATGATCTTCCAGGAGCCGATGTCGTCGCTCTCGCCGGTCCACACCATCGGCAACCAGATCGAGGAGGCGCTGCTCCTGCACCGGCCGATGCCGAAGGCGCAGGCGCGCGAGCTGATCGAGGCCATGCTGCAGCGCGTCGGCTTCAAGCAGCCGAAACGCGCCTTCGGGCTCTACCCGTTCGAATTGTCGGGAGGGCTGCGCCAGCGCGCCATGCTGGCGATGGCGCTGATCTGCCAGCCGGCCCTGCTCATCGCCGACGAGCCGACGACGGCGCTCGACGTCACCATCCAGGCCCAGGTGCTCGACCTGATGCGCGACCTCCAGGCCGAGATGGGCATGGCGATCCTGCTCATCACCCACGATCTCGGCGTCGTCGCCAACATGGCCGACGAGGTCGTGGTGATCTTCCACGGCGAGATCATGGAGCGCGGCCCGGTCGAGGACATCTTCCGGCGCCCGCGCCATCCCTATCTCAAGGCGCTGCTGAAGGCCTCGCCGCATTTCGACATGCAGGAGGGCGAGCGCCTCGTCGCCCTGCGCGAGGCGCGGCCGCGCCCGCCCGCCGCCGCCAGGCCGCTTTCGGCGCCGGCTGCGGAGGCCGCGCCTCTGCTCGGCGTGCGCCACCTGCACAAGACCTATTCTACCGGTTCGCGCGGCTTCTTCGGCAAGGGCAGCCTCTCCACCGTCAAGGCGGTCAACGACGTCTCCTTCGACATCCGGCGCGGCGAATGCCTGGGCCTCGTCGGGGAGAGCGGCTGCGGCAAGACCACGGTCAGCAAGATCATCATGCGCGCCGTCACCGCCGATTCCGGCTCGGTGATCTTCGACGACGGCCGCGAACGGATCGACGTGCTCGGCCTCGAAGGCGAGGCGCTGCGCGCCTTCCGCCCGCGCGTCCAGATGATCTTCCAGGACCCGGTCTCCTCGCTCTCGCCGCGCATGACGGTGAAGAGCATCCTGCGCGAGCCGCTGGTCATCCACGCGCGCGGCGAGGCGCCGGAGCAGGCGGAGCGGGTCAGGGCGCTGATGCAGGATGTCGGCCTCGATAGCCGCTTCCTCAACCGCTACCCGCATTCCTTCTCCGGCGGGCAGCGCCAGCGCATCGGCATCGCCCGGGCGCTCGCGCTCGATCCCGAGCTGATCATCTGCGACGAGCCGGTCTCGGCGCTCGACGTCTCGGTGCAGGCGCAGATCCTCAACCTGCTCAAGGACCTCCAGGCCGAGCGCGGCCTGACCTTCCTGTTCATCTCGCACAATCTCGCCGTGGTGAACTACATGGCCGACCGCATCGCGGTGATGGCCAATGGCCGCATCGTCGAGCTCGCGCCGCGCCACGCGCTGTTCAACCGGCCGGTCCATCCCTACACCAAGGCGCTGCTGCGCTCGGTGCCCTTCGCCGATCTCGACCGCAAGCTCGACTTCAAGCTCGCCGCGCCCGGCGGCGCCTCCGACGACAGCGGCTGGAACAGCGCCTTCAGGACCGGGCCCGATGACGGCGAATTGACTCACCTCTCCCTCGGAGAGGGGCATTATGTGCTGGCGCGCCCCAATGCCGACATGAAGGAGCTGGCGCCATGACCCAGCGCCATTCCCGCCCGACACGCCGCTCGGCGCTGCTGCTCGGCTCGGTCGCGGCCGCCGCCGGCCTCGGCCTGCCGCGCCGCCCGCAGGCCGCGCCCCGGCCGGCGCCGCAGGAGCCTCCCGCCGCCGCGCAGCCTCCCGCCGCGATCGACAGCCCCTTCTTCGCCGACCGCGTGGCGGCGGGCGCCCTGCCCCCGGTCGGCGACCGGCTGCCGGACCTGCCGCGCGTGATGGACATGGCGGGCCTGGGACGCAGGCCCGGCCGCCATGGCGGCAATCTCCGGCTGCTGATGGGCGACCAGCGCGACCTGCGCATGATGACGCTCTACGGCTATACCCGCCTCGTCGTCTATGACGACGCGCTCGAGCTCGTCCCCGACGTGCTGGCCGGCTTCGACGTCGAGGAGGGACGCATCTTCACGCTGCGCCTGCGGCCCGGCCATTGCTGGTCGGACGGCTCGCCGCTGACCAGCGAGGATTTCCGCTATTGGTGGGAGGATGTCGCCAACAACAAGCGCCTCTCGCCCGGCGGCCCGCCGCAGGCCTTGCTCTCGGCCGGGGAGCCGCCGGCCTTCGAGGTGCTGAGCGAGACCGAGATCCGCTATAGCTGGCAGACGCCGAACCCCGTCTTCCTGCCCGCGCTGGCAGCGGCGCAGCCGACCTATATCTTCATGCCCTCGCATTATCTGCGGCAGTTCCACGAGCGTCACGCGCTCCGGCACGAGCTGGCCGCGAAGGTCAAGGAGAACCGGGTCCGCGACTGGGGCGCCCTGCACGAGCGCAACTCCCGCATGTACCGCCCCGAGAACCCGAAGCTGCCGACCCTCGAGCCCTGGCGCAACACCACCCCCCTGCCGGCGGAGCAGTTCGTCTTCGAGCGCAACCCCTATTTCCACCGCATCGACGAGAACGGCCGGCAACTGCCCTATGCCGACCAGGCGACGATGACGATCGGCACCAGCGCCCTGATCCCGGCCAAGACCGCCGCCGGTGAGGCCGACCTGCAGGCCCGCTATATCCGCTTCGACAACTACACCTTCCTCAAGGAGGCCTCGAAGCGGATGAATTTCGAGGTCAAGCTGTGGAAGCGGGCGGAGGGCGCCTATTTCGCCCTGCTGCCCAATCTCAACGCCATCGACCCGGTCTGGCGCGACCTCAACCGCGACCTCCGCTATCGCCGCGCCATCTCGGTCGCGATCAACCGGGCCGACGTCAACAAGGTGATCTTCTTCGGCCTCGCCAAGGAGAGCGGCAACACCGCCTTGCCCGAGAGCCCGCTCTACGACCCGGCCCTGGCCGCGCTCTGGATTCAGCACGATCCGGCGCTGGCCAACCGGCTGCTCGACGAGATCGGCCTGACCAGGCGCGACCGGGACGGCGTGCGCCTGCTCTCCGACGGAAGGCGGCTGGAATTCACCATCGAGACCGCCGGCGAGAACACCGAGGAGACCGACATCCTCGACCTGCTGAAGCAGGACTTCCTCGATGTCGGCATCAAGATCTATCCGCGCTCGACCCAGCGCGACGTCTTCCGCCGGCGCATCCTGGCCGGGCAGACGATCATGTGCGCCTGGGCCGGCATGGACAACGCGCTGGTGACGCCGGAGATGGAGCCGGACGCGCTCGCCCCCACCACCTCCTCCCAGTTCCAGTGGCCGCGCTGGGGCCAGTTCTTCGAGAGCAACGGCCGCGAGGGCGAGCGCCCCGCCCTGGCCGAGGCCAACGAGCTCGTCCGCCTCTACGGCGAGTGGCGCATGAGCGTCACCACCGCGCAGCGCCGCGCGATCTGGCGGGAGATGCTGCGGATCAACGCCGAGCAGCTCTTCACCATCGGCGTCATCAACGGCACGCTGCAGCCGATCGTGGTCTCCAAGAACCTCGAGAACGTCCCCGATCACGGGCTCTACAGCTTCGAGCCGGGCGCCTTCCTGGGCCGCTACCTGCCGGACGCCTTCTGGTTCGACGAGGCGAAGACCGAGGGCGAGGGCTGAAAGGTGCTGCTTCGCTATATCCTCAAGCGCATCCTGATCATGATTCCGACGCTGCTGGTCACCAGCGCGCTGATCTTCACCGTCATCAACCTGCCGGAAGGCGACTATTTCGAGACGATGGCGGCGGAGATGCAGGCCCAGGGCGAAAAGGCCGATATGAGCCGCATCGAGTTCCTGAAGAAGGAATACGGCTTCGACAAGCCGCCGCTGGAGCGCTATTTCTGGTGGGTCGCCGGGCTCGTCCAGGGCGATATGGGCTATTCCTTCGAATATCAGCGCCCGGTGCGCGACATCGTCGGCGACCGTCTGCTGCTGACGATGATCGTCTCCTTCGCCACGATCATCTTCACCTGGATCGTCGCCTTCCCGATCGGGATCTACTCCGCCACCCACCAGTATAGCTGGGGCGACTACGGGCTGACCTTCATCGGGCTGATCGGGCTCGCCGTGCCGCATTTCCTGCTGGCGCTGGTCTTCATGTATTTCGCCAATATCTGGTTCGGCATCTCGATCGGCGGCCTCGTCGACCCGCGCTACCTCAACCAGCCGATGAGCTGGGCCAAGCTGCGCTCGGTGCTGGAGCATCTCTGGATCCCGGTCATCATCATCGGCGCCGGCGGCACCGCGGGCATGATCCGGGCGCTGCGCGCCAACCTGCTCGACGAATTGCAGAAGCAGTACTACGTCACCGCCCGCGCCAAGGGCCTGCCGCCGGGCAAGGCGCTGCGCAAATACCCGCTTCGCATGTCGCTCAACTTCTTCATCTCGGATATCGGCGACATCCTGCCCTCGATCGTCTCGGGTGCCGAGGTCGTGGCGATCGTGCTCTCGCTGCAGACCACCGGCCCGCTGCTGATCCGCGCCCTGCAGAGCCAGGACATGTATCTCGCCGGCTCCTTCCTGATGTTCCTCTCCTTCCTCACCGTGATCGGCGTGCTGATCTCGGACATCGCGCTGGCCATCCTCGATCCGCGCATTCGCTTGCAGGGGGCTGCAACGAAGTGACCGCGAACACGCTCCAGCAGAACCCGCTCGCGGGCCTGCCGCCGGACGGCGCACCCCTGCCGCACGCGGCCTCGACCGCCCCGTTCGAGCCCTATGCCACCGAGGCGATGACGCCGGAGCAGGAGCGGGTCTACCTCGCCTCGCAATGGCAGTTGATGTGGTGGAAGTTCCGCAAGCACAAGCTCGCGGTGATCTCCGCCGTCGTCATCTTCGTGATCTATGCGATGGCGGCCTTCGCCGAATTCCTCGCGCCCTATCACTACAGCACGCGCAACACCGACTTCATCCGCGCGCCCGGCCAGCAGGTCCGGCTGTTCCACGAGGGCGCGTTCGTCGGCCCCTTCGTCTACCCCTACAAGCTCCATCTCAACATGGAGAACCTGAAGCGCGAATATGCCGAGGACCGCACGCAGCCGCAGAAGCTGCGCTTCTTCTGCCGCGGCGACCGCTACGACTTCTGGGGCCTGGTCCCCGGCAATTTGCATCTCGTCTGCCCGCCTGACGGCGGCACCTTCTTCTTCCTCGGCTCGGACCGGCTCGGCCGCGACATGCTCTCGCGCATCCTCTATGGCGGGCGCATCTCGCTCTCGATCGGCCTGATCGGCGTCAGCATCTCCTTCGTGCTCGGCGTCATCATCGGCGGCATCGCCGGCTACTATGGCGGCCGGGTCGACCTCGTCGTCCAGCGCGTCATCGAGATCGTGCAGTCGCTGCCGCATATCCCGCTCTGGCTGGCGCTGGCCTCGATCATGCCTCCCTCCTGGAGCCCGCTGCTGGTCTATTTCGGCATCACCGTCATCCTCGGCCTGATGGACTGGACCGGGCTCGCCCGCTCGGTGCGCTCGAAGCTGCTGTCGCTGCGCGAGGAGGACTACGTCGTCGCGGCCCAGCTCATGGGCGCGAAGCCCCGGCGCATCATCGCGCTGCATCTGGTGCCCGGCTTCATGAGCCATCTCATCGCCTCGGCGACGATCACCATCCCGCGCACCATCCTCGGCGAGACGGCGCTCTCCTTCCTCGGCCTCGGCCTCAGGCCGCCGATCACGAGCTGGGGCGTGATGCTGAACGAGGCGCAGAACATCAATGTGGTGGCGCTCTATCCCTGGCTGCTCTATCCGGTCGTGCCGGTGATCGTCATCATCCTCGCCTTCAACTTCCTCGGCGACGGCCTGCGCGACGCGGCCGACCCCTATCGCTGAGAGCCCCGGCCCGCCCGCGGAACCGCCTTGCGCATCGCATTCCACACCCCGCTCAACCTGTTCGACGACGCCGGCGTCTCCGGCGACCGCCGCATGGCGCGCCAGCTCGTCGCGGCGCTGGAAACGCTCGGCCACGCCGTCGCGCCGGTGCAGGCCGGGCGCGGCTATCTGGCGGACTCCGAGCCCGCCGCCCTCGCCCGCCTCGAAGCCGAGGCGGCCCGCCTGCGCGACGTCCTCCTCGCCGGCTGGCGGAGCGGCGCCGCGGCGGCGCCCGAGCTCTGGTTCACCTATCACAACTACTACCGCGCCCCGGACCTGCTCGGCCCGGAGATCGCGGCCGCGCTCGGCATTCCCTATGTCACCGCCGAGGCCAGCGACGCCGCGCGGCGCGCCGAGGGCGAATGGGCGCGCCATACCGCGATCGTCCGGCACGGGCTCGACGCCGCCGCCGCGCATTTCCATTTCACCGGGCGCGACCGGGAAGGCCTCGAACCCTGGCGCCGGGACGGGACCGCCCTGCTGCCGCTGCCGCCCTTCATCGCCTTCGATGCGCCGCCGCCCCGGCATGGCGGCCATGATGGCGGCCATGACGGACCGCCGCGCCTCGTCACCATCGCGATGATGCGCGAGGGCACCAAGCTGAACAGCTATCGCGCGCTCGCCCGCATCCTCGCGCGCATCGGCGATGAGGACTGGCGCCTCAGCGTCGTCGGCGACGGCCGCAGCCGCGGCGAGGTCGAGCAGGCCTTCGCCGGTTTCGCGCCCGAGCGCATCGCCTGGCGCGGCCTGGTCGCGCGCGAGTGCGCCCTGGACGAACTCGCCGCCCACGACCTCTTCGTCTGGCCGGGCCTGCGCGAGGCCTATGGGCTGGTCTATCTCGAGGCGCAGGCGACGGGGCTGCCGGTCGTCGCCTTCGACAGCGGCGGCGTCCCGGCGACCGTCCGGCCCGGCGAGACGGCGCTGCTGGCGCCCGAGGGCGACGAGGCGGCCTTCGCCGCGAACCTCGCGGCCCTGCTGCGCGACGGAAAGCGCCGCCGGACGATGGGCGAGGCGGCGCGCCGCTTCGTCCTGACCGAGCGCACCCTGGGGCGCGCGGCGGACAGGCTGGCCGAAGGCCTCGCCATCGCCTGCCGCAACCATGCCGCCAGGCGCAGGACCGCGGCCGGAGGCCGGGCCTCGTGAGCGCCGCCCTCTGGTCCCCGCTCCTCCGGGAACTCGACCTCTGGCAGGAGGCGGGCCGGAGGCTGCGGCTCTGGCTGCGCGATGACGACGCCGTCGCCCCGAGCGCCGCGCTCGACCGGCTCGCCGCCTGCGCCGAGCGCTTCGGCGCGCCCGTCCTGCTCGCCGTCATCCCCCTGCTGGCGGAACCCGCCCTGGCCGGCGCCCTGCGCGGCAAGCCCGTGCTCCTGCCCTGCCAGCATGGCTGCCGCCACCGCAACCACGCGCCGGCGGGCGCGAAGAAGTCCGAATTCGGCCCGGACCGCGCGCCGCAGGAGGTCGACGCCGGGATCGCCGGGGCATGGCTGCGCCTGCGTGACCTGCTCGGCGAGAGCGTCCTGCCGGTCTTCGTGCCGCCCTGGAACCGCATCGACCCCGGCCACGCCGCCCGCCTGCCGGCGCTCGGCTTCGCCGGGCTGTCCTGCTTCCGCGACCACCGCCACGGCCCGGCCGGCGGACCGCACCTCCTGAACACCCATATCGACGTCATGGACTGGCATGGCGGGCGCGTCGGCCGCTCTCACGGTGAATTGATCGCCGAGATCGCCGGGCTGCTGGCGCGATGGCGCACGCGGCCGCGAGGCCCCGACACGCTCGGACTGCTCCTGCATCACCGCGACCACGACGCCGTCGCCTGGGCTTTCCTCGACGGGCTTCTGGCCCGCGCGGCCGCGCATCCGGCCGTCGCGCTCACCGATCCGCGCGATCTCCTGCGGCCGGAGAACCCGCCGTGAAAAACCGCCCGGGGCGCCGGCCGGGCAGGCTTGGAACGGCTCCGGCGCCGCGTTATAGACGGGTACAGCCATGCTCCGGCATGGTCGTCTGGTGTGCTCGGCCCCGCCAGGAAGTCTTCTGATCCGCCCCGGAGGCCGCGCCCCATGTCGTCCAACGTCATCGACCTGGCGGGCCCCGAGCGGAGCCCGCGCAGCCCGCATGCCCCGCGCGTGCTGATCTACAGCCACGACACCTTCGGGCTCGGCCATATCCGGCGCTGCCGCGCCATCGCCAACGCGCTGGTCGCGAGCTTTCCGCACATCTCGATCCTGATCGTCTCGGGCTCCTCGATGATCTCCAGCTTCCAGTTCGGGGCCGGCGTCGACTATGTCCGCATCCCCGGCATCGAGAAGCAGAGCGACGGCCATTACGGACCGCACCATCTCAATCTCGACCTCGACGGCACGATCCGGCTGCGCACCGACATCATCGAGCGGACGGTGCTGTCCTTCGACCCCGACGTGGCGATCGTCGACAAGGAGCCGATCGGCCTGCGCGGCGAGCTGAAGCCGGCGCTCGACATCCTGCGCCGGCGCGGGGCCCGTATCGTGCTCGGCCTGCGCGACGTGCTCGACGAGCCCGCCAAGCTGCTCGAGGAATGGCGGCACAGCGGCGCGCTCGACGCCCTCGACACGATCTATGACGACATCTTCGTCTACGGGCTGGAGAGCGTCTACAATCCCCTCCTCGGCCTGCCGAACCAGCACCGCTTCTCGGCCAAGACCCGCTATCTCGGCTATCTCAAGCGCGCCGTGCCGAGCCCGATGCCGCCGAACCGCTATCCGCGCATCACCAAGCAGCCCTTCATCCTGGTCACGCCCGGCGGCGGCGGCGACGGCGCCGGCGTCATCGACTGGGTGATCTCGGCCTATGAGGCGGACCCGACCATCGCGCTGCCGGCGCTGATCGTCTTCGGTCCCTTCATGTCGCGCGAGAAGCGCAAGGAGTTCGCCGAGCGCATCGCGCGCAATCCGAAGCTGGAGGGGCTCGGCTTCGAGCCGCGCCTGGAACTGCTGATGAACCGCGCCCACTGCGTCGTCGCCATGGGCGGCTACAACACCTTTTGCGAGATCCTCTCCTTCGACAAGCCGGCGCTGATCGTGCCGCGCGTCAGGCCGCGGCTCGAACAGGCGATCCGGGCCGGCCGCGCCGAGGAGCTCGGGCTGATCGACGTGCTCTACGACCCCTCGCAAAACGGCGAGGGCGAGCGCGACCCGCTGGTCATGGCCGCCGCGCTGCACGCCCTGCCCAAGCGCCTGCCGCCCTCGCAGGCCTTCGTGCCGGACCTGCTCGACGGCCTGCCGGCGATCTGCCGCGCCCTGGCTGAGGAGCTCTCCGCCCCGATGCGCGGGCGCGCCCCGGCCCAGAGCGCGATCTAGAGCATCGGCCCGAAAGGCGGAACGCGGTTTTCGGGAAAGCCGATGCGAGATCGAGGAGCGCCCCTGCCGCTTGCGGCGATCCCGCCTCTGGCAATGCATCCGAGAGCGCTTTAAGCCTGTGCCATGACGCTATCGAACACGCTCGTCCCCATCGCCATCGGCGCCGTCGCCATCGTGCTGCTGCTCGGCCTGATCAACATGATGCGCGGCGGCAGCGCCAACACCTCGCAGAAGCTGATGCAGCTTCGCGTGCAGCTGCAGTTCCTCGCCATCGTCATCATCGTCATCGTGCTGTGGTGGCGCAGCGGCGGCTGACCGCACCCGAGCCCAACAGGCTGATTTCGCTGGTTTTTCGGATCAGCTTTCATGGGGATCGCGGCGCCCGCCGGGGCGCATCGCCACAATCCGAACACGAGTCTGTGTGCTTCACTAACGCCTGCTCCGCTCACTCGTCGGTCGTCATGGTTCGCCTCGCGTCGCTTCTCCTTGCCGGTTGCCTGCTCGCCTCCCCGGGCTGGGCGCAAACGGAGTCGCTGCCCGCAGGCGTTTCGAGCTATGCCCCGGCCACCCGCTCCATCGCCCCCGGCTGGGAGGCGCGCCTGGGCGCCGGCATCGCCAATCCGGGAGGCGGCCGCGAGAGCGGATTGCCCGTGATCGGCGGCGAGGTGCTGTCGCCGCGCCTCGTCCCGCTCAACGACCGCATCGCCGCCGCCTTCATTCCGCGCTTCAACATCGGCTCCAGCCTGCATCTCAACGGCACGCGCTACGCCTATGCCGGCGCGACCTGGACCTTCGACCTCAGCCACGACGTCTTCGTCGAGGCCAGCCTCGGCGCGGCGCTGCATGACGGCAAGACCGGCGCGATCATCCCGGAGAACCGCCTCAGCCTCGGCTGCAATGCCGGCACGCGCGAGGCGGCCGCTTTGGGCTTCCGCCTGTCGGACCGCTGGAGTCTCGTCACGACGCTCGAGCATTTCAGCACGGCGGGCTGCTCCGGCCAGCCGGGGACGGCCTCTCCGCGCGGGCCGGCCAATATCGGCGCCCGGCTCGGCTACACCTTCTGAGGCCGCCCGCCGCAGGCGGCGAAGAGCCTGCTTCCACCCGGCCCGGCGCGCGCTATAAGCGAGGCATGGTCAAGCTCAACCGCATCTACACCCGCACCGGCGACAACGGCACGACCGGGCTGACGTCCGGCCCGCGCCGGCCGAAATACGACCTGCGGGTCGCAGCCTACGGCACCGTCGACGAGACCAATGCCTGCGTGGGGCTGGCGCGGCTTCATGCCGCAGCCGAGGATGCCGGGGTCGAGGCGATGCTCGGACGCATCAGCAACGACCTCTTCGACCTCGGCGCCGACCTCTCGACGCCCGAGACGGACAAGCCCCTCGCCTTCGCGCCGCTGCGCATCGTCCAGGCCCAGGTCGACCGGCTGGAGGGGGAGATCGACACGCTCAACGCGACGCTCGCGCCGCTGCGCTCCTTCGTGCTGCCGGGCGGCACGCCGGCGGCGACCCATCTCCATCTCGCCCGCACCGTCAGCCGCCGGGCCGAGCGGCTGATGGCGGAGCTCGCCGCGACGAAGGGCGAGACGGTCGCCGCGCCGGCGCTGAAATACATCAACCGCCTCTCGGATTTCCTGTTCGTCGCCTCGCGCTTCCTCAATGCCAAGGCCGGGGGCGACGTGCTCTGGATTCCGGGGCAGAACCGCTGAGCCGCCGTGTTCGTCCCGATCTATGACGGGGTGCCGCTGCGCTTCACCCGCTCGGCCTTCATCACCTACGGGCTGGTGGCGGCCTGCACCGCGATCCAGCTCCTGCTGCGCTTCGGCCCGCAGCAGGAGAGCGAGATCGCCGTCATGGCCGGATTCGGGCTGATTCCCTCCGTCCTGTTCGGGACCGCGGTGCTGCCGGAGGGGCTGACTCACGCGCCCGCCTGGCTCACTCCGTTCAGCAACATCCTGCTCCACGCCAGCTTCGCCCATCTCCTCGGCAATCTGCTGTTCCTCTGGGTCTTCGGCGACAATGTCGAGGACGCGATGGGCCATGCCCGCTTCCTCGCCTTCTTCTTCCTGTGCGGGCTCGGCGGCTCGCTCGCCCATGCGCTGGCCTATCCGGCCTCGGAGCAGCCGCTGGTCGGCGCCTCCGGCGCGATCTCCGGCGTCATCGCCGCCTATCTGATGCTCTATCCGCGCGTGCGGGTCTGGGGCCTCGCCTTCAAATGGATCCCGGTCCACATCCCCGCCGTCTACACGCTCGGCGGCTGGATCGTCTTCCAGGCGGCCTCCGCCTGGTTCGATCCACAGGGCGATATCGGCTGGTGGGCCCATCTCGGCGGGCTCGCGACCGGGGCCGTCCTGACGCCGCTGTTCATCCGCCGCGGCGTCGCCCTGTTCGGGCGCCGGAGCGCCCGGCCCTGAGATGACCGCCCCGGAGCTCCTCTTGCGGCGGAACGGCGCCCCCTGACGCCGTTGACAAGCGCAAATCCCCATCGTTACGGTCCGACCGCATTCCAGCCGAAGGCCGCGATGCCGCCATTCCGCCCTCCCCGGCGGTGCGGCGCAAGGCGCATCTCTTCAGAACGGTGATCTGGCAATGAAGATCTTGGTGCCCGTGAAGCGGGTGGTTGATTACAACGTGAAGATCCGCGTGAAGGCGGATGGCTCGGGCGTCGAGCTGGCCAATGTGAAGATGTCGATGAACCCGTTCGACGAGATCGCGGTGGAAGAGGCGCTGCGGCTGAAGGAAGCCGGCAAGGCGAGCGAGGTGGTCGTCGTTTCGATCGGCCCGGCGCAAGCCGCCGAGACGATCCGCACCGGCCTCGCCATGGGCGCCGACCGCGGCATCCTGGTCAAGGTCGACGGCACGGTCGAGCCCTTGGCCGTCGCCAAGATCCTGAAGAAGGTGGTCGAGCAGGAGGCCCCCGGCCTCGTCGTGCTCGGCAAGCAGGCGATCGACGACGACGCCAACCAGACCGGCCAGATGCTGGCGGCCCTGCTCGGCTGGCCGCAGGGCACCTTTGCATCCAAGGTCGAGCTGGCCGCGGATCATGTCGACGTCACCCGCGAGGTCGATGGCGGCCTGCAGACCGTCTCGCTGAAGCTGCCGGCGATCGTCACCACCGACCTGCGCCTGAACGAGCCGCGCTATGCCTCGCTGCCCAACATCATGAAGGCGAAGAAGAAGCCGCTCGACGAGACCTCGGCCGACGCGCTCGGCGTCGACGTCGCGCCCCGCCTCAAGGTGCTGAAGACGGCCGAGCCCGCCGGCCGCTCCGCCGGCGTCAAGGTCGCCAACGCCGCCGAACTCGTCTCCAAGCTCAAGACCGCCGGGGTGATCTGATGACCACGCTGCTGATCGCCGAACACGACAACGCCTCGCTCAAGGACGCCACCGCCAAGGCGCTGACCGCCGCCGCCCAGCTCGGCGCACCCGTGCACATCCTCGTCGCTGGCCAGAACGCCAAACCCGCGGCCGATGCCGCCGCCAAACTCGCCGGCGTCGAGAAGGTGCTGCTCGCCGACGACGCGGCCTATGGCCATGCGCTGGCCGAGCCGCTTGCCGCGCTGATCGTCAAGCTGGCCGACGGCTATGACGCCATCGTCGCCCCCTCGACCACCACCGGCAAGAACGTCCTGCCGCGCGTCGCCGCCCTGCTCGACGTGATGCAGGTCTCGGACGTGATGAAAATCGTCTCGCCCGACACCTTCGAGCGTCCGGTCTATGCCGGCAACGCCATCCAGACGGTGCAGGCGACCGACGCCAAGAAGCTGATGACCATCCGCACCGCCTCCTTCCAGGCGGCCGGCGAAGGCGGCTCGGCCGCGGTCGAGGCGGTTTCCGCCGCGGAAAACCCCGGCAACTCCGCCTTCAAGGGCGAGGAGGTCGCCAAGTCCGACCGTCCGGAGCTGGCCTCGGCCAAGATCATCATCTCGGGCGGGCGCGCGCTCGGCTCTGCCGAGAACTTCGGCAAGGTGATCGAACCGGTCGCCGACAAGCTCGGGGCCGCGATGGGCGCCTCGCGCGCCGCGGTCGATGCCGGCTACGCTCCCAACGACTGGCAGGTCGGCCAGACCGGCAAGGTGGTCGCCCCGGAGCTCTACATCGCCGTCGGCATCTCCGGCGCGATCCAGCATCTCGCCGGCATGAAGGACTCCAAGGTCATCGTCGCCATCAACAAGGACGAGGAGGCGCCGATCTTCCAGGTCGCCGATTACGGCCTCGTCGGCGACCTCTTCACCGTCCTGCCCGAGCTCGACGCCGAGCTGGCGAAGGTCGGCAAGTAACACTGAGGCTCCATGTGCCGGGCCGCCCCGAGGGGCGGCCCGTTGGCTCCCGCGGGAGCAGGAAAGCGATCGGGATCGGATCATGTCGGACCAGGCGATCAGGAAGATCGGCATCATCGGTGCGGGCCAGATGGGCAACGGCATCGCCCATGTCACCGCGGCCGCCGGCTTCGACGTCAAGCTGCACGACGTCGCCGAGGAGCGGATCAACGCGGCGCTCGCCACCATCGACGGCAACATGGCCCGTCAGGTCGCGAAGGGGGCCCTCTCCGACGAGGAGCGCCGCTCCGCCATGGCCCGCATCGCGCCGGCGGTCGGGCTCGCCGATCTCGGCGACTGCGACCTCGTGATCGAGGCCGCCACCGAGAGCGAGGAGGTCAAGCGCAAGATCTTCACCGCCGTCTGCCCGCATCTCAAGCCGAAGGCGATCCTCGCCTCCAACACCTCCTCGATCTCGATCACCCGGCTCGCCGCGGCGACCGACCGGCCCGAGCATTTCATCGGCATCCATTTCATGAATCCCGTGCCGCTGATGCAGCTCGTCGAGCTGATCCGCGGCATCGCCACCGATGACGGCACCTTCGAGCTCGCCAAGGATTTCGTCGCCAAGCTGCACAAGACGGCCTCGGTCTCGGAAGACTTCCCGGCCTTCATCGTCAACCGCATCCTGCTGCCGATGATCAACGAAGCGGTCTACACGCTCTATGAGGGCGTCGGCTCGGTCGAGGCGATCGACACCGCGATGCGGCTCGGCGCCAACCATCCGATGGGCCCGCTCCAGCTCGCCGACTTCATCGGCCTCGACACCTGCCTCTCGGTGATGCAGGTGCTCCATGACGGGCTGGCCGATTCCAAGTACCGCCCCTGCCCGCTGCTGGTGAAATATGTCGAGGCCGGCTGGCTCGGCCGCAAGACCAAGCGCGGCTTCTACGACTATCGCGGCGAGAAGCCCGTCCCGACCCGCTGAGCCGGCGCATCCGCCGCCTCAATAGCGGCTGATCCGGTTGTCGACCCCGGCCGCCGAGACCGCGGGCGCCGCGACGTCCGGCCCGGCGCGCCAGCGCAACCGGTTCCTGGCGCCCTGCATCTCGATCCGGGTCGGGCCGGCGAGCGTCAGCTCCACCTCGTGATCGGCCCCGGAGACGTCGACCTTCGCCGGCTCGGCCGCAGGCTCCATCGCCGTGGCGACCCTGTTCTTCGCCACCTCGACCACGAGACTGCCGACCGCGCGGCCCCGCGCCTCGATGGACATGCCGCTGACCACGAGCGCGTCGGCGGTCTCGAAGCTGAGGCCGTGGCCGCTGCCTAGCACCTTCACCACGCCGCAGCGGCCGGTAAGCGAAACCCGGTTGTCCGCCCCGGAGACGACGACGTCCTGCCCCGCGGCGCAGGCGAAATCGCGCGACATCCGCACGCCCTCGATCGCGATGTCTTCAGCCCGGCCCGGCGCCGCCGGCAGCAGGAAAGCGAGCAGGACGAGGGGACCGATCTTCACGCGCGAATCTCCATGCGGCATCCGCGCCTGCCGTCGCAGGCGCTTGCGACAACTATCCGGCGAGTGCGGCGATCCTGTGCCCTCGCAGGCGCGAGCGACATGGCAGCAGTCGCAACAAGTTTCTTCACATTCCTGTCGTCTCGCGCTTACATTGATCGTTGGGCGGGATTCGTCCCGCTCGACGAAGCGGAGGTGCGACGAGTTTGACGGCGCATGTGATGCATCCGATGGCGTCGCCGGACGGCTGCCCGGCCCTCGTCCTGAATGCCGATTTTCGGCCCCTGAGCTACTATCCTCTCTCCCTCTGGAGCTGGCAGGACGCGATCAAGGCGGTGTTCATGGACCGCGTCAACATCGTCTCCGAATACGACATGGTGGTCCGCAGCCCGAGCTTCGACATGCGGCTGCCCTCGGTCGTCTCGCTCAAGAGCTACATCAAGCCGTCGCGGACCCCGGCCTTCACCCGCTTCAACGTCTTCCTGCGCGACCGTTTCGCCTGCCAGTATTGCGGCCAGCGCGAGGAACTGACCTTCGACCATGTCATCCCGCGCTCGAAGGGCGGCCTGACGACTTGGGAAAACGTCGTCGCCGCCTGCTCCCCCTGCAATCTGCGCAAGGGCGACAAGATGCCGGCGGTCGTCGAGATGTTCCCGACCCAGGCGCCCTATGCGCCGACGGTCAACGACCTGCACCGCAACGGCAAGCTCTTCCCGCCCAACTATCTGCACGAAAGCTGGCTCGACTATCTCTACTGGGATTCCGAACTGGAGCCGTGAGGCTCAGGCGCGCGCCCGGCGCGTCAGCCCGTAGAGCGCCAGCAGGCACAGCCCGGCCGACGCCACGGCGTTCCAGCCGGCGAGCGACAGGCCGAGGAAGCGCCAGGCGGCCTCGCCGCAGGACACCACCCGCACGCTCTGCAACTGCTTCATGAAGTCCCCGACACCGGCCGCGACGGGCACGCCGCCGCCGCAATCGCTCGGCCCCAGGAACCAGCCCCATTCGACCCCGGAATGGTAGAAGCCGAGGCTCGCGCTCCAGGCCATCAGCACCGCCAGCCCTGCCAGCGCCAGCCCTTGCAGCCGGACCGAGCGCGCCAGCAGCAGCGCCGCCGCCGCCAGGCCGATGGCGGCGTAGTGCGGCCAGCGCTGCTCGAGGCAGAGCTTGCACGGCACCAGCCCGGCCACGAGCTGGAAATACCAGGCGCCGGCGATCAGCGCCGCGCTCGCGGCGCCGATCAGCCCGATCAGGCCCGGCCGGGTCAGCAGCCGGTTGCGGCCCGAAGCGGAATCGAAAGCGGAGATCGTCATCGGCACCGGCTCAGCAGGAGAGAAGCTGGCCCGACCCTGCGACCAGCTTGAGGCCGAAATAAAGCAGAATCAGCAGGCCCGCCGCGACGACGGCGATCACTTTCAGGCGACGTTCGATGAAATGGCGGATGGTGTCGCCATAGCGCCTGAGGAGGAAAGCGAGCGCGAAGAAGCGCGCCCCGCGCGCCAGGACGCAGGAGGCCACGAAGAAGGCGAGCCCGATATGGACGGCGCCCGCGAGAATCGTCACCACCTTGATCGGCGGCAGATGGGCGAGGCCCGAGGTGGTCAGCAGGACCAGCGTCGTGTCCGGCCCGGCGCAGGCGCGCAAAGTGTCGAAGGCGTCTAGCTTGCCGTAGAAGGCGAGCACCGGCTTCGCCAGCGCCTCGAAGGCATAGTAGCCGATGGCATAGCCCATGATGCCGCCGAGCACGGAGAACACCGTCGCGACCAGGGCCAGCCGGTAGGCGCGGGGCGGCCGTGCCAGCGCCATCGGCACGAACAGCACATCGGCGGGGATCAGGAAGAAGGAGCTTTCCACGAAGGCGACGATCGCCAGCCACAGCGTGGCCCGGGGCCGGGCCGCGAGCGACATGGTCCAGTCATAGAGGCGCTTCAGCATGGCGGCTCGGGCGCAGGCGGCGACGAGGAGGCAGCCTCTCCTTCGCCATGGCCTGCCCCCACTCCTCGGTGAGAGACGGGTCGGAATCCCGGGCGGCTCCTCCTCGCGGCCCCGCCCGGCATCATCCGGCTCTAGAGCACGCGCCGGCCGCCGGCGCAACCGCCCGCACCGGGCCGGCTCCCTCCCCCGGCGCGGGAGCCTTGAAAACCCGGCATCCGCCCGGCTCCCCCCGATTGACCGCCCCCGATCGATCGCTATAGTCCGCCGGCCTGCAAGGGCCCCTGTGGCGGAATTGGTAGACGCGCTCGACTCAAAAAGGGATTTGTCTACCAATCCACAGAAAATCACGGTGAAGTGAAAGCGTCGTGTTTTCAACGGACTGGCGGTATGGAAGTGAAGTGAGAGGTTTCCGTCGAAATGGCGCTAGGGGTCGGCTAGGAGCCGAGACCTAGAGTAAGATCGGCGGCAAAGTGCGGGCGTGGCGGAATTGGTAGACGCAGCGGATTCAAAATCCGCCGTCCTTACGGATATGTCGGTTCGAGTCCGACCGCCCGCACCATTGTCTCATTCACTGCAAAAGGCGCTTCTTGATAACGCGAAGTTCGCACTACCTGTCGAAGGACTTCACCAGATCATCGACGGCCTTCTCCTGCGAAAGGGACGCGGGGAGTGCAGCGAGACACAAGGGGCTTGGACCGTCGCACAATGCGTGGTCAGGATCGGGATGGGCTTCAAGGAATAGTCCAGCCAGCGACAAGGCCATTGCCGAACGGACGAGTGAAGCCGGTGGCGCGTGTAAAAGACTTCGGGGTATCGCCCTCAATGGCTTCCCGGCGCTTCATCGCGTAGCATCTACCTAGCCGGGGCTCTCAATGAACACGTCCAATCGACGAGCCGCGTGCGCACATGTTCCGGTCGGAAGCCGATCCCAATGAGGCGGCCGGTCAGCCGCGGCAGTAGGTGTGACTGGGCAATCAGGCGCATGAAAAGCGGAGGTCTTCGAATTTGCGTGTTGCCCGCTTCACCGGCACGCTTCCGGCTGCGCATCATCAATTGCAGTTTCTGGGTTGCCTTGGTCGGGAAGTTGCGACGGCGCTGTACGGCTTCGAGCATGCGCGTTTGCAGCCGCCCCTCGCGAAGAGCCTCCGCCAGCGTGTTGGCGGTGGCGATCGCGTCCTGGATCGCGAGATTCACACCGACCCCGCCAATGGGCGACATGGCATGGGCCGCGTCCCCAATGCAAAGCACGCCGGGTTTCCACCACGACTTGAGACGGTCGATGCGAACACTGAGCAGATGGATGTCATCCCAGGAACGGATTTCTTCAAATCGATCCGCCGACAATGGTGCTACGTCGGCAATCCTGGCGCGAAGCGCCTCAAGCCCTTGCTCTTTCAGCGAATCAACGGTTCCCTTCGTGATTACATAACCGCATTGCCAGTAAACGCCACGATCGATCAAGACCAGCCCTTGGCTCGGACCGGCGTGGCCCATTGCCTGCTGCGGATCGCCTGCTTTTTTGGAGATCTTCATCCAGAGAATGTCGGTAGCGATACCGAAGCTCTGAACCTCAAGTCCAGCCGCCTTGCGGATGATCGAATTGCGTCCGTCCGCCCCGATGACGAGAGCGGCTTCCATGGCGAGTTCACGTTCGCCCTGGCGAGCATTCAGGCCGACAACCCGGCAATTGTCCCAACGGAGCGAAGTTGCCTCAGTGGACATGATCAACCGAAAGCGCGGAAACTCGCCTGCCTTTCGCGCAAGAAAATTCAGGAAGTCCCATTGCGGCATGAAGGCGATGAACTTAGCGCGCGTCGGTAGTCTGGAGAAATCGGCGATCGTGGCCTTGCGGCCGGCGATCTCAGCGTGGAGATGGTAGGCTCTCTGATGGGGGAGAGAAAGAAGCTCATCGAGCAAGCCAAGCTCATGAATCGCTTCGAGGGTCGATGGATGGATGGTGTCCCCGCGAAAATCGCGCAGAAAGTCTTGATGTTTTTCGATGACCGTAACATCGACGCCCGAGCGGGCCAGCAAGAGCCCGAGCATCAGGCCCGCCGGTCCCGCACCGACCACGACGCAGCTCTGGCTCCTTTTCACATGGGAATAGTATCTCAACGTCGTCGGTCCTTGGGATGAGGCTAGTGAATCGATTCGCGGCCTTTGCTTGAAGTTTTCACCTCAGCATCGCCATCGCGGCTGGTGTCTTTCAAGGGCAAAATATCGAGCGGGATCAGATCCCCGTCATTCTCGCTTTCGGCAACGAGCTGGATCATCTTTTCGAGTGTTTCCAGTTGAGCGATTTTTTCCTCGACCGCAGCGAGTTGCTCCTTTGCGATGCGGAGCGCTTCGGCCGGACTTGAGAACGAGACGTCGGCAAGTCGAAACAGGTCCTTGATCGCCTCGATGCTGAAGCCGAGATCGCGGGCGCGGCGGATGAAGAGAAGGCGATGGACCGCGCCGTGGTCATAGCGTCGCTGGTTTCCCTTGCTCCGCAAGCGCTCGCGCAGCAACCCAATCTGCTCGTAGTAGCGGATCGTCGGAATTTTGACGCCGGTGAGCTGAGAGAGTTCGCCGATGCCGATATCCATGTTTGAAGTCCCTTCCGGATAGCCGCGTGTTTATGATTTGCTGCGTGTTCGATCGCTGAGGCCCTGACGGCCCGACCGCGCCGGGGTGCGGCAGCAGCCATGGGCCGCCCCGGCGTGGAATTGTGTGTCGGCCTGCTCAGGTATGGACTTCGGTCGCCTGTTGGGGCGACGCGCTCCGCCTGATCGCGAGCCGCCGCACGACCACATAGAAGATCGGCGTCAGAAGCAGGCCGAATAGCGTCACGCCGAGCATGCCGGCAAAGACGGCGATGCCCATGGCGTGCCGCATTTCGGCGCCCGCTCCGGTGGCGATGACGAGCGGAATCACGCCGGCAATGAAGGCGAGCGACGTCATCAGGATCGGCCGAAGGCGCAGGCGGGCCGCTTCGAGAACGGCGGCCAACGGATCGACGCCTTCATCCTCCTTCGCTCGGGCGAACTCGACGATTAGGATTGCGTTCTTCGCGGCAAGTCCGACCAGAACGACAAAGCCGATCTGCGTGAAGATGTTGTTGTCGCCGCCAGTGAACCACACCCCGGCGATCGCCGAGAGGAGCGCCATTGGAGCGATCAGCAGCACCGCGAAGGGAAGCGACCAACTGTTGTACTGCGCCGCGAGGATCAGGAACGCGAGCAAGACGGACAGCGGGAAGACATACATCGCTGTGTCGCCGGCCTGCTTCTCCTGATAGGCGAGATCGGTCCATTCGAAGGCCATGCCCGCTGGCAAGGTTTCGGATGCGATGCGCTCCATGGCGGCGGTGGCCTGCCCGAACGAGTATCCGGGCGCGGGACTGCCGCTGATGTCCGCAGAGGGGAAGCCGTTATAGTGCATGACACGATCGGGGCCTGAGCTGTGCTTGATGGTCAGCAGAGCCGAAAGCGGAATCATGTTGCCGGTCGCGTTGCGGACCTTCAGGCGGCCGATGTCCTCGGGCTGCATGCGGAACGGCGCGTCCGCCTGCACCATCACGCGGTAGGTGCGGCCGAAGCGATTGAAGTCGTTCGCGTAGAGCGAGCCGAGGTTGACCTGCAACGTCTCGAAGATGGTATTGAGCGGCACGCCTTGCGACTTCGCTTTCACCCTGTCGATATCGACCTGCACCTGCGGCGCGTTCACCTGGAAACTTGCCAGCATGCCGGCCAGCTCGGGCGTCTGCATCGCTCTGCCCATGACCGCGCCTTGAGCCTGCGCGAGCGCCTCGAAGCCGAGGCCCGCTCGATCCTCGATCTGGATCTTGAAGCCGCCGGTCGAACCAAGTCCCGGAACGGGCGGCGGCGGGAAGATGCCGGCGAAGCCATCGGGAATCTGGCTGAACTTGCCCATGAGCTTGCCGGCGATGGCAAAGGCCGAAAGAGACGGGTCCTTTCGTTCGTCGAACGGCTTGAGCATCGTGAACATGACGGCCGCATTGGGGATGTTGACCATGCCGTTGACCGAGAGCCCTGGAAACGCGACGACACTCTCCACGCCCGGCTCGGCCAGCGCGATCTCCGACATTTTCTTGACGACGGCCTCGGTGCGGTCGAGCGAAGCGCCAGTCGGGAGCTGGGCGATGCCGACGAGATAGTATTTGTCCTGGGCCGGCACGAAGCCGCCCGGCACCGTCTGGAAGCCGACCCACGTCATGCCGACCAGGCCGGCATAGACGAGCAGGACGAGAACACTGAGCCTCGCGGCACGGCGCACCGACCAGACGTAGGCGGTCGAAGCGCCGTCGAAGAAGCGATTGAACAGCCGGAAGAACCAGCCGAACAGGAAGTCGATCACGCGGGTCAGGAGATCGCGCTTCACGTCGCCGTGGTGGGGTTTCAGGAGCACGCCAGCAAGCGCGGGAGAGAGCGTGAGGGAGTTGATCGCCGACAGGATGGTCGAGATCGCAATCGTCAGCGCAAACTGGCGGTAGAATTCGCCCTGCAAGCCCGAGAGGAACGCCGATGGAATGAACACGGCCGACAGGACAGAGGTGATGGCTACGATCGGCCCCGTCACCTCGTCCATGGCCTTGCGCGCCGCCTCTTTCGGCGTTTCCCCAAGCGCGATGTGGCGCTCGACGTTCTCGACCACGACGATCGCGTCGTCGACCACGATGCCGATCGAGAGAACGAGGCCGAAGAGGGACAACGTGTTCAGCGAGAAACCGAACATATACATCAGCGCAAATGTGCCGACCAAGGAGACGGGAACGGCGACAAGGGGAATAATCGACGCCCGCCACGTCTGGAGGAACAGAACCACGACGATAACGACCAGCACGACGGCTTCGAGCAGCGTCATGACCACAGCTTCGAGAGACGCCTTGACGAACACCGTTGGATCGTAGGCGATCCGATATTCGATGCCTTCCGGAAAGCCCTTCTGAAGTTCGGCCATGGTGGTGCGGACGGCGCTCGATACGTCGAGCGCATTCGCGCCGGGGCTTTGGATGATCTGCATCGCGAGCGCCGGCTTGCCGTTGAGGAGGCTACGAAGGGCATAGGAGTCTGCGCCAAGCTCGATGCGGGCAACGTCGCGCAAGCGGGTGACCTGACCGTCGGTGCCTGTCTTTACGACGATCTCGCCGAACTGCTGCTCACTGGACAGCCTTCCGAGCGTGTTGACCGTCACCTGAAACGCGGCCGAGGCTTCGGGCTGCTGGCCGACCGAGCCGGCGGCCACCTGAACGTTCTGTTCCTGAATCGCCCCAACGACGTCGCTGGCGGTCAGCCCCCTCGCGGCCACCTTGGCCGGATCGAGCCACACGCGCATGGAATACTCGCCAGCCCCCCAGACGAGTACGTCACCCACACCTGACAGGCGCGCAAGCTGGTCGCGTACCTGCAAGGTGGCGAAGTTCGACAGGTAGACGGGATCGTAGCGATTGTCGGGCGAGACGAGATGGACGACCATCAGGATGTCTGGGGACGTCTTCTGCGTCACGACCCCGATGCGCTGCACTTCCTGCGGAAGCCTGGGCAATGCGCGCGAAACGCGGTTCTGCACCTGAATCTGCGCCATGTCGGGATCGGTGCCCTGCTTGAACGCAATGGTCAGGGTCATGCGTCCGTCGGTCGCCGCCTGTGAACTCATGTAGAGCATATTCTCGACGCCGTTGATCGCCTGCTCCAGAGGGGCGGCGACGGTTTCGGCGATCACGGCGGGATTTGCGCCGGGATAGCTGGCGGTGACCTGCACCGTCGGCGGCGTGACCTGGGGATATTCGCTGAGCGGGAGCTTCAGGAGCGTGAGGCCGCCAGCGATCAGCATCAGGACGGACAGAACGACCGCGAAGATCGGGCGGTCGACGAAAAAGCGCGGGATATTCATTGACGCGCCTCCTGCGAGTTTGCCGCAGCCCGGTCATCTGTAGCGGTGTCGCCGGGCGCCATGGAGATCATCTGCGGAACTACCTGCATGCCTGGGCGGACGAGTCCTTTTACGATGATCTTGTCGGCCGGCTTGAGACCCGCCGCGACGACGCGCAGGCCATCGATCATGGGTCCGATTTCGACCGGGCGGTATTCCGCCTTGTTGTCGGCGCCGAGAGCGAGAACGTAGCGCCGCCCCTGGTCGATACCGATCGCCTGATCGTCGATGAGCACGGTCTGGGCTGGTTCGGCCGTGACGAGCTTGACCCGCGCGAACAGGCCGGGCGTCAGCCTGCCGTCCGGGTTCTTGACGATGGCTCTTGCGCGGATCGTCCCGGTGCTCCGGTCCACGCGGTTGCCGAGGAAGTCGAGTTCGCCGGCATGCGGAAAACCCGTATCGGTCATCAAGCCCAGATGCACCGGGAGCTTGCCGGCAACCGTTCCCGTCTCGGGTGCGCGGGCATTGGCTACGAAGCCGAGATAGGTGGCTTCGTCGATGTCGAAATAGACGTAGAGCGGATCGGTCGCGACAATCGTGGTGAGGAGCGTCGCAGCGCCTGCATTGCCGCCGGTGACGAGATTGCCTTCCGTGACGAGGACCCGGTCGATGCGCCCAGCAATCGGCGCGGTGACGCGGGCAAAGGAGAGATCGAGTTCGGCGGCCGAGACGGCAACCTTGGCGATGTCGACTTGCGCCTGGCGTTGACGCCGCATGGCCAGCGCGTCATCGAAAGCCTTGCGCGGCGCGTTGCCGTTCGAAGCGAGCGCCTCGGTGCGCCCGAAGTCGATCTCGGCCTGATCGAGCAGGACGTTTGCCTGCTGCAACTGCGCTTTGGCCGCGTTCAGGACCACCTCGAACGGTCGCGGATCGATCTGGAAGAGAAGCTCGCCGGGCCGCACGAGACCGCCTTCGGGAACGCTGGCGGCGACGATCGCGCCGCCGACGCGCGGACGCAGCTCGATAGCCTTGGTCGCTTCCAGATGGCCGGTAAACTCAACGGATGGCGCGACCTTGCGCGTGATGACCTCGGCAACCGGCACCTGCGGAACAGGCATCTGTGCCGGCTGCGCGACAGCCTCCGACGCAGCGGTCGAGGAAGCAAGCGCCAGAACGCTTTTGGCGTAGGGTCCGATCTCGTCGCGATAGACGATGGCAAGCGTGCCACCGGCGATGACGGCGCCGGCTAAAAACAGGGCGGCGGCTTTATTACTCATTCTCGTTCACCTTCAAAAGGCGCGCGCCCCCGGCCAGCCGGATGCGGCGACGTTCATTTTCTGCGAAGGTGCGGTTTCCAACGATGGAAAGGTCAAGGGCCTTGCAGGATGTTTCCGAACAGACCCTTGACGCTGCCGCCTAGCCATGTCGTGGCCAACCGCATGTCTCGCTTCGCCGACGTCTTGGAAGAAGCGGAGTCCGTCCCCGAATGAGCGCGATGGATCAGCGTTACCTCGACGGGCTCCAGTTGTGTGAAGCCGCCAGACCGATCCGGTTGGCGGCTCCTTGAGTGCGAGCGACTAGTGGCTTTCGGCCGGGACGAGAGGGTGAGAACGCATGCCCTCATCGCGACCGTCATCGGCAGACTTCGCACCCTTGAAGCGCAAGAGCCGCAACGCATTCAGCGTGACGATCGCCGTTGCGCCCGTATCGGCAAGGACCGCGATCCAGAGGCCGGTGATGCCGAGGACGCTGGTAACGAGGAACAGGCCCTTCAACGCGAGAGCGAAGACGACGTTCTGGTGGATGTTCGCCATGGTGGCGCGGGACAGCGCGACGAGATGGGCGACGTCCGTGACACGGCTCTTGAGCAGGGCGGCGTCCGCAGTCTCGATCGCCACATCGGTTCCGCCGCCCATGGCGATCCCGACGTCGGCCGTCGCCAGTGCCGGAGCATCGTTGATGCCGTCGCCGACCATGGCCACCTTGGACTTCCGCTTCATCTCGTTGACGAGATCGAGCTTGTCCTGCGGAAGCAGCTCGGCGCTCCACTCGATACCGAGACCCTTGGCAATGGCCTGGGCGGTGCGCCGGTTGTCGCCGGTTAGCATGACGGAGCGGACCCCCATAGCTTTGAGCTGGGCGACACCCTCCCGCGCGTCACGGCGCGGTTCGTCGCGCAGGGCGATGAGGCCGAGGACTTCCTTCGCCTGCTCGTCGAAAAGGACGGCAACGGTATTGCCGCGATCTTCGAGCTTCTCGATGGCGCTGCGCTCAAGCACCCCGAGCGTCACCATCTGTGCGGCATGGGTCGGGGAGCTGACGGCGAGGCGACGTCCGGCAACGGTCGCATGTACGGCCTTACCCGCCGTCGCCGATGCATCCTGTGCAAGGGGAACGGCGATGCCATCGGTTTCGGCACGGCCGATGATCGCCTTCGCAAGCGGATGGCTCGAACCTGTTTCGACCGCCGCTGCCAAAGCGAGAACGTCGCTCTCCTCGTTCTTGCCAAAGGCGAAGACTTCGGTGACGCGCGGCTTGCCCTCGGTGAGCGTACCCGTCTTATCGAAGGCGATGGCGCTCACCTTGCCAATGGTTTCGAGCGCATTACCGCCCTTGATCAGGAGGCCGCGGCGCGTGCCGACGGCGAGGCCCGAGGCAATCGCAGCAGGCGTCGAGAGGACAAGCGCACAGGGACATGCGATCAGCAGCAGCGCGAGGCCGCGGTAGATCCATGTGTCCCAATCACCGCCCATCGCGAGCGGCGGGACGACGACGATCAGCGCGGCGATCAGCATCACCGCCGGGGTATAGTAGCAGCTAAAATTCTCAATGAAGCGCGCGGTCGGGGCCTTGGCGGACTGCGCCTGCTCGACGAGCTGGATGATGCGCGAGATCGTGTTGTCGGAAGCCGTCTTTTCAACGCGGACCTGAAGAACGCCATCGACATTGATGGAGCCGGCGAAAATGCTGTCTCCCTTGGCCTTCGAGCGCGGCACGGATTCGCCGGTGATAGGCGACTCGTCTAGGCTGGAAGCGCCCTGTATGATTTGCCCGTCCGCCGGCACGCGGTCGCCGGGCCGCACCAGAACTAGATCGCTGACACGCAAGGACGTGGCCGGGACGCTGCGCTGCCCGCCATTCGGATCGAGCAGGACGGCCGTCTTCGGCACGAGCGATGCAAGGGCCTTTATGCCGGCGCGCGCCCTCCCGGCCGCGACGCTTTCGAGCAATTCCCCGACCGCGAACAGGAATACGACCGCAGCCGCCTCTTCAGCCTCGCCGATCACGAGGGCGCCTATCGAGGCGACGACCATCAACGTCTCGATAGAGAACGGAGATCCAGAGGTCGCGAGCGCGAATGCCTTGCGAGCGAAAGGAATGACGCCCGCGACGACGGCGGCGGCAAAGATCCATTCCGCATAAAGGGGGAAGAATTGGGCAATGGCGTACGCCGAGCCCATCAGCAGACCGAGCCCAATGACATGCTTCCCCTTGCGGGTCTGCCACCAGCGCTGATTGGGCATCGCTGGCGCTGGCGCGACGTCGATGGCCGCATCCGACGAAGCCGAAAGCTCGCGTGTGTTAGACACACCGAAGCCGAGGCTCTTGATCGTCTTTTCGATGTCGGCGACCTTGGTGATCGCGCCGGCAGCGAGCGTCAGTTCAAGCGTTTCGGTCGTGAAGTTCACGCGCACGTCGGAGACGTCTGGCATCCGTGCCAAGGCGACCTCGATCTTGCCGACGCAGCTTGCGCAATCCATCCCCTCGACGCGCATGGAGACATTGGGCGGAGAGGCCGGTGCGGCGCGGGGAGTTGGCGCAAGGCCCGCGTGATCATGTCCAGAGCAACCACCGTGGCCGTGATCATGATCGTGATGAGCGTGGTCGTGGTCATGGTGAGCGTGATCGTGACCGTGACCGTCATGACCATGGTCGTGCTTGTGATCGTGGCCGCCGCAGCCGCTGTGATCGTCGTGGCTTGCGTGACCGTGATCGTGATCGCCGGCGCAGCCGTTGTGATCATGACCAGCATGGGCGTCGGAGCGCTGCTCAGGCGCGGCGGGAATCGCAGAAGACGGCAGCTCGGTCACGTCGAACCCAAGCGAGCGAATCTTCTTGGCGATATCCTTCGACGTCGTTTTGCTCGTGGCATCGCGTGAGAGCAGCAATGTCTCGGTCGCGAAGTTGACGGCAACGTCGGAGATACCCCCCAGACGGCCCAAGGCCGTCTCGATCTTGCCGACGCAGCTTGCGCAATCCATGCCGTCGACACGAAAGCCGAGCCGTTCACCAGCGTCCGGCGTTGAAAGTCCAGTTGTCATTCCGATCTCCTTTCCGGCCGCCGTAGCGGGCGCGCGTGCTCACACGCCCTGCGCGGCTTCGGAAGGAGTCAATAACACACTTGAACAGCTATTCAAGTGTTAGTGGTAAAATTATGCTCTTCTCCAGGCGGATCAGTCGTCCGCATGATCCTCTGAAATATGCGTCGCCATATCCTGAAGAACATGGCTGACGTGCTGGTCGGCGATCGCGTAGAAGATCTGCTTGCCTTGGCGATCGCCCTTGACGAGACGCGCGCCGCGCAGCAGGCGTAGATGGTGGCTGACGAGGGTCACGGACAGGTCGAGCCGCTCGGCGATATCGCCCACCGAAATGGGCGCCGGTACACAGCTCAGCAGGATCTTCAACCGTGAGGGATCGCCGAGCAGGCGAAACGTTTCCGCGAGGATCGTGATCTCGTTCTGCGAGAGTGAAGGGAGCAGGAGGTGACCTTCAACCTCCATATGCTCGGGGGTCGCACGATCGTCTGGCTTCGTGGCGTTTGTCTTCTTGAGAGCAGTCATCTGCGTGCTTTACCTGAGTTCGGGACGGAACCTGCCGGCATTTGATCGCCAAGAGCTGTCCGTGTTTGATTGGTCTCGCCCAGTTTACCGGATGGGCGCGCAATCACAATGCGAAACACGGTCGCTGTCGATCGGCGGGACAGTTGGCGCAGTCCTTCTCTGCCCCTGCGTCATATCTCGAATTTTCCTTTTCCGCGCACGAACAGTCTTGACCTTACAAGCGCTGGAAGCCGCACGCTGACGACAATCCTGCCAAATCCGCCTGCGGTTGGGCGGCCTGGCGGCGGGGCAACCGTGTCGAATTCAGAGAAAGGCAAGACCGATGACGGAGAGCAGCAAACCCCAGATTCTCATCTACACCACACCGACCTGTCCGGACTGCCACGCGCTCAAACGCTGGCTCGACCAACAGGGCCTCGCCTACGAGGAACGCGACCTCACCGACCCGAAGATCGCCGAGGAGGCAAAGGCCCGGACCGGCGTCCGGGTCGCTCCGATCACCATCATCGGATCGGAAGTCTTCTACGGGACCTTCCCGAGCCAGAAGCCGGGCCTCGTCAAGGCGCTCGGTCTCGCCGGGAGCCTGTGAGGAGACGCAGATGACGAGCAAGTTCGTTGATATCCGGCAAGCGCGGACCAGCCTTGAGGTCCAAGAGGACCAAACCATCCTCGACGCCGCGCTCGCCGTCGGCATTCCCTATCCTCACGGTTGCCGTTCCGGCCGCTGCGGCTCCTGCAAGTCCCGCCTGATCGAGGGCGAGGTGGAATTGCTCCAGCACTCGCGCTTCGCGCTCACCGAGGAAGAGAAGGCCGATGGCCTGATCCTCGCATGCCGCGCTATGCCGCAAACGGATGCGGCCGTCGCTTGGCTGGGCAGCGATGACGACGATTCCGTGGAGACGCCGCGACGCCTGGACGCGATTGTCACCGGCCTCGACGATCTCACGCACGATATCAAGCTGGTGCGGATTGCACCCGCGGATGGTAGCCCGTTGCTGTTTACCGCCGGGCAGTATGCGCAGGTCGGCTTCGATGGAGCGCCGGCGCGCAGTTATTCGATGGCCAATCGTCACGGCGACGACAGCCTTGAATTCCACATTCGTCGCGTTCCGGGCGGCGTCACCTCGGAGCATGTGCATTTTGGGCTGAAGACTGGCGACAGGGTGGCGCTCGAATTTCCGCTGGGCTCTTCCTACCTGCGCCAGCATCATTCCGGCCCGATTCTTTGCATCGCCGGGGGCTCCGGCCTGGCGCCGATCAAATCGATCGTCGAAACCGCTCTTGCGCACGGCATGAAGCAGCCGATCCATGTTTACTTCGGCGCACGCGGCGAGCGAGATCTCTATCTCGTGGAGCATTTCCAGGCCATGGCCGAGCGTCACTCCACTCTTGCCTTCTCGGCCGTGCTCTCGGAGGCAGAGTCAGCGCAGCACCGGCGCGGTTTCGTGACCCAGGCGGTGGCCGAGGATCTGGAGGATCTCGACGGCTGGAAAGCCTACGTCGCCGGGCCGCCGCCGATGGTCGATGCAGCGATGGAGGTCGCCTTCGGACGGGGACTGCGCAGGGAGGACATGCACGCTGACGTGTTCTTCACGCCTGACGATCAGGATGCGTGAGGACGCCAGCCAGCAAGAGGGCAAGTCGCGGGCGAAATGGGGGAGAGCAGCTCGCCAGAGCGGGCAAAGGAGACCGAGAGTTATGAGCAGCCATACCGGGCGCCGCCCGAAGCCGACCGTTGCAGAGCTTCTTTCCGATCCGATTGTCCGCGCTGTGATGTCGGCGGACGGAGTGGACGAGGCCCAACTGCGAGAGCTGCTTGATCGCGTTTCCCGAGAGCAGTCGATGTGCGCGCCCCCCCACGCGCACGAAGCTGTGAAGATAGTCGGGAGCGCTATCGAGCAAGCCTGCGCCGCGATCCCTCGCGGCGCAGGCGCCCTATCACGCTGATACGCTGAACTCGGTCATCATGCCAGTTTGAAGGTGCGGCATGTGGTGGCAATGCAGCATCCAGCGCGCCGCCTCGCCAGCATCGAGCGCCACCGTCACCATGCCCATCGGAGGAACATAGACGGTGTCGCGCCGCGCGCCTTCGAACCGCTTGCCGTTGATCTCCACGACCTGAAAAACGTGGCCGTGCAGGTGCATCGGATGGCCCATCATCGACATATTGTGGAACATGATCTCGACGCGCTCGCCAGTCGTTGCGACAATCGGCTTGTGCTCTCCCCAGACCTTGCCGTCGATGGTCCAGAGGTAGGGCTGCATTGAGCCGCCTAGCATGACCATCTGGGTGCGTTGCGCGGCACGCGGCGGCAGATTGTCCGTCGCCCGCAGCCTCTGCTCTTGCGAAAGCTCGATGTCGAATGCAGGCGTATCCGCGTCGCCGAGTGCGGGAACCTTCTGAATAGTCGCGCCCGGCGTTGCGAGGATCAGCCCGGTGCGCTCCTTTGCGCCCTCGCGCAACGCCAGCACAGGCCAGGCTCCATCTCCGGCAAGCTCCAGCTCAAGATCGAGACGCTGGCCCATGGCGACGCCGAACCGTTTGCCCTCAAGCGGTTGCACGGCATGGCCGTCGACAGCTACGAGGCGCGCCGAAAGCTCGCCGGTATCGATCCAGAAGACGGTGGCCGAAGCGCCGTTGATCACCCGAAGCTTTATCCGTCCGCCCTTCTCGACCCTGACGATCTGCGGATCGGACAAGGTGCGGTCGTTGGTGAGGTAGGCGTCCCAATCGTAGTCGTTCAGGTCCACGGCCATGCCCTGCATCGAGGACATATCCATCTTCATGCCGGAATGGTCCATCGACGCGCCGGGATCGGATTGGCCTCCCATCGCGCTCATATCATGGCCGCCACCATGTCCGCCGGTGATCTCCTGCATGACCTCTTCGGGCGTCTTGAACGAGAAATCATGAAGGAACATCACGACCTCCTGGCGGTCGGCCTTCACGTCTTCGGCGCTGCGCACGATCAAGGCCGCGGCGAGAAGGTTCATTTCTTGAAGCGGGATATGCGCGTGCATCCAGTAGGTGCCGGGAAGCGGCTCATAGTCATAGGAGCGCGTTTCTCCGGGTTGCAGCATCGGGCGCGGCACGTCCGGAACGCCGTCCTGCTCGTTGGGCGGGATCTGGCCGTGCCAATGGATCAGGGTCGGCACATCGAGACGATTGGCCAGGTCGACGCGAAAGCGTTGTCCGGGGTCGAGAACCAATCCTTGCCCGCTCGACCCTTCAAGGCCGAAGACTGTGGCGGCGCGCCCGTCGACGTCCAGCACGCGCGTTGCAGCGCTGAGGGCCATCGCGCTTTGGGCGTTGGCGAAGCGCGGTAGAGCTGCTGCGGATAGCGTGGCAGCGCCTGCGGCGAGAAAGCTGCGGCGTGAGATAAGCTTCATTTTCGGTCTCCTGGGAGGACTATGCTCCCTCTGAATTCAGATCGGCGTGCGACTAGGCAGGCCACTTGCGTTCAGCAAGACCGTCGTTGGGAGGGCGTTCGTTGCGTGCGGGGCCGATGCCGGCGAGGTCCGGCATCTCGGTAATGCTCCAGATCGCTGCGGTAGGAGCGGTGGCATTTGTCGGCGCCTTAGGCGCAAGCCAGTGCGTCATGCCTGAGCATAGGGCATAACAGAAGGCATTGTTTCCGTTGCAGATTCGATGTTCCTGGCACGGCACGGCAGCGGTATCCGCGGCCGGATGCTGCGATCCGTGTTCCGAAATCATTACGTGGGAGTTACTGGCCATGCGAGCACCGAGCGCCGGAACGGTCAACGCCACGCTGGCGAAGGAAAGGAGCATGAGCAGAGCGATGAACAGCCGTTGCATCGCCGTCAAAACGCCGTGCAAGACAACATCATCCGCACCCTCGGCTTGCGTTCATCCAGGGTGGTCCGCTCCCACCCGCTCGCCGCGTCCGCCGCCGAGCGTCTTTTTTGGTGACACACCACGGCGGTTCCAGGCGACACTGGTTACTTGCCTCGGTCGGCGAGCCACTTCTTCATCATGGCGATCTCGCCCTCCTGGGCCTTGACCACCTCTTCGGCGAGTTTGCGGACCTCGGGGTCCTTGCCGTACTGGAGCACGACCTTCGCCATGTCGATCGCGCCCTGATGGTGCGGGATCATACCGCGCATAAAGTCCACGTCGGCGTCGCCGGTATAGGGCACCATCATGTCCTTCATCATGGCATCCATGGCGGTCTCGTATGCCTTCGTCGACGGCGTGTCCGATCCTGGCGTCTGCATGCCTGACATGTCGTGACCTTGCATCGTGTTGTTGTCCGTTTTCATTTGGGTTTGAGCGAATGCCAGGCCGCCGGCGATAGCGATGGCCCCTGCGATGAAGATCGGAGTGAGCTTGTTCATGGTCTCGCTCCCGTTCAGTTTGAGGTCGCCGGATAGCCGGCTTCTTCCAGAACCTGCAAGATCGCGGACGGCGTGGCGGTCGTCTCGACCTTGACGGCGCGCGCGGCGGGATTCGTCTCGATCTTGGCTGCGGAGTCCACCGACTGGATCGCCTTGGTGACGGACTTGGCGCAACCGCCGCAGGTCATGTTTTCAATTTTGAGGTCCATGAGACTTCTCCTTGTTTTGATCTCATGTCGCCCAAGGTGGTGCTTCCAACCGTGGTAAGGTCAAGGGCCAAAAAAAAGAAAATGCGCTATTGACCTTCCCATGGTTGGAAGCCTCATTTTCCGTCCGAACGTGAATTTCGGAACGAGAAAAGGAGGCGGCTATGAATGCCCCCGTTCGAGCTGCGGACACCAGGAACGCGGCAATTTCCCTGTCAATAGAAGGCATGACCTGCGCCTCCTGCGTCGGTCGTGTCGAACGAGCCCTCAAGGCCGTCCCCGGCGTTGCCGATGCGGTCGTCAACCTGGCGACCGAAAAGGCAAGCATCACGACGAATGCTCCCGTCGATCGCGCTACGCTCGTCAAGGCCATCGAGGATGTCGGCTATGAGGTTTCGGAGAGCCCTGCCGCACAAGCGGCCGCCTCGCTTGAAGTCGCGATCGAGGGCATGACCTGCGCCTCCTGCGTGGGTCGTGTCGAGAAGGCCCTGAAGGCCGTGCCGGGCGTCACCAGCGCCGTCGTCAACCTCGCGACCGAGAAGGCCACGATCCAGGGAACCGCAGACACGGCAGCCGTGATTGCGGCCATCGAGAATGCGGGCTACGACGCCAAGGTCATCTCGGCGGCAACCGGATCGAGCCAGGCCGAGACGAATGACCGCGCAGAGAAGAAGGAAGCCGAACGCCGCGAGCTGACCCGCGACTTCACCATCGCGGCGGTGCTGACCGCTCCGGTCTTCCTTTTGGAAATGGGCTCGCACCTCATTCCGGGCGTGCATGGCGTGATCGAATCCACCATCGGCATGACGAACAGTTGGTATCTCCAGTTCGTGCTGACGACGCTGGTGCTGTTCGTGCCGGGCATCCGCTTCTATGACAAGGGGCTTCCCGCCCTCTGGCGTCTGGCGCCGGACATGAACTCGCTGGTGGCAGTCGGCTCGCTCGCGGCTTACGGCTATTCGCTGGTCGCGACCTTCGCGCCGGGCTTCCTGCCCGCAGGGACGATCAACGTCTATTATGAAGCCGCCGCGGTCATCGTCACGCTGATCCTGCTCGGCCGGCTGCTCGAAGCCCGCGCCAAGGGGCGTACCTCGGAAGCGATCAAGCGTCTGGTCGGCCTTCAGGCCAAGACGGCGCGCGTCCGCCGTGACGGCAAGACGGTCGATCTTCCGATCGACTCCGTGCTGTCGGGTGACATCGTGGAGGTCCGTCCCGGCGACCGTATCCCGGTCGATGGCGAGGTCATCGAGGGCGAAAGCTATGTCGATGAATCCATGATCACCGGCGAACCGATCCCGGTTTCCAAGACGAATCGTAGCGAGGTCGTCGCCGGCACCGTGAACCAGAAGGGCGCCTTCGCGATCCGCGCCACGGCGGTCGGCGGCAACACCGTGCTGTCGCAGATCATCCGCATGGTTGAGGAAGCACAAGGCTCGAAGCTGCCGATCCAAGCGCTGGTCGACAAGGTGACGATGTATTTCGTGCCGGCTGTCTTCGCCGTCGCGGCTCTGACCTTCGCGGCATGGCTCTATTTCGGGCCGTCGCCGGCGCTCACCTTCGCGCTGGTCAATGCGGTCGCCGTGCTGATCATCGCCTGCCCCTGCGCCATGGGTCTGGCTACGCCGACCTCGATCATGGTCGGCACCGGCCGGGGCGCGGAGCTGGGCGTACTCTTCCGCAAGGGTGAAGCGCTGCAACTGCTGAAGGACGCCAGGGTCGTGGCCGTCGACAAGACCGGCACGCTGACCGAGGGCAAGCCCGCCCTGACCGACCTCGAACTGGCCGCCGGCTTTGACCGTGCGACCGTGCTGGGTCTAATCGCGGCCGTCGAAGCCAAGTCAGAACACCCGATCGCCCGCGCCATCGTGGAAGCGGCCGAGGCGGAAGGCATCGCGCTTCCCGCCGTGTCTGGTTTCGAATCGGTAACCGGCTTCGGCGTGAAGGCCGTGGTCGACGGCAAGCGTATCGAGATCGGCGCGGACCGCTACATGGTCGAGCTTGGCCATGACGTGGCGGGCTTCGCCGTCGTGGCCGAACGGCTCGGCAACGAGGGCAAGTCGCCGCTCTATGCCGCGATCGAGGGCAGGCTCGCGACGATCATTGCCGTGGCCGACCCGATCAAGGCGACGACGCCGGCCGCGATCAAGGCGCTGCACGATCTCGGGCTGAAAGTCGCGATGATCACCGGCGACAACCGGCGGACGGCCAAGGCCATCGCCGCGCGTCTCGGCATCGACGAGGTGGTGGCGGAAGTGCTGCCGGACGGCAAGGTCGAGGCGATCCGTCGCCTCAAGGCCGAGCACGGTAAGGTCGCCTTCGTCGGCGACGGCATCAACGACGCTCCGGCGCTCGCCGAGGCGGATGTGGGCCTCGCCATCGGCACCGGCACGGATATCGCCATCGAGGCGGCGGACGTGGTGCTGATGTCGGGCAGCCTGACCGGGGTGCCGAACGCCATCGCACTGTCGAAGGCGACGATCGGAAACATCCGGCAGAACCTGTTCTGGGCCTTCGCCTACAACACGGCCCTGATCCCGGTCGCCGCCGGCGCGCTCTATCCGGCCTACGGCATCCTGCTGTCGCCGGTCTTCGCCGCCGGCGCCATGGCCCTGTCGAGCGTCTTCGTGCTCGGCAATGCGTTGCGGCTCAAGACCTTCAAGGTCCCAACCTAATGAACCGAAGCAGCCGACCCTATATTCGGGGTCGGCTGTCGTACCTTACGGGAGAAAACGCATGAATATCGGACAAGCTTCGAAAGCGTCCGGCGTCTCGGCCAAGATGATCCGCTACTACGAACATACCGGCCTCATTCCGGCCGCCGATCGGACGTCTTCCGGCTATCGCGACTATTCGGACACGGACGTTCACATGCTGCGCTTCATCCGGCGCGCGCGTGATCTCGGCTTCTCGGTGGCCGAGATCGGCGATCTCCTCGGCCTCTGGCGCGACGAGTCGCGGCAGAGCGCGGAGGTCAAGCGTCTGGCGCAGGGCCACATCGACGCGCTGGAGAAGAAGATCGCGGACTTGCAGGACATGGCGCACACGCTCACGATGCTGGTGAAAGCCTGCACGGGCGACCATCGCCCGCATTGCCCGATCCTCCAGCGTCTGGAAACCGATCAGGACGATGAGGACCTCACGGTCCAGCCGCGCAGCGGTGCGATTACTCGTTCCGTGCAGTAGAGTAACACTCGGCCCGTTCGCCTAACCGAAGCGGCCTGATGTTTTCGTCCCTGCCAGATATGGCGGGGACTTGTCGTTTCAGGCTTGGGGTTTGCGCGCCGCCTGCCAGAGCAGCGGCACGAGGATCAAGGCGACCGGCGGAAACAACAGCCAGTTGATCGCCGCCCAGCCCGAGTTGTGCAGGACGCTGCCAGCCAGAAACGATACGGCGGCGGTCGTGCCGAAGACCATGAAGTCGTTCGCGCCCTGCGCCTTGGCGCGCTCGCCCGGCGTATGGCAGTCCGTGACCATAGCCGTCGCGCCGATGAAGCTGAAATTCCAGCCGAGCCCCATGATGGCGAGAGATCCCCAGAAATTGATCAGCTCAAGCCCGGCCAGTGCGACCACGGCCGAGACGGCGATGAGCAGCATCCCCGCAGCGGTGACCCGCTCCTTGCCGAAGCGTGTCATGAGACGGCCGGTGACGAAACTTGGCGCGAACATCGCCAGTAGATGCCACTGGATTCCGAGTGCTGCACTGTTGACCGAATGGCCGGTGTTGACCATCGCGATCGGAGCCGCCGTCATGACGAAAGCCATGAGGCCGTAGGAGACGACGCCGGCTGCGACGGCGAGCATGTAGCGGGGCATCATCAGGATCTGAATCAGGGAACGGCCGGAGCTTTCGGACTCGGATTGCGAACCAGATTGCGGCGCGCGTAGCATCAACAGAATCGGGATGGACAACAGCGGAAGCGCCGCCTGGCTGAGAAAGCTGCCGACATAGGGCGTGCCGGGGAAGGAATCGCGTGTCCAGATGACGAGCTGGGGACCGATGACAGCCGCGATCAGTCCGCCGACCATCACCCAGGAGATTGCGCGTGCCTTCAACGCGCCTTCGGCAGCGTCGGCGGCGGCGAAGCGATAGCTTTGAACGTAGGAGCCGTAGAGACCGGCGGTAAAGCAGCCAACGCAGAACAGCAGAAACGATGCCACAAAGATACCAAGTGCTGCGATGAGACCCGCCGCGAGGCCGAAGAAGGCGCCGAACAAGTAACCGCTCCGGCGTCCCCAAGCGCGCATGACGAACGCGGCGGGCAGCGTGCCGATCGCCAGGCCGACGCCGAACAGGCTGACCGGCAGCGTCACCCATGCGGGGTTGTCGGCGAGCTGCTGGCCGACCAGGCCGCCGAGCGACATGACGATTGGCGCGCTCGATCCGCCGAGCGCCTGAGCGGCGGTCAGCACGGTGATGTTGCGCCGGACAGTTGCAGTATCGTCCATGGGAACTCCCACAATTATTTGCTTCGACGTTGACATGCCGGCAAAACTTTTGGGTTTTGCGGGAACGAAACCTTTCCTGAAACGTATATATACCCATACCGGGTAGGGGTAGCTGGATGTGCAATAAAAACTCGAAGCAGATCATTGCGTCACTCAACCGGATCGCCGGCCAGGTTCGCGGCGTCGGTCAGATGGTGGAGGACGAGCGATACTGCATCGACATTCTCAACCAGATCCACGCGGTCAAGGCCGCCCTCTCGAAGGTGGAGAACCAGGTGCTGCGATCGCATGCCGCCTGCTGCGTCGAGGAGGCGATCGCCTCGGGCGATGGCGACCTGCAAAGAGCAAAGTTCAACGAGCTGGTCGAGGTGTTCGCAAAGGCGAAACTATAGATCGAAGGGATCAGACAATGGCGACCCATGCTGCCAAACGCGCCGAACTTCATCGAATGGTGATGGAAAACCATACGTGTCCCTACGGGCTGAAGGCGCTCGATCTCCTCAAGCGCGAAGGCTACGAGGTCGATGATCACCATCTGACGACTCGCGCCGAGACGGATGCTTTCAAAGCAAAGCACAATGTTCAGTCAACGCCACAGACCTTCATAGGCGGCAAGCGGATCGGCGGCTACGATGATCTCGTCCGGTTCTTCGGCGGCAAGGTCAAGGACAAGGACACCGTCACCTACAAGCCGGTGATCGCGCTGTTCGCGATGGCAGCGCTGATGGCGTTGGCCGCGAGCTGGGCGGCGTTCGGCAACCTCGCGACGGTCCAGGCGGCCGAATGGTTCATCGCCATCGCGATGTGTCTTCTTGCCCTTCAGAAGCTGAAGGACGTGGAAGGCTTCGCGACCATGTTCCTGAACTACGACCTTCTGGCGCAGCGGTGGGTCCGATATGCCTACATCTATCCCTTCGCGGAGGCGCTCGCCGGCGTCCTGATGATGGCTGGCGCCCTGATGTGGGTGTCGATCCCCGTCGCGCTGTTCATCGGCGGCATCGGCGCGGTCTCAGTGTTCAAGGCGGTCTATATCGACAAGCGCGAGCTGAAATGCGCCTGCGTCGGAGGCGACAGCAACGTGCCGCTCGGCTTCGTGTCGCTCACCGAGAACCTCATGATGATCGGCATGGCGGTCTGGATGATCTTCAAGCCGATGGGCATTGGACACTGACAACCGCGAAAGGACGATCAAATGGCGAGCGACCACACATCTCATGGCGGGCATTCGAGGGGCTCCCATGGCCGTCCCTATCTGATGTTCTGGATCAACATGATCCTCTGCCTCATTGTGATGTATGTCGTGATGTTTTCGATGATCGACGGCTGGGGCGACTTCCGGAATAATCTGAACATGCTTTACATGGCGATAACCATGTGGGCGCCGATGGGCATCTTCATGCTGGCGACAATGCCGGGCATGTTCCCGAACCGGAGCGCGAATATCGCCCTTTACGTCGTCTTCGCGCTGCTGACCGCCGGTTCCTTCTGGGCGACGCGGAGCCAGACCCTGATCGATGATCGCCAGTTCATCGATTCGATGATCCCGCACCATTCCGGCGCGATCCTGATGTGCCGCGAGGCGAAGCTTGCCGACTCGGAACTGAAAACGCTGTGCGACGAAATCATGGCAGCTCAGCGTGAGGAGATCGACAAGATGACGAGCATTCGAAATCGTCTCTAGTGTAGCGGCGGCGATAAAGACTCTACATCACGCACGCCGTCGCCGCCGCCAGAACCAGATATCGCCCGAGCTTGGCGACGCCAACTAGGAGGAGAAAGACGGGTAGCGGCTCCTTCATGATCCCGGCCGCGAGGGTTAGCGGATCGCCGATGACCGGCATCCAGCTTAGCAGCAACGACCATTTCCCATAGCGGCGATACCAACGCCGCGCCCGCTGGAGACCGGCTTCCGACACCGGGAACCAGCGCCGGTTACGGAAACACTCGACGCCGCGCCGATGATCCAGTTGACGACCGAGCCGGCCACGTTGCCAAGGCTCGCTGCGGCGACCAATGCCCAGGCCGCGAAAGAATCGGCCAGCAGCAGCCCGATCAGCGCGGCTTCCGACTGCATCGGCAGCAGGGTGGCAGCAAAGAAGGCGGTGAGGAACAGGCCCAAGCAGGCCGCCAGTGTGCTCAAGCACCGGCCCCGCGATCGCGCGGCGAAGCCGGCCATCTTGTATGATGGCGGTCGATGACGAAGGCATGGCGGTGCCGATATCCGCCATCGGCGGCAGCCGCATCGGACAGATGCGGATGGCTCGCCTCGAGCGTGTCATGCATATGGTCGAGTTCGTCGGGATCGGCCGCGGGCCAGAGGACCGCAGCGGCCGATACGGCGGCGGCGGCCAGCAGCCCCAGCGCAACGAAGGTGATCGGGAGGCCAAACGCGGCGCCCAGGCGCTCCGCGAAGGTCGCTGCGATAGGGGCCACCCCCACATAGGCGACCATCTTGATGGCGAGCGCCGTTCCCAGCACCGCATCCGCATCGGGACCGGCGAGATCATAGGCCAATAGCCCCAGCGCGATCGTGGCAAGCCCTGTTCCGATAAGCGCGATAACCTGTGCCAGGAAGAGGTGGCGATAGGTGCGGTTTCCAAGAACCTGCAACATAGGAACCTCACAAGTACTTGGTTATTTCCTTGAATTCGTCGATCGAACGACGATCGTCCTTAACAAGCGGCCCGACCACGTCGTCGAGACAGTGGTCGAGGTGGTTCTGAATCAGCGTCCGCTTGGCTTGTGCGATGGCCTTTTCGACCGCGTGAAGCTGCTGCGCGATATCGAGGCATGGCCGACCAGCTTCGATCATCTCGACGATCCCGCGCAAATGGCCGTCCGCACGCTTGAGGCGCATTGTGATCGCGGCGTGGGATCTGTGGGCATCGGATTGTTCGCTCATCCAGATATCCTATCCCCCTGGAGAGGATATTGTAACGAGCCTGCCGCCGGCGTCGCCTCAACCCCATGATCGTCGATAAGCCGTCGGCGTCGTCCCGAGCCAGCGCTTGAACATGGCGGTGAGAGAAGCCTGCCTTTCAAATCCCAGCGACGACGCCACCGTGCCGATCTCGTAGCCTTGGACCATCTTTCAGACGCCGCCGTCGCATGGTGGCTGGCTACTTTCTCGTTGCCACGCCAGCGGCGAAGATGCCCAACAGGGTAAGAAGCGCGATGCCGAGCGTAACATAGCGTGCGGAATCCACCGCAGATTCCCCGCCTGCCGCCATCAGCGTGCCAGCGAGTGCGGAAGTGATCGAGAAAGCAATAAGCTGTGTGATGGTGATCGCAGCAGCAGCCTTGCCTCCTTCGGCGGGATCATGTGTGCTGCTCATCGCTGCAACACCGAGCAGCGGCCACGCCAGTCCGATGCCGACGCCGGCAAGCGCGAGGACAGCCGCCCAAATCAGCACCATCCCGATATCGGCACCGAACACTTGTAGAAGTCCATAAGCGATCAGCCCAGCCGTCAACAGCAGTGGGCCGACGCGGATGGCGCGGCGGCGGCCGCTCTCACTCTTGACCGAAACAATGAAGAGCTGGGCGATGACCCATGCCAGCGAAAGAACTGCGCCAAGGAAACCGGCGATCAGCGGCGAAAGGCCCGCCAGTTGCTGACCAAACAGGGGGATGAAGTTCTCCACCATCACGCCCGCGCTCAGGGCAGCGACCGTGAGATAGACCCATTTCAGGGAGTTGCCACGCCGATAGGTGATGTGCGGAAGGATGGTCTCTTTTGCTCGCCGCTCCACGACGACGAAGAGCCAGAGCAGCACGATGCCAATTCCGACCATTGCCAGCGTTGGCCAGCCTATCGGCACGATGGCGCTGAGGCTGATAGCGATGGTCGCAAGCACAAGCGGAATGAGGGAGGCGACGGGAACAGGTGAACGATGCCCCGATCCAGCCATGCGGCCGAACGCGCGTTGAGCGGGCGTAAACATGAGTCATGGCGTTCCCACATAGATTGAAAACTGTCAGAAAACTGCGTATATTTCTGACAGGAGATTTATCATGCAGCGACTGACCGAACAGATTCTGGCGCATACCGAGGGTTTGCCCGAGGGCGCTCCGATCGCCGCGAAAAGCCTGCTCCATCTCGGCAACCGCCCCGCATTGGACCAGGCATTGTCGCGACTGGCAGAACGTGGCCGGCTGATACGGGCCGGGCGCGGCGTTTACCTACGTCCGGTTTCGAGCCGGTTCGGCGTTCGCGCGCCCTCCGTCGATAAAGCCGTTGAAGCCCTTGCGACGCAGCGTGGTGAAATCATCGTGTCGAACGGAGCGGCGGCTGCCAATGCGCTCGGGCTCACGACCCAAGTACCGGTCCGGTCGGTCTATCTGACCTCGGGCCGAAGCCGGACCATGACTCTGGGCCAGCAGACTATTGAGCTGCGCCATGCGCCACGCTGGCAGTTGGCGTTGGCCGATCGCCCTGCCGGGCAGGCCGTGCGCGCACTCGCCTGGCTGGGACCGGAGAAGGCGGAAGCGGCCTTGAAGACGCTGAAACACAAGCTGCCGTCTTCTACGTTCGGCGAGCTTGTCGCGGCCGCGCCGCAACTACCGAGCTGGCTCGCCAGATCGGTCGGCAAGGTCGCTCATGGCTGAAGCCTTCGTCACATTGTCAGCGAACGATCGGCGCGAGGCTCTTGCCGTTGCCGCCGATCGATCCGGCCGCCCGGCCCATCTGCTTGAAAAGGACGTGTGGGTCGTCTGGACTCTCGCAACGCTGTTCGGGTCAAATTTCGGCGAACATCTCGTGTTCAAGGGCGGCACATCACTGTCAAAGGCTTATCACGTCATCCGGCGTTTTTCCGAGGACGTGGATCTCACCTACGACATCCGCGCCATCGCCCCCGACCTGGTGGGCGAAAACGGCGAGGGCCTGCCGAAAAACCGGAGTGAGGAGAAGCGATGGTCGAAGGCAGTCCGCCACCGGCTGCCAGAATGGGTCGACGGAACAGTCCGACCTCTCCTTGCCCGCGCGATCGACGCGCAGTCGTTGCCTGCAACGTTCAGGGCCGAAGGCGACAAGCTGTTCATCGACTATGAGGCGACCTCTTCGGGATCGGGCTATGTGGCTCCGAGCGTGATGCTGGAATTCGGCGCCCGCTCGACCGGGGAGCCGGCCAGCCCGCGCGATGTTGTATGCGACGCGGCCGGATTGGTCGACGGCGTCGAATTCCCAACGGCTCGTCCCCGGGTCATGCATGCCGAGCGAACCTTCTGGGAGAAAGCGACGGCAATGCATGTTTATTGCCTCGAGGGCCGGTTGCGGGGCGATCGGTTCGCCCGTCATTGGCACGATGTCGTCCGACTGGATGATGCGGGGGTCGCCAACGCCGCAATATCGGATCGTGAGCTCGCCGACGCGGTTGCCCGCCACAAAACCATGTTCTTCGGGGCGAAGACGGTTGATGGCGAGGTTATCGACTACGAAGCCGCCGTCGGTGGAAAGCTGCAACTCGTGCCGGACGGAGATGCGCGCGCTGCGCTGGCAACGGACTATGCGCACATGGTCGAGGATGGGTTGCTGCTTGACGACGCGGAACCCTTCGAGGCGCTGATCATGCGATGTGCGGACATCGCCGGGCGAGCCAACCGTGCTGCGAAGTGATGATGGGAGATAGGGTGTCGAGCTATTTTACGGATCGTGAATATGGGGCACGCCCTGCAACAATCGATGTCATTGGTGACCGTCTGTGGGCGGGTCTTTTCACCTTGATCGAGACGAGGATTGGCGATGGCTCGTTTGGCTTTCGCTTTCCGGAACAGTGCCCCGACGGGAATGGTCCGTGCGGATGTGACGTCCAAGCCTTCAGCCGGGTGCTGGGCGCCGAGGTGCCGTGGATCGAATGGCCGTTCTCTGTGAACGAAGTGCCCGATACGCCGGTGATCCTCGATCTGCTCGAGTTTTGCGCCAGCGCCGTCGGCGAGCCGATTCAAGGCAGTTATCATTCCTACTTCGGTCACCATCACTTGAGCTGGAACCGGGACGGCGGCCTTGCTCGGTTCGTAGCCGACGTAAACCTCCTGTTTCGCCGGAACGCGATTGCGTATGAACTCACATCGAGCGGACAGGCCCGCCGGCTTCTCCCACAGCCGGTCGCCGATGTTCTCGGTTGGGCGATGTTTCATACCGGTGATGCGGAGACGGACCGCCTGCTCGAAGCCGCTCGCCAACGGTTTCTATCGCCCAAACCTGAAGACAGGCAGGACGCGCTGGAGAAACTGTGGGATGCCTTTGAACGGCTGAAGACACTGGAACCCGGCGCCAACAAGCGCGCTCAGGCCGAAGCGATGCTGGACCGTGTCGCCACGCCGGACTCTGGATTCCGGGAAGCCCTTGGGCGGGAGGCCGCTGAGCTGACCTCCATAGGGAACAGCTTTCGCATTCGTCATTCCGAGACGACCCAAGAAACCCTGACCTCTCTGGATCAGGTGGATTATCTGTTTACGCGGATGTTTGCATTTGTGCGTGTGATCCTGAGAGGGACCGGGCGTGGCGGATGATCTTTATCGGCTTATCTTCGGAATTCTGCACGGGATGAGCCACGCCCAAATGAGTCAGGAGCCGGGGCTGGTCGCTGGGCTGGTCGTGCCGGCACCAGAGGGCTTCTCAAAACGGCAGCGTATCGAACTTGCGCTCGAAAACCTCACGCAGGCGGACTTGGCTCGACTGGCGCTCAAATTCGCTGCTGCTCGCAGCGACATCCCGCTTGATGAGGCGGGCCGCAAGGTGCTTGAGGCTGATGATCCACCGCTGACGCAGATCACACGACGAGACGTCGCGCGGATTCTCGGCAACGACCTCGCCGGCGAGCGTAGCACCGTGGAGGTCGTCGAGAGCTACTTCCCGCTTTCCTCACCATTCGAAGCCCTTTTTGGCAGCAAAGGCCAGAGCCTGCGCGACCGCATCGCCCGGCACATGGATCACAATCCCGGCGATTGGTCGGTCGAACAACTGTTTGGAGAAATCGGGGCCTTCGATTGTTCCAGGGCCAGGTTCGGCGCCTTGCTCGAACAAGCTGTTCACCCCCTTTCCCGATCAGGTGATGAGCAGACGAAGACAGTCGAAGCGTTGAACAGGGTGCTCGCGCGGGATGGATATGAGCTTGCGCAGGATGGCGAGGTATCCGGCCATCCGCTTTTCAGTTTCCGCTCTCTGGTGCGGGGGGTTGGCGGCCGGCCGAAAAACCTGATCTTTGCGTCACGAGGACCGAAGCCGGAAATCGGCTTCGCCGATGCGATCAACAACGACATCGTCATTCTGTCCGGCGAAGAGAGCTGCCTGATCTACGACCGGCCGATCAGCGCGAGCGGCCTTCTGTGGTCGGAACTCGTTTCCTGGTGGGGCGACGTTACGCCCGGTGCTGATGCCGCAAGACTCGGAGCGCGTCTCCAGGAATCCCTGGCCTCGGATGCGGAACGCAAGCTTTTCGCGGCCTACTTCAAGGCTTATCGGTCTACCCTCGGCGAGGCGCTGCCCGCGCTGCTGCCGCAGGTCTACCTTCACTATGATCCTGCCGTCGTAAAAACCCTGCGTCACCGGCTTCCATTGCCGCGTCAACGCATGGACTTCCTGCTTCTGTTACCCAGCCGTCAGCGCGTCGTGATTGAGGTCGACGGTAAGCACCATTTCTCGGAAAACGACCTTCCTTCATTGAAGGTCTATGCCGATATGGTGTCGGCCGACCGCGAGCTGCGCCTTGCGGGATATGAGGTCTATCGGTTCGGTGCAAATGAACTGGTCGGTGACGGCGCCGAAGCGAAGATCAAGGATTTCTTCGACAAACTTTTTCGCCTGCATCGCATTCGCCAATGAACTCACTCGCTGATCGGTTGGCGTATGATCAAATCAGGGCGCATTCTCGATCTGGCGGGCAACCCATTGGGTATGTTCACGAGAGAACGCTCGCTCGGCTTCATTTACGAAGGCAGAAAACTTCTCTTCGCTGTCAATCGTGCCAAGCCGCGTCTGCAAGATGCCGATCTCGTGGGCGGTGAGGCTGTAGGCAGAAGCGAGTTCGTTGAATTTCTTCAGTTGGATCCAACCTATGGCGGAAGACGCTATCACCAGCAAAGGTTCGGTTGGCCAAATCATCCATGGTGGATCATGGCGGATTCGGAGGAGAGCTAAAGCGATTGCGGCACCTTGAACGAGGACGCATATCAATATCCATAGGCGAAAACGCTGCCTATTCCAGGTAACCTTTGCTACATACCATTCGCGTTGGTCCGTAATCCGGTCAGTATTATATCGTTGAACACGCTCTGCGAGAGGCAGAGCACGAACCGCATTCATTTCGTTGGTGATCTGATCGCCGGTTACCGGCCGACGGCTTATCGAGTCGCGGACGTGGCTGTTGGCATCCAGAATCGCCCTCAGAAACTCCGAGAATTTCTCTGCTACTGTTGAGAGTTTCGGGGCATCTTCGAATGGCTCAGCTCGCATCATGTAACGCCAGGTTGATGTCTTGATCGACTCCGCCAGCGCTCGGCACCCGTACCACTCTTTCTCAGGTTTTTGGACTGCCATATATAGTAGGAGACCCGTAGAGGCGGCCAGAACTAACGCATAAGCGATGTATAGATCAGGAGACGCTCCAAACCAAATAGAGATCGTCGCTGCGACAGTGAGCAGAAGGTACTGCAGCCGAATAAGCCTTAGATAGGTGGACTGGGCATCGGCGGCGGAGCCGTCTGCCGAGCGGTACAGGGCGGGAAAACTATCAGGCGTCATATCGACGGATCTCCGGGCTATTTCAGTTCAGCGGCCAATTGATTCCACTGGACGACTTTCACGCCGTGCTTCGCCACCCAAGGCGGATTTTGCCGTGGGGCGCCCCCCTTGGGGTGAACCGCCACCACCTTTTTCCCAAGAGCGAGGCTGGTCTCCACTTCCCAAGTCACCCAACGGCTTTGCGCAGTATTGTCGGAGATGTAGACGACACAAACAGATGAGCGCTCTATCCGCTCGCTGATCTTTTGTTTGATATATTCTGCGCGTTCGCTGTCGTAGGGCTCGCGAACAGAATGATCGTTGAACTCGATATCACTGTTCTCGTTCTTCGCATGCGCGCGCAGAAGATTGACCTCGTCCATATCTTCGGTTGCAAAACTGATAAAGACATTTCGTTTGCCGCCCTGAAGCGCCGCCTTGGCTTTCTCCTCCAGGGACCGAATGTCGCCTAACCTGCTCCAGCTCCCGCTACTCCCGCCGCCCATATCAGACCCCCTCAGCCTTGAATTCATTACATGCTATGCACGCTCCACAAGGTGTTTCACCCCCGAGATGACAGGAATAAGTGCCCTCGATGCCTTTAAGCGTCGCGAGTTCGATGACTTCCTGCTTGTGGAACGACGAGAGCGGTGCAAGGACCTTTATTTCACGCCCCATGCTCCTTGCGATCATTGCCTCCGCCTCCTGCAAGAACGCCGATGTCTGGTCAGGAAACAGGCTGGTTTCCTCATGGAGGAGTCCAATCGATATCGCATCGGCGTCGCGCTGAAATGCGTAGGCTGCTGCTACAAGCAGAAAGAGGAGATTTCGACCAGGAGTAAACGCATCCTCCAGCACTCGCTGGTTCGGGTCCGTCAACCCGGACTTAATGAGGCGGCCATAGCCCGACAGGTCGGCCACCTCCAAATCTGGTAGCTGCAACTTGGCCATCGCTGACCGGCAAGCCGCGTGCTCTCGATCGCGGGATCGCTGCCCATAGTCGATGAAAATCGGATATTGCTGAATCCCTTCCTCTTTTGCGAGGTAGGCGACCAGCGTGGAATCAAGCCCACCGGAAACGAGAGTGACAATGCTCATGCTAACGCGCGCTCCGTATCTTGAGAACCCGCAACCCGCATCACTATCCAGATCGCCCAATCCATAAGGCCGACTGCAAATCCGAGCCTATTTGCATGTGAAATCAGTTTATCTTCTTGCATGTGATAGTGTGAAAGCTTCGAGATGGCTCGGCCGGCCCCTGTGTAGAGTCCAATAATCGTCATGTAGTTCAATACGTGGCGATCCAGGACTGCGAGATCGTAGCTGATACCTGCGTTACGCAGGAACATACTCGCCTGCTTTGGCCCGATTCCAGCTACGTTCGACACAAGCCACGAGCGAGCGGTTGCCGCATCTCCGAAGGCATGCACGAGTGAGCACAGGTCCCCGCTTTCCTGCGAGACCGATTCGCGCGCAGAGGCCAATTGCATCGACTTTGATCGAGGAAAGCGATAATTTCGAAGGCTGCCGTTCACCAGTACAGGTTGACGGAGAACCCCGAGGATTTCATCGGCGAGTTCGGCCCGGGGTGCCGATGTGTTGAGGAGAAGCTGCCGTTTATCCAAAGCATCGGCGGTGGCTACGGCAAGCCCATACGGTACTTGACTGCTGAGCAGGCAGCATGAGAGTTCCCACCAGAGATTTCGCTCGTCAAGCGCACTCTGAGAGCGCTTAGCCCGCTCTTCAATCTCCGGGCATATTGCGGCAACGGCGTGCTCCAGCCTGGCAGCATCGTTTCTCATCTGAACAAATCCGGCATTTGATCCCTAAGTTGTTTTGAATTGGATTGGCCCAACAGGCCGACGGCAAATGCTTCTAAGCGATTTGTTGAAGCGGCAGCCTGCAAGTCGTGGGTTAGCTCCCGATAGTAGTCCAAATTATGGAAGGCAACTTTACCTGCGTAGTCTATATTATCGTCGGAGAGCGCAGAAACAGTGATGGCCGAAGCCGCCATCTGCGCCTGGTATGCGAAAAAATCGAAATGTTGGTAGTGATTTAATCTGTGCTGCTGTCGGTCAACGGCAACCCGGCACCACTCTAACCCATCGAAGCTGTCTGCTCCAGCTGCCGTTAGGATCGCTATACTCCATGGATTTCCCGTACCCAAGAGATGGATCGGCTGATAAAAGGATAAGCGATCAAGCTCGTTCCGGACGCGCCTCATGGTCTGTGCGCGCTGGATCAGCCCTCGGCCCAACTCGCGCTCCGCCAGCGCGATCATCGGTGGCTGGAGCTGGTCGGCGACATCCCGCACGACCTCGGGGAGAATAGTAAGATCGTACCCTTTCGACCTAGTGGCGGGAGCATGAATGATTGGAAGGACGGGGGCTTTGGTGAACTTCCTGTCTCGTTCGACCGCTGCAATGACTTGCCCAACCGCACGCTTTCTGTCCCTCGACGGATCCATCTCGTCGAAGCAATACACCCAATCGTGTGAAATCCCTTCCAGCGCCAATTCGAAATCTTGGGGCTTCCAGCTGTCGTCGTCGCGTCGCGTCGCTTCATAATTGCCTGAATCGACGAGGACAAATCCGCCTTGCGCGCGGATACGCTTCAGCTCCTGCTGGATACCTCGAGGGCGGCGGGGTGGAAACAGGTCGTAGGCGGAGACAAGGACCGTCGATGTACCGAAGAGACGAAGAGCCTTAAGAGCTTCGAGAGGAACGAGTTGTGTCTCGTGTGATGACACGGAGAGGAACAAGCTCGGAAGGGGGACTCTACCCGCAGCGATGGCTGATGGGCGGGTTGGCGCCATCCTCGGCGGGACGACAGTCGAAATCTTGCGCATCAGGTGCTGGATACCAGGATGATCGTCTTCTCCGGTCCAGCCCAGAAGATCAACCGCACTATAGCCGTTAAAGCCGTACGGCGCATTTGTCGGAATGATCTTAGCGGGAATAATCGGAATATTATATTGCTCAGCTAAGCGGAGTTCGTCCTTTACATTACTCTTGTCCTTAGCTGTCGGCGACCAGAGCGGAACGACGCATTTTGTATTCTGGATTTCACGTTCGATCACGGTCGAGAAGTCGCCGACGATTTTATCGTCCCACCAAACATCCCATCGGGTTGAAAGTGTTTTTACTAATCTCTCCGCCTGTCCGACATCTTCTCGTGAATAGACTATGTAGACGTCTGACATACGTAATTACTCCCCCCAGAGTAGTGAATCAGAAGTCTCACAAATTATGCGTCGCCGCAACTGTCTAGGCTACGGCAAGATGCACGAGGCCAGGCAGCTCGGTACAAAGACGAGGCGAAGTCGGGAACAATCGTAACGCCGAGATCGGAGAGTGCAGCGATATCGGACCGCTGCTCCTCGTCCAGTATTACAATATTTTGGTGAGATCGCGTTGCGCAGAGTCGTCGAATTTCCGTTGTGCTCAATCCGTCCGCCACTAGAAGTGAAGGTGCATTTTCGAGGAATGAATCTGGGACCTCATCGAGTTGAGGTGAGAGCACTTCAACACCAAGCTCTTTCAGGCGGAAGCGCGCCTCCTCAAGCGTATACCGCCTTCCGATTGTAGATGTTGAGCCATGCAGAACAATCCGGTTTGGTGCCTGCCCTGTTATGGGCTCGCGGCTACTGAGCAAGTCGGTTTGCACCGGAAGGGTCATTGTCTCACAGTAGGCGGACACCGATCGGGAGGCGAGGTCCGCGGCTTCGGCCGCGGAAGTTCCGGCTTCGCCCCAATGATATGCAAACACGGCACTGAAGACATCCCCTGTTCCGATCTTGAAGACCCGAGATGAATAATATGCGGGAATGGTATTAGGTTCGGCATGACGCTCAAAGACGGTGACCCCCCGCACCCCTCTTTTTACGACTATCACAGTCACCCGATCGCCATGCGACATGGCTTTCGCGGCGGCAGTCGCCAAGTCGGTGCAACCCGCATAGCGGCAGAGCTCTAGCTCATTCATAACCAAAGCAAGCCGTTTCGCTGTCGAGCCATTGGCTCCAAATGGCTCAGGACGGACAGCTGTCTGAGGATCGTAAATCGCGCGGACAGCGTGCACGATGGCAGATCCTTCCAGGAACCCGAATCTCAGGACCACATCTCCCGAAACATGTATCGGAGGCTGCTGAGGAAATGACCCAGGTCGCGGCTCGATGTGTGGTTGAGACAGTGGGTGGAAGTACGCAAATGCGATCGCAATATCGGAATGGGTGCGGGATAGCCGCACACCGAGGTCCGACAGTTCGTCCGCTCCCGGGCTGCTCTCGTCCCGTGCATAGGTGTGAAGAGTGCTCCCTGGCGAAAGAGCACTGACGGCTGCCGCCGCGCGCCCGCCCGAGCCAAACTGTGCGTTCCACTTCGGCGTTTCGCACAATTCGCGATATAGTCCACCTGCGATTTGCATGATGCATACGTCCAGCTAATGGCCGATGATTGTCTGCATGCGGGCTAGTAGCGTCGCGGACAACTCGGCCCGACCTTGGTCGTTGTTGAGGTAGCGCACATATCGGAGATGGCGCAGGTCGAACGGGATATCGTGATCGCTTTGTGCAATGAGGATGACCTCTCGACCTAAGGTGTGTGCAATCCCGGCTTCGTAAAATACATTCGGATTTCGACCTGAGCAGTCACAGATCACGATGCGCGAACGATCAATCAGGGAAACGACATCCTGAATAATTGACGCATTCTCCCAGATGTCGTCCGCCCGTCGGCAACGAAGTCCGACACCTTGAGCAGCGTTTCGGATAGCATCAAAAACAGGATTAAACGCCGCATCGAAGGGCATCATGGCGGATGCAAGATGGGGGTCTAAATTCTCATGCTCGGCCAATGGGAAGACCGTTGGCCGCTGTCGCCGGGGGCGTACCTGGCGAAGTAAAAAGCGGTACAAGTCGACCTCTTTCACGGCCCAATGGTTGCGAGAGAATTCGAAATCTCGGGGCATGTCCAGTTCAGCCCGGCTATCATAAAGCAGCGAGTTTGTTAGGGGAGGAACGTCGGGGTCAAAGCTTACCTCGAGTGAGACTTCGCCCCCTACGATGCGCGCCCGGTTTATCTGCCCGACATACGCGGACTCATCGCCGGTCCCCTCTTCGCAGAAGAGACAAGGCAGAGCCGTAAGTTTGTCCAGAAGTGGCGTATTGTTCAATCTGAATAGTTCGGCGATATGCGCTTCCGTATATTCGAACATCCGGCCGATCGGCACAGTGACTCTTCCCGATGGCCAATCAGCATTAAACATCAAAAGATTGAAAATCGACGTCCCCTCCGCGTTAAATTACAGGCCCCAGCTACGATACTGATCCGTGCCGTAGTGCCGTGCTCCCCCGGCCCTTTCGGTGCGGCTCAAATGTTGGAATTCAGTTGGCCAATGTCTTATAGCATGTTCTATGGCCTTCAGTTTGAATGGTACGTGTACAACACAATGATCCCTAATGATCGGCGGGCACAAACTGTCCTGTACGCGGCTTTCATTGAGGTTGACGGCAATAATCGGCAGATCCAAGCTCAACGCGAGTTCTAGCTCCCACCTTACAAAGCGGAAAAGATTCTTGGTCGAGTTTCCAATCAACACCATAACTGCTGTCGATTGTCGCATTCGCTCCCGCAATTTCGATTTTACGTAATCCTCATTCTGAGCACGCGACGTCATGTTGTCGAGATCATGAGAGTCCACGAACTGGAACGGTATTCTGGGGTTGGCATGCCACCCCCGGACATACCGGTAAGCCCATTGGTCGTTATCGCCATCGAAAACGACGTAAGTCGACATTTTCCGTTCCCCCCAAGACTACTTAACGCTGAACCCGATCTACAAAACTCAGAAGCTTCCTTCGCCGCGTGCGAACCCCAACGCGATTCAGAACTCTCGGTCAAAGGCTCGAATCTCATCCTCGAAGGAAGAGTGAGCGTGCCCCTCCAAGAGACATAGCCTCAAACCTATGTTCGATTAAGAGGGAGAATGCGCGGTGCTTCCGGAGAAGCGGTCGTCGAACGTCGGCAGCTTTCCGCCCAGGCATCAAGGTCGCCGACCGCGTACCGGACGTAGCGTCCGAACTTGTAGAATGCCGGCCCCGTATCGAGAGATCGGTAGCATTCGAGCGTATGGGCATCGAGCGCCAGATATCTTGCCGCTGCGTCTGTATCGACAAAGCGGACGGGGCCAGCATCTTCCACGTAGACCGCGCGCGCGAGGAGGTCTGCGGACGGCCATTTTGCTCGGTTGTTAGGTCGCGACATGACGCACCTCCGTTCGTGCTTCGGCAGGGATCGATGTGAAACGGGGCGCGCTCATCGCGTTGCCTCCCTGTTTTCATCATGTCGGGCGCCGGGCGGGGTGGCGCGATTGGCCCCGTTGCGATGGCGGAATGGCCGATAGTTTCCGACCTTGGTGCGCGACGAATACTTGCCGTCTTCCAGGCCGGGAGGCGGCGACGCGGGCTCGGCAACGTCCGCTGTTTCCAGCGCGGCGCCGACCTCGATCTCGACCTCTGTCGACGGTTCCTCAGCGACCGGGGCTTCGGCGCCGACGACGATGCGCCTGCGCGCGGCGACCGCATCCGCAGCCATGCGCACCGGGTCTTCCTCGTTGTGAACGTAGCGCATGAACATGGTGACGGTCTTATGCGCCGTGAGCGCCATACCGACCTTCAATGGCACGCCCGAGTTCGCGATATCGGTTGCGGCGCGATGGCGGATGCCGTGCGTACCGACATGGGGGACGCCCGCTCGGGCAAGGATGCGCCGCCATCCGTGTTGATAGGTATTGTCCGTCATCGGCTTCGAGGGATCGAAGATCGACGGGCACACATAGGGCGACGTCTCGAAGCGCGGAGCCTTGCTGAGCAGCCGGTGAGCCTCGTCGCTGAGAGGCTTCGTCATTCCTCCCGTCTTGCTGTCAGGCCAGGTCACGCGCCGGCGTTCGAGGTCGATCCAGGCCCATTCGAGCGTAAGCACCTCGGACTTGCGCGCCGCCAGCTCGAACTGGAGCCGGATGGCGAGGGTGATGAAGGGATGCTCCAGGCCCTCCCGGTCCGAGCGGTCGAGATAGGCGAAGAGCTTGCGCATCTCCTCGTCGGTGATGAACCGGGTCGATCCGTTCTCCGCGAATTTCTGGACGTGCCTGCACGGATTGGAGCCGTCTGGCCGATATCCCCACAGTTCGGCGAGGTTGAACATCTTCCGAAGGGCAGCGAGCGTTCGATTGGCGTTCACCGGCCGGTCGGCCATGCCGGTCATCAATTCCGAGATGTGGGCGCGGGTGACTTCATGAGCCTTGTAGCGGCCCAGGCGCGGAAGGATGTGGTTCTTGATGTTCAGTTCGTTCGTCGCGACGGTGGAGGGCTTGTTGTGAAGCTTCGAGTGCTCCTCGATGAACTTGGTGCACAGCTCCTTCATGGTCGGTGCTGCGCGCGCGGCTGTCTTCTCCGCGCACGGGTCGCGTCCATAACGAACCTCCGCGAGCCAGTCCTGTGCCAGGTTGCGGGCCTGATCGACGGTGAGTTCTCCGAATCGACCTAGCGCGGGCTTCCGGCGGACGCCGGAATTGGTCACGTAGGCGAGCATGAAGATCTTGCCGCCGAACGGTGTGACTTTCAGCATGAAGCCCGGTACGATCGTATCGCGGAGTTCGTATTCGCGCTCCTTCGGGCGCGCGGCGTCCACAGCCGTCTTGGTGAGTTTGATTTTGGCCATCAGAGGTCTCCAAACACGTTAGTCGTAGGAGTCGCGCGAGGGTGTCTAGGAGCACGATTCCCGGCTATTGCCGGCAAGTATGGAGAAGTTTGAAGCCTACGATGGTCAAGCTAAATCATTGATCGTAGTAGGTTTTCGCGCTTTTACTTGCAATCGGCGGTGTTTAGAATATCGTCCTTTGGGCCGCTCAAAATCGAGTTCCGCAAGGAGTGCTGGTTCGATCCCGGCCAGGGGCACCAAGGCTAAACGCCTTTTTCCCTTGCAAGACAATCACTTAGGTATTCACTGACGGCTCTCGTGATGATACACGAGGTAATACGCAGTGTCGAGAATCATCCTGAACCTCGGGTTCCTCAAGGTGTCCGCAAGCTATCTTCAGCGCCGCTCGTCCGGTCGATTCTACTACTATCGACGCATTCCGAACGACATTAGGAACCACTACGGCAAGAGTCGGTTTCGTGTCGGGAGCTTGAAAACCACCGATGAGCGGGAAGCGCTGAAGAAGGTCGCGAAGCTCGCCTCTCAGGATGACGCCTATTGGGCCTCCCTGAGGACGACAGCGGCTCAGGACATGGGCCTAACGACACCTAAGGCTCGCGAGGGCGCAAAGGCTCTCATGGCTCGTCTGGGGCTTACAGAGGGCGCCGGGCATAGGACGGGTCCTGATGCACATCTTCAGGTAAGTGAAGTTGTTGATATTCTAGACAGCTATCTCACCGAACAATACGGCGAGAGGTATGCGCGTAGACGGTTTGATGATGATTATGCAAAGCATCATGGGTCCGTCGATACAATCATGTCAGAGCTGGCTCGGGAAAACTGGACAGGTCGGATAAGTGGAGTTTCTGCCTGAAGGCGGCATGATGGCCGCGACAGGAGAGACCATGGCGAAACGACCGTGGCGGAACCACACGCCGGCCTTCAAGGCGAAGGTGGCCCTTGCAGCGGTCAGGGGCGAGAAGACGATCGTCGAGCTGGCACAGCAATTCGACGTGCATCCGAACCAGATCACGCAATGGCGCAATCAGCTTCTCGACGGGGCTGCGGGCGTGTTCGACGGCGAGGCGAAGGCCCAGCGCCGGCTCCGGCAGTCGACGTGAAGACGCTGCACGCGAAGATCGGGGAGCTGACGCTGGAGAATGATTTTTTGTCCGGCGCGCTCGGGACGGCCGGTCTTCTGAGCGCAAAGCGATGATCGACCGTCAGCACGATCTGCCGCTCAGCCGGCAGGCGAAGGTTCTGGGGATCAGCCGGGGCAGCGTCTACTATCTGCCCCGCGCGGTTCCGGCTGCCGATCTGGCCCTGATGCGCCGGATCGACGCCCTGCACTTGGAATATCCCTTCGCCGGCAGCCGGATGTTGCAGGGCCTTCTCAATGCCGAGGGACATGTCGCGGGGCGCCTGCATGTTGCCACGCTGATGCGGCGCATGGGGATCGAGGCGCTCTATCGCAGGCCGAGGACCTCGAAGCGGGCTCCGGGGCACGCGGTCTTCCCCTATCTGCTGCGCAAGCTGCCGGTGACGCGTGCCTAGGGATCGTCGGAGAGACAGGATGCGGAAAGAGCATCACGGCCCGGGCCATCATGGGGCTTGTGCCCCATCCCGGCCGGATCGAAGCAGGCGAGATCCGTTTCGAGGGGCGTAACCTTCTGACGCTATCGCCAGCCGAAATGCGCCATATGCGCGGCCGGCAGATCGCTTTCGTTTTCCAGGAGGCACGGCGCGCGCTCGACCCCACCGCAACCGTCGGGAGCCAAGTGATGGAAGCGGCCATGCTCGGGCGTGGCATCAAGGCCCGGGAAGCACGCGAACTCTCGATTGCGACGCTGAAATCGGTGGGGTTGGCTGATGCCGAGCGCCTCATGTCGTCCTATTCATTCGAGCTCAGCGGTGGAATGGCGCAACGCGCCATGATCGGCATGGCAATCGTGGGCGGGGCGCGGCTCGTCATCGCCGATGAGCCGACCTCCGCACTCGACGTCTCGATCCAGTCCCAGATTCTCCGGCTTCTCCGCGACGTCCGCGAGAAAACGGGTTCATCGCTTATTCTCATCACTCACGACCTGGGGGTCGCGGCGGAGAATTGCGACCGTGTCGCCGTGATGTATGCCGGACAAATCGTCGAGATCGCGCGGGCGGAGACGTTGTTCCGCCAGCCCGCGCATCCGTATACCGAACGCTTGCTCAAGGCCCTTCCAATCCCAGGGCACGATGCTCTCATATCCATTCCAGGCTCTGTGCCCGATCTGATTTCGCCGCCGAGAGGCTGCCGGTTCGCTAACCGCTGCGACCGAGCCATCGCGAGTTGTATGCAAGCCGCTCCGGCGCTGGAGGAGGTGGATCATGGCCATCGCGTGGCCTGCTACCGACCGACCACGCCCACTTCCTCTACCGAGCGGGGAATCTGAACCATGAAGCAAATGGTGTCGGCAGTCCCCGCGGAAGCGAAGGGGGTCCTTGAGGCGCGCGATGTATCGCTGAGCTTCAAGCTGCGCGGGAACAGTGTCCGGCCTTGGGGCCCCAGGCGCCAGGTACAAGCGCTGGCGGGCGTGTCTCTGAGCGTCCGGCGTGGAGAAATGCTCGGGATAGCCGGAGAGTCCGGCTGCGGAAAAAGCACCCTGGCGCGGCTGCTACTGAAGCTGATCCAGGCCAATGAGGGCAGCGTTCTTCTCGACGGACAACCACTCGACTGGTATCCGCTGCTCGAATTGCGCGAGCGGGTCCAGATGGTCTTTCAGGATCCTTTCACCTCTCTCAATCCACGTCGCCGCGTCGGCGACATCATCGCCGATTCCCTTATAGTGCACGGCAAGGGTGCGCCCGCCGAGCGGCGCGGCCGTGTCATTGCGATGTTGGAGCGCGTCGGGCTGGGCGCACATCACTACGACAGATTCCCGCACGAATTTTCTGGCGGTCAGCGTCAGCGCATTGCAATCGCCCGCGCATTGATCATCCGTCCGGAATTCCTCATTCTCGACGAACCGACATCGGCATTGGACGTCTCGGTCCAGGCCCGCGTGGTTGAACTGATTCAGGAACTACGCCGCGAACTCGATCTCGGCTGTATTTTCATCACGCATGACCTGAACCTCCTGGGCTTCCTCAGCGACCGCCTCGCGGTGATGTATCTGGGGCGAGTGGTCGAGACCGGTCCGACCTCCGAAATTTTCTCAAACCCAAAGCACCCCTATACCAGGGCATTGCTCGCGGCAACACCGAGCCCGGATCCGCAGCGGCGCGTTCAACGCATCGACCTCGAGGGAGAGATTCCGTCCAGCGTCAACGTCCCGACCGGTTGCCCGTTCCATACCCGCTGTCCCGAAAAAATCGGGACGATCTGCGAAACTGTCCGGCCGGCATTGGCTCGCCGCGGCGATACGCAGGTGAGCTGCCATCTCTATGGAAATCAGGAGCACGCGCGCGCGACCGATGCGGTGGGGGTGTCGTCATGAACCGGATCGTTAGCGTTCTTGTCGGGCGCCTTCTGAGCAGCGCCATCGTGCTCGTCGCACTCTCGATCATCGTGTTCGCTTTCATCCGCGCCATACCGGGGGATCCGGTTGAGGTAATGATGGGAACCGACGGCGGCTCGCCCGAACAGGCCGAGGCTCTGCGGCGGGAGCTCGGGCTGGACCGGCCGGTCCACGTCCAGTATCTGGCCTGGGCCGAGCGCGCGTTGCACGGAGATTTCGGACAAAGCCTTCTGACCCAGGAACCGGTCCTTTCGACGGTTCTTCAGAGGCTCCAGGCAACGACCGAATTGGCGCTTGTCGCAATCTTCCTGGGGGCCGTCATCGGCATCGTCGTCGGCACCCTCGCGGCCGTCAAGCGCGGCAAGCTGTTTGATGCCGTCGTGATGGTCGCGACCTTGTCGGGAGTGTCCTTGCCGGTTTTCTGGGCCGGCACGATGCTGATCGTCCTCTTCAGCGTCTTCCTCGATATCTTCCCGACAGGCGGGATGCTGTCCTTCGATACGCGCATCTCGGCGATTACTGGCTTCCCGCTGCTCGACGCGATTTTGAGCGGCAACCTGCTCGCAGTGAAGGATATACTGAGGCATATGGTGTTGCCCGCGCTGACGCTGACGCTCGGCCCGGCGGCGCTGATCGCCCGCAGCACCCGCGCCAGTGTCCTGGAAGTCATCAACGAGGACTACGTCAATGCCGGGCTCGCCCGGGGCCTCTCCTACAGAGCGGTTGTTTGGCGCCATGTGATGCGCAACGCCATGATCCCGGTCGTGACGATCATCGGTCTCGAGATCAACGTCTATCTGGCTGGTTCGATCGTGACCGAAACGGTGTTCGCCTGGCCGGGCTTGGGCCGACACATGATGCAGGCGATCAACTCGAACGACTATCCCGTAGTCCAGGGCGTGATCGTTGTTTATGCGGCTCTGATTGTCTTCGTCAATCTAGCTGTCGATCTTCTCTATGGTCTGGTCGACCCACGTATTCGTAGCTGATCCCTGCGAGCGGCCGAAGGTATGCATTCATGACTCAAGCGAACTCCACGGACACGCCGCACCCGGCATGGCGCGAGAAGCTCGCGCTGCTGACCGAAAGCAAGACGGCCGTGTTTGGGCTGGTGGTGGTCGGCCTTCTTCTCTTCGTCGCGATTTTCGCCCCGCTGCTGGCGCCTTATGCTGCCGATGATTTCACCGACACGGTGCTTTCCGGCCCCACTATCAGCCACCCAATGGGGGTCGACCAACTCGGCAGGGACGTTTTCAGCCGGGTCATTCTGGGAGCGCGCATCTCGCTGCAGATCGGCCTGGAAGCAGTCAGTATAGCGCTCGTCTTCGGCGTCGCGCTGGGCATGGTGGCGGGCTTCTACGGAGGCCGCATCGATGCGCTGATCATGCGCCTGATGGATATCATGATGGCGCTTCCCTACATTCTGCTGGCAGTGTTGATCGCCGCGGTGCTGGGACCCTCGCTGCAGAACGGCATCATCGCAATCGGCATCGTGCGCATTCCCCGCTTCGCGCGCCTGGCCCGCGCCCAGACTCTGGCGACCATGCAACTGCCATTCATCGAAGCGTCGCGCTGCATCGGTTCGTCCAGCACGCGCATCATGTTCAAGGATTTGCTGCCGAATATCATCGGACCCATTTCGGTCTACTGCACCTTAAGCCTGGGAGAGGCGATTCTCGGGGCCGCCGTCCTGAGCTTCCTCGGCCTCGGTGCCCAGCCGCCGACGCCGGAATGGGGCGCGATGCTCTACGAGGCGCAACGATACGTAACCACGGCCCCGCTTCTCTCGATCTTTCCGGGATTGGCCATCTTCATCACCGTGCTCGCTTTCAATCTTCTGGGTGACGCTCTCCGCGACATTCTCGACCCTAAAAGCAAGCGCTAGCCCGAGCCATTCCAAGCTGATTCAACTCCAATCAGAGATAGAGGACGCAGATGAAGATCGATTTCAGCGGCCGCGCGATCATCGTCACCGGCGCCGGCGGTGGCTTCGGCCGGCCTTTGTCCCAGGCCTTGGAGCAACTCGGGGCACGTGTTTTCGCGAGCGACATCAACGCTGCCGGTCTCGAAGACATCCGCAGCCCGAACATCACCACGAAAACGCTCGACCTCACCGACCGCGCGGCGGCGGCCGCCTGGGTCAAGGAAATCGAGGAGACCACGGGTGGTCCGATCGACGTTCTCATCAACAATGCGGGTGGTGCGCTCGGCTTGCCGGCCCGGCCGATCGAGACTGTGCCCGATGAGGAATGGGATCGCATCATCGACGTCAATCTTAACGGCGCCTTTGCAATGTGCCGCGCTGTGAGCGCCGGCATGAAAGCGGCCGGCAAGGGCCGAATCATCAACATCAGCTCCGGCGCCGGATTCAAGCCCTCGCTGACGGGCGTGCAGGCCTATTGTTCAGCCAAGCACGCGCTCATCGGGCTGACGCGCCAGCTTGCGGTCGAGCTTGGCCCTTTCGGCATCACGGTCAACAGCGTGGCGCCCGGCCTGGTGCTCATGAGCGAGGGACAAAAAGAGCGCTGGGCGAATTACAGCCAGGAGTATCGGGACGCCTTCCTGCGTTCCGTCTCGCTTCGCCGGTTCGGCTCCGCCGAAGACATCTCGAACGGCGTCATCTTCTTTGCATCGGATCTTTCCAGCTTCATTACTGGTCAGGTTCTCTCCGTGTCAGGTGGGGCCTGAAATGACGGCGGCATGCGGTGCCGCGGGTGGCAGGGAGATTTTTGACACTGCCACCCTGCTTGCCGGCATTCGTCGCTGGGTCGAGTGCGAAAGCCCGTCGACGGATGCAGCGGCGGTAAACCGCATGGTCGATCTCGTCGAGCAGGATGCGCTGGCAGCGAAGCTCGCCGTGCAGCGCTTTCCGGGCAGGGACGGCTATGGCGATCACCTGCTGGTTGCCACGCCGCAGGCAGGATCCGGTCCGGGGGTTCTGGTTCTCAGCCATTTGGATACGGTGCATCCGGTCGGAGCACTTGACGGCGCGCTGCCGTTCCGCGTCGAGGGCGACTTTGCCTATGGCCCCGGCATAGCGGATATGAAGGGCGGCGCGTTTCTGGGCTTCACGGCGCTCCGCCACCTCGTAGCGCAGCAATCGCCGACGCCTTTACCGATACGCCAGCTCTTTGTGTCAGATGAGGAGGTCGGCAGTCCCACCTCCCGCGCCCTGATCGAAGCCGAGGCGGCACGCGCAAAATTCGTCCTGGTGACGGAGCCCGCCCGGCAGGGCGGAAAAGTCGTTACGGCCCGGAAGGGAACGGCTCTCTTCAAGCTTCATATCAAGGGCCGCCCGGCCCATTCGGGCACCGGGCATCAGGATGGGCGCAGCGCCGTCAGCGAGCTCGCCCGGCAAATCCTAGCGCTCAACGCCCTGACCGACTATGCATCGGGTGTCACGGTGAATGTCGGCGTCGTGGCCGGCGGCACGCGCGCCAATATTGTGCCGGCCGAAGCCCATGCCGAAATCGACATGCGCCTCCCCACGCCGGAACTTGCCGACGAGATGATCGCCAAAGCGCTTGGTCTGATGGCGCATGATCCCGATGTCACGCTCACGGTGACGGGCGGGCTCAATCGCCCACCCTACATCAAGAGTCCGGGGATCGAGAGCCTCTTTGACCATGCCTGCCGGCTTGCGGCACAGATCGGCTTCGCGCTGGAGGATCTCGCCACCAGCGGCGCCAGCGACGGCAACTTCACGGCGGCCTCCGCTCCGACGCTCGACGGATTGGGCGTTGACGGCGTAGGTGCTCATACGAGCCAGGAACGCCTCTACATATCGTCCCTGGTGCCGCGTTGCCGCCTTCTCCTGCGGCTGATGGAAACTCTTCGCTGAGCACCGTTTCCGTGGCAATCGAGGGTATAATGAAGAATTTATTGATCGACAGGCTTGCTAGCGAAGTCAGAACCGTCGAACTGATGTCGCATATGCGAGAGTTCGCCCGGTGGATAAAACTGTCTGGGACCCCCGAAGAAGAAAAGGCATTTCGATATATCGACAAGAAGCTTACGAGCTACGGATTTCGAACACAGACGATTCTCCATGATGCCTATATCAGTTTGCCCGGCGATGCCTCGATCGAGATCGACGGCAGGATCATTGCCTGTATCACGCATTCGCACGCGCGGCCTTCCGCCCAGGGCGGCACGAACGGGGATGTCATCTATGTCGGCGAATGCGGTCCCGCCGATATCGAGGGCCGCGATCTCAAGGGACGCATCCTCCTCATAGACGGCATGGCTGTGCCTCAGGCGGCCTATCTGGCCTCGCGCGCCGGGGCAATCGGTCAGATTCATATTACCCCGGACGATTATCTGCACGAGATGTGCGTATCGCCGATCTGGGGCAGCCCCTCGGTGGAAACGCTGGACCGATTGCCCAGCACCGTCATCACGACGATTTCGCGCGCCGATGGCGCGGAGTTGCGTGACCGGCTCAGCCGGGGCGAGCGGGTCTCGGCGACGTTGCATGCCCAGGTGGATACAGGCTGGCGGCAGACGCCGATCCTCGTCGCCGATCTCGACGGCCCCAACGGCGCCGCCGATCCGTTCGTCCTATTCGCCGCCCATGTCGACACCTGGCACTATGGCGTGATGGACAATGGTGGCGCAAACGCCACCATGCTCGAAGTCGCGCGTATCTGCGCCCAGCACTCCGATAGCTGGCGCCGAGGAATTCGGTTGTGCTTTTGGTCGGGACATTCGCACGGGCGATACTCGGGCTCGACCTGGTACGCCGATCAGAATTGGGCGGAACTCGAGCGGCGCTGCGCGCTTCACGTCAATATCGACTCGACCGGGGGACGCGGCGCAACGATCGTCTCCAATACCGGAGCGGCACCGGAGCTGCGCCAATTCGCATCCGACATCATCGCCGCTGAAACGGGGCAGAGCTTCGCCGGCCGTCGCGTCGGCCGGCAGGGCGACCAATCTTTCTGGGGAATCGGCGTCCCTACGATGTTCGGCAGCCTCAGCCATCAGCCGCGGCCAGAAGGACATCAGGGACACCATCTTCATCTCGGCTGGTGGTGGCACACGCCCGGTGATACGCTCGACAACATCGACGAGGCCATTCTCGCCCGCGATACGCGCATCTACTTGCGGACCGTCTGGCGTCTCCTCACCGATCCGGTGCTGCCCTTCGACTACGGCACCCATCTCGACGATCTCGCCACCGAACTCGGCGCGATCGCCCCTCGTCTGGCGGAGGATTGTCCAGTCGACGCACTGATCGAGGAAACCGCGCGGTTGCGTGAGGCGATCTCGACGATGATGGCGCATGCGGCCGACGCCGATGCCGTCCAGGCAGAACGGTTGAACCGCGCGCTCATGGCGATCTCCCGTTCACTCGTGCCGGTCGAGAGTTCGACCGGGGATCGCTTCGGCCACGACCCCGCGCTCAGCCAGCCGGCCTGGCCGGCATTGCAACCACTGCGTGCCTTGTCCAAGACACAGGTCAATTCAGACGAGGCCTGCTTTTCAGTTGTCAGCGCGGTGCGTGCCCGCAATCGAGTCGCCTATGCGTTACGTGAGGCGAAGGCGGTCTGTGAGCGCTTCATGGCGAATAAGACCTAAATCTACTGATTTGACGGGAACCAGTTCGTCATCCCGGGCTTGCCCCGGGATCTATCAGAGGGCTCCGGAGCTCTATGATGGGTCGCGGATCGACGCTGCTGCGCAGCTTGTCCGGGATACCCCCGTGGGTCCGTGAAAACCAAGCAAGCCCTGGACTCAGCGCCTGCTGGTTGTACTTGGGATGTGCTATTCCGGGAGAGACCGTGATGGGTGTGTTCGACCGCATCTTCGCCGGACTGGCTGGGGAAGTGCCCCCGTTTCACGTTGATGCTGCGCACCCGAGGGGCAACAGCGCTGCTGCCAGCCTGTTAAAAAAGGGGCTGCTCTGCGGCGCATCCGGCAGACCAAAGGGCGATAGCGTTCCAGGCAACCCGCCTTCTGCGAAAGTGAGGGCCGTCACAGGGCGGTTGGGCTTCTTCCCTGGCGCGAGGAGGATTCGCGCAGGCTCCGCTTCCTTTGCCCGAACGGGCACCGCAATCACCAGAAACAAACCAAGTGCTGTATGAAAGCCTCGGCGATCGCCCCCGCATCGGCTGCGTCGGTTTTGTTGCGCTTCACATGGGGCGTACGCGGGCGGCATCAGCTTAACCTCGTGCCCGAGCGCGATCAGCTCGCGTGCCCGGTGGTGCGCCGTTGCACAACCCTCCATGCCGACGCGGCAAGGCGAGAGCTCGCGGAAGTAATCGAGCACCTGAGCGCGACGAAGGCGCACCTGCGCGACCCGACGCCCCTCGGCATTTGCCGCGTGGACCAGAAAGATCTGCTTGGCGATGTCCTCTTGCTCAAAGTGGACCAACACTGCGGCCACTATGGCACGCCGATGCCGGGGCAGGGGCTGTCCCCCATCAACGGACGCTTCCGGGACGAGTGCCTCAACGACACGCTGTTCTCGACGCTCGTCGAGGCCCGCAGCGCCATCACCGCATGGAAAAGGAAGATTACAACCGGTACCAACCCCACTCGGCCCTCGGCAACATGAGGCCCGCCTGAGAGCAATTCCGCAATTCGTAGAATTGTGAAATTGCACCAGGTCTCTATTTTATTGCACTTTCTTCACGCGAACCGGTGTCCACATCGCTCGAAAATGCTCTAGAGACGTACCGATTGGAACCCTTCTGAATTTCAACCGGCCTGGCCAAACGAATATCGATTGCTCGCGAGCAATCTCCCTGGCCCTTGAGAAGGTACGAGAAATTTGTTCATCCGGCGAAGCCTCAATCCATCATTGCGTTCGCTGCTTACATTCGCTTCGGCTGCACGTCATGGCAGCTTCAGGCGCGCGGCTGCGGAGCTGTCGCTGACGCAAAGCGCGGTCAGCAAGCAGATCCGCCAACTGGAGGATGCAGTCGGCGTGGCGCTCTTCGAGCGTATCCGGCAGCGAGTGGTCCTGACCGATATCGGAAAGCGCTATTTCAAGGATGTTTCGCGCATTCTGGACGACCTGCACGAGGCGACCAATCGCATCATCTCGTCCAGTCAAGACGGTGGCGAGATCACCATATCGTCACTTCCGGCGTTTTCCGTTCGCTGGTTGATTCCGCGGTTGAGCGACTTCGTCAGCCGCCATGCGGACCTTCAGGTCAATTTCACCACGCATCTGGTTCCGTTTTTTTTCAGGGCCGAGTTTGACGTCGCCATTCACTACGGCTCGCCCGATGTCGCAGGCGCGACGGCGCAGTTTCTCATGCACGAGAATCTGACGCTCGTGGCGAGCCCCGGCTATCTCGCTCAGCATCCGGTCACCAATCTCGGAGATCTCAACAATCTCACGCGATTGCAGCGGAGCACGCGTCCGGATGAATGGCTGGAATGGAGCGAACACCAGGGCATCGCCCTCGCACATCCTCGGCGAGGCCCACGCTTCGATCATTTCGCCATGCTTGCCCAGGCCGCTGTGTCGGGGCTCGGCATTGCCTTGATGCCCGATTTCCTGATTGAAGAGGAAATTACCGATGGACGGCTTGTCGTCGTCCTCGACACTACGTACCGCAGCAAATCCGGATACTATCTGATCATTCCGGAGCGAAATCTCAACCTCACCCTCGTTAAGCAGTTCCAGACCTGGATTCTGGAGCGTTTACGGGATGAGGGAAGATTGGACGATACCTGAACCAGCGCGCCTCAGTCTCCGTTAGGCGGGAGTACCGCGGGCCGCTGCGCAAGACAGCGCGTAATCTCCGCGCCGGCCTGGCCGAGGGCTGCCACCAGGCGATTGCAGCCGCGCATCAGATCCTGCTGGGCGAAGTGGATTTTTTCCGCGGGGAGCGTGGCGATCACACCGGCAATCGCGACGTAAGGCAGCGGCGGAATCGTCACCGCAGGATCGTGCAGGAAGCGCGGTACGGAGGTGAAATTCAGCGGTATCAGAATGCGCCCGAGCATCGTCACCATCGCATTGGCACGATCAAGGGGTATCGTCTGCGCTTGGAACGCGGCGTAGAGTTCTTCCAGCCGTTGCAAGAGCGCCTGGGCCGCCGAGGTTGCCGGAGCTAGGTCGAAGAGCGCTCCGCAACTCTGCTGATAAAGCGCGAGCGTCTGGAGAAACTCCCGGGCCGCCAACCGCCAATCGAAAGGAAGCAGCGCGGAATTGGCGGTACGGAGAACCGCCAGCGCATAAACCTTCATATCGCGCAGCAGATTGTCACGATCCGCGATTTCGATCGTGTCGTTCTCGGTGTGCCACGCGATATTGCCGCCGCAGCCGCCAACAGGATAGTAGCCCTTCTCCGCCCTGATCTCTGGACTCATCGTCGAGGAGACGGTGAAATAGCTGGTCACACCGATATTGTTGAACGAGAGGTCTCCAGCCCGTGCGGGGCGCCGCGCCTGCATGGTCTGCGCGGTCATGTCCTTGATGATCTCGGCCAGGAAGGGCACGGCCTCCGGCATGCAGGCAATGTTGAGGTAGTCGGTGGCCCAGCGGCAGCCAGGACTGTCGCAATTGATTTGGGCGACGCAATGCTCCTCGATTTCGAGCGCAAACCTGTCGGCATACCAAGTCGACCCGGCATAGCGTCCGGCCGAATGCCCGGGCCACCAGGCGATACGAACGCTCCGGCGCAGACTGTCTTGGTGCAGGTAGAGGATCCGGGCAATTTCCAGCAGGGCCGCATTGCCCACAGCATTGTCGCCGACGCCTACGTCCCAACTGTCGAGATGGCCGTGCAGCAGCACAAATTTCTCGGGCTCTTGCGAGCCGCGAATATCGACGACGACAATCTTCTGAGGGAACCAGCCATCGTCGATCTCCGATACGAGTTCGACCATCGTTCCAGCGTCCGCGGCGGTCAAAAGACGCTCCCCGTCGGGCCGGTTGACCCCGACCACCGGAATACGCGTGCGTCTTTCCAGATCGGCGAGACCAGGGGAGCCCCAGACGTCCGAGCATGTCCCCCAGTGGATATCGGCACCGGGATTGGCCGCGATCACAGCCCGGGCGCCGGCCCGTTGCGCCTCATTCACCAATTCGGGCGTGGGCAGCCCCTTCCCGACGACGATGCAGTCCTGAGCGTCGGTGGTCGGCCACGGCCGCAACCGGCCTGTCACGCCGGCACGAGCGTCGGCACTGAACGCGACAGGCTTGGCGCGCAAGAATTGCCCGTCGAGTTTCACATGAGCTCGCCCGGGCTGGCTCAGATAGATTTCCGGCACATAGGTGGTCGCCGGCACGCCCAGACGAGCCAGTCGGTCAATCAGACAATCCATGCCCCGGTTGACTTCGTGGGGTTTCTCCCGACGAAGTTGGGCAAAGGTCTCGACGAGCGCCCAAGGCTCGTCGATGGTGATCTCATTGACGATCCGGCGCTCGACGTCGTTCAGCAAAGCTATCTCCTCTCGCTGGCGAAGACTCGATCAGGCTTTCAGCCGCTCGAGGATGACCTGACCGAACGCGCGCGTTCCCGTGGTGCCGCCGACATCGAAGGTGCGGACGCCATCGGCGATCGTACCGTCGATGGCCCGCGCGAACGCCTGCCCCGCCATTTCGAGATCCTGGCGCTGGTGCTTCTTGCCCAGCCACTCCAGGAGCATTGCCGCTGACATCATGAGACCGCAGGGGTTGGCCTTGTCCGTGCCGGCGATGTGCGGCGCTGAGCCATGTGCCGTTTGCGCCACGGCATAGTGGTCGCCTGCATTCAGGGAAGAGGCGAAGCCGAGGCTTCCGCTCATTTCGGAGGCAATATTGGACAGGATGTCGCCATACATATTGGTGGTGACGACAACGTCGAAATCCTCGGGCTGTCGCACGAGCATCGAGGCCATCGCATCAATATGGAAGTCGTTCACTCTGACGTTAGAGTAGCTCTTGGCAACCTTGTTGACTTCCTCGATGAACCAGCCGTCGGTCAACTTCAACACGTTGGCCTTATGGACTATCGAGATCTGCTTCTTGCGACGCGAAGCCAGCTCGAAAGCCACTTCTGCAATACGGCGGCAGCCCTTGCGCGTGATCTTGCGTACCGAGAGCGCGACATCATCGGTCGGCGCGAACTCCCCTACTCCGACGGCCATGTTGCGGTCCGAATAAAAACCCTCAGTATTCTCGCGAACGATGATGAGGTCCATCGCTTTGGCAAGCGCGCCGCAGCCCGGTCGAACGGCGCTTGGACGGATATTCGCGAACAGATCGAGCTTGATGCGAAGCGCCGAGGAGGGATTGACGCCCCCCTTTTCGACAGGCGGGTATTCGGCGCTTCCGATGGGTCCCAGGATGACACCGGCCGCGGCGCGCGCTGCATCGAGCACCTTGTCGGGAAAGGTCGAGCCGGAATGTGCAAGGCTGGCGAAGCCGATATCCTCATGGATGAAGTTGAGGCCGAGCTTGTGTGTCGAATTCAGAGAGGCAAGGCAGCCCGCGGTCACCTTCGATATCTCGGGGCCGATACCGTCACCCTGGAGAATGAGAATATCCATTATGTCCTCGCTGTCTGAGTTGGCGTCGCTAGGAGACTAGGCTGCGGCCAAGTTTGCACCGGCACTTCCTCAGCCCAAGGACACAAAGTAAATCGACAAATATGAAACACATGATCTCTTCGAGGAAAGACCTCGCTTGCGAGGTCCTTCGGTAGGCGGGTCTTTCCGATCCGCGATCAGATGTGCACCAATTATCGCTTCTTTCTTGGCTCGGTTTTGCGCATCTTCGCGCTATAGCTGGCTACGTCATCCGCGCGGACTGGTGTGCAGGACGCATCCGTCCGATCTGAATTGAAGTCAGGCGCGTCAATAAAATTTAGCAAAGTAATTCCCAACGGTAGAGAATGACATGAATATTCGGAGCGAACAGCCGCGAATTCTTATTATCGGCGCGGGTGCAGTAGGCGGGTATATTGGAGCATATCTTTCTCGCAGTGGTCGCGACGTTATTCTGGCCGACCCGTGGGTCGAGCATGTTGAGGCGATGCGGCGTGACGGCCTGCGCCTGCAGGGCACCTCCCCAGAGGAGTGCTTTACGACCCCGGTGCGAGCGCTTCATCTTGGCGAATTGCAGTCGCTACGGTGCGAGCGTCTGGTCGACATCGTATTCATCTCGCTGAAATCCTACGACACGGCCTGGGCCTCAATGCTATTGCGCGACGTCCTGGCACCCGGCGCCGTGGTCGTGGTGATGCAGAATTCGATCAACGAACCGACTGTCGCGGAAGTCCTGGGCTGGCCATGCGTATTGGGCGGCATCGCGAACAAGATCGTCGTGGAACTGATCCAACCGGGCTTTATCCGTCGTGCCATCGCCAAGGGCGGCGCAGGATTCGAAGTGTTCCGCGTCGGAGAACCGCATGGCCGCATCACGCCTCGGGCGAAGATGATCGCGGAGATGTTGTCCGAGGTCGATTCTACCAAAATTACCCCGGCGCTTTGGGGCGAACGCTGGTCGAAGCTGGTGCAAAACGCCATGTCCAACGCCGTCGCTTCCGTTTCGGGCCTGTCCACCCGCTCCTATATCGAGGAACCCTCGACCCGCCGCCTGTCGATCCGGGTTGCCGGGGAAACCGCGCATGTCGGGCAGGCGATCGGATATCCGCTCGAGCCGATCAACGGCGAGGCGCCGGAATTGTGGATTGAGGCCTGGCGCGAGGCCGAGGGCGCGGCCTCCGGGAACGGCGCCTTCAAACGAGCCGAAGAGGTGGTTCTCGGCATCGCATCGCGGATGGAATACACCGCACGTCCTTCAATGGCGCAGGACCTCGCGAAGGGGCGACGCTCCGAAATCGAGCATATCAACGGCATGGTCGTGCAGGAAGCGGCGAGCCATGGCGTCGAAGCTCCCATCAACGCGGCGCTCCTCAAGCGCGTGCGAGAAATCGAACTGGGTCGCGCAGCCCCCTCGCTCGATTTCGCCCGGTCGATCTGACATCGGAGAGTGACTGACGATTGAGCGGGGCTGAGCTCCGCCCATTCCCGAACTCGGTCTTTTGCCTAGTTATTTCAAAGGGTCTGACAGATGAACGGCGCAAATATCCTATGTGAATCGCTACTCGCGAACGACGTCGACGTCTGTTTTGCAAATCCGGGCACCTCCGAAATGCATTTCGTTGCGGCGCTTGATGCAAAGCCCCGGATGCGTTGCGTGCTCGGCCTTTTCGAAGGGGTCGTCACCGGTGCCGCCGATGGCTATGCGCGCATGGCCGACAAGCCGGCCGCCACGTTGCTGCATCTCGGCCCCGGCCTCGGCAACGGCCTGGCAAATCTTCACAATGCGCGCCGGGCTTTTACGCCGATGATCAACATCGTTGGCGACCATGCGACCTATCACCTGAAATATGATTCCGCACTCACCAGCGACATCGACAGCCTGGCGCGACCGATGTCGCAATGGGTCCATCGTATTCGCAGCGCCAATGACGTGGCGAACGCCACCAAGCAGGCCTATCAGGCCGCGGTGACGATGCCGGGTATCGCGACCCTGATCCTGCCGGCCAACGCGGCATGGGACGAGGTTGACAACGTCCCCGCCCTACGGGCCGAGGTCCCTCGCCCCGGTCGCGTCAATCCGTCAGCTCTGCGCGCTGCAGCCACGGCTATTCGCGGGGGTCGCCAGGTCGCGGTGCTCCTGGCCGGGCGCGCTACTCGGGCCGAAGGCCTGGCGATCGCGGACCGGTTGACACAAGGGTTCGGTGTTCGCGTGTTGGTTCCCACCGCCAATGCGCGGGTCGAGCGGGGCCGAGGTCGCGTTCCGGTGACGCGGGTGCCCCATGCTCCCGATGCGGCGATGGAAGTCCTGCGCGATGTCGAAACTCTGGTGCTCCTGGGCGCGCCGGAGCCGGTCAGCTTTTTTGCCTATCCCGGCAAGCCTTCCCGCCTTCTGGACCCCAACTGCGAGATCGTTGAACTCGCTGCGCAGGGAGATGATCTCCTCAATGCCCTAGCCCAGTTGGCCGACGAGGTCGGCGCGCCCGCAAAGATCAAGCCGACCAAGGGGCGGGCGACTCCGGACGGCGCGCCTCACGAATTTTCGGGCGAGGCGATCACTCTGGCCATCTCGCAGATGCTGCCGGAAAACGCCATCGTCTGCGACGAGGCCGTGACCTCTGGACGTAGCTTCTTCGCATTCTCGGAGGAAGCGGCTCCGCATGACTACCTCCAGGTCACGGGCGGTGCCATCGGAATCGGTTTTCCGATGGCAGTCGGTGCCGCGGTCGCCTGTCCAGACCGCAAGGTCATTGCGATGCAAGCCGATGGAAGCGGCATGTATACGGTTCAGGGCCTGTGGACCCAGGCCCGCGAGAAACTGGATATCGTCACAGTCGTCTTCTCCAATCGGACCTACGCGATTCTGCAGAACGAAATGCGCAATGTAGGCGTCGATCACTACGGTCAGAACGCCCAGCGCATGTTGCATCTCGATAACCCGTCGCTGGACTGGGTGTCTATAGCGCGTGGGATGGGCGTCGAAGGCGGGCGCGCCACGAACATGTCCGAATTCACGAAGCTGTTTCGCGAAGCCCTCTCGCGGCGCGAACCTTTCCTCATCGAGGCAGTGCTGCCTTGAGGCGGCCTCGTCCAATCTCCTTCAGCCGAGAGAATACGGTGATGATTCCAACTACGTTCAAGGTGACGGCTCGGGACGGTGTAAAGCTCGCAACGGACGTTTATCGCCCCGATGGGCAAGGTCCCTTCCCAGTCATTCTCGAACGCACGCCGTATGGGCGCAATGTCGTGAGCCGAAGCGAACGCACGGCCAGCGAACCACGAGCGGCGACGCGCGCCGAACTCGCAGCCTATTTCGTCGCCCACGGCTATGCCGTAGTCTATCAGGATTGTAGAGGACGCTACGGCTCCGAGGGTGAGTTCGTCAAATACCTGTCCGAGGGGCGGGACGGCTACGATACCTGCGCCTGGCTGCTGGAACAAGATTGGTGCGACGGCCGCATCTGTACCATGGGTCATTCCTACGGCTGCCAGACCCAGTTGGCCCTCGGAGCGCTCGACGCGCCCGGCGTCGTCGCGCAGGCGCTGGATTCCGGCGGCTTCTTCAACGCCTGGCGTGGTGGAATCCGCACTTTCGGCGCATTTGAGTTGAAGCAGCTCACCTGGGCGCATCAGCAGGCGATCCTGTCCCCGGAGGCGACGCGTGATCCGGTGATGAAAGCCGCGCTCGAAGCGGAAGACATGGCCGAGTGGTTCACGCGGTTCCCGTGGAAGGAAGGGCACTCGCCGCTACGCCACCACCCTGCCTATGAACGCTATATCTTCAGCCAGTGGCGGCATGGAACCTTCGACGACTACTGGAGGCAGAACGGCATCTGGACAGAAGGCTCGCATGCCGGATACAGCGGCGCCGCCTGCCTTCACATGTCGTCCTGGTTCGACGTTTATCCCTATGGTGCCGCCAATAACTATGCGGGCCTACGGGACGCAGGCCGTGGTCCGCAACGCCTGATTCTCGGCCCCTGGACACATGGCGACCGGAGTTCGAGAGTATTCGGAGACGTCGATTTCGGCCCCGATGCGACGATCGAGTCCTGGCTGGGCGAATGGCGGGCGGTGCGTCTTCGCTTCTTCGATCACGTGATCAAGGGCACGGCAGCCGATGTCCCTCCCGTCAGCGTGTTCGTGATGGGCGGAGGCACCGGGCGGCGCACCCCTGCTGGTCACCTCGATCATGGTGGGCGCTGGCTCGCGCTGGAAAACTGGCCGCCGCCCGAGAGCAAAGTAACGGACTACCACCTGCACGCGGATGGCCGGCTTTCCCCCGATGCGCCAGCTGCGGACGCCCGGCCGCTTCGCTATAATTTCGACCCATCGCATCCCGTACCGACGATCGGGCATGCATTGACGCGAGAGCCGCTGATCCCCGGCGGAACGTTTGACCAGGTCGAAGCGCCAAAGTTCTTCGGAAGCCGCGCGCCCTATCTGCCCCTCGCCGCAAGGCCGGACGTGCTGGTTTTCCAAACGGAACAGCTTACGGAATCCATACAGATCGTCGGGCCCATTGAGGCCACGCTTTGGGTTGCAACCGACGGGCCGGATACAGATTTTGCCGCCAAGCTCATCGATGTTCATCCTCCAACAGCCGACTACCCGCATGGATACGCGATGCTGCTGACCGACGGCATCCTGCGCTTGCGCTATGCGGAAGATCCCGCCAACCCCCGTTTCCGGGAGCCCGGCGAGATCGTGAAGATAACCGTAACCTTGAACCCGACAGCCAATCTTTTCCTGCCGGGACACCGCATCCGGCTTGATATCTCGTCGAGCAATTTCCCGAAGTTCGACGTCAATTCGAATACTGGGGAGCCGGAAGGCGAGGCTCTATGCAAGAGGGTCTCAGTCAATACGGTATTTGTGGACGCGTCGCGGCCAAGCCATATTAAGATTCCGCTGTTACGTTGATATCGAGTCCAACGTAAAGAACGCTTAAGATCCTGATATGGCGTCGAATTTTTTGAGGTATTTCAATATTCGTTCTCCCCGGACTTGGAGGGTTAACCTACGAATTCCCGGCAAATTGCTTTCGGGATGCGGTCGTGGTTCCATCGCTGGAACGCAGCACGGGCGGAGGATCGATGCGCCGAAGGAGCGTCGCGAGAGCGGGCAGACCGATCTGTTCAAGGCCCGGCTCGACCCAGATCTTCGATCTGGATCATCCTCTGGCCAAGCTGTCGCGCCAGATCGACTGGAATTTCCTGGAAGAGCTTCGGCACGGTTTATGACGACGATCCCGGCCGGCTGCCTTTGCGACACGATTGATGGCCGGTTTCGCGATCCTGAAGCACATGCACGACCTGTCCGATGAGGCTTTGTGCGAGCGCTGGGTCGAGAACCGTGTAACCGCTGTTCCGACCCCACCTTCTTCGCCGCGGGTTGAGCGCGCACTCTGACGATCCTGATTTGGAGGATCGTTTTGTGTCTAGGCTTGACCACAGACTTGAGCTTGAGGGCGAGGTGCGCCGCTTCGAGGTGATCACCGGGGCGATAGGTCGACGGCGGTGGAGTGCCGATGACCGGGCACAGATTCTTGAAGAGACGCTGGTTCCCGGAGCGGTCGTCTCTGAGGTGGCGCGTCGGCATGGCCTGACGCCGCAGCAGTTGTTCACTTAGCGCCGGGAGGCGCGCAAGGCCGCACAGGCGCTGCCGGCCTTCGTGCCGGCGGTCGTCGCTCCCGAACCGGTTCTCGCCGCGGAGCCGCCGGCAGCATCGCCGCGCCGAAAGCGGCGCAGTCGACACCATCGGCGCGCGGCGGCGATCGAGATCGACGTCGCCGGTGTGAAGGTGACGATCGAGAACGGGGCCTCGCCGGCCATGATCGCCGCGGTGCTGGGTGCGTTGAAGGCCGGCTTGTGATCGGCCCGACCGGCGCAGTCCGCGTCATGGTGGCGACGAAGCCGGTCGACTTCCGCAAGGGTGCTGAGGGCCTGGCGGCGTTGGTTCGCGAGAGCATGGGCGCCGATCCGTTCTCCGGCACGGTCTATGTGTTCCGGGCGCGGCGCGCCGACCGGATCAAGCTGGTCTACTTCGATGGAACCGGCGTCTGCCTGTTCTCCAAGAGGCTGGAGGATGGCAAGTTCCAGTGGCCTGCCATCGCCGACGGTGTCGTGCGGCTGACGGCTGCCCAGCTTCAGGCCTTGCTGGAGGGTCTGGACTGGCGCCGCGTGCATGAGCGGCGCCAGACGCGCGTTCCAATCGCCGCAAGTTGATCGGACCTGCGCTGGCAAGCCACTGTAATCCATGATTGAATCGGCTTTGTGAGCGACGCGGCCGAACCTCAGATCAACGATCCGATCACGCTTCGGGCGATGCTCGCGGCGGAGCGCGCCGAAAATGAGCGGCTCCGCCAGATCATCAAGGAGTTACAGTGCCACCGCTTCGGCCGCAGGGCCGAGAGCCTGCCGATCGATCAGTTTCTGGGGCTCGAGGAGGCCGAGCAGATCGAGGCCGAGGGCTTTGCCGGCGAGGAGGCAGCCGATCCTGCCAAACGGGCCGAGCGGGCCAGGAAGCGGCGCATCAACCGGGGCTCGTTGCCGGCACACCTGCCGCGCCTCGAGCAGGTCGTCGATATCGAGGACAAAACCTGCCCCTGCTGCCGGGGCACGCTGCATGCCATCGGCGAGGATGTGTCCGAACGCCTCGACATCGTGCCGGCTCAGTTCCGCGTGGTCGTGACGCGTCGACCGAAATACGCCTGCCGGGCCTGCGAGGAGGTTGTGGTGCAGGCGCCGGCGCCCGCCCGGCTCGTTGAGGGCGGCATCCCGACAGAGGCCACCGTCGCCCATGTCCTCGTCGCGAAATACGCTGATCACCTGCCGCTTTACCGGCAGGCCCAGATCTATGCCCGGCAGGGCGTGAACCTGGATCGCTCGACCTTGGCCGACTGGGTCGGCAAGGCCGCCTTCCTGCTGCGGCCCGTGCATGCGCGGCTGTTCGAGCGCCTGAAGGCGTCGGACAAGCTCTTCGCCGATGAGACCACGGCGCCGGTGCTCGACCCGGGTCGCGGCCGGACCAAGACCGGCCAGCTCTTCGCCTATGCCCGCGACGACAGGCCCTGGGGTGGATCGGATCCGCCTGGCGCGGCCTATCTCTATGCTCCCGACCGCAAGGCCGAGCAGCCGATCCGGCATCTTCAGGGCTTCGCGGGCACGCTGCAGGTCGATGGCTACGCGGGTTACAAGGTCCTGGCCGAGCGCAATGCGGTGAGCCTGGCGTTCTGCTGGAGCCACGTCCGGCGCAAGTTCTACGAACTCGCCCAATCCGGCCCGGCGCCGATCGCCACGGAAGCGCTCGCGCGCATCGCGGCGCTTTACCAGGTCGAGGCCGAAATCCGCGGCTGCTCGGCCGAGGAACGTCGCGCTGCCCGGCAGGCCAGGAGCCGCCCCATCGTCGCGGCACTGGAGCCGTGGCTCAAGGAGAAGCTCGGCCTCGTCAGCCAGAAGAGCAAGCTCGCCGAGGCCATCCGCTATGCCCTCTCGCGCTGGCAGGGTCTCACCCGCTTCCTCGACGACGGCCGCGTCGAGATCGACTCCAATGTGGTCGAGCGCGCCATCCGGCCGATCGCCCTCAATCGCAAGAACGCGCTCTTCGCCGGCTCCGACGGAGGCGGCGAGCACTGGGCCGTCATCGCCTCGCTGGTGGAGACCTGCAAGCTCAACGCCGTCGACCCGCAAGCCTACCTCGCCAACGTCATCGCCCGCATCGTCGCCAGCCAGCCCCAGAGCCAGATCGACGACCTGCTGCCCTGGGCCTACGCGACCCAGCCGCTCAAGGCCGTGGCCTGAAAAACAGCGGTTACAGAACCGTTATCTCCAGTTGTTCTGCGGTGAAGGTGCCTGATCCGGGCCAACGCACACTGGAGCCTTGATTTTCTGTCCAATACAATCTCGGACGGTCGCCGCTTCAGGGTGCTCGCCATCGTCGACGACTACACGCGCGAGTGCCTGGCGCTCGTCGTCGACACCTCGCTCTCGGGCCTGCGCGAGCGGCGTAGATGCTCTGCCAGATGCCCTTCCGGGACCAGCAATTGAAGCGGTTGTAGACTGTCGTAGAGGGGCCGTACTCCGCCGGGCAATCGCACCAGCGGCAGCCGCACCGAAGCACATGCACGATCCCGCTCAGGATACGCCGGTCATCGACCCGAGGCGGGCTGCCATAATGCGGCAGCAACGGCTCGATCTTCGACCACTGCTCGTCAACCAGAACAGCCGGCTCATGGAACTCTCCTCCCCATGACCCAAGTGAATCACAATCAATCCGTTGAGTTTAGACCTTAGCGAAGAGTATGATCTATCTCATTGCTGGTGCATCGGCCCAGAAAGCGGAACGCGGGTTTCCGGAAAGGCCATGGGGCGCGGATGGAACACAGAAAACAAGCCTTCATTCGGCGCTGTAGACCTTTTCGCCTCCAAAGAAGGTCTCCAGCACTTTCGTGTTCTGCAAAGCCTCGACATCGACGGCGAGCACGTCGCGATCCACGACGATGAAGTCGGCCCGCTTGCCTTCGGCCAGGGTGCCGATCTCCCGCTCCAGGCCGATCGCCTGCGCCGCATGGCGCGTATAGGCCAGCAGCATGTCGGTGCGGTCCATGCGTTCCGCCTCGTTCAGTCCTCCGTCCGGCCCGCTGCGCGTCATGGCGTGATGCATGGCCTCCCAGGGATTGGCCGTCGAGATCGGCCAGTCGCTGGCTCCCGCGATCACCGCGCCGCTGCGCTGCAGGGATCTGGCGGGATACTGGCCCCTGAATTCGGTCTCGCCGATATAGGGCTTCACCAGCTCGGTCAGGTAATTGTCCATCTGCGCCCAGTGCAATTGCATGACGGCGATGACGCCGAGCTGCGCAAATCGCGGATAATCCCCGGGATCGACGAGCTGGAGATGGGTGATCGAATGACGCACCCCGCTGTCGCGCCGGCCTCGCGCCGCCGCGAAGGCATCCAGGGATTCCCGCACCGCACGGTCGCCCAGCGCGTGGATATGGACCAGCCAGCCCCGTGCGTCGGCGGCGTCCACCAGTCCGCGCAGAACCTGCCGCTCCAGGAGCATTTCTCCCTGTTTCCCCGAATTGGTGTAATGCCCCAGCAGCGCCGCGCTTTGCGCCGGATATTCCAGCACGCCATCGGCGAATATCTTGATGCCGGGGAGTGTGAGGTTCGGGATGCCGAGGAACGCCCGCCGCACGCTTTCCAGACGGTCGAGGTCGGCGGCATCGCCCTGCGGACTCGCCACCAGCAGCGCCGCGACATGCGCGGTCAGCGCATTCGCGCCGGCCAGCGCGCGGTAGGCCGGGAGCACGCCGGTGCCGAGGCTCCCTGGCGGCCGGGAGAACAGCGCCTCGCCGGGGCCGGCATTGGCCGCCGCGTCCATCCAGGCGGTGATGCCATAGCCGTTATTCGTCTTCACCGCGATCCTGCCGGCTTCGAGCAGGGTCTTCTCGTCGGGTTTCGGGAGATGCACGCTGACCAGATCGAGCCCGGCATCGACGAGGATGCCGTTCGGCTCACCGTCCTCCCTCGCCCCCACCATATGCCTGCGCGCTTCGGGCAGGGCCAGGACATACCGCCGGTCGATCCCCGCCCTGGCGAGCATGGCGCCGTTGGCCCAGGCGGTGTGATAGTCCGACCCCATCAGCAGCAGCGGCCGGGCGGCCCATTCGCCCGAATCGAACAGCGCGGCCAGGGCGGCGGGATCATCCCATGTGCCAGAATTCACGCCGAAGACGACCAGGGGGGCATTCCCGTCCCGGCGCTCCTCCGCAGCCCAGGATCGCACGCGGCGCTTCAGCTCGTCCTTCGTGATCTCGGCGTCCTCAAGATTGGGCGCCAAGGCGGCGAGCCCCCCGAAAATCGCGTGGGAATGCGCATCGATCAGGCCCGGCAGCACCCGCCTTCCGGCCAGGTCGACGATCTCGGTGGCGGGCGTTCTCCTGGCCAGGATATCGGCGCGAGACCCGATCGCGAGGATGCGCCCCTCGCTGACGGCAAACGCTTCGGCCGAAGGCCGGGCCTCGTCGGCAGTGAAGATCTCGGCATTGAGGAAGATGCGCTCGGGAGCCTTCTGCGCCGTCGATACGGAGGCCGACATCACGATCCCCAGCGCCGCCACCATCCATGATCTGAAGATAAACATGCGGGAATCTTGTCTCTGAACGATGGGCCCGAAAATCGATTCGGGCCGAACCTAGCACGGCGACGGCCGGACCTTCCCCTCTTGAATGGCAGAGGCGGCATTCGCGCGCGAGCCTCCGGCGACCCGCATCGAGCGCGGGCCAAAGACGGTCGACGCCATCGGCAGGTTTCGGGACCCGCTCATCCTGTGGTTTGCCGGAGCATGGGGCCAGCGTTGCGAAGGCCATGCAGGAATCAAGCGGCGCCGACACCATTATGCCCTGCCTCTCGGCGCCAGCCTTCGGAACTCGTCCTCAGGCCACGACGCTTCCCTGCAGCCGTACCTGCTCGACCGCGGGAATGCCGTCCTCCAACCAGTAGGCCGCGGCGGCTCGCGACATGGCCGCGCCGTCATGTCTCAAGGAGTTGAGCGAGAGCCTGCTCCGGACCTTCCATCGCTTCACCGGAATTTCGTGCAGCGGCCCACCACCCTCGGGGATCGCCTACCCATCCCGGAAACGATCGCCGGACGCAAGGCGGCCTCACGCCGGGCCTTGAAACGGCAGGACGGAGCCTTCGCCCGCCCGCGGCACGCCGGCGAGCCGGGCCGGAACGGGCGCCGAGGTCTTCCGCTCCTCGTCGCCGCCGCTGCCCGCAATCTCCTCCTTCGGCACGAGCTTCGGCTTCGGAAAGCGCCCTTCCCTTTCCTTGCGGCGCCGGGCCTGCTCGCGCTTCGACGTCGCCCGGCGCATCGCCTGGGACAGCCGGTGGAGCCGCTTCATCGCGCAGACCTCCGGGCTCCGCGGCGCGCGCCGCATCTCCCCCAGGGCTGCCGATGGCTCCGATCCGAACCGGATTGTTTCATTTCGGCGCGTTCCTCGCGGCGTTCGGCCGAGAGGATCAATAAGCGCGCCAATCCGCGCGGGCCGGTCAGGGAAAGCCGGCGTGGCCTCCAGGCCGGCGCCGCCTCTCAGGGGCGATCGCGCCGGGTTTCCTTGCCGCCCGCCTCGGGGGCCGCCAGGCCGTGCTCCAGCACGAGCGCCATGATCTGCCGGGCAACGCTTTCGGGAACGGTGACGTCGAGCGCCAGCCGCACCAGATCGGGGCCGCTGCGCTGGACGAAGAGCTCGAAATCGCTGCGGGCGGCCGCCCGCCGTCGCCGCGGCCAGCCGCGCGAGATCAGCAGCGAATCCAGCCGCTTGCCGAATTCGCTCAGCTCGAGATCGAGACCGGCCTCGTCCAATGCATCCATCTTCAAACCGTCTGCCAAATCGCGAGACAGCCCTTGAAACGGCGCATCCGCTTAAGAAAGGACGTCGGGAATCCTTAAAATGCGAGCGACCGCCCCCGCCTTCCACAGGCCCTGCATGATCCTCTCCGCGGCCGGAGCGGGCGAGTGGCGCCCGTCCGCGCGGATGGCGGCCGGCCCGCCCTGCCGCCGCCCGGCGCGTCGGGAGGGATCAGCCCTTCCCGGCCAGCGAGACGCCGTTGAGCCCGGCGATCCAGTCCGAGATCATCGGCACATAGTCCCCGCCCCGGCCGCTGGCGACGGCGGTGGCGTAGCTGTTCTTCACCGCGTTGCCGATCGGGTTGGCGACGCCGGCGGCATTGGCGACGCCTTCCAGATAGCGCACGTCCTTGAGCGCGTTGACGAGCGTGAACTTGTGCGCGTCGCGGTCGCGTTCCAGCACGTATTGCATGAAGGTCTGGTAGAAGCCGCAATCCATCCGGCTGCCGCGGATGACGCTGTCGAAGGTCTGCGGCGTGATGCCGATCTTCTGGCCCAGCGTCAGCGCCTCGGCATAGATCGCCGCATAGCCCATCGACAGGAAGTTGTTGATCAGCTTCATCTTGTGGCCGTCGCCGACCGGGCCGAGATGCACGATCTTCTGCGCCCAGGCCTCGCAGGCCGGCCTGATCCGCGCGAACACCTCGGGCGAGGCGCCGATCATCGCCGAGAGCTGGCCCAGCGCGGCTTGCGCCGGCGTGCCGCCGAGCGGCGCGTCGGCGAGGTGCAGCCCCGCCTCCTCGAGCTCCGCCGCGAGCCGGACGGTGACGGTCGGGTCCGAGGTCGAGCAGTCGACGACGACCGTGCCCGGCCGCGCTCCGGCGACGATGCCGTTCTCGCCCTTCAGCACCTCCTCGACCTGCGCCGAGCCGGTGACGCAGAGGAAGATGATGCTGGAGCGCCGCGCCAGATCGGCCGGGGTCCTGGCCTCGACGGCGCCGGCCGCGACCAGCTCCTCGACCGGCTTGCGGTTGCGGTGCCCCATCACCGTCAGCGGAAAGCCTTTCGCGACGAGATTGGCGGCCATGCCCTGGCCCATGAATCCGACGCCGATGAAGCCGATCGATTCCCTGGCAGCGCTCATTTTCATATTCTCCAGCTTGTCTGTATGACTATGCCAATGGGAGAGTTCTCTCCGGCACGGATGGCTTCAGGACGCATGACGACGCTCGCCCTCGATACGGACCGGCGATGACCGCCGGCGACTCGTCCCCGCCCAGTTCGGCGTCTGCCGTCGGCCGCAGCCGCGTCACCCTTCAGATCATCGCCGACCGCCTGTCCGTCTCGACCGCGACGGTTTCGCTGGCCCTGCGCGATTCCCCGCTGGTGGCGGAGGCGACGCGCCAGAGGGTGCGCGAGATCGCGCGGGAAATGGGCTACAGCTACAACCGCAGCGCCGCCGCCCTGCGCACCGACCGCACCAACATCATCGGCGTCGGCTTCCACGACATCACCAACCCCTATTTCGCCGAGCTTCTCTCGGCGATCGAGGCGACCATCGCCGATTTCGGCCGCTCGCTGCTGCTCGGCACCTATGCCGAGGATCTGCAGCGGCAGGAGCGCGTGCTGAACTCGCTGGCCGAATACAGGCCCGACGGCATGATCCTCTGCCCGGCCGGCGGCAGCACGGCCGAGAGCCTGCGCCATCTCGTGGCGACCGGCATCCCCATCGTCCAGCTCTCGCGCGAGATTCCCGAGCTCGGCCTCGACTTCGTCGGCTCCGACGACCGCCACGGCATCCTGCAGGCGATGGAGCACCTGATCGGGCTCGGCCACCGGCGCATCGCCTTCCTCTGCGCCAATGAGGGCATCTCGACCGGGCGCAACCGCTACCATGCCTATCGCGAGGCGCTGGCCCGGCACGGCCTGCCGATCGACCCGGCGCTGATCTATTTCTCCTACGGCACGCGCGAGAACGGGCTCAAGGGCATCCAGCAGGTGCTCGACGCGGCCGAGCCGCCGACCGCGGCCGTCTGCATGAACGACCTCGCCGCCTTCGGCGCCATGCTCGGCCTGCGCCATCGCGGGCGCGAGGCCGGCACCGACTTCGCGCTGATCGGCTGCGACGACGTCAAGGAGGCGGCGCAATGGTATCCGGCGCTGACCACCATCCACAATTTCCAGAACCGGATGGGCGCGAAATCGGCCGAGTTCCTGCTCCAGCGCATCGCCGAGCCGGCCGCGCCGCAGAAGCGGCTGCTGCTGACGCCCGAACTGGTGCTGCGCGGGACGACCTGCCCGCCCCGCTGACCCGCTAGGCATCGTTCGCGGGCCTGGCGTTGAGGGCGCGATAGGCGCGCACCACCTGGGAATCGTCGCGCGCGCCATGGCCCAATCCCGAGGCGGCGAGGAACATCTGATGCGCCGCCGCCGCCAGCGGCAGGGCCGCCCTGGCGGCCCGCCCGGCATCGAGCACGATGCCGAGATCCTTGACGAAGATGTCGACGGCGCTGGCCACCGCCGGGTCCGGCTCCTGCATGCGCGGCCCGCGATCCTTCAGCATCCAGGACGAGGCGGCCGAGCCGCCCATGATCTCGAACAGCAGGCGCCCGTCGATGCCGGCCTTCTCGGCCAGCGACAGCGCCTCGGCGGCCACCGCGATATGGACGCCGGCCAGGAGCTGGTTGACGGTCTTCACCGTCGCACCCTGCCCCGGCTTCTCGCCGACATGGAAGACCTTGTCGCCGAGCGCGTCGAGCACCGGCTTCGCCCGCGCGAAGCTCACGGCCGGCGCGCCGACCATGATGGTCAGCGTCCCGCCGCGCGCGCCGTTGACGCCGCCGGAGACCGGCGCATCGACGAAATGCCGCCCCGTCCGCGTCACCTCGGCGGCGATGGCCTCGGCCTCGTCCGGCGGGCAGGTCGCCATCAGGATCACCGTCGCGCCGGGCGCCAAAGCCGCGAGCGCCCCGGCCTCGAACAGCACGGCACGCGCCTGCGCCGCGTTGACCACCATCAGCAGCAGGGCATCGGCGCCGGCCGCCGCCTCGGCCGCGCTGGCGGCGGCCGCGCCCCCTGCCGCCACGAGCGCCTCGCGCGCGGCCTCGCGCATGTCGAAGCCGGTGACGCGGAACTGCCGCCTGACAAGGTTCCCGGCCATCGGCGCGCCCATCGCGCCGAGGCCGATGAAGGCGATGGTGGAGATCGGACGGTCAGGCATCTGTCGGCGGCTTTCGCAGGAACGCGTGCCGGGCCCGCGGCGCGGCACGCCGGAAGTGCAGGCAGACGGCGCCGAGAAGCCGGCGCCGCCGCTGCGGCGTCACTCCTTCACCGCGCCCGTCAGCGAGGCGACGTAGTAGTCGACGAAGAAGGAGTAGAGGATCGCCACCGGGATCGAGCCCAGCAGCGCGCCCGCCATCAGCGAGCCCCAATGGTAGACGTCGCCCTCGACGAGCTGGGTCAGCACCGCGACCGGCACCGTCTTCTTCTCGGCCGACTGGATGAAGGCGAGCGCATAGATGAACTCGTTCCAGGACAGGGTGAAGGCGAAGATGCCGGCCGAGATCAGCCCCGGCATGGCCAGCGGCAGGGTGATGCGCCACAGGGTCTGCAGCCGCGTCGCCCCGTCCATCATCGCGCATTCCTCGAGCTCGTAGGGGATCGACTTGAAATAGCCGATCAGGAGCCAGGTGCAGAACGGGATCAGGAAGGTCGGATAGGTCAGGATCAGCGCCAGCGGCGAGTCGAACAGCCCGAGCTGGAAGATCAGCGTCGCCAGCGGGATGAACAGGATCGAGGGCGGCACCAGATAGGCGAGATAGATCGCGAGCCCCACATATTGCGAGCCCTTGAACTTCAGGCGCTGGATCGCGTAAGCCGCGAGCACGCTGGCGAAGAGCGACAGCGCCGTCGCCACTGCCGCGACCATCATCGTCGTCCAAAGCCATTGCGGATAGTCGGTCTGGAACAGCAGCTTGTTGATGTTCTCCAGCGTCGGCGACTTCACCCAGAACGGGTTGTTGTTCTTGTAGTCGAGCAGTTCCCCGTTCGGTTTGATCGCGGTGATCGCCATCCAGTAGAACGGGAACAGCAGCACCAGGACGAAGATCGACAGCGGCAGATAGAGCGTGACGAAGCGCCGGGGGCCGGACGACCAGTCGATGACGCCGGTGCTTTCCTTGTCCGTCAGATGCGGGCGCTGGCTCAGGGTCTGATCAGTCATTGTCTTCCCCCTGCTGCCACTTGCGCCGGGCCAGGCCGAAATAGCTGAACAGCGTCGCCAGCACGAGGAACGGGATCATCGCCACCGCGATCGCCGCGCCCTCGCCGAGCTGGCCGCCGGGAATGCCGCGCTGGAAGGCGAGCGTCGCCATCAGATGCGTGGCATTGACCGGCCCGCCGCGGGTGATGGCGTAGACGAGCTGGAAATCGGTGAAGGTGAACAGCACCGAGAAGGTCAGCACCACCGCCAGGATCGGCATCAGCATCGGCAGCGTGACGTGCCGGAAGCGCTGCCAGGCATTGGCCCCGTCCAGCATCGCCGCCTCGTAGAGCGAGGGCGAGATCGTCTGGAGACCGGCGAGCAGGCTGATCGCGACGAAGGGGATGCCGCGCCAGATATTGGCCGCGATCAGCGACCAGCGCGCCGGCCAGGCCTGGCCGAGGAAGTCGATGTAGGTATCGCGCCAGCCGAGCACGTCGACGAGGACATAGGAGATGATCGAGAACTGCGGATCGTAGATCCACCAGAAGGCGATGGCGGAGAGCACGGTCGGCACGATCCAGGGAACCAGGATGATCGCCCGGAGCAGCGACTTGAAGGGCAGATGGTTGTTGAGCAGCAGCGCCAGCCACAGGCCGAGCGCGAACTTCCCGGCCGTCGCCACCCCCGTATAGAGCAGCGTGTTCCAGACCGAGGTGATGAACACCCGGTCGTACCAGAGCGACTCGAAATTCTCGAAGCCGATGAAATGCCCGACCCGGCCGATGCGGGTGTCGGTGAAGGCGAGCCAGATGCCGAGCCCCAGCGGATAGCTGAGGAAGACCAGCAGGAAGCCGGCCGCGGGCAGCAGGCAGAGGAAGATCAGGAAAGGCTTATAGTCGAACAGACGCACCAGCCAGCTTTGCTGCAGGCTGTGGACGGTTCGCGATTCGGCGGCAGCAACGGCCATGGCGCCCTCGCGTTCGGATCGGCAATGTTCGGCCGCCGGACCTGCCGGCGGCCGGATGTTTCCGCGTCAATGCCGGGCGGGCATCAGCTCTTGTAGTAGCGCTTGGCCCGGCGCTCGGCCTCGGCGGCGGCCTCCTCCGGCGTGGCCTGGCCGGCGCAGACGGAGGCCACCATCTGCACGGTCACATATTCGGCGTTGACCGTGCCGGCCGCCTCGTTGATCGAGCCCTTGTAGCCGCTCCAGAGCGCGCGCTCCCAGGTGTCGCGATAGATCGTGATCTTGGGATCGCTCGACCAGACCTTGCTGTCGGCATAGCCCTTGAGCGGCTGCGCCCAGTAGCCGGAGCTGCCGGTCAGCCACTTGTCGTAGTTCTCGCGCTCCATCATGAAGCGGAGATAGGCCTTGGCAGCGTTCGGGAACTTGGTGTGCTTGAACGCCATGGCGTTGATGATCAGCGCCGGCTCCGAGGGCCGCCCGAGCGGGCCGATCGGCATGGTGGCGTGGTTGAGGTCCTTGCCGATCGCCGCCGTCTTCTCGTCCTTGGAGTTCTTGATCGAGAAATAGAGCGAGACGCCATTCTGGGTGACGCTGATTTCGCCGGCCGTCAGCGCCTTGTTGTTGCTGATGTCGAGCCAGGACAGCGTGCCCGGGATGAAGGTCTCGTAGAGCGCCTTGCCGTATTTCAGCGCCTCGATCGTCTCCTTCGAGTTGATCGCGACCTTGTTGTTCTCATCGACCATGTAGCCGCCATGGGTCCAGACGAGCCAGTTGCAATAGGCGTTGCCGTCGCCAACGGCGTTGCCCAGCGCGAAGCCGGCCGGGTGGCCCTGCTCCTTGAGCTTGCGGCAGAGCTTGAGGAAACCGTCGAGATCCTTCGGGAAGCTGTCGAACCCGGCTTCCTTGACGTGGGATTCGCGGTAGACGGCCGGCGCGCCGGAGGCGCCCATCGGGATCGAAACCCACTGGTTGGTCTTGTCTTTCTTGCCGTATTTCTCGGCGATCGGATACCAGCCGCCATTGTTCTTGCCGAGGTCCTCGGCGAGGTCGGTCAGGTCGATCAGCTTGTCCGAGAAGATGTGCGGATCGTCGGCCCAGCCGACGACGACATCGGGGCCGGCGCCGGTATTGGCGGTGACCGCCGTCTGCGGGCGCAGATCCTCCCAGCCGGCATAGTCGACCTTGACCTGCACGCCGGTCGCCTTGGTGAAGGCGGCGGTGTTCTCGTCGAAGATCTGCTGGTCGAGCTCGACGAACTTGGTCGGGCGCAGCACGCGCAGCGTCGCGCCCTTCTCGATATTGGCCTGCGCGAACGCCGGCGCGAGCGGCATGGCAGCCCCGGCGGCCAGCCCGGCACCGCCGATCAATACGTCGCGTCTGGAAATACCCATGGTCACCATCTCCTCCGTAAAAGCCGCGCGGGCCTGCTTCGGGCCCCCGTCACGCATGGTCATCGCCGCAGATATGGCGCCGCCGGCAGCCTCTTGCCGGCGGGCGCCGCCGTTCAGAGACGCTTTCCGGTGGCCGCGTCGAAGAGATGGGTCACGCCGGTATCGGGCGCGATGCCGATGCTCTCGCCGGGCTGGGCCGTGATGCGCTCGCGGAAGACGCAGGTCAGCTCCTGGCCGCCGCAGCGCACCACCACCTGCGTTTCCGAGCCCGTCGGCTCGATCACCGCCACCTCCGCCTGGATGCCGTTCGGGTCGAGCCGGACATGCTCGGGCCGGATCCCGTAGACCGCGGCCTTGCCCTCGCTCCCCGCCGGACGCTGGCCGATCGGCCAGACCAGCGGCGCGCCGCCCTTCGGGTTCTCCGCCTCGAAGCCCGCCGCCGTGATCGTCCCCTTCAGCAGGTTCATCGACGGCGAGCCGATGAAGGCCGCCACGAACAGGTTCGCCGGATTGTCGTAGAGATCGAGCGGCGCCCCCATCTGCTCGACGATGCCGTCATGCATCACCACGATCTTGTCGGCCATCGTCATCGCCTCGATCTGGTCGTGCGTGACATAGACCGTCGTCGTCTTCAGCCGCTGGTGCAGCTCCTTGATCTCGGTGCGCATCTGCACCCGCAGCTTGGCGTCGAGATTGGACAGGGGCTCGTCGAAGAGGAACACCTGCGGATCGCGCACGATCGCCCGGCCCATCGCCACGCGCTGGCGCTGGCCGCCCGAGAGCTGGCGCGGATAGCGCTCCAGCAGATTGGTCAGCCCGAGGATCTGCGCCGCCTTGCCGACCCGCTCGTCGATCTCGCTCTTCGGCGCCTTCCTGAGCTTCATCGAGAAGGCCATGTTGTCGGCCACCGTCATATGGGGATAGAGCGCGTAGTTCTGGAACACCATGGCGATGTCGCGCTCCTTCGGCGGAACGTCGTTCACCACCTTCGGCCCGATCCGGATCTCCCCGCCCGAGATGTTCTCCAGTCCCGCGATCATCCGCAGCAGCGTCGACTTCCCGCAACCGGACGGGCCGACCAGGATCACGAACTCGCCGTCGTCGATGTCGATGTCGACGCCGTGAATGACCTGCGTCGAACCATAGGCCTTGCGAACATCGGCGATCTGGACAGATGCCATCCTTATCCTCCCTGCGACCGTTCCCCGGATGCGCGCCAAAGCTGCGCGCATGCCGTTCTGATATCGGCTTCTTGTGACCGACTGATGCAGACGAGGCCACGATCCCGGCGGTTGTATCCTCGTGCGTCTGGGATAAAGTCATACGATACCCGGAAGCCTGTCAAGCAGGCGCCACCCCGGGTCAGCGACCGGGGAAGCGCGCAGGTGCCGCAGGGCGAGAGGAAGGGCCGATCCATCAGGGTGCGCGATTTCTCGCGGCCGACGACCCTCAATGCGGACCGCCTCTTCGGCCAGGTCGCCCAGAAGCTGGCGGTCGCGATCATCAGCGGCGAGATCGGCGCCGGGGAGCTGCTGCCGAACGAGGACGCCCTGCGCGCCGACATCTCGGTCTCGCGCACCGCCTTTCGCGAGGCGGTCAAGATCCTCACCGCCAAGGGCCTCGTCGAGGCGCGCCCGAAGAGCGGCACCCGCGCCGCGCCGCGCGAGCGCTGGAACCTGCTCGACCCCGACGTGCTGTCCTGGCATTTCGAGGCCGACCCGAACGAGAAATTCATTCGCGATCTCTTCGAGTTGCGCCGTTTCGTCGAGCCCAGCGTGGCGCGGCTGGCGGCGCAGCGCCGCACCGCCGCCGACATCGCGCGCATCGAGGCGGCCCTGCGCGCGATGACCGAGAACCCGCCCTATTCCGACGCCTGCGTGCGCGGCGACCTCGCTTTCCACGAGGCGATCTTCGCCGCCTCCCAGAACGCGCCGCTGCAATGCCTGGCGAGCGCGGTGATCGCCACGCTGCAATGGTCGATGGTGCTGAAGAAGGGCGAGGAGGAGGCCTTCGCCGACTCCCTCCCCGACCATGAGAACATCCTGCTCGCGATCATCGACCGCGACGGCGACCTCGCCGCGGTCCGCATGACCGGGCTGGTCATCGACAGCTTGAACACGACGCTCGCATCGGTGAATGTCGGCCAAGTCGAGCCCGACAAAATCGCCCGAATAAAGCATACTAAATGATGAGAGCGCCGCTGCCGCGGGGCAGGCCGTTTCAAGGACGGGCTGCCGCGCTATCCTCTGCGGCAACGCCTGAATTCAATCGATTCGCAAAGACCGAATCATCGCAATCACGGATATGGACAGACCCGAGATGACAGCTTCCGACCGCCCCGAGATCGTCATGACCGGCCCGCTGATGGCCTATGCCGCCGATCAGCTCAAGGCCCGCTTCACCGTTCACGAGCTCTGGAACGCCCCGGACGCGGCCGCGCTGCTGCGCGAGGTCTCGGGCCGCGTGCGCGGCGTCGCGGCCGGCGGCGGGCACAGCCATGTCGACGCGGCGCTGTTCGACGCGCTGCCGAAGCTCGAGATCGTCTCCAGCTTCGGCGTCGGCTACGACCATGTCGACGCGGCCGAGGCCGGCCGGCGCGGCCTCGTCGTCACCAACACCCCCGACGTGCTGACCGACGAGGTCGCCGACCTCGCCATCGGCCTGCTGCTCGCGACGGTCCGCCAGCTCCCGCAGGTCGACCGCTATCTGCGCGAGGGCAAGTGGCTGAAGGGCAACTATCCGCTGACCACCTCGCTGCGCGGGCGCAAGGTCGGCATCGTCGGCCTCGGCCGCATCGGCAAGGCGGTCGCGCATCGTCTCGAGGCCTTCGGCGTGCCGGTCTCCTATCACGGCCGCTCGCGCCAGGACGACGTCGCCTATCGCTACTACCCCTCGCTGGTCGAGATGGCCGCCGATGTCGACGTCCTGATCTCGGTCGCGCCGGGCGGGGCCTCGACCCGTCACATCATCAATGCCGAGGTGCTCGAGGCGCTCGGCCGCAACGGCATCCTGGTCAATGTCGGGCGCGGCACGGTGGTCGACGAGAAGGCGCTGATCAGGGCCCTGCAGGACGGCACCATCCTCTCCGCCGGCCTCGACGTCTTCGAGGACGAGCCGCGCGTGCCGGCCGAGCTGATCGCGATCGAGCATGCCGTGCTGCTGCCCCATGTCGGCTCGGCCTCGGTCCATACGCGCGAGGCGATGGGCCAGTTGCTGGTCGACAACCTGGTTTCGTGGTTCGATGGCAAGGGCCCCCTGACACCCGTCTCGGAAACGCCATGGAAAAAGGCCTGACCCGGCGGTTCCTGCCGCTCCTGCTCCTCGCCGCCGGCGCCCTGCCGGCGGCCGCCCAGACGGTGCCGCCGCGCGGCGCCGTCACGGCTCCCGCCCCGGTCCGGCCCTGGCTCGGCGCCTGGGAGCTCGCCCTGGCCGGCGCACCGCGGAGCTGCACCGTCACGCTCGGCGCCGAAGCCGGCGGCGACCGCCGCGCGCTCCGCTTCCCGGCGACCTGCCGGCGCGCCTTGCCCATCCTCGCCACGGCCGCCGCCTGGACGCTCTCCGCCGAGGGCCGGCCGCGCCTCCTCGACGCGCAGGGAAAGGTCCTGATCGAGTTCCGGGCAGGCTCCGCCGAAACCGGCTGGGAGGGCGCGGGCAGCGACGGCAAGACCTACCGCCTTTCCGGAAAGGGGCATCCCCGCATCGCGGCGCGCGCGCCGCAGGAGCCCGCCGACGCGACCGCGGCGGCCGCCCGGCGGCCGACCGCGGTCGATCCGGCGCAGGCGCCGGCCCCGGACGCGCTGCCGGGCCGCTACCGGTTGATGCGCCAGCAGGATCGCGAGGCCTGCCGCCTGCTGCTCTCGGCCCCGGCCGCCGGAACGGCTCCGGGGCAGATGGCGCCGGCCGCCTTCGACGGCGGCTGCCAGGATACCGGGCTCACCATCTTCGACCCCGTCGGCTGGCGCTATGCCGGCGGCCGCCTCGCCCTCGTCGCCCGCCGCGGCCACAGCGTCGAGCTCGTCTTCGAGAACGGCCAGTGGCGCAAGGACCCGGCCGTGGGGGCGCCGCTCCTGATGCGCAAGCTCTCGCCCTGACGCAAATGCGCGCGACGCCGGCGAAGCAGGCCCCGCCGCCGGCATAAACCATCTCTGAAGGAGCCCGCGCTTCGTCGTTGCCGCTGGCTCCGGCCGGGCGCTATGCAGGCAGCGCCCTCGTCGTGCCGTTCTCGCATGGCATGGCGGGGAAAGCGCCGTGTCCGCGGCGGCATTCTGAGGAGGACCGATATGTTCAACGCCAAATCGCTGCTCGACGCCCTGGTGAGCGCCGGCAGCCAGGCCGCTGCGCAGGCCGGCCAGCAGGGCGGCCTCGGCAGCGTCCTCGGCGGCCTGGCGGAGCAGGTCCAGCGCTCGGGCGGGCTCGGCGGAGTGGCCGGCCAGATCCTCACCCAGGCGACGCAGGGGCTCGGAGAGGCCGCGCGCCAGACGGGCGCGCAACAGGGCGCCAACGACGCGCTCGGCCGCGTCACCGGCGGGCTGACGGCGGGCGATCTCCTCGCCCAGGCCAAGGGCGCCCTCGACAGCAACCCGGCGCTGGCCACCGCCGTCCTCGGCGGGCTCGGCGCGCTCGTCTTCGGCACCGGCACGGGCCGCTCCGTCGCCGCCTCCGCCGCCAAGCTCGGCGGCCTCGCCTTGATCGGCGGCCTCGCCTACAAGGCCTATCAGAACTATCAGGCCGGCAAGCCGCTGCTCGACGGCAACCACCAGCCGATCCTGCCCGCCCCGGCCGGGACCGGCTTCGAGCCGCAGGCCGCCACCGAGGCCACCGCGCTCGTCTTCATCCGCGCCATGATCGCCGCGGCGGCGGCCGACGGCACGATCGACGCCGAGGAACGCCAGGCCATTCTCGGCGGGCTCAAGCAGGCCGGGCTCGAGGCCGACGCGCATGACTGGCTCGCGCAGGAGATGGCGAAGCCGGCCTCGATCGACCAGCTCGCCGACGCGGCCGAAACGCCGGAACTCGCCACCCAGATCTATGCGGCGGCGCGGCTGGCCATCAATCCCGACACCGCCGCCGAGAAGGACTTCCTCGCCGGCCTCGCCGGCTCGCTCGGTCTCGACGCGGAGCTCGTCGCCAATATCGACGCCGCCGCGAGCGCCGCGAAGCTCTGAGCGCCTCCAGGGCAGGCTTCCGCCCGGACGGAAGCCTGCCGTTAAGCATGAAGGCGGATTCGCGGCGGCGCGCGGGAGGCATGCACCCCCGCTTAGGAGTTTTCCGCCACAACCCTCGCGCCGGGAACCCGGCCGCCCGCTCCCGCGTCGCGGGGCGGGTGGAGACGCAGGAGCGCTTGGGGGGAGGCCCGACCATGTCCGTCACCGCACTGATCAGGGCGATGCGGCCACATCACTGGCTCAAGAACGGGCTGGTTTTCGTCCCGATCCTGCTCAACCACGATGTCTTCGATCCGCACGCCCTCTGGCTCGGCCTGGTCGCCTTCGTCGCCTTCAGCCTGATCGCCTCGGCGATCTACCTGCTCAACGACATCAAGGATGTCGAGGCCGACCGCAGGCACCCGACCAAGTGCAAGCGGCCGCTCGCCGCCGGCGAGATCACGGCGGGCCAGGCCTATGCCGCGGTGCCCCTGCTGCTCGTCGCCGCCTTCTCGACCGTCCTGCTGGTGCCGCAGCCCTGGCACTACTTGCTGGCGCTGCTGGCCTATCTCTTCCTGGCCCTGGCCTATCTGCTCTTTCTCAAGCGCAAGCTGCTGGTCGACGTGCTCGGCCTCGCCGCGATGCACACGCTGCGCATCCTCGTCGGCAACGCCGCGGCGGCCATCCCGGTCTCGTCCTGGCTGCTGGCCTTCTCGATGTTCCTGTTCCTCAGCCTCGCCCTGGTGAAGCGCTACGCCGAATTGCGCATCACCGAGGACCGGTCCGGCCTGAAGAAAGCGGGGCGCGGCTATCATGCGGAGGACATCGAGGCGCTGTCCCAGCTCGGCATGGCCTCGGGCTGCACCTGCGCCCTGATCATGGCGCTCTATGTCGACAGCGCCAACGTCAAGCAGCTCTATCGCCACCCGGAGCTGATCTGGCTGCTCTGCCCGATCGTCCTCTACCAGATGGCCCGCATCTGGTTCATGGCCCGCCGCGGCGGCATGCCGGACGATCCGCTGGTGTTCATGATCCGCGACTGGCGCAGCCAGCTCATGGGCCTCGTCGTCGTCGTCATCATGGTCGCGGCCACGATCCTGCCATGACGGCGCCGCTCGACGCCTATCGCTCCTGGGGCGGACTTGCGGCACGCGACAGCGAGATCGTCGAGGCGCCGGACTGGATCGCGCGGCCCGGCGGTCACCGCCGCCCGGCGCTCGCCTATGGCAACGGCCGCTCCTACGGCGATTCCTGCCTGAACAGCGGCGGCACCCTGATCGACACGCAGACGCTCGACGAGGTCCGCGCCTTCGACCGGGAAACCGGACTGCTCACCTGCGGTCCGGGCCTGCTGCTCGACCGCCTGCTCAACATGGTAGTGCCGGCCGGCTGGTTTCCGCCGGTCACGCCGGGCACCGCCTTCGTGACGATCGGCGGCGCGCTGGCCAACGACGTGCACGGCAAGAACCATCACCGCGCGGGCAGCTTCGGCTGCCATGTCCGGGCCTTCGAGCTGATGCGCTCCGACGGGCAGACCCTGCTCTGCGCCCCCGACATCAATCCCGGCCTCTTCGCCGCCACGATCGGCGGCTTCGGCCTGACCGGGCTGGTGACGCAGGTGACGCTCCAGCTCATGCCGATCCGTTCGGCGGCGATGGAGCAGGAGGTCCTGCATTTCGACGATCTCGACGGCTTCTTCGCGCTCGCGGCCGCCTCCGACGCGACGCATGACTACACCGTGGCCTGGGTCGACTCGCTCGCCAGCGGCCGGCATTTCGGCCGGGGCGTCTTCTTTCGCGCCAACCATGCGCCGGATCACGGCTTCCTGCCGCCGGCGACGGCGCGCGGCCTGCGCTTTCCGCTGCAGCCGCCCTTCCCGCTGATCAACCGGGCGACGATGCGCGCCTTCAACTGGGCCTATCGCCACAGCCAGCCGCGGGTGCCCGCGCCGCGGCGCGTGCCCTACAGGCCGTTCTTCTACCCGCTCGACCGCATCCGCGACTGGAATCGCGCCTATGGTCCGCAGGGCCTGCGGCAATTCCAATGCGCCATCCCGATGGCCGAGGCTCGCCGCACCGTCGAGGCGATGCTGCGCCGGACGCTCTCCGCCGGCGAGGCCTCGTTCCTGACCGTGCTCAAGCTCTTCGGCGCAAGGCCGTCGCCCGGGCTGATGTCCTTTCCGCTCGAGGGCGCCACGCTGACGCTCGACTTCCCCAACCGCGGCGCCCGCACCGAGACCCTGCTGACCGAGCTGGACCGGCTGGCGATCGAGGCCGGCGGCCGGGTGAACCCCTACAAGGACGCCCGCATGTCGGCGCGGACCTTCCGGGCCTCCTTCCCGCAATGGCGCGATTTCGCCGCCCATATCGACCCGGGCTTCTCCTCGGATTTCTGGCGCCGCGTCGGCGGCGGCTGAGCGCTGTGCCGCCGGGCCCGCCTTCCGCCGCGAGCGGAATTCGCTTTGAACCCTTTTCGCACCCGCTGCGACGAACGGTCGTAGAGGGCGAACGGTTCGCTCTCGCCGAACTCGGGAAGACGATCATGACGACGTTCCGCAAAGCGACGACCGCCACCCTCGCTGCCCTGACGCTGGCGGCGACCCTGATGGCCTCGGGCGCCGAAGCCCGCCCGCGCTGGGGCTACGGCTATGGTCACGGCCATCGCGGCTGGGGCGTCGGCGCCGGCGTGGTCGGCGCGATCGCCGCCGGCGCGCTCATCGCCGGCGCGGCCCGCCCGGCCTATGGCTACGGCTACTACGCCGCCCCGGTCCGCTCCTGCGATCTGGTCGAGCGGCTCGACCGCTGGGGCAACGTCATCGGCTACCGCCGCGTCTGCGGCTACTACTGAGCTGTCCCGAGCGACCCCTGTTTCGAGACCCCTCACTCAAAAGGCCGGCGCGAGCCGGCCTCTTTTTCGTTCATGCACCGCCGAACCGTCATTGCGAGCGCAGCGAAGCAATCCATGGGGGCCGGGCGTTCAATCCTGCGGCCCCTGGATTGCCTCGTCGCTGCGCTCCGCGCAATGACCGCGAGGCTCAGCCCTTGGCGGTCGCGACCTTGCGCAGATAGCCGGTGACGATCCCCGCGACGCCGCGCGACAGGATATCCTCGAATGCGGCGAGGAACTGGTCGCACTGCTCGCGCGTCACGATCAGCGGCGGCTCGAGCCGGATGACGTTGCGGTTGTATTCGGTGAAGGCGACGAGCACGTCGTGCTCCTTCAGCAGAAGCGCCCCGACGAAGCCGCAGAGCGAGCCCTTCAGCTTGTCGTCGAGCAGCGCGACCATGTGCTTCAGCCCGAAAGGCATGGTCTCGCTGATGTCCTGGAACTCGACGCCGATCATCAGCCCGCGCCCGCGGATCTCCTTCAGCAGCGTCGGGTATTTCGCGCGCAGCGCGTTCAGCCGCGCGATCAGGTAGTCGCCCTGGCGCTTCGCATTGCCCATCAGGTCCTCGTCATAGAGGACCTCGAGGGCCTCGATCGCCGAGACGCAGGCCTCGCCCATGCCGCCGAAGGTGGCCTGCGCGTGGATCAGCGCCGTCTTCGGCTTGCCATAGGCCTTCATATAGACCTCGCGGCGGGCGATCATCGCGCCCATCGCCGCCTTCGAGCCGCCGAGCGCCTTGGCGAGCGCGGTCACGTCCGGCACCACCCCGTCGCGCTCGAAGGCGAAGAACTGGCCGGTGCGGCCGAGCCCGCACTGCACCTCGTCGGCGACCCAGAGCACGCCATGCTTGTCGCAGAGCGCGCGCAATTCGCGCCAGAAGCCCTCGGGCGCCTCGACGATGCCGCCGCCGCCCTGGATCGTCTCCATCACCACGATGCCGATCGACGGATCGCTCTCCAGCGCCTGCCTGACCGCGGCGATATCGCCGAAGGGCACCTTGACCCGGTTCTCGACCAGCTTGAACTGCGACTGGTAGAGCGTCGAATCCGTGACCGAGAGCACGCCCTTGGTCTTGCCGTGGAAGGAATTCGCCGCGTGCAGGATCTTCGACTTGCCCGGCCCCTGCGCCTGCTCGGCGACCTTGAGCGCGGCTTCCATCGCCTCCGAGCCGGTCGAGCCCAGGAAGACCATGTCGAGATCGCCCGGCGCGATGGTGGCGAGGTTCTTCGCCAGCGCCGCCGCATATTGCGACATGAAGGCCATGCAGATCTCGTGGCGGTTCTCGTCCTGGAACTTCTGCCGGGCCGCGACGATGCGCGGATGGTTGTGGCCGAAGGCGACCGAGCAGAAGCCGCCGAAGAAATCGAGGATCCTGCGGCCGTCCCTGGTGACGTAATGCATGCCCTCGGCGCGATCGACGAGGATCTTGTCGAAGCCGAGCAGCTTCAGGAAATGGAGCTGGCCGGGGTTGATATGGGCGGCGAAGAGATCCTTCACCTGCGCGGCGTCGAGCTGCTTGGCGGCTTCGACGCCGATGAGCTGCGGGCGGGATCCGTTCACGGGCGCATCCTCCCGGTTCAAGGCGGGCATGCTCATGCGGCGAGGCTCCTCTGCGCCTGTTTCAGGGCATCCTTGCCCTTGCGGTATTCGGTATAGGCGGCGAGCAGCATGTCCTCGTCGCGGTATTGCGGCCGCCAGCCGAGCTCGCGCTTGGCCTTGGAGGTGTCGAGGATGCAGATCTCGTCGGCGATCTTGTACTGCTCCGGGTCCATGATCGGCATGTTCACCGCATCGAGCGCGTCGAGCGTCAGCTTGACCAGCGCGGCCGGCGTCGGCAGCAGGATCGATTTCGAGCCGGCATGCCTGATCAGGTCGCCGAGCAGCTTCTTGACCGGCGGCGGGTCGTCCGAGCCGAGATTATAGGCCTCGTTCGGAAAATCCGCCTTCCAGGCCGCGACGCAGGCGCTGGCGCAGTCGAAGACCGAGATGAACTGGTAGGGGTTGTTGCCGCCGCCGATCATCGGCACCGGCAGGTTGAGGTCGATCAGCTTGAACAGCTTGACCAGGATGCCGAGCCGCCCCGGCCCGATGATCAGCCGCGGCCTGAAGATCGGGATCTTGAAGCCCTTGGCCCTGTACTCGTCGGCCAGGCGCTCGGTCGCGAGCTTGCTCTCGCCATACTCGCCGAGAGGCTTCGCCGGATGGGTCTCGTCCTGCGGCACGCTCACCGAATGGCCGTAGATCATGTCGGTGGTGAAGTGGACGAGCCGGTCGGCGCCGTTCTTCTCCATCCAGCTCAGGATGTTCTGCGTGCCGTGATAGTTCACCGGCCAGAAGAAGTCGTGGCGTTCCGCCCGCGTGACGATCGGCGAGAGCATCTTGGCCGAGAGGTTGTAGACCACGTCCTCCGGCGCGAGCGGGATGCTCTCGACGCTCTCGGCCCTGGTCACGTCGACGGCGAGGAAGGGCACGCTCGCATAATGGGCATGGCCGCTCTTGTGGATGTCGGCGACGAGCACGCTCTCGCCCATCGCCGCCAGATCGGCCGCCAGATGCGAGCCGACGAAGCCGTCGCCGCCGATGATGATGTGCTTCATGTCCGGGCTCCGGTCAGCGTTGCGGGCGGCGCGCGCGCACCGGCACCGGGACGGGCGCGGGCCGCGGCGTCCAGAAGGCGCCGAGGCGCAGGAACAGGCGAACGATCAGGTCCATGATCTTCCTCAGCTTTGCGCGATGAAAACAGTGCCGATGACGATGAAGCCGATGCCGGCGAGCCGGCTCGGGCTCAGATCCTCGTGGAAGACGAAATAGGCATAGGCCGCGACCACGACATAGGCGAGGCTCAGGAACGGGTAGGCGTAGCTGATCTGCACCTTGGACAGCACGATCAGATGCGAGGCCATGCTGACCACGAAGGTGCACAGGCCGGCGAAGACGAAGGGATTGAAGACGACGCGGAAGACCGTGCCGACGATCCCGTCCCGGGCGAGGTCGAAGCCGCCGAGGCCGCTCATGCCCCGTTTCAGCAGGAGTTGCGCCGCCGCATTGGTCAGCACCGTGAAGAGGATCAGGGGAATATAGGAACTCATATCGTGCTGCCGGTCGGCTCCGCTCGTTCTGTACGGTTCCCGGAATGCGTCCGAAACTACTTCAAATGCCTTAGGGGCCGCCGGCGATCTGCTCCTAACGTTAAGAAGAACCTGCCGGAATGGTCGAAACCCGACCCTGCCGCATCCTGACGCAGGGCAGCCTATGCTGGCCTGCGTCCCCCGGCGGAGGAGAGCCCATGCCCTTGCCCAATCGCGTCAGGCCCGACGGCGCGCTCTTCGCCGACGCCGCGCGCGGCACCCTGTTCGGCAATCGCGGCGGCCGCTTCCACGACCCGCGGACACAGGCGCTGCCGCGCCGCATCCAGGCCAGCCGCCAGTGGATCTGCTGCGTCCTTTCCTTCAAGGGGCGCCGGCACCGGGTCTGGGGTCCGGGCTATACCGACCTGTTCTTCTGCGACGAGGTCACGGCACTGGCCGCCGGCCACCGCCCCTGCATGGAATGCCGGCGGCAAGACGCCCTCGCCTATCGCGCCGCGCTGGTCGAGGGCCTCGGCCTGGCACGCACCCCGCTCTTTCCCGAGATCGACCGCATCCTCGACGGCGAGCGCCGCGCGGGCCGGGACAAGCGCGCGCATCGCCTGCCGGCGGTCGGGCTGCCGGACGGGGCGGTGCTGCGCTCGGACGATGGCGAAGCCTTCCTGGCTTTGCGCGGCGAGAGCGCGCTGCTCTGGTCGCCGGCAGGCTATGCCGGCCGCCGCGAACGCCCGACGGGCACCGTGACCGTGCTCACCCCGCCCGCGACCCTGGCGGCGCTGAGCCGGGGATACCGGCCGTTCTGGCATCCCAGCGCCGAGGCGCTGGCGCCCTAGGTGCATGGCGGCGGCCAGGAACTTTCCACCGGCGACGGGCGTTGCCGCAGCATCATCCTGTCCATGAGGGGCTGCCAATGCGTTCGATCATCCTGTGGCTTGTAGGCGTTCCGATCCCGATCATCATCCTGTTGTGGTTCTTCATGAAATAGCCGCCCATCGGACAGGCGTGCCGCAGGGCCGGGCAGGATCGCCCGGCCTTTTCCGTTGCCGGTGCCGCCACGCCCTGGCAGGAATGCGCGCGGCGCACGCCCGCCAGCCATCGCAACCGGCGCCGAACGGGCCTATATGGCGGCCATGCTCATGACCTCGCCATCACCGATCATCACGGTCTCCGGGCTTTCCAAGACCTATTCCACCGGCTTCAGCGCGCTGAAATCCGTCGATCTGGAGATCCGGCGCGGCGAGATCTTCGCCCTGCTCGGCCCCAACGGCGCCGGCAAGACCACGCTGATCAGCATCATTTGCGGGCTGGTGAAGCCGAGCGCCGGCACCGTGCTGGCCGACGGCCACGACATCCAGCGCGACTATCGCGCCGCCCGCTCGACCATCGGCCTCGTGCCGCAGGAACTGACCACCGACGCCTTCGAGACGGTGTGGAGCACGGTCAGCTTCAGCCGCGGCCTGTTCGGCAAGCCGAAGAACCCGGCCTTCATCGAGCGCATCCTGAAGGAGCTCTCGCTCTGGGACAAGAAGGACACCCAGATCCGCCGGCTCTCCGGCGGCATGAAGCGGCGCGTGCTGATCGCCAAGGCGCTCGCCCACGAGCCGCGCATCCTCTTCCTCGACGAGCCGACTGCCGGCGTCGATGTCGAGCTGCGCCAGGACATGTGGCAGATGGTGCGCCGGCTGCGCGACGGCGGCGTCACCATCATCCTGACCACGCATTACATCGAGGAGGCCGAGGAGATGGCCGACCGCATCGGCGTCATCTCCAAGGGCGAGATCATCCTGGTCGAGGACAAGGCCGAGCTGATGCGCAAGCTCGGCAAGAAGCAGCTCTCCCTCCAGCTCCAGCAGCCGATCGCCGCCCTGCCCGCGGCGCTCTCGGGTTTCGACCTCAGCCTGTCCCCTGCCGGCGACGAGATCGTCTACACCTATGACACCCAGGCCGAGCGAACCGGCATCACCACGCTGCTGCAAGGTCTGGGAGAGGCTGGCATCAGGTTCCGCGACCTCAGCACCAGCCAGAGCTCGCTCGAGGACATCTTCGTCAGCCTGGTCAAGGAGCGCGCATGACCACCGCCACCTCCCAACGCGACGCGGCCGGCATGCGCCTCAACCTGCGCGCCGTCGCCGCGATCTACCGCTTCGAGATGGCGCGCACCTGGCGCACGCCCTTGCAGAGCATCGTCTCGCCGGTGCTGTCGACCGCGCTCTATTTCATCGTCTTCGGCGGCGCCATCGGCTCGCGCATGCAGTCGATCGAGGGCGTGCCCTATGGCGCCTTCATCGTGCCGGGGCTGATCATGATGTCGCTGCTGACGCAGAGCATCGCCAACGCCTCCTTCGCGATCTATTTCCCGAAATTCACCGGCACGATCTACGAGCTGCTCTCCGCCCCCGTCGCCTGGTGGGAGGCGGTGATCGGCTATGTCGGCGCCGCCGCCTCGAAATCCATGCTGCTCGGCCTCATCATCCTGCTGACGGCGACCTTCTTCGTGCCGCTGCGCATCGAGCACCCGGCGATGATGCTGCTCTTCCTGGTGCTGACGGCGACGACCTTCAGCCTGTTCGGCTTCATCATCGGCATCTGGGCCGACGGCTTCGAGAAATTGCAGGTGATCCCGCTGCTGATCGTGACGCCGCTCGCCTTCCTCGGCGGTTCCTTCTACTCGATCGCGATGCTGCCGCCCTTCTGGCAGAAGGTGACGCTGTTCAACCCCGTGGTCTATCTGATCAGCGGCTTCCGCTGGAGCTTCTACGGCCTCGCCGATGTCAGCCTCGGCGTGAGCCTGGGCATGACGCTCTTCTTCCTCTTGCTCTGCATCGGCATCATCGGCTGGATCTTCAGGACGGGCTACCGGCTGAAGAACTGAGCATTCCGCTCATAGGTCATCCCGGGCGGAGCGAAGCGCAGACCCAGGATCCATGCCGGAACGGTTCAGGCATGGATCCCGGATCGGCGCCGCTGACGCGGCTTGTCCGGGATGACTGAGCGAGAGAGCGTCATTGACTTCCGCCCCCCTTCCGTCTTGAAGCGCGCCATGACCGATCTCTCGACCCTCCAGGCACCGGGGACGCAGGCCCCGCATGCGCGCCGGCGCACCTTCGCGATCATCTCGCACCCGGACGCGGGCAAGACGACGCTGACCGAGAAGCTGCTCTATTTCGGCGGCGCCATCCAGCTCGCCGGCGAGGTGCGCGCCAAGCAGGGCCGCCGCCAGACCTCCTCCGACTGGATGAAGATCGAGCGCCAGCGCGGCATCTCGGTCGTCACCTCGGTGATGACCTTCGAATATGGCGGCCACGTCTTCAACCTGCTCGACACGCCCGGCCACGAGGACTTCTCGGAGGACACCTATCGCACCCTCACCGCCGTCGACTCGGCCGTGATGGTGATCGACGCGGCCAAGGGCATCGAGGACCGCACCAGGAAGCTGTTCGAGGTCTGCCGGCTGCGCGACATCCCGATCGTCACCTTCATCAACAAGGTCGACCGCGAGACCCGCGACCCCTTCGACCTGATCAACGAGATCGAGACCACGCTCGCCCTCGACGTCGCGCCGATGACCTGGCCGGTCGGGCGCGGCCGCGACTTCGCCGGCACCTACGACCTGAAAGCCAACACCTTCCGCCGCAACCAGAAGGGCGACGAGACGGCCCAGGACAGGCGCGTCAACGGCTGGGACGATCCCTTCTTCGACGAGACCCTCCCGGACGGCGCCGCCGAGACCTGGCGCGAGGAGGTCTTCCTCGCCAGCGAGGGGCTGAAGCCCTTCGACCTTCAGGCCTTCCGCGAGGGCCATCTGACGCCGCTCTACTGGGGCGCGGCGCTGCGCGACTACGGCGTGCGCGACCTGATCGACGCGCTCGGCGCCTATGCGCCGAGCCCGCGCGCCCAGGTCGCCGACAAGCGCGCGGTCGAGGCCGGCGAGCCGAAGATGACCGGCTTCGTCTTCAAGATCCAGGCGAACATGGACCCCAACCACCGCGACCGCATCGCCTTCATGCGCGTCTGCTCCGGCAAGCTGACCCGCGGCATGAAGGCGAAGCTCGTCCGCACCGGCAAGCCGATGCCGCTCAACGCGCCGCAGTTCTTCTTCGCCCGCGACCGCTCGATCGCCGAGGAGGCCTATGCCGGCGACATCGTCGGCCTGCCCAACCACGGCACCTTGCGCATCGGCGACACGCTGACCGAGGGCGAGGAGATCGTCTTCAAGGGCGTGCCGAGCTTCGCCCCCGAGATCCTGCGCCGGGTCAAGCTCAAGGACGCGATGAAGGCCAAGAAGCTGCGCGAGGCCCTCCAGCAGATGGCGGAGGAAGGCGTCGTCCAGCTCTTCCTGCCGCATGACGGCGCGCCCGCCATCGTCGGCGTCGTCGGCTCGCTCCAGCTCGACGTGCTCAAGGAGCGGATGGAGGTCGAATATTCGCTGCCGATCGACTTCGAGCCCTGCCAGTTCTCGATCGCGCGCTGGGTCTCCTCCGACGACAAGGCGGCGCTGGCGAAATTCGTCGGGGCCAAGCCCTCGGCCATGGCCGACGACCTCGACGGCGACCCGGTCTTCATGGCCTCGTCGCAGTTCACCCTGAAATACGATGCCGAGCGCGCGCCCGGCGTGACCTTCTCCGACGTCAAGGACTACCAGAAGGCCGCCAAGGGCTGAGCCGCTGTTGCGCAAAAGAGACAGCGCTTCCGCTCCGGAACGGGATTTGATTCCGATCAACCCGCGGCAGGCGGAATCGGCGCTGATGGCGGCATGAGCCCGGTCGCGCGGCAGAGAGCGGATCGCGGCTCGCCATTCGGGGGCAACCGCCATGATCTCGCATTCGATCCGCCTTTCCTTCGCCGCCGCGCTGCTCGGCGCGACCGCGCTTTCGCCGGCCCTGGCTTCGGATCTGCCGTCGAGCAAGGCGGCGCCGGTCGCCCCGATTCTGGAGCCGTGGAGCCCCTGGATGATCCGCGGCAGGGCGCTTTTCGTCGTGCCGCAGGAGGACGCCAACCTCAAGCTCGGCGGCGCGCCGATCGTCGGCGGCGACGTCTCGATCTCGAGCTCGCTCGTGCCCGAGCTCGACATCACCTATTTCTTCACCAAGAACATCGCGGCCGAGCTCATCCTCGGCGTCACCCCGCACAATGTGAAGGGTGCGGGCAGCCTGGCGGGAACGCGCATCGGCTCGGCCTGGCTGCTGCCGCCGACCCTGATGCTGCAATATCACTTCACCGATCTCGGCGCCTTCAAGCCCTATGTCGGCGTGGGCGTGAACTACACCGTCTTCTTCGACGAGAAGGCCAAGGGCGGCTTCGCCAGCTTCGACCTCCAGGACAGCTTCGGCGTCGCCCTGCAAGCGGGCTTCGACTACATGATCGACCGGCACTGGGGCATCAACGTCGACGTGAAGAAGATTTTCCTTGAGCCGAAGGTGAAGGTCAACAACGGGCTGGTCGCCGGCAAGGTCCGGGTCGACCCCTGGCTGATCGGCGCCGGCGTGACCTACCGCTTCTGAGCGGCGCTCTTCCGGTTGGGGCGAGGGGGGAAGGGAGCGGTTCGCCGCTCCCTTTTTCATTGCGCCCGCTCAGCCCTCCAGCGCGAAGCCGAGCGGGATCGCCGTCGTCGACTTCAATTCCTCCATCGCGAACATCGAGGTCACGTCGGAGAGGTCGATGCGCGAGATCAGCTTCTTGTAGAGCGCGTCATAGGCGGCGATGTCGGAGACATAGGCCTTGAGCAGATAGTCGATCTCCCCGCTCATCCGGTAGAAATCGACGATCTCCGGCAGGTCGTGCACCGCCGCGTGGAACCGCTCCAGCCAGTCCATCGAATGCCGCGCCGTCCGCACCGCAATGAAGACGGTGACGCCGGCCTTGAGCTTGTCGCGATCGAGCAGGGCGACGCGGCGCCTGATATAGCCGCCCTCCTCCAGCTTCTGCACCCGCCGCCAGCAGGGCGAGGGTGACAGCCCCACCGTCTCGGCGAGCTCGGCGAGCGGCAGGCTCGCATCTTCCTGGAGCCGCGCCAGAATGCGCAGGTCGAAAGCGTCGAGCTTGGCCACGGAGCCTCCTGAAATCGGAATTCGATTCCCTTTATAACCCAATGAAGTGGATTATTTTTTCTGATATCAGGAGATATAGGGTATTATTTTCCGATCTCAGCAAAAAATTCTCCACCTTCGCAAATGGCTGCCTGCCCCGGCGCCCTATCATTCCGGCCGGAGTGAAGCAGGGGAAAGCGGATGCAGGGCATTCTGAGCGCAGAGCGGCAGGGCGCGGTTCTTCACAGCCTGCGCAGCGGCCAGGGCACGCTCTCGGGCGATTATCTCGCGGCCGCCCGCGCGGTGCTGCGCGAGCTGGTGGCCAGGCCGCAACTGATCCAGCGCCTGCCGCTCGAACGCAAGCCCGGCGTCTATGCCCGCAACCTGCTCGCCGGCGACGAGGGGGTCAGCGTCTGGGCGATGGTCTGGGGCGCGGGCTCGGCCACCTCGATCCACGACCATCACTGCTCCTGCTGCTTCGGCGTCGTCTCCGGCACCATCACCGAGACCTGGTATCGCGCCATCGACGCCACCCGCGCCGTCCCCACCGCCGAGCAGCAGCGCGAGCCCGGCTATGTCGCCTGCATGCTGCCCTCCGGGCCGAATATCCACCGGATGCGCAATGTCGGGCCGGGCGAGGCGATCTCGATCCATATCTACGGCTTCGACCACGAGCTCCACGCCTCCTCGATCGAGACGGAATACGTCGCCGTCGGCGGCTGAGCCCAGAGCATCGGCCCGAAAAGTGGAACGCGGTTTTCGGGAAAATCCGACGCAAAATCAGAGACCTTGAGTATCGGACTGAATACGATATTCAGTCCGATACTCCTGGCCGGGCCACTTATCCACGCGGCCGCCCACGGCATCAGGATGGCCTTCTCGAGAGGGAAGGTCAGCCATGTCGTTCAGGGGTATCGTCTCGTCCATCTTCGGCGGCTCGCCGCCGGCCGCGCTGGCCGTCACCGGCGAGCGGCTGCTGCGCCTCGCGCCCGCGGGCAGGGCCGGCATCGTGGAGGGCATCGCGCAGCGCTTCGACGCGCTGGCGCGGCAGCACGATGTCGATACCCGGCTGCGCCTTTGCCATTTCCTGGCCCAGGCCGCCCATGAGACCGACGGCTTCCGCACCCTCGCTGAATATGGCGGACCGAGCTATTTCCTGCGCTATGAGGGCCGGCAGGACCTCGGCAACGTCCAGGCCGGCGACGGCATCCGCTATCACGGCCGCGGCATCTTCCAGCTCACCGGCCGCGCCAATTACCGCCGCTTCGGCAGGATCGTCGGCATCGACCTCGAGGCCGAGCCCGAACGGGCCGGCGAGCCCGCAATCTCGCTCGCCGTCGCCTTCGCCTATTGGCGCGAGCGCGCGATCAACCCCGCCGCCGATGCCGACGACGTCGCCGCCGTGACCAGGCTGATCAATGGCGGCCGCAACGGGCTTGCCGAGCGGACGCGCTATCTGGAGAAGGCGAAGGGGATCTGGACGTGACGCCGCCCGCCCCGGGCGCTCGTCGCCCTGGAGCGCGCCGGCTTTTGAAGCGGACGAGAGCATCGGCCCGAAAAGCGGATGCAAAATCAGAGACCTCGCGTATCGGACTGAATACGATATTCGGTCCGATACGTTAGGCGTGCCCTGCCTTCAGCGCCGCGTCGAGATCGGCATAGAGATCGTCGACGTCCTCGATGCCTGTCGAGAGCCTGAGCAGGTCCGTCGGGCAGGGCGAGCCCGCCCCCTCGATCGAGGCGCGGTGCTCGATCAGGCTCTCGACGCCGCCGAGCGAGGTCGCCCTCTTGTACAGTTCGACATGCGCCGCTGTGGCAATCGCCGCCGCCTCGCCGCCCGTGACCTGGACCGAGAGCATGAAGCCGAAGCCGTTCTCCATCTGTCGCGCCGCGATATCGTGGCCGGGATGCTGAGGCAGGCCCGGATAGAGCACCCGCGCCACCAGCGGATGGGCCGAAAGCCGTTGCGCCAGCGCCATGGCCGAGGCCGACTGCCGCTCCTGCCGGACATGGAGCGTACGCATGCCGCGCATCAGGAGATAGGCCTCGAACGGGCCGAGGATGCCGCCCTGGCCTTTCTGGATCGTCTTGACGCGGTTCCAGAACGCGTCGTCCTCGCGGGCGCAGAGCGCCCCGGCGATCACGTCGGAGTGGCCGTTCAGCACCTTGGTCGCCGAATGCATGACGATATCGGCGCCGAGCGTCAGCGGCCGGGTATGGACCGGCGAGGCGCAGGTCGAATCGACCGCGAGCTTGGCCCCGGCCCTGTGCGCGATCTCGGACGCGGCCGCGATGTCGGTGATCGTCCAGAGCGGGTTGGAGGGCGTCTCGGCCCAGACCAGCTTGGTCACGCCGGGCTTCACCGCCGCCTGCAGCGCCGCAAGATCGTCGGTCTCGACGAACTCGACCTTCAGCCCCCAGCGCGTCGCCTCCGTCATCAGCCAGTTGCGCAGCGCCCAGTACATCACCTTGGAGGCGACGACATGGTCGCCGGGCGAGAGCGCCTGGAACACCGCCGTCGCCGCTGCCGAGCCGGAGCCGAACAGCAGCGCGCCGGCCTCGGCCTGCTCCAGCATCGCCAGCACGCTTTCGGCCTCATGCGTCGTCTCGTTATGCGGCCGCCCGTAGACGAAGCCGGTCGAATAGCCGTTATCCGGATCCCGGATATAGGTCGTCGCGACATGGATCGGCGGCACCACCGCCTTGGTCACGGCATCGACCTTGCCCATGGCCTGCGCGGCGAGACTCCGCGGGCTCCAGCTCTTCCTGCTCATCGTCTCTCCGTGCATTCCTGCGTTGCGGCGGTCCTGGCGACGCCCGCGGCCGAACGCATCCTGAAACGGGCGAGCGTTGTTTTAGTCGGCGTTCTTCGTCGGGCGAAGACTCTTTTCGCCATGACGGCTTATCTCACGGCGCAAATCGCCGCCGCCCCCCTGTCCGAGGAATTGCGATCCGGCGTGCGGCCGGCGGAAAGGTTCCATGACGGGCGAGCATGCCGGCTGGGGCGAGAAACATGTCGGGGACCGCCGCGCGGCCTTGCCGGTCGCCCGAGCTGCCTTCATCTTCGGAGCATGACGACGCTGCCGGGCCTCTCCACCGAACGCCGCCCGCCGCTCTGGGCGGCTCTGCTCATCGCGATTGTTCCCGTCGTCGCGGCCTCGCTGCTGGGCAGCGCCGCGACCGTCCCCCAGATCGCCGGCTGGTATGCCGGCCTGGCCAAGCCGCCATTCAATCCGCCCAACTGGATTTTCGCGCCGGTCTGGACCGCGCTCTTCGCGCTGATGGCGCTGGCGGTATTCCGCATCCTGCGCGTTCCGGTCGGCCAGCCGGGGCGGCGGCGGGCCTTGCTGGCCTATCATCTGCAGCTTCTCTTGAACGTCGCCTGGTCCTTCGCCTTTTTCGGAGCCAACAGCCCCCTGGCCGGCCTCGCCGTGATCCTGCCGCTGCTCGCGGCGATCCTCGCCACGATCGCCGCGTTCAGGCCGCTGGACCGGCTCGCGTCGAATCTGCTCTGGCCCTATCTGGCCTGGGTCGGCTTCGCGACCCTGCTCAACGCCTCGATCTGGTGGCTGAACCGCTGATGCCTCAGCCGATCGAGCGCTCGATCACCTTCATCACCGTGCTGCGCAGCTCGGCGATGGTGAAGGGCTTGCTCATCACCTCCGCCACGATCGTCTCGAGGCTCTTGGCCCGCTCGCGCTGCTCGGCATAGCCGGTCATCAGCATGATGGTGAGGTCGGGGAATTGCTGTTTGGCGGCGAGCGCCAGGGCGATGCCGTCCATCAGCGGCATGCGGATATCGGTCAGCAGCAGGTCGAACCGGCCCTGCTCGGCCACCAGCCGGTCGAGCGCTTCGGCCCCGTCGGCGGCGGTGAGGCAGGCATGGCCATCCATCCCGAGGCCGCGCGCCACCAGCAGGCGCAAGGGCTCTTCGTCGTCGACGACCAGGATACGCGACATGGCAGTTCCTCAGATGCCCGGCAGGCCGGCCTGATCCTCCGTCTCGACGACGCCGACGAAGGGCAGTTGCCGGTAGGAATGGGCGACGTCCATGCCATAGCCCACGACGAAATAGTCCGGGCATTCGAAGCCGACATAATCCGCATGGATGTTGACGGCGCGTCTGGTCGGCTTCTCCAGCAGCACCGCGGTCGAGACCGAACGGGCGCCGCGCGCCGCCAGGAGATCCTTGGCGAAGGCGAGCGTGCGGCCGGATTCGAGGATGTCGTCGATCAGCAGCACGTCGCGGTCGCGCACCTCGCTCTGCACGTCGCGCAGGATCTCGACCTGGCCCGTCGAGACGGTGCCGGCCCGGTAGCTCGACAGATGGATGAACTCGACCTGCGGCTTCAGGCCGGCGCGATGCATGGCGCGGATCAGGTCGGCGGCGAACATGAAGCTGCCCTTGAGGACGGCGACGACGAGCAGATCCTTCGGCTGGCTGGCCGCGACGGCCTGCGCGATCGCCTCGTTGCGCTGCGCGATCGCAGCCTCGTCGAAAAGCACCCTGATCCGCCGTTCCGGCATGTCGACTCCGTTCCTGTGACGCTCCGGCCGCAACAGCCCAGCGCGGATCGCCGCGCCGGAACTCGCTGCCGCTGAATGATAACCCGACCCGGCCCCGCGGCGAACCGCGCTCCGGCGCGCATGGCCGGCGAGGCTAGAGCATCGGACCGAAAAGTGGAATCCGCTTTTCGGAAGAATCCGATGCTCCGACAATGAGATAGAGCATCGTTACCGCGTCCGGAAGGACGCGCGATGATCTAATGCGTGCTGGCGATATTGGTGGCTGGCGGCGCGGAAGTGAAGCGCACCTGCACCGAACGCCCCTTTTCCGGTGGAGAGGCGAGCCGCGCCCGGAAACGCACCAGCTCTGCCGGCTCGAGCACGCTGCGCGGCGGCTCCGTCGTCCAGCTATAGAGGGTCTGGCCCGCCTCGTCCCGCACCGAAACCAGAATCCGCGGCACCGGCGTCCGCCCCTTCGCGATATTGGTGACGTCGCCCTCGACGACCAGGAAGCGATTCGGCCCGTCCGCGACCAGCCCGCTCTCGACCGCGCTCAGGCTGAGCCCGCGCACATTCACCGGCAGGCCGACGCCCTCGAACACGCCGGCGAGCTGCGGCAGCGCGCGCACCACGAGATTGCGCTGCCAGGCGAGGCCGGCCAGCAGGGCGGCGCCGGCCAGCGCCGCCGCGGCCGGCAGGGCGACGCCCCTGCGGGCGATCATGCCCGCCTCGGCGCGGCCCGGCTGGCGCGCGGCGGCCGGGCGCCGCGGCGCCGCGACGACAGGCGGCTCGTCCGCCACGATCTCCGCCGCCTCGCCCGGCGCCGCATCGGCCTCGGCGGCGACGGCGGTGATCTCGGCCTCGATGGCGGCGGCGCGCTCCAGCTCCTCGGCGAGCAGGGCCTGCGTCTCCTCCGGGCTGGGCGCCGGCGGCATCTCGCTCGCCGGGTCGACATGCCAGAGCGTCCTGCACTGGGCGCAGCGCACCTTGCGTCCGTCCGGCCCCAGTTTGGCCGCGTCGAGCTCATACTGACTGGCGCAGGAGGGGCAGACGATCAGCATGGAGGCGGCGTGTTCCCTGATGGCGGCGGCGGCGGTCGGCGCGGCCCCGAGCCTTTCCCGGTTCCGGGCAAACGGCAAGCCGCGACGCCGCGTTGCCCCGGCAGGCCGGGGCGGCCACCGCCATTGACGCCGTTTATGGTTAACGCCGCGTGAAGAATCTCGGGAGCATGATGGCCGCGGCGCCCGCCCGGCCGCGGCTCGCGGCATGGCGGCGCCAACCCGTTTGATGAGGAAGACCGCTTGGTTCGCTTCGAGAATGTCGGCCTGCGTTACGGCATGGGCCCGGAGGTGCTGAAGGACATCAACTTCAGCATCGAGCCCCGCTCGTTCCAGTACCTGACCGGGCCGTCCGGCGCGGGCAAGACCACGCTGATGCGCCTCATCCTGATGGCGCTGAAGCCGACACGCGGCCTGGTCAACCTGTTCGGGCAGGACGTCTCGCGCCTCGACGCGCCGACCCTGACGGCCTTCCGCCGCCGCATGGGCGTGGTCTTCCAGGATTTCCGCCTGCTCGACCATCTCACCGTCTACGAGAACGTCGCGCTGCCCCTGCGCGTGCTCGGCAAGGAGGAGGCGAGCTATCGCGCCGAGGTCGTCGAATTGCTGCGCTGGGTCGGCCTCGGCGAGCGCATGCATGCCGTGCCCGCCGTGCTCTCGGGCGGGGAGAAGCAGCGCGCCGCCATCGCCCGCGCCCTGATCGGACGCCCCGAGCTCCTGCTCGCCGACGAGCCCACCGGCAATGTCGACCCCGGCCTCGGCCGCCGTCTGCTGCGCCTGTTCATGGAATTGCAGCAGCTCGGCACCGCCGTGATCATCGCCACCCACGACCTCAACCTGATGGACATCTACGACGCGCCGCGTCTGGTCCTCGCCGACGGGCACTTGCATGTCGATGCCTGAGACCGCCGAATACGAGCCGGAGCCGGCGCGGGAGAAGCCGCTGCCGGTCAATCTCCGGCGCGACCAGCCGCTGGTCCCGGTCGATACCGTGGCCGGGCGCGCGCTGATGGCCGTGATCGCGATCCTGACCTTCCTCGCGGCGCTGAGCGCCGGCGCCGCCGTGCTCGCGGCGCGCGCCTCCGAGCAATGGCGCGGCGCCGTCTCCGACGAGATGACCATCCAGATCCGCCCCGATTCGCATCGCGGCATCGAGGAGGACGTCGCCCGGGCCGTCGCGATGGCGCAGGCGCTCGACGGCATCGAGAGCGTGCGCGCCGTGCCCAAGGCCGAATCCGACAAGCTGCTCGAGCCCTGGCTCGGCACCGGGCTCGATCTCGTCGAGCTGCCGGTGCCGCGGCTGATCGTGCTGAAGCTCAGGCCGGGAGCCACGCCCGACATCGCCCGCTTCGGTCCGGCCTTGCGCAAGGAGGTGCCGACGGCGATCCTCGACGATCACCGGCTCTGGGTCAGGCGGCTTTCGGCCATGGCGAGCACGATCATCTTTTCCGGCTTCGTCGTCGTTCTGCTGGTGCTGACGGCGGCGGCGCTGGCCGTCGCCTTCGCCACGCGCGGCGCCATGGCCGGCAGCCGGGAGAGCGTCGAGGTGCTGCATTTCGTCGGCGCCGACGACGATTTCATCGCGCGCGAGTTCCAGAGCCGCTTCATCCGGCTCGGCCTGCGCGGCGGCGCCGCCGGCGGGGTCGCCGCCATCGTCGCCATCGCCTTCCTCGGCTTCCTCGCCTCCTTCTGGTCGACGGCGCCGGAAGCCGAACAGTTGCAGGCCCTGTTCGGCGCCTTCGAGATCGGCTGGGCCGGCTATGCCGCGGTGCTGCTGGTTGCGATCGTCGTCGCGGCGATCGCCGGGCTCGTCTCGCGCATCACCGTGCGCCACTACCTGAAGATGCTGGCATGACGGCGCGGCGCGGCCAGGACCGGCGCGCTGCCGCCGTTATGCCCGATTGGCCGGCTACGGTCCGCGCGTCATGGCCATGATCGGCAGCGGCAACGACCATCTCCCGGTGGGCGCGCCGGGCGCATCCGTCCCGCGCGGCGGCTTTTCGCGCCGGCGGCTCCTGGCGCTGGCCGCGGCGGCGGCCGCCGCTCTGGGGGTGGTGCTGTTCCTCTGCGGCTATGCCCGCTTCGCCGCCGGCATCGAGGCGCGCGAGCCCGCGGCGACGCCGCGCACCGACGCGATCGTCGTCGTCACCGGCGGCTCGCAGCGCGTCGGCGACGCCATCGGCCTGCTCGGGGCCGAGCGCGGCGCGCGCCTCCTGATCAGCGGCGTCAACGAGAAGACCAGCCGCGAGGAGCTCGCCCGGCTCAACCCCGCCTCGCGCGACCTGCTCGCCTGCTGCGTCGATCTCGACTACCGCGCCCGCAACACCATCGGCAACGCGATCGAGACCCGCCGCTGGGCGCTCCGGCACGGCTTCCGCTCGCTCCTGGTCGTGACCTCGAACTACCACATGCCGCGGACCCTGGCCGAGTTCGGCCATGCCATGCCGGGGGTGCGCTTCGTCGCCCATCCGGTCGTCACGGACCGGCTCGATCCTTCCGGCTGGTGGCGCCGCTGGGCGACGATCAAGGTGCTGATGCCGGAATACGCGAAATACCTCGTCGCCCGGCTGCGCAGCCTCGTCGAGAGCGACCCGGAGAACTCGCATCTTTCGGTGATCATCGGCGGGCGCAAGCCGGTTTCGCCCAAGCCGGCCGAGGTGCTCGGGCCCGAGGCCGAGCGGCGCTCGCATCTGCGCGGCGGCCCGAGCCGCGACGGCTGAACCGCGAGGCGCTTGACCGGCGCCCCGTCTCACGCTCATTGCGGGCTCATGCTGATCCTGCGTTCGCTCGCCTTCAACGTCCTGTTCTACGCCAACCTCGTCCTCTGGCTGGTCTGCGCGGCCCTGCCGGCGCTGCTGCTGCCGCCGAAGGCGCTGCAGCTCATCGCCGCGGGCTGGGCGCGAAGCGCGCTCTGGCTGATGCGCGTCGTCGCCGGCACGCGCTACGAGGTGATCGGCCGCGAGAACATCCCCGCCGGCGGGCTGATGGTCGCCGCCAAGCACCAGTCCTTCTGGGAGACCTTCACCCTCTTCACCCTGTTCCCCGATCCGGTCTTCATCCTGAAGCGGGAGCTGATGCGCATCCCGGTCTTCGGCTGGTGCCTGGCCAAGCTCAGGATGATCCCGGTCGATCGCGGCGCCCGCGCCCGCGCCCTCAAGGACGTCACCCGCCGCGCCAGGGTCGAGCTCGGCCAGAAGGGCCGCCAGCTCCTGATCTTCCCGGAGGGCACGCGCCGCCCGCCCGGCGCCCCGCCCGCCTACAAGTTCGGCGTCGCCCATCTCTATGCCGAGCTCGGCGTGCCCTGCGTTCCGGTGGCGCTGAATTCGGGGCTGTACTGGCCGCGCCGCCAGTTCCTCCGCCGGCCGGGAACGATCCGGCTCGAGATCCTGCCGCCGATCCTGCCCGGCCTCGACAAGGCGAGCTTCCAGCACGAATTGCAGGGCCGCATCGAGGCGGCCTGCGACCGCCTGCTCGCCCAGGGCCGGGCGGAACTCGCCGCGCAGGGGCTGGATCCGTTCGCCGCTCCTGACAGGTCCTGACAGCAGCCTGGACTCCCCGCGCCCGGCGCCTGTTGACTTATCCCCATCTTGTTCCCATTTTGTTCCTCAGCACAGGAGGAACGGATATGGCTGCCCTCGCCTATCGCTTCACCCCGGATCTGTTCGACGAGCCGGCCCCGGCGCCGGAAACCGCGGCCCGCGAGATGCCGCTGCGCAGCGCCGCTTCGCTGAGCGAGCGGCGCTTCACCGCCTGGCGCGGCCGCTCCGGCCGGCGCTATGTCGCCTCGGTCTTCCCGGTCGAGGACAGCCATGCCCTCAGCTTCACCGATGCGGTGCTGCTCGCCGTCACGGCGGAACGGCAGATCGTCGCGGCCCGCGATTCCGGCCCCTTCGGCGTCGAGGCCGCCTTGGCGCGCTGGCAGCGCTCCGTCGCCGAGGCCGGCGCCCGGGAAATCCACGTGCATCTCCTCGCCGAGGACGGCGCGAGCCGGCGCGCGGCGCTGCTCGACCTGATGCCGCAGGCGGATGCGGCGGACTGAGGCCGCCCCGCTCAGCCCTTCAGCGGCGGGTGGGTCGCGCGCAGCCCCGGCGCCAGCTCCTGGGCCAGCGCCGCGAGCACCGGGTCGTAGACCCCCATCCGGCGCAGATGCTCATGGGTCTGGAGCACATAATCGGGATTCTCGCCCAACTCGCCCCGCCCCTGCCGGACCAGCTTCAGCAATTCCTGCGCCGGCAGCCGGCCGGCATATTGCAGGTGCCGGCGGTCCGCGACATAGGCCACCCCCCGCACCTGCCGGCCATCGTCCAGCTTCAGCCCGACATGGCGCTCGATATAGACCGAAGTCGCCTGCTCGCGCGCCCTGAGATAGGCGATGGTCTCCTCCGCCAGCCCGGCCGCGACGCGGAAGGCCAGGCCGCGGCAGACCCCGCCGCGGTCGAGCCCGAGCACGAGGCCCGGCCGCTCCGGCGTGCCGCGATGGACATGCGAGAAGACGCAGAGCGAGCGGTGATAGCCGTGCAGGCGCGCCGCGACGCTCTCCTCGAAGGCGAAGCCCGGCCGCCAGATCAGCGATCCGTAGCCGAAGACCCAGAGATCCGCCGCCTTGTCCCCGCTCGTCATCGCCATCTCATAATTTGGCCGCCCGGGCCTGCTTGGTGCGGCAGGAACGCCTGCTGGCGCCCGCCGCCATTGCGAGCTATCGGGTCGCTGCGAAAAGCGGAATCCGCTTTTCGACCAAACCCGATGCTGCAACAACGTGCTGGGATCGCCAGCAGGCGATCTATTCAGCCGCCCGCCTTCGCGCAAGGAACGCCTGCCGCATGACCGACATCCCAGCGACGCGCCGCCAGAGCCGCTTCTGGCTCTATGGCCCCGTGACCCTGCTCGTCCTTCTGGCGGCCGCCTGGTCGGGCTTCTGGTTCTACGCCCATGGCCGCGTCGTCGCCGAGCTCGACAAGGCCCTGGCGCGCGAGGCCGAGCGCGGCCGCACCTGGACCTGCAACAACCGCTCCGTCGGCGGCTACCCGTTCCGCATCGAGCTGCGCTGCGATTCGCTGGCGCTGACCTCGACCCGCTGGTCCGAGGCGGTGCGCGTCGAGACCGGCCCGGCCGTGGCCGTCGGCCAGATCTACTCGCCCGGCCTGGTCATCGTCGAGGCGACCGGCCCGGCCAGCGTCACCCTGCCGGAGGGCCGCCGCATCGCCCTTTCCTGGAAGCAGCTCGACGCCAGCCTGGCCTGGCGCGAGCCGCAGCGCTTCGCCCTGGTCGCGACCGAGCCCCAAGCCACGCTGACCGCTCCGGGACAGACGGACGAGACCTGGCGCGCCGCCACGCTCGAGGCCCATCTGCGCCGCAACCCCGACCGGCCCGCGGCCGACCAGGCCGTCGACATCGCCCTCTCCGCCACCGGCACGGTCCTGCCGGCGATCGACGCGCTGCTCGGCACCACCGACGCCGGCACCATCGACCTCCAGGCGACGCTGACGCAGGCGGAGGCGTTCCGCAAAGGCTTCAACCCCGAGGCCCTCGACGGCTGGCGCGACGGCAACGGCGTGCTCGACCTGACCCGCATCGCCGCCACCAAGGGCACGGCCCGCATCGAAGGCAGCGGGCAGCTTCTGCTCGATCCGACCCACCGCATCGGCGGCGACCTGCAGCTCGCGGCGGCCGGCATCGAGCAGATCGGCGGCATCCGCGTCGGCAATCTCCTGGGCGGGCTCGGCGGCCTGCTCGGCGGCCGCGGCCCCGCCACGGCGGCGCCGGGCCTCACGCCGCTGCCGCCGGTCTCGCTGCGCGAGGGCCGCGTCTTCCTCGGCCCGCTGCGCCTGCCGCTGAAGCCGCTCCTGCCGCTCTATTGAACGGGCGTGCCGGCCCCCGCTCCGGGGCCGGCACGCCCACCGCCCGCCATGGCGCGGGCGAAGCCCTCGCGCTTTTGAGGCCTCGGCCAATCCGCCGGGCTCTTCTCCGGTTCCGCGGCGCCGCCCTGCTTTTCGACAGAAGACGAAACGTCGTTTCAAGACAGAGGCCCGCCCCTTCGCCTCTCCATGCGGGGAATATCTTGCGCTCTGCGTCGGCGCGGAAATTCCGGACGCCCCACGATCTGTTAAGTACTCCGAGCGACTGCGATTGCTGCGTCTCTCCCAAGAATGGACGCCCGCCTCATCTCATTGTAGCTTGCGCTCAGCAGACGCAGGAGAAGAGATGCCGGAACATCTGTTTGTCCGGTTCGGCGAGCGCCACTCTGACTTCCCGAACGACAGCGTCATGCTGGAACGGATCCGGGCGTTCGACTGGTCGGCATCGTCTGTCGGCCCCATCGAAACCTGGCCGGACGAGATCCGGTCCGCCGTCAGGATGATGCTCCTCTCCGAATCGGCCATGGCCGTCCTGATCGGCGGTGACGGCATCATCGTCCACAACGACGCGCTTCACCGGCTGCTCGGCGATCATTATGCCGGCATTCTCGGCCTGCCGGTCACCGAGGCGCTTCCGATCGCCGCCGGCTTCTTCCGCGACGCCATCGCCGCCTGCGGCGAGGGCAAGGGCGTGCGTTATCAGGACCACCCGCTGAAGCTGCTGCGCAACGGCCTCCTGGAGACGGCCTGGTTCTCGGTCAGCCTGACGCCGATCGCCGACATCGCGGCCAGGATCTACGGCGCCTTCGTGATCATCAGCGAAACCACCGAACGCATGCGCACGCTCCGGGCGCTCGGCCAGTCGCGGCAGCGCATGGACCTCGCCCTCGAGGCGGGGGGCATCGTCGGGACCTGGGACCTCGACATCAACACCGACACGGTCTTCACCAACGGCGCCTTCGCCGAGCTCTTCGGCGTCTCGGGCGACGAGGCCCGCCGCGGCATCAGCACCGATGTCCTGGCCACCGCGCTGCACCCCGACGACCGCGACCGCGTGCTCGGCGGTCTGAGGAGCGCGATCGGGACGGGCTCGGACTATCGCTGCGATTACCGCGCCGTGACCCGCGACGGCGAAACGCGCTGGTTCGTGTTGACCGGCCGTCCCCGCCGCGACGAGGCCGGCGCCATCGTCCAGTACGCCGGCATCGTCATCGACGTCACCGAGCAGACAGAGGCGGCGGCCGCGCTGGAGCAGAGCAATCTGCGCTTCGACATATTGGCCGAATCCATCCCGCAGATCGTCTGGAGCACGGATGCGGAGGGGCGGCACGACTATTTCAACCGGCGCTGGAACGAGTTCACCGGCATCGCTCCCGACCGGATTGAGCCGACGACCTGGCAGGAGCTGGTCCATCCCGAGGACTGGCCGCGGGTGCAGCAGGCCTGGCAGAACTGCTTCGCCACGGGAGAAACCTACGATATCGACTACCGCTTCCGGCACCGGGACGGCAGCTATCGCTGGCTCTGGGCGCTGGCGCTCCCGCTCCGGGACGCGGAAGGCAGGATCATCCGCTGGTACGGCACGGCAAGCGACATCGACGCGCCCAAGCAATTGGATCAGCAGCGGGAGCTGGTCGCCCATGAGCTCGACCACCGGATCAAGAACCTGTTCGCGCTGGTCAACGGGCTGGTCACCCTCTCGCTGCGCGAACTGCCCGAGCACCGCCCGCTGGCGGACGCGCTGCGGGCGCGCCTCGAGGCGCTGAACCGGGCGCACGGGCTGATCCGGGGAGAGCGGGATGCGCGGTGCGGCTCGCTGCGCCTCCTGATCGAACAGTTGCTCGCCCCCTATCGCGACGGCCGCGCCGGCCGTATCGCCATCGCGGGAGAGGACGTCGCCATCGATGCGGGCGCGGTTACCGCGGTCGCGCTGGTGTTCCACGAACTGATCACCAACGCGGCGAAATACGGCGCGCTGTCCCGTGCCGGCGGCACGCTCGGCATCAGGCTGAGCGCCGATGAGAGTCGCCAGACCATCGACTGGCAGGAGCGCTTCGAAGGCGGCATCGCCGGGAAGGTCGGCGAAGGGTTCGGCTCGCGCCTGCTCAAGACCATGATCGAGGGCCAGTTGCGGGGCACGATGACCCGCCGGCCCTCCTCGCAAGGGCTGTGGCTGCGCATCGACCTCCCGCGCACGGCGTTCGGCCCCACGGCGCGGGGATAGCCGCCGACGGTCGGAACGCCCCTTCCCGCGCGGGCGAAACCGCGCCGCCGGGCGGAAGGCACCGGGCGCCGCAGCCTCGCGATCAGGCCGCCGGCAGCGCCGCGCGCGGCGCCTCGATGCGGGTGATTGCCTTCTTCACCGCCTCCTGCACCTTCTCGAAGGCGCGGACCTCGATCTGGCGGACGCGCTCGCGCGAGACGCCGAACTCCTCGGAGAGCTCCTCCAGGGTGATCGGATCCTCGGCGAGGCGGCGCGCCTCGAAGATGCGCCGCTCGCGCGGGTTCAGCACGTCGAGCGCCTCGCGCAGCGCCGTATGGCGGTTGCTGGCCTCCTCGGAATCGGCGAGGCGGCGCTCCTGGCTTTCCGAATCGTCGACCAGCCAGTCCTGCCACTCGCCCTCGCCGTCCTCGCGCAGCGGCGTGTTGAGCGAGGCGTCGCCGCCGAGGCGGCGGTTCATGTCGATCACGTCCTGCTCGTTGACGCCGAGCTTGGTCGCGATCTGCTTGACCTGGTCCGGCCGCAGATCGCCGTCGCCCAGGGCCGAGATCTTGCTCTTGGCCTTGCGCAGGTTGAAGAACAGCTTCTTCTGATTCGCCGTGGTGCCCATCTTCACCAGCGACCAGGAACGCAGGATGTATTCCTGGATCGAGGCCTTGATCCACCACATCGCATAGGTCGCCAGCCGGAAGCCCTTGTCGGGCTCGAAGCGCTTGACCGCCTGCATCAGGCCGACATTGCCCTCCGAGACGACCTCGCCGATCGGCAGGCCGTAGCCGCGATAGCCCATGGCGATCTTGGCGACGAGGCGCAGATGCGAGGTGACGAGCTTGTGCGCCGCATCGCGGTCGCCATGCTCGCGCCAGCGCTTCGCCAGCATGTATTCCTCGCTCGGTTCCAGCATCGGGAACTTGCGGATCTCGTCGAGATAGCGTGAGAGCCCGCCTTCGGCGGACAGGACAGGCAGCGAAGCACTCGCCATGCGCGTGTCTCCTCCTTCAGGCCCCCGCTGCGCGGCAGGCCCACCGCGCGATCAACCTTCGCGCAGGTTTCGGACAATGCGATTGATCCAACGCAGAAACCGCTCTGGAGTTCGGCGGGATCGATTGCGTGCGGCGCCCCCTTGGCCATCCGCATCCGACAACCCCAGTATATGCGAACTCAGTCTGGCGGAAAGGTGGCAGCGGCGCCAGATCGGCTCACAGCCTCGCGAGCGCTGCTTGCAGATTCGCAAAATCGGCGGGCGGATCGGATTCGAACAGCATCTCCTCGCCGGTTGCCGGATGAGCAAAGCCGAGCAGGGCGGCGTGCAGGGCCTGCCGCCCCAGCGCGGCCAGCGCCTCGCGCGCCTCCTCCGGCAGCCGCACCGCCTTGGTCGCGAATCCCGAGCCGTAGAGCTGGTCGCCGAGCAGCGGATGGCCGATATGGCTCATATGCACGCGAATCTGGTGCGTGCGCCCGGTCTCCAGCCGGCATTCGATCAGGCTCGCCAGGGCTTCCGTCTCGTCGAGCCCCCTGAGCAGCGGCGGATAGCGCTCGAGCAGGGTGATGTGGGTGATCGCCTCGCGCCCGCGCCCCTCCTTCACCACCGTCATCTTCTCGCGGTTGCGGCTCGAGCGCTCGATCGGCGCATCGATCGTGCCCTCGCGCAGGCGCGGCACGCCCCAGGCCAGGGCAAGATAGGCGCGCTGGAGCGGGCCGGTGCGGCCATGGTCGGCGAACTGCTTGGCGAGCTTCTGATGCGCCCGGTCGTTCTTGGCGACGACGAGCAGCCCACTCGTATCCTTGTCCAGCCGATGCACGATGCCGGGCCGACGAACGCCGCCGATGCCGGAGAGGCTCTCGCCGCAATGGGCGATCAGCGCGTTGACCAGCGTGCCGTCCTCGTGCCCGCCGGCCGGATGGACGACGAGACCCGCCGGCTTGTCGATCACGATCAGGTGTTCGTCCTCGTAGACGACGTCGAGCGGGATGTCCTGCCCAACCGGCTCGGGCGGCTTCGCCTCCGGCATCACGAGGGCGAGCGCATCGCCCTCCGCGACCTTGCGGCTGCCGTCGCCGACGACGGCGCCGTTGAGCCTGACGCCGCCCTCCTTGATGACCTGCTGCAGACGGGCGCGCGAAACCTCGCCGGCGAGCAAAGCCAGCGCCTTGTCGAGCCGCAGCCCCGCCTGTTCGGCGCCGACCTGCAGGGTGACGGAGCCGTCCGCCGGGCCCGTTCGGCCGTTCTCTTCAAATCCAGAATCCATGCCGCCGCTATAAGGCGCATGGGCTCCCGCCGCACGCCTTTTCCGCATGCTGGCCTCATCGTGCCTGGGTTTGATTCGCGCGTTTCGATGACCGCGAGGCGCGTGTGAGCCGTCATTGCGAGGAAGCAGCCCGGAGGCGGCCGGGCTCCACGTCCCCCGGATTGCTTCGCGAGCCTGTCCGCGGGCTTGCCGAAGGCAAGACCCGGGGGCTCGCCATGACGGGAAACGTCGCCCGCCCCTCATCCGTCACCGCTTCGCGCTGCCGCCTTCTCCCGCAAGGGGAGAAGGAACGCCCGCCTCAGCCGAACAGCCGGAACCCGCTCTTCTTCGGCTCGGAGGGCGGCTCCTCGTCCGGCCCCGGATCGTCCGGCGCATGCGGCACGGGGAAGATCACCGGCTTCGGCACCGCCGGATCACGGGCCGCGGCGACGGCGACCGCACCGGCCGGAGCGTCGGCCGCTTCCGCCGGTTTCGGCGCCTCGACGGTTTCCACCCTGGCCGGGTCGGGACTGGCAGGCGACTCGCTCCGGGCAGGCGCGGCTCCGGCCTCGGAAGGAGCCGCCGGCATCGGTTTCGGCGCCTCCTTCGGAGCGGGCGGCGCGGTCACCGCCGCCGGCTCGACCGTGGCGACGGTCTCCGCCTTGACCTCGATCAGCTTGGTCGAATCGTCGAGATCGGCAAGCACGTCGTCGAGCGCCTGGGGCGGGCTGCCGAGCGTCGCCGGCGGCACGGTCCAGACGAAGGCGTCGAGCCGCCCGGTGATCGGCGAGACCGGCATCCAGTGGTCGGAGACCAGCCCGTCCGCGACCCAGGCGGCGTCATGCGGCGCCCGCGTGGCGCGCGCCAGCCATTCGCGCACCTTGCCGGCGGCGCCGTGCTCGGCATCTTCCAGCTCCGCCATCAGCAGGCAGGCGCGGACGGAGGCGCCGCCGGCCAGCAGCGGCTTCAGCGTCTCGCGCGCCTTCTGGAATTCGCGGGCCTGGATCGCCGCGCCCGCCAGCGCCAGCACGCTTTCCGGATCGGCGGGGCGCAGCCGCGACAGGGTCTGGGCCCGGTGCAGCCGATCGAGCGCGCTGTCGCCGGGGCGGACGTCGAGATAGGCGGCCGCGATGTCGGGATGGGGCGCCTCGCGCCAGGCCGCCTCGAGCAGCTTCGACGCCTTGCGGACATCGCCGCGCTCCGACAGCATCCGCCCGGCCAGCGCCGCGGCGGGCGTCAGCCCGGGCGCGAGCTTCACCGCCTCGAGCGCCGCCGCGAGCGCCCGCTCCGGCTCCTTGTCGCGCGCCTCCAGCGCCTCGGCGGCGAGCAGCACGGCGCGCTGGCGCCGCGCCTCCGCCTTGTCGGCGAGGCGCAGCGCCGCGCGGCGCTCCACGGCGGTGCGCGCCGCCTGCCAGTCGCCGGCATTGGTGTGGAAGTCGAGCAGCGCGTCATTGGCCCAGGCGAGCGAGGGCGAGCGCCGCACGGCGTCGTCCGCGAAGGCCCGGGCCGCCGCCATGTCGCCGCGGCGCTTGGCCTCGACGAACAGGCCGCGCAGGCCGAGCACGCGCGTCTCCGAACGGTCGAGCATCGCCTTGAAGGCGGCCTCGGCCTGGGGGCGGTTGCCAGTGAGCTGCGCCGTCTGCGCCTCGAGCAGCAGGGTCAGCGGCTCGTTCGGCACGAAGCGGCGCGCCTCGCCGGTATAGCGCCCGGCCGCGACCGGATCGCCCGCGCCGATCGCAACCATGCCGCGCGAGACGGCCTCGAAGCCGCGCGCCCGGCGGCGCGCCCGCGAGGACAGGCTGAAGGCCGAAGGCAGGCCGAAGACGAAGCGGATCACCGCCCAGGCCAGCAGCACCAGGAAGGCGAGCAGGACCACGCCGATCGCGCCGATCGCGACGCTGGTGTCGATGCGGTAGCCTTGCCAGATCACCGAGATCTCGCCCGGGCGGTCGGCGAGCCAGACCGCCCCGAAAGCGAGGCAGGCGAAGACGGCGAGATAGACGAGAACGCGAACCATGGCCTCTTCTACCCTCCGTCAGCCCGCCGTGCCCAGCGCCGCAACCGCATCCTGCGCGATTTTGGCGATGGCCGCCTCGGCCGCCGCGCGCTGCTGCAGCGCGGCGCCGAACGCTGCACTGGCACGGCGCGCCGGCTCAGGCAACTGGCCCCACAGCGCCGCCGCCTTCGGCATGTCGCCGGCCGCGATCGCGTTTTCGAGCCGCAGCGGCAGCGTCGCCGGGTCGCTGGATTCATTGTCCCCGACCGGCCGCACGGTGACGATGCGGCTCGCCAGGCCCCAGAGCCTGTCCGTCCAGTTGTCGGATTGCGGCGTGACCTCGCGCTGGAACATCGCGCCGTGCCGGCGGAAGCCGGCAAGCAAAGTCTCGCGCGTCGCCGCTCCCGCCGCCGCAACGGCCGTCAGAGGCTCCGCATCGGCCTGGGCGACGCCGCCCTTCACCAGCGCCGCGACGTCGTTGGCGAAGGGGCGCCCGCCCGCCAGCGCCCGCTGGACCCGCTCGGCGAGGACGAGGCGCGCAGCGACCAGCCCTTCGGGGCTGGTCGCGGGGGCGGCCTTGGCCTGCGACTCGACCGCCGCGACCCGGGCCGCCAGCCTGTCGAAGCGCTCGCCGGAGGCGGCCAGGGCCGTCTCGGCGCGCTGGAGCTGTTCGGCCACGGCGCCCGTATCGGGAGCCGGTGCCTTGGCGAGTTCGCCGACGCGGCCGGCGAGCGCCTGCACCTGCGCGTCCGCCTTCGCCGCGGCCTCGGCGGCCGAGCCCGCCTTGCGGTCGGCGGCGGCTGCGGCGACCTGCGCCCCATCGACGCGGCCGGAGAGTTCCGACCATTGCGCCGGGGTGACGGCCGGGCCGCCGGGCCGCAACGCATAGGCCGTCAGCCCCGCGCCGACGCCACCGCCGAGCAGCCCGGCGATCGCCAGAGCGAGCCAGGGCGTCGCGGGCTTCGCAGCCGGCGCGGATGCGGCGCGCGGCGGCTCGGCCGGCGGCGGGGAGAATTCCTGCGGCAGGGCCTCGGTCGGCGCCACCGCCTCGGGCGACGGCTTGCCGGCCGGGGCGTCCGGCTCAGCCTGCGCCTGCGCTGCGGCTTCCAGCTCGATCGTCGGCGGCGTGCGCTTGAGGCTGCCGCGCGCCTGCGGGCGTTCCGCCTCCCCGGGCCGCAGGCGCTGCGAGACCTGCTCGAGCGCGGCCAGCATCCCGGCCTCCTCCGGATGCTCGGCCACCAGCACCGTGCTGGCGCCGGCCGAGATCAGCGGCGAGGCGACATTGGCCGAGAGCGCGACATGGGTGAGCTCCAGCGCCTGCTCCTCGACGCCGGCCGCCTGGGCCAGGCTGAGGAAGGTGCGCGCGCCGCGCGGCGAGTAATGCAGGGCGGCCCCGACCTCGCCATGCCGCAGCGCGGCCTGGGCATCCTCCGGCAGCACCGACACCGCCTCGGCGGCATAGGCCTCCCAGAGCACGACCTCGTAGCCGGCTTCCCGCAAGCGCGGCGGCACGTCCTCGTTGCGGTCGCGCGCGGCGATCATCAGCAGCCGCGCCGGCGCCGGCAGGGTGCGCTCGATCAGCGCGATCAGGTCGTTGCGGTCGCCATCGGCGCTGCGCGCATCGCCGAACCCGGCCTCGCGCGCCCGGGCGGCGGTGCGCGCGCCGACCGCGAAGACCGGCAGCTCGCGCCAGCCCTGCGGCCCCTCCGCCAGCATCGGCACGGCATTGCCGCTGGACAGCACGATGGCGGCGAAATCCCCGGCCGGCGCCTCGCCCGGCAGCCGCACCACCTCGAACAGCGGCGCGATCAGCGGCTCGAAGCCGTGAGAGGCGATGGCCTGCGCCGTGCGCTCTGCATCGGGGCGGGGTCGGAAGACGAAGACGCGCATTCACAGCTCCTGACGGGACAGCCTACGATCACAGCACCCGCCGCAGGCGGCCGCGGTTCCGGCGATCGGGTCGCATTGAGGCGGAACGATGATGCCGGCCATCCCTTCTCCCTTTTCTTCCCGACCCGGCGGCGGCCGCCCTCCGGAGCGTGCCGCTTTGCCATTGGCCTTCGGCCATGGCAGGCACTATACGAGGGAATTGCCGGCAGGATACCGCTGCCTGCAAAGCTTCATCACCTGATCCTCCATTCCGCGGGACAAGTCGACCGAATCATGCGTGTTCTTGGGATAGAGACGACCTGCGACGAAACGGCAGCGGCGATCGTCTCCGTCGAGCGCTCGGGCGAAACGAAGATCCTGTCGAACGAGATCCTGAGCCAGATCGCGGCCCATGCCGCCTATGGCGGGGTGGTGCCGGAGATCGCGGCGCGCGCCCATGTCGAGGCGATCGACCGCATCGTCGCCCGCGCCTTCGCCGATGCGGATCTCAGGCCCGGCGACATCGACGCCGTCGCCGCCGCCGCCGGCCCCGGCCTCGTCGGCGGCGTCATGGTCGGCCTCACCGCCGGCAAGGCGATCGCTCTGGCGCTCGCCAAGCCCTTCATCGCCGTCAACCATCTCGAGGCCCATGCGCTGACCGCGCGCCTGACCGACGACGTCGCCTTTCCCTATCTGCTGCTGCTGGTCTCCGGCGGCCATACCCAGCTCCTGGCCGTGCGCGGCGTCGGCGACTACCTCAAGCTCGGCGGCACCATCGACGACGCCGTCGGCGAGGCCTTCGACAAGATCGCCAAGATGCTGGCGCTGCCCTATCCGGGCGGCCCCTCGGTCGAGCGCGAGGCGGCCAAGGGCGACCCCGAGCGCTTCGACTTCCCCCGCCCGATGCAGGGAAGGCCCAACCCCGACTTCTCGCTCTCCGGCCTGAAGACGGCCGTGCGCCTCGTCGCCGAGCGCATCGCGCCCCTGTCCGACAACGACGTCGCCGATCTCTGCGCCTCCTTCCAGGCCGCCATCGTCGACGTCATGGTCGACCGCACCCGCGCCGGCCTGCGCGCCTGCCGCGAGGCCGGCATCACCCCCTCCACCCTGGTCGTCGCCGGCGGCGTCGCCGCCAACCAGGCGATCCGCAGCGGGCTCGCCCGCCTCGCCACCGAATCCGGGCTGCCGATGGTCGCCCCGCCGCTCGCGCTCTGCGGCGACAACGGCGCGATGATCGCCTGGGCCGGGCTGGAGCGGCTGAGGCTCGGCCTGGTCGACGACATGACGGTCGCGGCCCGTCCGCGCTGGCCGCTCGACGAACTGGCGCCGAAGCCAGCGACGGCGGCATGAGTCCAGGCCCGGGCTTCGCCACGATCGGCGTGGTCGGCGCCGGCGCCTATGGCGCCGCGCTGGCGCTCGCCGCCAGCCGGGCCGGGCGCACCGTCCGGCTCTGGGCGCGCGACGCCGCCACGGTCGAGGCGATCGACCGGACGCGGCAGGCGCCGCGCCTGCCCGGAATCGACCTGCCCGCGGCGGTCCAGGCCACCGCCCGGCGCGGCGACCTCGCGGGCTGCGACGCCCTGATCCTCGCCGTGCCGACCCAGAGCCTGCGCCAGGCCTGCGCCGAGATGGCGCCCGCCCTGCCCTGCGGCATCCCGGTGGTCTCCGCCGCCAAGGGCATCGAGCAGGCGAGCGGCCTCTTCCCGACGCAGATCATCGCCGCCGCCTGGCCGGGCGCGCCGACCGCGATCCTCTCCGGGCCGAGCTTCGCCGCCGATATCGGCCGCGGCCTGCCGACCGCGGTGACGCTCGCGTCTGGGGCTCCCGATCTGGCGCAGGCACTGGCCGAAGCGTTGAGTTCGCCCGCCTTCCGCATCTATCATTCAGGCGATCCGCGCGGCGTCGAGATCGGCGGCGCGGCCAAGAACGTGCTCGCCATCGCCGCCGGCATCGCCATCGGGCTCGGCTTCGGCGAGAGCGCCCGCGCGGCCCTGGTGGCGCGCGGCTTCGCCGAGCTGCGCCGCTTCGGCGAGGCGCATGGCGCCGAGCCCGAGACGCTGATGGGGCTGTCGGGCCTCGGCGACGTGGTGCTGAGCTGCGCCTCGCCGCAATCGCGCAATTTCGCCTATGGTCTGGCGCTCGGCCGGGGCATGAGCCCCGCGGAGGCGTCCGGCGGCCGGCTGGCCGAAGGCGCCTTCACCGCCCCCATCCTCGCCAGCATGGCGCGGGCGGGCGGCATCGAGACACCCATCGCCGAGGCCGTCGCCGCGATCATCGCCGGCCGCAGCGGCGTGCGCGAGGCCGTGGCGGCGCTGCTCGCCCGGCCGCTCAAGGCGGAATGACGGAGGAAGCCATGGCGGGAGACCTCTCCGATCTCGGCAAGCGCATCGCGCGCGGCATCGCCGAGGTGAAGAAGACGACGGGGTCCGAGCTCATCGCCGAGAGCGGCCCGGTGCCGCTCGCCGGCCGGATCGCCGGCCCGGTCATCCAGCATCGCCGCCGCCGGGCCGAAGGCACGCATCGCTTCGTGCTGATCCTGCCCTTCGGCGAGGGCGAGGTCCGCGTCGAGCTGGAGCCGAAGGACTACGCCGCGCTGACGCGCGAGATGGTGCGCTTCTGGAACGAACAGGGCGAGGCGGCCTCGCAGCCGCCGGTGCCGCTCAAGGAGGACGAGGCCTGATGGCTCACTGGCTGATCAAATCCGAACCCTCGGTCTGGTCCTGGGACGACCAGGTCAAGGCCGGCGCGGAAGGAACCCGCTGGGACGGGGTGAAGAACCACACCGCCAAGCTGAACCTGATGGCGATGAAGCGCGGCGAGCAGGTCTTCTTCTACCATTCCAACGAAGGGCTCGCGGTCGTCGGCATCGCCGAGGTCATCCGCGAAGCCTATCCCTGGGAAGAGGCGGGCCCGCCCTGGGTGCTGGTCGACTTCAGGGCGGTGAAGCCGCTGCCGAAGCCCGTGACCCTCGCCGCCGTCAAGGCCGAGCCCCGGCTCGCGAAAATGTCCCTCGTCACCTCCTTCCGCCTCTCGGTGCAGCCGGTGACGGACGAGGAATGGGACATCGTCTGCAAGATGGGCGGCCTATGAGGCCGTCTTCCGGACCGCCTTCCGGCCGCCGGCGCGCACCGCCGAAAGTCTGTGACACGAAAGTGCGAGCGCGAAGCGCTTGCCGCGCCGCACGCGCATCCTATGATGCACCCAATTCAAAGGAGCGGGACCGCGCCCGCCGTCGCGGCGGAGACGGGAACGCGACACAAGACCCTATCCGGGGAGACGCCTGCAAATGTCCGAAACGATCTACGACGTGCCCGCAGCCTGGGCGGAAAAGGCCTGGGTGACCGACGCCCAGTACAAGGAGATGTACGCCGCCTCGATCAAGGACCCGGACACGTTCTGGGGCGAGCATGGCCGGCGCATCGACTGGTTCAAGCCTTACGCCAAGGTCCGCAACGTCAGCTACAAGCCGGGCGAAGTCTCGATCAAATGGTATGAGGACGGCACCACCAATGTCGCCTACAACTGCGTCGACCGGCACCTGGCCACCCGCGCCAACCAGACCGCGATCATCTGGGAGGGCGACGACCCGGCCGAGTCCAGGACGATCACCTATGGCCAGCTCCATGCCGAGGTCTGCAAATTCGCCAATGTGCTGAAGGCGCATGGCGTCCGGAAGGGCGACCGCGTCACCATCTACCTGCCGATGATCCCCGAGGCGGCCTATGCGATGCTCGCCTGCGCGCGGATCGGCGCCATCCATTCCGTGGTCTTCGGCGGCTTCTCGCCGGACTCCCTGTCCAACCGCATCGAGGACGCCGATTCCAGGGTCGTCATCACCGCCGATGAGGGCCTGCGCGGCGGCCGCGCCGTGCCGCTCAAGAAGAATGTCGACGCCGCCGACGACAAGGTGAAGGGCGGCATCGGCGCCGTCATCGTCGTCCGGCGCACCGGCGGCCACGTCACCATGAAGCCGGGCCGCGACTTCTGGTACCACGAGGAGGCCGAGAAGGTCTCGGGCCACTGCCCGCCGGCCGAGATGCAGGCGGAGGACCCGCTCTTCATCCTCTACACCTCGGGCTCGACCGGCAAGCCGAAGGGCGTGCTGCACAGCACCGCCGGCTATCTCGTCTATGCCGCGATCACCCACCAATACGTCTTCGACTATCATGACGGCGACATCTACTGGTGCACCGCCGATGTCGGCTGGGTGACCGGCCACAGCTACATCCTCTACGGGCCGCTCGCCAACGGCGCGACGACGCTGATGTTCGAGGGCATCCCGACCTATCCGACGATCTCCCGCTTCTGGGAGGTCATCGACAAGCACAAGGTCAACACCTTCTACACCGCCCCGACCGCGATCCGCTCGCTGATGGGCGCCGGCGAGGAGCCGGTGAAGAAGACCAGCCGCGCCTCGCTGCGCCTGCTCGGCTCGGTCGGCGAGCCGATCAACCCGGAAGCCTGGGAGTGGTATCACCGCGTCGTCGGCGAGGGCCGCTGCCCGGTCGTCGACACCTGGTGGCAGACCGAGACCGGCGGCATCCTGATCACGCCGCTGCCCGGCGCGACCCGGCTGAAGCCCGGCTCGGCGACCCGGCCCTTCTTCGGCATCAGGCCCGAGATCGTCGACACCGAGGGCAAGGTCCTCGAGGGCGCCTGCGAAGGCAACCTCGTCATCGCCGATAGCTGGCCGGGCCAGATGCGCACGGTCTATGGCGACCACAAGCGCTTCGAGGAAACCTATTTCGCCACCTATCCGAACAAGTACTTCACCGGCGACGGCTGCCGGCGCGACGCCGACGGCTATTACTGGATCACCGGCCGCGTCGACGACGTCATCAACGTCTCGGGCCACCGCATGGGCACCGCCGAGGTCGAATCGGCCCTGGTCGCGCATCCCGCGGTCTCGGAGGCCGCGGTGGTCGGCTACCCGCACGACATCAAGGGCCAGGGCATCTACGCCTATGTCACGCTGATGACCGGCGAGAGCCCGTCGGAGGATCTGCGCAAGGAGCTCGTCGCCCATGTGCGCCGCGAGATCGGCCCGATCGCCTCGCCGGACCTGATCCAGTTCTCGCCGGGCCTGCCCAAGACCCGCTCGGGCAAGATCATGCGCCGCATCCTGCGCAAGATCGCCGAGGACGAGCACGGCGCGCTGGGCGACACCTCGACCCTGGCCGATCCGGCCGTGGTCGACGACCTCGTCGCCAACCGCCAGAACAGGCGCAAGGCCGGCTGAGCCGGCCCGGGCCCGCAGGCGCGTCCGCCGGGAGGGGCCGCCCCTTCCGGCACCGCCCTCCCGCGGCGGCGGAATCGCCGTCTTGTCGCGCTCCCGCCGCCTACGGATTTGGCGAGGCCGCGATCACCTCGATCTCGACCTTGAACTCCGGCCGGGTGAAGCCCGAGACGATCATCAGGGTCGAGGCCGGCGGCGGCGTGCCGACATGGGCATCGCGCGATTCCATATAGCCCTTCATATGGGCGCGATCGGTGACATAGGCGTTGACCCGCACGATATCGGCGAGCGTCATCCGCGCCTCGGCGAGGATCGCGGCGATATTGGCGAAGCAGAGATCGGCCTGCGCCCGCACATCCTCCGGCACGGCGCCGTCCGCGGCGATGCCGAGCTGCCCCGAGCAGACGGCCAGGCGCCACCCCGCCGGCACCGCGATGCCGTGGCTGTAGCGGGCGAAGGGAGGGGCGATGGTGGCGGGGTCGAGCGGCGTCATGGCGGTCCTTCCGAAGGGCCGCACTATGCCCGCCCCGCGCGAGCGGAACCAGACCGGGCTTCGCGGGTTCGCAAGCGGATGCGCTTGGGCTAGACCATGCTCATGCCGCGTTCATGATGGCTTTATGATATTGGCTTGATATTGCATCGATCGGGACCGCGCCGCATGACGACGACGAAAACCGCCATTCCGACGCTGAAAGCGACGGCGCTGCTTCCGCTCCTGGCCCTGACGGCCTGCGCCGGCTCGCAGCGCTTCTCCGGCCCGGTGATGAACCCGCCCTCCTACAGCCAGCCCGTTTTGCCCGCGGCCCCGCCGGTGGCCTCCGCGCCCGTCACCTCCGAGCCGCTGCCGCCGCCGGGCGGCTACCCCGCCGCCTCCGCGCCGGCGCCCGCTCCCGGCGCTCCGGGGCAGGATCCCTTCTTCGAATCCGGCGGCGTGCCGCCCGGCCAGGGCCAGCCGCCGATGGGACAGCCGGGTTCCGCTCCCACCGCGCCCGGCAACAACCAGGTCGCGGGCCTCGGCCCGAGCCCGGCCGCCCCGGCCCGCCCCTCCGCGACGCGCGACAACGTGATCGGCGGCTGGACGGCGCGCGAGGCGACGGGGGGCACCTGCCGCATCCAACTCTCGAGCGCGCCGACGCTCGACCTCTACCGCGCCAGCTCCTCGGGCTGCGCCAATCGCGACCTGCAGAAGATCACGGCCTGGGATTATCGCGACGGCGAGGTCTATCTCTACCAGCAGGGCGGCACGGTGGCGGCGCGGCTGCGGGCCACCAGCGGCAATGCGCTCGACGGCGCCGTGACGAAGTCCGGCGCCGCGCTGTCGCTCAATCGCTGAAACGGGCAGGAAGATCGCTCGCCGGGCCGACGGAGCGAGGCGAGCGTGAAGGCGTCGCCTATGCCCCCATGGCGCGGGCGAGCAGCCGCGTCGGCCAGAAGGCCTTCTGGAGCGACAGGGCCAGCGTCGCGAAGCCCTTGGCATTGTCGAGGGCCTCGTCGAGGATGGTGAAGGGCGTCGGGCCGCCGGTCGCGATCACGCCCTCGATATCGGCATAGCCGCCGACCAGATCCGCCTTGAACTTGTGCGCCAGCCGCCGCATCGCGGCGTTCTCCGGCAGGCAGGTCATGTAGAGCGTCCGGATGCCGCGGTTGCGCGCGGCCGTGATCAGCCGGGCGAACAGCTCGCTGCCGATGCCGCTGCGGCGCCATTCGGTCTCGACGCTGAAGGCGGCTTCCCCGGTCTGCGCGATGATGTCGTCGAGGCCGCGCAATTCCGCCGCCCCGCGCACCACCCCGTCCTCGACATAGGCATAGACCAGCCCGCCGACCCCGAAGGTCGTCGCGGCGTAGTTCTCGAGGAAGGCGTCGTTCACCGCCGTGCCGAAGCGCTGCTGCCGCGTCAGCGGGTCGAGCCGCAGCAGATGTTCCCGGAACAGGTCGCGCTCGGCGAGCCACAGCCTGCGGATTTCCCCGTGGCGGACCTTGCCGCGGGCTTTCGTCGATCGAGTCATTCTCATCTCCCGAACGGCGCCTCGCGGCGCCATCGAACAGGAGGCGTTCTTCCCTATACGCGCTTCAGATCGTCCCCGATTGCGGCGATTGCAAGAGGTCGAGCTGCGGCATTTTTGCCAGAACGGCCGAAAAAACAGGCAATATTTGCAGAGCATCATGCATCAGACGCATGACGACCGCCGCCACTCCAGTTGGGGACGGCGCGGAAAAAAGCACTATTATGACGTGAATTGTCGTGTAATAATTTCGCGTTGCCCCCGATGACGGCGCGCCCGGCATGAGCTAAGTTGCGTGCTCCCGGTCACTCATACCTGAAGCTCCATGTTCGATCGTCGCAAGCCTCCCGCTGCTCAGCCTTTCGTCACGCACGAAAATATCGAAGCCAAGATCAAGTGGTTCGACCCCGAGAAGGGGTTCGGTTTCGCCTCCCCCGTCGACGGTTCGGGCGACGTTTTCCTGCATATTTCGGCGATCGGACCGCTGGACCAGCAGGACCTGCTGCCCGGCGCGACCATCGTCGCCGATCTCGGCGAGGGCCGCCGCGGCCTGCAGGTCGTCGCGGTCCACGAGATCGACCCGACGACCGCGACCCAGACGGCGCCGGCCGCGCCCCGCGGATTTGCCCCGCGCGCGCCGCGCGACGATTTCGGCGGCGGCTTCCAGGACCGTGACCGCGGCCCCCGCGGCGGCGGCTTCCAGGACCGCGACAGCGGCCCCGTCGAGGGTCCCTTCGACGGCGCGGTCAAGTTCTTCAACTCGGATCGCGGCTTCGGCTTCATCGCTCCCGACAAGGGCGGGCCCGACGTCTTCCTGCACGTCTCCTCGCTGAGCCGCAGCGGCCTGCAGGCGCCGATGGACGGCCAGCGCGTGCGCTTCTCGATCCGCGCCGGCCGCAAGGGGCCGGAGGCCTCGAACATCAGCTTCATCTGATCGGATTCGTCCGAGACGAAACCATCGAGGGCCCGCCCATGGCGGGCCCTTTTTCTTGGCCCCTCCCCCGCAGGCGCAATCCGTCCGCGAACACATTCCCGAAGAATCGCACCAAATCTGCGCCCCGAGGCGTCCCGGAATCGATCCGACGATCGCGAGGCCGCTGGTCTCGGTCCCAAGCCGGAACGACGGGAGCGGACCCGTTTCTGTTCCGCAGGGCATAGCGGAAACGTCAGCACGGCCGTCTTGCCGAAATCCCGTCTCCGGTCTCACGGAGCGGCAAGGCGTGCGCGCCGTCGGAAGGCAGCCCGAGGCGCACGCCGGACGGATGGGCCGGAGACGAGCCCCGGCCCGGCCTCCGTCAATGCTCGTGGTCGTCGCCTTCGAGACCGCCGATATGCTTCTGGGTGTAGAGTTCCAGGCCGACGCGGCCGATCAGGTCGAGCTGCGTCTCGAGGAAGTCGATATGGCCTTCCTCGTCCTTCATCAGCGCCTTGAACAGGTCCTCGGACGGGTAGTCGCCGACCTCGCGGCAATATTTCGCCGCTTCCTGATAGAGCGCGCGCGCCTCGACCTCGGCCTTGAGGTCGCATTCGATCACTTCCTTGACGTTCTCGCCGATGCGGAGCTGGTCCAGCGTCTGCAGATTGGGGAAGCCGTCGAGGAACAGGATGCGGTCGACGAAGCGGTCGGCATGGACCATCTCCTCGATCGATTCCTTCTTCCAGGTCTTGGCCATCTCCTTCAGCCCCCAATTGTCGAGCATCCGGTAATGCAGCCAGTACTGGTTGATCGCGGTGAGCTCCGAACGCAGCCCCCGGTTGAGATATTCGATGACCTTCTTGTCGCCCTTCATGGCGCCGCTCCTCGCGATCCACATTAGAATAATCCTAATGTAGAGAGATGCGGAGCGAAAGGGAAGAGCAAAACGGGGATGAAGCGGAGGCGCGCGTTGCGCCGGTCCGCCGATGCCCCTCAGGCCGCCTGGGCGGCGTCTTCGGAAATGGTGATGCCTTCGAGAATCCGTCCGACGCTGACATGGACGGCGCATTCGATGTCACGGCTGGCGCAGCTATCGCACTGGCTCGCGCAGGCGGCGCGGGCCTCGGCCAGAATCGCGCGGACCTCGCGCGCGCAACGTCCGCAATCCGGGCTGCAGCCGAGGCAGTCGTAAGCCTCCCCGGCCGTGCGCGGACCGCTGCCGTCAGGGCCGACAGTGCCCCTGATCTGCCGGCAGGACAGGACGTTGCAGGAGCAGACGATCACGCGTGATGGCCCGCCACCCGCTTGCTCGTGGTCACCTCTTCGCCATCGGCGCTGCGCAGCCGCACGATGACCTCGACGGAGGAGATCACCATCCCGGCCGGCGCCTCGGGCAGGCCCGAGACATGGATGGTCGAGCCGGGGATGTCGGTCACCGTCTCGTCCTCTTCATTGTAGAAGTGGTGGTGCTCCGAGACATTGGTGTCGAAGAAGGTCTTGGGGCCGGAGACCGAGACCTGGCGCAGCAGGCCGGCTTCGGAGAACTGGCGCAGCGTGTTGTAGACCGTCGCCAGCGACAGCGGCTCGCGCGCGCGCAGCGCCTCCTCGTAGAGCATCTCGGCGCTGACATGGCGGTCGCCCTTGGCGAAGAGCAGCCAGCCCAAAGCCATGCGCTGGCGCGTGGGCCGCAGCCCCGCCGAACGCAGCCGCGCCTTCACCGCGCTGATCGGGCAGGAGGCCGGGCTTTTCTGCGGCCACGGAATATGCTCCGCCGCGACAGCCTGCTCCCGATCCTTGCTTGCCAGAATGCCCATCTAGAACGCCTTCCACGCTGCCTGCCTTGCGGCCGCGTAGTTTAGAAGTCATCTAAACTACTGATATTACTGCCATATTTGGCCTGCCGGAGCGGAAATGTCAATCGCGCGGGTTGCGACATCGCGCAGCAGCGCAACGTTATGCACCGGCGCCGGCCGGTCGTGGACGCCGGAAACCGGGCGTGGCGGCGGCGGTGCGCGCCGCGCGGATCCGCCGCGGCCGCCGCTCCGCTCAGTGGCCGCCGCCGCCCGCTCCGGCCGGCGCCGGCTTCGGCTTGCTGAGGAACAGCGACAGCACCACGAGGGCGGCGAAGATCGCCGTGAGCCCGAGGAAGACGTCGCCGAAGGCCATGACCAGCGCCTGCTTGTGGGCGCGCTGGTTGAGCACCGCCAGCGCCATGGTCTGGGCGGCGTCGCCGAAATCGCCGAAGCGCTGGGTCGTGTTGGCGAGCGCTTCCTCCGCGACCTGCCGCCCGGCCGCGACCCATTCGTGCAGCCGGGTGATGTGCAGGTCGGTGCGGGTGTTCAGCAGGGTGTTGATGATGGCGAGGCCGACGGCGCCGCCGAGATTGCGGGTCAGGTTGTAGAGGCCCGAGGCGTTCTTGAGCTGCTGCGGCGGCAGCGTGCCGAGCGCGACGTTGTTGATCGGCACCATGCACAGCATCAGGCCGCAGCCGCGCAGCACCTGCGGCCAGAGCAGCTCGTAGAAGTCCCAGTCCGCGGTGATCCGGGAGGCGATCCAGGTTCCGAGGGCGAAGGCGCTGAACCCGATCATCATCATCACGCGCGGGTCGAGCCTGGCCGAGAGCCGGCCGGCGACCGGCGCGGTGAAGAACATGCACAGGCCGGTGACGAACATCGTCTCGCCGATCATCAGCGCGTCATAGCCGCGAATGCGCCCGAGATAGACCGGATAGAGATAGGTCAGCCCGTAGAGCCCGATGCCCATGCAGAAGGAGAACAGCGAGCCGAAGGCGAAGTTGCGGTCCTTGAAGGCGTAGAGGTCGACCAGCGGTTCGTCGCGGGTCAACGCGCGCCAGAAGAACAGCACCGCCCCGACCACCATGACGACGGAGAAGACGACGATCTCCTCGCTCTCGAACCAGTCGAGCCGGGTCCCCTCCTCCAGCACATATTCGAGGCTGCCGAGGAAGGCCGCCATGGCGCCGAGCCCGACCCAGTCGAAGCGCTTGATCAGGCTGTGGTCGGGCTTGTCGAAATCGATCAGCGTCCAGGCCGCGATGGTGACGCCGATGCCGGGCACGACATTGACCAGGAACAGCCAGTGCCAGGAGAAGGCGTGGCTGAGATAGCCGCCGACCGTGGGGCCGATCGTCGGGGCGAGCGTCGCGACGAGGCCGATCAGCGGCGAGACCACCGGCCGCTTCGAGGGCGGGAAGATGGTGAAGGCCGCGGCGAAGACGCCGGGGATCATGCCGCCGCCGATGAAGCCCTGGATGGCGCGCCAGAGAATCATCTCGTTGATCGAGGAGGCGGTGGCGCAAAGCACGCTGGAGATGGTGAAGCCCGCCGCCGCGATCGAGAAGAACACCCGCGTCGACAGCGCCCGGCTGAGATAGCCCGACAGCGGGATCATGATCACCTCGGCGATCAGATAGGCCGTCTGCACCCAAGCGATCTCGTCCGAGGAGGCCGACAGGCCGGCCTGGATCTCGGCCAGCGAGGCCGAGACGATCTGGATGTCGAGGATCGCCATGAACATGCCAAAGACCATCGCCATGAAGGCGAAGATCCGGCGCAGCGGGATCGCGTCCTCGGCCGGCTTGGCGGCCGGCCCGGCGGCGATGGTCGCGGTGGCCATGACGGCCTCCTTGCAGCGTCAGCGCTGGGCGGCGGGACGCGGATCGATCGAGACGACGACCGACATGCCCGGCCGCAGCACATGCTTGCTGGTCGATTCGCGGTCGAGCGCGATGCGCACCGGCACGCGCTGCACGATCTTGGTGAAGTTGCCGGTCGCGTTGTCCGGCGGCAGCAGGGTGAAGACCGAGCCGGTGCCGCCGGCAATGCCGCTGACCGTGCCGTGGAAGACCTGGCCCGGCAGCGCGTCGACCGTGACTGAGGCGCGGTCGCCGATCTTCAGCGGCGCGATCTGCGTCTCCTTGAAGTTGGCGTCGACATAGACCTGGTCGAGCGGGACGACCGACATCAGGCGCTTGCCGGCGCTGACGAGGTCGCCGAGCTGGACATTGGTGCTGGCGACGACGCCGTCGATCGGGGCGTTGACCTGGGTGAAGGAGAGGTCGCGCTCGGCCTTCTCCTCGGCCACCTTCAGCTCGTCGATCTGGCGGGCGGCCTCGACGCGCTGGGCCTCGAGAACCTTGATGTTGGCATCCGCCTGCACGACGCCGGCCTTGGCGCTGGCCAGCGCGGCGACGGCCTGGTCGCGCGCCGCGGTGGCGGCGTCGAGCGTCGCCTGGGAGCCGTAGGACTTGGCGGCCAGGCTGCTGGCGCGCTCGTAATCGGCGCTGGTGCGGGTGACGGCCGCCTCAGCCGAGCTCTGCTGCGCCTTGGCTTGCGCCAGCGCGGCGCGCCCGGCCTCGATCTGGCTGTCGATGCGCGCCAGCGTGGCTCGGGCGGTCGCGGTCTTGGCCCGGGCGCTGGCGAGCGCGATCCGCCAGTCGCCGTCGTCGAGCGTCACCAGCGGCTGGCCGGCCTTGACCTCCTGGTTCTGCACCACCGAGACCGTGGCGATGTTGGCCGCCAGCTTCGCCGAGACCGTCGCCATCTCGGCCCCGACATAGGCGTCGTCCGTCGAGACGATGAAGCGGCCGTTGCGCCACCAGTCGATGCCGTACCACAGGCCGGCGCCGATCGCGGCCGCCCCGACCAGGATCAGCCCGGCGCGGCGCAGGGTGTTGCGCTTCGCCGGCGGCTGCGCCGCGTCCGGCGGAGCGGCCTCGGCACTCTCGGCGGGTTGGCGCGCCTCGGCGGGACTGGCGGTTTCGAGGGCCGGGTCGACCAGCTTCAGGCGGTCGCGGCGCTTTTCCGTGATCTCGGCGGACATCGGTGATCCTGATGAGAACAATTCGAACCGCATGGTTCGATTGCGCTTGAAATAGCGCCGCCGATATTGCATATCAAGTGAAGTCGAACTGGGCGGTTCGATTATTTTGAATGGCCGGCCTGCCGGCGGAACAATCATGACGGACACGATGACGCCGGTCTCCGGACCGGCACGGCGCAACCGGCGGGCGGCCGGAACGGACCCCGAAAAGCGGCGCCAGATTCTCGACGGCGCCTATCAGGTCTTCACGGCCCGCGGTTTCGACGCCGCGAGCATGAACGACATCGCGGCCGCCGCCAATGTCTCGAAGGGCACGCTCTACGTCTATTTCCAGGACAAGGAGCATCTCTTCGTCGCGCTGATCGAGCGCGAGCGGGAAACGCAGAAGCGCGGCGCCTTCGAGGCGCTGGACCAGGATGCCGACCCCGTGCGGGCGCTGGCGAATTTCGGCCGCTGCCTGGTGCGCATGATCACCCACGAATTCGCGGTCAGCGCCCACCGCATCGTCATCGGCGTGGCCGAGCGCATGCCCGATATCGGCCGCAGCTTCTACGAGAACGGCCCGATGCAGGGGACGAGGCTGATCGCCCGCCATCTCGATCGCATGGTCGCCGAGGGCAAGCTGGTGCCGATCGCCGATACCGGGCTCGCGGCGGTGCAGTTCATCGATCTGTGCCAGTCGACGCTGACCCGTCCGCGCCTGTTCAACGCCGTCCGCACCCCGCCGGACGAGGCCGAGATCGACCATGTCGTCGAGGAGGCGATGGCGATGTTCCTCGCCCGCTACGGCGTGAAGCGCCGGGCCTGACGCCCTCACCCGGCGCGCCCGGTCACCTCCCGCGCCCGTGCCCGCTCGCGATGCGCCGTGTAGAGGCCCGAGCCGGCGATGATCGCCGCGCCGGCCCAGGTCCACAGATCCGGCAGTGTCGCGAACAGCAGGAAGCCGAACAGCGAGGCCCAGAAGAGCTGGATATAGGAGAAGGGCGCCAGCAGCGAGGCGGCCGCGAAGCGGAAGGCGACGATCACCAGCCAGTGCCCCGCCGTCGAGACCGCGCCGATGAAGAGGCCGACCCAGGCGATCGTCCAGCTCGGCTCGACCCAGTGCAGCGGCAGCAGCAAGGTGGAGACGAGCGCGCCGAACAGGGTCGACCAGGTGATGGTCGCGACCGGGTTCTCCGTCCCGCTCATCAGCCGGGTCACGATCAGCGAGAACGCCCAGCTCAGCGACGAGAAGACCGGCAGCAGCGAGGCGGGCTGGAAACCGCTGCCGCCCGGCCGGACCACGATCAGCACCCCCATGAGCCCGATGACGGTGGCCAGCCAGCGCCGCCAGCCGACCTTCTCGCCCAGGAACGGGATCGACAGCGCCGTGACGAAGAGCGGCGCGACGAAGCTGGTCGCGGTGGCATCGGCGATCTTGAGGTATTTCAGCGACGAGACGAACAGCACCGACGAGCCGATCAGGCCGATTCCGCGCAGCAATTGCAGGCCGGCGCGGCGCGTCCGCAGGGAAATCCGCGTGCCGGGCCAGGCGACGATCGCCAGCAGGATCAGTCCCGACGTGGTGTAGCGCAGCCAGACGATGTGCAGCGCCGGCACGTTCTCGGAGGCGAGATATTTCGAGGCCGCGTCGCCCGCCGACAGGAAGATCGTCGCCAGCAGCATGATGCCGATGCCGAGCAGGGCGTTGTCGCGCCGCAGCGATCCGGCGGGCGCCGGATGCGCGGTTTCGGAGGCGGGTCCGGAAGGAATCGGGCTGGGCACGGCGAGGATGGTCGCGAGGAGGCGTGCAGCTTAATCGATTTGAAGCCGCGCTGCTGCGCAAAGATCACACGCGGCCCATGCACGGCTCATGCACGGCTCATGCGCCGCTCGGGCGCGACCCGGTTCCTGCCCGACGAAAAAGGCGGGCCGAAGCCTGCCTCTCGGCAGAGCGAAGCCGGGGCGTGCCGCTCAGGCGGCCTGCTTGCGCGGCTGGATCAGCTTGCGGTTGACCAGGACCTCGGCGATCTGGACGGTGTTGAGCGCCGCGCCCTTGCGCAGATTGTCCGAGACGCACCAGAAGGCGAGGCCGTTCTCGACCGTGGCGTCCTCGCGGATGCGCGAGATATAGGTGGCGTCCTCGCCGGCCGCCTCGTGCGGGGTGATGTAGCCGCCGGGCTCGTGCTTGTCGATGACGAGGATGCCGGGCGCGCTGCGCAGCACCTCGCGCGCCTCATCGGCGGTGATCGGCTTCTCGCACTCGATGTTGACCGCTTCCGAATGGCCGATGAAGACCGGCACGCGCACGCAGGTCGCGGTCAGCTTGATCTTCGGGTCGAGGATCTTCTTGGTCTCGACCACCATCTTCCACTCTTCCTTGGTGAAGCCGTCCTCCATGAAGACGTCGATCTGCGGGATGAGGTTGAAGGAGATCCGCTTCGGGAACTTCTTGGTCTGGATCTCGCCGGCCGAGAAGACCGCGCGGGTCTGGTTGAACAGCTCGTCCATGCCCTCCTTGCCGGCGCCGGAGACCGACTGATAGGTCGAGACGACGACGCGCTTGATGCCGAAGCGGTCATGCAGCGGCTTCAGCGCCACGACGAGCTGGGCGGTCGAGCAGTTCGGGTTGGCGATGATGTTCATCTTGCCGAAGCCGGCGGCGGCCGCGGCATTCACCTCCGGCACGATCAGCGGCACGTCGGGATGGGTCCGCCAGGCCGAGGAATTGTCGATCACGACGCAGCCCTGCGCGCCGATCTTGGGCGACCATTCCTTCGAGATCTCGCCGCCCGCCGACATCAGGCAGATGTCGGTGTCGGAAAAGTCGTGATGCTCGAGCGCCCTCACCTTCAGCGTCTTGTCGCCGAAGGAGACCTCGGTGCCGACCGAGCGGGACGAGGCCAGCGCCACCACCTCGCCGACGGGGAAGGCGCGCTCGGCGAGGATGTCCAGCATCTCGCGGCCCACATTGCCGGTAGCCCCGACCACTGCGACCTTGAAGCTCATTGATGTGATCCTTTGCGGATAGATCGGTTCGGATCTCCCTTTGGGAGCCGCCCCCGTCCTGTCTCGGGCGGGTTCGGCGATCTGCCCCCGCCGGGGGGAGATGGACCCGGAACCGAGGCGAAGCGTCAGCGCGACGGACCGGCTTTCCCGGTCGTCGTTTTGGTCGTGTGTTTCGTCGTCAGGCCGACAGTCACGGAACCAATCCCGAAGGGCTGCAAACTTCGCAAAGCGGCGCGAGACTGCGCCGTGCGCTGTCAGAACACCGGCGGCGACAAAAAGTCAATTCCCTACCCGTTCCGCCGTTCCGGCGGCGCGCTCCATTAACCCTGCTTCTTGACCCGCTGTTCATGCTGCCGGGCGAAACCCGCCGCCCGGTAACCTCCGGGCCACCCTCCCGCGGCAGGCTCCGGGCAGTTTTGCAGAGAGGCGCGGCGATGCCGCCGCGCGGGAGTGACGGGTTGCGTTCGGGATCGGGTTCGGCGTCGGGGAGCATGCGGGCGGGGCTGGAGCGGCTGCGGCCCTGGCTCGCCTTGGCCGGCGCGGCATGCCGAAGCGCGGCGCGGCGTCTCGCGCGCATCGACATCGTCCCCGCCCTGATCTCCGCCGCCGATCACGGCGAACGCCAGGCGCGCGCCTTGTGGCGAGGCCTGGGCCGGCTCGTCCCACGCCGCGGGCTCGGCCTGCCGGGCGCCCTGCTCTGGCGCGGGCTCGCCGCCCTGGCCGGACTCGGCATGACCGCGGCCCTGGTCACCGGGCTCTCGGCCAAGGACGAGGCCCCGCCGCAATTGGCCAGCCTCGCCTCCGCTCCCCTATCGGAGGATGCCGCTTCGCCGCCGGCCGCGCGGTCCGCCGCCCGTCCGGCGAGCCTCGGCGCCGGCGACTGGAGCCCGATTTCCCGCCCGATCGCGCTGTTCGATCTCGCCGCGCCCGAACTCGGCCGCGCCGCCCCCGCCTATGAGGCCCGGCGCGCGCCCGACGGCCGCCGCGAGGACGTGATGACCTTCGCCGCCTTCGCCGGGAAGGGACCCCATCTCGCCCTGCGCCTGCGCACCGGGCCATCGGCGGCGCGCGGCGCCCGGCCCTTCACCATCGACCTCGTCCGCGAGGCGGCGCAGCGCGCGCTCTCGGTGACGCGCAGCAGCGCGCCGGCCGCGATCCCGACCCGCTTCGGCACGCTGGAAACCGCCGATGTCGTCCTCGACGACGGCGGCACCAGCCGCAACTGCCTCGCCTTCCGCTCGGCGCAGGAGAGCGCGGCCTTCGCGATGAGCGGCTGGTGGTGCGCCGCCGGCAGGCCCAGCGACCGGCGCCAGCTCGCCTGCCTCATCGACCGGCTCGACCTCGTCAACGCCGCGGACGACGAGGCGCTGCGCCGCGCCTTCGCCCGCAGCGAGCTCGCGCGCGACCCCGCCTGCGCCCGGCAGCATCTCGCCGCGACCGGCCGCAAGGCGTCCTGGCTCGATGGCGACGGCGCGGTGCCGGCGCTGCGCATGAAGACCGCGACGGCGGAAGCGGCGAAGGCCACGCCGCCGGCGCGCCCCGCCCGCGCCAAGGCCGCGCGCCGCAAGCGCTGAGCCGCCCGCGGGGCCCCGGCGCTGGCGTACCGGCCTCGACACTCTATCTCACTGATTTTTCGTGTGATTTTACCGAAGGCCGCGTTCCGCTTTTCGGGCGATGCGCTAACAATCTTGTTAACGGGCGTGCATTAGGCTTCGCTGCGTAATCGGGATGCTTACATCGAGTGGGTGCCGCCACTCCCGGAGGTTGTCTGTCATGATGTCTTTCAAGCGCCTTGCCGCCGCATGCGCCGTCGCTCTGGCGGCCTCGACCGTCATGGCGAGCCTCGCCGAAGCCCAGAATCGCCGCGGGCCGCTGCGGATCACCGTCCAGAAGCGCAGCTATCTCGACGCCGGCAATGTCGTGCCGGTCGGCTCGATGAACAACTATGCGAGCCAGCATTTCGCCGCCGCGCCGGTCTATGTGAACACCGGCAGCCTCTATGGCGAAAGCACCCTGCCCGGCCGCGTCGGCTCCGGCAGCAACCCCTTCGCCAACACCATCGAGACGCCGCGCTTCTGAGCGACGGCGTCCCGCCGCGTCACCTCAGGGCAGCGCCTTGAGATAGCGCACCGGCCGCCCCGGCGCGGCGGCGTTGGCGGCGTGGACGATGGCGTTCGCGTCGATGCCGAAATGCCGGTAGAGATCGGCGACCGTGCCGGTCTGGCCGAAATGCTCGACGCCGAGCGCCTTCTGCCGGTGGCCATGGACGCTGCCGAGCCAGGCCAGCGTCGCCGGATGCCCGTCCAGCACCGAGACGATGCCGCAATCGCGCGAGAGCACGCCGAGCAGGCGCTCGATATGGCTGGTCGCCGCGTGGTTGCCGCGCTGGCGCGCCCGCTCGGCCGCCTGCCAGCCGGCATTGAGCCGGTCGGCCGAGGTGATGGCGAGCAGGCCGACATCGCGCCGGTCCTCGGAGAGGAGGCCGACGGCCTCGATCGCCTCCGGCGCCACCGCGCCGGTATAGGCGATGACCACCGAGGCGTTCGGGCCCGGCTTCCTGAGCCAGTAGGCGCCGTCGATGATCTCGCGCTCCAGCTCGGGCGTCATCGCCCGGCTCGGCTGCTCGACCTGCCGGGTCGAAAGGCGCAGATAGACCGAGCCGCCGGTCTCGTCGCGCAGCCAGGTCTTTTCCACTAGCTCGCGCTCGTCGGGGTCGCCCTCGCCGTCGCGCTGCATGTAGTCGAAGGACCAGCGCATCATCACGGCGAGCTCGTCGACGAAGGCGGGCTCGAAGGCGCACAAGCCGTCCTGGCTCATGCCGATCAGCGGCGTCGCGATCGACTGATGCGCCCCGCCCTCCGGCGCCAGCGTCACGCCGGACGGCGTCGCCACCAGCATGAAGCGGGCATCCTGGTAGCAGGCATAGTTCAGCGCATCGAGCCCGCGCGAGATGAAGGGATCGTAGAGCGTGCCGATGGGGATCAAGCGCTCGCCGAAGATCGAATGCGACAGGCCGAGCGCCGAGAGGTTGATGAACAGGTTCATCTCGGCGATGCCGAGCTCGATATGCTGGCCCTTCGGCGAGAATTCCCATTTCTGCATCGAGGGAATGCGCTCGTCCTTGAAGGTGTCGGCCATCGAGGCCTTGGCGAAGAGCCCGCGCCGGTTCACCCAGGGGCCGAGATTGGTCGAGACGGTGACGTCCGGCGCCGTGGTGACGATGCGGTCGGCGAGCGGGCCGCCCGCCTTGGCGAGCTCGTCCAGAATCTTGCCGAAGCCCATCTGCGTCGACATCGTCGGCTGGATGCCGGCCTCCAGCCTGGCCGGCACCGGCAGCTTGGCGGCGGAGAGGCGCCGGCGCCCTTCCGCGAAGAACGGCACGGCGTCGAGGAAGGCGCGGATCTCGCCCTCGGGCAGGCCCATTCCCTCGAACGGATCCCATTCATGGCCGGGGCGGATGCCGTTGGCCTTGCGGAAGCCGTCGAGCTGCTCCCTGGTCATCAGCCCGGCATGGTTGTCCTTGTGGCCGGCGATCGGCAGGCCGAAGCCCTTCACCGTATAGGCGAGGAAGCAGACCGGCCGGTCATGGTCGATCGCCTCGAAGGCCTCCAGGATCGACGGCAGATCGTGGCCGCCGAGATTGCACATCAGCTTCGACAATTCGGCGTCGGAGCGCTTCTCGATCAGCCTGGTCACCGGCCCCTGGTCGCCGAGATCGTCCATCAGCCGCTTGCGCCAGGCCGCGCCGCCCTGGAAGGTCAGCGCCGAATAGAGCTGGTTCGGGCAGGAATCGATCCAGGCCTTCAGCCTGTCGCCGCCCTTCTCCTTGAACGCCGCCTGCTGCAGCGAGCCGTATTTCAGCGTCACGACATCCCAACCGAAATTGCGGAACATCGTCTCGAAGCGGTCGTAGAGCCCCTCGCGGATCACCGCGTCGAGCGACTGGCGGTTGTAGTCGATGATCCACCAGGTGTTGCGCAGCCCGTGCTTCCAGCCCTCCATCAGGGCCTCGAAGATATTGCCCTCGTCGAGCTCGGCATCGCCGATCAGCGAGACCATGCGGCCCTCGGGACGATCCTTCGCCCAGCCATGCGCCTTCACGTAATCCTGGGTCAGCGAGGAGAACAGCGTCTGCGCGACGCCAAGGCCGACCGAGCCGGTCGAGAAATCGACGTCGTCGATATCCTTGGTGCGCGAGGGATAGCTCTGCGCGCCCTTGTAGCCGCGGAAATTCTCCAGCTTCTCGCGGGTCTGCAACCCCATCAGATAATTGATGGCATGGAAGATCGGCGAGGCGTGCGGCTTCACCGCCACCCGGTCCTGCGGGCGCAAAGCCGCCATGTAGAGCGCCGTCATGATGGTGGCGAGCGAGGCCGAGGAGGCCTGGTGCCCGCCGACCTTCATCCCGTCCTCGTTCGGGCGGATATGGTTGGCGTTGTGGATCGTCCAGGAGGCGAGCCAGAGGATCTTCTTCTCCAGCTCGGCGAGAAACGGCAGGCGCGGATCGGTGGTCATGGTTTTTGGCTCGAACTCCCCAGGCTCCCGATCATGCATGGAAGCCCTGGTGAGGCGAACCAATTTTCAGCGCCGCGGCTGCCGTTCTTAGCGGATTCCCCTACACATCTTCGCCCGATGGCAGAAAAACGCCAAAAGCCCGGAGAGTCCCGTGCCGGCTACCGGTCGATCTGGCCGATCCGGTCCAGCCCGGCGGCGAAGCCGTTGAGCGGCACGTTGAACGAGACCGGCTCGCCGGTGGAGAGGTTGAGCGCCGCCACCGTCAGCGTCTTGCCGGCCTTCATCGCATCGGTCGCGACCGTCGGGAAGGAGATCGGCAGCAGGCAGCCCTGCGCCAGGCAGGTCGAGAAGCGCAGGCCCTGGCCGAGATCCTTGTCGTCGAGCCGCAGCACCGCGCCGTTCTCCAGCTTCATGCCGAACGGGAACAGGATCGTGCCTTCCGCCCGCCCGTCCTTGGGAGTGCGCAATTCGATGGCGAAGACGCGCTGGCCGGTCTGGCTGTTGCCCTGCGCCTGGGTCAGCAGGCAGAGGCGCTGGCCGTTGAGGATGCGGCAGTCGACGGTCCAGTCGCCATAGGTCTCGTTGATCGCGCTCGCGCCGTTCGGCAGCGTCGCCGCAGCCGCCGCGGGCTGCGCCACGGCCGGGGCGGCGGGGCTTGCGGCCGGCTTGGCGGCCGGGCGCGCGGCGGGCTTCGGCGCCGGGCGCGCGGGCGCAGGCGCCGCCGGAGCGCTCGCCGGCTCCTCCTGGGCGCGCAGAGGCTGCGCGCCAAGCCAGAGCGCCGAGAACAGAAGAGCGGCGGCCGCGGAAGCCGAACCCAGGCGAAGGACAGTCTTCATGGCATTTCAATTCAGCGAGAGGAACTGCATCGGCAGGTAGCAAGGCGCCACGGCAACGTCAAAACCAAAGACGATTTCAGATGACCCGCGCGTCATCCTGTGTCTTTTCAGCAATTGAGCCGAATTCGACAAAGTCTAAACATGGGAAGCTATGGAGCCGGCCGCGCGAAGACAGCCGCGGCCGGGCGAGAGAGGCAGGCAGCGGCCGGACCGCCGCGCTCATGGCTCGCGCCGCGCTCATGCCGCATCCTGCAGGATATGGGCCCGGACCAGCCGGCGCAGCGCCGCGGCGTCGCGGGCCGCCAGCGCCTCGACCATGGCAAAATGCTCGCGGTTCGACTGCTCGATCCGGCTGCGCTTCTGCCACTGCCCCGCCGCCGCCGAGGAGATGCGCCCGCGCAGCTCCTGCACCAGCGCGGTCAGTTCGGGATTGCCGGACAAGCCCAGCAGATGGCCGTGGAAGGCGATATTGGCGTCGTGGAGGTCGATCACCGTGCCCTTGCCCAGCAGGCTCTCGAAGCGGCGCGCCAGCCGCAGCGCTTCCGCGACGTCCTCATCCCGCAGACGCGCCATGATGCCGTCAACCGCGCCGGTCTCGAGGATGACCCGCACGTCGCGGATCTCGCGCGCCAGACGCCCGTCGGGCTTGACGACATGGTAGCCGCGATTGGGCAGGTGCACGACGAGCCGCTTCTGGACCAGCCGGTCCAGCGCCCGGCGCACATCCATGCGCTTGGCGCCGTGACGCTGCTCGATATCGATCTGCTTCAGCCACTGGCCCGGAGCGAGCGCGCCGGACTGGATCTCGCCCGCCAGCGCGTTGGCGAGCGCGTCGGGGCGGCCGGAGCGCGCCTTCGCGCTGCCCGCCTGCCCGCTCGCCCGTTTCGCCTCGCCGCCAGCCATCGCCGCCTCATGCATCGCCGGACCGGCCGCCCTGCGCCCGGCCGGCTTGTCCCGTCACAACCCATATGGGAAAAATTGGCGCCAATACAGATGGCGCGATTCCGCGCGACAGGAGCCCCCATGAGCAGCAGCAAGGACGCCAGCAACAGCAAGGAAGTCTGGCGGCGGATCGACGACAAGGCCCCGGAGTATTTCGCGCTGTCGGACCGCATCTGGCACATGCCCGAGCTGAACTATCAGGAGGTGCGCTCCGCCGCCGAGCACCGCGCCATGCTGGAGCGCGAGGGCTTCCGGATCACCGAAAATGTCGCGGGCCTGCCGACCGCGCTGATCGGCGAAGCCGGCGAGGACGGGCCGGTCATCGCCATCATGGGCGAGTACGACGCCCTGCCCGGCCTGAGCCAGGAGGCCGGCGTCACCGCCGCGTCCCCGGTCGAGAAGGGCGGCAACGGCCATGGCTGCGGCCACAACATGCTGGGCGCGGCCTCGCTGCTGGCCGCCGCCGCGGTCAAGGACTATCTCGCCGCCAACGGGCTGAAGGGCCGGGTGCGCTATTACGGCTGCCCCGCCGAGGAAGGCGGCTCGGCCAAGGGCTTCATGGTCCGCGCCGGCGCCTTCGACGATGTCGACATCGCCCTGTGCTGGCACCCGGCCTCCTTCTCCGGCGTCAGCCGGCCGTTCTCGCTGGCCTGCGTCGAGGTCGAGTTCACCTTCACCGGCAGGGCCTCGCATGCCGCCGCCGCGCCGCATCTCGGCCGCTCCGCCCTCGATGCGGTCGAGCTGATGCATATCGGCGTCAACTACATGCGCGAGCACATGCCGTCGACGGCGCGCGTGCACTACGCCGTCATCAACGCCGGCGGCATCGCGCCCAACGTCGTGCAGGCGACGGCGACGACGCGCCAGCTCATCCGCGCCGCGACGCTGTCGGAAATGTGGGATCTGGTCGCCCGGGTGAAGAAGATCGCCGAGGGCGCGGCGCTGATGACCGAGACGCAGGTCGCCGCCAGGCAGCTTTCGGGCGACGCCAACCTCGTCGGCAACCGCCCGCTCGAGGAGGCGATGCACGCCAATCTCCAGGCGCTCGGCGGTCCCGGCTTCGACGCCGCCGACCACGCCTTCGCCGCCGGCTTCCAGAAGACGCTGAGCGCCGAGGACATCGCCGCGTCCTATGCGCGGCTGGGCCTGGCCCCTCGGCAGGGGGAGGCGTTGAACGACGAGATCTACCCGCTCGGCGCCGGCAGCGACACCTCGGTCGGCTCGACCGATGTCGGCACGGTGAGCTGGGTGGTCCCGACCGTGCAGTGCCGCACGGCCTGCTATGCGGTCGGCACCCCCGGCCATTCCTGGCAGCTCGTGGCGCAGGGCCTCGCCCCCGCCGCGCATAAGGGCCTCGCCCTCGCGGCCAAGGCAATGGCCGGCGTCGCCGCGGACGTGCTGAACGACCCCGCTTTGCTCGCGGCGGCCAAGGACGCCTTCGCCGCCTTCCGGGCGCAGAATCCCTTCGCCAATCCGATCACCGACGATGTCGAGCCGCCGCTCGACATGGCGGCTCACTGAGTCGGCGCATCCGGCCCGCCCTGCCCGGCATCGGGGCCGGGCGGGCGCGTCGCCTTGAACGTCTCGACGGCGGCGGCGGCGAGGTCGGTGATCGAGGCCGGCCGCTCGCCGATCAGCCGCAGCACGATGCGCCCGAGCCGGGCCTTGGCGTCGCTCTCCAGCTCCGCCGCGAGGCGCTCGTCATGGCCGAGCGCCGCCCAGGCGCGGGCGTGGACCGCTTCGGCGACGAGCAGTTCCTTGGAGTTCAGCACTCCGGGAAAACTTGAGGGGCGTGGCGGCATCGAACGGTCGGTCATGGTCACGCGGGCGATATAGGGTCGGCGCGGGCGAGGGCAACCCCGCCCATCGTCGCCCTCACCCGCGCGGAACCTTTCCCGCCGCCCGGTCCAGCGCGCGCTCGCGCAGCGTCGCCGCGAGCAGTTGCGCCGGCAGGGGCAGCACCGTGTCGCTGCGCGTCGTCAGCCCGACCGGGCCGAGCGTATCGGCCGTATCGGCCGGCAGGGCCGCGAGCCAGCCCGTCCCGACATCCTCGGCGACGACGCCTTCCGAGATGAACCAGATACCGTCGCCCAGGCGCAGATAGTTCCGCGCGAAGGCGTCGGACACCGTCTCGATCACCCCGGCGGCCGGCCGCAGCGCATGGGTGAGCAGATAGCGCTCCACCGTCGAGCTGATCACCGATCCCGGCGGCGGCAGCAGCCACTGGTAATCGGCGACCTTGGCCATGTCGAAGGAGGCGGCGCCGAGCAGCGGATGCTGCGGCCGGACCGCCAGCGCGATCCGCTCCGAATAGAGATGCTCGAAGGCGAAGCCGCGCATCGTCTCCGGGTCGGGCATGCGGCCGATCACGAGGTCGAGATCGCCCAGCCTGAGCTGCGTCATCAGCACGTCGTTCGGCCCGGTCACGATGCGCGGGCGCATCGCGCCGTAGCGGCTCACCACCTCCGCCAGGGCGCGCGGCAGAACATGCGCGGAAACCGTGGGCAAGGCCCCGACCGAGAACGCGATCGCGGAGTCGCCGCCGTCATGCCCGACCATGCTGACGCCCTGCTTCAGCGCCGTCACGCTCGCCCCGGCATAGCGGAAGAACACCTCCCCGGGGCCGGTCAGCACCATCGGCCGGCGGCTCGGCTCGAACAGCGTCGCGCCGAGGATGTCCTCCAGTTCCTGCACGGTCTTCGAGACCGCGGGCTGGCTCAATCCGAGCAGCGCGGCGGCCTTCACCACGCTCCTCAGCCGCGCCACCTCGAGGAAGGACACCAGATGGCGCAGCTTGATGCGCCCGTTGAGCGGCCGAAGGCGCGGCATGATGTCGGCCAGGATAACCTCCCAGTTAATCTGAAGCCCGTAAAACGGCCCGAACATATCCTTTCCCGCATGAGGAAGGGCGCTCCGTCAAGGCGATGCGGCAGGCTGCCTCGTGCGGCATTGTGGGCCGCGCCACGAGTTGGCCGCGGGCTTGCGAAAGGGTAAGGTGCGCCATCTTGCGTGACGACATCCACACCACCGGCTTGCCGGCCCTCTGCGCCTCCTGCGAAGCACGCCATCGCGGGATCTGCGGTGCGCTGACCGCCGAGCAGCTCACCCTGCTCGCCAAAGCCTCGTCGAAGCGCAGGGCCGAGGAAGGCGCCGAGCTGATCGGCGACGCCGAGAACGTCGAGAGCTACGCCAACGTGCTCTCCGGCGTGGTCAAGCTGACCAAGATGCTGTCCGACGGCCGCCAGCAGATCGTCGGGCTCCAGTTCGCGCCCGATTTCGTCGGCCGGCCCTTCCGGACGGAGAGCACGCTCGCGGCCGAGGCCGCGACCGATGTCGAATTGTGCTCCTTCCCGCGCGCCACGGTCGAGCGGATGATGGCGGAGCAGCCCGATCTCGAGCACCGCCTGCTGGAGCAGACCCTGAAGGAGCTCGACCAGGCCCGCGACTGGATGGTAACCCTCGGCCGCAAGACCGCGGCGGAGAAGGTCGCGAGCTTCATCCTGATGATCGCGCGCAACATCGACCCGACGATGCAGCCGCAGCAGCGCGCCGTCACCTTCGACCTGCCGCTGTCGCGGGCCGAGATCGCCGACTTCCTCGGCCTCACCATCGAGACCGTCAGCCGGCAGTTCACGCGGCTGCGCAGCGAGGGCGTCATCCGCATCGAGCACAACCGCCGCGTCATCCTCGACGACATCCGCAAGCTCGCCGCCAGCGCCGGCAACTGAGCGCCGCTCAGCCGCCCCCGGGCAGCATGGTCAGGATGCAGTCCTGCTCGAAGGCGATGTGCCGGCGCATCGAGTCGAACAGCGCCCGCAGCATGTAGCCGAACGCCTCCGGATTCGCGATCGGCCGCCCCTCGCCATAGGCCCGCAGCGCCTCGCTCAGATCCTCGGCGGCGCAGCGATCCTGGACATGCTCGGCGCGCAGCCGGCTCACGATGACGGCGTTGCGCTGCGAGATGGCGAAGACCGGGAAGACGAACTGCTCCTCGAAGCGGTGGCAGGCCTCGATCAGCGGCACGAGGCTGCTCGCCAGCATCAGGCAGCGCATCCGGTCGACATGGGCCGGCAGCTCGTCGGCGATCCGCTCCAGCGCTTCGCAGGCTTCCAGCATCCGGGCATGGCCCCGCGCCATGTCCATGCGCGGGACGAAGCCGGCGGCGTTCCATGCGCCGCTCCCGACCGGGTGGCGTGTCATGGCCGTCCCATCACGGCGTCGGCAGCGGGACGGCCTCGTGCGTCGGCTCTTCGCGCACGGTGCGCAGCTCGTACCAAAGCGCGTTCAGGATGCCGACGGAGGCGGCGAGGCCGAGGCCGAGTATCCAGGCGAAATACCACATGGCGCGTTCTCTCCTGTCCGGGTTCAGTAGGCCGAGTGGCCCGCATCCTCGACGCTCTTTTCGGTGACCTTGCCCCACAGCACGCTGTAGACCCAGGCGGTGTAGGCCAGCACCAGCGGCAGGAAGACCACGGTCGCCAGCAGCATGTTGCGCAGCGTGGCGCGGCTCGACGAGGCATCGAACACCGCGAGCGAATGGGCCGGATTGCTGCTCGAGGGCAGCAGGACCGGGAACATCGCCACGCCGACCGTCGCCACGATCATGGCGACGCCGAGCTTGGAGGCGAGGAAGGTCAGCCCCTCCCAACGGGCCCGGAAGCCGATGAGGGCGACGAGCGGCGCGGCGACGCCGAGCGCCGGCACGATCCAGAGCAGCGGCCGCGCCCGGAAATTGGCAAGCCAGGCGCCCGGATCGGCGACCACCGTCTTGAGCAGCGGGTTGGACGGCCCGTCCCAGGCGATCGGCGAGGTCACCTTGTAGCCGCCGAGCAGGCCGGCCTGCACCAGAAGCCCGCCGCCGGCGAACAGCACCGCCGTCAGCAGGGCGGCGAGCGTCCCGAAGCGGCGCGCCCGCGCCGCGACCGGCCCGTCGGCCTTGAAGGCGAGCCAGGCGGCGCCGTGCATCACCAGCATCGCCAGCGACACCAGCCCGCAATAGAGCGCGGCCGGGTTGAGCAGGCCGAAGAGGTTGCCCTCGTAGATCGGCCGCAGGTCCGGGGTGAAGTGGAAGGGCACGCCCTGCAAGGTGTTGCCCACCGCGACGCCGAAGATCAGCGCCGGCACGGCGCCGCCGATGAACAGCGCCCAGTCCCAGCGCGCGCGCCAGGCGGGGTCGGGCCGCTTCGAGCGGTATTTGAAGCCGACGGGCCGCAGGATCAGCGCGCTCAGCACCAGGAACATCGCCAGGTAGAAGCCGGAGAAGCTGACCGCGTAGAGCGCCGGCCAGGCGGCGAAGATCGCGCCGCCGCCCAGGATGAACCAGACCTGGTTGCCCTCCCAGACCGGGCCGATGGTGTTGATCGCCACCCGCCGCTCGATGTCCTCCCTGGCGACGAAGGGCAGCAGCGCGCCCACGCCCATGTCGAAGCCGTCGGTCACGGCGAAGCCGATGAGCAGGACGCCGAGCAGGACCCACCAGATCAGCCGCAGCGTCTCGTAGGAAAACAGGAATTCGATCATCGTCATGATTCCTTGCGGGCTGCGGTCATTCGGCCGGGGCGACGGCGGGGCGCGGGGCCGGCCGGCCCGGCCGCAGCCCCTCGACGACGGCGGCGATCTCCGGCCCCTTGCGGATGGCGGCCAGCATCAGCCTGACCTCGATGATCGCGAGCACGCCGTAGAGCAGCGTGAAGCCGGCGATGGTGAGCAGCAGATTGTAGATGCCGAGCTCCGAGGTCGCGAGGAAGGTCGGCAGCACGCCTTCGATGATCCAGGGCTGCCGGCCGAACTCGGCGACGAACCAGCCGACCTCGATCGCGATCCAGGGCAGCGGCATCGCCAGCAGTGCCATGCGGAACAGCCAGCGCGGCGCCTCCGCCTCGCGGATCGTGTGCCACAGCGAGACCGCGAAGACGCCGAGCAGGACGAAGCCGCACAGCACCATCAGGCGGAAGCCGAAGAACAGCCACGGCACCCCCGGCACGGTCGACCAGGCGGCGTCCTTGATGTTCTGCTCGGTCGCCTGCCGCGGATCGGCGACGAACTGCTTCAGCAGCAGCGCGTAGCCGAGATCGTGCGAGGAGGCCTTGAAGGCGGCGCGGGCGACGCCGTCGTCCCGGTCGACCTTCAGCTTCTCCAGCGCGTCATAGGCGATCAGCCCGTCGCGGATGCGCGCCTCCGCCCGCTGCACCAATTCGTCGATGCCGGGGATCGGCGTGTCGACCGAGCGCGTGCCGATCAGGCCCATCACCCAGGGGATATGGATGGCGAAATGGGTCTTGCGGTCGCTCCGGCTGGGGATGCCGATGGCGGTGAAGGAGGCCGGCGGCGCTTCCGTCTCCCACATCGCCTCGATCGCGGCGAGCTTCATCTTCTGGTTGTCGGTCAGCGCATAGCCGCTCTCGTCGCCGAGCACGATCACCGACAGCGCCGAGGCGAGGCCGAAGGCCGAGGCGATGACGAAGGAGCGCTTCGCCAGCTCGATATGCCGGCCGCGCAGCATGTACCAGCCCGAGACGCCGAGCACGAAGGTGGCGGCGCAGACATAGCCGGCCGAGACGGTGTGGACGAACTTCGCCTGCGCCACCGGGTTGAAGATCACCGCCACGAAATCGGTGACCTCCATGCGCATCGTCTCGAGGTTGAAGGCGGCGCCAACCGGGTTCTGCATCCAGCCATTGGCGACCAGGATCCACAGCGCCGAGAAATTCGTGCCGAGCGCCATCAGCCAGGTCACGATCATATGGGCGCGCGGCGACAGCCGGTCCCAGCCGAAGAAGAACAGCCCGACGAAGGTCGCCTCGAGGAAGAAGGCCATCAGGCCCTCGATCGCCAGCGGCGCGCCGAAGACGTCGCCGACATAATGCGAGTAATAGGCCCAGTTCATGCCGAACTGGAATTCCATGGTGATGCCGGTGGCGACGCCGAGCGCGAAGTTGATGCCGAACAGCACGCCCCAGAACTGCGTCATGTCGCGCCAGATCGTCCGGCGGGTCATGACATAGACGGTTTCCATCATCGCGAGCAGGATGGACAGGCCGAGCGTCAGCGGCACGAACAGGAAGTGATAGAGGGCCGTCAGCGCGAACTGGAGGCGCGACAACTCGACGAGAAGCGGATCGACCATGGCAGCATCCTTTCGGGACGTTTCCTTATAGCCCAATAGCCGTCACGCTTCTTGACTTCGATCAAGCCGGATCGGCCGGCGCCGTGCGAAGGAAGGGACATGGAGCAGCCTGCCACATCGGGGGACCAGCCAGACCGCGGCGGCGCCGGAGGCGCCTTCGCCGCGCTCGAGCGGGCGCGCCGCCTCGGCGCGCGCGGACTTGCGCATCTGCTCGGCTGGCAGTTCGCGCGCCTCGCGTTGCGGCTCGCCGCTTCCGGCCTGATGGCCTGGCTCTTCGGCCATCTCGTGATGGGCGGGACCGTCCCGCCCATGCTCGTCGCCGGGATCGCGCTTTCGGCCCTCGGCGCGGCGCTCGCCGGGCTGATCGCCGACCGCACCCAGGCCACGGCCGAGGCGCGGGTCGCGACCAGGCTGCGCGACGCGGCCACCATGCGGCTTCAGTCCCTGCCGGCCCGGCGCCTGCGCGCCCTTTCGGCCGGCGGCGCCACGGTCGGGCTCCAGCGCCATCCCGAGGCGGTGGCGAGCCTCGTCATCGGCCACCGCGCCGCCAGCCTGGCCATGGCCGTCGGTCCGCTCCTGGCGGCGGCGGTGCTCGCCATCGTCTCCTGGCAGGCGGCGCTGCTGGTGCTGGTCCTGACCCCGGTGATGATCCTGTTCTTCGCCCTGGTCGGCCAGGCCATCCGCCGGCGGGCCGACGCCCAGGAGGAGGCCTTCAGCCATCTCGCCGGCCAGTTCGCCGACCGCATCCGCACGCTGCCGACCATCCTCGCCAACGACGCGCTCGCCGCCGAGGAGAGCAAGCTCGCCGGCCGGCTCGACGCCTATGTCGGCAAGACCATGGGCGTGCTGCGCATCGCCTTCCTCAATGCCGGGCTGATCGACTTCTTCGCCTCGCTCTCGATCGCGATGCTCGCCGTCTTCCTCGGCCTCGGCCATCTCAGGCTGGCGACGATTCCCGGCTTCTCCGATCTGGCGCTCTGGCAGAGCCTCTTCATCCTGATGATCGCGCCGGAGTATTTCGCGCCGTTCCGCCGCTTCTCCGAGCAGTATCACGCCAAGGCCGAAGGGCTCGCCGCCGCCGCCGCCCTCGACGGCCTGCTCGACGCCGACGCGGCCCCCGCACCGCTCCTGCCCGCGGTCGAGCGCGCCCTGGCGACGCTCGTCCTGCCGGCGCGGGGCCTCGTCGTCGTCGCCGGCCCGAGCGGCGCCGGCAAATCGACCCTGCTGCGCCGGCTCGCCGGCGTCGAGGCCGGCCCGGCGCCCTCTCCCCGGCCGCTGCCGGGCTGCGTCTGGGTCGCGACCGACAGCCCGGTCGCCGGCGGCACGCTGGCGGACGCGCTCCGCGACGGAACCGGCCCCGCCTGCCCGACCCGCCTGCGCGAGGCCGCCGCCCGGATCGGCCTGCTCGACGACGCCCTGCTGCCCGGCGGGCTCGAGGCCCGCATCCGGGCCGGCGGCGCCAACCTGTCCGGCGGCCAGCGGCTGCGGATCGCCCTGGGGCGCGCACTGCTGAGCCGGCGCATCGTCGTCGCCGACGAGCCGACGGCCAAGCTCGACGCCGCGACCGCCGCGGCGGTGCGCCGCGCGCTGGGCGACATGGCGAAAACCCGGCTCGTCATCGTCGCGAGCCACGACCCCGCGCTGATCGCCCTCGCCGACCGCAACGTCGCGCTCGGCGCCACGCCCCGGCTGGAGACGGCCGCATGACGGATGCCTCTCCCGAACGCAGCGGCGGCGCGCGCAGGCTCTGGCGTCGGGCGGCGCTCTTCGCCGCGGCCGCGCTCCTCTGCGGCGTGCTGCTCGGCGGGCTTTCCGCCTGGTTCCTCGGCTCGGTCGCGCTGGCGGGGCTGACGGCCGCCGCCTACAGCTTCAACTTCCATATCCCGGCCGCGCTGGTGCGGCTCTTCGCCGTCGGCCGGACGGCGGCCCGCTATGGCGAGCGCCTGAGCGGCCACCATGCGGCGCTGAGCGACCAGACGACGCGCCGGGTCGCGCTGTTCCGCGCCATGGCCGCCGCCCCGGCGGTACGCAGCGCCGGCTGGCAGCTCGCGGACCAGGCGCGGCTGGCGGATTATCTCGACGACGTCGAGGATCTCGACTTCGCCCGGCTGCGCGCCGATCTCCCCGCCCTGCTCCTCGCCGCCGGAACGGCCGCCGCCCTGGTCGCCACCGCCTGCATCGCCCCGCTCGCCCTGGTTCCGATCGCGGCCTGGCTGGCCGTCCTCGCCGTCGCGGCGCGCCGGCTCGCCCGCAGGGGCGCGCTGGCCTGGGAGCAGGCCCGGGCCCTGCGCCGCGACGGCGCGCAGCGCTTCGGCGCCGCGATGGCCGCGGTCGTGCCACTCCAGGCCGAGGGACGCTGGGCCGGCCATTGCGCCGAGGCGCTCGGCCGCTTCTCGCGCGCCGACGAGGCCGAGCGCACCCTGCGCCTCTCCCAGTCCGGCCTCGACGCGCTCGCCTCGCTGCTCGGCCCCCTCGCCGCCGTCAGCGTCTTCGCCGCCGCCTGGCATGGCGGGGCGCGGGCCGAGGCCTTGCTGGTCCCGGCTTTCCTCGCCTTCTCCTGGTTCGCGCTGGCTGAGGCGGCGCAGGGCGCCTCGCGCATGGTCGTCGCGACGCTGCGCCGCCGGGCCGCGCAAGCGGGCATCGACCGCTGGACCGAGACCCGGGCGCGTTCGGCGGCGCCGGCCCGGGCCCCGGCCCGGCTCGCCACGCTCCACAGCGCCGCCTGGCAGCGCCGCGCGCCGAATGGCCGCCCGCTCGGCGGCCCGCTCGCCCTGGCCCTGCGCGCCGGGCGCCCGACCATACTCACCGGCGCCAGCGGCATCGGCAAGACCAGCCTGCTCAAGCAGATCGCCGGCTGGACCGGCCAGGACGTGCTGGAGAGCGAGGCCGGGCCGCTCGCCGCCGCCGACCGGCGCGCTGCCAGCATGTTCTGCCCGCATGACGCGGCGATCCTCGCCGATACGGTCCGCGCCAACCTCTTCGCCCCGGCCTGCCCGGACGAAGAGCTCTGGCAGGCGCTGGAGGCCGTCGAGCTGGCCGAGCGCATCCGCGCGGCCGGGGGGCTGGACGGCTGGATCACGCAGGACATGCTCTCCCTCGGCGAGGCGCAGCGGCTGAACCTCGCCCGCGCCTGGCTCTCGGCGAAGCCGCTGGTGCTGCTCGACGAGCCGACCGAGCATCTGCGCGCCGATCAGGGCCTGCGCATCCTCGGACGGCTGCTCGAACGCTTGCAGGATCGCGTCGTGGTGCTGTCGAGCCACGGCGTCGAGGCCCTGCCCGGCGCCGAGACGATCCGGCTCTGACGCCGCCCGCCGTCAGCAGAGGTCGACATCGACGCCCTCTTCGGCCTGGAGCACATGGCTGTCATGGCGCTTGTCGCAGCCGCGCCTTTCAGTCTCGACGGCCTGCGGCAGGGCCGCGCGCCGTGCCTGGAGCTCCGCTTCGGGCACCAGCGGGTCGAGCCGCCCTTCGGAGACGCCGAGCCCGATCCGGCCGCCGTCGCGCACCGGCGCGAGCGGGCCGCCCGGGGAGCGGCGCAGATAGCCGGCAAGTTCTGGGGCGCCGTAATGGGCGCCGCCCATGCCGCTCCTGCCGGCAGGCGCCCCTGTCGTTCAGAGCGCCAGGCCGCGCCCGCGCAACTCGGCCCGCAAATCGATCGGCTCGACGAAATGCACCGTCCGCATGCCGACGCCCCGCGCCGCCTCGATATTCCGGGCGCTGTCGTCGACGAAGATGCAATCGCCGGCCGCGAGGCCGTAGCGCGCCAGCAGCAGCTCGAAGATCGCCGGGTCCGGCTTGATCAGCCGCTCATGCGCCGAGACGACGACGCCGTCGAAGGATTGCAGGAAGGGGAAGCGGATCAGGCACTCCGCCCATTTCTCGCGCGAGAAATTGGTGATGGCGTAGACCTTGTCGCCGCGCCGCTTCAATTCCTCCAGCACCGCGACGCTGTCCGCGATGACGCCGGGCACGGTCTCGTGCCAGCGCTCGTCATAGGCGCGGATCTCGCGCTCCCATTCCGGATGCTGCGACACCAGCAGCGCCACGGCCTCGGCCCAGGAGCGGCCGCGATCCTGCTCGATGTTCCAGGCGGCGGTGCAGACGTTCTGCATGAACCAGTCGAGCCGCTCGGGCTCGGGAATCAGCTCCCGGTAGAGCAGCCGCGGATCCCAGCGGACCAGCACATTGCCGACATCGAAGACCACCGTCGGGGACGCTGCTGCCATGTTCTCCATCCGCTCCTCAGGGCCCGCGGCCGGCCATGGCCGCGAAGCATCCCCTCGAAAGGTGGAGCGGCTCGGGCCGCCGCGTCAACCGGACGCCTGCCTCGCGCGGTCAGAGCGCGAGGAAGACCCGCGCCACCCATTCGAGCGCCGCCTCGGCATCGGCGCAGGGCACGGCGCCCTCCACCGTCGGCGCCCCCTCCAGCAGGAAGACCGGCCGCCTGAACTGCAGCGCGAAGGCGATTTCCGACAAGGTGCCGTAGCCGCCGCCGACGGCGACCATGCAGAGCGCCGCCCGCGCGATCAGCGCGTTGCGCGCCACGCCGATCCCGGTCGCCAGCGGCACCGTGACATGAGGGTTCGCCGCCGCCGGCTCCTCGTCCGGCAGCAGACCGATCGACAGGCCGCCCGCGCCTTCCACGCCGCGGCAGACCGCTTCCATCACGCCGGCGCGGCCCCCGCACAGCACCGTCACGCCATGCCGGGCGAGCAGCGCGCCGAGACGCTCGGCGGTAGCGGCCTGCGCCGCGCCCGGCTCCCGCGGGCCGACGACCGCGACGGGCACGCGCACGGCCCTGCCGCTCTCCTTCTGCAGCCAGCGCAGCGCCTCGGCCGCCGTGACGGCCTCGCCGGCTTCGGCCCCGTCCCCGGCGGCCCAGAGGCGCGCGGCGGGATCGAAGCGGCGCCCGGCGGCGTCGCGCAGCAGGCCGCGGCCGGCATCGAGGCTCAGGCGCGGAGCGGGCTCCATCGCCGTCAGGCCGACTTTTCCTGGCCGAATTCGGAGATGCCGCCATGCTTGGCCGACCAGCTCGCCGGATCGTTCAGGAAGCTCTCGACCTCGGCCAGCACCTTCGGCTCGAAATGGCCGCTCTCCTTGGCGGCGGCGAGCACGTCCCACCAGGTGGTGAGATAGTGCAGGTTGACGCCGAGCTCGGCCATCAGCTCGCGGCTCTTCGGGAAGATGTCGTAGTAGAACAGCACGAAGCAGTGCTGCACATCGGCGCCGGCATGGCGCAGCGCCTCGGCGAAATTGACCTTGCTGCGCCCGTCGGTGGCGAGGTCCTCGACCAGCAGCGTGCGCGCGCCCTCGACGACCGAGCCCTCGATCTGGGCGTTGCGGCCGAAACCCTTCGGTTTCTTGCGGACATACTGCATCGGCAGCGCCAGGCGGTCGGAGATCCAGGCGGCGAAGGGGATGCCGGCCGTCTCGCCGCCGGCGATGGTGTCGAGCGATTCATAGCCGATGTCGCGGACGATGGTGGTGGCGGCGAAATCGATCAGGGTCGAGCGCAGGCGCGGATAGGAGATGATCTTGCGGCAGTCGATATAGACCGGGCTCGCCCAGCCGGAGGTGAAGAAGAAGGGCTTGTCCTGGTAGAAATGGACCGCCTTGATCTCGAGCAACATCTTGGCTGCTTCGCGCGCGATCACCGCGCGGTCGGTCGGGGTGAACAGATTGGCCATGGCGTCAGTTTCTCCGGTCTGAGCGCCAGCGTTCGCCGCGCGGCGGCGTGGGACGAGGCACCTGTCGAGTTCGCAAACGGCCCCTTCTGTTCCGTCCCGCGGGACCGGTCAATCCCCGAAGCGGGTTTTCGACAGCGGCCCGGGCCCGGGTCTTGCATCGCTGGCCTGCGCCCGGCCGGCCGGGGCCATCGTGGCTGTGGATGCCCGCCGCGCCATGCATGCGAAGGGCGGCGATAGTAGGCTAAGGATACGAATTGACCCAGGCGTCAACGAGTGCCCTTGGGCCCGCGAAACAGCGACCAGACAAGGGGATCGACACCGTGAGCGACAATCAGGCCGCAACCGCCGGCTCCATGCGGTTCTCCGCCCCGACGGAGGTGGACGACAAGGCCCGCAAGGCCGTCTGGGGCGCCGCCATCGGCTACGCCATGGACGGCTTCGACCTCCTGATCCTCGGCTTCATGCTGAAGGCGATCTCGACCGAGCTCGCGCTCAGCCAGGGCCAGGCCGCCTCGCTGGTCACCGCGACGCTGGTCGGCGCCGTGCTCGGTGGCATCGGCTTCGGCATGCTCTCCGACCGGATCGGCCGGGTCCGGGTGCTGACCTGGACGATCGTCCTCTTCGCCGTCTTCACCGGGCTCTGCGCCCTGGCGCAGGGCTATTGGGACCTGCTGATCTACCGCACCATCGCCGGCCTCGGGCTCGGCGGCGAGTTCGGCATCGGCATGGCGCTGGTCGCCGAGGCCTGGCCGGCCTCGAAGCGGGCGCGGGCCTCTTCCTATGTCGGCCTCGGCTGGCAGGCGGGCGTGCTCGCCGCCGCGCTGGTGACCCCGCTGCTGCTGCCGAGCATCGGCTGGCGCGGCATGTTCGCGCTCGGTATCCTGCCGGCGGTCGTCGCCTATTTCATCCGCCACTCGCTGCACGAGCCCGACGTCTTCGTCGCCCGCGCGCAGGACAAGCCGAAGGAATCGGCGCTGCACCTGCTGGTCAAGGATTGGGACACGACCAAGCTCAGCCTCGGCATGGTCATCCTCTGCTCGGTCCAGAACTTCGGCTATTATGGCGTGATGATCTGGCTGCCGAACTATCTCTCGACCCGGTTCGGCTTCGCCCTGACGCAATCGGCGCTGTGGACGGCGGTGACCATCGGCGGCATGGCGCTCGGCATCTTCGCCTTCGGCCATATCGCCGACCGCATCGGCCGCCGCCCGGCCTTCTTCGCCTATATGATCGGCGCGGCCGTCATGGTGCTGGTCTATTCGCGGCTGACCGACCCGACGACGCTGCTGATCGGCGGCGCGGTGATGGGCTTCTTCGTCAACGGCATGCTCGGCGGCTACGGCGCGCTGATGAGCGAGCTCTATCCGACGGCGGCGCGCGCCACCGCCCAGAACGTGCTGTTCAACATCGGCCGCGGCGTCGGCGGCTTCGGCCCGGTGGTGGTCGGCGCGCTGGCGGCGAGCCACGGCTTCGAATTCGCGATCGCGGCGCTGGCCGCGCTCTACATCCTCGACCTGCTCGCCATGTGGTTCCTGATCCCGGAACGGCGTGGCGCCGAGCTGACCTGAGGCCGGCTCACCCGCCGGAGGCGAGGCTGGCGAAGCCCTTGCCTTCGGCGGCGAGGCGCCTCAGCAGCGGCGCCGGCTTCAGCGCCGCGTCGCCGCTCTCCGCCGCCTGCGCCTCAAGCCGCTTCGCGATCACGCCGAGCCCGACGCCGTCGGCCCAGAACATCGGGCCGCCGCGCCAGGCCGGCCAGTTGTAGCCGTTGATCCAGACGATATCGATGTCGCCGGGCCGGGCGGCGATGCCCTCCTCCAGGATGCGCGCGCCCTCGTTCACCATCGGATCGAGCAGGCGCGCCAAGATCTCCTCCTGCGTGAAGGCCCGGCGCGTCACGCCCTGCTCGGCCGAGATGCGCTGGATCAGCGCCTCGACCTCCGGGCAGCGCTGCCCGGCGCGCGCGCCCTGCGGGTAGAGATAATAGCCGCGCCCGGTCTTCTGGCCGAACCAGCCCGCCTCGCAGATCGCGTCGGCGACGGCGGCCTTGAGGCCGCGCGCCTTGCGCGAGCGCCAGCCGATATCGTTGCCGGCGAGGTCGGCCATGGCGAAGGGCCCCATCCTGAAGCCGAAATCGACCAGCGCCCGGTCGACCTCGTAGGGCAGCGCGCCGGCGACCAGCAGCCGCTCTGCCGCGCGCGTGCGCTGCTCCAGCATGCGGTTGCCGACAAAGCCGAAGCCGTTGCCGACCACGACCGGCACCTTGCCGAGCCTGCGCCCGAGCGCGACGGCGGTGGCGACGGCGTCGTCCGCCACGCCCTTGGGCCGCACCACCTCGAGCAGCTTCATGACGTTGGCCGGGCTGAAGAAATGCATGCCGAGCACGTCCTGCGGACGCTTCGTCGCGGCCGCGATGGTGGGCACGTCGAGATAGGAGGTGTTGCTGGCGAGGATCGCGCCCGGCTTCGCCACCGCGTCGAGCTCGCCGAAGATCTGGCGCTTGACGCCCATCTCCTCGAAGGCGGCCTCGACGACGATGTCCGCCTGCGCCGCGGCGGCGAGCCCGACCGCGGGCTTGATCAGGGCGAGCCGCGCAGCGCGGGCCTCCGGCGTCAGCGAGCCGCGCTGGACGGAGATGTCGTAGATCGCGGCGATACGGTTCATGCCGTTGTCGAGCGGCGCCTGCGCCGTCTCGATCAGCGTCACCGGGATGCCGGCATTGGCGAAGCACATGGCGATGCCGCCGCCCATCGTGCCGGCGCCGATCACCGCCGCCCGCGCGACCGGACGCGGCGTCACCGCGGGCCCGATGCCCGGCACCCTGGCGATGGCGCGCTCGGCGAAGAAGACATGGCGCAGCGCCTTCGCCCGCGGATCGTCGAGAAGGGCGAGAAACAGCGCCCGCTCCGCCGCCAGCCCCTGCTCGAAGGGCAGCAGGAAGGCGTTGCGCACCGCTTCCACCAGCGCCGGAACGTTGGGCGCCTCGCCCGCCTGGCGCAGCGCCTCCTTCGCCTGCGCCTCGAAGGCGGAGCGGTCCGCCTCGGTAAGACGCTCCGCCGCCGCGCTGGTCACCGGGCGCCGCCCCTCGGCCGCAAGCCCTTGCGCAACCCGGATCGCCGTCGCCAGCAGGTCGCTCGACACCACCTCGTCGAGCAGCCCCCATTCGAGCGCCCGCCCGGCCAGGACCGGATCGCCGGAGAGCATCATCGCGAAGGCCTTCGCCGCCCCGATCAGCCGCGGCAGGCGCTGCGTGCCGCCGGCGCCCGGAATGAGCCCGAGCCTGATCTCGGGCAGGCCAAGCTGCGCCGCCGGGAGGGCGACGCGGGCATGGCAGGCGAGCGCGACCTCGAGCCCGCCGCCCAGCGCCGCACCCTGGATCGCGGCGACGACCGGCTTGGCCGAACGCTCGATCGCATCGAGCACGTCGGGCAGGAGGGGCGGCACCGGCGGCTTGCCGAATTCGCCGATATCGGCGCCGGCGATGGAGGCCTTGCCCGCGGCGGCGATCACCACGGCCTCGATCGCGGCATCCGCATTGGCCTGCGCGATCGCCGCGACCAGGCCGGCCCGCACCGCCGCGCCCAAGGCATTGACCGGCGGATTGTCGATCGTGACGACGGCGACCGCCGCATGGCGGGAGAAAGCGACCGGACTCAAGGCGACGGCTCCTATCGAAACGCGGGGAAGGCCGGCCTGCGGTCCGCCCGGAGAGTTGCGAGGAATAGCCCATCTCCGCCGATCGGCAGCAGATTTTTTGCGGCCGCGCGGCGCGGAAGCCGCCGGCTGCGCCCTTGCCCGCCCCGCAGCACGGGGGCCGGGCCATGCCGGCACCGGAATTGTCGCGCATGGCACGGTTGCAATGCATGGTGTCGGCGCGGGCCGCTCTTGGCTTATGGTCGCCGGCAGGACGAACGGAGCATCGATTATGCCGCAGCGCTTGGACAGGATCTGGAGCGAACTGGCCGCCCGTCGCACTGCGACGAAAGACCGTCACCTGCGCGCGCTCTTCGCCGCGGATCCCCGGCGCTTCGACCGCTTCTCCGCCCGGCTCGACGACCTGCTGCTCGATTATTCCAAGACCGCGGTGACGCCGGAGATCTTCGCCCTCCTCCTCGATCTCGCCGCCGCCGCCGGGATCGAGGCCAAGCGCGACGCGATGTTCGCCGGCGCGGCGATCAACACCACCGAGAACCGCGCCGTCCTGCACACGGCGCTGCGCAATCTCTCGGACCGCCCCGTCACGGTCGACGGCACCGATGTGATGCCGGAAGTGCGGGCGACGCTGGACCGGCTCTTCGCCTTCGCCGAGGGCGTCCGCGACGGCCGCATCGCCGCGGCCGATGGCGGCCGCTTCACCGATGTCGTCAATATCGGCATCGGCGGCTCCGATCTCGGGCCAGTGATGGCCACGCTGGCGCTGGCGCCCTATCATGACGGCCCGCGCCTGCATTACGTCTCCAATGTCGACGGCGCCCATATCGCCGACACCATCGCCAGGCTCGATCCGGCGCGGACGCTGGTGATCGTCGCCTCCAAGACCTTCACCACCATCGAGACGATGACCAATGCCGCGACCGCCCGCAAATGGCTCGCGGGCGCGCTCGGCGAGGCGGCTGTCGGCGCCCATTTCGCCGCGGTCTCGACGGCGCTCGACAAGGTCGCGGCCTTCGGCATCAAGCCGGAGCGCGTCTTCGGCTTCTGGGACTGGGTCGGCGGGCGCTATTCGGTCTGGTCGGCGATCGGCCTGCCGGTGATGATCGCCGTCGGGGCGGAGAATTTCCGCGCCTTCCTTGCCGGCGCCCATGCGGTCGACGAGCATTTCCGCACCGCGCCGCTCGGCGAGAACCTGCCGGTGATCATGGGCCTGATCGGCCTCTGGCACCGCGACGTCTGCGGCTACCCGACCCGCGCCATCCTGCCCTACGACCAGCACCTCCTCCGGCTGCCGGCCTATCTCCAGCAGCTCGACATGGAATCGAACGGCAAGCGCGTCCGCAAGGACGGCACGCCGGTCGCGCGGCCGACCGGCCCCGTGGTCTGGGGCGAGCCCGGCACCAACGGTCAGCACGCCTTCTACCAGCTCATCCACCAGGGCACCGACGTCGTGCCCTGCGAATTCCTGATCGCGGCCGAGGGCCATGAAGCCGACCTCGCCCATCACCAGCGCCTGCTGATCGCCAACTGCCTCGCCCAGAGCGAGGCGCTGATGAAGGGCCGCACGCTGGAGGAGACCCGGGCGCAGCTCGCCGCGAAGGGGGTCGCCCCGGCGCAGATCGAGGCGCGCGCGCCGCACATGACCTTCCCCGGCAACCGGCCCTCGCTGACCATCGCCTATCGCAAGCTCGACCCCTTCGCGCTCGGCCGCATCATCGCGCTGTTCGAGCACCGCGTCTTCGTCGAGGCGGCGATCTGGGACATCAACGCCTTCGACCAATGGGGGGTGGAGCTCGGCAAGGAGCTGGCGACGGCCCTCATGCCGGTGATCGAGGGCAAGGCCGACGGTGCCGGCCACGATTCCTCGACCGCGGGGCTCGCCGCCTATCTCACGTCCTAGCCTTGTCGCGAAACGCGCGGGTCATCCCGGACGCAGCGAAGCGGAGATCCGGGATCCATGCCTGAAGCTTCATCGGAAGCGTTCCGGCAAGGATCCCGGGTCAAGCCCGGGATGACAGCGTGTCGTCTCGACAGGCGGCATATTCTGGAAGCTTGCCTGTCCCCCTGTCTTCAGCCAGCCTGGACCGATGATGGATTTCACGATTTCCCCCGAGCTCGAGGAACTGCGGCGCCGGATCGCGGCCTTCGTCGAGACGGAGATCATCCCGCACGAGACCAACCCGGCGAGCTGGGACGCGCATGAGAACATCGCCGAGCCGGCGCTGGCAGAGCTGCGCGCCAAGGCGCGCGCGGCCGGGCTCTGGTGCATCCAGCTCAAGCCGGAGACCGGCGGGCTCGGCGTCGGGCGGGTCGGCATGGCGGTCTGCTACGAGGCGATGAACCGCTCGATCTTCGGGCCCGTGGTCTTCAATTCGGCGGCGCCCGACGACGGCAACATGATGGTTCTGGAGGCGGTGGCGACGCCCGACCAGAAGCGCCGCTGGCTCGCCCCGATCGTTGCCGGCGAGGTCCGCTCGGCCTTCGCCATGACCGAGCCCCATCCCGGCGGCGGCTCCGACCCGACCATGATCCGCACCCGCGCCGAGAAGCAGCCGGACGGCTCCTGGAAGCTCCATGGCCGCAAATGGTTCATCACCGGCGCCGAGGCCGCCGCGCATTTCATCGTCGTCGCCCGCAGCTCCGACGACGCCCGTCGCGGCCTGACCGCCTTCCTCTTCCACCGCGACCAGCCCGGCTGGGAGATCCTGCGCCGCATTCCGATCATGGGGCCGGAGGAGCATGGCGGCCATTGCGAGATCGCCTTCGACGGGCTGCACATCCCGGCCGAGGACGTGCTGATGGGCGAGGGCGACGGCTTCAAGGTCACGCAGATCCGGCTCGGCCCGGCCCGCCTGACCCATTGCATGCGCTGGCTCGGCCTCGCCAAGCGCTGCGTCGAGATCGCCCGCGCCTATGCGGCGACGCGCGAGGGCTTCGGCATCCGCCTCGCCGACCGCGAGAGCATCCAGCTCAAGCTCGGCCGCGCCGCCATGGCGATCGAGATCGGCCGGCTGCTGGTGATGAAGGCGGCCTGGGAGCTCGACCGCGGCGGCCAGGCCCGCAAAGAGGTCTCGATGGCCAAGGTCCAGGCCGCCAACACGCTGCACGAGGCGGCCGACATGGCGATCCAGATCAACGGCGCCCGCGGCTATTCCAAGGACACGGTGCTGGAATGGATCTACCGCTACGCCCGCCAGGCGCGGCTGGTCGACGGCGCCGACGAGGTGCACCAGATGGTCCTCAACCGCTTCCTCGACAAGGAAGGCGACGATTTCTGGCGCTGGCAGGTCGCCGGCGCGTGACGCTTCCCGCCGCACAGCCGGAAGCCGGCTTCGACGCCGCCGCGCTCGACGCCTATCTGCGCCGGGCGGTGGATCGCCTCTCCGGCCCGATGCGGCTGGAGCGGATCGGCGGCGGCCAGTCCAACCCGACCTTCTTCGTGAGCTATGACGACCGGGCGCTGGTGCTGCGCAAGCAGCCGCCGGGCGAGCTTCTGCCCTCCGCCCATGCCATCGACCGCGAATACCGCGTCATCAGCGCGCTCAGCCGGACGGATGTGCCCGTCCCGCCCGCCCTGCTCTATTGCGAGGACCGCACCATCCTCGGCACGCCCTTCTACCTGATGGAGAAGGTCGAGGGCCGGGTCTACCACGACTGCACCCTGCCCGGCCTGGCGCCGCAGGAGCGCAGCGCCATGTATGCCTCGCTGGCGCAGACGCTGGCGGCGCTGCACAATGTCGATGTCGCGGCGGCCGGCCTCGCCGATTACGGCAAGCCCGGCAACTACTTCGCCCGCCAGATCGCGCGCTGGGGCCGGCAATGGGAACTCTCGCGCAGCCGCGACGACGCCCATATCGACCGGCTGCGCGCCTGGCTGCCGGAGCATATCCCGGCCGACGAGACGGTCAGCCTGGTCCATGGCGACTACCGCATCGGCAACGCCATGTTCCACCCGACCGAGCCACGCGTCGTCGCCCTGCTCGACTGGGAACTGTCGACGCTCGGCCACCCGCTCGCCGACCTCGCCCATACCGCCATCGCCTGGCTGTCGCGGCCGGACGAGTATGGCGGCGTCGCGGGGCTCGACCTCGACGCGCTCGGCCTGCCCGATCTCGATCGCTTCGCTGCCCTCTATGGATCGCAGGCCCGGCACGGCCGGATCTTGCAACCCTTCCATCTCGCCTTCGCGCTGTTCCGCTGGGCGGTGATCTTCGAGGGCATCGCGGCCCGTGCCCGGGCCGGCAACGCCTCGGCCGGCAACGCCGCCGAGACCGGCCGCCTCGCCGCGGCCTTCGCCCGGCGCGCCGCCGAACTCGCCACTTAGAACACCCCGGTTTCGCCGCGAAACGCAGCAGGCCGGGCGCGGCGCATCCGACCGAGGCGGCCGCGATTGATCCCCGGCCGCCTCGCCCCTATGCCTCTTCCCGACAAGAGGGTTTCGGATGAACGCCACCAAGACACCGTCCCCGCCGCCGGAGCGCAAGCGCGGATTGGGCGCCAGACTGGTCTATGACCTGCTGCGCGACGAGATCCTCGACCTCGTCCTGCCGCCCGGCAGCCCGATCGACGAGGTCCAGCTCGCCGAGCGCTTCGAGATGTCGCGCACGCCGATCCGCGAGGCGCTGGTGCGGCTCGCCGGCGAAGGGCTGATCGCTACGCTGCCGAACCGCTCGACCATGGTGGCGAATCTCGACTTCCTCAACATGGCGCCCTTCTTCGACGCGCTCACGCTGATGTACCGGGTGACGGGCCAGCTCGCCGCCCGCAACCGGCGGCCGGAGGATCTGGAGGCGATCCGCGCCCGGCAGGCGGAATTTTCCGCCGCGGTCGCCGCCCAGGACGCGCTGGCGATGATCGCCACCAACGCGGCCTTCCACGCGGCGATCGCCGAGGCCGGCCGCAACCCCTATTTCAACAGCCTGTTCAGCCGCCTGCTCGACGAAGGCCGCCGCTTCCTGCGGCTCTACTACCAGTCCTTCGAGGACCGCCTGCCGCAGCGCTTCGTCGACGAGCACGAGGCGATGATCGCCGCCATCGAAGCCGGCGACGCCGAGACGGCGGAGCGCCTCGGCAAGGCCCATGCCGAGCAGATCGTCGTGCAGATCCGCAAGCTGGTGATCGGCGAGCAGCGGCTCGACATCGCTCTCTGAAGGACCCGGTGCAATGCGGCCCGGCGGAGGTCGCCGGCACGGCAGCCGCAATCTTGTCGACAAATAATATGCAAACTGATAGGGAGGAGCCTTCGGGAGGAGCGCGGCCCGGCCGGCGCCGCGTCTTAGCCGCATCGGAAAGCGGAAGGGAGAGCGAGATGAAGGCCCAGATTTTCTCCGGCGTGATCCCCGCGCTGATGACGCCCTGCAAGCCGGACCGCAGCCCGGATTTCGACGGGCTGGTGCGCAAGGCCGGGCAGTTGATCGGCGCCGGCATGTCGGCGGTGGTCTATTGCGGCTCGATGGGCGACTGGCCGCTGCTCAGCGACGCCCAGCGCATGGAAGGCGTCGAGCGCCTGGCGGGCGCCGGCATTCCGGTCATCGTCGGCACCGGCGCGGTCAACACCGCCTCGGCCGTCGCCCATGCCGCCCATGCCCGCAAGGTCGGCGCCAAAGGCCTGATGGTGATCCCGCGCGTGCTCTCGCGCGGAACCGTGATCGCCGCCCAGAAGGCGCATTTCAAGGCGATCCTCGCGGCCGCGCCCGAGCTGCCGGCGGTGATCTACAACAGCCCCTATTACGGCTTCGCCACCCGGGCCGACCTGTTCTTCGCCCTGCGCGCCGAGCACCCCAACCTCGTCGGCTTCAAGGAGTTCGGCGGGCCCGCCGACATGCGCTACGCCGCCGAGCACATCACCAGCCGCGACGACGACGTCTCGCTGATGGTCGGCGTCGATACGGCCGTCTTCCACGGCTATGTGAATTGCGGCGCCACCGGCGCGATCACCGGCATCGGCAACGTCCTGCCGCGGGAGGTGCTGCATCTGTGCCGGCTCTGCGAAGCCGCCGCCGCGGGCGACGCCGAGGCCCGCCGCCGCGCGCTGGAGCTGGAGCAGGCCCTCGCCGTGCTCTCCTCCTTCGACGAGGGGCCGGACCTCGTCCTCTTCTTCAAGCACATGATGGTGCTGAAGGGCGATGCGGAATACGCGCTGCACTTCAACGAGACCGATTCGCTCAGCGACAGCCAGCGCGGCTATGCCGAGGCGCAGCTCGCGCTCTTCGACGCCTGGTATGCGGACTGGTCCAGCCGTACGGACGCCGCCCGCAGATCCGCCGCCTGAGCCCGCCCGCCGCCATCGGCACCGCCGTTCCCGCCGCAGCGCCTTCCGAGGGACATCGCGCATGGCCAGCCACACCTTCTCCTGCATCGACGGCCATACCTGCGGCAATCCGGTGCGGCTCGTCGCCGGCGGGGGCCCGCGCCTCGAAGGCGCGACCATGCTGGAGAAGCGGGCGCATTTCCTGCGCGAATTCGACTGGATCCGCACCGGGCTGATGTTCGAGCCGCGCGGCCACGACATGATGTCGGGCTCGATCCTCTACCCGCCGACCCGGCCCGACTGCGACGTCGCCGTGCTCTTCATCGAGACCTCCGGCTGCCTGCCGATGTGCGGCCACGGCACCATCGGCACCGTCACCATGGGAATCGAGAACGGGCTGATCGCCCCGCGCGAGCCGGGCCGGCTCGCGATCGACGCCCCGGCCGGCAAGGTCGAGATCGGCTACCGCCAGGAGGGCCGCTTCGTCGAGGAGGTACGCCTGACCAATGTGCCGGGCTTCCTCCATGCCGAAGGGCTGACCGCCGAGGTCGAGGGTCTCGGCGAGATCGTCGTCGACGTCGCCTATGGCGGCAATTTCTACGCCATCGTCGAGCCGCAGAAGAACTTCCGCGACATGGCCGACCATGGCGCCGGCGAGCTGATCGGCTGGTCGCTGAGGCTGCGTGCGGCGCTCAATGCCACATACGAATTCGTCCATCCCGAGCACCCCGAGATCCGGGGCCTCAGCCATATCCTGTGGACCGGCAAGGCGACGAAGCCCGAAGCCCATGCCCGCAACGCCGTGTTCTACGGCGACAAGGCGATCGACCGCTCGCCCTGCGGCACCGGCACCAGCGCCCGCATGGCCCAGCTCGCCGCCAAGGGGAAGCTGAAGGTCGGCGAGGACTTCGTGCACGAATCGATCATCGGCTCGCTGTTCAACGGCCGCGTCGAGGCGGCGGCGACGGTGGCGGGCCGCGCCGCGATCGTCCCCTCCGTCGCGGGCTGGGCGCGGATGACCGGCTACAACACCATCTTCATCGACGAGCGCGACCCCTTCGCCCACGGCTTCGTCGTCGCCTGAGCACCGGAAGGCTTCGTTTGAATCCGGCGGGCGCGGATAGCGCTAGCGCGAAAGGCGGCCCTCAGGCCGCCTTCTTGCCCGCGTCGAACGGGATCTCGATGTCGACGGCCAGCGTCGAGACCTGGGCGCCGCGCTCCATGCGGACGCTGACCTTCTCGTCGTCGACCTGCATGTGCTTGGAGATGGCGCGCAGGATCTCGTCGCGCAGCTTGGTGACGAGATCCGAATCGCCGACCGAGGCGCGCTCATGCGCCAGCAGGACCTGCAGCCGCTCGCGGGCGGCGGGAGCCGACGGGGCGCGGAAGAAAAGACGGAACAGGCTCATGCCGCTTTCCTTCCGAAGATCTTGCCAAAGAAGCCGCGCTTCTCGCCGGGGACCGCGACCGGAAGCGTCTCGCCCTTGAGCCGGCGCACCGCGTCGAAATAGGCGACGGAGGGCGGGCAGCGGCCATCGGCGAGCGTGACCGGCGAGCCGAGATTGGAGGCGCGCAGCACGTCCATGCTCTCCGGGATGATGCCGAGCAGCGGGATCGACAGGATCTCGAGGACGTCGTCCACCTTCAGCATGTCGCCGCGCTCGGCCCGGGCGGGGTCGTAGCGGGTGAGCAGCAGGTGTTTCTCCATGCGCTCGCCGTTCTCGGCCTTGAGCGTCTTGGAGTCGAGCAGGCCGATGATGCGGTCGGAATCGCGCACCGAGGAGACTTCCGGATTGGTCACCACGATGGCGACGTCGGCGTGGCGCATGGCGAGGGTGGCGCCGCGCTCGATGCCGGCCGGGCTGTCGCAGATCACCCAGTCGAAGCTGCTCTTCAGCGCGCCGATCACCGCCGCGACCCCCTCGGCCGTGAGGTTGTCCTTGTCGCGCGTCTGCGAGGCGGGCAGCAGGTAGAGCGTCTCCAGCCGCTTGTCGCGGATCAGCGCCTGGGTCAGCTTGGCCTCGCCCTGGATGACGTTGACGAGGTCGTAGACCACCCGCCTTTCGGCGCCCATGACGAGATCGAGATTGCGCAGGCCGACGTCGAAATCGACCACGACGACCTTGTCGCCGCCCTGTGCGAGCGCGGCGCCCAGCGCGGCGGAGGAGGTCGTCTTGCCGACGCCGCCCTTGCCCGATGTGACCACGATGACCTTGCCCATTGACCGCTCCTTTGAATGATGACGCCGTCGGCTCAGGCGAGCGCGCCGACCTTGAACGTTTCGCCTTCCAGCCAGATCTGCACCGCCTTGCCGCGATGCTCCGGCTCCATGTCCTCGGCGGTCTTGTAGAAGCCGTCGATCGCGACGAGCTCGGCCTCGAGCCTGCGGCAGAAGATGCGCGCCGCCCCGTTGCCCATGGCGCCGGCGAGCGCCCTTCCCCGCAGCGTGCCGTAGACATGGACCGACCCGCCCGCGACGATCTCGGCCCCCGACGCGACCGAGCCGACCACGGTGACGTCGCCCTCGAGGAAGACCAGCGACTGGCCCGAGCGCACCGGCTGGGTGACGATCATCGAGGGCACGGCCTTGGGCGGCGGCGGAGCCGCGGGCTCGACGCTCGCGGCCGCCTGCGCCCCGGCGCTTTCCGGCGCCGCCGGCGGCGGCTCGATATCGGCGGTCGGCCGGCCGTCGGCCATGGCCGGCGGCAGGTCGGAGCCGAGCAGCGCCGGGGAGGCGCCCTCGATGCCCATGATCCGGACCTGGCGGGCGGCGAGCTTGCCGACGAAGTCGCGCAGCTCCGCCCGGTCGATGTCGAGCCCGGTGACGTCGAGCACGACGGGCCGCCGCAGGAAGAAGCCGGCGGAGCGCGACGCCAGATCGTCGAGCCGCACCAGCCAGTCCTCGAAGGGCAGCTCCGGGGTCAGCGTCAGCGCGAGATAGGACCGCCCCTTGAGGCGGATGGGCCGGGGTTGAGTTAACACGTCGGTTATCTTGGTAAATTTTCGGTTGCTTCGGTGTATCGAGCAAATGGTTAACGGATCGTAAATCCGCCGCGCCGCGGCGCGAAATCCGGTGGAGCGCAAAGATCCGGTCGAAGGCCGGGCGGCGGCCCTCCGTCAGGCGTCGATGGCCGAGGTCAGCCCGACGCAGAGCTGCCGCAGCGCCGTCACATAGGGGTTGCGCGCCAGGAAGCTGGCCTCGCCGAAATAGATCGGAATCTCCGGCAATTCCGGCAGGTCGACCGTGCTGATCGTGGTCTCCGTGCCCTCGATGCACCAGGCGGGAATGATCGCGTAGCCGAGCCCGGCCTCGACGCAGCGCTTCACGCTCGAGCTGCCCGATGTCGAGATCGCGATCTCCATCTCGGCGTCGTCCGTCTGCAGATAGTCGATGGCGAGGTTGCGCAGGAGCTGGCCGGGCTCATAGGTCACGAAGGGGCGCCCCTTGAGCCATGGCCTGATCTCGCCATGCGGCGGCGCGCCCCAGTCCCGCGGCAGCACCAGCGCCGGCCGGTAGGTGCAGACGAGGTGCTGCGGCACGTTGGGGTCGCCGAAATAGCGCTCGGTGATGCACAGATCGAGGCTGCCGTCCCGGATCATTTCCGGCAGGGCGGTGTCGCGCTCGAAGGCGATGATCTCGACCTGCGGGAACAGCGCCCTGAACTGCGCCAGGATCGGCGGCATCAGGTAGAAGAAGATCGCCTGCGGCAGCCCGACGCGCAACACCGGCCGCTCCTTCTGCAGCGTCCGGTCGAGCCGGGCCAGCATAGTGTCGAGCTCCGGCAGCAGCAGCTTGTAGAGGCTGCGCCCGCGTGGCGTCAGCGCCACCGTCTTGGCGCCCTGCTCGGAGACGACCAGCCGCTCGCCGAGAAGCTGCTCGAGCCGGCGGACATGGTTCGCCGCCGACTGGTAGCTCATGCCCAGCTTGCGCGCGGCGGCGGAATAGGAGCCGTCGCGCGCGACGATGAAGAACGTCTGGATGAGCGTCAGATTGGCTTCGCGCATGGTCCGTTACCGCGGGCGGGCTCGTCGTTTCCATTCCTACAACAGCCCGCTTTGCGCCACTTGCAAACAATGAGGCAAGTCGGGGCGGATCATTTGCATCGACCCGCCGGGTGAAGCCGGGGAGGTTCTGGCCATCGCTTGATGGGACGAACCGCTTCGGCATGGCCTCCTCCGCCGCCATACATGTCGCCGTGATCGGCGCCGGGATCGTGGGCGCCGCCGCCGCCCATTTCCTGGCCGCCGCGGGGGCGCGGGTGACGCTGCTCGACGCGTCGGGGCCGGCGGCGGGCGCGACCGGCGCCTCCGACGGCGCCGTTTCGGTCGCCAGCAAGCGGCCCGGCCCGATGATGGACCTCGCCCGCCACGCCCGCGCCTTCTATGTCCGCTGCGAGCGGGACGGCCTGTTCCGCGGCCTGTTCCATCGCCGCTCCACCTTCCTCGTCGCCCGCACGGCGGTCGAGGCCGAGCTCGTCGCCCGCCACGGCGCCGATCTCGCCGCGGCCGGCGAGCGCGTCGTCGAGGTCGACCGCGCGACGCTGCTGGCGCGCATCCCGGGCCTCGGCGCCAGCGTCTGCGCGGCGCTCGAAATCCCCGATGACGGGCATGCCCTCGGCTACGAGATCACCCAGCGGCTGCTCGGCCGCAGCCGCATCGCCATCCGCCGCAATGCGCCGGCCGCCGAGATCGTGATGCGGGCCGGGCGCGCCGCCGGCGTCGCCATCGGCGACGAACTGGTCGCCGCCGATGCGGTGCTGGTCGCCGCCGGCATCGGCTCGGCGCCGCTGCTCGGCCTCGGCGAGATCCTGATCCCGCGCAAGGGGCAGATGGCGGTGACCGACCGCGCCAGCCCGTCGGGACCGGCGATCGACGGCCATCTCATGGCGGCCTCCTATCTCGCCGCCAAGCGCGGCATCGCCCGCGAAGACGGGCATATCGGCCTGGTGATCGACCCGCTGATGACCGGCCAGTTCCTGATCGGCGGCAGCCGCGAGGACCATCGCAGCGACCACGCCACCGATGCGCGCACCATCGCGGCGATCCTGCGCGAGGCGCTCGATCTCTACCCGCCGCTCGCCCATCGCCGCGTGCTGCGCAGCTTCGCCGGGGTGCGCACCGCCTCCCGCGACGGGCTGCCGATCGTCGGCGCGCATCCCCGGCGCGAGGGCATCGTGATCGCGACCGGCTTCGAGGGCGACGGCATCTGCCTGGGGCCGTTCATGGGCGCCTGCGCGGCCCGCCTGCTGCTCGGCGAGGCGCCGGCGGTCGATCTTAAGGCCCTGTCGCCGCAGCGTTTCCTCCGTGTCGAGGCGCACGCATGAGCGGCCATTTCTTCTGGAGCGGCATGCCGGTGGCCTTCCTGCCGGGCGAGACGATCGCCGCCGCCCTGCTCAGGGCCGGCATCGCCGATCTCGGCCGGCCGGACGGCCACCTGCCGGGCGGGCGCGTCTTCTGCGGGATCGGGGCCTGCCAGGGCTGCGTCGTCGCGGTCGAGGACGCGGCGCCGGTCGAATCCTGCCTCACGCCTGCGCAAGAGGGCCTGCGGCTCGGCCCGCTCCCCGCGACCGGCGCCGGCCATGACTGAGGCGCCCATCCTGATCGTCGGCGGCGGCCCGGCCGGCGCCAGCGCGGCGGCGACGCTCGCGGAGGCGGGCCTGCCCGTCCTGCTGGTCGAGCAGCGCGACCAGCTCGGCGGTGCGATCCATCGCCAGCCGGCCAACGGCGCCGGAAACCATGTCTGGCGTCCCGCCCGCCACCGCCGCAACTGGGCCGCGCTGACGGCGCGGCTGCGCGCCTGCGCCGGCATGATCGAGATCCGCACGCAGACCGTCTTCCTCGGCGTCGACGGAGAAGGCCGCTTCCTGTTCGACGACCGCCGCGCCGGCCGCGTCTTCGCATCCCGGCCGCGCGCCGCGATCGTGGCGGTGGGCGCCGTCGAGACGATCCGCCCCTTCCCGGGCTGGGAGCTGCCCGGCGTGATGACGGCGGGCGGCGCCCAGGTCCTGCTCAAGGAAACCGGCCGCCCGCCGGAAGGGCCGATCCTGATCGCCGGCAGCGGGCCGCTGCTTCCTGCGCTGGCGGCGCAACTCGCCAGGGCCGGCAACCCGCCTGTCGCCGTGCTGGAGCGCGGCAGGCCCTGGCGGCGGCCGGCGACGCTCGCCCGCCTCGCTCTGGCGGGCGGGCCGATGGGCGAGGCCGCGGCCTATGCGGCGGCGCTCGCGCTCGCCCGCGTGCCCTATCGCGGCGGCGCCGTGGTGACCCGGGCCGAGCCGGACGGCGCCGGCCTCACGGTCGGCATGCGCATCGGCGCGGACGAGCGGGTCCTGCGCGTGCGGCACCTGCTGATCCATGACGGCATCGAACCGAATCGCGTGGGCATTCCGCTGCCGGCGCCGGAGGCGGCCGTGCCCGTCCTGCTGGCCGGCGACGGGCGGGAGGCCCTCGGCGCCGATGCCGCGCTTCTCGACGGCCGCCGCGCCGCCCTGCAACTGCTCGCCCGCCTCGGCGCCGGCGCCGCGGAGCTCGCCGGGCTCGAGAGCAGGCTGGAACGGGCCCGCCGGGTCCAGGCGGCGCTGGCCCAGGCCCTGCGCAGCGAGCCGGTCGAGCCCGCCCCCGAGACCCTGATCTGCCGCTGCGAGGGCCGCAGCTATGCCGATCTGCAGGCCCTGGACGGCGACGCCTCGGCCCGCGAGATCCGGCTGATGGGCCGCTTCGGCCTCGGCGCCTGCCAGGGCCGCTTCTGCGGCCCGATGATCGCAGCCCTGCGAGGCCGGCCGGTGCCGGCCGCCTCTCCCCCGCGCTGGCCCTTGCGACCGGTTTCGGTCGCGGCGCTCGCGCGCCTCTCCACCGATGAAACGGAGTGACGTCACCGTGCCCATGACCCTCGCCAAGCCCGCCCGGGCGGCTGCCGCCTCCCTGATCGAGGTCGTCAACCCGTTCGACGGGTCGCCCGTCGGCCAGCTCCGCCAGGCCGACGAGGTCGCGGTCGCCGAGGCGCTGCGCAAGGCGCGCAGGGCCTGGTCGGAGTTCCGCTTCAGCACGCCGGCCGAGCGCAAGGCATTGCTGCACCGCCTCGCCGACCGGCTCGGCGACGAGGCCGAGGCGATGGCCCAAACGATCTGCGCCGAGGTCGGCAAGACCATCACCGAGGCGCGCAACGAGGTCCGCCGCGCCCGCAACACGCTGCGCCTGAGCGGCGACGCCATCACCGTGCTGCATGGCGAGGTGCTGCCGACCGCGATCGTGCCGGGCGCCCCCGACAAGCAGGCGGTGATCACCCATGAGCCGGCCGGCGTCGTCGGCGCGATCACCCCGTTCAACTATCCGCTCAACCTGCTCTGCCACAAGCTCGGCCCGGCCATCGCCGCCGGCAACGCCGTGGTCGCCAAGCCCTCGCCCAAGGCGCCGCTCGCCGCGCAGCGCCTGGCGGAGCTGGCCGCGGAGGCGGGTTTCCCGGACGGCCTGTTCGGCATCGTGCATGGCGGCGCCGACGTCGCCGCGATGATCGCCAGCGGCGACATCGACCTGCTCAGCTTCACCGGCGGCCCCGCCGCGGGCCTCGCCCTGAAGAACGCCTCGGGCCTCGTGCGCTGCCTGATGGAGCTCGGCGGCAACGACCCGCTGATCGTCATGCCCGACGCCGATCTCGACCGCGCCGCCGAGGTGGCGATCGCCCACCGCTTCGAGATCGCCGGCCAGAGCTGCGCCGCGGTGAAGCGGCTCTACCTGCACGAGGCGATCCGCGAGACGATGATCGAGCGGATCGCGGCCCGGATCGCCGCGGTGACCACCGGCGACCCGGCCGACGCCGGCACCGTCATGGGCACCGTCATCGACGAGCCGGCGGCGGCCGAAGTCGAGCGGCGGGTCCGGCTCGCCGTCGCCGACGGCGCCCGGATCGTGGCGGGCGGCAGCCGCCGCGGCACGCTCTTCGCCCCGACGCTGCTCGATTCCGTCCCGGCGCAGACGGAGCTGGTCCGCTCCGAGACCTTCGGGCCGGTGCTGGCGGTGCGCCGTTTCGACGATCCCGACGCGGTGATCGCCGAGATCAATGCCGGCGCCTACGGGCTTCAGGCCGGCCTCTTCACCAACGACCACGCGCTGGTGAAGCGCGTCGGGCGCCGGCTGCGCGTCGGCGGCGTGATGGTCAACGAGGGGCCCGACTTCCGGGCCGAGAACGTGCCGTTCGGCGGCATCAAGTCGAGCGGGCTCGGCCGCGAGGGCATCCACATGACCCTGCGCGAAATGAGCGAAACCAAAGTCGTCATCGACTGACGATGCAAGGAGCCAATCCGATGATCGATCCCACCTTGCGCCGGCGGCTGACCGGCGTCTTCACCGCCCTGGTCACGCCGTTCCGCGACGGGGCCGTCGACACCCCCGCGCTGGAGAAATTGATCGAGGCGCAGATCGCCGCCGGCGTCGCCGGGCTCGTCCCGGTCGGCACGACCGGCGAAGCCGCGACGCTGAGCGAGGAGGAGGCCGAGGCGGTGATCCGCACCACGGTCAGGGCCGCAGCCGGGCGCGCCTTCGTCATGGCCGGCGCCGGCTCCAACGCGACGCGGCTCGCCATCGCCAAGGCCGAGCGCGCCCAGGCCGCGGGCGCCGACGGTCTCCTGCTGGTGACGCCCTATTACAACAAGCCCTCGCAGGACGGCCTGTACGAGCATTTCTCGGCTATCGCCGCCGCCGTGGACCTGCCGATCATGCTCTACAGCGTGCCGGGGCGCACCGGCGTCGAGATCGCGCCCGCGACGGCCGCCCGCCTGGCCGCCGCCCATCCGAACATCGTCGCCATCAAGGAAGCCGGCGGCAAGGCGGAGCGCGTCACCGAATTGCGGCTGGCGCTCGGCCCGGATTTCGTCATCCATTCCGGCGATGACGCCCTGACCCTGCCCTTCCTGGCGGCCGGCGCCGACGGCGTCACGAGCGTCGCCTCCAACCTGCTGCCGGCGCAGGTGGTGGCGCTGTGCCGGGCCTGGTTCGCCGGCGACCCGCGCGAGGCGCGCCGCATCCACGAGGCCCTGTTCGACCTGGTCGGCCATCTCTTCATCGAGAGCAACCCGGTGCCGGTCAAGACGGCGCTGGCGCGGGCGGGGCAGATCGGCCCGGAACTGCGCTCGCCGCTCGCCCCCTTGCGCCCGGAGAGCCGCAAGGCGCTGGAAGCAAGCCTGCAGGCCTTCGAGAGCCGCGCGAACATATAAGAAATCCGGTAGGAGGACGCCCTACTCTCGCATTGTCCGCGCAAGTGCGTCGCCTAGGCTCTTGGCGTCCTGACCACCAGCGCAAGACCGAACAACATCGGCAAGGGAACGGAGTGGAAAGCTCATGAAATCGATCATTCGCGCCTTATGCGTCGCCAGCCTGGGATTGCTGGCGCTTCAAACCTCCGCCCGGGCGGAGGACACCATCGAAGCCATCCGCTCGCGCGGCGTGCTGCGCATTCCGGGGATCATCAACGAGGACCCCTATTTCAACAAGGATCCGCGCTCCGGCGAATGGCGCGGCTTCGCCATCGAGATGGCCCGCGACATCGCCAGCACCCTCGGCGTCAAGCTGGAGGTGGTCGAATCGAGCTGGCCGAACTCGATCCTCGACGTGCAGAGCGGCAAGGTCGACCTGGCGCTCGGCGTCACCGCGACGCCGCAGCGGGCGCTCTCGGTCGCCTTCTCGGCCCCGACCTATTTCAACAGCTTCGTCATCGTCTCGCCCAAGGCGGAGCTCTCGAAGCTGAGCTGGGCCGAGCTGAACGACCCGAAATACACCTTCGCCGTCGACCTCGGCTCCTCGCAGGACCTGATCGCCCAGCAATATCTGCCCAAGGCCAAGATGCTGCGCTTCAAGTCCCGCGACGAGGCGATCGTCGCGGTGGTCAGCGGCAAGGCCGACGGCCTCGTCAACACCATGCTGAACGGGCTGGTGATGAGCAAGAAGGCGAGCGGCATCGGCAAGGTGATGGTGCCCTCCCCGGTCCTCTCGACGCCCTCCGTCGTCGCCATGAGCTGGAAGGCCGACGAGAAGTCGCGCGCCTTCATCTCGGCCTGGGCCGAATACAACCGCCGCATCGGCAACAACCAGACCTGGATCGTGAAGAGCCTGGCGCCCTTCGGCATCACGCTCGACGACATGCCCGAAGGCTTCGGCTTCGGCGGTTGAAACAAGGGCGGCCCGCAAGGGCCGCCCTCACGAAAGGCTGGCATGACATGTACACGTGGAGCTTCGCCCCGATCCTCCAGGCGAGCGACCTGTTCCTCTGGGGCGCCTGGATCACCGTGGTCTACACGGTGGCCTCCATCGCCATCGGGCTCGTCCTCGGGCTGCTCCTGTGCTTCGCACGGCTTTCCGGCATCGGGCCGCTGAACTGGCTGGCGCAGGGCTTCCAGGAGCTGTTCCGCTGCACGCCGCTGCTGGTGCAGTTGCTGTGGATCTACTACGCCCTGCCGCTGCTGCTCGGCTTCGACCTCGCCAACTGGGCGGCGGCGCTGATCACGCTCTCGCTCTATGCGGCGGCCTTCTACGCCGAGGTCTTCCGGGGCGGCATCGTCTCGATCGACAAGGGCCAGTCCGAGGCCGGCGCCGCGATCGGCATGTCGGGCTGGCAGGTGATGCGCCGCATCGTGCTGCCGCAGGCGATCCGCCGGATGATGCCGGCCTTCATCAACCAGTCGGTGACGCAGTTCAAGAACACCTCGCTGATCTCGGTGATCTCGGTGGCCGAGCTGACCTACATGGCGAGCATCGTCAACGGGCAGACCTACCGCCCGCTGGAATCCTACACCGTCCTGGCGGTGCTCTACTTCGCCATCCTGTTCCCGATCACGAAGTTCGCCGACATCGTCGAGAGCCGGACCCGCGGCGGCCATTGAGCGAGGACCATTCCATGACCTCCGTCACAGCACCGGCCGCGCGCGACACCGTTCTCGCCGCCCGCGGCATCGTCAAGCGCTTCGGCGCGCTGACCGTCCTGCACGGCATCGACCTCTCGCTGACCAGCGGCGAAGTCGTCGCCATCATCGGCCCCTCGGGCTCCGGCAAGTCGACCTTCATCCGCTGCATGAACATGCTCGAGGTGCCGGATGCCGGGGAGATCAGCTTCCGCGGCCGGCGCGTCGTCCCCCGGTTCCGTGCCGCGGGCGAGACGCTCGGGCTCGGCGAATTGCGCCGCCATGTCGGCATGGTCTTCCAGCATTTCAACCTGTTCCCGCATATGAGCGTGCTGGAGAACGTGATCGAGGGCCCCGTCACCGTGCAGCGCAAGCCGCGGGCCGAGGCCGTCGACATCGCGATGGACTACATCGCCAAGGTCGGCCTGGCCGAGAAGCGCGACGCCCGGCCGGACCAGCTCTCGGGCGGGCAGAAGCAGCGCGTCGCCATCGCCCGGGCGCTCGCCATGCAGCCGGACGCGCTGCTGCTCGACGAGATCACCAGCGCGCTCGACCCCGAGCTCGTCGGCGAGGTCCTCGGCGTGGTCCGCAACCTCGCCGAGCAGGGCATGACCATGGTGCTCGTCACCCATGAGATCTCCTTCGCGGCCGATGTCTCGGATCGCGTCGTCTTCATGGAGGCCGGGCGCATCGCGGAAGAGGGCAGCCCGGACCGCATCCTGCACAATCCCGACAACGAACGGCTCAAGACCTTCCTCGCGCGCTTCCATGGCTGAGCGGCACGAGGGCGGGACCCGGCCGTTCAGGGTCGTCGTCGTCGGGGCCGGCCGGATCGGCATCACCCTGGCGCTGCTGCTGCGCGAGGAGCCAGGCTTCGCGCTCCTGCTCGCCGACCCGACCGAGCCGGGGCGCGACCGGGCCCGGGCGCTGGCCCTGCCCTTCGCCGAGGCCGACCCGGCCGACCCCGTTGCGCTCGACCGGATCCTGGAAGGCGCCGATGCCGTCGTCGCCGCGCTGCCCTCGCAGGCGACGCCGATGGTGGCCGCCGCCGCGCGGCGCCATGGCTGCCACTACCTCGACCTCGGCGACGACGGCGCCGCGCTCGAAGCCGTCCGGCGCGAGGCCGCCGGCGCCGCCGGCTGCTTCGTCGCGCAATGCGGCATCTCGCCGGGGCTGGTCTCGGGGCTGGTGCTCGACCTCGCCGCGCGCTTCACGCAGGCGCCCGACATCGCGGTCCGCATCGGCGGCCTGCCGCGGGAGCCCGTCGGGCGTCTCGGCTACGGGCTGATCTGGGACGTCGATGCGACGCTGCGCGAATACACCCGCGCCTCGCTCGCCCTGCTCGACGGCCGGGAGGCCGAGCTTCCGCCGCTGTCGCGGCTTTCTCCCTTGCGCCTCGGAGCGCGCGACTACGAGGTCTTCGTCTCGGGCGCCATCCCCGCGACCTTGCGCCAGCGCCTGACGGGCAAGGTCGGCGACCTGGTCTCCTACACGATCCGCTATCCCGGCCATGCCGGGCAGATGGCGTTCCTGCTCGACGAGCTGAAGCTGCGCGAGCGCGTCTATCTGCTGCGCAACCTCTTCCTCAACGCCCTGCCCGAGATCGCGGACGACCGCCTGCTGATCTCGATCACCGCGACGCCGCGGCAGGCCGAAGACGCGCCCGCCGCGCATTTCCTGCGCGCGGTCGAGCCGGTGACGATCGGCGTCGTCGTCATCGGCGCGATGCGGCGCACGGCGGCATCCCATGTCGCGGCCGTGCTCGATCTGCTGCGCCAGCGCCGGATCGGCCGGCCGGGATTGCTGGCGCAGGAGGACATTCCCTTGCGCCTCCTCCAGGAAAACCGTTTCCTCGCCTGGTTCTTCGACCCTGCCGCGCCGGCGGTGCCGCACGCTCTTCAGGAGACCTCGCGATGACGGGCACCGGCCTCTCCCCGGCCCATGCCGCCGTGAACGGACTGAGCATCGGCGTGCTGATGCTCGACACCCATTTCCGCCGCCTGCCGGGCGATGTCGGCAATGGCCGCACCTGGTCGTTCCCCGTGCAGTTCCGGGTGGTGCGCGGCGCCGACCCGGCGGCCATCGTCCACGGCAGCCCGGAGGAGTTCCTCCAACCCTTCATCGCCGCCGCGCTCGACCTCGTCGCCTGCGGCGTGCGCGGCATCACCACGAGCTGCGGCTTCCTCGCCCTGCTCCAGAAGGAGCTCGCCGCCGCCCTGCCCGTGCCGGTGGCGACGAGCAGCCTCCTGCAGGCGCCGCTGATCGAGGCCATGCTGCCGGCCGGCCGGCAGGTCGGCATCCTGACCTTCGCGGCGGAGGCGCTGACGGCCCGCCATCTTTCGGCCGTGGGCGCCCGGCCGGACACGCCCGTCATGGGCCTCCCCCCGGACAGCCTGTTCCGCCAGGTCTACGGCAACCGCGGCGGGGTTTCCGATCCGGCTAGGCTGGAGGAGGAGGTCGTGGCCGCCGCCCAGGCGCTGGTCGAGCGCCACCCCGATGTCGGCGCCATCCTGTGCGAATGCACCAACCTGCCGCCGCATGCCGCGGCGATCGCCGCTGCGACCGGGCGGCCGGTCTTCGACATCATCGGCTTCATCGACTGGTTCGCGCGGGGCATCGCTCCGCCCCGCTTCGGAGACGCGTGAACCGGCGGACGGCATTGGGCATGGCCGCCGCGGTCACGATGGGCGTCGCGCGTGACTGCGGGCTCGTGCCTGCCATCGGCGAGCATGGGACAGCCGAGGATTGAGCAACGGGCCGGCCGGACAGCGTTCCGGACCGGCGCTCAGAGCGACAATTGCGCGCCCGCCTCCTGGCAGATCGCCTTGAGGCCGAGCAGGATCGCCTCCTCGTCGGTCTCGACGCCGTGGCGCTGGAGCGACGGCACCAGCATCGCGGCCTCCGCATGCCCCGAAGGGCCGATCACGGGGCAGGCGATGTCCGTCACCGCCATGATGTCCCGGCTCGGCGCGGCCCGGTGACCCTGCGCCCTGATGGCGGCGAAGACCGCGGCCAGCTCGGGATCGTCGAGCCGGCGCTGGTCCTCCGGGCTCGCATCCCGCATCAGGGAACGCCGGCGCGCCTCCGACTGGAAGGCGAGGATGAGCAGCCCCGAATTGGCGGCCAGCGCCGGCCGGCCATAGCCCGGCCGGACCATGACGCTGGCGTCGAGATGGCCGGAGGTCGCGGCGAGGATGACGGTCTGGGCCCGGCTGAGCACGACCAGATGCGCCGCCTGCCCGCTCTCCTCGCTGAAGCGCTGCATCAATGGCAGGACGATCGAGGTCAGTTGCCGCCCGCCCGGCGTGCGGATGCCGAGATCGAAGAGCCGCCGCGACAGGGCGAGCCGGTCGGTCCCCGGCTCGCGCACGAGATAGCCGCGCTGCTGCAGCACGAACACCATCCGGAAGATCTCGCCCTTGGAACGCTGCAGCCGCTCGGCGATCGCCCGCGTCGAGAGCGGCTCGCCGACCTCGGCCAGCAATTCGAGGATGTCGAGCCCCTTCTCCAGCGCGGGCGCCGCATAGGAGATCCTGTCGCCGCTATCCGTATCGATGTGGTCGGTCATGCTCTCTCATTTCATATATGAAGCTTGACATCAAATAAGAAACAAACCTAGCCTCTCCGCAACGAGGGGATCAATGCTGCGAACGTCGACCATACCGCCAGGCCGGGCCGGCACGTCAGAACGGCGCCGGGGCGCGGCCCGATGAAGTACGGGCTGCAGTTCCGCGACGTCTTCGCCGCCTGGGAGTCGATCCTCGACGGCGTCCTCGTCACGCTCTTCCTCTCCGTCTGCACCATGGTCGGCGGGCTCGTCATCGGGGTCGCCTGCGCCGCGGCGCGGGTCTACGGGCCGGGCTGGCTGAAGCGGCTCGTCGGGACCTATGTCGAGGTCATCCGCAACACGCCGCTGCTGGTCCAGCTCTTCCTGATCTTCTTCGGCCTGCCGAGCTTCGGCCTGCGGCTCGACGGCCTCACCGCCGCGATCATCGCGCTCGTCATCAATCTCGGCGCCTATACGACGGAGATCGTCCGCGCCGGCCTCCAGGCCGTGCCGAAGGCGCAGGTCGAGGCCGGGCATTCGCTCGGGCTCTCGGGCCTGCAGGTCTTCCGCCATGTCGTGATGTTTCCGGCGCTGAAGGCGATGTTCCCGGCGCTCGCCAGCCAGTTCGTGCTGCTGATGCTGGCGACCAGCGTGGTCTCGCAGATCTCGGTGCAGGACCTCTTCCACGCCGCCTCGATCGTGCAGTCGCGCACCTTCCGCGACTTCGAGGTCTACACCGTGATCGGCGTGCTCTATCTCGGCCTCGCCTTCGCCTTCCGCGGCCTCTTCGCCGGCATCTACTACTGGGCGTTCGTCAGGCGATGATCCGGACCTTCTCCTTTATCGACGTAATGTATCTGGTCGCGGCGGCGCGCTGGACGCTCGCCTTGACCGTCACCGCCTTCGCCGGCTCGGCCGTGCTCGGTCTCGCCCTGGCGCTGGCGCGGATCGCGCCGGTGGCGCCGCTGCGCTGGATCACCGCCGCCTATATCCATGTCGTCCAGGGCACGCCGCTGCTCGTCTGGCTGTTCCTGATCTTCTTCGGCCTGCCCCTGACCGGCATCTCGGTCAATCCGTGGATCGCCGCCGCGGTCGCCTTCTCGATCTACGGCTCCGCCTTCCTCGGCGAGATCTGGCGCGGCGCGCTGATCTCGATCGCCCGGACGCAATGGGAGGCCGGCGCCTCGCTCGGCCTCTCGCTCTACGAGCAACTGCGCCACGTCATCGTGCCGCAATCCATCCGGGTGGCGATCCCGCCCACGGTCGGCTTCCTGGTCCAGCTCATCAAGAACACCTCGCTGGCGGCGACGATCGGCTTCGTCGAGCTCACCCGCGAGGGCCAGCTCACCGCCGCCGGCACCTACAAGCCCTTCGCCGTCTACATCACCGTCGCCGCGATCTATTTCGCGATGTGCTTCCCCCTCACGCAATGGAGCCGCTCGCTCGAGCGGAAGCTCGATGTCGCTCGTTGAAATCCACGGGATCAGCAAGAGCTACGGCTCCGTCCAGGTCCTCAAGGACGTCTCTCTGGACATCGCCCGCGGCGAGGTCGTCGCGGTCATCGGCCGCTCCGGCTCGGGCAAGAGCACCATGCTGCGCTGCATCAACGGGCTGGAGCCGATCCAGGCCGGCTCGATCCGCGTCGACGGCGTGCAGGTCAACGATCCCGCGACCAATCTGCGCAAGCTGCGGCAGGAGGTCGGCATCGTCTTCCAGAGCTTCAACCTGTTCCCGCATCTCTCGGTCAGCGACAACATCACCCTCGCCCCGCGCGTCGTGAAGAAGCAGCCGCCGGCGGCGGCCCGCGAGGTGGCGCGCGAGGTGCTGCGCCGCGTCGGGCTCGAGGACAAGCTCGACGCCTTTCCGGCGCAGCTCTCCGGCGGCCAGCAGCAGCGCGTCGCCATCGCCCGCTCGCTGGCGATGCGGCCCAAGGTGATGCTGTTCGACGAGGTCACCTCGGCGCTCGACCCCGAGCTCACCGGCGAGGTGCTGAAGGTGCTCGAATCCGTCGCGCAGGAGGGCATGACCATGATCCTCGTCACCCATGAGATGGGCTTCGCCCGCCGCTTCGGCTCGCGGGTCGTCTTCATGCACGAGGGCCGGGTCCATGAAGAAGGCCAGGCCGCGGCGGTGCTCGCCGCGCCGAAGACGCCCGAATTGCAGACCTTCCTCAGCGCCGTGCTGCACTGAGGAACCGTTCCGGACCAATCAACGAGGGGAGAGATCAGATGCGTTCATTCTTCGCAGGCCGTTCCATTCTGGCTGGCCTGGCCGCCCTTGCCGTCGCCGCCTTCGGCACGGTGGAGGCCCATGCCGACAAGCTTCAGGACATTCTTCAGAAGGGCGTGGTCCGCATCGGCGTGCCGCTCGACGCCCCGCCCTTCGGCGCGCAGGACGCGAACCGCAACCCGATCGGCTTCGACATCGAGATGGCGGAGATGGTCGCCAAGGGCCTCGGCGTGAAGCTGGAGATGCAGCAGATCACCGGCGCCAACCGCATCCCCTTCCTGCTGACCGACAAGGTCGACATCGTCATCTCCGTGCTCGGCCTCACGCCCGAGCGCTCGCGGCAGGTGATGTTCACCGCGCCCTACGCCAACACCTTCCTCGCCGTCTACGGGCCGAAATCCTCGCCGGTGACCAGCCCCGAGACGCTCGGCTCCACCCGCATCGCCGCGGCCAAGGGCACCACGCAGGAACTGGCGATCAGCGCGGCCGCGCCGAAGGCCGACCTGATGCGCACCGAGGACGACGCCACCGCCGCCGCCGCCTATATCACCGGCCAGGCCGACCTGCTCGCGACCAACAGCATCGTCGCGCAGGCGCTCGCCAAGCAGAACCCGAACAAGGAGTTCGAGCGCAAATTCGTCATCCGCCGCAGCCCGGCGCATATGGCCGTGCAGATGGACCAGCACAATCTGGTGCGCTGGCTCGACAGCTTCATCTTCTTCAATACGATGAACGGCGAGCTCGACCGGCTGCACAGGAAGTATCTCGACATGCCGATGGACCCGCTGCCGACGCTCTGAAGCGTCCCAGCCCGGCCGGGCGCATGCCGCGCCCGGCCTTCTTCTTCGCAGGCAGCGGGCCGCCAGCGGCACCGATTGCCTCGCCACGCCCGAGCCAGCCATGACCAGCCAACGCCAGCAGCCCGCCCCCCGGCCCTCCAGCGCCTTCCTCACCATCGACCCGGAGCGCGAGGGCAAGCAGCTCGGCTTCCTGATGATCCCGCATTCGCCCGACGACGACGCCTGGGGCGCGACCCGCATCCCGATCGCGGTCATCAAGAACGGCACGGGCCCGACGGCGATCCTGGAGGGCGGCAACCATGGCGACGAATATGAGGGGCCGATCGCGATCTGCGACCTGATCCGCGATCTCGACCCGGGCCGCGTCCAGGGCCGGCTGATCCTGATGCCGGCCAACAACGTCCACGCCGTCATCGCCGGCAGGCGCACCTCGCCGGTCGACGGGCTGAACTTCAACCGCACCTTTCCCGGCGATCCGCGCGGCACCATCACCCAGCAGATCTCGGCCTACATCACCGATCATGTCTACCCGCTCGGCGACGCCTTCCTCGACCTGCATTCCGGCGGTTCCTCGCTTGACATCATCCCCAGCGCGATCGTCGAGCCGACCGACGACCCGGCCCTGCACAAGCGCAACGTCGCCGCCGTGCGGGCCTTCGACGCGCCGATGACGGTGGTGATCAGCAATCTCGGCGAGCCGCGCACCGCGACCGCCGCCGCCTGCCGGGCCGGGCTCGTCACCGTCGGCACCGAGATGGCGGGCGGCGGCACGGTCTCGCTGGAGGCGCTGAAGGTCTGCCGCCGCGGCGTCGCCAACGTGCTCGACCATCTCGGCATCGTCGCGCGCGACACGCCCGAGCCGCGCCGCGGCGAAGGCGGCATCCTCGAACTGCCCGGCACCTCGGCCTATGTCTATGCCAGCGCCGACGGCATCTTCGAGCCCTTCCACGCCAATGGCGAGACCGTCAGCGCCGGTCAGCCCGCCGGCCGCATCCACTGCACCTGGGACCCGGCGCGCGCGCCCGAGCTCCTGCACTACGCCGCCGACGGCATCCTCTACGGCCGCCGCCAGCCCGGACGCGTCAGGCCCGGCAATTGCTGCCTGATCGTCGCCGCGCCTTACAAGGGAACCTTGTCGTGATCGATCTCGCCGCCATCGAGGAAGCCCGCCGGCGCATCGCCCCCCATATCCGCAAGACGCCGACGCTGCGCTACGGCCAGCTCAAGGACGGCGACGCCGGCGGCCCCGACGTCACGCTGAAGCTCGAACTGCTGCAGGCGGCCGGCTCGTTCAAGGCGCGCGGCGCGATGAACCGGCTGCTGACCCTGACCGAGGCCGAGCGCGCGCGCGGCATCGTCACCGCCTCGGGCGGCAATCACGGCCTCGCCATCGCGCGCTCGGCCAAGGTGCTTGGCGCCGGCGCCAAGATCTTCCTGCCCTCCAACGTCGTGCCCGACAAGGTCGCGAAGCTGAAGCAGTGGGGCGCGGAGGTCGAGATCGTCGGCGACATCTGGGACGACGCCAACGCCGCCGCCCTCGCCCATGCCGAACGCACCGGCGCGACCTATGCCCATCCCTTCAGCGACCCCGTCGTCGTGGCCGGACAGGGCACGCTCGGCCTCGACATCCTCGACGACATGCCGGAAGTCGACGTCATCCTCGTCGCGATCGGCGGCGGCGGCCTGATCAGCGGGCTTGCCACCGCGGTCAAGGCCAGGCGACCGGCGACGCGGATCATCGGCATCGAGCCGGTCGGCTCGCCGACGCTGCATGCCTGCCTGGAGGCGGGCAGGCTCGTCGCCCTGGACACGCTGTCGACCCGCGTCGCCACCATGTCCTGCCGGCTGACCGATCAGGCGATCTTCGAGACCGTCCGGCGCCATGTCGACGAGATCGCGCTGGTCAGCGACGCGGAGATGGAAAGCGCCGCCCGCTCGCTCTGGTTCGAATTCGGCGTCGCCGCCGATCTGTCGGGGGCCGCCTCGGTCGCGCTGCTTCAGGCCGGCCGCATGCGCTTCGCGCCCGGAACCCGGGTCTGCGCGATCGTCTGCGGCGCGGGCGCGGACGGCCTCGCCTGAGGCGAGGCTTTTGAGGCGAGGCTTGCCGGCCGGCGGATCGACAGGCATGAACCGGGGCCCGCGACCCCGCCCCGAAGCCCCGGAGCCTCCGCCATGAGCGCGTCCCTGCTCTATCTCTCGCGCCAGGATGTGCAGGCGCTCGCCATCGCGCCCGGCGCAGCGCGCGAGGCCGTCCTCCAAGCTTTCCGCGACCACGCCGCCGGGCTCAACCGCAGCCTGCCCAAGAGCGTGCTCGCGCTGGGCCCGGGGCACGGCTTCCAGGCGATGGCGGCCGCCTCGCAAGCCGACGGCATCGCGGCGCTGAAATGGGTCTCGATGACGCCGGCCGGGCCGGACAGCGCCGCCCCGAGCGTCAGCGCCCTGCTCTGCGTCAGCGACTATGCCGGCGGCGCGCCGCTGGCGGTGCTCGACGGCGACGAGATCACCCTGATCCGCACCGCCGCGCTCTCGGCCGCCGCCGCGAGCCGGATGGCGCCGGCCGCGCCCAGGACCATCGGCTTCGTCGGCTGCGGCCTCCAGGCCCACGCCCATCTCGCCGCCTTCCACGATCTCTATCCCGGGCTGGCCACCGCGCTGGCGCTGAGCCGCAGCCCTTCCTCGGCCCGGCGGCTGGGGGACGCCGCCGCCGGCCGCGGCCTCGCGGCCGAGGTGACGGGCGACGCCGGCGCGCTGCTGGCCCGCAGCGACATCGTCATCTCGATGGTGCCGGGCGCCCCGGGGCTGGCGCCCTTCCTCGACGCCCGCCTGATGAAGCCCGACGCCTTCGCCGCCGCCGTCGATACCGGCCGTAGCTGGATCCCGGAAAGCCTGCCCGCCTTCGACAGCCTGGCGACGGACAGCCTGGAGCAGTCGCAGGCGCCCTACGACGCCGCCGGCAACCCGGTCGCGACGGTCGCCTTCAGCCACGACCTCATCGGGCTCGCCGCCGGCACCGAGGCCCCCCTGCGGAACGGGCGCTCGCTGTTCTGCTTCCGCGGCTTCGCCCTCGCCGATCTGGCGCTGGCCCATCTCGCCGTCCGCCATGCGCGCGAGCGTGGCATCGGCACGGCGCTGCCGCGCTGAATCCGCGGCAGCGGCGCCTCCCCCGCGATCCTCCGGCGCCGGCGATCAACGACAGCCGGGCCGGCCGGTTGATGAAACGCAGCGATGGGCCGAACCGAATTTCGGTGTCGACGAGAGGCAGCGTTCTTCCGCCAGGGGCTCCCTGAAGGATATCTGACGAAACTCCGAATATAGTCCGGGATTTTACTTGAAGCTGCGCATGCCTTCTCGTGCCGGCGGAAGAGCGGCTCGGCAGCGATTATCTTAGAAAGGCTATAAAGAGAAAAATTGCTTTGCGGCGCAACGACACCTCGTGATAGCGCCAGCCGATGCTCCCGATCTCGGCACCCCGCTTTGCTTTGCCGCCTGGCTGCAGCCTGCGCTGGCCTCGCGTCACAGCCGGGCAGTGATGCTGCAGTGAGATGAAGCCCATGGCCGCGGTCCTGCCCGCGGCGGCCGATGCCGCCGCGGATTATCGCAAGCGCAATGCGCGCCGGCTGCTGCTCGTCCTGGGCGGACTGCTGGCGCTGGTCCTGTCGCTGGCGCTCGACGTCGCGATCGGCCCGGGCAACCTGCCGCTCGCCGACGTGCTGCGGACCCTCGCCGACCCGCAATCGGCCGCGCCGCGCCTCTCCGTCATCGTCTGGGACCTGCGCCTGCCGATCGCGCTGATGGCGCTCGCCGTCGGCGCCATGCTGGGGCTCAGCGGCGCCGGCATGCAGACCATCCTGTCGAACCCGCTCGCCGATCCGTTCACGCTCGGCGTCTCGGCCGCCGCCACCGTCGGCGCCTCGGTCGCCATCGTCACCGGCTGGAGCGTGCTGCCCGGCGCCGGCGCCTTCATCGTCACCGCCAACGCCTTCGTCTTCGCGCTCGGCGCCTCGCTCATCCTGTTCTTCATGACCAAGCTGCGCGGCGTCAGCGCCGAGACCATGATCCTGGTCGGCATCGCCCTGCTCTTCACCTGCAACGCCGTCACCGCCCTGCTGCAATACCGCTCCAACGAGGTGCAGCTCACCCAGATCGTGTTCTGGACGCTCGGCAGCCTCGCCCGCGCGACCTGGACCAAGGTCGGGGTCGCGGCGCTGCTGATCGCGCTCGCCCTGCCCTTCTTCCTGCTGCGCGGCTGGGCTCTGACGGCGCTGCGGCTCGGCGACGAGCGGGCCGAGAGCCTCGGCATCCGCGTCGACCGGCTGCGCCTCGAGATCCTGATCGCGACCTCCCTGCTCGCGGCCGTCTCCGTCTCCTTCGTCGGGGGCATCGGCTTCATCGGGCTCGTCGGCCCGCATATCGCCCGGCTTCTGGTCGGCGAGGACCAGCGCTTCTTCCTCCCGGTCGCCACGATCGCCAGCGCGACGCTGCTCTCCCTCGCCTCCAGCCTCTCCAAGGCGATCACGCCGGGCGTCATCTACCCGATCGGCATCATCACCGCCCTGATCGGCGTGCCGTTCTTCTTCAGCCTGGTCATGTCGATCCGCGGCAAGGGGGCCTGAGGCATGGCGCTCGCGATCCGCGACCTCTCCTTCAGCTACGGCGCGGCGCCCGTGCTGCAGGGGCTTTCCACCGGCCTCCTGCCGCGCGGCGAGCTCGCGGCGCTGGTCGGCCCCAACGGCGCCGGCAAGTCGACGCTGTTCCGCTGCGCCGCCGGGCTGCTCAGGCCGCGCGCGGGCAGCACCAGCCTCGACGGCACCGATCTCGCCCCGCTCTCGGGCCGCGAGCGGGCGCGCAGGATCTTCTACCTGTCGCAGGACACCGAGGCCCGCGTCGCACTGTCGGTCTTCGACATCATCCTGCTCGCCCGCAAGAGCCTGCATCGCGGCTTCGCACTCGCCGCCTCGGCCGCGGACATGCGCGCGGTCGAGGCCGTGATCGCCGAGCTGGGCCTGGGCCCCTTCGCCTCGCGCGACATCGGCACGCTCTCCGGCGGCCAGCGCCAGCTCGCGGCGATCGGCCAGGCGCTGGTGCGCGAACCCGACGTGCTGCTGCTCGACGAGCCCACCAGCGCGCTCGACGTGCGCCGCCAGCTCGACGTGATGGCGACGATCCGCGAGGCGACGCGCCGGCGCCGGATCGTCACCGTCGCCGCCATCCACGACCTGTCGCTGGCGGCGCGCTTCGCCGATCGCGTCCTGGTGATGAATGGCGGCCGCATCGCCCAGGCCGGCCCGCCGGAGGAGGTGCTTGCCCATCCGGCCGTTTCGGAGACATATGCGGTGGGCGTGCATCTCGAGCGGTCGGCCCGCGGCACGCTGCTGGTCGAGCCCTATATCCAGACCGAGTGAGCCATGACCGCGCGGGCCGCGCCGGCCCGTCAGAGATCGAGCCGGAAGGAATAGCTCGCGCCGAGGCCGACCGTGACCTGGTCGCGCTGGCCGACGGTGCGCACGAGCGGCGAGCTCGCGGCCTGGTCGATCATGCGGTCATAGCGGGCGAACAGCGTCGTCGACCATTGCTCGGACCACGCATAGTCGAGCGCGGTGGCGACGCCGAGGCTCTTGGCGCCGCCGGAGGGGCTGTAGGGCGCCAGCAGCGGATTGATCATCGCCTCGCTCGGCGAGACGCCGAAATTGCGCCGCATATAGGAAGCGTTGCCGAGCGAGAGGCGCGGGCCGCCCGACAGCGTCAACCGGCCGAAGCGCTCGACCCAATCGGCGGAGAAATCGGCGACGATGCCGTGATGGCCGTGGAAGCCCTGCCGGACCTCGACGCGGGTGCGCAGACGGCTCTGGACCGGCCAGTACTCGGCGAAGAGCCCCGCCTCGATCGCCCAGGGAACGTCGCGCATGCCGAACAGCCGGGGGCTCGACGAGGAATAGCGGCCGCTCTTCCAGGTTCCGGCGACGCCGAAGCTGAAGCGGTCGGTTTCGTAGAGCGCGTAGTCGAGGCTGTCGTCGGGGGCGCTGAAGCTCTCCGGCTCGCCGGCGCGGCGCCAGCTTATCGAGGGCATGAAGGACAGCCCGGCCGCGTTCGCGCCCTCGTATTTGGGGCCGAGCTCGACCGTGCCGCCGAGCGTGACGATCCAGCCCTTGGCGGGCGTCGGATCGCTCAGCGCCGGCGACGCCTCTCCGGCACCGGCGGCGGCCGGCAGCAGCAGGAGGCAGGCGAGGCTTCCGATGGCAACACGCAACACAGATCCTCCGCGCCCTTCATCGATCTCCGCAGCCGCGCCGGCCGGTGCGGCTGCGGCCGCGATCCCGCGGCTCATTCCGCGACGGTCCGGTTCAACCGGATACCGAGTTTCTTGATGCGGTGCCAGAGGCTGCGTTCCGCAATCCCGAGCAGCCGCGCCGCCTTGACCTGCACGCCGCCGCTGCGGCGCAGCGCCTCGAGGATGAATTCGCGCTCGATCCGCTCGAGCTCTGCGTCGAGATCGCGCGGCAGCGCCGCGCCTCCCGCCCGGCGCTGGCCCTCGAACAGCTCCCGCGGCAGGTCCTGCACGTCGATCGCCGAGCCCTTGGCGACGATCAGCGCGCGCTCGACGCAATTGTGCAGCTCGCGGATATTGCCCGGCCAGTCGTAGGCCGACATCGCGGCGAGCGCCGCCGGAGAGAACCCCGTGACCGGCTTGCCGACCGTCTCGGACAGCGACGCCAGGAAATGCGCGGCCAGCAGCGGAATGTCCTCGGCGCGCTCGCGCAAGGCCGGCAGCCGGATCGGGAACACGTTCAGCCGGTAGAACAGGTCCTCGCGGAACAGGCCCGCGGCGACCGCCGCGCGCATGTCCTTGTGCGTCGCCGCGACCAGGCGGACATCCGCGGTCTGGCTGCGGCTCGCCCCCACCGGCTCGAAGCTGCGCTCCTGCACCACGCGCAGCAGCTTTGCCTGGATCGCCAGCGGCATGTCGCCGATCTCGTCGAGGAAGAGCGTGCCGCCCTCGGCGGCGGCGAAGCGGCCGACGCGGTTGGAGACGGCGCCGGTGAAGGCGCCCTTGACATGGCCGAAGAGCTCGCTCTCCAGCAGGGTCTCGGGGATCGCGGCGCAATTGACCGCGACGAAGGGGCGGGCGCGGCGCGGGCTGTTGAAGTGGATCGCCCGGGCGACCAGCTCCTTGCCGGTCCCGCTCTCGCCGTTCAGCATCACCGTAGCGCGGGTTTCGCAGACCTCGGTGACCTGCTCGATCACGCGGCGGAAGGAGGCGCTGTTGCCGATCAGCGTGTCGAAGGAGTGGCGCCCCTCGAGTTCGCTGCGCAGGCGCTCATTGTCGCGCACCACATCGGCGAGGCGCAGCGCCCGCCCCAGCGTCGCCGCGACATCCTCCATCTCGAAGGGCTTGGCGATATAGTCGAACGCCCCTTCCTTGACGAGCTCGACCGCGTCGCGCACCGCGGCGAAGGCCGTGATGATGATGACCGGCACCTCCGGCCAGCGGCGGCGGACCTCGCGCAGCAATCCGCGCCCGTCCAGCACCGGCAGCCGCAGATCGGTGAGCACCAGGTCGAAGCGCGACTGCTCCAGCGCCATCAGCGCCGCCTGCGCGCTGGTCACGGCGGTCGCCCGGTAGCCGAGATCCTCCAGCGCGGCGGCCAGAACGTCGGCCAGCCGCTCCTCGTCGTCGACCACCAGAATGGCGTGGCTCACGCGTCCTCTCCCTTCCCGGCCCGCGGCAGGACGAGCGTGAAGGCCGCGCCCTTGCCCGGCTCGCTCTCGCAGATCGCGCTCCCGCCATGGGCGGCGGCCACGCTCTGCACCTTGGCGAGCCCGAGCCCCGTTCCTTTCGCCTTGGTGGTGAAGAACGGGTTGAACACCTCGGCGCGGATCGCCTCCGGCACGCCCGGCCCCTCGTCGCGGATCGTCAGCGACACGGTGTCGGGCCCTACCGCCACGCGCGCGAAGATGGTGCCTCCCATCGGCATGGCATCCATCGCGTTCAGGACCAGATTGAGGCAGGCCTGATGGAGCTGATCGGCGTCGCCCGCGATTTCGGCCCCCTCGCTCTCGTCGTCGATGCGCAGAGCGATGCCGCGGCGCGCCAGCTCCGGGGCGGCGATGGCCGCGACCCGCTCGATCACCTTGCGCAGCGGCAGCGGGCTCAGCACCAGCGGGCGCGGCTGGGCGAAGTCGAGGAACTCGCGCATCAGCGTCTCGATCCGCCGCACCTCGTCGATGACGTAGCCCAGCATCTTCTCCTCGGCGCCGCCGAGCCGGGCGCGGTTGCGCACCACCTCGGTCGAGGTCTTGATGATGCCGAGCGGATTGCGGACCTCATGGGCGATCACCATCGCCGCCTGGCCGAGCGCCGAGAGCCGGTCGCGGCGGCGCAGCTCCGTCTCCAGCTCCTGCAGCTTGCCCAGTTGCTCGGCCATGCTGTTGAAGCCGGTGGCGAGCTCGGCGATCTCGCGGCCGCCGCCGATCGGCACGCGCTGTCCGAAATCGCCGGCCGCGATCGCCCTGACGCCGCGCGTCAGCGCCCGCAGGGGGCGCACCAGCACGCCCGACATCAGGCTGCCGACCAGCACGGCGATGAAGCTGCCGAGCAGGAAGATGCCGAGGAACAGCCGCTCGCGGCCGAGCTGCTCCAGAAGTCCCGCCCCGCTGCGCAGGCCGATGAAGCTGAGCGCCGCCAGCTTGCCGTCGATGCCGCGGAAGCCGGAATAGACCGCGCGATAGGCGCCGTCCCCCGCCCCCGGGTCGAAGATTTCGTCCTCGCCGGCATCGAGCCGGGCCTTGATGTCCCGGGGCACGGCCGTCGGCTTGTCGTCATGCGTCTGCATGATGGCTTCGAGCTTGCCGTCGAAATCGGAGAACAGCGTCACCTCGAGCGAGGTCACCACCTTGATGCCGCCGAGATAGTTGTCGTCGAGCCAGCTCCCGACCAGGATGTTGGCGGGCTGGCCGTTGATGGTGATCGTCTGCACCGCGCCGGCCATCAGCCAGCGCTGGCCGTCCGCCGCGATCTTGAACAGCCCCTGCCCGGTCGCCGTCGGCAGCGCGCCGATGGCGGAGAAGGGGCGCGAGGAGAAGATGATCTCGCCGCTGGGCCGGTAGATCGCGATCAGATCGTAGCCGACCGAATTCAGCACCGCGAATTCGCGCTCGACGGTCCGCTGCATCTTGACGTCGTCGGCGCTGTGCTCGAGGCGATGGCCGATGACGCCGGCGACGCGCTGCGCCTCCTGCACCGCCTCGACGATCTCCAGCCGGAAGAAGCGCGAGGTCTCGCGCAGCCAGTGCCCGACATTGTCCTCGAACACGCTGGAGATCAGCTTGGCGGCGATGAAGGCCGAGGCCAGCATGGCCGGCACGCTGACCAGCATGAAGCCGATGACCAGCCGGAGCCGGAGCGAGGTCACCTTGCCCGGCCCGGCGGGATGTCGCGGGGAGCCGGGCTGCATCCGCCCCACCCGCCGGTTCTGGAAGGGGCCCGTCCCACTAGCGCCTCGTCCAGGTGTCGTCGTCGCAGATCAGCCCGCCGAGAACGCAGCCGCGCACGACCAGCGAATCCGGCGCGGCCAGCTCCAGCGTGGTGCGATAGGTCTTGCCGTCGGCGGGATTGTAGCCCTCCCCCGCCAGAAGGCTCGCCCCGTCGGGCCTGAAGCCGCTCAGCACCTGCAGGCCGAGCAGCGAGCGCGCCCGCAGCTTCGGGTCCGGGTTGAAGCGGTCGAAGCGCGGCTGCTTCAGCCAGACCACACGCCCGCACAGCGCCGCGCCGCAGCGCGCGATGGCGATCTCCGATTCCCCGTCCGAATCGCGCCAGCGGCCGACGATCTCGGCCATCGGGTCGGCCAGCGCCGGCAGCGGCAGTCCGCCGGCCAGCAGCGCCAGCAGCGCCGCCATCCGCATCCTAGGACTGTTCATCTTCATGCTCCGAACCCAGCAGGATGACGCCGACGATGATCAGGGCGATGCCGCCGGCGCGCAGCAGGTCGATCTGCTCGCCGAAGGTAGCCCAGGCGAGCAGCGGCACCGTGACATAGACCAGCCCGGTCATCGGGAAGGCGCGGCTCAGCGGCATGTCGCGCAGGATCGCCATCCAGACCACGAAGGTCCCGAGATAGCCGATGATCGCGAACCAGACGCCCGGCAGCGTGACCGAGCGCGCCAGCATGTCGAGGCCGAAATCCATGTCGCCGAGGCCGTCGGCCCCCCATTTGAAGGCGATCTGCGTCCCCGTGTCGAGCGCGATGAAGGCGAGCCAGACCAGGAGCTGGCGCCAGCGCGAGACCGGCTCTTCGGATGTCATGGCGCTCATGCGGCCTTCCTTCCGGCCCCCGCGGCCAGATCGGGGTCGAAGCGGTCGAAGCCGAGCCAGGGGCTCGCGCGCCGCAGCGCCCATTGCAGGGGGCGGCTGCGGTGCCGGACATGGATCGCGGAGGGAACCAGCCTGCTGCCGAAGCGCAGCTTCGACGCATAGGCCGTCTGGCCGCTCTGGAACAGGCCGATGCCGCGCGCCATGCAGAAGCGGATATTCGCCATCCAGCTCACCACATAGAGGTTGTGCTCGCGGGCGAGCGGGTAGCGCATGCCGAGAAACTTGTCGACGACGCGGTCGGCCTCGAGCAGCAGCAGGTTGAAGGCCGCGAGCTCGGGGCCGATCCAGTAGAGCGCGAACACCGCGCGGTCTCCGAGCGCCCGCGCGACGGCGGCGAAATAGCCGGGCGGCAGCACTTCGAGATCGCCATAGTCGAGACCGCTGCGCGCCCGGGTCGATTCGTAGAGCGCGTCGATCTGCGCCTCCAGCCCGGCGATGTCGCTGCGGAACTCGATGCGGACCGCCCCGGCCTTGGCGAGCTTGCGCCGGATGTCCTTGCGGGTGGCCGCCGACAGCGAGGCGAGATAGCCCGCCTCGTCCCGGAACGGCAGGTCGAGCACCGCGACCGGCAGGCTGGCGAGGCGGGCGAAGCCGGCCTGCGCCAGCGGCCCGGCGGCCTCCTGCTCCTGGGCCGGAGCGAGATCCTTCCAGACGACGAGCTGGGCGCCTTCGGCCGCGGCCTGCCGCTGCAGGGTTCCGATCAGCAGCCCCAGCGCCTCGGCGCGCCCGGCCGCATCGAGGCCGGGCGAGAAGCCGAGATGGCAGCGCTCGGCATAGGGCGAGCCGACGCAGAGCGCCTTCAGCGTCAGCAGGCCGGGAAGGCGGCGGAACAGCGCCTCCCCGAGGCCGCGCAGCCGGCCCTGCAACGGGGTGTCGAGCCGGTAGCTCAGCCTGAACAGCGGCGCTACCGCGACGACCCGGCCGCGCTGCTCGACGATGGCCGCGGCCATGCGCAGCCCGACACCGGAGGCGGAAGCGGCCGCCTCGCAGGCGCTGTAATAGGCGTGGCATTCCGCCTCGCCCGGCAGGCACGCATCCCAGGCCGCGGCCTCGACCGCGGCGACGCTGTCGACCGTTCTGGCGCTCAGCGCATTCATTCGGCCGCCACGACGCGCAGCCCCGGCTCCAGCTCCGGCAGATGCGCCCTGGCCAGCCGCGACGCCAGGGCGAGCGAGCGCTCGACCACGATCTCGCGCTGCTGGTCGATGGTCACGAGATGGTAGCTGTCGTCGAGGATGACCGCGTCGACGAGCCCGCCCAGCCGCCGCTGGATCTCAAAAGCATTGGAGAGGCTGGCGACGTCGTCCTCGCGGGCATGCACCAGCAGCGCCGGACACTTGATCGCCGGCATCTCGCGCCGGGTCTGGTCGATCAGCTCCCACATCTGCTTGAGCGCGCCCGAGGGCGTGCCGAGCAAGCCGGCCTCGGCGCTGTCGCCGCGCGTGATCGCGGCCGTGATCATCGAGCGGGTCCGCAGGTCCTTGACCCCGTAGGGCTCGCGCTCGACGAAGCTGTAGCGCCGGCCGAACGGGGTGTTGATCAGCCATTTCAGCAGGAAGGCGTAGCGCGGGATCGACCAGCCGTCATACCACAGCGTCGGCGCGTAGAGGGCGAGGCCGCTCACCGCGTCGGGCCGCACCGCGGCGACATGCATCGCCATCACCGCCCCCATCGACAGCCCCCCGACGATCACGGTGTCGCAGAGGCTGCGCATGCGCTCCAGTTCGTCGGTGACGCTGCGGGCCCAGTCCCGCCAGCTCGTCGCCAGCAATTCGCTCTCGCCCGCGCAATGCCCGGCCAGTTGCGGGCAGTGGACCGTATGGCCGGCCCGGTGCAGCGCGCGCGCCACCAGCCGCATTTCGGTCGGCGTGCCGCCGAGCCCGTGGATCAGCAGGAAGCCGGTGCGGTCGCCGGCATAGCGGAGGCTGAAGTCGCGCATCGTCACGTCTCGATCCGTCAGGCTGTGCGGGCGACGATGACCACGCCGCAGGTGATGAGGCAGGCGCCGAGCCATTGCCGCGTGCCGACCCGCTCGCCGAGCAGGATGGAGCTGGCGAAGGTGATGGCAAGGAAATTCAGGCTGGCGATGGGAAAGGCGATCGAGAGCGGGACCTCGGCGAGGATCCGCAGCCAGATGAAGAACTCGGCGACATAGGTCAGCACGCCGGCGAGCGCCCAGCCCGAGCGACCGAGCGCGACGCTCATCTCGCGGAGGCTGCCGCTCGCCGGCAGCTTGTCCGCGCCGAGCTTGAGGCAAAGCTGCCCGACGACGTCGCAGACGATCGAGAGCACGAACCAGAAGACGATGGTCAGGGTCACGGCAGCACCCGCGCGAAACAGTCGATCAGCGCCGCGTTCGCCCGCGCATTGACGGCGAGCTCCGCCTGCGAGGGCCGCAGCAGCGGCGGATGGTCGAAATAGGCGAGCGTCGCCCGGAAGGGATCGGAGAAGCGGGGTTCGGACCAGTCGCCGCAGACATCGACGCCGAGGATGCGCCGCCCCGCCGCCAGACGCTCGATCGCCGCGAGGAGATGGGCGAGGCTGAGCTCCCCCTGGTCCCAGTTGGTGACGGCCTCGCCGCGGCCGAGCACGTCCTTGTCGATCGTCAGCCAGACGGCGTCGGTCGGGATCGCCGGCAGCAGATCGTCGAGGAAGCCGGCCCAGTCCTCCTCCGCCAGGTTGCGCCAGTGCAGATGGCTGCCCTCCTGGCGGAAGCTGCTGGCCCTGCCGTAGCGCCCCCAGACGCGCGACGGCGCGTGCCGCCAGGGGAAGAGCGCGATCCGCTCCGCCTCGACCGCCCTGAGATTGGCGAACTGCCATTCCGGCCGCACCAGGTCGCCGCTGCACGGCCCGATGGTGACGACCTTGCGGACCTGCGGCAGTTCCAGCGCCCGGTTGACCCAGGCGCCGCAATTCACCGTCGCCGGAAAGCGGACCCAGTCCGGATGGTTGTCGAAATGCACGACCGTCACCGGCTCGGCGACGCCGCGCAGCAGCAGCGCGGTGAGGTGATGGAAGTCGCCCGAGCCGTAGAAATGGACCGGCGGTCCCGCCCCCTCGTCCGGCCCCTCGGCCAATCGCCGCAGAAGGCGCGCGCTCGCATCGCGGCTCGCCACGATGCGCAGGCGCGCCGCGAGGTCCGCCGCATCGATGCGCGCCGCTTCGCCGGCATCGATGCGGCGCCGCAGCGGCTCCTGGCCGGCGACGCTCCCGTCGAGATCGATCACCTTCAGGCGCAAATGCCCGTCTCCAACCGGCTCAGGCGCTGGCGACGCGGGCGAAGAGCTGGTCGAGCAGCGCGATCGCCAGATCGATCTCGGCATGGCTCATGGTCAGCGCCGGCGCCAGCGTGATGACGTTCTTGTAGTAGCCGCCGATGTCGAGCACGAGCCCGTAGCGCCTGCCGGCCACTTCGAGATCCGCCTTCATACCCTCGTCGCACATCAGGTCGACCAGCCGCTTCGATGGCGTATAGCTGTCATGCGGCTCGCAGATCTCGATGCGCAGCGCCATGCCGAGCCCGTCGACCTCGCCGACGATCTTGTGGCGGCGCTTCAGCTCCTGCAGCCCTTCGAGGAAATGCGCGCCCTTGGCCATGACCATGGATTCGTAATCCTCCTCCGCCATCATCTTCATCGCCTCCAGCGCGACGGCGGTGCCGAGCGGGTTGGCGTTGAAGGTCGAATGCGTGGAGCCCGGCGGGAAGACGGTGGGGTTGATCAGCGCCTCCTTGGCCCAGATGCCGGAGAGCGGGTTGAGCCCGTTGGTCACCGCCTTGCCGAAGACGATCACGTCCGGCTGCACGCCGAAATGCTCGATCGACCAGAGCTTGCCGGTCCGGTAGAAGCCCATCTGGATCTCGTCGACGACGAGCAGGATGCCGTGCTCGTCGAGCACCTTCTTCAGCCCGGTGAAGAAGTTCGGCGGCGGGATGACGTAGCCGCCCGTGCCCTGCAAGGGCTCGACATAGAAGGCGGCGTATTCCGCCTCGCCGACCTTCGGGTCCCAGACGCCGTTGTATTCGCTCTCGAACAGGCGGGCGAACTGCGCGACGCAGTGCTCGCCATACTCCTCCTTGCTCATGCCCTTGGGACCCCGGAAATGATAGGGGAAGGGGATGAAATGGGCGCGCTCGCCGAAATGGCCGAAGCGGCGGCGATAACGGTAGGAGGAGGTGATCGCCGAGGCGCCGAGCGTGCGGCCGTGATAGCCGCCCTCGAAGGCGAACATCAGGCTCTTGCCGCCCTTGGCGTTGCGCACGAGCTTGAGCGAATCCTCGACCGCCTGGGCGCCGCCGACATTGAAGTGGACCCGGCCCTTGGCGCCGAACTTGCGCTCGGCATCCTTGGCGATCATCGCCGCGAGTTCGATCTTCTCGCGGTGGAGATACTGGCTGGCGACCTGCGGCAGCGTATCGATCTGGCGCTTCAGCGCGGTGTTGAGGCGCGGATTGGCGTAGCCGAAATTGACCGCCGAATACCACATCTGCAGGTCGAGGAAGCGGTTGCCGGCCGCGTCGAGCATGAAGGAGCCCTCGCAGCCCGAGAAGATCTTCGGGAACTGCGTGTAGTGCACCGTGTCGCCATGCGAGCAGTACTCGGCTTCCAGCGCGAGCAGGCGGGCCTCCTCGGCGGCGAGCCCGGCCGCGTTCGCCGCGGCGGAAGCGGCCGGGTCGCGGTCGAGCTGGGGGAATCCGTCATCCATCGATCATGTCCTTGGCGTGGTGGCCCGCGACGGCCGGCCTGGCGCCGGTCAGCATTTCGTCCAGGAGACGAGCCGCATCCGCGAGCTGGGAAAAGGGGTGGTGTTCGATACCGTTCGCGCGGCAATGCCCGATCAGCCCGCTCTTGGCGAAGACCCGGTCGGCCCGCTCGGCCAGGCAGAAATCCGAGCGGCCGTCGCCGACGAGGATGGTCGCCAGCCGGCCGAAGCCGCGCGCCACGTCGCATTTGCAGGTGCCGCTGACGCAGCTTCCGTCCCGCGCCGCATGCGGAGAGGTCAGTCGCCAGCGGTCGCCCCCGACGGATTCGAGATGGTTGGCGATGACCGGCAGGCCGGCGAGCCCGGTCCGGCGGAGCACCGCGTGAATCGTGCGGTCGAGCCCGTCGGACACCACCGTCACCGGAATGCCATGGCGCTGGCAGACCCGCACGAAGAAGGCGAAGCCCCAGTCGATCTCGAAGCTGTCGACGAAGGTGTCGAGCACGTCGGGCGAGACCCGCAGCAGGTCGATCTGCCGCTGCATGCAATCGCGCGAACCGATGCGCCCCGCCACCCATTCGGCCTCGATCTCCTCCCAGCCCGGCGCGGCGAAGCGGCCGAGAATCCGGTCCGTCGTGTCTTCCAGGGAGATGGTGCCGTCGAAATCGACGATGGCCTGCCACTGCATCCGTGCTGAAGCTCCGTTACGCGGCGCCCTTCAGCAAGTGCCATGCCACGCATTAAGATATTGTTTTCAGAAGAGATTCGAATGGAGGGACCGGCACCGATACTGCAAAATTAAGAGATTGCTACATTTTTTGTAGCTTCCCCGGCGTTGCCGGAGGACGCCTGCGCCGGGCAGCTCCGCGACCGCGCCCGACCGGGCCCCGGGGACGACGGTTGCGATCGCCCCACACCCGGCCGAAAGAGCCCGCCCGGCCTGCAAAAGGGAATCGATATTTTCCCTCGTGGCATGTAGAGGCAATAGCGGTCATCGGCGGAAGCCGCGACGCGCAGGCTGGCTTGCGCGCCCGGTGTCGCGATCATCGGATTGAGCCTTCCGGCTGCGAGCCGGCGACCGTGGGAGCGGCGCCGGGGGCGGGAAGACGGGCAGGTGCGCGCCGCGACGGCGGATGCGGAGTGGATAGGGGGTACCGTGAGGATCGGATCACCGAAGGAAGTGCTGGCGGGCGAGGCGCGGGTGGCGATGACGCCCGACAGCGCCGTGCAGCTTCAGAAACTGGGCTATGACTGCCTGATCGAGACCGGCGCGGGCATCGCGGCCGGCTTCAGCGACGACGCCTATCGCGCCGCCGGCGTCACAGTGGTCGAGACCGCCGCCGCGCTCTGGGACGAGGCTGACGTCGTCGCCAAGGTGCGCCCGCCCGAGACGGCGGAAGCCGAGCGGCTGAAAGCCGGCAAGACGCTGATCTCCTTCTTCTATCCGGCGCAGAACAAGGAACTCCTGGAGCTCTGCAGGGACAAGGGCGCCAATGTCATCGCCATGGACATGGTGCCGCGCATCTCGCGCGCCCAGAAGATGGACGCCCTCTCCTCGATGGCGAACATCGCCGGCTACCGCGCGGTGATCGAGGCCGGCAACAATTTCGGCCGCTTCTTCACCGGCCAGATCACGGCGGCGGGCAAGGTGCCGCCGGCCAAGGTGCTGGTGGTGGGCGCCGGCGTCGCCGGCCTCGCCGCGATCGGCACGGCGACCGCGCTCGGCGCCGTCACCTACGCCTTCGACGTGCGCCCGGAAGTCTCCGAGCAGATCGAATCGATGGGCGCCCAGTTCGTCTTCCTCGACTTCAAGGGCCAGCAGCAGGACGGCGCCACCACCGGCGGCTATGCCGCCCCGTCGAGCCCCGAATTCCGCGAGGCGCAGCTCAAGAAGTTCCGCGAGCTCGCCCCGGAGATGGACATCGTCATCACCACGGCGCTGATCCCGGGCCGCGACGCCCCGGTGCTGTGGACGAAGGACATGGTCGAGGCGATGAAGCCGGGCTCGGTCATCGTCGACCTCGCCGCCGAGCGCGGCGGCAATTGCGAATTGACCAAGGCCGACCAGAAGATCGTCACCCCCAACGGCGTCACCATCGTCGGCTACACCGACTTCCCGAGCCGGATGGCGTCCCAGTCCTCGACGCTCTACGCCACCAATATCCGCCACATGATGACGGATCTGACGCCGGGCAAGGACGGCAAGCTCGTCCACAACATGGAGGACGACGTCATCCGCGGGGCGACGGTGACCTATGAGGGCGCCGTCACCTTCCCGCCGCCGCCGCCGAAGGTCGCCGCGATCGCGGCGCAGAAGCCGAAGGAGAAGGCGAAAGAGCTGACGCCGGAGGAGAAGCGGGCGCAGGAGGCCGCCGCCTTCCGCGAGCAGACCCGCTCGCAGCTCACCCTGCTCACCGTCGGCACGGTGGTGATGCTGATCGTCGGTGCCTATGCGCCGGCGAGCTTCATGAGCCACTTCATCGTCTTCGCGCTCGCCTGCTTCGTCGGCTTCCAGGTGATCTGGAACGTGTCGCACGCGCTGCACACGCCGCTGATGGCCGTCACCAACGCGATCTCCGGCATCATCGTGCTGGGCGCGCTGCTGCAGATCGGCTCTTCCGGCTGGCTCGTCACCATCCTGGCGATGATCTCGGTGCTGATCGCATCGATCAACATCGTTGGCGGCTTCCTGGTCACGCGCCGGATGCTCGCCATGTTCCAGAAGTCCTGAGGGGGGCTCGGACGTGAGCATCGGTATCGTTTCCGCGGCCTATATCTCCGCCGCCATCCTGTTCATTTTGTCCCTCGGCGGCCTGTCGAACCAGGAGAGCGCCAAGCGCGCGGTCTGGTACGGCATCGTCGGCATGGCGCTCGCCATGCTGGCGACGGTCTTCGGCCCGGGCAGCGGCAAGCTCTGGCTCGTCATCGTCATGTTCGCCATCGCGGCCGCCATCGGCTGGCAGGTGGCGATGAAGGTGCAGATGACCGAGATGCCGCAGCTCGTCGCGGCGCTGCACTCCTTCGTCGGCCTCGCGGCGGTCTTCATCGGCTACAACGCGCATCTTGAGCTGGGAGCGGTCCAGGCGCTCGATCCGGCGGCGCGCGAGGCGCTGACCGGCTTCGCCGCCGTGCTCGCCCACAAGACCGGGGTCGAGATCTCGATCCTCAAGGTCGAGGTCTTCCTCGGCGTCTTCATCGGCGCGGTCACCTTCACCGGCTCGGTCATCGCCTTCGGCAAGCTCGCCGGCAAGGTCGACGGCAAGGCGAAGAAGCTGACCGGCGGCCATCTTCTCAATGCGGGCGCGGCCATCCTCTCGCTGCTGCTGCTGATCCTCTATGTGAAGGGCGCCGGCATCTGGGCGCTCCTGCTGATGACGCTGCTCGCCTTCTTCATCGGCTACCACCTGATCATGGGCATCGGCGGCGCCGACATGCCGGTCGTGGTCTCGATGCTGAACAGCTATTCGGGCTGGGCGGCCGCCGCCATCGGCTTCACGCTCGGCAACGACCTGCTGATCGTCGTCGGCGCGCTGGTCGGCTCCTCGGGCGCGATCCTGTCCTACATCATGTGCAAGGCGATGAACCGCTCCTTCGTCTCGGTCATCCTCGGCGGCTTCGGCAACACCACCGGCCCGGCCCAGGCGATCGAGGGCGAGCAGATCGCCATCGACGTCGACGGCGTCGCCGCCGCGCTGAACGAGGCCGACAGCATCATCATCGTGCCCGGCTACGGCATGGCGGTGGCGCAGGCCCAGCAATCGGTCTCGGAGCTGACCCGCAAGCTGCGCGCCGCCGGCAAGGAGGTGCGCTTCGCCATCCACCCGGTCGCCGGCCGCCTGCCGGGCCACATGAACGTGCTGCTCGCCGAGGCGAAGGTGCCCTACGACATCGTGCTGGAGATGGACGAGATCAACGACGACTTCCCGAATACGGACGTCGTGATCGTCATCGGCTCGAACGACATCGTCAATCCGGCGGCGCAGGAGGACCCCAACTCCCCGATCGCCGGCATGCCGGTGCTCGAGGTCTGGAAGGCCAAGCAGGTCTTCGTCTCCAAGCGCGGCCAGGGCACGGGCTATTCCGGCATCGAGAACCCGCTCTTCTACAAGGAGAACACGCGGATGTTCTACGGCGACGCCAAGGCCTCGGTCGACAAGCTGCTGCCCCTGATCGGCTGAGCGCGGCCGCGAACGAAACGTCGCGCGGACCGGCTCCGGCCCGCGCGACGCTGTGAAAGGACGATGGAAGCGTCAGGCGACGGCTTGGCGCTTCTCTTCGTCGAGGGCGACGCCGGAAGCGGCCTCCGCCGCGGCGTCCCGCGCCCGCCAGCCGAGCCGCGGCGCGATCAGCCCGGCGAAATCCCCGAGGATCTGCCGGTAGTCCGCGGCGCTGAAATTATAGGGCAGCTCCAGCCGCAGCGTGTCCACCAGACGCAGCACCGGGTCGGCCTGCAGGCGCGCGACGATCTCCTCCGCCGTGCCCACGATATCCGGCGCGAACAGGGTCCGCCGCTCGCCCTGCGGCGCGAGGGTGCGCGCATGCCGGCTCGCGGCATAGTCGCGGTAGCGCTGCCGCGTCGCCGCATCGGCTCCGTCGAGGGGCACGATCACCCGGCCGACGGCGATACGCGGCTCGCCCGGCCCGCGCCACTGCGCGCGGAAGCTCTCGACATGGCGCTGCTGCGTCCTGAGGAAATCCTCCGTCTCCTCGGCGGTGTTGATGTTGCCGACGAGCAGGTGGAAGCCGTTCTCCGCCGCCCAGCGCACCGAGCGCAGCGAGCCGCCGCCATACCACAGCCGCTGGCGCAGGCCGGGCGCATGCGGGCGCGGGCGGGGCCGGTGCTCGCCGGCGGCGGAGGAGATGCGCGTTTCCGGCTCCCCGACCCAGTTGCCGTCGATATTCGCCGCCAGCCGGGCGAGGCGGGCATGCGAGAAGTCGATCGCGGCCGGGTCGCCGTCGAAGAAGCGCTCGCCCAGGAGCTTGCCGAAGGGCGGCGGCCCGGCGCTCAAGCCGATGTTCAGCCGCCCGCCGGAGAGCACGTCGACCAGCGAGAGGTCCTCGGCCAGCCGGAACGGGTTCTCGTAGCCCATCTGGATGACGGCGCTGCCGAGCCCGATGCGGCGCGTGCGCTGGGTCGCGGCGGCGAGGAAGGTCGCCGCCGAGGAGACGCCCGGCTCGAGATGGCGCTGGCGCACCCAGGCGCCGTCGAAGCCGAGTTCCTCGCCATAAGCGAACAGCGCGAGCGTCTCCTCCAGGCCGGTGCGCGGATCGGCGTCGTCGTAATTGCCCGGCGTCAGGAAGGCGATGTTGCGGATCGAAAGCTGGCTCATGGCGGTCAGAACTTCGGCAGGCCGGGCGGATTGGTCTCGGAGCGCGGCAGCGCCTCCTCCTCCAGCGCCCAGCGGGCGAGCGCCTGCCGGTACTTGCCGTTGTCGATCAGGTCGTTGAGCGCCAGCGTCAGCGCGTCGACCAGGCCGCTGCCCTTGCGGGTGGCGATGGCCACGTCGGATTTGAGCGGCCAGCCGGCGCTGAGCGTCCCGATCCGCTTGATGTCCTTGTCGCGGGCGGCGACGAAGACGAGCTGGGCATGCGGCTGGACGATCACGTTGGAACGGCCCGAGCGCAGCGAGACCAGGCGCGCCGCCTCGTCGTCGAAGAGCTGCAGCTCGATCGGCTTCAGCCCCGCCGCGACGTTCTGCTTGCTCCATTCGACCAGGATGCGCTCCTGGTTGGTGCCGCCGCCGACCGCGATGGTGAGCCCGGCCGCGTCCTTCGGTTCCCGGATCGCGGCGATCCTGCTGTCCGCCTTGACGAAGAAGCCGTGCAGCCCCTGGCGGTAGGTCGAGAAGTCGAACTTCTCCTTGCGCTGCTCGGTGACGCCGACATTGGAGATGACGGCGTCGTATTTGCCGGAGCTGAGGCCGAGCGGCCAGTCCGCCCAGGCCACCGGCACCAGCTTGAGCGTGAGCCCGAGGCTGTCGGCCACGAGCTGGGCGAGATCGGGGTCGGCCCCGATCACCGTCCTGGCGTCGGTGGCATAGGTCGCCAGCGGCGGCCCGCCGGGGCTGATGCCGACGATGAAGGCGCCAGGCTCGGCGAAGCGGTAATCCTTCGGGATGCGCGCGATCGCGGCGGCATCCTTCTCCGCCCGGATGCGGCCGGGCTGTTCCGGCCCGAGGTCGAAAGGCGCCTCCTGCGCCAGGCCGGGGCCGAGCCCGGCCCCGGCGATGGTGCCGGCGAGGAGCGACAGCAGGCTGCGTCGCGAGATCATGGTAAGCTCCAGTCCTGAGGAAACGATGGGTGCGCCGGCCGGGCCTCAGGCCTTGGGCAGGCCGGGCGGGTTGGTGCGCGATTCCGGGATCGCCTCGGCGGTGAGGTTCCAGCGCGCGAGCACCTTGGCGTAGTTGCCGTTGCGGATCTGGGTGTTGATCGCATGGGTGATCGCGTCGGCCAGGCCCGCGCCCTTGCGGGTCGTCACCGCGATCTCGGCCAGCACCGGCCAGCCGCCGCTGAAATTGCCGGCGAGCCGGGTCTTGCCCTCCTGCGCCGCCTTGAAGCTCAGCAGGGCGTTGGGGCCGAGATAGGCGTCGGCGCGGCCGGATTCGAGCGCCAGATAGAGCACCACGTCGTCGTCGTAATACTGGATCTCGACCGGCTTCAGCCCGGCCTTGACGTTGGCCTCGTTCCAGCGGAGCAGGATCTGCTCCTGGTTGGTGCCGGAGGAGACGATGACCTTGAGCCCGGCCACGTCGCGCGGGTCGCGGATGGTGATCTCGTTGTCCTTCCTGACATAGAAGCCGAGCAGGTCCTTGCGATAGGTCGAGAAGTCGAACTTCTCCTTGCGCTGCTCGGTGACGGTGACGTTGGAGATCACCGCGTCGAACTTGCCGGAGACGACGCCGAGCGGCCAGTCGGCCCAGGCGGTCGGCACGATCTCGAGCTTGCGGCCGAGCGCGTCGGCGACGAGCTGGCCGATCTCGGCTTCCGCGCCGATCACGGTCTTGGTGTCGCTGGCATAGCCGCTGAAGGGAAAGCGCCCGGTGTTGTTGGCGACGGTGAAGACGCCGTCCCTGGCGAATTTGGCGTCCTTGGCGATGAGCCGGATCGCCTCCTCGTCGCGCTCGGCCCGGGGCCGGCCGGGCTGCTCCGGCGAGAGGTCGACGCCCTGCTGGGCGAAGGCGCCGGCGGGGATCAGCGCCGAGGCGGCGCCGCCGGCGAGAAGAGCGAGCGAACTGCGTCTGGTCAGCATGGTCGTGGTCCTTGTCCGAGGGAGGATCAGAGCACCTTGGCGAGGAATTCGCGGGTGCGGGGATGGTCGGGCTCGCCCAGCACCTTGGCCGGCGCGCCGGTCTCGAGGATGCGGCCGGCTTCCATGAAGACGACCTGGTCGGCGACCTCGCGGGCGAAGCCGATCTCGTGGGTGACGATCACCAGCGTCGTGCCGGAGCGGGCGAGCTCCTTGATGACGTCGAGCACCTCGCCGACGAGCTCGGGATCGAGCGCCGAGGTCGGCTCGTCGAAGAGCAGGACCTTGGGCTTGAGGGCGAGCGCGCGGGCGATGGCGACGCGCTGCTGCTGGCCGCCAGAGAGCTGGCGCGGATAGGCGCCGGCCTTGTCGGCCAGGCCGACGCGGGCGAGCAGTTCGCGGGCCTCGGCCAGGGCCTGCTCGCGGGAGAGCCCGCGCACCGCCACCGGCGCCTCGACGATGTTCTCGATCGCGGTCAGATGCGGGAAGAGGTTGAAGTTCTGGAAGACCATGCCGACGTCGACGCGGCGCTTCAGGATGTCCTTCTCCTTGAGCTCGTAGAGCGTCTCGCCCTCCTGGCGGTAGCCGATCAGCTCGCCGTCGATGGCGATGAAGCCCTCGTCGACCCGCTCCAGATGGTTGATCGAGCGCAGCAGCGTCGACTTGCCCGAGCCGGACTGGCCGATGATCGCGGTGACGCTGCCGGGGCGCAGCGCCAGGCTGACATCGTCGAGCACCTTGAGCGTGCCGTAGCTCTTCGAGACATGGCTGATGCGGATCTCGCCGCCGCGGCGCGGCGAGAGCGTCGCGAGGGAGGCCGCCTGCTGCCGCGCCGCGGCCGGCGCCGGGATGCTGGCCGCGGGCTCCGGGCCGGCGGCGGCGGCCGTGGCGGTTCGGCCGCGGCCGAGCCAGCGCAGGGCGCCGTCGATGACCGAGGGCGGCGGGTTGCGCAGCGCGCCGCGGGCGTAGTGGCGCTCGATATGACGCTGGAAGAAGGAGAGCACGCTGAGGATGACGAGGTACCAGACCGTCGCCACCATCAGCAGCGGGATCACCTCGAGATTGCGCCGGTAGATCACCTGGATCGTGTAGAACAGCTCCGGCAGCGCCAGGATGTAGACCTGGCTGGTGCCCTTGGCGAGGCTGATGATCTCGTTGAAGGCGGTCGGCAGGATCGAGCGCATCGCCTGCGGCAGCACGATGCGGGAGACCTGCCGGCGCTTCGGCAGGCCGAGCGCGGCCGCCGCCTCGTGCTGGCCCTGGTCGACCGCGAGGATGCCGCCGCGCACGATTTCCGAGGAGAAGGCGGCGGCGTTGAGTGTCAGGCCCAGCACGGCGGCGTAGAACGGCGTGATGAGCTGCGTCGTCTGCCAGGAGCCGAAGCTGATCCCGGTGAACGGAACCCCGAGCCAGATCGTGCTGTAGAGATAGCCGAGATTGTTCAGGATCAGCAGCAGCACGATCAGCGGGATCGAGCGGAACAGCCAGACATAGCCCCAGGACAGCGAGGCGAGCAGCGGCGAGCCGGAGACCCGCGCCAGCGCCAGCAGCGTGCCGAGCAGGAAGCCCAGCACCGTGCCCAGCAGCGTCAGCAGCAGCGTGCGCCCCAGCCCCGCCAGCACCGGCTCGGCGAAGAACCACTCGGCGAAGACGTCCCAGCCCCAGCGCGGATTGGACAGCACCGAATTCAGGATCGCGAAGATCACGATCCCGGCGAAGATCGTGCCGATGATCCGCCCGGGATAGCGGGCGGGCACGATCCGATATCGGCTGAAATCGCGGTTCGGGGCCGGGTTCTGGGTATGCGCGGGCAGGCCCGCGAAATCGCTGGCGAGGGTCATGGCGGACTCTGGGTTCGGAAGAAGGAGGAGGCGGGCCGTCAGGCGGCGCTGAGCGAGGAGCGGGGATCCGGCGGCCGGGGCAGCACGGCCGGCACCTGCGACAGCTCCTTCTCGAAGGGCAGCTTGCCGTAGGTCTCCGGGTCGACCGCGACATCGAAGAGCGGCCGGTAGCCGGTCTCCAGATAGAGCGCCTTGGCTTCCGGCTGCCGGAAGCCCGTGGTCAGGTAGATCTTGCCGTAGCCCTGGCGCAGGGCCTGCGCCTCCAGCTCCGCGACGATGCGCCGGGCCAGGCCCTGGCGGCGGAAGCCGGCATCGGTCCAGACGCGCTTCAGCTCGGCCGTGCGCGCGTCGTAGCGCTTGAAGGCGCCGCCCGCGATGGCCCGCCCGTCGCGCAGCAGCAGGACGAAGTTGCCGTCCGGCGGCGCGAAGAGCTCGGCCGGATAGCGGCTCATCTCGGCGCCCGGGGGCTCGCCGAAATAGCTGCCGTAGCGGGTGGCGTATTCCCAGGTGAGCTGCTCGACCAGCGGCTGGGCCAGCGGGTGCAGCGGGGTGGTGTAGAAGAACCTATCGGCCATGATCGCGAGCCTTTCGATCTCTGGAGCGGGCTTCGCGGCGGCTCAGCCGGCCCGCCGGACCGGAGCCTTATCCGTGGCAGCGGCATAGCGGCTCTCGCGCCGCGGCAGCCCGAGATGGTCGCGCAGGGTCGCCCCCGGCAGGGTGCGGTCGTAGACGCCGCGCGCCTCCAGCACCGGAATGACCAGCTCGACGAAATCGTCGAGCCCCTGCCCGATCACCGGGAAGCCGAGCACGAAGCCGTCGGCCGCCTGCTTCTCGACGCGCTCGATCAGCCGGTCGGCGACCTCCTCGGCCGAGCCGATCAGCTCGGTGCGCGGCGTCGCCGCCTCCAGCGCCGCCTCGCGCAGGGTCTGACCCTTCAGCGCGGCGTTGCGCTTGATCCGGTCGGTCGTCGAGCGGAAGCTGTTCTTGCCGATGTCGCCGAGCTCCGGAAACGGCGCGTCGAGCGGATAGGCGCTGAAGTCGTGATGGTCGAAGAAGCGGCCGAGATAGGCCAGCGCGTCCTCGATCGAGACCAGCTCGCGGATGGCGCGGTACTTCTCCTCCGCCTCGGCCGCCGTGCGTCCGACGATGGGGCCGGCGCCGGGGAAGAGCTTGACCTCGTCGGCCAGGCGGCCATGGGCGACGGCGCTGGTCTTGATGGCGCGGTAGAAGGCCTGCGCCTCCTCCAGCGGGACATGGTTGGCGAAGACGGCATCGGCATGCTTGCCGGCGAGGCCGATGCCGGCCTCGGAGGCGCCGGCCTGGAAGATCAGCGGCTGGCCCTGCGGCGAGCGCTGGATGTTGAGCGGCCCCTCGACCTGGAAGAAGCGCCCCTTGTGATCGAGCCTGTGCAGCTTCTCGCGGTCGAAGAAGCGGCCCGTCTCGCGGTCGCGGAGGAAGGCGTCGTCGTCCCAGGAATCCCACAGCCCCTTGGCGACGTCGAGATATTCATGCGCGATCTCGTAGCGCAGGGAATGCTCGGGATGCGGGCGGCCGTAATTGCGCCCCGAGCCCTCCAGCGGCGAGGTGACCGCGTTCCAGCCCGCTCGGCCGCCGCTGATCAGGTCGAGCGAGGCGAACTGACGGGCGATGGTGTAGGGGTCGCTGTAGGAGGTCGAGACCGTGCCGACGAGGCCGAGCTTCCGCGTCGCCACCGCCAGCGCCGAGAGGATGGTCAGCGGCTCGAAGCGGTTGAGGAAATGCGGGATCGACTTCTCGTTGATGTAGAGCCCGTCGGCGACGAAGGCGAAGGCGATGCCGTTCTCCTCCGCCTTGCGGGCGTTGCGGATGAAGAAGTCGAGATTGACGCTGGCGTCGGGCGGGTTGCTCGGATGGCGCCAGGCGTTCATGTGGCTGCCGCCGCCCTGGAGCATCAGGCCGAAAGTCAGGTGGGTACGGGACATGGCTGCGATCCTTTGTAAAATGGTCAGGCTGCCAGCGCCGGCGCTTCGCCGGCCAGCAGCAGCACGGAGGCGAGGCGCTTCGCCGGCCCCGCCGCGGGGGTGTCGATGACGAATTCGGAGACGCCGAAGCGCGCCTGCAGCCGCTCGAACTCGGCGCGGACCTGCTCGGCCGTGCCGGCGAGGATTTGCGGCCTGCGGATCTCGGTGCGGTAGCTGGCCGCGCCGGCCTGCCGGGCGAATTCGGCCGCCTGCTCCTCGGTGCCGAGATTGACGCTTTGGCCGTCCTCCAGCGTGACGCGCACCATCTTCAGCCCCTCGGTGACGGCATGGGCCTCCTCGGGCGTCGGCGCCGCCAGCGCCGTCACGGCCAGGATCGGGGGGGCCTTGCCGCCCGCCGCCGCATAGGCCGCGAAGCTGTCCTCGATCGTCTTCTCGTCGCCATTGTGCTGGCCGGCGAAGACGAAGCTCCAGCCGAGCGCGCCGGCCAGCCGGGCGCTGTCGGGGCCGCCGCCGAGCAGGAAGCGCTCCGGGGCCGCGGGCGGCAGCGGCAGGGCGCGAGCCTCCGCCGCCTCGCCGGCCGGGGCGCCGCCGCCGAGAAAGGCATCGAGATCGGCGAGGAGATCCGCGAACGGCCTCGGCCGGCCCGAGGCATGCAGCGTCCTCAGCGCCCGCGTCGAGGCCGGCAGGCCGCCGGGCGCCCGGCCGATGCCGAGATCGATCCGCCCGGGCGCCAGCGTCGCCAGCAGGTTGAACACCTCCGCGACCTTGTAGGGGCTGTAATGCGGCAGCAGCACGCCGCCGGAGCCGAGCCGGATGCTGCGCGTCCGGGCGGCGAGAAAGGCCAGCAGCACCTCCGGCGCCGAGCTCGCCAGGCCCCGGAAGCCGTGATGCTCCGCCACCCAGAAGCGCGCATAGCCGAGGCGCTCGGCCGTCTGCGCCAGCGTCACGGTCCGCTGCAGCGCCGCCGCGGCCGCCTCGCCTTCGGGAATCGGGCTCTTGTCGAGCAGGCTCAAGCTGTAGGCCATGATCCGGACTTTCCTCAGTAAGCGCGCAGGCCGAGCGCGGTCGCGACCTCCTCGGGCATCCAGCCGAGGCGCTCGTAATCGCCCCGCCAGTAGAGCAGCGCCGCGGCGTCGCTCCCCAGCCTGATGCCGCGGATGCGGCCGATGACGATCGCGTGGGAATGGCGCTCGATCAGCTCCTCGACCTCGCAGTCGAGCGAGGCGAGCGCGCCGTCGAGCAGCGCCGCGCCGGTCCGGCCCTCGGTCCAGCGCGCGCCCTCGTAGCGCGCCGGCCCCTTCTCGCCGCCGCGCCCGGCGAAGCGGTCGGCGATCTCCTTCTGGTCCGCCGCCAGGACGTTGACCGCGAAGGCGCCGTGCTCGCGCAGCACCGGAAAGCTCGACGAACCGAGATTGAGCCCGAACATCAGCGTCGGCGGCTCGGCCGAGAGCGAGGAGACCGAGTCGCCACCAGCCCGGTGCGGCTCGCGCCGCGCCCGGTGGTGACGACGCTGACGCCGCCCGCCAGATGCCGCAGCGCCGCGCGGAACCCGCCGAGATCGGCCGTCTGGATCTCCGGCGGGACCGCTGCCCGGGACGGCCCGGTCCCGGCATTTCGGGCCGCGGAATTTCTGGTCAAAGAACTCTTGGCCCCAAAATCCTTGGGCACGAGCGGAACGATCGTCATGGCGGACTCCGGTGGAAGGATCAGGCCGCGCGGCCGAGCGGCCGGTCGCGCGGCGCCCGGCGGGACGTCAGCGCCTTGACCGCGCGCTGCGCCGCGACGACCGAAGGAAAGAGCTGGCCGTCGAGCGCGTCGAAGGCCGGCTGCGAGGAGAAGAAGCGGAAGCCGGCCTCGGCGCCGACGACCAGCCCCGCGGTCTTGCCGCGGATTTCGAGAATGGTGGCGTGAGACATGCGTCATCCTTCGCCGGGAGGCCGGCGTTGCCGTTCGATTGCGCTTGCGGTGGAGAGGCGCCCGCGGGCGCCGTCACGTCATCGGCAACATCGGCGCGCCGTCCTGCGCGCCTGGCGGAATGCGATGAGCCTCGTCATGGATCCGACTCCGTTGCGGAGCCCACGATCGTCTCGTGGTGCTTTTAGCGTTGTTGACGCGGCGCAAGCTGCTCCAGCAAATCCCGCGACCGACCGGCGAGGTGCCGATCGATGCTGGCATTTTTCCGCTGAAACCTCGCCTCGTCAATGAAACCGCTTGCCAAAGATTGCCGGCGGCGGAGGTCAAATCAGCGGTGCGGCAGGCAGCCGGAAGGTGATTTTTACGCGCCGCCGCGCGGCGCAGCCGGCGGCGAAAGCCCGCCGGCCGGCACGCGATCCGGCCGGATCGCGTTGCAATCCGCTCCGCGCCTGCTCTAGAGTGCCGCCATGCGATATCGGTCTGTCATGCGGGATCCGGCCCTTCGACTTAGCCGCCCGGCGCTGTAAGCGCCGGGATTTTCAGGCTGTCGATCGTATCGCGGCGCGAGCGGCCCTGAGCAGGCCGGCGAGGCGCCACCACCGCAAGGGTCCAATCATGTCAGAGATGCCGATTTCCAAGTACCGCGCCTATGCGCCCGTCAACCTGCCGGACCGCAAATGGCCGTCGCAGGTCCTCACCAAGGCGCCGATCTGGTGCTCGGTCGACCTGCGCGACGGCAATCAGGCGCTGATCGAGCCGATGGGCGTCGAGCGCAAGAACCGCATGTTCAACCTGCTCGTGAAGATGGGCTTCAAGGAGATCGAGGTCGCCTTCCCCGCCGCGTCGCAGACCGATTTCGACTTCGTGCGCGCGATCATCGACGCGGGCGCCATTCCCGACGACGTGGCGATCCAGGTGCTGACCCAGTGCCGGCCGGAGCTGATCGAGCGCACCTTCGAGGCCGTGAAGGGCGCCAGGAACGTCATCCTGCACTTCTACAACTCGACCTCGACCCTGCAGCGCGACGTCGTCTTCCGCGCCGACCGGGCGGGCATCACCAAGATCGCCGTCGACGCCGCCGTCCAGATCAAGGCGCTGGCCGAGCAGGCGCCGGAGACCAACTTCACCTTCGAATATTCGCCGGAGAGCTTCACCGGCACCGAGCTCGAATACGCGCTCGAGATCTGCGAGGCGGTCAAGGCCGTGATCAGGCCGACGCCGCAGAAGAAGCTGATCCTCAACCTGCCCGCCACCGTCGAGATGGCGACGCCGAACGTCCATGCCGACCAGTTCGAATGGTTCGGCCGCCACATCTCCGACCGCGACAGCGTGCTGCTCTCGATCCATCCGCACAACGACCGCGGCACCGCGGTCGCCGCCGCCGAGCTCGCCCTGATGGCCGGCGCCGACCGCGTCGAGGGCACGCTGTTCGGCAATGGCGAGCGCACCGGCAATGTCGACATCGTCACCATGGCGCTGAACCTGTTCACGCAAGGCGTCGACCCCGAACTCGACCTGCGCGACGTCAACGAGATCCGCAGCGTGGCCGAATACTGCACGCAATTGCCGGTGCATGAGCGCCACCCCTATGTCGGCGAGCTCGTCTACACCGCCTTCTCCGGCTCGCATCAGGACGCGATCAAGAAGGGCTTCGAGGCGCAGAAGAAGCGCAACGACCCGCTTTTCCAGGTGCCCTATCTGCCGATCGACCCCAAGGATGTCGGCCGCGACTACGAGGCGGTCATCCGCATCAACTCGCAATCGGGCAAGGGCGGCATCGCCTATCTCCTCCAGGCCGACCACGGCCTCGACCTGCCGCGCCCGCTCCAGGTCGAGTTCTCGAAGATCGCCCAGGAGCAGATGGACGCCGACGGCAAGGAATTGACCGCCCCGGCGCTCTGGGCGCTGTTCAGCCGGACCTATCTGCTGAGCGGGGCGCCTCTGGAGCTCGTCTCCCACAGGACCCTGCCGACCGGCCCCGACACCCGCACGCTGACCGCCGATCTGAAGCAGCGGGACGGCACGGTCCGCACCATCGAGGGCGAAGGCAACGGGCCGGTCGACGCCTTCGTCGACGCGCTACAGAAGACCTATGGCGTGACGTTCTCGCTGCTCGACTATCACGAGCACGCCGTCGGCCGCGGCGCCAACGCCACCGCCGCCTGCTATGTCAAGCTCGAGGATGCCGAAGGCCGGATCGTCCATGGCGTCGGCATCGATCCGAATATCGTCATGGCCTCGCTCAAGGCCGTGCTGAGCGGCATGCAGCGGATGATCTGAGACGGGGCGCGCGCCCGGCGGGGGCGCGCCCCCCATCTCTTCGCTTGAGAGCGGAAACGCCCGGTCAGGCGACGCCGAGGAGCCGGATCAGCGCGATGCTGACGGCCGCGAGCGCGATCAGGGAGAGGGTGACCGCCGCCGTCACCCGCCCCCCGGCCCTCGCGACGGAGCGGACATCGACGCCCAGCCCCAGCGCCGCCATCGAGATGATGGTGAAGACGGTGGTGATCCGCGCGAGCGGCGCGAGCGCGGCCTCCGGGATGGCGCCGTGCGAGCGCAGCGCCGCCATCGCCAGAAAGCCGATGATGAACCAGGGCACGAGCTTGTGCACGGCCAGGCGCCCGCGCGCCGGCCGGTCTCCCGCCGTGACATGCGGCGCCGGGGCATCCGGTTCCTCGCGCAGCCGGCTGCCCAGGAGCGAGAGCACGAGGACGACCGGGCCGAGCATCAGCACCCGCACGAGCTTGACCAGCGTGCCGATCTGGACGCTGGCGGCGGCGACCGGCGCCGTCGCGGCGAGGACCTGCGGCACGGCATAGACCGTCAGCCCGGCCAGCACGCCGTATTGCGTGTCGGAGAGCCGCAGCAGCGGCACCAGCAGCGGCAGGCCGAGAACGACCAGCACGCCGAGCACGGCGGTGAAGGCGATCGACGCCGCCACGTCCTCGCCATCCGCGCCGATCACCGGCGCGACCGCGGCGATGGCGGAATTGCCGCAGATCGAATTGCCGCAGGCGACCAGCACCGCCATCCGCTTCGGCAGGCCGAGCATCCGGCCGAGCAGGAAGCTCGCGGCCAGCGCCAGCGCGACGACCACGGCGATGCCGACGATCAGGCCCGGCCCGGCCGCGACCAGCATGGCGACGTTGAGGGAGGCGCCGAGCAGGACGACGGCGATTTCCAGCACCGTCTTGGCCGAGAAGGCGATCCCGGCCCGCCAGGGCGCGGATGGCGTCCAGACGCTGCGGACCAGTGTCCCGATCAGGATGGCCAGCACCAGGGCCTCGAACCAGGCGCGGCCCGCCAGACGGGTTTCGAGATGTTCGAGGCCATAGGCCGCCGCGCTGATCAGCGCGCACAGCAGGAAGCCGGGCAGAAGGCGCCCGAGGGGATGCGAAGCCAAGGTGAGGAATTCCGGAAACAGGAGCGATGGAACGGTTCGGAGATTGAGAAGAAAATTCTTCTCTGCGCAACATCTCCGATCGAAATCATCCGATCCAATGCATAACTTCGAACGTTCCGATCTCCCCGGCCGAACGATGGAGGCCCATCGGCCGGCGGGTCAGGCTCCGGGCGCGGGTGCGTCCGGCTTCAGCCCGAAGGCGCGCGCCACCGATCCCGCGCGTTGTTGGTTACAAAATCAACGGTTACTCTTGTAACAAAATGCGAGAGGGCTTCCCCATGACCAAGCAAGACATCCCGACGGGCGCTTCGGCCGCGACCCAGCCCGAGAGCGCGATCCAGGCGAACTACATGTCCGGCTTCGGCAACGGTTTCGAGACCGAGGCCCTGCCCGGCGCGCTGCCGCTCGGGCGCAACTCGCCGCAGAAATGCGCCTACGGCCTCTATGCCGAACAGCTCAGCGGGTCGCCCTTCACCGCGCCGCGCACAACCAACGAGCGGAGCTGGCTCTACCGGATCCGCCCCACCGTCGCGCATTGGGGCGATTTCAGGAAGGTCGATGCCGGCCTGTGGCGCACGGCCCCGGCCGTCGAAGCCGAGCCGCCGATCGGGCCGATGCGCTGGGATCCGCTGCCGGTCCCGACCGAGCCGCTCTCCTTCCGCGAAGGCGTGCGGACGATCACCACGGCCGGAGACGGCGGCGCGCAAGCCGGCATGGGCGCCCATGTCTATCTGATCACCCGCTCGATGGAGCACGAATACTTCTACAACGCGGATGGCGAGATGCTGTTCGTGCCCCAGCAGGGCGATCTGCGGCTGTGGACCGAGTTCGGCATCATCGACATCGAGCCGGGCGAGATCGCCGTCATTCCGCGCGGCGTGAAGCTGCGCATCGAGCTGCGCGACGGTCCGGCCCGGGGCTATCTCTGCGAGAATTACGGCGGCGCCTTCACCTTGCCGGAACGCGGCCCGATCGGTGCCAACTGCCTGGCCAACCCGCGCGACTTCCTCACCCCCGTGGCGGCCTATGAGGACGTCGACGCGCCCGGGCGCATGTATGTCAAATGGGGCGGAGCGATCTGGGCCGCCGACATCGCGCATTCGCCGCTGGACGTGGTCGCCTGGCACGGCAACTACGCGCCCTACAAATACGATCTGCGGCGCTATTCGCCGGTGGGGCCGGTCCTCTACGACCATGCCGACCCGTCGATCTTCACGGTCCTGACCTCCCCGTCCGAGACGCCCGGCACCGCCAACGTCGATTTCGTGGTCTTCTCCGATCGCTGGATGGTGGCGGAGAACACCTTCCGCCCGCCCTGGTACCACATGAACGTGATGAGCGAGTTCATGGGCCTGGTCTACGGGCAGTACGACGCCAAGCCTCAGGGCTTCGTCCCCGGAGGCTGCTCGCTGCACAATTCGATGCTGCCGCACGGCCCCGATTTCGAGGCCTTTGAAAAGGCCAGCAATGTCGAGCTGAAGCCGCACAAGCTCGAAGGCACGATGGCGTTCATGTTCGAGACCCGGTTCCCGCAGCGCGTCACCGCCTTCGCGGCGGAAAGCAGCGCGCTGCAGAGATCCTACGGCGCCTACGGGCATCAATTGCACAAGCACTTCAATCCGCGGCAGCGCTAAGCAGACCCATGGCTCAGATCGACCACACTCATGATCCCAGGCTGCGAAGCTGGGTGGAATCCGCCAACGGACACCCGGATTTCCCGGTCCAGAACCTGCCGCTGGGCGTGTTCAGCCCCGCGGGGGCCGCGCCGCGGGGCGGCGTCGCGATCGGCGACGCGATCCTCGACCTCGGCGCGCTGGCGGCGACCGGCCTGCTCGAGGGCGAGGCGCGCGAAGCGGCCGAAGCCGCCTCGGGCGAGAGATTGAACGCCTTCCTGGCGCTGGGCGCCGGCCCGCGCCGGAGCCTGCGCCTGCGCCTCTCCGCGCTTCTCACGGGAGGACGCGCCGAAGCCGAGGCGGTGTCGCCCTGCCTCCACCCGGCGGCGGATTGCAGCCTGCATCTGCCGGCGCGCATCGGCGACTATACCGACTTCTATGTCGGCATTCACCACGCGACCAATGTCGGCAAGCTGTTCCGGCCGGACAATCCGCTGCTCCCGAACTACAAATACGTCCCGATCGGCTATCACGGCCGGGCCTCGTCGATCGGTCTGTCGGGCGGCGCGATCCGCCGGCCCAACGGCCAGGCTAGGCTGCCCGATGCGGCCGAGCCCGGCTTCGGCCCGAGCCGACGCCTCGACTACGAGCTCGAGCTCGGCCTCTGGGTCGGCCCCGGCAATGCGCAGGGCGAGCCGATCCCGATCGCCGATGCGGCCAGCCACATCGCCGGCTACTGCCTGCTGAACGACTGGTCGGCCCGCGACATCCAGGCCTGGGAATACCAGCCGCTCGGCCCGTTCCTGGCCAAGAACTTCGCCAGCACCATCTCGGCCTGGATCGTGACGCCGGAGGCGCTGGCGCCGTTCCGCGCCGGCCAGCCGCAACGGCCCGCGGGCGACCCCGCTCCGCTGCCCTATCTGCTCGATGCGGAGGACCAGCGCGCCGGCGCCCTCGATGTCGAGATCGAGGTCCTGCTGCTCACTGACGGCCTGCGCGCGCAGGGGCTTCCGCCGCATCGCCTCGGCCTCTCCAACGCCCTGAACATGTACTGGACCGCCGCGCAGATGGTGGCGCATCACACCAGCAACGGCTGCAATCTCCAGCCGGGCGACCTGCTCGGGACGGGCACGATCTCGGGGCCGGACGCCGCCTCCTGCGGCAGCATCCTCGAGGCGACCCTGGGCGGCGCCGAGCCCGTCGCGCTGGCCTCGGGCGAGCAGCGCCGCTTCCTGGAGGATGGCGACGAGGTGATCATGCGGGCCCGCGCCCGCCGCGAGGCCTATGCGCCGATCGGCTTCGGTGAATGCCGGGCCAGGATCCTGCCGGCCAGGCCGGTTCCGGCTTGAGCGCGGCGTCGCTCCGGCAAGCCCAGCAGAGGGGAATCCCATCCTGAAACTCCACACCTATTGGCGGTCCACCTCGTCCTATCGCGTGCGGATCGCACTGGCCCTGAAGAATCTCGCGGTGGAGCATGTCCCCGTCCATCTGCTCCGCAACGGCGGGGAGCAGAACGCCCCCGCCTATCGCGCGCTCAACCCGCAAGGGCGCGTGCCCAGCCTCGTGCTCGATTCCGGCGTCGTCATCACGCAGTCGCCGGCGATCCTCGAATATCTGGAGGAGGCCTATCCGGCGCCGGCTTTGCTGCCGGGCGACCCGGTGGAGCGGGCCAGGGTCCGCGCGGTCGCGGCGCTGATCGGCTGCGACATCCACCCCCTGCACAATATCGGCCCGCTGCGCTATCTGCGGACCGAGCTCGGCCGCCCGGAGCCGGAGGTCGGCGGCTGGATCGCTCACTGGATCGGTCAGGGCCTGAGCGCCGTCGAGGCGATGATCGGCGACGGGGCGTTCTGCTTCGGCTCCGAACCCGGCATGGCCGATGTCTATCTGGTGCCGCAGCTCTATGCCGCCCGCCGCTTCGACGTCCCGCTCGACGGCTTTCCGCGGATCCTGCGGGTCGAGCGCGTCGCGGCGGAGCATCCCGCCTTTCGCGAGGCCCACCCGGCGAACCAGCCCGACGCCGAGGCTCCGGCGGCATAGATCATCGCGCATCCGGCAGGACGCGTTCACGACGATCGATCGCTTTGTTCCTGCATCGGACCAGAAGGCGGACGCCGTCTTCCGGTCCGATGCCGAACTGGCTCAGTTCAGGCGCAAACGCGCGACCGCATAGGGAGCGAGCCTGCAGATGCTCCCGCCTCCCCGCTCCGTCCTCTCGGAGAGAAGGTCCGGGTTCTTCGTCGCCTCGACGAAGGACTCGGCATCGAGTATCGCCCGTTCGGCGATCGCCTGCTCCAGATGCAAGGTCTGCGCCGCGCCGGTGAGATTGGCGAGCCAGAGCTCGATGCCGTCCGCGCGCTCGACGGCGATGCCCTGGACCGCCGAAGGGTCGGACAGCTCCACCCGGCGCATCGCCGCGCCGCCGAGCCCGCCGAGCCCCTTCAGCACATGGAAGACCGGGAACAGCCCGCCATGGTCGTCGAACCAGGGCTGCGGCCAGGAATGGCGCCGGTGGAGCACGCCAAAAGCGCCGGTGGTGCCGCCCAGCGTGATCGCGCTGGCCCCGCCGGCCGCGAACCGGGCGAAGAAGCCGAGCGTCCAGGCCGCCCCCAGCAGCCCGCGCTGGCGAGGGTCGTTGAAGTTCATCGCCTGCCGGATATTGCCCGAATTGGCGAGCGGCGCCTCGCCATAGGGGTTCATGCGCATGCCGATGGCGCTCGGCCCCACGGCCCAGGGCTTGCCGCCGGCGATGGCCTGCGCCGACAGCGCCATGGCCGGCAGCGATTCCAGCCCCTCGGTGATGGAGTGATCGTCGCCCGCATGCAGGGTCGCGGTCGTCGTGAAGCTGACGAGATCGAGGAGATCGCTCGGCGGGCGCTTCCGGTTCATCTCCGTGAAATAGCTGAACATGCCGCCACCGAGCCGCGCGCCCGGAAAGGCGTTGCGGGCGGCCTGGAAGAAGTCGCGGGGCGGGGGTGCCGGCGGCCAGGGGCTGCCCGGCAGCGTGCATTTGAGATCCGGCGCGGGCGAGACCAGCACGACCGGAAAAGGCGAGCCCAGCGCCCGCACGTCGCGGCCGAGCGCCGCGATCTCCCCGGCGAAGCCGTCGACATCGGCGATGACCGCTTCCAGCCAGGGCTCCGCGCCGATCGCCTCGGCCGCAGCCGCCAGTTCCCGCAAGGTCTCGCGGTCATGCCCGCGCCGCGGATCGTGGAAGCCGACCAGATGCCGGGCTCCGATGCGCCGCAGGGTGGCGGCCTCCTCCCGCGTCGCCGCGATCTCGTCGGGGTCGAGCCCCAGCCCGAGCGGCGGAACGACGCCTGCCGCGGCGCCGACATGGACGGTGACCGCCTCGCCCGCGGGCGCGCGGCCCGCCGGCCGGCCGGATGCCGTCAGGCGGACGGCCTGCTCGAGCCTTTCGCCTTCCGCCAGCGTGTAGGGCCAGGGCAAGGCCAGCGGCCGGACATAGGTCTTGTAGGAAGCGTCCGTCCAGTTGCGCTGGTCCTCCATCTCATAGACGTCGCCCTCCATGCGGCAGGTCACGCGCAGCCCCGGCGCTGCCTCATGCGTCAGGGCGCGCAGATTCATCATCGGCTGGACGGGATCGATGATGTCGGGGAAACGGCCTTCCTCGCGCGAGCCGTCGGCATGCGCGATGGTGACGGGCAGGCCCGACGCCGCGCTGGGATGCAGAACCACGAACCCCGTGCGGTTGGTCAGGAAGGGCGTGTCGGCCGTGCCGGTGACCGAGAAATCGAGGGTGCCGCCGGCGCTGGCCGCGATCCGCGCCTTGTAGCCGAAGCTCTGGCGCTCATCGCGTGCGACCGCGGAATAGGCGACCGTGAAGCTGTCTGCGGCCTCCTCGACCGCCAGATCGGCGATCGTCGGGTTGTAGGTGCCCCAGTTGCGGTCGCGCACGATGAAGGACACCGCGCGGATGATCTCGACGCCGTGATAGCGGATATGGCGCAGATTGCCGGCGTCGAGCTCTGCCGTCAGCGGGCCCGCCCTGAGGATGCGCGGCAGCACCGCCGGCTCCTCCGTACCGAAGAGGGCCACGGCGAGCGAAGGTGTGGATGTCATCGCTTTCTTCCTCCTAGCGGCTCGCGCGGCTGCTGACGAGACGCTCCACCAGCAGGGCCAGAATGATGATGGTGCCGATCGCGGAGCCCTGCCAGAACGGCGAAACGCCCATCAGATTGAGGCCGTTGCGGATCATCACCATGATGAACACGCCGATGAGCGTGCCGATCATCGAGCCGCGGCCGCCATAGAGGCTTGCCCCGCCGATGACGACGGCCGCGATGGCGTCGAGCTCCATGGCATTGCCCATCAGCGGGTCGGCCGACAGCAACTGGCTGATCGAGAAGGTCACCGCGACGGCCGAGAGCGCGCCCGACAGGACGTAAGGCAGGACCGAATAGAACAGCGTGTTCAGGCCTGCGGCACGGGCCGCCTCCTTGTTCGACCCGACCGCATAGATGGTGCGGCCGCCCTTGGTGTAGGTGAGATAGGCCCAGGCGACGATGTAGAGGGCGATCAGGAACAGGATGTTCGAGGGCACGCCGAGGATGTTCGTGTAGACAATGTCCTGCATTCCCTCGGGAATATCGGAGATCGCGGTCTGCCCGGACAGGATATACGCAAGGCTGCGGCCGATCGCCATGACGCCGAGGGTGACGACGAAGGCCGCGAGGCCGAACAGGTTGATGAGCAGCCCCGAGACCAGGCCGATGCCGCCGCCGGCGAGAACCGCCACCGCGATCGCCGGCACGATCGGCATGTGCTGGAGCGACAGGCCCAGGATGATGCCCGTGAGGCCGGCGACGGAGCCCACGGACAGGTCGATGCCGCCGGTCAGGATCACGAAGGTCATGCCCACCGCGACGATGCCGATCACCACCGACTGGTCGAGCATGTTGAAGATGTTGGAATGGGTGAGGAAATAGGGCGACAGCAGCGACAGGCAGAACCCGATGACGAGGGCCAGGGCGAGCATGCGCACCTCGAGCCGCTGCGCCAGCATCTTGAAGCGAGAGCCGCGCATCGGCGCGCCGGCAGTGGTCGATGCCATGGAAGAAGGCTCCTTGATGGTCACAGCGCGGCCGCGATGCTGTCGATGCGGGCCTTGATCGCCTCGGGCTGCGGCAGCTCCGCGTCGGGAAAGAGGGAGAGGCCGACCCAGCCCAGATCATGCCCGCGGGAATTGCGCATGGGCAGGAGCAGCGTGGTGCGGCCGTTGTCGGCCTCCGGCACGAAGATGGGCTCGCGCCGGCTCAGGGCGCGGGGGATCTGCGTCTGCGCGGCGACGCAGGCCTCGCCCGCCTTGAAGCCGGGATCGAGCGCGGCATTCGCCACGACCGCGTTCAGGCAGATGATGCGGTCCTCCTCGACCAGGGCCCAGAACCCCGCCCCGCCATGCTCCCGGGCGAAATGCTCGAGCATCGCCGTGTTGTGCGCCATCGAGGTGCGGGGAGCGGCCAGGAGCGTCAGCTTCTCCTCGTCGAGCATGGCGCTCGGCAGGTCGGCGATGGTGCAGCCGTCGCTGACCACGACGATGCGGTCGCTGATGCCGAGCAGCTCCTCGAAATCCGACGATACCACGATCACCGCGGCCCCCTCCGCCACGATGTCCCGGAGCATCGCGTAGATGCCGGCGCGCGTGCCGATGTCGACCCCCTTGGTCGGCTCGTCGAGGATCAGCACCTTCGGCGAGAGCAGGAGCCAGCGCGCCATGATGATCTTCTGCTGCATGCCACCGGAGAAGTTCAGCATGGAGGCGTCCATCAGCCGCTCCTCCGGCAGGCCGAGCCGCTGCAGCAGCTCGCTGACCTTGCGCTTGCGCGACTGATAGCCGCGCAGGAAGCCGCGATGCGCGCCGAGATGGGCGAGCAGCAGATTCTCCTTCACGCTGAGATCGGGCACGATGTTCTGCGTCCGCCGGTCCTCGGCGACGAAACCCAGGCCCGCGCGGATCGCGGCCTGCGGGTCGTTGGCCCTGAGATCCCGCCCGGCGAGGCGCACCTCGCCGCCGGAGCGCGGCCTCAGCCCGAAGATGGCCTCGACGGTCTCGGAGCGCCCCGCGCCCACCAGCCCGCCGAGGCCGAGGATTTCCCCGGCCCGCACGGAAAAGGACACGTCCTTCACCTGCGGCTGCGCCGCAAGATGGCTGACCTCGAGGATCGCCGGGCCATGGCGGGCCTCGCCTTGCCGATGCGGCTCGGTGTAGATCGCGCCGAGCTCGGCCCCGACCATGGCCCGGATCAATTCCGCCTGGCTCAGATCGGCGGTCGGGTGGGCCTTCAGCACCGTCCGCCCCTCGCGCATGACGGTGACGCGGTCAGTGATCGAGAAAACCTCCTCCAGCCGGTGCGAGACGAAGACCAGGCCGCGGCCGGTTTCGCGCAGCCGGGCCATCACGTCGAACAGCCGGCTCACCTCGCCGGGGCTGAGCGCGGCGGTCGGCTCGTCGAAGATGATGAGCTTCGCGCCGACGCCCAGCGCCTTGGCGATCTCGACGAGCTGCTTCTGCGCCGAGGAGAGCTGCCGGACCTTCCAGTCGAACGGCAGGCTGTCGGACTGGCCGAGGCTGTCGAGAATGACCCTGCCGCGCTCCCGCATCGCGGCATAGTCGAGCCGCCCGGGGCGGCCGAGCTCCGGCAGGAAGATGTTCTCCAGAACCGTGAGGTCGGGAACGAGGCTGGTTTCCTGCATCACGATGGCGATGCCGATGCGGAGCGCGTCGCGCGTATTGCGCAGGCGGATCGACTGACCCCGGTAGAGCATCTCGCCGGAATCGAAGCTGTGATGCCCGGAAATGATCTTCGACAGGGTCGACTTGCCGGCGCCGTTGGCGCCGAGCAGGCCATGGATCTCGCCCTCCGCGAGCTCGAAATCCGCCCCGGCGAGCGCGCGCGTGCGGTCGAACGTCTTGGTGACGTCGCGGGCGGCGAGAAGCAGCGGCTTGTCGCCCTGCGGCGGGGGATGCTGCATGGAATCTGTCCTCGGCTCGCGGCGCCGGCGCGCCGGCGTGCATGAAGTGACATGGAGCGTGCCCGAAAGGCGGAAGAGACGGGCCGCGGCCCGCCTCGCCCAACGCCGCCCAAGGCGGCGGCGCGCCGCCTGCGGAACCGCTATCCGCAGGCGGCGCGCTGAGCGCTCGGGCGCGATCAGACCTCGTCGGCGAAGACGGTCTTGCGGATCGTCGGCAGCTCTTTTTCGATGTTGTCGCTGGTGATCGCGACGATCGGCACGGTGATCTCCTTTTCGGGAGACTTGCCCGCGAGCGTGGCCAGGATCGCCTCGCCGGAACGCACGCCCATCAGATAGGGCTGCTGCATCCCCGACACGACGAGCTGGCCGGACTTGAGCAGATCCACGAAGTCGGGGATGCCGTCGAAGGCGGCGACGAGAAGCTCGCCGTCGCGCCGCGCCGCCTTCACGGCCCGGAGGGCGCCGATCGCCGGCTGGTCCGTCTGGATGAACAGGCCGCGCATGCCGGGATTGGCGGTCAGCATGTCCTGCGTGAACTTGAAGGTCTCGTCGGCGGTGTAGGACTGCATCTGCTGCATCCCGGCCTGCTTGCCGGTGAAGCCGCCCTCCTTGAGTCCGTCGAGGAAACCCTTCGTGCGGGCCTGGCCGTTCTTGCGGGCCTGCGAGATCGCGATGATCCCGACGGAGCCGTCCTGCCAGCCCTTCTTCTTCAGGCTCTGGGCCAGCGCCACGCCGACATCGTGGGCGCCCTTGTAGTTGTCGGAAATGATGAAGGACGAATACTCGCCGCTATTGGTCCCGATATCGGCGATCACGGCCGGAATCTTGGCGCGCTTGGCGAGCGCCAGCACGCTGGGCGCCGTGGACGAATCGGTCGGCGAGATCACGATTCCGGCGACGCCGCGCGCGATCGCGTCCTGCGCGTTCTGCAATTGCGTCTGGGCGCTGTTATGCGAGTCCAGCGCCTGGAAGTTATAGCCCTGCGCCTTCACGGTGGCCTCGACGCCCTTGGCCAGGTAGCGCCAGAAGGGCAGATCGAGGCCCGGCGTCAGATAGACGATGTCCTTGCCCGCGGCCATCGCCGCCTGCAGGCCGCCGAGCCCGGTGCTCGCACCGAGCAGGGCTCCGATCGAAAGCTTCAGGACAGTTCTGCGTTCCATAGCGTTTCTCCATTGCGTTTTTATGTTTGAGCCGCCCGGAAAGGACGGCGGGCTTCAGTTTCGGTCTTGCCTGCCGTCCTTCATGGCCGATTGCGTTGTCTGGTAGATCCGGTCGGTATGCACGGCGAACGCCGCCACCGCCGCATCCGGATCATGGTCGCGCAGCGCAGCGACGATCGCGGCATGATCGGCATAGCTCGTCGCGATCGCCCCCGGCCTGGCGACGGCCGTCCGGCGGTATTCCATCATGTAGGTGTAGAGATCTGCGGCGAAGTCCGCGAGCAGCGCGTTGCCGGAAGCGCGGTAGATCGTGGCGTGGAACTCCCGGTCGCAGATCAGGAAGCCGACAGGATCGTCGAAGGCCTCCTTCTGCACGGCCAGGAGCCCGTCGAGCGCCGCGAGCGCGGCCTCGTCGATCCGCCGGGCGGCATCCGCCACCACCCGGCGCTCGATCAGGAGCCGCGCGTCGTGGACGGAATCGATGTCGTAGGCGTTGATCGCCCGCGCCTGGCCGAAGCCGATCGTGATCTCGCCGACATCGCTGCGAACGACCCGCGTGCGCGCGCCGTGGGAGATCTCGAGAATACCGCGCGACGCCAGGAGAAGGATCGCTCCGCGCGTCGTCTCGCGGCTCACATTGAGCGACGATGCAAGCTGGCGTTCGCTCGGCAAGGTATCCCCGACTTGAACGAGCCCGGAGGCGATCAGCCCGGCGATCCTGTCCGCGATCACATTCTTCAGCGAGCGTTTGACGATCGCGTCGCGGAACGATGGAACCTCGGCCAGAACGATGGCTTCCGAACCCTTCGGAGATGCTGACATGCCCCTCTGATCCACTGGTCCATCCAGAAGACCAGATCAGCAAGCCGTGTTTTTCCAACCCTGTCAAGCCGGCGGAAGCAGGCAGGCGAGGCAGGACATCGCGAAGGCCTGATGAGGGGATTTCGACCCGAACGGCGGCGGCGCCGTCTTCGCGAGCCCTGCTTTCGGCGCCAGCCATCCGGCTCGCCCGGCCCGCCTTTCAGGCGCCTGCCGCCTTTGCCTCGGAAGGCGAGCAATTGAAGCGCTTGCGGAAGCAGCGGTTGAAATAGGAGAGGTCGCCGAAGCCGACTTCATAGGCGACGGCGCTGATGGCCGGCGCCACGCCCTCCGTCGTCACGAGCCGATGCCAGGCGCGGTCGAGCCGCCGCTCCAGCACATAGTCGGAGAACGTCCGGCCATCGGTTTCGAAAAGCTTCTGGACGACGCGGGCGCTGACGCCATGCAGGGTCGCGATCATCTCGACTCCGAGATCCCGCCGCTCCAGCCGCGCCTCGATATCCGCCTTGATGGCGGCGAGACGGCCGGCCCGCCTGTCCGCCGGAACCGCCGCCACCGCAGGCTCCCGGTCCGACAGGGCGGCGCCGACCAGGTCGTGGACATGTGCCCTGGCGAGGGCCTGAAGCTCGGCGGAATTCAGCGGCAGCAGGCCGCGCAGCAGGAGCGCGCCGTAATGCGCCAGTGCCTGCAAGCCCGGATTGGAGCGTGGGATGACCCGCATCAGCCCGGCGGCCTCGCCGGCCAATAGCGGCAACAGGGCCGCATCGAGCTCGATCACGTCGATGCGGCCGGGCTGGGCCAGCACGAACTCCGCAGCTTGATCCAGGGCGAGCGCCGCCGCCTCGCGGGCGCGTAGCGCGATCCGCCCGCCGCCCTGGCGGATCACCACCCGCCCCTCCGCCGGACGGATGAGGATATAGGACAAATCCCCTTCGTTCCGCCGCGGCGGCCAGACCCAGTGCAGGGCCGGGCCGAAGCAGGAGCGCAGTCCGATATCCGGGCGCGTCGTCAGCACGCAGCGCGCATCGAAAGGCAGGGGCAGATCCGGCGTCTCGGCTTCCCGCGCCGTGGCATGGCCGAGAATGCGCCGGGACAGGGCGCTCGCCTCGTCACGGCCGACCTCGGCGGAAACCAGCCAGAACGGCGCGAAATTCCGGGCCTCCGGAGCCGCCTCGCATCCGGGGCGTGTCGCGACAGCCACATTGCCCGTTTTCGACACCGGATTCGTCTCAGTCCTATGGCGCGTTCGCGGAAGTCCAAGCTTAGACCGCAGAAATATCATTACAGCAACAGCTAACAACGGCCCCAACACGCACCGGCAATCGAATCCGTGATGAAATCAAGTTACTTTACTAAAATTCTAAAAAGCAAATCCTGAAACAAGCCAAGTAAACCACCTTCAGAACGGCATCGACTCCGTGCCCAACACATGGGCCGGGCGGCGGCCGGCGCCACGGGTAGAACCATGACCAGACCGATCAGCCTCGCCACCAGCCTTGCCGCGCTCCTCGCCTCCTCGATCGCGGTCGCGCAGGTTTCGCCCCAGTCCGCAACGCGCCCGGCCGGGCCGGGCCGGGTCGCGGACACGCCGACCACGATCGATCTCGACACGATCACGGTCACCGCCGCCCGCGCCGAGCGCAGCACCGCCGAGACGCCGCAATCGGTCCAGGTGATCGACCGGACGGAGATCGAGCAGCAGCTCAAGTTCAGCCCCAATGCCGCCGCCGTGCTCGGCAAGCTAGTGCCGGGCTATTCGATGTCGACGCAGACGGTCTCGAGCGCCTCGGAGAACTATCGCGGCCGCGACCTACTGGTGATGATCGACGGCGTGCCGATGAACACGCCGCTGCGCGACGTCTCGCGCATCCTCGCGCTGATCGACCTCAACACGGTGGAGCGGATCGAGGTCGTCGCCGGCGCCTCCAGCCTCTACGGCGCGGGCGCCACCGGCGGGACGGTCAATTTCATCACCCGGAAGGCGGCCGAAGGCAGGCCGCGCGTCACGGTCAACACCGCGATCCGCGGCTTCACCCACAATATCGGCCGCTCGCTGGCGCCGGAGGCCTCGGTGACGGTCTCCGGCAAGGTCCCCGACGGCGTCGACTACCTGTTCTCGGGCCAGATCCGCGGCGCCGGCCGCACCTATGACGGCGCCGGGCGCGAACTGCCCTCCGACGGGCTGCTCGGCCAGGGCGGCGGCGACCGCTACAAGGCCGGCAACCTACTCGCCAAGCTCGGCTACGATTTCGCCGGCGGCAAGCGCATCGAGCTCAACGCCTCCTGGATCGGCTTCGACCAGGCTCCGAAATACCTGACCAACTACGCCGCCCCCTTCGCCCGGCCGGACCGGACGCAGCTCTATACCGGCCAGAGCGTGCTGGAAGACACCAAATCCGTGTCGCTGCGCTATAGCGACGCCGATTTCGCGCTCGGCAAGCTCAGCCTGCTCGGCTACTATAACGACATCAAGAAGCGCTTCAATTTCTCGACCTTCTCCTATCCCTACAACAGCCAGGTCTACTATTCCTTCAACCCGCTCTCGCCGACGAGCCGGGACAACCAGACCACGCTCTATTCGCAGCGCGGCGGCCTGAACGTCACGATCGACACCCCGCTCGACGCGATCCTGCCCGGCGCCAAGCTGACCTGGGGCGGCGACCTGATCCAGGAGAAGACCTGGCAGACCCTGACCAACGGCCAGGACGTCTTCACGCCGCTGAAGCAGACGACGGCGGCCGGCTTCGGCCAGCTCCAGATCCCGATCGGCGAGCGCGTCGTGCTGCGCGGCGGCCTGCGCTACGAGCATTTCTCGCTCTCGGTCAGCGACTATACGCGGCCCGCCGCCTATGCGGCGGTCGCCGCGAACAATGCGCAGGGCTATCAGGCCTTCGTGCTGCCCGCGCTGCGGGTGCTCGGCGGCGATTTCGACTATTCGGCGCTCACCGCCAATCTCGGTGTGACGATCAAGCTCACCGAGACCAGCGAGATCTTCGGCGGCTTCTCGCAGGGCTTCGCCCTGCCCGATGTCGGCGCCTTCACCCGCCGCGCCGGCATCTCGACGCAATATGCCTGCCCGCTGCAGTCGCCGAACTGCCTGCCCGCCAGCCGGCAGACGGTGAGCTATTCGTCGATCGCGCCCAAGGCGCAGATCGTGAACAATTACGAGCTCGGCATCCGCGGTAGCTATGACCGCTTCAAGGGCTCGCTGACCGGCTTCATCAGCACCTCCGACGACGGCGTCACCTTCGATTCGGTGACCAACACGATGTCGCAGCAGAAGGAGCGGATCTGGGGCGTCGAGGCGACCGGCGACGTCGCCGTCACCGACGCCTTCACCATGGGCACGGTCCTGTCGTATCGCGAGGGCCGCTACGACACCAATGGCGACGGCAAGCTCGACAGCAACCTGCCCAACAACCGCATCGGCTCGCCCTGGCGCGGCATGCTCTATGGCAGCTACCGCTTCGTGAACGGCATGCAGCTCCGGGTCGAGGGCGAGGCCTTCTCGGATCGGGACGTCGCCATCGACCTGCGCGGCACGCGCTACAAGCTGAAGGGCGCCGCGACCATGAACGTCGCGCTCACCGCCCCGGCCTGGCAGGGCGAGGCCTATGTCGCGGTCAACAACCTGTTCGACCGCGCCTATCAGAACCCGACCGCGACTTCGGTGCGCAACCTGCCGAACTATGGCTGGGGCCGGACCGTCACCCTCGGTTTCCGCAAGACCTTCTGAGGGGCATTCTGGGTCATGGTGAGCCTCGAGATCGACGCGGACGCGGTGGTGACGCTGCGCTTCATGCCGCCCTATCGGCCAGAGGATGAGCGCGCCTATCTCGACGCGCTGCATGAGATCGGACGGCGCGAGGAGCCCTATACGCTGCTGACCGTCTTCGGCGGCGGACGAGCGCTCTCGCAGGCGGGCGAGCGCGAGCAGGCGCTCTGGTTCAAGACGACGCGGGAGAGGGTCTCGCGCGCCTGCCGGGCCTGCGCCATCGTGCGGCCCGATGCCAGCGAGAAGACGGCCGAGACCTTCCGCCGGCTCTGGCCCTTCCCGATCGTCGCCGCGCGCGAGGAGGCGGCGGGCCGGGCCTTCCTCATCGGCCATGACAGCCGGGCGACATCGTGAGCAGCGCGATCGGCCCCCTCCACGCAGGCGCCGCGCCCGCGCCGATGCGGCGCTACCGGCTTTTCGCCGTGCTGGGCGGGCTCTATCTCGCGCAGGCGATCCCCTCCTATCTCTTCGTCGCGGCGCTACCGCCGATCATGCGCGAGCTCGGCGTCTCGCGCACCGCCATCGGAGCGATGAGCATCCTGCTGCTGCCGCTCGTCCTGAAATTCCTCTGGGCGCCCTGGGTCGACCGCCTCCGGCCCTTCGCGCGGGCGCATCGCGCCGGCTGGATCCTGATCACCCAGAGCCTGACGATCCTCGCCATCCTCGCCCTGATCCTGGTCGGACCGACGCAGGTCGATGCGATCATCGCGATCGGCTTCGCCGCCTCGCTGCTGATCTCGACGCAGGACATCGCCACCGACGGCTATGCCGCGAAATATCTGCCCGCGGCAGACCGTGCCATCGGCAACGCCATCCAGGGCGCCTCGGTCGCCTTCGGCGTCGTCATCGGGGGCACGCTCGGCCTCGTGCTCTACCACCATATCGGCTGGACCGGGATGCTGACGACCATCGCCGCGATCTCGCTCTTGCCGCTGATCGCCGCCGCGATGATGCGCGAGGACGATCCCGTGCCGGGTGCCTCCCCCGCCCCGCGCCCCTCGATCCGTGCCTTCCTGAAGCGCCCCGAGGCACGCCAGATCCTCTGGATCGCCCTGACCTATCGGGCGAGCGAGGGCCTCGTGAAGGCGATGGAGGGCTCCTATCTCGTCGACGCCGGCATCCCGCTCGACCAGATCGGCTATCTCTCCGGTCTCTCGGCCACGACGGCGGGGCTCGCAGGCTCGGCGCTCGCCGCCTGGATGGTGAAGAGCCGGGGGCTGTCCTTCGTGCTCGCCCTGCTCGGCGGGCTGCGGACGATCTGTTTCGCCCTCTTCGCGGCCCATGCGCTCGGCGCCGTGGTCGGCGTCTGGCCGCTGTTCGGCGCCGCCGGCTTCCAGACGCTGATCCGCTACATGGAGATCGTCGCGCTCTATTCGCTGTTCATGGCCGTGACGACCTCCGACCAGCCGGGCACGGATTTCACCATCCTCGCCTGCGCGCAACTCCTGGTCTATCTCGCCGGCTCGATGCTGGCCGGGAAGATGGCGGACGCCCTGGGCTATGGCTGGCTGTTCGGCATCGCGAGCTTCGTTTCGGCCCTGGCGGTGATTGCGACCATCCGGATGATTTCCGGCTTCGAGGCAAGGCTCCGCTAAAAGCGGCGCCCGATCCCGGCGGGCATCGGCCTCGCGGGCGCCTCGGGGTCGGGTCGATCCGGCCCCGGACGCTTCCGATGGCCGCGCTCAGCGTCATTCCGGGTCGGCTCGGCGGCTCCGGATCAGCTCCGCGATAGCGTTCCCGATATCATGCGTGCCGTGGCGCCCGCCGATATCGTAGCTGCGCAGGTTCCGCTTGCCGAAGGCGTGGTCGACGCCGCGCTCGATCGCACGAGCGGCATCGCGCGCAGCGGCGCTCCGAGATCGTCGCGAACTTCTCCTCGCCCGCCCAGCTCACAACCGCCGCGCATAAGCCGTCGGCCAACTGCAAAATCAGCCACCCGATGAGCTTGGAGGGTGCGCCCGCCATGGCGATGCGGGAAGCCTGTTCGGCAGTGCCTGCACTTGCACCTTCGGACTTGTCGAAACGCAGCTCGCCGATTGTTCCTGGTGCGGGATAAATGAACAGCCGGCGGTCATTGCGCCGATATTTGCCCAGAATTCCGTCATTGCACTGAACTGTTCGCGTGCAGATTTCCCGACGACTTCACTGTAATACGCGTCTCGTGCGAGAGAGATTAAGAATTGCAGCTCTGGGCCGCCGTCGATGATAAGCAACCCGATTCCATGGCCTGGCAACGCCCGTTGCGCGGTCGCTTTCACCTTCGACATGGACGGCGAGGCTCTCCTCCATGTCAACTTCCATCAGCAGGCACCGGACCGGGTCGCGCTGGCCTCGATGCTCCGCTATGAGCCCCAGGTCGCCGTGCCCCGGCTGCTGGAGATCTTCCGCCGCTTCGGATTGCGGCAAACCTTCTTCATCCCGGGATGGTGCGTCGAGGCCTATCCGGCAACCGTCGAGCAGATCCTGGCGGCGGGTCACGAGCTCGGCCATCACGGCTATCTCCATATGCGGCCGAACATGCAGAGCCGCGATCAGGAGGCCGAGAGCCTCGCACGCGGAATCGAATCTCTGGCGAGGCTGAGCGGGCTTCGACCGGCCGGCTATCGCGCGCCCGCCTACGCCTTTTCGCGGCACACGCTGGAATTGCTGCTGGAGAGCGGCTTCCACTACGACAGCTCGTTGCTGGGCGACGACCAGCCCTATCTGATCGGCAACCAGCGCGGAAACCTCGTCGAGCTTCCCACCGACATGTCGCTCGACGACTGGACGCAGTATGTTTGCATCAAGGAATTCGGCTACATGCTGCCGATCGCCTCGCCGTCACGCGCCATGGAGGTCTTCCGGGCGGAGTTCGACGCCGCCTGGCGCCATGGCGGGCTCTGGAATGCTGTTTGGCATCCGTTCGTCTCGGGCCGGCCCTCCCGCGCGGAAGCCTTCGCCGGGCTGATCGAATACATGCAGGACAAGGGCGACGTCTGGTTTGCCAGCCTGGGCGAGATCGCCGCCCATGTGCGCGGTCTCGCCGAGACGGGAACCTGGCGGCCGCGGCTCGATCAGGTGCCGTACTGGCCGCAGCCCCTGCAGGACCGGGAATTGTCGTGATTTCCGGCGCTGCGGCCGCTCGCCCGGGCCTCAGGCCAGGATGCGGCCGCGGTTCAGGATCCCAAGGGGGTCGATCGCCTGTTTGAGCGTCCGCATCAGCGCAAGCTCTGCGTCGGAACGGCTGTAGCCGAGATAGGGCCGCTTGAGCACGCCGATGCCGTGTTCGGCCGAGATGCTGCCCTCGACACGCTGAACGATGCCGAAGACCACCTCGGCCAGCCCCTCGAAGCCCGCCCCCTCGGCCGGGTGGATCGAGAGATGCAGATTGCCGTCGGCGATATGACCGAACAGGATCAGCGTCGCGCCGGATGCGCTTTTCCCGATCCGGTCATGCAGGAGATCGGCGGCCTCCGCCATCGCCGCGAGCGGAACGCTGATGTCGAAGTGCAGCCCCGCCGTCAGGCCCCGGTAGAATTCCGAGCTGGCCTCGCGATAGGCCCAGAAGCGGGCGCGTTCCCGGCTCGATTGCGCGACAAGCACGTCTTCGAGCAGCCCCTCCTCGGCCAGAGCCGCGAGCGCCGCCAGGAAGAGATCCGCATAAGCCTCGCCAGCCGGAAGCGCGGCCTCCACCAGCAGCGTCAGCGCAGGCCCCGGCGCGAAGGGCGGCGCCTGCCCCGCATGGGCCTCGGCCGCAGCCAGATAATCGGGCCACATCGCCTCGAAGGCCAAAAGGCCGGCAGGCAGGCGCGCCTCGAGGCGGTCGAGCACCCGCAGCGCCTGGGGCACGCCCGCAACGGAACACAGCGCGGTGTGGAGGCTCGGCACGGCCGGCTGCAGCGCCAGCAGGACGCGCGTGACGACGCCGAGCGTGCCCTCGCTGCCGATCAGGAGCTGGGTCCAGTCATAGCCGGCATTGTTCTTGATCAGCTTAACGAGGGAGCTGACGATGCGCCCGTCCGGCAGCACCGCTTCGAGGCCGAGCACGTTGCGACGGGTCATGCCGTAGCGCAGGACCTGCACGCCACCGGCATTGGTCGCGACATTGCCGCCGATCGTGCAGCTACCGCGCGCGCCGAGGTCGACGCCGTAAAGGAGCCCGGCTTCGGCCGCCCGTTCCTGAATGACTTCCAGCGGAGTACCGGCGAGGACCGTCATCGTTCGGCCGACCGGATCGATGTCCTCGATGCCGTTCATGCGTTCGAGCGAGAGCGCGATCTCGCCCGCGATCGGATGCGCGCCCCCGGCGAGCCCGGTCAGGCCTCCCTGGACGACGACAGGGAGGGAGAAGCGGTGACAGATCGCGAGCGCCTCCGAGACCTCGGCGGTGCTGCGCGGCAGCAGCAGGGCCGCCGGGGCGCAGGGCGGCAGGCCGGCGCTGTCGGCATGGTTGCGCACGGGAACAGCCGCACCGACGCGGATCTGGTCCTCGCCGAGAGCCGCGGCGAGCGCCGCCAGCGCGTCCCGCGGGAGGCTCACGATTCCACGCCCTCGCGCCCATGGCCGAAGACCGTCTTGACCTCGAGGAAGTCCTCGAAACCGAAGATTCCGCATTCGCGACCATTGCCGGATTGCTTGTAGCCGCCAAAGGGCGCGGCGCTGTCGAGAGGCGCGCCGTTGAGATGGACCATGCCGGCCCGCATCCGGCGCGCCACATGGCGGGCACGATCGCGGTCGCCGGAGGTGACGTAGCTCGACAAGCCGTAGGGCGTGTCATTGGCGACGGCGATCGCCTCCTCCTCCGAATCATAGGGAATGATCGCCAGCACGGGGCCGAAAACCTCTTCGCGTGCGATCGTCATGTCGTTGCTCACATCTGCGAAAATCGTGGGGCGGACATAGTAGCCGCGCTCGAGCCCATCCGGCCGGCCGAGGCCGCCGGCGACAAGCGTCGCACCTTCCGCGATCGCGATGCCGATCAGCCGCTGGATGCGCTCGAACTGGGTCGCGCTGACGACGGGACCAAGCGCCGTGCCGGCGGCGCGGGGCGGGCCGACCCGCAGCGCCCCGGCCGCCTGGCCGGCCAGCGCCACCACCTCGTCATGGCGAGCCCGCGGCACGAGCAGGCGCGTCGGAGCGTTGCAGGACTGCCCGCTATTGCCGAAGCAGCTCCGCACGCTGCGCGGAACGGCGCTGGCGAAATCGGCATCGTCGAGCAGAAGATTGGGCGACTTGCCTCCCAGCTCCTGATGGACGCGCTTGACGGTGTCCGCCGCCGCCTTCGCCACCAGGACGCCGGCACGGGTCGAGCCGGTGAAGGACACCATCTCGACATCGCGGTGGCGCACCAGCGCCTCGCCGGCGGTCGGCCCGTCGCCGTTGATCATGTTGTAGACGCCGGCAGGGATGCCGGCTGCGTGAACCATCTCGCTGAAGAGAAGTGCCGAGATCGGCGCCACCTCGCTCGGCTTCAGCACCATGGTGCAACCGGTGGCCAGAGCCGGGGCGACCTTGCAGGCGATCTGGTTCATCGGCCAGTTCCAGGGCGTGATGAAGCCGCAGACGCCGACCGGCTCGCGCGTGACGAGGGCGTCGTTGATGAAGCGATCGAAGCGGTAGTCGCGCAGAACCGCCACCGCCTGCTGCAGATGGTCGAGCCCGGCCGGGGCCTGGGCCCTGCGCGCCAATTCCAGCGGCGCGCCCATCTCCAGCGAGATCGCTTCGGCCATCTCGTCCTGACGCTTGCGATATTCCTCGATCAGGGCTTCCAGCAGTTCGATCCGCTCCAGCCGGCTCGTGCGCGCATAGCCGTCGAAGGAGCGTTTCGCCGCCGCGACGGCGGCATCGACATCGGCCGCGCTGGCCAGCGCGATCTCCGCGAAAGCTGCTTCGGTCGACGGATCGACGACCGGAAGCACCGCGGTTCCGACCGCGGCAACCCAGCGGCCGTCGATATAGAACTCGCGATAGGACGTCATGGGCTCTCTTCCTGCCGTCCCTCGGCGAGCCGGCGGTCGTAGTCGAGCACGGCCCGGAGCAGGACCTGCGCTCCGGCGCCGCAATCGCCGAAGGAGGCCTCCTCCGCCTCGTTGTGGCTGAGGCCCCCGGCGCAAGGCACGAAGATCATCGCCGTCGGCGCGACGCGCGCGATATAGGCCGCGTCATGCCCGGCTCCCGAGGTGATCTCGCGCATGCGGTAACCGAGGCTGCCGGCAGCATGGCGCACCGAGGCGAGGCAGCGCGGATCGAACGGCACCGGCGGCGAATCCCAGATGCGCCTCAGCGTTCCGGAGACGCCCTGTTCCGTGCAGATCGCCGCGAGAGCCTGCTCGATCGCGGCTTCGATCCCGTCGAGCGCGCCCGCATCGGGATGGCGCAGATCGACCGAGAGGGAAGCGGCACCCGGAATGACGTTACGGGATCCGGGATGGACCGCGATCGTGCCCACGGTCGCGACGGCGCCCGGGCAGGCACGCGCCGCGCCCTGGACGGCCAGCACCAGCGCGGCAGCGGCGGGAAGCGCGTCCCTGCGCATCGCCATCGGCGTCGAGCCGGCATGCGATTCGCGGCCGCCGATCTCGACATCGTACCAGCGCATGCCCTGGACGCCGGTGACGACGCCGATCGTATCGCCTTCGGCCTCGAGTATCGGCCCCTGCTCGATATGCAGCTCGAACATCGCGCCGATCCGCGTTGCTCCGGCGGGGACGTCACCGCGATAGGAGATCGCCTCGATCGCGTGCGCGAAACTGGTCCCCTCCGAATCCAGTCGGCTGTCGGCATAGGCCCTGTCGAAGACGCCGGCATGCACGCCCGAGCCGAGCATGGCGGGCGCGAAACGCGAACCTTCCTCGTTCGTCCAGTTCACCAGCATGATCGGCGCATGGGTCTCGTAATCGGCCGCATGCAAGGTGCGCAGGCATTCGAGCCCGGCCAGGACCCCGAGCACGCCGTCGAACTTGCCTCCCGTCGGCTGGGTGTCGAGATGGCTGCCCATCGCGATCGGCGGCAGCGTCCCGTCCCGCCCCGGCCTGGTCGCGAACATATTGCCGACCTCGTCGACCTGCACCGTGCAGCCGAGCTTCTCGCATTCGGCTTTGAACCAGTCGCGAACGCGCCGGTCCTCCTCGCTCAACGTCAGGCGCCGGATGCCGCCCCTGGCGGTGCCGCCGATCCGCGCCGTCTCCATGAGGTCGTTCCAGAGCCGCTTCGCGTCGATGCTCAGGTTGTTCGCAGGCTTCGTCATGAGGTCTCTCAGCAGGGAACTTCGATCAGGAACGGACCCGGGCGGCCGAAGCTCGTCCGTACCAGTTCGATCAGGCGTTCGACGCTGTCCGCACGGGCTCCCTCCACGCCCATGCCGCCGGCGAGCTTGACCCAGTCGAGATCGGGGCGGCGCAAGTCGAGCATGTCGAGCGCCGTCCGCCCGGGGTTCAGCGCACCGACATTGAACAGCTCGGTCTCGAGGCTCTGATAGGCACGGTTGGCGAAAATGATGGTGGTGACATTGAGGTTCTCGCGCGCCTGCGTCCACAGGGCCTGCAAGGTGTACATGCCGCTGCCATCGGCCTGCAGCGCCACCGTACGCCGTTCCGGGCAGGCCACCGCCGCGCCGGTCGCCAGCGGCAGCCCGATGCCGATCGAACCGCCGGTGAGCTGCAGCCAGTCATGGGCCGGAGCGCCGGCCGTATGCCGATAGCAGAAGCCGGCGGCATTGATGCTCTCGTCGACCAGAATCGCGTCCTCGGGCAGCAGCGCGCCGACGACGGCGGCGGCGGCTTCCGCGGTCAGCGCACCGGAGGGCAACCCCGGGCGGGCCAGCGCCTGCAGGACCGGCGGCGCACCGGCACCGATCAGTTCGGCGAGACGCTCGAGCGCATCATCGAGATCGTCTTCCGGCGCCGCGAGGCAATGGACCGTGCAATCCGGCGGCAGAACGAGGCTGGGCTTGCCGGGATAGGCGAAGAAGGCGACCGGCTCCTGCGCGCCGATCAGCACGACGCGGCGCAGCTCGCCAAGCTGCGCGAGCGCATCGGTAACGGGGTAGAAGACCCGCTCGAGCACGACGCGCCCCGCGCCCCGCGCGATGCGGGCATTGGACGTCGGCGCCATCAGGCGCACGCCATGCGTCTGCGCGATACGGCTCGCCAGCTCCAGCGGCCGGGCGCGCAGGGCGCGGCCACCGACCAGCAGCAGTGTCGGCTCGCCGGATCGCAGCGCGGCCGCAGCCTCCCTCAGCGCCTCGTCCGAGACCTTCGGGCGCGCGGGCGGTGCCAGGCGCGGGGCCGGACCGTCGGCATCGTTCCAGGCGGTATCGGCCGGCAGGATCAGCGTCGCGACCCGACCGGCACCGGACAGCGCCGCCGCCACCGCCTCGGCCCCGTCACGGGCGACCGCACGGGCGTCCTTCGAGGTCCTCACCCAGTCCGACATGGGGCGGGCGACACCTTCCACATCCGAGGTCAGCGGCGCGTCATAGAGGCTGTGATGCGTGGCGTGATCGCCAACGATGTTGACAATCGGAGTATTGGCCTTGCGGGCGTTATGCAGATTGGCCAGCGCGTTGCCGAGGCCGGGGCCGAGATGGAGCAAGGTGGCCGCCGGCTTGTCCGCCATGCGGGCATAGCCATCGGCCGCCCCGGAAACGACGCCCTCGAACAATCCGAGCACGCAGCGCATGCCGGGAACGCGGTCCAGAGCCGCGACGAAATGCATTTCGGACGTGCCCGGATTGGCGAAACAGGTATCGATTCCGCTTGCGATCAGCGTCCTGACCAAGCTTTCCGCGCCGTTCATGCCCTTTTTGTCCCGTCTTGTCCTGCCGGAAGAATGGAGGGCCGGGCATCAGCCCGGCCCGCTGTGGTCAGAGCGGGTCGCGGATCAACGGCGAGGTCGAGCAGTGAATGCCGCCGCCGCCGAGCGCGACCTTGTCGTATTCCACGACGCGGACGGTGATGCCCGCCTTGTCGAACTTGGCCTGCGTCCGCTCGGACAGGCCGCCCGCCATGATCACCCTGCCCGGGCGCACGGCGAGGCAATTGATGACCCAGTTGCCGTCGTCCGGGCAGACCTCGATCTGGCGAATTCCGAGCTGCGTCAGCCGCTCGAGGAACCAGAAGGGCAGCAGCGTCGGGTTCACGAAAGCGGTCTCGGCGTCGACCATCACGAACATGCCGTCGATATGCAGCCGATAGCCGGTGAGATCGACCCGGAGCAGCTCGACCCCGTGGACACGCAGCACTTCCTCGAGCTGACGAGCACCTTCTTCGTTCACCCGGCTCGACAGGCCGACGACGGCGACCTTCGGCGTGATGAAGGCGAAGCTGCCGCCTTCCATCAGGCCGGTGCCGCCGATCGTCCGCAGGATCGGCATGCCGAGCTTGGCGAGGGTGCGCGTGACCGGCAACTCCTCGCCGCGGCGGATCGGCGGGCCGAGCCGTGTGACGATCGCGCCGCCATCGATGGCGATGACGCTGTCGCGGGTGTAGACCGACTTCATCTTGCCCGGAGCGCATTCGTCCAGGAAGACGACCTCGGCCCCCTCCTCGCGCAGGGCGGCGACGAGCTTGTCGTGCTGGGCCTGCTGGGCCGGAAGATCGGGGATCGAATCGCCGCGCCAGTACCAGCCCTGCTCGGGGTCGCCGAAGGCGCCGATATCCGGGATGCGCTTGCTCGGATCGACGATGTCGAGCTCGGGGCCGGGGCGGTGCATCAGCACCTTGCGGATCTGGCCGACATCGTTGTTGCAGCCCCAGCGGCGCCCCCAGACCTCGACCTGCTCGGACTCGGCCTCGAAGGCCGGCTCCGCCCGCGAGGCGAAGGTTTTGATCAGCATGTTGTAACGGTATTCGTGTTCCGAAATGATCGACATGTTGTTCTCCTGAATCCGGCGCTGAACGGCTGTCTCGCAGCGGCTTCTCAGCCGGCAGCGGTCGGAATGGTCCATTCGTGGCCGCGGGCGGTGGTGACGTATTCCGGCCAGCGATAGTTGACGGGCGCCTCGAAATCGGCGGGCAGGAGCGGCGCCACCCACCTCTCGCCGCCGATGCCGCCGCCGGTGCGCTCCTTGAACTCCTCCTGGGCGGCGGCGAGGCTGGTGCCGTCCGTCAGAAGATCCACGATGGTGGTGGCGATCACCCTGGCGGCCGTGCTCCACATCGGATCGATGCAGGCCGGCATGCCGCCCATGGCGTAGCGGGTCCATTCCGGATAGCGGTAGCCGGGCGGCGCCTTGAGCGTCGGGCGCCCGACATAGAGCCGTACCGTTGGCGCATGCCACGTGTAGTCGACATAGTCGTCCGCAGCGAGGTTCTTCTGCCAGGCGGGCAGTTGGGCGCGGAAGGCCGCCTCGCCGTCCCACGGCGCCGTCAGCCGCTGGATCTCCGGCATGAAGGGATCGTCCATCGGCTCCAGGCCGAGATTGCGCTGGATCTCGCGGCCGAAGGCGCGGGCCTCTTCCCCCCATCGCGGTGCGCCGATCGCGGCGAAATTGCGCCAGGCCGCTTGCGCCATTGCGTGGTTCGGAAGGCCGGCCCTGGTGCGGGTGATCCAGGCCGGGGTCACCGTGCAATGGCTCATCGCGGCGCAGTGCTCGGCGTTGCGATCGAGGACGGCAAAGACGCGCTCGCACATGTCGAGGGTCGGCGCGCGCAGGGAGTACTGGATCTGGGCGAGGCCGGGAGCGAGATTATCCGCGGCCGCATAGCCGGCCTGGACGATGTACTCGTTGAGGGTCCAACTGCCGTGATGCGGCAACATGGATTCCTTCATGTATTTGGACGAGGTGTACATCAGGCAGACCGCATCGATCGCGCCCGGCGCTCGCGCGGTCGAGTGACTATGGGTCACGCCGGCGAAGGCGCCGGTCTGCTGCCAGGTCTCGGGATCCGGGCATTCGAAGGTGTAGATCCGGCTCCAATAGGGAGCGCTGTGGGTGTCCCAGAAGCAACTGTTCGCCAGCGCCGGGAACGAGTGCGGGTGGAAGCTGATCGCCGCATCGAGATCATTGTAATAGCCCTTCGCCGCATGCACCGGCTTCGAGCCGCACATCTTCTCGGCCGGCTCGCCGAAGAACTTGATGCGGCCCTTGATGCCGTGCTTTTCCATGGCGTGCTTGGCGGCCAGGAAACCGGCGAAGGAACCGATGCCGAGCGCCGAATGCGGGTCGGTGTGGCCGGCGGCGTGACGGCTGACGCCCGCGCGCGGCTTGCGGAAGGGAACGGCCTCCTGCGAAGTTCCCGGCACGGCGTCGTACTCGGCGTAGCCGCCGATGGTCGGGCCGTTGCCATTGGACCATTCGGCGCAGAATGCCGTCGGCATGCCGCCGGACCCCTCCTCGACGGTGAAGCCCTCGGCACGCAGCCGCTCGACATACCAGGCGACCGAGCGGTACTCGCGCCAGGACGGCTCGTGCAGGTCCCAGATCGTCATATGGTCGGCGGAGAGGCGTTCTGCGTTCTGCTCCAGCCAGGCGAGCGCGCTATGCTTGGCTGCGCCGAAATCGCTGATATCGGACATGGTTCTGCCTTTCGATGCTTCAGCTCCCGCGCCGCGAGCGCACATAGGCGTCCGCGCACAGCAGGCTGACGGTGACGGCGATGAGGACTGCGGCGACGGCGGCCATGGTGGGGTCGAGCGACTCGTTGATGCCGTCCCACATCCGGCGCGGCAGGGTGAAGACGGCCCGGCCCGCGATGAAAAGCGCGAGGACGAGTTCGTCCCAGCTATGAATGAAGGCGAAGATCAGCCCCGAGACGACGCCGGGCATGATGTTCGGGATGATCACGAGGCGAAGGGTCTGGCCCATGCTGGCCCCCAGGCTGAGCGAAGCCTGCTCGAGGCGCGGGTCGAAGCCGGCGAGCGCCGTCGAAACCGTGATCACCACATAGGGAATGCCGGTGACCGCATGGGCGATGATCAGCCCGGCATAGGTGTCGAGCAGGCGCAGATCGATCCAAAACTGGTAGATGCCGAGCGCGTAGACGATGGTCGGCACCATGATCGGCGCCAGCATCAGCATGCGCACGAGGTCGCTGGCGCGGCTGCCGAGGCGCCAGCAGCCGATCGCGCAGAGCGTCCCGGCAACGACGGCGACGGCCGTCGAGGCGCAGGCAATGACGAAGCTCTGCAGAATGCTGGTCAGCCAGGGACCGCTGCCGAACAGGTTCCGGTAATACTGGAAGGAGACCCCCGACTCCGGCAGCGAGAGATAGTGCCGGTCCGTCACCGAGACGGCGAAGACCACCGTGATCGGAAGCACGAGGAAGCAGATGATCGCCCAGGCCAGCGAGCGCGTCATGATCGAGATGTTGCCGAAGCCGCTGCCGATCATGGTCTCAGCCCGCCCCAAAGAGTTTGCGCAGGTTGACGAGCCGGCTCAGCATCGCAAGGAGCACGCCGATTACGATCAGCAGCACGGCGGCCAGCATGCTGGCGACGCCCCACCGGACGACCTCGAGAATCTGGACCTTGATGTATTCCGCGATCATCAGCGTCTTGCCGCCGCCGAGCAGGGCCGGAGTGACGAAGAAGCCGAGCGAGAAGATGAAGACCAGGATGCCCGCGCCGACCACCCCCGGCAGCGAAAGCGGCAGGAAGACCCGCCGGAAGGCCTCGAACCGCGACGCGCCGAGGCCGCGGGCGGCGGCGATGCAGCGCTGGTCGATGTCACGCATGTTCGAGAAGATCGGCAGGATGCCGAGCGGCAGCATGTAGTGCACCATGCCGATCATGACGCCGGTTTCGTTCCAGATCAGGTTCAACGGGGAATCGGTGACGCCCGTCGCCATCAGCGCCGCGTTGATTAGCCCTTCCCGACGCAGCAGCACGAACCAGGCGAAGGCGCGCACCAATACCGAGATCCACAGCGGGACCAGCACACCGAGGAACATCCAGCGCTGGGCCTTGGCGGAGGAATGGACGAGCGCATAGGCCACGATATAGGCCAAGAGCAGCGTGAGAACCGTGGTCAGCACGCTGATCCGGGCCGTGGTCCAGAGCATGCGCTGGATCGAGGCGCTGCTCGCGAGAAGAGCGTAATTGTCGAAGCCTGCCGCCGGCACGGTGACGCTCATCCAGAGCACGCGGCCGATCGGGTAGAAATAGAACACCCCCATCAGGAGGAGAGCCGGCGCGATCAGCAGCCAGTAGCGCGCCGCAGGCGACGCGAGGAGGCTGCGACCGGCCCGGCTGCGCGCTGGGTCGGCGGGAGCAGTCATCACATGTCCGATCGGGTGGGATGGCGCTTGGAAAGCGCACCCATGCCCGCGCGGGCGGGCATGGGCCGTCTCAGGTCGCGTGGAGGGCGAAGCCTTACGAGGAGATCAGGTCCAGGAAGTTCTGGAACGTCTTCGAATGGTTGGCCTTGTACCACGCGGCGTCGATCTTGGCCTGGACCGCGGCATTGGCGGGATCGGACGGGTTCTTCTGCTTCAGCTCAGGCGGCACGAGCGCGTCGGCGGCGGGATTCGAGGGGCCGTTGCCCATCGCCGCCAGGAGCTTGATCTGGCCTTCCGGCTGCTGCATCGAGGCAATGGCCCGCATGGCCTCCTTGCCGGCGGGATTGCCCTTGGGCACGACCCAGAGACCGGGCTGGAGCAGGCCGTCCTTGAAGGTGTAGGTGACGCGTCCCTGCGTCTCGTCCGCCAGCACATTGGCGCGGGTGTGCCAGAGGAGGCCCATCACGCATTCGCCGTCGCGCATCAGGCTCTGGCTCTCCGAACCGCTGCTCCAGAACAGCAGGTCCTTCTTGATCGTCGCGATCTTGGCGAAGGCGCGCTTGACGTCGAGCGGGTAGAGCTTGTCCCTGGGGACGCCATCGGCGATCAGGGCCAGCTCGAGCATCGCCTGCGAGTCCTTGCGCATCATGCGCCGGCCCGGATATTTCTTCGTGTCGAAGAAGTCGGCCAGCGTCGGCTCGCCGGAAATCTTGCTCTTGTCCCAGGCGAGGACGGAGCTGAACATGTAGTTCACCACCCCCTCTTCATAGGCGAATTCCGGCGTCAGCTTGGTCTTGTCGACGATCGAATAGTCGATCTTCTCCAGCGCATTGTGCGGGCCGAGCTCGGCCAGGGTCGTGATGCCGGCGTCGCAAATGTCCCAGGTGACATGGCGCGACTGGACCATCGTCAGGATCTTGCCGTTGAGCGGGCCGCTGCCGTCGAGCACGAGCTTGCCGCCCTGCGCGGCGAACGGCTTCACATAGGCTTCGTCGAAGGCCTTCATGGCGACGCCGCCGTAATTAACCAGCACGACCTCCTTGCCGGCCTGGGCCCGCGCGGCTCCGCTGCCCAGAGCGAGCGCCGCCGGCGCGACGCCGAGCGCGAGCGCGCTGCGGATCAGGTCACGACGTGTCTGCCCGCCGCCGATCTCGGTCGCCAGGACTCCGCAATCTTCCGCAAAGCTCTGCTTTTCCATCTCAATCCCCTGTTTTTGTTGATGATCTCGACAGGCGCGCGATCGCTACGCCTCTTGCACTTCCATGCCCGCCCCTGCGCTCCAGCCCAGCTCCAGGGACTGGCCCACCTCCGGAGAGACGCCGGCGTTCCAAGCCGGCAGCGCGACGCTGATCGGGCCGCAGGATGGGGTATCGACCAGGATGCGGAACTCCGAACCGAAATAGTTCCATTCCCTGACGACGCCGCTCAGCCGATTGTCGCTCTCGGCGCCGGGAGCGAGGATCGAGAGCTTTTCCGGCCGCAGGGCGACCGTGACGCCGGAACCGATATCCGGCTTGGCGTCGCGGATCTGCTGCATGAAGCGCGCCCCGCCTCCGGAGAAGACGAAACCGCCCTCGACATGGGATTCGACCCGGCCGCGCACGAAGTTGCTCTTGCCGAGGAAGTCGGCGACGAAGGCTGTCCGCGGACGATCGTAGAGCTCGAGCGGCGTGCCCTGCTCGACAAGCCGCCCGTCGCTCATCACGACGATGCGGTCCGACATCGACAGCGCCTCGTCCTGATCATGCGTGACATAGATGAAGCTCAGGCCGAGCTTGCGGTGCAGGCGCTTCAGCTCCTCCTGAAGCTCGGCGCGCAGCTTCTTGTCGAGCGCGCTCAGCGGCTCGTCGAGCAGGAGAAGATGAGGCGTGAAGACAAGCGCGCGAGCCAGCGCCACACGCTGCTGCTGCCCGCCCGAAAGCTGGCGCGGCAAGCGCTGGCTTTGCGTGGTCAGCTTGACCAGATCCAGCGCGGCCTTGACTTTTTCCTCGATTTCGGCGCGCGGACGCCGGCGGACCTTCAACGGAAAAGCCACATTGTCGAAGACCGACAGATGCGGGAACAGAGCATAGCCCTGAAACACCATTCCGAAATTACGGGCTTCCGGCGGCAGATGCGTGATCGGCTGGCCGCCGAGATGAATGCCGCCCCGATCAGGCTGAACGAACCCCGCGATCATCATCAGCAAGGTGGTCTTTCCCGAGCCGGAAGGACCAAGCATGGTAAGAAATTCACCACTCTTGATGTCGATGGAGACATCTTTGACAGCTTTGAACGTGCCAAAAGTCTTGGATATACCAGAGATCGAGAGATCTCGACCTGGTTTCGTCGCCGTCGTTGTCAAATCAGCCCCTCTATTATATTTGTCACGACCTTGGCTGCGTGGTCGAGCGCTTATGGAATTTAGCCGCCACAAATCGAGAGTCAACTATAAAAAAATAGCTGACTCTAATTTTTTTCGCTGGGCTGGCCCGCGAGCAGGAGGATGTTTTGGCCCGTAAAGTGACCGGATTGAGAGAGCGGAATCGGCAGCATCGCATCGCGCTCATCCTGAGCGCGGCCTCTCGCCTGTTCGCCCGGCACGGCTATGAGAGCACGCGCATCGAGGAAATCGCCGAGGCCGCCGAGGTCGCGCCGGCAACGGTCTACAACTACTTCACGAACAAGGCGAATATCCTGACGGCGCTGGCGGCCCGGCACGCCTACAGTTCCTGGTCGGAGCGCAGCAGCTTCGTGCAGAGCCCTCCGGAGGATCCGGTCGCAGCCGTGCAGGGTTTCGAGCGCCTGCTCGCGGATCAGGCCATGCGCACGCTGGGACGCGAGTGCTGGCGGATCATCCTGGCCGCGCCTTACGCCCAGCCGGGCAGCCGCCTGCACCGCGCCGGAATCAGCTTCGGCTGGCTGATCGAGCGCCATTACCGGCGCATGCTGCGGACCTTTCAGGAGCGCGGCCGGATCGGCGCCGATGTCGATATCCGGGCCCTGGCCGAGCTCATCACCGCGATCGGAACCTATCATTTCGGCCGCTTCATCTCGGACGAGTCCATGACTCTCGACATGCTGAAGGAACATATCGAGAAGCATGTCCTGATCATCTTCCTCGGCGTCGTCCCGCGGACGGCCGGGATGGAAGCGGAAGCGGCCCCGCCCTGATCCGACCCGCCCGATCCTAGACGCCGAGGCAGAGGTATTTGATCTCGAGATAGTCCTCGATACCGTATTTCGACCCTTCCCGGCCGAGGCCCGACTGCTTGATGCCGCCGAAGGGAGCGACCTCCGTCGAGATCAGCCCGGTGTTGATGCCTACCATGCCGTATTCCAGCGCCTCCGCAACGCGGAAGATCTTGGAAACGTCGCGCGCGTAGAGATAGGAAGCGAGGCCGAATTCGGTGTTGTTGGCCAGCGCGACGACCTCCTCGACGGTCTCGAAGCGGAACAGAGGCGCGACCGGACCGAAGGTCTCCTCCCGCGCAATCTTCATCGTCGCGGAAGCGCCGGTCAGCACGGTCGGCTCGAAGTACAGGCCGCCGCGCCGGTCGCGCCTGCCGCCGGCGAGCACTTGCGCGCCCTGTGCGACTGCATCGGCGATATGCTCCTCCACCTTGGCCAGCGCCTTGCCCGAGATCAGCGGGCCGGTCAGCGTTCCAGCCTCGAAGCCGTCCCCGACCTTGATCTGCCTGACCCGGCCGGCGAGCTTTTCCGCGAAGGCGTCGTAAATCCCGGCCTGGACGTAGAGCCGGTTGGCGCAGATGCAGGTCTGGCCGTTGTTGCGGTATTTCGCGACGATGGCGCCTTCCACCGCCGCATCGAGATCGGCATCGTCGAAGACGATGAAGGGGGCGTTTCCGCCGAGTTCGAGCCCGAGCTTGAGCACCTGGTCGGCTCCCTGGCGCATCAGGATCTTGCCGACATTGGTCGAGCCGGTGAAGGTCAGCTTGCGGATCTTCGGGTTCTCGCAAAATGCGCGACCGACGGAAACCGCATCGGTCGAAGTCAGCACGCTGAACAGCCCTGCCGGCAGCCCGGCACGGTCGGCGAGAACGGCGAGTGCGAGCGCCGAAAGAGGAGTTTCGGCAGCCGGCTTCGCGACCACGGCACAGCCGGCGGCCAGCGCGGGCGCCAGCTTGCGCGCCAGCATCGCATTGGGAAAGTTCCAGGGCGTGATCGCCGCAACCACGCCGACCGGCTGCTTGACGACGATGATCCGCTTGTCGGGCTGATGGCCCGGGATCGTGTCGCCATAGATCCGCTTGGCCTCCTCGCCGAACCATTCGACATAGGCCGCGCCATAGAGGATCTCGCCCCTTGCCTCGGCCAGCGGCTTGCCCATCTCGGCGGTGAGGATCGCCGCGAGATCGTCGGCATTGGCGACCACGAGATCGAACAGGCGACGCAGCACCGCCGCCCTGTCCTTGCCGGTGAGGGCAGCCCAGCCGCGCTGCGCCTCCTGCGCGGCGTCGATCGCAGCCGTGACTTCTTCGCGATTCAGGTCCGGCAGGGTCGCCAGGACGTCGCCCGTCGCGGGATTGGTGACCTCGAATGTCCGGCCCGTCGCCGCGGCAGCGACGGGCCGGCCGGCGACGAAGCCGCATTCGGCGACGAGGGAGGCGTCCTTGAGCCGCGCGAGAAGGCTTGCTGCAACCGCCATCGTCTCAGGCCTCCGCCGCGCATTCGCGCAGGCTGTCCTCGAGGATGTCGAGCGCTTCGGAGAAGATCTCGTCGCCGATGGTCAGCGGCGACAGGAAGCGGATCACATTGCCGTGGACCCCGCAGCTCAGCAGGATCAGGCCTTTCTCGAGCGCCCGCGCGCGGACCTGATTGGCGAAATCGGGAGCGGGCGTCTTCGTGCCCGGCTTCATGAATTCGACCGCATTCATGAAGCCGGGGCCCCGGATGTCGGCGATCTGCGGAACGTCCGCCGCCAGGGATTGCAGGCGCTGCTTCAGGCGGGCTCCGAGCTGCTCTGCCCGCGCGCACAGCCCCTCATCGGCAATGACGTCGAGCACGGCATGCGCGGCCGCGACACCGATCGGGTTGCCTCCATAGGTTCCGCCGAGCCCGCCGGCACCGGGGGCGTCCATGATCTCCGCGCGCCCTGTGACCGCCGCGATCGGGAAGCCGCCGCCAAGCCCCTTGGCCATGGTGGTGATGTCCGCGGCCACGCCGGTCCGTTCCATCGCGAACATCCGGCCGGTTCGGGCGAAGCCGGTCTGCACCTCATCGGCGATCAACAGGATGCCATGCTGGTCGGCCAGAGCCCGCAGGGCGGCCATGAAGGAGCGCGGCGCCTCGTAGAATCCGCCTTCGCCCTGGACCGGCTCGATCATGAACGCCGCGACGCGGGAAGGGTCGACATCGGCCTTGAACAGCCTGTCGAGAGCGGCCAGCGACGCTTCCACGGTCGCCCCATGCAGCTCGGCCGGGAAGGGGATATGGTAGACTTCCGGCATCATCGGGCCAAAGCCGATCTTGTAGGGAGCCACCTTCCCGGTCATCGACATGCCCATGAAGGTCCGGCCGTGGAAACCGCCGGCAAACGCGATCACGGCGGAGCGGCCGGTCGCCGCGCGGGCGATCTTGATCGCGTTCTCGGTCGCCTCGGCCCCGGTGGTGACGAAGATGGTCTTCTTGGCGAAATCGCCCGGAACGGCCTGGTTCAACCGTTCGGCCAACCCGACATAGTTCTCATAGGGCACGACCTGGTGGCAGGTATGCGTGAAGCGCTCGAGCTGCTGCTTCACCGCCGCGATGACCCGCGGATGACGGTGGCCGGTGTTCACCACGGCGATGCCGGCGGCGAAGTCGATATAGCGCTTGCCCTCGGCATCCCACAGCTCGGCATTCTCCGCCCGTTCGGCGTAAATCTGCGTCACGACGCCGACGCCGCGGGAAATCGCCGCAACCCTGCGCGCTTCGATGGCGGAATTGGACATTGCTCTCACCCCTCGGTCGCCGCCCCTGCGCCGGCGTCCCTGAGATGTTTTCTTGCAGTTTTTCTGCAAGAAAACAAGATGGCCGCCTGACGTGTTCCGCCATAGGTTTCACCGCGGTCGCCGTGACGATCGCGACAGCCCCGGGACCGGATGTGGAGCCTGTTCGATTTCGCATTGCCGAGGCTGCCCGCATGACGGGCGTCTCGGCCTCGACCTTGCGGCTCTGGGAAGCCCAAGGCCTGGTCGAGCCGATCCGGACAGCCTCGGGGCAGCGCCTTTACAGCCGCGAGCAACTCGACCGCCTGCAGGAGATCGCCTGGCTCCGGCGCGAGCGGGGCCTCAACCCGCCGGCGATTGCCGAGCGCATGCGCAGGGAAGACGCCTGCGATCCGCCGACCGGAGCATCGAAGGGCGCTGCGGAGATGCCGGTGCGCGAGGTCACGGTCGGGCTGAAGATGCGGCGGCTACGCCAGACCGCGCGCGAGACGCTGGAAGACGTCTCCCGGGCGACGTCGATTCCGGTCTCGGTGCTTTCGACCTTCGAGCGGACTTCGATCGGCCTGTCGTTCAAGGCCCTGCACGAACTTGCCCGCCATTTCGGGACGACCGTCGCGGCGATCAGCGGGCAGGAGGATTACGACCAGCGCGAATCCCTGGTGCGCTCCGGCGAATGGACGACATGGCCGCCAACCTCGCCCGGCGTGTCCGTCCAGGCGCTGGCGCGCGGCCCGACCCTGATGGAATGCCATCGCTTCGAGCTCGCTCCGGGCGCCTCCAGCGAAGGTACCTACGAGCATGAGGGCGAGGAATTCCTCCACATCCTCTCGGGCCGCCTCGAGATCGTTTTAGACGGAGATCGGTTCTTCGTCCTGGAGGCGGGAGACAGCTTCTACTTCGAGAGCCGTAGACCGCATGCCTGGCGCAACGTCGGCGAACAGGAGGCAGTGGTGATATGGATCAACACGCCATCGACCTTTTGATAAACGAAGAACGGAATATACCATACAGCGATAAGAAAGATAATATACGATAAAATAAAATAATTTTTCTTGCCAATCATAGGAGTGATTACACATTTAGACATACAATATCATCGTCAAAGTACATTAATATTATAACATTACATGATAACATACGATTCACGCCATGAATCGGCGTAAGGAACGACGGCCCTGAATATGGCCGAGGAGATTGTTGCGTGCGATCCTGCCATCGAGCATCGTCCGGCTCGCCAACTGCTTAGCTTTCGGCGCGTAGCTGGATCCCTTGACGGGAAGCCAACGAGAAAAGATGAGCCGCTTGGCGCTCGGGCCGGGCAGGCGTCGTCCGCCTTCCAGTCGTCGCCGCTCAACTACACCTCCGACATGTCGAAATACACGCTCGACCAGAGCACCATCGACAGCCTGAACAAGCAGTTCGGCGACATCTCGTCGTCGGCCTCCGGCGTCGCGCCCAACCTGACGCAGCTCGATACGAACCTCGCCAATACCGCGACGAACCTCGGCACCAACGGCACGCAGCTCAACAGCAACATGCAGCAGGCGAGCAACGCGGTTCAGACGTCCGGCGCGCAGATCGGCACGTCGATGACGACGGCTGCCGCGACCACGACCACGGGCGGCGTCGCTGTCGGCACGGGCCTGACCACCACGGCCACCACCGTCACGGCCGGCGGTGCGCAGGTCGGCGCGGCCCTCCAGACGGCGGCTGCCAACATCAGCGCGTCCGGCTCTGGAGGCGGTGGCATCTTCGGCTCCATCGGCAACGCCATCAGTGGATTCTTCGGTTTCGGAGGCTCCGGCGTCGCTGACAGCGCAGTCGGAATGGCTCGCGTGGGGTTCAACCACAAGGGCGGGCTTGCCGGACGGAGCAGCGGCATCAGCCGCGCGATGCACATGAGCGCGTTCGACGGAGCCCTGCGCTTCCATAAGGGCGGTCTGGCGCGCCGGGCGAGTGACGCGGCGAATGCCGGCCTCGGCGCCAAGGAAGCAGCCATCATCGCTCAGAAGGACGAAGCGATCCTCCCGACCGTGCGCCTGCCCAACGGCAAGTTCGGTGTGAGCGCGGCTGGTATCGGTGACAGCGGTGGCGGCGGGACCATGAACGTCGGCGACATCAACATCACCGTGCAGAGCAGCGGCACCGGGGGAGCGGAGCAGGATCAAAATCAGGCGAAGAACATCGCCCGCGAGGTCCGCTCGACCTTCAAAGGCCTCATCGCCGAGTGGGCTCAGAACGAACAGCGCCCGGCGGCGCGCTCTTCAAGGGAACTTAGACCATGGCTACCGATAGACAGAAACGGGATGCTAGCGCGTTCCAGAAGTTCGCCGTGTTCGGGGCGGAACTGCGAATGGCTGGTGCCACCTCGGTTGCACAGCACCTGATCGAGCAGCCCGGAACAACGGACCTGATCGTGCGCACCGTCTTCGCCGGAACCCGCTCGAAGGTCGAGGAGCTTTGCCGCAAGGCTGTCCATCGCTGGAGGCTGGCCGGGTGGGCCGTGCTGCATGCCCCCATCGAGCAGCCGGAAGGGCTGGACCTCCACGAGCACGAGGCCACCTTTTACCTCGCTGTCGACAACCGGCGGCCCTAATCATGTCCTGCGCAGCCTGCCGCCACCCACAGCGGAACGCTATCGAGGCTGCCTTGGCGACGGGGCGGCCTCTTCGATCTGTTGCAGCCGACTATGGGGTATCGAAATCGGTGCTGGACCGTCATCGGAAGCAGTGCGCGCCCTCTCCAGCCAGCTTTGGACAAGATATGATCGGCGGTACGCTGAACGCGCTCGTTGCCCTCTTCGTCGTGACGGTCGCTCACGCGGGCGAGCGTGTCAGTCCATTCGTCGACAAGTTCGGCACGGTCCTCGCTGTCGACTGGAGGGTTCATGGCAGCAGGCTCAAGCACTTCGCGGAAATAGCCGGTCACCACCTTCCCGTGCCCCGTTGAGGTTCCCCCTCGGCGGGGCATTTTTACGTTAGAACCCTCTGGAAAATCCCATGCCATACAAAGACCCCGCCGTCCGTAAGGAGCGGATGCGCGACTACATGCGCGACTACATGCGCCGGAAACGGGCGGCCGAACGGGGTGTTAAGTCCCCTGTTAGGCCCCAGCCTGTTAAGTCCCCTGTTAGTGCCCGCCCTGTTAAACCCCAGCAGGGCCTAACGCCCCTGATGAAGGCGCGGGCGGCGAAGATATGGAAGCTGACAAGCTCCCCGACCGAGACGCCCGGATCGAAGGCGGCGGCACGTCAGCGCTTTGCCGAGATTGCCGAGCAGGCAGGCATCACCTCGGCGCAACTCCTCGCGGCGATAGGCGGGGGTTAAAGGCGCCTTGCCGAGTCTAGGGAGGCCGCAGGCGGCCGATGGGCAGTTGCCGCTAGGGTGACATAGGCCAGCCCGTGAAGGGGCCTGAGCGAGTCCCTCAACGTCTCTCACACTCAAAACATGAGAGACCGGCTCAAACCGGATGCTTCACCTTCTCCACCCATTCCTTCAGCTCGGACGCCCTCCGGCCCTGCGAGTAGATTTTGTAGGTGATCCCGAGCGGGGCGTGGCCGACCAGCCGGGCAGCGATGTCCTCCGGGCAGTTGGCTCGCTCTAGGGCCGTCGTGAACGCCTTGCGAAGGGAATGGAAGGTCTTGCCCTTGGGCATTTCGATGTCCCGCATAAGGCGACCGTAGCGGACCGAGAGGGCACTTGCCTTCACCCCCTTCGGGGCGACGACATCCTTGAGCTTGGGATGGACGGGGACCACGCGGGCGGCGTTATCGGTCTTCCCGCTCTTGAGCACGAAACACTCGACACCGTGGAGCGTCTCCCGCTCGGCCCGGAGGCACTCGTCCAGACGGAAGCCGGTATAGATCGAGATCAGGAAGACAGGCCGCAACTCGTCATCACCCGCAACGGCGGCATAGGCCCGCTTCAGCTCGGCGTCGCTGTAGTGCCCGTGACTGGTCGCCTCCCTGCCCTTCGTGCTCACCGCCTTAATCAGGTCATCGAAGGGATTACGGGGTGGATCTTCCTCTTTCCGGTGCGCCCATGACCACAGGTGCGCCATCACCGTTCTGTAACGCTTCACGGTGTCTTTCGCTTTCCCCTCCGCGATCCCTTCAAGCCATTCGATGGCCTGCTTACGGGTGACGCCGTTAATGGGCGTGTCGCCATGTGCTGCCTGCCACAGCTTCACCGTCGTCTCGTAGTTCTTCGCGGTGGTGGCGTTCCGCTTGGGGTTTGCCGCTAGGTAATCCTTGAGGATTTCCGATACGGGGTCGCGCTCTTTGACGTGATCCCCGACCGCCCGCCAGACCTCGGGGCTCTCGACGCCCGACTCCTCTAGCCTCTCGACAAGGGCGTCTAGATCGGGGTTCCGCATCTCCTCGCCGTCGAATGCGTTGACGACGAGCGCGGGGCCGACCTCCTCACGGAGCTTGGCGCGGAAGGCGGCATAGGACATCTCGGCCTCGCTCAGTCCCCCCGTAGGCTTCCCCTTGTTGAGCGCCTTAGCGAATTTTGCCTTGGCTACCGTCAGCACATCCCAGCGTCGTTCACGCGCTACAGCGATGTCGGAGGTGTCGAGCGCCTTGCGATAGTAAGGCCCCATCTCTCCCCGGAGCTTGTTCGGAACGGGGATACGGGCATACCAGCGCGAGCCGATGCGCTGGAGATAGCGGGTGTCGGATTTGGAAGCAGCCTTCGCCTTCATGATGCCCGCAAGCTACCTAGCTGGGGCCTTTGTAGGCAAGCCCTGTAGGCAACGGAAGTGCCTATACGGGCTAAGTTATGGCGCTCCCTAGGGGACTCGAACCCCTGTTTTCGCCGTGAGAGGGCGACGTCCTAGACCGCTAGACGAAGGGAGCAGCGCTGGCCGAGGGCGCCTATGTAGTCGGAGTGCCTCGCCGCCGCAACTGCTTTTTAGCGCTCCGCCACAAAAGATTGCCCACCGCGTCCCGAATCCACGAAAGCACGTCAAACGGGCCGGAAATCCCTGCCCAAGATGGCTCGGGCACCCACGTTTCGCAGCCCTTCCCCGGTGGTCGTCGAACCACCGCACTCGCGCCGGCCCGCCTTCCGCCCATTGGCCCGTTTGCGGCCGAAGGCGCCTCTCCGGCAGCAAAGCCGATACCGCATCCCGGCCCGCTGCCGCGTTCCGGCCACGGCCGCGGCAGTTGCCCTTTGCCGCGAGAGACCTGATGCTGGCGGGCCTGAGGCGATGGCACAGGGCCTTCCCAGCCGCGGCCGTGCGAAGGAGCGTCGTGCAATGGCGGGACGGATGCCGGCCGTGTTCAGCGACGACGAACCGCCTTCCGAAGCCGTCGGCGCCGGCGCGGAACGCCGTCCGGCCAGCGCTCCCAGGGCCGGAGCCGGCTTCCGGGCCTTGGCTCTGGAGCCGCCCCGCCGCGCGCTCGCAGCGGCGCTGCGCGGCCTGGTTGCGCTGGTCTACCCTCCGGTCTGCATCGCCTGCCGCGCCGCCACCGGCGAGGCACAGGCCCTCTGCGCCCATTGCTGGGGCGAGATCGGCTTCATCGAGCGCCCCTATTGCGAGCGCCTCGGCACGCCCTTCGCTGTCGATCTCGGCACCGGGCTGCTCTCGCCGGCGGCGATCGCCGATCCGCCGGTCTTCGCCCGGGCCCGCGCCGTTTGCCGCTTCGAGGGCGTGGCGCGCGAACTGGTCCACCGGCTGAAATACGGCGACCGGGCCGAGCTCGCCCTCACGCTCGGGCGGATGATGGCGCAGGCCGGCCACGAACTGATCGCCGAGGCCGACATCGTGACCCCGGTGCCGCTGCACCGGACGCGGCTCTGGCGGCGGCGCTTCAACCAGGCCGCCCTGCTGGCCGGGACCGTCGCCCGGCTCGCGGCGCTGCCCTACGAACCCGCGCTACTCGCCCGCATCCGGCGCACGCGCCGGCAGGTCGGGCTCAGCCGCAGCCAGCGCGCCGACAATCTGCAGGGCGCCTTCCGGGTTCCCGAAGGCGCCCGCCGCTTGGTGGAGGGCCGGCGCGTCCTGCTGGTCGACGACGTGCTGACCACCGGAGCGACGGTCAATGCCGCGGCGCGCATCCTGCTCAGGGCGGGCGCGCGCCAGGTCGATGTGCTCACCTTCGCCCGGGTCGTGACGGATGCGTGACGACGCACTACATGGAGGAGACGCAACGCCGAAGAGAGCCTGTCCCGATGCCGCCGGTCACGATCTACACCACCTCCTGGTGCCCTTATTGCAAGGCCGCCAAGGCCCTGCTGTCGAAGAAGGGCGTCGCCTTCGAGGAGATCGACGTCGAGACCGGGCCGGGGCTGCGCCAGGCGATGACGGCCCGCGCCGGCGGGCGCACCTCCGTGCCGCAGATCTTCATCGGCGAGACGCATGTCGGCGGCTCCGACGACCTCCATGCGCTCGAGGCGCGCGGCGAGCTGGACAAGCTGCTGGCGGCCTGAGGCGCGCCATCGCGGGCCGCCTTGCCGGCCGCCTCCGAAAGCCCCATTTGCGGCAGGCGGCAGCCCGCCGCCCGACAGAAGCGACATGATCCGTTACGCCCTGATCTGCGACAACGCGCATGAATTCGAAAGCTGGTTCCCGACCTCCGCGGGGTTCGAGGAGCAGGCCCGGCGCGGGCTCGTCTCCTGCCCCGTCTGCGGCAGCGGCAAGGTCGAGCGCGCCATCATGGCGCCGAACGTCGCCCGCACCGATCTCGGCCCGAAGGCGCCGGTTCGCGCGGAAGAGCCTTCCCCGGCGGCGCCGGCCCCCCTCGCCCTGATGGGCGAGAAGGAGAAGGCGCTGCGCGAGATGGTCGCGGCGCTGCACCGGCATGTCCGGGAGAATGCCGAGCATGTCGGCGAGCGCTTCGCCGAGGAGGCGCTGAAGATCCATCATGGCGAGACGCGGGAGCGGGCCATCTACGGCCAGGCGACTCCGGAGGACGCCCGCATGCTGCATGAGGAAGGCGTCGATTTCCTGCCGCTGCCGGGTCTGCCGGATTCGCGGAACTGACGCCCGGGGGCCTGCGCCGGCGTCCCCGCCGAGCGTGAAGCGGCGGATGAGGCGACGGGTCCGGAACGCGCCCGCGGCTGAATCGCAAGCCCGCCATGCCGCTGCGTCAGGCCTCCCGCGCGCCCTCCTTCCGGCGACGGAGGATATTGCCGGGGCGCCCGTTCCGGGCGGGAATCAGCGAAACGCGCGCTTTAAATTTATTGAATTAATTCAACTCCTTATGCAGGGAAAAGGCACCGCCGCGGCGCTCCGGAACCGGTCTTTTGCGCCTGCCCTCTTCCGTCCCGGATTAACTTTCTGTTAAGGAATTCGCGGTTCCTTGCCGGAGATCCCGGTGCGCCTGACCGGCTGCCCACGATCCCGAACTCAGGAGGTTGCCGCATGAAGCGGACCGCGATCGCTGCACATGGTCCTCGTTCCGGCGGCATCCGCCGGCATGGCGGCAAGGCGGTCCCGCTCCTGATTGCGCTGGCGGCGCCGATGCTCGGCGCCTGCAGCCTCTCGCCGGTCGAGACGGCCGCGACCAGCGCGGCGCCCGCTCCCGCCAGCAAGGACCCGGTCCAGGCGCGCAAGCGTGCCGTCGCCCTCGCCAAGGCGGATCCCCGCGAGAAGGACTGCCTCGTCCGGGCGATGTATTTCGAATCGAACCGCTCGAGCGAGGCCGGTCTGCTCGGCGTCGGAACGGTGGTGATGAACCGGGTCGAATCGGCGAAATATCCCGAGACGATCTGCGGCGTGGTCGGCGCGCCCCGCCAGTTCGCCTCCGGCGTGCTGACCCGCCCGATGACCGAAAAGGTCCTGCCGAAGATCGAGGCGATCGCCGAGGACATCCTCAACGGCCGCCGCAACGAGGCCGTCGGCAACGCCAAGCATTTCCACACCGCCGGGCTGCGCTTCTCCTACACCAACATGCACTATGTGACGGTGGCCGGCGGCAACGCCTTCTACGTGAAGGGGGAGCGCCCGCAGCGCCGCCGCATCGAGGAGGAGCCGCGCTACCAGCTCGCCTCGGCCGCGGAGCCCGCCGCCCCGGCACCCCTGGCGACGGCCTCTTCCGCGGCCTCCGTCGCCCCCTCCGCCTTCGCCTCGGCCCCGCTCGCCTTCGCGCCCGAGGCGGCGGCTCCCGCCGCGCCGCAATTCGATTCCGCCGCGGTCAGGCTCGTCCGGAACGCGCCGCTGCCCCCGGGCCGGCCGCTCGATCTCGACACTCCCAAGGGCGCGGCACGCGCCTTCCTCGCCCCGTCCAAGGCCGATCAGCGCCTGGCCGACCAGCGCCTGGCGGCGCTGCTGCCGCCCGCATCGCCGATGCGGGGCACCATCTCCGCGCAATAGGCGTCCCGGCGCCGGGCGGGGCGGCGGAGGCGCCGCCTCAGGCGCCATGCCCCCGGCCATAGGGATTCCGCTGCTGCGGAGCCCAGCCCGCCAGCAGCCCCGCTTCCGTCGCGAAGATCTCGACCTTCAGCGGATGGCACGCCGCCGCGTCGCTCGAATGCGTCGCGCCGCAATCGCCGCCGGGACAGGCCGAGAGCGCCCCGAGCAGGTCGATCTCGGCGAAGAACTCGATGAAGTCGCCGGGCCTGACCGGGCTCGCCTTCATGAAGTACTGATGCGTGTCGCGGGTGAAGCCCGTGCACATGAAGACGTTGAGCACGTCATGGACATGGCTCTCGACTTCGCGCGCCGGCTTGCCGACGGCCGCTCCCAGCGCCCGCGACAGGTTGGAGTGGCAGCAATGATGGTAGTCGCCGCCGCCGAGCAGCCGGTGCGTATAGGGGTCGCAGCGCGTGCCGATGACGTCGTGGATGCCGGCGCCGTCCCGGTCCCAGCCATACCAGCCGAGCGTGTCATGGGTGATCGTCGCCATCGGCCGCAGATGAGGCAGCGTGCTCCACAGCCTGTCGCCGGTCGTGACATGCGTCGCGTGCAGCGCCCGCGTCTTGCCGCTGAAGAAGCGCTCCGAGAGGTCGTCTGCGTTCCAGAGGTTGAGGTCGCCGACCTGCGGCCCCTCGATGCTGACGATCCGGAAGAAATGCCCCCGCTGCACGCGGAAGCTGCCGCCTTCGCGCGGTGGCACGACGATCTCGCCGATCTTCGTCAGCCTCTCCCGCGCCGCGGCCAGCATGGCCATGTCGGGCGGCGGCAAGGTGCCGTTCGGATAGACCACGACGGGCGGCCTCGTCCGCCGCTCGGCCGCGTCCGGCGGCGCCTGCACCTTCTCCGACATGGACCCGCCTCCGCCCCCGATCGATGCCGGGCGAGAGCGGCCCGGCCGCTCAGACCATACCCACGCTCTTGAGCTGCTGATAGGCCTTCAGGATCTCCTGGAGCGTGCCTTCGCGCGAGCGGTCCCCGCCATTGGCATCCGGATGGAAGCGCTTCACCAGCTCCTTGTAGCGCGCCTTGATCGCGGCGGAATCGGCGCTGTCGTCGAGGCCGAGCGTCTCGAGCGCCTTCATCGCCAGCACGCCGACGCGCGGCTCGGCCTTCGCCGCCTGCTGCGCCCGGCGGGCGCCGAACAGGTTGAAGGCGTCGCTGATATCCGGTCCCGCCTCGCCATTGGCGACGCGCCCGCGCTGCGCCATCCGCGCCGCGGAGGCGTTGACGCCGAGCTTCCAGGTCGGGCGGTGGCCGATCTCCTCCTGCTTCTGGTAGGCGGCGAGCGCATCGTCGTCCATGCCGGCGAAGTAATTGTAGGAGGCGTTGTATTCCTTCACATGGTCCATGCAGAAGCGGAAGAACTGCCCCTCCCGGCCACGCCCCTTGGGCGCGCGGAATTCGCCGGCCCGCATGCAGCCGGGACGGTCGCAGCGGGGCGCGTCGCTGTCGACGACCGCTTCCGCATCGGAAGAGCCGATCCTGATGCGGTCGAAAAGGCGCGAGTTGATGTTCATCGTCGAATGGTTATGAGACGCGGAAGACGGGCCGGCAAGTGCAACGCAACATGCACAGGCCGGCCGCAGGGATCATCGCAACGGTGGCACGATCATGACCACGATGGCTGACAGGATCACGCTGAAGCTGAATGCGGCCTTCGCGCCACAGAGGCTGCAGGTGATCGACGAATCGCACCAGCATCACGGCCATGGCGGCTGGCGCGAGGGCGGGGAGACTCACTTCCGGGTCAATATCGTGTCGGAGGCCTTCCGAGGCAAGACTCGCCTCGAGCGCCACCGCCTGGTCAACGCGGCGCTGGCGGACGAGCTGGCGGAGCGGGTCCATGCGCTCGCCATCGCCGCCAGGGCGCCGGAGGAGGGCTGAGCGCCGTTCCGGCGGCAGGCCGGCGCGATCGCAGGAACTATGGTGCCGGGGCGGCGGCGGGCTTCGGCTCCGGCGAGGAGGCGGCGTAGACGGCCAGCGTCGCGGCGAGCGCCAGGCCCATGAAGACGAACAGCCAGCCATAGGTCGCCGGCGCGTCGAATCCCTGCCGGTCGAGGGCGTTCACCAAGCGCCCCGACAGCCATTGCATCACCCCCGCCCCGCCCATGAAGACGAAATTCATGAAGGTCACGCCCCGGCCGATCTCGCGCGGCGACATGAAGGCGCGCGCATGCGCCATCACGACCGCATAGGTGACGCCGAACAGGCCGATGACCAGGAACAGGCCGATGGCGAGGCGGGACGATGCCGCTCCCCACAGGGCCAGCGCGAAGAAGGCCGCGGCGACCGCCACCGCGAAGGCGACGACGGTCGGCTTCGCGCCGAGCCGCCCATGCAGCGGCAGCACCAGCAGCGCACCCAGCGCCATGGCGCTGCCCATGGCCATCGCGGCATAGCTCGTCGCGGCGAGGCCGAAGCCGTGCACCGTCTGGAGATAGGGGGCGATCCACAGGCCGCGCATCGAGATCGCGACGCCGTAGCTCACGAAGGTGAAGGGGAAGATCAACCAGAGCGGCCGCTTCGTCACCATCTGCCAGATCCCACCCAGCAGGGAGGTCGGCCGCTGCGGCGCTCCGGGCAGCGGCGGCGGGTCCTTCAGCAGCAGCACCACCAGCAGGGCGGTCAGCGCCACGATCCCGGCGAGCCCGAAGACGGTAGCGCGCCAGCCATAGGCGGCGAGGAAATAGGCCAGCGGCGCGCCGCTCAGCGGATCGCCGATCGAGCCGAATCCGATCAGGAAGGACGACATCGTCGCGAAATGCCGGGGCGAATAGAGCCGCGCGGCGAGATAGAAGCCCGCCATCAGGATCGGCGCGCAGCCGACCCCGATCAGCGCCAGGGCCGCCAGCGCGGCGGCATAGTTGCGCGACAGGCCGAAGACGACCGTCCCCGTGACGGCCACGAGCAGGAAGCCGGCCAGCGTCCGCCGCGGCCCGATCCGGTCGAGCGCGTAGCCGACCGGGAATTGCGAGAGAGCGAAGGCGACCAGCCAGGCGGCCTGGAGGCTGCCGAGCTGCCCCTGATCGAGCCCGAGATCCCGCGTGAGATCGCCCGAGATCACGGCGAGGAAAGCCCGGAAGAACTGGCTCAGCGTATAGGCGAGCAGGAGGATGGCGAAGCTCGTCACGGCCGGGCGCCCCCGCCTGGCGGCCGGCCTTCCGGCGAAGTCCCGCTCGGCAGGCGCGCTTCCCGCGCGCCGCCGGCCGGGGAGACGCGCCTCACTTGATGCGTTCGAGCACGGAGACGTAGTTCGCGACCGCCGCCCCGCCCATGTTGAAGATGCCGCCGAGCCGCGGCTCCGCGAGCTGCATGCCCTCCGGCGCCTCGCCGGTGAGCTGCATGGCGGAGAGCACATGCATCGAGACGCCGGTGGCGCCGATCGGATGGCCCTTGGCCTTGAGGCCGCCCGAGACGTTGACCGGCAGCTTGCCGTCCTTCTGCGTCCAGCCCTCCTTGATGGCGCGGGCGCCCTCGCCTTCCTTGGTCAGCCCCATCGCCTCGTATTCGATCAGCTCGGCGATGGTGAAGCAGTCATGCGTCTCGACGAAGGAGAGGTCGTCGAGCGTCACGCCGGCCTCCGCCAGCGCCTTCTGCCAGGCCAGCGCGCCGCCCTCGAACTTCAGGATGTCGCGCTTCGACATCGGCAGGAAGTCCTGGACATGGGCCATGCCGCGGAAACCGACGGCGCGGCGCATCTCCAGCGCCGTCGCCTCGTCGGCCAGCACGATGGCGGCGGCGCCGTCGGAGACCAGCGAGCAGTCGGTGCGCTTCAGCGGTCCGGCGACATAGGGGTTCTTCTCGCTCTCCTCGCGGCAGAAGGCGTAGCCGAGATCCTTGCGCATCTGGGCATAGGGGTTCTCGACGCCGTTCTTGTGGTTCTTCGCCGCGATCATCGCGAGCGCGTCGGACTGGTCGCCATGGCGCTGGAAATAGGCCGCCGCGATCTTGCCGAAGACGCCGGCGAAGCCGCCCTGGGTCTCGCCGTCCTCCGGCAGATAGGAAGCCTTCAGCAGATATTTGCCGATCTCCGGCCCCGGCGTCTTGGTCATCTGCTCGACGCCGACCACGAGCACGATCTTTGCGCCGCCGGCCTTGATCGCCTTGACGCCCTGATGCACCGCGGCCGAGCCGGTGGCGCAGGCGTTCTCGACGCGGGTTGTCGGCTTGAAGCGCAGCGCCGGGTCCGCCTGCAGCACCAGCGAGGCGGTGAAGTCCTGCGCCGAGAAGCCGGCATTGTAGTGGCCGAGCACGATCTCGTCGACCTGGTCGGCGGTGATCCCGGCATCGACCAGCGCGTCGGTCGCGACGCGGACGATGAGGCTCTCGACGGTTTCGGCGTCCTGCTTGCCGAACGGCGTGTGGGCCCAGCCGACGATGGCAGCGCTCATGGCGAATTCTCCCTTACTGTGCAGCTACACGTCATCTTGGCAGCGCTGCGCGATCCCGCAAGCCGGTATCCGTGCATGCTCGGCGTGCGCGGATCGGCTGACGGTCTCCTCTTCCCAGCACTAACCGTCCGCAGGCCGGCCCGCAACGCGCCCGCTCACGCCAGCGAGATCGAGAGCAGCAGGCCGACGCCGCCGACGATCATCGCCATGCCGAAGAGCTCGCGCCGGCTGGTGCCCTCGGCGAACAGCTTGCGCGAGGCGATCTGCGCCAGCGGCACCTCGATCAGGCCGAGCGTGCGGACATTGGCGGCGCTGGTGAGTGAGAAGCCGATGAACCAGAACTGCGAGGCCGCCGCCCCGAGGAAGCCGGCCGAGAGCGAGCGGCGCCAGCTCTTCAGGCTGAGGACCAGCGCCGGCCGGTCGGCGATGAGCATGTACGCCACCAGCAGCACCGTCTGGAGCCCGAGGCCGAGCACCAGGATGGTCGAGGCGCGGATCAGGAAGCCGCCTTCCGGCAGCGCCTGGATGCCACCGCGGAAACCGATTGCGGACAGGGCGAAGAAGGCGCCCGAGACGATGCCGAGCACCGCCGGGCGCAGGCCGGCGCGGGTCAGCTTCTCCCCCGGCTTCCAGGAGACGACGATGACGCCGGCGGTGGCGATCGCGATCGCGACGAATTTCCATGGCGTCAGCGCGTCGCCGAGCAGCGCCGCGCCGAACAGCGCCACCTGCACCGGCTCGGTCTTGGTATAGGCGGTGGTGACGGCGAAGGAGCGCTCGCGCATCGTCGCCAGCATCAGCGCCGTCGCGGCGATCTGCGCCAGCGCGCCCCAAGCCGTGTAGCCGAGCGAGGCCGGGCCGATCGCCGGCGGCAGCCGCTGCAGGCCGAGGCAGGCGGCGGCGAGGAAGAGGATCGCGAAGGGCAGCCCGAACAGGAAGCGCACCTGCGTCGCCCCGACGACGCCGATGACGTTGGTCAGCGAGCGCTGCGCCAGGTTGCGCGCCGTCTGCAGCAGCGAGGCGAGGATCGTCGCCGGTATCCAGAGAAAGCCGATAGCCACGCCGGTGAGCCCCGAAAGAGGAATGCGTCACCGCTTCTGGACCGACACGGGCGGCTAGGCAAATCGCTGCGCTGGGGGTAGGTATGCATGCAGGTATCCATTGCAGCTATGAGTTCTTGGGCGGGATTTGCGCCCGTCGTCTCGAAAATGCCGCATGCGTCGCGTTGAACCCAGCGCCGCCGCCCTGCCAAGCTCCGTTCAAGACCAGACAGGTTCAAGACCCGCCGATGATCGCATCCCGCCTCGCCGCCACCCTCGCCCTCGGCCTCGCCTTCACGGCGCCGGCTTTCGCGGGAGCGAGCCTCGTCGTCGACGCCTCCAGCGGCGAGGTGCTGTCCGCCGAGAACGCCACCCAGGCCTGGCGGCCGGCCTCCACCGCCAAGATGATGACGATCTACCTGGCGCTGAAGGCGGTGCGCGAGGGCCGCATCGGCCTCGAGACCGCCATCCCCGCCTCGAAGCTCGCCGCCAGCCAGCCGCGCGTGAAGGTCTATATCAAGCCCGGCCAGGAGATCACGCTCGACAACGCGCTGCGCATCATGATGGTCAAGTCGGCCAACGACATCGCCTATGTCGTGGCCGAGGGCGTCGGCGGCGACGTGCCGAGCTTCGTCGGCATGATGAATGCCGAAGCCCAGCGGCTCGGCATGCGCGACACCCGCTTCATGAACCCGAATGGCTGGGACAATCCCGACCAGCAGGTCTCGGCCCGCGACCTCGCCGTGCTCGCCATGGCGCTGATGCACGACTTCCCGGAATATTCCGATTACTGGAACACCTCGGCCGTGCAACTCGGCAAGCAGGTCATCCACAACACCAACGGCCTCGTCGGTCGCTATTCCGGCATCGGCGGCATGAAGACCGGCTTCACCTGCGCCTCCGGCTTCAACGTCGTGGCGACGGCCACCCGCGGCGGGCGCACGCTGATCGCCGTCGTTCTCGGCTCGCTCTCGGGCACGGAACGCACGGTCAAGGCGGCGCAGCTTCTCGACGAAGGCTTCAGCCGCTGGGGCGGCATGGGCACCAACCTGGCCTCGCTGCCGGCGAGCGGCACCCGCGCCCCGAATATCTGCGACGACGTCCGCCATCGCGGCGGCGGCGTGGCGCTGGCCGACGACGCCGATTCCAACGGCCCGATCTCCGGCAATCTCGCCGCCAGCGCCAACGACTCCGACGGCGGCCGCTTCGCCACCTTCGCGACCCAGTCGGCCGGCCCCGTCGCCACGCGCTCGCCACGCGGCCGGGTCGTGCTCGGCCCGCGCGCCCAGACGGTCCCCGTCCCGGTCGCCTTCGGCCGCACCGCCGGCTCGGCCACCGCCCCGCTCGCCGCCAACGTCACGGCGCAGCCCGCCTCCCGGGTCGCCCGCGGAACCCCTCCGGCGATCGAGCCGGGAGCGCCCGTCGCCGCCGGGCTCGGCGGCGGCGCGGTGCCGCGCACGGCTTCTGCGAATGGGGCGATTCCGCGCGGAACCAATGCCTTCGCCCCGGCCAATGCGCCGGTTCAGCCATCGAGTGACGCCTTCGAATCCGGGCCGCTGCGCCTGCAGGGCGCGGTCCAGGCCGGCAGCAAGGCGACGGCGGCGAGCCTCCGCCCCGGCTCGGCCGCCGGGATCAGGCCGCAAAGGCCCGCCGCGAAGGCCCAGCCGGCGAAGGCGATCAAGATGCCGCCGGCGCGGCCGAAGCCCGCCGAGGCGGGCGTGAAGCCCCGGCCGGCGGCGAAAGCCAAGGCCAGGCTCGGCGGCGACGCCTGAAGACGGTCGGGGGGCCGGATTGAGCGGGGGAGCATCGAAGGAAGGCCAGGGCCTGCTTCTCGCCTTCGCCTCGGCCGCGGCCCTCGGCACCAACATCGTCAGCGCGCAGATCGCCGGCGCGGCCGGCCTCGGCGGCGCCCTGCTGGTGTTCTACCGCGTCTTGATCATGCTCGTGCTCGTCGGCGCGGCGGCGCTGGCCGCGGCGGCGCCTCTCGGCCTGTTGAGGAGCGAGCGCCGGCCGGTCGCGCTCTTCGGCCTCGCCACGGCCCTGGTCGGCACGGCCTATCTCTCCTCGGTCTCCTTCGTGCCGGTCTCGGTCGCGGCGGTGATCTTCTACACCTATCCCGTCCTCATCGTCCTGGCGGAGCCGCTGCTGACGCCCGCCCCGTTCCGCGCCGACAGGCTCGCCGTCGCGCTCGTCGCCTTCCTCGGGATCGCGCTGGTGGTGGGGCCGGACCTGCACGGGCTCGACCCGCGCGGGCTATGCCTCGCCGCCCTTGCCAGCCTCGCCGCGACGGCCCAGTTCTTCGCCGCAGCCGCCTGCGCCCCGATCGCGACCATGCCGAAGCTGTTCTGGTCGCATGTCGTGATCCTGCCGGTGGCGCTCGCCATCGTGGCGCTGACCGGCGGCTTCCTGCCGCCCCAGGCCTTCCTGCTGGCGCCGATCGCGGTCGCCGTCACCTATGGCGGCTACCTGGTCGGCTTCGTTCTGCAGATCCTGGCGCTGGCGCGGATCGCGCCCGGCCCGGCCGGCCTCGCCTTCTGCGCCGAGCCGATCGTCGCCGTCGCGATCGCGGCCGTCCTCCTCGGCGAGCGGCTGGGCGCGCTGCAATATGCCGGCGGCGCCCTTGTCATCGCGGCGCTGGTCGCTAATGTAATACTAGAACAAACGAGGCGGCGTCCCGTGCCGGCCTGAAGCCTGGTGAAACGCGATGACCGGCGATCCCGCCCGCCCCGCCCCCGTTCCGCTGACCCTGCTCACCGGCTTTCTCGGCGCCGGCAAGACGACGCTGCTCAACCGCCTGCTGAAGGACCCTGCGCTCGCCGACACGGTGGTTCTGGTCAACGAGTTCGGCGAGGTCGGGCTCGACCATCTGATGGTCGAGGGCGTCGAGGAGAACATGATCCTCCTCGAATCCGGCTGCCTCTGCTGCACCATCCGCGACGACCTCATCGTCACGCTCGAAGACCTGCTGCGCCGGCGCGACAATGGCCGCATCGGCGCCTTCTCCCGCCTCGTCATCGAGACCACCGGCCTCGCCGATCCGGCGCCGATCCTCAACGTCCTGATCAACCACCCCTATCTCGCCCTGCGCTTCCGGCTCGACGGCGTCGTCACCCTGGTCGACGCGGTCAACGGCATGGCGACGCTGGATGCCCATGAGGAGGCGCGCCGGCAGGTCGTCGCCGCCGACCGGCTCGTCCTGACCAAGACCGACATCGCGGCGCCGGTCGAGGTCGCCGCACTGCGCGCGCGCCTGCAGACCCTGAATCCCGGCATCGCCCTGCTCCCGGCCGACGCGCCCGCCGCGGCCCTGCTCGGCGCCGGCCTCTACGATCTGGCCAAGCGGCCGGAGGCCTTGCGGCACTGGCTGGCCGAGGACGCCCTTCCCGACCGTCATCATCATGGCCACGACCATCACCATGGCCATCATCACGGCCACGGGCACGACCACGGGCATCGTCACGACCAGGATCCGCACGACGTCAACCGCCACGACGCCTCGATCCGCGCCTTCGTCCTAACGGCCGAGCAGCCGGTGGGGCAGCAGACCTTCGACCTGTTCTGGACGCTGCTGCGCTCGATCCACGGCCCGCGCCTGCTGCGGCTCAAGGGGCTGGTCCGGCTCGCCGACCAGCCGGAGCGGCCGCTCCTGGTCCATGCCGTGCAGCAGATCCTGCATCCGCCGATCCGGCTCGAGGCCTGGCCGAGCGACGATCGGCGCTCGCGCCTCGTGCTGATCGTCAAGGACGTCGCCGAGGAGACGGTGCAGCGCCTCTGGGCGGCCTTCCTCGGCCAGCAGGATGGCGAAGGCGCAGGCGAGAAGCGCCACGCCCGGGCCTGAGCCCGCGAGCCGGCCTGGATCTTTGATCTTGCATCGGCTTTGTCCGAAAACGGCGCGCCGCTTTCCGGGCCGAGGCTCTAGGCCTGCGCGCGCAGCAGCCGGCGGACGACCTTGCCGGTGGTGGTCATCGGCAGCTCCGCGCAGAAGGCGATCTCACGTGGATATTCATGCGCCGAGAGGCGCGCGCGGACATAGCTCTGCAGCTCCGAGGCCAGCGCCGGCGAGCCGGCATGGCCGGGCTTCAGCACGACGAAGGCCTTGACGATCTCGGTGCGCAGCCTGTCGGGCTTGCCGACCGCCGCCGCCAGCGCCACCGCCGGGTGCCCGAGCAGGCAGTCCTCGATCTCGCCCGGCCCGATACGGTAGCCGGAGGAGGTGATGACGTCGTCGTCGCGGCCGACGAAGCGGACATAGCCGTCCTCGTCCTGCACGCCCTCGTCGCCGGTGGTCATCCAGTCGCCGACGAACTTCGCCGCGGTGGCGGCGGGATTGTTCCAGTAGCCGAGAAACATCACCGGGTCGGGGCGGCGCACCGCGATCTGACCCTGCTCACCGCACGCGCAGACCGAGCCGTCGGGCCGGATGATCGCGACATCGTGGCCCGGCACCGCCTTGCCGATCGTGCCCGGCCGGACGACGCCGAGCGCCGCGCTCGACGCCAGCACCAGGTTGCACTCGGTCTGGCCATAGGCCTCGTTGATGGTGAGGCCGAGCGCCTCGCGCCCCCATTCCAGCGTCTCGGCGCCGAGCGTCTCGCCGGCGGCCGCCACGGTCCGGATGTTCAGCCGGAACCGCCCTTGCGGGCTGCCGGCGCCGCGCAGCATCCTGAGCGCCGTCGGCGGCACGAAGGCGTTGCGGATCGAGAGGTCCTGCATCAGCCTGTAGGCCTCGTCCGGCACGAAGCGGGTCGCCGGCCGCGCCACCACCGCCACGCCGAAATGCAGCGCCGGCAGCAGCATGTTGAGCAGGCCGCCGGCCCAGGCCCAGTCGGCCGGCGTCCAGGCGCGGTCGCCCGGCTGCGGCATGAATTCATGCGGCATCTGCACGCCCGGCAGATGGCCGGGCAGCACGCGGTGGCCGTGCAGCGCCCCCTTCGGATTGCCGGTGGTGCCGGAGGTATAGATCATCAGCGCCGGATCGTCGGGCGCGGTATCGACCGGCGTGAAATCCGGGCCGGCCCCGGCGAGGAGATCGTCCCAGCCTTCCGCGCCGTCCTCCGGCCCGTCGGTGGAGATCCGCAGAACGAGATCCGGCAGATCCTGCGCGATCTGGCGCAGCTTGGCGAGGCCGGCCGCGTCGGTCACCACGGCCCTGGCGCCCGAATCCGCCAGCCGGTAGGCCAGCGCGTCGACGCCGAACAGCGCCGCCAGCGGCACCGCGACCGCGCCGAGCTTGTAGGCGGCGAGATGGGCGGTGAGCACCGCCCGGCCCTGCGGCAGCAGGATGGCGAGCCGGTCGCCGCGCTGGAGGCCCCGCGCCCGCAAGGCGTTGGCGAGCCGGTTGGAATGCTCCCTCAGCCAGCCGAAGCTGACCGGCGAGACCTGCCAGCCCGGCGACACCTCGATGATCGCCGGCCGCTCCGGGTCGATCGCGGCCCAGCGGTCGCAGACATCGACGGCGATGTTGTAGCGTTCGGGCAGCCGCCACCGGAAGGCATCGCGGAGGCGGGCATAGTCTGGCAGGTCAGGCAGATGCAACGAACCGGAATCCGGTGAAAAGGCGCCGCACGATAGGCAGCCGGCCTCCTCCTGTCATCACCGGAAGGGAAAGGCCGGCCTGCGCCGGGCGCACCCCCCTCAGAACAGCCTGTCCGCCCGCGCCGGCAGATAGGCGTCGCTGAAGCTGTCCGCGGCGCGGCCCCGGTCCTTGAAGGGCTGCGCCAGGGCGATCTGGTCGAGCGCCTGCGCCCAGCGCGCCGGATCGACACCGCCGAGGCCATGCTGCCGGACATAGGGCGTCAGCATGTTCTGCTCCAGCGTCAGCGCCAAGCGCTCGCGCTCGACCTCCGGCTGGACGTTCTCGGCGCGCTGCGCCACGAGCTGCGTGCCGAAACCGGGATTGGCGGCGACGTCGCGGATGCCGCGCAGGATCGCCCGCAGCAGCCCGCGCACCGCGCCCGGCTCCTGCGCCGCGAGCCTGGCCGAGGCGATCACGGCGTTGCCGTAGAGCAGGAGGCCGTGCTCGGCCATGGTCATCACCACGATGTCGTCCGCCGGCACGCCGCGCGCCTTCAGGCTCGGGAGCGAGGACGGACCGAAGCCGAAGAAGGCGTCGACCTCGCCCGAGGCCAGCATAGGCTCCCGCACCGGAAAGCCGATATTCTCCAGCTTCACCTTGCCGGTATCGATCTGGTTGATCCTGCTGAAGACCGGCCATTGCGCGAAGGCGGCGTCGGCGGCCGGCGCGCCGAGCTTGCGGCCCTCGAGCCCGGCCGGCTCGGGCGTGATCCCGCGGCTGCGGCGGCCGATCACCGCGAAGGCGGGCCGGTCGTGGAGCATCATCACCGCCTGCGCGTCCTGCCCCGGATTGGCGTCCCGGAACCGGATCAGCGCATTGACGTCGGCGAGGGCCGCGTCGAAATCGCCCGAGGCCAACTGGACGACGGCCTGGCGCGGCCCGCCCACGACATCGAAGACGACATCCAGCCCCTCATCGCGGAAATAGCCCCTCTCCTGGGCGGCGAGCAGCGGCGCCGTCGGCCCCTCGATGCGCCAGTCCAGCAGGAAGCGGATCGGCATCGCGGCCGCCGCCGGGCGCGTCGCGGCCGCGGAAACCGCCAGAGCCCCTCCCAGCATGAAGCTGCGGCGCGAAAACGACAGGGGCGCGCGACGCGAAAGGACCCTCATCTGAACCTCGGAAACTCCCGACCGGCGCCGGCCTCAGCCCCGCCTTCCCCGCCTTTAGTGTCGACCCAAACAGATGACACCACAACACGTTGAAATCACGTCAACATCATCGCATTTTTCTGCCGCGCCGTCAGAGCGGGAGCGCCCCGTCGGTCTTGACCTCCTCCATCACCGCATAGGTGCGGGTCTCGCGCACCGCCGGCAGGGCGAGCAGCACCTCGCCGAGGAAGCGGCGATAGGCGTTCATATCGGCGACGCGCGTCTTGACCAGATAGTCGAAGCCGCCTGCCACCATGTGACATTCGAGCACTTCCGGCGCGCGTTTCACCGCCGCGGCGAAGCGCTCGAAGGCGTCCGGCGTCGTCTTGTCGAGATAGACCTCGACGAAGACGAGCAGATGGAGCCCGAGCCTCACCGGGTCGAGCGTGGCGCGATAGCCGGTGATGTAGCCGTCCCGCGAAAGCCGCTTCAGCCGCTCGCCCGTGGCCGTCGGGGACAGCCCGACCTTCTCGGCGAGCTCGACCCCCGCGATCCGGCCGTCGGCCTGAAGCAGCGAGAGGATGCGGCGGTCGGTACGGTCCAGCATGATCAATCTCTGCCGATTGGGATTTATTTAGAGATTGATACGGTCAATCACCGTTAAATGCCAATTGATATGCGGTCAGATGGACCTCATCCTTCAGATGTTCCCGCCCGTTCCGCCCGGAGTCGTTTCATGGCCCCCTCCGCCCTCCCGCCCTTCCGCGCGCCCTATGCCGAGGATGACGGCGCCATCGCCGGGCGCCTGCTCACCGGCGCCCGGCGCGACCCGGCGGCCAAGGCCCGGATCGACGCCCGCGCCACCGGGCTGATCGAGGCGATCCGCACCCGCAAGGTGGGGCTGGGCGGCATCGAGGAACTGCTGCGCGAATATTCGCTCTCGACCAAGGAGGGCCTGGCGCTGATGGTGCTGGCCGAGGCGCTGCTGCGCGTGCCCGACGCCGTCACCGCCGACCGGCTGATCGAGGACAAGCTCGGCCAGGGCGACTTCGCCAACCATGAATCGAAATCGGACGCCTTCCTGGTCTCGGCCTCGGCCTGGGCGCTCGGCATCACCGCCCGGGTGATCCAGCCGGGCGAGACGCCGACGGGCATCGTCGGCAGCCTCGCCAAGCGCCTCGGCGTGCCGACCGTGCGCACCGCGACGCGCCAGGCGATGCGGGTCATGGGCAATCATTTCGTCCTCGGCCAGACCATCGAGGAGGCGCTGAAGCGCGCCCGTACCGGCAGCGGCAAGCTCTACCGCTATTCCTTCGACATGCTCGGCGAAGGCGCCCGGACGCAAGGAGACGCCGAGCGCTATTTCGCCTCCTACACCGGCGCGATCGACGCGATCGGCCGCTCGGCCGGCAACGACCGGCTGCCCAACCGCCCGGGTATCTCGGTCAAGCTCTCGGCGCTGCATCCGCGCTACGAGGCGACGAGCCACGCGCGCGTCATGGCCGAGCTGGTGCCGAAGGTGATCGCGCTCGCCCGCCAGGCCAAGGGCTACGACCTCAACTTCACCATCGACGCCGAGGAGGCCGACCGGCTCGAGCTCTCGCTCGACGTGATCGACGCCGTCTTCGCCGACCCCTCGCTCGCCGGCTGGGACGGTTTCGGCCTCGCCATCCAGGCCTATCAGAAGCGGGCCTCGGCGGTGATCGAGCATATCGGCCGGCTGGCGGAGCTGCATGACCGCCGCATGATGGTGCGGCTGGTCAAGGGCGCCTATTGGGACACCGAGCTGAAGCGCGCCCAGGAGCGCGGCCTGCCCGACTATCCGGTCTTCACCCGCAAGGCGATGACCGACCTCAACTACGAGGCCTGCGCCGCCCAGCTCCTGAAGCTGCGCCCCCGCATCATCCCGCAATTCGCGACCCACAACGCGCTCACCGTCGCGACCGTGGCCGAGATGGCCGGCAACGCCGAGGGGTTCGAGTTCCAGCGCCTGCACGGCATGGGCGAGGCGCTCTACGAGAAGCTGCTGCGCGAGAACGAGGGCTATGCCTGCCGGACCTATGCCCCGGTCGGCGGCCATCAGGACCTGCTCGCCTATCTGGTGCGCCGGCTGCTCGAGAACGGCGCCAATTCCTCCTTCGTCAGCGCCTCGGGCGACCCCGAGGTGCCGGTCTCGCAGCTTCTGCTGCCTCCCGCCGACATCATCGGCTCGGCCAGCGCCGCGCGCCATCGCCGCATCCCGCTGCCGGCCGACCTCTACGGCCCCTCGCGCAAGAACTCGGCCGGCACCGAGCTCGGCCATGAGGAAAGCCTCGACGCGCTGCTGCGCGAGATCGCGGCCGCCGGCGCCTTCCCCGACGCTGCGCCGCTGATCGACGGCAAGCCGCAGCCGGGCAGCGCCCGCGAGGTCCGTTCCCCCATCGACGGCAAGCCGCTCGGCACGGTGATCGAGGCCGATGCGGCGACGGCCGGGCGGGCCATGGCCGCCGCGGCGAAGGGTTTCCGCGCCTGGAGCGAGACGCCCGCCCGCATCCGGGCCGCCGCCCTGCGCAAGGCCGCCGACCTCATGGAGGCGCGCCGCGGCCTGCTGATCGCGCTGCTGCAGGCCGAGGCCGGCAAGACCATCGACGACGCCATCTCCGAGGTGCGCGAGGCGGTCGATTTCTGCCGCTACTACGCGGCGCAGGCCGAGGCGCATTTCGCCGCGCCGCTCAGCCTTCCCGGCCCGACCGGCGAGGAGAACCGGCTGGTGCTGCGCGGCCGGGGCGCCTTCGTCTGCATCGCGCCCTGGAACTTCCCGCTCGCGATCTTCGCCGGGCAGGTCGTCGCCGCGCTCGTCGCCGGCAACAGCGTCGTCGCCAAGCCGGCGCCGCAGACGCCGCTGATCGCCGCCCTGGCCATCCGGATCCTGCACGAGGCCGGCGTGCCGGTCACGGCCCTGCATCTGGTGCCGGGCGGAACCGAGCCCGGCGCCGCGCTGGTCGCGCATCCCGACGTGGCCGGCGTCGCCTTCACCGGCTCGACCGCGACCGCCCGCGGCATCAACCGCGCGCTCGCCGCCAAGGACGGGCCGATCGTGCCGCTGATCGCCGAGACCGGCGGTCTCAACGCCATGATCGTCGACGCCACCGCCCTGCCCGAGCAGGTCAGCGACGACGTCGTGATGTCGGCCTTCCGCTCGGCCGGGCAGCGCTGCTCGGCCCTGCGCCTGCTGGCGGTGCAGGACGACGTCGCCGACAAGATGATCGAGATGATCGAGGGGGCCACCAGGGAATTGAAGCTCGGCGATCCGCGCCTTCTCGACACCCATATCGGCCCGGTGATCGACGCAGCCGCCCGGCAGCGCCTCGACGCCCATATCGCCGCGATGCAGGCGCAGGGCCGCGTCGCCTGGGCCGGGCAGACGCCCGATCTCGGCGGCACCTATGTCGCGCCGCACATCGTCCGGCTCGACAAGGTGGGGGACCTCGCGGCGGAGCATTTCGGCCCGATCCTGCATGTCGTGCGCTGGAAGGCGGGCGAGCTCGACAAGGTGATCGACGCGATCGACGCCACCGGCTACGGGCTGACGCTCGGCGTGCATTCCCGCATCGAGGCCACGGTCGAGCGCGTCGTCGAACGGCTCTCGACCGGGAATGTCTATGTCAACCGCAACATCATCGGCGCCGTGGTCGGCGTGCAGCCCTTCGGCGGTCATGGGCTCTCGGGCACCGGCCCGAAGGCCGGCGGCCCGCACTACCTGGCGCGCTTCGCCACCGAGCAGACGGTGACGGTCAACACCGCCGCCGCTGGCGGCAACGCCAGCCTGATCGCGATGGGCGAGTAAGGACGAAGGGCCTCGCGGCCCTCCGCCTCAGGCCGCGCGATAGCGCGCCAGCCAATGGGCGTAGGGCGCCGGCAGGGTCTTCCAGGCCGGGTTCTCGACGCCGAGGGCCTGCGCGGCGGCATAGGGCCAGTGCGGGTCGGCCAGCAGCGGCCGGCCGAGCGAGACGAGGTCGAGCTTGCCCTCGCGCAGCAGCGCGTCGGCCTGCTCGGGCCGGCTGATGTACCAGCTCGTGGTGGTCGGCAGCCCGCTTTCGCGCCGCACCCGCTCCGCCACCGGCGCCAGGAAAGCCGGGCCCCACGGGATCTTCGCCTCGTTGGTCGAGAAGCCGAGGCTGACATCGATCAGGTCCAGCCCCTCGGCCTTGAAGCGCTTCACCAGCGCGATCGCCTCGGCCAGCGTCTCCTCGTCATGGCCGTCATACTCGATGACACCGAGACGAGCCGAAAGCGGGCGATCCTCCGGCCAGACCTCGCGCACGGCCGCCAGCGTCTCGATCAGGAAGCGGCTGCGGTTCTCGAAGCTGCCGCCATAGGCATCCTCGCGCCGGTTGGCGTGGCGCGACAGGAAGCTCTGCGCCAGATAGCCATGGGCGAAATGCAGCTTCAGCCACTCGATGCCGATCTCGCGGGCGCGCTCGGCCGCCGCGACGAAATCGGCGCGGACGCGGTCGATATCGGCCTGCGTCATCGCCCGCGGCAGCCGCGGCAGGTTGCCGCCCTGGGCGATCGCTGAGGGCGCGATCGGCTCCCAACCGCGCGGATCGCCGGCCGGGATATGATCGTCGCCCTCCCAGGGCCGGTTGGCGCTGGCCTTGCGCCCGGCATGGCCGATCTGGATGCCGGCGACCGCCCCGGCCTTGCGCATCCCGGCGACCATCGGCGCCAGCGCCTCGGCCTGCGCATCGTTCCAGAGGCCGAGGCAGCCGGGCGTGATCCGCCCTTCCGGCGAGACCGCGGTGGCCTCGATGACAACGAGGCCGGAGCCGCCGCGCGCCAGCCCGGCCAGATGCGCGCCGTGCCAGGCGTTGGCGAGCCCCTCCTCGGCGGAATACTGGCACATTGGCGAGACGACGATGCGGTTGCGCAAGGTGACGTTCTTCAGGCTGAAAGGGTCGAACAGGCCGGGCATACGGGGCTCCATTGCCGGAATTTGATGTTTCGATAGTTCGATATTTATCGAAGTTTGGCAATATCAAAACCGCGTGATAGTTTAGCCTTATGCGACCTGCCCGCCTGCCCGCTCTGGACGACATCGCGCTCGAGGACGTCTTTCACGCTCTGAGCGACCCGTTCCGCCTGGCTGTCGTCCGCCGGCTCGCGGCCGAGGGAGAAGCGAGCTGCCAGGCGCTCGAAGGCGACCGCCCGAAATCCAGCGTCTCGCATCATTTCCGCGTGCTGCGACAGGCCGGGCTGATCCGCACGCGCAACGAGGGCGCGACGCATATGAACGCCCTGCGCCGCGAGGAGATCGAGGACCGCTTTCCCGGCCTGCTCGCCTGCGTGTTGTCGAAGCAGGACGGTTGAGCCAGCCATGGTCGCGACGGGCGCCGACGAAGCGGTTCCGCGGCGCGGGAACACGCCCTATGCTGCGCGGATGAGCCTCCCCTACCGCCCCAATGTCGGCATCGCCCTGTTCAACGCCGCGGGGCTGGTCTTCGCCGGCCGCTCGCACAGCGCCGGGCCGGAGATCGTCCTGCCCGGCTTCGAATGGCAGATGCCGCAGGGCGGCATCGATCCGGACGAGGACGTCGTCGCGGCCGCACGGCGCGAGCTGGAGGAGGAGACCGGCGTCACGCAGGCCGATCTCCTCGCCGTGACCGATGAATGGTGGAGCTATGATTTCCCGCCCTATCACGGCCCCTGGCACAAGCTCGCCGCCTTCCGCGGCCAGCGCCAGCGCTGGGTCGCCTTCCGCTTCACCGGCAGCGAGGAGGCGATGGATATCGGCAGGCCCAATGGCGACGAACCGCCCGAGTTCAGCGAATGGCGCTGGCACCCGCTGGCCGGGATGCCCGGGCTGGTCGTGCCGTTCAAGCGCCCGGTCTACGAGAAGGTGGCGCAGGCCTTCGCGGCTTTCGCGGCGCCTCGCTGAACGCAGCTCCCGGACCGGCCATAAGCCGGGCGCGCCGTCATCGCGAGGAGCGAAGCCGGCGAAGCAATCCGGTGGGACCGGGCTGAACGCGCCTGCCCTGCCGCCTGGGATTGCTTCGCCGCGCTCGCAATGACGCTCGATCGCCCCGGTCCCGGCCAACGAAAAAGGGCCGCTCGCGCGGCCCCTTCGCATTCCGAAGCGGGATGGCGGCTCAGGCCGCCTTGCGCTGTTCGAAGACGTGCTTGAACTCGCGCAACTGCACCAGGCTCTCCTGCAGGCGCTTCTTCTCCTCGTCGTTATGCGCGCCCGCGACGCGGGTCTCGACCGTGAGAATCTCGGCGTCGAGCACGGCGGTGTCGACGTCCTCGAGGAAGCGGCCCTGCTCGGCGAGGATCGTCGTCGAAGCCTGGTTGACCTCGACGAGGCCGCCATTGACGAAGAATTCCTTGCCGTTGCTCTCCGTCGTCTGGACGAAGACGATGCCGGTCTTGAGCGTCGCGACCAGCGGCGCATGGCCGGCGAGCACCGTCATCTCGCCTTCGACCGAGGGGACGATGACGCTGATGACGTCGCCCGAGAACAGGATGCGCTCCGGCGAGACGAGTTCGAACTTGAAGGTGGCCATCGCCTTAACTCTCCTCCGACGTCATCCCGGCCGCAGCGAAGCGGAGCGGCGGGATCCATGCCAGAACCTCTAACGTTCCATGCTCAGGCATGGATCCCGGGCCGGCCTGCGGCCGCCCGGGACGACTGCTGACGCAGTTGCTTACGCGGCCTCGGCGGCCAGGCGCTGCGCCTTCTCGACGGCTTCCTCGATCGAGCCGACCATGTAGAAGGCCGCCTCCGGCAGGTGGTCGTACTTGCCCTCGACCAGGCCCTTGAAGCCCTTGATCGTGTCCTCGAGCGAGACGAGCTTGCCGGGCGAGCCGGTGAAGACCTCCGCGACGTGGAAGGGCTGCGACAGGAAGCGCTCGATCTTGCGGGCGCGGGCGACCGTCATCTTGTCGTCTTCCGAGAGCTCGTCCATGCCCAGGATCGCGATGATGTCCTGCAGCGCCTTGTAGCGCTGGAGCACCTGCTGGACCTGGCGGGCGACCGAGTAATGCTCCTCGCCGACGATGTCGGCCGAGAGCATGCGCGAGGTCGAGTCGAGCGGGTCGACCGCCGGATAGATGCCCTTTTCCGCGATCGAGCGCGAGAGCACGGTGGTGGCGTCCAGGTGGGCGAAGGAGGTCGCCGGGGCCGGATCGGTCAGGTCGTCGGCCGGCACGTAGATCGCCTGCACCGAGGTGATCGAGCCCTTGGTCGTGGTGGTGATGCGCTCCTGCAGATTGCCCATGTCGGTGGCGAGCGTCGGCTGATAGCCCACCGCCGAGGGGATGCGGCCGAGCAGCGCCGACACTTCCGAGCCCGCCTGCGTGAAGCGGAAGATGTTGTCGACGAAGAACAGGACGTCCTGGCCCTGGTCGCGGAAATGCTCGGCGACGGTCAGGCCCGAGAGGGCGACGCGCATGCGGGCGCCCGGCGGCTCGTTCATCTGGCCGTAGACGAGGGCGCATTTGGAGCCCGCGGTCGAGCCGTTGTTCTCCTTCGGGTCCTTGTTAACGTTGGACTCGATCATCTCGTGATAGAGGTCGTTACCCTCGCGGGTGCGCTCGCCGACGCCGGCGAACACCGAGTAGCCGCCATGGGCCTTCGCGACGTTGTTGATCAGCTCCATGATCAGCACGGTCTTGCCGACGCCGGCGCCGCCGAACAGGCCGATCTTGCCGCCCTTGGCGTAGGGCGCCAGCAGGTCGACGACCTTGATGCCGGTGACCAGGATCTGCGCCTCGGTCGACTGCTCCGAATAGGCCGGGGCCGGCTGGTGGATGCCGCGGGTCGCGGTGGTCAGGATCGGGCCGGCCTCGTCGACCGGCTCGCCGATGACGTTCATGATCCGGCCGAGGCACTCGTCGCCGACCGGCACCGCGATCGGGGCGCCGGTGTCGGTCACGGACTGGCCGCGGACCAGGCCTTCGGTGGAGTCCATCGCGATGGTGCGGACCGTGTTCTCGCCGAGATGCTGGGCGACCTCGAGGACGAGGCGGTTGCCGAGGTTCTCGGTCTCCAGCGCGTTCAGGATCTCCGGCAGGGCGCCGTCGAACTGCACGTCGACGACCGCGCCGATGACCTGGGCAACGCGGCCGGTGCCGGTGTTGGCGGGCTTCTCGTCGGCGGTCTTCTTGGTGGTCTTGGTAGCGGCTTTGGCCATGGTGGAACCTCGGGACTAGCGCATTCGGATGTTTCGGCAGCCGGCGGAGAGCGGCCCGCCGGCCGTATAGAAGAGGCGGTTAGAGCGCTTCCGCCCCGGAGATGATCTCGATCAGTTCCTTCGTGATCATCGCCTGGCGCGAGCGGTTGTAGAGCGTGGTCTGCTTCTTGATCATCTCGCCGGCGTTGCGCGTGGCGGAATCCATCGCCGACATCCGCGCGCCCTGCTCGGAAGCGGCGTTCTCCAGGAGGCCGCGCAGGATCTGGACGGTCAGGTTGCGCGGCAGCAGCGTCTCGAGGATCTCGCCCTCGTCCGGCTCGTAGTCGTAGACCGCATCGGTCTGCTCCGTGCCTTCCGGGATCTCGGCCGGGATGATGCGCTGCGCCGTCGGGATCTGGGCGATGACCGACTTGAACTTCGAGAAGAACAGCGTCGCGACGTCGAATTCGCCATTGTCGAAACGGGTCAGCACGTTCTGGGCGATCGCCTCGGCATTGACGAAGCCGACCTGCTTGAACTCGCGCAGGTCGATGAACTCGATGATCTCGCTGGCGAACTGCCGGCGCAGGATGTCGTAGCCCTTCTTGCCGACGCAGATGATCTTGACCGTCTTGCCCTCGGCCTTCAGCGCCAGCGCCTTGTCGCGGGCCAGCCGCGCGATCGAGGAGTTGAAGGCGCCGCACAGGCCGCGCTCGGCGGTCAGCACCAGCAGCAGATGCACCTTGTCGGCGCCCGTGCCGGCGATCAGCCGCGGCGCGCTCGACCCGCTGACGCCGGAGGCGAGATTCGCCAGCACCGTCTCCATGCGTTCGGCATAGGGACGCGCGGCCTCGGCGGCCGACTGCGCGCGGCGTAGCTTGGCGGCCGCGACCATCTGCATGGCCTTGGTGATCTTCTGCGTCGCCTTCACCGAGGCGATGCGGTTGCGTAGGTCCTTGAGGGACGGCATCCGATCTTGATCCCCTACCCGTCAGCCGCGTTCGCCGCGGCTGCGAAGCAATCCAGAGAAGCGGCGCGGCGGAGCCTCGTGCCCGGCCGCGCCTGCAATGACGATCAGGCGAAGGACTTCGCGAAGCCCTCGACGATCTCCTTCAGCTTCGCCGCATTGGCGTCCGAGAGATCCTTCGACGAGCCGATCTCGTTCAGAAGGTCGGCATGCTTCGAGCGAACGAGCGAGAGCAGCCCGTCCTCGAAGGCGCGCACCTTGTTGACCGGCAGCGGGTCGAGATAGCCGTTGACGCCGGCATAGATCACCACGACCTGCTCTTCCATCTTCAGCGGCGAGAACTGCGGCTGCTTCAAGAGCTCGGTCAGGCGGGCGCCGCGGTTGAGCAGGCGCTGCGTCACCGCGTCGAGGTCCGAGCCGAACTGGGCGAAGGCGGCCATCTCGCGATACTGGGCGAGCTCACCCTTGATCTTGCCGGCGACCTTCTTCGTCGCCTTGGTCTGCGCCGAGGAGCCGACGCGCGACACCGAGAGGCCGACGTTCACGGCCGGGCGGATGCCCTGGTAGAACAGGTCCGTCTCCAGGAAGATCTGGCCGTCGGTGATCGAGATCACGTTGGTCGGAATGTAGGCGGAGACGTCGTTCGCCTGCGTCTCGATGACCGGCAGCGCCGTCAGCGAGCCGAGGCCGGCGGCCTCGCCCATCTTCGCCGCGCGCTCCAGCAGGCGAGAGTGGAGATAGAACACGTCGCCCGGATAGGCCTCGCGGCCCGGCGGGCGGCGCAGCAGCAGCGACATCTGGCGGTAGGCGACGGCCTGCTTGGAGAGGTCGTCGTAGATGATCACGGCGTGCATGCCGTTGTCGCGGAAGAACTCGCCCATCGAACAGCCGGCGAAGGGCGCCAGGAACTGCATCGGGGCCGGGTCCGAAGCGGTCGCGGCCACGACGATGGAATACTCCATCGCGCCGCGCTCTTCGAGCACCTTCACGAGCTGGGCGACGGTCGAGCGCTTCTGGCCGACGGCGACGTAGACGCAGTAGAGCTTCTGGCTCTCCGGAGCGCCTTCGACGTTCAGCGGGCGCTGGTTCAGGATCGTGTCGAGCGCGATCGCGGTCTTGCCGGTCTGGCGGTCGCCGATGATCAGCTCGCGCTGGCCGCGGCCGATCGGGATCAGGGCGTCGACCGCCTTGAGGCCGGTCGCCATCGGCTCGTGCACCGACTTGCGCGGAATGATGCCGGGTGCCTTGACGTCGACGCGGCGACGCTCCTTGGCCTTGATCGGGCCCTTGCCGTCGATCGGGTTGCCGAGCGCGTCGACGACGCGGCCGAGCAGCTCCTTGCCGACCGGAACGTCGACGATGGCGCCGGTGCGCTTGACGGTCTGGCCTTCCTTGATGTCGCGGTCGGAGCCGAAGATCACGACGCCGACATTGTCGCTTTCGAGGTTGAGCGCCATGCCGCGTACGCCGGACTCGAACTCGACCATCTCGCCGGCCTGGACCTTGTCGAGACCGTAGACGCGAGCGATGCCGTCACCGACGGAGAGAACCTGGCCGACTTCGGTGACCGAAGCTTCCGACCCGAAATTCGAGATCTGGGCCTTCAGGATGGCGGAGATTTCAGCGGGGCGGATGTCCATCAGCCGACCTCTTTCATGGCAAGACGAATTGAATTGAGCTTGGTTTTCAGCGAGGCGTCGACCATGCGGGAGCCCATCTTGACGACGAGCCCCCCGATCAGCGCCGGATCGACCTTGATCGAAACATCGACATCCTTGCCGGCGACACCCTTCAGCGCCGCGCGGATCTCGTCGACGCGCTTGGCCGTGGGCTGCTCGGCGACCGTCACCTCGGCGGAGACGATGCCCTTGGCCTCGGCGACCAGGCGCTTATAGGCCGTGATCATGCCCGGCAGCGCGAAGAGGCGGCGCTTGCTGGCGACGAGGCCGATGAAATTGGCGGCGATGCCGGTGATGCCGGCCTTCTCGAGCACGGCCCTGACCGCGGCGACCTGCTCCTCGGCCGTGAAGGCCGGGCTCGCGATCAGGCGGGTCAGGTCGGCGCTCTCGGCGAGCAGGCCGTTGAAGGAGTCCAGAGCGGCGGCGACGGTGTCGATCGCACCGTTCTCCTCAGCCAGCTCGAACAGAGCGGTGGCGTAGCGCTGAGCCACGCCCGACACCAATGTCCCCTGCGATCCGCCTTCAGCCACGCTTCCCGTCTCTCGTTTCAAGGAACCGCACCGGCGACCTTCAGGACGAAGGTGGAGTGCAGGGTTCCGACGCTGCGAGTATCATAGGCGCAAAGCCGACAAGACGACTTCGCGACCGAAATGTGGCGGTGCACTAGCATGCGGCCGGAGGCCACGCAATCGCTGATTGGCCTTGGTAAGCGGCCATTTTGCCACGGCTTTCCGCAATCCGAAGGAATCTAGAGAAAGCTCTGCGGATCGACGTCCACCGCGACGCGCACGGAGCCCTTGGCCCTGGGCCCGCGCTTCAGCCAGCCGCGCAGGTAATCCTGCAGGTTGACCTCCCGCGCCGTCCTGACGATCAGGCGCATGCGATGGCGCCCGCGCAGCACCGCCAGCGGCGCTTCCGCCGGCCCCAGCACGACGATTCCCTCGCCGGCCTCGGCGCAGCGCGCCAGCGCCCGGGCATGGTTCTCGGCCTCGGCCTGGCTGTTCGCCGAGACGATCAGCGCCGCCAGACGCCCGAAGGGCGGCAATCCCGCGGCCTCGCGCGAGGCCTCCTCTGCGGCATAAAACCGCTCCGGATCGCCCGAGACCAGCGCCTTCAGCACCGGATGCTCCGGGTCATGCGTCTGAAGCAGGGCGCGGCCCGGTTTCTCGCCCCGTCCCGCGCGGCCGGTCACCTGCCGGAGCGCCTGGAAGGTCCGCTCGGCCGCGCGCGGATCGCCGGAGGTCAGGCCGAGATCGGCATCGACGACGCCGACCAGCGTCATTCCGGGGAAATTATGGCCCTTGGCGACGAGCTGCGTGCCGATGACGATGTCGAACTCGCCCTGCGCCACCGCCATCAATTCCTGCTTCAGCCGCTCGGTCCCGCCGGGAAAGTCGCTGGAGAGCACGATCGAGCGCGCCTGTGGAAAAAGCGTCGCGACCTCCTCGGCCAGCCGCTCGACGCCCGGCCCGCAGGCGACGAGGCTTTCGGGCTTGTGGCAGGCCGGGCATTCATGCGGCCGGCGCTCGACATGGCCGCAATGATGGCAGACCAGCGCCCGCCGGAAGCGGTGGTCGACCAGCCAGGCCGTACAGTTCGGGCACTGGAAGCGGTGGCCGCAATCGCGGCAGAGCGTCAGCGGCGCATAGCCGCGCCGGTTGAGGAAGAGCAGCGACTGCTCACCAGCCTCCAGATTGGTCTCGATCGCCTTGATCAGCGCGCCCGAGAGCCAGCGCCCGCGCTCCGGCTTGTCGCGGCGCAGATCGACCAGCCCGAGCTTCGGCAGTTCGCGCCCGCCGAAACGCTCGGGTAATTTGAGATGAGCGTAGCGGCCCCGCTCGGCATTGACGCGGGTTTCGAGCGAGGGTGTGGCGGAAGCCAAGACAACCGGCGCGTTCTCGATCCGGCCCCGCACCACGGCCATGTCGCGGGCGTGGTAGGCGACGCCGTCCTCCTGCTTGTAGGCGGGCTCGTGCTCCTCGTCGACGACGATCAGGCCGAGGTCCCTGTAGGGCAGGAACAGCGCCGAGCGGGCGCCCGCCACCACCTTGGCCTCGCCGCTGGCGATGGCCGCCTGCAAACGCTCTCGCTTTCTGCCGGTCACGGCCGAATGCCAGAGCCCCGGACGCACCCCGAAACGGGCCTCGAAACGGTCGATGAACTGCGCCGTCAGCGCGATCTCCGGCATCAGGATCAGGCTCTGGCGGCCGAGCCGGACCGCCTCCGCCACGGCCTCGAAATAGACCTCCGTCTTGCCCGAGCCGGTGACGCCTTCGAGCAGCGAGACGCCATAGGTCTTCGCCTGCACGGAGGCGACCAGCGCCTGCGCCACCTCCGCCTGCCCGTCCGACAGCTCCGGCACCGCATGGGCGGGGTCGGGCAAGGCCGCGACGGCCTCGCGCGGCAGCGGCTCGACGACGAAGGTCCCGGCGTCGACGAGGGAATCGATCACCGCCGCGCTGACCGAGGCCGCCTCGGCCAAAGCCGATTTCGCGATCAGCAGCCCGCCTTCCGCCGCGGCGATGGCTCTTGCGCGGGCCGGCGTCATCCGGGCCGGCGGCGGGCCGGCAAGCCTGACGCCGAGCCTGGGCCGCTCGGGCGTGTCGTCCGGCTGGCGCCGCAGGGCCAGCGCCAGCACCGAGCCTTTCGCGGCGAGCGTGTACCAGGCGACCCAGTCGACGAGCTTGCGCAGCGCCGGATCGAGCGGCGGCATGTCGTATTTGCCGGTGACCTTCTTGAGATTGCCGCCCCGCCCGGAGCCGACGGACCAGACCACCCCGACCGTCTCGCGCGGCCCGAGCGGCACCTGCACGACATCGCCCGGCGCCAGCGCGAGCCCCGGCGGCACGGCATAGCTATAGGCCTGGTCGAGCCCGAGCGGAATCAGCACGTCGACCGTGCCGCCTTGCCCCGTCTCTTCCCTGTCGTCGATCAGATCGAGCTGCGCCATCGCCACACATACTGCCCCGTCATCCCGGGCGACCGGGATCCACGCCGGAACGGCCCAGGCATGGATCCCGGATCGGCGCCGCCTGCGCGGCTTGTCCGGGATGACGGCGTGTTTCCTGCGCCCGTGTCTAGCACCGATTCGGCTGCTGTTAAGGCAGGAGCGTCATCCTACCGCCATGACCGATTTCGACTCCTTCCGGCGCGACTGGCTCGGCCATCTCTCGGCCGAACGGCGGCTGTCGCCCAAGACGCTGGAAGCCTATGCCCGCGATCTCGGCCAGTTCGCCGCCTTCCTGACCGAGCATCTCGGCGGCGCCCCCACCCTCGCCGACATCGCCGGCCTGAAGCCCGTCGACCTGCGCGCCTTCCTCGGCCGGCGCCGGCGCGACGGCGTCGGCAACCGCACGCTGATGCGCCAGCTCGCGGCCTTGCGCTCTTTCGCCCGTTTCGGCGAGCGCAACGGCAAGCTCGGCGCCGCCGCCTTCGCAGCGACGCGCGGGCCGCGCCTCGGCAAATCCCTGCCGCGCCCGCTCGAGCCCGCCTCGGCCCGCGCCGTCACCCAGGCCGGCACCCGAGCCGGCGAGGAGCGCGAACCGTGGATCCTCGCCCGCGACGCCGCCGTCCTCGGCCTGCTCTATGGCAGCGGGCTGCGCATCTCGGAAGCGCTCTCGCTCGCCCGCGCCCAGGCACCGCGAAGCGCCGGAGAGACGCTGACGGTGATCGGCAAGGGTAGCAAGACGCGCATGGTGCCGGTGCTGCCCGTCGTGGTCGAGGCCATCGCCGAATATCTCAGGCTCTGCCCCTGGCGGCTGCCGCCCGAAGGCCCGCTCTTCGTCGGCGCCAAGGGCGGGCCGCTCTCAGCCCGCATCATCCAGCTCGCGGTGGAAGGCCTGCGCGGCGCTCTCGGCCTGCCCTCATCGGCGACGCCGCACAGCCTGCGCCATTCCTTCGCCACGCATCTGCTCGGCCGCGGCGGCGACCTGCGCGCCATCCAGGAACTGCTCGGCCACGCCTCGCTCTCGACGACGCAGATCTACACCCGCATCGACTCGGCAAGGCTGATGGCGACCTATGACGCCGCCCATCCGCGGGCACGCGGCGCCTGACGGCCCGGCTCAGTAATGGATCGCCCCGCGCGCGCCGCCGCCGCAGGCGATGGCGTCGCCATTGATCGCGACGCTGCGCGGCGAGGCGAGGAAGGCGACGATATCCGCGACCTCGGCCGCCTCCGCCAGCTCGTCCCGGCTGCGGGCCGCGATGACGACATCGGCGCCTTCCAGCGCCAATTGCCGCGCGATGGCGCGGCCGATGCCCTTGCTGCCGCCGGTCACCAGCGCGCGCTTGCCTTCGAGCTGCAGATCCACGGCATGTCTCCTGTTCGGTCAATGCATCAGGGAAGGCGCGGCCAGACGACCGGGCCGCGCATCCGTTCCCAGAAACGCGCCATCCCCAGCACGCCGAGATCGTCGAAGCGCCGGCCGGTGATCTGGAGCCCGATCGGCAGCCCCGCCGCGGTCAGCCCGGCATGGACCGAGATCGCCGGCTGGTCCGACATGTTCGCCGCTACCGTGAAGCAGATATGCTCGAACGGCCTCGCCGGATCGTCGACCGGGGAAGCCCATTCGGCCGGATAGCTCGGCACCGGCGAGACCGGCGAGAGGATGAAGTCGTAGGGCCCGATCGCCTTCAGCGCCGCATCGCGCATCGCCATCATCTGGCTCATGCCGCGATAGACCCGCTCGCCCGGCAGGTTCCTCCCGCCCTCCGCCCATTGGAAGATGTAAGGCAGCACCCTGGCCTGCTTCTCCGCCGGCAAGGCGCCGATATCGACCCAGGCGCGCTGGCGCCAGAAATCGTCGAGCCCGTCCAGCATGGCGCGGGTGATATGCGGCGCCACCGGCTCGACGATGGCGCCGGCATCGGCGAAGGCCTTTGCCGCCGCCTCGATCGCGGCCTTCGTCTCCGGCTCGACCGTAAGCCCGATGCCGGCGTCGAGTTGCAAGCCGATGCGCAGCCCCTTCGGGTCGAGATCGAGCGCGAGCCAGTCGATCCGCTGCGGCGGCAGGCTCATGCCGTCGCGCGGGTCGGGCTTCGACAATTCCCGCATCATCAGCGCGGCGTCCTCGACCGTGCGGGTCATCGGCCCGGCGACGCGGCCGTAATAGGTCGGGTCGATCGGCACGCGCCCGAAGCTCGGCTTCAAACCGACGAGCCCGCACCAGCCGGCCGGCAGGCGGATCGAGCCGCCGATATCGGTGCCGACATGCAAGGGGCCGTAGCCGGCCGCCCCCGCCGCTCCGGCGCCGGCCGAGGAGCCGCCGGGGTTCCTGCTCAGGTCCCAGGGGTTGCGCGCCAGCTTGTGAAAGCTCGACAGGCCGGAGGAGAGCATGCCGTAATCCGGCATGGTGGTCTTGGCGAGGATGACGAGACCCGCCTCGCGCAGCCTGGCCGCCGGCGGCGCATCGTCGGCGGCGGGAACGAGCTCGGTCGCGGCGGTGCCGAGCGGCACGGCGACGCCCTTGGTGCGGATGTTCTCCTTGATCGTGCCGGGTACGCCGTCGAGCGGCAGCGCCTCGCCCTTCCGCCAGCGCATCTCGGAGGCTTTCGCCTGCGCCAGCGCGGCCTCGGGATCGTAGGCCCAAAGTGCGTCGAGTTGCGGCTCCCAGGCGGCGATGCGGGCGATGACGGCCTCCGTCACCTCCACCGGCGAGAGCGAGCGGCCGCGATAGGCGGCGAGCAGTTCGGCCGCGCTCAGATCGGCAAGGTCGGTCATCGGAAAACCCTCGTTCCCATATTCACCCTCTCCACCCGATGGCCGTCATCCCGGACAAGCCGCCTTGGCGGCGCCGATCCGGGATCCATGCCTGAACCTTATCCTGACGCGCTCCGGCATGGATCCCGGGTCTGCGCTTCGCTCCGCCCGGGATGAGCGTGCCTCGTTCGTCACCGGCTCCGGCGCAGGCGCGGATCGATGGCGTCGCGCAAGCCGTCGCCGAGCAGGTTGAACCCCAGCACGGTCAGCGCGATCGCGGCACCCGGAAAGATCGCAAGCCAGGGCTGCGCCGCCATGAAGGTCTGCGCCTCGTTGAGCATCCGCCCCCAGGACGGGTTCGGCGGCTGCGTGCCCAGCCCGAGATAGGACAGCCCCGCCTCGGCCAGCACCGCGAGCGCGAACTGGATCGTCGCCTGCACCACCAAGATACCGGCGATGTTGGGCAGGACATGATGCAGCGTGATCTGCCGGCTGGTCAGCCCCGCCGCCCGCGCCGCCTGGATGAAATCCTGCGTCCAGACCTGCAGGGCCGCGCCGCGCGCAAGCCTTGCGAAATAGGGCAGGTTCAGCACGCCGATGGCGACGACGGCGTTGAGCATGCCCGGTCCCGCGATGGCGGTCATCATGATCGCCGTCAGCACGGCCGGGAAGGCATGGGTGAAATCGGCGGTCCGCATGATGACATGGTCGAGGAGGCCGTCGCGCCTCACCGCCGCGATCAAGCCGAGCACGGTCCCCTGCAGCATGCCGATGCCGACGGCGCCGAGCCCCACCGCCAGCGAATTGCGCGCGCCGACCATGATCATCGAGAAGACGTCGCGCCCGAACTGGTCGGTGCCGAACCAGTTCGCCGCCGAGGGGCCTTGCAGCCGCTTCAGGATCGCCATCTGCGTCGGCGAATGCGGCGTCCAGAGATAGGAGACGAGCGCCATCGCCACGACGGCGAGGCTCAACACCGCTCCGATCGCGAAGGAGGGCGAGAGCCACCGGCGCTTCCGGCCGCCGGGCGCCTTGTCCACTGCGACGCTCATGCCTGCCTCAGCCGCGGGTCGATCAGGCCGTAAAGCAGCTCGACGGCGAAATTGACGATGATCGCGAGCCCGGCGAAAAGCATGACGAGGTCCTTGACCACGATCAGATCGTGCTGGGCGATGGCCTGGAAGACGAGCCGCCCCAGCCCCGGCAGGGCGAAGACGTTCTCGATGATGATCGCGCCGGCGATCAGCACCGAGAATTGCAGCCCCAGGATCGTCACGACCGGGATCAGCGCGTTGCGCAGCGCGTGCCGGCGCAGCGTCACGCCCTCGCTCAGCCCCTTGGCGCGGGCGGTGCGGACGAAATCCTCTTGCAGCGTGTCGAGCATGGCCGAGCGCGTCACCCGGGCGATGATCGCCGCCTGCGGCAGGGCGAGCGCCAGCGCCGGCATGGCCAGCGACTTCAGCGCCGTGCCGAACCCCGCCTGCCAGCCGGGGAAGCCGTTCGCCGGCAGCCAGCCGAGCCCGACCGCGAAGACCAGCACCAGCAGGAGCCCGAACCAGAAATTCGGGATGGCGAGCCCGGCCTGCGCGAAGGCCATCACCCCGGCATCCGCGATCCTGCCGCGCCGCGAGGCGGCGAGCACGCCGAGCGGCATGCCGATCAGGACGGCGAGCAGCATGGCGAGCACGGCAAGCGGCAGCGTCACCGCCATGCGCTCGGCGATGAGCTGCGCCACCGGGACGCGATAGGTGTAGCTCAGGCCGAGATCGCCGCTGGCGAGCCCGCCGAGCCAGGTGAGGAAGCGCAGCCAGCCCGGCTTGTCGAGCCCCATCTCGGCATGGAGCGCGGCGAGCGCCTCGGGCGAGGCGTTGAGGCCGAGCGTCACCGCGGCGGGGTCGCCCGGCAGCACCTCCAGCACGAGGAAGATCACCAGCGCCGCCGCCAGCAGCGTCAGCACCAGCGCGACCAGGCGGCGCAGGGCGTAGCCGATCACCGCCTGCCCCCCTCCGCGCCGTCATCCCGGACAAGCCGCGCGGCGGCGCCGATCCGGGATCCATGCCGGAACGTTCCCGATAGAGGTTCAGGCATGGATCCCGGGCCTCCCTCCGGTCGCCCGGGATGACCCGGCTGGATCCGCGGCGATGCGCTCAACGCCAGCGCAGCTCCGCCAGCGGCGTCACCGGCAGCGGCCAGTCGGTCCACATGCCTTCCAGACCGGCCTTGGCCACGGTGATCTTCGGCAGGATGAACAGGAAGCCGTTGACCGCGTCCTGAGCCAGCATGCGCTGCGCCTGCTGGTAGAGCTCGTTGCGCTCGCCCTCGTCCAGCGTGCCCGAGATCCTGGCGATCAGCGCCTTGAACGCCGGGTTCTTGTACTGGAAATAGTAGTCGTCGCGGGCATAGATATCGATATCCAGCGGCTCGGTATGGGCGATGATGCTGAGGTCGTAATCCTTGTTGCGGAAGACGCGCTCCAGCCATTGCGGGAATTCCAGCGGCTCGATCGCGGCCTTGATCCCGACCTGCGCCAGAAGCTCCGCGACGATCTCGCCGGCCCGCCGCGCATAGGACGGCGGCGGCAGCTTCAGCGTGCAGGTGAAGCCGTTCGGGAAGCCCGCCTCCTTGAGCAGCGCCTTGGCCTTCTCGGGATCGTAGGGATAGGTGCCGGTCAGGTCGACATAGGCCGGGTGCAGCGGCGAGAAATGGCTGCCGATCAACTGCACGTCGAAACCGTAGACGCCGAGCGCGATGGTCTTGCGGTCGAGCGCATGCGCGATCGCCTGCCGCACCTTGAGATTGTCGAAGGGCGGCTTGGCATTGTTGGTGGCGAGCACCGTCTCGCCCTCGGTGCGGCCGATCGTGACGGTGAGTTTTGGATCGGCCTTGAGCTGCGCCACCGCCTCCGGCGCCGAGAGATTGGTGTTGGCGTCGATATCGCCGGCCTGCAGGGCCGCGACCTGCGCCTGCGGGTCGGACATGAAGCGGAAGGTCGCCCTGGCCAGCGCCGGCTTCGGGCCCCAATAACCGTCGAAGCGGGCGAGCTCGAGCCGGTCGCCCCGGTTCCAGCGCGCGAATTTATAGGGGCCGGTCCCCACCGGATTGGTCTTGTTGCCGGCGGCGCTCGCCGGCGCGACGATCACCGCATCGCCCCATGTCAGGCCGTAGAGGAAGCTCGCCGTCGGCTGCTTGAGCTTGATGACGACGGTCGCCGGATCGGGCGTCGAAATCTCGGCGATCGGCGTGAAGAGCTGGCGCTGGGCATTGGTCGAATCCGGCGCCACCGCCCGCTCGAAGGAGAACTTCACCTGTTCCGAGGTGAAGGGCGTGCCGTCATGGAAAGTCGCGCCGCTCCTGAGCTTGAAGCGATAGGTGACATTGTCGGGCGCGATCTCCCAGCTTTCCGCGAGGCAGGGCTGGATCCTGCCGGTCCGGTCCATCCTGACCAGCCCCTCGAAGATGTTCTGCAGCGTCACCTCGCGGATCGCCTGCGCCGCGCCGGAGGTCGGGTCGAGCGTCGGCGGCTCCAGCGTCATGCCGATTGTGACGGCGTCCTTCGCCTGGGCGAAGGCGATCGCCGGCATCTGGGTCGCGACGGCGGCGAGACCCGCCCCCGCCAGAAGTTCACGCCGCGTCGTCATCGTCCTCGCTCCGAACCGGTTGCGGCCGGCAGGATGGCGCGGCGGCGAAGCCGCTTGCAAGCCCGCTTCGCCCACGACCATGGGCTTACGAACAGCGCAGCGCTGGCGCACTAGTATACCAGGCGATTGACCCTCGCCCTGCACGGTTCTAGAGATCGGCCAGCATTCGGGAGATAACCATGCTGCTGCACGATGATCGCCTCTTTCCCGCCGATCCGGTAACGCGCGGCATCGCGCGCCGGCTCTTCGCCACGGTCCGCGACCTGCCGATCATCTCCCCGCACGGCCATACCGATCCGCGCTGGTATGCCGAGAACAACGCCTTCCCCGATCCGGCGACCCTCTTCGTCAAGCCGGACCACTACATCTTCCGCATGCTCTACTCGCAGGGCGTCCGGCTGGAGCAGCTCGGCATCCCGCGCAAGGACGGCGCCGAGGTCGAAACCGATCCGCGCAAGATCTGGAAGACCTTCGCCAGCCACTGGCATCTCTTCCGCGGCACGCCGACGCGGCTCTGGTTCGAGCATGCCGCCTCGACCATCTTCGGCGTCAACGAGCGGCTGAACCCTGAGAACGCCGACCGGATCTATGACAAAATCGCCGCCAGGCTGGACGAGCCGGAGCTGCGCCCGCGCGCCCTGTTCGAGCGCTTCAACATCGAGGCGATCAGCACCACCGAAGGCGCGCTCGACGATCTGAAATGGCACGACATGGTCCGCGAATCCGGCTGGGGCGGCAAGGTCGTCACCGCCTACCGGCCCGACAGCGTCGTCGACCCGGAATTCGAGGGCTTCGCCGGCAATCTCGAGAAGCTCGGCGAGCTCACCGGCGAGGATATCGGCACCTGGACCGGCTATCTCGAAGCCCACCGCAAGCGCCGGGCCTATTTCAAGCAGCGCGGCGCCACCTCCTCCGACCATGGCCATGCCACGGCGCGCACCGCCAATCTCTCCGCGGCGGAGGCCGAGAAGCTCTACGCCAAGGTTCTCAAGGGCAAGGTTTCGGCCAAGGACGCCGACCTGTTCCGCGGCCAGATGCTGACCGAGATGGCCAAGATGAGCCTCGACGACGGGCTCGTCCTGCAGATCCATCCCGGCTCCTGGCGCAATCACAATCCCTATCTCTTCGAGCATTTCGGCCGCGACATGGGAGCCGACATCCCGACCGCGACCAATTATGTCGAGGCGTTGAAGCCGCTGCTCGACGCGGTCGGCAACGAGCCGAACCTCACCGTCATCGCCTTCACCCTCGACGAGACGGTCTATTCGCGCGAGCTCGCCCCGCTCGCCGGCCATTACCCGGCGCTGCGGCTCGGGCCGGGCTGGTGGTTCCTCGACGCGCCCGAGGCGATGCTGCGCTTCCGCGAGCTGACCACCGAGACGGCCGGCTTCTACAACACCGTCGGCTTCAACGACGACACCCGCGCCTATCTCTCGATCCCCGCCCGGCACGACCTCGCGCGGCGCGTCGACTGCGCCTATCTCGCCAAGCTCGTCGCCGAGCACCGGCTCGACGAGGACGAGGCGGCCGAGGTCGCGCCCGACCTCGCCTATCGCCTCGCCAAGGAGGCCTACAAACTGTGACCCGCCTCTGCGCCGCCACCCTCGCAAGCCTGCCGGCCACCGTTCGCCGCCCGGCCTATGACCGCGCCTCCCTCCGGCCCGGCATCGTTCATCTCGGCCTCGGCGCCTTCGCCCGCGGCCACCTCGCCGAATACACCGAGGATGCGCTGGAGAAGCGCTTCGGCGCCTGGGGGATCGTGGGCGCCAGCCTCCAGCGCCCCGACCAGCGCGACCGGCTGAAGCCGCAGGACGGGCTCTACACCCTGCTCAAGCTCGCCCCCGCGGGACCGGAACTGCGCGTCATCGGCTCGGTGCTGGATGTCCTGGTGGCGCCGGAAGGCCCCTCCGCCCTCGTCGCCCGCATCGCTTCGCCCGATACCCGGATCGTCTCGCTCACCGTGACCGAGAAGGGCTATTGCCACGATCCCGCGACCGGCAGGCTCAGGGCCGACCATCCCGACATCCTGCACGATCTCGAAAATCCCGAGGCGCCGCGCTCGGCCGTCGGCATCCTCGTCGCCGGGCTGCGCCTGCGCCGCGCCGAGGGGCGCGGCCCCTTCACCGTGCTGTGCTGCGACAACCTCCCCTCGAACGGCCATGTGCTGCGCGGCCTCGTGCGCGATTTCGCGGCGCTCATGGATGACAAACTCGCGGCCTGGATCGAGGCCGAGGGCGCCTTCCCCGCCACCATGGTCGACCGCATCGTCCCCGCGACCACGGAAGCGGATATTGCCGAGGTCGCGAAGCTGACCGGTCTGGACGACGCCGCGCCGGTCATCGGCGAGCCCTTCCGGCAATGGGCGATCGAGGACACCTTCGTGGAAGGCAGACCCGATTGGCATGACGTCGGCGCGCAGATGGTCTCCGAGGTCGCGCCCTTCGAGTTCATGAAGCTCAGGATGCTGAACGGCGCGCATTCCTCGCTCGCCTATCTCGGCTATCTCGCCGGTCACGAGACCGTGTCCGAGGCGAGCGGCGATCCGGTCTTCGCCCGCTTCCTCGCCGGGCTCTGGGACGAGATCATCCCGACCGTGCCGGCGCCGCAGGGCGTCGTGCTGGCGGATTACGCCAGGGATCTGCTCGTCCGCTTCCAGAATCCTGCCATCCGCCACCGCACCTGGCAGATCGCCATGGACGGCTCGCAGAAGCTGCCGCAGCGCCTGCTCGGCACCATCCGCGAGCGGCTGAGGGCCGGCGGCGGCATCGACCATCTCGCGCTCGGCGTCGCGGCCTGGATGCGCTACGTCACCGGCATCGACGAGAAGGGCGGCGCCATCGAGGTGCGCGATCCGCTGGCGGCGGAGCTGAAGCGCCGCGCCGAGGCGGCCGGGCGCGATGCCGCGGCCTTGAGCGCGAGCCTGCTTGGCATCGGGGCGATCTTCGGCACCGACCTGCCGGGCGAGGAGCGCTTCACGAAGCCGGTCGCCGCCCATCTCGCCGCGCTCTTCGACAAGGGCGCGAAAGCGACGGCGGCGAGCCTGGGCTGACCCGGACCTCCCTTCCCTCCGCGGGGAGACGGGAAAAGCCGCGGCTTCCCTCCCCCTTGATCCCGTCCGCCATCCGGCGCCAGATGCGCGCGATGCTTCGCGCGCTCACCGCCTTCGCCTTCGCGCTCCTCGTCGCCGGCACCGCCGCCGCGCAGGAAGCCGCGCGCGTCGCCATCCCGAATTTCTGGGACCCGCGCATCCGGCTCGACCGGCCCGAGCCCGGCCCGCCGCGCGTCGTGCGCTTCCTCGCCGACGACGACTATCCGCCCTTCCATTTCGCCGGGCCGGACGGGGCGCTGACCGGCTTCTCGGTCGAGCTCGCCCGCGCCGTCTGTGAAAAACTCGGCTGGACCTGCACCATTCAGCCGCGCCGCTTCGACACCTTGCTGGATTCGCTCGGCGAGGGACGCGGCGACGTGCTGGCCGCGGCGATGAACCTGACGCCGGCGATCCGCGAGCGCTTCGCCGCGAGCCATCTCTATTTCCGGGCGCCTGCCCGCTTCGTCACGACGCGCGGCAATGCCCGCGCCGCGCTCGACAGCGTGAGCCTCCAGGGCCGGCGCGTCGCGGTCGTCGGCGGCACGGCGCACCAGGCCTTTCTCGAGCGGCTGATGCCCTTCGTGCAGCGGCGCGAGGCCGCGAGCCTCAACGCCGCCGTCGCGGCCTTGCGCAGCGGCGATGCCGAATATGTCTTCGGCGACGGCACGGCGCTCGCCCTGCTCATCGCCGCCGGCGGCGGCGAGTTCGCCTTTTCGGGCGGCCCCTATCTCGAAAGCCGCTATTTCGGCGAGGGCGTCGCCTTCCTGCTGCGCAAGGACGATCCCGCCCTGAAGCGCGCCATCGACTACGCGCTGCAGAGCCTCTGGGACGACGGCAGCTACAGCCGCCTCTATCTGCGCTTCTTCCCGGTCAGCCCCTATTAAGCTTCAGGCGCTGTTGACGCTTGATCACGGTGGTCTCGAATCACACGCCTGTCATTCCGGATTCTTCGCTGCGCGAAGCCCGGAATGACAGCGGTGGTGCCGATCATACATGATCCGGCAATTGTCCACGCCGCCTCAGGGCGCGTTGCTGCTCAGCGCCTGCTTCGCCACCGCCGCGAGCCAGCCCGATGCCGCGGGCAGGATCGCGTCGTTGAAGTCGTAGCGGTCATTGTGCAGCTCACCGCCATCCACCGCCGGGCCGTTGCCGATCCAGATGTAGCAGCCGGGACGGCGCGCCAGGAAATAGGCGAAATCCTCGCCGGTGGTGCTGGCCTTGAGGTCGCGCCGCACGGTCAGCCCCGCGGCCGCTCCGGCGGCGGCGGCCATATCCTCCTCCGGCGCGGTGTTGATCGTGGCGAGGCCGTGCGAGGTCTCCACCGCCGCTGTCATCTCGAAGGTCGCGGCAACGTTCTCGGCGATCGCGTTGAGGCGCTGCAGCAGCCGCTCGCGCACCGCCGGCACGAAGGTGCGGAAGGTGCCCTCGATCCAGACCCGGGTCGGGATCTGGTTGGAGGCGAGGCCGCCATGCACCTGGCCGATCGAGACCACCGCCGATTCCATCGGGTCGACATTGCGCGAGACGATGGTCTGCAAGGCGACGATGAGATGGCCCATCGCGACGATCGGATCATGCGTCTGCTCGGGCAGGGCGGCGTGCCCCGCGGTGCCGGTCAGCGTGATCTTGAAGCGCCCGGGCTCGGACATCACCGGCCCGCGATGCACCGCGACGGTGCCGGCCTCGAGCCCCGGCCAGTTATGCAGGGCGAAGACCCGCTCCATCGGGAAGCGCTCGAGCACGCCGTCGGCCAGCATCGCCTGGGCGCCGCCGCCGCCCTCCTCCGCCGGCTGGAAGACGAGCTGCACCGTGCCGCTCCAGCCCTCGTCGCCCTTGAGCAGCGCCGCCGCGCCGAGCAGCGCGGTGGTGTGCCCGTCATGGCCGCAGGCATGCATCACATTGGGCGTGCCGGATTTGTAGGGCAGGTCGTTGACCTCCTGGATCGGCAGCGCGTCCATGTCGGCGCGCAGGCCCACCGTGCGCTCCGACGAGCCGCGCCGCAGCGTCGCCACCACGCCATGGCCGCCGATGCCCGCGGTGAAGGGGATGCCCAGCTCGGTCAGCTTCTCCTGCACGAAGGCGCTCGTCATCTTCTCCTGGCGGCCGAGTTCGGGATGGGCGTGGAGATGGCGTCGCCAGGCGGTCAGCTTGTCGAGCAGTTCGCGGTCCAAGGCGGCATCCTTTCAAAGGAGTGGGCAGATGAGAAAGCGGCCAGACTAGCCCGCGGCGCCGGCGCGGCAACCGCCGAAAAGAGAAGGCCGTCATTCGCGGCAAGCCACGTCGGCGCCGCCATGCCCTTCGGGGGTTGAGGGTTTCCGTTTCGCTCAGGCCCGGCATGGCGGCAGAGTTTCATTGACTGTGTCCTTCGCAATCTGCGAAAGGCCCGTCTTCGCACGAGCGAGCCCCCTTGTTCCGTTCAGGAGAGGATACCGACCCCCATGCCCGCCTTCGACGCAGCCCTTGTTGACGCCGCCCAGCGTTCGGCCGCCTGGCCGTTCGAGGAGGCGCGCAAACTGGTGGCCCGCATCGAGAAATCGGGCAAGAAAACGGTGATCTTCGAGACCGGCTACGGCCCCTCGGGCCTGCCGCATATCGGCACCTTCGGCGAGGTCGCCCGCACCTCGATGGTGCGCCACGCCTTCCGCGTGCTGACCGGCAACACGATCCCCACGCGGCTGATCGCGTTCTCCGACGACATGGACGGCCTGCGCAAGGTGCCGGACAACGTGCCGAACAAGGACGTGCTCGCGGCCAATCTCGGCAAGCCCCTGACCGAGGTGCCGGACCCGTTCGGCACGCACGATAGCTTCGGCCGCCACAACAACGCCCGCCTGCGCGCCTTCCTCGACGGCTTTGGCTTCGACTACGAGTTCAGATCCTCGACCGACGCCTATCGCGCCGGGGAGTTCGACGCGACGCTGCTCAGGATGCTCGCCCGCTACGACGCGGTGATGAAGATCATGCTGCCGACCTTGCGCGAGGAGCGGGCGGCAACCTATTCGCCTTTCCTGCCGATCCACCCGCAGACGCGCGTCGTCATGCAGGTGCCGATCGACGAGGTCGATGTCGAGGCCGGCACCATCGCCTGGACCGACCCCGAGACGAAGGAGCGCTTCGTCACGCCCGTCACCGGCGGCAACGTCAAGCTGCAATGGAAGCCGGACTGGGCGATGCGCTGGGTCGCGCTCGGCGTCGACTACGAGATGGCCGGCAAGGATCTGATCGACTCGGTCAAGGTCTCCTCGCAGATCGCCCGCGCGCTCGACGGCACCCCGCCGGAAGGCTTCAACTACGAGCTCTTCCTCGACGAGCAGGGCCAGAAGATCTCGAAGTCGAAGGGCAACGGCCTGACCATCGAGGAATGGCTGACCTATGGCCCGCCGGAAAGCCTGGCGCTCTACATGTTCCAGCGCCCGCGCGAGGCCAAGAAGCTCCACTTCGACGTGATCCCGCGCGCCATCGACGAATATCTCCAGTTCCTCGCCGGCTATGAGCGGCAGGACTGGAAGAACCGGCTCGGCAATCCGGTCTGGCACATCCATGCCGGCAACCCGCCGGCGCCGGAGGTCATCGCCGCGGGCGAGGGCGAGAACGCAGTGAGGACGCAGGTCACCTTCGGCCTGCTGATGAACCTCGTCGCCGTCGCCAATTCCGAGGACAAGGCCGTGCTCTGGGGCTTCCTCCAGCGCTACGCGCCGGGCATGACGCCCGAGACCCATCCCCGCCTCGACGCGCTGGCCGGCTACGCGATCGCCTATTTCCGCGACTTCGTGAAACCGGCGAAGCGCTATCGCCCGGCCGACGAGGTCGAGCGCGACGCCTTCGCCAGGCTCGACGCGGCCCTTGCAGCCCTCCCGGCCGAGGCCACGCCCGAGATGGTGCAGGACACGGCGCTGGACGTCGCCCGCACCATCCCGCGCTACCAGAACCTCGCCGCCAAGAACGCGACGCCGGAGCGTCCCGGCGTGTCGGGCGACTGGTGGAAGGCGATCTATCAGGTGCTGTTCGGCGAGGACCAGGGGCCGCGCTTCGGCTCCTTCGCGGCGATCTACGGCCTGCCCAACACGCGCGCCCTGATCGCCAAGGCGCTGGCCGGCGACCTCGTGCGCGAGCACGCGGCCTTCCTCGCCGCGCGCAAGGGCTGACAGGCACCGGCCGACGGACGGGGAACAGACGCCCCGGCGGCAGTGCCGCCTGGGCGCTGCCATGCGTCCTCCGCCTTGCCTCGCTGCACGGGGCTCATCGCCTTTTCCAGCGCGACGGAAAGCCCGAATCGGCGCCGGCCGAGGTAAATCCGCCGCTTTGCGTGCGGGTTTCGGCAATTTCGACCAAAACAGCGATGAATTTGTTCAATAAGGCGTGGAACGCCGCCGAATTGACAGGCTAAAACGAAGCTCAATAGTCTCCCGGCAAAGCGGCGCGACTGAATTCACAGGCGCCGATGCCCAGGGGGAAACATGTCCGATCATCCGAAGATGCCGAGTCGCCGGCAGTTCCAGCTCGGCCTCGGCGCCGCGGCGGCCGCCGTATCGCTCGCCCCCGGCCTCGCCCGGGCGCAGAGCGCCCGCAGCGCCAACCTCGCCATGATCGGCGAGCCCCAATCGCTCGACCCGATGGCCTCGACCGCCGACCTCGTCAGCATCATCGTCCAGCACATCTACGAGTCGCTCTACACCTTCGACGCCGGTTGGAACGTCAAGCCGATGCTGGCGGCGGACATGCCCGCCATCAGCGCGGACGGCAAGCTCTACACCATCCCGCTGCGCAAGGGCGTGAAGCTGCATAACGGCCGCGAGATGGATTCCGAGGACGTCGTCGCCTCGCTGAAGCGCTGGCTCGCCATGACCGCGCGCGGCAAGGCCCTCTCGGCCGACATCGCCTCGCTCGCCGCCAAGGATGCGAGCACCGTCGAGATCGCGCTGAAGAGCGTTCAGCCCGCCCTGCTCGCCCATCTCGGCCTGCCCTCCGGCTTCGCCGGGATCATGGCCAAGGAGAGCATCGCCGACACCCTGACCCAGTTCATCGGCACCGGCCCCTACAAATTCGTCGAGCGCAAGCCGGACCAGTACGTCGTCCTGACCCGGTTCGACGACTACGCCGCCCGCAGCGAGGCGCCGAGCGGCTATGCCGGCAAGCGCGAGGCCAAGATCGCGGAGCTGCGCTTCATCCCGGTGCCGAACGCCAATACCCGGGTCGAGGGCGTGATCGCCGGGCAGTACCATTTCGCCGATCAGCTCCCGGTCGAGTCGAGCAAGAAGGTCACCGGCGCCGCGAATGCGCGGGCGGTCCTGACCATGCCCTATGGCTTCCCCTATTTCCCGACCAACACCAAGCAGGGCCCCTTCGCCGATCTAAAGGTGCGCCAGGCCTTCCAGATGTGCCTCAACGACGAGGAGATCATGCTGGCCGGCTTCGGCGACCCGAAATTCTTCGCGCTCGCCGCCGAGCATTTCCCCAAGGGCTCGCCCTTCTATTCGGAGGCCGGCAAGGACTGCTACAACAAGGCCGATGCGGCCGGCGCGAAGAAGCTGCTCGCCCAGACCAAATACGACGGCACGCCGATCCGCATCCTCAACTCGAAGCAGTACGACTTCCACAACCGCATGGCCCTGGTGATGGCCGAGCAGATGAAGGAAGCCGGCTTCAAGGTGCAGCTCGACGTGGTCGACTGGGCGACGCTGATCCAGCGCCGCGGCGACCCGGCGCTCTGGGACATCTACGTCACCCATTCCGCCTTCCTGCCGGAGCCGATGCTGACCCCGCCGCAGATGGGCGACGGCGCGCCGGGCTGGTGGAAGACCCCGGCCAAGGACGCCGCGCTCGCCGCCTTCAACGGCGAGACCGACCCGGCCAAGCGCGGCGCGCTCTGGGGCGCGGTGCAGCAGGTGATCTATGACGAGGTGCCCTATGTGCGCCCCGGCAATTTCGCCGCGCTGCTCGGGACCTCGGCCCGGATGAAGGATTTCACGCCGATGCCCTGGCCGAGCTTCTGGAATGTCGACCTGACCGCGTAAGGCGGCGATAGCGCCGCGCGCCGCCCCTGCCCGCATGGGAAGGGGCGGCGCTTGAGTTTTGCAGGGGCGGCGGCGCTGGCCGTATGCGCGCCCCGGATCCGGTGAAGAGACGATGTGGTTCAGCCTCGCGCGGCGCCTCGGCAGCCTGCTGATCGTGATGTTCCTGGTCGCGACCATGGTGTTCTTCCTGACCCGGCTGGCGCCGGGCGACCCCGCCGCCATCATGCTCGGCGACCAGGCGACGCCGGCCGATGTCGAGCGGCTGCGCGCCGTCTACGGGCTCGATAAGCCGGTCCTCGTCCAGTACGTGCTGTGGCTGAAGGAGGTCGTGCAGGGCAATCTCGGCCAGTCGATCTTCCTGCAGCGCCCGGTGACGACGGCTTTGGCCGAGCGCGTCGAGCCGACCTTCTTCCTCACCCTGTTTTCGATCGTCATCGCCACGCTGATCGGCGTGCCGGCCGGCATCGCCTCGGCGGTCTGGCGCGGGCGCGCGGTCGACCAGGTGGTGAGCGCCCTCGCCATGCTGGCGGCGAACATCCCGAGCTTCTGGCTCGGCCTGATCTTCATCCAGTTCTTCGCCGTGCGGCTCGGCCTGTTCCCGGTCGCCGGCTATGGCGACCCCGGCGCCTCGCTGGCCGAGCGGCTGGCGCATCTCGTCCTGCCCGCCGCCGTGCTCGGCATCGTCAACTCGGCGCTGATCACCCGCTTCACCCGCGCCAGCATGCTCGACGTGCTCGGCGACGACTATGTCCGCACCGCCCGCTCGAAGGGCGTGCCGGAGACGGGCATCGTCCTGCGCCACGCCTTCCGCAACGCGCTGGTGCCGATCGTCACCGTGATCGGCCTGACCATCGCCCTGCTGGTCGGCGGCGCCATCGTCACCGAGACGGTGTTCGGCCTGCCCGGCATCGGCAATCTCGTCGTCTCGGCCGTGCTGCGCCGCGACTATCCGGTGATCCAGGGCGCGCTCATCGCGGTCGCGGCGCTCTATGTGCTGATCAACCTCGCGGTCGACCTGATCTACACCCTCGTCGACCCGCGCGTGAGGGCGTGACGATGGCCTCCCCGACCGTCGCCTTCCTGAACCGGCTGTTCCGGCGCAAGCTCGTCCTCGCCGCCGCCTGCGTGCTGCTCGCCTTCGTCCTCGCGGCGCTGTTCGCACCCTGGGTCGCGCCCTACGATCCCGGCGCGCTGCGCGTCATCCGCCGGCTGAAGCCGCCGAGCGAGCTGAACTGGCTTGGCACCGACGAGTTCGGCCGGGACGTGCTCTCGCGCATCATCTACGGCGCGCGCGCCTCGCTCGGCATCGGCGCGGCGGTGGTCGCGATCTCGATCGCCGCCGGCTCCGCCATCGGCCTCACCGCCGGCTATTTCCGGCGCCTCGACCCGCCGATCATGCGCATGGTCGACGCCGTCATGGCGCTGCCCGACATCCTGCTCGCGATCTTCCTGGTCGCTATCCTGGGGTCGTCGATCTTCAACGTCGTCTTCGCGCTCGCCATCGTCTACACGCCGCGCGTCGTGCGGGTGGTGCGCGCCTCGGCGCTGGTGGTGCGCGAGCAGCAATTCGTCGAGGCGGCCCGCGCCATCGGCGCCTCGACGCCGCGCATCCTGTTCCGGCACATCCTGATGAACGTCACCTCGCCGGTGCTGGTGCAGGCGACCTTCATCTTCGCCTATGCGGTGCTGGCCGAGGCGGGCCTGTCCTTCCTCGGCGCCGGCGTGCCGCCGGAGGTGCCGACCTGGGGCGAGATGATCGCCTCGGCCCAGCAATATGCCGACCAGGCCTTCTGGGTCGTGCTCTTCCCGGGTCTGGCGATCGTGCTCGCGGCGCTGTCGCTCCAGGTGGTCGGCGACGGCCTGCGCGACCAGCTCGACCCCAGGCTGCGCAAGGCGCTGTAGCCTCCGGTTCCGGGCGAGGCGGCGCCGGGCGGCTCAGGCCATCACCAGCCCGCCATCGACATGCAGCACCTGCCCGGTGACGAAGCCGCTCCCTTCGCCGGCGAGGAAGAGCACCGGGCCGGCGACGTCGGCCGGCGTCGCGATGCGGCGCAGCGGCGTCTGCGCGATCAGCGTCTCGCGCACCTCCTCGGGCGTCGCGGCGCTCGCATCGGTCGGATAGACCAGCCCCGGCGCGACGCAGTTCACCCGGATGCCGAGCGGGCCGAGTTCGGCCGCGAGGTTGCGGCTGAACCCGATCAGCGCCGCCTTGGCCGTGGCGTAGTCGTGATAGGCGATGCTCGGGCGCGCGACGAGGTCGCTGGCGAGATTGACGATGCTGGCGCCGCTGCGGCGCCGAAGCAGCGGCAGCATCGCCTGGCAGACCGTGTAGGTGGCCTTCACCGCGCCGTCGAACTGCCGGCCATAGGCCTCCCAGGGCGTCTCCCAGAAGCGGGCGCGCCTGTCCGGGTCGAAGCGGTAGGGCGCGAAGGCGTTGTTGACGACGGCGTCGAGCCGGCCGGCCTCCTCCGCGATGCGCTGCGCCATCGCCGCGACCGCCTCGGCCGAGGTGACGTCGGCCGCCACCGTCAGCGCCTCGCCGCCGAGCGTCCGGCATTCGGCGGCGACGGCCTCGGCGGCCGCCTCGTTCGTCCGGTAGTTGACGACGACGATCCCGCCCTCGGCGGCGAAGGCCCTGGCGATCGCCGCGCCGATGCCGCGGCTGGCGCCGGTGACGAGGATGACGCGGCCCTGGAATCTCATGGCGCGCCGTCCCTGGCCGGGACGAGGTCGCTCCTGACCACCGCCTTCATCGCGAGCGGGCGCGCGATCAGGCCGAGGCTGCGGAAGGTGTCGGCGCCCTTCTGCATCGCCTCGATGTCGAAATGGCCGAGGCCCTCGCGCTCCGTGACCGGCGAGACGCTGGACAGGTTGCGCAGCTTGATGATCTCGAGATTGACGGCCTCGTCGCGCCCGTTGATGGCGCGGGAAACGGCGATCCGGGCCGCCTCCTCGGGCCTGGCGATCATCCAGGCGGCGGAATCGCGATAGCCGGCGAGGAAGCGTTGCAGCAGCGGCCGGTTCCGCTCGTAATAGCTTTCCTTCACCACGAAGATGTCGCTCGACAGGTTGAGCTGGTCGCGGACCTCGATGACGTTGGCCTCGCCCAGACCCTTGGCGCGGGCGACGAGCAGGCCGGTATCGGTCGCGGCGGTGGCGTCGACCTGGCCCTGCATCAGCGGCGCGAAGTTGAGCAGCCCCGTCGGCTGGATGGTGACGTCCTTCTCGCTCAGACCGACCTGGTGCAGCAGCACGAGCAGGTTCTGATAGGTGCCGCTCGACAGGCTGTAGACGCCGATGCGCTTGCCCCTGAGATCGGCGGCGGTGCGGATGCCGCTGCCTTTGAGCGCGACGACGTTGAAGACGTTCTGCGGATAGATGTCGTAGATCGCGACCAGCTTCTCGCCCTTGTCGAGCGCGAGATAGAACGAGGCCGGGTCGGTGAAGGCGACATCGGCCTGGCCGGCGAGCAGCGTCTGGATCGCCGCGCCGCCGCCGGTGCCGGGCACGTAGTCGAGCGCGATGCCCCTCGCCTTGAAGAAGCCCTTGTCGGGTTCGGCCAGGAGGTTGGTGATCTCGCTGATCGGCTGGCTCCAGCCCGCGACCGTGACCTTGTCGAGCGGCTGGGCCCGGACCGAAATCCAGCCGGAAAGCAGCAGGGCGACGCATGCCGTCAGGCTCGCCGTCATCCCGGACACGGCGAAGCGCAGACCCGGAAGGAGGAGCCTCGGAAGGCGAGCGAGGAAAGATGACATGGGGTCAGCCTTTCGAGAAGCGGTGCAGGACGCGGCGCTCGACGAGGCGAACGGCCTCGTAGAGCAGCATGCCGAGCGCGGTGATGACGATGAAGAGCGCGAAGATCAGGCTCGAATCCATCACGCTCTGGGCGGCGATGATCGAGGCGCCGAGCCCGCTGCGCCCGCCGATGAACTCGCCGACCACCGCGCCGACCAGCGCGAGCACGACCGCGACGCGCAGGCCCGCCATGATGACGGGCAGCGCCGCCGGCAGCTTCAGGCGCAGCAGGGTCTGGAGCCGGCTCGCGCCGAGCATGCGGAAGAGGTCGCGCCGGGCGGCGTCGACCTCGCCGAGCCCCGTCAGCGTGGTCTCCATCAGCGGGAAGAAGCAGATCAGCGCGGTGATGACGATCGTCGGCGTCATGCCGAAGCCGAACCAGATGATGAAGAGCGGGCCCAGCGCGAGCTTGGGCACGAGCTGGCTCGCCAGCACATAGGGTCGCAGCAGCCGGCTGAGCGCCGGCACCTCCGCCAGCAGGATGCCGGTGCCGAGCCCGACCAGCGCGCCGATGCCGAGGCCGAGCCCCATCTCCGCCGCGGTGACCGCGAGATGCGGCCAGAGCCTCCCGCTGGCGATCTCGCCGCCCAGCGTGGCGAGCACGGCGGAAGGCGGCGGCAGGACCAGCGGCGACAGGCCGCCGAAGCGGCACCAGCCCTCCCAGCCGGCGAGCAGGATCAGGAGCAGCAGCAGCGAGGGCAGGCGCGCCGTCATGCCGCCGGCCTCCGGCTGGCGGGGCCGGCCTCGCCGTCCATCGCCTCGCGCAGAGCGCGGCAGGCGGCCGCGAAGACCGGCGTGTAGCGGAGCGCTGGAGGGCGCGGGCGCGGCAAGGCGATCCGGCGGGCCTGGGTCAGCCGGCCTCCGGCCATCACCGCGACGCGGTCGCCGAGATAGACCGCCTCGCCGATATCGTGGGTGACGAAGAGGGCGGTGGTGCCGTGCAAAGCGCAGAGCCGCAGAAGATCGTCCTGCAGCTCCTCGCGCGTCAGGGCGTCGAGCGCGGCGAAGGGCTCGTCGAGCAGGAGCAGGTCCGGCGCGCCGATCAGCGCGCGCGCCACGGCGACGCGGCTGCGCTGGCCGCCGGACAGCTCGCGGGGCCGGCGCTCCGCAAGATCCGCGAGGCCGACGCGGGCGAGAAGGTCGCGCGCCGCCGCCCGCTCGGCCGCGGTCGGGCGCCGCTTCAGCGAGACCGGCAGCAGCACGTTGTCGAGCGCGCTCAGCCAGTCGAGCAGCGTCGGCGCCTGGAAGACGAAGCCGGCGCGGGGGCTGGGGCCGCGCAGCGCCTCGCCGGCGATGCGGATCGCGCCCTCGCTCGGCAGCAGCAGGCCGGCGGCGAGCTTGAGCAGCGTGGTCTTGCCGCAGCCGCTGCGGCCGAGCAGGCAGTGGATCTCGCCGCGCGGGATCGCCCAGTCGACGCCGTCGACGACGGCCGGGCCGCCCGCCTCGTAGCGGTAGCCCGCCCGCTCGATCGCGACGAAGCCGGGCGCGGACGGGTCGGTCGGCGGCGGATCAGTCGGCATAGGAAGCGAACCCTTCCGCGGCGGCTTCCGCGCCCGGCTCGATCTCGGTCAGGGTGACGAGGTCGAGCAGGCTGAAGCGCCCGTCATGGTGCCAGCCGGGCTCCGGCGCGGTCATGCGGCCGAGCGGGGCGATGCGGCTGACGCCGACCGCGGCGAGCCGTTCCGCCAGCCGCAGCAGCCTCTCCGGGGCGGCGGCGACGCCGGCCGTCTGCAGGAAGGCGCGATAGGGGCCGACCAGGGCCGGCACCGCGGCGAGATCGTCGACCGCGACCAGCTTGAGCGTGCGGTTCAGGCCGGTCGGGCTCAGGGCCTCGGCGGCCTCGACATGGACGACGCTCCAGGGATCGGCCGGCTCGCCGAACAGCTCCGCGGCGCCTTCCAGCCCGCGCAGCTCCTGCGCGCCGCGCCAGCCCGCGACGGCCGCCGCCTCGCCCGGCGAGAGCGCGCGGCGCGGATGGCGATGGGCGAGCGCCGCGAGCTCCCGCGCCAGATAGCCGGCGAACTCCGCCGGCGCGACCCGCCCGCCGCGCTCGACGAAGAGCATCTGCGGCGAATAGCAGCCCTGCTGCTCGTAGCGCGCCACGTCATGAGCGGCGAGCCGGGCCAGCGCCGGGGCCTTGCGACTGTCGAGCGCCTCGCGCGCGACGACGCCGAAGCCGATCCTGTGGCCATGCGGCAGGAAGCGCGTCGTCACCGGCAGCTTCGCGCGCAGCGCCGCGAGCGTCTCGTTGCCGCCATAGGCCATCACCGTGTCGGCCGCCTGCAGGAAGGGCGCCTCGGCCGCGGCATTCCCGCCCTTCCACCAGACGACCGCGAGGCATTCGCCGATCTCGGGGTCGATCCCGGCGAGGAGCCCGGCGAACCAGCCGGCCGTCAGCGGCTCGGCCGAGGCGAGCTTGCCGATGCTGCCCGCCTTGACCAGCAGCCCGCAGATCAGGCTCCAGAGCGACAGCGCCGGCACGTTGCCGGCCCAGATGTGCAGCAGTAGATTCGGCCCCTGCGCGCGCAGCAGGCCGCCCTTGGCCGCCGGCTGGAAGCCGTCGAGCATGGCGGGATTGGCGAAGTCCTCGGCGAGGAAGCGCAGGAGCTGCGGCCGGCGGAAAGTCCTGAGATAGCCGGTCAGGCCGAGCCGGACGCTCTCGCGGTCATAGCCGGTGACGATCGGCAGGAGGTGCTCGGCCTTGCGGCGCAGCGGATGATCCCGGTCGAGCAGCCGCGCGACCGCGGCGTCGACCGCATCGACGATCCGGGCGACCGGCATTTGCTTCAGCCGCCCGCGGGCATTTTCGCGGACCTGCTCGCACAGCGCGGCGGCCTGCGCCGCGTCGAGTTCCGGCAGCGCCAGCACGACGCGCTCGCCCCAGGCGCCATGCGCGACCTCGCGCCAGCGCACCGCCTCGCGGCTCAAACCCGGCAGATGGCCCGCATGCGCGATCACGGCCTCAGCTCCGCGCCGCCGCCAGGAACTCCGCCACGGCGACGGAGCAGCCCTTCGAGGCCTCGCCGTCGACGCGGCCGAGCAGCAGGAAGCCGCCGGGCACGATCTCGCCGGCATCCTCGGTCAGGATCGCCGAGACGCAGTTGAAATGGGCGAGATCGTGATGGACGAGCACGCCGCGCTCGCCGTCGCGCAGATCGGCGCCGGTCAGCGGATCGACGACACGGCTGCGCACCCAGTGCGGGCCGGACTTGACCGAGGGGCAGACGGCGTTGCCGTCGTCGTAGAACTGGCTGCTCAGCTCGGTCATGCCGTACATGTTGATGCAGGAGGCGCGCGGCACGCCGAAGGCTGCCGAGAGGGCGTCGTAGAAGGCGTCCGGCGCCAGCTCGCGCGACTGGCCCTTGAAGCCGCCGGTGTCGAGGATCAGGCTGCCCTCGGGCAGGGCGAAGCGGCGGCCCTGCGCCGCCAGCGCGTCGAGCACCGGCACAAAGGAGTAGCTGGCGCCGAGCAGGGCATAGGGCTCGCCACCGGCCTCGGCCTGAGCGAGCGCCGCCAGCAGGCCGTCGAGATCGAGGCCGTCCGCGCCGATGAAGCCCTGCGAATCCGGCGTGCCGCATGCGCGCCGGGCGAGCGACAGGTAATGCGCGAGCGAAGAATTGGGCAGCTCCCTGTCGTCGGGGAAGAGGATGCCCATGCGGATGCGCGCGCGGCCGCGCATGAAGCGCGCCCGGAAATTGTCGAGCATCGAGCGCTGCCAGACGGCGAGCGTCGGGTGGTAGCTGCGGCCGCGCACGCCCTGGGTGGTGCCGCTCGTCATGAAGACGTGGCTCGCCGCCTCCGGCGGGCAGCAGCTCAGCGTCAGGCCCTTGAAGGCGGTGATCGGCACGGCCGGAATGTCGCGCCAGCGCCTCACCGCGAGCGGGGTGCGGCCGCGCTGCAGGGCGAAGCGCCTGTAGGGCTCGTTGTTGCGGAACTGATAGGCGAAGACCTGGAGCGCCATCGCCTCGAACTCGGCTTCCGACGCGTCGGGACGTGCGATGAACGCCAGCAGCGCCTCGATGATCTCGGCTTGCGTCACTGTGGCCCACTCCGTTCGGACGCTCCCTCGGCCTGCCGAAGGGCGTCGGTCGCGACTGGACCATATGCGCAGATGGAATCGGGGCTTGAGCGCCGCCTGTCCCGCATCCCTACGCCGGTATGATCCGGATCAGGTTCGGAGGGTCACCGCGTTGCCGGAAAAAGCCCGGCCGGCGGAATCTCAGCCTCCTAGCGAGGCCCCCCTGGGAACGCGGCTAGATGACGAGCGGCAGGGTGGGCTGTCAAGCGGCAAGCCGGCGAAGGCGGGCCCGCGGCTGCGCCTGCGGCGAAGGGCCGCCGCGCCCGCCGCGGGCATGCAGACGCGCGAGGCGGCGACGAAAGGCGCATCCCGCCTCGCTTGACCCCTGTCGAAGCCCCGTGCCATCCGGGCCGGACAGCTTTCCGAAAGGCGGACCGAGATGAGCGAAAGCGTAGTGAGCGAGACCGTCGCCGCGGGCGTCGTCCAGATCACCATGAACCGGCCGGACCGGAGGAACGCGCTCGACCGCGCGAGCTATGCCGGGCTGATCCAGGCCATCGCCGCGGCGGAAGCGGACGATGCCGCCCGCGCCGTCCTGCTGACCGGCGCCGGCGGCTGCTTCACCAGCGGCAACGACATCAAGGACTTCGCCGCGGCCGCCGCCGCGGGCGAAGGGCCGCGCGCCGCGATCGACTTCCTCGGCGCGATCTCGACCGCGAAGAAACCCATCGTCGCCGCCGTCGAGGGCTTCGCCGTCGGCATCGGCACGACGATGCTACTGCATTGCGACCTCGCCTTCGCGGGCGCCACGGCGAGCTTCCGCCTGCCCTTCGTCACGCTCGGCCTCTCGCCCGAGGGCGGCTCCAGCTATCTGCTGCCCCTCGTCGCCGGCAGCAAGAAGGCGGCCGAGCTGCTGATGCTGGGCGAGGTCTTCGACGCCGCGACGGCGGCGGAAGCCGGGCTGGTCAACGCCGTGGTGCCGGAAGGCACGGCGCTGGAGCACGGGCTCGCCAGGGCGAAGGCGCTGGCGGCCCTGCCGTCGCAATCCGTCGCCCTGACCAAGATGCTGCTGAAGCGCGGTAGCGCCGCGGCGGTGGCCGAGACCATCGCCGTGGAGGCCGACCATTTCGGCCGCCGCCTGCGCTCGCCCGAGGCCATGGCCGCCTTTGCGGCCTTCCTCAGGAAATAGGCTGCCGCGCCGCCTCAGGGCGGCGCGGTTTCTCCTGCCGGAACCGGCTGGCCGTGCCGGCCGAAGGGCAGCATGCGCCACAGCATCAGGCCCCAGACGATCAGCGTGCAGACCCCGAGCACCCCCGCGATCGGCCGCTCGAAGAAGAACAGGAAAGAGCCGTCCGACTTGATCATCGAGGTCATGAAGTTCTGCTCCAGCATCTCGCCGAGGACGAGGCCGAGGATCAGCGGCGCGATCGGGATGCCATGCTCCTCGAGCACCCAGCCGAACACGCCCATCACCACCATCAGCACGACGCCGTAGATCGAGTTGGTCATGGCGAAGGAGCCGACCATGCAGAAGATCAGGATGACCGGCAGCAGGATGTTGCGCGGCACCCGCAGGATCTGCTTGGCGGATTTGATCGCCGCCCAGCCGAGCGGGAACATCACGATATTGGCGAGGATGAAGATGATGAAGACGGCGTAGATCAGCTCCGGCGTCTGCAGGAACACGCTCGGCCCCGGATTCATGCCCTTCATGTAGAGCACGCCGATGACGATCGCCGTGATCGAATCGCCGGGGATGCCAAAGACCAGCGCCGGAATCCAGGCGCCGCCGAGCGCCGAATTATTGGCCGATGTCGAGTCGACGATGCCTTCGAGATGGCCGGTCCCGAACTTCTCCGGCTCCTTGGAGAGCTTCTTCGAGACGGCATAGGAAACCCAGGCCGCGATATCGGCGCCGGCTCCGGGCAGAGCCCCGATGACCGTGCCGAGGATCGAGCCGCGGAAGAAGTTCTTCCAGTACTTCCGCCAGACCGCGCCGATGCCGGTCATCAGCTTGCCGACCTGCTGCTGCACCATGGTCGAGCCCTGGTCGAGCGAGACCGAGCCGCGCAGCAGTTCGGAGACCGCGAACATGCCGATCAGCGTCGGGATGAAGTTGATCCCCGAGAGCAGGTCGACATTGCCGAAGGTGAAGCGCGGCTGCCCCGCCGCCGGGTCGATGCCGACGCAGCCGATGGCGAGGCCGATGAACAGCGAGAGCAACCCCTTGACCGGATCGCCCGTGCCGATGAACACGGCGCAGGTCAGGCCGAGGCAGGCGAGCCAGAAATACTCGAAGGACGAGAAGTTGATCGCCACCTCGGCCAGCATCGGCGCGGCCAGGATGAGGACGGCGACGCCGAAGATGCCGCCCAGAACCGAGAAGACCAGGTTGACGCCCATGCACAGGTCGAGCTGGCCCTTCTTGGTCATCTCGTAGCTCTCGTCGGCATAGGCCGCCGAGGCGGGCGTTCCGGGCATGCGCAGCATCGCCGCCGGAATGTCGCCGGCGAAGATCGCCATGGCCGTGGCGGTGACGATGGCGCCGAGCGCCGGCACGGGCGGCATGAAGAAGGTGACGGGCACCAGCAGCGCCGTCGCCATGGTCGCGGTCAGCCCGGGCATCGCGCCGACGAACATGCCGAACACGGCGGAAGCCAGGATCACCCCGATGACCTGGAGGTCGAAGACGAGCCCGAAGGCGGTTGCGATGGCTTGCATGGCCGCCTCCTCAGAGCACGCTGTCGAGAATGCCGCGCGGCAGGGGCACGAGCATCATGCTGCCGAAGAACCAGTGGACGAGCAGCGTCATGCCCACCGCGACGACGAGGGCCGTCAGCGGTCTCACCCCGAACCAGAGCAGCAGCACGATCTGGACCAGGAAGGCGCTGGGGATGAAGCCGAGCCGGTCGGAAGCCAGCACGTAGAACAGCATCGCCGCGAGGGTCAGGACGAAGGACAGGACCTTGCGCGGCTCGCGCGCCCAGTCCGCCAGCACGAGCCAGGGCGCCGCGACGGCGGCCCGCCGCTCGCGCAGGATCAGCACCAGCGCGCAGAAGATTATCCCGCCGCCCAGGATGCGGGGAAACAGGCTCGGCCCATAGGCCTGTCCCGGGAACGACGGAAAGGAGAATGTCATGGCGATCATGGTCGCGGCCAGCGCAATGAACGCGAGCCCGACGACGGTATCGTTGAAACGCATCGATTCGACCTTGTCAGGAGTGACGGGCCCCGCCATCGCGCGGCCCTCGCCGAAAGGCGGCGCGCCCTGCCCGGAGCCGGCGCGCGCCGCCGTCCCTGTCGCGTCAGCTCGCCTTCTTGGCGAGCCCCGCCGCCGTCATCGCCGTCCCCATGGCCTTGTCGCCATCGGCCATGAAGGCCGCGTAGCCAGCCTGATCGGCGAAGGTCATGCCGAAGCCGCGGGCGTTCATGAAGTCCTTGTACTCCTGCGAGTCGTAGGCCTTCTTCAGTTCGGCCGCGAGAATCTTCTGGACGTTCTCGGGCAAGCCCTTCGGGCCGCCGATGCCGCGCCACGCCCCGACCGAGTAGTTGATGCCGAGCGTCTCGTTGAGGGTCGGCACATCCTTGAACTGCGGGTTGCGCCCCTTGGCCATGATCGCCAGCGAGCGCGCCTTGCCGGCGTCGAGCATGGCGCGGGCCTCGGGGACCGAGCAGGTGACGATGTCGATGCCGCCGGCGGCGAGGTCCTGCATCGCCGGCGCGGCACCGTTCGAGGGCGCCCAGGCGACGTGGTCGGGCTTCAGGCCCATCGCCAGCAGCCAGCCGACCAGGGCGAGGTGCCAGATGCCGCCCTGCCCGGTGCCGGACGCCTTGAGCTTGCCGTGCGGCGCGGCCTTGATCGCCTCCGCCAGCGCCTTGATGTCCTTGTAGGGGCTCGAGGCGCTGACCTGCACGCCCGGCGGGTCCTCGTTCATCAGGGCGAGCGCGGTATAGTCGGACGGGGTGAGCTGGGTGAGGCCCATATGGTGCATCATGCTGATCTCGACCGTCAGCATGCCGATCGTGTAGCCGTCCGGCGCGGCCGTCGCGATGGCAGAATGGCCGACGACCCCGGAACCGCCGGTGCGGTTCACCACATTGACCGGCTGCCCGAGGCTCTTCTCCAGCAGCGCGGCGACGATGCGCGCGGTGGCGTCCGTGCCGCCGCCGGCCCCCCAGGGGCAGATCATGGTGATCGGGCGGGCCGGCCATTTCGGCTGGGCGATCGCCGGCGCGGCGATGATCCCGGCAGCCCCCGCCGCGACCGCGCCCTTGAGGACGCCACGCCTGTCAATCGTCTTGCTCATTTTCTCGCTTCCTCCGCTAAATCGTTTTAGTCAACGAGCGCTCCTCACCGGCGGCGGGGCGCTCTTCGGTAACCCGGTCATCACAACCGATCGCGCGAGCCGTGACAACCGCTGATTTCGACGGGCCCTACATTCCACAAAAGAGCGGCTGCACCGCGCCCGAGACCGCCTCGACCACCGCGCCCGTGCTCAGCGCCGCGCCGGCCGCGGCGCCCGCCGGCAGCGACAGCCCGGCCTGGCCGAGAGCCGCCTGGATCGCCGCCCCGTCCGCCAAAGCATAGGCGCGCTGCGGCGCGATGCCGGCGACGAGCTGCCTGTCGGAGGGGTTGGCGGTGACGATGCCGACGAGCCGGCCCTGCCGGTCGAAAGCCGGGCTGCCCGCCTGCCCCGGCTGCAGCGGCGCCATCACCGTGGCGCCGGAAGCGGTACGTGCGAGCTGCCCCGGCAGGGCGACGGCGGCGCGCTTGCCGGCCTCGTCGCCGAAGGCGACCAGCACCAGCCCCTCCCCCGCCTCCGGCGCTTGTCCCGCCAGCGCGGGAGGCTTGGCCGCGCCGGTTCCGTCGAGATCGAGCAGCACGAGCCCGCTGGCATCCTTCGCCCGCGGCCTGGCGGCGCGGTTGCCGACGCGCAGGCTGCGGCAGCCCTCGGCCGCGGCGGCCGCGCCGAGCGCGACCTTGTCCGAGAGCAGCACCGCGACGCCGTAGCGCTCGTTGCCGCGTGCCGCCGGCTGCGTCAGCGCCGGGGCGGAAACCGCCCCGGCAGCGCCCGCCACGGGCGTTCCGGCCGCCGGGGTCGGCCCTGTCGGGAAGGGCTCGAAGCTGGCCGCGATGGCGATGACCAGCTTGTCGACCGTCGCGGCCAGCGCCTTGTCGTAGCCGATCGAGAAGCCGCGCAGGCCCTCCGGCCCGGCCGACAGGCGGCGGTAGAAGCGGCCGCCCGGCGTCTCGCCGGTGACGACGAAGAAGTCCGGGCGGAGCAGCTTGTAGGTGATCTTGCGCGGGCTGTTCGGGCTGACGGCGATCGCCTTCTCGAACAGCGCCGCGAGGTCGTCGCCCGGCGGCGAGGCGGAGGTGTCGAGCGTGATCTTCTCGTCGGCGCTCTGCCAGCGGCTGCCGCCGGAGGGCGTCGCGGCGCGCTTCGGCAGCAGCTTCGCCGGAATGCCGATGCGCACCCCGGTCCTGTCGTCATCGAGCAGCCTGAAGCCGGCCGCGTCGCGCGCCGCCTGCGCCGCCTTGGCGAGCGCGGCGCGGTCGGCCGGTGTCAGGATGCCGTCCGCCGGCCCGCGCCCGCCCTTCAGCGCGTTGATCGCCCGGAAGGTCAGCGGGCCGAAGGAGCCGCTGACCGCGCCGTTGAACTGCCCCGCCCAGATCAGGTCGGTCTGGATCGCCTTGCGCTCGGCCTCGGGCAGCGCCTCGAACCGCGCCTGCGCCGCCGCCATCTGCGGATGGGGAGCCTGCGCTCGCGCGCCGGAGAGCGACGCCGCCAGCAGCATCAGCCCGAGCGCGGCGGCGCCGGCCAGCTTGATTCGCGGTCGTCTGTCTCGGGCAGGCAGCATGATCTCGTCCTCTCAGGCAGGCGGAGCGGCTGCATTGAGCGTCAGAACGCGCGGCGCTGCAACCGTGAGACCGCCATTGAAAGCGGCCATTGAAAGCGGATCGAGATCCATAGGCCGGCCCCACGCGCCGGCGCATCCTTTACGCGCATGACTTGCACGCGATTCCCGCGGTGGTAGCCTGCGCGCCGTTCAGCACCGTCATCAGCCCGAAGCCTGCGCCGGCGATGCTGGAGCCTCCGGCCGACGAAGAGGATCGACGATGAGCCTGCTTTCCCGCCTCCTGCTCGCGCTCTGCCTGACCTTCGCGGCGGCGCCGGCCTTCGCTCAGAAGGCCTATGTCCGCAACGATCTCGCTGCCGACGGGCTGAGGCTGGAGGAGCGGCTGAAGCGCGAGGTCACGGCTGGCAACCGTTCGGTCGTCGACCTCGTCCGCGCCGGCGACATCGTGCTCGGACGCGGCGATGCCCGCGGCGCCCTGCCGCTGGCCAATGCCGCCGTCGTCGCGGATTCGAGCAATGCCGCCGCCTGGCGCCTGATGGCGCGCGCCGCCATCGGCATCGAGCCGCGCGACTATCGCGAGCGTTGGGAACTGCGCGAGCGTGCCATCACAGCCGCCTATCTCGCCTACCAGCGCGCCGCCAACCGCACGGAGGAAGCCGCCTCCCTGGGCGTGCTCGCCCAGACCTTCGAGAAATACGAGCTCTGGCGCCCTGCGCTGACGACCTATCGCCTCAGCCTCGATCTCGCCGCCAACGCCTCGCTGCAGAAAAGCTATGAGGAGCTGCGCGAGAAGCGCGGCTTCCGCCTGCTGGCGAACCAGGTCGATTCCGACGCGGCGAGCCCGCGCGCCTGCTTCGAATTCTCCGAGCCGCTCGCCCGCGGCAATCTCGATTTCGCCCCTTACGTCGCGATCTCGGGCGGGTCAGGCGATTTCGCCGTCAGCGGCGAGGAGCGCCAGATCTGCGTCGACGGCCTGCGCCATGGCGAGCGCTACGCCATCGTCATCCGCCAGGGCGTGCCCTCCGCCATCCCCGACGAGACGCTGCAGAAATCCGCCGATTACGAAATCTATGTCCGCGACCGCACGCCCTCCGTGCGCTTCACCGGCAAGAACTATGTCCTGCCGCGCACCGGCCAGCAGGGCATTCCGGTCGTCTCGGTCAACACCGGCAAGCTCGATCTCGAGGTGATGCGGATCGGCGACCGCAACCTGATCAACTCGGTCCAGTCCGAGGACTTCCTGAGCCAGCTCGGCTCCTGGTCGGCCCGGCAGATCGCCTCCGACAAGGGCCAGCGCGTCTGGACCGGAACGATGGAGGTGAAGCCCGAGCTCAACAAGGACGTCGTCACCGCCTTCCCGGTGGTCGAGGCCGTCGGTTCCCTGAAGCCCGGTGTCTATGTGATGTTCGCCAAGCCTTCGGGCGGCCCCGCCCCGGCGCCGAACGACGACGCCAGCGATTCCTATGACGACGGCACCACCCGCGCGACGCAATGGTTCGTCGTCTCCGATCTTGGCCTGACCTCCTTCTCGGGGCCGGACGGCGTGCATGTGCTCGCCCGCTCGCTCGCCGACGCCAAGCCGATCCCGAATGCCGAGCTGCGCCTGATCGCCCGCAACAACGAGGTGCTCGGCACGGCGAAGACCGACGCCAACGGCTATGCCCGCTTCGACGCCGGCCTCGCCAAGGGCGAAGGCGGCAATTCGCCGGGCCTCGTCACTGCGGCGCTGGGGGAGGATTACGGCTTCCTCGACCTGAAGCAGACGGCCTTCGACCTCTCCGACCGTGGGGTGAAGGGTCGCGTCGCCCCCGCAGGGCTCGACGCCTATCTCTACACCGAGCGCGGCGTCTACCGCTCGGGCGAGACGGTCTATCTCACGAGCCTGCTGCGCGACGCCAAGGGCGCCGCCGTCACCGGCCTCCCCCTGACCATCGTGGTCAAGCGCCCCGACGGCGTCGAATATCGCCGTCGTCAGGTCGAGGATCAGGGCGCGGGCGGGCGCGCCCATTCGATCCCGCTGATCTCCGGCGCCGCCACCGGCACCTGGCGCGTGCTCGCCTATGCCGACCCGAAGGGGCAGGCCATCGGCGAGACCTCCTTCCTTGTCGAGGACTACGTCCCCGAACGTCTCGAACTCACCCTGACGCCCAAGGCGCCGGTGCTGCAGGCCGGCGAGCCGGCCGAGCTCGACGTCAACGCCCGCTATCTCTACGGCGCGCCGGGCTCCGCCCTCGACGTCACCGGCTCGATGACGCTGCGGGCCGCGAGCGCCAGCGCCATCCCCGGCTTCAAGGATTATCAGGTCGGTCTCACCGACGAATCCTTCGATCCCGTCCAGACCGAGTTCGAGGAGAGCGCCACCACCGACGCCGCCGGCAAGGCGACGATCTCGAATCCCGTCCAGCAGGCCGAGACCAACCGGCCGCTCGAAGTCGAGATGACCGTGCGCGTCGGCGAGCCGGGCGGGCGCGCCATCGCCCGTTCCGTCACCGTGCCGATCGTGCCCAAGGGCGCCGCCATCGGCGTGAAACAGACCTTCAAGGACGGCGAGCTCGGCAACAACCAGACCGCGACCTTCGACGTCATCATGGCGACCGGCGACGGCAAGCGCATCGCGCGGCCGCACGTCAAATGGGTGCTGTCGAAGGTGCGGCGCAACTATCAGTGGTTCTTCAAGGACGGCCGCTGGAACTATGAGGGTGTCACCACCACGCGGCGCGTCTCGGACGGAGAGGTCGCGGTCTCCGCGACCGAGCCGGCGAAGATCGCCGCCCCCGTCGACTGGGGCAATTACCGCCTCGACGTGACCTCCGACGGCGCCGAGGAAGCCGCTACCGCCGTCTCCTTCAGCGTCGGCTACGAGAGCGACAAGACGGCGGATACGCCCAATGTGCTCGACGTCGCGCTCGACAAGGCCTCCTACGCCAATGGCGAGACCATGCAGGTCCGCCTGTCGCCGCGCTTCTCCGGCAAGGCGACGCTCGCGGTGATCAGCGACAAGCTCGCCGATATCCGCACGATCGACATCGCCGAGGGCGGCACCACCGCCTCGATTCCGGTGAAGTCGGAATGGGGCGCGAGCGCCTATCTCGTCGTGCTCGCGCACCGGCCGATGGACACCGCCGCCAAGCGCCTGCCCGGCCGCGCGATCGGTCTGGCATGGTTCCAGATCGGTAAGGACGAGCGCACGCTCACCGTCGATCTCGGCGCGCCAAAACTGGTGCGGCCGCAATCGACGCTGTCGCTGCCGGTGAAGCTCAGCGGTCTCAAGGCCGGGGAGGACGCCTTCGTCACGGTCGCCGCCGTCGATGTCGGCATCCTCAACCTCACCCGCTACGAAAGCCCGGACCCGAGCCAGTTCTTCTTCGGCCAGCGCCAGCTCGGCCACGACCTGCGCGACCTTTACGGCTACCTGATCGATGGCATGCAGGGCACCCGCGGCACCATCCGCACCGGCGGCGACGCCGCGCCCCAGCTCGATGGCGAAAAGCCGACGCAGGAGCCGCTCGCCCGCTATTCCGGCGTGGTCAAGGTCGGGCCGGACGGCACGGCGAAGATCGATTTCGACCTGCCCGCCTTCAATGGCACGGTGCGCGTCATGGGCGTCGCCTGGTCGGCCGGGCGCACCGGCCAGGCCAGCGCCGACGTGATCGTGCGCGACCAGATCGTGGCGCAGGCGACGCTGCCGCGCTTCCTCGCCATCGGCGACCAGTCGCGCTTCCATCTCCAGGTCGACAATGTCGAGGGGCCGGCCGGCGCCTATACCGTCGATCTCGACGTGAAGGGCCCGGTGCTGGTCGCCGCCGATGCGACGCATCGCACCGTGCAGCTCGCGGCGGGCGCCAAGACGCAGATGACGATCCCCGTCACCGCCGCCGGCCTCGGCCGCGCCGAGTTCGACGTGCGCGTCTCCGGGCCGAACGGCATCGGCACGGTGCAGAACCTCGCGGTCAAGGTGCAGCCCTCGGCCGCGACGCTGGCCCGCCGCATCGTCCGGGCGATCCCCGGCAATGGCGGCGCGATCACCGTCTCCTCCGACCTCATGGCCGATCTCGTGCCGGGCTCGGGGCAGGTCTCGGTGTCGGTCTCGCCCTTCGGCTCGCTCGACGTGCCGGCCCTGCTCAAGGCGCTCGACCGCTACCCCTATGGCTGCACCGAGCAGACCGTCTCGCGCGCCCTGCCGCTGCTGGCGGTCAACCAGCTCGCCTCGATGGAGAACCTCGCGCTCGACGACAATGCCGACGAGCGCGTGCAGAAGGCGATCGAGCGCGTGCTCGCCCGCCAGGGCGGCAACGGCTCCTTCGGCCTGTGGAGCGTCGGCGGCGACGACCTCTGGCTCGATGCCTTCGTCGCAGACTTCCTGACGCGGGCCCGCGAGCGCCAGTTCGACGTGCCGCAGACCGCCTTCAACATGGCGCTGGACCGGCTGCGCAACCAGGTCGTCAACACCGGCGACATCAACAGGGAGGAGGCCGCCGGCATCGCCTATGCGCTCTATGTGCTGGCCCGCAACGGCCGGCCGGTGATGGGCGATCTGCGCTATCTCGCCGACAACAAGCTCGGCGATTTCGGCACCCCGCTCGCCCGCGCCCAGATCGGCGCCGCGCTCTCGGCACTGGGCGACAGGGCGCGGGGCCGCGCCGCCTTCGGCAGCGCGCTCGGCCTGTTGCAGCAGGCGAGCGATGACGGGCTCTCGCGCCCCGATTACGGCTCGCGCCTGCGCGACGGTGCCGGCGTGCTCGCCCTGATCGCGGAATCGAACGGCGAGCGCGCCGATATCGGCCGCGCCGTCTCGATCCTCGACGCCACCCGCAACAGCGCCCGCTACAGCTACACCTCGACGCAGGAGCAGATGTGGATGGTGCTGGCGGCGCAGGCCATGTCCAAGGAGGCCGAGGGCATGTCGCTGACGGTCGACGGCACGGCCCGCAAGGGCGCCTTCTACCGCACGGTCACGGCCGAGGCGCTGGAGGGCAAGCCGCTGACCATCGCCAATCCCGGCGCGGCCAATGCGCAGGCGGTGATCACCGTCGCCGGCATCCCGACCACGCCGGAGCCGGCGCTGAACCAGGGTTTTGGCCTGGAGCGCGTCATCTACACGATGAAGGGCGAGCGGGCCGACCCTGCCCGCCTGCGCCAGAACGAGCGCTATGTCGTAACCCTCACCGTGACGGAGGGCGCGCCGCGCTTCGGCCGGCTGCTGCTGGTCGATCCGGTGCCGGCGGGGCTGGAGATCGAGAACGCCAACCTGACCGAGGGCGCCTCGACCGCCGGCCTCGACTGGCTGAAGCAGGAGGTCTCGCCGGTCCATACCGAGGCGCGCGACGATCGCTTCGTCGCGGCTTTCGAGCGCGCGGGCTCGCGCAACGACAAGCTCTCCTACACCGTCGCCTATATCGCCCGGGCCGTCTCGCCCGGCCGCTATGTCGCGCCGGCCGCCGTGATCGAGGACATGTATCGGCCGGATCGCTTCGGCAGGACGGGCTTCGGCGCGGTGGAGATCAGCGCGGCGCGGTGATGGGTGCGCAGTCGGAAAAGACGGGCGCGACGGAACCCCCTCTCCCACCCATCTCGGGCTCGCCCGAGATGGGCACTTCAGAGTGTCAAAGTCGGCAACAGCCGACTTTGACTGGGGAGAGGGTTGGGGTGAGGCCCGGCGCGACGTGCGTTCGTTTCTCCGCTCGCCTGACAGCCCTCATTCGTCAGCGCTTCGCGCTGCCACCTTCTCCCCCGAGGGGAGAAGGAGAGCCGCGGCCACGTTTTCGCAAGCTGAAAATCGCCAGCGGTATCTGCGCGCTCACGCTCGCCGCAGCCACCACCGCCCTCGCCCTCTACATCCACGCCCTCCCCCCGCTCGACCTTTCGGCCGCAGCCGACCGCTCGACCGTGGTGCTCGACCGCGAAGGCAGGCTGCTGCGCCCCTTCCTCACCGCCGATGGCCGCTGGAAACTTCCCGTCACCAGCGACGATGTCGACCCACGCTACCTCGCCATGCTCAAGGCCTATGAGGACAAGCGCTTCGATACGCATTCCGGCATCGACCCGCTCGGCCTGGCCCGCGCCGCCGCCCAGATGCTGCGGCATGGCCGCATCGTCTCGGGCGGCTCGACGCTGACCATGCAGGTCGCCCGCCTGCTCGAACCGCGCGACGAGCGCAACCTCGCCGCCAAGCTCCGGCAGGCCGTGCGCGCCGTCGAGCTGGAACATCGCTTCGGCAAGAAGGAGATCCTCGACCTCTATCTCAACCTCGCGCCGTTCGGCGGCAATCTCGAAGGCGTGCGCGCCGCGAGCTTCGCCTATTTCGGCAAGGAGCCGAAGCGGCTCTCCACCGCCGAGGCGGCGCTGCTCGTCGCCCTGCCGCAATCGCCCGAGACGCGCCGGCCCGACCGCTTCGCGGAAGCCGTGCGAAAAGCCCGCGCCCGCGTGCTCGCTCGCGTCGAGCGCGCCGGGATCGCCACGGCCGGCGAGGTCATGGCGGCAGGCGAGGAGGAGATTCCGACCGCGCGCCGCTCCTTCCCGAATCTCAGCCCGCATGTCGCGGAACAGATCGTGGCGGAAGCGCCGGCGCAGCGCGTCCATCGCCTCAGCCTCGATGCGCGCCTGCAAAAGAGCCTGGAGTCCCTCGCCCGCGAGCGCAGCATGGGGCTCAGCCCCCAGGTCTCCATCGCGATCCTCGCCGTCGACAACGACACCGGCGCGGTCCGCGCCTCGGTCGGCGGCGTCGACTACTTCGCCGCCGAGCGCGCCGGCTCGCTCGATCTGACGCGGGCGCTGCGCTCGCCCGGCTCGGCGCTAAAACCCTTCATCTATGCGCTCGCCTTCGACAACGGCATCGCCCATCCCGAAACGATGCTGGAGGACCGGCCGGCGCGCTACGGCGCCTATGTGCCGGAAAACTTCGACAGGGAATTCCAGGGCATGGTCAGCGCGCGCAAGGCGCTGCAGCTCTCGCTCAACGTGCCGGCGGTGGAGCTGCTGTCGGCACTCGGGCCGCAGCGCTTCCTGTCGCGGCTGCGCGATGCCGGCATCAGCATCGCCATGCCGAAGGAGGGCGGCGCGCCCGGCCTCGCCGTCGGCCTCGGCGGGCTCGGCATCACCTTGCAGGACCTGACCCGCGCCTATGTCGGCCTCGCGCGCGGCGGGCAGATGCTGCCGCTACGCTTTCGGGAGGAGCCACCGGCCGCCAACGCACCGCCGATCCGTCTCGTCGAGCCGGTCGCGGCCTGGTATGTCGCCGACACGCTGCTCGGCGCGCCGCCGCCGCTCAACGCCGTGCCGGGACGGATCGCCTACAAGACCGGCACCTCCTATGGCTATCGCGATGCCTGGGCGGTCGGCTTCGACCGCAAGCACACCATCGGCGTCTGGGTCGGCCGGGCCGATAACGGCGCCGTGCCCGGCCTCGTGGGCCGCGCAGTGGCGGCACCGATCCTGTTCGACGCCTTCGCCCGGCTCGGCATCGATCCGCACCCCTTCCCGCAGCCGCCGGACGCCATCGTCGCGAGCACGAACCACCTGCCGCCGCCATTGCGGCATCTGCGGCAGGACGTGCCCAAGACCGTGGCGGCGATCGCGACCCCCGCGCTCAAGCTCGCCTTCCCGCCCGACGGCGCCCGCATCGACCTCGCGGCCGACAGCCTCGACAGCCGGGGCCAGCTCAACCTCAAGGCCGCGGGCGGCTCGCCGCCCTTCACCTGGCTGGTCGACGGCGCCCCGGTGACCGGCCCGCTGCGCCGGCGCGAGGCCGCCTGGCAGCCGCCGGGCAAGGGCTTCATGCGGATTTCCGTGGTCGATGGGACGGGAGCGAGCGAGAGCGTTTCTGTCCGGCTGCAGTAGCAGCGCGCTCGCAGCGTCATCCCGCACGCGCTGCGGCACGCGGTGCTGCTGAGCAGATGCGGGACCGTACTCGCATAGGGCGCCCTCTCGGCACGCGGACCCGTGTCTGCGCAGCAGCGCTATGCGCCGCAGCGCGCACGGGATGACGGCGGGTATCCTACTCCGCCGGCTGCGGATGGGCGCCGTGCGCCTCCTCATGCCCGCCATGGCGCGAGGCATGGACCTTGCGCGCCAGATAGCTGTAGGCGACCGGCACCACATAGAGCGTCAGCAGCGTGCCGAAGGTCATGCCGCCGACGATGACCCAGCCGATCTGCGAGCGGCTCTCGGCGCCCGCGCCATGCGCGATGGCGAGGGGCACGGCGCCGAGCACCATGGCGCCCGTGGTCATCAGGATCGGGCGCAGGCGCAGCTCCGCGGCTTCGACCAGGGCGTCGATCGTCTCCTTGCCCTCCTCGCGGAGCTGGTTGGTGAACTCCAGGATCAGGATGCCGTGCTTGGTGATGAGGCCGACCAGCGTGATCAGGCCGATCTGGCTGTAGACGTTCATCGTGCCGCCGGAGAGGTAGAGCGCCGCCAGCGCGCCGGTCAGCGAGAGCGGCACCGAGACCATGATCACCACCGGATCGACGAAGCTCTCGAACTGCGCCGCCAGCACCAGATAGATGAAGCCGAGCGCCAGCAGGAAGACGATGAAGATACTCGCGCCCGACTGCTTGAACTCGCGGCTCTGGCCGGAATAGTCGACCTGCACCGAGGAGGGCAGCACGCGGGCCGCGCCGTCCTCCAGCACCTTGAGCGCGTCGCCGAGCGAATAGCCCGGCGCCGGGATCGCGGTGATCGTCGCCGAGCGGAGCTGGTTGAAGCGCACCAGCTCCTTCGGCGCGACATTCTCCTCGATCTTGACCAGGCTGGAGAGCTGCACCACCGTCCCGCCCCGGCCCATCAGATAGATCGACTGCAGCGCCTGCGGCGTGTTGCGCTCCGTGCCCTCGACCTGCAGCACGACGTCGTATTGCTTGCTGTTCATGTTGAAGCGCGTCACCTGCCGGCCGCCGAGCAGCGTCTCCATGGTGCGCCCGACGATGTCGACGCCGACGCCGAGATCGGCGGCGCGCTGGCGGTCGATCGAGACCTTGATCTGCGGCTTGTCGAGGATGAGGTTGGTCTCGACATTGGTCAGGGCCGGCGAGCCGGCGACCTCGGCCATCAGCCGGTCGACATAGCCCCTGATCTGCGTATAGGGCTCCGACGAGCGCAGCACGAACTCGACCGGCTTGCTGTTGGCGTTTCCCTGGCCGAGCGAGGGCGGATTGGTCGCGAACATGCGGATGCCGGGAATCTGCGACAGCCCCTTGTTGATCTCGGCGACGATGTCCTGCTGCTTGCGCTCGCGCTGCTCCCAGGGCTTGAGCCGGGCAAAGCCGATGGCCCGCGTCACGTCGGGGAAGCCGACGATGACGAGATAGGTTTCGACCTCCTGGATGTTCTTGAAGTAGTTTTCGACCTGCCGGGCGTAGTCGGCGGTGAAGGACAAGGTCGCGCCTTCCGGCGCCACGCCGACGGCGGTGATGGTGCCGCGATCCTCGACCGGCGCCAGTTCCGAGCGCAGATGCGTGAAGAAGAAATAACCGGCCCCGGCGACGCCGACCGCCAGCAGGACGACGAGCGGGCGGACGCTGAGCGCACCGCGCAGCGAGGCCTTGTAGCCGCGCGACAGCGCCTCGAAGCCGCGCTCCAGCAGGTTGAACAGCCAGCTATGCTTGTCGTGATGGCGCAGCAGCTTGGCGCACATCATCGGCGTCAGCGTCAGCGCGACGAAGCCGGAGACCAGCACCGCGCCCGCCAGCGTCAGCGCGAACTCGATGAAGAGCTTGCCGGTGCGCCCGGTCGAGAAGGCCATCGGCGCATAGACCGCCACCAGCGTCAGCGTCATCGCCACCACGGCGAAGGCGATCTCGTTGATGCCGCGGATCGCCGCGGCGGTCGGCTTCATGCCGTCCTCGATATGGCGGTGGACGTTCTCCAGCACCACGATGGCATCGTCGACGACGAGGCCGATGGCGAGCACCATCGAAAGCAGCGTCAGCGTGTTCACGGTGAAGCCGAGCGCATACATCAGCGCGAAGGAGCCGATCAGCGAGACGGGGATCGTCACCAGCGGGATCAGCGTCGCCCGGATCGAGCGCAGGAAGACGAAGATGATCAGCACCACCAGCACGATCGCCTCGAGGATCGTCTGGAAGACCGCCTTGATCGAGCGGTCGATGAAGACCGAGGTGTCGTAGGATTTGGCGATCGACATGCCCTGCGGCAGGTCGTCGATGATGCCGGGCAGCGCCTCCTCGATGCCGGCCGAGACGTCGAGCGGATTGGCCGTCGCCTGCTTGACGATGCCGATCGTCACCGAGGGCGTGCCCTTGAACCAGGCGGCGTTGCGCTCCTCGCGCGCGCCGAGCTCGACCTTGGCGATGTCCTTCAGCTTGACCGGGAAGCCGTTGGCGTCCTTGACGACGATCTCGCGGAACTCCGCCGGCGCGGTCATGCCGGTCTGCGAGAGCACGGTGAATTCGCGGTCGTTGCTTTCGATGCGGCCCGACGGGATCTCGATGTTCTGGGCCCTGACCGCGGCCTCCACATCCTGCACGCTGATGTTGTAGGCCGACATGCGGGCGCGATCGAGCCAGATCCGCATGGCGTATTGGCGCTGGCCGAGAATCCGGACCTCGGCGACGCCGGTGACGTTCTGCACGCGGTCGGAGATGAAGCGGTCGGCGAAGTCGGTGAGCTCGAGCGGCCCGTGCCGCGAACTGGTCAGCGAGAGATAGAGAATCGGCTGCGCGTCGGCCTCGACCTTGGCGATGACCGGCTCGTCGATCTCGTCGGGCATGCGGCTGCGCACGCGGCTGACGCGGTCGCGCACGTCGGAGGCCGCGACGTCGGGATCGACGTCCGGCCGGAAACGGACCTGGATGAAGCTGCGCTCCTGGCGGCTCGTCGAGGAGATGATCTCGATGCCCTCGATGCCGGCGATCGAGTTCTCCAGGATCTGCGTCACCTGCGTCTCGATGATCTCGGCCGAGGCGCCGCGATAGTCGGTCCGCACCGAGACGATCGGCTCGTCGATGTTCGGATATTCGCGGACCGTCAGGCGGCCATAGGAGACGATGCCGATCAGGATGACGAGCAGGCTCATCACCGTCGAGAGGACGGGCCTGCGGACGAAGAGCTCGAACAGGCTCATCAGAGCTGACTCGTCTGGACGACTTTGTCCTTGATCGCGATCGCACTGCCGTCACGCAGCCGCATCTGGCCGGCGGTGATGATCTGCATGTCGGGCTTCAGCCCGCTGACGATCTCGACCTTGCCCGGCAGGCGCTTGCCCAGTTCGACGCTGACGCGCCGCGCCTTGCCGTTGTCGACGACATAGACCATCTTGCCGACCGCGTCGGGCACCACCGCCATCTCCGGCACGACGATCGCGTTCGGGCGCTGGTCGACGGTGATGGCGAGGCGGGCGAAGAGGCCCGGCTTCAGCGCGAGATCGGCGTTCGGGATGTTGGCGCGCAGGCGGATGGCGCGGCCATTGACGTCGACCACCGGATCGATGGCGAAGATCTGCCCGGTGAACTTGCGGTCCGGCACGGCATCGACCCGCATCTGCACCGGCTGGCCGACCTTGAGGCGGCTCAGATAGATCTCGGGCACGCGGAAGTCGATCTTGATCGGGTCGATGCTGGTCAGCGTGATCAGTTGCTTGCCGACCGGGACATAGTCGCCGACGCCGACGGAGCGCAAACCGACCACGCCGTTGAACGGCGCCAGGATGGTCGACTGCGCCAGCTTGGCCTTGGCGAGCTGCACCCGCGCCTCGCTGGAGGCGAGCTTGGCGACGGCCTCGTCGAGCGCGACCTGCGTGCCGGAGCCGCGCTGCACCAGCGCGCGCAGCCGTTCGGCCGTGTCGCGCGCCAGGCCGAGATCGGCCTGGGCCTGCTTGAGCTCGGCGTCGAGGATGGCGGTGTCGAGCCTGACCAGCGCCTGCCCGGCCCTGACCGGCTCGCCTTCGCGGAAGCCGAGCGCGACGACGCGGCCTGCGATCTCGGGGGCGATCACCACGGATTCGTCGGCCGCCAGCGTGCCGAGCGCCTCGACCTCCTCGCTCACCGCCATGACCTCGACGGCGGCGACCTCGACCGGCACGGCCACGCGCGCGGCCGGCGCCGCGCTGGCCTGCGCCTGCTCGCCGCTGGCATGGAGATGGCGATAGCCGTAATAGCCGCCGGCGGCGAGGCCTGCGATCAGGAGAAGGAGGACTAACCGCTTCATAGGACTGGACGCTCCGATACCGCCCGACTATCTTAGACTGGACGGTCCAGTTTGATAAGAGGTCTGGTGGGCGCAGCCATGGCTGAAACCCCCACATTCCGGCACCACCCCGCAGCGCGGAACGGCTCGCCCGAACTCCAAGCAAAAGGCTTGCCGAAGCCCTCGCCGCGAAACGGAGCCGGGTCGCATCCGGCCGAACGCTCCCGCCCCGACAAGCACGACGCCATCACCCGCGCCGCCTCCGAAATGTTCCTCGCCGAAGGTTTCGAGCGGGCCAGCCTCGACCAGATCGCGCACCGGGCCGGCGTCTCCAAGCAGACGATCTACAGTCATTTTGCCGATAAGGAAGCGCTCTTCAAGGCGATTTGTACCGAATTGACCGAGAAGCTGACGATTCCGCTGCGGCAGCCATCCGCCGATATCGACCTGCGCGGCGCTTTGACCCGGCTCGGCGAGGATACGCTCGCGATGATGCTGCGCCCGGCCTCGCTCGACCTGCACCGCCTCGTGACCAGCGCCGCCCATCGCTTTCCCGAACTCGGCCGCGTCGCCTATGAGGCCGGCGGGAAGCGGATGATCGCCGACGTGGCGGCGCTGCTGCTCGCGCGTTCACGAATCGGTGATGGCCTGCCGCGTCCGCTGACCCCGCCGCAGGCCGAGACGCTCGCCGAGCAGTTCGTCGGCATGCTGCGCGGCTTCCACCAGTTGCGCGGGCTGCTGGCGGTGCGGCCGCTCCCCTCGGCCCGGCGCAAGGCCTATGTCGCCGCCTGCGTCGACCTGCTCCTGCGCGGCGCCTGAACCGGCCATCCTGGCGGCCGGGCGGCGTCACGCCCCTGTCATCTGCGGCCGATAGCGCTCTTTCTCGTGCGTGCCCCATGGCTCCGGCGGCTTCGGCCACCGGCGCCAGCTCATGCGACCCGTCATGTGCGAGAACCTTTCATGTTGCGCATCGAAGGCCTGACCAAGCGTTTCGGCGACAGGAACGCCGTCGATACCGTCTCGCTGTCGATCCCCCATGGCGAGATGGTCGGCATCATCGGCCGGTCCGGAGCCGGCAAATCGACGCTGCTGCGCATGCTCAACCGCCTGGCCGAGCCCAGCAGCGGGCGCATCCTCTGCGAGGAGCGCGACGTCACCGCGCTGAAGGGCACGGCGCTGCGGCGCTGGCGCCGCGACACGGCGATGATCTTCCAGCAGTTCAACCTCGTCGGCCGGCTCGACGTGCTCACCAACGTGCTGCTCGGCCGGCTCAACCACCGCTCGGCCGCGCTGACCCTGGTGAAGAGCTTCTCCGAGGACGACAAGATCCGCGCCATCGCGGCGCTGGAGCGGCTCGACATGGGCCATCTCCTCGCCCAGCGCACCGAGACGCTCTCGGGCGGGCAGCAGCAGCGCGTCGCCATCGCCCGCGCGCTGGTGCAGGAGCCGCGCATCATCCTCGCCGACGAGCCGATCGCCTCGCTCGACCCGCGCAACACCCAGGTCGTGATGGATGCGCTGTTCCGCATCAACCGCGAGCACGGCATCACCGTGATCTGCAACCTGCACGACCTCGATATCGCGGCGAAATACTGCGACCGGCTGATCGGCATGGCCGCCGGCAAGGTCGTCTTCGACGACACCCCGCAGGCGCTGACCCGCGAGGTCGCGGCCGATCTCTACGGCATCGAGGCCAAGGACGCCGGGGCCGAGGCCCTGGACGCGCTCGACGCCATCGCGGCCTCGGAAGCCCGGCGCGCCAAGCAGAAGATCGCCTGAGCGGCACCCCGCCGCCGGACGAGCCCGACCCTGAGACGATCCACAGAAGGAGCAACCCGAATGCTGACCCGTCGTCATACCCTGAAGCTGGCGGCCGCCGGCCTCGCCGCCGCCGCTGCCCCGGCCTTCGCGCAGGACTGGAAGGCGAAGTATCCCGAGCTGGTCTTCGCCATCATCCCGGCCGAGAACGCCTCGGGCGTCGTCGAGCGCTACACCCCCTTCGTGCAGTATCTGCAGAAGGAGCTCGGCACCAAGGTCACGCTGCGCGTCGCCAACGACTACGCCGCGATCATCGAGGGCCAGCGCGCTGGCAACATCCACATCGCCTCGTACGGCCCGGCCTCCTTCGCCCGCGCCCGCATGACCGGCGTCAAGACCGACGCCTTCGCGATCGAGACCAATCTCGACGGCACCAAGGGCTATTATTCCGTCTTCTACGTGAAGAAGGATTCGCCCTACCAGAAGATCGAGGATCTGAAGGGCAAGAATCTCGGCCTCGTCGACCCCAACTCGACCTCGGGCAACAACGTGCCGCGCTTCGCGCTGAACGGCATGAAGATCGACCCCGAGAGCTTCTTCTCCAAGGTCGTCTACACCGGCAGCCACGAGAACGCGATCATCGCCCTGCAGCAGGGCACGGTCGACATCGCCGCCAACTGGTGGAACGACGAGCAGGAATCCAACCTGCAGCGCATGGCCCGCAAGAACATGGTCAAGGCCGACGACTTCCGCATCATCTACAAGTCGGCCCAGATCGTGAACTCGCCGCTGGCCTATCTCACCGACCTGCCGGAGGATCTGAAGGCCAAGGTCCGCGACGCGGTGCTCAACCTCGCCACCAAGGACAAGGCCGCCTTCGACAAGATCTACGAAGGCAAGGCCGGCCCGCTCGTCGCCGTCGACAACGCCGCCTACGACCCGATCATCGACCTGAACAAGTTCGTCGACGACCTGCGCAAGAAGAAGTCGTCGTAAGCCAGCACGCCGTCATGCCCGGGCCTGCCCCGGGCATCTCCAGCCGGAGATTCCCGGGCCTGCGCTTCGCCTCGCCCGGGAACGGCGTCCTTGTCCGGAGCCGGCATCGGCCGGTCCCGCGACCTCCCGGAAGCGCGTCTCCATGACCCTCGCGATCGACCGCAACGACCCGGCCATCCGCGCCTATGCCGAAAGCTACCGGCAGGCCGCGGCGGGCAAGCGCCGGCAGACGCTGATCGGCATCGCCGTCTTCGCCGCCTGCATCTGGCTTTCCGCCCTCGGCGCCGAGGTCGATCTCGGCAGGTTGTTCGAGAATATCGGCCGCTTCCCCAACTATCTCTGGCAGACCCTGCCGACCTTGCGCCTTTCCAGCCTCGGCGCCGACTTCGCCGAATGGTACTGGGGCCTGTTCCGCTGGCTGAGGCTGCTCTGGCAGACCGTGCTGATCGCCTATGTCGGCACCATTCTCGGAGCGACCGGCGCCTTCCTGCTCTGCTTCGCCGCCGCCGCCAATCTCGGCCGCGCCCCCTGGCTGCGCTTCGCCGTGCGCCGCTTCCTCGAATTCTGCCGCACCGTCCCCGAGATCGTCTTCGCGCTGATCTTCGTCATCGCCTTCGGGCTGGGCCCGCTGCCCGGCGTCCTCGCCATCGCGATCCACACCATGGGCGCGCTCGGCAAGCTCTTCTCCGAAGTGGTCGAGAACATCGACCTCAAGCCGGTCGACGGCGTCACCGCCACCGGCGGCAATTGGTGGCAGGTGGTGCGCTTCGCCGTCGTGCCGCAGGTGCTCTCCAATTTCGCCAGCTACGCGCTGCTGCGCTTCGAGATCAATGTGCGCGGCGCCTCGATCATGGGCTTCGTCGGCGCCGGCGGCATCGGCCAGGACCTGATCGAGGCGATCCGCAAATTCTACTACACCGACGTCAGCGCCATCATGCTCCTCGTGATCCTGGCCGTGATGCTGATCGATCTCGGCACGGAGCGGCTGCGCCACGCCCTCCTCAGCCTGGAGAGCCGTTCGTGAGCTTCGCCATTCCCGCCGCCGAGCGCGACGATATCCTGCAGCGCCACGCCGCCGCCATCCGCGGCTCGCTCGGGACCAGGCTCGCGACGATCGGCGCCGTCGCCGCCGTCCTCGGCCTGCTCGTCTACGGGCTGACCACGCTGGAGACGACGCTGTGGCGCGTGCTCGCCGGGCTCGGCAATCTCGGCAGCTTCGTCGTGCTGATGCTGCCGCCCGATCCGGGCTCCTGGGCCCGCGCCGGCATCTTCGTCCATGCGCTGTTCGAGACGATCGCCATCGCCTTCCTCGGCACCGTGCTGGCGGCCTTCCTCGCCCTGCCCTTCGGCTTCCTGGCCGCGCGCAACGTCGTCGCCAACCGCATCGTCCATTTCCTCGCGCGCCGCTCGCTCGACACGGTGCGCGGCGTCGATGCGCTGATCTGGGCGCTGATCTGGATCAACGTCGTGGGGCTCGGCCCCTTCGCCGGCATGCTCGCCATCATGACCAGCGATTTCGGCGCCTTCGGCAAGCTCTATTCCGAGGCGATCGAGGCCGCCGACCGCAAGGCGGTCGAGGGCGTCGCCTCGGTCGGCGGCAGCAAGGCCCATCAGATCCGCTTCGGCCTGCTGCCGCAGGTGCTGCCGGTGATCGCCAGCCAGGTGCTCTACTTCATCGAATCCAACACCCGCTCCTCAACGATCATCGGCATCGTCGGCGCCGGTGGCATCGGCCTCTACCTCGCCGAGACGATCCGAACGCTGGAATGGCAGCAGACCTCCTTCCTGATCCTGCTGATCCTCGTCGCGGTCTCCGCCATCGACTTCCTGTCGGGGAAACTGCGCTTCGCGATCATCGGCAGGCGCGCGGTCTGAGGACGGGGCCGCATCGTCATTCCGGCTCGCCCCGCGCGCGCCGGAATGACGGGATGGTTCCTCGTCTCCGGCCTCAATCCCCGAACGGCTCGATCACCATCTCCATGCGCTCGCCGGCGAAGACGCTCGAGACGAGGTGGATCGGCGTCAGATCCGGCAGCGCGTCAATGGCCGTCGAGATCATCACCGCGGAGTCCGGCGCGATCTGGAGCAATTCGGCTTCGGCCTCGTCGGCCAGCCTCGCGGCGAGGCGTGTCGACAGGCGCACATAATCGGCGATGCCGTAGCTCCTGAACGCCGCCGTGATCGAGCCGGCCGCCTCGCGATAGGCCCTGTCGAATTCCGGGAAGCGCTCGACCGCGAGCCAATGCGTGCCGGTGCCCATCGGCACGCCGTCGGCCAGGCTTACGCCGCGCACGCGCCAGAGCGGCGTCCCGGCCTTCAGGCGAAGCGCCGTGCAGGCGGGTGCCTCGCCAACGACGATCTCGGCCGAGAGCATGCGGCTTGTGCCGGTGATGCCGAGCTTGCCCATATTGGTGCGCATGCTGACGCGCCGGCCGATCGGATAGGGCAGGCGCGGCGTCGTCACCTGCGTGCCGCGCCCGCGCGACACCGTCACCAGCCCGAGATCGGCGAGATGACGGAAGGCCTGCCGCACCGTATGGCGATGCACGCCGTAGCGCTCGGCCAGCGCGACCGAGGCCGGCAGCGTGTCGCCGAGCCGGTACTCGCCACGCTCGATCGCGGCCGCCAGCTCGTCGGCGATGCGCCGCCAGACCGTGCCGCCCTCGCCCTCCGGCGCCGCGCCTTGCGCGATGCCCTGCGCCGCTTCTTGCGTCATCAAAAATTCATCCAAAAAGTATAGACATTCATCGCCATCAGCGACATCATAGTCTAGACCTTTGAAGCTGACCAGCGAGCCGGCGGATGAACCCCAAAACACCCCGACAACAATGGATGGCGACCCTGGCGCGCGCCTCCCGCGACGAGATCGCGACGCTTCTCGGCGCCCTTCCCGAGCATGAGGTGCTGAAGGCGCCCGAGACCGGCACGGTGATGGTGGAAGGCCGAGCCGGCGGCGCCGGGCGGCGCTTCAATCTCGGGGAGGCGACCGTGACGCGCTGCGTCGTGCGCCTGCCGAACGGCCGCATGGGCTTCTCCTACGCGCTCGGCCGCGACCACGGCAAGGCGCGGCTCGCCGCCTTGCTCGACGCCCGTCTCCAAGACGAGGCCACCGACGGCGAACTCGCGCAAGGCGTCGCGACGCTGGCCGCGCGGCAGGCCGCGGCCCGCGACCTCGCCTCGCGCAAGGCCGCGGCGACCAAGGTCGACTTCTTCACGCTGGTCAGGGGCGCGTGATGACGGCGCAGGACATGATCTCCCCCGGCTTCTCCGATCCGGTCTTCCAGTCGCAGGCCGCCTTCCGCGCCTTGCTCGCCGCGCTCTCCGAGCCCGGCACAGGGCAGCGCGTCGCGGCCGAGATCGCGCCGCCCGAAGGGCTCGCGAGCGCAACCGCGACCGCGCTGCTGACGCTGGCCGATTACGAGACGCCGGTCTGGCTGCCGGCAGCCCTGCGCGACGGCGCGGCCGGCGCCTGGCTGCGCTTCCATTGCGGCGCCACCCTCGTCGACGATCCCGCCGAGGCAGCCTTCGCCGTCATCGACGGCGCGGCCGACGCGCCGAAACTCTCCGCATTCAATCCGGGCACGGACCAGTTCCCCGATCGCTCGACCACGGTGATCGTGCAAGTCGCCGGCCTGGAAGGCGGCGCGGCCTTCACGCTCTCCGGCCCGGGCGTTCCCGGCAACCGCCGGATCGCGCCGCAGGGCCTGCGGCCCGGCTTCACCGCGGAACTGCGCGAGAACGGTGCGCTCTATCCGCTCGGCGTCGATGTCGTTCTGACCCATGGCGACGGCCTGATCGGCCTGCCGCGCTCGACGCGGATCGGGGAGGCCCGCTGATGCCCCACCGGGAGACCCGCTGATGTATGTCGCCGTGAAAGGCGGCGAGGCCGCCATCCTCGCCACCTATGACCTCGTCGCCGAAGCCCGCCGGGGCGACCCCGCCGTGCCCGAGATCAGCGTCGCCCAGATCCGCGAGCAGCAGGCGCTGGCCTGTGCCCGCGTGATGAACGAGGGCTCGCTCTACGACAAGGACCTCGCCGCGCTGGCCCTGAAGCAGTCGCAGGGCGACGTGATCGAGGCCGCCTTCCTGATGCGCGCCTATCGCACGACGCTGCCGCGCTTCGGCTCCTCGCAGCCGCTCGACACCGCGACGATGGCGATCCGCCGCCGCGTCTCGGCGACCTACAAGGACTTGCCCGGCGGGCAGGTGCTCGGGCCGACCTATGACTACACCCACCGGCTGTTCGATTTCGAGTTGATGGAGGAAGAAGGGCAGTCGGCAATCGACAGTCGGCAGTCGGAACTTGCCGCCGCAGACGACTGCCGACTGCCCACTGCCGACTGCCTCGACGCCACCATGCCGCGCGTGCCCGATATCCTCGGCGCCGAAGGGCTGATGGAAACGGAGGAGCCGCCGGAAGGCGATCCGCGCCCCTTCGACCTGACGCGCGATCCCGTCTCCTTCCCGGCCGACCGCGATGTGCGCCTGCAGTCGATGGCGCGCGGCGACGAGGGTTTTCTGCTCGGCCTCGGCTATTCCGTGCAGCGCGGTTTCGGCGGCACGCATCCCTTCGTCGGCGAGGTCCGCGTCGGCGAGGTCGCGGTCGAGTTCGTGCCGGAGGAACTCGGCTTCGCCGTCGATCTCGGCGACGTCACCCTGACCGAATGCCAGATGGTCAACCAGTTCCAGGGCTCGAAGGAGGTGCCGCCTCAATTCACCCGCGGCTACGGCCTCGTCTTCGGCCATAGCGAGCGCAAGGCGATGTCGATGTCGCTGGTCGACCGGGCGCTGAAATCCCGCGATTTCGGCGAGGCGGCCGACTACCCGGCGCAGCAGGACGAATTCGTCCTCTACCATTCGGACAATGTCGAGGCGGCCGGCTTCGTCGAGCATCTCAAGCTGCCGCACTATGTCGATTTCCAGGGCGAGCTCGAGCTGATCCGCCGCATTCGGCGGGAGCGCGAGGAACGGCTCGCCCAAGAACGGGACGCCATGCCGGAGGCTGCGGAATGACCCTTCACCAGATGCCGGCGGAGGATGCAAAGCCGGCTTACAATTACGCCTATCTCGACGAGCAGACCAAGCGGATGATCCGTCGCGCCTTGCTCAAGGCGGTCGCGGTGCCGGGCTATCAGGTGCCGTTCGGCTCGCGCGAGATGCCCTTGGCCCGCGGCTGGGGCACCGGCGGCATCCAGATCACCGCCGCGATCATCGGCCCGGCCGACACGCTCAAGGTGATCGACCAGGGCGCCGACGACACCACCAACGCCGTCTCCATCCGCAAGTTCTTCGAGCGCACGGCGAACGCCCGCACCAGCGAGGCGACGGAGGAGGCGACGATCATCCAGACCCGCCACCGCATCCCGGAGGCGCCGCTCAAGCCCGGCCAGGTCATGGTCTATCAGGTGCCGATGCCGGAGCCGCTGCGCCGCCTGGAGCCGCGCGAGGCCGAGACCCGCAAGATGCACGCCTGGGCCGAATACGGGCTGATGCAGGTCAAGCTCTACGAGGACATCGCCCGCTACGGCGAAATCACCAAGACCTATGACTATCCGGTCCTGGTCAACGACCGCTATGTGATGGCGCCTTCGCCCATCCCGAAATTCGACAATCCGAAGATGCACATGTCGCCGTCGCTGCAATTGTTCGGCGCCGGTCGTGAGAAGCGCATCTACGCGCTGCCGCCCTATACCAGCGTGAAGAGCCTCGATTTCGAGGATCACCCCTTCCGCATCCAGAGCTGGAGCCAGCCCTGCGGGCTCTGCGGCGCGGCCGACAGCTATCTCGACGAGGTCGTGATCGACGATCGCGGCGGGCGCATGTTCGTCTGCTCCGACAGCCATTATTGCGAGACCCGCCGGGCGCAAGGCCATCGCGGCACCATGCTGGGCGACGCCGCCGCGAGCGGGCTTGTCCAACCCTCCAGCCCTCATCCTGAGGAGGCCGCGGGAGCGGCCGTCTCGAAGGATGATCCAGTTGTCTCCGGAGCCTCGACGAGCATCCTTCGAGACGCGCCTGACGGCGCTCCTCAGGATGAGGGCTCGCGTGAACAGAGGATGTAACCTCATGACCCTTCACGTCGCCCCCGCCGAACTCGACCTCGAACCCGCCCCCCTGCTCTCCGTCGCCGGCGTCGGCCGCTTTTATGGCGAGCGCATCGGCTGCGCCGATGTCTCCTTCGACCTCTGGCCGGGCGAGGTGCTCGGCATCGTCGGCGAATCCGGCTCGGGCAAGTCGACCCTGCTGCGCTGCCTCGCCGGCATCGACAGGCCAGACGAAGGCGAGGTGCTGTTCCGCGGCGGCGCGGAGCCGCTCGACATCTACTCGGTCTCCGAGCAGGAGCGCCGCCGCCTGATGCGCACCGCCTGGGGCATCGTCCACCAGAACCCGCGCGACGGCCTGCGCATGGACGTCACCGCCGGCGGCAATGTCGGCGAGCGGCTGATGGACCGCGGCGACCGGCATTACGGCCAGATCCGCGAGCGCGCCCTCGACTGGCTCCAGCGCGTCGAGATCGCCGGCGCCCGCATCGACGACCGGCCGCGCCAGTTCTCCGGCGGCATGCAGCAGCGCCTGCAGATCGCCCGCGTACTGGTTTCCGAGCCGCGCCTCGTCTTCATGGACGAGCCGACCGGCGGCCTCGACGTCTCGGTGCAGGCCCGCCTACTCGACCTGCTGCGCGTGCTGGTGCGCGATCTCGGCCTCGCCGCGATCATCGTCACCCACGACCTCGCCGTCGCCCGGCTCCTGACCGACCGGCTGATGGTGATGAAGGACGGCCGCGTCGTCGAGCAGGGCCTGACCGACCAGGTCCTCGACGATCCGCACCACGCCTATACGCAACTCCTGACCTCGGCGGTCCTGAGCGTGTGATGGCTCCCGTCACACCCTCGTCACCGCGAATCGGCAAGGCACTGACCCCATGACCACGATGATTCAGGTCGAGAACGTCGCCAAGACCTTCACCCTGCACAACCAGGGCGGAGCGCGTCTGCCGGTCTTCGACAACGTCAATTTCAGCGTCGAGGCCGGCGAGGCGCTGGTGCTGGCCGGCGCGTCCGGCGCCGGCAAGTCCAGCCTGCTGCGCATCCTCTACGGCAACTACAGGCCGACGGCCGGTTCGATCCGCATCACCCATGCCGGCCGGCCGGTCGATATCGTCTCGGCCGTGCCGCGCACCGTGCTCGACATCCGCCGCCGCACGCTCGGCTTCGTCTCGCAGTTCCTGCGCGTCATCCCGCGCGTCTCGACGCTCGACATCGTGCGCGACCCGCTGCTGGCGCGGGGCGCCGCGCCCGAGATCGCAACCGAAAAGGCCAAGGTCATGCTCGCCCGCCTCAACCTGCCGGAGCGGCTCTGGAACCTCGCGCCCGCCACCTTCTCCGGCGGCGAGCAGCAGCGCGTCAACATCGCCCGCTCCTTCGTCGATCCCTCGGCGGTGATGCTGATCGACGAGCCGACCGCCTCGCTCGACGCCGCCAATCGCGACGTCGTCGTCGAGCTCATCGCGGAGGCGCGCGCCGCAGGCTCCGCCATCGTCGGGATTTTCCATGACGAGGCGGTTCGCGAACGCGTCGCGACGCGCTATCTCGACATCACCGCTTTCCGGAAGGCCGCCTGATGCAGACCGTTCTCACCAACGCCAGACTGATCCTCGAGAACGAGGTCGTCACCGGCACCATCGCTTTCGACGAGAGCGGCATCGTATCGGTCGATCAGGGCAAGACCGCCCTGCCCGGCGCCGTCGACGCAGGCGGCGACTATGTCGCGCCCGGCCTCGTCGAGATGCACACCGACAACATGGAAAAGCACTTCATGCCGCGCCCCAAGGTCTTCTGGCCGAACGGGCTGGCGGCCGCGCTCGTCCATGACGCGCAGATGGCCGCGGCCGGCGTCACCACCGTCTACGACGCGGTCTGCGCCGGCACGCCCTTCTCGGCCAAGGACTACCGCAAGGACATCTTCGCCGATGTGATGAAGGCGCTGGCCGAGGGCAAGCGCGAGAACGTCTTCCGCATCGACCACCGCATCCATATGCGCTGCGAACTGACGAGCCCGAACCTGCTCGCCGATATCGCGCCCTATCAGGACGACGCGCTCGTCCAGCTCGTCTCGCTGATGGACCACACCCCCGGCCAGCGCCAATGGCGCAACCTCGAACACCTCAAGACCTATGCGGTCGGGAACGGCAAGACGGTCGCGGAGTTCGAGGAGGACGTCGCGGTACGCCAGCGCGACGGCGCCGCCAACGTCGCCAGGAACTGGCAGGCGGTGGTCGACATCTTCCGCGCGCGCGGCATCCCGCTCGCGACCCATGACGACACCCTTCCCGAGCATGTCGAGGAAGGCATCGCCTCCGGGGCGGTGATCTCGGAATTCCCGACGACCCTCGAGGCGGCCGAGGCCGCCAAGAGGCACGGCCTCGCCACCGTCGCCGGCGCGCCGAACGTGGTGCGCGGCGGCTCGCATTCCGGCGGCGTCTCGGTCGCGGAGCTGGCGGAGAAGGGGCTGCTCGACGGCCTCTCCTCCGACTACGTTCCCGCGAGCCTGCTCCAGGCCGTTGTCAGGCTCCACGCCAGCCACGGCATCGCCCTGCCCGAGGCGATGGGCATGGTGACCTGGAAGGTCGCGGACATCCTCGGCCTGAAGGATCGCGGCCATCTCAAGACCGGGCTGCGCGCCGATCTGGTCCGCTTCAAGGTGCTTGGCAGCACGCCGGTCCTCGCCGCGGTCTGGTCGAAGGGCGAGCGCGCATTTTGAGCAAGCCGCGCTACGCCGTCTATTACGCCCCCGCCGCCGACAGCGCCCTCTGGCGCTTCGGCTCGGCGGTGCTGGGCTATGACGCGCTGACGGGCGAGGATATCCCTTTCCTCGTCCCGCCCGGCTGCGACCCCGCGACATGGCCGGCGCTCACCGAGGAGCCGCGCCGCTACGGCTTCCACGCCACGCTGAAGGCGCCCTTCGAGCTGGCCGGCGGCCGCAGCGAGGAGCAGCTCCGGGCCTTTGCCCGCAACTATGCGGCAGGGCTGGAAGGCGTGACGCTCGCGGGCCTGAGCGTCGCCGCGCTCGGCTCCTTTATCGCGCTCATCCCATCCGAGCCGGGCGAGGAATTGCAGCATTTCGCCTTCGCGCTGGTGCAGGCCTTCGAACCCTTCCGCGCGCCGCTGGCGGAGGCGGATCGGGAGCGTCGCCTCAGGAGCCCGCTCACCCCGGCGCAGCACGCCTATCTCGAAGCCTATGGCTATCCCTATGTGGGCGATGCCTTCCGCTTCCACATGACCCTGACCGGCTCGCTGCCGGACGAACGGGTTGCGCCGGTCAGGCAGGCCCTCGAAACGGCCTCTGCCGCAGCGTTGCCGGCCGGCCCTGTCAGGCTCGATCGCTTCGCCCTGTTCAGGCAGGACGATCGCAAGAGCCGCTTCCGCCTGCTCGATTCCTACGTTTTCGGCTAGGAGCCATGACGCCCGAGCGCGCGCAGGACAGCGAGAAGCTCCTCCGCCGCCTCGGCCACGCTGCGGTCGTTCATGATCGTGACGATCTCGGCGCGCTCCGCGGTCAGCGGCGCCTCGCGCTTGAGGCGGGCCGCGATATCGGCCTCGCTTTCGCGCCCGCGCGCCGCCAGCCGCTGCGCCAGCACCGACACGGGGGCGGTGATGTTGAGCACCACCACGCGCTGCGCCAGCCGCTCCGCCGCCGCGATCGCCGCGCGCGAGACGTTGACGATCACCACCACACCCTCGGCGATGCCGGAAAGTTCCGCCGCCGGAATGCCGTAGCTCAGGCCATGCGCCCGCCAGCTCAGCGCCAGCTCGCCCCGCGCCTCGGCCTGCCGGAAGGCGGCCTCCTCGCAGGAATCGTGGTCCTCGGCGCCGGCCATGGCCGGGCGTGTGATCAGCCGCCGCGCGAAGCGGAAGCGCGGATCGCCGGCGAGCCCGGCCCGGCCCGCCTCCATCAAGGTGTCCTTCCCCGCCCCGGAAGGCCCGACCACGAGGACGAGCGCGCCCGCTGCTGAAACCGGGACCGCGGCGAGATCAGGAGAGTGCAAGGACATGGCTGGAAAGAAACTCGGACTGGAACCGGTGATCGACCCGACGGCGAAGGTCAGCAAGGCCACGCTCGGTCGCTACACCGAGATCGGCGCCCGCACCATCTTCGTCGAGTCGACGCTGGGCGACTACTCCTATGTCGTGAACGACGCGAATGTCATTTACACGACGATCGGGAAATTCTGCTCGATCGCGGCGATGACGCGGATCAATCCCGGCAACCATCCGATGCAGCGGGCGAGCCAGTCGCATTTCAGCTACCGCTCCTCCGCCTATTTCGACGACGCCGAGGACGATGCCGCCTTCTTCGACTGGCGCCGGGCCCATGCCGTGACCATCGGCCACGATGTCTGGATCGGCCACGGCGCCATCGTGCTGGCCGGCCGCAGCATCGGCACCGGCGCGGTGGTGGCCGGCGGCGCCGTCGTCACCAGGGACGTGCCGGCCTACACCATCGTCGCCGGCAATCCGGCCCGCCCGATTCGCCAGCGATTTCCCGGAAATATCTCGGATAGGTTGCAGAGCCTCGCCTGGTGGGACTGGGAGCATACGAGGCTGCGGGCAGCTCTCGACGATTTCCGCACGCTCCCGGTCGAAGATTTCCTCGCGCGGCACGAAGGGCATTGAGAAGAAATCGCCCTATCCCCATGGATTTCGTTCCGGGAAAGGAGTTTTCCGGCAGGGGCGGCGAGATCTCGCCGCATGACGGCCTCAACCGGCGCCGGGGCACACCCTCATAGGTTGTTAACCTCATTATGGGAGGATTTTGCCCTGGGGCGGCCGGATGCTGCCCGCTGGGGACTTTCCACATGTCGGCATCGGATCAACTTTCTAAACGGCTTGCCTTCATGCAGCTCGGCCCGGAGGCGCAGGCGCGCATCCGCGATGTCGGCGATGCGTTGAACGCCTCCGTTCCGGTCGCGCTCGACACCTTCTACGCGCAGTTGCGCTCCTTTCCGGAAACGAAGGCGTTCTTCAGCAACGAACAGCATATCGACAGCGCCAAGCAGCGCCAGAACAAGCACTGGAGCGGCATCGCGACCGGCCAGTTCGACGAGACCTATATCGCCGCCGTCACCCAGGTCGGCAAGATTCACGCCCGCATCGGCCTCGAGCCGCGCTGGTATATCGGCGGCTATGCGCTGATCCTGGAGAAGCTGATCGCCGGGGTGCTCGAAGCGCGCTGGCCGAAGAACGCGCTGGGCAAGCGCATGTCCGGCGCCGCCGCGCGCTCGGCCGAGATCGGCGCCATCGTCAAGGCCGCGATGCTCGACATGGACTATGCGATCACGGTCTATCTCGAGACCTCGGAGGAGGCGCGGCTCAAGGCCGAGGCCGAGGCCCGCGCCGTCGAGCAGGCCCAGGCGGCGGATCGCGACAAGGCGATCGCCTGCGTCAGCGAGAGCATGGCCGCGCTCGCCGATGGCGACCTCACCCACCGCATGAGCGCCGATATCCCCGCCGAATACGCCCAGATCCGCGACCATTTCAACGCGGCGATGGAGCGCCTGCAGGAGATGGTCTCGACGATCAAGGGCACCTCCGCCGCGATCGCCGCCTCCTCCCAGGAGATCAACAGCGGTGCGCAGGATCTGTCGATGCGCACCGAGCAGCAGGCTTCGGCGCTGGAGCAAAGCGCGGCGACCACCGAGCAGCTCGCGGCCTCGGTCAAGACCTCGTCGCAGGCCTCGCGCGATTCCGTGGCGCTCGCCGACGAGGCCGCCAATGTCGCGCGCACCGGCGGCGACATCGTCAAGGACGCGGTCGAGGCGATGGCCCGCATCGAGGGCGCCTCGAAGAAGATCTCCGAGATCACCGACGTCATCGACGGCATCGCCTTCCAGACCAATCTGCTCGCCCTCAACGCCGCCGTCGAGGCGGCCCGCGCCGGCGAGGCCGGGCGCGGCTTCGCCGTCGTCGCCGCCGAGGTCCGGGCGCTGGCCCAGCGTTCCGCCGATGCCGCCAAGGACATCACCGGCCTGATCGCCTCCTCGGATACGGAGGTGGCGGAAGGCGTGAAGCTCGTCCGGCAGGCCGGCGAGACGCTGGACCGGATCGTCGCCGCCTCCGCCAAGGTCTCGAGCACGGTCGAGGAGATCGCCTCGGCCTCCGGCGAGCAGGCCAACGGCATCGACGAGATGAGCCAGACCGTCAGTCATATGGACGAGATCACCCAGCAGAACGCCGCGCTCGCCGAACAGAGCGCGAGCTCGGCCCGCACCCTGCTCGACCAGACCGAGCAGCTCAACGAGCTGGTCGCCGCCTTCCGCACCGAGCAGGGCGTCGCGCCCGGCGGCCAAGCCCGACGGCGCGCGGCCTGAACCTGTGGCCACGGCTCGGATGAAGAGAACCGGAACCGCGCGGTCATCCCGGGCTTGACCCGGATCCATGCCGGAGCCTCTCCGGCAAAGGCTCGGCATGGATCCCGGATCTCCGCTTCGCTGCGTCCGGGATGACCCGCTTTTCTTCAGAAGCGCGGAAAAGCCCTACCCGGCGAGCCGCCAGACGGAACTGCGCTTGATCTCGGCGTCCTCGAGCGCGCGCGTCACCGGCACCTCATAGCTGGCGACGGCCTCGAGCCTGTCCTTGGGCAGGTAGCTGCGGCCGGGATCGCCGATCAGCACCGTCGCCCCCCGCCGGCCCAAGCCGCCGAGCCAGCCGATCACGGCCTCGGCCATGGCGCGCTCGTAGCAGACGTCGCCGGCGCAGATCACCTCCCAGCCCTCGTCGCGGCCGACCAGGTCTTCCAGCCGCGCCGTCACCGCAACGCCGTTGGCTGCGGCGTTGAGGCCGATCGCTGTCGCCGCGAAGGCGTCGATGTCGCAGGCCTCGACGCGGGCCGCGCCCGCCTTCATCGCCGCGATCGCGACGAGCCCGGAGCCCGAGGCGAAATCGAGCACGCGCCGGCCGGCGACGACCTCGGGATGGTCGAGCAGATAGCGCGCCAGCGCCTGCCCGCCGGCCCAGGCGAAGGCCCAGAACGGCGGCGGCAGGCCGATCTCCGCGAGCTCCTCCTCGGTCTTCTGCCAGAGCTCCGTCGCCTCCTCGGCGACATGCAGGCCGATCTCCGGCGCATGCGGCACCGGCAGCAGGCGGGTATGCGCGCGGATGAACGCCACGCGCGCCGGCTCGCCCTCCGGCCCGCTCATGCCGTGACATCCGTCACGGGCCGCTCCAGCAGGCCACGATAGAGCGCCTTCACCGCATTCATCACATCGCGCTCGGTATGGCCGTCGAGCAGCCGCGCGCGCGCATTGGCGCCCATCCGCTCGGCCAGCCCCGGCGCCCGCGCGAAGACCAGCAAGGCCCTGGCCAGGGCCGCGGCATCCTCCGCCGGCACGACCATGCCGTCCTGTCCCTCGCGCACGAAGCTGCGGCAGCCCGGCACGTCGGTGGTCAGGATCGGCCGGCCGCAGGAAGCGGCCTCCAGGATCGTGCGCGGCAGCCCTTCGCCGCCGCGCGAGGGCAGGACGCAGAGGTGATGCGCCTTCCAGACCGCCTCGATGTCGCGCGTCGGCCCGGCCCAGACGATGCCCGGACGCGCCGCCCAGTCCTTCAGCGTCGCCTCGGGAATGGCCTTGGGGTTGGAAGGATCGGGTGCGCCGTGGATGGTCAGCTCGACCTTCGCCCCTTCGGCGCGCGCCAGCCTCACCGCCTCGACGGCGAGGTCGACGCCCTTCGACCACAGCATTCTCGCCACGATCGCGACCTTCAGCGGCGGGGCCGGCGGCATCGGCGCCGGCATCAGGATCAGCGGATCGACCCCCGCCCCGCCGACGATGGCGACCTTGCCGGCATCCTGCGGGTCGAGTCCGAGGGTGACCGGATCGTCCGGGTTCTCGAACAGGAAACGCACCTGCGGGCCGTCGATCGCGCCGCGCAGCCAGGCCACGGCGGCGAAGCGGGCCAAGGCCGCCAAAGCCCCCTGCTTCGCCCCGAGGAAGCCGAGCCCGGTCAGCGCATAGACGCGCCGCTCGACACCGGCGAGCTTGCCGGCGAGGCCGGCGAGCGCGATCGGCTTCAGCGCGATGCAATGCAGGATGTCGGGCCGCTCCGCCGCGACGATGCGCTTCAGCGCCCGGACCTGCCGGAACAGCGCGCGCGGATCGAGGCTGCGCCGCTCGGCCTCGAGCGCGATCAGCCGCGCCCCGGTCGCCTCGATGACGCGGCGGTGGTGACGCTCGCGCGCGACGACCGCGACGTCGAGGCCGAGCTCCCGCGCCGCCCGCGCCATCGGCAGGAAATGCGAGGCGAAGAACCAGTCCTCGGTGGCGACGAACAGCAGTTTCGGACGCGGCATCGCGCCATCAGGCCGATGCGGCGGCGAAGGTCAAGAGCCCCGCGCCGCTAGGGCTGCGCCGTCGCGACCGGCAGCATGCGCGCCACGGCCGCCTCGGCGTCGACGCGCCCGGCCCCGAACAGGGGGTCGCGCCCCTTGGAGCCGAGGTCGACGGCGCTCTCCGCCAGGATCCTGCGGGCGCCGGCGAGGTCGAGATCGGCCTGCTTTTCGACGAGCAGCGCGACGATGCCGGCGACATGGGCCGCCGCGATCGAGGTGCCCGAGGTGAAGGCGTAGCGCCCGCCGGGCTCGGCCGTCAGCACGTCGACGCCGGGCGCCGCCACCGCGACATAGCCGCCGCGGCTCGCTTCCGGGAAAAGCTCGTCATCGGCGTCGGTCGCCGTCACCGCGATGACGTTCGGATCGGCGCCGGGATAGAGCGGGCCGGATTTCGGCCCGCCATTGCCGGCCGCGGCGACCACGATCAGCCCGCGCTCCTTCGCGCCGGCCAGCGCCTTGGACAGCAGCCGGTCCTGCGGGCCGGCGAAGCTGAGATTGATGATTTTCGCGCGCTGCTGCACCACCCAGTCGAGCGCCGTCAGGATCTGGAAGGACTTGCCGTTGGCGGAGGTCGCCTGCGTGCCGCCGAAAGCCCGGCCGACCAGGAGCCGCGCCGCCGGCGCCATGCCGTCCAGCTCGCCATGGGCGACGATCGCGGCCGCCATCGAGGTGCCGTGCGCATGCGGCGTCGCCTGCCCGTCGACGGCGTCGAGATAGCCGACGACCGAGCCGCGCAGCTCCGGATGCTCCATGTCGACGCCGGAATCGATCAGCGCGACGCGCACGCCCCGCCCCTGCGCCAGCTTGTGAGCCTGGGGGAGGTGAAGCTTGCCGACGACATATTGCGACGGCAGCACCCGGCGCGTCGTCATCGGCGCACGCGCCGACGGCGTCGGATCGGACAGCCGCCGCGTCGGCAGCGTCGACTGGCTGCGCGAATCGGAGGATGCGGTGCTCGGGCCCGCCGCGGCGCCCGGCGCCGGCCGGGAGCTCTCCTCCTGCAGGCCGAACAGGAAATTCGGCTGGGCGCCGGCGATGCTGGCGTCGTCGCCCATCTGCGTCAGCACCGCGCGCAGGTCGCGCCCGGCCTCGATCCGGGCGCGGATGACGGTGACGCCCGCGAGCTCGAAGCGCTGCCGGGCGATCACCGTCGCCCCGTAACGGCGCAGCACCGCCTCGGCATCGGCATGCGGCGCCAGCTCGAACAGCACCTCGTCGGGCACGAAGCGGGTCTCCTCGCGCGCCGGCACCAGCGCCCGCGCCTGGCGCGGCTGGAGCCAGGAGCCGGGCGGCACGCGCATCGAGCGGCTGGCTCCCCCGGCGGGAGACGGCTGGGCGTCCGATTCGCCGCGCTGGGCGGGGGCGCCCGCCGGCGCCGGCTGGGCCAGGGCGAGGCCCGAGCCGAGAACCAGCCCCAGGACGAACGGAGCGATGCCCGCGAGTCCGCGCCTGCGGGCGGCGCGCGCCGGCGGGAGGATCCGGTGCACGGCCTCATCCTCCCGGCCCGGCCGCTCCTGCCGCCGCGGGCGGCGGATCCCGAAGCCGGCCGTCACGGCGCGGCCGCGACGAAGCTGACGATGCCGCTTTCCGCCTTCATCCGGGCGGCGATCGCATCGACCTGGGCATCGGAGAGCGAGGCGTCGCCGACCCGCACCTTGAAGAAGCCGTTGGCGCGCGGTCCGTCGACCACCGAGGCGTCGAAACGCTTGAAGAAGGCGGCGATCTCGCCGGCCCGGGCCTCGGGCGCGAAGCTCAGCAGAACATAGCGCTCCGTGGCATGCGAGCCCGGTGCCGACGCCGTCCGGTAGCCGCCGCCGGCGTCGCGCAGCGCCAGCCCGGTGATCGCCACGCCCTGGAGCACGATCAGCGCGGCGGCGCAGGCGCCGGCATAGGCCAGGCGGCGCGGGGCCTGAGCCGCCAGCAACCCGCCGAGCCAGCCGATGAAGCCCTTGCCCAGCCCGTCCGTGGCGCGGGTCAGCAGCGGCGCCGGCTGCGCCTGCGCCTCGATGCCGGCCAGCAGCCTGTCCAGAACCCGCGGCGAGGGCGCGCCGAGCCGCTCGTTGAGCAGCACCGTCTCGGCCATGTCGTCACGGATGATCTCGAGCCGCGCCGCGAGATCGGCGTCCGCGGCCAGGGCGGCCTCGATGCGGGCCCGGTCCGCCGCGGCGATGCGGCCATTGGCGTAGAAGGGCAGCAGCTCCTCGAGCTCGCGGCGCTTCGGGTCGCTTGCGACGCTGTCGGTCATGACGCCACTCCTGCAGCGGCCGGGCCGCGCTTCACCAAGGGTTTCGTTTCACGGCCAGCCGCGGTCGATGCCGGCGGCCTTGAGCATCTCGCCGAGCTTCTTGCGGGCGTGGAACAGCCGGGTCTTGACCGTGTTCTCGGGGATGCCGACGATCCGCGCGGTCTCCTCGACGGAGGTCTCGTGATAATAGACGAGGTCGACGACCTCGCGGTGCTCGGCCGAGAGACGCTCCAGGCAGGCGCGGATGGCGAGACCCTTGTCCTGCTTCTGCAGCACGATCTCGGGCCCGTCCGACTCGTCCTCGATGTTCGCGGCGTAGTCGTCGTCCAGCGCGGCGTCGCGGCGCTTGCGCAATTGCGACCAGGCCTTGTTGCGGGCGATGGCGAGCAGCCAGGTCGCGACCGAGGCGCGGCCCTCGAAGCGATCCGCCTGTCGCCAGAGATCCATGAAGACGTCACCGATCACATCCTCGGCAAGCGTCTCGTCGCGGACGAGCCGCAGCACGAAACGGTAGACCCGCACCTGATGCCGCGAAAACAGCACCTTCATCGCGAGCCGGTCGCCCGAGGCGATCCGCTTGACGAGATCCTCGTCCGATTCCGTATGCATCGCCCCTCGAAGACCAGGCATCCCGGCTCGCACCCATTGGTCGCGGCGAGCGGGGGACAGGTTCAATCGGAGCGCAGATTAATCTGCACGGCCGGATTTGCCGATAGCATGCCGGGCGCTTCCGGTCACGTTTCGGCCATGATGGCCGGCGGAACGGGCGCGTCTCTGTGGAAACGGTAAAGAAAAACGAAAAGGGGCGCCGTGGCGCCCCAAATCATCAGCGGCGTTTGCCGGCCGATCGCATCTGCATGTATTGCACCGCTTCCAGCAGCACCTTGCGGGGACGCTCGGCATCGCGCTTGGCCTGCTCCGCCTTGCGGGCAGCCTCGCGGGCGAGTTCCTCCTGGCGCTTCTCTTCAGCGATGCGCTCGCGCTCGATCGCCTCCAGCCGCTCCTTCTCGGCGCGGATCTTGGCCTTTTCCGCCTCGCGCTCGGCACGGGCCTGCGCGATGGCTTCCCGCTCCGCGCGTCGCTGCACCATGACCGGGTCATCGGCCTTGGGCCGTGCCTTGAAACGCTCCAGGAGCGCCTGCTTGGCTTTGGCGGAGTTGGCCTGACGGTCGGTGAAGCTGCGGTCGTTCGGGTTCTTCAAGGGTGGTCATCTCTCATGTTGTTACAGGCCGTTGCTCGGCCTGCGCGGGCGACGTAATCCAGATCGCGGCGAATTGGTATCGAAATCAACGCGCAGGCGCTGCGCTTCCAGCGCGCGACGGGCGCGGTTTCGGCTTCGGCATCGCGACCAGCCCCTCGCGGCGCGCCTGCTTCAGCGCGGCCTTGCGGGCCCGGCGCACGGCATCGGCCTTTTCGCGGGCGCGGCGCTCGGAGGGCTTCTCATAGGCCCTGCGGCGCTTCATCTCGCGCATAATCCCTTCGCGTTGCAGCTTTTTCTTCAAGACGCGCAGCGCCTGGTCGACATTGTTGTCCCTGACGAGAACCTGCATGGCGGCCTCCTGACCAAAACGGATCGCGCGGCATCGCGCGCAGGGCGGCGGCACGGAGCGGTCCAGAGTGACGGAAAAGTCGCAGGGCACGCAAAAATAAAGCGGCGGGTGCGACCGGAGCGTGAACTCATATGGGGACGACATCCCCTTTCGTCAATCCCGGGCCCCCTATGCGCCGGTCCGGCCCCCGCCATCGCGGCGCCGCGCTTTACAAGCGCGCGGTTTTCCCCAACAGGCTTGGGCATCGCCGCAACCGGTCCCGTCGCCCGTGAACACGCCTGCCCTCTCCCAGTTCCGCCGCATCGTCGTGAAGGTCGGCTCCAGCCTGCTGGTCGACCGCGATCGCGGCCGGCTCCGCCATGCCTGGCTCGCGGCGCTCGCCGAGGACCTGGCCGAGCTGCACCGGCGCGGCGCCGACATCCTCGTGGTCTCCTCGGGCGCGATCGCGCTCGGACGCACCGTGCTCGGCCTGCCGGCCGGCCCGCTCCGGCTGGAGGAGAGCCAGGCGGCCGCCGCCGTCGGCCAGATCGCGCTCGCCCGCAACTGGGCCGCGGCGCTCGGCGCCCACGAACTGACCGCCGGGCAGATCCTGCTGACATTGGCCGATACCGAGCAGCGCCGCCGCTATCTCAACGCCCGCGCCACGCTCGGCCGGCTGCTCGACCTGCGCGCTATCCCCGTCATCAACGAGAACGATACCGTCGCCACCACCGAGATCCGCTATGGCGACAACGACCGGCTCGCGGCGCGGGTCGCGACCATGGCCGGCGCCGACCTGCTCGTGCTCTTCTCCGACATCGACGGGCTCTACACCGCGCCGCCTGCGAAGGACCCGGCGGCGCGGCACATCCCGCTGGTCGAGCGCATCACGCCCGAGATCGACGCCATGGCCGGCGGCGCGGCCTCGGAGCTTTCACGCGGCGGCATGCGCACCAAGATCGAGGCCGGCAAGATCGCCGCGGCCGGCGGCACGCATATGCTGATCGCCGACGGGCGCCCGAAGAACCCCCTCGCCGGCATCGCCGCGGGCGGGCGCTGCACCTGGTTCCTCACCGCCTCGACGCCCGCGACGGCGCGCAAGACCTGGATCGCCGGCTCGCTCGAGCCGCGCGGCACGCTGCATGTCGATGCCGGCGCGGCGCGCGCTTTGCGCGGCGGGGCGAGCCTTTTGCCGGTGGGGGTCAGCCGCATCGAGGGCGAGTTCTCGCGCGGCGACGCCGTGCTGATCCGCGACCCCGAGGGGCAGGTTCTCGGCCGCGGCCTCGTCTCCTACGACGCCTCGGAGGCGGCACTGGTGCTCGGCAAGGCCTCGCGCGACATCGAGACGGCGCTGGGCCATCCCGGCCGGGCCGAGATGATCCACCGGGACGACATGGCGCTCGGACTGGGGTAGGTTATGGCATTCTCCAAAATGCGCGCCGTCATCCCGGGCGACCGGAGGGAATCGGCGCCGCTGCGCGGCTTGTCCGGGACGACTGCGCGTTTTTGCGGGAATCCGCTATGCTTCGATCGACGGGCATCTGTTTGGGCTGAATGAAATGACGAGCGACAGCGCGCTGCGCATTATCGCGACGGGCGAGACCGATCAGGATATCGGCCGCGCCATGCAGGAGCTCGGCCGCCGGGCCCGCGCCGCCGCGCGCAAGGTCGCGCTCAGCTCCGCGCAGCAGCGCAACGCCGCCCTCCGCGCCATGGCCGACGCGCTGCGGACCCGCGCCCCGCGCATCCTCGCCGCCAATGCCCGGGACCTCGCCGACGGCAAGGCCGCGTCCTTGAGCGCCGCCTTCATCGACCGCCTCGCCCTCGACGGGACGCGCCTCGCCGCCATCGCCGACGCCGTCGCCGAGGTCGCGGAGCTGCCCGATCCGCTCGGCCGCGTGCTGGCGCAGTGGACCCGGCCGAACGGGCTGCGCTTCGAGCGCGTCGCGACGCCGCTCGGCGTCATCGCCGTGATCTTCGAGAGCCGGCCGAACGTCACCGCCGATGCCGGGGCGCTCTGCCTGAAGAGCGGCAATGCCGCGATCCTGCGGGCCGGCTCCGATTCCTTCCGCTCCTCGACCGAGATCGCCGCCGCCATGCGCGAGGGGCTGGAGGCCGCCGGCCTGCCCGCCGACGCGATCCAGCTCGTGCCGACGCGCGACCGCGCCGCGGTGGGCGAAATCCTCGCGGGGCTCGGCGGCACTGTCGACGTCGTCGTGCCGCGCGGGGGCAAGAGCCTGGTCGCCCGCGTCCAGAACGAGGCGCGCGTGCCGGTCTTCGCCCATCTCGACGGCAACTGCCATGTCTATGTCGATGGCGCCGCCGACCTCGCCATGGCGCGCGAGATCCTGCTCAACGCCAAATTGCGCCGCACCGGCGTCTGCGGCGCGGCCGAGACGCTGCTGGTCGACGAGGCCTGCGCCGCGACGCATCTCGCCCCGCTCGTCGCCGCCCTGCTCGAGGCCGGCTGCGCCGTGCGCGGCGACGCCGCCGCGCAGGCCGTCGACGCCCGCGTCACCCCGGCGACCGAGGAGGACTGGGCGACCGAATATCTCGACCGCATCATCGCGGTGAAGACGGTGCCAGGCCTCGATGCCGCGATCGAGCATGTCGAGCGCTACGGCTCGCATCACACCGACGCCATCGTCACCGCCGACGGGGCCGCCGCCGCCCGCTTCCTGGCCGAGGTCGATTCGGCCATCGTGGTCCACAACGCCTCGACCCAGTTCGCCGATGGCGGCGAGTTCGGCTTCGGCGCCGAGATCGGCATCGCCACCGGCCGGATGCATGCGCGCGGCCCGGTCGGCGTCGAGCAGCTCTGCTCGTTCAAATACCGCGTCCACGGCTCCGGCCAGACCCGGCCCTGACCAGCGAAGCGCGCGGGCATGGCGAACGAGCATCTGCGGCTGCCGCCCCATGCGCCGGGCCTGCGCATCGGCCTGTTCGGCGGCAGCTTCAACCCCGCCCATGACGGCCATCTGCTGGCCAGCCTGACCGCGCTGCGCCGGCTCCAGCTCGACCGGATCTGGTGGCTGGTCACGCCCGGAAACCCGCTCAAGGACAATGCCCGGCTGCCGCCGCTGGCCGAGCGCATCCGCCAGGCCCGGGACGTCGCCGGCTCGGCCCGCATCGACGTCACCGGCATCGAGGCGCGGCTGCGCACCCGCTACACCGCCGACACGCTGCGCGCGCTGAAGCGGCGCTGCCCGGGGGTGCGCTTCGTCTGGATCATGGGCTCGGACAATCTCGCCGGCTTCCACCGCTGGAACGAATGGCGCGCCATCGCCCGGATGATGCCGATCGCGGTCATCGACCGGCCGGGCTCGACCCACAGCGCCATGGCCTCGCCGGCCGCGAGCTGGCTGTCGCGCTGGCGCGTCCCCGAGAGCCGCGCCGCGACGCTGGCCCGCACCGCGCCGCCGGCCTGGACTTTCCTGCACGGCCGGCGCTCGTCCCTGTCCTCGACGATGCTGCGCCGGCAGGCCGGCCGCGATTGAAGTCCGGACCTTTCCGGCCTATTTTAGCTGCGTCGCGCGAAAGGCGCGTCTGATCGAGAGGATACGTCACTGAACCGTCAAATCCTTGGCGAAGCCGAGCCGAAGCCGCTTCCCCAGGCTGCTATCGCGGACAATCCCTCTGCCGATAGCATCGCCCTCGCCCTGCGCGTCCTGGACGAGATGAAGGCCGAGGATGTCACGGTGATCGACCTCGTGGGCAAGACCTCGCTGGCCGATGCGATGATCATCGCCTCGGGCCGCGTCAACCGCCATGTCGCCTCGATTGCCGAAACCCTGATCGAAGCCCTGAAGGATGCCGGGCTGCCCCCGCCGAAGGTCGAGGGCATGCCGGCCTGCGACTGGGTGCTGATCGATACGGGCGACATCATCGTCCACATCTTCCGGCCGGAAGTGCGCGAGTTCTACAATCTCGAGAAGATGTGGGGCGCCGACCGGCCGAACGAACGCCTCGTCGGCTGACGGGGCGTGCGGCTCGCGGTCATCGCCGTCGGCCGGCTCAAGGACGGGCCGGAACGGGAGCTCTGCGAGCGCTATCGCGAGCGCGCGCTGGCGCTCGGCCGCAGCATCGGCTTGAGCGGCCCCGACCTCGTCGAGATCGCCGAGGGCCGGGGCCGGCGCCCGGAGGAGCGCAAGCGCGAGGAGGCGCAGGCCATCCTCGGGAAGCTCCAGCCCGGGCTGGTCGTCGCGCTCGACGAGCGCGGAAGACATCTCGGCAGCGAGGCCTTCGCCCAGCGCCTTGCCGCCGCGCGCGATGCCGGCACCGGCCATGCCAGCCTGATCATCGGCGGCGCCGACGGGCTGAGCGAGGAGATCCGCGACAGGGCCGACATCACGCTCGCCTTCGGCGCCCTGACCATTCCGCACCAGATCGTGCGGGCCCTCGCGCTCGAGCAGCTCTATCGCGCGATGACGATCATCGCCGGCCACCCCTATCATCGCATATGAGCCTGCTCCGCTCCCTGATTCGCGCTGCCATGATTCCGGCCGTCCGGCTCCGGGCATTTCCGTCGTTGCGGGCCCCCGGGCCTCGCCTTCGGCAAGCCCGAGGACAGGGTCGGCGAAGCCATCCAGGGGGGCGTCGCCCTCTGCCCCTGGATGGCCTCGTCGCCGCGCTCCTCGCCATGACGGTTTGCGTCCTCGCCCTTCCCGCCCAGGCTCAGACCGCCCAGCCCGATCCCGAGGCGCTCCAGCGCGAGGCGATGCAGAAGCTGGTCGAGAAGCAGGCGCGCGAGGCCGAGCTGAAGGCGATCGAGCAGCGGCTGGCCGGCAACAAGGAGGCGCGCGAAAAGCTGGAAGGCGAGATCGCCGCGATCCGCGCCGACCGCGCCGCGCTCAACAAGGCCCTGCTCGACACCACCGCCCGCACCCAGGCCGGCGAGGAGAAGCTCGGCGAGCTCGAGAAGCGCCTGTCGCTGCTGCAATCCAGCGAGGCGGCGATCCGCCGCTCGCTCGAGAGCCGGCGCGGGCTGATCGCGGAGGTGCTGGCGGCGCTGCAGCGCATCGGCCGCCGCCCGCCGCCCGCCGTGCTGGTCCGGCCCGAGGACATCCTCGAGGCCGTCCGGGCCTCGATGCTGCTCGGCGCCGTGGTGCCGGATCTGCGGCAGGAGGTCGAGATCCTCGGCACCGACCTCGCCGAGCTGGTGCGGCTGCGCGACGGAATCGCCTCCGAGAAGGTCGGGATCGGCGCCGAGATGGAGCAGCTCGCCGGCGAGCGCCGGCGCCTCGCCGCGCTGATCGAGGCCAGGCGCGAGCGCGAGGCCAGCGCGGCCAAGGATGCCGAGGCGCAGAAGGCGATCGGCGCCGAGCTCGCCGGCCAGGCCCGTTCGATGCGCGACTTCGTCGAGCGGATCGAGAAGGAGATCTCGGTCGCCAGCAAGGCCGCCGACGACGCCCGCAAGGCGATCGAGCAGGAGACCCGCGAGCAGCGCGAGCGGATGACGGCGCTGGCCTTCCGGGACCCGGCGCGGCTCGCCCCCAAGATCGCCTTCGCCGACGCCCGGGGCATGCTTTCGCTGCCGGTTGCGGGTTCACGATTGCGTGGTTTCGGCGATCCGGACGGCGCCGGCGGCACGACGCGCGGAATTTCGCTGGAAACCCGTCCCGGCGCCCTAGTTTCGGCGCCTTCTGACGGTTGGGTCGTTTACGCGGGTCCGTTCCGCTCCTTCGGGCAGCTCTTGATCCTGAATGCCGGCGGCGGATACTACATGTTGCTGGCCGGAATGCAGCGGATCGATGTCGCCCTCAACCAGTTCGTCCTCGCCGGCGAGCCTGTTGCGGTGATGGGCGAAACATCGGAAGCTGCCGCGACGACAGTGGGAGTGGGAACCGGCCAGCCGGTTCTGTATATTGAATTCAGGAAAGACGGCGCCTCGATCGACCCGGCGCCGTGGTGGACGAAATCGCAAGGCGAAAAGGTTCGCGGATGATGCGCAAGGTTTCTCTCGTTCTCGCCGGCGCCATCATGGGCGCGGGCCTGACCGGACTGGCGACCCAGACGAGGCTCCTGAGTTCGACCAGCGCCGTCGCCGCCTCGGCCGAGGTCTATCGCAGCCTCAACCTGTTCGGCGACATCTTCGAGAAGATTCGCACCGACTATGTCGACAAGCCCGACGAGCAGAAGCTGATCGAGGCCGCGATCAACGGCATGGTCTCCTCGCTCGACCCGCACTCCTCCTATCTCGACGCGAAATCCTTCCGCGAGATGGACACCGACATGCGCGGCCAGTTCGGCGGGCTCGGCATCGAGGTGACGATGGAGGACGGCGTCCTCAAGGTCGCCAAGCCGATCAAGGACACGCCCGCCTCCAAGGCGGGCATCCTCGCCAACGACATCATCCGCCAGATCGACGGGCAGGAGGTCAAGGGCCTCTCCCTGACCCAGGCGGTCGACAAGATGCGCGGCCTGATCAACACCCAGGTGACGCTGAAGGTCGAGCGCCCCGGCAAGCCCGAGCCGCTCGACTTCACCCTGACCCGCCAGACCATCGTCGTCCCGGCCGTGGAGGAGCGCGTCGAGGGCGATCTCAGCTATATCCGCATCGGCACCTTCTCCGAGCAGACCTATGACGGGCTGCGCAAGGCGATCGAGAAGACCACGAGCGAGATCGGCGCCGACAAGATCAAGGGCTACATCATAGACCTGCGCAACAACCGCGGCGGACGCCTCGACCAGTCGGTGCTGGTCTCCGACGCCTTCCTGGAGCGCGGCAAGATCGTCTCGACCCGCGGCCGCAACGCCGAGGAGACCCAGGTCTTCAACGCCAAGGCGGGCGACCTGACCAAGGGCAAGCCGATCGTCGTGCTGATCAACGGCTCGACCGCCTCGGCGGCCGAGATCGTCTCGGGCGCGCTGCAGGACCACAAGCGCGCCACCATCATCGGCACGCGCTCCTTCGGCAAGGGCTCGGTCCAGACCGTGATCCCGCTCGGCTCCAATGGCGGCCTGCGCCTGACCACGGCGCGCTACTACACGCCGTCGGGCAACTCGATCCAGGCCAGGGGCATCACGCCGGACATCGAGGTCCTGCAGGACATCCCGCAGGAACTCAAGGACAAGATCGTCGACAACAAGGGCGAAGCCGCGCTGAAGGGCCACCTCAAGGCCGGCGAGGGCGAGGAGCAGTCCGGCTCCAGCTCCTATGTCCCCAACGATCCCAAGAAGGACACCCAGCTCCTCGCCGCGATCGACCTGCTGCACGGGGTCAAGAGGGACGCGACCGCCGCCGCGCCGAAGCCGGCCGAGGCTCCCGCCGCGACGCCCGCTCCGGCTCCGGCCGCCCCCGCGCCTGCAGCGCCGGAAGCGCCCAAGCCCTGATCGGGCGGGCGCGGCCCCGCTCCCCGGGGCTCGACGGCGGGCCGCCGAGGCGACAAGACTAGCGCGCGGGCCACTGATTCGGGTCCCGCGCGCAACCTTCGAGGACGGCTGACCTTTGGCCGGAACGCCGCTCACGGATCTCAACCGGCCGCTCGGCCGAGACAAACCCGCGCCTGCGGACAGGCCGTGGGCCCGCTGGCTCGCGACCGGCGCCGCCGGAACCGTCGGCCTCGCGGTGCTGGGCCTCGCCCTCGTCGCGGCCCTGCGCCGCGACCCCGACGGCGGCGAGCCGGTCGCCGTGGCCCGGATCGAGACCCGCCCCGCCCCGCCCGCCGCCCTGTCCGGCGGTCCCGACGCCAGGCCCGCCGCGGCCCAGGGCCCCGCCAGCGCCTCGCAGCTCGAGACCGAGGCGGGCGTCACCGTCTACCGGCCCGATGCCGAGGCGCCGGAAGCCATCATCGTCACCGTGCCCGACGAGGCCGGGGCGGTCAGGCTCGCCGCCGCGCCGGACAGCCGCCTCGTCGAGCGCACGCGCTACGGGCTGCTGCCGAAGACCGGCCCGGACGGCGCCACCCCGGCGCAGGTCTATGCCCGCCCGCCCGGCCCCGAGCCCGCGACCAGGCCGGCCGGGCGCATCGCCCTGATCGTCGGCGGGCTCGGCATCAGCCAGAGCGGCACCGCCGACGCCATCGCCAGGCTGCCGCCCCAGATCTCGCTCGCCTTCGCCCCCTATGGCACGGAGCTCGAACGCACCGTCCAGCGCGCCCGCGGCGAGGGCCACGAGGTCTTCCTCCAGTTGCCGATGGAGCCCTTCGACTATCCCGACACCGATCCCGGCCCGCATACGCTGCTGACCGGCCCGAAAGCCTCCGACAATCTCGACAAGCTGCACTGGTCGCTCGGCCGCTTCACCGGCTATGTCGGGGTGGTCAACTTCCTCGGCGGCCGGCTGACGGCGGATGAGGGCGCCCTCTCGCCGATCCTGCGCGATCTCGCCGGGCGCGGCCTGATGGTCGTCGACGACGCCTCCTCCGCCCGCAGCCAGCTCGCCGTCGCCGCCGGCCGCGCCCAGATCCCCGCCCTCAAGGTCGATCGCACCATCGACGCGGTGGCCCGCGCCGACGCCATCGACAAGGAGCTGGCCGGCCTGGAGGCGATGGCGCGCGAGCGCGGCATCGCCGTCGCCGCGGCCAGCGCCCTGCCGGTGTCGATCGAGCGGATCGCGCAATGGGCCCGGTCCCTCGAGGGCAAGGGGATCGTGATCGTGCCGGCGAGCGCGGCGCGCGGCTTCCGCAACCCCAGGACGACCGGCGCGCTCGCCACCGGCCCGGCCTCCCCCGGACCCACGCGATGACCGAAGCCGCTCCCGAAGGCTACCGCCCCTGCGTGGGGCTCGCTTTGTTCAATGCCGAGGGCCTCGTCTTCATCGGCCGGCGCGCCGACAAGACCAAGCGCGAGCATGTCGCGCCCGGCCATGCCTGGCAGATGCCGCAGGGCGGCATCGACAAGGGCGAGACGCCGCTGGAAGCCGCCCGGCGCGAATTGCAGGAGGAGACGAACGTCACCTCGATCGAGCTTCTGGCCGAGGCGCCGGGCTGGCTGAGCTATGACCTTCCCGCCGAGATCGGCCGGGAAGCCTGGAAGGGCCGCTGGCGTGGGCAGGCCCAGCGCTGGTTCGCCTTCCGCTTCACCGGCCCCGAGGAGGAGATCGACATCCTCCACCCGGCCGGCGGCCACAAGGCCGAGTTCGACGCCTGGCGCTGGGCGCCGCTCGCCGAGACGCCGGCGCTGATCATCCCGTTCAAGCAGGGCGTCTACCGCGAGGTCGCCCGCCGCTTCGCGCCCTTCGCGAAAATCTGAGCCGCATCGACCGGGCGTCTCCGAAGCGGCGCCGAGCGGCCTCGAATTGTTGTAATTCCTTATATTGCGCAAAGGGTTGAGCCGGTATCGCGGCAAGCCTAGGCTATTCCGGATTCGCGGGCGCCCCGGTGCTCCCTTCCGGAGACGAAATCATGAGCGAGCGTTTCACCGAGCGTCTGCGGCAGGAGAGCCACCCCGTCTGGTCGCAGGCGACGGAGCATCGCTTCGTGCGGGAACTGCTCTCCGGCACGGTTCCGGACGCCGTGCGTGCCTTCTTCGATTCCGCCGATGAGGACTGAGATGGATATCTTCGCCCGGCTGAAGGCCGCGGCCAGCAGCGACTGGCGCTCCTATGTCGACCACGACTTCGTCCGCCGGATGGGCGCCGGCACCCTGCCGCAGGAGGCCTTCCGCTACTATCTCGTGCAGGATTACCTCTTCCTGATCCAGTTCGCCCGCGCCTATGCGCTGGCGATCTACAAGGGCCGCAACCTGGCCGACATGCGGGCCGCCAAGGCGGGCCTCTGCGCCATCCTCGATCTGGAAATGGACCTGCATGTCCGGCTCTGCGGCCGCTGGGGCCTTTCGCCGGAGGCGATCGAAAGCGCGCCGGAGCACCAGGCCACCGTCTCCTATACCCGCTTCGTCCTCGATTGCGGCATGGCGGGGGACCTGCTCGACCTGCATGTCGCGCTCGCGCCCTGCATCATCGGCTACGCCGAGATCGGCCGCGATCTGGCGCCGGACGGTGTCGAGGCGCTGGCCGGCCATCCCTATCGCGACTGGATCGGCGAATATGCCGGCGCGGCCTATCAGCAGGTCGCGGCCGACGCCCGCAGCCATCTCGACGATCTCGCCGCCCGCGCGATGACGGAGCGCCGCTTCGCCGAGCTCGCCGCCCTCTTCGCCAAGGCCTCCCGGCTGGAAGCCGCCTTCTGGCAGATGGCCCTGAACGAGACCGGGGCCTGAGCCCTCCGGCCCGTATCGCGGCCGGCGGAAGGCCGGGCGGGGCCGTTGCGGCCTCGCCCTATCGGCCGTGCATCGCCGCGAGGATGCGCGCGACCCAGTAGAACTGATAGACGAGGTGGATGACGGCGATGCCGATCTGCAGCCGGCGGTTCGCCCAGATGCTGCCGACGAGGCAGAGCATGAGCCCGATCGGCACCTGCAGGAGGTAGTCGCCGCTAAGCCGGCTCCAGTGCTCCGCCCCCTTGATCAGGGTATCGACGACATCGAGCAGGAAGGCGACGGCGAGCAGCCCGAAGAACCAGCGCCGCCGCTTGATGAAGAAATCCTCGTAGCCGGCATATTCCGAGATGTTGTCCGGGAAGAGCAGCGCCGCGAGCAGATAGAGCACGATCGCGTAGGCGATCAGGAACAGGAAGACCTCGAAGCTCCAGACGGGGATCCGCGACAGGCCGAATTCCCACCACCAGAACAGCACCAGCTCCAGCAGCATCGAGCCGACCCAGAGCATGTGCAGCAGCGAGACGCGCTGCCGGCCCGGATGCTGGACGAAGCTCGCCACCCCGCCGAGCGTGCGCGCGATCCCGAGCCCGACGACCATGCCCATCACGATGCGGACATGGCTGAAAAGCTCCTGGGGCGTTCCGGTGTCCATCGCTCTGCATCGCTTGCCGGCGGTCCGGCGCCTGGAGCCCGTCAGACGGAGGCGGGCCATCGGCTCGGCAGTTTGCGGGAGGAACCTTACGCAAGTCTTGCCGGTCTCAGGGGCCTGCGGCCGGCTCCGCCCGCCGCAGGATGGCGCGCGCCCTGATGCGCACCGGCTCGTCGACCATCGCGCCGTCGACCGCCGCCGCCCCGTCGCCGCTCGCCAGCACCTTGCGCGCCCAGAGGATCTCGGCCTCGTCCGGGGCGAAGCCGGCGCGGATGGCCTCGATCTGGCGCGGGTGGATGCAGAGCTTGCCGCCGAAGCCGAGATCGCGGGCATGGCGCGCATCCTCCGCGATCTGGTCGCCGTCGTCGATCGCCGTCGTCACGCCGTCGATGGGCGCGGCGAGCCCCGCCAATCGCGAGGCCAGGACCAGCTCGCTGCGGGCCGCCAGCAGCGCCTCGCGGCTATGGGCGCAGCCGAGATCGGCGCAGAAATCGATGCTGCCGAAGGCCAGCCGCGCGAGATGGGGCAGCCCCGCGATCCGGCGCGCCTCGGCCAGGCCGCGGGCGCTTTCGACCAGCGCGATCACCGGCAGGGCGGCCTTCGCGCAGAGCGCGGCGAAGGCTTCGCTCGCTTCGGCCTTGGGCACCATCACGGCGGCGAATCCCCTGCCCGCCAGCGCCGCCATGTCGGCCTCGTGCCACGGCGTGCCGATGGCATTGACCCGCACCAGGACCGGCCCTGCGCCGAAATCGCTGCGCAACGCCGCCCGCGCCGCCGGCTTGGCCTGCGCGGCGACCGCATCCTCCAGATCGACGATGACGGCGTCCGCCCCGGCCGCGGCGGCCTTGGCGAAGCGCTCCGGCCGGTCGCCCGGCACGAAGAGCGGCACGGCGAAATCGAGGGCCGCGCTCATGCCCAATGCGCCTCAGCGCTCATGCAGAGCGGACCGTTCTGCCTGGCGCTCCAGAGCCTCAGGCCCTCGCCCTCCTCGCGGGCGTGAAGCACGAAGGCGTCGTCGTCGAAGAGCGGCGCCTGGCCGCGGAAGCTGTAGCGCTGCGGCGGGGCGCCGCGCAGCTCCGTGGCGAAGCCGTAGAGCAGCGCCGCCTGGAGCGGTCCATGCACCACCAGTCCCGGATAGCCCTCGACCTCCTGGGCATAGCGCCGGTCGTAATGGATGCGGTGCCCGTTGAAGGTCAGCGCGGAGTAGCGGAAAAGCAGCGTCGGGCCGGCTTGCATCGCGCGCCGATGGTCGCCTTGCTCCGCCCCCGCCGGCGCCTTGGCCGCGCCGCCGGGCACATCGGCGCCGCGATAGACCAGGTCCTGGCGCTCCTCGAGCACGGGCTCGCCCTCGGCCTCGATCCGATGCAGGACGGTGACGAAGCACAGCGCCCCGGTGCGGCCCTGCTTCAGCACGACATTGGCGATGCGCGACACCCGCCTCACCCGGTCGCCGACCCTGAGATCGCCGGAGAAGCTCAGCGCGCCGCCGGCCCACATGCGCCGGGGCAGGGGCACGGGCGGCAGGAAGCCGCCGCGGGCGGGATGTCCGTCCGGCCCGAGCAGCCCGGTCGGCACGGCCGGTTGCGCCAGGCAGAAATGGATCAGCCGCGGCGCGACCTCGCCGGGCTTCGGCGCCTCTCCGGGGAGCTCCAGCGTCGCATGGTATTTGCGCGCCAGATCCTCGCCGAGGACATCCGTCGCGACCTCCTCGCGGCCGATCCAGCCGCGCAGATGGTCGATATCGAGAGGGGTCTCTGCGCTCATGGCCTCCGCCTTTCCGCGCCGGCCGCCGGGCCGGTTCCGCCGTTGTGTCGCCGCGCCGGCAGCGGCCGCCTCGGATCGCGGCCCGTCACGGCTTTGGCGGGTCGAATGTTGGGGGCGCCGAGAAGTCGAATCCGCCGGGTCCTCCGATGGAGGGAACCTGGATGGAGTCGAACTGCTTGTCGATGGCCTTCTGGTCGAGCTGCACGGCGGAGGCCTTGTAGTGCATGACCATGCTGGGGAAGATCACGACCAGCGCCACCATGATGAGCTGGATCACCACGAAGGGCACCGCGCCCCAGTAGATCTGGCCGGTGGTGACCGGCTCCATCGTCCTGCCGGTGACGCGGTCCTTGTAGGCCGCCTTCGGCGCCACCGAGCGCAGGAAGAACAGCGCGAAGCCGAAGGGCGGGTGCATGAACGAGGTCTGCATGTTCACTCCCAGGATGACCCCGAACCAGATCAGGTCGATGCCGAGCTTCTCCGCCGCCGGCCCCAGCAGCGGCACGATGATGAAGGCCAGCTCGAAGAAGTCGAGGAAGAAGGCGAGGATGAAGACCAGCGCGTTGACCACGATCAGGAAGCCGGTCGACCCGCCCGGCAGCCCGACCAGCAGATGCTCGACCCAGACATGGCCGTTGACCCCGTAGAAGGTCAGCGAGAACACCCGCGCGCCGACCAGGATGAACAGCACGAAGGCCGACAGCTTCGCCGTCGATTCCGTCGCCTGCTTCAGCAGCTCGAAGGTCATCCGCTTCTTGCCCATGGCGAGCAGGATCGCGCCGGCCGCCCCCATGGCGCCGCCCTCGGTCGGCGTCGCCACCCCGATGAAGATCGTCCCCAGCACCAGGAAGATCAGCGCCAGCGGCGGCACCATCACGAAGATCACCTGCTCCGTCATCCGCGACAGCAGCTTCAGCCGCAGCAGCCGGTTCAGCAGCGCGATCGCGAAGGCGATCGCCACCATCAGCGACATCGTCAGCACGACGAAGTCGGAGCCGGCCTTCACCTGCGTGAACTCCTTCATGTAGCCATAGGCCAACGCGAAGGCGATCAGCGTCACCACCAGCAGCGAGACCCGGCGCGTCCTGCCGTCGGCGTCGCGCAGCGTCTGCGCCTCCGGCGGCAGGCCGGGCGCCCGCGACGGCGCCACGATGGTGATCAGGAAGACGTAGAGCGCATAGAGACCCGACAGCACCAGCCCGGGAATGAAGGCGCCCTCATACATGTCGCCGACCGAGCGGCCGAGCTGGTCGGCCAGCACGATCAGCACCAGCGAGGGCGGGATGATCTGCGCCAGCGTGCCCGAGGCCGCGATCACCCCCGAGGCCAGCCGCCGGTCATAGCCGTAGCGCAGCATGATCGGCAGCGAGATCAGCCCCATCGAGATCACCGAGGCCGCCACCACCCCGGTCGTCGCCGCCAGCAGCGCGCCCACGAAGATCACCGCATAGGCCAGCCCCCCGCGCACCGGCCCGAAGAGCTGCCCGATGGTGTCGAGCAGGTCCTCCGCCATGCCGGAGCGCTCCAGGATCAGCCCCATGAAGGTGAAGAACGGCACCGCCAGCAGCACGTCGTTGTTCATCGTGCCGTAGATCCGCTCCGGCAGCGCCTGCAGGAAGTTCTCCTGGAACAGCCCCAGATCGATGCCGATCACCGCGAAGAGCAGCCCGTTCGCCGCCAGCGCGAAGGCGACCGGGTAGCCCAGCAGCAGGAACACCACCAGCGTCGCGAACATCACCGGCGCCATGTTGACCCGCAGGAAATCGCCGATGCCGGCGGCATGGGCGTCGCCGGTATGCAGCCCGAAATAGGCCAGGACGGTCAGGGCCAGAACCAGGCCGGCCAGGCGCGGAAGGCGGGAAGCGTGCATGGGAAGGGTCCGACGGTCTTGCGGGCGGCTCACGAGGCGAGCCCCTGTTCCTTGGCCTGATCGAGCAGCCGCTGGGCTTCCGCCTCCGCCGCCGCGCCATGCCCGCCCGGCCCCTCCTCGTCGTCGAGGTCGCCGCGCATGATCGCCACCTGCTTGATGATCTCCGAGACGCCCTGCAGCGTCAGCATCGCGAAGCCGATCACCACCAGCCCCTTGGCCGGCCATTGCGGCAGACCGCCCGCCGACAGCGACTGCTCGTCGATCTCCCAGGAGCGCAGGAAGAACGGCCAGGAATGGTAGACGATCAGCACGCAGAACGGCATCAGGAACAAGAGATGGCCGAGCAGCTCGATCCATTGCCGCACCCGGCGCGGCAAGAGGCTGTTCACGATGTCGATCCGGATATGCTCCTTCACCTGCATCGTCCACGACGCGCACATCAGGAACACCGCGCCGAACAGCATCCACTGCAGCTCGAGCCACGCATTCGACGACACGTTGAAGATCTTCCGGACCAGCGCGTTCACCGCCGCAACGACGACCGCGACCAGGATCAGCCACGCAACCTTCCGCCCAACAAACCCGTTAATCAGGTCAATCAAACGGCTCAATCCTAGGAACTTCGTCATGCCTCGCCCTCCGCCGCCGCGATGAGGTCGGCGTCCAGCAGCTTGCCGGGATTCATCAGGTTCAGCGGGTCGAAGCAGCGCTTGAGCCGCGCCATCATCTCCAGCTCGAGATCGCTCTTGTAGCGCCGGATCTCGGCGATCCGCAGCCTTCCGACGCCGTGCTCGGCGGTGATGGAGCCGCCGAGCCCCGCCACGATGTCGTGGACGATCAGGTTCACCTCGGGCAAGCGGCCCTGCCAGGCCTCGGCAGGCTCGCCCGCGGCCTGGATCGGGTTGAAATGGATGTTGCCGTCGCCGAGATGGCCGAAGGCGAAGGAGCGGATGCCGGGGAAGCGCTGCGCCAGCGCGGCGTTCGCCTCGGCAATGAAGCGGTCGACCTGGGAGATCGGCACGGACACGTCGTGCTTGAACGATACGCCCTCGCGCCGCTGCCCCTCCGGTGCGCCCTCGCGGATGCGCCAGAGCGCCTCGGCCTGGGCCGCCGAGGAGGCGACGACCCCGTCGACGAGCTCCTGCGCCTCGAGTCCCGCCTCGAACACCGGCAGCAGCCTCTCCTCCAGCTCCTCCGGGGCGCCCTGCCCGGTCAGCTCGACCAGGAGATACCAGGGATGGACCGAGGCCAGCGGGTCCTGGATCCGGTCGTCGTGCTTGCGCGCGACCTCGACGCAGGCGCGCTCCATCAATTCGCAGGAGGTGATGGCCTCGCCCAGCGCGGCCTTGGCCCGCCGCAGCCAGGCAACGGCATGCGACGGCGACGGCGTGGCGAGGAAGGCCGTGACCGTCGCCTCCGGCAGGGGCAGCAGCTTCAGCGTCGCGCCGGTGATGATGCCGAGCGTCCCCTCGGCGCCGATGAAGACCTGCTTGAGGTCGTAGCCGGCATTGTCCTTGCGCAGGCCGCGCAGCCCGTTCCAGATGCGGCCGTCCGGCAGCACGACCTCGAGGCCGGCGACGAGATTGCGCGCCGTGCCGTAGCGCAGCGCCTGCACCCCGCCCGCATTGGTCGAGAGGTTGCCGCCGATCTGGCAGCTCCCCTCGGCGCCCAGGCTCAGCGGGAACAGCCGGCCGGCCTCGCGGGCCGCCTGCTGGATCGTCGCCAGGACGCAGCCCGCATCGACCGTGATGGTGTCGTTGTCGAGGTCGATCGCCCGGATGCGGTTCATCCGCGTCGTCGAGATCACGATCTCGGAATCGTCGCCATGCGGCTGGCTCGCCCCGGTCAGGCCGGTATTGCCGCCCTGCGGCACGATCGGCGTGCGCGTGCGATGGCAGATCGCGACGACCTCGGCCAGCTCGCTGGGGCTCGCCGGCTGCACGACGAGCGGCACCCGCCCGCTCCAGCCGTCGCGCCAGGCGACCATCAGCGGCTGCATCTGGTCGCGGTCGGTGATGACGCCGCGCGCCGACGACGGCGCGGATCGGCTCGAGAACCTCCCGGGCGAACCTCGCCGGGTCGCGCAGCAATCCGCTGCCGTCCTCGGTGCCTGCGATCTCAGACATGCTGTCTCCCTCCGGCAGGAGCGTGCGGAATGCAGGCGTCAGACGCTGCGGCCACCATCGATATCCAGGACGACGCCGGTCAGGAAGGAGGCTTCGTCCGAGGCGAGATAGAGCGCCGCATGGGCGACGTCTTCCGGGCGGCCGAGCCGGCCGAGCGGCACGATCGCGCGCATCTGCTCGCGCTTCTCCGCCGTGTCCTCGCCCAGGAAGGTCGCGAGCAGCGGCGTCTCGGTCGCCACCGGCGCCAACGCGCAGACCCTGATGCCGTCGGGCGCCAGCTCGAGCGCCAGCGTCTTCGTCACATTATGGACCGCGCCCTTGCTGGCATTGTACCAGGCCAGGCCGGGCCGGGGCCGGTTCCCGGCGGTGGAGCCGACATTCAGGATGACGCCGCCGCCCTGCCCGCGCATCACCGGGACCGCCGCGTTGCAGTAGTGGAACACCGATTTGAGGTTGACGGCGAAGATCCGGTCGAACTCGGCCTCGGACACCGTCTCGAACGGCCCCTTGCCATGGCTGGAGCCGGCATTGTTGACCAGGATGTCGAGCCGCCCGAAGACCCCGACCGCCCGCGCCACCGAAGCCTGCACATTGGCGGCCTGCGTGACGTCGGCCCGGACCGCGATGGCGGCGGCGCCGAGGCGGGCCGCTGCGGCGGCTGCCGCCTCGCCGTTCCAGTCGACCAGCGCGACCTTCGCCCCCTCCGCCGCGAACCGCTCGGCCATTGCCAGGCCGAGCCCGGACCCCGCGCCCGTGATGAGCGCGATCCGATCCTTGAGACGCATCGACGTTTCCCTTCTTCCCGCCTCGGGGCGGCTCCCAGCCATCCCGCTTCCGGACACGGGTTTCCCTCATCTGTGGGACGTCCGCGGCGGCGAACCAATCAAGCAGCGCAAATAGCAGCTATAAGGAAAGCGGATGGCGGGCTGCGATCAGCCGATCGGCTCGGGCGCCTCCCGCTCGCCGCGAGGCCGCGGCCGCGCGCCCTCCAGGTTGCGGGTGACGCCGCGCAGCACGTCGAGCGGCACGAGGCGCGCCACCTCGTCCTGCACGATCCGCATCACCGCCCGCGTCAGCGGCGTGAACGGCTTGTTGGCCGGCGTCGCCAGCACCAGCAGCGCCCGCATCGACGCGGAGCGGAAGGGGCGGACGCGCAGGCGCCCGTCGCGGACCTCGCGATGCACCGCGCCGAAGGGCAGCACGGTCGGCCCGACGCCGCGCTCGACCAGTTGCTTCAGCGCCGCGACGCAATCGACCTCGGTCAGCACGCGCGGCCGGACGCCCTCGGCGGCGCAGGCGGCGTCGACCACCCGGCGCAGCCCGTTCTCCGGCCCGGGCAGGATGCAGGCCCGGCTGGCCAGTTCCTGCAATTGCACCGGCTCCGTCGCGCCGCGGGCCGCGGGCGGCTCGATCATGAAGAGGTCTTCGAGCAGCAGCGGCGTCGCGACCAGGCTGGGGCTGCTGCGGGCGTCGTAGAGCACGGCGATGTCGACGCGCGCCGCCTCGGTCCATTCCAGGAGCACGGCGCTAAAGGCCTCGCGCAGCCGCAGCCGCGCCCGCGGGAACTCGGCGGCGAAGCGCAAGGCGAGGTCCGCGCCCATGCTCGCCGAGAGCGAGGGCGGCATGCCCAGCGTCACGCTGCCGGTATCGTCGATGGCGCCGGTGGCGAGCTCGGTGCGGACATCGGCCAGGCGCCGCACCACGTCCCGCGCCACCTCCTCGAAGCGCCGGCCGGCATCCGTCAGCGAGACGCCGCGGCCATGGCGGTAGAACAGGTTCTGCTGCAGCGAGGCCTCGAGATTGCCGATCTGCCGGCTGAGCGCCGGCTGGCTGATGCCGAGGCGGACCGCCGCCCGCGACAGGCTGCCCGCCGCGACCGTCTCCAGAAAATAGCGGATCTGCTGCAGGTCCATGGCCAGGCGTTTCCTCGCAAGCCTCTCCTTGAGAGTTCCTCCGTAGCGGTTATAGCTCTTATCTACCAGCCTGCATGGCCGATCCCGCCAGGATCGCTAGGTTGCGGCAAGGCCCGCCGGCCGGGACGCCCCGCGGCGAAGAACCGGCCGATGAGGAGGAAAACCGACGATGCTTCCCGCCCGCGCCGCTCCGCGCACCGGCCGTTCCCGCGCCGCCCTTTCCCTTTTCGCCGGCTGACGCGATGAGCACGATCCTGAACGGGCTTCGCATCGTCGAGGTCTCGGCCTTCGTCGCCGCGCCGCTCGGCGGCATGACCCTGGCGCAGCTCGGCGCCGAGGTGATCCGCATCGACCCGATCGGCGGCAATATCGACTATCGCCGCTGGCCGCTCGCACCCTCGGGGGCCAGCCTCTACTGGGCCAGCCTCAACAAGGGCAAGCGCTCGGTCGCGATCGCGCTCGACAGGCCGGAGGGCCAGGAACTCGCCCGCGCCCTGATCGCCCGGCCCGGGCCGGATGCCGGCATCCTCCTGACCAACCTGCCGACCAGCGGCTGGATGAGCCATGACGCGCTGGCGCAGAGCCGCGACGACCTGATCACGCTGCGCCTGACCGGCAATCACGACGGCAGCGGCGCCGTCGACTACACCGTGAACTGCGCCTCGGGCTTCCCGCTGGCGACCGGCCCGGGGCCGGCCCCGGTCAACCATGTGCTGCCCGCCTGGGACGTCGCGGCCGGGCTCTATCTGGCAACCGGGCTGCTCGCCGCCGAGCGGGCCCGCCGCCAGGACGGCAAGGGCCGGCAGGTCTCGCTCGCCCTCTCCGACGTCATGCTCGCGAGCGTCGGCAATCTCGGCTACATCGCCGATGTCCAGGTCAATGGCGCGGTGCGCCAGCCGATCGGCAACGATCTCTACGGAGCGCTGGGCCGCGATTTCGCCACCGCCGACGGGCGCCGCGTGATGATCGTCGCGATCTCCAACCGGCAATGGCGCGCGATCGGCCGCGCCACCGGCCTGGCCGACAAATTCGCGCTGATCGGCCCGATGATGGATGTCGATCTCGACACGGAAGGCGGCCGCTTCACCGCCCGCGCGGCGATCTTCGCCGTGCTCGAACGCTGGTGCGCCGAGCGCAGCCTGGCCGAGATCGCGGCGGCGCTCGACGGCACCGGCGTGCTCTGGGGTCCCTACCGGGATTTCGGGCAGCTCGTCCACGAGGACCCGCGCTGCTCGGTGGCGAACCCGATGTTCGCGACGATCGAGCAGCCCGGCGCCGGCCCCGTCCTCGCCCCCGGCTCGCCGCTGGCCTTCTCGGGCGGCACGCGGCTGCCGCCGCTGCCGGCCCCGCAGCTCGGCCAGGACACCGAGGCCGTGCTCGCCGAAGGGCTCGGCCTTTCGACGGCGGCGATCGGCAAGCTCTTCGCGGCCGGCATCGTCGCCGGCCCCTCGTCCCCCGCCTTCTGAGACCGATCATGCCGAACACCACCGACCACGACGCGCTGCTCGCGACCTGCGCCTCCCTGCTCGCGGCGGCCGAGACGCTGCACGCCGCCACCCGCGCCGCCGTCCTGCCGATGCTGGCGCCCGAGGGCCGCGTCGACGCCGGGCGCCTCGAGACGCACCAGTTCGCCGCGCATGGCTTCGCCTGGCAGGCGACCTATGTCGAGGCGCTGCGCCAGACCCTGTCCTGGGCCGACCGCCTCGCCACTAGCGGGCGCCTCGGCGTCGCGGAAGCGGCGATCCTGCATCTCGGCTTCGCCGAATACGGGGCGCAGCTCGCGGGCGGCATCGCCATGAGCCAGACCGAGACCGCGCGACCCACCGAGCTCGGCCTCACGCAGGACGCCGTCGCGGCCTTCGCCGCCGCGCCGGCCCTGGCCCGGCTCGCGCACGGCCCGGCCCTCGAAACCGCGCGGCGCGCGCTCGCCGGGGAGCTGGCCGAAGGCCGCTTCGGCGAGCCCGGCCTCGACGACGACATCCTGGAGGCGACGCGCGAACAGTTCCTGCGCTTCGCCGCCAGCGAGGTCGCGCCGCATGCGCCGGGCTGGCATGCGCGCGACGAGCTGATCCCGCTGGAGCTGGTGCAGAAGCTCGCCGATATGGGCGTGTTCGGGCTGACGATCCCGGAGGACTATGGCGGCACCGGCCTCGGCAAGGTGGCGATGTGCCTCGTCTCCGAGGCGCTGAGCGGCGGCTATATCGGTGTCGGCTCGCTCGGCACGCGCTCCGAGATCGCGGCCGAGCTGATCCGCCTGGGCGGCACCGAGGAGCAGAAGCAGCACTGGCTGCCGCGGCTCGCCTCGGGCGAGATCCTGCCGACGGCGGTGTTCACCGAGCCGAATACCGGCTCCGACCTCGGCAGCCTGCGAACGCGCGCGGTGCGCGACGGCGACGTCTATCGCGTCCACGGCGCCAAGACCTGGATCACGCATGGCTCGCGCTCCGACCTGATGACGCTGCTGGTGCGCACCGACCCGCAGGCCGAAGGCTATCGCGGCCTGTCGATGCTGCTGGCCGAAAAGCCGCGCGGCACCGAGGCCGACCCGTTCCCGGCGCCGGGCATGAGCGGCACGGAGATCCCGGTTCTCGGCTATCGCGGCATGAAGGAATACGAGATCTCCTTCGACGGCTTCGCGGTGCCGGTCTCCGGCCTGCTCGGCGGCGTCGAGGGGCAGGGCTTCAAGCAGCTCATGGAGACCTTCGAGAGCGCCCGCATCCAGACCGCGGCCCGCGCGCTCGGCGTCGCCCAGAACGCGCTCGAGCTCGGCCTCTCCTATGCGCAGAGCCGCGCCCAGTTCGGCAAGGCGATCCTGGCCTTCCCGCGCGTCCACGCCAAGCTCGCCTTCATGGCGACCGAGACGATGATGGCGCGTCAGCTCTCCTATTTCGCCGCCCGGCAGAAGGATGCCGACCGCCGCTGCGACATCGAGGCCGGCATGGCTAAGCTGCTCGCCGCGCGCGTCGCCTTCAGCAACGCCGATTGCGCACTGCAGATCCATGGCGGCAACGGCTACGCGCTCGAATACCCGATCAGCCGCGTGCTCTGCGACGCGCGCATCCTGTCGATCTTCGAGGGCGCGGCCGAAATCCAGGCCCAGGTCATCGCGCGCGGGCTGCTCGGCCGCTCGAACTAGACAGGTCGATCTTACGCGGGAACACGCGGTCATTCCGGTCAGGCCGCGTCCTCCCAAACGCAAAAAGCAAGAGCCGGAAGCGGGTTCCGCTTCCGGCTCTTGCTCAGTCGGGCGTCGCGCGCCCGGCCTTGCGGCCGACGCGCCGGTGCCGTCAGCGGCGGAGCGCCCTCAGCACGATGCTGTCGTAGGAATATTCCGAGACCTGGTTCCAGGTCGCGGAGTCCTGCTGGAAGCGCCGCGCGCTCTCATAGATCTTCTTGAACTCCGCATTGCTGGCGCAGAGCTCCTCATACAGCTCCTGCGACGCCTTGTAGGCGGCGTCGATGATCGGAGCCGGGAAGGGCCGCAGCTTGGCGCCGCTCGCCACCACCCGGCGCAGCGCCGGCGGGTTGAGGTTGTCGTAGCGCGCGACGGCGTCGATGTTGGCGAGCGCCGCGGCGGCGGTCAGCGCAGCCTGATAGTGCTTGGGCAGCTTCTCCCACTGGGCGGCATTGATGAAGAAGTGCTCCATCGAGGTGCCGTCCCAGAAGCCGGGATAGTAGTAATAGGGCGCGACGCGGTAGAGGCCGAGGCGCTCGTCGTCATAAGGCCCGTTGAACTCGGCCGCGTCGATCGTGCCGCGCTCCAGCGCCGGATAGATGTCGCCGCCGCCGACCTGCTGCGGCACCGCGCCGAGCTTGGCCAGGATGCTGCCGCCCAGCCCCGAGATGCGGAACTTCAGGCCCTTGAGATCGGCGACTTCGGTGATCTCCTTGCGGAACCAACCGCCCATCTGGCAGCCGGTGTTGCCGCCGGGCAGCGCGACGATGTTGAACTTGCGGAAGAAATCGTCGAGCAGTTTCTTGCCTTCGCCATCGTAGATCCAGGCGTTCTGCTGGCGCGTGTTGAGGCCGAACGGAACATGGGTGCCGAGCGCGAAGGTCGGGTCCTTGCCGACATAGTAATAGGCCGCGGTATGGCAGATCTCGACCGTGTTGTTCGAGACCGCGTCCATCGCCTGCAGCGCCGGCACGACCTCGCCGGCGGCGAAGACCTGGATCTGGAACTTGCCGTCCGTCGCCTCGGCCAGGTTCTTCGCCATGACTTTGGCGCAGCCATAGAGGACGTCGATGTTCTTCGGGAAGCTGGACACCAGCCGCCAGCGGATCGTGGGCTCGCTCTGGGCGATGGCGGGCGCGGCGATCGCCACGCTGCTCGCGGCGCCGGCCGCCGCCGTTTTCAGAAAATCGCGCTTCCTCATGCCTTCCTCCAGCTCCTCGCTCTCGATGATCGAGAGATTATTCATTGTATGAATTTACAATTCAAATCTAGCATGGTGATCGAGATGGTGCTAGTCGAATTTCATTCCCGGCCGCGCCGAAGCGGGCCGGACGGCGAAACCACCGATGGAGTGCTGCAGCGATGCTCGAGAAGAATCTGATTGGCGGAAACTGGGTCGGCGGCGCGCAGGCTCTCGAAATCCGCAACCCCTCCGACCTCAGCGACCTGATCGCGACCTATGGGCTCGCCGGCACCGGCGAGGTCGAGGCCGCCTTCGCCGCCGCCCGCAAGGCCCAGCCCGCCTGGGGCCGCGCCACGCTGGAGCAGCGCTCGCTGGTCCTCGAGGCGATCGCCCGCGGCATCTTCGACAACAAGGACAAGCTCGCCCAGATCCTGGCCCGCGAGGGCGGTAAGACCGTCCCGGACGCGCTCGGCGAGGTGATGCGCGCCGGCCATATCGCGCGCTTCTTCGCCGGCGAGGCGCTGCGCCTGCCCGGTGAGAAGCTCGGCTCGGTGCGGCCGAACGTCGATGTCGAGATCACCCGCGACCCGGTCGGCGTCGTCGGCCTGATCACGCCCTGGAACTTCCCGGTCGCGACCCCGATGTGGAAGATCGCCCCGGCGCTCGCCTTCGGCAACGGCGTGGTCTGGAAGCCCTCCGAGAAGACGCCCGGCATCTCCGTGGCGATCGCCGAGATCGTCGCCGCCTCCGGCATCCCGGCCGGGGTGTTCAACCTGCTGATCGGCGCCGGCCCGGATGTCGGCGCCGCCGTCATCGCCCAGGCCGACGCGATCTCCTTCACCGGCTCCTCGACCACCGGCCGGCGCATCGCCGTCGCCTGCGCCGAGCGGCTGATCCGCTGCCAGATGGAGATGGGCGGCAAGAACCCGCTCGTCGTGCTCGACGATGCCGATCTCGACCTCGCCGCCGACATCGCCGTCAACGGCGCCTTCTTCCAGCAGGGCCAGCGCTGCACCGCCTCGAGCCGCCTGATCGTGACGAGCGGCATCCACGACGCCTTCGTGAAGGCCTGCGCCGACCGCATCGCCAAACTGCGCGTCGGCCACGCGCTCAAGGCCGAGACCCAGATCGGCCCGGTGATCGACGACGCGCAGTTCCGCAAGAACCTCGGCTATATCGACATCGCCAAGAGCGAGAATGCCCGGCTGGCGACCGGCGGCGAGGCGCTCGAGCTCGACACCAAGGGCTACTACCTCGCCCCGACCCTGTTCGCCGACACCACCAATGCGATGCGCATCAACCGCGAGGAGGTCTTCGGCCCGGTCGCGACGGTGATCCGCGTCGCCGATTACGAGGAGGCGCTCGCCGTCGCCAACGACACCGATTACGGCCTGTCGGCCGGCATCTGCACCACCTCGATGAAGCATGCCCGGCATTTCCAGCGCAATGTCGAGGCCGGCATGACCATGCTCAACCTGCCCACGGCCGGCGTCGACTACCACACGCCGTTCGGCGGCCGGAAGGCGTCGAGCCACGGGCCGCGCGAGCAGGGGCGCTACGCCGTCGAGTTCTATACCCAGATCAAGACCAGCTACCTGCTCGCCTGAGCCCGGCCGACCAGAGCATCGGACCAGCAATGAGATCGATCATCATGCGTCCGAATGGACGCGTGATGATCCAGAGAAACCGGAAGGAAACGCCCATGAGCAACCCGAAAATCGGCTTCATCGGCCTCGGCCGGATGGGCCGCCCGATGGCCTCCAACCTGCAGCGCAAGGGCTTCGCGACGCTGTCCTACGACGTCAACCCGCAGGGCGTCGCGGCGCTCGTCGCCCTCGGCGGCCGCGGCGCAGCCTCCATCGAGGAGGTCGCCCGCGAATCCGACATCGTCTTCACCATGCTGCCGGCCCATCCCGAGGTCCGCTCCGTCGTGCTCGACGGCATCGTGCCTCATGCCCGGCCCGGCACGCTGGTGGTCGACATGAGCACCATCGACCCGCTCGCGACCGACGAGGTCGCGGCGGCGGTCGAGGCCGCCGGGCTCGGCTTCGTCGACGCGCCGGTCGGGCGCCTCGCGACCCATGCGGATCGCGGCGAGTGCCTGTTCATGGTCGGCGCCTCGGCGGAGAACTTCGCCCGCGTCAAGCCGATGCTCGAGGCCATGGGCACGACGATCCATCATTGCGGCCCGGCCGGCGCCGGCATTCGCATGAAGGTGGTCAACAACTACCTCGCTATCGCCGCCTGCCAGCTCAACGCCGAGACGCTGACGCTCGCCGCCCGCTTCGGCCTCGATGTCGAGCGCACCATCGACATCCTCAACGGCACCACGGCGAATAACGGCCATCTCAAGACCAACTTCCCGGTCAAGGTCCTCGCCGGCGACATCGAGCCCGGCTTCCAGATCGATCTCGCCCACAAGGATCTCGGCCTGGCCCTGACCTCGGCCTCGGCGATGAAGGTGCCGCTGGCGATGGGCGCGGCGGCGCGCGAATGCCTGCAGCTCGCCCGCTCGCGCGGCTTCGGCGGCAAGGACTTCTCGGCGCTGCTCGACGCCTGGTGCGACCTCGCCGGGGTCGCGGCGCCGCGCCTGCCGTCCAAGAGCTGACCCCGATCGCCGACGCCGCCACCGCCTCCCGAAAGCCGCCGACATGACTTTGCCCGTCGCGACCGAAAGCGCGTATCTCCTCGACATCTACGCGCGGTATCGGCGCGATCCGCTCTCGGTCCCGGCGGATTGGCGCGTCCATTTCGAGGAGACGGAGCCGGGACGGCCGGCGGCGCCGGCCGATGGCGATCAACTGGCCCTGCGGCTGATCGAGGGCTACCGGCGTTTCGGGCATCTCGAGGCGGCGCTCGACCCGCTCGGCCTCGCCGCGCGGCCGGCCGTCGCCGCGCTCGGGCGCCTGCGCGCCGAGGCGGCCGGACGGCCCGACCTGCCGGTCAGGGCGGTTCTGGCCGGAGCCGAACAGGAGACGACGGCGGCGGCGCTCGCGGCCGAGCTGCAGCGGCTCTATGCCGGCACCGTCGGCCTCGAGGCGCAGCAGGTCGAGGACGACGAGGCCCGCGACTGGCTGCATGCGGCCTTCGAGGCCCTGTTCGCCGCGGAGACGCCGGTCGATCTGGCGAACCGGGCGCTCGACGCCATCGTCCTGGCCGACACCTTCGAGACCTTCATCAAGGTCAAGTTTCCGTCGAAGAAGCGCTTCGGCGTCGAGGGGGCGGAAGGGCTCATCGTCTTCCTGCGCGAGCTGCTGCGCGAGGCCTGCCTCGCCGGTTTCGGCGAGACCGTGATCGGCGGCATGCATCGCGGCCGCCTCGCCACGCTGGCGACCGTCCTCGGCAAGCCGGTCGGCGTGCTGCTGGCCGAGATCAAGGGCCGCGACCTCACCGATGGCGGCCCCGACTTCACCGGCGACGTGCCCTACCATCTCGGCTATGCCGGCGAGGTCGGGCATGACGGCCGGCGCATGCGGCTCTCGATCGCGCCCCACCCCTCCCATCTGATGACCGTCGCCCCCGTCGTCACCGGCCTGGCGCGAGGCAAGCGCAGGCGCGGCGGCGACGACGTGCTGTGCCTGCTTCTCCACACCGACGCCGCCTTCTCGGGCCAGGGACTGGTCAGCGAGGTGCTGCAGCTCGGGGGGCTCGCCGGCTACGAGGTCGGCGGCACCATCCATCTCGTCGTCAACAACCAGATCGGCTTCACGACCAATGCCGGCGAGGGCCGCTCGGCCCGCTATTGCACCGATATCGGCAAGATGGTCGGGGCGCCGGTGCTGCATGTGAACGGCGACGATCCGGTCGCGGTCGCGCGGGCCGCCGCGCTCGCCCTCGCCTGGCGGCGGCGCTACCGCCGCGACCTGCTGATCGACCTCGTCTGCTACCGCCGCAACGGCCATAACGAGCTCGACGAGCCGCGCTTCACCCAGCCGCAGCTCTGGGCCGCGATCGACGGCCGCCCGACGCTGCGCGAGAGCTTCACCGCCGCCATCGCCGCTCTCGACGCCACGGCGCCGGAACGGGCCGCGGCGCTCGCGGAAGCGTTCAAGGCCGAGATGCAGGACGGATACGCCGCCATCGAGAGCCTGCGCCCCAATGCCGGCCCGGCCGGCGAGGAAGCCTGGGCCGGCATCGCGCGGGCCGGCCAGCCGGCGCTGCTTCTCCCGGTCGAAACCGGAGTGCCGGTCGAGCGGCTGCGCGAGATCGGGCGCGCCGCCAGCCGGATCCCGGCCGAGGCCAGGCCTCATCCCAAGGTCGCCCAGTTCTACAAGGCGCGCCTCGAGGCGATCGAATCCGGCACCGACATCAATTTCGCCACGGCGGAAGCCCTCGCCTTCGCCTCGCTGCTGGCGGAGGGCGTGCCGGTGCGGCTCTCGGGACAGGACTGCGTGCGCGGCACCTTCACCCAGCGCCATCTCGCCGTGCACGATGTCGAGACCGGCGAACGGACGCTGCCCGTGGCGGCCGTCGCGACCGGCGATGCCTGGTTGGAGGCCGTGAACAGCCCCCTCTCCGAATATGGCGTGCTCGGCTTCGAATACGGACACAGCCTCGCCGACCCGCATCGGCTGACCCTGTGGGAGGCGCAGTTCGGCGACTTCCTCAACGGCGCCCAGATCATGGTCGATCAGTTCATCGTCTCCGCCGAGGCGAAATGGGAGCTGCGCTCCGGCCTCGTCGTCATGCTGCCGCACGGGCTGGAAGGCCAGGGCCCGGACCACTCCTCCGCCCGGATCGAGCGGCTGCTCCAGCTCTGCGCCGGCGGCAACATCATCGTCGCCAACCCCTCGACCCCGGCGAACCTGTTCCATCTCCTGCGCCGGCAGGTGAAGGCGCCCTGGCGCAAGCCGCTCTTCGTTATCGCGCCCAAGGCGCTGCTGCGGCAGAAGGCCTGCATCTCGACGCTGGAGGCGATGGCGGCCGGGACCGCGTTCCGCCCGGTCGTCGACGAAGCCTCCGCGCGGCCGGCGCGTCGGGTCGTGCTGTGCTCGGGCAAGATCGGCTACGAGCTCGCCGCCGGGCGCGCCAGCCGCGGGCTGGAGCAGGAGGTCGCGCTGCTGCGCCTCGACCAGCTCTATCCCTTCCCGGCCGACGAGCTCGCCGGAGCCCTGTCCCGGCACGGCGACGCGCAATGGCTGTGGTGCCAGGAGGAGCCGGCGAATCAGGGCGCGCTCGCCTTCGTGCAGCAGCAATTGCGCAGCGACGCCCGTTTCGCCGGCCGCGAGCTGGCCGCGGTTTCCCGCCCGGCCCTGCCGGTCGCGGCGGGCGGCTCGATCGAGCGCCACGAGATCGAGCAGGCCGCGCTGATCGCGCGGGCGCTTGACCTGACCGCGGCCGATGCCTGAAGTGCCGGAGATGATGCCCGCCTCCCCGCCGCCGGTCCCGCCGGCGGCAACGATCCGTCCCCTGTCGCCACGAGGAGCCCGTCGACGCGTCCATGGCTTCCTTTGAACCCGTTCGCGCCATCACCCGCGGCCTGACGATCCTGCGCCTCGTCAGCGAGCACGGGCCGATCACCGCCACCGATCTGGCGCGGGCCGCGAAGCTGCCCCAGCCGACGGTCGTGCGGATCCTGGAGACGCTGATCGATGCCGGCTACGCCTATCGCCGCGCCGACAACGTGACCTTCGGCGTCACCGCGCGGACCAAGCTGCTGAGCAGCGGCTACGACGCGACCTCGCGGCTGCTCCAGCTCGCCGAGCCGCTGATCGAGAATCTGCGGGCCGAGATCGGCTGGCCGTCCAATCTGGCGACGCTGGAGGACGATGCGATGGTGATCATCTACACCAATCGCAACGCCAAGGGCCTCTCCATCCCCGGCCGGCTCGGCGCGCGCATCCCCCTGCTCGCGACCGGGGTCGGCATCGTGCAGCTCGCCGGTCTCGCGCCGGAGGCCTTGCAGGCCCAGCTCGCGCGGCTGCGGCAGTCGCAGGAGCCCTGGGACGCTTCGCCCGAGCTCTGGGAAGGGCTCGACGACCGGCTCGCCGCGGCGCGGCGCGACGGCTACGCCTTCGCGCATGAGCGCTATCTCGACGCCGTCTACCAGTCCCAGATCTGGGCCGTGGCGGTGCCGATCGTCGTCGAGGGCCGGACCGAGGCCGCCCTCAGCAGCCTCGTCCTGCGCGGCGCCGGCCCGCGCCAGCAACTGCTCGACAACATCCTGCCGGCCCTGCGCCGGACGGCGGCGACCATCGGCTCGCAGCTCTCCGCCGAAGCCTGATCCCAGGGACGCAGGACGGCCGGAGCGCTGAGCGCGCCTGCGCCGCGAAACCGCGGGCCCCTCATCCCGAAGCGAAGCCGGACAGGCGCGAGGTTGAACGGCTAGCCCATGCTTGTGCGCCGGTCCGAGGACCAGGACCGGATGATCCGCGGCACCTCTGCGCCGGACCGCGGCTCCGCATAGAGGCGGCCCTGGGCGAAATCGCAGCCGGCTTTCCGCAAGCGCTCTGCCTGCTCGATGGTTTCGACGCCTTCCGCCGTGGTGTGCAGGCCCATGGCATGGCCGAGATTGACGATCGCGGTGACGATCGCGGCATCGACGCGGTCGTCGATCAGATTCTGCACGAAGCTCTGGTCGATCTTGATGTGATCGACCGGGTATTGCTTGAGGTGGGTGAGCGAAGTGAACCCCGTGCCGAAATCGTCCAGGGCGATGGAGACGCCGGCCTTGTGCAGCTCGTTCAATATCGAGGAAGCCGTCGCCGTCCTGCGCCCGAGAAAGACCGTTTCGGTGACTTCGACCTCGAAGCAGGCCGGATGGACGCCTGCCTCCTCCAACATGCGAAGGATCCTCACCGCGAGGCCCGGATCGGAAAAATCGGCCGAGGACAGGTTTACCGCCACCAGGCCGCATTCGAGGCCCTGATCCAGCCATGACCGGACATTGGCGGCCGCCTGGCGGATCACCTCCTCGCCCAGCGCGATCGAAAGCTCGTGCTCCGCGAAGACGGAGCCGAAATAATCCGGAGACAGCAGCCCTTTCGCCGGATGCTGCCAGCGCGCAAGGGCCTCGAACCCGGCGATCCGTCCCGTCTTCAGGGAAATCCTGGGCTGATAGCCCGGGCGGAACTGCCGGGCCGCCAGCCCTTCGCGCACCTCGCGCGCGATCGTCACCCGGCGCTCCATCGCCGCTCTGGCCGCGCTGGTGTAGACGGCGGTCTGGCCGCGGCCTTGTTCTTTCGCGCGGTAAAGCGCGATGTCGGCATCCTTCATCAGCTCGACCGGCGCGCGATGATGCTCGGGGAAGGCTGCCACCCCGATGCTGGCGGCGACGGATAATTCCCGCCCCTCGTGGAAGAAGGGGGCTCTCAGGGCCTCCACGATCGCCGAAGCGCGCGTGCTCGCGTCCGAGACCTGGGAGATCTCCGCGAAAATGACGGCGAACTCGTCGCCTCCCAACCGCGCGACGGTGTCGTTCTTGCGGACGAGGCTGCTGAGCCGCAACGCCGTTTCCTGGAGGAGGAGGTCCCCGACCGCGTGGCCGAGGGTGTCGTTGACGTCCTTGAAGTCATCGAGGTCGAGCAGCAGCAGCCCCACCCCGGACCGGCTCGCTTCCGCATTCGCCAGCGCTTCCTCGAGGCGCGACTGGAACAGCGCCCGATTGGCCAGCCCCGTCAATGGATCGTGAGTGGCGGCGCGTCGAATGGCTGCTTCGGCGGATTTCCGTTCGGTTATGTCGGTAAAGGTACGCACCATCCCGCCATTGGGAAGGCGGTTCGTCCGAACCTCCAGAACCGTCCCGTTCGGCCGCTGCCTTTCATAGTCCAGGATTTCGACGTTTATGCCTTCATACTTGATGGCGCGAAGCAGCGATGCCGTGACCGTGCCGAATTCTCCCTGTTCCATCTGCCATCGCTTGACGTCTTCGAACAGAGGATTGGAGCGCATCAGATCAGGCGGCAGGCCCAGCAGGTCGATCGCGCGCTGGTTGCAGACGGCCACGCGGCCATCGGCATCGACCATCAGAATTCCCTGCTCGACATGTTCCAGGACCGCGCTCAGGAGAGCCTTTTCCATGGAAAATGGTGGAGTCATGCAGTCCGCCGTCAAACCTCGGCCCGTTCGCCAGCCGCAGGCTGAGCAGCCTATGACATCGGTGCTTTCAGAGTGCTAAAAATATATGAAGACCTGTCTCGGTAGACGACCGGAGCGGAGCGCGGATCGACTGAGAGCCGTCGCGTTGCTTACGCCCGGTCGGTGGAAAGCTTATCGTCCCAAACCGTTCGTGCCCCGAGCGACTGTCACCTGTGCCGCGGGGTCGATCTACCGATATGATCGGATACTGTCGACCATTGTCAAGTCATCGCATAATTTTCCGAGAATCGTTCTACAATACCAGCTATTGAGAAACGATTAAAGATAAGCTTTACCCAAAGCCATCCCGAATACGTATGTCGTGAAACGATACAGCATTGCCGCCAGATGCTGCGACGGCGCGACAGGCTGCCGATTTCCAACAATCGTGGGAGGTCCAATCGAAACCGCCATTACCAGCTCGCCTTGAGGCCACCTTTCCCAGGTCAGCGGCGTGCCCCAAATATCGGTCATCCCCGGCACCCGCGGCTCGGCTCTGTCATACCGATGATGCGCAGTTCCACGGCGGGATACTCTGCATAATAAACGGCCGCCAGTCCACGCCCGCCCCCCTCGCGGAAGGGTTCACGCAAATGCGTGCCGGCTCGGGACCTCAACTCGGCCATTTCGTCCCCAGCCACGTGATCGCCTCGGCCTAACGTTTGATCGTCGGCTACGATCTCAGGTTCGTCCATCCCTTCGACCCCAGGCGCTATCGCGCGCGCAATGCCATCGAGCTCGCAAGGAACTATCTGGCTTCGCTTTGCCTCGCAGCCCTCATCTCATGCTGGCTGCGTTGATTCTCAACCTTTGGGCACCAATATTGTATCGTAGAAACAGTATATATTGAAATATAATTAATAGCATATAAGTGTATTCAAATAATTATATCATCCGCCAGTAATTCACGATCTCGAACGCGTCGGGCTCAAAGCGTAGTACCTGGCGCACATGTCGGCGAACCGCGCGGGCGGGCGACGCCTCGCCACCGAACCAGATGAAGGGCGAGGTGCCGGCCGGCGGCTGCGTGCTTAGCATATGCTCGCACAGCGTGTGTGGATCGTCGGGCAGCAGCCACACCACCTTCAGATCCTGCGGGCCCACTAATGGCTGCTTCTCGTCCGGGTGGGGAATCTCGACGAAGGCCCGCCCCTGACGATCGGCGGGAAGCCGTTCAAGAATCCAGGCCAGGCCGGGCAGGCCGGTTTGGTCGGCTCCGAGCAGGAACCAATCGGCATCGGGAATACGCCGGCCATGCGGCCACCAGACGCCACAAGGATCGCCGGCGACGGCTCGGGCACCAAAGGACGCTCCAGGGCCGTCGCCATGCAGGACGACATCGATCGCGACCTCCGCCGACGCATGATCGACCCAGCGCAGGCTGTAGACCCGTTCGATCGAGGCGTTCGGTCCAGACGCTTTCCTTACGCGCAGACTGCTGTCGCCACGCAGGCGCGGCCAGAGCGGCGCCGTGATGCCGGGCGGCGGGATTTCGAGATGCACATGCGGAGCGAGACTGTCCGGCGGGCATTCGAAGAAAAAACCGTCCAATGGTGCGCCGCCCAGAACGAGGCGCCGCAGGCGTGGCGTAACCTGTTCGGTACGAACGACGCGCATCACCCGGAAATACGGCGAAAGGGTCTCGTCCTGCGGATTGATCGCCGGAAGCCCGGCTTCATTGGCTGTCATCATCGGTGTGGTGCCTTGTTGAGCAGAATCAGGAATGCGAGCGGCGGCCCGCCGACCAGCGCGGCGAGCAGCCCGGCGGGGATGTCGTAGGGAAACAGCAGGTTGCGGCCGAGCCAGTCGGCGACGACCATGATGCCGCCGCCGACGATCGCGGCCATCGCCGTCTCGCAGCCGGGGTTTCGCATGCCCAGCAGCCGGGCGATGCGCGGCGCAAGCAGGCCGACGAAGCTGAAGGGGCCGACGATGAGGGCCGCGCCGCCCGTCGCCAGCGCTGCGATCGTCAGGATCGTGCCGCGCGCTCGGCTATGATCGAGGCCGAGCGCGCGGGCGCTGCCGCCGAGCGGCAGCAGGCGCAGCCAGCGATCAAGGAGCAGCGTGATGGCGAGCGTCAGCAAGGCGAGCCCACAGAGCAGAGCAGCGTCGCTTGCCTCTGCGCGATAGGTCGAGCCCGACATCCAGACGATGAGCCCCATCAGTCGCGGGTCGCCGCTACTCGTCAGCGCGGTGGTCACGGCTGCCGAAAAGGTCGCGAGCGCAATGCCCGCGAGCAGCATGCGCTCGTCGGAGAAGCCATCACGGCGGCCGAAGGCGAGGAGCGCGGCCAGAACCGCGCCGGCGCCGCCGGCTGCGGCAATGAACCGCTCCGCGCGGCCGTAATCCGCAGCGACCAGCATCAGCAGGATGATGCCGAATGTCGCTCCCGCCCCGAGCCCCAGCAGCTCCGGGCTGGCGAACGGGTTGTTGGTGAGGCGTTGCAGCAGGCTGCCGGCCACCGCTAGCGCCGCACCGGCTCCGAGAGCCGCGAACAGACGCGGTCCGCGCCATGGCGACACGGCGGCCAGCGTCTCACCGAGATCGAGGTGCCAGCCCTCTGTGCCGCGGCCGGCGGCAAGCGATACGAAAATGAGGCCAACTAGGACGGCCAGCGCGATCGGCATGGCCTCCGCGGGGTAGAGGCCGGTCCATCCGCCCCCTGTTTCGACGAGTCTGTCGGCAGGTGACGGCGACCGAACCCTGCGGGTGAGCAGGAGCAGCAGCGGTGAGCCCAGTGCGGCGGTGATCGCGCCAGCTGGGATTTCGGAGGCCGATGGTAGAAGCTGCGCGAGGAGGTCGGCGAGGCTCAGGATCAGCCCGCCCAGAATCGGGGCGAGACCGAGACGGCTGGCATAGCGGCGCGCGCCGAGGGCGCGGGCGAGCTGCGGTGCGAGCAGCCCGACGAAGCCGATGACGCCGACGGCCGCGACGGCAATGGCGCTGAGACCGACAGCAAGCGAGAAGGCGAAGAGCCGCAACGACCCAACGCGGATACCCGCCGCGCGCGCAACCTCGTCGCCGAGCGCGATGAGTGCAAAGGGCCGCGCCGTCAGGAGCGCGGCCATGCAGGCGAGGATGAGCCAGGGGCCCATCATGGCGACGCCGCCCCAGCCGTTCTGAACGAGCGAGCCGGCATTCCAGGCCGAGAAACGCGACAGCGACTCGAAGTCCAGCAGCGAGAGAACGCTGCCGGCCGATCCGCAATAGAGCCCGATCAGCAGCCCGGCGAGGATCAGCGAGAGCGGCGAGAAGCGGCCGCGCCAAGCCAGGGCGAGAACCGCCGCCCCTGTGATGCTTGCCCCGCCGAGCGCGACCGGGCCGCTCCAGCCCGGCAGAAGCTCGGGCGCGAAGCGGGCCGTCAGCACAAGGGCGAGATAAGCTCCGGCCGAGACGCCGATGGTCGAGGGCTCGGCAAGCGGGTTGCGCAGCGCCTCCTGGAAGATCGTCGCGGCCAGCGCCAGCGCCGCCCCTGCGAGGAGCCCGGCCGCGAGCCGGGGCAGGATGGCTTCGGCCAACAGGATCGCTGCAAGGTCACCGGGAAGCGGGATAGCCGCGCCAGGCAAGATACCGATCCGGGCCGCAGCGAGCGCAGCCCAGAGCAGAGCGGCGAGCCAGCATAGCACCCGCAGCATTCCGGTACGCGGCTGCTCAGCCAAGGGATGTCCTGCCCGTCAGCGCTGCGCCGAGTTCGCCCGCGAAACGGCGCGCAGTCGCCAATCCGCCGAAGGCAAGCAGCGGCGGCAGCAACGCGACGCGGCCATGGCGGCTGGCCGGCAGGCTCGACCAGAGCCGGCTCGCGGCGACCTCTGCGAGCAGCGGTGGATGGGTGGGCCGCAGACAGACGATCCAGGCGTCAGGATGGCGCGCGAGCTGTTCGAGGCCGATCGTCACGACGGCATCGCGGTGCCTGCTCCAGGCGTTGACGAGGCCGAGCCGCGCCAGCACGTCGTGGAACAGGCTACCAGCGGCGAAGACCCAGGCATGGCTCTGATCGAGTAGGCTGACGATCTGCACCGAGGCCCCCTGCCGCGAGGCGAGTCTGGCTCGAATTTCGCGAAGCTCCCGCTCCGTAGCCGCAAGCGCCCGCCGTGCCTCGGCCTCGCGTCCGAGCCGGGCGCCGACCGCGAGCAGAGCAGCCTTCGCTTCCGCCAGAGGCGCGACGCTGCCATAAGCCGCGACGCTGAACACCGGAGCGATACGGGCGAGGCGCGGCAGGTCGACGCGCTGCCAGGAGGGGAGCAGGATCAGATCCGGCGCGAGCCGCTGGAGCAGCTCCAGATTGGGCTGGTCCCGGAGCCCGAGATCGACCGTTTCCGGCGGCAGCGCCGGGCCGGGGGTCTGGCGGCAATAGCCGTCCGGCTCCGCCACCGCGGCCACCGTTCCCCCCAGTGCCAGCACCGCATCGAGAATCGCCCAGTCGAGCACCGCGAGACGTGCCGGCGCGGCCGCCCGGCCGGGGCGGACCAGAGCGAGGCCGGCCGCGGCAGCAAGGCATCCTCGGCGCGACCATCCGCCTGCGCCGTGCCGCGGCCGGCAGCCGGTCACCATTTGTAGTTGAGGCTCGCCGTCACCGTGCGAGCGCCACCAAAGTAGCAGACGCCGGAGGAGCAATTGGCGATGAAGGTGCGGTCGAACAGATTGCTGGCGTTGACATTGAGCGTCAGCCCCTTCAGCTCCGGGTTGCGCTTGCCAAAATCATAGCTCAGCGCAAGATCGACGAGCGTGACGTCCGGCACGCGGATGGTGTTGATGTTGTCAGCGTAAAGACTCCCGCGATAGCGGATGCCCGCGCCGAGCCCGAGCCCTGCGAGCGGGCCGCCGCCGAAGGTGTATTTCGCCCAGAGCGCGGCCTGATGCTTTGGGATGCTCGGGACGTCCCGGCCCTGGACGGGAATGCCGCCCACGGTGGTGTTGCTCTGGGTCGTAACCGCGTCGGCGAAGGTGTAGGAGCCGATCAGGTCCCAGCCGTCGAGGAACGAGGCCTTGGCTTCGAGCTCGACGCCGCGCACGCGAATCTCGCCCTCCTGGATCTGGCTGAAGAGCGGTGCGTTCGGCCGGGTGTCGTCGGTGACGACGTTCTGCTGCTTCAGCTCGTAGATGGCGGCGCTCAGGAAAATCTTGCTTCCGGGCAGCTGGAACTTGATGCCGGCCTCGTATTGCTCGCCTGTCGTCGGCTCGAAGGGCTTACCTTCGAAGGTCGCGCCGGTGGCCGGCTCGAAGGAAGTCGAGTAACTGACATAAGGCGCAAGCCCGCTGGCAAAGAGATAGGACAGGCCGACGCGGCCGGTATAAGCGGTATCGGTCGTCTTCACCGGCACGGAAGGGGCCAGCATGCTGGCCGTCTCGGCCTCGGCCCAGTCGCGACGGCCGCCCAGCGTGAGCAACCAGTTGTCGCGCTTGATCTGGTCCTGGACATAGACGCCGAGCTGCCGCTGCGTGATCCTGTTGTCGGTCCAGGGCACCAGCGAGGGCAGGAGGGCACCGCGAACGGGGTTGTAAATGTCGATCGGCGGCGTCGGGCCGGTATCGCCGAAGAACCTGTCGCGGTCCCGCAGCCACTGATAGTCGGCTCCGACCAGCAGCGTATGGCGGGTGGGACCGAGCGCGAAGCGCGCCTCGATGTTGTTGTCCATCGTCAGGTTGCGGACATGGTCGTGGAAGCGCAGCGTCGAGCGGTTGAGCGTGCGCAAATCCACCGGATCAAGGCCGCTCGGGTAGAGGTTCGGCGCATCGACTTCGAGATCGGCATAACGCGTGCGCGAGCGGAAGATCAGATCCGGCGAGAAGCGATGCTCGAACTCGTAGCCGATCGCATATTGGTCGCGCCGGTAATGATCATAGCCAGGCTCGCCGACGAAAGTGCTGCGCGGGAACCGTCCGTTCGGATTGGGGCGCAGTGTACCTTCCATCGGCAGGAAGGTGCCGCTCCAGCCGTCGACATTGTCCTTCTGCAGATGCGAGAGGATGGTCAGCGTCGTATCGGCCGTCGGCGCATAGGTGAAGGACGGCGCGATGAACAGGCGCTGGTCGGTGGTCTTGTCGATCATGGTATCGGCGAAGCTGCCGGCGCCGATGATGCGGTAGAGCAGGGTCTTGTCGGGGGTGATCGCATCGCCGATATCGAAGGCGCCGGCGATGCGACCGGGATGGCCGGTGCCGATCTCGACCTCGCGCACCGGCGTCGCGCTCGGACGCTTGCTGACGAGGTTGATCATACCGCCCGGAACGTTCTGCCCGTAGAGCCCGGAGGTCGGGCCGCGCAGCACCTCGACCCGCTCCAGCCCGAAAGGGTCGATCCGGGCAATCGCATAGCCGCCGGCCGGGAATTTCAGGCCGTCGACGAACTGGAACTTGTCGACCTGGAAACCCCGCACGGTGAAATGGCCAAAGCGGACGTCATTGCCATAGGCTTCGGAATCGATGCCGGGCGTATAGCGCAGCGCCTCGCCGACCGTCGTCGCGCCCTGAGCGCGGATCTGATCGGCAGTGACGACCGAAATCGACTGCGGCGCTTCGATCAACGGAGCATCGGTCTTGGAGCCGGTGGCGCTACGGCTGGCGACGATGCCTTGTACGGGTCCCCAGGCGGATTCTCCCTGTACCTCGATCATGTCGAGCGCGATCGACCCATCCGGCGTGTTGACCGCGCCGGCGCTGCCGGGCTTGGCAATGACCACCGTGCGCGCATCTGTGAGGCGGTAGCCGAGGCCCGTTCCAGCGAGCAGTCGACCGAGTGCTGCCTGAGCCGTCAACGTCCCGGAGACCCCGGGCGAGCTCAAGCCCCGGACCGCCGCAGCGTCGACGGAAACCTGCAAGCCCGATTGCTGTCCAAAAAGCGTCAGGGCGTTCGGGAGCGATTGCGGGCCGATGCTGAAAGGCCTGCCTGCGCCCGCTGCCCGCCGCGATGGCGCCTGCGCCTCAGCGGTCGCCATTCCGGCAAGTGTGGCGAGCGCCGTACCCGCCAGCAGCAGTGCGGCAAGGGCCTTGCCGCCAAACCAACCCAACCCCTGAGCGTGCATTCGCAAGACCTCTTCGTTCCCGGGCGCGAAGGGCGGCGCGTTAGCGCCGCAACAAACCCTCGCTGAAAGAACGAAGCGGTCGCAGCGTTTTTCAGAAAAAGGCCGGAGAGCGATGTTCGCGAAACGACCGGCCTCACCAGCCGGACAGGACGAGCAGCCACGGGCCGACTCGGTGCAGGCGCGCGCCATGTGCCTGCGCGATCGCCTGGAGCGCATCGGCCGGCCGGCGCAGATCATAGACGCCCGTTACGCGCTTACTGGCGATTTCGCCGCCAGCGAGGAGAATCTTGCCGCGATAATGCCGCCCGATCTCCTCGACGACATCGGCGATCGCTCGATCCCTGACAGCCAGCATCCCGCTGCGCCAGCCACCGACCAGTTCCGGAAGATCCTTGCCACGCTGGACCGCGCCGTCCGATGCGACGCGGACCCAGTCTCCGGCGCCGAGGGGAGCCGCCAGTGCCGCCGCGGCGACCGGAGAGGCCACCGCCACGCGGCCGTGATTGACGGCGACTGAAACCGCGTCCGATCCCAGGCGAACGTCGAAAGCAGTGCCGAGCACGGTGCTATCGACTTCGCCGGCGGCAACCTGGAAAGGCCGTGTGGCGTCCGGTTTCACCTCGAAATAGGCTTCGCCAGAGAGCAGCCGCACATAGCGGCGTTTTGGCTCATAGGCCACATCGAGGGCGCTGCCGGCGCCGAGGACCGCAATGCTGCCGTCGTCCAGGCGGATCTCCCGGATCTCGGCAATGCCGGTGCTGTAGTCGGCGCGCAGCCAAACATCGATCGCCGGCTGGAACATCACGGCCAAACAGCCGGCGACGAGGCCGGCCGCCGCCACGACGAGGCGCCCGGATCGCAAGCGTCGCCGTGCCGAGACTGGCGAACGGGCGGTGCGGCCCTGCGGGAAGCGGGAGCGCGATGGCTGCGCCGTTTCCACCGGCCGGCCGGCCGGCGCGCGCGCTTCGCCCAGCACGCCCCACAGATGTTGTGCCTCCGTCCAGGCTTCGGCATTCCTCGGATCGCGCGCCAGCCACGCCCTGAAGCGAGCCTTGACGTCCGGATCATCGGCATCCTCCTGCCGCGCGATCAGCCACTGAAGGGCTTCCCGTTTGGGTGTGCTGTCGTCGTCCGCTCTAATCGGATATCTCCCAGGAGGCCTCGCCATTGCCGACCGACCGAACGATTCGCCGCTGGCGATGACGCTCATTTATAGAACGAATCGAAAGAAGAATTTTTCAGACAAGGTGGCGCCCGGATTCACGTTCCGCGCGACAGCCGCTCGCGACAATGCTCCAGCCCCTCATAGACAAGCGCATGGGCGAGGGCGACGGAGACGCCCAAGCGAGAGGCGATCTCCTTGAGCTTGAGACCGTCGAAACGGTGCATCTCGAGAGCTGCGCGCGTCCGCTCCGGCAGCTCCGCCATGGCCGCCAGCACGATACGCAACTCGTCGCGATGCGCCAGAGCCGCTTCCGGCGACGGGCGCTCCTCGACGATCGCCTCGTCGATGCCCGCCGGCGCCAGGAGCTTGCCTTCCCTCGCCAACCGACGAACCCAGTCTATGGCGAGGTTACGGATGATGCGCCGCAGATAGCCGACGAGCACGTCGATCGCGTCTTCGGCCCACGGGTAACGGGCCTTCAAGTCGAGCATCAGCGCGATCGGGTCGATCTCCAGCCGCTTCAGCGGAAGGGGGACGTTCTCGATCTTCAAGAACTCCGACCGCGGACTGTCCTTCCTGTCGCGCTGCGAGAGCGTCGGCTTGGGCAGGTGGTCAAGCGAGGGCACGACGACCAGCGTCCTCGGCGTCGGCTTGGCGAAGGCCCACGCACCCCGGTCCCGGTCGTCGGCGACGGCCTCGACGAGCGTGATCTCGTCATCGTCCTCGACGAGCACCCTCTCGGTCTCGCCGGCCTTGAGCCGCTCTTGATGCGCGGCCCAGCCTTCCATCCATGACGACATCGACGACTGCGTCGTCCCCGCACGATCTCGCATCTGGACATGGAGAGCGCTATGGCGGATCTGGCGCTGGACTGCTTCGTAAGTCATGCCCGAAGCTGTCTCGATAGCGGTTCGCAGCAGGCCGTCGCGGATCGAGGCGCGGGCTACGTTCGTGATCCGATCGAGAGCGCGAAGCACGCAGCGGCCGGCGGCCGGCTCGTCGCCCAGGTGCCACAGGTAGACATCGACGCGCTCGACGCACTCGTCGAGGCGGGCAGCCGATATTTCCAGCCCGCGCCGAAGACCTCGGGCCCAAGCACCTTGAGGTCGTCTTTGAGAGGCGGAAAAAGATCGCGTAGGACACCCATAGAGTGACCCTACGCGCACATGGTTATCAGACCGTCAACCCACCGGGTGTCACGGTCTCTTCGATATCAGCCGGCTGCTCGGGCCGGGGCCGGGCGTCCAGCCGGGCCTTAATCGTCGGCCAGCTGACGGGGGTAAATCCGTAGACATCTACGCCGACGTCCTCGCTGTGGTAGGTGCCCGGTAGGCTGCCATGCGAATGGCCGTAGAGGTGCACGGCGCCATGGTGGAGGCCAGCCCAGCTGCGGAGCGCGTAGTGGCACATCACGATGCGCTGGCCGTCGACCGAGGTCTCGCGGATCTGCGAGATGTCCGACCACTTCAGTTGCCGAGTATGCTCGTTGTCGTGATTGCCCTCGATCAGAAACTTCTGGCCGTGAAGCTGATTGAACACCTTCCTCGTCGACCGCGGGTCGGCGCGATAGGCGAAGTCGCCGAGGAAGTAGACCTGGTCCGACTTCGCGACGACCGAGTTCCAGTTGGCGATCATGCAGCGGTCCATCTCGTCGACTGACGAGAACGGGCGCTTGCAGATGTCGATGATGCGCGCGTGGCCGAAGTGGGTGTCAGCCGTGAACCAGGTTGCCATGTCGTCCTCCTGGATTCATCATTGAGCGGCGGCAAGCAAGGGACCAGCCCCGTGAACGACGACGATGGCTACGACCCGATGGCGACCCCCCGCTTCGCCGCCCTCGTCCGCGAAAGCAGCGATGACCTGCGCCGCGAGATGGGCAAACCCAGGCTCTCGGTCAACGACGCATTGACCGATTGGCAGGCCGGCAAGATCGACGAGGAGATGGCGCTCGCGATGACCGGCGCCACGACCAAGCGCGAGCTATACGTCTACTGTCTCTGGAGCGACGTCGAGATCGTCGACGAGATCTCCCCTGACGAGCGGCAGGCGATCGAGGCGCTGCGCCGGGAGCTCAGCGCGGCATGACAAATCGCACCCAGGCCGTCGTTTTGGGTGCAAGTTGTCATGTGGTTTGAAATCCGGGAAATTTCGCGAAGCTGAAATAGCCAGTATCTCAGCCACACATGACCCGACCAGAGGCGCACGTGGTGCGCACGTGAGGTGCAGCGGATTCCCCAAACGCATGACGGATCTCCGCGCCATGCATCGGACGCCGAGCCGAGCAGAAAGAAAACGAATCGGTATCATGGGTTGTCGGCAGAGGTCCGACGACGCTGCCCCTGCTTGAGGAGGCAGCATGGACAGGCGCTATTTCGACGACCACGGCAGGCGTTGGTTCCAGCCCGGCGACGAGGTCACCCGCGACGGCACGGACATTCATGTCGTCGTCGATACCAACGGCTGCGATAAGTATGCTCCGGACGGGATGACCGTCCGCTGCACCAAGGAGCCGCTCGGATATCTCAATGACGACGGCACGCGCTCCGACCCGTGGACCAAGATCGGCGAGGAGGAGTTCAATATTTGCTCGCGCTACGATTTCGTAGACCCGGCGATCGAGGCTCTTAAGCCGAAGCCGGAACCGCCTCGTAGAGGATACGACGCGCCTCGACTGGCTCGACGCCCAGACGGACGGCATGAACCGGGGCTACGGCACGACCTATGGCTGGAAATTCCATCGCAGCCATAACGGCATGAACATCAACGACAGCAACCTGCCGGCCCTGACGGTCCGGCAGGCGATCGACACCCAGCGCTTCCCGGGTCGCGAATTCGAGATCCTGCGCAGGTGCGATCGCGAGACCCAGCGGCGGGAGGAGTTCCGCAAGCGCTTCCCCGGCCAGAGCGAGAACGCGCGCAAGCACCTCGATCGCACTTGCGACGAGGATGCCGAGTCGTATGCCGAGACTTCCAACGTAGACCTTGCGGAGATGCTGCGTCGGATATGGCTGAATGCCTCGGGAGAACGGCGTGGGCTCGTCGCGCAGGCGATCCACCGGTTGGCGAAGGCTGACGCCGTGGAGGCCGCTCTGATCGAGGTCGCCGAGTTGTCCAAGGAAGCTGGGGAGAACGACGCGGCTCAGGAAACCGCCGAGGTCATGATCCGGGCCATCCTGGAGCGTGTCGGGCTGGCCTACCGCCTGCCGGGCAACCCGGACAAGGCCGAGGAGGCGGTGGCGTCATGAGGATCATCTCGCAGACCAGCAAGCGCTTCCACGGCACCCACAAGGGTTATGAGATCTCGATCTGGCTGGACGAGGACGACCTCGAAGAGGACGAGGTTCCGCGCTTCTACATCCAGGTCTGGTCGCTGAAGACCGGAGGTCACAACTACGACGGCTGGGCGCCCGAGAGCGTAACGACGATCGCCGAGGCGAAAAAGGAGGCCATTCGCGGTTCCTGCATCGACATGCCGAAATCGTGGTGGGCGAACCTGGGGAAGCCGAGCGCGGAGACGGCGCTTTGATCCGCGACTACCTTCCATGGCTCCTGTCCGCGATCACGATCTGGATGACCGTCCTCGCCGGAAACAAACATCGGTCGGCGTGGCTGGTCGGGCTCGCCAATCAGGCCCTCTGGCTAGTCTGGATCGTCTCCAGCGCTGCCTGGGGCCTATTGCCAATGAACTTGGCGCTCTGGATCGTCTACGCGCGAAATCACATGAAATGGAAAGCGGCCGCCTGAGTCTCCGACGACAATCCTGTCCAAATCCTGTCCAAATGGCCCTTCGCGAGAAATCTCGGAGGGCCATTTTTTGTCAAAAACTGAATGATTTCAATGGCGTCCCGGAAGGGATTCGAACCCCTGACCTACGGTTTAGGAAACCGTTGCTCTATCCGGCTGAGCTACCGGGACGGGAGGCAGGCTCCGAGGGAGGTCTAACGCAAGCGAATGCCGGGTCAAGGGGAAAGGTTGCGCAAACCCTCGGCATCTGCCGCCAGCGAGAGGAAAAGCCAGGGCCTTTCGAGCTGCTGCTGCGACGGAGTCCCGATCGGGCACCCATCGAGATGAACCAAGGCCCGCGGCGGCTCTGCCCCGCCAACAAACGGAGGCGCCCCGCGCGCGACGCGCCCACTTCCACCCCCACGATGTCGATACTAGGCGACTTCCCGGCCTCCCCCTTCGCTGCCGGCGAGCTTCAGTCCCGGCTCCGGCCAGGGCATCGCGATGAGTCGCCCCGTACCGGAAAGCGTGATGTAGGCGGTCTTGAGGTCGGGGCCGCCGAAGCAGATGTTCGTGGTGAAGAGGTCGCCGGTCGGGACCTGCCGGAGCAGTTGCCCTTGCGGGCTCACCACGGAGATGCAGCCGGAGACCAGCGTGGCGACGCAGATATTTCCGTTGGCCGAGACGGCCAGGCTGTCGAAACGCTGATAGCCCGGCAGGGTGCAGAGGATGCGCCCGCCATGCGGCGACGGAAAGGGCGCAGGACGGACCACGCCCGGCGCCTCGAGGTCGAAGGCCCAGAGGCGGCCCGTTTCCGTCTCGGCCGCATAGAGCACCGTCCCGTCGGGCGACAGGCCGGTGCCGTTCGGCATGATCATCGGATAGGCGATCTCGACGATACGCGAGCCGTCGGCCATGGCGTAGTAGAGCCCGCCATTGATCCGCATCCGCGGATAGGTCTTGCCCATATCGGTGAAGTAGAAGCCGCCATGGGTGTCGAAGACGAGGTCGTTGGGCCCGACCAGCGCGGTCTCGTCGCAATGGGTGTAAAGCACGCGCCGCTCGCCGGTCGCGAGGTCGAGCCGCTCGATCCAGCCGCCGATATAGCCGTCCGGCACGCCGGGCTTGGTCCGGTTGAAGCCGGAGAGCTTCTGGAACAGGAAACCGCCATTGTTGCAGATGTAGAGGGCTCCATCCGGCCCTAACGCCAGACCGTTCGGCCCGCCTTCGAGCTCGGCAACGATCTCGATACGCCCGTCGGCATGGACCCGGGTGACGGTCCTGCGCTCGATCTCGACGATCAGCACGGAACCGTCGGAACAGGCGATCGGCCCTTCCGGAAACTGCAGGCCGCTGGCCAGGAGACGTTGCTCGCTCATCCGTCGGGTCCTCTTCCAAGCCGCCTCCCCGCTCAGAGCGCGGGGAGCTCGTCGAGCCGGTAGAAGCTGCGGGCGTTGCGATAGAACATCGCCAGGCGCTCCTCGCCGGAGAAATCGGCGACCGCTGTCTTCAGCGCGTTCCAGAGCACGCGATAGCTGCAGGTCTGCCGGTCGACGGGGAAGTTGCTTTCCATGATGCAGCGTTCGGGGCCGAAGGCGTCGATGCCGGTCATGATGAAGGGCTTCCAGACCCGGGCGAGGGTTTCCGAATCGAGTGGGCCGGGCAAGGCGTGGAAGCCGAAGCCGCCATAGACCATGCCAAGCCCGCCGATCTTGAGATGGACGTTCGGATGCTTCGCCAGCTCCCGCAGCGACGCTTCCCAACGCGCGCGCTCCTCCTCGTAGCGGAAGGCGTAGCTGCCGATGCCGAGACGGCCGCCGACATGGTTCATAACGATCCGCGTATCCGGGAATGCCCCGGCCAGCCGGATGAGCTCGTCGAGCTGCGTATGGAAGACCCAGGCGTCGAAGCTCAGATCCCGCGGCGCCAGTTGCGCGAAGCCGCGCCGGAAAGCCGGGTCTTCGAGAATCCCTCGGTCATGGGCATGCGGCAGATACCGCGACAGCTCCTCCTCGGCGAGCCAGGTGGTGTTCTGGCGGATGCCCCGGAAGCGGCCGCCGCCCGCCTCGATATGGGCGTCGAGCACGGCACCCGTGGCGTCGCCCAACCGGAAATCTGTCTCGCCGACGATGCCCGCACAGACCTGTGCCGGGCCGTAGCCGCCGCTGGCCGACATCGCCGCGACGCCGCGCAGGAACTCGGTCTCGCCGAGGACGCGCAGCTCTGCGGGGCCCTTCGCGCGCAGCATCGAACTGGCCTGAACATGCACCGTGCCGAGGACGCGATGGCCGCCCGCCTCGATATCGGCCGCGATCTCGTGCAGCAGATAGCGGCCATTGGCATTGTCCCAGAGATGGTGATGCGCATCAATGATCGGCAGATCGGGATCGACCACCGCCTCCTTGCCGCCGCTGTCGCCGAGCCAGGCGTCGTTGTCGGTCAGCACGCGCGGGAAGTTGCCCCTGAAGAGCGGGGCGTTCTGCGGAACATAGACGTAATCGGACACGGGACGGGCTCTTTCCAGCGGCTGAGGCAGGGATCGAACGGGAGAGCCGGCGGGTTCCCTTCGCGCCGGAGCGGAAGCGAGGGGAGTCTCCGCCGGAGAGCGGTTTTCGGGCAGCCTATTTCTTCGGCCAATTCGCCTTGGTGTTGGCCCGGTCTGCCGGCGCGATGCTCTTCGGCTCGCCGTCCTGCCACTGGATCAGCACCAGCGGGGCGTCGACCCGGCGGCCCTTCTCGTCGAACTTGATGCCGCCCGGCAGGGAGAGCGCGGCGGGACCGTCCTTCAGATCCATCTTGCGGATCTCCTCCGCGACCTTGACGCGGTCGGCCGTGCCGGCGCGCTCGACCGCCTCCTTGAGGATCCACATCTCGGCGTAGCCCATCAGGCTGTCCTGGGTCATCCAGGGCTCGTTGGTGCGCTTCTTGTAGCGGGCGACGATCTCCTCCTGGCCCTTCATGCTCCAGGTGCCGACGCTGACGATCAGCCCTTCGAGCAGGTCCTTGCCGACGGTCTTGAGCAGTTCGGGCGCGCCCAGCGAGCCGCTGTTACCGACGACGGGCACGACGCCCTTGCCGAGGCGGAATTCGTTCATCTTCTCGAAGAGCAGCTTGTTGTCCGGCACGTTCGAGGGAATGACGAGCAGGAAGTCCGGACGGGTCGAGCGCACGCGCTGGATCAGCGCCGTCGCATCCGCCAGCGGCGGCGTGAACACCTCGTCCACGACGAGCTTGAGGCCGTTCTTCTCGGCTCCGCCCTCGCGCACCCATTTCGCGAAGCTGGCGGCGCCGGCCGTGTTGTCGCTGATCATGCCAACCGTCTTCGGCCGCTTGCCGGTCGCCTTCTCGGCGAAGTCCACAACCGTCGGCAGCGTCAGCTCCGACTGGCGGCTGGCGGTCGGCGAGAGCTGGAAGATGTAATGGAAGCCGCGATCGGTGAGCTGGTCGGAATAGGACAGGGTCAGCCAGGGAAGCTGCGCCCGTTCGGTCACCTCGGTGATCGCCATGGTGAAGGAGCTCAGCCAGGCGCCGGCGCCGCCGATCAGCTCGGGCTCCTGCGAGAGCAGGCGTTGCGCCGCGTTCTTGGCCTTCTCGGTGGTGTCGCCGGCATCGGCGATGACGAGCTGCATCTTCGCGCCGCCGAGCGCCTTGATGCCGCCCTTCTCGTTGATCTCCTCGATCGCCGTTTCCGCGCCGGAACGGACGAGCTCGCCCTGCCGCGCCCAGGGACCGGACAGCGGTGCGATCAGCGCCGCCTTCACGTCCTTCTGCTGGGCCCAGGCAGGTTCCGCTCGGGAGAGGATCAGGCCGGTGGCGAGCGCCGCCCCGGCCAGCAATACCGTGTGCAACTTCATCTGCTTCCTCCCGTCATATCGTTGATTCCTCCCTGCGCCTCAGAGGCCGAGATAGGATTGTTGCAGCCGCTTGTCGTTGAGCAGTTGCTGGTTGTCGCCCACCATCGCGACGCGGCCGGTCTCGAGGACGTAGCCGAGATCGCAGCTCTCCAGCGCTTCCGCCGCTCTCTGCTCGACCAGCAGGATCGTCAGCTCGCGCTCCTTGTGAATCTGCTGGATGCGGTCGAAGATCATGTCGACGACGGCGGGGGCGAGGCCCATGGAGGGCTCGTCCAGCATCAGCAGTTCCGGCACATTGGCGAGGCCTCGGCCGATGGCGACCATCTGCTGCTGGCCGCCGGACAAGGTGCCGGCGAGCTGCGTGCCGCGCTCCGCCAGGATCGGGAACAGCTCGTAGATCAGCTCCAGGCTGCGCTTCCACTGCGCCGCGGCGGCCGGCGCATAGGCGCCCATCTGGAGGTTCTCCAGCACCGTCATCGACGGAAACACCTGCCGATGCTCCGGCACATGGGCGATGCCGAGCGCCGGCCGCTGATGCGGCGGCACGGCGAGCAGATCGCGCCCCTTGTACTCGATCGTGCCGCCGCTGGGCCCGACCGTGCCGGAGATCGCCTTGAACAGGGTCGTCTTGCCGGCACCGTTCGGGCCGACGATCGCGACGAATTGCCCGGCCTCGACGTCGATCGACACCTTGTCGAGCGCGCAGAGTCCCCCGTAATGGACGCTAAGTTCCCGTATGCGCAGCACGTTCCACCCAACGTTTTCCGAGATAGGCCTCGATCACGCGCGGGTCGTTGAGGACCTGCTGCGGCGCGCCGTCGGCGATGACGCTGCCATGGTCGAGAACCGTGAAATGATGTGCCAGGCGTGCCATCGCCTGCATGGTGTGTTCGATGATGACGATGGTGACGCCCTGGTCGCAGAGCTGGCGCACCACGCTCAGGATGCCGTCGAGCTCGGCTTCGGCGAGCCCGGCCAGGGTTTCGTCGAGCAGCAGCAGCTTCGGGCGCGGGGCGAGCGCGCGGGCGAGCTCCATCAGCCGCAACTGCTTGGTGGTCAGGTTGCCGGCGGCGACATGCGCCTCCTTCGTCAGCCCGACGCGGTGGATCGCCTCCCACGCCCTCTGCTCGGCCTCCGCATCGCTCGTCGTGTTCACATAGGAGCCGACGACGATGTTCTGCAGCACGCTCATCCGGGCGAAGGGGCGCACGATCTGGAAGGTGCGGCCGATACCGAGCTTGCAGAGCTGATCCGGCCTCAAGCCGACGACCTCGCGCCCCTCGAAGCGGATCGAGCCGGCACTGGGAGCGAGAAAGCCGTTGATCGTGTTGAACAGGGTCGTCTTGCCGGCCCCATTCGGGCCGATGACGCCATGGATGGTGCCACGCTGGACGTTCAGGGCGACCTCGTTCAGGGCAAGCAGGCCGCCGAAGCGTCGGCTGACCCCGGAGAGCTGCAACATCGGCTCGGCGTTTTCCGACGCCTTGCCCCCGGCCTTGCCGACCGGAAGCGTGATCACCGGAGCAGCCGGCTCGGCCTCCGGTGCAGGGGCCGTTTCCGTAAGCTCCCCGCCGCGTCTGCCGCGCAGATAGTCGCGCACGCGCCAGTAGACGCCCTGCTGCGCGAACAGGATCGTCACGATGATGGCGAGGCCATAGACGACGCCCTGGATGCCCGGCACCTTGTCGCCGAACTCGCCGTGCAGCACCTCCGCCAGCGGGATCAGGATCGAGGCTCCGATCACGGGCCCCCAGATCGAGCCGATGCCGCCGAAGAGGGTCACGATCAGCGCCAGCGACGAGACGGCCACGCCGAACACGGAAGGCGGCGTTACGATCAGCAGCAGCACCGCATAGAGCCCGCCGGCCGCGGCCGCGAAGCCGCCGCTCAGCATGATCGCGAGCATCTTCCACTTCAGCGTGTTGATGCCGGAAGCCTCGGCCGCCCGCTCGTTCTGCTTGATGGCGAGCAGCGACATGCCGAAGCGCGAATGCTCCACCCGCAGCGCCGTGAACAGGCAGGCCGTCAGCAGCACGAGCGCCAGCACGCAATAGACCCGCGGGTCCTGGAACTGCATGTAGGCGACGGGGTTCTCGCGCTTGATCGGCAGCGAGACCTCCTGGAAGCCCATCCACTCGAACAGGTAGAGGATCGACAGCGGATAGGCGAGCATCGCCAGGGCGAAATAATGCCCGGTCAGCCGGAAGGTGATGCGCCCGATGATGGCGGCAGCGGTGACGCCGACGACGACGCCGAGCGGGATACCGAGCCAGGGCGAGATGTTGAAGAACACCATGCCCAGCGCGACGGTATAGGCGCCGAGCCCCCAGAAGACGGCATGCCCGAAGGAGACGAGGCCGCTATAGCCGGAGAGGATGTTCCAGGCCGCGCCGAGCGTCGCCCAGAGCACGACCTGCGCGATGATGAGCTGGTAATAGGAGCTCGGGACGAGCAGCGCGACCGTGAGATAGACGAGCGCGACGGCGACGATGAGCCATTGCTGGCGGCGATAGGACGAGAGCGAGGCCATCGGTCAGGTTCTCTCGCTGACGCGGCCGAACATACCCTGCGGCCAGAAGAAGATGATCAGCAGGAAGACGAGGAAGATCGTCGTGTTCTGCAGTTGGTAGGGCAGGAACAGGGTCGAAAGCTGCTGGACGAGGCCGATGGTCAGCCCGCCCCAGAAAGCGCCCATGATGCTGCCCAGGCCACCGAGCACGACGCCGGCATACATCACGATGACGAAGTCGATGCCGATATAGGGCTGGAACGATTGCGAGCTGGCGAGGAGCCCGCCCGCCACCGCCGTCACCGCGACGCCGAGCGAGAAGGCGATGCGGTGCGCCTTGGTGACGTCGACCCCCATATAGGTTGCGGCGACGGGATTGTCGGCCGCGGCCCGGAGCCCCCTGCCGATCCGCGAATAGGTGAGGAAGAGGTTGACCAGCGCCGCAATCCCGATCGCCGCGACGAAGGCGACGACCCTGGCCTGGTTGAGCAGGACCGTTCCCACCTCCCAGGACTGGCGCGACAGCGGCGTCAGCACCGCGATCGGCGTCGAGCCGAACAGGATCAGGCCGCCATTCTGCAGCACGAGCCCGATGCCGAGCGTCAGGATGAGCTGCGCGTAGCCACCGCCGCCATCCATATCGGCGACACGCGCGCCGGTGACCCGGCTGATCATCGTCTTGTGAAGCAGCCAGCCGAAGGCGAACAGGATCGGCCCCGACAGCAGCGCCGCGACGGCCGGCCCGGCATAGAGGCCGAAGACGCCGACCAGCGCCGATGTCGCCAGATAATAGGTGGCGTACATGCCGAGCATCATGAAATCGCCCTGGGCGAAGTTGATGACGCGCATGGAGCCGAAGATGATGCCGAGGCCGACGCACATCAGCGCGTAGGCCCCTCCGACCAAGATGCCGGTCGCAAGGGCTTGCGCGGCATCTTCGAGGAAGATTCCGAATTCCAAGGGCTGTTCCTCTAGGTGCCGTCTGTCGCGGACAATTTATATAATGCATTATATTTGCATGCTCGGCGCTGTCAATGGCATGCCTCCCCGACCAGGAAACCGACAGCCTCGGCCTCGTATTTCTCGCGAGGCTGCGTGCCGACCGCCGGCCGGGGCCGATCCATCCAGGAAACAGGCAGCGAACGCCGTCCGGCGCCAGACATCCCGCGCCCGCCGCACGGGATCGATGAAACAGCCTAAGGACTTACGCGGCGCGGGGGCATGCTCGCTGCGCAAAGCTGCCATACGGCAGCAGCGCATAGCACCGACAGAGCCGGCCCAAACGAGCGTTGCGCCGGCTGCGGTTTCGTTCCGGCCATCGGGGGCCGGCAACCGTCCGCCCGCTCACCCCACCGCTTTTCAGTACGATCGCGGCAGGCCCAGGACATGCTGGGCGACATAGGCCAGGACCATGTTGGTCGAGATCGGCGCGGTCTGGTAGATGCGGACCTCGCGCCATTTGCGCTCGATGTCGTATTCCTGGGCGAAACCGAAGCCGCCATGGGTCTGGAGGGCGGTGTCGGCCGCCTTCCAGGTCGCCTCCGAGGCGAGCAGCTTGGCGATGTTGGCGTCCTCCCCGCAGGGGCGGCCCGCCGCGAACAGCGCCGCCGCCCGCCGGCACATCATGTCCGCCGCTTCCAGCTCAGCATAGGCGCGCGCCAGCGGGAACTGAATCCCCTGATTCTGCCCGATCGGGCGGCCGAACACGACCCGCTCATTGGCATAGGCCACGCCCTTCTTCAGCAGCCAGCGTCCGTCGCCCACGCATTCGGAGGCCACCAGGATGCGCTCGGCGTTCATCCCGTCGAGGATGTAGCGGAAGCCCTGCCCCTCCTCGCCGATCAGGTTCTCCGCCGGCACCACGAGGTTCTCGATGAAGACCTCGGTGGTGTTGTGATTGATCAGCGCCTTGATCGGGCGGATATCGATGCCCTTGCCCTTCGCCTCGCGCAGATCGACCAGGAAGACCGAGAGTCCGTCGGTTCGCTTCTTCACCTGGTCGAGCGGCGTGGTGCGCGCCAGCAGCAGCATCAGGTCGGAATGGAGAGCGCGCGAAGTCCAGACCTTCTGGCCGTTGACGATGTAGTGGCCGTTGCCCTGCCGCTCGGCCCGCGTCTTGAGCTGCGTCGTGTCGGAACCCGTGGTCGGCTCCGTCACGCCGAAGGCCTGGAGCCGCAATTCGCCGGAGGCGATCCCCGGGAGGTAGCGCCGCTTCTGCTCCTCGCTGCCATGCCGCAGCAGCGTGCCCATGATGTACATCTGCGCATGCGCCGGGCTCGCCGTGCAGCCGCTGGCGTTGATCTCCTCGAGGATCACGGCCGCGGCCCGCAGGGGCAGGCCGGAGCCGCCATATTCCTCGGGGATGAGCGCGCCGAGATAGCCCGCCTCCGTCAGCGCCTTGACGAATTCCGTCGGGTAGCCGCTGCGGTTGTCGAGGTCGCGCCAGTATTCTCCGGGAAAGCCGGCGCAGATCCGCCGCACCGACTCGCGCAGCTCCGGATAGTCTTCCCCCAGCGCGACGACCACGTCGCCATCGAAGGATGTGGAAGGGTGATGGCTGGTCATCGCTCGTTCTCCGTCAGGCGCGGGGCATCTTGAACCGCGTCAGGGTTCCGCCCTTCATCACCTTGCCGGGCAAGGGATGGCCGACGAGATCTTCCGCCAGCTTGGCCGCCTCGACCAGCGCGTCGAGGTCGATGCCGGTCTCGATGCCCATCTCGCCGCAGGCGAAGACCAGATCCTCGGTGCAGACATTGCCGGCCGCGCCCTTGTGGCCGGCGAAAGGACAGCCGCCGAGGCCACCGACCGAGGAATCGAAGGTCGCGACGCCGAGCTCCATCGCCGCCACCGCATTGGCCACGGCGCAGCCGCGTGTGTCGTGCAGATGCAGGCTGATGTCGAGCTCCGGCCATTTGTCGCGGATCTTGCCGACCAGGCTCTTGATCTGGCGCGGCGTGCCCCAGCCCATCGTGTCGGCGAGCAGCAGCTTGCTCAGCGTGCTGTCGTTGTCGGCCATGAGCTGCATGGCGCGCGCGACCAGCCCGACGACCTTCTCCTCCGGGATATAGCCCTCGAAATTGCAGCCGAAGGCGGCCATCACGCCGAGCCCGTCGGTCGCGATGCCGGCCTGCCGGTAGCGCGCGATCCAGTCCGGCATCTCGGCGAAGGTCTCGTCGATGCTGCGGTTGGTGTTGCGCTTCACGAAGGTTTCGCTGGCGGTCAGCGTCAGCTTGCCGTCGATGTCGACCCGGCCGCTTTCGAGCGCCCGCTCGAGCCCCTTCGGATTGAGCCAGAGCGCCGTGTAGCGCACGCCGGGCCGCTTGCCGAGCTGCGCGAAGACCTCGGCCGTATCGGCCATTTGCGGCACCGCCTTGGGATTGACGAAGGAGCCGACCTCGATCTCGCCGAGCCCTGCCCCGGCCAGCGCATCGACCATGCGAAGCTTCTGTTCCGTCGAGAGAATCTTCGGCTCGATCTGCAGCCCGTCACGCGGCCCGACCTCCACCATCTTCACCTGCTTGGGCAGATCGAACATGCCTGATCCTCTTGCGCGCGTTCGTCCCGGGGAGGCCTCGTCGCGGGCCAATTCTCGCAATGCAAATAACCTATTCGCTTATTGAAATCCATCCCCGAAGCGTGTCTATTCGCGAAAACGACAATGACGAGGAAGCGCCGTGGATAGCTTGCTGTTCACCCCGATCGAGCTGCGGGGCATCCGGCTCAAGAACCGCATCGTGCTGTCGCCGATGCTGACCTATTCCTGCGTCGACGGGAATCTGAGCGACTGGCATCTGGTCCATCTCGGCAAATATGCCGCCGGTGGCACCGGCCTCGTCTTCATGGAATCGACCAAGGTCGACCCGCGCGGCTGCACCACCCCGGCCGACCCCGGCCTCTGGGACGACCGCTTCATCGCGCCGATGCGGCGCATCACCGCCTTCATCAAGCAGTTCGGCGCGGTCCCCGGCATCCAGCTCAGCCATTCCGGGCGCAAATCCCGCCATGCCCGCCCCTGGGAGGGGCGCGGCCCGCTGGACATCGTTCCGGACCTACCCGGCGGCGGCCCCTGGGAACTGGTCGCTCCCAGCGCCGTGCCGCACGAGCCCGACCATCCCGTGCCGAGCGCGCTGACGCGCGAGGGCATCCGCGAACTGGTCCAGGCCTGGGGCAAGGCGGCGGTCCGCGCCGACAAAGCCGGCTTCGAGGTCGTCGAGATCCACGCCGCCCATGGCTACCTGATCCACCAGTTCCTCTCGCCCGCGGCCAACCGGCGGGAGGACGAATATGGCGGCTCGCTGGAGAACCGGATGCGCTTCGCCGTCGAGGTGGCGACCGAGACCCGGCGCTGCTGGCCGGAGCACAAGCCGCTCTTCATGCGGATTTCCGCCATCGACAGCGCCGGCTGGGAGATCGAGCACAGCGTCGAACTGGCCAAGCGCCTCAAGGCCGTCGGCGTCGACGTCGTCGATTGCAGCTCGGGCGGGCTCGCCGACATGAACCATGTCGCGGGGACGTCCGGCGCGACCGGCTACGGCTATGGCTATCAGGTTCCGCATGCCGAACGCATCCGCCGCGAGGCAGATGTGATGACCATGGCGGTCGGTCACATCGTCCATGCCGATCAGGCCGAGGCGATCCTGCGCGACGGCCGGGCCGACCTCGTCGCGATCGGCCGCGAGATGCTGCACAACCCGAACTGGCCGATCGACGCCGCCCAGAAGCTCGGCGTGAAGCCGGGCTTCGACCAAATCCCCTCGGCCTATGGCTACTGGCTGGAGAAGCGGGCGCGCGCGCGCGTCGCCGTCCAGCCCTCGACCTGGCGCGCCGGCATCGATGCCCCCGGCGAGCGCCGCCCGTCCCGCTGACCGCTTCGAGAGAGAGATGCAGATGTCGAGACTTCCCGCCCGGCAGGTGCCTGCCGTCCACCATCGCCGCTTCGGCGACTGGCTGGTTTCCACCGTCAGCGACGGCTATGTCGACTCGCCCCCCGGCGCGATCCCGTCCCTCAGCCAGGAGGAGGTCGACCGCCTGATGGTGGCCGCGCAGGGCACGCCCGCGATCCGCACCTCGGTCAACATGTTCGCGCTGCGCGGGCACGGAAGAACCTATCTCTTCGATGCCGGCTCCGGCACCACCATGGGGCCGAGCTGCGGCCGGCTGCCGGAAACGCTCGAGGTCGCCGGAATCGCACCGGAAGACGTCGACGCCATCCTGCTCACCCATGTCCATCCGGACCATTCGAATGGGCTGACCAGTGACGAGGGCGAAGCCCTCTTCCCCCGGGCCGAGGTAATCGTCCACGAAACCGAGCTGTCGCATTGGTTCGACGATGCCGCGATGGCGGTCGCGACCGAGCGGTCGAAGACCCGCTACTTCGCCGCGGCGCGTTTCCGCCTCGCCCCCTATAAGGGCCGCCTTCGCACCTTCCGCGACGGCGAGGAGGTCCTGCCCGGCATCACCGGCATCCTCTGCCCCGGCCACACCCCCGGCCATGCGTCCTATCGCATCGCCAGCGGCCAGGGCGGGCCCGACCTGATGATCTGGGGCGATACCGTGCACATTCCGGAAATCCAGGTGCCGCGCCCCGAGATCACCATGCTCTACGACACCGAGCCGCCGATGGCGGCCGCCTCGCGCCGGATGATCTTCGAGACGGTGGTGCGCGACGGGCTTCTGGTCGCCGGAATGCATGTGCATTTCCCGGGCTTCGCCCGGATGGCGGAGGTCGACGGCCAGTACCGGCTGCTGCCGGAACCCTGGAGCTACGAGATCTGAAGCGGCGCGCTCGGTTTCGGGTGGCTCAGCCCCGACGGGGCGGCGAGGCCGCCGCCTCGAACGCGCGCAGATCGGCCTGCAGCTCGCCGGCCAGCTTCATCAGCTCCGGCACGATCACCTTGCGCAGGAAGGCGGGGCTGTGGGTCGCCGACGAGCCGGCACAGGTCAGCGCATAGGCCGGCAGGCCGTCCCGCCCGTAGATCGGCACGGCCGCCGTATTGTAGCTCTTGTGGAACACGCCGATATTGAGGATGTAGCCGCGTGCGGCGAAATCCTGCATCGCCTCGCGAAAAGCCGGCTCCACCTGGGGCCAGCGCGGGTCCGGCAAGGCGTGGGTCGCGATCAGCTTCTCGCGCTCCGCCTCGGGGAAGCCGGCGAGCAGCCCCCAGCCGGCCGCCGAGGTGATCAGTGACAGCCGCGTCCCGACGCGCAGGTTCATGACGAGCTGCGCCTCGCTCAGGCATTGCTGGACGAAGACGATCCGGCCGCCATCGCGTGCGGCGAGGCCGCTCGCGGACCCCGTGCTGTCGGCGAGCGCCTGCATGCGCGCCCGCGCCTTCTCCGCCAGCGGCACGCAGGCCAGCGCCGCGCGCCCGAGCTTCAGCACCGGAATGCCGGGACGCAGCTTGTCGCCCTCGGCCGGGATCAGATAGCCCATCTTGGAAAGCGTATGGCACAGCCGCCAGACGGTCGGCTGCGGCAGCCCGGTCATCGCCGCGAGCTGCGTGCCGCCGATCTCGGCCTTGCGCGGGCCGAAGCAGCTCAGGATCTCCAGCCCGCGCGCCAGGGCCGTGACGAACTGGCGATCGTTCTGATGGGCCTCGTCGTCGAGCAGCGACTCGCGGCGCTCCGGCACGCTCGCTGCCGCCCTGGCCGCCCTCGTGCCGTTGGCAGCCCCTGCCTTTGCGGGGCGCTTCCGCGGCGGTTTCACAGAGTCCGTCATGGCTTGCGCTCCGCCACGCCTTCCAGCATGCGGGCGAGGTCTTTGAGACGCGGTCCGACCTCGCCTTCGAGCACCGACATCGGCAGCAGCGAGGCCTCGCCGCCGCAATTGATCACGAAGGCGGTACGCCCGTCGCCATCCCGCACCGGGACGGCGGCCGTGTTGTAGCCGGGATGGAAGACGCCGGCATTGATGATGAAGCCATGCTGCCGGTAGCCCTCGCAGGCTTCGAGGAAGGCCGGCTCGGCGGCTTTCCAGCTTCGGCGGGCGACGTCGCTGTCGCCCAGCGCCGCCTCGCGCTCCTCGGGCGACAGATCCGCCAGATAACCCCAGCCGAGGGAGGAGGTTGCCAGCGAGACCCGCGATCCGGTCTGCAGGTTCAGCACCAGTTCGGAACCGCCCTCGCAGCGCATCAGGAGCCGCATGCCCCTGTCTTCGCAGACGGCGATGCCGGAAGCGGCGAAATAGCGGTCGGCGAGGTCCTGGAGATAGGGCTTGGCCAGCTCGGCGGTCGTCAGGTCCGACAGCACCATGTAGCCGAGCCGCAGCACCGCCAGCGCCGGGCGCAGCCGGTCGCCGGCATCGGCCGTCAGATAGCCGAGCTTGATCAGCGTGTGGCACAGCCGCCAGACGCTGGGCTGGGGAATGCCGAGCAGATGGGCGATCTCGGTCACGGTCAGGCTCGGGCGAGCCTCGCTGAAACAGCCGAGAATCTCGAGGCCGCGCGCCAAAGCCGCGACGAATTGCCGGTCCGGCACAGCGCCATGCTGTGCCGACTTCGTACGCCGCGCTTGTTTGGGAAGGTCCGGGCTTCGCATCGATTCGCAGTCCTATCCGCCATTTACAAGCAGCGCAAAAATCAATACGGTCGAAATTAGCGAGTGATCTACTCGCATAGCGAATAAATACCGTCAAGAAGCGGGCCTGAGCCGCCAGCCTCTTCGGCCGGAACAAAAACTACGGAGGAGTGCCAGGGCATGGCGGGGCCCCTTGATCACATCAAGGTCGTGGAGATCAGCGTCGCGATGGCGGGGCCATTCTGCGGGATGATGCTGGCCGATTACGGCGCCGAGGTCACCAAGATCGAGCGTGTCGGCAAGGGCGACGACAGCCGCGAATGGCCCCCGCATTTCGACGGCGAGATGTCGCATTATTACGCTTCGGCCAATCGCAACAAGCGCAGCGTCGCGCTCGACCTGAAATCGCCGGAAGGCGTCGCGATCGCGCTCGGGCTGATCGACCGGGCCGATGTCGTGATCGACAATTACCGCTTCGGCGCCCTGGCCCGGGCGGGGCTGGACTACGAGACCCTGTCGGCCCGCAACCCGCGCCTGATCTACTGCTCGATCAGCGGCTTCGGCGCCAGCGGGCCGCGGCGCGGGGATCCAGCCAACGACCTGTTCATGCAGGCCTTCAGCGGCGGCATGAGCATCACCGGCGAGATCGGCGGCGGGCCGATGAAGATGGGGCTGTCCGTGGCCGATCTCGGCGCCGGCTTCCTCGGCACCACCGGCGTCCTGATGGCGCTGGAGGCGCGGCATCGCACGGGACGCGGCCAGCGCGTCGACACCTCCCTGCTGGAAGGGCAGATCGCGATGCTGTCCTATCACCTGACCCGCTATTTCGCGAGCGGGCGGATCCCGCAGCCGAGCGGCAGCGGCGCTCCGCTCTCCGTGCCCTACCAGGCCTTCAAGGCCACCGACGACTGGCTCGTGATCGCGGCCTTCAACGACCGGATGTGGACGGGCTTCTGCGAGGCCGTCGGACGCCAGGACTGGGAGCGCGACCCGCGCTTCGCCCGCGCCAGCGACCGCGGCGACAACCGCGAGCTGCTGGTCGGCCTGATCGGCGACCATCTCGGCACGCAGCCGGCCCGCCATTGGATCGCGCGGCTCGAGGCCGCCGGCGTGCCCTGCACCCTCGTCAATCGCATCGACCAGATCGTCGAGGACGAGCAGGTGCGGGCGCGCGACATGATCGTCGAGATCGACGTGCCCGAGCTCGGCCGCATCAAGGTCGCGGGCTTGCCGCTGAAATTCTCGCAGACGCCGGGCGAGATCAGGCGCCACCCGCCGCATCTGGGCGAGCACACCGCCGAGGTCCTGCGCGAGCTCGGATACGACGAGACCAAGGTCGCCGCGCTGGCGGAACGTGGCGCGATCGGCCTGCGCAGCCTGCGCCGGCCCTCCCGACCCCGAGGAGAAACGCGATGAGCACCCTGCTGACCGATGAGATCCGAGGCTATATCGGGCTGAGAAGCGAAGCGATCACCGCCTGCGACGGCGTCGAGCCCGGCGCGGTCCGCCGCTATGCCCAGGCGATCATGGACGACGACCCGGACTATGCGCCCGGCGCCGGCAATGCGCGCCATCGCGGACCGGTGGCACCGCCACTCTATCCATCCTTCATGTTCCGTCGCCCCTTCGGCGAGCCCGATCCTCTGACCGAGCACGCCCGGGATCCCGATTTCGACGGGCTGTCGCTGGGAGCCGGCGACGGGCTGCCGGAACTGCCCTTGCCGGGGCTCGCCATGCTCAACGCCGGTTCCGAGGTCGAGTTCTTCCGCTACGCCCGCCATGGCGAGACGGTGATCCAGCGCTCGCATTACGCCGACATCTACGAACGCGTGTCGAAGAGCGGGCCGATGCTCCTCGTGGTCACCGAAACCGAATACCGCGCCGCCGACGGCGATCTGCTGCTGCGCGTGCGCAAGACCGCGATCCGGCGCTGAGCCGCCGAACGCCTTCATTCAGGGAGCGACCCCGTGAACATGCACTCCGCCCATTCGCGCGCCGAGGACGAGATCGGCGCCTTCCAGCTTCCGCCCTCGGTGCGTGAATATCGCGATCTCGCGCGCCGCATCGTGCGCGAGGAGCTGATGCCGCTGGAGCGCGAATTCCTGGCGAGCCCCAACCACGCCTATGGCCTGCCGCCGACGGTCAATATCCGCTCGGTCTTCGACAAGAAGACCGCCGACCGGCTCGAAGGCGTCGCGCGCGACAGCGGCCTGTTCAACGTGCTGGTGCCCGAGGCGTTCGGCGGGCCCGGGCTTTCGCTGCTGGCGCAGGTGGTGCTGGAGGAGGAGTTCAACTACTCGCCCGTGCCCTTCCCCTATGCCAGCGTGCCCAACATCCTCTACGAGTGCCGCGGCGACCAGATCGAGCGCTTCCTGAAGCCGGTCGTCAGCGGCGAATGGACCACCGCCTTCGCCCAGACCGAGCCCGGCGCCGGCTCCGACCCCGGCGGCATGATGACGACGCGCGCGACCCGCGACGGCGATGGCTGGCTGCTCAACGGCACCAAGATGTGGATCTCCAACGCCGGGGACTGCGAGCTGGTCATGGTCCAGGCCGTCACCGATTCCGAGAAGCGCCAGCGCGGCGGCATCACCATGTTCCTGGTGAGACGCGACAACCCCGGCATGAAGGTCGAAGTCCCGGGCATCGCCACCTGGCTCGGCCCGCGCGCCTCGCAGCACATCATCCATTTCGACAATTGCCGCGTGCCCGATTCCGACGTGCTCGGCGAGGTCGGCAAGGGCTTCGTGCTCGGCCAGCAATGGCTGACGATCCATGACCGGCTGATGCGCGGGCCCTATGCGCTCGGCAAGATGCAGCGCGCGCTGGACATGTCGACCGAATGGGCCAAGCAGCGCAGGACCTTCGGCAAGCCGATCGCCGAACGCCAGGCCATCCAGTGGAAGCTGGTCGACATGTTTGTCGACATCCAGGCGCTGCGCTCGATGACCTACGAGATGGCCGCCCGCGCCGATGCCGGCGAGGATGTCCGCGCCGAGGCGGCGCTGATCAAGATGACCTCGACCGAGTGGGGCGCGCGCTGCCTCGACCACGCCATCCAGATCCATGGCGCCATGGGCGAGTCGCTCGAGCTGCCGCTGACGCTGTTCTACCGCGTGCTGCGCCATGCCCAGATCGGCGGCGGCACCAGCGAAATCCAGCGCGTGCTGATCGCCCGCAAGCTGCTGGCATGAGCAGCAGCGTGCAGACCGACCGCCCGCGTAATGCGGCCCCGGACGACCCGGTGCCCTGGGCCGCCCTCGACGCCGCCGCGCGCCGGTTCCGGACGTCCTGCGGCGCAGGCGAGATGGTCTGGCGCTGCTGGGGCGAAGGCGGCACGCCGCTCGTGCTGCTGCACGGCGGCGCCGGAAGCTGGCTCCATTGGCTGCGCACGATCCCCGCCTTCGCGGCGGACCGGATGGTGATCGCGCCGGACATCCCCGGCCTCGGAAGCTCGGCCGCCCCGCCGGACTCCACCCCTGCGGCGATTGCCGGCGTCATTCTCGAAGGTCTCGAGCAGGTTCTCGGCCATGGTGTCCAGGACAAGGACCAGCGAGAGCGCTTCGATATCGCCGGCTTCTCTTATGGTGGCGTGCTTGCCGGTTTCCTCGCCGGGCAGGCCGGAGCGCACGCCCGTTCGCTGACGCTGGTTGGCTCCGGCGGGCTCGGCGTTCCCATCCACAAGATCGCCCTGGAAAGGGTCCGCGACAAGAACGGGGCGGAACGCGATGCCGCCAACCGGACCAATCTGCTGCGCTGGATGATCGCCGATCCGGCCCGGATCGACGCGCAGGCCCTCGCCATCCAGGACTGGAACAGCCGCCACGCCCGCTTCGACAGCCGGCCGATCGGCCGCGGCTCGCTCCTGCCCGACGAATTGCGCAAGCTCGGCATTCCCGTCACCGGCATCTGGGGCGAGCAGGACCATGCCGTGCGCGGCTTGCTGGGCGAGGTCGAGCGCACGCTGCGCGCGATCCGGCCGGAGATGGCCTTCCATACCATTCCCGCCGCCGGGCACTGGGTCGCCTATGAGGCGCCGAACGCCTTCGCGGCAATCCTGCGCGCGGTTCTCGGCCCGTGCTGACGAATTCACGGTGATTCGATCTTGACGATCCGGGCCGAGCATGGGATCGTGACCAATAACGAATGAATAATTCGCAATGCGAATAATGGGAGGCGCCAGGGTGATTGCAGAAGCATTGCCGCTCGGCCAGCCCGGGTTCCGTTCAGGACGAGCCGCAGGAGCGTGGCCATGAACCTCGCCGCCTCGGCTCCATTTGAGGGGACGGCCCGCCCTTTGCGCCGCGTCTTCGAGGACATCGCGGTCGGCGACGAGATCGGTCCGCTGTTCAAGGGGCCCCTGACCACGGCGCATCTCATGCGCTGGTCGGCCGCCATGGAGAACTGGCACAAGATCCATTACGATCTGCCGTTCGCGACGGGGCACGACAAGCTGCCGGGCCTCTTGATCAACGGCTCGCTCAAGCAGCAATTCCTCGCCCAACTCCTGAAGGACTGGGCCGGCCGGGAAGGCTGGCTCTGGAAGCTGCGCTTCCAGTTCCGGGCGATGAACCTCGTCGGCGAAACGCTGTCGGTCTGGGGCAAGGTCACGGCCCTGCGCGAGGCTGCGGAATACGGGCTCGTCGACCTCGATCTCGGCATCAGGAACGAAGCCGGCCTCGAATCCACGCCCGGCGCCGCCATCGTCGCCCTGCCGTTCCGCGACGGCCCGGCGGTTCCCTATCCATTCATGGCCCCGACCGGCTGAGCCGGTCGGCCAAGCGCCTGAAGCGCAGCTTGGCGCCGCATGCCGGCCGCCCGCCAACCAGCAAGGGCCTTTGCCTGGCTCGACAGAGTTCGGCCAATTCCGGCGCCTCCGCAGAAGACGCGCCGACCATCGGGAGGAAGATCAATGAAGTCCTTGAAGAAGACATTGTTTGCCGGCGCCGCCGCAGCGGCCCTGCTCGCCGCGACCCCCGTGCTCGCGGCCTGCGAGCTCAAGATCGGCGTCATCGGCGGCCTTTCGGGCGCGACGGCCCAATGGGGCCTGGCCCTGAAGGGCGCCGCCGAATACATCGCGGCAGAGGCCAATGCCGCCGGTGGCGGCGGCCTCAAGGTTGGGAGCGAGACCTGCAAGGTCACGACCATCGCCGTCGACAGCAAGGCGACGGCGGAAGGCGCCGCCTCGGCGACGAACCAGCTCGTCAGCCAGAATGTGAAGTTCATCCTCGGCCCGGTGGTGACGCCGGAAGCGACCGGCATCAAGCCGATCGCGCTGCGCAACAAGCTGCTGGTCTTCCAGAACAGCTTCGCCAAGGATGCGATCGGACCGCGCTGGCCGCTGGTGTTCCACGAAGGTCCCGGCCCGAGCGTCTGGGCGGGAGCGATCGCCAAGCTCGCCAAGGAGAAGTTCAACATCAAGAAGGTCGTGCTCGTGGCGCCCAACGACCAGGGCGGCACCGACATCACCTCGGTCGATATCGAGGCCTACAAGGCCAACGGTATCGAGGCGACGGAGGAGTTCTACCAGCGCGGCAACCCGAACTTCGCGGCGGTAGTGGCCCGCGTCCTCGCGCAGAATCCCGATACGGTCGACACCTCCTCGACGGCGCCGGGCGATGCCGGTGTGCTCGTCAAGCAGCTCCGCCAGGCCGGCTTCACCGGCACGATCGGCCGCCTCGGCGGCCCGGCGACCGACGAGATCCTGCGCGTCGCCGGCGGGCCGGAAGTGCTGAAGAACTTCTACTGGTACGAGAACGTGCCGCTCGAAGACCCCAACATCCGCGCCATCGCCACCGACTATAAGAAGCTGATGAACGCCGACCCGCCGGAGAACACGATGCTGTATCTCTGGGTCGGCGTCGGGCGCCTGCTGTTCAAGGCGATTTCGGATGCCGGCACGATCACGGATACCGAAAAGGTCGCCGAGGTGCTGCGCAAGCTGCCGATCGACGACAAGAACCTCGGCAAGGGCCGCTGGACCGGCAAGTCCTTCTTCGGCATTCAGCAGGAAGTCTCCTTCCCCTTCGGCATCGGCCTGATCGTCGACGGCAAGGTTCAGCCGATCCTGCGCGCCGAGGTGCCCGAGGTCGACTGACGAGGCGAGGCGCGGCCCGCAATGGCAGCCGGCGAGCCGCGCCAGCGTGTCCTCGCGAAGACGCAACGCCGCGAGCCGGATCGCGAAGCTGGTCTTTGCATCGTAAAAAATGCATGATGCATTAAAAATATCATGCATGCTCCGCCGGTCTGGATCGCCGGAGAGAGCGAGCAGGCCGCCAAGCCGGAGGATGCCGCCGGCCCGAGCGGCGAGAACGTGCCGGAAGAGCGCAGGGAAACGTCGCAACCAGTCCAGCGCCCGCAGCCCGACGCGCACGCTGGTCGAAACGGATCAGGGAGTAACGGCACATGGCCAGCTTCGTGTCGGCCGGCTTGATCGGCATCAGTCTCGGCGCGCAATACGCGCTGCTGGCGCTCGGCTTCACGCTGATCTTCGGCATCCTCGGCGTCGTCAACTTCGCTCATGGCGGCTTCTATGTCCTGGGCGGCTACGCCGCCTATAGCTGCGTCACCTTCCTCGGCCTGCCCTATCCCCTGGCGGTGGTCGCGGCGATGCTCGCCACGGGCGCCCTCGGCTACGTCTTCGAGCTTTTCGTGGTCGAGCGCGTCGTCGACGACCACCTCGCGACGCTGATGCTGACGCTCGGCCTCTACCTGATGATCGGAACCGGCATCCAGGCCGTCTACGGTCCCGAATCGCCGCAATTCGGTTTCCCGGTCACCGGTACGCTGCGCTTCGCCGGCTTCTACATGCCGCTCGAGAACCTCGTCGTTCTGGCCGTCTGCCTCGTCGCGATCGCCGGGGTCTACGCGCTGATGTACCGCACCGATCTCGGACGGGGCTTGCGGGCGCTGGCCGACAACCGCCAGGTCGCAGCCACGCAGGGCCTGCGCCCGAAGCTGCTCTTTCCTCTGGCCTTCGCGCTCTCCTGCGGGCTTGCGGGCCTGACCGGCGCGCTCGTCACGCCGATCCTGTCGCTCGGCCCCCTGGTCGGCGAGCCGGTGCTGGCCATGGCCTTTCTCACGGTCATCCTCGGCGGCTTCGGCTCGATCATCGGGGCGACCGTCGCGGCCTTCCTGGTCGGGCTGATCGAGGCCTATTCGGTCGTCTATCTCGGTGGCTCGAAGGGCGCGCTCGCGCTGTTCGTGCTGGTGCTCGTCGTGCTGATCGTGCGGCCCTCGGGCCTCTTCGGCAAAGAAGCCCGAGGAGCCTGACCATGGCGCGTCTCAATCAGTTCGGCGGCGAGATCGCCGCGATCGCCATCCTGGGCTTGAGCTTCCTCGTCCCCTTCGTCACCGACAGCCCCTTCGTCTACTCGACGCAGAACCTGATCGCGGTCGCGGTGACGGCGGCGTTCAGCGTCTACATCATGCTGCGCATGGACCTGCTGACCTTCGCCGTTCCGGCCTTCATGGCGATCGGCGGCTATGCCGCGGCCATCGCCGGGCTGAAGGGCGGCATCGTCACAGCTTCGCCCTGACGGCGCTGAGCTTCATCGCCCCCGCGCTCGTCGCCCTGCCCCTCGGCATCCTCATCCTGCGCCTGCGCGGCATCTATTTCGTGCTCGTCACCTTCCTGCTGACGCAGATCCTGCAGCTCCTGATCTTCGAGACGCCCGATCTCACCGGCGGCACCAACGGCCTCGTCGGCATGCCGGCGACGACCCTGTTCGGCATCGAGCTCGCCGACAACCGCGCGGTGCTGCTGCTGGCCATCGGCGTCGCGTTCGCCGCCGCCGTCATCACCGCCCTCGTTTCCGTCTGGCTCCGCCGGGAATTCGCGGCGATCGAGGAGAACGAGGTGCTGGCGCAAAGCCTCGGCCTCGTGGTCTGGCGCTACAAGGTGATCGGCTTCGTCGCCGCTGCGGGCCTCGCCGGCATGGCGGGCTTCTCGCTGGTCAACATGCTGCTGACCGCGCATCCGACATCCTTCTCACCGCAATCCTCGGTCAATTACATCGCCTACACCATCATCGGCGGCCGCGGCTCGATGCTCGGGCCATTGGTCGGCGCCACGCTGCTGGTCTGGATGTCGAGCATCTTCAGCACGCATGGCGAGTTCTCCGAAGGGCTCTACGGCCTTTTGATCGTGGTGGTGGTTCTGGCCGCGCGCGGCGGCATCGTCGGCACCCTGGCCGCGGGCTATCGCCGCCTGTCCGGGCAGTGGCGCGCCGGCGGCAGCGCCGCCCCGATCGTCGGCACGGTGAAGGAGGCCGCCCATGAGCGCGGATAACGCCCCGGAGCGGAGCGGCTCCCTCGACGTCAGGTCGATCACGAAGAGCTTCGGCGGCCTGCATGTGTTCAGCGATGTCAGCTTCAGGCTCGCGCCTGGCGAACTGATGGGCGTCATCGGCCCCAACGGAGCCGGCAAGACGACGCTGATCAACGTGATCTCGGGCAAGCTTCCGCCGAGCGCCGGCAGCATCCTGCTCGACGGCCGCGAGATCGGCGGCATGCCGTTCCACACATTGAGCCGGCTCGGCCTGGTGCGCAGCTTCCAGCAGACCAACACCTTCAAGAGCGCGACGGTGCGCGAGAATCTCGCCCGCGCGATCCGCTTCAGCGGCAGCCCGCCCTCGATCTGGGACAAGCTCGACGGCATGCTGAGGCAGTTCGACCTCGCGCCCCGCCTCGACATACCCAGCGACAAGCTGCCCTACGGCCTGCAGAAGATGCTGGGCCTGGTCCTGGCCTACACCACCTCGCCGCGCGTGCTGCTGCTCGACGAGCCCGCCGCCGGCCTGGAGCGGCGCGAGCGCCAGCAGGTCGACGCCTTCGTCCAGGCCGTCCAGGCCGACCATGGCTGCGCCGTGCTGATCGTCGAGCACGACATGGACCTGATCAAGCGGCTCTGCCCGCGCATCCTGGTGCTCGATGCCGGCCGCATCCTGGCCGAGGGCCCGCCCGCCGAGGTGCTGGCGCGGCCGGACGTCATCGCCGCCTATATGGGCATCGTCGAGGACGAGGAGGCCGCCTGATGCTTTCCGTCGAGGATATCGAGGTCCGCTATGGCGGCATCACCGCGCTGCACAAGGTCTCGATCGAGGTCGAGGAAGGCGAGACCGTCCTGCTGATCGGCGCCAACGGCGCCGGCAAGTCGAGCCTGATCAACGCCGTCATCGGCGCGACCCAGACCTGCGGCGGCCGGATCCGCTTCAAGGGGCAGGATATCGGCGGCCTCAGCGCCGACCGGCGGGCGCGTGCCGGCATCGGCTACTCGCCGGAAGGGCGGAAGGTCTTCGGCACGCTCTCGGTCGCAGACAACGTCCTGTCCGGCGCCTTCGGCATGGGCCGCAGGCACCAGAAGGAAGCCTTCGACTGGCTCAGCTCGGTCTTCCCGATCCTGGCGGAGAGAGCCGAGCAGCCCGCAGGGCAGCTCAGCGGCGGCCAGCAGCAGATCGTCGCCTTCGCCCGCGCCATGAGCTCCTACCCGAAGCTGCTCCTGCTCGACGAACCCTTCCTCGGCCTCGCCCCCGTCTGGATCCAGCGGATCAGCGACGCCATCCGCGAGATCCAGCGGCGCGGGACCACCATCCTGATGACCGAGCAGATGGCCCGCCCTGCGCTGAAGCTCGCCACGCGCGGCTACATCATGCGCGGCGGCGAGGTCAGGCGCAGCGGCAGCGTCGCCGATATCGGCGATGCAGCGTTGGTCGAGGAGTATCTTTAGAGCCATGCGCGACGCTTACGAAACGCTTCTGGTCGCCCGGCCGGAGCCGGAGGTCCTCCTCGTCACGCTGAACCGCCCGCAGGCGGCGAACGCCATGAACACCCGGATGGGGCTCGACCTGCTCGACATCTTCGAGACGATGCTGGCGGACCCGTCCGATTCCCGCGCCATCGTCCTGACCGGCGCCGGCGAGAAGGTCTTCTGCGCCGGTGGCGACCTGAAGGAGCGCAACGGCATGACCGATGCGGCCTGGCAGGCGCAGCACCACATCTTCGAGCGCATGGTGCGCGCGATCATCGACTGCCCGGTACCGGTCATCGCCGCCGTCAACGGCCCCGCCTATGGCGGCGGCTGCGAGACCGCCCTGTGCTGCGATTTCATCTATGCCTCGCGCAATGCCCGCTTCGCGCTGCCGGAGGTGACCCTCGGCATCATGCCCGGCGCGGGCGGCACGCAGAACCTGCCGCGCGCGGTGGGCGAACGCCGTGCCAAGGAGCTTCTCCTGTCCGGTAAGCCATGGTCGGCCGAGGAAGCCGCGAGCTGGGGCATGGTCAACCGTGTCTGCGAGCCCGAAAGCCTGATCCCGGAAGCGGTCGCGACTGCGAAGATCATCGCCGACAACGCACCGATCGCGATCCGGCAGGCGAAGCGCGCGATGCATCACGGCCTGTCGCTGAGTCTCGCGGATGGGCTGCTCTTCGAGATCGAGGCCTATAACCGGATGGTGCCGACCGAGGACCGGCGCGAGGGCGTCGCCGCCTTCGGCGAGAGGCGCAAGCCGCGGTTCCGGGGACGCTGACGCGGACCATGCCGGAGACCTTCTGCCACGGCGACAGCTTCGCCACGCTCTGCCAGCGCTTCGGCGACCGCATCGCGATCGAGGACGCCGGCGGCACGATCACCTATCGCGCGCTCGGAGAAAGGGCAGCGGCACTCGGCTTCGCGTTGGGGGAGAAGGGCATCGCACCCGGCGAGCCGGTGGCGAGCTTCGTGCGCAACGGCATTCCGGCCGTCTGGACCAGCATCGGCATCGTCATGTCGGGGGCGGCGGAAGTCGCGCTCAATCCCGGCCTCGCCGATGCCGATCTGCGCCACTGCATCGCGCTCGCCGGCCTGCGCCACATCGTGACGACACGCGCGCAGGCGCCCCGGTTCGAGCGCATGGGCGCGCAGGTGCATGCGATCGAGAGCATCGGCACCGCCACATTCGGCACCGGCAGCTTTCCGCATGTCCGGCTCGACGACTGGGCCCGGATCGGCTTCACCTCGGGCACGACCGGTCCGCCGAAGGGCATCGTCACCAGCCAGGCCGGACGCTTCGCCGCCAACCTGCTGCAGCGGGCAGCGATGCCGCACAAGCCCGGCCCCGACAGCCGCCTGCTGCTGATGACGCCGTTTTCGCACGGCGCCGGGCTGCTGACCTATGCCTATCTCGACCTCGGCGGCGCGGTGACGCTGCTCGACGGCGTCGACACCGATGCCGTGCTCGGCATCCTCGAGCGGGGCGAGGCGGACGAGATGTTCGCGCCGCCGACCGTGCTCGCAAAGATCGTCGCGGCGGCGAAAGGGCGGTCGCTGTCCGGCCTCAAGACGATCTATTGCGGCACGGCGACGCTTTCGCCGACGCTCTATGCCCGCGCCCGTGCCATCTTCGGCCCGGTCATCCGCGTCACCTACGGCAAGACGGAGGTAGTCAACCCGATCACGGTGCTCGAGCCGCCCGAGACGGACGCCTGGTATGCCGAGGGCGGCGCCGACGCTGATGCCTGCGTCGGCTGGCCGGCGCCCGGGGTCGAGGTCGTGATCCGGTCGGACGATGGCCGCCGGGCGGCTTGCGGCGAGGTCGGCGAGATCCTGCTGCGTGCTCACCAGATGATGGCCGGCACGATCACCGCGGACGGGGGCTATGCGGCACTGCCGCCCGACGCGTTCCACGAGACCGGCGACCTTGGCTATCTCGACGAGCGTGGTCGCCTTCACCTCGTCGGGCGCAGCGCCAACATGATCAAGACCGGCGGTTACAAGGTCGCGCCCGAGGAGGTGGAGCGGCCACTCGCGGCGGCGCTCGGCGGAGGCGAGATCGTCGCCTTCGGCCTGCCCTCGGAATATTGGGGCGAGGTCATCGTCGCCGTCGCAGAGAATCCGCCGCCGGGCTGGGAGGACAGGCTATCGGGCACCATCGCGGCGATGACCGGCTACAAGCGCCCGCGCGCCTTGATCGCCCTCGACGAATTGCCGCGCAACGCCATGTTGAAGGTCAGCCACAAGGCGGTTCGGGAACGCGTGCTGGCGCAGTACGCGCTGCTCGACGGCCCTCATCCCAAACTGGTGGCGCGCTAAGCCAGCTTTCGACCGCCTCGCGCGGCCTCCGGTCATGGTGCCGGGCCGCGCTTGACAGCGGCTGCCGCTCCCTCCAATCTTATTTCATATAAAATGCATCATCGAATGTCTGGCCGCCGGCAACGCCGCCCGGGACGGCATCGAACAGAATGCAACATGGGAGGAGTGCTCGATGGTCTTCAAACGCGCCATTCGGAAAATCGCGTCGGCATCGCTGCTGATCGCAGGAATCGCGGCGGCGGCCTGTCCGGCCCTGGCTTCGGACAAGACCTTGCGCGCCGTGGTCAACGCGGACCTCAAGATCATCGACCCGACCTGGTCGACGGCCTACGTCACGATCCGGCACAGCTATCTCGTCTATGACAACCTGTTCGCGCTGAACTCGAAATTCGAGCCGAAGCCGCAGATGGTCGACAGCTACACCGTCAGCCCGGACCGCATGATCTACAGCTTCACGCTGCGGAAGGGCATGAAGTGGCATGACGGTACCCCGGTGACCGCGGCCGACTGCGTCGCCTCGCTCAAGCGCTGGGCGCAGCGCAACGCCATGGGCCAGCACATGACCCGGGCGATGGAAGGCTACGAGATCGTCGACGACCTCACCTTCCGGATCAAGCTCAAGGAGAAGTTCGGCCTCGTGCTGGAAGCCCTCGCCGGCGCCGAGGCGCCGGCCTTCATGATGCCCAAGCGCATCGCCGAGCAGCCGATCGACAAGCAGATCACCGACCCGATCGGTTCCGGCCCCTTCATCATGAAGCGCGACGAATGGCAGCCCGGCGCCAAGGCGGTCTATGTCCGCAACCCGGACTACATCCCGCGCAACGAGCCGGCCGACTATCTCGCCGGCGGCAAGGTCGCCAAGCTCGACCGCGTCGAGTGGCTCTACATCCCCGACAACAACACGACGCTCTCGGCGCTGCAGGCCGGCGAGATCGATTATTTCGAGGCGCCGCCGCTCGATTTCGTCCAGTTGATGAAGAGCGACCCGAACATCACCGTCCTCACCATCGACCTGCTCGGCGTCCAGATGATGGCGCGCCCGAACTCGCTGTTCCCGCCCTTCGACAACTATAAGGCGCGCCAGGCCCTGCTCTACCTGACGAACCAGGCGGAAGCGATGCAGGCCGTTGTCGGCGACCCGGACTACTACCTCAAGAGCTGCGTCACCTATTTCATGTGCGGTTCCGAGAACGAGACCAAGGCCGGTGTCGTCGGGCTGACCGTCGACATCGAGAAAGCCAAGGCGCTGTTCAAGGAGGCTGGCTACAAGGGCGAGCCGATCGTCGTCATGCTGCCGACCGACCGGCCGCAATACCAGGCCGCCGAAAACGTCCTGATCGCCGCGATGCGCAAGGCCGGCCTCAATGTCGACGTCCAGTCGCAGGACTGGGCGACGATCACCGCCCGGCGCGCCAAGAAGGACGCCCCGGACAAGGGCGGATGGAACCTGTTCGTCACCTCGCAGGGCGGGCCGGACCCCGCTTCGCCGCTGGCGAACATCTGGTTCAACTCGCAATGCGACAAGGCCAATATCGGCTGGGCCTGCGACGAGGAGTTGACGAAGCTGGTCTCGGCCTGGGCGCAGGAATCCGATCCTGCGAAGCGCCGCACCATGGTCGACGCCATCCAGACCCGCGCCTTCGTTTCCGTGCCCTATGTGAATCTGGGGCAATACGTCCAGCCGATCGCCTTCCGCTCGAACATCAAGGGCGTGCTGAAGGCCGGCGTGCCGGTCTACTGGAACATCGAGAAGCAGTGAGCGGACGGGGGCCGGCCGTCCGATGATCAACTTCGTCCTGCGAAAAATCGGCTCGACCGCCATCGTCATGATGGTGGTCGCAGTCATCGTCTTCGTGATGATCCGCGTCGGCCCGGGCGATCCGGCCGCGGTGATCGCGGGCGATCACGCCACCAGCGAGGATATCGATCGTATCCGCAGGAGCCTCGGCCTCGACGAGCCCATGCTCTACCAGTTCCTGCATTGGATCGGCCGGCTGCTCGGCGGCGATCTCGGGCAGTCGCTGTTCAGCCGCAAGCCGGTGCTGGAACTGATCGCCGGCCGCCTCGAACCGACACTGTCGCTGGCGGCGACCACGATGACCTTCGCCGTGTGCAGCGCGATCCCGCTCGGCATCGTCGCCGCCTGGCAGGTCGGCCGCTGGATCGACCGGGCCGTCATGGCGCTGGCGACCGTGGCCTTCTCCTTCCCGATCTTCATCATCGGCTACGGGCTGGTCTGGGGCTTCGCGCTGAAGCTGCGCTGGCTGCCGGTGCAGGGCTTCAGGCCCTTGTCGCAGGGGCCGGCGCCGTACCTGACCCATCTCGTGCTGCCGTCGCTGACGCTCGGCCTGGTCTTCATGGCGCTGCTGACGCGCATGACCCGCTCGACCATGATCGAGGTGCTCGGGGAAGATTACATCCGTACCGCCCGGTCGAAGGGCCTCAGCCAGCTCCCGATCCTGTTCAAGCACGCACTGCGCAACGCCGCGGTCCCGATCGTCACCACCATCGGCAGCGGCATCGCCCTGCTGATCGGCGGCGTCGTCGTCGCCGAGAGCGTCTTCGCCATTCCCGGCGTCGGCCGCCTGACCATCGAGGCCGTGACCCAGCGCGACTATCCCGTGATCCAGGGCGTGCTGCTGCTCGCGTCGCTCGCCTATGTCCTGATCAACCTTCTCGTGGACCTCAGCTACGGGCTGTTCGATCCGCGCATCAGGAGCATCCCCTGATGACCAGCGCCGATATCGCAACGCCCCGGCTGGCCTTCTCGCGCACGAAACGGCATTGGCTGCTGCGCGGCGCCCAGCGCCATGTCACGGTCGTGATCGGCGGCATGCTGATCACGCTGCTCGTCGGCACCGCGCTCCTCGCCCCCGTGCTGGCGACGCATGATCCGCTCGCGCTCAATGTCGCGCATCGGCTCCGCGCGCCCAGCGCCGAGCACTGGTTCGGCACGGACAATCTCGGTCGCGACGTCTTCAGCCGCACAGTCTATGGCGGGCGCATCTCGCTTCTCGTCGGCCTCGGGGTCGCCGCGCTGACCACGCTGATCGGCAGCGTTCTCGGCCTGCTCGCCGGCATGTATCGTTGGTTCGACAGCGTGATCATGCGGATCATGGACGGGCTCATGGCGATCCCGGCCATTCTGCTCGCCGTCGCCATGATGGCGCTGGCACGCCCGGGGCTGCTCACCGTCGTCATCGCCATCACCGTACCGGAGGTGCCCCGCATGGTCCGGCTGGTGCGCTCGGTCGTGCTGGTGATCCGCGAATTGCCCTATGTCGAGGCCGCGACCGCGATCGGCGCCCGCATGCCGCGCCTGCTGCTGCGCCACATCCTGCCCAACGCGCTGACGCCGATCATTATCCAGGCGACCTATGTCTGCGCCTCGGCCGTGCTGATCGAGTCCTATCTCGGCTTCCTCGGCGTCGGCATTCCCCCTGAGATTCCGAGTTGGGGCAACATCCTCTCCGACGGCCGCAGCTATGTGCAGCTCGCCTTCTGGATCATCTTCTTCCCCGGCATGTTCCTCGGCTTCATGGTGCTGGCGATCAACATGCTCGGCGACGGCCTGCGCGACATGCTCGATCCAAGATTAGCCCGGCGGTTCTGAGGGGGCCCTCAGGACTTGCGCCAGCACTCCGCCGCCCCGGTCGCAACCAGTTCCGCGATCTCCTGCGCGGAAAAGCCGCCGATCTCGCCGAGCACCCGCGCCGTGTCGGCCCCGACATGCGGCGCATCGGCGAAGATCGACAGCGGCACATCATCGAAACGGAACGGAAAGCCCTTGGCGAGGCGCCGGCCCGGCCCCTCGGCCAGCGCGTCCCGCCAGCTTTCGCCGCGCCGCGCCAGAACCTCGGCCCCGTCGAGTACCGGCGCAGCCGCGATCCCCCGTGCGGTCAGCATCCGCGCGGCCTCCTCGCGGCTCATCGCGGCGATCCTGCCCGCCAGCGCCGCCGTGTCGAGGCCATTTCGCGCCAGTGTCGCGACCTGCTCCGACGACAGGCTGAGCGCGACCCAACCGTCGCGCGCCCGAAAGCAATCCTGCAGCGCATAGGCATTCTCGGCATTGCCGCGGCGCGGTTGCGCGGGAGGGCTCACGAAAGCTTCGCCGACGAGGAAAGCGGTGAGCTCGCGCTGTGAGATATCGAGATGGGCGCCCTGCCCGGTCCGCCGGCGCTGGAGCCAGGCGGCGGCCACCATGCCGGCCGCGAAGATCGCCACGACCTGGTCGGGATAGTTCAGATCCTTGCCGGAAACGACGGGCCCGCCGCCGGCATAGCCGGTGAGCCAGGCGAGGCCGGCCATGGCCTCCAGCGTCGTGCCATAGGAGACGTAGCCCGCCTCCGGACCGCTCTCCCCCTGGCTCGACAGGGAGGCGAAGATCAAGCCGGCATTCACGGCCTTCAGAGCGGGATAGTCGATGCCGAGACGGGCCATCACGCCGCGTCGGAAATTCTCCACCACCACGTCGCACCGGGCTGCGAGCCGGACGAACGCCTCGCGCCCGGCCGGCTGCTTGAGGTCGATGCTGGCACCGATCTTGTTGCGGTTGGTGTAACGGAAGAAGGTCGGCAGATCGCTGTCGACGCCGCCCTCACCGCCCTGCCAGGCACGGAAGGGGTCGCGATAGCCCGGGGATTCGATCTTGATGACCTCGGCACCGAGATCGGCCAGCAGAGCGCTGGTCGCCGCGCCGGCCGTGATGATGCCGAGGTCGAGAACCCGGCAGCCGGTCAGCGGCAGGCTGCGCTTGCCCGGAAGCGGACGCGAAGGTGCCTCCCGTTTCGGCAAGGCGGGCGAACGGGCAAGCGGTGTTCCGTCGCCGCCGAAGGGCGGCACCGGGCCGGGCGCGAGCACCTCGCCATCCCAGAGCACGGGCAGGCGCGGCCTCGTCAGGACGGTGCGCCCTTCGCCGAAACGAACCGTCTGCATGAAATTCCGTGCCACGAGATGCGGATCCGCGATCAGCTCGGCCACGCTGGAGACCGGCCCGAGCGGCAGCCGCGCCGCCCGCGCCAGCGCATGAATCTCGCTCCGGGTGAGCCCGCGCAGATATTCCTCGACGATGCGGCCGATCTCGCCGGTGCGCCCGGCTCGCCCGGCAGCGGTCGCCAAGGCAGGATCGGCCAGGCGCCGATCGTCGCCGGCGAGCTTCCGCAGCGCCGGCCAGTCGGCATCCTGATAGACCAGCGCGACCCAGCCATCGGCGCAGCGCACCACCGGCCAGTCGCCCGACTGGCCCGAGCGATGCGGCACCGGCTCTCCGGCCGCTGCGCAGGCCACGCTTTTCCAGTTCAGCCAGATCGCCGTCTCGAGAAGGCTGACCTGCACCCGTTCCGGAACGCCCAAACCATCCTCGCCGCGCGCCGGCAGGCATAGCGCGGCGACCAGGCCCGTCAGCGCCGAGAGACCGGCCGAATAGGCGAGCTGATGTCCACCCAGCCGCAACGGCTCGCGGGCTGGATCGCCCACGATGTCGAGCAGGCCGCTCAAAGCCATGACGGTGAATTCGCTGGCCGGCGTCTCCGGCGGCACGAGCGGGCCGAGAAGAGAGACCGCGACCATCGCGCCGGGACGATGCGACCGCAGCCCCGTCGCCGCGGCCTGCGCGAGCGCGGGAGAAGCGGCATCGCCGAGAACCGCGTCGGCGGCGCTCAGAAACTGTGCGAGCGTCTCAGGCTGGCCCTCTTCGAGGGGACAGGATTGTTTGCCGGCATTGAGGAAGGCGAAGGACCCATCGCCGCCATCGGCGCGCAGTGGGTCGCCGCCGGCCGGTTCGAGCTTCAGTACCGTCGCGCCGAGATCGGCGGCCAGGCGCCCTGCGAACGCCACGGCCAGGCGCTCGCCGGGCCGGGCCGTCGGCCCGGCGCATTCGACGATGCGCAGGCCGGCCAGCGGGCGCGTCAAGACTGCCTGCCCTGGCCTGGATTCTTTTCGCCGGCGGCGAACCGGCCGAGACCGTCACGCCGGGCGCTGCTCCTCGCACGGATGCCGGCATTCACCGACAGGCCAAGCTCGAAGCCGCCCGCGAGATCGCTGATCTGTCCCGGAACCAGGCCGAGCGCCTTGCGGCTTTCCGCCAGCGCCGTGGTGTCGAACTGGCCGATCCGTCGCGCCAGCGCATCGGCCTCGTCCAGCAGGCGTGCCAGCGGCACGCTCTTGTTGACCATGCCCCAGCGCTCCGCCGTCCGGCCGTCGATGCGGCTCGCCGTCAGGATCATATAGGCGGCATGCTTGGGAAGGAGGCGCAACTGGGTCGCCGGTCCGGCCATGCCGGGATAGGTGCCGAAGCCCATCTCCGGCATGCCGATTTCGGCTTCGTCGGCCGCGATCGCCAGGTCGCAGACATGGATCAGCGAGCTGCCGCCGCCCAGCGCAAAGCCGTTCACGGCGGCGATGAACACGGCCGGATGCCGGTGGATGGCCAGCAGCACCGACATCCATTCGCGCTCCAGCGCCTCGCGGTCATAGTCGGTGCCGGCCGCCTCGGCCGCTGCCGCCTCCTTGAGGTCGACGCCGCTGCAGAAGCCGGGTCCGTTGCCGGTGAGCACCACGACCTTATGAGTGCCGTGAAGCTGCGCCAGCCGCGCCAGAAATGCCTTGCGCGCGGCGGAATTCATCGCGTTGCGCTTGTCGGGACGGTTGAAGCGCAGCAGCGCGTATGCACCCCGATCCTCGAGCTGGATCAGGTCGTCGCCTGCACCCGGAAACTCAATCACGCCGCGCCTCCCCAAGCGCGACCGGAGCAAGGCTGCAATCGCCGCCAGCGCATCCCGCCGCCACCGCGGCGAACCCGATCCTCCATGCGTCGTCCCTCCTCCGTCATGTCGGCGCCCGCCAACTTTTCGATATAATATGCATCATGCATTATAACGAGCAAGCGCATAGCCTGAGCGGAGCGCGCACGGCCGAGCAACGCGGCCTTTGCATGTCAGCGCCGGAGATGCGGGGATAAGATCATCGCTCTCGCAGGGACGCACGGAATTCGATTGCACCTGATGCGCCCCTGACGCAGTCTCGACATAATTTATAAAATGCAATATGAGGCAGCTCAGCGAACAAGACGCCCTATCCGACGATCGGCGGCATGGAACGAAGCAGGCGCCCCGACCCCACGGGCGCGAGCCGCTATCCCGGCGCCCTGATCGATGGCTGGATGGCGCCGAGCGGACGAGCCCTTCCGCAACCGGGTTGCGGACATCATCAACGCCATCGGGAGACGAGCATGAAGATCGCGGTTCTGGCGGGTGACGGCATCGGGCCGGAGGTGACGGCCGAGGCCGTCAGGGTCCTGAAGGCCGTCGTGGGGGATTCCGCCGCGCTGGAACTCGTCGAGGCACCGATCGGTCAGGCCGGCGTCGACGCTGCCGGCGACCCGCTGCCACAGGAGACGCTCGCTATCGCGAGGAAGGCGGACGCCATCCTCTTCGGCGCGGCAGGCGTTCCGGGCGACGAGCAGATTCCCTATGCGATGCGGCCCGGCGCCAGCCTGCTGCGCCTGCGCAAGCATCTCGACCTCTTCGCCAATTTCCGCCCGGCCATCATGTTCCCTCAGCTCGTCGGCGCCTCGACGCTGCGGCCGGAGGTGGTCGAGGGGCTCGACCTGCTGATCCTGCGCGAGCTCACCGGAGACATCTATTTCGGCGAGCCCCGCGGCTTCCGCACCTCCGCCTCCGGCGAGCGGCAGGGCTTCAACACGATGGTCTACTCGGAATCGGAGGTCGAGCGGATCGCCCATGTCGGCTTCCGGGCCGCGCGTGGACGCCGCCGCAAGCTCTGCTCCGTGGAAAAGGCGAACGTGCTCGAATGTTCGCAACTCTGGCGCGAGATCTTCATCCGCGTCGGCCAGGAATATCCGGACGTCGAGCTGACGCACATGTTCGTCGACGCCGCCAGCATGATGCTGATCCGCGCCCCTAAACAGTTCGACGTCGTCGTCACGGGCAACATCTTCGGCGACATTCTCTCGGATTGCGCAGCCATGCTAACCGGGTCGATCGGCATGCTGCCCTCCGCCTCGCTGGCCGGCGGGAGTTTCGGCCTCTACGAGCCCGTGCACGGAACCGCCCCCGACATTGCAGGCAAGGACATCGCCAACCCGCTTGCCGCCATCCTCTCCGTGGCGCTGATGCTGCGCTACTCCTTCGACCGCCCCGATCTCGACGAGAAGATCCAGGCCGCGGTCAGCACGGTGCTTTCGGACGGCTATCGCACCACCGACATTTTCGAGCCGGGTTCGCGCAAGGTCGGGACCAGGGAGATGGGCGATGCCGTGGTCGCAGCGATACGGAATCCTCCGCGCTGAGGTTCTCGACAATCCCTCGCTATAGTGTCGACAGATATATGAACCACCCCCTCAAAGGGCGAGCCGTCGAATCCACGAGAATGGCGCTATTAACCAGAAATATCGCCATCTGCCAGCGTTTCGAGCATCGAGGAAGCAAGATCGGAAGATCAAATCGCCACTTTCGCCGGATTCCTTGCGATTCCAAGCATTTAAATGTCGACAGTTATTGACTGACCCACATGGACCATGAGAACGTCGCAGCACAATCGACCCGGCGGGAACGAACCGGAAGAACAAGGGAGGACAACATGAAGACGACCGCGTCTCTGGCCCTGGTCATAGCTCTCGCCATAGGGCTTTCCAGCACCGCTCAAGCGGAACGCCTTCGCTATGGCGATTATATGCCGCAAGGAGCCAACGAGTATTCCCGCACCGCCGAATGGATGGGTAACGAGATCAACAAGCGGGCGGCCGGCAAACATACGGTCACCATGCTGTGGGGCGGCACCGTCGCGAAAGTCGGCGAAATGCCGACGGCCGTCGAGAACCGAGTCATCGACATGGGCCCGCTCGTCACCCCCTATTTCCCCGACCAGTTCCCGATCAACAACGCCATTCCCTTCTTCTGGCCCCAACCGAAAACGCAGGCTCAGCTCGGCGCGCTCATGCTGAAATGGCATGACAAATATCCCGCCTTCGCCGACGAGCTCGCCAAGTTCAAGCTCAAGCTGGTCAGCGTCCGCCCCCTGCCCAGCTATGGCCTTATCTGCAACAAGCCCGTGCGGAGCATGGCCGATTTCAAGGGCCTGCGCATCCGCTCCTACGGCATCGCACTACCCGCGATGCTCGAGGCGATCGGCGCCGTGCCCGTCTCGATGGCCGATGTCGACGGCTACGAAGCGCTCAGCAACGGCATTCTCGACTGCTCGCCCGGCGATCCGCCTCTGACGGTCGGTTGGAAATGGACCGATGTCGCCAAATATTACATCGACGTCCCGATGGGTGCCTCCTGGGGCCACATCTTCGTGATGAATCTCGACAGATACAACGCCCTGCCGCCGGATTTGAAAAAGATCATCGACGACATGAAGCAGGACTATTTGGCGGAGTTCCTCTCGACTTACGAGAAGTCGATCAAGGACACGCTCGCCGATTGGAAGGCAAACGGCAAGGTCGAGGTCATCAAGATTCCCGAAGCCGAATTCACCAAGGCGACGCTGGAAAACCCAAAGGTTCAGGCCGTACGCGATAGCTGGATCAAGCGCGCGACGGCGGCGGGGATGCCCGAGGCCGACGCCAGACAAGTCGTCGAGGACATCACCCAATAATCCGCTGCGAACGGCGCGGCGACAGATCCGACCCAGATGGAACCCGCCGCCCGCAGCGCGGGCGGCCCCAACCGAATGACCGCGATGCCAGTCGCACCGGCCAGAGGGAGACCTCTTTCGTGAAGCACCACATGCTGGCGGCCCGACGCCTGATGGGCCGCATACTTTACGCCGCATCGCTGGCCGCCGGCGTCATCACCTTCGCCATGATGTGGCTGATCGACGCCAACGCCTTGTCGCGAAAGGTCTTCAACGCGCCCGTTCCGGCCGGCGTCGAGCTGACCCAATCCCTTCTTACCTTCGCGATCATGCTGCCTTTCGGCTACGTCCTGTACCGGCGCGAACATGTGAACACGATCTTTCTCACCTCGAATTTTCCGCGATCGGTCACGCGCTGGCTGCACGCCTTCTGGATGAGCACCGGCTGCATCGTCTTCGCAGCCGTCACCTACGGCACGTTCCTGTTCGCCTTGCGCTCCTACCATATGAACGAGCAGGTCTGGGGGGCGACCATTCGCTTCCCGCTCTATCCGGCCAAATTCGCGGTTTCGCTCGGCACCGCGCTGATTGCGATCCAGTTTGCGCTCGACGCCGTCCTGTCTCTGGTCACCGGTGACGACGGCGACCTGTCCGCGGCGGACCCCGATCCCGAAAAGGCCCTCCTCCATGTCTGATGTCGCCATCGGCTTCAGCGGCATCGCCGTCCTGCTGGGCTCCATCTTCCTCGGCGCTCCCATCATGCTGGCGCTGACGACCACCGGCTTTGTCGGACTGATCCTGCTCACCGCTCTGGGGCCGGCGCTGTCCATCCTTGGAACGATCTATTTCGACACCGTCAACTCGTTCCATTTCAGCGTCATCCCGATGTTCCTCCTGATGGGTTTCTTCGCCATGCAGGCAGGCATCGGCAACGACCTCTTCGACGCCTGCACCAAGTGGCTCGGCCGGTTGCCGGGCGGCCTGGCGGTCGCCACCACCGGCGCCGCGGCCTCCTTCGGCGCCGCATCGGGATCGAGCGTCGGCTCGGCCATGCTGTTCACCAAGCTCGCCCTGCCCGAAATGGCGGCGCGCGGCTATAATCGCGGCTTCGCCGCAGCCTGCATCGCCATCGCCGGCACGCTCGCCGTCCTGATCCCGCCCAGCGCCCTGATGGTCGTCTACGGCATCCTGACCAACTCCTCGATCGGCGAATTGCTGATCGCCGGCATCATTCCCGGCATCATCTTCTCAGCCCTGATCGGATTGACGATTCTCGCCGTCGCCACGCTCCGCCCGGCCTATGCACCCAGGCTCGACAAGCGCTATTCGTTGCGGGAGAAGCTCTGGTCGCTGCGCCTGATCATTCCGCTCTTCATCGTCATCCTGGTGATGATCGGAGGGCTCTACGGCGGCTATTTCACACCGACCGAAGCAGGCGGCATCGGCGCCGTCGTGACCTTTATCATGGCCGTGATCCGCAATCGCGGCCTTAAGCCCCGCATCCTTGTTCAAACGCTGCTCGAAACGGTCAACCTGACGGCGATGATCTTCGCGATCATCATCGGAGGCCTGCTCTTCGCGCGCTTCCTGGCGTTGAGCGGCGTCTCGGACGAGATCAAGAGCCTCCTGACGGATAACGGCCTCGATGTCTGGGTCGTCCTGCTGATCGTGACGGTGATCTACCTGATCTTCGGCATGCTGATGGATGCTCCCTCGCTCCTGGCGATCTCGCTTCCGATCACCCATCCGGTGATGATGAGCCTCGGCTTCGACCCGCTCTGGTTCGGCGTCTACGTCATCGTCCTGGCCGAGATCGGGGCCATCACGCCGCCGGTCGGCATGAACTGTTTCGTCGTCAAGGGGGCTGCCGGGGACCTCGTCCGCCTGGAGGAGATATTCCGCGGGCTCTGGCCGTTCATCGCCACCTGCGCGCTGATGCTTCTGCTGCTGGTGCTGTTCCCGCAGATGGCGACCTATCTTCCGATGTCGATGCGCTGACGGAGTGTCGTGATGAAGGCCGTACGGGTCCACGCCTATGGCGGGCCGGAGCAACTCCGCTATGAGGACATCGCGATCGGCGCTCCCGCCCCGGGCGAGGCGCTTATCCGGCATAGCGCCATCGGGCTGAACTTCGCCGATCTGCACAATCGGGCCGGGCGTTATCCCCTGCCCCACTTGCCCCATGTGCTCGGCGGCGAGGCAGCGGGCGTCGTCGCGGCCATCGGGCCGGGCGTGACGGCCGTGTCCGTCGGCGACCGCGTCGCCTATGCCGCCGGCGGTCCCGACTTCGCTCCCGGCGCCTACGCCGAAGAACGGCTCTTCCCGGCCGACAGGCTGATCCGCATCCCCGACGAGATCGACGATATCGTAGCCGGAGCGCTCTTCACCAAGGGCATCACGGCCCAATATCTGCTCAAGGCCGTGCATGCTGTCCGGCCGGGAGAAACCATCCTCGTCCATGCCGCGGCAGGCGGCGTCGGTTCCTTCATGACCCAATGGGCCCGCCATCTCGGCGCGCGCGTCATCGGCATCGTCTCCTCGGCCGAGAAGGCGGCGCTCGCGCGCGAGAACGGCTGCCACCATGTCCTGCTCGGCAGCGATCCCGAGACCCCCCGCCAGGTGCGGGCCTTGACGGCGGGAGAAGGGGTCCCGGTCGTCTACGATTCCGTGGGCAAGGATACGTTCGACGCTTCACTCGCCTGCCTGCGGCCGCGCGGCCTTCTCGTCTCCTTCGGCTCGGCGTCGGGGAACATTCCGCCTTTCGACCTCTTCACCCTCAACAGCCGGGGATCGCTTTTCGTCACCAGCGCAGCCTTCGCCTGGTTTGTCCGCGACCGCAACGAACTGCTCATGCGCGCCGCCGATGTGCTGGACGTCGTGCTGCGGGGAGCGGTCAAGGTCCATGTCGGCGCCACCATGCCGTTGAGCGAAGCCGCCGAGGCTCACCGGGCGCTGGAAGCTCGTCGCACCCTCGGCGCCACCGTCCTGATCCCCTGAACGATGAAGGCGGATTCCGGATCGGCCGGAGGCGGCAACGACTGGCTTGCGCCTCTGCTGATGACACTCGCGGTCCAGTCCGCCTGCTCGTTCCTGATCCGCCTGCCGCCGGTGGTGGCGCCCATCCTGTTCATGGACCGGGGTATCGACAGTTCGGCCATCGGCTATCTCGCCGGCATCGGCATGGTGGGCTCGATGACGTTCCTGCTGATGGGCGCGCTGCTGATGGCGCGGGTCGGATCGGTCCGCACGCTCCAGCTCGGCCTGGTCGGCGGAGCGCTCGGCGTCGTCCTGATCGCGATCCCCTCGCCCGCCCTGCTCATCGCGGGCGTCTTCCTGATGGGGCTGGGATACGGCCCTTCCGTACCGGCCAGCAGCGACATCCTGCGGCGCGCCGCGCCGCGGGATCGGCAGACGCTGCTCTTCTCGGTCAAGCAATCGGGCGTGCCGATCGGCGGCATGCTCGGCGGGGCGCTGCTGCCGCCGCTGATCGGGCTCGGCGGGCTCGCGGCCTGTCTCGTCGCCTCGGGCATCGTCGCGCTGGCGATCGCCGCCTGCATCGAGCCCGTCCGCAAGCACATCGAGCCGGAGGAGGCTGGCGGAGCCCCGCTGACGCTGCGCAGCTTTCTCTCGGCCGACAACCTGACGGTGCCCATCCGGGTCCTGCTCGGCACCGGCGGCCTCGTCCGCCTGTCGCTCAGCGGGCTGACGCTCGCGATCAGCCAGGGCGTCTGGCTCGCCTTCCTCGTCACGATCCTCGTCGAGAAGCTGGGCCTGAGCCTCGTCGCCGCCGGGACGCTGTTCGCGATCATGCAGGCCGCCGGCATCATCGGCCGGATCGCGCTCGGCTGGGTCTCCGACCGGATCGGCTCCGCCGCCGTGACGCTGAAGGCCGCCATCGCGCTCTCGGCGATCTGCACCCTGATCCTCGCGCTGATCGGACCGGGCACCTCCTGGCCTCTGCTCGTGATGCTCGCCCTCGTGGCCGGCGCGACGGTGACCGGCTGGAACGGGGTGCAGGTCGCGGAGGTGGCGCGTCTTTCGCCTCCCGGCCGCGTCAGGGAAGCCTCGGCCGGCGCGACGCTGCTGCTCTTCTCAGGCTATGTCGTCGGCCCTGCGCTCTTCGCGCTCGCGGTGAAAAGCAGCGGCGACTATACGGCCCCGCTGCTCGCCGTCGCGGCGCTGACGGCGGCTTCCATCCTGCTTCCTGGCGGCGCCAGGCCGCGGGGCTCGCTCACGCCTCTGGAGCCAGATGGCTCTCGAGCGCCGCCAGCGCATTGATGTGGTTGGACTGGATCAGCGCGGCCGCGAGCTGCGCATCGCGATCCTCATAGGCGGCGATCAGCCGGGCGTGATCGTCATAGGAGCGCGCCATCCGGCCCGGGCGCGCCAGGCTGAGCCGGCGTAGCCGCGCCGTGCGCAGCAGCAGTGAATCGAGGATGCGCTTCACCGTCAGATTACCGGCGAGCTGGGTGTTCAGCTCGTAGAAATCGACATTGGCCCAGACGAAGGCGTTGAAGTCGCCTGCCCGGTAAGCCAGCTCCATGTCCCGGAAGCCGGCCCTCAGCCGATCCAGCCCCTTCTGGTCGATCGAGCGCGCGGTCTCGGCGGCGACCATCGCGAAAAGCGTCGCCCTGGCGCGGTAGATTTCGCGGATCTCGTCGAGGCCTGGCGAGGCGACGCGCGGCCGCTTGCGCGGCGGCACGTCGACCAGCCCCTCCTTTTCGAGCAGCATCAGCGCTTCGCGGATCGGCGTCCGGCTGGTGCGGTAGCGCTTCGAGAGTTCGACCGAATTGAGGTCGTCGCCGGGCTGCCTGATCCCCTCGATGATCTCGGCGCCGACTTCGATCGCGATGCGCGAGACCAGCGACGGCCGGTCGTGACGCTCGGCGACGATACGCTGCACGAGAGCCTGGGCATGCGCCAGGGAGCGGCTGTCGATCTGGGCCTGCGTGGCTGCAGCCAGTTCCACCTGCGTTGCTATGACTCACCTCCCCGGAAGCATCGTCCCGACCCTACCAGCCCGAAAGTGCGGGCGGAAGCCGAGGAGCCGCCTCCGGTTGCGGCTCAGCCTTCGATGTCGACCAGGAAGCGGCCGTCCTCGATCCGCTTGACCCCGTCGACATAGAGCGTCGGGTGCAGGATCACGCCGTCCATATGGATCTTGGAGAAGATCGAGCCGCCGACATCGACATTGGTGCCGAGGCCGAAATGCATCGTCCCCATGATGTTCTTGTCCTCGCGCTGAATGCCGCGGATCACGGCCTTCGCGTTAACGCCGACCGAGGCTTCGGCCGGGCACATATAGGCGTTCTCGTCGCCATAGGCTTCGAGGAAGTCGCGCAGGATCCGGGCATCGGCGCCGCCGTCGATCTGGACCACCCGGCCCTTCCTGACGGTCAGCTCGATCGGGGTCGAAAGCCGGCCGAGATGATGCATCGTCAGGTCGATGACCAGCTTGCCCTCGGCGGTGCCTTCGTGCGGGGCGACGTTGAACTCCCCGGTCGGGTACAGGTAATAGTAGAGCTTGCCGGCAGGGCGGTTCTCGTCCTTCTGGAAGTTGATGATCTTGTAGGGATCGTAATCCGGCTTCGGCAGCGGCGGAATCCAGATCTGGCCGTCGACGCTGTAGGTGAAGTCGGTGCCGTAGCGCGAGGTGACGCGGCAGGTCTTCGCGCCCGCCCCGAAGACGCGCTCGCCGACATAATGCTTGCGCACGGCGATCTGGCGCATGTCGTCGGCGATGGCGCCGGACTGCAGCCATTCGAGCTGCATGCCGCCATCCAGGCAGATCGAGGGAATGCCGGCCTCCATCGAGCGCAGGCTCGCGGCGCAATGCAGCATCCCCGTCGATGCGATGAGGATGTTGGCATCCGACTTCATCATCGCCTCGCAGACGGCCGCCGGCGGATCGTAGTAGTCGGCCGGCCGCCGCTCGAAGAGCGTGACCGTCGTATCGGCACCGATCTCCTGCAGAATGCTCATCACCGCCTGCCAGACCCGCGGATCGTGCGCCGTGTCCGAGAGCACGAGCACCTTGTCGCCCGCCTTGATGTTGCGCACGAGCGGGCGACGCAGATGCTCCATGCTTCCCGTCATGAGTGAACCTGCCGACATTTCCGCTCTCCCTGGCCTGTGCAGGATTGCCACTCCGCCATTAATGTCGACAGCCAATCATATTGTGTACTGTTAGTGAAGCAAAATTGAGCATTAACCGACATAAGTGTGGACATTTATACAAACAGCGTCGAGGCGCAGCGCAAAGAAAGACGCCTCGCGCATCGCTTGGGCGAACGATGCGCGAAGAGCTGGAAGGTGCGCGGAAAAGCAGGAGACGGAAGGTAGCTTAAGCCCAAAGCGCCTTCGGCATCGGCAGGCCGTCATAAGCCTTCGGGTCGATCGGCCGCGCGACCGCGACGCCGAAGCCGTCAAGCACATGGTTAAGCTGGCGCGTATGCTGCGCCGAATGCCAGGTGCCGCGTTCGAGGATCTGGTGCAGCGGCTGCTCGCCGTAATAGGTGGCGATCAGCTTCTGTCCGGTCTGGTCGCTGCGCGCCCACCATTGCCGGTGCTGCTCGACGACGCCGCGGCCGAAGTCGAGGATCTGCTCGACCGTGGTCAGGTGGTCATAGATCGCGTTGTCGTAGTCGCGCGAATCGAGCGTGCGCCCCTCGGTCATCGCCATCACGCCCTCGGGAACCTGGAAGATGTGATAGGCGAGGTTGCAGACCGTGCGAGGGCGCCTGGCGATCGGGAACTCCGGCAGCCGCTCCGGCGGGATCTGCGCGATCAGGCCGAGCGCGGTGTCGAGGAAATACTGCCAGCGCTCGTAAAGCGCGGCTGGAGCCAGGCGCTGGACGTCGCGCGTCTTGCCGACGAATTTCGCGACATCCTCCAGCGACTGCGTGAAGAGGATCTCGTCGCCCTTGATCAGGACCGGCACGGCGCGGATACCGCGGCGGGTCAGTTCCGCGAGGCCTTCCTCGTCGTCGAGGATGTTGACGGAGTCGAAGTCGACCGCCATCTCGGTCAGCAGTTCCTTGACCCTGACGCAGCTCGAACAGCCGGGCTGCCAGAAGAAGCGGAATCGGTCGGCGCTCGGCGCCTGCGCTTTGCCTGAAGTCATCAGCCTTCTCCTTCGCTGTGGAAACAAACGCCCCCTGTGCGAAAAGGCCCTCCGCATGATCGCGCGGAAGGCCTGCAGCGGATCAAGCCAGCCAGACTTCCGCCAGATCCTGGTAGAGCATGTGGGTCGGCGACATGGTCCAACCCTTCACGGCGTCCTGCATCACCACGATGCGGCGCCACCACAGGATCGGCACCGTATATGCCTGCTCCATGGTCCGGGCCTCGAAGGCGCGCACCAGCTTGCGGCGCTCGGCCTTGTCGTTCGTCGCGCCCTGCCTGGCATAGAGGTCGTCGAGCTCGGGATCGTTGAACTTCGGCGCAGCGATCGGCCATTTCTCGGCCGACAGGAACTTCGGCAGTCCGGTGGTCGGGTCGTCGGTGTAGTCGGTGTAGCTGTCCATGACGACGTCGAAATTGTCGCCGCCGATCGAGGCGTACCAAGCCGCCGTCTCGGCATCGTGGTTCTCGACCGTCACGCCGATCTGGCGCCATTGGTCGATCAGGTAGATGCCTGCGGTGATGTAGGGCTCGATGGCGCGGTTGAGGAGCTGGATCTTCAGGTTCTCGGCACCCGCTTCCTTGAGCAGCCGCTTGGCCTCGGCGCGGTTCGCCGCCATGTCCTTGCCGAAGCCCGGCAGCTTCTCGAGTTCGGCTTCCGTCGCCGCCCACTGACCGCCCGGCATCATCACGCCGCCGATATCGCGCAGCACCGAGATGCGGCCGAGCGAGCGCGAAGCGCTCCAGCGATCGATCGCCAGCGAGAGCGCCCGGCGCACGCGTGGGTCGTCGAAGGGCTTGCGCTTGGGGTTGAAGCTGATGTCCTGATGGAGCAGCCAGCCTCCTTCCTGGACCTTCGCGTCGGCGCCCATGCCCTTGATCAGGCGATCGCGCTCCGCCGGCGAGAACCCGCGGAACTCCGCCTGGATCTGCTTGCCGACCAACGCGTTGACCGTCGCGGCCGGCGACATGGTGATGGCACGGAAGCCATCCAGGAACGGATAGCCCTGACGGAAATACTTCTCGAAACGTTTGCCGACCCAATGCGAGCCCGCGACGTGCTCGACAAACTCGAACGGCCCCGTGCCCATCACGTTGCGGATCGGCCAGGCGGGATCCTTTTCCAGCCGCGCGGCGCTGTAGATCGCGTTCCAGGGCGAGGCGGCGACCTCGTCGATGAAGGAGGAGGAGACCGCCGACATCTTGAAGACCACGGTCTGGGGATCCGGCGTTTCGATGCTGCCGACCTTGCCTAGCGAAGCCTGCCGCGACGACACCACGCCCTTGGGCGGGTTGCGGATGCGCTCGTAGCTCGCCTTGACATCGGCAGAAGTCATGGGCGTGCCGTCATGGAACAGCACGCCCGAGCGCAATTTGAAGGTGTGGGTCAGCCCATCGGGAGCGCTGGTCCAGCTTTCAGCGAGATCGCCGACGATCTCGGGATAGGCGCCGCCCTTGTAGCGCAGCAGCGTCGAGTAATGCGGTGCCACCCGCTGCATGACCGCGAAGGTCTGCGAGCCATGCAGGTCGTAGGTCGGCGGCTCGGCAGCGATGGCGAAGGACAGGATGCCGCCCCGCTTGGGCGTCTCCTGCGCGAAAGCCTGCGGCCCCGCAGCCATCAGCGCCATGCCCGCCGCACCGGATTGCAGCACGGCCCGGCGGCTCGGCCGGAATGCGGATAGATCGGTCATGATGGGTCTCCTCCTCTTGTTTTCTTATGATTGTCGGTCGTCGGAACCTCAGGTCTTCAGTCGCGGGTCGAGCCAGTCGCGCAACGCGTCGCCGACCAGGTTGAAGCCGAACACGGCAAGCGAGATGGCGGCGCCGGGGAACAGGATCATCCACGGCGCGGTCTGGTAGAAATTGGCGGAATTGCCCGAGAGCATCAGGCCCCAGGCCGGTGTGGGCTCGTTGACGCCCAGGCCGAGGAAAGAGAGCGACGCCTCGAGCAGGATCGCCTGCGCGATATAGGCCGTCAGCAGGATGAGATAGGGTCCGAGCACGTTCGGCGCCATGTGGCGCAGGATGATGCGGGCCGAGGAATAGCCGGCCGCTCGCGCCGCATCGACATAGGGCATCTCGCGGATCGACAGGCCGGCGGAGCGCACGACGCGCGCCGCGCGCGGGATGATCGGCACGGTGATGGCGCAGATCAGGTTGACGTCGATGCCGCCGACGCGGTTGCGGCCGACCATCGCCACCACCACCAGCGCGAGAACGATGATCGGGAAGGAAAGCAGGAGATCGATGCCGCGCTGGACGATCATGTCCCGCCAGCCGCCGTAATAGGCCGAGGCCAGCCCGATGAGCGCGCCAATCGTGCAGCCGATGAAGGAGGAGATGAAGCCGATCGTCAGCGCCGTGCGCGCGCCGTACATGATGCGGGTGAGGATGTCGCGGCCGAAGCTGTCGGTCCCGAAGGGATGCGCCAGCGAGGGCGGCGCCAGCATCGCCTCGAAATCGATCGCGACCGGATCGTAGGGCGCGATGAAGTCGGCAAGGACCGCGGCCACCACCATCGCCAGGACGGCAACCAGCCCGGCGACGCCGAGCGGCTGGCTGACGGCGAAGTCGACGACCGGATTGTCGCGCCAGCGACGGCGGGCTGGGCTGGGCCGAAGGGCGGTCTGGCTGAGCGTCGTCACTGGTTCGTCACCCGCGGGTCGAGCACGCCATAGAGCAGGTCGACGATCAGGTTCACGACGGCGAACATGACCGCGATCATCATCACGAGCGTCTGGATCAGAGTGAAATCGTTGCGCGTCACCGCCTCGACGAAGAGCCGGCCGATTCCGTTCAGGTTGAACACCTGTTCGGTCACCACCAGCCCGCCCATCAGAAAGGCGAGTTCGAGACCGATCACGGTGATGGCCGGCAGCAGCGCATTCGGCAGCGTATGGCGCACGATCACCAGCCGCTCGAACACGCCCTTGGCCCGCGCCGTGCGGATGTAATCTTCCTGCAGCGCCTCCAGCACCGAGGAGCGCAGCATGCGCGCCACGACCGCGGCATAGCGGTAGCCCACGGCCAGCGCCGGCCAGATCAGTTGCGAGAGATTGGCGATCGGATCGGTGAAGAAGGACGTGTAGGTCACCGGCGGCGACCAGTTGAACAGGCTCAGAAGCCCGAGGATGATCAGCATGCCGAGCCAGAAGGAGGGCACGGCCAGGCCTGCGATGGTGACGATCCTGACGAGGTAATCGATCCAGCTATCTCTGAACAGCGCCGAGACGGTTCCGAGCGGCACCGCGATGAGCACCGCGACGATCGCCGCCATCACCGCGACCTGCATCGAGAGCCCCAGCCGGATGCCGATCTCGCGGGAGATCGGCTGGCCGGTCCACATCGAGGTGCCGTAATCGAAGGTGACGATGCCCTTCATCCAGTCGCCGAACTGCACCACCAGCGGCTTGTCGAGCCCGAGCCGGACGCGCTCGCGCTCGATGACTTCCTGTGAGACGTTGCCGCCATCGGCGCGCAGCTTCACCTCCACGATGTCGCCGGGGATGACGCGCAGCAGGAAGAAGGTCAGCAGCGCCACCGTGAACAGCATCGGGATCATCAGGGCGAGGCGCTTGACGATGTAACGCAGCATGGCGGGGCCCCTCAGAGCTTGATGCAGGCGGCGAAATGGCCGGGGCGGACCTCCCGCAAGGGCGGCACGATGCCTGCGCATTCCGCTGTCGCCCGGGGGCAGCGCGTGTGATAGGTGCAGCCGCTCGGCGGGTTGAGCGGCGATGGAGGTTCCCCCTTCAGCACGCGCGCGGCCCGCTGTCTCTCGATCGTCGGATCGGGCACCGGCGCGGCATCGAGCAGCGCCTGCGTGTAGGGGTGCAGCGGCTCGCGATAGAGATCGTCGCAATCGGCCGCCTCGACGACGCGGCCGAGATACATCACCACGATGCGCTGGGAGATGTGGCGGACGACGGCGAGGTCATGGGCGATGAACAGGAAGGTCATGCCCAGCGAATTCTGCAGATCCGTCAGCAGGTTCATGATCTGCGCCTGGACCGAGACGTCGAGCGCCGAGACCGGCTCGTCGCAGACGATGAAGCTCGGCTGCATCGCGAGCGCGCGGGCGATGCCGACGCGCTGGCGCTGCCCACCCGATAGCTGGTGCGGATAGCGCGACGCCATCTCGGGAACGAGGCCGACGCGGCGCAGGAGCTCCGCGCTGCGCTCGTCCGCCTCGCGCCGGTTACGGGCCTTGCGATAGACGAGCTGCGGCTCGTTCAACGTATCGCCGATCGACATGCGCGGATTGAGCGAGCTGAACGGGTCCTGGAACACCACCTGCATCCGCAGGCGCAGCTTCCGCATCGCCTCGGCCGAGGCGGACGCGATATCGGTCCCCTCGAACAGCACCTCGCCGCTGGTCTGCGGCGTCAGTCTCAGGATCATCCGGCCAACGGTCGTCTTGCCGCAGCCGGATTCGCCGACCACCCCGAGCGTCGTCCCGCGTGGGACGTCGAAGGAGACATCGTCGACGGCGCGTACCAGCCCGTGGCGCCCCTGCCCGACCGGAACGTGGAAATCCTTGCGCAGCGCGCGAACCGACAGAAGCGGAGCCTCGCCATCGCTCGGCGCCGCCTCGGGCAGCGGGGGCGCCGCCGGCCGTGCCGCCAGCGCCTGCTCCAGCTTCGCATGGCGATGGCAGGCGCTGCGCTGCCCCTCGGCAAGGTCGAAGAGCGGCGGGTCGGCCTCGCAGGCGGCGGCGCGCAGGAAGCAGCGTTCGGCGAAGCGGCAGCCGGTCGGCGGGGCCAGTAGATTGGGCGGCAAGCCGTCGATGGTGTCGAGCAGGCCGGCACGAGGCCGGTCGAGCCGCGGCACCGAACGCAGCAGTCCCAACGTATAGGGATGGCGCGGCCGGGCGAAGAGCTGCTCGGCCGTGCCCTCCTCCACGACGCGCCCGGCATACATCACCGTCAGCCGGTCGGCGTAGCGGGCGACGATGCCGAGATTGTGCGTGATGATCACCAGCGCGATGCCGAGCTTCTGCGACAGCTCCTTCATCAGCTCCAGGACCTGGGCCTGGATGGTGACGTCCAGCGCCGTGGTCGGCTCGTCGGCGATGATCAGCTTGGGATTGCAGGTGAGCGCAATCGCGATCATCACGCGCTGGCGCATGCCCCCGGAGAACTGATGCGGATACTGGTCGAGCCGCCGCGCCGCATCGGCGATGCCGACCAAGCCGAGCAGCTCGATGGAACGCTCGCGCGCCTCCTGCGCATTCATGCCGAGATGGATCCTGAGCGGCTCGGCAAGCTGCATCCCGATCGACAGCACCGGGTTCAGGCTCGTCATCGGCTCCTGGAAGACCATGGCGATGTCGCGCCCGCGCAGCTCGCGCAACTGCGACGTCGACAGCTTGGTCAGGTCGCGGTCCCCGAACATGATCCTGCCGCCGGCCACCCGCCCCGCGGGCTTGGCCAGAAGACCCATCACGGCAAGGGCCGAGACGGATTTCCCGCAACCCGATTCGCCGACGATCGCCATCGTCTCGCCGGGGTAGACGTTCCAGCTCACGCCATCGACGGCACGGACCCGGCCGCGCGACGTGTCGAACTCGACCCGCAGGTTTTCAACGGACAGAAGCGGGGCCTGGGCCGAGGGCCGAGCCGCCACCGGCCTTGCGATATCGAGCGTGTTCAGCAAACCCGCCACCCTCCGGCCATGACGGAAAAGGCCGCGAGATCCTGCGCACCGACGGTAGACGGAATTCGAGTGTGGTTTGTCCGCACGCGTTCCTCTGCCCTGGCTTCGAGGCGCTCTAACCGACTGGCGCCTCTTGTTTTTCATTGTTTTTGTCAAGAATGTAAAATGCATTATATAAGATGAATTCGCCTCCGACAAGCGGACTCGCGATCCGTGGTCGCCGAGCCGGTCCCTGAAACCGCCGCGGGTTGGAAACGATGGTCGGCGGCACGAGAAGGGCAACGCCCCGGAATGAGTTTTGAGCGCCCGAAATGAGGGCCGATGGGAGAGAACGCAGGCATGGACAAGGTTCTTATCGTCACCGGCGGCAGCCGGGGGATCGGCGCGGCCACCGCGAAGCTGGCGGCCGAGCGCGGCTGGAGCGTCATGACGACCTATCTCGAACGGCGCGAGCCGGCCGAAGACGTGGTACAGGCGATCCTTGCCGCCGGCGGCAAGGCCGCGACCATGCAGGCGGACACCTCGAGGCCGGAGGACGTCAGCAAGCTCTTCGACGAGACGGAGAAGCGTTTCGGCCGCGTGACCGGCCTGGTCAACAATGCCGGCATGAATGGCGGCCCGTCGAACCTGATCGATACCCCGGTCGACGAACTGCGCCGCCTGATCGACACCAACATCTTCGGCTGCATGCTCTGCGCCCGCGAGGCGATCACCCGCATGGCCAGAAGCCGCGGCGGACAGGGCGGGGCGATCGTCAATCTGGGCTCGGTCTCGGCCCGCCTCGGCAGTGCCGGCGAGCGCGTGCACTATTCGGCCTCGAAGGGGGCGGTCCTGAGCTTCACCCAGGGCCTCGGCCGGGAAGCGATCAAGGAAGGGGTGCGGGTCAACTGCGTCAGCCCCGGCCTCACCGAAACCGAGATGAACCCGGCCGCGCGCATCGAGCGCATTCTGCCCGTCGTGCCGATCGGCCGCGTCGCGCAGCCGATCGAGATCGCGCAGGTGATCCTCTTCCTGCTCTCGGACGAAGCCTCCTACGTCACCGGCACGGAAGTCACGGTTTCCGGCGGGCGCTGAACCGCGCTGCTGCCCGGTCCCGCGCAGGCGCGCCTATTCGGCGATCTTGCCGGGGCCGGGGATGATGCGCGGGATTTCGAGCGCATCGGCGGTCCGGACGTACCAGTTGCCCTGCATGCGACCGAGCAGCCGCAATCCGGGCGTGTCGATATGATAGCGCGCAGCGTCGCGCACCGCCTCGTCGACCACATGCATCAGCACGATACGGCCGAGCACCAGGGAGCGATGCGGGCCCAGCTCGACGATCTGCAGCAGCTCGCACTCGAATGAGACCGGGCTGCCGCCGATACGCGGCGCCCTGACCATCTCGGATGGCACCGCCTCCAGCCCGGCCTCCGCGAACTCGTCGACTTCGGGCCGGAACTCGGCGGCGGTGATGTTCATCTCCTCCGCCTGGTGGTCGGCGACCATATTGACGACGAAGTCGCCCGTCTCCCGGATGTTGCGGCCGGTATCCTTGCGGTCGCCGGGGCGGCGGTCGTTGATCGCGAAGCCGAGAACGGGCGGGTCCTCGCCGAAAGCGTTGAAGAAGGAGAACGGGCCGGCATTCGGCCGTCCCTCAGCGTCACAGGTCGAGACCCAGGCGATCGGCCGCGGCACCACCGTCGAGGAGATCAGCTTGTAGCGCTCGATCGGGCTGAGCGTCGAGAAATCGAACTTCATGGCGTCCCCCTCGCCCGCAAATCATTTGCCGGCATAATTTCGTAATCTGCTGGATGCATTTGGAGCCGGCAGATGCGATATCCCATCCGGCACCGCCGATCGGCGGAGGCGAAGCACCCCGGGGAGGCCTTCCCGCAAAAGGAGCTAGTCGATCAGGCTCTCCAGCAAGGCGTTGAAGGCTTCCGGCCTCTCATAGGCGACCCAGTGCCCGGCATCCCGCACGAGGTTGAAGGAGACGTCCGGCCGGATCTCCCTGAGCAGCGCCTCGCGCTCGGCGAAACGGCCGCTGGCGACGACATCCTTGTCGCCCCAGATCGCGTTCAGCCGCCCCGGCCGCGATTGCCTGAGGGCATCGGTCAGCGAGGGCGAGTTGGCGAAGCGGCGGCTCTTCACCCGCGCGAGCCCGACATTGCGCGCCTGGATATCGATGGCGAGCGCGTCGATCCGGCTCTCGTCGGCGATCATCAGCATGGCGAGGTTGGCCCGGTTGGCCTCCCGCCGCGCAGCCTCCGACATCTCGCCGTCGGTCCGTTGCAGCACGATATTGCTGCGCGGCAGGCCGAGCGCGCCCGGCCCCACGAGCGTCAGCGAGGCGAGGGCGCGGGGAAATTGCGTGGCGGCATGGCCGGCGATGAGCGCGCCGAAGGAGAAGCCGACGAGATCGATCGCGTCCCCGGCCGGGATCAGTTCCGCCATTCCGGCGGCGACCGTCGCGCCGATCCCTGCGGGCGTCGGATCGTCGGCGTCGTCCGACTCGCCGAGGCCCGGGATATCGGGCACGAAGAGCCGGTGCGAGCGCTGGAAATGCGGAATGTTCCGGACCCAGTGCTGCCAGGAGCCGTAGCCGCCATGCAGCAGCACCAGCGGGCGTCCGGAACCCCAGATGCGCCAGACCATCCGCCCGGCGCCGCAGGCGGTTTCGGCGCGAGCGGCCGTCGCGTCGAGGCGCTCCAGAATGTCGGCCGGCAGGGCGTCGATGATCGAAGAAGCCATGCGTCGGCCGGCTCAGGCCGCCACGAATTTCGGCAAGGTGAGATGGTCCGACACCGCATCGAAGGCGACGCGCAGCGGCAGGCCCTCCCGCGCATTCTCCGGCCTTGGGCCGAGGAAATTGCTCATCAGCAGCGGCCCTTCCTCCAGCGCGACGAGGCAGACATCGTAAGGCAACTGCGACTGCAGCACGTCCCAATAGGCACGGTGGAACGTCACCCAGGAAATCAGCGTGGCCTTGCCGCTGACGACCTCCCAATCCTGTTCCTCCGAAAGGCAGGACGGGCAGACCGGGCTCGGCGGAAAGTGCCGGTCGCCGCAGTCGCGGCAGCATTGCACCGAGAGCCGGTGCTCGCGGGCGTTCTGCCAGAACGGCTCCATCAGCGGATCGCCGTCCGGAACCGGGGTACCGTAGCTCATCGATGCCTCCTTCAGGCCCGCGTATAGATGATCGAGCGCGTGCAGGGCGTGGTCGCGACATAATGCACGACCTCGCAACCGGGCACCTGGCGGATGCCGCATTCGCCACGCAACTGGCGCACCGCCTCGATGTTCAGCGCCCAGCCCTGCATGTAGGAATTGGAGAGGTGGCCGCCATCGGTATTGGTCGGCAGCGCACCGCCGAGCGCGAGGCGACCGCCCTCGACGAAGGCGCCGCTCTCGCCGCGCTTGCAGTAGCCGAAGCCTTCCAGGCTGAAGAGCACGGTCGGGCTGAAATTGTCGTAGCACATCAGCGCGTCGACATCATCCGGGCCGACGCCGGCCATCTCATAGACCTGGCGCGACGTGTCCTGCGCCTCGGTGAACCACATATCGGGATCGAAGTTCGCCACGGCCGAGCGGCGGAAGGCATCGCGCCCGCCGGCCCCGGTGATCAGCACCGGCGGCTTGCGCAGGTCCTTGGCCCGCTCGGCGCTGGTCAGGATCATGCAGACCGCGCCGTCGTTGATCAGGCAGTAGTCCAGGAGCCGCAGCGGCTCGGCGATGGGGCGGGCCTCCTCATGGTCGTCGATGGTCATCGGCTTCTTCATCACCGCGTCCGGGTTGAGGATCGCGTGCTGGCGGAAGGCGACGGAGACCTCGGCGAGCTGGCGCGTCGTCGTGCCGTAGCGCTGCATGTGCATGCGGAACATCATCGCATGCGCCGCGCCCGGCGAGGTGAAGCCCCACGGGTCCCAGACGCTGGCGGAATCGTCGCCGCCATAGTTCATCCGGCGCGACCGGCCGATATTGGTGTAGATCAGCGCGACATGGTCGGCGGCGCCGCTCTCGATGGCGAGCATCGCCTCGATGATCGCCATGCCGGACATGCGGCCATGGCCCGGCATGGCGAGCGTCCAGCGCGGATCGAGGCCGAGCACCTCGCCCATCCGGGCGTAATACGGAACGCGGCAGGTCACCAGCCCGTCGATCTCGTGCTTTTCCAGGCCGCTATCGACCAGCGCGGCCTTGAAGGCGTCGGCGCCGAGCGCATAGTCGCTCTTGTGCGGGAAATTGCCGTAGGGCGTGTTGCCGACGCCGACGACGGCGACCTTGTTCCTGAGATGGTTCATCGAAGTCATGGCATCGTCCGGGAGGATGGCCCGCGCCGCATGGCAGCGGAGAAGGCGGTTTCGGTCGTGTCCGGGTTCAGGGGTATTGCGCGCCGCGCTGTCCGACATAGACGGCGTAGACGCTCGAGGCGCAGGCGATGAACAGCCGGTTGCGCTTGGGGCCGCCGAAGGTGAGGTTCACGCATTGCTCCGGCAGGCGGATCTTGCCGATCAGCGCTCCGTCGGGCGCATAGCATTGGACCCCGTCTCCGGCGCTCGTCCAGACATTGCCGTCGGCATCGACGCGGAAGCCGTCCGAGATGCCCGGCTCGATCACCGCGAAGACGCGCGGATTGGCGAGCTTCCGGCCATCGACGACGTCCCAGGCCATGATGTGGTGATGACCTTCGGGGTCATGGGTGATCGAGGTGTCGGCGATGTAGAGGATGCTCTCGTCCGGCGAGAAGGCGAGGCCGTTCGGCTTGATCATCGCGGCCGTGGCGGATTCGAGTTCCCCCGTCGCCGGGTCGAGTCGGAAGACATGGTTGGCTCCGAGCTCTCCTTCGCCGCGATTGCCGGTGTAGTCGCTGAGGATGCCGTAGTCGGGATCGGTGAACCAGACCGTGTCGTCGGACTTCACCACCACGTCGTTGGGCGAATTCAGGCGCTTTCCCTGAAAGCGATCGGCCAGGACGGTGATGCTGCCATCGGGCTCGGTGCGCGTGACGCGCCGCCCGCCATGCTCGCAGGTAACGAGGCGACCCTGCCGGTCGCGCGTATTGCCGTTGGCATGGTTGGACGGCGAACGGAAGACGCTGACGCCGCCGCCGTCGACCCAGCGCAGCATGCGATCATTGGGGATGTCGCTCCAGAGATAATAGTCGCCATCGGCGAAGTAGACAGGCCCCTCGGACCAGCGCATGCCGGAATGAATCAGCTCCACGCGCGCATTGGCGACGATGGCCGATCTGAAGCGCTTATGGTCGATGATCTCGAATTCGGGGCTCATTCTGGCGTTTCCATTGGCGCGGGGACCCGGTTCCGGCTTCCGCCATGCGAGGCCGCATGAAGGGCGCAGACCGCAACCCGCGATGCAGGCCGAAACCTGCATTCGGAAGCCGGTCAGGCTCTATTTTATAAGATGCATTCTATTTGTGACCGCCGAACTGTCAAGCGTGCGGGCCGCCGGAGCGACCCCGGAAATGCCGCGCGTCAGGCACGGGCCAGGATCGCGTCGCCGATTCCCCAAGCCGGGGATCAACTCCCGTAAGATCTCTCGAAGGCGGCGATCTCTCCCGCCAGCCCGAGCGTGTAGCCGAGCTCGTCGATGCCGTTGACGAGGCAATGCTTGGCGAAGGGATCGACGGTGAAGGCGTGGCCCGTCCCGTCCGGCAAGGTCACCGTCTGCGCCGGAAGATCGACCGTCACCGATGCGCCGGGATAGGCGAGCAGCCCGGCGATCAGCCCGGTCACGACATCTTCGGGCAGGACGATCGGCAGCAGGCCGTTCTTCAGGCTGTTGCTGGCGAAGATATCGCCGAAGCTCGGGGCGATCACGGCGCGCATACCGTAGTCGTAAAGCGCCCAGACCGCGTGCTCGCGCGAGGAGCCGCAGCCGAAATTGCGCTCGGCCACGACGATCTTCGCCAACGCATAAGCCGGCTGGTTGAACGGCAGCTCGGGCGACGGCGTACCGTCCCTGCCCAGACGGCTGTCGGCGAAGAGATAATTGCCGAAATTGTCCGAGCGCGGCTTCTGCAGATAGCGCGCCGGGATGATCTGGTCGGTGTCGCAGTTGACCTGCGCGATCGGCAGGGCCACGGCCTCGAGACGGTCGAAACGTTCCATGATCAGCCCTTCGCCATCAGCCGGCGCACATCGCTCAGTCGTCCCGTCACGGCCGCGGCCGCGGCCATGGCCGGGCTCATCAGATGCGTCCGCGCGCCGGGGCCCTGCCGGCCGACGAAGTTGCGGTTCGAGGTCGAGGCGCAGCGCTCGCCCGGCGCGACCGTGTCGCCATTGGTGGACAGGCACATCGAGCAGCCGGCGAAGCGCCACTCGAAGCCGGCCCGGACGAAGACCTTGTCGAGACCTTCCGCCTCGGCCTGCGCCCTGACGAGCCCCGAACCCGGCACGACCCAGGCCTCGACGCCCTCGGCGACCTTGCGCCCCTGCACCACCGCGGCGGCCGCGCGCAGATCCTCGATGCGCCCATTGGTGCAGGAGCCGATGAAGACCCGGTCGATCGCCACCTCCTCCAGCGCCGTGCCCGGGCTCAACCCCATATAGGCCAGCGCGCGGCCCATCGCTTCGCGCCGTTCCGCCGTCGCGGCGGCGGCCGGATCGGGCACGCGACCATCGATCGGAGAGGCATCCTCGGGCGTGGTGCCCCAAGTCACCATCGGTGCGATGGCACTGGCGTCGAGCACGACTTCGCGGCTGAAGACCGCGCCCGGATCGGAATGCAGGCCGCGCCATTGCGCGACCGCGCGCTTCCAATCCGCACCCTGCGGCGCATGGGGACGTCCCTGGAGATAGGCGAAAGTCGTCTCGTCGGGCGCGATGACGCCGGCCCGTCCGCCGGCCTCGATCGTCATGTTGCAGATCGTCAGCCGCCCTTCCATCGAGAGCGCGGCAATGGTCGAGCCGGCATATTCGATGGCGTGCCCGGCGGCGCCCGCGACCCCGATATTCGCGATCAGCGCGAGCACCACGTCCTTGGCGGTGACGCCTTCGGGCAATCTGCCTTCGATCAGGACGCGCATCCATTGCGGCTTGCGCTGCCAGAGCGACTGCGTCGCCAGCACATGCCCGACCTCGGTGGCCCCGATGCCGAAGGCCAGCGCACCGAAGGCGCCATGCGTCGAGGTGTGGCTGTCGGCGCAGACGATGGTCATGCCCGGCAGGCTCAGCCCCTGCTCGGGCCCGACCACATGCACGATCCCCTGCCGCGGGTCGCCGAGCCCGAACATCTCGATGCCGGCCTCGCCCGCATCGCGCGTCAAGGCCTCGATCATCGTGCGCCGCTCGGGATGGTTCACCGCCGACATGTCGCGGCTATGGGTCGGCACATAATGGTCGGCCGTGCCGAAGGTCCGCGCCGGGGCATGGGGCTTCAACCCACGCGCACGCAGGATCTCGAAGGCCGGGGCCGTCACGTCATGGATGAAATGCCGGTCGATGAAGAGCAGATCCTGGCCGTCCTCCCGCGCGAGAATGCGGTGCCGATCCCAGATCTTGTCGAGGAGCGTCCGGGGTCCATGATCCGCTGCATCATCCACAATCCTGCCCTCCGGATTCCCGCGGCGTCGCACCGGAAGGCGGAGGCCACCGTTCCGAAAGCGCGATGCGGCGTCGAAGCCCTGTGTCGACAGGCCGGAACGACGTTCCAGCCAGCACCATGGCAGGGCCGCGTGAAAGATTGCATCATGCATAAAATTAGGAGAGACTGAAACGGCTTTTTGAGAATCGACCGGCGGTGATCGGGCCTTACACCCTTTCTCTCCGCTCGTGGGGTAGCTTGAGGGAGCTCTCCAAAGCTTGATAGTGCCTTTTGGGAGCCCTTAAAGTGTCGACACACTATGCGCTTGCCCGCCCAGACGCCAAGCCGCGCGGATGGCGGCGAAACTCCGAACAGGCGGCGAATCGCAGAAAGCGGCATGGCTCCGCCGAAGCCGCCGCAGAGTAGATTCTCCCATTCCGGACATCCCGCCTTGCCTCAGTCCGCACACCCGAACCGCGACGCCCCGGACAAGAGCCCGACCGGCTCGCCGCCACATCGGCCGGGCCCCCTGGCCGGCATCCGGGTTCTCGACATCGCCACCATGATCGCGGCGCCGCTGGCCGGCTCGATCCTCGGCGATTACGGCGCCGACGTCGTCAAGGTCGAGCTGCCGGGCACGGGCGACACCGTGCGCAAGCTCGGCGAGCAGCGCGACGGTGTCGGCCTCTACTGGAAGACGCTGAGCCGCAACAAGCGCAGCGTCGCGCTCGATCTGCGCCGCCCGGCGGGGCAGGAACTCTTCCTGCGCTGGCTGCCGCAATTCGACGTGCTGATCGAGAACTTCCGCCCCGGCACGCTGGATCGCTGGAATCTCTCTGAAGCCCGCCTGCGCGAGGTCAATCCCTCGCTGGTGATCCTGCGCGTCACCGGCTTCGGCCAGACCGGCCCCTACAGCACGCGGCAGGGTTTCGGCACGCTCGCCGAGACCATGAGCGGCGTCGCCTCGGTGCTCGTGCGCGACATGCGCGGCTTCCCGAAGGACCGGCCGGCGCTGACCTCCTTCCCGCTGGGGGACGTCTCGGCGGCGATGATGGCGGTCAACGGAACGCTCGCCGCCCTGGTCCAGCGCGAGCGCACCGGCAGGGGCGAGACGGTCGATCTCGCCATCTATGAATCGCTGCTCAAGTTCATGGAGATCGAGCTGCTGCAGCATGACGAGACCGCGCCGCCTTCGCCGAGCTTCGTCGAGGAGCGCTATGCCGATTCCGCGCCGCGCGGCATGTATCGCTGCAAGAACGACGAATGGATGGCCCTTTCGGGGAGCGCCCAGCCAGTCGCCGAACGCATCCTGACACTGGTCGGCGGCGAGGAACTCGCCCGCGACCCGCGCTTCGCCAACAATGCGCTGAGGGTCCGCAACATCGCCGCTCTCGACGCCATCATCCAGGACTGGTGCGCGCAATACAGCCGCGAGGAGGCGATCGCCCGCATGAGCGCGGCCGGCTGCGCGGCCGGGCCCGTCGAGACCGTCCGCACGCTCCTGTCCAATCCCCAGGTCCTGGCGCGGGAGGCGGTCGTGACCGTTCCCGACCCCGATCTCGGGCCGCTCCGCATGACCGGCGTGATCCCCCGCTTCGAGGGGCATGAGCGGCAGCCGCCGCGACCGGGGCCGACGATGGTCGGAGCCGACACCGCCGCCGTGCTGGCCGCGGATCTCGCTCTTTCCGCCGCGGAGCTTGCCGCGCTCGCCGCACAGGGCGCGATCGACCTCCCTCCTGATCCGCGAAAGGCCGCTCCGTGACCGACACCGCCATAGCCGCCCCGGCAGCCCGCTCGGAGAGCGGGCTCTTCTTCGAGGATTTCGCCGCCGGGCAGGTCTATCGCCATCCCTTCGGCCGCACCCTGACGGAGACGGACAATAGCTGGTTCTGCCTGCTCACCCTCGGCATGAACCAGGTCCATTTCAACGAGGACTATGCGAAACGCACCTCCTTCGGAAAGGCGATCATGCCGAGCCCGCTGACGCTGGCGGTGGTCACGGGGCTCTCCACCATGGATTTCGGCCAGAACACCATGGCCAATCTCGGCTGGAAGGAGGTGACGCTGCCGCGCCCGGTCTTCGCCGGCGACACGCTCTATGCCCGCACCACGATCCTCGCCGCGCGCCCTTCCGCCAAGCGCCCCTCGGTCGGCATCGTCGACGTCAGCACCCAGGGCTACAACCAGCACGGCAAGGTGGTGCTCACCTTCCTGCGCACCATGATGGTCTATCGGCGCGGCCATTCTCCCGCCGCCCACCTGCCGGACATCGTGCCGGACGCCTGACCCCGAACCCGTTCCGGACCATCGCGATGTCATCACCCTTGCTGGAATACGAGGTCACGGGCGACGATCGCCGCCTCGGCCTGCTGCTGCTGCCCCCGCTCGGCGCCGATCTGCGCTACTGGGACGCCTGCATCGCGCAATGGCGCGGCAAGATCAGTTGCCTCGCGCCCAATCTGCGCCACCGCGTCGACGGGCAGAGGCCGCGGCCGGTCACCCTGGAGGAACAGGCTTCCGACCTCGAAACGCTGCGCGCCGCGCTGGGCTTCGAGCGCGTGGTGCCTGTCGGCTCGGCGATCAGCACCATGGCCGCGGCCTGCTATGCCGCTCGCCATCCCGAGCGGACGGCCGCGCTGGTGCTCGCCAACGCGACCGCGCGCTCCCTGCCGCAGGCTGCGTCGATGCTCGCCGAGCGCGCGGAAGCCGTTCGCGCCGGCGGCATGGCCGCGATCCTGCCGCAGGCGGTGGAGCGCGCCTTCCTGAACCTGCCCAAGGACCGTCGCTACGACGCATACCTCGCCGCCTTCGGCCGGCAATCGGCGGAAGACTACGCCTTCGCCTGCCTCGCCAGCGCGACCTTCGACGCCAGCGCGCTGCTGCCCGCGGTCAGGTGCCCGAGCCTCGTCGTCGCCGGCGAGCACGACGTGCTCCTGACGCCGGCGCTCGGGCAGGAAGCCGCCGCGCTGATTCCCGGCGCACGCTTCGAGATCATGCAGGGCGCGGCCCATTTCCTTCCCTACCAGCGCCCCGAGGCCTTTGCCGCGCTGGTCGACAGCTTCCTGGCCTCGACATCCCGATGAGGTAGCCCATGTCCAAGAAAGGCTTTCTGCTGGTGCTGATGCAGCCCCCGGCGGCGATGGAGGAGGAGTTCAACGCCTGGTATGACGGCGAGCACCTGCCGGAGCGCCTGGCCGTGCCCGGCGTCGAGACCGCGAGCCGCTATTCCTCGATCGCGGGCGTGCCCGATTACCTGGCAATCTATGACCTGAGCGACAAAGCCGTGCTCGACAGCGAGGCCTATCTGCGGGTCGCCGGCGATCGCTCCAGCCCCTGGACCAAGCGCGTCACCGGGCGCACCCATGTCTACCGCTCGGTCGGCGACCAGGTCTATCCCGGCAACGCTCTCACGCCGATGGCCGCGCGCGTCACGATCGTCCGTTTCCGCGGCCTCGCCGCGTCCGACGAAGCCGGTGTCGTCGCCGCGATGCGGGCGGCCTTCGAGGACCGGCCCTCGACGGTCGGCGTCCGGGTCTTCGCTTACCCTAACGGCGGAACGGTCGACTATATCGGCTTCGTCTCCGCGGCCGTGCCGGACGACGCCCCCGTGGAGCCGCGCCTCTTCGCCGGGTTCTTCGGCGCGATCGACCTGTTCAACAGCTATGTTCCCCGGCCGCGATAGCAGTCGGAGCGACCCGACATCTCCCTCGTTTCACCGGCCATCGCGGAGGCGACCATGACCGCAGACCAGATCGTCGAGCAGCGCGGCCTCGCCTTCCGCTGCCGCGTCGACGGACCGGCCAGTGCCGATGCTCCCTGGCTCGCCTTCAGCAATTCGCTGATGACCGATCTGACGCTCTGGGACGATCAGGTCGCGGCCTTGTCCGACCGCTATCGCATCCTGCGCTACGATCAGCGCGGCCATGGCCTAAGTTCGGTGCCACCCGGTCCCTGCGATTTCGAGGCCCTGGCCCAGGATCTCGCCGGCCTGTTCGATGCGTTCGGGATCGCCCGCGCCGTTGTCGTCGGCGTATCGCTCGGCGGAATCACCGCGCTGCGCTTCGCCGGCCGCCATCCTTCGCGCGTCACGGCGCTGATGGCCTGCGACTGCACCGTCAAGGCCATGCCCGGCGCCGGCGCCGCATGGGACGAGCGCATCGGCCTGGCGCGGGCGGGAGGCATGACGGCGCTGGCCGGCCCGACGATCGAGCGCTGGTTTCGCCCGCACCATACGGATACGGCAGCCGCCCGGCGCGTCCGGCGCATGGTCGAGACGACCCCGTTCGACGGCTTCGTCCGCGCGGCGGAGGCGCTGCGCGCCTTCGACTTCACTAGCGACCTCGCCGGCCTCTCATGTCCCGCAGCAATGCTGGCGGGCGCCGGGGACGGCGCCCTGCCCGGCGTCATGCAGCAGATGGCCGAGGCCGCGCCCGGCGCGACCTATGTCGAAATTCCCGATGCCGGGCACCTACCCAATGCCGAGAACCCCGCCGCCTTCAACCGCGAGCTCGCCGCGTTCCTGGAGCGCACCGGCCCCTGAAGGGCGGCTTCAGGCCGCTTCGCGCAGGATCGCGCGAATGGCGTCGGCGTCGATGTCCTTGTCCTCGCCGAGCGGCAACTGGCCCGCCTCGGCGATATGCGAGACGACCGCCTCGATATCGACCTCGGCCATGTCCGAGGTCCGGATCGGGCACCCCATCCTGGCAAAGAAATCCGCCGTCGCGGCGATCGCCTTCTCGGCCGCCACGGCCTCGTCCTCTTCCTCGATGCCCCAGACATTGCGGGCGTAGCGCACCAGCATCGGCAGCTTGTCCGCCGCCTTGTGGCGCAGCAGGCTCGGCATCACCATCGAAAGCGTGCGTGCGTGGTCGATGTCGTAGAGGGCGGTCAGCGCATGGCCGATCATATGGGTCGACCAGTCCTGCGGGACCCCGGAGCCGATCAGGCCGTTCAGGGCCTGGTTAGCCGCCCACATGACGTTCTCGCGCGCTTCGGGCGTGTTCTTCTCGACCAGCACCGGACCCCACTCGATCAGCACGCGCAGGATCGTCTCGCTGAAGCCGAACTGCACCGGCGCGTTCACCGGCAGGGTGAGATATTGCTCTATGACATGGGTGAAGGCATCGACCGCGCCGTTCTCCAGTTGCCTGCGGCTGAGGCTCGCCATCGTCGTCGGATCGAGCACCGCGAAGCGCGGGCGCGCGCCGTCCTGCGCGAAAGGCAGCTTGAGATGGCGGCCCTTGTTCGAGATCACCGAAACGGGGTTGCTCTCCGAGCCGGTGGCCGGCAGCGTCAGCACGGCGCCGACCGGCAGGATCGTGGTGACCGCGCCGCCCCTGGCCAGATGCTCCCAGGGGTCCGTCACGTCGAGCGGCGCGACATAGGCGAGGAACTTGGCCGCATCGACGACCGACCCGCCGCCGACGCCCAGCACCCAGTTGCAGCCCGTCTCGCGCACCAGCGCGGCCGCCTTCATGATCGTCTCGTAGACCGGATTGGACTCGATGCCGCCGAACTCGACGACCTCGACATGGGAGAGCGCCTTCGTCACCTGATCATGGACACCATTGGCCTTGATGCTGCCGCCGCCATAGAGCAGCAGCACGCGAGCGCCGGCCGGGACGAGCGTGGCGAGCCCGGCGATCTGCCCGGCGCCGAACAGGATTTCCGTGGGATTGTTCAGGCGAAAACTGATCATGGTCTTTCCCTTTCAAGCGTCCGCTGCCGTTCTCATCGATCCGGTTTCAGCAGGCGGATCGGCGCCCCGTCCAGGAACGCCAGGACGTTCTCGATGCCCTGTCCGTAGAATTCGGCGAAGGTCTCGCGCGTGCCGTAGCCCAGATGTGGAGTCAGCACGGTGTTCGGAAGCCGTCGCAGCGGATGGTCCGAAGGCAGCGGCTCGCGATCGAAGACGTCGAGCGCCGCCACCAGCCGGCCGGCCGCGAGCGCCGCGATCAGCGCGGCCTCGTCGACCAGCGGTCCGCGTGAGGTATTGACGAGAATCGCCCCGGTCTTCATCAGGCCGAGCTCGCGGCTCCCCAGCAGGCCGCGCGTGCGATCCGACAGCACGATATGCAGGCTGACCACGTCCGCCTGGGCCAGAAGTTCATCCCTGCTGCGAAGCCGCGCGCCGGCGGTGGCGGCGCGGACCTCGGTGAGGTTGGGGCTCCAGGCCAGGACTTCCATTCCGAGCGCCTGTCCGTAGCGGGCCATATGCGAGCCGATCCGCCCGAGCCCGATCAGCCCGAGCTTCTTGCCGGCAAGCACCGGCCCTGCGGAGACTCCCTCCTGGAAGGAGCCGGAGCGGATGGCCGCATCGCCGCGCGGAATGTTGCGCGCCGCGGCCAGCATCAGCCCGAGCGCGAGCTCGGCCGTGCCGTTCCCGGTTTCGCTGCCGCTGGTATAGGTCAGGGTGATGCCGCGCGCCGCCATGCCCGCGAGGTCGATCGTCGCACCGCGCTGGCCGGTCATCGCGAACAGCGTGAGCTTCGGCAGCCGCGCGACCAGCGAGGGCGGAAAGGCGGTGCGCTCGCGCATCGCCATGACGACATCGAAATCGGCCAGCTTCGCCGCTGCCTCGTCCTCGCCGGCGAAGGCCTCGTGAAAGAACACCACTTCGGCGCGGGCCTGGAGTGTGCTCCAATCCACGCTGGCCTCGGCAATGCGCTGCCAATCGTCCAGAACGGCAACCTTCATGACCGTTTCCTCGATTCGATTGCTGCCCGGCACCGCCTCGGCATCCGGAGGCAGGCCTTGTTTTGCCTCACTCCTCGAGAACGCCGTTGTGCTGCCCGAGCGCCGGAGCCCCAGAACGCGCGCGCGGACGCTTGCCGTCAAACGATAGCGGCATGCCGACGAGCTCGATGCCGTCGGACGAGGATTTCACAACCATGTCCAGAGCCTGCGTCTGCGGGTGCCCGGCGACCTGGGCGATGTCCAGGAGCGGCGCATTGGGAACGCCCGCCTCGTCGAGGCGCTGGCCGAGCGCCTCGACGGAAAAGCCGACCGTCGCCGCCGCGATCCGGGGGATCAGCCGGCCGCGATTGACGACACGGGCGGCATTGGTCGCGAAATCCGGATCGGTGGCAAGGCTTGGCAGGTTCAGCGCCTCGCACAGCTTGCGGAACAGGTTGTCGTTGCCGGCCGCGATCATCAGCCAGCCATCCGACGTCTCGAAGGCCTGATAGGGCACGATCTCCGCCGTGCCCGAGCCGAACGGCTTGCGCACCTCGCCGGATGCAGCATAGCCCGCGAGCGGCACCGTCATCCAGGCCAGGCCCGTTTCGTAGAGCGAGGTCGAGACCACCCGTCCCTCGCCCGTCTCCCGGCGGGCGATGAGACCGGCGAGCAGGCCGATGACGCTCCACATGCCCGAACCCATGTCGATCAAGGACACGCCGACGCGCACCGGCGGCCGGCCGCCCTCGCCCGTCACGCTCATGATGCCGGTCGAGGCCTGCGCCAGCGGGTCGTAGCCCGGCTTGGCGGCCAGAGGCCCCGTCGCGCCGAAGGCTCCGATATCGCACCAGATCAGCCCGGGCTTCCGGTCCCGCAAGGCCTCCGCCGTTAGGCCGAACCTGTCGAGGATGCCCGGCCTCAGATTCTGGATCACGGCATCGGCCTCGGCCAGGATGAAGTCCTTCAGCGCCCCGACCTTGGCCTCGTCGCGGAAATCGACGCTCACGCCTTCCTTGCCGCGATTCAGCGCGTGGAACGCCGTCGCAATCCCGTTCCAGAACGGCGGCCCCCAGCCGCGCGCATAGTCGCCCAAGCCCGGATTCTCCACCTTGACCACACGCGCACCGAGATCCGCCAGGATCAGCCCCGCATAGGGAGCCGCGACGCTGTGACCGAGCTCGACGACCGTGACACCGCTCAGCGGCTTCTCGGCGAGCATCGAGGAATCCGGCCGGTTCGATGACTGGGCATTTGTCATGGGCACCTTGCAGGGCACTGGTGGCCGAAGCTGCAGGCAGGGGCTCGCGCGGCCATGCATCGACCGGCCCAGCCGCTCGGAGAGGCGCTGCGGATCGGCTGGCGAACCCCATTCCCCTCACAGCCAGCCTCCGAGCGCCAGCCGCTCGATGCAGCCACCGCCGCTTCGCATCCCGGCGTCGCCAGAGCTTGCCTCCCTATCAACTCTACCTCTATTTTTATATAATGCATTATATGTAAAACTATGTTCGAAGGAGCCGTTTTGTCAAACGGCCACTGCGGCTGACGACGGGAGGAACCATGAAGAAACTGCTCAACGAGCCGAACGCCTATGTCGACGAGATGCTGGAAGGGCTCTGCGCCGCTCATCCGCAATATTTCCGCCGGATCGGCGAGGCCGGCCGGGTCGTCGCGCGGACCGACGGCCCGGTCTCCGGCAAGGTCGGCATCGTCTCCGGCGGCGGCTCCGGCCATCTGCCGCTCTTCACCGGCTATGTCGGCCGCGGACTGATCGATAGCTGCGCCATCGGCAATGTCTTCGCCGGTCCAAGCGTCGACGACTGCATCGAAGCGATGCGTGCCGCCGATGGTGGTGCCGGAATCCTGCGCCTCTACGGCAATTACGGCGGCGACCGCATGAACTTCGACATGGCCGGCGAGATGCTCGATATGGAAGGCATCGAAACGGCAACCGTGCTGGGCGCCGACGACGTCGCCAGCGCGGACGCCGCGGAACGGCACAAGCGGCGCGGCGTCGCCGGGCTGATCTATCTCTACAAGATCGCAGGAGCCAGGGCCGACCAGCCGGGCGCCACGCTGCGCGAGGTCGCGGCGGCGGCCGAGAAGGCCGGCCGGGGCTGCGCCACCACGGGCGTCGCGCTCGGTCCCTGCATCGTGCCGGAGGCCGGCAAGCCGACCTTCACCCTCGCCGAGAACGAGATCGAGATGGGGATGGGCATCCACGGCGAGCCCGGCGTCTGGCGCGGTCCGCTCAAACCCGCCGATGCGCTCGCCGGCGAAATGCTGGAGATGGTCGGAGCCGATCTCGGCCTCGGCCGGGGCGAACGCGTCTCGGTCCTGGTCAACTCGCTGGGCGCGACGCCGCATGAGGAACTCTACATCCTCTACCGCCATGTGGCGCGCGAACTCGCCGCCAAGGGCGTCACGGTCGTGCGGCCCCTCATCGGACGCTACGTGACCTCGATGGAGATGGCCGGCGCCTCGCTCACCGTGCTGAGACTCGACTCCGAGCTGGAGGCCCTGCTGGACGCCCCGGCCGACTGCCCGTTCTGGAGCGTGCCATGAGCACGGATTCCCGCATGCTGGTCGAGGCGCTGGGACGCTGGGCGGACCGCATGGAGCTCGCGGCGCCCGAGCTCAACGCTCTCGACGGACAGCTCGGCGACGGCGACCTTGGCGCCACGCTCTCCAAATGCGCCGCCAATATCCGCAAGGCCATCGCGCCGCCGCCCGCCGATATTCCCGGCATCTTCAAGGCCTGCGCCATCGCCTGCACCAAGGCTTCGGGCTCGAGCCTGGGCACGCTGCTGGCGGTCGCTTTCATGACGCTGACCAAGGAAACGGCAGGCAAGAACCAAATCGGCGATGCGGAATGGCCGGGCCTGCTGGCGGCGGTGCGCGATGCCCTTTCGGCGCGCGGCGGCGCCAGGCTCGGCGACAAGACGGTGCTCGATGCGATCGAGGCCGTCCGGCTCGGGCTGGAGGGAACCGGGCCTGAAGGCCGATTGTCGGCGGCGAAGGCCGCGCTGGAGGCCGCGATCGCCGATTTCCGCGGACGCGAGAATAGAATCGGGCGGGCACGCATCTTCGCCGAAAGATCGCGCGGACTCGACGATCCCGGCATGATCGCGGCCCGCCATATGCTGGAGAGCATCGGGTAATCTCGGAGGTCGGAGCGGCTGCATTGCATTGTGCAAACGCGATTGCCCTTCCAATCGACAGATGACATGGTCCGCCAGATTCAGCCTTCCGTCGGGATTCGACGCGGGCTACGACCTTAGCGAGCATACCCATGACATTCGAGACCAAGCAGGACTGGGTCAGCGACATCCTCCGCGAACGCATCATCGTCGGCTATTACGATCGCGGCGCGAAGCTCAAGCAGGCCGAGCTGGCCGAGCAGCTCGGGGTCTCGATCACGCCGGTGCGCGAGGCGCTGCTGACGCTCGAAGCGGAAGGCTACATCAAGGGCGTGCGGCACAAGGGCCTCGTCGTCCCCGAGCTGGTGCCCGAGCAGCTCGGGGAAATCTTCGAGCTGCGGCTGATGCTCGAGCGGGAGCTGACCGCCAAGGCGCTTTCCAAGCTGTCAGCCGACAAGCTCGAGGAGCTGAACGAGATCCAGCGCAGCCTCGCGAAAGCCATCGAGGCCGAAGACCTGCAAGCGGTCCGGACAGCCAATGTCCGCTTCCATTTCCGCCTCTATGAGCTGGCCGAGCGGCCGCAGACATTGCATTTCGTGCGCGTGCTCTGGGCGAAGTATCCCTTCACCCTGCAGGACATCAAGCGTGAGCGGCCGACGAGGATGCGGGCCGAGCACGAAAGCTTCCTTCAAAAGGCCACGCAGGGCGACCATGAAGGCGCCGTCGAAGCCATGGTGGAGCATATCCGCAACGGCTGGCGCGCCGCCAACCTCCCGAAGGCCGGCTAGGCGACCGCTGCCGGCGCCGCATATCGGCGGCGGGCCGTCGTTCCGCTCCCAAGGCGAGCGGCTTTCTCACGGAATCAGGATCACGGGCTGGGCGGCATCGTTCCGGCCTCGCTCCCCTGTGGGAGCCAACCCTCCACCCTCAGCGTCACGATAACCGCTGGGCCGACCGCCCCGCCCTGCGATTCTTCGCCTGCGCGCCGCAACGCGCGAGCCCGGGCAAGGTCGCGGCAGGGTTGCATTTGCTTTTTATATGATGCATTCTTTTGCCCAGAGCGAGAGCGACTCCGGGGCCGACCCCTCACGGCTCGGCGCCCTCGCGGCAAGTCGGGTGGCAAGGAATGGACATGTCTCAGGTACGCCCCTACGGCGGAACCCGCATCATCGACCTCACCCGGGAACTGGGCCTTTATGCCGCGCGCCTCTTCGCCGACCTCGGCGCCGAGGTCATCCGCATCGAGCCGCCTCAAGGCGGGCCGGATCGCCCGGTCCCGGCCGCGACGGGTGGCTCCGAGCAGGCGACCGCCACCGGCGTGCAGTTCGCTTTCCTGAACCTCAACAAGAAGAGCATCGTCATCGACCGGAAGACCCCTTCCGGCCGCGCCGTCTTCGAGGACCTCGTCGCCAGCGCCCAGATCGTGATCTGCGAGCCCGGCCCGGACGAGCCGGACCTCGTCGCCGAGCTGATCGCCGTTCCCGGGCACAGGGTCGTGACGGTCGTCTCCTATTTCGGCACGGACGGCCCTTATAGCGGCTTCACCGGATCCGATCTGGTCGTCCAGGCGCTCGGCGGCATCGCCTATCTCTCCGGCGAGCCGGGCAGGACGCCCTTGGCGCTGCCCGCGCGGCAAAGCCTCTTCGTGACCTCCCTCTACACAGCCGCGGCAACGGCCATCGCGCTCTGGGACAGCGAGCGCAGCGGGGGCAGCCATGTGCTCGACATCTCCGCGCAGGAATGCATCGCCCATTCGCTGCAGAACGCGGTCCAAGTCTACGATCTCGAGAACCGCATCCTGGCGCGCGGCGGCGAAGGGATCCGCGATGCGACGGAGAGCGCCTTCACCTGCAAGGATGGCTATGTCTTCCTGGCAGCCCCCCTGGCGCTGAGCGCCTCCTGGTCGGGCCTGCTGAAATGGATGGAGGAGGAGGGCTTCGACGGGCTGGCGCGGCTGCGCGAACCCGACTGGGCCGACCGGCCGACGCGGGCGCAGGCACCGATGCGGGCGGAGTTCCGCGCATTGTTCGAACGTTTCATCGCCGACAAGACCAAGGCCGAGCTCGGCGCCGAAGCCTTGCGCCGCAAGATCGTGATGGCGCCCGTCAGCCGCATCGCCGACCTGCACACCGACCCGCAGCTCGTCTTCCGCCGCTACTTCCAGAAGGTCGCGATGCCGGGTCTCGGGCGCGAGGTCTCCTTCCCCGGCGCGCCGTATCGGCTGTCCGAACCGGTCTGGCGGATCGACCGCGGCGCACCCGCTCTCGGCGAGCACGACGAAGACATCCTCGGGCGCGCCAGCTCGAAGATCGCGCATCGCTAGAGGCAGCCCTCATGCAACCCGATTTCCTCAAGGGCATCCGCTTCGCGGATTTCACCTGGGCCGGAGCCGGCCCGTTCTCGACCAAGCTCTTCAGCGATTTCGGTGCCGAGATCCTGAAGATCGAAGGCGTCTCCCGGCCCGACCCGGTGCGAGTCGGCGGCCCGTTCAAGGACGGCGTCTACGGCATCAACCGCAGCGGCTACTTCGCCTCCCGCAACACGGGCAAGCGCAGCGTCGCGATCAATCTCAAGAACGGGCAGAGCCGCGAGACGCTCTACGACATCATCCGGCAGTCGGATGTGATCAGCAATAATTTCGGCCCCGGCGCCATGGAGAGGCTCGGCTTCGGCTATGAGGACGTCAAGGCGATCAAGCCCGACATCATCTACCTGGCCATGCCGATGTATGGCGAGGACGGCCCGCTCGCGAACCTGCTCGGCGTCGGCATGACGATCAGCGCCGTGACCGGGCTGATGTGGCAGACCGGCTACGAGGGCGAAGGCCCCATCGGCCCCGGCACCCATTTTCCCGACCATGCGGCGAACCCCTATCACGCGGCTTTCGCCGTGATGGCGGCGCTGCGCTACAAGCGCGCGACGGGCAAGGGCATGAAGATCGACCTCTCCCAGGTCGAGTCGACCATCAACTGCATGGGCCTCGCCTATGTCGAGCACGCCGTCACCGGCGTCGAGCGCGAGCGGCTGGGCAATCGCTCGCCCCATTTCGCCCCGCACAACATCTTCCGCTGCGCCGGCGAGGATGAGTGGTGCGCGATCACGGTGCTGAAGGACAGCCAGTGGGCGGCGCTCTGCGAGGTCATCGGAGACCGTGAACTGGCGTCAGACCCGACGCTGGCCACCGCGAAAGGCCGCCTCGCCCAGATTGAGCGCGTCGAAGCCGCCGTCGCCGCCTGGACGGCCGCGCGCGATCCGGTCTCCGTCATGCAGGCGCTGCAGGCGCGCGGCGTTCCGGCCGGCCTGGTCGCGAGCTGCCGCTACCTGATGGACGAAGACCCGCAGTTGCGCCATCGCGGCTATTGGCAGACCGTCGACCATCCCGAGATCGGCGAAGCCCGCTTCACCTCCCCGCCTTTCCTCCTCGACGGCGAGCGCGTGTCGCTGAAGCGGCCGCCGCTCATCGGCGAGCATACGGAGGAGGTCCTGGCCGAGGTGCTCGGCTATGCGCCCGAACGGATCAGTGCCCTGCGGGCGGAAGGTGTCCTGGAATGACGACCGGCAATCTGGCCAAGGTCGGCGCCGTGATCGGCGTCGGCCAGAGCGACTATGTTTCGGACCATGCGAGGGTCCGCGCCGGCGAGAAGCCGCATGACTCCTATGGCTATGCCGCGATCGCCTTCCGCGCGGCGCTGGCCGATGCGGGGCTGACCCGCAACGACATCGACGGGCTGATCGTCGGCCCCACCGTCGCCTATGAGCGCGTCGGCGAGGTCCTCGGCATCAACCCGCGCTGGGGTTCGCAGGCCGATGCGATGCTCGCCGTGATCGAGGCCTGCGCCGCCATCAAGGCCGGCCTCGCGGAAACCGTCGCGCTGATCTACGGCAACGACCAGCGCTCGGCCGCCGTCCAGTATGGCGGGCCGGAAGCGATGGGCGGCAACCTCTTCCTGTCCTATGTCTACCATGCCCCCTGGGGCTACACCTCGCAGGGCGCGCTCTACGCGATGATGTTCCGCCGCTTCATGGAGGTGACCGGCATCACGGAGGCCGAGCTCGGCGAAGTGGCCGTGGCCCAGCGCCTGGCGGCGAGCCTCACGCCCCATGCCCTGATGCGCAAGCCGATCACGCTGCAGGACTATCTCGACTCGCGCTATATCTGCGAGCCGCTGCACCTCTTCGACTACTGCCTGATCAACGATGGCGGCGTCGCCCTGATCGTGACCTCGGCCGAGCGGGCGAAGCGCATCGCCAAGAAGCCGCCGGTCCTGATCCATGGCGTCGGCCGCTTCGACCTCAACCGCGGCGCGACCAGCCTCGAACCGCGCCTGCTGGACTTCTACCGTCCCGCCCAGGAGGCCTGCGCGAGCCAGGTCTTCAATATGTCCGGGCTTGGTCCGGAGGACATGGACGCCGTCCAGATCTACGACAGCTTCTCCTGCCATGTCCCCTTCGCGCTCGAAGGCTACGGCTATTGCCGCTCCGGCGAGGCCGGCCGGTTCATGCGCGAGGACGGCATCTCGCTGAAGGGCAAGCTGCCGGTCAACACCGCCGGCGGGCATCTCTCCGAAACCTACATGCAGGGCTGGAACCACCAGGTCGAGGCGGTGCGGCAGGTGCGGGGCGAATGCGGCGCCCGGCAGGTCGAGGATTGCCGCTTCGTGCACTACAATTCGGACGTCGCCGGCAAGGCCGTCTCCATCATCTACGGTCGGTGAGGCGCGCCATGGCGAATTCGCGAGCGTTCATCCAGTTCTACGATGAGCCGATGTGGGAGAGCATCCGCGCGCAGCGTTGGGCACTCCAGCAATGCGACGACTGTTCGCAATACCGCTATCCGCCGGGGCCCTGCTGCCCGCATTGCGTGGGGATGTCGGCGAGCTGGAAGCCCCTCTCGGGCAAGGGGAAGATCATCTCCTGGGTGGTGTTTCACCGTCAGTATTTCGACAACTACAAGCCTCCCTACAACGTCGTCGCGGTGCAGCTCGCCGAAGGCCCCCTGGTGATCAGCAACCTGGTCGGCCCGGAGCCGGAAGGCGGCTGGATCGGGCGCGAGGTGACGATCTGCTACGAGCCCGACGCGGAGCAGGGCAGCATTCCGAAGGTGAAGCTTTCCGCCCCGCCGGCGGCATGACCTCGCGGGAAGAGCGACGTCCCCCGGAAGAGCACCCGCCATCCTGAAGACGCCGCGCCCGGGAGCAGCCGGCAGCGCCGGAGCGGAAGGAACATGCCACGCTCGCGGAAGGCGGCAGGCAAGGACGGGCGGGACGATGAGCCCGCCGGCAGGGAGAAGACCATGGCTATGAAGGAAGCGGACGGGCAGGCTCTCAAGCCGGGCATGTTCGCCGGGCTGCGCGTCGTCGAGAGCGCCGACGAGCTGGGGGAATATTGCGGCCTTCTCCTGATGGGTCTGGGCGCGGAGGTCATCAAGATCGAGCCTCTGGAAGGCTCGCCGACACGCCGCTTCGGCCCCTTCCTCGACGACAAGCCCGATCCCGAAGCCTCCCTGCATTTCTGGGCCTATAACCGCGGCAAGAAATCGGTGGTCGCGCCGAACGCGGAGGCTGTGCTGTCGCTGATCGCCGGCGCCGACGTCCTCCTCGTCAGCGATGGCGGCCGCCTGCTCTCGACCTTCGGCATCGCGCTCGCCGAACTGAACAGCCGTTTCCCGCGGCTCGTCACGGCGCAGATCACGCCTTTCGGCGACACCGGCCCCTGGAAGGATTTCAAGGGTTCGGACCTGGTGCATCTGGCCCTTGGCGGCATCATGATGAACTGCGGCTACGACGCCGCCCCGGACGGCTATGACCTGCCGCCCATCGCACCCCAGCTCTGGCACGCCTATCACATCGCCGGAGAGCAGCTCGCCATCGGCATCGCGGCAGCCTTGCTGCATCGGCTGCGCAACGGCGAGGGACAGGACGTCTCGGTGGCCGTCCACGAGGCGGTCTCCAAGAACACCGAGCTCGACCTGATGTCCTGGGTGATGCGGCGGGCACCGCTCTTCCGCCAGACGGCGCGCCATGCCGTCGAGAAGCCCAATCGCACGCCCAATGTCAGCTACACCAAGGATGGCCGCTGGGTGATGAGCTGGGGAGTCTCGGCCAAGGACAAGCTGCAGCTCGTGCCGTTCCTCGACAGCTACGGCATGGCCGCCGACCTGAAGCCGCCGGCCGAGGGAGCAGACCTCACCGCCCGCAGCATCCCCGGCTCGACCGATAGCGACGAGGCCAGCAACCACACGCTCGACGTCATCCAGCGCTTCGTGCGCTCCTATCGCTACGCGGATGTGCCCTGGCGGGAAGCGCAGACCGCCGGGCTGCTCTGGGCCCCGGTCCGCAAGCCGCATGAGAACGCGATCGACGAGCACTGGCTGTCGCGGCAGGCCTTCACCGACATCGAGCATCCGGAACTCGGCCGCAGCTTCCGCTACCCCACCAGTAAATGGCTGAGCACGGCGACCTCCTGGCAGCCCGGCACGCGCGCCCCCCATATCGGGGAGCATACACAGGCGGTCCTTGCCGCAAGCTCGGCCTCCCGCCATGAGGAAACGCCCATCTTCGCGCAGGTCCGCTCCGATTCCGCGCCAGCGCAGACCCTCTCCCCCCACGGCAAGCCCTTCCCGCTCCAAGGTGTCCGCATCTTCGACTTCTCCTGGTTCCTGGCCTCGGCCGGCGGAACCCGCTTCCTCGCCTCGCTCGGCGCGGAAAGCCTCAAGGTCGAATGGAAGGCCAATCCCGATACGCGCCTGGCCGCCATGGCCCCGATCGGCGGCCGGGCGGCACGCGAGGCCGCGACGGCGCCCCTGCCCGGCGTCACCGATTCCGATATGGGCGGCCAGTTCAACAACAAGAACACCGGCAAGCGCGGGCTCTCGCTCAACATCCGCCATCCGAAGGGCCTCGCCATCGCCAAGGACCTGATCCGCGTCTCGGACGTGGTCGCCGAGGGTTTCTCTCCCGGCGTCCTCGAACGGCTCGGGCTCGGCTACGAGGTGCTGAAGGCGATCCGCCCCGACATCATCTACATCCAGCAATCGGGCATGGGCAGCATCGGCAAATACGGCCGCTTCCGCACCGTCGGCCCCGTGGCCGCCTCCTTCGCCGGCACGACCGACATGTCGGGCCTGCCCGAGCCCGCGATGCCGGCCGGCTGGGGCTATTCCTATCTGGACTGGGCCGGCGCCCATGGCTTCGCGCTCGCCATCCTCGGCGCGCTCTATCATCGCGAGCGGACCGGCGAGGGCCAGTGGATCGATTCCTCCCAATGCGAGGCCGGCATCTTCCAGACGGCGGTGCCCGTGCTCGACTGGTCCGCGAACGAACGGGCCTGGCAGCGCATCGGCAATCGCTCGCCCTACAAGCCGGCGGCCCCGCACGGCGCCTATCGCTGCCTCGGCGAGGACCGCTGGATCGCGATCTCCTGTTTCGACGAATTTGAATGGCAGGCATTCACGACCGTATCCGGACTGCAATCTCTGCGGGAGGATCCCCGCTTCCGCACCCTCGCCGACCGGCTGCATCATCAGGACGCGCTGGATGCGGCGGTAACGGAATGGACCCGCACCGTCACGGCGGAGGATGCCATGCAACGGCTGCAGCGCGCCGGCGTCGCGGCAGGGCCGTGCCAGACGGCGCAGGACCGCTGCGATCACGATCCGCAACTGGCGGCGCTGAACTGGATGACCGAGGTGACCGGCACCAAGATCGGCCGCTGGCCGGTGCCGGAATTTCCGGTCAAGCTCGCCGCCACGCCGTCCCATGCGGGCGGTCCGATCGGCCGCGGCGCCCCCTGCTATGGCGAGGACAACGCCATGATCCTGTCGACCATGCTCGGTTATTCGGAGGCGGAAATCGCCGCCCTCATCGAAGAAGGGGTGCTTTGACGGCCTGGCCCTACGCTTGAACCGCCAGAGCCCGAGAATCGCTCTTTCTCCCCGTCACCATCTGAAAGCCAGTCGCTCGGCCATCGAGCTACCCGCAGCCGCGACGCTTCCTGTAGGATATCGCGATGATGGTGAGACGGGTCCTTCTCGCCCTGTCGGTCCTGGGGGCGCCTCTATCCGCCGGCTCGGCGGCCGAGCCTTGCCGCGACGATGCGGCGGAGGCCGTTCCCGCGCGCCTTTCGGGCCTGGATGCGGCGGGGGATCCGCTGCTGGCCGATGGCCGCCCCTTGCGGCTGATCGGCCTGGCGCCCCGCCAGGACACGGCCGAGGAGATGCGCTTCCGGGCGGGCCTCGCGCCGTTCATCGGCCGGGACCTGCTCCTCGCCGTCACCGGCGAGAAGGATCGCTGGGGCCGCTGGCCCGCCCGGCTCTTCCTCGAGGCCGCTCCGGGCGGAAGCCGCCAGGATGTCGCAGCGCTGCTGCAGGCGAGCGGCGCCGCCCTCGCCATGCCCGAAGGGCAGGCTGCGGCATGCCGTCCGGGTGCCGGTCCCGTTCAGACAAAGTTCACCTCGGCCTCGCAACCTTTGGCCCCGCCGGCCGTTGACGGCCATGATCTCGCCGCCGTGAAGGAACAGGAGGGGCGTTACATCGTGCTCGAAGGCCGGATCGCATCCGTCGGCGAACGCGCGCAGCGGACCTATCTGAACTTCTCCCGCCGTCCGGCGGAGGCGGCCGCCATCGTCCTGCCGCGCAAGCTCTGGCGGGAGTTGAAGGCCGCGGGCTGGACCGCGGCCGGGCTCGGCGGTAAACGCTTGCGCGCCTATGGCGTGCTCGGCGGCCGCAACGGGCTTCTGCTCGAAGTCTCCTCGCGCGCCGCCCTGGAACTGATCGACTGAGGGATGCGGGAAGCCTGGCCAATATGGTTCGCGCCACGGGGAAGACGGCTGGCCGCCCTGGCCCTGCCGGCCCTGCTGCTCGCCGGCTGCCTGGGCGACCAGACCTCGCTGCTGCCCGGCAACGCCGCTCATGACGGCGAGATCGCGCCGCCCATCACCACGGTCCAGCGCGCCGCCGACCAGGAGCATCAGCGGCTCCTGGCGGCCTTCGGCGGCGAATACCGCGCGCCGCGCACCCGCGCCGCGCTCGACGAGATCGTCAAGCGCCTGGCCCGGACCAGCGACGGCCAGATCGGCGCCTACGAGATCACCATCCTGAACTCGCCGGCCGTCAACGCCTTCGCCCTGCCCAATGGCCGGCTCTACGTCACGCGCGGATTGCTGGCGCTGGCCAACGACACCTCCGAGATCGCCTCGGTCCTGGCCCATGAGATCGGCCATGTCACCGCCCAGCACGCCGCGCAGCGCGCCGAGAAGGAGGCCGAATCGGCGCTGGTCAGCCAGGTCGCCTCGCAGGTGCTGAAGAATCCGACGCAGGGCGCCGCCGTCCTGGCGGGCTCGAAGCTGTCGCTCGCCCGCTTCTCGCGCCAGCAGGAATTCGAGGCCGACCGCATCAGCGTCACCAGCCTCGCGCGCGCCGGCTACGATCCTTATGGCGCGAGCCGCTTCCTGACCACGCTCGGCCGCAACACCGCCTTCCGCGCCGCCGGCCAGAACCAGAGCGCCGAGGACAAGCGCCTCGACATGCTCGCCACCCATCCGCAGACGCCGGAGCGCATCGCCGCCGTGACCACCGCCGCCCGGCAGATCGCCGCGCCGGGCCTCGGCGAGCACGACGCCGGAAGCTGGCTCAACGCCATCGAGGGCCTCGCCTATGGCGAGGATCCGCGCGACGGCGTGGCCCGCGGGCGGCGCTACGTCAACAGCACGCTGCGCATCGCCTTCACCGCCCCGGAAGGCTTCAGCCTCGAGGCGGCGCAGGACATGGTCATCGGGGTGAGCGCCAATGGCGCCCAGGCGCTGCGCTTCGACTCGGTCAAGCTGAAGTCCGACCAGACGCTGGAATCCTACGTCGCGGCCGGCTGGATCGAGGGCGTCGCGACGACCGGCATCGAGAAGACCGAGATGGGCGGTCAGCCCGCCGTCACCGCCCATGGCAAGGGGACGGACTGGATGTTCCGCCTGGCGGCCGTGCAGTTCGGCGACCGGGTCTACCGCTTCATCCTGGCCGCCCGCGGCAGCAGCGACCCCGAGCGGCAGATGCGCAGCATCGTCGACAGCTTCAGGACCCTGACGCCGGCGGAGGCCCAGGCCGCCCGGCCGCTGCGCATCCGCATCGTTGCAGCCAACGCCGGCGACACCGTGGCGAGCATGGCGGAACACATGCCGGAGCAGGACCGGCCGGTCGAGCTGTTCCAGCTCCTCAACGGGCTCGATCGCGACGCCGCGCTGACGCCCGGACGACGCTACAAGGTCATCGGCGAATAGGGGCCGGGAGAGCCGCCGGCGAAACAGAGGCGCGGCAAAACAGGGGCCCGCAAACGAAAAACCCGGCGGTCGCCCGCCGGGTTCTGCATTTCGGGACCGCGAAGGAGCCGCTCAGGCAGCCTCTTCCTGCAGGTCGTCATTGTCGCCTTCGAGATCGGATTCCTCGGCGGCCTCGGCCTTGCCGGCGCGGCGCGGCGACTTGGCGAGCTGGCCTTCGATCTTCTTGAGCGCCTCGATCTCGGTCACGTCGTCGACGACGGCGATCTCGCGGACCATGCGGTCGAGCGCGGCCTCATAGAGCTGACGCTCGGAATAGGACTGCTCGGGCTGCGCCTCGGAGCGATAGAGATCGCGCACCACCTCGGCGATGGCGACGAGGTCGCCGGAATTGATCTTGGCCTCGTATTCCTGCGCGCGGCGCGACCACATGGTGCGCTTGACGCGGGCGCGGCCGGTCAGCGTGGCCAGCGCCTTGGCGACGGCCTCGCCATCGGCGAGCTTGCGCAGGCCGACGCTGGCGGCCTTGGCGGTGGGGACGCGCAGGGTCATCTTGTCCTTGGAGAAAGAAACCACGAACAGCTCGAGCTTGAAGCCCGCGACTTCCTGCTCCTCGATCGCCGTGATCTGGCCGACGCCATGAGACGGATAGACGACGTACTCGCCCGTCTTGAATCCCTGGCGCACAGCAGCTTTCTTCACAGTGGACATGCCGTTACGACTCCTGACCGGCCCGCCGGGGCGGGCACGCGATGATCCGTCCCCGTCCGGATGGCCGGAGACACTGCCTGACGCGACGCGTTGACGCGGCGCTTCACGCTCCCTCAGTCGATTGGTTCATCTCGTCCACCGACGCGAACAACGAAATGCTCCCGACGCAAGGGCCGCCGGGTCCGGTGCTGTTCGTCGTCTCTGGGGACGCCCCGTTTTGTGGGAACCTCGCAGGGGCATGCGGAACGAATTCGACTGAGCTTGCGTATAGCACAAAAAACACGCCGAATCAAAGGTTCCCGCAGGCAGCCGCCTGCGGCCGCGCCGAGCGCGGTCCCGGTCGGTGCGGGTCTGGTACGCTGGCGGCGGCGGCGCGGCTCAGTCGCCCTCGCCCGGCTCCGGCGAGAACATGGCGAGCTTGTCGGGAACGCCGTCGAACGCCTTCGCGTCGGCGGGCGGCTCCTTCTTCTGCGAGATGTTCGGCCAGCTACTGGCGTATTTCCCGTTGAGCTGGAGCCAGCTCTCGAGCCCCGGCTCGGTGTCGGGCTTGATCGCCTCGGCCGGGCATTCCGGCTCGCAGACGCCGCAGTCGATGCATTCGTCGGGATGGATGACGAGCATGTTCTCGCCTTCGTAGAAACAGTCGACCGGGCAGACCTCGACGCAGTCCATGTACTTGCACTTGATGCAGTTCTCGGTGACCACATAGGTCATGGGCCGGCCCTTCCAATGCTTCTAAACAACCTCATAAACCTCCGACGCGCGCAGGTTTCAAGGGTGTTTTCACCGGGCGCCGCGGAACTCTGCGCCCGTCAGGCAACCACTCGGGGAAATCCGTTCGCCGCAGCGCCGCATACCGGCGGCAGGGACGGCAGCGACCGGATTTAGTCGCCGCTGTCGCCCTCCGCAAGGGCCGTATCGTCGCCCCCGCCGTCCAGGCGCTCATAGAGCAGGCGGGCCGTGGCGAAGGGGCCGCGGCGTTCGGCGAAGGCCTGGATCCGCACCACGACGGTGGCATGCGGCAGGGCGATGGTCAGCACATCGCCGATCTTGATCCCCTGCGCCGGGTTCCCGGCGCGCCGCCCCGCGATGCGGACATGGCCGTCATCCACCAGCCGCACGGCCATGGGGCGCGTCCGGGCGAAGCGCGCGAACCAGAGCCATTTGTCGAGGCGTTGACGGTCATCCTGCAACGGCCGGCGCCTCCCCGGGGCTCAGCTCTTGCTGCCTTCCAACTGCGCCTTGAGCGCCGCGAGCTTGGCGAAGGGCGAATCCGGGTCCGGCTCGCGATTGGCCGGGCGCGGGCGCTGCGGCTGCTGGAAGCGCTCCGCCCCCCGCTCCTCGCGGCGCGGGCCGCCGGGACGGCCGTCGCGCTTGAAATCGGGCCGCGGGCCGCGGCCGCCCTCGGGCCTGCCCTGCCGCGGCTGGTCGTCGCGGCGCGGCCGCTCCTGACGCTGGACCGCAGCTCCCTCCCCGGCCGCGGCGGCCGGGCGGTTGTCGGGGCGGCCGTCGCGGCGCGGGCCCCCGGGACGGCCGTCGCGCTGCGCGCGGTCGCCGCCACGGCGCTCGCCTTCGCGGCGATTGCCGTCATGCCGGCCGCGCTGGCCATGCTCCGGCCGGCGCCCGCCCTGATGGCGATGCGGCCGCCAGACCTCGATCAGCTCGGGCTCGGCCGGTGCGGCCTCGGCGGCGGGCGCTTCCGCCACGGCCGTCTCGGCGGAGGCGGCTTCCGCCGCCGGCTCGTCCTGCGGAGCGGGAAGGACATCGGCCGAAACCGGCTCGCCGGCCTGTCCGCGCGCGGCGTCCGTCGCGGCCGGCGCATCCGCCGCCGCGGCAACGGGCGCGTCGGCGGCCGGGGCTTCGACCTCCGGCACCGTCTCCTCGCTCGGGACTGCGGCCGGCTCGACCGCGGCAGGCGCGTCCGGGGCCGCTTCGGCGGCCCCGACGGAATCGGCCTGCCCGGCCTCCTCGGCCGCGGCTTCTGCGGGCACGGCGTCCACACCCGTCTCGTCCGGCTTGGTCTCGACCGGTTTGGCCGGCTCGGTCGCGGCCGGGGGCGGGGCGAGCGGGACGGTGATCGCCGGGCCGGGGCGCTTCACCGAGACATAGCCGAGCGAGCGCAGGATCGAAGCGAAATCCTCGCCGGCGCAGCCGACGAGCGAGGTCATCGCGCCGGTGGCGACGAAGCCGTCCTGATCGGCGGCCCCGGCCGGCGGCACCCCTTGCGTCACGCCGGGGCGGTAGGCGATCGCCGGGCGGATCAGGTCGGCGAGGCGCTCGAGGATGTCGACGCGCACCGCCCGCTCGCCGCAGACGCGGTAGCCGGCGGCGCGGTAGAGCCCCTTCGGCACGGCCTTGTCGACCGGGAAGGAGGTGCGGCCCGAGGCCGCCAGATGCGCGATGTCGTCGAGCCCGGCCGTCTCCGGCCCGCCATGCTTCAGCGCCCAGAGCTGGGCGGCGAGCGCGCGCGGCGCCGGCTTCAGCAGGGCCGGCATGTAGATGTGGAAGGCGCCGAAGCGGATGCCGAGCTGGCGCAGCGCGGCACGGCCCTCCTGATCGAGCGCCTTCATCTCCTCGCCGACCTTGGCGCGCTCCAGCACGCCGAGCGCCTCGGCCGCCTGATAGGCGATGCCGCGGGCGATGCCGGTGACGCTCTCGGCCGCCTCGAGAATCTGGATGGCGCCGAGCAGGCGGGTGATGTGGTTCTTCAGCCAGAGCGCGAGCCGGGCCTCGACCTGCTCGCGCGCCGCGCCGGTGAGATGCTCCTCCACCAGCAGACGCAGCCGCGGCTCCAGCACCTTCTCGCCGGCGGTCAGCCGGGCCACCGGCTCGCCGGTCCAGCGCACCAGCCCGTCATGCGAGAGCAGGAAGGCATCGTCACCGGCCAGCACGACGCGCGCGGCCCGCGCTTCGATCTCGGAGCCGAGCGCCTTCATCGCCGCGAGGTTGAGGGCCTTGACCTCCGACCCGCCCGCCTTCGGGTCCGCCGTGAAACGGAAGCCCTGCAGCATCCCCACATGCTGGCCCTCGACGAGCACGTCGCCCGTCGCGGTGACCTCAGCCTCCAACATCGCATTCTCCCGCAAGCGGCGCATCAGGACACTGGTGCGCCGATCGACAAATCGGTGGGCCAGGCGCTCGTGCAGAGCGTCCGACAGCTTGTCCTCTACAAGACGCGCCATGCCCTGCCAATGCTCAGGATCGGGCAACCAGTCGGGACGGTTGGCGACATAAGTCCAAGTCCTGACCTGCGCGATCCGCGCGGACAGGGTGTCGATCTCGCCGTCGGTGCGGTCGAGCGAGGCGAGCTGGGCGGCATACCAGTCGGCATCGAGCCGGCCATGGCGCATCAGCCTGAGATAGAGCGTCGTCGCCAGATCGGCGTGCTGCATCGGCGAGATCTTGCGGTAATCGGGCAGGCCGCAGACCTCCCAGAGCCGCTCGACCGCCGCCCGGCCCCTGGCCAGGGCGGCGATGTCGGGGTCCCGCGCCAGCACCTCCAGCGTGGTCATGTCCTCGGCGATCAGCGCCCGCGTCAGGCCCTGCTCCGCCGGCTGGAGATTGAGCGTGTCGATGAGCCCGGCGACCGAGCGCAGGTCGAGATCGGAATTGCGCCACTGCATCTGGCGGATCGGCTCGAAGCGGTGATTCTCGATCGCCTCGACCAGCTCGGCATCGAAGGGCGGGCAGCGCCCGCTGGTGCCGAAGGTGCCGTCGCGCAGATGCCGCCCGGCGCGGCCGGCGATCTGCCCGAACTCGGCCGGGTTGAGCTTGCGGTAATGATGCCCGTCGAACTTCCTGTCCGCGGCGAAGGCGATGTGATTGACGTCGAGATTGAGGCCCATGCCGATGGCGTCGGTCGCGACCAGATAGTCGACGTCGCCGGACTGGTAGATCTCGACCTGGGCGTTGCGGGTCCGCGGCGAGAGCGCCCCCAGCACCACGGCCGCCCCGCCCTTCTGCCGGCGGATCAGTTCGGCGATGGCATAGACCTCCTCGACCGAGAAGGCGACGATGGCCGAGCGCGGCGGCAGGCGGGTGATCTTGCGGTCGCCTGAAAAGGCCAGCTCGGAGAGGCGCGGGCGCGTGACCACGTTGACGCCCGGCATCAACTGCTCGATCAGCGGGCGCATGGTCGCGGCGCCGATCAGCATGGTCTCGGCCCGGCCGCGCCGGTTGAGCAGGCGGTCGGTGAAGACATGGCCGCGGTCGAGATCGGCGGCGAGCTGGACTTCGTCGATCGCGACGAAATCGACGGCGAGGTCGCGCGGCATCGCTTCGACCGTGCAGACCCAGAAGCGCGGCCGCTCCGGCTTGATCTTCTCCTCGCCGGTGACGAGCGCGACGGCGTCGGGGCCGACCTTCTCGACGACGCGACTGTAGACCTCGCGCGCCAGGAGCCGCAGCGGCAGGCCGATCATCCCGGTCGGGTGGGCGATCATGCGCTCGATGGCGAGATGCGTCTTGCCGGTATTGGTCGGCCCGAGCACGGCGGTGACGCCGTTGGCGCGGGCGGCGGGAGGCAACGAACGAAAGAGCTGCAAGACGGGAAGCCGATCTTCTCGCCCGTCCGGCCGCCATGGACTCCGCTGGAGCCCCGGGCTGGCCGGGCGGGGGCGTGGACTGGGTCAGGAGCGGGGCCGGCGAGAACGGGCCCGGAACGAAGCGAGGCCGAATCGCTGACTCCGGCAGAATCGGGGTTTGTTCCCCTCGCCGGGCCGGAAGCCCGCCGACACATGCAATACCGGCATCACCCGCCCTCTTGCCAAACCGAAACGAGGACGGCGCTGAACCGTCCCGGCATGTCCTTTATGTAAGGCTTTCCGGCGCGGAAACGAGAGCAAATCCGTAACCTCCTCCCCCAAGGCGAAAACGCCGGGTCGCGCCGGGCCGAGCGAAGCGCGGACCCGGGATCGCCGCACCATGCGACGCGCCCCCGATGCGTCGGGTCGCAACGGCCGCCTCAATGATGGGCGTGGCTGCATTGCCGGTGGTCGGCCAGCGCCTCGATGATGGCGCAGTCGCAGGCCGCGACGCCGCCCGAGCAGGTCGTGGCGATGCGCTCCAGCTCCGTCTCCAGCGAGCGCAGCCGGGCGATCTTGTCCCGCACCTCCTGCAGATGCGCGACCGAGATCGCATGCGCCTCGTCGCAGGCGATGCCGGGCGTGTCGGAAAGCCTGAGCAGCGTGCGGATGTTGTCGACCGCGAAGCCGAGGTCGCGCGCGTGCTTGATGAAGGCGAGGCGCTCGGCATGGCGCCTGCCGTAGCGGCGCTGGTTGCCCTCGGAGCGCTCCGGCGGCGGCAGGAGCCCGACCTGCTCGTAATAGCGGATGGTCTCGACCTTGACGCCGGTGCGCTCCGCCAGCGCGCCGATCGGCATCACGCGTTCGAGCTTCTGCATCGCCGTCATCGCAGCCTCCAAAGCTGTAGTTCCTGGAGCTTCAGATAGGCAGGAAGGCGCCGGAAGCAAGGCTTCCGTCACGAGCCCGCGCCATGCCCCGCAAGCGCAGCGCCGATCCGGGACTCTCGGGCTGAGCGGGCCGGGGAACCGGCAGCGTCATGCGATGCCCGGGTCGAGCCCGAGCATGGCGGGGCGGGTTACGCCACGCCCATCGCCAGCAGGTCGTGGACATGGACGAGCCCGACCGGCCGCTCTTCCGCATCGGCGACGATCAGCGCCGTGATCCGCAGGCGGTTGACCAGCTCCAGCGCCTCGACGGCGAGCGTCTCCGGCCCGACGCGACGCGGATTGACGGTCATGATGTCGCGCGCCCTGAGCGCGGCTCCGCCCGCCATCGCCGCCTTACGGCGCAGATCGCCGTCGGTGACGACGCCGGCCAGCCTGCCGTCGAGGTCCATCACGACGGCGCAGCCGAAGCTCTTCTGCGAGATCATCGCGATCACGTCCGGCAGCGCGGTGTCGAGTCCGATCAGCGGCAGCTCCGCGCCGCGATGCATGATGCTCTCGACCGTCTTGAGCTGGGCGCCGAGCTTGCCGCCCGGGTGGTAGACGAAGAAATCCTGCCGCGAGAAGCCGCGCGCCTCCAGCAGCGCCACCGCCAGCGCGTCGCCAAGCGCGATCTGCATCGTCGTCGAAGTGGTGGGGGCGAGCCCGTTCGGGCAGGCTTCCGTCGCCTTGGGCAGGATCAGCGCGACATCGGCCTCCCGGCCCAGCGTGCTCTCGGGATTGGCGGTGAAGGCGATCAGCCCGACGCGGAAGCGCCGCGTATAGCCGACGAGCGCGGCAAGCTCCGCCGTCTCCCCGGACCAGGACAGCGCGATCACCACGTCCTCGGGCCGCACCATGCCGAGATCGCCATGGCTGGCCTCGGCCGGATGGACGAAATGCGCGGGCGTGCCGGTCGAGGCCAGCGTCGCGGCGAGCTTGCGCCCGACATGGCCGGACTTGCCCATGCCGGAGACGATCACGCGCCCGCTCGCGCCGAGGATCAGCGCCACCGCCTCGGCGAAGGGGTCTCCGAGCCCGTTGTCGAGCGCCGCATGGAGGGTGTCGAGCCCCTCCCGTTCGGTGGCGATGGTGCGGAGCGCGGAGGCGCGGATCTCGTCGGTCATGGCGGCGCTGTAGCACGGGCCGGCGCCGCATTTCCACCGCCGATGCGCCGGCCGCCGCCGCGTTGACGGGTCGTTAACCCTGTTCGTTCTAACTCCGTTAACCATGCGCCTTCCCCGGGGCGCGTGACCTGCCGCTGGCACTTTCTGCCACTCTGGAGCGCCGCAAAACCCGTGTCCGGCCGCGTCAAGACCCTGCTGATATCCGGCTGCGCGCTGGCGGGGCTGGGGCTCGCCGGCCTGCCGGCGGCCGCGCAGCAGCCGCGCAACGGCCTCCGGACCGGCACGCCGGACTACATCGCCCAGCCCCCGGCCGCGCCCGATCCCCCGCTGGCGCCCGTCTCGGCCGATCCGCAGGCGATCCGCGACCCCGCCTCGCTCATCCAGGACCAGGCCTCCGCCATCTCGTCGCGCCGGCCGCCCTATGCGAGCGTGCCGGTGCAGGCTCCGGCCTTGCGCGGCGTCACGCAGCGCCAGTTCCGGGCGCCGCCCCCCGCCGTGACCACCTTGCCCGTGCCGATGCCGGCCGCCCCGCCCCCGCGCCGGCGCACGGCCATCGAGGAGGATCCCTGGGCGGCGCTCGGCCTGCGCGTCGGCGGCGTCACGCTGAAGCCGGCGATCACCCCGTTCTTCGGCTACGACACCAACCCGGAGCGCAGCGCCACGCCCGGCACCAAGGGCTCGGCCTTCGGGCGCTACGAAGGCGAGCTCGCGGTGCAGTCGGACTGGCGCGTGCACGAGCTGTCCGGGCGGCTGCGCGGCGGCTATACCGACTTCTTCCGTAACCGCGAGGCTTCCCGCCCCGACGCCCAGGGCAATCTCGATCTCAGGCTCGACGCCTCGCGCGACACCCGCATCCTGCTCGAAAGCCGGCTCAACCTCGACACCCAGCGCCCCGGCTCGCCCGACCTCACGGCCAATGTCCAGGGCCGGCCTCTGGTCTGGCAATATGGCGGCTCGGCCGGGGTCACCCACGACATCAACCGGCTGCAGCTCACGCTGCGCGGCTCGGTCGACCGCAGCGACTACGAGGACGCCCGGCTCAGCAGCGGCGCGCTCCTCTCGCAGAAGGACCGCAACCTGACCGATTACGGCCTGCGCCTGCGCGCGGCCTACGAGGTCACGCCCGGCTTCAAGCCCTTCGTCCAGGCCGAGATCGACCGGCGCGATTTCGACGAGACCGTCGACAGCAACGGCTACCGGCGCTCCTCCGACGGCATGACGGCCAGGCTCGGCTCGACCTTCGAGATCAGCCGGCAACTGACCGGTGAGGTCTCCGGCGGCTACCAGAACCGGCGCTACGAGGACGGGCGGCTGAAGGACCTGCGCGGCTTCGTCGGCGACGCCTCGATCCTCTGGTCGCCGACGGCGCTGACAACGGTGACCCTGCGCGGCACCGCCGAGCTCGGCGACACCACCATCGCCGGCTCCTCCGGCACCACGGTCCGGCGCGCCACGCTGGAAGTCGCCCATGCGCTGCGCCGCAACTTCACCATCACCGGCTTCACCAATTTCAGCCGCACAGAATATGAGGGCCAGGGCCTGCGCGAGGACTACACGAATATCGGCGCCCGGCTCGAATACAAGCTGACCCGGACCTTCGCGATCCGCGCCAGCTTCACCCATGAGATGCTGAACTCGTCGGCGATCGGCGCCGATTATACCGCGAATGTCTCGCAGCTCGGCCTGAGGGTGCAGTTCTGAAGAGGGGCGGCCGGCAATAGGCAGCCGACGGTCGATTGCCCTGCGTTCCGCCTCCCGACTGCCGACTGCCCGAGCAGCGGCCGCTGCCCTACTCCATCCCTTCCAGCTCGACGATCATCCCCTCGATCATCCGAAGCCCGATCTGCCAGAAGCCGGGGTCCTTGGCGTCGAGGCCGAACGGCTGCAGCAATTCGCCATAGGGCTTGCTGCCGCCGGCCGCGAGCAGGGCGAAATAGCGGTCCTGGAAGCCCTCCGCCGCGCTCTGGTAGACGCCGTAGAGCGAGTTCACCAGGCAGTCGCCGAAGGCATAGGCGTAGACGTAGAACGGCGAATGGATGAAGTGCGGGATGTAGCACCAATACGGCTCGTAGCCGCTCGACAGCCGGATCGCCGGCCCCAGGCTCTCGGCCTGCACGCCCATCCACAGGTCGCATAGCGCCTCGGCGGTCAGCTCGCCTTGCCGGCGCGCCTCGTGGACCTTGCGCTCGAAAGAGTAGAAGGCGATCTGGCGCACCACCGTGTTGATCATGTCCTCGACCTTCGCCGCCAGCATCGCCTTGCGCTGCTTCGGATCGGTCGTGCCGTCGAGCAGGCGACGGAAGGTCAGCATCTCGCCGAAGACGCTCGCCGTCTCGGCCAGCGTCAGCGGCGTCGGCGCCATCAGCGCCCCGTTCGGCGCCGCCAGCACCTGGTGCACGCCATGCCCCAGCTCATGCGCCAGCGTCATCACGTCGCGCGGCTTGCCCTGGTAGTTCAGCAGCACATAGGGGTGCGCGGAGGGCACCGTGGGATGCGCGAAGGCGCCCGGTGCCTTGCCGGGACGCGGCGGCGCGTCGATCCAGCGCTGGTCGAAGAAGCGCCGCGCGATCTCGGCCATCTTCGGCGAGAAGGCGCCATAGGCCGAGAGCACCGTGTCGCGCGCCTCGTTCCAGGGGATGGTGCGCTGCTCGACCTGCGGCAGCGGCGCGTTGCGGTCCCAGAAATCCAGCGCCTCGCGGCCGAACCATTTCGCCTTCAGGCGATAATAGCGATGCGAGAGGCGCGGATAGGCCTCGCGCACCGCGGACACGAGCGCGTCCACCACCTCGCGCTCGACCCGATTGGCCAGATGGCGCGAATCCGCGACGTCCTCGAACTTGCGCCAGCGGTCGGAGATCTCCTTGTCCTTGGCGAGCGTGTTGGTGATCAGCGCGAAGATCCGCAATTCCTTGCGGAAGACCTTGCTCAGCGCCTCGGCCGCCTTGCGGCGCACCTCGCCATCGGCGTCCTGCAATTTGTTGAGCGTCAGCTCCAGCGTCAGCTCCTCGCCGTCGAGCTCGAAGCGCAGCGCCGCGATGGTCTCGTCGAAGAGGCGGTTCCAGGCGGCGGCGCCCGTCATCGACTTCTCGTGGAACAGCGCCTCCAGCCGGTCGTCGAGCTGGTGCGGCTTGTCCTTGGCGAGGTCGTCGAGCCAGGGCTTCCAGTGCGAGAGCGGCGCCTCCCCCGCGACCTTCGCCAGCACCTCCGGCTCGATCCGGTTGAGCTCGAGCTCGAAGAACAGCAATTCCGTGATCGCCGCGTTGAGCTTGTCCTGCGTGTCGCCGTAGAACTTGGCGCGCTTGGGATCGGTGGTGTCGCCGGAATAGACCAGCCCGGCATAGGCGCCGATCCGGCCGAGCAGATCGCTCAGGCTCTCATAGGCCCGGACCGCCTCGGCCAGCAGCGCGCTGCCGTCGGGCCGGCCGGCCAGTTCGGCGAGCTTGCCGCGATAGCGCCCGGCCAGCGCCTGCGCCTCGGTGAAGGCCCGGGCGAGATCGTCCTTGAAGGCGGCCGACTCCATGCCGGGATAGAGATCGTCCAGATTCCATTCCGGCAGTTCGCCCAGCGCCGCGTCGACGGCAGCGCCGCTGCCCTGCGCCGCCGCCTGGCCGTGAACAATCTGGGCTCGCATCGTCTGGAACAGCATGCTCTCTCCGTCTCGCCGCTCGGGGCCTCTCATCACTTAGGCCGGCATCCGCCGCTCGATCAATCTCGGCGGCGCGCCTCATCGTCCGGGGGCGGCGGATTTAAACTCCGCTTAACCCTTCTGGCCGACGATGCCCCAGAACGGAACAGGCGATTCCCCCGGAGCCATCGTCCCGCCGTCCCGTCGCGCCGTCTTTCGAGGTGTCATGACCGCCACCGTTCTCGTCGTCGACGACGATCCCGTCCAGCGCCGCCTTCTCGACGCGATGCTCAAGCGCTTCGGCTATGACGTCGTCGCGGTGGAGGACGGGCAGGCCGCCGTGACGCTGCTGGCCGGGCCGGACGGCGAGGCGATCGACGCCATCGTGCTCGACCTCAACATGCCGGGGCTGGACGGCATGGGCGTGCTCGCAGCCCTGCGCGAGCGCGAGATCGGCAAGCCCGCCATCGTGCAGACCGCGAACGGCTCGATCGAGACCGTGGTCGCGGCGATGCGCGCCGGGGCGGTCGATTTCGTGGTCAAGCCCGTCGGCGCCGAGCGCCTGCAGGTCTCGCTCAAGAACGCTCTGAAGCTCGGCGCCCTCGAACATGAATTGCGCCACATCAAGCGCCGCGCCTCCAACACGCTCGGCTTCCGCGACCTCACCACCAAGAGCCCGGACATGGCCCGCGTCGTCCGGCTGGCCGAGCGGGCGGCGAAATCCAACATCCCGATCCTGATCGAAGGCGAATCCGGCGTCGGCAAGGAGGTGCTGGCCCGCGCCATCCAGGGCTCGAGCGACCGCAGGGGCAAGCCCTTCGTCACGGTGAATTGCGGCGCGATTCCGCACAACCTCGTCGAATCCATCCTGTTCGGCCATGAGAAGGGCGCCTTCACCGGCGCCACCGAGCGCCATCTCGGCAAGTTCGTCGAGGCCAACGGCGGCACGCTCTTCCTCGACGAGGTCGGCGAATTGCCGCTCGACGCCCAGGTCAAGCTGCTGCGTGCCATCCAGGAGAGCGAGGTCGACCCGGTCGGCGGCAAGAAATCGGTGCGGGTCGACATCCGCGTCATCTCCGCCACCAACAAGAGCCTGCTCGACCAGGTCAAGCGCGGCGATTTCCGCGAGGACCTCTATTACCGCCTCAACGTCTTCCCGATCACGCTGCCGCCGCTGCGCCAGCGTCGCGAGGACATTCCCGACCTCGCCCGCGGCTTCCTCGCCCGCTTCGCGGCGGAGGAGGGCAAGAAGCTCGGCGGCATCACCGACGAGGCGATGACGCTGATCGTGCGCTACGACTGGCCGGGCAATGTCCGCCAGCTCGAGAACGCGATGTTCCGCGCCGTGGTCCTGGCCGACGGCCCCGAGCTCGGCCTCGCCGAGTTCCCGCAGGTCGCGGCGCAGATGGAAGGCTACGACGTCCAGATCCCGGCGGCGCCGGCCCAGCTCGGCCCGGCCGAGGGGCGGGCCGAGGCGCCGCCGCGCATCATCCACATGCCGGTGCGCGACCCGAACGCGCTCGAGCTGGTCGCCGGCTCCGACATGCGCCGGCTCGACGAGCTGGAGCGCGAGATCATCACCTTCGCCCTGCAGCACTATCGCGGCCACATGTCCGAGGTCTCGCGCAAGCTCGGCATCGGGCGCTCGACGCTCTACCGCAAGCTGAAGGATTACGGGCTGCTCGAAAGCGAGGGCAGGTCCGATGAAACCGATGCGGCCTGAGCCGCGACGGATGAAAAGCGGGAGGCTGTTGCGCCTCCGCACCTTGTCGAAGCCGGCCGAGTCACGCAGGAATGAGCGCGATCCGGCCTTTATCGGGAAAGCGACTATGCCTCGTCGCCACTGGGCGAACCTGACCTCGGCATCCGCCCTGGCCATCATGCTGAGCTGCGCCCCGGTGCTGGCCGAAAGCGCTCGCACCGTCGATCCCGCCGCCGGCGTGCCGCTGCCCGAGATGCCACAGCTCAGGCTGCCCGACGGCGAAGGACCCGGCCAGGCCGCGGCCGCCGCTCCGGCGCCGGAGAGCGACATCGTCACCGGCACCGTGGCGAGCGGCGCCAGGCTGCGCGGCACGGCCGAGATCGACGCCACCGCCCCCGTCGAGAACGAAGACGAGCCGGTCGCGCTCGACATCCCGCCGGTCGAGATGCCCGCTCTCGACCCGGCCCTCGTGCCGGCCTCGAAATCGGCCGAGCCGGCGGGCCCCGCCCCGGCCGAGGCCGCGCCCGTCCAGGCGGCTCCGGCCCAGCCCGTCCCGGAAACCGTCGCGCCGGCCTCGGTCGCGCAGCCGCCCGCCGAGGCCGCCCCCGGCCCGCTGCGGACGATCGAGGCGCTGACGCCGCCGCCCGAGCTGCCGAAGGTGGTGATCGCCGTGCCGCCGGGCCTCGCCTTCGCGGCCGACATCGCGGCGCAGGCCAGCGAGGCCGTCGCCGTCCGCCGCCTCGGCGAGCGCGAGCGTGCCGAGATCGTCGCCGCCTACCAGGCCAACGAGAACAAGCCGTTCTGGATCGACGCCAAGGGCTGGACCGCAGCCGGCAAGCAGATCGTCGCGCAGCTCGAGCGGGCCGCCGATGACGGCCTGCGCCCGACCGACTACGCCCTCCCCGTCTTCGAGCTGAGCGACAGGGCCAAGCTCGCCGCCGCCGATGTCCGGCTCTCGGCGCTCGCCGTGCTCTACGCCCGCGACGCGCGCGGCGGCCGCCTCGATCCGCGCCGGCTCTCCAAGCTGATCACGCCGACACTCTACCTGCCCTCGGCCACGGAGGTGCTCTCCGAGCTCGCCGGCGCCGCCGATGCGGGCAAGGTGCTCGCCGCCTACAACCCGCCGCACGAGCAGTACCGCCGCCTCAAGGCCAAGCTCGCCGAGCTGCGCGAGCATCTCGACGACACGCCGCTGGTGCGCATCCCGGCCGGGCCGACGCTCAAGCTCGGCATGCGCGACGAGCGCGTGCCGCTGGTGCGCGCCCGCCTCGGCCTCGGCCCGAGCGACGATTCGGTGTTCGACCGCTCGACCGCGCTGGCTCTGGCCGATTTCCAGAAGAAGGCGGGCCTGCCCGCCAACGGCATCCTCAGCGAGCGCACCGTCGCCGCGCTCGGCAAGCCGGCCGCGGCCCGCGGCGAAGAGGACATCATCGCCCAGATGGAGCGCTGGCGCTGGCTGCCGCCCGATCTCGGCGCCAAGCACATCATGGTCAACGTGCCCGAGATGCGCGTGCGCGTGATCCGCGACGGCCGCACGCTCCTCGACGCCCGCACGGTGATCGGCAAGCCCGGCTCGGCAACGCCGATCTTCTCACACAAGATGGACCATGTCGTCGTCAACCCGTCCTGGTACGTGCCGCCCTCGATCCTGAAGAAGGAATTCCTGCCCGGGCTCGCGGCCGACCCCGATTACGCGGCCAAGCGCGGCTACGTCGTCACCCGCACCAAGGGCGGCGGCATCTCGGTGCGCCAGCCGCCGGGCGAGCGCAACGCGCTCGGCTGGATCAAGTTCATGTTCCCCAACGAGCATGCGGTCTATCTGCACGACACGCCGAGCCGCCGTCTCTTCGGCGCCGACAAGCGCGCCTTCAGCCATGGCTGCGTGCGGGTGGAGAATCCCTTCGCCCTGGCCGACCAGGTGCTCGGGCCCGACTGGACCAGCGAGCGGCTGAAGAAGCTGATCGGCAAGGGCGAGCGCCGCATCAACCTGCCCGAGCCGCTGCCGATCCACCTCGTCTACAACACCATCGTCATCGGCGCCGACGGCCACGTCACGCGCTTCGACGACGTCTACGGCTTCCACCGCCTCGTGCGGCAGGCGCTGGAGCAGCAGGGTTGAGCCTTGTCCGCTCGGCGGAATTGCCACCCGCCGCCGCCGCGGACGACCATGCCGGACTGAAACGGCCCGGCGCCGGAAGGCGCCGTGGACAGCCCCGTCGATGAAGGAGCCGCCACGGAAAAGGCGCCTTTTCGCCACGATCCGCCTTTAGCCAACCACAATCAGAATTTCCTGGCGCGGGGTTCGACGGCTTGCTAACGAGTCGTTAACGCTTCTCCGCAACTGTTCGTTCACGTTCAACGCGCCGCTTCGGCGGGGGCACCGAGACGGGTCAGGCAGATTGGGCAGGATAAACGCCACGATTCCGGGTTGGTTGCGTCTCGGCTCCAGGCCAGCCCGCCATCGCGTCGCGACGCTCGGCCTCGCCGTGATCGCCTCCCTGCTCGGCATCCGCGGCACGCAGAACGCCGTCGCCAATGGCGAGACGCGCACCATCACCATCATGCACATGCATACCAAGGAGGAGACCACCGTCACCTTCAAGCAGGATGGCCGCTACGTCCCCGCCGCGCTGGAAAAGCTCAACTGGGCCCTGCGCGACTGGCGCACCGACGAGCCGATCCGCATGGATCCGCGCCTGTTCGACGTGGTCTGGGCGGTGCAGCGCCAGCTCGGCTCGGAGCAGCCCTTCCACGTCGTCTCGGCCTATCGCTCGCCCAACACCAACGCCATGCTGCGCCGCCGCTCGCGCGCCGTCGCCAAACACAGCCAGCACATGCTCGGCAAGGCGATGGACTTCTACCTGCCGGACGTTCCGACGGCCCGCATCCGCGAGGTCGGCATGCGGCTGCAGCGCGGCGGCGTCGGCTTCTATCCGAACGCCCACACCCCCTTCGTGCATCTCGACGTCGGCTCCGTCCGCTCCTGGCCGCGCATGACCCGCGACCAGCTCGTCAGGCTGTTCCCGGACCAGAAGACGGTGCACATCCCCGCCGACGGGCGCCCCCTCGCCGGCTATGAGCTGGCCAAGGCCGAGATCCTCTCCGGCGGCGGCGCGGTCGCCGGCTATGCGGTGGCCGATGCCGATGAAGGCGCCGTGCAGGCCTCGGGCGGCAAGAGCCTGTGGGCCTCGCTGTTCGGCGGCGACGACGAGGAGGCCGATGCGCGGCCGGTTCGCGGCGGTCGCGGCGGAGCGCGCCAGCAGCCCGCCGTGATGGCCTATGCCAATTCCGGCTACGGCGACAGCAACTCCGCCGATGGCGGCCGCTTCGCCGTCGCCCTCGCCCCGAATCCGGCGGTGCAGGCCATCGCGCGCGAGCGCTCGGAACGCCTCGCCCCGCAACCGGCGACGCCGCCGCCACCGGCCCCCGCGCCCGTCGCCGCCGCGGCGCCGGCACCGCCCGACAATCGCCCGCAGCTCATCGACGCCCCCCTGCCCCTGGCGCGTCCCCGCGGACTCAGCGCCCCGGCCGAGGAAGGGCCGGTCCAGCTCGCTTCCCTCCCCGGCCCGGCCGGGCCGCTCGCCTTCGCCCAGGCGGAAGCGGGCGCCAACCGGCTCGTCCTCGCCTCGCTGCCGCCGCGCCGCCCCGACGCGATGGCCGCCCCGGACGATACGCTCGTCGCCGGAACGCCGGTCCCGGCGCCGCTGCCTCCGATCCGGCCGACCGCCCTCGCCGATGCGGCGCTCGCGGCGCTGCGGCCCACCGCCGATGGCGGCCCGGCCGCCCAGCCGGGCCCAGGCATGCTCGTCACCGCCAGCCTGCCGCCGGCCCGGCCGCGCGAAGGCGGCGTCAGCTACGCCACCGCCACGCAGCGCTCGCTCCCCCTGGCCTCGGAGCCGGAGCAGCCGGACCAACCGGCCGGCATGGACCGCTCCGGCCTGGATGCGCTGTTCGCGACGGTGGCCCGGCCGGTGCGCGCCTCCGGCAAGCCCGTCACCGTCGCGACGGCGCGGACCCGTGCCGCCGCACCCTCGGCCGCGCCGATCGCCGGGCCGAGCCCGGCGGCCGCGCTCGGCTTCAGCCATGCGGACCCGGTCGACGCCCGGCCGGGCCGCTTCAGCGGCCCGGCAGTGCGCCCGCTGCCAACGAACTACGTCCAGAACTGAGCGGCCAGAGCATCGCTCCGGCCGCGGGCCTCGCGAAAGCGCGTGACGCCCCGGATCACGCCGGATGCGGGTCGGAAAGCTCCTCCGCCGGATGGGCTTCGCCGGGCTGTTCCCAGGCCTCCTCCAGGGCAAGCCCGCGTTCCTTCATCGCGTCCTGGCAAGGATCCCAATAGGGCGTAGCGCCGAAGCGCGCGACCAGGAGGTCGATCAACACCCGCACCTTGCCCGGGACGAAGGCTCCGGGCGGCCTCACGACGAAAAGCCCGCGCGCCGGCATCGGATAATCCAGCAGCACAGGCTCGACCTGCCCGGCGCGGATGGCGTCGGAGGCCAGGAAATTCGGAAGAACGGCGAGGCCGAGCCCGGCCGCGGCCCATTCCAGCAGGGTCTCGCCGCTATCGGAGCGCAGCCGCGCCGTCGGCCGGACCGGGACCCAGCGCCGGCCGGCTCGGAAGGTCCATTCCTGCTCGGCGCTGCCGGTGTAGAGCAGGCAGTCATGCTGGGCGAGGTCCTGCGGCGTCCGCGGCCGCCCCTTGCGCGCCAGATAGGCCGGACTGCCCAGCACCGAGGTGTAGACCGGCGCGAGGCGCCGTGCGATCAGGCTCGAATCCTTCAGCGTCCCGATGCGGATCGCCGCATCGAACCGTTCGCCGATCAGGTCGACGAACCGGTCGCTGGCGTGGACGTCGAGCTCGAGCCGCGGATGCTCCAGCGCCAGCTCGCGCAGCAGCGGCGCGACATGGCGGTTGCCGAAGGTCAGCGGCATCGCCAGCCGCAGCCGCCCCGTGACGCCGCCGGCCTGCGCCACCTCCTCGCGCGCCTCCTCCAGCGCCTCGAGGATGCGCTCGCTGCGGGCCTTGAAGACGATGCCGGCCTCGGTCGGGCTGACGCCGCGCGTGGTGCGGCTCAGCAGCCGCGCGCCCAGCTCCTCCTCGAGCTTGCTGACGCGCCGGCTGACGATCGATTTCGACAGCCCGAGAACCTGCGCCGCCCGCCCGAAGCCGCCGGTCTCGGCCACCGCGATGAAGCTGCGGATATCGTCCAGCTCGGCCATGCCGGCGTTCCTCGTGACGCAACAGTCTGGTGCCCAATATGGGCATTCTAGCGGCACAAGTGAACGGCTACCTCTCTCGCACGAACCATTCGGATCCACTCGCGCAGGAAGCGGGCCCCGGGATACGTCCCTCGGGGGAAACGAACCCGTCCCACCGGCCTGCCGGCGCGACCTGTGTCACAAACGAGGAAGTCATGCTCGACAAGCTCAAGAAGCGCCGCACGCAATATGCCCTCGGCAAGAATCTGCCGATCTCCGAAACCCAGGTCGATGCCCTCATCCGGGAGGCGATCCGCCTGTCGCCCTCCAGCTTCAACTCGCAGAGCTCGCGCGCCGTGATCCTGTTCGGCAATGAGAGCGACAAGTTCTGGAACATCGCCCGCGAGGCGCTGCGCGCGATCGTGCCGGCTGCCGATTTCGCGGGGACGAGCAAGAAGATCGACAGCTTCGCGGCCGGCGCCGGCACGGTGCTGTTCTACGAGGACGAGGAGCCGGTGAAGGCCCTCCAGGCCAATTTCCCGCTCTATGCGCACAATTTCCCGATCTGGTCCGAGCATTCGACCGGCATGGCGCAACTGGCGGTCTGGACCGCGCTCGCCGACGCCGGCATCGGCGCGAGCCTCCAGCACTATCATCCGCTCGTCGACGCGGAGACTGCCAAGACCTGGAACATTCCAGCCTCCTGGCAGCTCAAGGCGCAGATGCCCTTCGGCTCCAACGAGACCGGCTTCGCCGAGAAGACCTTCATCGACGACGAGCTGCGCTTCCGCACGCATCGCTGAACGAGGCTTGGGATCGGCCGGCGACGGCGGGCCGGGTCGAAGCACTTCGCCCGAGCGATCGCGCTGACAAGCAAAACGCCGCCCGAGACGTTCTCGGGCGGCGTTTTGGCCTTCTCGACGGAGGCTCAGGCCGTCTCGCCGACCGCCTGGAGATAAAGATCGAGGATCGCCTCCTCTTCCTTGCGCTCGTCGAGGTCGCGCTTGCGCAGTGCCACCACCTTGCGCAGCACCTTGACGTCGTAGCCGTTGCCCTTGGCCTCGGCATAGACCTCCTTGATGTCGTCGGCGATCGTCTTCTTCTCCTCCTCGAGCCGCTCGATGCGCTCGACGATGCTCTTGAGCTGATCGCCCTGAACCGGATCGTCCATGTCCTATCCTTCCGGGATCGAAAAATTCGGCCGGCAGCGTTCGCGCGGATGGGGGCCGGACGTCAAGCCGCATCGTCCCGCCCCCGCCCCGTCCTCAACAGTTGCGATGTCGCAGCACCTCTAAAAAGTATGACTAAATATCCACAAGCCTGATGACGCGGGGCCGGGCCCGGCCTAAGATTCCACCGAAACGGCCGCGGCTCGACCGGCGGCGGGGGAAACGGGACGCGGCGTGCGGCAATCATCCATCGACTTCTCCGGGCCCCGCGCGACGGCGCGGGCGATCTATGACGCCGCCGTGGCCCGCGCCCACCCGGCCGGCTGCCTGCTGCCGCATCTTCCGCCGGCGCCGGCGCGCGGCCGCCTGGTCCTGCTCGCCGCCGGCAAGGCCGCCGGCAGCATGACGGCGCTGGCCGAAGCGCATTATCTCGACGCCGGCCTGCCGACCGGGCGCCTCACCGGCCATGCCGTCGCCCGCCACGGCTATACCGCGCCGACGCGGCAGATTCCGATGGTCGCCGCCGGCCATCCGGTGCCGGACGCAGGGAGCGTCGCCAGCGCCCGGCGCGCCCTCGAGCTCGCAGCCTCCGCCACGCCCGACGATCTCGTCCTCGTGCTGCTTTCCGGCGGCGGCTCGGCCAACTGGGTCGCGCCGGCCGGCGCTCTCACCCTGGCGGAGAAGCAGGCCGTCACCCGGGCGCTGCTGCGCTCTGGCGCGCCGATCGGCGAGATGAACATCGTCCGCAAGCGGCTCTCGCGCATCAAGGGCGGCCGGCTCGCGCTCGCCGCCGCCCCGGCCCGACTGCTGACGCTCGCCATCTCGGACGTGCCCGGCGACGACCCCGCCGCCATCGCCTCCGGCCCGACCGTGCCCGACCCGAGCAGCATGGCCGACGCCCGCGCCATCGTCGCCCGCTACGGGCTCGACCTGCCGCCGGCCGCCCGCGCCTTGCTCGACGACGATGCCAGCGAGACGCCGAAGCCGGGGGACCCCGCCTTCGCCGGCAGCGACTACCGCATCGTCGCCCGCCCGGCCGATGCGCTCGCCGCGGCCCGCGCCGCCGCCGAAAGAGCCGGCTACGCGGTCCTCGATCTCGGGCCGGATCTCGAAGGCGAGGCGCGCGAGGTCGCCGCCGCCCATGCGGAGCTGGCCAGGCGCCTGAAGGCGGAAGGACGGCGCGCCGCCATCCTCTCCGGCGGCGAGCTCACCGTGACGCTGCGCGGCTCCGGCCGCGGCGGGCCGAGCCAGGAATACGCGCTGGCGCTGGCCGTGGCGCTGGCGGGCGAGCCCGGCATCGTCGCGCTCGCCGGCGACACCGACGGCACCGATGGCGGCGGCGGCGAGGCCACCGATCCCGCCGGCGCCATCATCGATCCCCAGACCTTGACGCGCGCGCGCGCAATCGGCCTTGATCCTGCCCGATCCCTCGCCGACAACGATTCGACCGGCTTCTTCGAAGCGCTGGGCGACTTGCTGCAGCCGGGACCGACCCTGACCAATGTCAACGACTGCCGCGTCATCCTGATCGAACCGTGAGAATGCCGGGATATCCTCGAACGGCCGCCTGCCTGGCCGCCGGCTGCGCCGCCGCCCTGCTGCTGGGCGCGCAGCCGGCGAAAGCCGATCTGCGCATGTGCAACACCACCGCCAGCCGTGTCGGCGTCGCGATCGGTTATCGCGACGCGCAGGGCTGGACGACCGAAGGCTGGTGGAACATCAGCCCGCGCGGCTGCGAGACGCTGCTGCGCGGAACGCTGGCCGCGCGCTACTACTACGTGCACGCCGTCGACTACGACAAAGGCGGCGAATGGACGGGAAAATCCGTCATGTGCGTGCGCAACAAGGAATTCACGATTCGCGGCATCGGCGATTGCCTGGCGCGCGGCTATGATCGCGCCGGCTTCTTCGAGGTCGATACCGGGGAACAGAAGAGCTGGACCATCCAGCTCACCGACACCACCGGCGCGGCGCCACCCCGGCCCTGAAGGCGGCCGGAGCAGACAGAAACCAGAGAATGGCGGCAGGGACAGGCCGGCTGCAGGGGAAGACGATGAAGCGCGAACGCCGGATCAAGATCATAGCGACGCTGGGGCCCGCCTCGGCGACCGAGGAGATGTGCGCCAGGCTCTTCGCCGCCGGCGTCGACGTCTTCCGCATCAATATGAGCCACACCCAGCGCGAGACGCTGGCCGAGAAGGTGGCGATGCTGCGCGGGCTGGAAACGAAGTTCCGCCGCCCGGTCGGCATCCTGGCCGATCTGCAGGGGCCGAAGCTGCGCGTCGGCGCCTTCGGCGGCGACGGCGGCGCCATGCTCGAGAAGGACGCCCGCTTCATCCTCGATTCCGACCCCGCCCCCGGCGATGCCCGGCGCGTCCACCTGCCCCATCCCGAGATCCTGAGCGCGCTCGAACCCGGCCACCATCTCATCCTCGACGACGGCAAGCTGCGCCTCGTCGTCGAGCAGGCTTCGCCCGAGCGGGCGGTGACCCGGGTGCTGGTCGGCGGCCGGCTCTCCTCGCGCAAGGGGGTGAGCCTGCCCGACACAACCATCCCCGTCTCGGCCATGACCGAGAAGGACCGCGCCGATGCCGCGGTCGCGGCCGAGGTCGGCGTCGACTGGATCGCGCTCTCCTTCGTGCAGCGGCCGGAGGACATGGCGGAATTGCGCAAGATCGTGCGCGGCCGGGCGCTGGCGCTGGCCAAGATCGAGAAGCCGCAGGCGCTCATCCGCCTGGAGGAGATCATCGACGCGTCCGACGCCATCATGGTCGCCCGCGGCGATCTCGGCGTCGAGATGCCGCTGGAGAAGGTCCCCGGCACCCAGAAGCGCATGATCCGCATGGCCCGGGGCAAGGGCAAGCCGGTCGTGGTCGCGACCCAGATGCTCGAGAGCATGATCACCAGCCCGGTCCCGACCCGCGCCGAGGTCTCCGACGTCGCCACCGCCGTCTTCGAGGGCGCGGATGCGGTGATGCTCTCGGCCGAGAGCGCCGCCGGCCAGTATCCGGTCGAGGCGGTCGCGATGATGAACCGCATCGCCGAGGAGGTGGAGAACGAAGCCGTCTACCGCTCGATCCTGGAAGCCCAACGCGCCGAGCCGGAAGCCACCGGCGCCGACGCCATCGCCAAGGCCGCCCACGAGATCGCCGAGACGCTCAAGCTGAAGGCGATCTGCGCCTGGACCACCTCCGGCTCGACCGCCTTCCGCATCGCCCGCGAGCGGCCGAACTCGACCGTGATCGCGCTGACGCCGAACCGTGCCACGGCACGCCGGATGACCCTCGTCTGGGGCGTGCACGCCATCGTCACCAAGGATGCCAGCGACGCCGACGACATGGCCTTCCGGGCCTGCAAGTTCGCCGTGCGCGAGCACTACGCCAAGCTCGGCGACCGCATCATCGTCGTCGCCGGCGTCCCCTTCGGCACGCCGGGGGCGACCAATATGGTGCGCATCGCCTTCGTCGCGCAGGAACACGTCGCCAAGGCCTGACGGGCTCCGCCAGATGGCCCCGGCCGCCTCGCCGGCCGGTCGTTGCCGGCAGCGGAAACGCAGCCGGCGGTCGCTCAGGTCTCGCGCCCGTCGACCTCGTATCGGAGGGAATCGACGGCTTTCTTGACCGCCTCGAATTCGGGATAGACCTCGAGCGCCTTGCGGAAGGCGACCATGGCGGCCTTGTCGTCGCCCTGCTGGCGCAGGATGAAGCCGAGCCCCATCATCGCGCCGTAATGGCGCGGCTCGCGCTTCAGCGTCTCGCCGATGTCGAGCAGCGAGCGCACCGAATCCCCGGCGAGATAGAGCGCGTTGGCGCGCTGGTTCCAGGCCTCGGCCCAGTCCGGCTGCAGGCTGACGATGCGGTCGAGCAGTTCGATCGCGAGATCGGTCTGCCCGGCCTTGAGCGCCTGCTGCGCCCGCGACATCAGCAGGTCCGCCGTAGCCGAGCCGGAGCGCGCCCAGCGCCGCTGGATCAGATTCGCGACGCCCTTCGCCTCCTCCGGCGACTTGGCGTCGTGCAGGCGCTGGAACAGCCGGTCGAGCGTCGCGGCCGGCGTGCGCGGGGCCTGGCTCTCCGGCTCCGCGGGGTTGTCCATCCTGTCCGAGGGCGCGACCGCTCCCGGCCGCTGAGGCGGCGTCGGCTGTGCCGACGCCCCGGCCGAGGTCAGCGCCAGAACCAGGAAGGCGGAGCTGATGCGGAACAGGCTCATGACCCCGATTCTAAACCGCCAGCCTCCGGCGTCAAATCACGCCGCGGCGAGGCAACGCAAAAAGCGGGAGCGCCGTCGGGCGTCCCGCCTTGCAAAGTCCCGGCCTGCCGCGCGGCATCGCGAGCCGCGCGAAAAGCTCAGCCCTGGCGCGCCTTGAAGCGCTTCTGGACCTTGTTGATGATGTAGATGCGGCCCTTGCGGCGCACCAGCTGATTGTCGCGATGGCGCGCGCGCAGCGACTTCAGCGAATTGCGGATCTTCATCGTACCAACTCCATCGGCCCGCCCTTGCAGGCGCGCCGGTCAAAAACCTACAGTCTGCGAAGCGGGCCTCGCGACCCTCACCGCCCATGACAATGGTGCGACTGATGCGATGCCGGCTGTATACGGATTTTTCCGTCGATCGCAAGGGGGATCCCCGCCCGGCCCTGCGAAAATCCGCTTTTCCTGACCGGAAACCCGGGCGACAAACCAGCCTGGCGATTCCCGTCCCCCGATTCCGCCCCATGGAGAACTCCAGATGCGCCTGTCTCTTCTCGCCTCCGCCCTGACCGCCGCGCTGGCGCTCGCAGCCTGCGGCAACACCGTCGAGCAACGCATCGGCGGCGCCGCGGTCGGTGCCGGCACGGGCGCCGCCGTCGCCGGCCCGGTCGGCGCGGTGGTCGGCGGCGCTGCCGGCGCCGTCTCCGGCCCCAGCGTCGTGCGCGCCACCCGCCGCGCCACCCGCTGACGCGCCGCCGCCCCACCCGCCGCCGCGGCGGCCGGCGTAAGGACCGGGCGAGGCGGAAGGCAGCCTGCCCTCCGCCTCGCCCGGCCCGCGGCGGCGGCCATTGCGGCCCGCTCCGCGCGTTGTGGCGGCACTGTCATCAAACTCTCATCCGGGCGCCTGACGCTCGGATGATGACTGATTCGGTCCAGAGGCTTCACGCCGCCATCGAGCAGGCCCGCGAGGGCGATCCGGCCCGGTCGCGGACGGCGCGCCTGTTCGGCGGCGGCATGCCCAAGATGGCGAAGAAGCTGGCGGAGGAGGCCGTCGAGATCGGCATCGCGGCCCTGCAGGACCAGCGCCGCGAGACGATCCTGGAGAGCGCCGACCTGATCTACAACCTGGTCGCCTTGTGGAGCGCCATGGACATCGCGCCCGACGACATCTGGGCCGAGCTCGATCGCCGGGAGCGGCTCTACGGCATTGCCGAGAAGCTGCCGAAAACCCGCTCACCCGACCGCTCCAAGCGCCAGCGTCCGCTGAAGCTCGCCATCGGCGAGACACGCCGCTGAGAGCCGCCGGCGCGGCCCCCGCCCCCCGGATATCCACAGCGGGAGCGGTCCGCACAGGCTCGTCATTTTCCGGTTGCCAAGACGAAAGCGAGCGGTTATGTCCCCCTTCATCAGGCCGGACGCGCAAGCGTCGTAACGCTCTGAGACGCGCCCGTAGCTCAGCTGGATAGAGCATCAGACTACGAATCTGAGGGTCAGAGGTTCGAATCCTTTCGGGCGCGCCATTCATCTTCCCATGCAGCGTCTTCACGTCGACCGCCAGAGCGGGCGCTGCGGCCTGTGTTTCACCGTCGAAGACGCCCGCAGCCCCGTCGAGAAGCTGATTGCACCACTGCGTGATCTGGCTCGGATGTACGTCGAACTGCCGTGTCAGCTCAGCTTGCGAGGGCCACTTTCGCCTTGAAGGCTGGCGCGTGGTTCCGCCGCGGTCGTTTTGCCATGGTCTCGCCTGTCGCGGCCATCATGCCGCCTTCAGGTAGAAACTCCACTTATCCGCACTGTCCAGTTTTCCCGAGCCAGCTCTGGTTTCAGGACTTTTCGCGACCTGAGAGGCGGGTGCAGTACGAGGCGCCCGGCCTGCTGTTCGGCGAGTCTCTCCGAAGGTTCCGCCTGGGCCGGCAGTCCGGGGATCTCGGCGGTGGAATGCGCTCGATGAGGACGAGAAATCCAATGCCCCAGGGCGGCCGGCGGCGAAAAACGACGGCTTTCGGGCGATTCCAGCGATCTCGGCCGAGCGGCAAGTAACGGGAGCGGCATTGCCGCTCCCGTCTGTTTTATAAACGCGTCTTACGAAAGAGCGTTTTTGATGGTTTGAGCGATGCCGCCAACCGCAGCGCCGCTGCCGGCACCCACAAGTCCGCCTCCGACGGCTCCGATCGTGGCGGTACCAATCACTTCGAAGGCTGCGCCGGCAAGTGCGAGACCAACGCCGCCCGTCACCGCTCCAAGGGCAAGCCCGGCGACCGCGCCGATTGCGACCCAGCCCCATCCCCCGCCGACCACTTCGCCCAATTCATTATCTCCGAGCGGCCGCTCTGCTCCTCCCTGATGGGGCAGCGTCCCGGCGAGTTCGTGCAGGGCTCCGTAGACAGTCTCCGCCTCGCTCGCACTAACGGCGATTCCCTTCTGGGAGAGATAGGAAGCAAACGTCTCTGGGCCATTTACAGTAGAGGCGAATTGCTTTGCTTCATCAGGGTCGGAGGCGAGCTTGGAAAGGACGCCCTGGAACCGGATGAACCGGGGGCTATCGGAAATAGCAGCTTGTTCTGTCATGTGCGGTGAATCCTTCTTAATAGAAAGAATGTTTTGGAGAAGAGGCTTCGTCGGGTGGCCGGTTACGTCGCCTCGACGGAGATCGGTAAACGCCCACTGTTATTGTGGACGTTCTGGAATCTGGCTTCCTGACGCATGAAAGCGAAGGATATCAACTATCCGATCAGGACAAGCGCTTCACGACTTAACGGCGTCGACCACCTTGTCCACGACGAGGCCAGCGCCGCCGCCGACCACGGCACCGGAAAAGGCCATCGCTCCGCCTGTTGTTGCCACGCCGGCAACGACGCCGCCCCACGTCGTGGTACCGGCGGCCACCGCGGCGGCTAAGAACCCGGTCCCCACGCCTGCCGTCAGAACCGTGACAGCCGCGATGCCAAGTGCCGCGCCGACGCCGACGCCGATGGCCGTGAAGCTGATGCCGCCGACCACTTTGTCCAGATCATCGTCACTCAGCTGATTCTGCATCTGGCTATAGGCAGCCCGCCCTTGTTCGAACAATTCCTCGGCCTCGATCTTGTCGAGAGGACAGCCGGCATGCGCGGCATAGGCGACAAGATCATCGGGCGTTTTCACCTGCGTGATAAAGCTTTCCAGCTTCGGCTGATCGCCGGCGATGGAGCGGATATGGTCCTGGAATTTCTCGACGGCTTCAGTCATGATCAACCTCGATTGCAAGTTTTACATTGGCAGGGCGATAGAGCGGGTCCCGTACGGCGTATTTGTGCGCCAGGGCCTCGACATTGACGGACCCGCGCGCTTGACCGACGCCGCCTACCGCGGCCTCCAGATCGTCGTCGGACAGCTTCATATCCAAGCGCTGTTCGTCGATCCTGGCTTTTTCCTTGTCCATGGCCTTCTCCATCAAGCGATTGGCGCCACCGCCTCAGCTCCTGCGGATGGCCGGAGCTTCGCAGTTATTGGCCCGGTCCCAGCGGATGTAGCCGCCATTGCCGTCCGGCCGCACGGAGCTTCTGTTCTCGCTCGGCCCGAAGAAGCCATGGGCGTCGCCGGGCACGGTGGTCACCCACATCGAGGACTTTCCGGTATGGTCCCAATGCCCATTGGCCCCTGCGCCGTGCACGTGGTCGAGCTCGGTCTCCTCGAGCTTGCGGTTGCTGCTGTCGGTCATGTCGGGTTCCTTCTTTGGTTTGCTGCGTTTCCGTCCGGCGGATGCCCGGTTCACGCGACCTGCCTGAGCGCCAGTTGGGCGAACAATCCGCCGCGCTCGAGCAACTCGCGATAGCTTCCCTCCTCGGCGACCCGCCCTCCCTGCAGCACATAGATGCGGTCGGCGTGCTGGATGGTGGACAGGCGGTGCGCAATGACGACTCGGGTGGCGTCGAGCCATTCCAACCCTTCGGAGACGATCTGCTGGGTGCGGTTGTCGAGGGCGCTGGTCGCTTCGTCGAAGAGCAGGATCCGCGGCCGGCGCACCACCGCGCGGGCGATCAGCAGGCGCTGGCGCTGACCGCCTGAGAGAAGTGTCCCGTCCTCGCCGACGAAGGTGTACATACGCATCGGCATGGCCCGGATGTCTGCCTCCAGCCCGGCGAGGCGCGCCGCCTCCCAGGCATCGGCCTCGGTCAGCGCGGCGCCGTTGAGGATGTTGTCGAGGATGGTGCCGCTCGTGGCGCGGCTCGATTGCAGGACGACGCCCATCTGGCGGCGCAATGCCCTCGGGTCGAGGCTGCCGAGTTCCTGGTCGTCGAAGAACACCGATCCGCTTTCCGGCGTCTCGAAGCCGAGCAGGACGCGCATCAAGGTGGATTTGCCGGAACCGGAGGCACCGACGATGCCGACGAACTCGCCCGCCTTGGCCTTGATCGACACGCCGTCGAGAACGGCAGGGCCTTCGCCGCGATAGCGGAACACCACGTCGCGGACCTCGATGCCGCCGCGCAGATCGTGCCGGGCGCCCTGTCGGCCAAGATTCTCCGGCAAGGCGGCGAGCAGCGGCGCGGCTCGGCCGTAAAGCGGCTTCAGCGACATCAAAGCGGGCAGGACGCTGCCCAGGGACAGGGTCGCCGAGACGAACTGGCCGTAGGCTGCGTTGAACGCGACGAAGCGGCCGATCCCGATCTCGATCCCGCCGAGGCCGACGATCCCGACCAGCAGCGCGGTCGAGGCGATGCCGAACGCGGTCCCGAACGCCGAGAAGCCGGACGACAAGGCCCCCTGGCGAAAGCCGAGCGCTCGCCTTGCGATGAACAGCGGCGACCACCTTGCGAAGGCCCGCGCCTCGGCACCGGCGACTTTCAGCTTCGCGATGCCCTGGATCAACTGAAGCGCAAGCGCCTGGAGCCGCCCGTCCGTCTCGAGCGCCTGCCGCTTCCAGCCCAGCATCCGCAGATTGACCGCGACCATCACGACCAGTTGGACGATGACGAGGCCGATCGCGACCAGAGCGAGGCGCCATTCGTAATAGAGGATCAGGGCGAGGCTGGAGACCGAGAACACCGCCGATAACAGCGAGCTGATCGCCGTGCCGCTCACCGCGTCTCGCATCTGGTTGATCGCCGCGGCCCGCAAGGCGAGATCGCCGGCGGTGTAGCTTCGGAAAAATCCGGCTGGCAAACGCAGAAGGCGGTCCCAGACGGCGCCTTCGAGGTCGGTGTTCAGCAGCGTGGACAGCCGCAAGACCAGCAAGCTGCGGACGAGTTCGAAGACCATGCCGCCCAGGCCCAGCGCCGCGATGCCGGCCGTGAGCTGAACCAGCTCGGCATGCGAGGCCGCCGGAATGACCGTCTCGAACAGGATCTCGGTCGCCATCGGCGTCACGAGCCCGAGCAGGCTTCCGGCCAGGCCGATGATGACGATCGCAACCAAGGCAGGCCAGGCCAGCGGGGCGGCGAAACGCAGCAGGCCGCGGCCATCCATCGCCGTATCCGGCAGGCGGCGCTGAACGATGTAGCCGTCCTGAGCCAGGGATGCCGCAACTCGGGCGTCGACAGGCCGATCGCGGCCGGCCTCGCGGATGCGATATCCGCCTCGCCAGCCGGTGCCCGCGATCAGCGCGACCGGCCCGCCACCATCCCGCCGGAAACCGATGATCGATTGCCCGCCCCGGCGCCACCAGCCCGGCTCCAGCCGGATGCGCCGAGCCCGCACGCCGGCCCAGCCCGAAAGCGCGTCGATCTGCTGCTCGACCGGCTGGCGCTCGTATTCGTCGGATGCGGACCAGGGCGTGTTGGGCAAGCCGACCGCAGAGGCCCGGGCGACGCTGCTGAACACCGACGCCAGCGAAGCGCCGTGCAGCGAGCCTGCCGCGGCGGGAGCCAGAAGCGGCGCGACCGTCGCAGCCAGGACAGCGCGATCGCGGTCGCCCTTGCCGGCGATGTACGCGGCTTCCTCGTCTTCCCGGCCGGCTTCCGCGAAGGCGAGCGCTTGCTTCACCCGCTCGTGATGGGCGAGGACGCCCCGCGAGAGCCCGCCCTCCAAGGCCAGCGCGACACTCGAGCGGCAGGTAATCGCCGCCGCGCGATCGACGGCCACGCCGGCCGCCGTCACCGGAACTGCGGGCATGGCCGGAAGAACCGGCGCGGCTCCCGGCAGTCCGGTCAGCAGCGCCGCATCGGCGGCCGAGGCCCAGAGAATCCCTTGCGCCGGCCGCGCCACGCGACCGGGTACCAGCGTCGCCTCTCCGGCCTCGAGGAGATGCATGGTCCCCGCCAATGGCCGGCCGGCGGCCTGAGCGGTGCGCTCGATCCAGCGCTCCGCCGCTTCGATCGCGGCGGGCTCGCCGGCATCGAGGCTTTTCAGAAACGGTTCGATCGCGAAGGAAGACAAGCGCGAGCCCGGCGCTGGAAAGGCGAGAAACCGCGCTTCCGCCGGCAGTTCCGAGAGGGGCGGCGTGAGCGAAAGCGGCAGGGCGATGTCATGGGCGTCAAGAGAGGCAATGCGTCGCCGCCGCCCCGCCCGGCCGGGCCAATCGAGATACAGATCGGCCGAGCCAACGTCGACGCGCAGCCCGGCGACCGAGACCGGGACGGCTCCGCACCGCTCGATGGGCGTCGTGCCGCTGCCGGCCATCCGCTGAGGGGCTTCATGCAGCACGGATGAGTTCTCCATAGGTGCCCGGCTGGTCGTAGAGCGCCTCATGCGATCCGCGCTGAACGATGCGGCCGCGATCCAGCACGAGGATCTCGTCGCAGTCGCGGATAGCGCTGAGGCGATGGGTGACCAGGATGATGGTGCAGCCCCGGCGTCGGAGGTTTTCGAGGATGGTCGCTTCGGTCGCGGCATCGAGAGCGGAGGTCGCCTCATCGAGCACGAGGATGCTCGGTTCGCCCACCAGCGCCCGGGCGATCTCCAGCCGCTGGGCCTGGCCGCCCGACCAGTTGCTGCCGCCTTCGCTGACCGGGGCATCGTATCCGCCGGGGCGCGCCGCGATGGTTTCGTGCAGGCCGGCGTCGCGGGCCGCCTCGACGATCGTGCGCTCGCTCACCCGCGGGTCCCACAAGGTCAGATTCTCGCGGACGGTGCCTTCCATCAGGACGACCGACTGCTCGACATAGGCGATGGAAGCCGCGCGGACGCCGGGCAGGATCCGGTCCCCCGGCTGGCCGTCGAACGCGATACTGCCGCCCCAGGGCTCGGCCAGCCCGACGAGCAGCCGCGCGATCGTGGATTTGCCGCTGCCGGAGGGGCCGACCAGAGCGATGCGGGAACCCGGCGCCACCTTCAGCGAAAAGCCATCGACCAGCGGTGGATCGAGCGGGTTGTAGCCGTAGCTCAGATCGGCGACATCGACGGCGCCGGAGAGACGACGCGGCGGCCCCTCGGCCTCGGGCGCGCATTTCGGGTCCAGGCGGCGGTCGAGCGGATAGCGCAGCACGTCGTCGACGCGCTCCATCGCGACCCGCAGTTCGCGCATGCCCGACGCGACGCCGACGAGACCGCCGACCTGCGACAGGAAGCTCGACAGGACGGTCTGGAAGGCGGCGAGCGTCCCGACGGTGATCAGGCCCTCCATGACGCGCCAGCCGCCGACGCCGAGGATCGCCGCCATCGTCAACGCGCCGAGCGCACGGGGGATCAGATCGAGGAATTGGAGCGGCAGTTGCGAGCGGTGCACCGCGTTCATGGTGCGCGCCTGAGCGTTGGCCCAGCGATTCAGGAAATCGTCCTCGGAAGCCGTCGCCTTCAAGGTCTCGATCGACTGGATGCCGCTGATGGAAAGGCTGCCCAGGGCCGCCTGCTCCCGCATGACGGTGCGGGCGGCATTCTCCTGCCGGCGCGCCATGAGGCGGGCGAACACGGCATTGAAGAGGGCAAGCGCCAGGCCGATGCCTGCCAGCACAGGGTCGTAGACCGCCATCAACGCCCCGTAGAACAACGCCGCGAGCCCTGTGACCAGCAGGGCGGAAACCTGGCTGCCGATCAGGTCGCAGGCCCGTTCCGTGGTCGCGAGCCGGCTCGCGATGTCGCCCGCATAGCGCTGCGCGAAGAAGCTCGGCGACAACCGCAGCAGATGCCATGTCAGTTTCAGGCCCAGCGACACGCCGAGCTTCCATTGCAGGCGCGCGAGGAAATAGCCCTGCAGCCAGTTCAGCAGCCCGCCGAGAAGGGCCGCGCAGGTGAGGCCAAGGAGCAGCGGCCGCATCCAGTCCGTCAGATGGCGAACGAGAATGTCGTCGACGAAGACCTTCGTCGCCGCCGGAACGAAGACGCCGGGCACGAGGGCGGCGATGCCGGCCAGAACCAGGAAGACGACGGCGCCGCGCGAGGGCGCGAGCTGGTCGCGCACCGCCCCCCAGACATTCGCCCGCGCGCCTGAAGGCCGAAACTCCGGCCCTGGCGCCATGGTCAGTATCACGCCGGTGAAGGCGCGGTTGAATTCATCATGCGTGACCGTGCGCGGGCCGCTGGCGGGATCGTTGATGTAGACGACCTTGCGGCCGATCCCCTCCAGCACGACGAAATGGTTGAATTCCCAGAACAGAATCGCCGGCAGCCGCTTGCCGGCGAGCTTGTTCGGCTCGGTGCGCCAGCCCTCGGCCGCCAGGCCGTAGCGCCGCGCCGCCTGCACCAGGTTCTTCGCCTTGCTGCCGTCGCGCGAGACGCCGCAGGCGACGCGCAGCTCCTCGAGCGGCACCCATTTGCCGTGATGGGCCAGGACCATGGCGAGACAGGCGGCGCCGCATTCGACGGCCTCCATCTGCAGGATGGTCGGGACCCGCTTGCGGCCGGTCTGCGGGAAGCGCAAGGGAGGCACCTTGCTCATAATCCGACGAACCTGCGCAGCGCCGGGATGAACAGGCTGATCGGCCGGCCAGACTTCACGGTCACCTGGCCCTCCAGAAGGGTGGTCGAGGCGAGCTCGACCTGCTCGCCGCGCTTGGAGGTCCAGGCGTAGCTGTCGGGGCCGTCGGAACCGGGATTGATCCGCACGACAAGCTGGAGCGGCGGCCCGGCGCGGGTGAAGAGGCGCGCGAGATCGGGGTTGCCGAGGCGCTGGGCCAGCGCCGCCTCGTTCTCCGGGCTGTCGTCGACCTGGATGACCGTGCCGATCAGCGAACCGTATTCCTCCTTCTTGGCGGTGGAGGGCGACAGGCGCACCTCCATGCCGAGCTTGACCTCCTTGCCGCTGTCCGCCGGCACATAGAGCAGCGCGTCGAGCCGCGGGCCGCCCTGCTCGATCACCATCAGCTTCTGGCCGGCGCTGACCAGCGCGTGGTCGCCGGCCTCGTTGGTGGTGATGGTGCCGTCGGAACGGGCGACGATAGTCGTCGCCAGGTTCTCGCTGAGATGGGTCTGGGCGCGCTGGCCCTCCGCGTCGCGCAACTGGCGATCGAGCGCCGCGCGCTCCTGGTCGGTCTGGTGGCGCAGGGTCTGGAGCGAGGCGTCGAGCGATAACAGCTCCGTCCGGGCCCTGGATATCGATTCGCGGGCGGCGAACAGCCTCTCGCGCGTCTCGATGATCCGGTCGGAGGGCATCAGCCCTTTCGAGAGCAGGCCTTCGCGCTGACCGAGCAGGGTATTGAGCGCCTCCACCCGAGATTCTCCGAGATCGATCGTCTCCTGCAGCGCCTCGCGCTTGCGCTGGGCCGCGATCGTCTCCTTGCGGATGCGATCCTCGATCTGCGCAGCGAGCGCTGCGCGCTGTTCCGTGAGCTGGGTGACGCGGCTATCGACGTCGGCGAGACGGGCTGCGTCCTCGGGCGCGCTGAGACGGGCGATCAGATCACCCTTCTTCACCTTGTCGCCGCGCTGTCGATAGCTGTCGAGCCACCCGGCCTTGGGAGCGTAGACGCTGACGAAGGCGCCTCCGGCCGGGACGAGCAGGCCCTGGCCGGAGACGGTGGTGCGATAGCTGCCGAAGATCGACCAGCCGAGACAGCCGGTTACGATCAGCAGCGCCGTGCCCAGCGCGGCCCAGCCCTGCGGAGAGGTGACGCGCACCATCTCGTCGAGCCGGTCAGGGCCCGCGAGATTGTCGAGCGCTTCCTTGCGGTAGAGAGCCGCCGTCATGTCGCGTTGTCTCGGAACGAAGGGTCGAACGAGGTGACCTCGATAACGATTATAGACCGCTGACCGGACCGTCTGAGTCCGGCGCGAATGCGCCCATGATCGCCCCGCCGATCACGCCGACAGCGCCCAACACCCCGGCCCCGACGGGGCCGCACATGGCACCCACGCCCGCAAGGCCGAGGCCGCCCGCGACGGCCCCCTTGAATGCATTGCCGACACCGGCGCCGTTCAGCGCCTCGAGTTCCTGCTCGCTGAGCTTCACGTCGGAGCACGGCGGCGGCTGCACAGAAGCATTGTCGGGGATGTCGTTATTGTTCATCGATCGAGTCTCCGGCTGATTATTGCGTGTTGAAGGTGATGTTCGAGAGGGGCGCATTCTTGAGGCTTATTCTGGCGTAATCGCATACTGGTAGTAGAGAAAACTTACAGAAGAACCATTTTACTTAGTATTAAAAATCGCCAATTTATTTGAGATTGCGCAATTATAACCAAATAATTGTGAATTATTTATTCAATTTAGTTTGGATACTACCTAATGCCGTTTACCGAAGCCGGTGCCTGCACCGTTTCGAGGGCAAGGAACCGAACTGACCAAAACAGCAAGGCAAAAAAGAAGTGCGGCGCGCATGTCGTCGCGCGAGACTCCATCTCATTTCCGAATTGGCGCGGTCTTTCGGACGGCGCTATCGCACCAGCTCCCCAGTGTGTTTCTGTGGAGATGACGTTCGTACGGGTGTCGCCCGCAATCAATATCCGAAAATGTAACGCTTTTTCCGCGATGTAATGCGATGTAACGATTTGCTTCGTCTGGGCGCTGCTTCTTTGAGGGACGGCGAAAAAAGTGTTAACTGAGCCCGGCTGGGAAGTGGACTGCGCGCCGTAAGGTGATTTTGGACGCCGCAGCCACCGGGCTGCCCCTGGTCAAAGATCTGTTCAGGGCTCTGTCGGCAGGACGACCCGCACCGTGGTGCCCACGCCTTCGCTGCTTTCGATCGAAACCCGGCCGTTATGGGCGGTGACGATCTTCTTCACCAGGAACAGGCCGAGGCCGGATCCTTCGACGGCCTCGGAATGCCGCCCGCGCGCCCCGAGCGCGAAAACCTCGGGAAGCTCGGAGGCCGGGATGCCGCAGCCGCGATCCGTGACGGTGACGACGACCTCTTCGCCCGCCATGGCCAGGGTGAGTTCGATCGGCTCGCTGCCCTTCAGCGCGGTGAATTTGACGGCATTTTCGAGCAGATTGATGATGACGAGTTCCATCATGCCCTCGTCGGCCGCGATCGTCGCCTGCGCGGCCCGCGGCTCGAGCAGCAGCTCGATCGTCGGGCCGCTGAGCAGGTCGCAGGCGCGCTGGTGGGCGGCGCTGACAAGGGCGCCGGCATTGATGCGGACGATGCGAGGGCGGAAGGACGGTCCCTGTATCCGGCTGCGCGCGAGATTGATCTCCAGCATCTCGACGAGCCGCGCAATGGCTCTGCGGATGCGCTCGATCCGGCCCTGGTTGGCGCCGTCGTCGGACGGCAGGGCCAGTCCGATGCTGTCGATGCTCGAGCGGATGGCGGCGAGTGGCGTCCTGTACTGATGCGACACCACTTCGAGGAAACGGACCTGCTGGAGTTGGGACTGCTTTTCGAGACGAAGCGCTTCTTCGGCGATGCGTCTGGCATCGACCAGCTCGCGCGTTCTCTCCTCGACCAATCCCGCCGCGATGTTCTCCGCAAGCTGCGCATGCCGCAGCGCCTCGTCCTTCATCCGCAGCGTAAGCGCCTCGGCGGCCCGCAGCCGAACCGCGAGGGCCCCCGTCAGCAGCACCGTGAGAAACAATCCGGCGATGCCGTAGCTGTGAACGGTCCAATGCGGCAGCCAGCTTGCTCCGAGACGCTGCGCCATCGTCAGAACGGCGCCGAGGCAAAGCGCCGCGAATGCCGCGCCCCTGAGACGGCTCGCAGTCCCTTCCTCGCTCCATTGCCGCAGGCCCTGCACCATGTTCACGCAGGCCATGACGATGGTCAGCACCGAGCCGATCGGTCCGAAGATCATGTTCTCGCCGGCAAAGGCGAAGCCCACACCGACGAGTCCGGCCAGGGCAGCGGCCTGATAGAGGCGACGCACCAGCGGCGCCCGATGGCGCAGATCGAGGATGTGCATGTAGGCGATCGCGCTCGCCGTCAGGCCGGCCCAGGCGTTGAAGCCGAGAAAAGCGTCGTTGGCGGCACCGTTGTCGGGAAAGAGATAGAGCCGGCTGTAGCCGAGATTGCCCATATAGATCAGCATGATCCCGAGCGTGCTGGCCGCCAGCAGCGGATACTGCGCCTTCCTGTCGAAGTAGAAGAAGACGAGCTGCGTCACCAGCAGCACGCCCATGCCGCCGAACCAGACGCCATAAAGGCTCGCACTCATGACGACCCGCGAGGTATGGTCTTCGATCGAACCGAGTTGCAGAAGCAGATAGGTCGCCGTGTTGCTGTTCAGGATGCGGATGAAGACGCGCGTCGTCGCGCCCTCGGTGAAATCGAGACGAACGGCATAGTCGAGCGCCGAAATGCCGTCCTGCGGCAGCGGGCGGCGGTCCCCCATCGCGTGTCGGACAAACCGTTCCGCGGAAAGAGGGGCATCTGGCGGGGCTGTGTAGATATCGACCTCGTCGAGGAAGTTCGGCGAGAGCGAGAGGATCGCCTGCGCGGATGTTCGGCTGGGCAACTCCAGCCGGATCCAGACCGGGGTACGGATGAAGCCGAAGTTGACACTTGTTCCCGGGATCGTTCGAAACTCGGCCTGCTTGGCCGAATCGAGTATCTCAGCCAACGACAGTGTCGAAGCGGGATCGCCCAGGATGGAGACCGTGCCGTGCAGCGAGGGCAGGGAAGCGGGCTCGGGCGGATGGTCCGCCGCCAAGGCAAGATGGATGATGCCGAAGACGAATAACGCCGCCAGCAGCGAGAAACACCGCCGGAGCCGGCCGCGTGGCGCCGCCGGGCTTCCGGCAGCCTCGCTGCCGGAACGCTTCGCTGTGGCCTCGCCGGCCGCAGATCGGGGCGCCGGAGCCGGCATCAACGGAATCTCGTCGCGATGGGGTGGATGCACATTATGATGGCGGAAGCGGCGGCCGGCCCGAAAGGTGCTGCACAGGAGTTCTCGCGAGACTTCAAAATCATTCTCGTGGAGGACGACCACGATCTCCGTCAGAGCCTTGCCGACTATCTAAGGCTGCGAAACATCCATGTCACCGAGGCGCCGTCCGGCATCGCATTCTACAAGGCGCTGCGGCAGGAGCGCTATGACATTGCCGTGCTGGACGTCAACCTGCCGGACGTCAGCGGGTTCGAGCTGGCCCGGGACCTGGCCGCGCAGCCGGGGATGGGCATCATCCTGCTGACCGCGCGTACCGGTCGCGACGATCGCGTGCGCGGCTATGCCGAAGGGGCCGATCTCTATCTCACCAAGCCCGTCGACACCGAGGAGCTGGCGCTGGCGATCCTCAACCTCGGCCGACGGATGCGCCGCGGATCGGACGAACCCGCAGGCGGGCGAGGAGCCACCGTCGTCGAGGCACCCGACGGGGCAGGCTGGCGGCTCGATCGGCAGACGCAGATGCTGCGCTCTCCGGACACCAGATCAGTGAAGTTGTCGGTTCGGGAGGTGATCCTGATCGAGCATCTGGCGGCGCGGCCGGACGAGACGGTTTCGCGGGATCTGATCATGGGCTTGTTCGGGCACGCCCGGATCGACCCCGAAAGCCGGCGTTTCGATGCGCTTCTGGCGCGCCTGCGTTCGAAGCTGAAAGCGGCGGGAATGGAGTGCCCCTTGCAGGTGGTCCACAGTGCGGGCGTGAGGCTGGTCAAGCGGATAGACATCGTCTGAGGCGCCCCGGACGATCTCGCGCTTCTCTCTCCTGCGTGCCGAGCTTAGTCATGGCGATCAGCTTGGCCGCCCGCGGGGCTCGTCCAGGCTGTTGGGCGGGGTCGGTCCCCGTTCACTCCGGAAGCCCCGCCTTGCGTCGAGCCTCTCGTAAACGCCGAATTACCCAGCGATCGAAGTGCCCTTCAATGTCTGGTCGGGCGCGCCATTTTTCCGCTCCTTCCGGAGCGCCGATCATCCTGCGCACCGCCTTGCGTGAGGCTCGGGAGCGCCGCGCGGTCCCTCGCACCGGAACGGCCGGACCAAGGGCGCCGGCCCGGCCAGCCAAACCCTCTCCGCCAGCCGCCCGCCCCTCGCCCCGCCACGAAAAGGACCGGCACTGGCACGTCCCCCGAAACGCTCCTTCTGTCCGGCCGGCTCCCGGACGCCTATCTCCCCAGCGTGTAGAACTCGTCGTTCGGGCGCATGCTCGTCACATTGGCGAGGCGGTTCGACATGCCGAAGAAGGCTGCGATCGCGGCGATGTCCCAGATATCCCCCTCGCTGAAGCCGTGCTCCTGCAGGGCGGCGATATCGTCGTCCCCGACCTCATAGGCCCGCGCCGAGACCTTCATGGCGAAGTCGAGCATCGCCTTCTGCCGGGGCGTGATGTCGGCCTTGCGGTAGTTGACCGCCACCTGGTCGGCAATCAGCGGGTTCCTGGCCCGCACGCGCAGGATCGCGCCATGGGCGACGACGCAGTACTGGCACTGGTTGGCATTGCTGGTCGCGACCACGATCATCTCGCGCTCGGCCTTGGTCAGGCCCTCCGCCTTGTTCATCAGCGCATCGTGATAGGCGAAGAAGGCCCGAAACTCGTCGGGGCGGTGCGCGAGCGTCAGGAAGACGTTCGGCACGAAACCGGACTTCTCCTGCACGGCCAGAATGCGTTCGCGGATATCGTCCGGCAGGGCGTCGATCGCCGGAACCGGAAAGCGGCTGATGGCAGGCTGCGTCATGTCTTCGATTCCTTCTTGCGCGAACTTTTCAGGTGCGGCGGGGAGCGCGGCTCTCCCTGCCCGGCGAGGGGGGAAGCTAGACGGCGACCAGCCGCTCCATCTGCTCGCGATACTGCTCGACCGCGTCTCCCGCCCGGCCTTCATAGGGCTCGACCCTGACCAGGCAGGTATGGGCCGAGCAGCCCTGGCCGAAGCGGGAGGTGCCGATGTCGACGGTGAGCACGTTCGGGTTGCCGGCGATGTCGAGGCCGCTATTGCCGGTCGGCGTGAACCAGGCGCCGGTCGGCAGCACGACGACCCTGCGCCGCACGTCGCCGGTCAGCCGGGCGGTGGCCAGACAGGCCCCGCGCTCGTTCCAGAGCCGGATCGTCTGGCCGTCCGCGATGCCCAGCGCGGCGGCGTCCTCGGGATGGAGGCGGGCCTGCTCGCGGCCGCCCCGCTTGGCGGCCATGCTGGCCGGGCTCGTCTCGAGCTGGCTGTGCAGCCGGCCCTCCGGCTGGTGCGAGATCAGGTGGAACTGCTCGGCCGCCCCGGCGGCGCCGAGCCATTCGATCGGCTCGATCCAGGCCGGGTGAGCCGGGCAGTCCTCATAGCCGAGCGCGTCGAGAGTCCGGCTGCCGAGGACGATGCGCCCGCTCTCGGTGCCCAGCGCATGCTCCTCGGGCCGCTCGCGGAACTTCGCGAGATAGGTATGCTCCGCCTCCGTCGGGCAGCGGGCATGGCCCTGGGCCCAGAAGGCGTCGAAATCCGGCATGGTGAAGCCAAGGCGGGCGGCGGCGTCCGCCCGCGTCGCCTCGTAGAGATGGCGCAGCCAGCCCATCTCGTCCCGTCCCTCGTCGAAGGCCCGGCCGACGCCAAGCTTTTCAGCGATGGCGCGAAAGATATCGAAATCGGAGCGGGAATCGCCGACCGGCCCGATCGCCTTGTGCATGGCGATGACGAAGTCCGAGCGCTTGTTGCCGGCGATGTCGTTGCGCTCGATCGAGGTGTTGGCCGGCAGCACGATATCGGCGCGCTGCGCGGTGGCCGTGAACATCGGGTCCTGGACGATGATCGTCTCCGGCCGCGTCCAGGCCTCGGCCAGACGGTTCAGGTCCTGGTGGTGATGATAGGGGTTGCCGCCGGCCCAGTAGACCAGCCGCGCATCCGGATAGGTCCGGGTTTCGCCCTCGTAGCTGTATTCGCCGCCGGGGTTGAGCAGCATGTCGCTGATCCGGGCGACAGGGATGAAGCTCTCCAGCGGCTTGCGCAACTGCGGCAGCGCCGGCGACTTCAACAGGTTGATCGGCGCCCCCACCCCGCCGAGCGAGGCATAGCCATAGCCGACGCCCCCGCCCGGGAGGCCGATCTGGCCCGTCATCGCCGCCAGCGCCAGGGCCGCCCAGAAGGGCTGCTCGCCATGATGGGCCCGCTGCAGGCTCCAGCTCACGGTCAGCATCGAGCGGGTTTCGACCAGGCGCAGCGCCAGATCGGCGATCCATGCGGCGTCGAGCCCGGTGATGCCGGCCGCCCAGGCCGCATCCTTGAGGATCCCGTCGCTGCTGCCGTCGAGATAGCCGATCAGCCGTTCCGCGCCGCTGGTGCAGCGTTCGAGGAAGGAGCGGTCGTGCCGCCCGTGCTTCAGGATTTCGCCGGCGAGCCCGAGCATCAGGGCGGTGTCGGTGTTCGGCCGGATCGGCCACCATTCGGCCCCGACCCAGTCCGGGATGTCGTCGCGCAGCGGCGAGACCAGGACGACCTTCACGCCCCGCGCGGCGATCCTGCGCAGATGCGTCTCGAGCGCGTGGCTCGCAATGCCGCCCGCTTCGTTCTGCGCGGTCCGCGGCGAGAGCGCGCCGAAGACGACCAGGGTTTCGGTATGCTCCGCGACGGTGTCGAGGGTGTTAGCCTGGCCGCCGCAGGCGCCGTCATCGCCCAGCGTGTGGCGCAGGATCACGGGGCCGGCCGCGATCGAATAGGTGTCGACATGGCCCGTATAGCCGCCGACGAGGTTAAGCATGCGCTTGAGCTGCGAGGGAGCGTGATGGAAGCGCCCGCAGCTCGTCCAGCCATAGGAGCCGGCGAAGATCGAGGCGTTGCCGAAACTCTGCGAGACCCGCCGGATCTCGCCGGCGACGAGCGAGGTCGCCTCGTCCCAGCTCACCGGCACGAAACGGTCGCTTCCCCGGCCGCGGCGGTCGCTCTTTTCGCGGCGCTCCAGCCAGCCCGAGCGGACCAGCGGCGTCAGGACGCGGCGCTCCGGGCTCGCCCAGTCGCGTACGGACTGGTTGATCGGCGACGGCGAAGGATCGTGCGCGAAGGGCTCGATCCCGACGATCCGGCCGTCCTCGACCAGGATCGTATAGGCGCCCCAGTGGCTGCAATGCGGGAAGCGCTGAACCCCGCTCATCCGCGCACCGCCGGCCTGCCGGCCGTCTCCGCGCCGATTTCGGGACCTTGCGCCTCGTCCGGCGGCGCGAAGCCCGGCAAGGCATCGGCGAAGAGCTCGCCCTGCACGCCGGCCTCCGCGAGGATCGCCGCAGTGTGCTCGCCGAAGCGCGGCGGCGCCATACGGTAGCTGGCCGGGGTCCGCGACAGCTTGATCGGGCTGCCGGTGCCCCGGTAGCTTCCGATATCGACCACCATTTCGCGGTGATGCGTATGCGGATCGGCCATCACCTGGTCGATGCTGCGCACGGCGCCGCAGGGCACGCCGGACTTGACCAGGCGCTCCGCCAGCGGGCCGCCGTCGAAACCGGCCATCGCGGCTTCGAGATCGACCTTCAGGGCATCGCGGTTGATGTTGCGGTCCTTGTTGGTCGCGTAGCGCGCATCCTCCGCCAGCTCCGGCCGGCCGACGACCTCGCAGAGCGTGGCGAACTGCCGGTTGTTGCCGACGGCGAGGAAGAGCGGCACGTCGCGCGTCGCGAAGACGTCATAGGGGGTGATGTTGGGATGGGCGTTGCCGGAACGCCCGGCGACCTTCCCCGAGAGATAGTAGTTCGGCAGATGCGGGTGCAGCAGCGAGACGCCGCAATCATAGAGCGTCGCCTCGACGAACTGGCCCTTGCCGCTTGAGGCCCGCTCCTGCAGCGCCATCAGGATGCCGATCACGGCGTTGAGCCCCGTCACCATGTCGACGACCGGCAGCCCGACCCGCAGCGGCGCGCCGCCGCGCTCGCCATTGACGCTCATGATGCCGGCGCTGGCCTGGATCGCGGCGTCGTAGCCGGGCAGGCCTCCGAGCGGCCCGTCCGCGCCGAAGCCCGAGACCCGGCAATGGACGAGCCGCGGGAAGCGGCGCTCCAGCTCCTCCCGGCCGAGACCCCAGCGCTCGAGCGTGCCGGTCTTGAAGTTCTCGATGAAGACGTCGGCGGTCTCCAGCAGGCGCAGCAGCAATTCCCTGCCGGCCGGCTGCGTCAGGTCGAGCGCCATGCCGCGCTTGTTGCGGTTGAGGCCGAGGAAATAGCTCGCCGCGCCGTCGAGGAAGGGCGGCCCCCAGCCGCGCGTCTCGTCGCCCGCCGGCGGCTCGATCTTGATGACGTCGGCGCCATGGTCGCCGAGGATCTGGCCGGCATAGGGCCCGCCGAGAACGCGGCTGGCGTCGATCACCTTGATGTCGGCGAGGGAGCCGGTGCGAGAAGTCATGTCCTGTCCTGCTGTCTCGGGCGGATCGTCGCGTCACGCATGGATCTCGCGCCGCATCTGGCTGGCGAATTCGGGATAGGTTTCGGCGAGCTCGTCCATGACCTGGCCGCGCAGAAGCTCGAGCGTCGCCCGGTCGGGCAGCGCGGTCTGGGGCGGCTGGCCGGCATGGTCGAAGCTGAAGCCCGTCGCATCGCGGACCTCCGCGAGCGCATGGCCGGGATGGAGGCTCTCCAGCGTGAAGCCGGGGCGGGCCTTGTCGAAGCGGAACAGGGCCTTGCCCGTCAGCAGCGCCACCGGCCCGCCGGTCCGGTGGATGCCGGGCTCGCTGACGCCGGGCGCGCTGGTGAAGTCGACCGTCTCGACGAGGACGCGCGGGCTGTGCTCCTCGCGGAAGAGGATGACGCGGGGCACGACGAAATAGAGATAGGCCGAGCCGAAGGAGCCCGGCCAGCGGGGCGCCGATGCCGGGTAGTCGCCGATGCCGACGAGGTTGATGTTGCCATGCCCGTCGATCTGGCCGCCGCCGAGGAAGAAGGCGTCGATCCGCCCCTGTCCGGCGCAGTCGAACAATTCGGCCGAGCCGTTCGTGAAGAAATTGTGCTCGACCGAGCCGAGGATCGAGATCCTGACCGGCGGCGCGCCGGCGCGCTGCTTCAGGGCGCGCAGCAGCATGGCGCCGGCGGCGGGGATCGGCGAGGAGGCGCCGACCGCGACATGCCGGACGCCGTCGAGCAGGCGCGCGATCGTCGTGATCAGGATCTCGCGGGGGTGGATGTCCGTCATCGTGCGGCTTCCTGCATCTCCCCGGCCGGCGCGGCGGCCATGTATCCGGCGAAGCCTTCCGGCGTGCGCGCGGCCTTGGCGTAGCGCTGGATCTCGGCCGTGTCGGTCGCGTACTCGCCCCACAGACCATAGGGCCAGGCGCCGCGGGGGGCCACCGCGATCCCGCTGACGTAAAGCGCCGGCAGGGTTCCGGCGGCGCTCATCTCGTTGCCGAGCAGGTTCTCCTCGACGATGCGCTCGACCGTGACCAGGGTCTGCGCCGCGGCATAGGCCATCGCGGCGAGCTCGCGCCGCCGCCCGATCCAGACATTGCCGTGCCGGTCCGCCGTCGGCGCATGGAAGATCGCGACGTCCGGCCGCGCGGCCGGGATCAGCACGATCGGGTCGCCGCCCTCGGCGAAGGGGTTGTCGATCACCCGCCAGTCCGGCCGGAAGCGGAGGATGTCGCTGCCGATGATGCCGCGCAGGGGCTGGAACGGATTGCCCTTCTGGGCGGCCATGAGCCCGGCATGGATCGCCGGGCAGGTCGCGTCCCTGACGACGATGCGCCCTTCCGCGATCGCCTGGTTGAAACGCGGGGCGCCGCCGGCCTCGCCGAGCGAGACGGCGCTGGTCTCGACCGACCGGACGAGCCCGGCGCCGACCAACTGGTCGACCTGGAGGCCGCCGGTGGGAACGCAGAAGAGATCGAGATCCCCCGCGCCATGCGCGATCAGGGCCCGGGTCATCGCCATCGAGACCCCGGCATAATCGACCGGCAGAGCCAGTTGCATCCCCGCCTCGACACGGCGCGCCATGCCCTGCAGGTCCATCGCGTCCCTCCGTCCCCCCGCGGAACCGCCCTCGGAATGCGGGTTCGATTGTGTTCTGAATTATAGAACAATATTCTGAAAAATAACGTAACGGCCTGCCCTTCGCCCTGTCAATACGGCGTTGGGCAAGGCCGTGCGGCGCCGCCCGCCGGCCGTCGGGGGCTGGTGACGAGACCGCTTGACAGCGACCCGATCAAGCTGATTATTGAAAGAAAACAGAATAGCGTTCTACATTTCAGAACATGGGAAGAAACGCGATGGTGACTGAACTGGCGTCTCTCGCCGAGCCGTCGGCGGATGCGAGGATGTCCGGGGCGGCGCGGACGCAGGGTGCGATCGGCGCCGGCATCACGCTGCGCGACGTGGTCAAGAACTACGGAGACTTCCGCGCGGCCGACCGCATCTCCCTCGACATCCGGCCGGGCGAGTTCATCACCCTGCTCGGCCCGTCGGGGAGCGGGAAGACGACCCTGCTCAACCTGATCGCCGGCTTCCAGAAGCTCGACGGCGGCGAGATGCTCGTCGACGGCGCGCCGATCGACCATGTGCCGACGCATAAGCGCGGCTTCGGCATGGTCTTCCAGAGCTATGCCCTCTTCCCGACCATGACGGTCGCGCAGAACGTGGCCTTCCCGCTGCGCATGGCCGGGATCGACCGCGCCACCGCGGAACGCCGCGTCGCCGAGACGCTCGAGATCATGCGCCTCTCGGAGCATGCGGCGAAGACGCCCGCGCAGATGTCGGGCGGGCAGCAGCAGCGCGTCGCCATCGCCCGCGCCATCGTCCGCCGCCCCCGGATCGTCCTCATGGACGAGCCGTTGAGCGCGCTCGACCGGCGGCTCAGGGAATCCATCCAGATCGAGATCCGCGAGCTGCACCGCGCCATCGGCAGCACCATCCTGTTCGTCACCCACGACCAGGGCGAGGCGCTGACGATGAGCGACCGCATCGCGGTGATGGATGCCGGGCGGATCGTGCAGATCGGCACGCCGGTCGACATCTACCGGCACCCCCGGAACCGCTTCGTCGCCTCCTTCGTCGGCGAGAGCAACCTGATCGAGGCCGAGATCGTCCAGCGCCGCGGCGCGACGATGGCGCTGCGCAACCGCGCCGGCTACGTCTTCGAGGCCGATGCCGGGCACGGCATCGAGGTCGGGCGCGCGACGGTGCTGGTGCGGCCGGAACGGATCGCCATCGCCGACGGTCCCGGGCCGCATGCGATGCCGGTCACGGTGACCTCGGCACTCTTCCTCGGCGAAATCCTGCGGATCGAGGCGCGGGCGGACAGCGGCGAGACGCTGCTGATCCGCTGCATGGACGCGGCCGGCCGGAGCCTGCCCGCCGCCGGGGAGCGCCTGCATGTGAGCTGGGGCGCGGCGGATTGCTGGGTGCTCGCGTGACCGCCGCCGCGACCGGCTTCGCCGGCCCAAGGCGCGGCAGCCTGCGCGGCAGGCTCGCCAGCCCGGTGCTGCTCCTGCTGCCGGCCGGCCTCTTCCTCGGCTTCATCTATCTGCTGCCGGTCATCGACCTGGTCCGCCTCAGCGTCAGCGGGCCGAGCTGGTCGAGCTTCTTCGAGCGGGTGTTCTCGGTACCGCTCTACTGGGATTCGCTCGTCAGGACGATGCAGATATCCCTCACCGTCGCGACCCTGTGCCTGCTGCTGGGCTATCCGACCGCGCTCCTCATCCGGCGCAGCTCCGGCATCACGCGGATCCTGGTCACGGCCGCGGTGATCCTTCCCTATTTCATCGCGATCCTGATCCGCACCTATGCCTGGATGGTGCTGCTCGGCCGCAACGGTCCGGTGAACAAGCTCCTGACCGGGCTCGGCCTCCTCAGCGAGCCCGCTCAGTTGCTGTTCAGCCGCGGCACGGTGCTGCTCGGCATGACGGCGGTGCTGCTGCCGATCATGGTGCTCAGCATCTATTCCAGCGTGTCGCGCCTCGATGCGGCGCTGCCCCGCGCCGCCCAGGCTTCCGGCGCAGGGCCGATCGCCACCTTCTGGCGCATCATGCTGCCGCTCACCCTGCCGGGGATGGGGGCGGGCTTCCTGCTCGTCTTCGTGGCCGCGCTCGGCTTCTTCATCACGCCGACCCTGCTCGGCGGACCGGGCGACCAGATGTTCGCGATGCACATCGTGCAGCAGGCCGACTTCATCAACAGCGAGGGCTTTCTCCAGGCGCTCGCGGTGGTGCTGCTCGTCATCACCCTGCTCTTCGTCGGCGTCGCCGGCCATTTCCTCGGCTTCGAGTTCATCTGGGGCGGCGGCAAGGCCGCCGGCCCCGCGGCGAAAGCTGCCGGCGCGGGCGCGGCCACGCCGCGGCGCAGCCTGCTGAGCGGTCTCGCCGACCGCATCGGCTGGCCCGTCCTGCGGCTGCTCGGCCGGCTCGGCCCCGCCTGGGGACGCTGGACGGTCCTCGTCCTCGCCGGCGCCGTGATCGCCACGCTGATCGTGCCCATCCTGGTGGTGATGGTGATCTCGTTCAGCAGCGCCTCCTACCTCACCTTCCCGCCGCCGGGATTCTCGCTGCGCTGGTACGAGAAGTTCTTCTCCGACCCGAACTGGATGGACGCCTTCCGGCATTCCGCGGTGATCGCCGCCGCCTCGGCCGTGATCTCGGTCCTGCTCGGAGCCTCCGCCGCGATGGGCATCGTCCGCAGCGAGATCCGCGGCAAGTCGGTGATCATGCTCCTGCTGGTGAGCCCGGTCATCGTGCCGCCGGTCGTGCTCGGCCTGTCGCTCTACGGCCTGTTCCTGCGCTTCGATCTGGTGGGCTCCGTCTGGGGCCTGGCCTCGGCGCATGCGATCGGCGGCATCCCGCTCGTCGTGATCATCGTCGCGGCCGCCCTGCAGGGCGTCGACCGGCGCCTCGAACAGGCGGCGGCGCTGCACGGCGCCTCTCCGCTCACCGTCTTCCGCACGGTGACCTTGCCGGCGATCGCGCCCGGTCTGGCGGCGGCGGGCTTCTTCGCCTTCCTGCACTCGTTCGACGAGCTGGTGCTGTCGCTGTTCCTGTCGAGCGCCCAGCTCAAGACGCTGCCGCTGATGCTCTGGGCCGACATCAACTACCAGCTCAACCCGGTCCTGGCGGTGGTCTCGTCGCTCGAGGTCCTGCTGGTCGTGATCGGGCTCGCGCTCGCGGGCCCGGTGCTCGCGCGGACGCGCGCCGGCGCCTGATCCGCATCCGATGAAAGAGGGAGGGAGGAAAGACATGGTGCAACGCATGACGATCTGGCGGGCGCTTCCCGCCTTGGCGGTCCTGGCCCTGCCGCTCTGCTTCGCGCAGGGCGCCGCGGCCCAGAGCAAGGAGGTGATCGTGCAGGATCCCGGCGGCGCCTATGGCGAAGCCCTGCGCAGGATCATGTACGGGCCGTTCGAGAAGGAGACCGGCATCAAGGTCGTGACCGTCCAGGAGGCGCGCAGCGGCCCGCGGCTGAAGGCCCAGGCCGAAGCCGGCAAGGCCTCCTGGGACCTCGCCTTCATCTTCGACCAGGAAACCAAGATCCTCGGCGACTGCTGCCTGGCGGAGATCGACTACAAGAAGCTCTCCGAATCCGCGCAGAAGACGCTTGCCGCGATGCCGGACAACCTCAAGCGGCCCAAGGGCGTGGCGCTCCAGGTCATCGGCGTCGGCCTCGCCTGGAACAAGGACAAGTACAAGGCCGGCGCCGAGCCGCAGAGCTGGGCCGATTTCTGGGACGTGAAGAAGTTCCCGGGGCGCCGCTGCATGCCGGCCTGGTCGCGCTTCACCTTCGAGGCGGCGTTGATGGCGGACGGCGTGCCGAAGGACAAGCTCTATCCGATCGACATGGAGCGGGCGCTGAAGAAGCTCGCCGAGATCAAGCCCCATGTGACCAAATGGTGGACCACCGCCGCCCAGCCGCCGCAACTGCTGCTCGACGGCGAGGCCGACATGTGCATGGCCTATACCGGCTCGATGAGCAAATTCGCGCTGGAGGGCGCGCCGGTCGCGATCTCCTGGAACCAGGGCTTCGTCTATTACGACTTCTTCTCGATCCCGAAGGGCGCGCCGAACTACGACAACGCGCTGAAGGTGCTGTCCTGGCGGCTCGACCCCAAGCGCGCGGCGGAGCTGACCTCGAACTTCCCGGTCGCGCTGCCCTCCTCCGTCGTCTTCGATGCCGCCGATCCGAAGATCAGCGGCTCCTGGGCCAACAACCCGAAGAATCTCGCCCAGGCGATCGAGTGGAGCCCGGACTATTGGGGCGCGATCTCGCCCGATGGCCGCTCGACCAACGAGGAGCACGGCCAGGAGAAGCTCAACGCGCTGCTGGCGCAGTAGCCGATCGCGCGGACGGCCGCCGGCGGGGCGGCCGTCTTCCCGCGCCGCACGGCCGGGAATAGAGGTAGCCAGGCTCAGGAGACCGGGTTTACACGATGGACAAGGCGTTCACGAAGGGGCTGCGGCTCCTCGAGGTGCTGGCGCGCAGCGACAAGCCTCGCGGGATCACCGATCTCGCGAAGGAGCTGGAACTCACCAAGAGCAATGTCCACCGCCTGCTCGCGACCCTGCAGGCCCAGGGCTTCGTCCGGCAGGTGCCGCCGAACAGCGCCTATGAGCTGACCCTGAAGATCTGGGAGCTCGGCAACCGCGTGGTTCGGCGCTTGGACCTCGTCGCGGTCGCCCGTCCGGCGATGGAGCGCCTGGCCCAGGCCACCGGCGAGACGGTCCATCTCTCGGTGCTCGACGACACCGACGTGGTCTATGTCGACAAGATCGAAAGCAAGCATCAGATCCGGGCCCATACCAGCGTCGGCATGCGGGCGCCGGCCTTCGCGATGGCGACCGGCAAGGCGATGCTGGCGCATGAGCCCGACGAGGCGCTCGAGCGCTTCCGGCCGCTCTTCAAACGCTACACCGACACGACGCGCGTGACGCTCGAGGAGCTTCTGGCCGACATCCGGCAGATCCGCCAGCAGGGTTACGCCACGGTCCTGCAGGGCGAGTGGCGCGACGGCATCGCGGCCTGCGCCTGCGCGATTCTCGGCCAGGCCGGGCATGTCGCCGGCGCGATCGGGATATCGGGCCCGGATTCCCGGCTGAAGCGCAAGGAGCTGAAGCAGTTTTCGGAAGCGGTCCGGGAGGCCGCCCGCACGATCAGCCTGGCGCTCGGACACCTGCCGCACCCCTGAACGCAACCCGGGCGCCCGGCGCGCCTTCCAGTCAAATCATCGCACAGCGACGAGGTCGAGCCATGAACGATAGCTTCCGCGCCATGATGATCGTCGATCGTGACGGCCGCCCGCATGCGGAGTTCCGCGATCTCACGACCGCCGATCTGCCCGATCACGACGTGCTCGTCGAAATCGCCTTCTCGACGCTGAACTACAAGGACGGCCTGGCGATCACCGGCAAGGGGCGGATCGCGCGCCGGCTGCCGATGGTCGCGGGGATCGATCTCGCCGGCACGGTGGTCGAAAGCCGCTCGCCCGACTGGGCGCCGGGCGACAAGGTGCTGGTCAATGGCTGGGGCCTGTCCGAGACGGAATGGGGCGGCTATGCCCGCTTCCAGAAGCTGAAGCCGCAATGGCTGACGCGATTGCCCGACGCCTTCACCTTCGAGGAGGCCATGGGGATCGGCACCGCCGGCTATACCGCGGCGCTCTGCGTCGACGCGCTCGAGGATTGGGGAGCGATCTCGCCCGGCGGCCGCGAGGTGCTGGTGACGGGCGCCGCCGGCGGCGTCGGCTCGACGGCGATCAGCCTGCTCGCCCGCAAGGGCTATGCCGTCACCGCGGCGACCGGCCGGCCCGAGGCGCACGCCTATCTGTCGGAGCTCGGCGCCACGGCCTTCGTCGATCGCGCCGCGCTCGCGGAGAAGGGCGGCGCGCTGCAGAAGGAGCGCTGGGGCGGCGCGGTCGATTCCGTCGGCTCCACCACCCTGGCCAACGTGCTGGCGCAGACGGCCTATGGCGGGGCCGTCGCGGCTTGCGGACTGGCGGGCGGCATGGACCTTCCGGCGACCGTCGCGCCGCATATCCTGCGGGGCGTGAGCCTGCTCGGCATCGACAGCGTGATGGCGCCGGCCGCCAGGCGCGAGCGCGCCTGGAAGACCCTGGCCGCGCATCTCGACAAGGCCCGGCTCGGCCGCATCGCCCGCGTCGAGCCGATGTCGGCCCTGCCGGCGCTGGCGGAGGAGATCGTCGCCGGCAAGGTCCGCGGCCGCGTGATCATCGACGTCAGCCGCTGAGCAGGGTCGGAGCACGGGCGAGGCGCGGCCCCGCCGCGCCGATGGAACGGCATTCTGACCAGGGAAGATGAGGCAATGAGCAGCCGGGACGATCGCGCATTGCGGCAATCCATCGTCATGGCCTGCCGCGAGATGACCGCGGCGGGCATCAACCAGGGCACGTCCGGCAATATCAGCATCCGCGTCGAGGGCGGCATCCTGCTGACCCCATCCGGCCTGGCCTATGACCAGATGACGCCCGAGGACATCGTCTTCATGGACTGGGACGGCGGCTGGACGGCGCGGGACGGCAACGTGCCCTCCACCGAGTGGCGCTTCCATCTCGACATCCTGAAGGCGAAGCCGGAGGCGGGTGCGGTCGTCCACGCCCATCCGACCTACTGCACGACCCTGGCCATCATGCAGCGCGGCATCCCCGCGATCCACTACATGATCGCCGCCGCCGGCGGAAACGACATCCCCTGCGCGCCCTATGCCCAGTACGGCACGGCCGAGCTGTCGCGGCTGGCGCTGGAGGCCCTGGCCGATCGCCGCGCCTGCCTGCTCGCCCATCACGGCCTGATCGCGACGGGGGCCAGCCTGCGCAAGGCGCTCTGGCTCGCGGTCGAGGTCGAGACCCTGGCGAAGCAGTATCACGGCTGCCTCCAGATCGGCACGCCGCCGCTGCTGCCGGACGCGGAGATCGACAGCATCCTGAAGCGCTGGGGCCAGTACGGCCTGCGCGAACGGAAACCGCAGGCCGCCCCGGCCGGCGGGGACTGACGCGACGCCGTCGCCGCAGCCTCCGCCATCGCCATCACCTCCCGCCTCCCGATTCGACCGCCCGAGAAACCAGCCATGTTGCCCACCCACGATGTCAGCGTCTGCGGCTCCTACATCCTCGATATCCTTGGCGTGCCGGTCAGCGACATCCCGCCCGGCGGCACCCGCTCCCTGATCGACGAAATCCGCCTCACCGTTGCCGGCACGGCCGGCGGAACCGTCGTGCCCTGCGCGCGGCTCGGCCTGAAGGCGCTCGCGGTCGGCGCGGTCGGCACCGACGAGAAGGCCGATTGGGTGCTCGACGCGCTGCGCCGCGAGGGCATCGACATTTCGATGATGGAGCGCATGGCAGGCAGCCCGACCTCGGCCACGATCCTGCCGATCCGCCCGGACGGGTCGCGACCCGCCCTCCACGCCCGCGGCGCCTCCGCCCGCTGGCGCATCTCGGAGGCCGCGCAGGCCCGTGCCTGCGAGGGGAGGATCGTCCATCTCGGCGGCGTCGGCTCGCTGCTGGCGATGGATGGCGAGCCTTCCCGGGCGCTGCTCGCCGACGCGCGCAAGGCCGGCCGCACCACGACGCTCGACCTGATCTCCGCCCGCCCCGAAACCCTGGCGCTGCTGGAGCCGCTCCTGCCCGAGGTCGATTTCTTCATGCCGAGCATCGACGAGACCGCCGCCATGGTCGGGACGGATGATCCGGCCGCCTGCGCCCGCTTCTTCCTGGTGCGCGGCGCCGGAGCCTGCGCGATCTCGCTCGGGGGCGAAGGGTCCTTCGTGATGACGCGGGATGGCCGGCACTTCACGATGCCGGCCTTCGAGGTGCCGGTGCGCGACACCACCGGCTGCGGGGACGCCTATTCCGGCGGCTTCATCGCCGGCCTTGTCCGCGGCTGGGAGCTCACCGCATGCGCCCGGCTCGCGACGGCGACGGCGGCGCTCGTCGCCACCGGACTGGGCTCCGGAGCGAACCTCGTCTCCTTCGACGACACCGTGCAGGCGATGAACAGCCTGCCGGTCCGCAAGGCCGCCTGAGCGCCGCGGCCGTCGCCATCCCTTTCCCATCTGAAGCGAGAACCGACATGACCAGACACGCCATCGTGACGGGGGCCAGCCGCGGCATCGGCCGAGCCATCGCCCTCGGACTAGCCGAGCGCGGTTACGATCTCGCGCTCACCGACATCTCCCCGCAGCAGGCCACCCTCGAGGCGGTCGCCGGCGAGGTCGCGGAACGCGGCCGGCGCTGCGTCACCATCCTGGCCGATGTCAGCGACCCCGAGGATTGCCGCCGCTCGGCCGCCGAGGCGGTGCGCGGGCTCGGCCATGTCGACGCTCTCGTCAACAATGCCGGCATCCTGAAGCTCGCCTCGATCGAGGAGCTGACGCCCGCGCTCTGGGACGCCACGCTCGCCGTCAACGCGCGCGGCGTGTTCCAGATGACGCAGGCGCTGATCCCGCATATGCGCGAGCGGCGCTACGGCCGCATCGTCAACATCGCTTCGCTCGCCGCGCGCACCGGCGGTCCGGGCCAGTCCCACTACGCCGCGTCGAAATCGGCGGTGGTCGGCTTCACGCGCGTCTCGTCGATGGAGCTCGGCCAGTACGGCATCACCGTGAATGCGGTCTGCCCCGGCATCATCCAGACCGAGATGGGAATGAACAACCTGCGCGATCCCGAGCGCGTCGCCTATTTCGAGAAGGTCACGGACCTGCACCGGCTCGGCAATCCGGAAGACGTGGTCGGTCCGGTCGCCTTCTTCGCCTCGGACGATTCGGCGTTCGTGACCGGCCAGGCGCTGAACGTGGACGGCGGCATTTTCTACAGCTAGCCCTCGGCACGGCTCGCCGCGCCGGGCGGGCTAGCGTTCCCGCCGCCTTGGATTGAGCGCATCGTTCAAGGCGTCGCCGATCAGGTTGAGCGCCAGTACCGTCGCGACGACCGCCGCCGCCGGCACCAGCGTCATGTACCACGCCGTGCGCAAGGACGGCCGCGCGGCGCCGATCATGGTCCCCCAGCTCATGGCGTTGGGATCCCCCAGGCCGAGGAAGGAGAGGCTCGCCTCGATGATGATGGCGGTCGCCACCAGCACCGAGGAGGCGACGATGATGGGCGCCACGCAATTCGGGAGGATCTGGCGAAAAATGATCCGCGCATCGGACATGCCCATCGTCCGGCACGCCAGGACGAAATCCAGGCTGCGCAGGCGCAGGAACTCGGCGCGGACGAGCCGGGCGACGGTCGGCCAGGACACCAGCGCGATCGAGCAGATGATCGTCAGCAGCGACGGCGTCAGCACCCCGACGATCACCACGGCGAAGAGAAAGGAGGGGATGGTCTGCATCGCGTCCGTGAAGCGCATCAGAGCATCGTCGATCCAGCCGCCATGGTAGCCGGCGAGAGCGCCGGCGGTAACGCCGACGAGCAGGGCGACAGCCGTGGCGGCAAGCCCGATCGCGAGGGACACCCGCGCCCCGTAGAGGAGGCCTGCCAAAAGGTCGCGCCCCATCGCATCCGTGCCCAGGAGATAGGCCCGCTCCTCTCCCGGCCACAGCGTCGGCGTGCCGTCCATCGGCCACGGGCCTTCGGGATACGCCGTGCCGGCGCTGGCGGCCATGATCAGGATCCCCGCCAGGAGGACAAGACCGACGAGGCCGCTCGGATGCTTCAGCAGCGCCTTGAATGTCCGCCTCATATCCGTTCCCCATCCGCTTTCGGCGATTGTTTCAAGCGAGCTCTACGCGCGGGTCGACCAGGCGGTAGATCAGATCGACCAGAAGGTTCACGCAGACGACGCCCAGCGACGACATGAAGAGAACGCCGAGCAGCATGTTGGTGTCGCGCTCCATCACCGCGTCGAAGGCGGTGCGGCCTATGCCGGGCAGGCCGAAGACGGTCTCGATCAGGACCGCGCCGCCCAGAAGCGAGCTCACCTGCAGGCCGGCCATGGTCACGATCGGCATGAGCGCATTCCGCAGGGCGTGGCGCCAGAGCAGGCTGCGTTCCGGCACGCCCTTGGCTCGGGCGGTCCTGATGAAATCCTGCGACAGGACCTCCAGCATGGCGGCGCGGCTCAGGCGCCCGTAGATGGCGGTGTAGAAGGTCGACAGGGCGATGACGGGAAGGATGAAGTGACGCCCGATGTCGAGGAGCTTCGCGAACCCTTCCAGATCCAGCCCCGGCGTGGAAATGCCCGCGGAAGGTAGCCAGGGCAGATAGACCGAGAAGCCGAGAATAAGCAGCAGGGCGATGATGAAGGACGGCGTCGCATAGAACAGCAAGACCACCAGCGACAGCCCGAAATCGGCGACGGTCCCGGCCCGGCGGGCGGCAAGAACGCCGACGGCGGTGCCGATCGCCACGGACAGGAAAAGCGACAGGAAGACCAGGGCCAGCGTCGTCGGCAGGCGCTCGAGCAGCACATTGACGACGGGTGCGCCCTGCCGGGGAGAAAACCCGAGGTCGAAATGCAGCAGGTTGCCGGCATAGCGCAGGAACTGCATCAGGAGCGGCTGATCGAGGCCGTAGCGCTGGCGCAGGGCGAGCGCCTGCTCCGGCGAGAGGTCGGTCGTCCCGCCGAGGACGTCGACCAGGTCGCCGGGCGCGAGCCGAATCAGCAGGAAGTTGCCGAGCACGACCACGAACATGACGAGCACCGCCTGCGACAGGCGGCGCAGGAAGTAGGACAGGCCGGGGCTGCCCGACATCGCTCAGGCCGCCAGCCAGGCTTTGGACTGGCTGTCGAACGGGCCGACGCCGCCCACCGTATGGTCGCGCAGCGTCTTGCGGGTGACCGTCACGCGATCGTTGAAGACCAGCGGCAGCGACGGCAGGTCGGCCATCGCGATCTGCTGGAACCTGACGAAGAGATCGCGGCGCTTGGACGGGTCGAGCTCGGTCTGGGCCGCTTCCAGAAGCGCGTCCACCGCGGGATTGGCGTAGTGCGAGCCGTTTGAAAACGCCACGCCCTTGATGAAGTTCTTCGACCAGTAGAAGCGCTGTACGCCGATCGTCGGATCGGCCGTCGTGCTCGCCGAGACGATGTTGATGTCGAAATCGCGATCCGTGTAGACGCGCTTGACGAAGGCGCCGAAATCCTGCGTGCGCACCGTCATCGCGATGCCGATCCTGCGGCATTGCTCGCGAATGTATTCCGCGGCGCGCAGCGGCTCGTCGCCATAAGGGAGCGGATCGATGGTGATGGTGAAGCGGACGCCGCCGGCGCCGCGCTTGAAACCCGCCTCGTCGAGCAGCGCTTCGGCCTTCTTGATGTCGTACGGATAGGCGGGCACGCCCTCGGTCGTATAGAAATCGGTCTGCTTGACGTGGATCGGCCCGGTCGCCGCCTTGCCGAAATTGCTCCAGACATTGCGCAGGATCCAGTTGCGGTCGATCGCGTGGGCGAGCGCCTGGCGCACCTTGAGATTCGCCAGATGCGGGTTGTCCAGGTTGAAGTCCATGAGCTGCATGCCGCAGGAATGCTCGTAACCGCGGCTTTCCAGCTCGATATCGGGCAGCTTGCCCAGCCGTGTGATGTCGGGAGCGTTCAGAAGCCCGTTCGGGACGATCTGTGCCTGGCTGGATTCCAGCATGGCGGCGCGCGTCGCCGCGTCGGGAACGAAACGGAACACGAACCGGTCGACATAGGGCAGCTCCTTGTCCCAGTAGTCCTCGTTGCGCGCCAGCACGAGATTGTCGCCGCGCTCGAAGGAGACGAACTTGTAGGGCCCGGTCCCGACCGGTTTCAGATTGAACGGGTTCTGCAGAATGTCGGTGCCGTCGTAGAGGTGAGCCGGCAGGATCTGCGATTCCGCCGAGAACAGCGCCTTCATGATGGCCGGCGCCGGGCGTTTCAGCACGAAGACCGCCGTGTTGTCGTCGGGTGTCTGCACCTCCGTGACATCGGCGAACGTGGAACGCCCCCGCCCATGCAGGACCTTCCACACCTTGAGCAGCGAAAACGCGACATCCTTGCTGGTGAACGGCGTGCCATCGTGCCAGCGCACGCCCTTGCGGAGATTGAACGTCATGCGCAGGCCATCGGCGCTGATGTCCCAGCTCTCGGCGAGCAAGGGCTGGGGCCGCATGTCGAAATCATAGCCGCAAAGCCCGTCGAAGATCTTGGCGCTGACCAGCATTTCGGTGCCTGCCGTGGTCGCCGCGGCGGTCAGCGTCTGGGGCGCGGGCCAGAGCACCGCAGTCAGGATTCCGCCGCGCCGCGGCGCGGCGCCAAGGGCGGCGGGAAGGCTCATGTCGAGAGACATTGCCGCACCTGCCAGAAGCAGATGACGGCGGTTCAGGCCAAAGCTGCTCATCCTCGTTCCCCTTTTATGACATAACATTTTTGCAGATTTAGCTGGCAAGATATGATTTATGTCAAGGCCAATTCATCCTCTTCCCCTCCCCGCTGCGGAGCACGCTGAGCCTCTACGCGGCCCCCAGCGGCGGAGGCGCGAAGATCGACAGCGCCGGGAGAGGACCGTCGAAGCGCTCGACCTCGACCAGGCAGGATTGCGCCGCGCATCCCTGTCCGAGCTGCGAGGTCCCCTTGTCGAGCGTCAGCACGTTGGCGTTGCTCGAGGCGTCGAGATACCCGTCCTGCGGATCGAAGCCCGCCCCCGTCGGCAGGCGCGCCACGCCCGGCAGCAGGCCGTCGTCGAGTTCGGCGCAAGCGAGGCAGGCTCCGCGGGCATTGTAGATGCGCACCATGTCGCCATCACCGATTCCCCTCGCGCGCGCATCGGCCGGGTGCAGGGTCACGACCTCCCGGTCATGCCGCTTGCCGGCGCGGCTGTGACGGCTGGCTTCCATCTGGCTGTGCAGGCGCCGCGGCGGCTGCGGCGTCAGGAGGTGCAAGGGGTAGCGTCTCGCCAGATCCGCCCCGAGCCATTCCTCGGGGTCGCGCCAGACCGGGTGGCCGGGCTGTTCCGGATCCTCCATCGCGGCCACAGACGGGCTGAAGACCTCGATCCGGCCGGAGGCGGTGTCGAGCCGCGCACCATCGGGATCCTCGCGGAAGCGTTGATACATGGTATAGGCGGCCGGCGGCTCCGGGACGCGGAAGTATCCATCTTCCCAGAAGCGGTCGAAATCGGGCGCCTCGATGCTGCGGCGTCCCAGCGCCGCGCGGCATCTGTCCCACATCACATGCAGCCAGCCGGTTTCGTCGCGCCCCTCGGTGAACGCTTCACGCGACTGCAGGCGTTCCGCCAAATCGGCGAAGATGTCGTAGTCGTTCCGGGATTGGCCGACGGGCGCGATGCCTTGGTGCATGGCGAGGACGAAGGCGTCGCGTGACGAGCCGCCGATGTCGTTGCGCTCGACGGGGGTCGTCGCCGGAAGGACGATGTCGGCGTGGCGGGCCGTCGATGTCCAGAACGGCTCCTGAACGATGACCGTTTCAGGCTTCCGGAAGGCGCGCCGCAACCGGTTCAGATCCTGGTGATGGTGGAAGGGATTTCCGCCGGCCCAATAGACCAGCCTGATGTCGGGATAGGTCAGGCTGCTGCCGTTGAACCGGATCGTCTCGCCGGGCGATAGCAGCAGATCCGCGACGCGCGCCACCGGAATGGCGATCCCGACCGGATTGCGCCCGGTCGAGAGGCCCGAGATCGGCGTCTCGTATCGGGGATTTCCCAATGCGTTGATCGAGCCGTAGCCGAAGGCGAAACCGCATCCCGGCTGACCGATTTGCCCCAGCGCGGCGGCGAGCGCGGCGATCGCCCAATAGATCTGCTCGCCATGCCGGGCCCGCTGCAGGCTCCACGCTGCCGTCAGCATGACCTTCTTGCCCGCCAGGCTGCGCGCGAGCGCGACGATGGCCTGTGCCGGCACCCCGGTGATCCCTTCCGCCCACGCCGCGTCCTTGACGACGCCGTCGCTCTTGCCGTTGAGATAGGCGACATAGGCGGGAAAGCCGACGGTCAGCCGATCGATCGCCGCTGTATCTTCCAGGCCTTCGGCGAACAGGATCTGGGTCAGCGCCATGACCAGGGCGGCGTCGGTATTGGGGCGGATCGCGACCCATTCCGCCGGATAGCCCTCGGGAAAATCGCGCCTGAACGGCGAGATATTGACGACCCTGACGCGGGACTCGGCGAGTTGCCGCAGATGCTCGGGATAGAGATGCCGGCCGAAGCCGCCGGAAATGACTTCCCAGTTCTTTTCGGGAATGCCTCCGAAGGCGAGCATGACGTCCGCATTCGTGCAGATCTCGTCCCACCCGGTCAGCAAGGCCCCGATGGCTTCGGCGTTGCCGAGCACCCGCGGCAGGAAGGCCATGGCCGCGCCGTAGCTGTAATTGGTGACCTGGCCGGTGAACCCGCCGATCGCATTGAGGAAGCGATGCGTCAATGTGCGCGCGTGATGCAGCCGGCCGGCGCTCGACCACCCGTATGAGCCGCCGAAGATCGCCTGGTTGCCGTGATGGCTGCTGACTCGCCCGAGCTCTCCGGCAACCAGGTCGAGCGCCTTGTCCCAATCGACCGCGACATAGTCATCCTCGCCGCGCTTCGCGCCGCGGTCCCCGTTCAGCCAGCCGCGGCGCACGAAAGGGGCGGCGATCCGCAGGGGCGAGGTGACCATTTCGGCCCATGCCTCGATCAGCGGCGTCGGATGGGGATCGTGCTCGAAGGGCTGGACCCCGACGAGTCGGCCATCCTCCACCTGCATCCGAAAGGCGCCCCAATGCGAAGCCGAACGAAGGATGCGTGCCACGGCGCCTCTCCCTGATGCGTTCTTTTATGAAATCACATTTATGGCTTAAATGCGAATAGAAAATTCTTGATGTTTATATCTTATGCGCTAGCGTGGCCCCCCGGTAGGAGATCGCGATGGTCCAGAATCTGCAGCCGGTCCTCTCGGATACCGAACAGCCCGCCGCTGTCGACGTCGTCGTCATCGGGGGCGGGATCATGGGGGTCTGCACCGCCTGGAACCTCGTCCGGGCCGGCGTGTCCGTGCTGCTTTGCGAGAAGGGCGTGATCGGCGGCGAACAATCCAGCCGCAACTGGGGCTGGGTCCGGAAAATGGGTCGCGACCACCGCGAGATGCCGCTGATGCTGCGCGCCATGGAGATCTGGGCCGGATTGAACGACGCGATCGACGGCGAGACCGGCTTCCGCGTCACCGGCATCACCTATTTTGCCGGAGGCGCGTCGGATATCGAGAAGTACCGAGGCTGGCTGGCGCGCATCTCCGAATTCGATCTCGACACGCGCGTGCTGTCCTCGGAGGAGGCCGCGCACCATGCCCCCGGGGCGACCCGGCGCTTCTATGGCGCGCTCCACACCCCGAGCGACGGCATGGCCGAACCGACGCTGGCGACATCGGCGATCGCGAGCGCGGCGCGGCGCGCCGGCTGCGTCATCCTTCAGCACTGCGCCGTCCGGACCGTCGAGATGCAGGGCGGACGGGTCGCGGGCGTGGTGACCGAGCGCGGCCGCGTCGCCTGCAGGCGGGTCGTGCTGGCGGCGGGAGGCTGGTCGAGCCTCTTCCTCGGGAATCTCGGCCTGCGCTTCCCCCAGCTCAAGATCCTGTCGCAGGTCATGCGCAGCGCGCCGATCGAAGCCGGCCTGGCGGGATGCGGCTCGGGCCCCGGCTTCGGCTTCCGCAAGCGGCTGGACGGCGGCTACAACATGTCGATGCGGACCGGCTATCCGGTCGATGTGGTGCCGGACAGCTTCCGCTTCTTCAAGGACTTCCGGCCCTCCCTGTTTTCCGAGCACAGCTCTCTCAAGCTGCGCCTCGGAAAGCGCTCCCTCGAGGAATTCGTCATGCGCCGCCGCTGGCGCGGCGACCAGGTGACCCCGTTCGAGAAGTATCGCGTCTATGACCCTGCACCGGGACGCCATGTCCTGGAAGGAGCCCGCAAGAGCTTCGACGCGATCTTTCCGGCGTTCCGGGACGCCCGGATCGTCGAAAGCTGGGGCGGGCTGCTCGATGCCACGCCGGACGCGATCCCCGTCATCTCGGGCATCGATAGCCATCCCGGCCTTTTCGTCTCGGCGGGATACTCAGGCCATGGATTCGGGCTAGGCCCGGCCGCCGGCCAGTTGATGGCCGAACTCGTGCAGGGAGCGAAGCCTTGTGTCGATCCCTCTCCATTCCGCTTCGGCCGCTTCAGTGACGGCACGAAGATCCAGTACTGGCCGATCGGCTTCTGAAGGGCGCGCGGAGCCGCTCCCGTGATCGCCCGCTCGACCCATCGTCGTGGAACGTCCGCCGGATGCTACCAGCGCGCAGTCGGAAAGGCGTCGAGCGGAATTTTCAGATAGCGGCATCCATTGGCCTCGGGCTCTGGAAGGCGCCCGCCACGCAGATTGACCTGGAGCGCCTGCAGCATGAGCTGGGGGATCGGCAGCGCGCGGTCGCGCGCCTCGCGCAAGGCGATGAACGCCTCCCGCCCCTTGCCGGCGATGTGCGGGTTGAGCCGCTTTTGCTCCGCGACGGTGCTTTGCCACAGAGCCTCGCGTCCGCCCGGGCGATAATCGTGCCCGGTGAACAGGCGGGTCTCGTCCGGCAGCGACAGGATCGTCTGGATCGAATCCCAGAGCTTCGCCGCGCTGCCGCCGGGGAAATCGGCGCGGGCCGTGCCGCTGTCGGGCATGAACAGCGTATCGTGGATGAAGGCGGCATCGGCGAGGCAATACGTCACCGAAGCGAGGGTATGCCCTGGAGAATGGATGACGCGCGCCTCGAGCCTCCCGATCGTGAAACGCTCGCCATCCGCGAAAAGCCGATCCCAGCCGTCGGTCTGCCCCGCCAGATCCGGCAGGTTGTAGATGTCGCTCCAGAGTTCCTGCACCTCGGTGACGCGCGCGCCGATCGCGGTCGGCGCCCCGGTGCGCTGCCGCAGATAGGCCGCGGCCGAGAAGTGATCGGCGTGGGGGTGGGTGTCGAGAATCCAGTCGATGGTGTAGCCGCGCGCGGCGATGTGAGCGAGGATCGCGTCCGCGCTGGTCGTCGCGACGCTCCCGGATTTCGGATCGAAATCGAGGACCGGATCGATGACGGCGCAGCGCCCGGTCCGCGGATCGGCTGCGACATATTGAAGGCTGCCGGTGCGGCTCTCGAAGAAGGCGGCGACGTCGACCGCAGGCGCTGCCTTCGCTCCCCGGCTCTCGCGCATCCTGTCCTCCCTCATCGTCCGGGTTTGGGGGGCGCGCTGAAACGCGCCCTCAGCTCGTTCTTCAAAACCTTGCCCATGGGATTGCGCGGAAGGCTATCGAGGACCAGCCATCGGCGCGGCACCGCATAGTCGGCGAGCGCAGCGGCGCAATGGCTGCGGAGCTCGGCCTCGTCCGCTCTTTGCCCCGGGCGAAGCACCACGGCCGCCCCGACATCCTCGCCGAGCTTGGCATGCGGCACGGCGACGACAGCCGCTTCGCTCACCGCCGGATGCGCGTGCAGCACATCTTCGACGGCGATGGAAGCGATCTTGAGCCCGCCCCGATTGATCACATCCTTCTTGCGATCCGCGAAGTGAAGGAAGCCCTCGGCGTCGAGCCTGCCAAGGTCGCCGGTCAGCACGCGCCTGCCGGAGAAGGCCTTCCGCGTCGCTTCGGGATCCCGGAAATAGCCGACCGCAACCGCCGGGCCGGTGATGGCGATCTCGCCGGTTTGGCCGGTTTCGACCGCCTGCCCGTCATCGCCCAGGATCTCGACCACGCAGCCCGGCATCGCCCGCCCGATCGAGCCGCGGCCCGCCTGCGCCTCCTCCGGCGCGAGAACCGTCCCGGTCGGGCCGCTTTCGGTCAGGCCGTAGATCTGGACGAGGTCGGCATGCGGCCAGGTTTCCGCCAGGCGGGCCGCGAGATCCGGCGGCAGGGCCGCGCCTCCGCTGGCGATCCGCCGCAAGCCGGACAGGTCGTGCCGTGCGGGATCGAAGCTGTCGAGCATGAAGCCCAGGACCGAGGGTACGCCATGATAGATGGAGGTGCCCTCGGCCGCGATGGCGGCAAGACGCCCCTCGTCGTTCAGCACGGATTCCAGGCAGAACCCGGCACCCGCTACCCAGCAGGCCATGCAGGCGATGTTCAGGGCCGCCGAGGTGAAGACCGGAAAGCCGGCCTGATAGACGTCGCCGGGGCGCAGGCCCAGCGCCGCCGCGCAGCAGGCCCCCGATGCGATCATGCCGGCATGCGAAGCCATCACCGCCTTCGAGCGGGCCGTCGTGCCGGAGGTGAAGAGCAGGGCCGCGATATCGCCGGCGCGAGGCGCCGCAGTTCCGGGCCCCCTTCCGGGATTCGACGGCGCCTCCTCTCCCGGACCCGAAGCGAAAACGTCTTCGCCGGCGACGGCGAGGCGCGTTCCCGCAGGAGCAAGGCCGCGAAGCCTTTCCGCGTGGGACGCCTCGACGACCACGAGGCCGGGCTCGGTCAGCGCGAAGGCATGGCGGATCTCTTCGTCGGAGGCGCGGGTATTGAACGGCACCACGATCGCGCCGCGCGCCACGGCGCCGAGCGCGGTCATGACGAATTCATACCCGGCATCGTTGGTCAGGAAGGTCGCCGCGCGGTCTCCGGCCGCCAGGCCGAGCGAGGCCAGTTCGACCGCCGCATGGTCCATGTCCCGCACGAGCCCGGCATAGCTGCGGCGCAGCCGCGCTCCTGAGACGGAGCGCGCCGAAAGCGCCAACTGATCGGGATATCGCCCTGCACCGTTCCGCAGCAGCTCCGGGACGGTCGCGGCACCAGGCAGTTGCAGAGGCGTCACGGCCTTGCCGACCTCAATCCGTCGTCGCGGGCAGATCGGAGCGGTGGCCCCATTCCTCCCACGATCCGTCGTAAACCGCGCATGGCTGGCGGCCGGTCAGTTCCAGCGCGAGCGCGAGAATGCAGGCGGTCACGCCGGAGCCGCAGGAGGCGATGATCGGACGATCCGGGTCGACGCCTGCCTTGCGGATCGCGTTCTCGATCGCTTCCGGCGGCGGAAACGTATCGTTGGCAAGCAGGAATTCGTTGCGGGGCAGGCTGATCGCGCCGGGGATATGGCCGTCCCGCACGCCGGGATAGTTCGCGGCCGTGCTGCCGCGGAACTGCTCCGGGGGGCGGACATCGACGAGCTGCGCTTCGCGCGTCTCGATGTTGCGCAGCACGGCCCGCCAGTCGCGCACGCCCTGATTGGCGGGTCGGACCGGCCAGGCCACGGCATCGCGCCGCCTCGGCGCGCCGGACTCCATCGGCCCGCCTGCCGCGTTCCAGGCCGGCAGGCCGCCCTCCAGAACCGAGATCGCCCGGTGACCGAAGGTCCTGAACATCCACCAGACCCGCGCCGAGCTGTACATGCCGACGGCGTCGTAGACGACGAGATGGGCCTCGGGCCTGAGACCGAGCAACCCGACCTGCTCGGCAAAGCGCTCGGCCGAGGGCAGCATCCGGCCCGGCGGCGGCGGTGCCGGATCGGCGACCGTATCGATGTCGAGCGGGATGGCGCCGGGGATATGGCCGGCGACATATTCCGCCGCCGCATCGCGCTTGCGGACCGGCAGATGCCAGCTCCCGTCGATGACCTGAAGATCCGCCTCGCCGAGATGCGCCTTCAGCCAGGCCGCGCTCACGACCGGCCCGACTCCTGCATTCGCCATGAAGACCTCCCTCTTCGACCCGCGCCGCCTCAATGCCAGGGCAGCTTTGCGCCGGGTTCTGCGAAATAGATGTGGCTGCCGAGCGCCTCGCCGCCGGCAACCGCGAGCCAGCCGGCACCCTGCCCCGAGAGCGCGACGCTCCTGGCCTTGAGGAACTGCACAAGCGCGTCCAGGTCATCGGTACCGAGCACATAGCCCGCGGTGCAGGGCGCCCCGGGCAGCGGGGCGAACAGCGCCGCCGCCTGTCCGGCCGGGAGAACGCTCAAACGACCGCGGGCCAGCGGGAGCGCCATCCCGATCGTCCCGGGCTGCGGCTCCACGCCGACATAGCGCGAGAGCCGTTCCACCGAGGCCGGCAGGTCGGCGGCGGCGTAGACAACCTCCTGCAGGCCGGTCACGCCGTTCGGATGGCCGAGCCAGCGCTCCTGCCACAGCAGCTCCGGGGTCTCGTGGCGGACCGTCAGAAGGCGCGCTTCCGGCACCAGCTCGCGCGGGGCGAAGGCCAGCGTGAAGCGGGCGAGCTGCTCGCTCCTGTCGGCGGCCTCGACCAGGCGCTGGTAGTTCATCAACGTGGCGGGCGCGAAGCCGGCCTGTGGCAGCCGCTCGGCCTGGAACGCAGGGTCGGGCGTCCCCAGCGCCAGCAGATGGACCCCGACATGGCGGGCGAGCGTATCCCGCAGGCCGCGCACGGCGGGCGTGTCGTCGAGAATGGCGCCGGACAGCTCGATATAGCCGCGCCCGAGCATGACGCAGTGATTGGCCATGCCGGTGCGGACGAGCTTGCCGTCGGCATCCGGCGCAAGCTGGTCCGAGCGCGGCGTCACCAGGAAACCGAGCGCGACCATGCGATCCCGGGCCCGCTCCAGATCGGGCACGGAATGATTGACGTGGTCCGGCCAAAGATCGCCCGGCCGCTCTCCGGCTTGCGTCGCGCTGCTCATGCCGCCTGGCTCTTTCCGCCGGCCTTCCTCAAGGCGGCCATGCCCTCCGCCAGGTCGGCGATCAGGTCGTCCGGGCTTTCGAGCCCGGCATGGATCCGGATCGACGGTCCTTGATACGGCCAGGACGTGTTCGGATGCAGCTTCCGCGGATCGGTCGGCAGGATGAGGCTCTCGAAACCGCCCCAGGAAAAGCCGATGCCGAACAGCCGGCGATGGTCGACGAGCGCGCGGATGCCTTCCTCGCTCACGCCGTCCCTGAAGACGACGCCGAACAGCCCGCTCGCGCCGCGGAAATCGCGCTTCCAGAGCGCGTGCCCCGGCGCGCCGGGAAGCGCCGGGTGGAGGACGGTCTCGACCTCTGGCTGCTGCGAGAACCAGCGAGCCAGGGCCAGGCCGGTTTCCTGGTGGCGCGGCATGCGCGCCGCCAAAGTGCGCAACCCGCGCAGCGCGAGATAGCAGTCATCGGCGCTGACGCAGATGCCGAGCCGCATGGCCTGCTGCTTGATGGCCGGGAACACCGCTTCGGTGCAGATGATCGCTCCCATCTCGCAATCGGAATGGCCGACGATGTATTTCGTCGCCGCCTGCAGGGAGACATCCACCCCATGCTCGAAGGGCCGGAAATAGAGCGGGGTCGCCCAGGTATTGTCCATCATCACCACCGCGCCGGCGGCATGGGCCGCTGCTGCGATCGCCGGAACGTCCTGGACCTCGAAGCTGTGCGAGCCGGGCGACTCGCACAGCACGACGCGGGTTTCCGGCCGGATCAGATCGGCGATGTCGCCGCCGAGGGAGGGCGGATAATACGTCACCTCCACGCCGAAGCGGGCCATGGTCTGGGCGAGGAAGGCGCGAACCGGATCGTAAACCGTGTCGACGACCAGGATGTGATCGCCCGTCTTGACCAGCGCCATCAGCGCGACGGCGATGGCGGCCATACCCGAAGGGCAGGCGATAGCCGCATACCCCCCCTCGACCTCGGCCAGAGCATCCTGAAGCGCGAAGGTCGACTGGGTGCCGAGGCGTCCATAGAGCAGGTTGCGGACGGGGTCCTTCTGAGCTTCCCGCAGAGCGGCAAGGGTCGAGAAGAGAACCGTCGAGGCCCGGTGGACCGGCGGGTTGACGATGCCGGCCGCCTTCGCTGCGTCGCGGCCGCTCGTCACAATTCGGGTTTCGAGGGTCAAGCCCGGCTCTCCTTCGAGGGATGCGATGGCGCAGGCTATGAAATAGTATTGAGGCAGTCAATGAGTATTGAAATGATTTTATATTATATCTAGGTTCGGCAGGCGCGGCGGGGGCGCCGCAGCATCGGGAATGTCGTCCCTGCCGCCTGTCGGCCGGGATCAGCGGGAGGGATAATCTGATGAGATTCACGCGTCTGAAGACGATCCGAACCGAGGCGGGGGTTCTCGAGGTCCGGCTTGCGAACGGCCCGGTGAATGCGGTCGACCAGCCAATGTACGCGGAAATCGCCACGCTGTTCCGCGATGTGGATGCCGTCGCGGCCGACATCCGGGCGATCGTGCTCTGCGCGGACGGCAAGCATTTCTGCGGGGGCAACGATCTCGACGAATTCGCCACGATGACCTCCGCGAATGGCGGGCAGCGGATGTGGCAGGTGCGCGAGGCTTTCTTCGCCATCTCCGAATGCGCCGTGCCGGTGGTCGCAGCCGTTCACGGGGTCGCGCTGGGGACCGGCCTCGCCATCGCCGGCTCCTGCGACGTCATCGTCGCCGCTCCCGATGCGCGCTTCGGGCTGCCCGAACTGACCGTCGGCGTCATGGGCGGGGCGCGCCACCTCGCCCGCTTTGCGCCGCAGCCGGTTGTCCGGCGCATGTTCTTCACCGGCGAGCAGTTGACGGCGAGCGAACTCCGGGCGGCAGGCGGCGCCGTGATCGTCGCGGCCGACGGCAGCCCTCTCGACCATGCCCACCGGATCGCCCTGCGCATCGCCGCGATGAGCCCGACGGCGGTCCGGGTCGGCAAGGCCGTGCTCGACCGGATCGAATGGATGGACCTGCGCAGCGGCTATGAATTCGAGCAGGCGGCGACCGTCAGGATGGCCGGCTTTGCCGATTCGAAGGAGGCGCTGGCGGCGTTTCGCGAGAAGCGAGAGCCGCACTATCTCCCGCTCAGCCGCAGCAACCCGCTCTATCCGGCGTGAAGCGGATTGCCGAGCGGCTAGCTCAGGGAACCCCTCGGTGTTATGAGCAAAGGTAATAATTCCATTGCTTCGCGGAAGGAAGCTATCGAGATGCCGCCGCCTCTGGCGATCGCCGAAACGCAGTCGTCCCGATCCGTTCCCCATCGCCTCAAGCCGCGGCAGATCGAAGCGTTCAGGGCCGTCATGCAGCTCGGCAACATGACGGCGGCCGCCAGGCAGTTGGGCATTTCCCAGCCCGCCGTCAGCCGGCTGCTGGCCGATCTGCAGGAGTCGCTCGGATACTCCCTTTTCATCCGCCGCCGCCATGGCATGGTGGCAACGGCGGATGCCCAGCGGCTGCATGCCGAGGTGGAAAGCGTCTTCATCGGGCTGGACGAACTCAGCCGGCGCGCGCTCGCCATCCGCGACCTCGAAGTCGGCGAGGTCCGCATCTGCGCCGTGAGTCTCTACGGCAACGGCCTGCTGCCGCAGATCATCGCCGAATTCGTCCGCAGGCATGCGGGCATCAACATCACGCTGGAAATCTGCCCGCACGACAAGGTCGTCGACTGGCTGATTTCACGGCGATGCGACATCGGCCTGACGACCGGCGGAGACGAAACGCCGGAGCTCGAAAAATACGTGGTCGCGGAAAGCCCCGCCGTTTGCGTGATGCCGGTGGACCACCCTCTCGTCGGCAAGAGCAGCATCCAGGCCGCGGATCTCGCCGGACTATCCTTCATCAGCTTTCCCAAGGACGCGATCTTCCGCTATCGGACCGACAATGTCTTCGATCGCCTCGATATCGAGCGCGACATGCGTGTCACGGCCGGCACGCACGAAGCTGTCTGCAACCTGGTTTCGTCAGGGCTCGGCCTCTCCATCATCAGCCCGTTCTCGCCTCACCTGCGGAACAATCCACGCCTGGCGTTTCGGCCGTTCAAGCCTTCGATCGATCTTGAAATCGGGGTGCTTTGCGACAGCGACCGGCTTTCCCTGGCGGCGCGGCATTTTCGCGAATTCACGATAAACTGGTTCAGGGACAACCGGGTTTCGATCCTTTAGCCGGCATCGCGACCGAAACGGGTTTCAAGAACCGGAGACAGGCGCACAGGCGCGTGCTTGCCTTCGGATGAATTCGCCGCGCGGCCCGACCTCCCCGATCTGGTGATGCGTCGGAACGCCGGCGGCACCGGACAACCGCGCCGCAGATGCGATGGAAGCCGTCGGGCGATGAGTGTGACGCAGAAAGCGCAGATGAATCTGCGGGCGGCGGAGACCGCACGGATTCTCCTGGAGGCGGCTCTGCCGTTTGCGGCGAGACCGGCCGCAAGCGGCCCGCTCTCTCCGCGCCCGTCAAAGGACCGGCCGCAACGACGTCGCGCCGAAACTCACGCCGAGACCCATGGCGCCTGTCGAGGATTCCGATACCCTGCCGGCCAAAAGGCGTTCGAGGCGGATCGGTTCCGCGAGGATCGGATCGGGATCGGCCCGCATAGGACAGTGTGCGGCATCCGTTTCGATGTCGCGGGGGGAGCGACCATGCATTCCGGCGTCACCGCCGTGCTCGACATCGGCAAGACCAACAGCAAGGTCCTGGCGCTCGACTCCGGTCTCGACCTCGTCGCGACCTACGACACAGCCTCGATCAGCGACGGCGCGCATCTCGACACGGCGCATGGCTGGGCCTTCATCCTGGCGAGCCTGAAGGAGATCGCGAAGCGGTTCCGCCTCTCCGCGATCGTTCCGGCGACGCATGGCGCGGCTTTCGCCGTTATGGGCAGGAACGGGCTGGCTCACCCCATCGTCGATTATGAAAAACCCGTTCCCGCGGCCGCTTCCGCCGATTATGACCGCTTGCGGCCGGATTTCGCGGAGAGCTTTTCGCCCGGCCTGCCTCTCGGCCTCAATGCCGGCCGGCAGCTTTTCGCGCTCGATCGCTCCGCCCCGGGTCTCTTCGACGAGGCTCGCGCGCTCGTCGCCTATCCCCGGTACTGGGCGTGGAAGCTCGGCGGCGAACTGGCTTCGGACGCCTCCTCGCTCGGCTGCCATACCGACCTCTGGGCCCCCTTGAAGGGCGCCCCGTCCTCGCTTGCCGCGGCCATGGGCTGGGACCGGCTGCTTCCGCCGGTCGCGCCGGCCTGGACGACGCTCGGCGAGCCCCGCCCCGCGCTCGGCCTGCCCGGCCGGTGCCGGGTTCTGGCCGGCATCCATGACAGCAACGCCGCCCTCCTGCGCTATATCGCCGGGTCGCGGGAGCCCTTCGCGCTCGTGAGCACGGGCACCTGGTTCGTCTGCTTCAACACGGCAGGCGACGTCTGCGGCCTCGCCGACGGGCGCGACACGCTGGCGAATGTCGACGCACTCGGCCGGCCCGTCGCCTCGGCCCGCTTCATGGGCGGGCGCGAATACGCCGCGATCGCGGGGCTCGAGGGAAAGGCGCGCATCGAGGATCTGCGCGCTGTCGTGGCCAAGGGCCTCTTCGCGCTGCCGTCCTTTGCCGCGGGCGGCCCTTTCCCGACAGCGCGCGGAAGCATGCGCGGAACGCCCTCCGGGCAGGCCGAGGTCGCGGCGCTGGCCGAACTCTATTGCGCCCTGATGACCTGCGAATGCCTTGCCCTGACCGGCCCCGTCCGCAAGCTCTACGTCGACGGCCCCTTTGCGACCCGCCCGCTCTACCTCGGGGCGCTCGCGACGCTTCTTCCCGGGACCCACATCCTTGCCGCGCAAGACCGGCACGGCACCGCGATCGGTGCGGCGCTGCTCGCTCATTGGCCGTCCGAGGCCGGGCTGCTGCCCGGCTACACCCTGGCGGCGCGGGACATTCCGGCGCTCGATCTCGATCTCGGCCCGTATCGACAGGCTTGGCGCGGAATGAGCGCCGAGCGGATGATTTCAGGAGGTTGAACGCATCGCCGAGGCCTTGCCGCCTGCTGCCGCTTCCATCACCCGCACATCGGGGCAGAGGCTGCGCAGCAGCGCGATCTCGGCCTCGCCGGCGCCGCTGTCGGTGATGACGATGTCGATGTCCTCGAGCGGGGCGACGAGCATCGAGGACCGCATCCTGAGCTTCGAGCTGTCCGCCAGCACCACGACGCGCTCGGCCCGGCGCACCAGCTTCTGCGCCGCGCGGGCGATGAGCGGGTCCATCTCGGTCGCTCCGGCGCGGCCGAGCCCGTAGCAGCTCATGAACAGGATTTCGCCGGCGAAGCTCTCGGTGCCGTCATGCTCGAAGGAGCTCAGGATGATGTTGTGCTCCGGATAGACGGTTCCGCTCGGGATCGTCACCCGGCAGCCCGGACGCGCAGAAAGCAGCTCGCTCGCGATCGAGAACGAGTTGGTCAGCACGTCGAGGCTGCGTCCGCGCAGCAGCCGCGCCAGCTCGAAGGTCGTCGAGCCGGCATTCAGGATCACGCTCATGCCGTCCTCGATCAGCATCGCCGCTTCGCGCGCGATCGCCTCCTTCTGCGCGACATTGACGTCGCGGCTCATGGCGAAGGGCACGCCGGCGAGCTGATGCTGGTGGCGCGGCCGCAACGCTTCCGCCCCGCCGCGAACCCGCCGCAATTCGCCGTTGCGGTCGAGCGCGGCGATATCGCGCCGGATCGTCGCCTCCGACGCATCCAGCATGTCGACGAGGTCGGATAGCGCGATGATCGATCGTTCGTTGGTCAGCTTGACGATCAGCCTGTGCCGTTCGCGTTCGAGCATCTTCTTCCGCTTTCTGCCCTCTCATGACGCCGGCCACGGTCGCCCGCGGCTTTATTTTATCACCCGCATACCCGTCTTGGGCTGCAAGACGATGACAGAAATTGATCGAACTTGACAATTCTTGATGGTTTACGATGAGATCATGGCAAGGCGGCCGCAAGAGCCCCTGCCGGAAACGTCGAAGCCGAGGATCTCATGGCCGATCACGCCAGTTCGGGCGGTTCGCCGCGCCTGCTCGCCAGCGCCTGGGACGAGAGGCTGGCGGAGACGCTTTCGCCGCAGGACCTGCTGGTCTATCGCTCGAACCTCCTCGGAGCCGACCGGCGCATCACCAATTTCGGCGGCGGCAACACCTCCTCGAAGCTGAGCCTGCCCGATCCCCTGACCGGCGCTCCCGTCGAGGTGCTGTGGGTCAAGGGCTCGGGCGGCGATCTCGGCTCGATCCGCCTCGACGGTTTCGCGACGCTCGACATGGCGCGCTTCCGCAGCATCCGTGAAAACTATGCCGGACCGGCGAGGGAGGACGAGGTCGTCGCGCTCTACCCGCATTGCACCTTCGGCCTGAATCCCCGCGCCGCCAGCATCGACACCCCGCTTCACGGCCTGATCGCCCATCCGCATGTCGACCATGTCCATCCCGATGCGATCATCGCCATCGCCGCCTCGGCCGATGGCGAGACGATCACGCGCGAAATCTTCGGCGACGATGTCGGCTGGCTGCCCTGGCGGCGCCCCGGCTTCGAGCTCGGGCTGATGCTGGAAGGCTTCGTGCGCGACAATCCGGACGCGCGCGGCGTGATCCTCGGCAGCCACGGCCTGTTCACCTGGGGCGGGACACAGCGCGCTTGCTACGAGACCACGATCGAGGTCATCAACCGGGCCATCGCCTGGCTGGCCGCGCAAGAGGCCGGAAAGCCCGCTTTCGGCGGCCCGGCGGTCGCCATCCGCCCGCCGGAGGAGCGCCGCGCGGCGGCCGCCCGCCTGATGCCCCTCCTGCGCGGCCTCGTCTCGGAGGGGCGCTCGAAGGTCGGCCATTACGACGATCGGGCCGCGGTGCTGGATTTCGTCTGCAGCAAGGACCTCGCCGCGCTCGCGCCGCTCGGAACCTCCTGCCCGGACCATTTCCTGCGCACCAAGATCCGGCCATTGGTGCTGGATGCCGGAGCCCTCCCGCCTGATGACGAGGAGCTGGCCGTCGCTCTGCGCCAGGCGATCGCGGCCTATCGCGCCGATTATCTCGGCTATTACGAGCGCTGCCGGCGCCCCGATTCGCCGCCCATGCGCGACGCCAATCCGGTCGTCGTCCTCGTGCCGGGAATCGGCATGCTCACCTTCGCCGCGGACAAGGCGACGGCGCGCATCGCCGGGGAGTTCTACGTCAACGCCGTCAACGTGATGCGCGGCGCCGAGGCGGCCTCGACCTATGTCGCGCTGCCCGAGCAGGAAGCCTTCGACATCGAATACTGGCTGCTCGAGGAAGCCAAATTGCAGCGTCTGCCCAAGAGCAGGCCGCTCGAGGGCCGGGTCGCGCTCGTGACCGGCGGGGCCGGCGGCATCGGCCTCGCCAGCGCCCGGCGGCTGCTCGGCGAAGGCGCCTGCGTCGTGATCTGCGACATCGACAGGGCCGCCCTCGACGAGGCCGAAGCGGCGCTGGTCGGGAGCCATGGCCGCGACCGCGTCGCCGCCTTTCCCGTCGACGTGACCGACGAGGGCAGCGTCGCCGCCCTGTTCCGCGAGGCGGCGCTCGCCTTCGGCGGGCTCGACATCCTGGTGTCGAATGCGGGGATCGCCTCGGCCGCGCCGCTCGACGAAACCAGCCTCGAACTCTGGCAGCGCAATCTCGACATTCTCGCCACCGGCTATTTCCTGGTCTCGCGCGAGGCTTTCCGGCTGATGAAGACGCAATCGCGCGGCGGCTCCATCGTCTTCATCGCCTCGAAGAACGCGCTGGTCGCCTCGCCCAACGCCGCGGCCTATTGCACCGCGAAGGCGGCCGAGATCCAGCTCTGCCGCTGCCTCGCGCTGGAGGGGGCCCCTCACGGCATTCGCGCCAATGTCGTCAACCCCGACGCGGTCCTGCGCGGCTCCCGCATCTGGGAGGGCGAGTGGCGGGCGCAACGGGCCGGCGCCTACAATGTCGCGCCCAACGATCTTGACGAGGTCTACCGGCAGCGCAGCATGCTGAAGCTGAACGTCTTCCCCGAGGACATCGCCGAGGCCGTCCACTTCTTCGCCTCGGAGCTTTCGGCGAAGTCCACCGGCAACATTCTCAACGTCGATGCCGGGCACGCGCCCGCCTTCACGAGATAGATCATGACGGAGCATCTGATCGATCCCGGCATTGTCGAAGCGCATAACCGGCGGAACGGAGACGAGCTCGCCCAGGACTACGAGGCGCTCGCGCGCGCGCTGTCCCGGCGGGGTCTCGATTGCGAGGCGCTTCTGGCGCGGGTCTCAGCGCTGGAGGTGGCGGTGCCGTCATGGGGCGTCGGCACCGGAGGAACGCGCTTCGCGCGCTTTCCAGGCCCGGGCGAGCCCGCCGACATCTTCGACAAGCTGGAGGATTGCGCCGTCATCCAGCAGCTCGGCCGGGCGACGCCGCGCGTCTCGCTGCATTTCCCCTGGGACGATACGGCAGAGATGGCTTCAGTGAAGGCGCGCGGAGAGGAGCTCGGCCTCGGCTTCGACGCGGTGAACTCCAACACCTTCCAGGACCGGCCCGGCCAGAAGCTCTCCTACAAGTTCGGCAGCCTGTCCCATGTCGATGCGGAGGTGCGGGCTCAGGCGATCGCGCATAATGTCGACTGCATCTCCAGGGGGCAGGCGCTGGGCGCGCGGGCGCTGACGATCTGGCTCGCCGACGGCAGCAATTTCGCGGGACAGAGCCATCTCGCGCAGGCTTTCGAGCGCTATGTCGAATCCGTCCGCGCGATCGAGGCCGCCCTGCCGGATGAAAGCTGGCGGCTGCTGCTGGAATACAAGAACTTCGAGCCGGCCTTCTACGCGACGGTGGTGCAGGACTGGGGCTCGTGCCTGCTGGCCGCCCAGGCCGTCGGCCGCCGGACGCGCTGCCTGGTCGATCTCGGCCATCACGCCCCCTCGACCAATATCGAGCTGATCGTCGCGCGATTGATCGCCGCCGGAAAGCTCGGCGGCTTCCACCTCAACGATTCCCGCTTCGGCGACGACGATCTCGATGCCGGTTCGGTCGATCCGTTCCGGCTCTTCCTCGTCTTCAACGAGCTTGTCGACGCCGAACAGCGCGGGGCCTGGGACGAAGCCCCGGCGCTGATGCTCGACCAGTCGCACAACGTCACCGACCCGATCGAGAGCCTGATGCTGAGCGCCGATGCCGCCCGGCGCGCCCATGCCCAGGCGCTTCTGGTCGATCGGGAGCAGCTCGCCGCATGCCAGGCGCGGAACGATGTCGCGATGGCGGCCGAGACCCTGCGCCGCGCCTACCGCACCGACGTGACGCCCCTGCTCGCCGAGGCGCGCCGCCGGATCGGCGGAGCGATCGACCCCGTCGGCGCCTACCGCGTCTCGAACTACCGCAAGACCGTCGCCGCCCGGCGCCCGCAAGCCACGGGGAGCGGCGGAATCGTCTGAACCTCGCAGGAACGAAGCGCCGCCGGATCGTTCGGCCGGCCGGCGCGCCATACAGAACGAACGCAGCGGAGGGACACCATGAACTCAGTCGTCAAAGCGATCATCGCGGGGGCCGTCGCCTCGCTTGCCCTCGGGGCGGGGGCGCTTGCGCAGGCCCCGGCCACCGAAGGCAATCTCGTCGTCTACGCTTCCCATCCTTCCGAGATGGTCGATCATTTCACCAAGATGTTCGGCGACAAGTACGGCATCCGCGTCACCACCGTGAAGGCGGGCACCGGCGAGCTCCTGAACCGCATCCGCGCCGAGCGCAACCGTCCGGCGGCCGACATCATGTGGGGCGGCTTCTCCGATACCGGCGCCTCCGCGCCCGACCTGTTCGACAAGTACAGCTCGCCCGAACTCGCCGATATCGAACCCAAGATGCTCGATGCCAGCGGCTACAACACGCCGTTTGCCGCGAGCACCATGGTGATCATGTACAACAAGAGCCAGGTGAAGCCCGAACAGGCGCCCAAGACCTGGGCCGATCTCGCCAAGCCGGAATGGAAGGGCAAGATCGTCCATGCCGACCCGTCGAAGTCGAGCTCCGCGCTGGCCGCGCTCAACACCTGGCTGCTGATCTACGGCCGCGACGACAAGGGCTGGGCCATGGTCGAGAACATGACGAAGAACATGAACATCATCCTCAAATCGAGCCTGGTGTTCCAGCAGGTGGGCCGCGGCGAATATCCGCTCGGCGTGACCTATGAGGAAGGCGCGTTCAACTACGTGCTCGCCGGCACCGCCGGCATCGTCTACCCCGCCGACGGGACGCTGCTGGAGCCGGAGGGCATGTTCATCGTCAAGGGCGCGCCGAACCCGAAGGCCTCGAAGCTGTTCGCCGATTTCCTGCTCTCGGCCGAGGCGCAGAAGGAGCTCACCGCCAAGTTCCCGGGCCGGCGGCCGACCCGCAAGGGCACGCAGACCCATGCCGAGATGAAGCCCGCCGCCGAGCTCAAGGTCATCGACTACGACTCGAAATGGGCCGCCTCCAGCCGCGCCGAGGTGCTCGACAGGATGCAGAAGATCATCGTCAGGACGCAGCAATAGACGCTGCCGCCGAGCCGATCCCGGGCGAGGGCACGAGCCCTCGCCCGCCTTTCATGACCAGCGCGACCGACCGGGTTTCCAGATGGCTTCCACCTCCGTCCGCATCGACACGGTGACGAAACGCTACGGCGATTCCATCGCCGTCGACGGCGTCTCCCTCGCTATTGCCAAGGGCGAATTCTTCACCCTGCTCGGCTCGTCGGGCTGCGGAAAGACGACCCTGCTGCGCATCGTCGCCGGCTTCCTGAAGCAGACGGGCGGGCGCGTCCTGTTCGGAGACACATGCATCGACGATCTGGCGCCTCAGCACCGCAATACCGGCATGGTGTTCCAGAGCTACGCGATTTTTCCCCATCTCAGCGTGGTCGACAACATCGCCTACGGGCTGCGCGCCCGCGGCCTCAAGGCCGCCGAGATCAAGCGGAAGGTCGACACCTATCTGGAGCTGACCCGCCTTTCCCATCTCGGCCACCGCAAGCCCCGGGAGCTTTCCGGCGGCCAGCAGCAGCGTGTCGTGCTCGCACGCGCCATGGTGATCGAGCCCGATGTGCTGCTGATGGACGAGCCGCTCTCCAATCTCGACACCGAGATGCGCATCCATCTGCGCACCGAGATCCGCGCCCTGCAGCGCAAGATCGGCGTGACCACGATCTATGTCACGCATGATCAGGAAGAGGCGCTGCTGATGTCGGACCGGATCGCGGTGATGCGCGGCGGCCGGCTGGAGCAGGTCGCCAGCCCGCACGACATCTACAACAGGCCGGCCACGCGCTTCGTGGCGAGCTTCATCGGCGAGAACAACTTCCTGCCGGCGGTGCATCGCGGCGAGGCCGGCCCCGGCCATGTCCGCCTCGAACTGCCGGGCGGCCAGTTCACGGCAAAGCTGCGCGGAGACCTGCCCGCCGGCGCGCTGGAAGCGGCTTTTCGCCCGCAGGATATCGAGCTGTGCCCGCCGGATGGCGGCGGCGACGGCCTGGTCGGCACACTGGCGGATATCCAGTTCCTCGGCGGCACCGTGCGCTACGCCGTCGATCTCGGCGGCGGCCACCTCGTCCAGGTCGCGGGCTCGAACCGCTCCGGCGTCGCGCTTCCGGCGATCGGGACCCGCTATCGTCTCGGCGTCTCGCCAGCGGCCATCGCGCTGTTCGCCCCCGAGGTCGCCTGATGAGCGCCTTGACCGATACCGCCGGCCCGCCGCGGCGCGGCGGCCTGGCGCGCCATCTCGGCTTCTGGCCGGTGGTCACGGCGATCGTGTTCGTCCTCATCGCCGGGCTCCTCCTGCTGCCGGTCGCCAATATCGTCGGCGTCAGCCTCTCGGCGGGGGCGAAGACGGGCGGCGTCTTCGAGAACTACGTCAGTTTCTTCTCGGAGCGCTTCTACTACCAGACGCTGCTGAACAGCTTCTGGGTCAGCTTCTGGCCGATGGTCTTCGCCGTCTGCCTCGGCGTTCCGGCCGCCTATTTCGTCAATCGCTACGAGATCTGGGGGCGCGGCTTCGTGCGGGCCGCGGTCGTCCTGACCTTCGTCTCGCCGCCCTTCATCGGCTCCTACTCCTGGGTGGTCCTGTTCGGGCGCAGCGGCGTCCTGACCCAGTTCTTCAGCTCGCTTGGCATCCCGCTGCCCTCGATCTACGGCGCGCCGGGCATCATCTTCGTCTTCACGCTGCAATTCTTCCCCTTCGTCTTCCTGCTCGTCTCCTCGGGCCTGAAATCGATCGACCAGAGCGTCGAAGACGCAGCCCGCAATCTCGGCTCCAGCGAGTTCCGCACCTTCCGGACCGCGATCGCGCCCCTGCTCGTCCCCTCGATCACGACGGGCGCGCTGCTGGTCTTTATCGCCTCCTTCACCGATCTCGGGACCCCGATCATCCTGGGCGAGCGCTTTCGCGTCCTGCCCGTCCTGATCTATGGCGAGTTCGTCAACGAATTCGGCGGCCGCCCGGTCCTCGCCAGCGCGCTCTCGGTGCTGCTCCTGCTGGTCACGACGGCGGCGCTCCTGCTCCAGCGCTGGCTTTCCGCGCGCTTCTCGCATGCGACGGCCGCGATCCGCCCGCTGCAGGTGCAGGAACAGCCTCTGGGCAAGCGCATCGCCGCGACCGCCTTCGTCTTCCTGCTGATCGGCTTCGCGTTGCTGCCGCTGGCGAACATCGTCGTCTCGTCCTTCCTGAAGTCGAACGGGCCGGTCCTGGTCGCGAGCTTCACGCTCGACAACTATGCGCGGATCATGGACCGGCTCGCGCTCCCCCTCTGGAACACGCTGTTCTACACCACCGTCGCCACGCTGCTCTGCGCGCTGGTCGGGACGGCGGTCGCCTATATCATCGTGCGCCGTCCGGGGCCGGTTTCGAGCCTGCTCGATACGGCGGTGATGTTCTCCTATGCGGTCCCGGGCATCGTGCTCGGCGTCGGGCTGGTCGTGACCTATCACGAACCGCCCTTCGCCCTGACCGGGACCGCGGCCATTCTCATCCTGGCCTATTTCATCCGCCGGCTGCCCTTCTCGGTCCGCTCCTCGGTCAGCATGCTCCAGCAGATCTCGCGCGATACCGAGGACGCCTCGATCAATCTCGGCGCCGGCCCGGGCCGGACCTTCCTCAGGATCACCGTGCCCCTGCTGGCGACCGCGATCCTGTCGGGCGCGCTCCTGACCTGGTCGAACACGATCCGCGAGCTCAGCGCGACGCTGATCCTGCAATCGGGAACGACGGCGACGGTCGCGATCGAGATCTTCAATGAAGTCGTGAACGGCAATTTCGGCGTCGCCTCGGCGCTCGGCACGGTGCTCATCCTGCTGACCTTCCTGCCTTTGGTCGTGCTGTTCACATTGCTCGGCAAGAAGGAGGAGGCCCTTGTCTGAGGGCTGGGCGGCCATCTGCGAAGCCGGCATGCGGCAGCGCAGGGGCTGACGCCGGTCCGGAACCTGAAGGCCGGCCGGGAAGGGGCCGCTCTGCCGGGCCCTTCCACTCCGGGCGCAAGCCTCTAATGGAGGGGCCGCGAAGCGCGGCCACCCGGGTTCGGTCGTCGCCAAGCTTCCAAGCAAGGATGAGGCCGTTGCTCACCCGGCAGCGCTGCCACCGGCACGACGCCGCACCCCCGTAAGCCGCGGCGGCTCTCCCGCTTCAGCCCCGCCGCCTCAGGTAACGCGGCTCCCACCGCGGTCCCGACGTCCTTCCGCCGGACGGTTTCGCACCGCGCGGCATGCCGACCGAATGCGCGCTACGGCGCCCAGAGGCTTTCCAACGATCGGGCAGCTTGCAGCAGGGCTCCGTCGCGGTGCGCGTCTGCCACGATTTGCAGCCCGAAACCCGGCGCTCCCTCGGCGACCGGAAGCGAAAGCGCCGGCACGCCCAGAAAGCTGAAAGCCGGCGTATAGGCCCCCAGGCGTGCGTTGAAATCGAGGATGGCGCCCGTATCGCGCCGCTTGTCATATTCGTCGCGCCTCGGTGGCAGAGACGGGCAAGTCGGCAGCAGAATGACGTCGACCTGCGAAAAAACGCTCCGGCTCAACGTCTCGAGATGCGTCTCTCCCATAATTTCAAGGTTGTTCGCTCCCGGCGACTGTTCGCTTCGGGTTTCCCGTTGGCGCTTACCCGGAGCGGTCTGCGGCAAAGAACAGCGCATCCTGCTCGCGGCGCATCCTGTAGAGCGGGGCCGCTTCGTCGATCCCGACATCCGCGAGGGTGACCGGCGCGTTCGCCGGGAGGTCTCGCAGAAGCCTGCGGTTGGCGATGAGATAATAGGGCGCGGGCCTGGCAGGGCCGAGGGGGGCTGCGTCGACCAGCTCCGGCCCGACCCCGTCGATGGTGTGGTGATGCCCCTCGGCCTTGAGCAGCGTGCCCTTCGCCAGCGCCTTCGTCGTCCGCCCGACCAGGTCCACCACCGGCTTCGGGCTGCCGGCCACCGAGACGCCGTTGACGACCGCGTCCAGCATGCTGATCGGCGCCTCGAGGCCGAGCAGATGCCGCGGCAGCCAGAGCATCGCCGCCTTGCCGTTCCGGCTGAGCGTGTGACCCTTGCCGGCCAGGACCTTCCAGGTTTCGGCGTCCTCGCAGCGCACGACGATGAAGACGCCGCCGGCGAAGGAGAGATCGCCTTCCGCCCGAAGGCAATTGAAGACATCGAGCCGCCGCTCGCCGCCCAGCAGGCCGCCATCGGCGCCGGTCGAAAAGATATCGGCGACCTCGACGATGCGCGCGATCGGCGCGTGGAAGGAAGCGACGTCGGGCTTCAATCCGGTCGCATTGGCGACCACCGCCATCTCGCACAGATCCGGCACCGCGAGCTGGGGCAAGGCCGCAGCCAGGCGGGAGCGCATCGCCAGCGTGTCGCGCAGCCCCTCCGCGCCGATCTCCCAGAGCCGCGCAAAGCCCGGCACCGGCGCCTGGCGGCTCTCGCTGCGCATGAGCTCGGCCGTCGCGTCGAAGACGAAGTCGTACTCGCTCGATTTGCCGGCCGCGATGATCGGCAGGCCGAGCGTTTCCGCCCAGGTCACCAGCCCGATGAGCAGCGCCGGCTGATCGCCGTCGACGGTGGTGCAGACGAGGTTGCGGTCGCGCGCCATCCTCGCGAGATAGGGGCCGACGACGGAATCGGTTTCCTTCGTCACCAGCGCGACATGCTTGCCCGCCTCGAGGCTCGCCCGCGCATGGACGGCGCCCGCCTCCGGATGGCCGCTGGCTTCGACGACGATGTCGACCGGCAGGCCCAGGACCACGTCGAGCGACCCGGCGGCCACCAGCTTGCCCGCCTCCCAGGCTGCGGCGGCTTCGCCGGCGCTGCCGCACAGCGCGATGCGCGCCGCTGCGCTGCCCGTTGCGGCGAAGGCGGCCGCGGCCTGCTCGGCCGTCAGATCGACCGCGACGCGGACATTCATCAGGGGCATCCGGGCGCCCTGCCCGAGCAGGGAGCGCCCGAAGGCGCCCGCCCCGATCAAGGCGACTTCAATCGGGCGCGTGGCCTTGGCGAAACGCTGATGGCTGTTCATGCGGTCGGCATTCCACGGTTGGCGTCGGAGAGTTCGGGGCGGTAGATGCGCAAGCCGGTCTCCCAGAACATCGCCCTTTGCTCGGCCGGGCTCCAGGACGAGGCGATCCGGCGAAAGCCGTCGAAGATCTCGCCGAAGCTGGCGCACAGCCCGTCCACCGGGAAGTTCGACCCGAACATCACGCGCTGCGGGCCGAACAGCCGCAGAATCGTGGCGACAACCTCGGCATTGTCGTCGACCGACCAGGCGCGCCCCGGAAGGCACAGGCCCGAGATCTTCACGACGACGTTCGGCCGCGCCGCCAGCGCCTCCATGCCCGCACGCCAGCCCGCCAGCGTCTCCGGCGAACGATCGCCCGGGACGCCGGCATGGTTCACGATCAGCGTGGTGCGCGGAAAGTCGCGGGCCAGCTCGGCCGCCTCGGCCAGGTTCCACCACGGCGTCTGCAGGTCGAAATGCAGGCCGTGGCGCTCGAGCAGCGCATAGCCGGAGCGCCAGCGCTCGTCGGACATCAGCGTCCGGCGGCCCGCCGCGACCTCCGCCGGAGAGGCCGCCCCTTCCGGCTTGTGGCGCACGCTGCGCACCAGGCCGAAGGCCGCCTGCCCGGCCAGGACCTCGCCGGCATCGTCGCGATGCAGCCAGGCCTGGGCGACGATCGCGTTCGGCAGGCCGTGTTCCCGCGCCAGCCCGCTGACATAGCGGGTCTCGCCGAGGGGATCGGCCGGGTCCCACTCCGCCTCGACATAGACGGTCGCGGCGATGTTCACGCCCTCGGCGTCGCGCCGGTAGTCGGCCGGCAGGTAGTCGCGCTTGACCGGCGTGTAGTCGCCATAGCGATGCGGGACGAGCAGCGCGCCGGAAAGCCAGGGGTAATTGTGCTTCCGCGGTTCCCAGACATGGTGATGGGCGTCGATGATCGGCCCGGTGTAGAGCTCGGCCCCGCTCATGCCGCGGCCCTCCCGGCGGCGGCCTGCGCCGGACGGAAATCGATCAGCAGCGAGCCGATCAGATAGACCACGGCGCAGCCGGTGAAATAGGTGATGACCGCATCGAAGCCGCCGGTCCACTGCACCAGGAACCCGATCAGGATCGGCGCCGCGATGCCGCTCGAGGTTCCGGCGAAGTTCATCACGCCGCCGACCAGGCCGATGCGCTCGCGCGGCGCCAGCATGGCGGGGATCGTCCAGTAGAGGCTGCCGAAGAAGTGGAAGAGCACGGTCACCGCGAGCAGCGCCACCGCGGTCACCGCGTCGCTGACATAGGGCAGGGCCAGCAGGCCGCCGAGCGCGACGAGGCCGGACAGGCCGAACAGCACCTTGAAGGCGAGGTCGCGCGGCAGATGCTTCTGGAGCCAGTCGGCGAGGGTGCCGGCGAAAACGGCGCCGACCGCGCCCGCGGCGAAGATGACGAAGGTCGCGTAGCCCATCGCCTTCAGGTCGAAGCCGCGCGCCGAGGACAGATAGTTCGGCCCCCAGGTCACCAGCCCGAAGAAGATCATCGTCCAACCGATCCGGCCGACGATCATCGCCGCGAAGGTCCGCCCCGACATCCGGCGCTTGCCATCGTCATCGGCGACGGCCTCGCTCTTGGCCGCGATGACCGCGAGCTCGGCCGGATTCACCTCCGGGTGCTCGTCCGGCCGGTTGCGCAACTGCCAGATCACATAGGCGCCGAACAGCAGCGTCAGGACGCCGACGCAGAGGAAGGCGAGCCGCCAGGAATCGAAGAAGACGATCAGCGAGGAGATGATGAGGCCGCCGAAGGCGGAGCCCAGCGGCGCGCCGGAATCGATCAGGGTGATTCCGCGCGACCGCTCGGTCGGCGGCAGCCAGGCGGCGACCAGCTTGCTCGCCGTCGGCATATAGGGCGCCTCGAACACGCCCAGGCCGATGCGGGTGAGCATCATCGAAATGCCGCCGACCGCGGCCGCCGCGAGGCATTGGAACGAGCCCCACAGGGCGGTAGACCAGCCGAGGACGCGCCGGCCGCCCCAGCGGTCCGCCGCCCAGCCACCGGGAATCTGGAAGCCGCAATAGGTCCAGAAGAACGCGGAAAGGATCAGCCCTTGCATCGCCGGCGAAAGCTCGAATTCCTTGCCGATGACGGGCAGGCCGACGGAAAGGGCGATGCGGTCGATGCAGTTGATCGTGTAGAGCACGAACATCAGCGCGACGACGCGCCAGCGGATGTTCGACGGCTTGGCGCCTGCGGACGCGGTTGAGGTGAAGGTCGTTGCCACTGACATAAGCTCCCATGCCTCGCGGGTTGCGGTCCCAGAGGGCAGTTTTGGTATACCAACATAAGGCAGGAACCGATGAAGCCGTCAAGGAATCAAATAAATCATTGTTTTTATTCGAATTTATCCCACACAGATTATTGTAAGCCACATCATTTTGGTATTCCAACGAGCCTGAACCATGGGCGAGCGGGATAACGGGCGGCGCGGCATGACCCATGTCGAACAAGGCATCGCAGCTCCGCCGGCGGCGCTCCTGTCCGAGACGATCGCCGACCGATTGCGGGATCTGATCGTCACGGAGGAGCTCCCGGCCGGGACCCCCCTGCGCGAACGGGCCCTGGCGGAACGGCTGGGCGTCTCGCGAACCCCTCTGCGCGACGCGCTGAAGGCGCTGGCGGGCGAGGGGCTCGTCGATCTCCAGCCCAACAGGGGCGCGGTGGTCGCCACGCTCTCCGAGGCGCTCATTGCCGAGAAGCTCGGCGTTCTCGCCGTCCTCGAGGGCTATGCCGGAGAGCTGGCGGCCGTCCGGGCTAGCGACGCCGAAATCGCGGAAATCTCCGCATTGCAGCACGAGCTCATGGCGGCCTTCGCCCGGCGCGATCGCGCCGCCTATTTCCGGCTGAACCAGGCGATCCACCACGCCTTCCTGGAAGCGGCCGGCAACGGCACGCTGACGGCGCTGCATTCCCGGTTGAACCACCAGCTCTTCCGCTATCGCTGGCAAGGCAGCGCCGATATTTCGCTATGGCAGACGGCCATCGCCGAGCATGCCCAACTGCTCGAGCTGCTGACGAAGCGCGACGGCCGGGCCCTTGCGGTCGCGCTGCGCGACCATGTCGGCAGCACCTGGAGGCAAATGCATCTGCGCCGGACCGATCCCGGGCAGGACGGGCCGCCGGACGCGGCCGACGGGCGCGGCTGAGAGCGCCGGCGCGCTCCGGCCGCGCGGCTCCGGGGGCTCCGGCCAAGCCGCGGCCGGAAGCGGCGAGACAGGGCTTCCGCGTCGCCGCCCCGATGCGGAGGCGGCCGGTCCGGCGACGCGGCCTCCTACCAGGTGACGGAGGTTCCGACGCCGATGACGCGCCCGCGCCCGACATAGGCCACCGTGGCGCCGGGCGCGTAGCTGAAGCTGTAGGAGAGCGGGCGCTCGTCCAGCAGGTTACGGCCGAAGGCGTAGACCTTCACAGTGTCGTTCTCCCAGCCGATCTGGCCGTTGACGATGTTGTACGCCTCCATCTTGGCGCCCTGGCTGTTCTGCACGTCGGCATAGCGGCTGCCGACGAACTGGTAGTCGGCCTTGACGGTGAAATAGCCCGGCAGGCCGACCGCGCCCGCGGCGACGCGGTACGACAGGCCGATATTGGCGGTGAAGGCCGGCACCTGCGGCACCTCGTTGCCGGCGTTGACGCCGCTCAGCAGCGAGGCCAGCGTCACGTCGACGATGCGGGACTTGATCCAGGCGCCGCCCGCGGTGAGCTCGAGCCCTTCCGCCAGCCGGGCATTGAGGCTGCCCTCGACGCCGTAGCTGCGGAAGGCCTGGTTGGTCAAGAAGGGCAGGAAGGTCGCGGGGTCGACGCCGGTGAGCTGGCCGTCCTTGACGTCGTTGTAGAACAGGGCGCCGCTCAGCCGCACGCCATCGGCGATCTCGGCCTTGGTGCCGAGCTCGTAGGTCCAGGACTTCGCCGGGCGGAACGGCGTCGAGAGCATGCCGAAGCCGGCATAGGAGGTGGTCTTCTCGAAGCCGCCCGAGGCATAGCCGCGCGCCGCCGAGACATAGCTCATCACCTTGTCGTTCCAGTGGTAGGACAGGGCGAGGCGGCCGGTCAGATAGGTGTCGTCGAAGCTGTTGCGCTGCGTGAGCGACGGGACCGTGCCGGGATAGCCGTTGGTGAGGTAGTTGCCGCGCAGCTTCTGCCGGTCGTGGGCGATGCGCAGCCCGCCCGAGAGGTCGAAGCCATGGCCGATCGGCACGGTCGCATCGGCGAAGGCGGCGATGGTCTCGCTCGCGATCTTGTTGTCGAAATGGCCGTTCAGCGTCGGCGAATAGGCCGTGCCGGCGTCGCGCTTCGTCTGATAGTCGGACCGGAAGTAGCTGGCGCCGACCACCCACTGGATCGGCGAGCCCTCATGCGAGTTCAGCCGCAGCTCCTGGTTGAAGATGTGCTCGCGATCCTCGAAATGGATCTTGTCCGTGTAGGGATTGTTGAAGATGAAGGCCGGCAGCCCGGTCGCGCGGCTGAACAGCATCGAATCGGTGAAGTCGCCGCGATTGGTGAGCGAGACGTCCTGGTAGCTCGTGGTCGAGGTCAGGATGAAGGGCGCGAAGCGCTTGGTGATCTTCAGCGAGCCGCTGGCGATCTCCTGCTGGTTGCTCGGCCGGATATCGGCGCTGCTGGTCGGGAAATGCGCCTGCTCCCGCAGGATGAAGGCGGAGTTGGTCCGCCGGTCCCGGTTGTAGTTGCCGGTCAGGTCGATGGTCAGGCTGTCATCGGGCGTGAAGCGCAGCGTGCCGCGCGCGGCGCTGAGACGCGCGCCGTTCTCGCGCCCGCCCACGATGATGTTCGGGATGTCGCCATTGTAGTTCTGCACGCGGATGGCGGCGCGGCCGGCGAGCTTGTCCTCGATCAGCCAGCCGCCCACCGTGCCCTGCACGAAGCCGTAGCCATGGCTGCCGCCCTCGGCGTCGATCTTGAACACGCGCTTGCCGTCGGCGGGAGCGCTGACCACGTTAATCGCGCCGGCGAAGGCGTTGCGGCCGAAGGTGGTGCCCTGCGGGCCGCGCAGCACCTCGATATGGTCGACGTCGAGAAAGGGCGCGCCGATGGCGGAGAGCGTCGTCGGCACGCCGTCCACCGAAAGACCGATCACGCTGTCGAGCGAGTTGAGCGCCGTGCCGAGCGTGCCGACGCCGCGCATCGTCATGTAGCTCTCGCCGAAGCGGCCGAAATCCATGAAGTTGGTGCCGGGCGACTGGCGCGCCACATCCGCGACCGCGTCGAGCGAGGATGGCGGCACCGCCTCCGGCGTCAGGACGGTCGTCGCCATCGGCAGGTTCGCATCGGCCTGCGGGCGCTTGGTGGCCGTGATGGTGATGGTGTCGAGCTCGATCGTTCCGCCGGTCGCCTGCGCCTGCGCCGCGCCCGACAGCCCGATATGGGCGGCGATCAGCGCCATCGCCGTACCGCCCACCCATCTTGCCCGAACAGCCCCATTCATCGTCGTCATCCCGGATTCGCGAACCTCAGCGACCAATACAGGCGCGACGCCGGCGACCGCCATGGCGGGACTGTCGTTCGAACGCGAAAAACATTCGCGAAAACAAATATATATTAGAGCGCTTCCAGAGTTCTCTAGGCGCCTTTACCTTGCCTGATCTCGGAGCGCGGCGAGCAGCCGAAGTATTTCCGGTAGGCGGCACTGAAGGCGGACGGGCGCGAGAAGCCGACGCGATGCGCGGCCTCGGCCACGCCCAGCCCATGCTCCTGCAGCAGGACACGCGCCATCAGCAGCCTCTGGTCGCGGACATGGCCGAAGATCGTGGTGCCGAACACGGCCTTGAAATTGGTCTGCAGCGTCGTGACGTTGACGCCGACGCGGCGCGCGAGCTGCAGGCTCGTCGGCGTGTTCACCAGGTCGGAATCGAGGATCTCGCGCGCTTCCAGCACCCGCTCGTACTGGCGCCGCCCCATCAGCGCGATCATGCGGCGTTCCCGCTTGAGGAGCTCCGCGACCTCGACGACATAGGACAGGGCGTTGCTTTCCAGGAAAAGCTCTCCGAGCTGGCCGCGATAGGGATGCTCGTGGCACAGGCGGGCGATCTCCAGCAGTCGGGCCGAGCGCGCCAGCGTCTCCATCCGGAATTCGCCGGTGACGAGCTCCTGCAGCGTCGCCAGCCCGTCATCCGCCAGGTCGTCTCCGAAACGCGCGAAGAAGGCCGGCTTCAGGAAGAAGCCGGCGGTCAGGAAGCGCTGGCCGCTGACGACGGGGCTGCGATAGCGCATCGGCACGCCGAACCCCATCAGATGGACCCGTTCGGGGCAGCGCGTGACGCGCCCGTAGCCGATCACCTCGGTCTCGGTGGTGCAGCCCTTCAGCATGACGCCGCAGAGCAGGGTCGGCTCGATATCGACGGTGAGGTCCTGGTTCGTGACATAGGTGATGTCGCTCGCCGTCACCGTCAGCCCGGGCTGCACCTCATGGGCCAGCAGGCGCCCGGTATAGAGCGGCGTGTCGAGCTCGCGCGGCGAGACGTCGACCGGCTGGGCCCCGAGCGAGAAGGCGGCGCCGAGGCGAACGATATCCGATGCCGTCATGCCGCCTGAGGGGATCAGATTCTGCAAGGCCATGGTAGCGCAAGGTCTTTCTTGATTAAGAACAGTTCCATCCTAGCGTATTCTCCAAGCAGCCTACCTCATTTTGGCGCATCGTGAAAATAGTCAATCGTGAAAAAGAGGCAAAACCCAGTCTTTCCCACCGTCTATTATTTGCGTTTACGATTGCCGGGGCCGACGCCGCCTGATTTGACAGGGCCAGCCGGGCTGTGCACCCAGCGACCGGCATTTGGAGGCAGTCGTGGCCGGTGGTTTTCAGAAGACGATGATGAAGGCCTTCGGGGCCACGGATCATCTCATGACCGTCGTTTCGGTCACGGACATCACGCCGGGCTTCCGGCGCATCCGCTTTTCGGCCCCGACGATGATCGACGGCCGCGAGACGCCGACGGCGAGCTATATCCGGCTCTGGGCGCCCGACCCGGCCGAGCCGGGCAAGGTGCACCAGCGCGGCTATACGCTGGTCGAGCCCGACGCGACGACGGGAGAGGTCAGCTTCGACTTCGTGCTGCACGAGCCGATGGGCCCGGCCTCGGGCTGGGCGGCGGCGGCGAAGCCGGGCGACACCATCGCCGCCTCCTACTACATGTTCCACAAATTCGACCCGCCGGAGGACCCGGAGGGCTACCTGCTGATGGGCGATCCCGCCGCGATCCCGGCGATCAACGCCATCCTCGGCGTGCTGCCGCCGGAGGCGCAGGTCGTGGTGATCCTCCAGGCGCATGCGCCCGACGACGCGCTGATCCCGATCGGGAAGCATCCCGGAGCCGAGGTGATCTGGACCGGCCCCGGCACCGGCGCCCTCGCGGCCGCCGTGCCGGTGCGCGACTGGTCGAACTGGTACGCCTGGTGCGCCGCCGAGAACGCCGCGATCAAGGAATTGCGCGCCGCGCTCAACCGCGTCCACGGCTTTCCGCTCAGCGACATCAAGCATGCCGCCTACTGGATCCGCGGCAAGGCGATGCGGCTGCGCAAGGAGACGAGCGGGCGAACCGACGAGGAGGCCGTCGAGGCGGCTCCCTCCGCATCCGCCGTGCCGTCGACCGCCGCCGCGCCATCGGCCGCCGCCGCGACGCGGTCCGGCCCCGCCCGGCGCCCGCGCTGGCGTTCGCAGGGGGGCGAGGAACTGCTGGCCTCCCTGCGCTGGAAGCTCCGCGCCGCCGGCCTGATGCAGGCGCTGGTCTCGCTGATGCAGCTCGCCCCTCTCCTCCTGATCGCCGAACTCGGCCGGCGGCTCCTGGCCGGCGAGACGCGCTGGGAGGCTCTGGCGCCGCTGATCTTCTGGGCGGTCGGCCTCTTCGGCGCGGCGGCGATGCTGTCGGCCGGGCTGATGCTCTGGCTGCATGCCGTGGATGCCCGCTTCGGCTACACGCTGAGGCTGTCGATCGTCGGCAAGCTGGTGCGGCTGCCGCTCGGCTGGTTCAGCGAGCGCAATGCCGCGGCCGTCCACCAGGCCGTGCAGGAGGATGCCGGACGGCTGCACTACATGGTGACCCATGCCGTGCCCGACATCGTCGCCGGCATCGTCACCCCGCTCGCGGTGATACTCTATCTCTTCACGGTCGATGCCGGCCTCGCGGCGCTGCTCTTCCTGCCGCTGATCGCCTTCGTCGCCCTGCTCAGCCACATGATGCGCGGCGTCGCCGACAAGCTCGCCGCCCATGCCGAGTGGACGAAGCGGGCCACGGCGGCGGCGAGCGCCTTCATCGAGGCCCTGCCGGTCGTGCGCGTCTTCGGCGGCGACGGGCGGGCCGTGCGGGGGGTGCTGGACGGGCAGGCCGCCTTCCTCAACGGCTGGCAGCGCCCCATGGCCGGGCGCAAGGTCGCCTCCCAGCTCGCGATCCAGCCGCCGGCCTTCCTGCTGCTGATCATGGCGGTCGGCTGCTGGCGCGTGGTCTCCGGCGGCCTGGCTCCGGCCGATCTCCTGCCCTTCCTTTTCCTCGGCACGGCCTTCGGCACGCAGATCATGGCGGCGATGTACGGCTTCGTGCCGATGCGCGAGGCCAGGCAGGCGGCGCGGCGCATCGGCAAGCTGCTGGAAGAACGGGAGCTCGACCGCAGCCTCGCCCATCGCGACCTGCCGCCGGGGCCGCTCGGCCTGCGCTTCGACGCGGCGAGCTTCGGCTACCGCCCGCGCAGGCCGGTGCTGCACGGGATCGACCTGCTGCTGGCGCCCGGCACGCTGACGGCGCTGGTCGGCCCGAGCGGCGCCGGCAAGTCGACGCTCGCCGGCCTGCCCGGCCGCTTCCACGACGTCACCTCGGGCGCGGTCCGCATCGTCGCCGGTGCGGAGGAGATCGACATCCGCGAATTGAAGCCGCAGGCGCTGCAACGCGCGGTCGGCTTCGTCTTCCAGGACGTGCGGCTGATCCAGGCCTCGCTGCGCGACAACATCGCGCTCGCCCGCCCGGGCGCGACGATGGCCGAGATCGAGGCGGCCGCCCGCGCCGCGCAGATCCATGAGCGCATCCAGGCCGCGCCGCGCGGCTATGACAGCGTCGTCGGCGAGGATGCGCGCCTTTCGGGCGGCGAGGCGCAGCGTCTTTCCATCGCGCGCGCCCTGCTCGCCGATCCGCCGATCCTGGTGCTGGACGAGGCCACCGCCTTCGCCGATCCGGAATCGGAGCATCTCGTCCAGAAGGCGCTGAGCGCGCTGCTCGGCCAGCGGACCGTCCTGGTCGTGGCGCACCGGCTGCATACCGTGGTGCAGGCGGATTGCATCGCGGTGATGCAGGCCGGCCGCATCGTCCAGCGCGGGCGGCATGCCGAGCTGCTGGCCCGGCCCGGCCTCTATCGCGACCTCTGGCAGGCCGGCGGCGAAACGAGGAAGGCATCATGATCGTCTCCGCCCTGCTTCCGGCGGAGGCCCGCCCCCGCCTCGTGCCCTATCTCCTCTTCGCCGCCGCCGCCGCGATCCTGCGCGCGGCCGCGGCGCTGCTGCTGGTGCCGCTGCTGGGCGAGCTGTTCTCGCCGGATCCGCGCGGCGCCTTGCCCTGGCTCGGCGCCCTCGCGGCGAGCGTCGTCGCCGGCTGGGTGCTGGAGCGCCATCTGGTGATGCGGGCCTTCGATCTCGGCTTCGCGATGATGACCTCGATGAACCGCCGCCTCGTCGACCACCTGCTGGCGGTGCCGATCGGCTGGTTCGGCGCCGAGCGCCAGTCCCAGGCGAAGCGGGCGCTCGCCGGCGCGGTGCCGGAACTGTTCGCCAGCACCGTCAACCTCGCGACCCTTGCCTCGATCAGCGTCATGCTGCCTCCGGCGATCGGCATCGGCCTGCTCTTCGTCGCCTGGCCGCTCGGGCTCGCCGCGCTCGCGGCGGTGCCGCTGCTGTTCGGCGCGCTGCTTCTCGCGGGGCGGCTGCTGCGCCAGGTCGAGGCGGATTACGCCGCCGTCTCGGAAGCCGCCGCAGCCCGCACCGAGGAATTCGCCCGCTCGCAGCTCGTGCTGCGCGCCGCGGGACGCATCGGCGTCGACGGCACGCCGCTCGGCGAGGCCCTCGCGGCGCAGCGCCGCAGCGGCCTGCGCCTGCTCTGGTTCACCGTGCCGGGAACGCTCGTCTTCTCGCTCGCGATGCAGATCACCCTGCTCGCGCTGGTGGCGATGCTGGCCTGGATGTTCGCCAGCGGCATGACCGACGCCGCGCGCACGGTCGCGCTGATCGTCGTGGTGCTGCGCTTCCTGGAGCCGCTCAACACGCTCTCGGAGCTGTTCCCGGCGCTGGAGGGAGCCTATGGCGCCGCGGGCCGCACGCTCGCCATCCTCGACGTGCCGGCCCAGACCAGGCCACAGATCGGCGCCAGGCCGGGGCCGCCGGCGATCGCGTTCACCCATGTCGGCTTCAGCCCGGACGGGCTGCGGGTCCTCGCCGACATCTCCTTCACCGTGCCCGCCGGCAGCACCACCGCGATCGTCGGCCCTTCGGGCGGGGGCAAGAGCACCATCCTGTCGCTGGTCGCGCGGCTCCACGACGCCGATGTCGGCGAGGTCCGCGTCTGCGGCCACGACGTCCGCAGCTACGATCCCGCGACGCTGATGGACCAGCTCGCCATCGTCTTCCAGAACGTCCAGCTCTTCGAAGGCGGCATCGCCGAGAATATCCGCGTCGCCCGGCCGGAGGCCAGCGACGCGGAATTGCACGCCGCGGCCGCGGCTGCCGGCGTCGTCGAGATCGTCGAGCGCCTCGGCGGCTGGGACGCGCCGGTCGGCGAGGGCGGCGCGGCCCTTTCCGGCGGCGAGCGCCAGCGCGTCAGCATCGCCCGCGCCCTCCTGAAGGACGCGCCGATCCTGCTGCTCGACGAGGCGACGAGCGGGCTCGATGCCTTGAACGAGGCCGCGGTGGTGACGGCGCTGAGCCGGTTCGGGCAGCGCACGGTTCTCATCGTGGCGCACCGGCTGGAGACCATCGCCCGCGCCGACCGGATCCTGTTCGTCGAAGAGGGGCGCGTGGTCGAGGCCGGTTCCCGCGATGAGCTGATCGCGGCTGGCGGGCGCTTCGCCGCCTATTGGACGCATCGCCAGGCGGCTCGGAACTGGACCTTCGCCCAGGAACATTCCTGAGCCGCCGAAGGTCAGCGCGCGAAACCCCACCCGCAGGCGGCCCCGGCGTATCGGCGATCGGCAGGGGCGCCCTTCGCGCGCGCCCTGATCAAGCGATCGGCTTGTCCCGGGGACCGCGACCTGCCGCCGAAGCGTCAGCGCCTGTCCTCGGTCTGCCGGCGAACCGCCTGGCGCAAGGCCTCGACGCCGCGCTCCGGCGCCGCACGGTCCTCCGGCGCCATCGCCCCCAGGATCGTCTCAGCCCGCGGCCCTACTCGGCGAAGGCCTGCTGGGACGGCGCCGGCCCCCCGACAAGCCTGGCGCAGGACGGATCATCGGGAGGTAAAACGGCCTCGATCCGGGGCAAGCGCTCCTTGTTGCCGCCGAGCGTCGCCAGTGAAGCCGCTCGCCGCGATAGCCCCGGCGCCCGCCGCGGCAGAGGGCCGCGGCCGCATTCCGCGCAGGTTTGATCTCGATCAAGTCCAGCCTGAGCGCCGGAACTATACCCTCGCGCCCAGGCGGGATCGGAAGGACGGGACATGGGCCCTCTGCGTGAGAGCGCCCTGGCAGTTTGGAAGATCTGACGAAAGGCCGGCACCGCGCGGTGCCGGCCATGAGGCATTTAGGCTTGGGGGCCGCTTCATGAAGCATGGCATAGGGATCGTCCTTTCCGGGGCGCTGGCTTTCATCGCCTTTCTGGGCGCCGCATTCGCGGTCGACGACCTGTTCCGGCAGCATATGTGGATCGTCTTCTTCGTGCTGATCGGCTTCACCGCCCTGCTGATGCGCAACGCCGATTTCGCGCCGGCCTCCCCCGCCGACGAGACGGCCTATCTCGACGAGCCGATCCGCTACGGCGTGATCGCCACCGTGTTCTGGGGCGTCGTCGGCTTCCTCGTCGGCGTGCTGATCGCCTTCCAGCTCGCCTTCCCCGACCTCAATGTCGAGCCCTGGTTCAGTTTCGGCCGCGTCCGCCCGTTGCACACCTCGGCGGTGATCTTCGCGTTCGGCGGCAATGCGCTGATCGCCAGCTCGTTCTACGTCGTGCAGCGCACCTGCCGCACGCGGCTGTTCGGCGGCGACCTCGCCTGGTTCGTGTTCTGGGGCTACCAGCTCTTCATCGTCATGGCCGCCACGGGCTATCTGCTCGGCATCACCCAGTCGCGCGAATACGCCGAGCCCGAATGGTATGTCGATCTCTGGCTCACCATCGTCTGGGTCGCCTATCTCGTCGTCTTCATGGGCACGATCCTGCGGCGCAAGGAGCCGCATATCTACGTGGCCAACTGGTTCTTCATGTCGTTCATCATCACGATCGCCATGCTGCACGTGATCAACAACATGGCGGTGCCGGTCTCGATCTTCGGCGCGAAGAGCTATTCCGCCTTCTCCGGCGTGCAGGATGCGGTCACGCAATGGTGGTACGGCCACAACGCGGTGGCCTTCTTCCTGACCGTGCCCTTCCTGGCCATGATGTATTACTTCGTGCCCAAGCAGGTGAACCGGCCGGTCTATTCCTACCGCCTGTCGATCGTCCATTTCTGGTCGATCATCTTTCTCTACATCTGGGCCGGCCCGCACCATCTGCACTACACGGCCGTGCCCGACTGGGCCCAGACGCTGGGCATGGTCTTCTCGATCATGCTGTGGATGCCCTCCTGGGGCGGCATGATCAACGGGCTGATGACCCTGTCGGGCGCCTGGGACAAGATCCGGACCGACCCGATCGTGCGCCTGATGGTGGCCGCCATCGCCTTCTACGGCATGGCGACCTTCGAGGGGCCGATGCTGTCGATCAAAGCGGTCAACGCGCTCTCGCACTACACCGACTGGACCATCGCCCACGTCCATGCCGGCGCGCTGGGCTGGAACGGCATGATCACCTTCGCCGCCGTCTACTTCCTGACGCCGAAGCTGTGGGGGCGCGAGCGCCTCTACTCGATCCGCATGGTCAACTGGCACTTCTGGCTGGCGACGCTGGGGATCGTCCTCTACGCCGCGGCGATGTGGGTGTCGGGCATCATGCAGGGCCTGATGTGGCGCGAATACGACGAGCAGGGCTTCCTGATCTACTCCTTCGCCGAAACCGTCGCCGCCATGCACCCCTACTACGTCATGCGCGCCACCGGCGGGCTGCTCTACCTCGCCGGCGGCTTCCTGATGGCGTGGAACGTCTACCAGACCATCCGCGGGCGCGTCCGCGACGAGGCGCCGATGGGCAGGGAACAGCCGGTGAGCGGCCTGGCCGCGCAGCCTGCCGAGTGAGTGTGATCCATGTCGATTCTGAAGAACCACGCCAAGCTCGAGAAGAACGCGACGCTGCTGCTGATCGCCTCGCTCGCCGTCGTCACGGTCGGCGGCATCGTCGAAATCGCGCCGCTCTTCTACCTCCAGAACACCGTCGAGAAGGTCGACGGCATGCGGCCCTACACCCCGCTCGAACTGGCCGGGCGCAACATCTACATCCGCGAGGGCTGCTATGCCTGCCACTCGCAGATGATCCGGCCGTTCCGCGACGAGGTCGAGCGCTACGGGCATTACAGCCTGGCCGCCGAGTCGATGTACGACCACTCCTTCCAGTGGGGCTCGAAGCGCACCGGCCCTGACCTCGCCCGCGTCGGGCAGCGCTATTCCAATGAATGGCATGTCCAGCATCTGGTCGAGCCGCGCTCGGTCGTGCCGGAATCGGTCATGCCGAGCTACGCCTTCCTCAAGGACAAGCCGCTCGACACCGCGGGCATCACCGGCCATCTCGTGGCCAATCGCCGGGTCGGCGTCCCCTATACCGACGACATGATCGCCAATGCCGAGTCGGACATGCGGACCCAGGCCGACCCGGACGCCGACGGCAGCGGGCTCGAATCCCGCTATCCCAAGGTCAAGATCGGCAATTTCGACGGCAAGAAGCAGGAGCTGACCGAGATGGACGCGCTGGTCGCCTATCTCCAGATGCTCGGCACGCTGGTCGATTTCTCCACCTATGACGAAACCGCGGGCTATCGCTGAGGGGGCTGCGATGGAGACCTACACCGCCATGCGGCATTTCGCCGACAGTTGGGGCCTGCTGGGCATGGCCCTGTTCTTCGTCGGCGCCGTGATCTTCGCCTTCCGCCCCGGCAGCCGCGCCAAGGCCGACGAGGCCGCCCGCATTCCGCTTCAGGATGACTGAGATGAGCGAAAAGGAAGTCGACCAGGTCACCGGCGTCTCCACGACCGGGCATTCCTGGGACGGGATCAAGGAACTCGACACCCCGATGCCGCGCTGGTGGCTGATCACCTTCTACGCGACCATCGTCTGGGCGCTGGCCTATATGGTCGCCTACCCCGCCTGGCCGCTGCTGCGCACGGCGACGACCGGCCTGCTCGGATATTCCAGCCGGGGCGAGATCAAGAAGGAGCTGAACGCCGCCCAGGAGGCCAAGGCCGGCTATATCGCGGCGATCTCCTCGAAGACGATCGACGAGATCATGGCCGACGACACGCTGCGCAGCTTCGCCGCCGCGGCGGGCGCCGCCGCGTTCAAGGTCAACTGCGTGCAGTGCCACGGCTCGGGCGCGCAGGGCTCGCCGGGCTATCCCAACCTCAACGACGACGAATGGCTCTGGGGCGGCACCGCCAGGGACATCCAGCAGACCATCGCCCACGGCATCCGCTACACCGAGGATCCCGACACCCGGATCTCCGAGATGCCGGCCTTCGGCGGCATGCTCGACTCCCGGCAGATCGCGCAGGTCACCTCCCATGTGCTGTCGCTGTCGGGCAAGGCGGACGGGGCGGCCCCGGCCGATCTCGCCGCCGGCAAGGCGGTGTTCGCCCAGAACTGCGCCGTCTGCCATGGCGAGGCCGGCAAGGGCAATCGCGAGCTCGGCGCCCCGGACCTGACCGACGCCATCTGGCTCTACGGCGCGACCCCGGCGGCGATCGCCGCGCAGATCAGGGCGCCGCGGCACGGCGTCATGCCCGCCTGGGCGGGCCGCCTCGGCGACACGCTCGTCAAGGAGCTGACGGTCTATGTCCACTCGCTCGGGGGCGGCAGGTAGCGGCGCGCGCGAGGCGATCGGGTCCCGCGCGGCCCCTGGAACGATGGCCGGCGCCTCCCGGGAGGAGGCCCGGCTAGGAGATCACGGACATGCTCAAAACGTCGGATATCGAGACGTTTGACGCAACGGCGGTCAATTCGGCGCGCGTGCGCCAGCCGCTCTACGCCGCACGCAAGAAGATCTTCCCCAAGCGGGCCGAGGGTCGCTTCCGGCGCTTCAAATGGCTCGTGATGCTGGTCACGCTCGGCATCTATTATCTGACGCCCTGGCTGCGCTGGGACCGCGGCCCGCACGCGCCCGACCAGGCGGTGCTGGTCGATCTCGCGAACCGGCGCTTCTACTTCTTCCCCATCGAGATCTGGCCGCAGGAGCTCTATTTCGTCGCCGGACTGCTGATCATGGCCGGCTTCGGGCTCTTCCTGGTGACCTCGACCATCGGGCGCGCCTGGTGCGGCTACGCCTGCCCGCAGACGGTCTGGGTCGATCTCTTCCTGGTGATCGAGCGCGCCATCGAGGGCGACCGCAATGCCCGCATCAGGCTCGATGCCGCGCCCTGGTCGGCCGGGAAGCTGGCGAAGCGGGTCTCCAAGCACGCGGTCTGGCTGGCCGTCGCGATGGCGACGGGCGGCGCCTGGATCTTCTATTTCGCCGATGCGCCGACATTGCTGCACGCGCTGGTGACCGGAAGGGCCGCCGCGGTGGCCTACATCACCGTGGCGATCCTGACCGCCACCACCTACGTCTTCGGCGGGCTGATGCGCGAGCAGGTCTGCACCTATATGTGCCCCTGGCCGCGTATCCAGGCGGCGATGCTCGACGAGAACTCGCTCACCGTCACCTATAACGACTGGCGCGGAGAGCCGCGCACGCGCCATGCGAAGAAGGCCGCCGCAGCCGGCCAGGCGGTCGGCGATTGCGTCGACTGCAATGCCTGCGTCGCGGTCTGCCCGATGGGCATCGACATCCGCGACGGCCAGCAGCTCGAATGCATCACCTGCGCGCTCTGCATCGACGCCTGCGACAGCGTCATGGACAAGCTCGGCAAGGATCGCGGGCTGATCGCCTATGCGACGCTGGCGGAATACGATTCCAACATGGCGCTGGCGACCGCGGGCGGAACCTCCGCCGTCGACCCCCGCCGGGTGCGCGGCGCCGGCGGCAGGCTCTCGGACAAGGTCGCCACCTTCCACCTCGGGAATCTGCTGCGGCCGCGCACGCTGATCTATCTCGGCGCCTGGTCGCTGGTCGGGCTCGGCCTGCTCTTCGCCCTGCTGACGCGGGACCGGCTGCAGATGAGCGTCCTGGCCGACCGCAACCCGCAATTCGTCGTCCTGGCCGACGGCGCGATCCGCAACGGCTACACGGTCAAGCTCCTGAACATGGTCCCCGAGCTGCGGACCATCACCATGTCGCTGGAGGGACTGCCTGGAGGCGAGATGACCATCGTCGGCATGAACCAGCCGGCCGGGCGCTCCTTCATCGTCGAGCTCGAGCCGGACAGGCTCAAGACCCTGCGCGTCTATGTGCGCCAGCCGCGCGGGGAGGTCGCCGGCGCGACGCAGCACGTCCGCTTCTCGGTCCAGGACAAGTCGAGCTCCGAAAGCGACCATTACGACGCCACCTTCGACGCACCGGAACCGAGCCCATGAGCCCTGTCGGCGGACGACGCGAACTGACCGGCCGGCATGTGCTGGCCATCATGGTCGCCTTCTTCTCGGTCATCATCGCCGTGAATCTGACGATGGCCTTCCTCGCCCGGTCGAGCTGGACCGGCCTCATCGTCGAGAACACCTATGTCGCCAGCCGCGACTTCAACGAGAAGGCCGCGGCCGGCCGCGCGCAGGCGGCGCTGGGCTGGACCTCCGCGCTCGCCATCGCCGACGGCCGGGTCAGCTACCGGCTGACCGACGGCCAGGGCCGGGCGGTGCCGGCCACCCGCGCCGCGGCGAGCTTCCGCCGCCCCGCCTACGAGTCGGAGGACCAGGACGTCACCCTGACCCTACAGCCGGACGGCGCGCTGGCGGCCCCGGTCGCCCTGCGCGACGGCGTCTGGATCGTCGAGATCCACGCCGAAGCCGGGCTCGACCGGCCCTATCACGACCGGAAGCGCCTGACCGTCCGCGGCGGAACGATCCGATGAGCTGCTGCGCGCCGGGTGCCGAAGCCTTCGCGGATGCCGGCAGCCTGTCGGCGGACGAACTGCGCCACGCCGCCCGCAGCCTCGGCGACGGGACGGCACGGATCGAATTGTCGCTTCCGGCGGTGCATTGCGGCGCCTGCATCCGCACCGTCGAGCAGGGGCTGTCGCGCCTGGAGGGCGTGACCGACGCCCGCGTCAACCTCTCGACCCGGCGCGTCACCATCCGCTTCACGGAGGACCGGCCGCCGCCGCTGGTCGAAACCCTGTCGGGGCTGGGCTATCCGCCGCATCTGTTCGACGAGGCCGATCTCGGCAAGGAGCGGACCCTCTCGGAGCTGCTGCGGGCGGTCGCGGTCTCGGGCTTCGCCGCCAGCAACGTCATGCTGCTGTCGGTCTCGGTCTGGTCCGGCGCCGACGGCCCCACCCGCGACCTGTTCCACTGGATCTCGGCGCTGATCGCCCTGCCCGCCTTGGTCTTCGCCGGCCGCATCTTCTACCGCTCGGCCTGGAGCGCGCTGCGCCACGGCCGCATGAACATGGACGTGCCCATCGCCATCGGCGTGACGATGTCCTATGCGATGAGCCTCTACGAGACCTTCAACCACGCCGACCACGCCTATTTCGACGCTGGCGTCTCGCTGCTGTTCTTCCTCCTCGTCGGGCGCACGCTCGACCATGTGATGCGCGACAAGGCCCGCTCCGCCGTGCTCGGCCTCGCCCGCCTCGCACCCCGCGGCGCGATCGTGATCGCACCCGACGGCAGCCGCGACTATCGCGAGACCGGCGAGATCGAGCCCGGCATGCGGCTGGCGGTGGCGGCGGGGGAGCGCATCTGCGTCGATGCGCGGGTGGTCGGCGGCGCCTCCGATCTGGACTGCTCGCTGGTCAATGGCGAGAGCTGGCCGAGGCGCGTCGGGCCCGGCGCGCCGGTGCAGGCGGGAACGCTCAACCTCACCGGGCCGCTGACGCTCGAGGCCACGGCGCGCGCCGAGGATTCCTTCCTGGCCGAGATGCTGCGCATGATGGAGGCGGCGGAGGGCGGGCGCACGCGCTACCGGCGCATCGCCGACCGTGTCTCGTCGCTCTACGCGCCGGTCGTCCATCTCGCCGCCTTCCTGACCTTCCTCGGCTGGATGCTCGTCGACGGCGACTGGCACAAGGCCATCACCATCGCCATCGCGGTGCTGATCATCACCTGCCCCTGCGCGCTCGCCTTGGCCGTGCCGATCGTCCAGGTGGTCGCGGCCCGCCGCCTGTTCGACCGCGGCGTGATGGTCCGCGACGGCGCGGCGATGGAGCGCCTGACCGAGATCGACACCGTCGTCTTCGACAAGACCGGGACGCTGACGGCCGGGCGCCCGAGGCTCACCAATGCGGTCGACATCGAGCCCGGCATGCTTGCCATGGCCGCCGCCCTGGGCGCACATTCGCGCCATCCCCTGTCGCAGGCGATCGCGCGGGCCGGTCGAGGGCGCCTCGGCGCCCCCGGCTTCGTCGCCATCGCCGAGCATCCCGGCTTCGGCATGGAAGGCCTGTGCGAGGGCGCCGTCTGGCGCCTCGGCCGCGCCGATTGGGCGCTCGCCGGCGGCGAGGGCGAACCGGGAGCCGCACGGCCCGGCACCGTTCTGGCGCGGGACGGCCGCGAATGCGCGCGCTTCCGCTTCCAGGATGCGCTGAGGCCCGGCGCGGCGCAGTCGGTCCAGGCGCTCGAACAGGCCGGCATGACGGTGGCGATGCTCTCGGGAGATACCGAGGCCGCCTGCCGCGAGGTGGCGGACAGCCTCGGCATCCGCCGCTATGCGGCCGCCCTGCTGCCCTCGCAGAAGGTGGAGCGCATCGCCGCAATGGCGGCCGACGGCCACCGGGCCCTGATGGTCGGCGACGGGCTGAACGATGCGCCGGCCCTCGCTGCCGCCCATGTCTCGATGGCGCCCGCGACCGCCGCCGATATCGGGCGCAACGCCGCCGACTTCGTCTTCCTGCACGACAGCCTGGAGGCCGTGCCCTTCGTCATCGCGATCTCCGCGCAGGCCGGACGGCTGATCCGGCAGAATATCGGCCTCGCCCTGCTCTACAACGCGCTGGCGATGCCGATCGCCATTCTGGGCTATGCCACGCCCCTGATCGCGGCCGTCGCCATGTCCGCCTCGTCGCTGGTGGTCATCGGCAACGCCTTGCGGCTGCTCCGCACGCAGCCGGCGGCCGCCGGGGACGCCAGCCCCGCAGCCGCGACCCCTGCCCTCGCAGCGACGGCGGAGCGGGCATGACCGTCCTGCTCTACCTCGTCCCGATCGCCCTGTTCCTCGGCTTCGCCGGCCTCGCCGCCTTCCTCTGGGCGCTGAGGAGCGGCCAGTACGACGACATGGACGGCGCCGGCGAGCGCATCCTCCTCGACGACGAGCCGCCGCCCGGCAAGCCCTCCTCCTGGCGGGGCGGGTAGGCGCAACAGCCTCCGGCCTTCGTCGCCGAGCGCGGCCGGCCATCGGCTTCTTCCGCCTTCCATTCGCCGCATCCGCATCCCGCCCGGTTCCCCGGACAGGGCACCTGCACGCATGAATGCGCCTCTCGCGAAAGCATGCGTCCGGATCCCGGGGCCGCGGCCGGCAAACCGCCTTGAACGATCACCCACGGCACGCCACCGGCCGCGCGGCTTTCCCGAGTCGGAACGCCTGCGCCCGGCCGGTTTGACATCGATCCGGCGCCGGCCTAGGAAGTTCACTATTCTGAATAAGGGTCATATATATGACCAGCACAGTCCGATCCGCCGCGCGGGTGCTCGACCTCCTGGAATATCTGTCCGGGCAGGAGGCCGGCGCGTCGCTGAGCGAGAGCTGCGAGGCGCTCGGCCTGCCGAAGAGCAGCACGCTGATGCTGCTGCGCACGCTGCTGGTGCGCGGCTACATCGTCCGCGACGAGGCCGACCGCTACCGCCTCAACGAGACCTTCCGCCGCCACGGCTTCGGCTGGGGCGGCCACCGCTATGCCCGGCTGATCGCGCTGGCCGAGCCGGTGATGGAACGCCTATGCGCGGAGGTCGAGGAAACCGTGCTGCTCGGCGCCGCCGATCAGGGCGCCGTCAAGATCCTGGCCAAGATCGTCGCCCAGCAGCCGATCCGCTACGACGTCGAGCTCGCCTCGACCTCGCCCTTCTACTGCACGGCGATGGGGCGGGTGCTGGCGGCCTATTCCTCGCAGGAACGCTGCGACGCGATGCTCCAGGCGGTTCCGCGCGCCAGGCTGACGCCGCTGACCGAGACCCGGCTGGACGCCCTGCGCAAGATCGTCGCCGCCGTGCGCGAGGCCGGCATCGCCGTCGTCGAGGAGGAGTTCGCCCTCGGCGGCACCGGCATCGCCGCGCCGATCTTCGCGCCCGACGGCTCCATCCTCGCCAGCCTCGACATCGGCTGCGTCACGCCGCGCTTTCAGATCAAGCGCGCCGCCATTTCCGCCGCGCTCTCGCAGGCGGCGACGACCCTCACCCGGAAATTGGCGCTTCAGGAGGCCCGCTGACGGCGTCCGGCGAACCAACGCGACCCCCAAGGAGGAAATAATCACATGACGGCAATCAGCCAGGCCGCCAAGCCCCCCGCACACGACACCGAGGCCGTGATGTCCGCCGGCAAACGGCGCCGCCAGCTCGTCGCGGCGTCGATCGGCAACGTCCTCGAATATTACGATTTCGTCGTCTACGCCTTCCTCGCCTCGACGATCGCCACCAAGTTCTTCCCGAGCGAGAACGAGGTCGCCGCCCTGCTCGCCTCCTTCGCCGCCTTCGGCGTCGGCTTCCTGGCGCGCCCGCTCGGCGGCGCGATCATCGGCCGGATCGGCGACAAGCGCGGCCGCAAGATCGCGCTGCTGATCACCATCTTCGGCATGGCCGTGGGCACGGTCGGCATCGGCATCCTGCCGTCCTATCAGTCGATCGGCATCCTCGCCCCGATCCTGCTGGTGGCGATGCGGCTGATCCAGGGCCTGGCCGCCGGCGGCGAATGGGGCGGCGCCACCGCCTTCATCATCGAATCCGCTCCGGAGGGTCGCCGCGGCCTGTTCGGCGGCATCGGCCAGGCCTCGATCGCCAGCGCCAGCCTGCTCGGCAGCCTCGTGGTCGCGATCGTGGCCGGCATCTTCACGCCTGAGCAGATGAACGACTGGGCCTGGCGCGTTCCGTTCCTGCTGGGCGCCATCCTCGTCCCGGTCGGCTTCTACATGCGCCGGAACATCGAGGAGACCCCGGCCTTCACGGCGGCGCAGGCCGAGCCCGCGGCCCGCAGCCACGATCTCGGCAGCCCGCTCGTCCTGATGGCGAAGGCCTTCGGCTTCACCATCATCTGGACGGTCTCCTACTACATCATGCTGAACTACATGCCGACCTTCCTAACCAAGCATGCCGGGATCAGCCAGAGCCAGGCGCTGTGGGGCAATTCGATCGCGCTGGTGGTGCTGGTGGCGACGACGCCGCTCTTCGGCGCGCTCTCGGACAGGATCGGCCGCAAGCCGCTGCTGCTGGCCTGCTGCGTCGCCTTCGTGGTGCTGCCCTACCCGCTGTTCCAGGTGATCCTCGCCTCGCCGTCCCTGGTGACGATCGTCGCGATCCAGATCGTCTTCAACCTGTTCATCGCCGCCTTCTCGGGAGCCGGACCGGCGGCCCTGTCCGAGCTGTTCCCGACGCATTCGCGCACCACGCTGATGTCGGTCGGCTACAGCGTGTCGGTGGCGATCTTCGGCGGCTTCGCGCCCTTCATCGCGACCTGGCTGATCGGCGCCACCGGCTCGCCGATCTCGCCGACCTATTATCTCATCCTCGCCGGAATCGTCTCGGCGGTGGTGATCTGGAACTTCCGCGAAACAGCGCATGAGCGCCTGCGCTAGATCATCGCGCGTCCTTACGGACGCGGCAACGACGATCTATCTCATTGCTGGTGCATCGGATTTTCCCGAAAAGGGGAGTCCACTTTTCGGCCCGATGCTCCAGCGCCCGACCCGGCCGGCTCGCCCGGCGGGCCGGCCGCGCCATCCGGCGCGATGATCGTCCCGCCGGCCGCCTTGCCGCGGCCGGCGGGACGCGCGACCATCCAAGCCTCTGGAGAAATACCCCATGTCCGAACCGATCCTGATCTGGGGCGCCGGCGCCATCGGCGCCACTTTCGGCGCCGCGCTGAAGCGGGCCGGCCGCGACGTGACCTTCGTCGACCTCGTCGAGGACCATGTCGCCGCGATTCGCGATCCCGCCCGCGGCCTGCGCATCACCGGCCCGGTCGATCCGATGACGGTGGTCGCGCCGGCCTTCATCCCGGCCGGGCTGTCGGGGCGCTGGCGGCGCATCTATCTCGCCGTGAAGGCCCACCACACCGAGGAGGCCGCGCGGGCGCTGGCCCCCCATCTCGCCGATGACGGCCATGTCGTCTCGCTCCAGAACGGGCTGTGCGAATCGCTCATCGCCGGGGTGGTCGGCGCGGAGCGCACCGTCGGCGCCTTCATCAATTTCGGAGCCGACTGGATCGGCCCCGGCGAGGTCCATTACGGCAACCGCGCCGCCTTCGTGGTCGGCGAAGTCGACGGGCGGATCACGCCGCGGCTCGAGGAGATCCTGGCCGAGGCGAAGCTGTTCGAGCCGGACGCGATCCTGACCGAGGACATCGGCTCCTATCTCTGGGGCAAGCTGGCCTATGGCTCGCTGCTCTTCGCGCAGGGGGTGGGCGAGCTCGGCATCGCCGACTGCCTCGCGCGGCCGGAGCTGCTGCCGCTCTGGCGCGGCCTGGCGACCGAGGTGCTCGCCGTGGCGAAGGCGGAAGGCGTGACGGCCCGCGGCTTCAACGGCTTCGACCCCGCCGCCTTCCAGGCGGATTCGACGGAGGAGGCCGCCCGGCGCAGCGTCGCGGCGATGGTCGCCTTCAACCGGCCCAACGCCAAGACCCATTCCGGCATCTGGCGCGATCTCGCCATCCGCAAGCGCCGGACCGAGGTCGACGCGCAGCTCGCCCCGATCGTCGCGCTCGGCGCGAAACATGGCATCGCCTGTCCCAAGCTGACGGCGCTGGTCGAGACGATCCACGCCATCGAGGACGGCAAGCGCCCGATGTCCGACGCCAATCTCGACGAGATGGTGCGCGCATGAGCCTCGACTTCACCGGCAAGGTCGTCGCGGTCAGCGGCGCGGCGATCGGCTTCGGGCGCGCCATCGCCCGGCGCTTCGCCGCAGCCGGCGCGACGGTCTATGGCTGCGACATCCTCGCCGACGATCTGCGGGCCGTCGCCGCGACGAACATCCATGCCGACGTGGTGGACCTGATGGACCGCGCGGCCGGCGGGGCCTGGATCCGCTCGGTCGAAGAGCGCGCCGGCAAGGCGATCGACGTGCTGGTCAGCAATGCCGGCGGCGTCGCGGGCCAGGGGCCGGTCCCGATCGAGGCGGTCGCGGACGCGGATTTCGACCGCGTCCTCCAGATCAATCTCGGCTCGGCGCTGACGCTCTGCCGCGCCGCCGCGCCCGGCATGAAGCGGGCCGGCGCGGGCGCGATCGTCACCATCACCTCCGGCGCGGCGCTGCAGGCCTCGCTCACCGGCGTCCAGGCCTATTGCGCCGCCAAGCATGCGCTGCTCGGCCTGACGCGCCAGCTCGCGCATGAGCTCGGCCCCGACGGCATCCGCGTCAACAGCGTGGCGCCGGGCTTCGTCCGCACCAATCCGGCGACCGAGCGCCAATGGGCCTCCTACAGCCCCGAGCGCCAGCGCCAGATCGTCGAGAGCGTCGCGCTCAAGCGGCTCGGCACCGCCGATGAGATCGCCAAGGCCGTGCTCTTCCTCGCTTCCGATCTCGCAAGCTTCGTCAACGGGCAGGTGCTGTCCGTCGACGGAGGCAAATGAGGAGACCTCAAAGATGACCGCAGACAACCCCGCCCGGATGGAACCCTGGCAGTGGCCGGAGCCGCATTGGCGCGCGCTCGTCAACCAGGTCCGGGCCGGCCGCAGCTATCGCCCGGCGAAATGGGCGAACGGCGCGCGCTGCGCCTTCGCGCTGTCCTTCGACGCCGACCACGAGACCAACGAGCTGCGCGACGGCGGCAAGTCGATCGGCCGACTCGCCTGGGGCCAGTACGGCCCGCGCGTCGGCGTCCCGCGCATTCTCGACCTGCTGCAGCGCCACGACGTCCCGGCCACCTTCTACGTCCCGGCCGTCGCCGCCTTGCTGCACGAGGACGAGCAGCGCCGCGTCGTCGCGGCGGGGCACGAGATCGGCATCCATGGCTGGATCCACGAGCTCAACTCGGTGCTGCCCTACGAGGCGGAACGCGACCTGATGCTGCGCGCCACGGATACGCTGGAGAAGATCACCGGCATCCGCCCCGTCGGCCTGCGCACGCCGTCCTGGGATTTCAGCCCGAACACGCTGCGGATCGAGAAGGAGATGGGCCTCCTCTACGATTCCTCGCTGATGGCCGACGAGGATTGCTACGAGCTGCTGCTCGACGGCGAGCCGACCGGCATCGTCGAGCTGCCGGTCGAATGGGTCCGCGACGACGCGGTCTATTTCATGATGCACCGGTTCCAGTCGCTGCGGCCCTACACGCCGCCCGAGGCCGTCTTCGACATCTTCCGGCGGGAGTTCGACGCGGCCTATGAGGAGGGCGGCCTGTTCCAGCTCACCACCCATCCGCACATCATCGGCTACCGCTCGCGCATCTGGATCCTCGACGAGCTGATCCGGCACGCCAAGTCCAAGGGCGATGTCTGGTTCGCCACCCACGCCCAGGTCGCGGCCTATGCCCGCGACAACGCCGCCTGACGCGGGCGGGCGCGCCAGCGGAGCACCCCTCGCCTCGACGGCTCGCGACGGGTCTCGTCAGGTCAGCGCCGCCCGGTTGCCCGGCGCGGCGCCCCGGCCCAGGAGCTCCGCCGTGTGCTCGCCATGTCCTTCGCACCGCAGACGGTGGGCAGCCATGTGCTGGCGATGCCGCGCGAGCGCGCGCTGGCCTGCGGTGGCCCGGCCCCTGCGCTGCCTGAGGCGCCCGCCCTGTCCCCTCCGGCCGCAGGAAGGGAAGGGGCCTCCCGGCGACCCCAGGCGGCGGCGGGCACAGCGCTCGCCGGCGCCCGCGACGCTCAGGCGAGGGCCGGCGGGTCGTAGGCCTGGATCGGCGGCAGATTGCCGTCGAAGCGCTCCACCTGCACCGTGGTGAGCTGGCCGGTGCAGCCCTGCGCCAGCGCCGAGGTGCCGATGTCGCGCGTCAGCACGTTGGGATTGCCGTGCACGCAGAGGGGCTTGTCCTCCTCCGGATCGGCGGGGTCGTACCAGGCGCCGGTCGGGAGCTGGATCACGCCGCGGCGGATGCCGTCGGTCAGGGCGACCCCGGCGAGGCAGGCGCCGCGCTCGTTGAACAGGCGCACGATGTCGCCCTCGCGGATGCCGCGCGCGGCGGCGTCGTCGGGATGCATCCGCGCCACCTCGCGGCCGCGATGCTTCGAGGCGCCGCTATGCCCGCCGAAATCGAGCTGGCTGTGGAGGCGCGTGCGGGGCTGGTTGGCGACGAGCACATAGGGCGCCGCCTCGTCCGGGACATGGACGGGGCCGAGCCAGGCCGGATGGCCGGGGCAGTCGGCCTCGCCGAAGCCGGCGATGGTCTCGCTGAAGATCTCGAGCTTGCCGCTCGGCGTCGCCAGCGGGTTGCGCTCCGGGTCCTGGCGGAAGGCCCGCAACCGGCCGCCATCGTCGGGCTGCTGCGGCAGCTCATAGCCCTCGCTTTCCCAGAACTCGGCGAAGCGCGGCGCCGGCAGGCCCCTGGCCGCCAGCGCCGCGCGCGTCGGCTCGTAGAGATGCTCCAGCCATTGGCGCACGCTGCGCCCTTCCGTGAAGGCCTCGCGCGCGCCGAGGCGCTCGGCGAGGTCGGCGAAGATCGCGTAGTCGTCGCGGGCCTCGCCATAGGGCGGCACGACCGGACGCATCGGCAGCAGCAGCGGATCATTCGAGCTGGCGCCGATATCCTCGCGCTCCAGCGTCATCGTGCAGGGCAGGACGATGTCGGCATGGCGGGCCGTCGCGGTCCAGGCCAGCTCGTGGACGACCAGCGTGTCGAGCCGGGCGAAGGCTTTGCGCAGCCGGTTCAGGTCCTGGTGATGGTGGAAGGGGTTGCCGCCGGCCCAGTAGACCAGCTTGATCGCGGGGTAGGTCCGGGTCTGGCCGTTGTAGCGATAGGGCGTGCCCGGATGCAGCAGCATGTCGGAGATGCGCGCGACCGGGATGTAGTCGCAGACGCCGTTGCGCCCCTGTGAGAAGGTCGGCACCGGCACGGCGTTGAAGCGGCGCCCGTAATAGGCGATCGCCCCGAGCGCATAGGCATAGCCGCCGCCGGGCAGCCCGATCTGCCCCAGCGCCGCCGCCAGCACCATGCCCATCCAGACCGGCTGCTCGCCATGCTCGGCCCGCTGCAGCGAATGCGAGACGACGACGACCGCCCGCTTGCCGGCGAGGCGCCGGGCCAGCGCGACGATCTCGTCGGCCGGCAGGCCCGTGAGCGGCGCCGCCCAGGCCGCATCCTTAGGCTGGCCGTCGGTCTCGCCCAGCAGATAGCGCTCGAAGACCGGCCAGCCGACCGTGTAGCGGTCGAGGAAGGCCCGGTCGTGTAGCCCTTCCGTCACCAGGGTGTGGACGATCGCCATCATCAGCGCGGTGTCGCTGGCCGGGATGCAGGACACCCACTGCGCCCGCACCTCGTCCGGCAGGTCGGAGCGCAGCGGGCTGACCAGCACGAATTCGCAGCCGCGTTCGGCCGCGCGCTGCATCGCGCCGCGCTCGACATGCTTGCTGACGCTGCCGCCGGCGACCATCGAATTCTTCAGCGCCATGCCGCCGAAGGCGATCACGATCTCGCTGTGCTCGGCGATCTGCTCCCAGGAGACGTTGCGCTTGGTCAGGTCCTCGTATTCGCCGATGATATGCGGCACCAGCACCTGCGAGGAGCCCGAGGAATAGCTGTTGACCGACTTCACATAGCCGCCGCAGGCGGTGTTGAGGAAGCGGTGGATCTGGCTCTGCGCGTGATGGAAGCGGCCGGCGCTGGCCCAGCCATAGGAGCCGCCGAAGATCGCGCCGGGGCCGAAGCCGTCGCGCACGCGCATGAGCTCGCTGCCGAGCAGGTCGAGGACGGCCGGCCACGCCATCGGGACATAGTCGTCGCGCCCGCGCCTGTCGTCCGGCCCGGGGCCGTTCTCCAGCCAGCCGCGCCGCACCATCGGCCTGGCGATCCGGGCGCGATGCCGCAGCGCCGCCGGGAAGTTCTCGAGGATGCCGTTCGGATCGGGATCGCCGGGATGGGGCCGGACCTCGAGCTCGCCATCGCGCATCCGCGCCGAGAACACGCCCCAATGGGAGGTGTGCGGCAGGAACCCGGCTTCGCCGGCGTCGCCCAGGGACATGTCGGTCGGCTCCATTCTATCGACCCCCGACGCGTCGAAGCGTGAGACGGCCGCGATGTCAACCGCCAGGCGCCGGCGGGGCCGGCGCCGCGACGGGAAAGAGCCTGAGCTCATCCGCCAGCCAGGCCCTGACGCCCCGTAAGGTCTGAAGCGGTGGGAGGCGATCGACGATAAATGGTTTGTCGGGAAGCCGGCGGCTGCCTAAGGGATCAGGTGGCCGCCGCACGCATTCGCCGCACGGAAACCCCAGACGGCGATACCGCCCCGCCCGATCCCTTCCTCCGGAAGCTTCGCGGCGATGCTGCTGCTGGCCCTGATGTGGGGCGTCTCGATCCCGATCACGAAGCTCGGCCTGCTCTCGCTGCCGCCGCTGACACTGACCGCCCTGCGCTTCGCCATCGCCGTGCCGCTGATGTTCGGCGACGCGCTCGGTCTCCTCTTCGTCCTGGGCGTCGTCCTGGTGCTCGGCGGCCTGGCGCTGACCGTGACCACGTCCCGCGGGCGCGAGGCTGCCGCCGCGCCGTGAACGCCGCCCGGCTCTTTGATTCTGCGATTCTGCGCCGGCTTTTCCCGAAAACCGCGTTCCGCTTTTCGGGCCGATGCGCTAATCCGACGTGCTGCTCTCCCAGGTCGCATGGGCGACGGCCGGCAGCCTCTCCAGCTTTTCCACGACGAGGTCGAGCTCCTTGCGGTCGACCGCGGTACTGATCAGCCGGGCGACGATGTCGACGGCCTCCTCGCTCCGCTCGATCGTGGTCACGTCGCTGACCGGGTACTGCGCCGCCTCCAATTGCTCGATCAGGACGTCGCGCGTTTCAGCGAGCGCGGCCGGCCTGGTGGTGACGACGACCTCATAGGTCGCCTCCAGCGCGCGCTCGTTCAGCGGGATGCGGTTGATCGCGTTGACCAGCGGGCGCAGCAAGGTGTTGCCGGCGATCACGAACAGCGTCACCAGCGCCGCTTCCGCGGCCATGTCGGCGCCGGTGCAGGCGCCGACCGCCGCCGAGCACCACAGCGTCGCCGCCGTGTTGAGCCCGCGCACATTCATGCCTTCCTTCATGATCACGCCCGCGCCGAGAAAGCCGATGCCGGAGACGACATAGGCGATCACGCGGATCGCGCCCTCCGCGCCGGCGAGCCGCATGGCGAGGTCGACGAAGGCGGCGGCGCCGACCGCCACCAGCACCGTCGTGCGCAATCCCGCGGTGCGCTGGCGGTATTGCCGCTCGGCGCCGATCAGCGCCCCGAGGACGAACGCCGCCAGCAGGCTGAAGCAGGTGTCGAGAAACGGAAAGAGCTCGAAAGTCTGGACGAAACGCATCAGGGGTCTCCGGCGCGATGCGAGACGCGGTCTCGCCCGGCAACATCGCGCCCGCATGAAGCCTGCGGGCGCGATGCCGGCCCGCTTTATCGCGCGCCGCGCCGGTTGTCGCCAGCCTTGCGAACGGGTCTGCGCGCTTGAGTGTGCGGATCAGCCCTGCCAAGAAGGAGAGGCGGCCTCCGCGGGCGGCCGCCTCGTGATGGCTCACGGCGAGAGAACGGTGATGACAGGACGCCTATCCGTTTCGGCTCTCGCCGGCACCCTGCTCCTGCTCGCCGGCTGCGCCGGCGACCCCAAGGGCACGCTGGTCCCCGTCGCCGCGGTTCCGCGCGACACCAGCAAGGTCTCGATGCTGGTCGTGACCACCCGCGCGCCCGACCAGGACCCCGGCGTCCTGTTCTCCGGCGAGCGGGGCGAGATGTCCTTCGCCGAGATCGTCGTCTCGATGCCGCCCGACGCGCGCCGGAAGGCCGGCGAGGTGCAGTGGCCGAGCCGCCTGCCGGGCAATCCGGAGACGGATTTCGTAACCGCGAAGGTGGAGAAGCTCGACCGCCGCCAGGCGGTGGCCCTCTTTCACAACGCCGTGCAGAAGGTGCCCAAGCGGCGCGTCCTGGTCTTCATCCATGGCTTCAACAACCGTTTCGAGGACGCGGTCTACCGCTTCGCCCAGATCGTCCACGATTCGCGCGCCGAGGCCGTGCCGGTACTGTTCACCTGGCCTTCGCGCGGCTCGATCTTCGCCTATGGCTATGACCGGGAGAGCGGCAACTACTCCCGCGACGCGCTGGAGAACCTGCTGCAGACGCTGGCGCGCGACCCCGCCGTAGGCGAGGTCTCGATCCTCGCCCATTCGATGGGGAACTGGGTGACGCTCGAGGCGCTGCGCCAGATGGCGATCCGCAACGGCCAGATCCCGGCGAAGATCGCCAATGCGATGCTGGCCGCCCCCGATGTCGATATCGACGTCTTCCGCAAGCAGGTCATGGAGATGACCGGCCGGCGGCCGCGCTTCACCATCTTCGTCTCGCAGGACGACCGCGCGCTCGCCGTCTCCCGCCGCGTCTGGGGCAGCACCGCCCGGCTCGGCGCCATCGACCCGGATGCCGAGCCCTACCGCACCGCGCTGGCCAGCTCCGGCATCACCGTGCTGAACCTGACCAAGCTGCAGACCGGCGACCGCCTCAACCACGGCAAGTTCGCCGAGAGCCCGGAGGTCGTGCGCCTGATCGGCTCGCGCTTGATCGAGGGGCAGCCGATCACCGATTCCCGCATCGGCCTGGGCGACCGGCTGATCCAGGTCACGGCCGGCGCGGCGAGCGCCGTCGGCACGGCCGCGGGCCTCGCCGTCTCGGCCCCGCTCGCCGTCATCGACCCCCAGTCGCGGCAGGGCATCGCCGACCATACCGAGGAGCTCGGCCGGTCGCTGCGCGACGCCTCCGACGCGGTGACGGCACCGTGAGGCAAGCGAGGCCGGAATGAGCCAGTTGCTGCGCACCCGCCCGGCGACCACCGACGCCATGCTCGCCGTCTTCGACGACGCCGCGACGCTGCGGCACGCACTGGCCTTCGAGGCGGAGCTCGCCCGCGCCGAGGCGGCCGAAGGGCTGATCGGCGCGGCGGAAGCGGAGGCCATCGCCGCGCTCTGCGCCGGCATCGCGCTCGACCCCGCCGCGCTCGCCGGCGAGGCCGCGCTCGCCGGCACGCTCGCCATCCCGCTGGTGGCGCGGCTGCGCCGGGCCCTGCCGGAGGCCGCGGCCGGGAGCCTGCACAAGGGCGCGACCAGCCAGGACGTCGCCGATACGATCCTCGTCCGGCAGATCCGCGAGGGACAAGCCTTGCTGGACGCCGATCTGGCGCGGACGGCCGGCGCCCTCGCCGCCCTCGCCCGGCGGCACGCGGCGACGCCCGCCATCGGCCGCACCCTGCTGCAGGATGCCCTGCCGATCGGGTTCGGCCTGCGCATCGCGCAATGGCAGGCCGGCATCGCCGATGCGGCCGAACGCCTGCGGCGGGAGGTCGAGCAGGGCGCCGTGCTCCAGTTCGGCGGCGCCGCCGGCACCCGCGCCGGCCTCGCCGGCAGGGGCGCGGCCGTGGCCGCCCGCCTCGCCGCCGCGCTCGGCCTGCCCGATGCGGCGCCCTGGCATGCCCGCCGCGGCGGCATGGCCGGCATCGCGGCCGCGCTGGCGATCGTCATCGGCGCGCTCGGCAAGATGGCGCGCGACGTCTCGCTGCTGGCGCAGAACGGCGTCGGCGAGGCGCGCGAGCCGGCCATTCCCGGCCGCGGCGGTTCCTCGGCGATGGCGCATAAGCGCAATCCGACCGGCTGCCAGGTCGCGCTCTCCGCTGCGCTGCGCGCGCCGGGCCTCGTCGCCGGCCTGCTCGCCGGGCTGCCGGCCGAGGAGGAGCGCGGCCTCGGCGGCTGGCAGGCCGAGGGTCCCGCCCTGGCCGAGCTCTTCCTGCTCGCAGCCGGCGCGGCCGAGGCGATGGCTGTCATCGCGGAGGGGCTGGAGATCGACGAGGCCGCCATCGCCCGCAATCTCGCCGCCGCCGGGCCGGGCGTCGACATCGGCGAGAGCGAGGCCCTGACCGAAAGCCTGCTGACCGCCCGGCCTCAGCCATTCGCCCGGTAGTCGGACGGCGCGTGCCCCGCCCGCTTGGCGAAGAAGCGCGAGAAATAGGCGGGGTCGGAAAAGCCGAGGCGGAACGAGATCTGCGCGATCGTCAGCGAGGTGTAGACGAGGTCGCGCCGCGCCTCGATCATCAGCCTGTCCTGCAAGACCCGCGATGCCGAACGGCCAAGCGCCTCGCGGCAACTGCGCGACAGATGCGGCACCGAGACGCCGAGCGCACGCGCATGCTCGCTCAAGGGCTCGTGGCTCTGGAAGCGGGTTTCGACCCGCTCGATGAAGCGCCGCACCAGCCCGGCGCGCCGGTCCTTCGCCGGCTCCGCGCCGGCATGGGCGCCGCGCGCCGCCCGCGAGAACCAGGCGGCGATCAGGTCGGCATAGGCGGCGAGGGCGAAGGCGCGGTTCGGCCGGTTGGCCCCGAATTCGCGCATCGCCAGCCGCATCAGCGTCGCCAGCGCCTGCGTCTCCGCCGCCTCCGGCGTGGTCTGCAGCAGCGCCGGCGCCGCGAGCAGCGAGCGCGCCTCGGGCTCGGCGTCGAACAGCCGCCTGAGCGAGGTTTCCGCGACGCTGGCGACGAAGCCCTCCGTGTCGACGATGAAATCGAACTGGTGGATCGTCGAGGGCGGCAGCAGCAGGGCCGAGCCCGGGCGGAGCTCGCGCTCGCGCCCGTCGATCCGGGTCCGGCCGCCGCCGCCGATGACGAGGAAGAACTGGAAGAGCTGGTCGTGGAAATGCGGCTGGATCGTCCAGCCATGCAGGGCGCTGCGGGCGACGATCGGCTCGATATGCAGCGCATCCGGGAAGCGGTCCGTCAGGCGCTCGCCGTAGAGCCAATAGGCGGGAATGGTGGCCGGCATGCCCCCTCGCGATCGATTTGTCCAAGAGACTGCGCGAATCCTCCATTCCGTCAACCCTGCCGGCATGCGTAGCCTGCGGCACGAAATGGCGGCACCAGATCGCCATCGCCGCGGGGGAACGCGAAGAATGCGCACGCAGGTCGCCATCATCGGCGCCGGGCCGGCCGGGCTTCTGCTCGGGCAGCTCCTGTCGCGCGCCGGGATCGATAATGTCATCCTCGAGCGCCGGAGCTGCGCTTACGTGCTGTCGCGCATCCGCGCCGGCGTGCTCGAGCAGGGCATGGTCGACCTGCTGCGCGAGGCCGGCGTCTCGGACCGGCTCGACCGGGAGGGGCTGGTGCATGAGGGCGTCAACCTCGCCTTCGGCGGCGTGCTCCACCGCCTCGACCTGAAGCGGCTCACCGGCGGCAGCACCGTCACCGTCTACGGCCAGACCGAGGTCACGCAGGACCTCGTCGAGGCGCGCCGGGCCCTCGGCCGGCCGACGGTCTACGAGGCGGAAGAGGTCGCCCTGCACGGCATCGACACGGCCGCGCCGCGCGTCAGCTTCCGGGCGAACGGCACGCAGCAGGAGCTGCGCTGCGACTTCATCGCCGGCTGCGACGGCTATCACGGCGTCTCGCGCGGCGCGATTCCCGCGGGCGCCCTCGCCACCTTCGAGCGCGTCTACCCCTTCGGCTGGCTTGGCCTGCTGGTCGACCGCCCGCCCGCCGCCGAGGAATTGGTCTATGCCCGGCACGAGCGCGGCTTCGCGCTGTGCTCGATGCGCTCGGCCGCGCGCAGCCGCTATTATCTCCAGGTCCCGCTGGAGGAGCGCGCCGAGGACTGGACCGACGAGGCCTTCTACGACGAGCTGCGCCTGCGGCTGCCGGCCGAGGTCGCGGCAGCCCTGCGGACCGGCCCCGCGCTGGAGAAGAGCATCGCGCCGCTGCGCAGCTTCGTCGCCGAGCCGATGCGCTTCGGCCGGCTGTTCCTCGCCGGCGACGCCGCCCATATCGTGCCGCCGACCGGAGCCAAGGGCCTCAACCTCGCGGCGAGCGACGTGCGCTATCTGTTCGACGCCCTGCGCGAGCATTACCGCGACGGCTCCGACGCCGGCATCGCGGCCTATTCCGCCCGCGCCCTCGCCCGGGTCTGGAAGGCCGAGCGCTTTTCCTGGTGGATGACCGGGCTGCTGCACCGTTTCCCCGGCAGCAGCGCCTTCGAGGACCGCATGCAGCAGGCCGAGCTGGACTATCTGGTGAGCTCGCCGGCGGCCTCGGCCGCGCTGGCGGAGAACTATGTCGGCTTGCCTTACCACGGGGAAGCGGGCATTGGCCCTCTGCAGCCTTTCCGAGACGGCTCCGGGCCGCCCGGCAGGTGACGGCAGGAGCCGAACGCGCGACAAAAGCAGGGTCAGGGAACGGGAGGACGGCAGATGATGAACAGGCGCATTTTCGGCAGGCTCATGCAGGCGGGGGCTCTGGTGCTGGCGGGGGGCCTCGGCCTCGCCGGCGCGGCCGCGGCCGACACCGTCAAGGTCGGCATCATCGGGCCCTTTTCCGGCCCCTTCGCCCTGCAGGGCAAGAACTTCCAGGCCGGCGTCGAGGCCTGGCTGGCGCAGAACGGCAAGTCGGTCGCCGGCCATGACGTCGAGATCGTCTATCGCGACCTGCCCGCCGCCAATCCGCAGCAGGCCCGCGCGCTGGCGCAGGAGCTGATCGTCCGCGACAAGGTGCAGTATCTCGGCGGCGTCTACTTCACGCCGGACGCGATGGCGATCACGCCGCTGCTCAAGCAGGGCAACGTCCCGCTGGTGATCTTCAACGCCGCGACCTCGGCGATCATGACCTCCTCGCCGCTGGTGGTGCGGACCTCCTTCACCACGGCCCAGACCACGACGCCGCTCGGCAAGGCGGTGGTCGATCGCGGCGTCAGGAAATTCGTCACCGCCGTCACCGATTACGGCCCCGGCGTCGATGCCGAAATCGCCTTCAAGAAGGCGGTGGAAGCCGCCGGCGGGCAGGTCGTCGAGACCATCCGCATGCCGCTCAACACCACCGAGTTCAGTCCGATCATGCAGCGCATCCGCGATGCCGGCGCGCAGGGCGTCTTCGCCTTCCTGCCGTCCGGCCCGCCGACGCTGGGCTTCGTCAAATCCTTCAACGACACCGGGCTGAAGCAGGGCGGCGTCAAGCTCTTCGCCACCGGCGACCTGACCCAGGAATCCGACCTGCCGGCGCTGGGCGAGGCGGCGAGCGGCATGATCACCGGGTTCCACTACGCCGTCTCGCACGATTCCGACGCCAACCGGCGCTTCGTCGCCGCCGCCGAAAAGGCGATCGGCGGCCCCGGCCAGCTCTCCTTCCCGGCGGTCGGCGCCTATGACGGCATGTATGTGATCGCGAAGATGATCGCCGCCACCGGCGGCAAGCAGGATGCCGAGAAGGCGGTCGAGGCGGTGAAGGGCCTCGCCTGGGAAAGCCCGCGCGGCCCGGTCAGGATCGACCCCGAGACCCGCCACATCACCCAGACCATCTATCTGCGCGAGGTCGCGAAGGACGACAAGGGCCACTGGATCAACAAGGAGATCCAGAGCTTCCCCGAGCAGGCGGACCCCGGCCTGGCGAAGTAAGGCAGCCCCCGCAGCCTCCGTCACTCCGGGCGCGGCGAGGCGAAGACCGGGATCCATCGTGGAGCGGCAGGCCCTTCGATGGATTCCGGAGCGGCGCCGCGGAGCCTTTCCCGGGCCGACCGAAGGAAGGCCGGGCCCGGAGGCGGCTTGCCCGCAATGACGCCATGCACCTGTTCGACGTTCCGACGAGGCCCGACCATCCATGCAGACGGCCCTCAGCATCGCCCTCGACGCCTTCGCCTACGGCATGGCGCTGTTCATCATCTGCATCGGCCTGTCGCTGACGATGGGGCTGATGCGGCTGGTCAATCTCGCCCATGGCGCCTTCGCCATGATCGGCGGCTACATCGCCTCCTATGCGGCGCGCGATCTCGGCCTCGGCTACGGCTACGGCTTCGGCATCGCGCTCGCCGTCGCCGGCACGGTGCTGATCGCGGTGCCGCTCGAACGCCTGCTCTTCCGCCGCATCTATGACCGCAGCGCGCTCTCGCAGGTGCTGATGACCATCGGCATCACCTTCTGCGTCATCGGCATCACCAATTATGTCTTCGGCCCAACGCTGAAGACCATCCCCCTGCCCGCCGATCTGGCGCGGCCGATCGATCTCGGCTTCCGCAGCATCGCCGGCCACAGGCTCTTCGTCATCGCCAGCGGCCTCGCCGTCGCCGGCGGACTCTGGTTCCTGATCGAGCGCACCGGCTTCGGCATCAAGCTGCGCGCCGCCGTCGAGAACGCCCCGATGTCGCGCGCGCTCGGCGTCCGCACCGAGCTGATCTACGCCGCGAGCTTCGCGCTTGCCGTGGCGCTCGCCGCCTTCGGCGGCGCGGTCGGCGCCGAATTCCTGCCGATCGAGCCCTATTACGCCCTGCGCTACATGGTGACCTTCCTCGTCGTCGTCTCAGTCGGCGGGGCGGGCTCGATCCCCGGCGCGCTCGCCGCCTGCCTGCTGCTCGGTGCGATCGACGTGACCGGGCGCTACCTCATGCCCGATTTCGGCAATTTCTTCTTCTACCTCGCGGTGATCCTGGTGGTCTGCGCCTTCCCGCGCGGCCTGATGGGACGGGCCCCGTGATGGCGCAGGCTTCCGCCCCCATGGCAGCCGCCACGCCCGCCCGCGACCTCGGCCGCGACCTCGCCGGGCTCGCGCTCATCCTCGCCGCCGGACTCGCGGGCTACTGGCTCTTCCCCGACAACCTCTCCTTCCTGACCCGCCTGATCTCGGTCGCGCTGCTGGTGCTCTCGCTCGACCTGATCGTCGGCTATTGCGGCATCGCCTCGCTCGGCCAGGCGGCCCTTTACGGCGCCGGCGCCTATGCCGCCGGCATCGCCTGCCTGAACGGCGTGACCGAGCCCTTCCTGCTGATCCTGATCGGAGCGGCGGCCGGCGCCGTCACCGGCCTGCTGATGGGGACGGTGATGCTGCGGGCACACGGGCTGCCGCAGCTCGTGCTCTCCATCGCCATCGTCCAGCTCCTGCACGAGGCCGCCAACAAGGCCGCCTGGCTGACCGGCGGCAGCGACGGCCTCGCCGGCATGGTCCCCGCCCCGCTCTTCGGCCTGTTCGAATTCGATCTCTGGGGCCGCGCCGCCTATCTCTTCGGGCTCGGCCTGCTCGTCGCCGTCTTCGTCGCGCTGAAGCTCCTTGTTCGCTCGCCTTTCGGCATGGTCTGCCGCGGCCTCAAGGAGGACCCGCTGCGGGTGAGCGCGCTCGGCATCTCCGCTTTCCCGGTGCTGCTTCGGATGTTCGTGATCTCGGGAGCCGTCGCCGGCATGGGCGGCGCGCTCGGCGCGATCTCGACCCAGGTCGTCGGGCTCGACAGCGTGAGCTTCGAGCTCTCCGCCAACGCGCTGGTCATGCTGGTGCTCGGCGGGCTGGGCAATCTCTACGGCGCGCTGATCGGCACCGTCGTCTTCATGGCCGTCGAGCATGTCGTCGCCGCGATCGACCCGTTCCACTGGATGACGCTGGTCGGCGCGCTGCTGATCGCCATCGTGCTCTTCGCCCCGCGCGGTCTCTCCGGCACGCTCGACGAGGCCGCCCGCATCCTGGCGCGCCGCCCGCGGAGGGCAGGGCCATGAATCCGGCTGCCGCCAGCCCCGTCTTCGCGGTCGCGCATCTGTCGAAGTCCTTCGGCGGGCTCAAGGTCAACCACGACGTCTCGATCGCCATGGCGCCGGGCGAGCGCCTCGCCCTGATCGGTCCTAACGGCGCCGGCAAGACCACCTTCGTCAACCTCGTCACCGGCCGCATCCGGCCGAGCGCCGGCACGGTTCGCCTGGGGGACGAGGACATCACGCGCCTCGGCGCCGTCGCGCGCGTCCGGCGCGGCCTCGTGCGCACCTTCCAGGTGACGCGGCTCTTCCCGGATATGACGCCGGAGGAGCATGTCGTCATGGCGATCCTGCAACGGCAGGGCCGCGCCACCCGCATCCTCGCCCGCTTCCACGGCGCCGGCGCGGCGGCCGACGAGGCCGCCGACATCCTCGCCACGCTCGGCCTGACGGAGGTCGCCCGCCGCAAGGTGGTCGAGATCGCCTATGGCCAGCAGCGGCTGCTCGAGATCGCCATCGCCATGGCGCAGCGGCCGAAGGTCTTGCTGCTCGACGAGCCCGCCGCCGGCGTGCCCTCCACCGACACGCCGCTGATCGAGCGCGCGCTGGAGCGCCTGCCGGCCTCGCTCGCCGTGCTGATGATCGAGCACGACATGGATCTGGTCTTCCGCTTCGCCCGGCGCGTCACGGTTCTGGCGGCCGGCGAGCTGATCTTCCAGGGCCTGCCGGCCGACGTCGCCAGGGACGACAGGGTCCGCGAGGCCTATCTCGGGAGCTATGCTCATGCCGGCCGCTAGCCTCGACGTCCGCGGCCTGAGCGCCGGCTACGGCCAGACCCATGTGCTGGAGGATGTCTCCTTCTCCGTGCCGGCCGGCGGGCGCCTCTCCATCCTCGGCCGCAACGGCATGGGCAAGACCACGCTGATGGCGACGCTGATGGGGCTGACCCGGCGCTATGCCGGCAGCATCGGCGTCGATGGGCGGGACGTGACGGGCCTGCGCACGACCGGCCGCGCGCGCGGCGGCATCGGGCTGGTTCCGCAGACCCGGGAGATCTTCAAGGGGCTCACCGTCGAGGAAAACCTCTTCGTCGGGCTGAAGGATCGCCCGCGCCGGGCGATCGAGGAAGCCTATGCGCTCTTTCCCCGGCTCGGAGAGCGCCGCCGCAATCTCGGCTCGCAGCTCTCGGGCGGCGAGCAGCAGATGCTGGCGACCGCCCGCACCATCCTCGGCCAGCCCTCGATCCTGCTGCTCGACGAGCCGCTGGAGGGCCTCGCCCCGGTGATCTGCGACATGCTGATGGCGGCCTTCGCGCAGCTCGCGTCGAGCGGCGCGATGACGATCCTCTTCGTTGAGCAGCGGCTCGAAAGCGCCCTCGACTTCGCCGAGGAGGTCATCATCCTCGAACGCGGGCGGATCGTCTGGGCGGGAGCGTCAGCGGCCCTGCGCGCCGATGGCGCCGTGCTCGAACGCTATGTCGGCGTCGGCGGGCTGCACTAACACAGCAGCCTTCGAGACGGCCCTTCGGGCCTCCTCAGGATGAGGGCTCGGATGGGACGTCGGACCGCCGAATCGCTGCCCGTCAAAGACTGAACCGCGCCCCGGCCCGCGCCAGCCCGCCCGAGATCGCGACCGGCGTGCCGTCCGCCCGCCAGCAGGCGGCGCCGGTCAGCGTGCCGTCCGCGTTGAAGGCGATGGCGTTCATGCCGCCGGCCACGCGCGGCGAGCGCATGATCCTGTGCCCGCGCGCCGCGAGGCCCTCGGCCACCGCCTCGGGAATCGCCTCCTCCAGCTCCAGCACGCCGCCCTCGGTCCAGACGCGCGGCGCCTCGACCGCCTCCTGCAGGCTCATGCGGTGGTCGATCAGGTTGACGATCGCCTGCAGGGCCGAGGGGAAGATGCGCAGAGCGCCGGGCAGGCCGAGCGCATAGGCGATCCGCCCCTCCTTCAGCACCATCATCGGCGCCATCGAGGTGAAGACGCGCTTGCCCGGCGCGATCGAGAGCGCGCGGCCGGGATGCGGATCGAAATTGAACATGTAGTTGTTGGCGATCATGCCCGTGCCGGGGATCTGCACGCAGGCGCCGAACAGCCCGTTGATCGTCTGCGTCGCGCTGACGACGTAGCCGTCGGCATCGGCCACGGTGACATGGGTGGTGTCCGCCGATTCCCCGCCCGAAAGCCCCGCCGTCCAGCTTTTGGCCCGGCCCGTCTCGATCAGCGCGCGCCGCTCGGCGGCATAGCCCTTGTCGATCAGCCGCGCGACCGGGACCCTGACGAAGGCGGGATCGGCCGTCGCCACGGCGCGGTCGGCGAAGGCGATCTTCAGCGCCTCCGCCAGCAGATGCACCGCATCGACCGAGCCGAAGCCGAGCGCGCCGATCTCGTAGCCTTCGAGGATGTTGAGCATCTGGGCGATGTGCACGCCCGAGGAGGAGGGCGGGGGCGGGCCGACGATCTCGTAGCCGCGATAGGAGCCGCGGATCGGCTCGCGCGTCTGGGTCCGGTAATCCGCCAGATCCTCCGGCCCGATCAGGCCGCCATGCCTCGCCATGTAGCCGGTGAGCGCCGCCCCGAGCGCGCCGCCATAGAGCGCCCGCGCCCCCTCCCGGGCGATGAGCCGCAGGCTCTGCGCATAATCGCCCTGGACCAGCCTGTCGCCCGGCTGGAGCGGCGTCCCGCCCGGCAGGAGCATCGCCGCGAGACCCGGATCGCGGGCGAGATCGGCGGCTTTGTCGGCGATGCAATTGGAAAGATAGGGCGTGACCGTGAAGCCCCGCTCGGCCAGCGCGATCGCCGGCTGCAGCACATCCGCCAGCTTCAGGCTGCCGAAGCGCTCCAGCGCCTCGCACCAGCCCTTGAGCGCCCCCGGCACCGCCACCGCCTTCGCCCCGACGAGATTCTCGCGGTCGCGCGTGTCGCGCTGCCTGCCGATCTCGTCGGAGAGGCAGTCATACATCCCCGGCGTGGCCCGGCCGGGCGCGGTCGAGAGATTGTCGATGATGCGATGGCTGCCATCGGCGAGGCGGATATGGCTCAGGCCCCCGCCGAGGACGCCGACCATCATCGGCTCGGCCACCGTCAGCGCGAACAGCGCGGCGACCGCGGCATCGACGGCGTTGCCGCCGGCCAGCAGCATCTGCGAGCCCGCGGCCGAGGCGAGCGGATGGTTGGTGACGACCATGCCGCGCGAGCCGGTGGCCGGCTTCTTCTCGCAGGTGAAGTCGGCGACGCGGCGGGCGGGAGCGGAGAGGGTCATGCCCGCAATTGAGCGCGTGTCGCGGCACAGGTCCAGACGGCTTCCCGCGGGACGGTCCACGCGCGGGCCGCATGGCGCCTTTTCCCCGGATCCCGTTCACCCGGCGGCACCCGGACGTTGCGCCGGCCGCCGATCCGGATATCACGAGGGACAGGCTGCGAGACGCCCCGGAAGAACAGGGCTCGAGGACACCGATGAGCGCAGAGAAGCGCCCTGCCAAGGTCCGGAGGAAACCGGCCGCCAGATCCGCTCCGCCGGAGCCGGACGGCATCCAAGCTCCGTTCGGCTATGTGCTGGAGGAGCAGTACGGCTTCCTGCTCCGGCGGGCCCAGCAGCGCTATCTCCCGCTTTTCCAGGAGATGATGGGTCCCGGCGGACCGACGCCGACGCAATTCGCGGCTCTGTGCAAGCTCGCGGGCGGGGCGGAGATCTCGCAGAACCGGCTCGGCCGCCTCACCGCCATGGACCCGGCCACGATCAAGGGCGTGATCGGCCGCCTCGCCGAGCGCGGGCTGGTCGAGCGCCTGCCGGACCCGAACGACCAGCGCCGCCTGCTGATCCGGCTGACCGAAGCGGGGCACGCGGCCATGCCGGAATTGTTCGCGAAGGCGAAGGCCATCACCATCGCGGCGCTGGAACCGCTCTCGCCGGCCGAGGCGAGGCAGATCGTCGCCCTGCTGACCCGGATGAGCTGATTCGGCGCCTCAGGCGGCCGCGCCCTGCCGGTGGATGGCGCGCCAGATCGCCAGCGGCGTCGCCGGCATGTCGAGATGCGTCACGCCATGGGGCGCGAGCGCATCGACGATCGCGTTCATCACCGCGGGCAGCGAGCCGGCGCAGCCGGCCTCGCCGCAGCCCTTGGCGCCGACCCGGTTGGTGCCGGTCGGGACGCCCTGGCTGATGAAGGAGAAGAACGGCACGTCCGACGCGCGCGGCATGGCGTAGTCCATATAGGAGCCGGTCCTGAGCTGGCCGTCCTCGTCATAGGAGGTCAGTTCGCAGAGCGCCTGGCCGATGCCCTGCACCACGCCGCCATGGAGCTGCCCCTCCACGATCATTGGATTCACCAGCGTCCCGAAATCGTTGACCATGACGTAGCGCGCGATCGCGACCTGCCCGGTCTCCGGGTCGATCTCGACCTCGGCGATATGGCAGCCATTCGGATAGGCCGAAGGCGCCGCCTTGAAGACGTGGTCGACATCGAGCGTCTGCGGCAGGTTCTCGGGCAGGGCCGGTCCCGTCCGCAGCCTTTCCGCCAGCTCCATGATGCCGATGCCGCGGTCGGTCCCGGCGATGCTGAAGCGGCCGGCGGCGAACTCGATATCGCCGACGCCGGCCTCCAGGACATGCGCAGCGAGCAGCTTGCCCTTCTCGACGACCTTGTCGCTCGCCTCGATGATCGCCGAGCCGCTCGCCATGATCGACTTCGAGCCGCCGGTGCCACCGCCGGCGATCAGCCGGTCGCTGTCGCCCTGCGCCAGGCGGATCCTGTCGAAGGGCACGCCGAGCTGGCTGGTCAGCACCTGGGCGAAGGGCGTCCAGTGCCCCTGTCCGTAATCGAGCGTGCCGGTGACGATGGTGACCGAGCCGTCCGGCTCGAAATGGATGCCGCCCATCTCGTTGCCCGGCGGGGCGGTGACCTCGAGATAGCAGCCGATGCCGCGGCCGCGCAGCTTGCCGGCCCTGCGGCTGGCGCGCTCGCGGGCCCGGTAGCCCTTCCAGTCCGCCGCCTCCAGCGCGCGGGCGAACAGCGCCGGGAAGTCGCCGCTGTCGTAGAGCGTCCCGACCGGCGTGGCCCAGGGCAGCGCCCGGGCCGGGATCAGGTTGCGCCGGCGCAGCACGGCCCTGTCGATCCCCATCTCGCGGGCGGCCGTGTCGATCAGCCGCTCCATGAAATAATTGCCCTCGGGGCGCCCGGCGCCGCGATAGGCCGAGATCGGCACGGTGTTGGTGACGGCGCAGCGCGTCCGCACCTCGACCAGCGGCGTGCGGTACATGCCGACGCTGTTCTTGCCGATGTTGAGCGTCGCCATCATCGGCCCGACCGGGGTGAGGTAGCCGCCCAGATTGCCGAAGCCGGTGAAGCGCGTCGCCAGAAAGCGCCCGCGCGCATCGAGCGCGAGCTCCGCCTCGAACACCATGTCGCGGCCGTGATGGTCGGAGACGAAGCTCTCCGAGCGCTGGTCGGTCCATTTCACCGGCCTCCGCAGCAGGCGGGCCGCATGCAGCAGCACGACATATTCCGGGAACACCGAAGCCTTCATGCCGAAGGAGCCGCCGACATGGCCGGTCACCAGCCGCATCCTGTCCTGCGGCACCCCCATCGCCGCCGCGAGGCTGTTGCGCATGCCGAAGGCGCCCTGGCTCGGGGCGTGAAGCGTGTAGCGTCCGCTCTTGCGGTCATGGCTGGCGATCGCGGCGCGCGGCTCCAGCGGATTGACCACGATGCGGTTGTTGACGATCCGGAGCCTCGTGACATGCGCGGCCGCGGCGAAGGCGGCGGCGACCTTGCCGGCATCGCCGGACTGATAGTCGACGATCAGATTGCCCGGCACCTCGTCGAAAAGCTGCGGCGCGCCCGGCGCCAGCGCCTCTTCGACCGCGGTGACGGCGGGCAGGACCGCGATGTCGAGCCCGACCGCCTCGGCCGCGTCGCGGGCCTGGACGGCGGTGCGGGCCACGACCATGGCGACGGGATCGCCGACGAAGCGGACCTTGCCCGCCGCCAGCGCCTGCCGCGGCGGGCGCCGCATCGGCGTGCCGTCGCGGCTGGGCAGGTCGACATTGCACTTCAGCGGGCCGTAGCCCTGCCCTTCGAGGTCTCCGGCCGTGTAGACCGCGACGACGCCCTTCATCGCCCTGGCCGCCGCGACGTCGATCCCCTCGATCACGCCATGGGCGTAGGGGCTGCGGACGAAGGCGGCGTAGAGTTGTCCCTCCACGGCGAGATCGTCGGTGTAGCGGCCGCCGCCGCGCACGAGAACGGCATCCTCGTTGCGCGGAAGCGACTGGCCGATGCCGGCCTGCGCCGCAGGCGGGCGGGGCTGGGAGGCATGCATGTTCATGACGGGCACCGCGGTCGAAACTGAGCGCGGCTACACTGACCGAAAACCGCCGTCCCCGCTGTGCAGATGCCGCATGGTCGATATCCGCATGGCGGGTGCAGGCCCGGCTCGCCCCGTCAGGCTCGTTTCTCCGGGCTCACTTCTCGACGAAGGCCTTCTCGATGACATAGTCGCCGGGCTCGCCGTGATTGCCCTCCGCGAGCCCGCGCTCGGCGAAGATCGCCTTGAGGTCGACCAGCATCTGCGGCGAGCCGCAGAGCATGAAGCGGTCGCCGGCGGCATCGAAGCCCGGCTCGCCGATATCGGCATAGAGCTGGCCCGAGGTCATCAGATCGGTGATCCGGCCGCGGTTGCGGAAGGGCTCGCGCGTCACCGTCGGATAGTAGACGAGCTGCCGGCGGATCATCTCGCCGAGGAACTCGTCCTGCGGCAGATCCCGGGTGATGCGCTCGCCATAGGCCAGCTCGGCGACCTGGCGGCAGCCATGGACGAGCACGACCTTCTCGTAGCGCTCATAGGTCTCGGGATCGCGGATCAGCGAGAGGAAGGGCGCGAGGCCCGTGCCCGTGCCGAGCAGGAAGAGCCGCCGGCCGTTCTTGAGATTGTCGAGGACGAGCGTGCCCGTGGCCTTCTTGCCGACGATGATCGCGTCGCCGACCTGGAGATTTTGCAGACGCGAAGTGAGCGGGCCGTCCGGCACCTTGATCGAGAAGAATTCGAGCGTCTCGTCGTAATTCGTGCTGGCGACGCTATAGGCCCGCACCAGCGGCCGCTCGCCGACCTTGAGCCCGATCATGGTGAACTGGCCGTTCTTGAAGCGGAAGGAGGTGTCGCGCGTCGTCGTGAAGCTGAACAGCGTATCCGTCCAGTGATGGACGCTGAGGACCTGTTCCTCGTAGAAGTTGCTCATCGCATCGTCCTTGGCGGCTCGGTTCCGGCTGTCTAGCGGAGATATCCGGCCGCCGGCGCCGGTGGATAAGCAGAAATCCGCGCCGAAATCAAAATATTCCTCTTTCTTCTCATTGGAGGCATTCCAACGGAACGTTCCGAATGCGCATGCGGATCGCGGGAGAACTTTCAACCCCGCCGGCGAGAATCCGCACCGCCCATTGGCGCCGCGCTTCGGGAGGCGCTTCCCCCGCGTCCCGCGCCCGCCCCGGCCGCTCCCGGCCCCGCATGCCCGGCGAGCAAGGCCGCCCGGCTTTTTCGCATCGCCATGCCGGACGGGAGGGGGTACAGATGTTTGCTGCGCTGCGCCATGGAAGCGCATTCGCCTCCGTCGGGGGCCGGCGGAAGGACCCTCGCGGCCCTGCCCCCGTCCGGGCCGGCCCTGGCCGCCGGCACCGGCTCCGCCGCCCGGCAGTTGACAAGCCTTCCGGCTCCTCGCAAATTCATATGTGTACAAACAATCTTCCAGCGACCGGCGCCATCCGGGCACCGGCGTGGAACGATCGTGAAACGGGTCCGGTAAGGCGATCGGGGCGACCCGGGCGCCGCGCAGCCGCATCCCTCGAGGACGACAGCGATGACAATCGACCGCAGGCGTTTCCTGGCAGCCGCCTCCGGCGGCGCGGTGGCGCTCGCCGCTCCCTCCCTGGTCCGGGCGCAGGGCGCCGGCGCGATCCGCATCGGCGAGATCAACAGCTACACCGCGCAGCCGGCCTTCCTGAAGCCCTACCGCCAGGGCTGGGAGCTGGCGCAGGCCCAGGTCAACGCCGCCGGCGGCGTGCTCGGCCGCAAGATCGAGACGATCTTCCGCGACGATGCCGGTAAGCCGGAAGACGCCGTGCGCCATGCCGGCGACCTGATCAATGCCGAGAAGGTCGATCTCCTCTCCGGCGGCTATCTCTCCAATGTCGGCCTCGCCATCGCGGATTTCGCGGCACAGAACAAGCGGCTCTACGCGGCATCCGAGCCGCTCTCCGACGCGCTGGTCTGGTCGAAGGGCAATCGCTACACCTTCCGCCTGCGGCCCTCGACCTATATGCAGGCGGCGATGCTGGTCGAGGAAGCGGCCAGGCTCAAGGCCCGCAAATGGGCGCTGGTGGCGCCGAACTACGAATACGGCCAGTCGGCGGTGAAGTGGTTCAAGGAGCTGCTGAAGAAGGCCAGGCCCGATGTCGAGTTCGTCGCCGAGCAGTATCCGGCGCTGGGCCGGATCGACGCCGGAGCGACGGTCCAGGCGCTCGAAGCCGCGAAGCCCGACGCCATCTTCAACGTCACCTTCTCGGCCGACCTGACCAATTTCGTCCGCCAGGGCAATACCCGCGGCCTGTTCGAGGGGCGCGACGTCGTCTCGATGCTGACCGGCGAGCCGGAATATCTCGACGCGCTCGGGACCGAGACGCCCGAAGGCTGGATCGTCACCGGCTATCCGCATGCGGATCTGGCGACGCCGGAACATGTCCGCTTCCGCGACGCCTACCAGGCCCGCTACAACGACTATCCGCGGCTGGGCTCGGTGGTCGGCTTCGACACGATGAATTCCATCGCCGCCGCGCTCGCAAAGGCGGGCACGACCGACAACGAAGCGCTCGTCGCGGCGATGGAGGGGCTGACATTCCCCTCCGCCTTCGGCTCGGCCGAATATCGCGCCATCGACCATCAGGCGACGCTCGGCGCCTTCGTCGGCAGGACGGCGCTGAAGGACGGCAAGGGCGTGCTGGTCGACTGGCGCTATGCCGACGGCGCCAAATACCTCCCCTCCGACGACGTCGTGAAGACGCTGCGCCCGGCCGGCTAGCGGTCACCGTCAGCGCGAGGAGCGCGGCGACGAGGCCATCCAGGAGCGGCAGGGCTGAACGGTCGCGCCAAGCTCCCTGGATTGCTTCGCTGCGCCCGCGATGACGGCCCGGCTTGATCCTGCCGGTTCCCCGGTTAAGCCTGCAAGCGTGCCGGCGGCGTCCCGCGCCCGGCCTCGATACGGGTTCGCATGCTCGATCTCATCCTCACCCAGACGCTGAACGGGCTCGCCTCGGCCTCCTCGCTGTTTCTCGTGGCGTCGGGGCTGTCGATCATCTTCGGCGTCACCCGCATCGTGAACTTCGCCCATGGCTCGCTCTACATGCTGGGCGCCTATCTCGGCTGGACGCTGGTCGCCTGGCTCGGGCCGGCGAGCCCGCTCGGTTTCTGGGGCGGCGTCGTGCTGGCGGCGCTGCTCGTCGCCGGCATCGGCGCCTTGATCGAGATCGCGATCCTGCGGCGGATCTATCCGGCGCCGGAGCTGTTCCAGCTTCTCGCCACCTTCGGCGTCGTGCTGATGATCCAGGACATCGCGCTGGCCGTCTGGGGACCCGAGGACAAGCTCGGCCCGCGCGCGCCGGGCTTCAGGAGCTTCGTCATCCTGTTCGACAGCCGTTTCCCCAGCTATGAGCTCCTGCTGATCGCGATCGGGCCGGCGGTGCTGGCGCTGCTCTGGTTCCTGTTCCGGAAGACGCGCTGGGGCACGCTGGTCCGGGCCGCGACGCAGGATCGCGAGATGGTCGGCGCGCTCGGCGTCAACCAGCGCCTGCTCTTCACCTCCGTCTTCGCCTTCGGCGCCGGGCTCGCGGGCCTCGGCGGCGCGCTTCAGCTCCCGCGCGAGGCGGCGACGCTGCATATGGACCTGTCGATGATCGCCGAGGTCTTCGTCGTCGTGGTCGTCGGCGGCCTCGGCAGCGTCGCCGGCGCCTATCTCGCGGCGGTGCTGATCGGCGTTCTGCATGCCTTCGGCATCCTGATCTTCCCCAAGATCACGCTAGTCCTGGTCTTCCTCGTCATGGCCGTCGTACTGGTGGTCAAGCCCTACGGTTTGCTGGGCAGGCGTCCGGCCGGACAGCCGCGCGCGACGGCGGTCGAGCCGCTGCTGCGGCCGGCCGACCGGGCGACGAAGCGCGCGGGGCTGCTCGCTCTCCTGCTGCTCGCCGCCCTGCCGCTGGCCGCGCCGGACTCCCTCCTGCTGATCCTGACCGAGCTCCTGATCTTCACGCTCTTCGCCGCCTCGCTGCATTTCATGATGGGGCCGGGCGGCCTGGCTTCCTTCGGCCACGCCGCCTATTTCGGGCTCGGCGCCTATGGCGCGGCGCTGGCGGTGAAATGGCTCGGCGCGCCGATGGAGCCGGCGCTGCTCTTCGCACCCTTCCTCGCCGGCATCGCCGGCGTGGTCTTCGGCTGGTTCTGCGTCCGGCTGTCGGGCGTCTATCTCGCCATGCTGACGCTGGCCTTCGCCCAGATCGCCTGGGCGACCGCCTTCCAATGGGTCGAGCTCACCGGCGGCGACAACGGCATCCTCGGCGTCTGGCCTTCGGCCTGGGCCGTGTCGAAGACGGCCTTCTACTATCTCGCGCTCGCGATCTGCGCGGCTTGCGTGCTGCTGCTGCGCGTCATGATCTTCTCCCCGCTGGGCTATGGGCTGCGCGCCGCGCGCGACAATGCGCTCCGGGCCGAGGCCATCGGCATCGACACGATGCGCGTGCAATGGGCCGCCTTCGCGATCGCCGCCCTGGCGGCCGGCGTCGCGGGCGGGCTCTTCGCCTTCTTCAAGGGCTCGGTCTTCCCGACCTATCTGGCGATCCCGCGCTCGGTCGACGCCCTGCTGATGGTGCTGCTCGGCGGGGTCCAGACCGTCTCGGGGCCGATCGTCGGCGCCTTCGCCTATGCCGGCCTCAGCGAGCAACTGGCGAAGCTCACCCTGTACTGGCGCTTCGCGCTCGGGCTCGCGATCGTGCTGCTGGTCATGCTCTTCCCGCGCGGGCTGGTCGGCGGCTTCCTCGCCTGGCGCGAACGGCTCGGCCCCGGGGCGGGTGCGCGATGAGCGCCCCCGCCCCCTCCGCGGCCGCCCCCGTGCTGGCGGTACGCGATCTCGCCAAATCCTTCGGCGGCGTGCATGCGGTGCAGGGCGTGTCCTTCACCGTCGAGGCCGGCCGGATGGTCGCGCTGATCGGGCCGAACGGCGCCGGCAAGACGACCTGCTTCAACATGCTGGGCGGCCAGCTCAGGCCGGATCGCGGCGAGATCGCCCTGAAAGGCCGGTCGATCGCCGGACTCCGGCCCCGCGAAATCTGGCGCCTCGGCGTCGGCCGCACCTTCCAGATCACCGCGACCTTCTCCTCGATGACCGTGAGGGAGAACGTGCAGATGGCGCTGATCTCGGATGCCGGGGGCATCTGGAGCCCGTTCCGGGCGGCGCGGGCGCAGCATGCCGCGGCCGCGGAGGCGCTGCTCGCCCAGGTCGGCATGCTGGAGCAGGCCGAGCGCGCCTGCGGCGTGCTGGCCTATGGCGACCTGAAGCGCGTCGAGCTCGCGGTCGCGCTCGCCAACCGGCCCGGCCTGCTGCTGATGGACGAGCCGACCGCCGGCATGGCGCCGCGCGAGCGCGTCGCGCTGATGGCGCTGACCGCGCGGATCGCGTCCGAGACGGGCATCGCCGTGCTGTTCACCGAGCACGACATGGATGTGGTCTTCGCCCATGCCGACCGGGTGATCGTGCTCGACCGCGGCCGGCTGCTCGCCGAGGGGCCGGCCGAGGCGATCCGGCAGGACCCGCAGGTGCGCGCGGTCTATCTCGGCTCCGGCACGGTCTCGGGAGGCCATTGATGAGCGCGCTTCTCGCGATCGCCGGGCTCGATGCCTATTACGGACGCGCCCATATCCTGCAGGGCGTCGGCTTCGACATGGGCCGCGGCGAGGTGCTTGCCCTGATGGGCCGCAACGGCGCCGGCAAGTCGACGACCATGAAGGCGGTGATGGGGCTGGTGCCGCCGGCAGGCGGCACGATCCGCTTCGACGGGCAGCGCATCGAGGGGCGCGAGCCCTTCGCCATCGCGCGGCTCGGCATCGGCTATGTGCCGGAGGAGCGCCGCATCTTCTCCGAGCTGACGGTGATGGAGAACCTCGCCGTCGGCCGGCGCCCGCCGCGCGAGGGTGCGCCGCACTGGACGCCGGACAGGCTGTTCGCGCTCTTTCCCAATCTCGGCCGCATGCGCGACCGGCCGGGCGGGGCGATGTCGGGCGGCGAGCAGCAGATGCTGACCATCGCCCGCACGCTGATGGGCAATCCGCGGCTCCTGCTGCTGGACGAGCCGTCCGAGGGCCTTGCCCCGGTCATCGTCGAGGCGATGGCGGCGACCATCCTCCGGCTGAAGGAGGAGGGCATGAGCATCCTGCTCTCCGAGCAGAACCTGCATTTCGCCGGCAATGTCGCCGACCGCGCCGCCATCATCGAGAAAGGCGTCATCCGCTTCACCGGCACGATGGACGCGCTCAAGGCGAACGAGGCTGTCCGGACGCAGTATCTCTCGGTGTGACGGAGCGTGGCGGCCGGCGGAGCCTTCTCGGGCCGGTGCTGGGCCGACCAGATCTGGCTGTCCGAGGTCGAGCGGACATGCTGGACGAGGAATTCGTTGAACACCCGGATCTTGGCCGGCAGGTCGTCGCGATTCTGATAGGCGATGTTCATCGTCGGCATCGGCAGTTGCCAGTCGAGCAGAACTGGCACCAGCCGCCCGCCTCGATATCGGCCTGCACGATGTAGAGCGGCTGGATCAGGATGCCGAGGCCGGCGATCGCCGCCTGGCGGATCACCTGCCCGTCATTGCATTCGAGGGCGGCGCTGATCGCCGGCCTCGGCGAAACCGATCTCGACACCAATGCAGGGAGGCTCGAATGAGGAATTTCGACCAGAACAGCATCACCCATGCGGTGCTGGAGCGCGTCGCCGCCGCCGAACCAGAGCGTCGGGCTGCTCTCCAGCGGCAACCAGCAGAAGGTGGTGATCGGCAAATGGCTCGCGGCCGGAACCCGACTGTTCATCTTCGACGAGCCGACCCGCGGCATCGATGTCGGCGCCAAGTCCGAGATCTTCGCGCTGATCGACCAGCTCGTCGCCGACGGCGCGGCGGTGCTGATGATCTCCTCCGAACAGGCCGAGATCGTCCATGTCTGCGACCGCGCCTACGTCATGCGCGGCAAGCGCATCGTCGGCGAACTCTCCCGCGCCGAACTCTCCGAAGAGAACATCGTCAGAATGGGGATGCATGAAGAATGATCAGGCCGTCTCCTCTGCCGCGCCGCGGCGCGAACACGCCCGCGATCGGAACCTGCGGCTTTCCCGGAACGCCCCGGCCGCCGCGCCACAACCATCGGATAAAAAGACAGGAACTATCAGAATAAAGCGTTTTCTATCACCCCTGTCGATAGATAGATTTTTCCGGCAGATGCTCGAAGGCATCAAGAATTCGCCGGACAAGATCCATGAAAATCGAGAGCGCGATCAATATAGACGACGTCGCCAAGCTCGCACGAAGCTATCTCCCCAAGATCGCCTATGACTTCATCGATGGCGGCGTCGACGGCGAGGACGGCCTGATCCGCAACCGCGATGCTTTCGGGCGCTATCGCCTCGTCCCGCGCTATCTGGTCGATGTCGAGAAGCGCCACCAGCGCGCCACCCTGTTCGGCCACGACTATTCGTCGCCCTTCGGCATCTGCCCGATGGGGATCGCCGGCTTCTTCCGGCCCGGCGCGGATCTGATGCTGGCGCGCGCCGCCGCAGCCTTCGACCTTCCCTACATCATGTCGAGCGCGAGCTGCGATTCCATCGAGGCCGCGGCGGCGGCCGGCCCGAAGACGACCTGGTTCCAGATCTACGGCACGCGCAGCCCCCATATCACCGCCGGGCTGGTGCAGCGGGCCAGGGCGCTCGACGTCAAGGTCCTGATCCTGACCGTCGACACGCCGGTCATGGGCAAGCGCGAGCGCAACATCCGCAACGGCTTCCGGCGCCCGATGAAGATGACCCCCCGGGTGATCCTGCAGGGGCTGAGCCGCCCGGCCTGGACCTATCGCTACCTCACCGGCGGCGGCATTCCGATGATGGAGAACTGGCGCCCCTATGCCGGCAAGGACGCCGACGCCAACGCGGTCGCCGATCTCTACGGAAGCGAGACGCCGGCGCCGGCCCAGAGCTGGGACGTGCTGCGCGCCGTGCGGAAGGCCTGGCCCGGCCCGCTGGCGGTCAAGGGCATCCTGCACCCGGACGATGCGCGGATCTGCCTGGAGCTCGGCGCCGACGGCCTCCTGGTGTCGAACCATGGCGGGCGCCAGCTCGACAGCGCGCCCGCGCCGCTCGACATGCTTCCGCTGATCGCCGACGCGGTCGGGCACAAGATGGAAATCCTGATCGACAGCGGCTTCCGGCGCGGCGCCGATATCGCGAAGGCGCTCTGCCTGGGAGCCAAGGCCGCCTTCTTCGGCCGGCCGGCGATGTTCGGGGTCGCGGCGGCCGGCGAGGCCGGTGCCCGCAAGGTCCTCGACATCTACCGGCAGGAGCTGAACCTCGCGATGGGCCAGATGGGCTGGACCGATGTGGGCTGCGCCGGCCCCGAAGCCATCGTCGACCTGAGCGATCCGAGGCTGTTCCGCGAGCGCCCCCGCAGCGCGCCCATTCGCCTCGAGCGAGCAGAGGGATGACGATGACCAAGCGGATGCATCTGATCAGCTTCAACATGCACAGCCCGATCAACCACAGCGTCATGAGCTGGGCCGATCCGGAGGACGAGCGCCTCGAGGGCCTGGCCTCCTTCGACCATTGGAAGCATCTCGCCAGGACGCTCGAGCGGGGCCGGTTCGACGCCATGTTCTTCGCCGACACCCCCGGCGGCTTCGATCGCTACAAGGACAGCTTCGACGACTATGTCCGCTACGGCGTGTGCTGGCCGTGCCACGACCCGATGGCGCTCGCGGGTGTCATGCTGGCGGAGACCAAGCATCTCGGCCTGGCGGTGACCCTGTCCACCTCCGGCACCTATCCCTACATGACCGTTCGCCGGCTCTCGACGCTCGACTATATCAGCGGCGGCCGGGTCGGCTGGAACATCGTCTCCGGCCATCTGCGCGGGGAGCATCGGGCGCTGGGCGTGCCGCAGCTCGAGCATGACGAGCGATACGATCATGCCGACGAATATATGGAGATCTGCCACGCGCTCTGGAACGGCGTGAAGCCGGGTGCGATCAAGGCGGACAAGCAGCGTGGCATCTATGCCGACCCCGCGCAGGTCGATGTCGTCGCGTTCGCCGGGCAGCATTTCAACTGCCGCGCCGTGCCCCCCACCCTGCCCTCCGCCCAGGGCCGGCCGGTCCTGTTCCAGGCCGGCTCCTCGGGGCGCGGGCAGCAATTCGCGATGAAGCACGCCGACGTCGTCTTCGCGATCCAGCCGCGGCTGAAGGAAATGGCGAATTTCGTGAAGAAGCTCGGCGAGGCGGCCGCCGCGGCCGGCCGCGACGCGGCGCCGAAGGTCGTGTTCGGCGTCCAGTGCATCCTCGGCGGAACCGAGGCCGAAGCCAGGCGCATCCAGGCCGAGATGACCGAGCGCATCCCGCTCGATGCCGCGCTGAGCCGCATGTCGGGGACGCTCGGCATGGATTTCAGCAAGATGGATCTCGACCAGCCGCTCAGCGGCAACGACACCCAGGCCTCGCGCGGCATGCTGCAGATGCTCGCGAACCTCACGGGCGACGGAAACTCGACGATCCGCGACGCCGCGAAGGTCTTCGGCGCCTCGACCGGCATGACGCAGATCGTTGGCACGCCCGAACAGGTGGCCGACAGGCTCGAAGAGCTCTGGCGGGAAAGCGGCTGCCACGGCTTCAACATGACCCCGGCGACCAACATCCGCAGCGTCGAGGACTTCGTCGACCAGGTCGTGCCGCTGCTGCAGAAGAAAGGCATCTTCCGCCGCGAGTACGAGAGCACGACGCTGAGCGGCAACCTCGCGAACTGACCGCTCCCCCCAAGTCACGCAGCAGGAAAGAGGCGACGATGTCCACGACGCCCAAGCGAGCCCCCCGGCTCAAGGCGCCTGCCGGCGCTTGCGACACCCATATGCACGTCTACGACAGCGCCTATCCGACCTCGTCGAAGGCGTGGTTGTTTCCGCCGGACTTCCTGCTGGCGGATTACAGGAAGGTCCAGGAGCGGCTCGGCCTTGAGCGGATGGTCCTGGTCCAGCCGGTCAGCTACGGCTTCGACAATCGCTGCATCCTCGACGCCGCCGCGGCGATCGGCGACGCCGCGCGCACCGTCGTGACGGTGCCGACCACGATCTCCGACGCCGAGCTCGACAGCCTCTGGAAGCGCGGCGCCCGCGGCGTGCGCTTCCACCAGATGCGCGGCGGCATGATGGAATGGCGCGAATTGCCGGTGATGGCGCAGCGCCTCGCCGGCAGCGGCTGGCACGTCCAGGTGCAGCTCGACGGCATGGAGCTGCCGCAATACGAGGCGTTGATCGCGCGCCTTCCGGGAACCGTCGTGCTCGACCATATCGGGCGCTACTCGCAGCCGGTCCCCCCCGATCACGAAGCGTTCCGCTCCCTGCTGCGGCTGGCCGCTCAAGATAACGTCTACGTCAAGATCTCGGGCGCCTATCACATCTCCAGGCGCGGCGGCCCGGACTATGCCGACGTCGTTCCGCTGGCGGCCGCGCTGGTGCGTCAATCCGCCGAGCGCCTCCTCTGGGCATCGGACTGGCCGCATCCGACGCATCTGAACGAGCATGCGCCCGACGATGCGGACCTGCTCGACTTCTTGCTCGCCTGCACCGATTCCGACGCCGATCGCAAGGCGATCCTCGCCGATAATCCGGCGCGCCTCTACGGCTTCTGAGGAGCGATCGCGGATGCGGACGGTTCCCCACACTGCGAAGCCTGCGACGGGAATCCCCGGCGGAAACGGCGCCGCCGGGCCTCGCGAGCGCCGGCAACTTCCTCGTGGCATGCCGGATCGTTCGCGCTATCACCGTGCCCGGTTCTTTGGAGGGAGCACGGACATGATCAACAGGATGACCCTGGATCAGCTCCTGATACTCATCACCGTGTCGGAGCTGGGCAGCTTCTCGGCGGCGGCGCGCAAGCTCAACCGGGTCCAGTCCGCGGTCAGCCAGTCGGTGCAATCGCTCGAGGATGCGCTCGAGCTGCAGCTCTTCGACCGCTCGCACAAGCTTCCGCAGCTCACCGACGCCGGAAAGGCGATCCTTGCCGATGCCAAGCGCATCGTCAGCAGCGCCGACGCCCTGCGCGCCCGCGCGAAAAGCATCGGCACCGTCGCCGAGCCGGAGATCAGCCTCGCGATCGAGCAGGTCTTCCCGAACGACGTCCTGATCGCCGCGCTGGACGATTTTCGCGCCAAATACCCACTCGTCTCCGTCACCCTCTTCGCCGAGGGGCTGGGAGCGCCGGAGCAGTCGCTGCTGGAAGGCAATGCGCGCCTCTCGATCTATTCGCCGGCCTTCAATGGGCTCCCCGGCATCCAGTTCCAGTTCCTCGGCAACGTGCCCGTGTCGCTGGTCGCCTCGTCGCAGCACCCGCTGGCCTCGATATCGGGACTGATCCCGCAATCGGAGCTCGACGAGCATGTCCAGCTCACCCTGACGGACCGCACCCGGCGCTATCAGGGCGTCGTGATGGGAACGAAGTGCTGGAGCTTCGTCGACCAGTTCAACCGTCTGGATTTCGCGCTGAACGGCTTCGGCTGGTGCGTGATGCCGACGCATCTGGCCCGTCCCCATCTCGAGGCCGGCCGGCTCGTCGAGCTGCGGCTCGCGATCCACCAGGACCGGCCGCTGCTCTTCCCGCTCTATGCGGCCTACCGCGTCAACGAGCCGCCCGGGCTGGCGGCCCAATGGCTGCTCGACAACCTTCGCGAGCGGTTTTCCCAATGGCTGGAACGGCAGGCGCGCCGGACCGAGAACGGCATCCAGATCAGGATCACCCCCGCAGCGCGCTGAAACGACGCCGCGGTCCGACCAAAGGACGGCAACGATGAAATCACCCGTTGAAAGCGGCACTCCGGCGGCGGATCGGGGCGCCTTCCGGCGCACGCTCGGAGAGTTCGCGACCGGGGTGACGGTCATCACCACGACGGTCGATGGCGCCTCCTACGGGCTGACCTCCAACTCGTTCAGCTCTGTCTCGCTCGACCCGCCGCTGGTTCTCTGGTCGATCCGGCGCGAGAGCCAGAGCTTTGCCGCTTTCGAGGCCTGCACGCATTTCGCCGTCAACGTGCTGGCCGACGACCAGATTGCGCTTTCGCAGCTCTTCGCCAAATCGGCGCCGAACAAGTTCCAGGACCTCGTGCACGGCAGGGGCCGCGGCGACGCGCCGCTGCTCCACGGCATCGCCGCCAGCTTCGAATGCCGCCGGACCTGCGCCTATGAGGGCGGCGACCACCTCATCCTGGTCGGGGAGGTCGAGACATTCTCGCGCTATGATCGCGCGCCGCTGATCTTCTCCAAGGGACGCTACGCCGTCACCGCGAACCATCCCGATATCGAGGCGCTGGCGGTGGAGACGCGCGCGTCGAGCCAGGAGGGCGAGAGCGAAGTCCTGTCGAATCTGATGATCCGGGCCTATTCGCTGATCGCCGCGGAGGTGGAGAGAGCGCGGATGAAGGCCGGCCTCGGCCTGACCTTGATGCAGGCGCGCCTGCTGCGCGCCTGCGCGGCGAACCCCGGCAGCACCCTCGAAGCGCTGCTGCCGGAACTGCTGCTTGACTTCAACGCCAGCCAGAACGTCCTGGGAGCGCTGATCTCGCTGGGGCTGGTGACGGCGGACAGCCAAGGGCGCGTCCGGCTCACCCCTGCCGGCGAAGTGCGCGTGAAGGAGATCATCGCGCATGCGCGCCAATGCGAGGAACTGCTGTTCCGCAACGTGCCGGCGGAGGAGCTGGCGACGATGAACAGCACGCTCTCGCGCATCATCGACGGCAACGAGGCGGCCCGGCGGGCCGCGGCGGGCTGAAGGAAGCGCTCGGAAAACGAAACGCCCGGATCGCCATGCGATTCGGGCGCCTCTGTCGCTGAAACCCGTCGGAACCGGGATGGCAGGCCCCCGACCGCCGGGTGGCCCCTGATCCTGCACGCTAAGGGGCGGTTCATCTCGACGAGGCCGCGCGGGCGGCCGCGATGGGAACCGCCGTCCGGAGCGTTCTCCAGCCGATCGCCCGGTCGGAAGCGGCGCTCAGCGCTGGCCGCCGGCCAGGCCCGGACAGACCCCGTCGACCACGGCGATATCGGCCGCATCCACGTATTTCTGGATGTTCATGATCTCGAACAGCGTCTTGCCCGCCCTGATCTGCTTGCGGACCTCCTGCTCGGTTTCGTTGCGGCGCCTGGCCCGCGCGGCGGTTTCGGCCGCCAGGCGGACCGGGATGACGAGGACCCCGTCGTCATCCGCCGCGATGATGTCGCCGGGCTCGATCAGCACGCCGTCGCAGACGACCGGAATGTTCACCGATCCCGGTCCGCGCTTTTCCGGATGAGCCGGCGAGACGATCGTCGACCAGACGTTGAAGCCCATCGACCGCACCGCATCGGTGTCCCGCACCGGGCCGTCGGCGACGACGCCGGCGATGCCCTTCTCCATCGCGAAGGTGGTCGCGACATCCCCCCAGAGGGCGCCTTGCGATACGCCGCCATTGACCAGCACGAGCATGTCGCCGCGCTGCGCGACCTTGAGCGCGGCATGGATCATCAGGTTGTCGCCGGGGTAGTTATAGGAGGTCACCGCCTGGCCGACCGCCCGCTGCGACACGCCGATCGGGCGCATCCGGGGGCTGAGCAATCGCATCCGGCCCTCGATCGCGCCCAGCGCCTCGTGCAGGTCGGCGACCGGAAAGGCGGCGATCTGGTCGAGAAGGTCGCGAGCGCATCGCGGGATCTGCGTGTAAATCACGGACGACATCCTGGGTCTCCTTCGTGCAAGACGGCCTGGGTGAAAGCGCGCCGGCCGGGGCCGCAGCCCCTCAGCCGGAGCGGAGCCTGCTCCCCGTGCCCTTGAGCCGCGCCGCGATCTCGCCGACCGCGCCGCGCGGCAGGAACAGCAGGGCGCCGCCATAGAGCACGCCGAAGATGAGCTGGCTGTATTCGGCGTAGCTGCCGAGGCTGTGCGAGACCCAGACCAGCAGCACGGCCCCGACCAGAGGCCCCCAGAGCGTGCCGATGCCTCCGACGACGAGGATCGCCATCAACTGGATCATGACGCTCAGGTCGAAGAAGGTGCCGTTTACATAGTTCAGGAAATGCGCGTAGAGGCTCCCCGCCAGGGCCGCGTAGACGGCGCTCAGCACGAAGATCTGGATGCGGCACCGCACCACGTCGACGCCCAGCGAGGCGGCGGCCGCCTCATGGGCGCCCAGCGCCCGCAGCGCCCGGCCGAAGCGGGAATCGACGATCCTGAACGAGAGCAGGAACAGCACGATCGTCACGAACCAGATGAGATAGTACATCTTCTGCTTCGTATCGAAGGCGAAGCCGAGGATGCTGAAATCGGGCACGCCGGGGATGCCGGTCAGCCCGCCCGTGACCTCGGTCCACCGCGTGCTGACGATGATGACGATCTGGGCGAAGGCCAGCGTGATCATCGCCAGATAATGCCCGCGCACGCGCAGGATTGGCGCCCCGATCACGAAAGCCACCAGCCCGCTGCCGGCGGTGGCGGCGAGCATGGCCGCCAGCGGCGACCAGTCATAGGTCACCGTCAGAATCCCCGAAGCATAGGCTCCCAGCGCCATGAAGGCGTTGTGGCCGAAGGAGATCTTTCCGGCGTAGCCGACCAGGAGATTGAGGCCGATCGCGACGATGGCGTAGAGGCCGCCCAGCGCCATCACCGTCGTCGCGGAGGCGCCCCCGAAAAACGGGAAGGCCACGACGGCGGCGATCAGGACGAACACGCTCTGCGTATGGTTAGGACGCCAGCTCATATCTCTTCATTCTTCAGTTCGATGAGAGGGCGGAACAGTCCGTGCGGCCAGACGACCAGGAGGCCGAACAGCACGGCGTAGGTCACCGCGTCGCCGTAGACCGACGAAATGAAGGCCGTGCTGATCGACTGCAGGATGCCGATCACCAGGCCGCCGACGATCGCGCCGCGCATGTTGCCCATGCCGCCGATGATCGCGGCCGCGAAGCCGTTGAGGGTCATCGAGACGCCGGCGTCGAACTGCGTGCTGATCAGGGGCGTGAAGACCACGCCGCCGATGGCGCCCAGCAGCGCGGCGAGGCCGAACGACATCGCGACCATCTGCTCGACGGCGATCCCCAGCCAGGCGGCGACGCGGCGGTTGATCGCCGTCGCCTTCATGGCCTTGCCCAGCAGCGTGCGGTCGAAGAAGCCCTGCAGGGCGAAGAACACGGCCACCGTCACCAGCAGCACCCAGAGGGCCTGGCTGCTCAGGGTCACCGACCCCAGTTGTACCGCGGGCAGCCCCCCGAAGGTGGGAAAGGTCAGGGGATCGCGTCCCACGCCCAGCATCACCAGATTGGGCAGCACGGTGGCCACCGCGAATAGCATGAAGACATAGGTCCAGTCCTTCGCGCCGCGCCGCCACAGCGGCCGGATGAAGAGCCGTTCGGTCAGCAGGCCGACGACGACGGTCAGGGCCACGCCGCCGATGATCGCGACCAGCAGAGGCAGGCCGGCCTGGCCGTAAAGGCAGGCCGTCAGCATGCCGCCGAGCATGATGAACTCGCCCTGCGCGAAGTTGATGATCCCCGTCGTGTTGTAGACGAGGCCAATGCCGATGGCATTGATGGCGTAGATTGCGCCGAACACGACGCCGTTGACCAGCAGAACCGGCAGCAGGTCCATCATGAGGATTTTTCTCCCGAGCCGAGATAGCTCTCCTCGACCAGAACCAGGCCGCCCTCTCGCAATTCGGAACTCGATCCTTCCATGATGACCTGACCGGTTCGAAAAACGTAGCTTCGGCTGGTGGTTTCCAGCGTGACATGCGCGTCCTGCTCCACCATCAGGCAGGCCAGCCCTTCCGCATGCAGCCGCCGCAAGGTGGCGAGGATCTCCGCGAAGACCATCGGCGCCAGCCCGAAGGAGGGCTCGTCGAGAAGCAGGAGGCGCGGCCGGCTCATCAGCGCGCGGCCGATCGCCAGCATCTGCTGCTCGCCGCCCGAGAGCGTCGCCGCGAGCTGCCGGGCGCGCTGGCGCAGGATCGGGAACAGGTCGAGGATCATGTCCCGGTCCCTGGCGATCACCGCCCGGGCTTCGGCGCGGCGCTGATAGGCGCCGAGCTCCAGATTCTCCATGACGGTCAGCGGGCCGAGCACCTGCCGGCCTTCCGGCACGATGGCGATGCCGCGGCCGACGCGCAGATGCTGCGGGAGGTGCGTCACCTCCTCGCCGTCGAAGACGACGCTGCCGCCGCCGGCCCGCACCGCCCCCGAAAGCGCCATCAGAAGCGAGGTCTTGCCGGCGCCGTTGGCGCCGATCACCCCGACGAACTCGCCGCGGCCGACCTGGATCGAGACGTTCTTCAGGGCTTCGATCTGACCGTAGGAAATTTTAAGATCCCGGACCTCAAGCACGATGCTCACCGCTCCCGAGATAGGCTTCGATCACCTTGGGGTTGCGACGGACTTCGTCCGGGCTGCCATTGGCCAGCCTGCGGCCGAAGCTGAGGACGGTGATCTGATCGCAGATCTTCATGACCAGGCTCATGTCGTGCTCGACCAGCACCAGCGTTTTTCCCTGTGCGCGAATGGCGATCAGCAGATCGGCGAGGCGCGCCGTCTCGTTCGCATCCAGCCCGGAGGCCGGCTCGTCCAGCAGCATGACGCGCGGATCGGTGACCAGGCCGCAGGCGATCTGCAGCAGGCGCTGATGACCGAGCGGCAGGGCGTCGGCCGGCGCTTGCGCCTGCCTCCCCAGCCCGACGAAGGCCAGCGCGGCCTCGGCCGCCTCCCGAAAGCGCCGCTCCTCGGCCTTGACCGCGGGAAGGCGCAGCATCGCCGACAGCATCCCGGCGCCGCCGCGCGTATGGCAGCCGACCATCACCGATTCGAGGACCGTCATTCCGTGGAAGGGGTGGATCTTCTGAAAGGTCCGCACCATGCCGAGGCGCACCCGCGCATGCGGCTGGAGCCCGTTCAGCCGCTTGCCGTCGAAGCGGATTTCGCCGCCATTGCCGGGAAGCACGCCCGTCAGCACGTTGAAGAAGGTCGACTTGCCGGCTCCGTTGGGGCCGATCAGCCCGGCGATCCGGCCGGGCGCCACGGAGAAGTCGACCTTGTCCAGGGCCGTGACGCCGCCGAATGTCTTGGTCAAGCCCTGTACGTCGATCAAAAGGCTGGGGGTCACTTCGACACCAGAGCCACGTTTCCGTTCCTGATCTGCGCGACCACCACGCCGCTGACGCCGGAATGGTGCCCGGGCGCGTAGCTGTAGGTGACGCCGAGAACGCCCTGCTGGCTCTGGATGTCCTCGAGCGCCTTCTTCAGCGTCTCGCCGGTGACCTCGGGACCCGCGCGCCTGATGCCCTCGGCGAGCAGCATGCCGATGTCGTAGTTCTGCGCCACCCACCACTGGGCCGGCTCGGGATACTGGCCGTACTTGGCCTTGAAGGCTTCGCGGAAATCCCCGATCGTCTTGGCGCGCGGATCGTCGCTGGGGAAGGTGTCCCAGACCGAGAAGGGCACGGCGGCGAAATAGGTGCCCTCGACGGCGGCCGGTCCGCCGATCTGCATCAGGGCCGAGAGCCCCGCCACCGGGAAGGTCGTGCTGCCGAAGACCTTGGCGGCGTAGCCGATTTCCGCCTTCTGCTTCAGGATCAGGCCGGCCGCGGGGCCCGCGCCGGTGACCAGGATCCAATCGGCGTTGGCCGCCTTAAACTTGGACAATTGCGGGATGAAGTTCTTGTCGGTGGCGGAGTTGTAGCTCTCCGCCGCGACCACCGTCAGACCCTGCTTCTTCGCCTCGGCGGCCCAGACCTGCCCCAGCGTCCTGGCCCAGACGTCGATGGCGCTCAGGATGGCGACCGACTTGGCCCCCTGCTGCTTCAGGAAGGCGATGGCGACGGGGGCTTCCTCTTCGGGTGTCGGCGCGGTCGCGAAGGCGTAGTCGGACTTGGTCGGCAGGATCGTCGAGCAGACCATGTTCACGACCCGGTTCTTGATCATCATCGGCGCCACGGCCTCGACGATGTCGCTGCGCACCGGCCCGACGACCGCCAGCGTCTTCTCGCCCTCGATCATCTTGACCGCAAGCGGAACGCCCTTCGTCGCGTCCGATTCGTCGTTCAACTGGACGACCTCGACCTTGCGGCCGTGAATGCCGCCGGCGCTGTTGATCTGGTCGATCGCCAGCATCAGGCCGTCACGCCCGCCGAGGCCCATATTCGCGACATAGCCCGACAGCGACGTCAGCATGCCGATCTTGTAGGTATTCTCGGCAGCCTGAATGCTGCCGGCAGTGAGGCCCGCGGCCACGCCCAGCAGAATCCCCGAAATACTGCGAACCCTCATCCTCTGTCTCCTCCGGATTTCTTGTTCGCTCGCCTCGCCGGTTGGATCCGACCTTGTTGCGAGCCGTTTTTGTGATGAATCGCGATTCCGATTCGGTAAAAATGGAATTCGCCGGGGCGAAATCTGCGTCTGTCGGGCCTCTCGCCCCGCAATCGGAAGTAATGAATCCCCCTCTGACTCACGCAAGACCGCGGCGACGCGGGCGAAGGTTCAAGAAACGAGCACGAGACCGGGCATCGCGCCGGTGCCGGTCGAGGCATATCGCCCGCGCCGGCATATTGCGGCCCTGTTCGGCCCTTGAACCCAACTAAGCTATGACGAAGCCGGAGCGCGCGAAAACCGGCCAAATGTTGATATGACGTATCAGGAAATCCGATGAAACAAGCCTGAGCATGATCGACAAAGGCGAGGCTCGACCGAAGATGCCCGGTTCTGGCCGCCCGGCGGGATCTGGCCGCCCGACGGGCGCAGCCGGCCCCGCCTTCAACGGAACCGGATGCAGGCGCGTCATTCCGAACGGGTCCACATGCGCGGACCGCGGCGAGCACCCGGATTTCTCATATGCTGGCTTGCCGGACCGTCAACCACGCAGCGGGTGGCTGGTGGAGCTGAGGGGATTCGAACCCCTGACCTCTGCAGTGCGATTGCAGCGCTCTCCCAACTGAGCTACAGCCCCAAGGCGCTGGCCTTCTAGGCCGTGCGTCGCGTGGATGTCAATCGCTTCCGTTGCCTCTTTCGGCAGGTCTCGACGATATTCTGCGGCAACTCCCCGTACCGGCCCAAAAGGAAGACCGATGCGTGCCGTTCTCGACGTGGTCCTGCTCGCGCTGCAGATCTATGTGTGGATCCTGATCGCCTCGGCCGTTCTGAGCTGGTTGATCGCCTTCAACGTCATCAACACCCGCAACCAGTTCGTCGCGACCGTCTGGGACATGCTCTATCGCCTGACCGAGCCGCTGCTGCGGCCGATCCGCGAGCGGCTGCCCAATCTCGGCGGCATCGACATCTCGCCGATCATCCTGCTGCTAATCATCTACTTCATCCAGAGCGTGATCATCCGCTACATCTACCCGAACGTGTTCTGAGGCAGGCCGCGCGCCCGCGCCCTGCGCGGGACGCGACCCGAACGCGGGCAGGACGCATTCGACCTCGCATGCCCGCCCATGCAGTATGCCGCCGCCGACAAACCGCGGAGGCCGCCTCGTGTATAAGCCCGCCACACCCTATCGCACCCAGAACTGGACGCTGACCAAGCCCTCGGCCAGCGGCCGGAACGGCATCGTCGTCTCCCAGAGCCGGGAAGCGGCCGAGGCGGGCGCCGCGATCCTCGAGCAGGGCGGCAACGCCGCCGACGCCGCCGTCGCCACCTGCTTCGCGCTGGCGGCGGTCGAGCCCTGGAACAGCGGCCTCGGCGGCATCGGCTTCGCGGTCGTGCTCAAGGCCGGCGAGAGCCGCGCGCAGGTCGTCGATTTCGGGCCGGTCGCGCCGCGCCGGGCCAATCCCGCCGACTACCCCCTCACCGGCGAGATGAAGAAGGACCTGTTCACCTGGCCGGAGGTCGCCGACGACCGCAACATCCACGGCCCCCTCTCCTTCGTCACGCCCTCCTCGGTCGCCGGCTATGCCCGGCTGAAGGAGGCCTTCGGCTCGAAGCTGCCGCTCGCCGATCTGCTGGCGCCCGCGATCGCCCTGGCGAAGCGCGGCCTGCCGGCCGACTGGTACACGACGCTGAAGATCGCCTCCTCCGCCGCCGTCCTGCGGCTCTATGCGGAAAGCGCGCGGATCTATCTGCCCGGCGGCCTGCCGCCGGTGCCGCCCTATCAGGGCTCGCCGGGCTTCATGGTGCTGGGTGAACTGCCCGCGACGCTGGAGCGCCTGGCCCAGGCCGGGCTCGACGATTTCTACCGCGGCGACATCGCCCGGCGCATCGCGGCGGACATCGCCGCGGCCGGAGGCGTGGTCGATGCCGAGGACCTGGCGAACTGCCGGGCCGAGCTGCGCGAGGCGCCGACCATCGCCTGGCGCGACAGCCATCTGATCCACACCGCCGGCGGCCTGACCGCGGCGCCCACGTTCGAACGCGTCGTCGCCGGCATGGCCGATGCGCCCGTCGACGCCGCAGGCCCCTCGGCCGCCTGGTTCGCCGCGCTTTCGCGCGTGATGCGGCAGGCCTATCGCGAGCGGCTCGACGGGCTCGGCGCCGCGGCGGCGGCGAAGGAGCCGGGCGATACCTGCACGACGCATCTCACCGTCGTCGACCGCGAGGGCAACCTCGTCTCCGTCACCACCACCCTGCTGTCCTCGATGGGCAGCCGCGTCGTGCTGCCCGCGACCGGCGTGCTGATGAACAACGGCATGATGTGGTTCGACCCGCGCCCCGGCAGCGCCAACGCCATCGCGCCCGGGGCCCGGCCGCTCTGCAACATGCTGCCGGTCGTGGTCACGCCGAAGGATGGCGGCTGGCCGCGCCTCGCCGCCGGCTCCTCCGGCGGGCGGCGCATCCTCGCCAGCGTCTACCAGACCCTGGCCTGGCAGCTCGATTTCGCCATGGACACCGAGCGGACCGCGCACCAGCCGCGCATCGACGTCTCCGGCCCCGATTCGACCAGTGCCGACCAGCGCCTGCCGGCCGCGATCATCGCCGCGCTCGAAGCCGCCGGCCCGACCCTGCTCGCGGAGCATGCGGTGCTGCCGATCAACTATGCCTGCCCCAACTTCATCCGCGTCGGCCGCGACGGCGCCGAGGGGTCGAGCGACGCCGCCTCGCCCTGGTCGGCCGCGGTCGCGGCGCAGCGCTGACCCCGAACGCACCGGATCATGCAAGAAGGGCGGCCCCGCGGCCGCCCTTTCCCGTTCCGGCGCCGCGTTCAGGCGCGCTTCAGCCCCCAGGGATAGGGCGCCGAGCCGGGCAGCATGCCGGTCAGGGTCTTGCGATAGGCCGTGCGGATCACGAACTGGCCGAGCGGGATCGTCCCGACCTCCTCCAGCGCCAGCCGGCCGAGCGCGATCGCCTTCTGCTTCTGCGTCGCCTCGTCGGCGCCGTAGAGCCACTCCTCGGCCAGCGCTTCCGCCTTGTCGCTCTTCCACCAGCCGAACCAGCCCTTCTCGCCCTGGCCGCGCACGAGGTTCGACAAGGCGGGGTTGCCCCAGCCCGTGGCCGAGCCGGTGGTGTGGAAGATGCTCCAGCCGCCCTTCTCAACCGGCTCGCGGCTGTTGCGGCGCTGGATCACCGTGCCCCAGTCGCTCGCCGCCATCTCGACATTCATGCCGAGCTGCTTGAGCAATTCGAAGGTCACCTCGCCGAGCGGGCCGATATCCGGGAAGTCGGTCGGGTTGATGATCACGACCTTCTCGCCGTTATAGCCGGATTCCTTCAGCGCGGCCCTGGCCTTCTCCAGGCTCTGCGGCATCAGGTCCTCCTGCTCGCCGGTATAGTACGGTGTGCCGCGCCACCACAGGTTGCGGCAGGTCTGCCACATCGAGGTGTCGTCGCCCTGGGAGGCGCGCATATAGTCCTCCTGCTTCACCGCCATGCGCACGGCTGCGCGCACCTTCGGATTGTTGAAGGGCGGCTGGAGATGGTTGAGCCGGATGATCGCGCCGCGCCCGGCCGTGTCGATGACCTCGCGCTTGATGTCGGGGCTCTGCGCCAGCATCGGCTGGAGATCGGCCAGGGGCCGCTCCCACCAGTCCACCTCGCCGCGCGTCAGCGCCGCCGCCGCCGTCGCCGGGTCGGGCAGCACGTTCCACTCGATCCGCTTGAAATGCGCGACCTTGCCGCCGGCATTGCGGCTGGGCGCCTCGCTGCGCGGCTTGTAGCCGTCGAACTTCTCGTAAACGACCTTGCTGCCGGTGACGAACTCGCCCGCGACGAACGTGTAGGGGCCGGAGCCGACGACCTCCGTGACCTGCTTGTTGGCGTCGGTCTGGGCCAGCCGCTCGGGCATGATGAAGGGCGGGTTGTCGGCCTTGGACAGCAGGTCGAGCATCATCGGGAAGGGCCGGGTCAGCTTGATCTCGATGGTCCGGTCGTCGGCCGCGTTCCAGGCCTCGACGACCCTGGCGAGGAGCTGGCCGTAGGGATCGCGCTGGCACCAGCGCTTCATGCTCTGGATGCAGTCAGCGGCCCTGACCGGCGCCCCGTCATGGAAGGAGAGGCCCTCGCGCAGCCTGATCCGCCAGGTCTTCTGGTCGGCCGAGATCTCGTGGCCCTCGGCCATCTGCGGCTGCGGCTTCAGATCGAGGTCGCCGCCATAGAGCGTGTCGAAGACGTAGTAGCCGTGGTTGTTGGTCACCGTCGCCGTCGTCCAGATCGGATCGAGCGCGGTGAGGTTGGCCTGCGGCACGAATTTCATCAGATCCGCGCTTTGCGCCTGCGCCGTCCGTATCAGCGCCGGCCCGGCCAGGGCCAGCGCGCTCGTCCCCTTCAGAAAATCGCGTCGTTTCATGATCCCTCTCCTTGTTGTTGTGGTGGTGAAACGGGTCGCGGGCGCGCCGTCAGGCGAAGCCCATGAAATTCGGGCTCTCGCTGATCGGGCGCGCCCGGGCGAGCCGGTCGAGATCCGGCACCGGCCGCGCCGTCAGCGGATCGCCGGCGAGCGCCGCCTCCAGCGCCGCCGCCACCGCCAGCACCTTGGCGTCGCCGCCGCGCGGCCCGACGATCTGGAGGCCGAAGGGCATGCCGTTGCGGTCGAGCCCGACCGGCAGCGAGATCGCCGGATGGCCGACGATGGTGACGGCATAGGCGAGCGCGAGCCAGTGGAAATAGGTGCGGGTCGGCTTGCCGTCGATCTGCGCCGGGAAGAGCTCGGTCCAGGGCCGCGGGCTCAGCGTCACGGCCGGCGACAGGATGACGTCGTAATCGGCGAAGAAGCCCTGCCAGCGCTGATAGATCGCCGTCTGCTGCTTCATCGCCCGCGTCACGTCGAGCGCGGAATAGCCCAGGCCCTCCTCGACATTGGCGCGGACATTCGGCCCGACCATCTCGGGCGTATCGCGCACTTTGTCGAGATGGCTGGCGAGGAAATAGGCCGCGCGCAGGATCTCGAAGACTTCGTCAGCGCCCTCGCAATCCGGCGTCGCTTCCTCCGCCGCATGGAAGAGATGGCTGAAGGCGCCGGTCTTCTCGAAGAAGGTCTCGCGGATCAGCCGCTCGGTCGGGGCGAAGCCGAAATCCGGCGTCAGCGCGACCTTGAGCGAAGCCAGGTCGATCGCCTCCGGCCGGACGAAGTCCTCAGGCCGCCGCACCGTCTTGCCGTGGATCGTGGTGGCGAGCGCATCGGCTCCGTCGTCGGAGACCATGGTCGAGAGCAGCAGGCACAGATCCGGCACGTTGCGCGCCATCGGCCCGAGCACGGGAAGCGGGGACCAGCCGAGCAGCCGCTTCTCGCTCGGCACCAGGCCGGGCGTCGGGCGGAAGCCGACGATGCCGTTGAAGGCGGCGGGATTGCGCAGCGAGCCGCCGGTGTCGGAGCCGGTCGCGAGCGGCACCATGCCGGTCGCCAGGGCGACGCCCGAACCGCCCGAGGACCCGGCCGCGCTCTTCGACGGGTCGAACGGGTTGCCGGTCGCGCCATAGACGGCGTTGCGCGTATTGGCGCCGGCGCCCCATTCGGGCGTGTTGGTCTTGCCGGCGATGATCGCCCCGGCCCGGCGCACCGAGGCGACGACGCGCTGGTCCTGCTCCGGCACGAAATCGCGATAGAGCGGGCTGCCATAGGTGGTGCGCAGGCCCGCCGTGTTCTCCAGGTCCTTGATCCCGATGGGCAGGCCGTGCAGCACGCCGAGCCTGTCGCCGCGCGCGGTGGCCTCGTCGGCGGCGGCCGCGGCCTTGCGGGCGGCCTCGTCGTCGCGCGCCACCATGGCGTTGACGGCCGGGTCGACCGCATCCATGCGGCGGATGCAGCTTTCGAGCAGCTCGCGGGCCGAAAGCTTCTTCGCCCCGATCAGGGCGCGGGCGGCGACGGCGCCGAGGTCGCAGGGTTCGGTCAAGGCAGGCTCTCCATTGCGCGCGCGGCCTCCCAGGCGGTATGCCGGATCGGCCCGGGGCCAGCCTAGAGGCTGGGATCACGGCTGGACAAGGCGCGGACGCGACATAGGGGGCAAGACATGGGCACCCTTCCCCCTGCGGGAACGGCCGGGCACGAGCCGGCCCCGCCCTGGCGGGAGACCAGGGACGGCCTCGCCGTCGCGGTGCGGCTGACGCCGCGCGGCGGGCGCGACGCGCTCGACGGGCTCGAGACGCTCTCGGACGGGCGCTGCGTGCTGAAGGCGCGCGTCCGGGCCGCGCCGACCGAGGGCGAGGCGAATGCCGCCCTGATCGCCCTCATCGCCAGGGAATTGAAGCTGCCGCGCTCGCAGGTCGCCATCGCCGGCGGCGCCACCGCGCGGCTGAAAACGGTCGCCCTGCAGGGCGAAAAAGCGGCGCTGCTGGCGCGGCTGGAGCAGCGTTTCGCCGCGCGCTGAGCCGTATTTTCACCTGCCGCAGCGCAGCATTCCGCTTGACGGCTCCCTCGCTTTCCTGTTCCACAATGGCCATGGACAAGCCTGCGACGCCCTTTCCCCAGCGGCTCACGGAAGGCTATCGCGCCTTTCTCGACGATCGTTTCGTCCGCGAGCAGGACCGCTACGAGGAACTCGGCGAGCACGGCCAGACGCCGAAGATCATGCTCATCGGCTGCTGCGATTCGCGCGTCTCGCCGGAGGTGATCTTCGATGCGCGCCCGGGCGAGATGTTCGTGGCCCGCAACATCGCCAATCTGGTCCCCCCCTTCCAGCCGGACGACCAGCTCCACGGCACCTCCGCCGCGCTCGAATACGCGGTGCAGGCGCTCAGGGTCCAGCATATCGTCGTGCTCGGCCATGGCCGCTGCGGCGGCATTCGCGCTTTCGCCGACGACAGCCAGAAGGCGCTGTCCCCGGGCGACTTCATCGGCAAGTGGATCACCCTGATCGCTCCGGCGGCCGAGCGCACCGGCGGGCGCGGCCGCAACGAGAACTTCGACGACTATCTGCACCGGCTCGAGCTGGCCTCGATCCAGCAGTCGCTGATCAATTTGCGCACCTTCCCCTGCGTGAGGATCCTCGAGGAGAAGGGCAAGCTGCATCTGCACGGCGCCTTCTTCGCGGTGGCGACCGGCGTGCTGATGATCCTCGACCCCGCCACCGGGCAGTTCATCCCGGCGGTCGGCGAGATGCCCAAGCGCGTCCAGCAGATCCGCTGCGTCGAAAGCTGAGGCCTTCCGCGAGCCGTCATCGCGAGGAGCGAAAGCGACGAAGCCTCGCTCGCAATGACGGGCCGGCAAGCCGCCTCAGCCTTCGTCCGCCAGCGGGTGGAGGTCGCGCACCATGCTCTTCAGCCTTTCGTCGAGGACATGGGTGTAGATCTGCGTCGTGGCGATGTCGGCATGGCCGAGCAATTCCTGCACTACCCGGAGATCGGCGCCGTTCTGCAGCAGATGGCTGGCGAAGGCGTGGCGCAGCACATGCGGGCTCAGGCCCGCCCCCGGAATCCCGGCCGCCCCGGCCAGCGCCTTGAGTTCGCGCCCGAAGACCTGGCGCGCAAGATGGCCGCTCTCCCCCTCGGCCGGAAACAGCCAGCGGCCCTCCGCCTGCCCGGCCTCGCCCAGCGCCTCGAGCCAGGCGCGGGCGGCGGCGCGCGCCGCCTCGTTCAGCGGCACCAGCCGTTCCTTGTCGCCCTTGCCGCGCACGATCAGGAAGCGCTCCCGCGTCGTCGCGGCCGAGAGCGGCAGGGCGATCAGCTCCGAGACGCGCAGACCCGTCGCATAGAGCATCTCGACAAGGCAGCGCATCCTGAGCGCCCGCAGCCGGGCGGCCGGTGACAGCCCCTCCCGCTCGCAGGCCTCGCGCGCCGCGGCCAGCAATCGGTCGACGGCCTCCACCGAGATCACCTTCGGCAGCGGGCGCCCCTGCCGCGGCCCCTCGATCGCCGCGGCCGGATCGCTGCCGCAGAGGCCTTCGGTGTAGAGGAAGCGGTGGAACTGCCGCACCGCCGAGAGCCGCCGTGCGGCCGAGGACGCCTTCAGCCCGCGCGCCGCGAGATCGGCGATCCAGCCGCGGATATCGGCCGACGTCGCCTGCTCCAGCGGCTTGCCGGCGAGGAAGACGAGATAGTCGGAGACGTCGCGCTCATAGGCCTCGAGCGTGTTGCGCGCCGCGCCGCGCTCGGCCGCCAGCATGTCGAGGAAGGCGCTGAGGCGCTGGCGCGGAACCCGGCTCATCTAGGGTGTCTTGGGCTGCAGCCGGGCCGGCGGCACGATCTCGACCATCTCGCGCTGCACCGGCTGGACGAAGGTGACGAGCGCGACCATGCCCGCAAAGACCAGCCCGGCCAGGACCGCGAGGAAGAACAGGAACCGGAACAGGGTCGGCACGTCTGGCGAACTTTCGCTCTGGCCCGAACGAGGATGTCGGCGCCGATCGGTTATCCGCGATGCCGCTCGGCCGGCGCAAGAGGGGCCGCGCTACAGCGCTGCGCAAAACGCGCCGCCGCTGACGGCGGCAGGCGTGACAGAGGCATGACGGATGCTGCCGGTGATGCTACATCCCGCCGCGAGGATAAGAGCCAGCATGACCGCCGCAGCCATTCAAGCCCCGGAGACTGCCGATCTGCGCCATGCGCTCGGCGGCCGCGCCGTCGTGCTGGTCGGCATGATGGGCTCGGGCAAGAGTTCGGTCGGCCGGCGGCTGGCGGCCCGGCTCGGCATGAGCTTTCTCGACGCCGACACCGAGATCGAGACCGCCGCGGGCATGACCATCCCCGAGATCTTCGCCCAGCGCGGCGAGACCGAATTCCGCGACGGCGAGCGGCGCGTCATCGCCCGCATCCTGGCGACGCAGGCCCCGCTGGTGCTCGCCACCGGCGGCGGCGCCTTCATGAACGCCGAGACCCGGGCGCGGGTGAAGGAGCTCGGCGTCTCGGTCTGGCTGAAGGCCGAGCCCGACGTGCTGATGCGCCGGGTGCGCAAGCGCTCGAACCGCCCGCTGCTCCAGACCGCCGACCCCGAGGGCACGCTGCGCGCCATGCTGGCGCAGCGCGAGCCGGTCTATGCGCTGGCCGACCTCACCATCCAGTCGCGCGACGAGCCGCATGAGGTCATCGTCGGCGATATTGTCGCCGCATTGGAGCGCCATCTTGGCCTCGCGGCTGGCGGAGTCGCTGCATCATGAACGCTACCACCCCCGCCCGGACCGGGGCCCGCATCACCGTCCCCGTCGCGCTCGAGGGGCGCGGCTACGACATCCATATCGGCCGCCACCAGCTCTGCGAGGCGGCGGCCCTGATCGCCTCCCTCGCGCCGGGCGCCCGCGCCGCGATCGTCACCGACGAGAGCGTGGCCGCCCTCCACGGCGCCGCCTTCGAGACCTGTCTCGCCCAGGAGGGCATCGCCGCCACCCGCATCACCATCCCGCCGGGCGAGGCCTCCAAATCCTACGCCCGGTTCGTCGCGCTCTGCGATGCGCTGCTGGCCGCGAAGATCGAGCGCAACGACCTCGTCATCGCCTTCGGCGGCGGCGTCGTCGGCGACCTCACCGGCTTCGCCGCGGCGGTTCTGCGCCGCGGCGTGCGCTTCGTGCAGGTGCCGACCACCCTGCTCGCCCAGGTCGATTCCTCCGTCGGCGGCAAGACCGGCATCAACTCGCCGCATGGCAAGAACCTGATCGGCGCCTTCCACCAGCCCGCGATGGTCATCGCCGACACCGCGCTCCTCGACACGCTGAGCGAGCGCGAGTTCAAGGCCGGCTATGCCGAGGTGGTGAAATACGGGCTGATCGACGATCCGGGCTTCTTCGACTGGTGCGAGACGAACTGGAGCCGCGTCATCGCCGGCGGGCCGGAGCGCGACCATGCCGTCGCCGTCGCCTGCCGGGCCAAGGCGGCGATCGTCGCCCGCGACGAGCGCGAGGAAGGCGACCGCGCCTTGCTCAATCTCGGCCATACCTTCGCCCATGCGCTGGAGCGGCTGACGCATTACGATTCGAGCCGCCTCGTCCATGGCGAGGCCGTCGCCATCGGCCTCGCCCTGGCCTTCCGCTTCTCGCAGCGGCTCGAGCTCTGCCCGGGCCAGGATGCCGTCCGCGTCGCGCGCCATCTCGACCATGTCGGCCTGCCGAGCCGGCTGCAGCAGGTGCCGGGCGGGGCCGGCAGCGCCGAGGAGATCCTGGCGGCGATGGCGCAGGACAAGAAGGTGAAGCGCGGCGCGCTGACCTTCATCCTCGCCCGCGGCATCGGCAAGAGCTTCATCGCGCCGGGCGTCGCGGCCGAGGAGGTCAGGAGCTTCCTGGAAGCCGAGCTCGCCGCCAACGGCGCGGCGCACTGACCGGGGTGCCGGGAAGGGCCGGGGACGATCGGCTCGGGCCGCCGAGCCGGGACTGCGCTATCGCTCCGCCGAGAGCTTCTGCGCCAGCGGCCTCGGGGTTTCCGCCGCCGGCTCGGAGGCCGGCTTGTCCGCGACGAGATACTGCGCCCGCGCCAGCGCCGCGAAGCGCCCGCCCTTGGCGACCAGCTCGTCGAAGGTGCCCATCTCCTCGACCTGCCCCTGCTCGAAGACCAGGATGCGGTCGGCGTTGCGGATCGTCGCCAGCCGGTGCGCGATGACGAAGGTGGTGCGGCCCTTCATCACCTCCTCCAGCGCCTTCTGCAACTTGACCTCGGTCGCGGCGTCGAGCGCCGAGGTCGCCTCGTCGAGGATCAGGATCGGCGGGTTCTTCAGCAGGGCGCGGGCGATCGAAAGCCGCTGGCGCTCGCCGCCGGAGAGGGTGCGGCCGCGCTCGCCGACCAACGTGTCGAGCCCGTCCGGCTGGCGCGCCATCACCTCGGTCGCCTGGGCCCGGTCGAGCGCCTGCATCATCTCGGCATCGGTCGCGTCGGGTTTGCCGACCTGCAAATTCTCGCGGATCGAGCGGGCGAACAGCATCGGCTCCTGGAAGACGACGCCGATATTGCGCCGGAGCGACAGCAGCGAGATCTCGCGGATGTCGAGGCCGTCGACGGTGATCCGGCCCGATTGCGGGTCGAAGGCGCGGTGCAGCAGCCCCAGCGTCGTCGACTTGCCCGAGCCGGTCGAGCCGACCACGGCGATGGTCTCGCCCGGCCTCACTGCGAAGGAGACGTCGCGCACCGCCGCGCGCTTGCCGTCATAGGAGAAGGAGACGTCCTCGAAGGCGACCGCTCCGGTCAGCCGGCCGGGGTCGGGAGCGTTCGGCCGGTCCCGCACGGTCGGCAGCGTGTCGACGACCTCGAAGAACTCGCGCATCTTCGGCGCCTGCATGAAGATGAAGTTCACGAAGGAGACGATCTGCTCCAGCCGCCCGACCAGCATGGTGGCGAAGCCCATGAAGGTGACGATCTCGCCGACCGTCGTCTGGCCGTGCATCAGCAGCCAGGTGCCGACGATGAAGATCGCCAGCACCGTCAGCGTCGCCGAGGCGCGCGTCGCGACATTGGCGACGGCCCACCAGGACAGGACCGGGATCTGCGCCGCCAGCACATTGGCGATGGTCGAGCGCAGGCCGCGCACCTCGGCCTCGATGCGGGTGAAGCTCTGGATCACAGGCACGTTGCCGAGCGCGTCGGAGGCCTTTTCCGCCAGGCTCGAATGATAGGATTCGACATTGCGCTGGAGCTGGTCGGTGCGGCGCAGCACGAAGCCGGTGAGCGAGCCGAACAGTACGACGAGGACGATCAAAAGCAGCCCGAGCTGCCAGTTCAGCCAGAGCGTGAAGGGCAGCAGCACGAACAGCGCGAAGATCGAGGCGCAATGCTCGCGGAAGAAGGAGAGCCACAGGCCCCACATCGCGCTGGCGCCGTCGAGCATCACCTTGAGCACGCGGCCCGAATGCGTCTGCGTGTGATAGGCGAGCGGCAGCGTCAGCGCATGCTCGAAAAAGCGCGCCATCACCGCCAGCCGGCGCCGATGCGCCAGCCTGTCGGCATGCAGCGCGACGAAGACGCCGAGCCCGATATTGGCGAGGCCGAAGCCGACCCAGGCGAAGATCAGCGGATTGATGCCGCCCCAGGTCAGCGTGCCGCCGGAGGACTGGATCCTGGTCAGCCGGTCGATCAGCGCGCCGAACAGCATCGGCTCGGCGAAGGCGACCGCTGCCAGCAGGATATTGGCGAGCGCCAGCACGACGCCGAGCCGCTTTTCGGGGCCGAGCTCGCCGAGGACGCGGGCATAGAGCGAGAGAAGCGACATCGTCCGATCCCTGTACCGCAAGCCGCGCGCGCCGCGAAGCCAACAAGCTTAACGCTTCGTTCAATCCATGACTCTTATGGTTACCGCAACTGCGAATATTGAGGCGCCCCGGCTGCGGCGGCGGTCCCGCGAAGGTGGTGTCATGGATATCGCAACCGGCATCGGCATCATCGGCGGCATCGCCACCATCTGCGGGCTGATCATCATCGACGGCGGCAATTTCGCCGCCTATTGGGACAAGCACGCCGCGATCATCATCTTCGGCGGCTCGGCCGCGGCGACGATGCTGCGCTTCCCCTTCTCGGTCATCGCCCACGGCCTGCCGATGGGCGCCCGCTTCGCCTTCACCATGAGCGCGAGCCATCCGCGCGACCTGATCGAGGAGATCACCCGCGTCGCCGAGATCGCCCGCAAGAGCGGGCCGGTCGCGCTCGAGAACGTCGAGGTCTCGGACCCTTTCCTGGCGCAGGGGCTGCGCTACATCGCCGACGGCTACGACAAGGACTTCATCCGCGACACGATGGAGCGCGACCGCGACAATTTCCTGCAGCGGCTCGAAGAGGGCTCCAAGGTCTACCGCGCCATCGGCGACTGCGCCCCGGCCTGGGGCATGATCGGCACCATCATCGGCATGGTGACGATGTTCGCCAACATGTCGGACCCCTCGCGCCTCGGCCCCGCCATGGCGACCGCCCTGCTCGCCACGCTCTACGGCGCGATCGTCGCCAACATGCTCACCCTGCCGCTGGCCGACAAGCTGCACGTCAAGCTGGAGGAGGAGGAGATCTCCCGCACCCTGATCATCGACGGCGTGCTGCAGATGCGCGACGCCAAGTCGCCGACCCTGGTGCGCGAGATGCTGCTCGCCTATCTGCCCGACCACCACCGGGCCGAGATGGCGGAAGCGGCGTGAGCGGGCGCTAGGCCATGGCCAGGAAGAAGCGCGGCGGCCATGGCGGCCACGGCTGGTTCGTCACCTTCGCCGATCTGATGGCCCTGCTGATGAGCTTCTTCGTCATGGTCGCCGCCTATTCGAGCCAGGACAAGCAGAAGCTCCAGATCGTCGCCGGCTCGATGCGCGAGGCCTTCGGCACGCAGACCGATGTGCGCCTCGCCGGCATCGTCGAGCTCGACGGCATCCCGACCAAGACCCACATCAAGAACGCCTATATCCGCCCACTCCAGGACGCCTCCGACAACACCGCGCCCAACCACAACAACCAGAAGGAGGACGGGCTGATCTCGGCGACCTACGACCGAGGCTTCGCGCTCGCCGCCGCCTCGCTGCGTCAGGCGCTGCGCGACATGCCGGAGATCGCCGAGGTCTCGCGCAACGTCCTCGTCGAGGTCACCGAGGCCGGCATCGACATCCAGCTCGTCGACCAGGAAGGCCGCGCCATGTTCGCCGAAGGCTCGGCCCAGCCGAACGAGCGCATGCGCAAGGTGCTCGCCGCCATCGCCCCGACGCTGCGGCGGATGCCGAACAAGATCGCTATTTCCGGCCACAGCGCGACGCCGCGCCCCGGCCAGCCGCCGGAAGGCGATCTCTGGGGGCTGTCCATCGCCCGCGCCAACGCGGTGCGCGAGATCCTCGCCAATGCCGGCGTTCCCAACGAACGCTTCCTCTCCGTCACCGGCAAGGGCGACACCGAGCCGCTGATCAAGGACAACCCCTATCTGCCCTATAACCGCCGGGTCGAGCTCGTGCTCAAGGCCGACGCGCCGGTGCTGCCGCAGGGGCTGAAGCCCTGAGCGGAAGCGTCCGTTCCCGGAAAAACGCCGTCATCCCGGGCGCAGCGAAGCGTAGACCCGGGATCCATGCCGGAGCGTTTCCGATAAGGATCAGGCATGGATCCCGGATCGGCGCCGCTCACGCGGCTTGTCCGGGATGACACCGCATTTGTACCCGATCGCCTTGTCAGCGACCCGCGGGCATATCCAGCGCTTCCGCCAGCGCCTCCGCCAGCGCCTCCGCCGTCACCTCGGCCATCGCCATCTGCAGCTTGAAGGCCTGCGTCTTCGCGCCGGGCTTCATGACGAGGATCACCGTCTCCGTGCCGGGGCAGCCCGGATCGGCGCAGAGGATTTCATTGACCGCGATGGCGACCGTCTCGGACAAGCCGAGCAAGGCGCGCACCTGCCCTTTCAGGCTTTCGGCTGCGGCTTTCGTCTCGGCCTTCGCCGCATCGCCCCTGCCGAAGAGCCCGAAGCGCATCGCCGTCAGCCCGGCAGCGTCAGCACGCCGGCGGCGCCGTCCTCGGCCCCGAAGGCGAGGCGCTTGCCGGCCTGGTCCCAGGCGAAGGCGCTGATGCCGCTGTCGCGCGCGGCCGGCCGGACCAGCAATTCGGAACCGTCCGTCAGCCGGACCAGCAGGATGCAGCCGTCGTCATAGCCGATCGCCAGCACCAGGGCGGCGGGATGGAAGGCGACGCGGGTGACCCGCGCCCGGCGCACGCCGCATTCGCGCGGCGCCTTGCCCTGCGGGCCCTCGCCCTGGAAGGGCCAGACGATGGCGCCGTCGGCGCCGCTGGAGGCCAGCCAGAGCCCGTCATGCGACCAGGAGAGCGAGCGGGGCTTGGCCGGGTAGCCGGTCATCCGCATATGGCCCGGCCGGTCGCCGAGCTTCCAGCCATGCAGGGCGTTCTCCTGCATCGAGGAGACGATGAAGCGCCCGTCCGGCGACCAGGCGACGTCGAGATGCGAGCCCTTCCATTCGAGGAATTCCGGCTTCGCCTCGGTGTTCGGATACCAGAGCGAGACACCGTTCATCTGGGCAATGGCGAGGCGATAGCCCTTCGGCGCGAAGACGAGCCCCTGCGGCGTGCTCGCCGCCTCCAGGATGCGGACACGGCCCTTCTCGTCGCGGGCGCTGACGGTCTTGCCGGTATTCCAGGCGAGATGGCCGGCCGGCGACAGCGCGATCGCGTCGACCCAGCGGCGCTTCGGGTCCCTGGCCAGCTCTTCCGGCGCGCCCGCGATGCGGGTCGCGACGATGCGGCCGTCGTCGCCGCCGCTGACGATGCGCTCGCCGTCGCCCACAGCACAGAGGATGCCGCCGGCATGGGCCTCGACGGTATCCGCCGCGCCGTCGCGCCAGCGCAGCACCCGCCCGTCGGCGAGCGCGAGGACGAGCCCCTGCTTCAGCCAGCGGGCCGCGACGACATGCGCTTCCGCGGCGATCGGGACGACATGCTCGCGCAGCGAGACGGGTTGGGCGGCGGTGGTATTCATGCGAACGGTCTAGCGCAGCTTTCCTGCGCGGGGAACCACGCCGTCATTCCGGGGCGCGCTGAAAGCGCGAGCCCGGAACCCAAGAACACCGTCCGGCATAGAAAAGGGCGATCAGGCAGCAGCTTCATAAGGCGCTGGCGTGTTCATGGGTTCCGGGCTCTTCGCTGCGCGAAGCCCCGGAATGACGGCAGTGGATGACCCCTCACGCCGCGCAGGCTTCGAAGCCCTTGCGCAATTCGTTCTCGTTGAGCCCGCGCCCGATGAAGACGAGGCGGCTCTCGCGCCTCTCGCCGGGCTTCCAGTCGCGCTGGAGGTCGCCGTCGAGGATCATGTGCACGCCCTGGAAGACGAAGCGGCGCGGCTCGTCCTTGAAGGCGAGGATGCCCTTGGAGCGCAGGATGTTCGGCCCCTGGATCTGGGCGATGTCGTTGATCCAGGGCATGAACTTCTCGGGATCGACGTCGCCCGGCACGGTCAGCGAGATCGAGCGCACATCCTCGGCATGGTGATGGTGATGGCCGGCCTCGAGGAAGTCCGGCTCGATGTCGAGGATACGGTCGAGATCGAAGGCCTTGCGGTCGAGCAGGGCCGCGATCTCGACATTGCAGCGCTCGGCCTTCTCCAGCCTGGCATAGGGGTTGATGGCGCGGATCGCCGCCTCGACCTCGGCCAGCTCCTCCGGCGTCACCAGGTCGGTCTTGTTGAGGATGATGACGTCGGCGAAGGCGATCTGGTTCTTCGCCTCGGGCGCGTCCTTCAGCCGGTCCTTCAGCCACTTGGCGTCGGTGACGGTGACGACGGCGTCGAGGCGGGTGGCGTCGCCGACATCCTGGTCGACGAAGAAGGTCTGGGCGACCGGCGCCGGATCGGCGAGGCCGGTGGTCTCGACGATGATCGCGTCGAACTTGCCCTTGCGCTTCATCAGCCCGTCGAGGATGCGGATCAGGTCGCCGCGCACGGTGCAGCAGATGCAGCCGTTGTTCATCTCGAACACTTCCTCGTCGGCGCCGACGACGAGGTCCCCGTCGATGCCCGCCTCGCCGAACTCGTTGACGATGACGGCGAACTTCTTGCCGTGATCCTCGGTGAGGATGCGGTTCAGAAGCGTGGTCTTGCCGGCGCCCAGATAGCCGGTGAGCACCGTGACGGGGATTTTTTCGGACATGGTCTGACCTGATTTCCTGATCGCAAATCCGTCCTCGGCCTTGCGGGCGAACGACCTGGGCCATCCCGGCCGGAGCGCAGCGGAGACCGGGGATCCGTGCCGGAACGGTTCAGGCAAGGATCCCCGGTCGACCTGCAGTCGCCCGGGATGACCGGCGGTTCACGCGAAAGCCCTTAGGCCGGGCCGGCGGCGAGCGCCTTCTCGATCTCGCTTATATTGTGCTTCATCATCCGGATGTAAGTCCCCGCCGGCCCGCTGGCGTCGGAGAGCGCGTCGGAATAGAGCTTGCCGCCGACCTTGGCGCCGCTCTCGCGCGCGATCTGCTCGACCAGGCGGGGATTGGTGACGTTCTCGAGGAAGACGGCCGGGATCTTCTGCGTCTTCACCTGCCGGATGATGCGGGCGACGTCCTTGGCGGAGGCCTCGGCCTCGGTCGAGACGCCCTGCGGCGCGATGAAGTCGATGCCGTAGGCCTTCACGAAATAGCCGAAGGCGTCATGGGTGGTGATCGCCTTGCGCCGCTCGGCCGGGATGCGCGCCACCGCCGCCTTGACCTCGCCTTCGAGCGCATCGAGCTGGGCGAGATAGGCCGCGGCATTGGCCTCATAGGCCGCCTTGCCGGCCGGGTCGGCGGCGCTCAGCGCATCGCGGATATTGGCGACGTAGACCTTGGCGTTGGCGATGCTCTGCCAGGCATGCGGATCGTCATGGCCATGCGCATGACCATGGCCCGCCTTGCCGTGATCCTCGTGATCGTCATCGGCCGCCAGCGGCGTGATGCCCTTCGTCGCCTCGGCCAGCGGCGCCTTGGTGCCGGAGGATTTGACCAGCCGGGGCAGCCAGCCCTCGAAATGCAGGCCGTTCACGACGACGAGCTTCGCCGCCGCGAGGGCTTTGGCGTCGGCCGGCGTAGGCGAGTAGACATGCGCGTCGCCGTCCGGGCCGACCAGCGTCGTCACGCCGACGCGGTCGCCGCCGACCTGCTTCACGAAATCGGCAAGCACCGAGAAGCTCGCCACCACCGGCAGCTTCTCCTGCGCGAAAGCCGCCGAAGGGAGCATGGCGAGGGCAAGCCCGGCAGCGAGATAGGCGGCGAGGTCGCGACGATTGGGCATGGTGGTCTCCGCTCGGAATGAAACGATATAACGTTTCTACCGTTCGAGATGTGACCAGATCAAGGCACGCCGCGCAAGACCGCCCTGCGAGCCGAGCAGGAGCGACAGGAGATAGACCACGCCCGCCGCCAGGATGACCGCAGGCCCCGCCGGCAGGCTCGAACCGGCGGCATAGGAGACGACGAGGCCGGCATAGCCGGAGAGCATGCCGAAGCCGGCGGCGAGCATGAGCAGCCGGGTGATGTCGGCGGTCCAGAAGCGGGCGGCGGCGGCGGGCAGCATCATCATGCCGACGGCCAGCAGCGTGCCGAGCGCGTTGAAGCCCGCGACGAGGTTGAGCACGACGAGGGCGAGGAAGGTGAGGTGCACGAAGCCGCCCGAGCGGCTGACCGAGCGCAGGAAGCCGGGATCGACGCATTCCAGCACCAGCGGCCGGTAAAGCGCCGCCAGCGCCAGGAGCGAGACGGTCGCCACGCCCGCGAGCAGGATCAGCACGCCGTCGTCGAGCGCCAGCACATTGCCGAAGAGGACGTGCAGCAGATCGATGGCCGAGCCGCGCAGCGAGACGATGGTGACGCCGAGCGCCAGCGAGATCAGATAGAAGGCGGCGAGCGAGGCGTCCTCCTTCAGCACCGTCGCCCGCGCCACGGCGCCGGCCAGCAGCGCCACGGCGAAGCCGGCCGCAAGCCCGCCGATGGTCATCGCCGGCAGCGAGAAGCCGGCGACGAGATAGCCCAGCGCCGCGCCGGGCAGGATGGCATGCGCCATGGCGTCGCCGGTGAGGCTCATCCGCCGGAGCATCAGGAAGACGCCGATCGGCGCGCCGGAGACCGACAGCGCCATCACGCCGACGAGCGCACGACGCATGAAATCGAATTCGGCGAAGGGGCCGATGAAGAGATCGTAGAGCATGGAGTCAGCTATCCAGCGGCCGATCGCAGCGACGTCATTGCGAGGAGCGAAGCGACGAAGCAATCCAGGAGGACTGGGTCCAACATCTCACCCAATCCTCCTGGATTGCTTCGCTGCGCTCGCAATGACGGAAAACCGGATCGCCGAGACTGTCTTAGGCCGCGTCGCGACGGCAGGGAGCGGCGTGGCTGTCGAAGGATTCGACCATGCGCCGCGCCGCGAGCAGGTTCTCCGGCGTCAGCACATCGGCGGTCGCGCCCCAGGCCACGGCCTCGCGCGCCAGCAGCAGCGTCTGCGGGAAGGCTCGGCGCACCGTCTCCATGTCGTGCAGCACGGCGACGACGGTGCGGCTCTCGCCATGCCAGCGCCGCACCAGCGCCAGCAGGTCGGCGGTCGTGCGCGCATCGATCGCGGTGAAGGGCTCGTCGAGCAGGATGATTTCGGCGTCCTGCAGCAGGAGCCGGGCGAAGAGCGCGCGCTGCATCTGCCCGCCGGAGAGCGTGCCGATCGGCCGGCGCTCAAAGCCCGTCAGGCCGACGGCGGCGATGGCATGCTCGACCTTGTGGGCGGCCGCCGCGCCGATGCGTCCGAAGATGCCGGCCCGGTTCCACAGGCCCATCGCGACGAGATCGTAGACATGGATCGGAAAGGAGCGGTCGAGCTCGGCCGATTGCGGCAGATAGGCCAGCCGCTTGCCCTTGGCGAGGGCAATGCCGCCGGAAAGCGGGGCGAGCGTGCCGGTGATGCCCTTGAGCAGCGTCGACTTGCCGGCGCCGTTCGGCCCGACGATGGCGATCAGGCTCCCCGCCGCGATCTCGCCGGAGAGATGATGCACCGCCGGGTGGCGGTCATAGCCGAGCGTCAGATCGGTGAGGCGAATGGCGGACAACGCGGACTTCCCTCTCAGACGATCACGGCCAACGTCGCGATCCACAGCAGCGCGACGACGATACCGGCCAGCCCCACGCGGCTCCAGGCCGACAGACGCAGCAGCGACCAGCCCGGATCCTCCGAGACGGCGTGCAAGCCGGCGTGACTGTGGCCATGGTCGTGCGCGTGAGCCATGTGCGACGATATAATATTACATCGAGGCCGGCACAAGCGGACTTCGCAGGCTTATGCACGCCGGCATCCGGCCGCGGCGCCGCGGCTCGATCCCACCGGCTCTCCGCGCATGGTCGAAAGCCGGCAGCGCTCGCCGATTGGGCTAAAGACGAAAGAGAAAGCGAAGTCTTGCGCTTTTCCTTCGCGGCGAACCTGCTCTACAACGTCAGGCAAACCGGCCGCTCAAGCCGGGGCCGTCCAGGGAGTTTCTCATGAAAACGCTGTTCCGTGCCCGGCGCCTCGCCGGTCTTGCCGCCGCTGTTCTCCTCGTTGCCGCGCCGGCGGGCGCCCGCGCCCAGGAGTTCATCAATATCCTCACCGGCGGCACCTCGGGCGTCTATTACCCGATGGGCGTCGCGCTCTCGAAGATCTATGGCGAGAAGATCCCGAATGTCCGCCCGACCGTGCAGGCGACCAAGGCCTCGGTCGAGAACCTCGTGCTGCTGCAGCAGGGCCGCGGCGAGATCGCCTTCACGCTCGGCGACTCGCTCGACGCCGCCTGGAAGGGCGATGAGGAAGCCGGCTTCAAGGCCCCGTTGAAGAAGCTGCGCGGCATCAGCGCGATCTATCCCAACTATGTCCAGATCGTCGCCTCGAAGGAGAGCGGCATCAAGACGCTCGCCGATCTCAAGGGCAAGCGCCTCTCGGTCGGCGCGCCGAAATCGGGCACCGAACTCAATGCCCGCGCCATCCTCGCCGCGGCGGGGCTCTCCTACAAGGACCTCGGCAAGGTCGAATACCTGCCCTTCGCCGAGTCGGTCGAGCTGATGAAGAACCGCCAGCTCGACGCCACGCTGCAATCGGCCGGCCTCGGCGTCGCCTCGCTGCGCGACCTCGCCACCTCGGTCGAGATCAACGTCGTCGAGGTGCCGAAGGCGGTGATCGACAAGGCCGGCGCCCCCTTCGTCAGCGCGACCATTCCGGCAGACACCTATACCGGCCAGACTGCCGCGGTGAACACGGCCGCCGTGGTCAACTACCTCGTCACCCATGAAGGCGTGAAGGAGGATCTGGTCTATCAGATGACCAAGAACATCTTCGAGAATCTCGGCGATCTCGCCGCCTCCCATGCGGCCGGCAAGGAGATCAAGCTCGACAAGGCGCTCGAGGGCATGCCGGTGCCGCTGCATCCGGGCGCGGCCCGGTACTTCAAGGAAAAGGGCCTGAAGGTCGGCTCGTAAAGGCGTGCATGAAGCGCGTCATCCCGTGCGCGCCGCAGCGTGCAACGCTGCGGCGCAGATGCGGGGCGACACCATGACACCGGCAGGATCTGGACGATGACCACCACCGCCGAAACCGACCAGTTGGAAGCCCTCTCCGGCGCCAGGCCGGGCGAGGTCGCGCATGCCGATCTCGACAATTTCGAGCACGGCTTCCCGCCCGGTTTCGGCCCCGGCGGCTGGGGCATCCTCGCCTATGTCGTCGGCCTCGCCTTCGCCGCCTTCCAGATCTTGATCTCGGCCTGGAACATCCTGCCGAGCCAGGCGGCCCGCGGCATCCATGTCGGCTTCCTGCTGCTGCTGACCTTCGGCCTGATCGCCAATTTCAAGGCGCGCAACGCGGCCGGCCGGGCTCTCGGCTGGATCCTGGGCCTCGTCGGCTTCGGCGTCGGCCTCTATCAATGGGTCTTCTACAGCGACCTGATCCTGCGCGACGGCGATCCGTCCACGATGGACCTCGTCGTCGGCACGCTGCTGATCGTGCTGATCTTCGAGGCGGCGCGCCGGCTGATGGGCAATGCCCTGCCGATCATGTGCGGAATCTGCCTGCTCTACTGGTTCTTCGGACAGTACCTGCCGGCGCCCTTCAACCATCGCGGCTACGGCTTCGACCAGATCATCGGCCATCTCTCCTATGGCACGGAGGGTTTCTACGGCACGCCGATCTACGTCTCCGCCACCTATATCTTCCTGTTCATCGTCTTCGGCTCCTTCCTCGAAAAGGCCGGGATGATCCATCTCTTCAACGACGTCTCGCTCGGCATCTTCGGCGGCACGCGCGGCGGCCCGGCCAAGGTCGCGGTGTTCTCCTCCGGCCTGATGGGCATGATCTCCGGCTCCGGCGTCGCCAATGTCGTCACCGTGGGGCAGTTCACCATCCCGCTGATGATCAAGTTCGGCTACCGGCGCGCCTTCGCCGCCGGCGTCGAGGCCACCGCCTCGATGGGCGGCCAGATCATGCCGCCGGTGATGGGCGCCGTCGCCTTCATCATGGCCGAGACGCTGGGCGTTCCTTACGCCGAGATCGTCAAGGCGGCCGCGATTCCCGCGATCCTTTATTTCGCCTCGGCCTTCTGGATGGTGCATCTGGAGGCCGGCAAATACGGGCTGAAGGGCGTCGAGCGGGCGCTGCTGCCGAGCCCGCTCAAGGCGCTGCGCGAGCGCTGGTATCTCGCCTTGCCGCTCGCCGTACTCGTCGTCATGCTGTTCCATGGCTTCACGCCGCTCTTCGCCGGCACGATGGGCCTGGCGCTCACCGTCGGGCTGCTGCTCGGCGCCGGCTTCGCCGCGGGCCTGAGCACGCAGACCCTGCGCATCGTCTTCTGGATCGGGCTCGGGCTCATTGCCGCCGCGCTCTTCCGCGAAGGGCTCGACATCCGCTATGTCGCGGGGCTGATCGCGCTGCTGGTGCTCGCCAACGCCTTCACCCTGGGCGGGCGCACGACGCTGGCGATCAGCCGCGATGCGCTCGCCGACAGCGCCAAGACGGCGCTGCCGGTCGGCATCGCCTGCGCCATCGTCGGCACCATCATCGGGCTGATGACGCAGACCGGCATCGGCACCACCTTCGGCGCCTGGATCATCGGGCTCGGCCAGTCGAGCCTGTTCCTCGCCCTGATCCTGACGATGATCCTCTCGATCCTGCTCGGCACCGGCATCCCGACGATCCCGACCTACATCATCGTCGCCGCGCTCGCCGCCCCGGCGCTGGAGAAGCTCGGCGTGCCGCTGATCGTCAGCCACATGTTCGCCTTCTACTACGGCATCATGGCCGATCTCTCGCCGCCGGTGGCGCTCGCCGCGCTCGCCGCCGCGCCGATCGCCAAGGAAAACCCCGACAAGATCGGCTGGGAGGCGATGCGCGTCGCGCTCGCCGGCTACGTCATCCCCTTCATCGCGGTCTATGCGCCGGCGCTGATGCTTCAGCCGGGCGATCCGATGGCCAATGTCATCGGCTTCTGGCCGGCGGTGATCTACGCCACCTTCAAGGCCTCGGTCGCGATCGGCCTCTTCGGCATGGTGGCGATCGGCTACCTTTTCGGGCGGCTGACGCTGATCGAGCGGGTGCTGTGCTTCGTCGCGGCGGTCATGCTTTTCGGCGAGTTCGCCTATAGCGACCCGCTCGGCTATCTGCTGGCGGCGGCGATCGTCCTGCGTCACTGGTTCGCCGCGCGCAACGCCGCGCCCGCGCCGGCATGAGCCTGTGCCTCGCGGCCGGCGCGCTCGTCGTGGCGCTGGGCCATGGCGAGATCACGCTCGGCTGGCGTCATTCGGTGCAGAAGACGCTATGGGAGGAAGTCTGGCGCGAGACGCCGAAAGGGCTCGCGCTGGTCGAGGCCCGGATCGAGGGCTCCGGCGCCGGCATGGACCCGCCCGACGGCGCGCAGTTGATCAACGGCTTCTGGCGCTGGCATCCGGACCTGCCGGCGCTGCGCGAGGTGGTGATGCGCCGCTCCGGCGCCACCGCCGACTGGCGCATCTGCATGGACGGCGCCTGCAAGCCGATGGGCGCTTACCTGCCGGCCGAGGCCGATCCGGTCACGCTGAAGATCTGCCGGTAAACGGGACCGATAGCGTGAAATCACGCCGTCATTCCGGGGCGGCCCGTAGGGCCGAGCCCGGAACCCATGAACACCGCGGCGGCCAGGGAAGGCTGTTCCGAAGGGGCGCTCAACAGGGCAGGACGGTGTTCATGGGTTCCGGGCTCATCGCTATGCGATGCCCCGGAATGACGGCGGCGTTGCGTGATCGCGCGGGCAGCTTCAGTCGACCGTGGTCAGATGTTCGATCTTCAGGACCCGGCGCATCAGATTGACCATGCCATAGGCGGCGAAGATCGAGAACACCGCCATCATGATATATTCGAATATCGTGCCGAGCTCGAACAGGCCGGCGATGGCCCAGCCGGCGGCGAGCGCAACGCCGAACAATTCGACCGCGATCAGGATGCCGAGCGAAACCACGATGGTCAGGCTGCGCCAGTTGGTGTGCCGTCCGGCCATGCTGTCCTTCCTTCGCATGCCTGCTTCCTGCAGGCACATTCCGCGCGCACCCCGTCTCGGGGCCATGCGCTCAACGCACCTAGCGGAGCCTGCCGCTCCATGCAACAAAATCGCGCCCGACTGGCGCCTTTCGGCCAGATGGGGATGGCCCGGGAGATTGCAAAGTCCTGATGATCGAGACGCCTGCCTTCGCTTCGGCCGCGGTTGCGGCGCCCCACCACCTCGCCTCCGAGGCTGGCCGCGCCATCCTGGCCGAAGGCGGCAACGCCATCGAGGCGATGGTCGCCATGGCGGCGACGATCGCGGTGGTCTATCCGCATATGAACGGCATCGGCGGCGACGGCTTCTGGCTGGTCCATGAGCCCGGCGGCCGGATGCACGGCATCGAGGCCTGCGGAGCGGCCGGGTCGCTGGCGACGATCGAGCGTTATCGCGCCAAGGGCCATAACGGCATCCCGGCGCGCGGACCCGAAGCCGCGCTGACGGTCGCGGGAGCCGTCGGCGGCTGGCGCCTCGCCCTCGACCTCGCCGCCGCGCTGGGGGGGCGCCTGCCGCCGCGCGAATTGCTGGCCGATGCGATCCGCCATGCCCGCGAGGGCTATGCCATCTCGGCGTCGGAATGCGCCGGCAAGCCCCATGAGCTGGAAGCGCTGAAAGCGGCGCCGGGCTTCCTGGAGACCTTCTGGCCGGAGGGCGAAGCGCCCAAGCCCGGCACGCGGCGCAAGATGCCGGCGCAGGCGGAGACGCTGCAGCAGCTCGCCGATGCCGGGCTCGACGATTTCTACCGCGGCGATGTCGGCCGCGAGATCGCCGCCGATCTCGAACGCCTCGGCGCCCCCGTGACCCGCGCGGATCTCGAACGCTACCGCGCCCGCTCCGTCGCGCCGCTCTCGCTCGCCCTGCCCGGCCTCACCGTCTGGAACCTGCCGCCGCCGACGCAGGGCCTCGCGGCATTGCTCATCCTCGGCCTGTTCGAGCGGCTCGGCCGGGCCGGGCTCGATTCCTTCGAGCACCATCATGGGCTGATCGAGGCGACGAAGCGCGCCCTCGCCATCCGCGACCGCCACGTCACCGACCCCGCCCATGCCGCCGGCGACCCGGCGCGCTTTCTCGGCGAGGCGGCGCTGGCGCGCGAGGCTGCGGCGATCGGCGCCGGGCGCGCCGCGCCCTGGCCGGTTCAGCAGAGCCATGGCGACACGGTCTGGATGGGCGCCATCGACGGCAGGGGCCTCGCCGTCTCCTACATCCAGTCGGTCTACTGGGAATACGGCTCGGGCTGCGTGCTGCCGGCGACCGGCATCCACTGGCAGAACCGCGGCACCTCCTTCTCGCTCGACAGGGCTTCGGCCAACCCGCTGATGCCGGGCCGCAAGCCCTTCCACACGCTGAACCCGGCCTTCGCCCGCTTCGAGGACGGGCGCATCCTCGCCTATGGCGCGATGGGCGGCGACGGCCAGCCGCAGTTCCAGGCGCAGATCCTGACGCGCTACCGCCTCGGCCAGAGCCTTGCAGATGCGGTCGACGCGCCGCGCTGGCTGTTCGGCCGGACCTGGGGCTCGGCCTCCACCGCGCTGCGGGTCGAAAGCCGCTTCGACCCCGGCCTGCTGGCGCGGCTCGCTGCGGCCGGCCACCCGGTCGAGGAGAGCGGCGCCGCCTATTCCGAGGGTTTCGGCCATGCCGGCATGCTGGTGAAGCAGGCCCGCGGCCCGGTCGAGGCGGTGCATGATCCGCGCTCGGACGGCGATGCGAGGGGGATCTGACGCGATGACCTATGACGACCCGTTCCGCTGCTTCCTGCCCTATCCGGACGCGCCGGTGCGGCACAGCCCGACCGGCGCGCTCGCGGGCCTCACCCTGGCGGTGAAGGACCTGTTCGACGTCAAGGGCTACCCGACCGGCGCCGGCTCGCCGATGGTGCTGGCGCAGTCCGGCATCAAGGCCAAGACCGCGCCGATCGTGAAGGAGCTGCTGCGCGCCGGCGCTCGTTTCGTCGGCAAGACCCATACCGACGAGCTCGCCTTCTCGCTCAACGGCAAGAACGCGCATTTCGGCGCCCCGGTGAATCCGGCCGCGCCGTCCCGCATCGCCGGCGGCTCCTCCTGCGGCTCGATGGCGGCGGTCGCCGGCCGCCTCGCCGATATCGCGCTCGGCTCCGACACGGGCGGCTCGGTCCGCGCGCCGGCGAGCTATGGCGGGCTCTTCGGCATCCGCCCGACACATGGACGGCTCTCGCTGAAGCGGGTCTGGCCGCTCGCGGCGAGCCTCGACACGCCGGGCTGGTTCGCCCGCGACGGCGAGACCTTCGCCCGCGTCGGCCATGTCCTGCTGGGCCGGGACCGGACGGAGCTGCCCGCCACGCCGCGGCTTCTCCTCGCCGAGGACATGTTCGCCCAGGCCGTGCCGGAGGCCGAGACGATCCTGCGCAACGTCGTCCAGCGCGCCCTGCCGAGCGTCGGCCAGCCGGAGAGCCTGAAGGTCGCCCGCGACATCGACGCGCTCTACTGGGCGTTCCGCTGGATCCAGGGCCGCGAGGCCTGGATCGCGGACGGCCCGATGATCGAGCGCTTCGCCCCGCCGCTCGGGCCGGGCGTCAGGGAGCGCTTCGCCTTCTCCCGGGCGGTGACGGACGCCGAATACGCCAGGGGCGAGGCGGTGCGGAAGACGTTCCGGGCGCGGCTGGCCCGGCTGCTCGGCCAGGACGGCGTATTGATCCTGCCGACGGTGCCGGACATCGCGCCCCTGGTCAGCGCCGAGGAGGCCGAGCTCGAGGACTTCCGCAACCGGGCGCTGCGACTGCTCTGCCTCGCCGGGCTCTCCGGTTTTCCGCAGGTGACGATTCCGGTCGCGCAGCGGGAAGGCGCGCCGCTCGGCCTCTCGCTGATCGGCCCGCGGGGCTCCGACAGCTCGCTGATCGCCTTCGCGCTCGCCTATGAGCACGCCACGCGGGTCAGGATCGCCTGAGAGCAGGACGAGCCGCGAAGCCGGTTCCAGCCCGGCTTCGCGCATCGGCGCGACCGCGGCCGGCCGCGCGACAGGCGACATTGGCGCCGAAACTGCTATCCTGAGCCGGCTCGATATCGAGGCCGGTGCATCGCTGTGTCCGGGGAGGCCGCCTCCGCGGGGCCGTCGATCATCAAACTGAAAAAGAACGCCGGCATGGCGTCGTCGCAACCTGGGAGAGCCCGATGAAGACGAACCTCGCGACCGGACTGCTCGCAGCCGCCCTTTTGACCGCCAACGCGGGCCTCGCCGCCGACCCGGCCCTCGACGATCTCGTCCCGAAGCTGACGCGCGCGACGCAATGGCAGCGGAAGGCGGCGGTGACGCTGCAGTTTCCGACATTCCACCCTCAGGGCATGGTCAAGGTCGGCGACGCCTTCTTCGTCTCCTCCGTCGACATCCGCAAGCAGACGAACCGTTTCCCCTCCCCTCAGAACGGCTATGACCGCGACACCGGCGAGGGCGTCGGCCATCTCTTCAAGTTTGACGCCGAAGGCCGCCTGCTGGCCGACCTCACGCTGGGCGAGGGATCGATCTACCATCCCGGCGGCATCGACTATGACGGCCGGCACATCTGGGTGCCTGTGGCCGAATACCGGCCCAACAGCCATTCGATCATCTACAAGGTCGATCCGACGACGATGAAGGCGACCGAGGTCTTCCGCTTCAAGGATCACATCGGCGGCATCGTCCACAACACCGACGACGCTTCGCTCCACGGCGTCAGTTGGGGCTCGCGGCGCTTCTACAAATGGCCGCTCGACGCCGAGGGCCGGATCACCAATGCCGATGCGGCTCCCGAGGCGCTGCGCGTCGCCAATCCGGCGCTCTACATCGACTACCAGGACTGCCATTTCATCGGCCGCGGCCGGATGCTCTGCTCCGGCCTCAACACTTACCGCACCGGCCCCGACGCCCCCCTCTTCCGGCTGGGCGGGCTCGAGATCGTCGACCTGCGCGACAACCGGCCCGTCTACCAGCTCCCGGTCGAGCTCTGGGCGCCCTCGGGCCTGCCGATGACCCAGAATCCGTTCTGGGTCGAGCCTGCGGCAGAGGGCGTGCGGGCCTATTTCATGCCGGACGACGACAAGTCGACGCTGTTCGTCTACGAGGCAGCGGCGCGCTGAGCGCTCAGCTCCCCATCCCGCCGATCCAGAGGCCGGCGAAGAGCGCGGCGCCGAGCACCGCGACGAAGGCGGCGGCGAGCAGTTCCAGCCCGGCGAGCAGCCGGACCGAGCGCAGGCTGCCGCCGCTGGCGAATTTCAGCGCCGCGAACTTGAAGAAGACAGCGAGCGCCGCCAGCGCCCCCGTCGTGATCGCCGTGCCGAGCCCCATGGCGAGCGCGGCGGCGATGCCGGCCCAGTAGAGCCCCTGCGTCGCGGCGAAGACGAGGATGATCAGCGCCCCCGCGCAGGGCCGCAAGCCGGCCGCGAGAACGACGCCGGCCATGTCGCGCCAGTCCCGGAGGCGGGCGATCTCCTGCGCATCCGGCAGGTGGACATGGTCGCAGGACGCGTCATGCGCGGCGCCGTCCTGCCCGAGCGCGGCGAAGCTGCCCGCCTTGCGCCAGAGCACCAGCAGGCCGACCAGCGCGACGAGCAGGAAGCTGCCCTGCTCGATGGCGCTGGTCGCCATGTTCATCTGCGCCGCCGTGGTGCGGAAGATCAGCGTCGCGACCGAGACGATCGCGATGGCGACGAGCGCCTGCAGGATCGCCGCCGCGAAGCTGAGCACCAGCCCGCGCCCGAGGCTGCGGTTGTCGGCGACGATGTAGCCGGAGATCACCGCCTTGCCATGGCCGGGGCCGGCCGCGTGGAAGACGCCGTAGCCGAAGGAGAGGCCGAGCAGCCCCCAGATCGCGGCGGGCGTCTGGGCGATCGCCTTCAGCGTCGCGGTGAGCTCCCGGTAGAAGCTCGACTGCCAGGCGATCAGCACCGCGCCGATGCCGGTCGTCGAGGGCAGGGCCTCGCGCGGCAGCGCGGTCCCGAACGGGTTGCGCGGCGGCGGCGGCGCCGGCGGGCTCCAGAGCGAGACGGCGAAAGCGAGCAGCGCGAGTCCGCCGGCGACGACGGCCAGGGCCAAGGCGCAGAGCAGCGCGCGGCGCACCCAGCCCGGCCCGACCGGCATCGCGCTCTCAGCCGGGTTCAGGGACATGCCACCAGCGCCCGGGTCGTGACCTCGTAGCCGCTCATGTCGGGCGTCGCGGTGATGTCCTCCTGCGCCAGCTTCTGCGCCACGTCGTCGTCGAGCTTCGGCGGGCGGTTGACCCGGACGATGCAGCCGGCCGGCGCATCGCGCGTCACCACGGCGTCCGGCGCTTCGACGATCTCGAAGGCGACGAAATAGGTCGGGTCGCCGATCTCGATGCCGAAGGAACGGCTCTTCGGCGGCGGGTTCTTCAGCGGCAGGGTGTAGGTCAGCGTCAGGATCTTGTTGTCGAAGACGAGGCCGGCCTCGTCCGGCGTGCCGAATTCCTGCTTGCGGCCATTGATCTTGGCGATGGTGAAGAACTCGACCTCGGGCAGCGAATCCATGTTCACCTTGGCGAGCTCGGCCAGCTCGTCCGGCGTCAGCTTGCCGTCGCCGTTCTTGTCGAGCCCCTGAGTGATATAGGCCGAATAGGCCTCGTCGAAGCTCCAGTGGTGGCGGATCGCCCGCACCCTGCCGTCAGGCGCGAACAGGATCTCGGCCTTGGCCTTCACCCAGACATGCGGATGCGCCTGTGCCGGCCCGGCCAGGAAGGCGCAGAGCAGGCCGATGCCCGACAGGGCCGAAAGAAGCGCGCGTCCCGTCAAGAACGGTATCCTCCACAGATCCGGGGCCGAGAGCGATACGGCCGCCGCGCGACGATCGCGCGACCGGGCCGCGAAGCCATCGCCGCGAATCGGGGCCAAATCGCGGCGCAGGCATTTCGCGCAGCCCGGCCCGCGCCGGCAAGCCTGGACCCGCGGAGAAAAACTGGAACAATGCCAATCTGATTGACCGCCACCGGCAACCATGTCAGCCTTGCTGACATATCTTGCAGCGAGACAGGTCGCGAGGCCGGATCAACCGGCCCGAGGGAACGTTGATCGGGAGGCCGGCCATGGCCGAGGCAACGCGCAGTTCCGGCGCCGGAGCGGATGGGCTCCGCCCCGTCGCGCTCGACGACAAATACGACCTGGCCAAGCGCGAGGTCTTCCTCACCGGGACCCAGGCCGTCACCCGCATGCTGCTGATGCAGCGCGAGCGCGACCGGCAGGCCGGGCTGAACACCGCCGGCTTCGTCTCGGGCTATCGCGGCTCGCCGCTCGGCGGGCTCGACCAGCAGCTCATGCGCGCCGGCAAGGCGCTGAAGGCGGCGCATATCGTCTTCCAGCCCGGGCTGAACGAGGACCTCGCCGCCACGGCGGTCTGGGGCTCGCAGCAGGCCGAATTGCAGGGCGAGGGCCGATATGACGGCGTCTTCGCGCTCTGGTACGGCAAGGGGCCGGGCGTCGACCGCTCCGGCGACGTCTTCCGCCACGGCAACATGGCCGGCACCTCGCCCCATGGCGGCGTGATCTGCCTGATGGGCGACGACCACACCGCCGAATCCTCGACCAACGCCCACCAGACCGAATTCGTCCTGGTCGACCGGATGATGCCGATCCTCAACCCGGCCGGCGTGCAAGAGATCATCGATTACGGCCTGCACGGCATCGCGCTCTCGCGCTTCGCCTCGGTCTGGGTCGGCATCAAATGCGTCAAGGACAACATCGAATCGACCGCCTCGGTCGACGGCGCGCTCGACCGCGTGAAGATCGTCACGCCGACCGATTTCGCCATGCCGCCGGGTGGTTTGAGTATCCGCCGCGAGCTCGACTTCATCGCGCAGGAGCGCCGGCTGCATATCGACAAGCGCGAGGCGGTCCTGGCCTATCTGCGCGCCAACCGGCTGAACCAGACGATCACCTCCGGCGGCCAGGCGCCGCGCCTCGGCATCATCACCGTCGGCAAATCCTATCTCGACGTCCGCCAGGCCTTCGAGGATCTCGGCCTCGACGAGGTCCGCGCCAACGATCTCGGCATCCGCCTGTTCAAGCTCGCCTGCCCCTGGCCGCTCGACCCGCAGGAGCTGAAGGATTTCGCCAAGGGCCTCGACCTCGTCATGGTCGTCGAGGAGAAGCGCTCGCTGATCGAGGTCCAGCTTCGCGAGGAGCTCTACGGCACGCCGCACCAGCCCATGATCGTCGGCAAGAAGGACGAGAACGGCGAATGGCTCTTCCCGCCCCATGGCGCGCTCGACCCCAACGACATCGCCATCGCGCTCGCCGCGCGCCTGCTGCAATACCGCGACGACCCGGCCCTCCGCGCGCGCCTGGAGGAGATCGCCAAGGCCCAGGGACGGCTCGCCGAGGCGCAGGAGATCGCGCGGCGCACGCCCTATTTCTGCTCGGGCTGCCCGCATAATACCTCGACCGTGGTGCCCGAGGGCTCGCGCGCCTATGCCGGCATCGGCTGCCATTTCATGTCGCTCTGGATGGACCGCGACACCGCCGGCTTCACCCAGATGGGCGGCGAGGGCGCCAACTGGATCGGCGAGGCGCCGTTCTCGACGCGCGGGCACGTCTTCCAGAATCTCGGCGACGGCACCTACACCCATTCCGGCTCGCTCGCGATCCGCTGGGCCGTCGCCAGCGGCGTCACCATCACCTACAAGCTGCTCTACAACGACGCCGTCGCCATGACCGGCGGCCAGCAGGCGGAAGGCCATCTCTCGCCCGACCAGATGGCCCGCCAGGTCGCGGCCGAGGGCGTGAAGCGCATCGCCGTCGTCACCGACGAACCCGGCAAATACCCCGCCACCACGCAATGGCCGGCCGGAACCACGCTGCACCACCGCGACGAGCTCGACGCCGTCCAGCGCGAGCTGGCGGCGACCTCCGGCGTCTCTCTCCTGCTCTACGACCAGACCTGCGCCACCGAGAAGCGCCGGCGCCGCAAGCGCGGCGCCTATCCCGATCCCGACAAGCGCGTGATCATCAACGAACTTGTCTGCGAGGGCTGCGGCGATTGCGGCGTGCAGTCCAACTGCGTCTCGGTGCAGCCGCTGGAAACCGAATTCGGCCGCAAGCGCCAGATCGACCAGTCGAACTGCAACAAGGATTTCTCCTGCGTGAAGGGTTTCTGCCCTTCCTTCGTCACCGTCCACGGCGCCAGGCCGAAAAAGGCCGAGCCGATGCGGCTCGATGCCGGCGCGCTCGCGGCCGGCGACATCCCCGAACCGGCCGTCCCGGCCCTCGATCGCAGCTTCGCCGTCATCGTCACCGGCGTCGGCGGCACCGGCGTCGTCACCATCGGCGCCATTCTCGGCATGGCCGCGCATCTCGAAGGCAAGGGCTGCGGCATGATCGACATGGCCGGCCTCGCCCAGAAGGGCGGCGCCGTCTTCAGCCATGTCAAGCTCGCGCCCCGGCCGGAGGACATCCACGCCATCCGCGTCGCGGCGGGACAGGCCGACCTCGTCCTCGGCTGCGACCTCACCGTCACCGGCTCGAAGAAGGTGCTCGGCGCGATCCGCCCCGCGGGCGGCACCGTCATCGTCAACACGGCCGAGAGCCTGCCGGGCGACTTCACCCGCAACGCCGATTTCTCGCTGCCGACCGAGCGGCTGAAGCGCGCCATCCTCGCTACGGCGGGGCGCGACCACACCCGTTTCCTCGACGCCACCGCCGCGGCCGTCGCCTTCCTCGGAAACGCCATCGCCGCCAACATGCTGATGCTTGGCCATGCCTGGCAGCTCGGCGCCGTGCCCTTGTCACGGGAATCGCTGCGCCGGGCGATCACGCTCAACGGCGAGGCCGTGGCGATGAATCTCGAGGCCTTCGAGCTCGGCCGCCGCGCCGCGCACGACCCCGCCGCGCTCGAGGAACTGCTGGCGCAGGCCAAGGCCCCGACGGCGGCGCGCCATCTCTCGCAGAGCCTCGACGAGATCATCGCCCGCCGCGCGGCTTTCCTCACCGCCTATCAGAACGCCGCCTATGGCGCCCGCTACCGCCACCTCGTCGCCCGCGCGCAGACGCGGGAGGCGGCCGTGACGCCGGGCCAGAGCGGGCTCAGCGAGGCCGTCGCGCGCAACCTGTTCAAGCTGATGGCCTACAAGGACGAATACGAGGTCGCGCGCCTCTACAGCGACGGCGCCTTCCGCCGGCAGGTCGCCGCGACCTTCGAGCCGGAAGGCGCGGGAGGCGGGAAGCTGCGTTTCGAGTTCCATCTGGCTCCGCCCCTGCTGGCGCGGCGCGACCCGAACACCGGCCTGCCGCGCAAGCTGAGCTTCGGGCCGTGGATGATGGGCGCCTTCGCGCTGCTGGCGAAGCTCAAGGGCCTGCGCGGCACTGTTTTCGACCCCTTCGGCCACACGCGGGAGCGCCGCACCGAACGCAAGCTGATCGCGGATTACGAAGCCCTGCTGAACGAGCTCCTGACCCGGCTGACGCCGGAGAACCACGCGCTCTGCGTCGCGCTCGCGGCGATCCCGGACAGGATCCGCGGCTTCGGCCACGTCAAGGAGCGCCATCTCGCCGCCGCCAAGGCGGAGGAGGCGGCGCTGCTCGACCGGCTGCTGAGCGGCTCCGCCGCGGCCCTGCCACAGGCGGCGGAATAGGGTGCGGCGCCCCGCGCCCTCTTTCGTCCAACTTGAGCCGGGATGCCGTCGCGGCCCATACTGCCCCGAGCAGCTCCATTGCCGGAACCACCGCCATCTCGATCGCCCCTGAAGAACTGCGCGCCATCGCCTCCTGGTCCCGCGATCTGTCGGAGGCCGAGTTCGAGGAAGCGCGGCGCGGCATCGCCTTCAAGAGCTATGGCAAAAACGCCTCGATCTGCCATGTCGGCGACCGGCTGGAATCCTGGACCGGCGTGGCCGAGGGCCTGGTCAAGATGGCGACCACCTCGAAATCGGGCAAATCGGCGACGCTGGCCGGGCTGCGCGCCGGCGCCTGGTTCGGCGAAGGCACCGTGATCAAGGCGGAACCGCGGCGCTACGAGCTGGTGGCGCTGCGCGACACCCGGCTTGCCCTGATGCGGCGGACGACCTTCCTCTGGCTGTTCGAGCATTCGGCCGCGTTCAACCGCTTCCTCGTCCACCAGTTCAACGAGCGCCTCGCCCAGTTCATTTCGCTGGCGGAGACGGAGCGTACGCTGGATTCGACCGGGCGCCTCGCCCGCAACCTCGCCTGGCTGTTCAACCCGATCCTCTATCCCGATCTCGACCGGACCCTGACGATCTCGCAGGAGGAGCTCGGCATGCTCGCCGGCATCTCGCGGCAGATGGCCAATCAGGGGCTGGCGAAACTCGCCGCGCTCGGCCTGATCGAGCTCGGCCATGGCAGCGTCACCATTCGCGACCTCGAGCGGCTGGCCCGCTACGAAGCCTAGAGCATCGGTCCGGAAAGCGGAGCGCGGTCTTCGGGAAAAGCCGATGCAAGATCACAGCGGTGGACCAAGGCGGGATGCCCGGCCGCTTGCGCAACGGCGCGACGGCACCAAATCCCGTTTCGCGCGTTGATATGGAAAGCCGCCGCGGGCGGAGGAGGATCGACCGAGATGTCCGGCCTTTTGGGAAAGATCGTGAAGCGCATCGACGACCGGCTGGCGGCCTATGCCGCACGGCAGGCGCAGATCGTCCGGCACGCCTTGGCGGCCTGGCATGAGGCGATGAAGCCGGTCAGGCCGGTCAGGGTCCGCATCCTCTCCCTGCGCGAGGCGCAACTGCACCGGCTCGCCTGGCAGAGGGCAGCCGCCCGCCACGACGGCTGAACGCCGGCCGAACGCGGCGTTCAGCTCCCTTCCGCTCCGGCCTGCTTCCTGCGCGGACCGAAGGATGCAAGGAAGAAACGTTCGATGCGCAGGCTTCTGATTGCCGCCGGCCCGGCCCTGGCCGCTTTCGCCGCGAGCCCGGCCAGCGCCGCGCCGCAGAGCGCGCCGCCGGCGGCGCTCGGCGCCACGCTGGACAAGCTGCCGGCCGCATAGGCGCGCCACCGCATGGAGCACCGGCGCGTCTATCGTCATCATGGCTCCTGCAGCCACCGGCACCATCGCCGCGGACCGCCGCACCACGCCCAGCGCCGGCACCATCACCGCGACGGAACCGGCCCGATCCGGTTTCCGAAAGCCCGCCGCCCTTCCCGGAGGGCGGGCTTTGCACATGAGCAAGCGGCGCCGGAGCGGCGAACCAAGAGGCTGAAAAGATTGAAGGAAAAGCGCTCGTTGCGCGAGAATAATTCTCCGGCGCGAACTTCGGCGGGACAATAGTCACCAAAAGGAGAATTGTCTGTCAAGCACCTCCTTGCGAAGATGCGGGGCGCCTGCAAGGCTTGCATGAGAACGAGGCCTCAACGGCCCGCATTGAAGTCGCCGCGACGGACGGCGACTCGACAGGGAGAACGCAATCGTGGCGAACGGAACCGCCGGTGAGGCGGATACCTTTCCGAAATTGCTGTTGCGCAACGCCCGCGAACGCGCCGGGCGCGTGGCCTATCGGCACAAGGATCTCGGCATCTGGCAGTCCTGGACCTGGGCCGAGGTCGCCGATCATGTCCGCAGCTTCGCCAAGGGGCTTCAGGATCTCGGGCTGAAGCGCGGCGAGAAGGTCGCGATCGTCGGCTACAACCGTCCGCGGCTCTACTGGTCGATGTGCGCGGCCCAGTGGCTCGGCGCCATCCCCGTGCCGGTCTATGCCGACAGCGTCGCCGATGAGATGGCCTATGTCCTCGACCATGCCGAAGCCGTCTTCGCCGTGGTGCAGGACCAGGAGCAGGTCGACAAGATCCTCTCCATCGCCGACCGCCTGCCGCATCTCAGGCACATGCTCTATGACGAGCCGCGGGGCCTGCGCGACTACGACCACAGCAAGCTCCACGCCATCGAGGCGGTGATGCAGGCCGGCGCCGGGGCGCTGCGGGACCCGCAGGCCGCGGCCGCGCTCCAGAGCGAGATGGAGCAGGGCCAGGGCTCCGATCTCGGGATCATCCTCTATACCTCGGGCACCACCGGGCGGCCGAAGGGCGTGATGCTCTCGCATTACAACGTCCTGATCGCCGCCGAGATCGGCTGCGGCTTCGACGGGCTCAACGACAGCGACGAGGTCATCGCCTATCTGCCGATCGCCTGGGTCGGCGACCACGTCTTCTCCTATGCGCAGGCGATGCTGGCGGGCTTCTGCGTCAACTGCCCGGAGAGCCCCGACACCGTCATCGACGACCGCCGCGAGGTCGGCACCACCTACGCCTTCGCTCCGCCGCGCGTCTTCGAGACGATGCTGACCATCACCATGGTGCGCATGGAGGATGCGGGCCGCCTGAAGCGCAGGATGTTCCACTATTTCCTCGATGTGGCGAAGCGCTATGGCGAGCAGATCCTGAACGGCGAGAGCGTGCCGCTGAAGGGCCGGCTGCTCTACAGGCTCGGCGACATCCTGGTCTACGGGCCGCTGCGCAACCGCTTCGGCCTGACCAACATCAAGGTCGGCTACACGGCGGGCGAGGCGATCGGCCCCGAGCTCTTCCGCTTCTACCGCTCGATCGGCGTCAACCTGAAGCAGCTCTACGGCCAGACCGAGGCCGGGGTCTACATCACCATGCAGCCGAACGGCGAGATCAAGGCCGACACGGTCGGCAAGCCGGCGCCGCTGGTCGAGATCCGCATCGACGACAATGGCGAGGTGCTCTACCGCTCGCCCTCGATCTTCGGCGGCTACTACAAGGACCCCGAGAAGACGGCGGAGACCATGACGGCCGACGGCTATGTCCGCTCCGGCGATGCCGGCTTCTTCGACGAGGGCGGCCACCTCAAGATCATCGACCGCGCCAAGGATGTCGGCAAGCTCGCCAGCGGCGAGCTCTTCCCGCCGAAATACATCGAGAACAAGCTGAAATTCTATCCGAACATCAAGGAGGCGGTCGCCTTCGGCCAGGGCCGCGACTACGTCACCGTCGCGCTCAACATCGACCTGACGGCGGTGGGCAACTGGGCCGAGCGCAACAACGTCGTCTACGCCTCCTATCAGGAGCTCGCCGGCCACGACCTCGTCTACGACATGATCGCCAGGCACGTCGACGAGGTGAATCGCTCGCTGGCCAACGAGCCGATGATGGGCGGCGCGCAGATCAAGCGCTTCCTCATCCTGCACAAGGAGCTCGACGCCGACGACGGCGAATTGACCCGCACCCAGAAGGTCCGCCGCGGCTTCATCGCCGAGCGCTACGCCCCGCTGGTGACGGCCCTCTATGACGGCTCGGAAGCCGCCGACATCTCGACCGAGGTCACCTTCGAGGACGGGCGCAAGGGCGTGATCTCGGCCCGCGTCAAGGTCCGCGAAGCCAGGACCTATCCCGTCGCTCAGGAGGCGCCGGCCTCGGCGAGGGCAGCATGAACGCGGAACCTATCAACGTGACCGGCACACCGATCCGCGAGAAGGGCGAGGTCCTGCTCTCGGTCGAGAACATCTCGCTGCGCTTCGGCGGCGTGAAGGCGATCACCGACGTCTCCTTCGACATCCGCAAGGGCGAGATCCGCGCCATCATCGGCCCCAACGGCGCCGGCAAGACGTCGATGCTCAACTGCATCAACGGCTTCTACCAGCCGCAGGAAGGCCGCGTCGTCTTCAAGGGCGAGCGCCGCGCCAAGATGCGCCCGCATCGCGCCGCCGCCGGCGGCATCGCCCGCACCTTCCAGAACGTCGCGCTGTTCAAGGGCATGTCGACGCTCGACAACATCATGACCGGGCGCACCCTCAAGATGCGGAAGAACTTCTTCTGGCAGGCGCTGCGCCACGGCCCGGCGATGCAAGAGGAGATCGCGCATCGCCGCGTCGTCGAGGACATCATCGACTTCCTGCAGATCGAGCACATCCGCAAGCTGCCGGTCGGCAAATTGCCCTACGGCCTGCAGAAGCGCGTCGAGCTCGGCCGCGCGCTCGCCATGGAGCCGGAGCTGCTGCTGCTCGACGAGCCGATGGCCGGCATGAACCTCGAGGAGAAGGAGGACATGTGCCGCTTCATCCTCGACGTGAACAACCAGTTCGGCACAACCATCGCTTTGATCGAGCACGATATGGGGGTGGTGATGGACCTCTCCGACCGCGTCGTCGTGCTCGAATACGGCCGCAAGATCGCCGACGGCACGCCCGACGAGGTCAAGCGCGACCAGAAGGTCATCGACGCCTATCTGGGAGTGGCGCATTGATGAGCCTCTCCGGTCTTCAAACCCATGCCGTCATCCCGGGCGAAGCGAAGCGCAGACCCGGGATCCATGCCGGAGCCTTTCCGGAAGGGCTCAGGCATGGATCCCGGATCGGCGCCACTTCGTGGCTTGTCCGGGATGACCGCGCGTTTGGGTCGAGGCGCAAGGAAGCGAACCCATGAGCGACATCGCCACCCGCCCCGCGCCGAATCTCCTCGCCAGCCCGCTGGTCAAGTTCGCCCTGGTCCTCGTCGCGATCGTCGCGGCGCTCGCCATCGGCATTCGCTTCGATTCCTCGAACACGCTCTACGCCATCTTCGTCGACCCCTTCCAGCAGATGGCGCAGGCGCCGGACCTGCTGGTGCAGACGATCTGGGAGGGCCTCGTCGCCGGCGTGCTCTATGCCCTGATCGCGCTCGGCTTCGTGCTGATCTTCAAGGCCTCGGGCGTGTTCAACTTCGCCCAGGGCATCATGGTGGTGTTCGCGGCGCTGACGCTGGTCGGCCTCTACGAGAAGGGCGTCCCGGCCTTCCTCGCCGTGATCCTGACGCTCGGCGTGATGTTCGTGCTCGCCCTCGCCATCGAGCGCGTCGTGCTCAGGCCACTGGTCAACCAGCCGGACATCATCCTGTTCATGGCGACCTTCGGCATCACCTATTTCCTGATCGGCTTCGGCGAGGCGCTGTTCGGCGGCAATCCCAAGCAGATGATCGCCGATCAGCTCTATCTGCCAAGGGGCGCGCTCGACCTGCAGATTCTCGGCGGTCTGGTCTCGCTCCAGAAGATCGACATCGCGGCGGCCGTCATCGCCTCGCTGATGATCGGACTGCTCGCCCTGTTCTTCCAATACACCCGCATCGGCCGCGCCCTGCGTGCCGTCGCCGACAGCCACAAGGCGGCGCTCTCGGTCGGCATCTCGCTCAACCAGATCTGGGTCATCGTCTGGTTCACCGCCGGCATCGTCGCGCTGATCACCGGCATCATGTGGGGCGCGCGCTCGGACGTCTCCTTCGCGCTGGAGATCGTGGCGCTGAAGGCCCTGCCCGTGCTGATCCTCGGCGGCTTCACCTCGATCCCGGGCGCCATCGTCGGCGGCCTGATCATCGGCATCGGCGAGAAGCTCGGCGAGTTCTACTGGGGGCCGCTGGTCGGCGGCGGCATCGAGAGCTGGCTCGCCTATTTCATCGCCCTGGGTTTCCTGCTGTTCCGGCCGCAGGGTCTCTTCGGCGACAAGATCATCGAACGCATCTGAGGAGCCGGACGACATGCTCTACCGCGAGGCCGGCCAGTACAAATCCAGCTATGCCGCGGACATGGCCGTCTTCCCGCTGCGGGAAGACCGGATCGGCATCGCCGTCATCCTGGCCATCGCCTTCGTCGCGATCCCCTTCTTCGGCAGCGACTTCTTCATCGCCTCGGTGATGATCCCCTTCCTCGTGCTCTCTCTGGCGGCGATCGGGCTCAACATCCTCACCGGCTATACCGGGCTGATCTCGCTCGGCACCGCCGCCTTCATGGGGGTCGGCGCCTATGCCTGCTACAAGCTGACCACGCTCTTCCCCGACGTGAACATCATCGTCCTGATCCTGCTCTCGGGGCTGTTCTCGGCCGGCATCGGCGTGCTCTTCGGCCTGCCCTCGCTGCGGATCAAGGGCTTCTATCTCGCCGTCGCGACGCTCGCCGCCCAGTTCTTCCTGCAATGGGCCTTCGTGCGCATTCCCTGGCTGTTCAACTACAACGCCTCGGGCGCCATCGAGGTGCCGCAGCGCACGCTGTTCGACATTCCGCTGACGGGCGCCTCCGCGACGCCGGAGACGCGCTATTTCGTCTGCCTCGGCCTCGTCGTGGTGCTGACCTGGTTCGCCTCGAACCTGGTCCACGGCAAGCTCGGCCGCTCCTGGATGGCGGTGCGCGACATGGACATCGCCGCCGAGCTGATGGGCATCAAGCTGCTCAACGCCAAGCTGATGGCCTTCGCCGTCTCCTCCTATTTCGCCGGCGTCGCCGGCGCGATGATGATTTTCCTCTGGTACGGCGGCGGCGAGGCGGCGGACGTGTTCTCGATCCGCCTCTCCTTCAGCATCCTGTTCATGGTCATCATCGGGGGACTCGGCTCGCTGATCGGCTCCTTCTTCGGCGCGGCCTTCCTCTCGGTGCTGCCGACGGCGCTGAAATTCGGTCTGCCGGCGCTCGGCATCCCGCTCTCGGGCGCCACCGCCGAGCATGTCACCTACATGCTGGTCGGCGGGCTGATCATCTTCTTCCTGATCGTCGAGCCGCACGGCCTCGCCCGGCTCTGGCAGATCGGCAAGCAGAAATTGCGGACATGGCCCTTCCCGTACTGAACCGGGACGGAGCCCAAGAAACGACCGGCACGACAGAAGCGCCGGCGGAAAGCAGAACGGGACGGCTGGAACCGCCCGGAGGAAACGAACGGAGAGAACCGATGACAAGCAGGAAGCTGATGAAGGGTGCGGCGCTCGGGGCCTTGCTGGCGGCGACCGCCCTCGCCGCCCCGGCCATGGCGCAGGACAGCGTCTATTTCGCCAACAACGCCTATCGCACCGGCCCGTTCTCCGGCTCCGGCATCCCGATCGGCGACGGTATGCGCGACTACATCACCATGATCAACGAGCGCGACGGCGGCGTGAACGGCGTCAAGATCGTCTATGAGGAGTGCGAGACCGGCTACGACACCAAGAAGTCGATCGAGTGCTACGAGCAGGCCAAGTCGAAGAACACGATCCTCTACTCGCCCTGGTCGACCGGCGCGACGCTGGCCGCGATCCCGCGCGCCCATGTCGACAAGATCCCGATCCTGTCGATGGCCTACGGCCTTTCGGCCTCGGCCGACGGCAACAGCTTCCCCTGGGTCTTCATCCCGCCCTTCACCTATTGGGACGGCGCCTCCGTCATGGTGAAGTACATGGCCGACCAACTCGGCGGCTTCGACAAGCTCAAGGGCAAGAAGCTCGGCCTGATCCATCTCGACGCGCCCTTCGGCAAGGAGCCGATTCCGGTGCTCGAAAGCCTCGCCAAGAAATACGGCTTCGAGCTGAAGCTCTATCCGGTGCCCGCCGCCGACATGCAGAACCAGAGCTCGCTCTGGCTCGGCATCCGCCGCGACCGGCCGGACTTCATCTACAACCAGGGCTGGGGCGCGATGAACCCGACCGCGGTGAAGGAGGCGATCAAGAACAACTTCCCGATCGGCAAGATGGTCGGCGTCTGGTGGGCCGGCGGCGACGACGACGCCCGCGCCGGCGGCGACCAGGCCAAGGGCTACAAGTCGCTGAGCTGGGCGCTGAGCGGCACCGACGCCCCGGCGCTGCAGGACATCCTCAAATACGTGGTCGACAAGGGCAAGAGCACGACGCCGAAGGACAAGGTCGGCGAGGCGCTCTACAACCGCGGCGTCTACAACTCGATGCTGGTCGTCGAGGGCATCCGCAACGCCCAGAAGATCACCGGCAAGAAGGTGATCAACGCCGAGGACATGCGCCGCGGCCTGGAATCGCTCAACCTCACCGAGGCGAAGCTGAAGGAGATCGGGCTCGGCGGCTTCGTCACGCCGACGACGATCACCTGCACCGACCATTCCGGCCACAGCAAGATGTTCGTCTCCGAATGGGACGGCAAGAAATGGACGAAGAGCACGGACTGGACCGCGCCGCTGGAGGACCAGGTCAAGCCGCTGGTCGACGCCAACGCCAAGGACTATGTCGAGAAGGCCGGCAACTGGCCGAAGCGCACCGAGCCCTGCGAGAAGTCGTCCTGATCTGACGGCAGTCGGCAGTGGGCAATCGGCAGTAGACCCTGCCGATCCCGACTGCCGACTGCCTATTGCCGACTGCCGGAGGCACCGATGTCCACCTCTACCCTCGAGAAGCCCGCCGCGACGACCACGAGCGACACCATCCTGTCGCTCAACAACATCGAGGTCATCTACGACCATGTCGTGCTGGTGCTGAAGGGCGTTTCGCTCACCGTGCCGCGCAAGGGCATCGTCGCGATCCTCGGCGCCAACGGGGCCGGCAAGACCACGACGCTGAAGGCGATCTCCAACCTGCTCAAGGCCGAGCGCGGCGAGGTCACCAAGGGCTCGATCGTCTTCGACGGCGAGCGCGTCGACACGCTTTCGCCCAACGAGCTGGTGCGGCGCGGCTGCATCCAGGTGATGGAAGGCCGCCATTGCTTCGGCCATCTCTCGATCGAGGAGAATCTGCTGACCGGCGCCTTCACCCGCCGCGACGGCAACGCCGCGATCCGGCGCGACCTCGAGAAGATCTACACGCTGTTCCCCCGCCTGAAGCAGCGGCGCTCCTCCCAGGCCGGCTACACCTCCGGCGGCGAGCAGCAGATGTGCGCCATCGGCCGGGCGATGATGTCGAACCCCAAGATGATCCTGCTCGACGAGCCCTCCATGGGGCTGGCCCCGCAGATCGTCGAGGAGATCTTCGAGATCGTCCGCCGGCTCAATGCCGATGAGGGCGTCTCCTTCCTCGTCGCCGAGCAGAACACCAACATGGCGCTGCGCTATGCCACCTATGGCTACATCATGGAGACCGGCCGCGTCGTCATGGACGGCGAGGCGAGGATGCTGCGCGAGAACGAGGACGTGAAGGAGTTCTATCTCGGCGTCGCCGAGGGCAACAAGAAGTCCTTCCGCGAGGTGAAGAGCTACAAGCGCCGCAAGCGCTGGCTGTCATAGCGGCACGCATTGTCCCTGGCCGTGCCATCCCGGGCAGGCGGCGAAGCCGCGCCGATCCGGGAGCCGTGCCGGGACATTGCCGACGAGAGTTCAGGCATGGATGCCGGGTCTGCGCTTCGCTTCGCCCCGGACGGCCACGCCGGTTTACAGGTGACCCGAGGACGCTTCCGATGACCGAGCATGACGACGCGCTCGAAACCCGCTCGCCGGCGGAGCGCGAGGCCGATCTCTTCGCGCGTTTGCCCAAGCTGCTGAAGGCGGCGATGCAGGCGCCCGCCTATGCCGAGCGGCTCGCCGGCATCGAACCGGACGCGATCACCGACCGCAAGGCGCTGGCCGGCCTGCCGGTGTTGCGCAAGGCCGATCTGCCGGCGCTGCACAAAGCGTCTCTGCCCTTCGGCGGCCTCGTGCCGGGGGCGCCGGGCAGCTTCGGCCGGCTCTTCACCTCGCCCGGGCCGATCTTCGAGCCGGAAGCGGCGGCCGGGGATGCCTGGGGCGCGTCGCGCGGCCTGCGGGCCGCCGGCTTCCGGGCCGGCGAGATCGTACTCAACACGCTGAGCTACCATCTGACGCCGGGCGGCTTCATCATGGACTCGGCCGCCCGAGCGCTGGGCTGCGCCGTCATCCCCGCCGGGCCGGGCAACACCGAGCAACAGATGGAGGTGATCGGCGCCTACCGGCCCGCCGCCTATGCCGGCACGCCCGATTTCCTCAAGATCCTGATCGAGGCGGCGGAAGCCCGCGGCGTCGACATCTCCTCGATCCGGCGCGCCGTCGTTTCCGGCGCCGCCTTCCCGCCCTCGCTCCAGGCCTGGGTCCGGGAGCGCGGCATCGACGCCTACCAGCTCTACGCCACCGCCGATCTCGGCGTCATCGCCTATGAGACCTCGGCGCGCGAAGGCATGGTGCTGAACGAGAACCTGATCGTCGAGATCGTCCGGCCCGGCACCGGCGACCCCGTGCCCGAAGGCGAGGTCGGCGAGGTCGTCGTCACCAATCTCGACCCGCACCATCCGCAGATCCGGCTCGCGGTCGGGGATCTCACCGCCGTGCTGCCGGGGCTGAGCCCCTGCGGGCGGACCAATACCCGCATCAGGGGCTGGCTCGGGCGCGCCGACCAGACCGCGAAGATCAAGGGCATGTTCGTGCGCCCGGAGCAGGTCGCCGAGATCGCCCGGCGCCACGCCGAGATCGCCAAGCTGAGGCTGGTCGTCGGCCGCGCCGACGAGACCGACACCATGACCCTCAAGGCCGAGATCTATGCCGAGCCGGCCGGCTTCGTCGACGCCGTCTCCTCGACCCTGCAGCAGGTGACCAAGCTCAAGGGCAAGGTCGAGGTGCTGCCGCTCGGCGCCCTGCCCAATGACGGCAAGGTCATCGCCGACGAACGCCCGGTGGGCTGAACATCGGGCGCCGCCCGCCGGGCCGGCGGCGGCCTCACCAGTCGACGGGCTTCTCCCCCTGCGCCGACAGCCAGGCATTCGCCCGGCTGAACGGCTTCGAGCCGAAGAAGCCGCGCCGCGCCGAGAGCGGCGAGGGATGCGCGCTGGCGATGACCAGATGCCGGCTCTCGTCGATCAGCGGCCGCTTCGCCTGCGCCGGCCCGCCCCAGAGCAGGAAGACGACATGCGGCCGCTCGCGCGAGACGGCGGCGATGATCTCGTCGCTGACCTTGCCCCAGCCGAGCCTGAGATGCGACCCCGCCTTGCTGGCTCCCTCGCGCACGGTCAGCGCCGTGTTGAGCAGCAGCACCCCCTGCGCGGCCCAGCGCGTCAGGTCGCCATCGGCCGGAGGAGGCTTTCCGAGATCCGCGGCGCGCTCCTTGTAGATGTTGACGAGCGAGCGCGGCAGCGGCGGCGGACCGACATAGGAAAAGGCCAGGCCGTTGGCATGGCCCGGGGTCGGATAGGGGTCCTGCCCGAGAATGACCGCCCGGACCGCGGCGAGCGGCGCCAGGGCCAGGGCGGCGAAGACGCGCTCGGGCGCCGGAGCGACGACATGCCCGGCCGCGCGCTCGGCGTCCACCGCCGCGCAGGCGCGGGCGGCCGGCCCGCCCGGCGCGAAGGCAGGCAATGCGCGCCAGCCTTCGGCGCCCGGCGAGGCGAGAAAGGCGGCGAGCGCCGCGACGCAGGTCACGCGGACGGCCTCACTTGATCACCGCCCGCCCCTCGACCCTGGCCTCGACCGTCCCCAGCCTGCGCAGATAGACCATCATCTCATTGGCCATCAGCTTACCGTCGGTGGCGCCGATCAGGGTCCTGCCGCGCCCGAGCGCGGCATAGCCGTCGCCGCCTTCCAGCATGAAATTGTTCGTGGCGACGGTGTATCGGCCGGCGGGATCGATCGGCGTGCCGTCGCTGAGGGAAAGCGCGACGACGCGGGAGCCGGCCGGCCGCTTCACATCCGCCTCGAAGCGCAGGCCGGCGACGACGGGAAACTTGCCGGAGCCCTGGGGCGCCGGCGAGAGCCCGTTCTCCAGCGCGTCCCTGACGTCCTTGCCGGTGATCTCGACCATCGCGGTGGCGTTGCCGAAGGGCAGTTCGTTCAGCACGTCGCGCCGCGTCAGGGTATAGCCGGCCGGATATTGCCTGTTGGCGCGGATGCCGCCGGCATTGGTGATGGCGAGCTGCGCGCCGGTCGAGGCGCGCAGCGCGTCGGCGACGAGGTTGCCGAGCGCCGTCTCCTGCGTGCGGATGACGCCGGTGCGGGAATCGAGCGGCACGGCGAGACGGGCGAGGTCGACGTCGAGCTCCTTCGACAGCTCGGCCTCGTAGCCCCTGACGATGGCGGCGACCTCCGGGTCCGGCGTCGCCGAGCGGGAATCGTTGACGCGGAAGGTCGGCGTCCAGCTCACCTGCCGCGCCGCCCCCTCGCCCTTGACCGTGGCGGCGATGTCGATGGCGGTGACGTAATTGCCCTCCTCGTTCGACTCCACCATCACCACCTTGCCGTCATAGGCGATGGCGAGGTCGTGGTCGTGCCCGGTGAGCAGGATGTCGACGATCCGCGAGCGGACGATCTCGTTGTCCGTCGCCCGGTCGGCATGGACGACGGCGACCAGGATGTCGGCGCCCTGCCCCTTCAGGGCCTTGGCCTCGCGCCTGAGCGCCTCCAGGGTCGAGGAGAATGTCAGATCGCCCGGAAACGAGATCTGCGGCGTCAGGTCGTAGGCCGTGCCGATCACGCCGACCCGGATGCCGCCGAGATCGAAGATCTGGCTGTCCCTGTGGCCGGGCAGGGGCTCGCCGTTCGCATCGCGCAGATTGGCGGCGAAGGTCGGGTAGGTCTGCGCGGCGGAGAGCTTGAGGTAGTTCTCCTTGCCGAAATCGAACTCGTGGTTGCCCGGCACGAAGACGTCGATGCCCATCCGGTTCTGCATCGCGACGATATGGGCGCCGTGGTCGAAGCCCGACATCAGCGAGGGCGAGTAGCAGTCGCCGGCATGGCAGAACAGCAGCGGCACGCCTCTGGCCCGCTCGGCTTTGGCGATGCCGGCCGCGCGGGCGAAACCGCCGCGGCCCTTGTCGTCGCTCATCTTGTAGATGTCGTTGAGCAGCAGCAGGGTGAAGCTCGGCGCCGGCTGCTGCGCCAGCGCGACCGGGGCGGTCGCGGCGAGAGTCGCAGGAGCGGCGAGGACGCCGAGGGCCTTGCGGCGGGTCAGCTTGGTCATGGCGGCCCCCTGTCCGGAACGACTCCAGACTAGCAAGAGAGCCGTCGCGCTGCCAGAGCCGTTCCGGGCCGGCGGCCGCGGTCGGCAGTGTCGCACCCCGCCTTCCGGACGGCTTCAAGGCTGGACGAAAGCGCGAACTCGTCTAAATCACGAACGCGAGACCTTTGAATTAGAGACGGATTCCCCGACCCGGTCGGCTCCGGCTCTAAGGAGAGCCTGCGCCCATGACTGCTGACATCGCCGCGGCCCCGGCCGGCCAGGCCGTTCCGCTCCCGCCGGACCATCCGAAAGCCGGTTCGGGCCGCATCGGCGTGCTGCTGATGAATCTCGGCACGCCGGAAGGCACCGGCTACTGGCCGATGCGCGCCTATCTCAAGGAGTTCCTCTCCGACCGGCGCGTGATCGAGGAGCCGCGCTGGAAATGGTGGCCGATCCTCAACCTGATCGTGCTGTCGACGCGGCCCGGCCGCAAGGGCAAGGACTACGCCACCGTCTGGAACAGGGAGCGCGACGAAGGCCCGCTCAAGACCATCACCCGCTCGCAGACCGAGCAACTCGCCGAACGGCTGAAGCCGCTCGCCGGCGACCGCATCGTCGTCGACTGGGCGATGCGCTACGGGCTGCCCAACGTGAAGAGCCGGCTCCAGGCCCTGCTCGACCAGGGCTGCGACCGCATCCTGATGGTGCCGCTCTACCCGCAATATGCCGCGCCGACCTCGGCCACCGCCTGCGACCAGGCCTTCCGCGCCCTGATGCAGATGCGCTGGCAGCCGACGGTGCGCGTCTCGCCGCCCTATCACGACGACCCGGTCTATATCGACGCGCTCGCCCGCTCGATGCGCGCCTCGCTGGCGAAGCTCGATTTCGAGCCCGAGGTCATCCTCTGCTCCTTCCACGGCATGCCCAAAGCCTATCTGCTCAAGGGCGACCCCTATTACTGCCAGTGCGTCAAGACCTGGCGGCTGCTGCGGGCCGAGCTCGGCCTTTCCGAGGAGCGCTTTCCCCTGACCTTCCAGTCCCGCTTCGGGCCGGACGAATGGCTCAAGCCTTACACCGACGAGACGGTGAAGGCGCTGGCGCTGGCCGGCCGCAAATCCATGGCGATCGTGGCGCCCGGCTTCTCGGCCGACTGCCTCGAGACGCTAGAGGAGCTCGACGGCGAGAACCGCGAGATCTTCCTGCACAATGGCGGCGAAAGATTCGCCTATCTGCCCTGCCTCAACGATTCGCCCGAAGGCATCGACGTCATCGCCGCCGTCGTCCGGCGCGAATTGATGGGCTGGATCTGAGGCGGGCCGTGGCACGTCGATAGATCGCCGCGACCGCATCCCGTCGGACCCGCGCCGATCTACGGCGCCTCGGCGCGGACGAAGCGGGTGACGCTGTCGATCACCGGCTTCGCCTGCAGGATGCGCCGGTGCCCGAAGCCCTGCGTCTCCTCCAGCCTTGCGAAAGACCCCGCCGCCGCCAGCGCCTCGGCATGGTCGAAGGCGAGCTCGCGGTCCTGCCGGTCATGGACGATCAGCGTCGGAAGCCGGATCGCGGCAAGCTGGGCGGAGCCGTCGAAGACCTCGACCGGATTGCCGGCGACGGCATGGATGCGCCGTTCCAGCGCCGCCTGGCCGCGCCGCCCGAGCCCGATTCCGGCCCCGAACCGCCGCGTGATCCGCTTCACGGAGGACGGCGCCGCGATCATCGCGAGGCGCCCCGCGCTGACCGGCGGCTGGCCGGGAACCGAGCCCGCCAGCGCCGCGAGCGCGATCAGCCCGCCGAAGGAATGGCTCACCACCGCATGGATCGGCCCGAACGCCCGCGCCACCGCCGCAAGGCTGGCGACGCCGAGCGGCATGTCCAGCACCCGCCCGGTCGAGGCGCCATGCGCCGGCAGGTCGAAGGCGACCACCCGGAAGCCGGCCTCGCGCAGCGGGCTGACGAAAGCGGTCATGAAAGCCGCCTCGCTGCTCCAGCCATGCACCAGCAGCACCGTGCCGCGCCGCCCGGCGCCGTCCGGGTCGAAGACATAGGCCTGCGCGCTGCCGCAGGGGAACGGGACCGACGCCGCCTGCGCCCCGGCCAGCCGCCTGCCGGGGCCGGCCGCGCCGCGCCCGGCGTTTTCACGTCGCACCCGGCGGCGCGGCGGGGTACAGAAGAGGCGAAAGGCGAGCTTGCCGGCCGGGCCGGGCGCCAGGAAACTGGCGGCCCGGACCAGCGGGCGCAGCAGATGGAACGCGGAAACGGTCATGGCGTCGACCCCGATCTGTTCAACCCTGAACGAATATGTTCAGCCATGAACAAAAAGCAAGCTTCTTCCGCCCTCTCGCCGGAACGTGAACGCCTGCCCTGGGATCTGCCGCGCTTCCGCAACTGGGTCGCGGTCGCCCGCGTGCACACGCTCTGGGAGAAGGCCTTCGGCGAGGCGCTGGCGCCGCTCGGCATCCAGGTCGCCCATTACGACGTCCTCGCCAATATCTTCCACCAGCCCGGGCTGACGCAGCAGGCGCTGGCCGGAAAGCTGCTGGTCGGGCGCAGCGCCATGAGCATGCTGCTGCCGGTGCTGGAGCGGCGCGGGCTGATCGAGCGCCATGGCGACGACGCCGACCGGCGCGTGCGGCGCCTCTGGCTGACGGCGGAGGGCGAAGCCCTGACCCGCAAGGCCATGGCGATCCATGTCGCCGAGATCGAGGCGATGATGACGGTGCTGAGCGATGCCGAATGCAACGCCATCGGCGAGATGATGCGGCGCGTCGCCAAGGCGCTCGAGCCCTGAAAGCCGGCAGGACCGCCCGTGCGGGCGGCCCCGGGAGCGCCCGGCAGAACCGCTCACGGCTGCGCGAAGACGCCGAGGCTGCTCGCCGTGATGTCGAAGGAGAGCGTGCCGACCACGGCGGCGCCGCACCATTTCGAGCGGCCGGAGCCTGAGGCGATGCCGCCCGGATCGGCGGTCAGCGCGAAGCATTCCGTCTTCGACAACGTGGTGTCGTGGTAGCGCAGATCCGCCGTGACGTTCTTCCAGTTATAGGACAGGCCGGCGTTCCAGTAGGTGTAGTCGGGCAGGTTGGTCGGCGGGGTGGTCGACCAGATCGCCTGGTTGGTCCGGCCGAGCCAGTAATGGCCGAGCTCGCCCGACACCGAGAGGCCCTCGAGGAAAGGCAGCGCATATTTGGCGGTGACCGAGGCATAGGTGCCGTCCGCCCCGGTGCCGAGCCAGTCCCAAGCGTAGAAGACGTTGCCGCCGAGCGTCAGACTGCCGGCGAACACGTAGGAGACCTTGCCGTAGACCTCGGTGAAGTCGGTGTTCTTGGGCGTCCAATAGACGCCGGTCCAGTCGATGAGCTGCTTCTCGCGCGGATAATAGTACTGCATGACGCCGAGATCGAAGGCGAGATCGCCGAATTTCGGGCGGATGCCGCCGTAGAAATCCACCTCCGCGCTGGGGCGGGTCGCCAGGTCGACGCTGGAGCCGTAGATGCCGGCATAGAACAGGTTGTCGTAGATCTGCAGCTCCGCGCCGCCGCCGATGCCCGGCTTGCGATCCGTCTGCGAGATACCGCGGAAATTGTAGTCGGTCTGCCCCTTGATGTTCACCGCGATGTCGAACCAGGTCACCGTCGGCACGGCCGGCGGCGGCGCCCCCTTCTTGTCCGCCAGATCGGCGCCCTGCGCGGCGGCGGCCAGCGAGGCCGACAAGGCAAATCCCAGAATCGAAGACCGGAAACCATCCGAAGCCATGGCCAGAACCCCTCTGTCGCGCTGTGATCGCGCTTTCATCGCGATCAAGCGGGCCGAAGAGGCATTTCGGCAAGGCGAGCTTTTCGGCAGCCTGCCCGGGCCATGAGCAAAGGCCCCCGAAACGGGGGCCTTCGCGCCTGCAAAAAAGGCAGGTCCTATTTCGCCGGGAACTGTTGCAGTTCCGTCACATCGCGCAGGCGCCGCGGGACGCCCCGTCAGCGCGTCGCGGGCTGACTGGCATAGGCCGCCGGCGACTCGTCAAGCCTGCTGGTGCGCAGATTCGTCGCCCGGCGCGGCGGCAGCGGCGCGCGGATATTGGTCTGCGTCGCCGGCGCCGACACCACGACCGGCGCCTCGGCCGAGGCCGTGGCCTGCCCCTCCGAGCTGGAGGAAGAGGAGGAGCCGAACATCGGCATGAAGCTCAGGGCGCGCTGCAGGAAGGGCTTGCTCTCCTCGGCGGGCATCGACGACGCGCTCGCCAGCACCGGAGCCTGCTCGGCCTTGCCGGGCTGGATCCGCGCGATCTGCGTCGTCGCGGGGGCCGCCGCAGGCCTGGCCGGCTCGGATCTGGCCGGCTCGGGCTTGGCGGCCTCCACCGGCGGGGCGGCGGCGATGGCGGCCATCACCGCGCTGTCCTCGGCCGAGGCGGCGCGCACCGTCTCCCGCACCTTGCCGCGATCGTCGAGCACGACCACGCGCGGACCGGCCGCCAGGGCGTCCTCGCGGCTGATGCCGACATCCCGGGAGGCCCAGGAGGCCGAGCGGTTCAGCGCCGCCGAACCGCCGGACATCAGCGTCTGCTTGAACGAGGAATGCTGGTCGCCGTCGTCATAGACGAGCTGGATCGCCGGCGTGCCCTTGGCGACGAGGGAAGCCACCTCGACGGCGTCCTGGCGCTGCTTCTGCGCCACCGCCGCCGGCGCCGCGCCGCCATTGAAGACATAGCGCCCGCCGGCCACCGAAACGGCCGGCTCGTCATGCGTCACCTCGAAATAATCCGAGCCTTCCTTCAGGTTCTTCCAGAAGGCGATGTTCGGGTCGAGCCGGTGCTGGGCGAAGTTCTTCGCCGTCATGCGGAAGGGGAAGGCCTGCATCTGCACGGCCCGCTGGCCGGCGTTCTGCGCCTCGCGCACCAGCGCGTAGATCTCGCCGATCTGGTCGTCGGTCATCGAATAGCAGCCGGCCGAGGAGCAGGCGCCATGCACCATCAGATGCGCGCCGGTGCGGCCGAGCGAGCGGTCATAGGCGTTGGGATAGCCCATGTTGAACGAGACGTAATAGGCCGAGTTCGGGTTCATCTGCTGGGGCGTGATGGCGTAGAAGCCCTCCGGCGCCATGCGGTCGCCCTCGCGCTTCTTCGGGCCGAGCTGGCCCGACCAGCGGCACATCGGATAGGTCTTGAGCAGCGCGTACTGGCCGTCGGCCTTGCGCTTCCACACCTCCAGCTCCGATTCCTTCTTGTAGGAGCGGATCAGGATCGGCTGGTCCTTGCTCATGCCCTTCTCGGACATCAGCGCATAGGTCGCCGCTGGGATCGGGATGTTGTGGCGGGCGGAGCCGCGATAGCGCTCCTCCTCGCAGGCCGCCAGGGTCAATGCAACAAAAGCCACGAGCGCGAGTTGCTTGAGTGCCACGTCGTCATTCCCATCGAACGGCAGGCCGGATGAGCGACCTGTGACTTTGCAAGACGGCCAAATTGTGCCCGTCGCCCTGTTGTAGAAGCGTTAGGCTTGAGGGTTCCTTACCATAGGCTCCCTGAGTTTGGCCACATGGTCAATGGCCGGTAAAAGGCGACCCGTTTCGCAAGCGCGAAATTAACCGGCGGCCCCGCTCAGAGGTGGCGGCCGATCCCGAGGAACTTCTCGGCCCGCTTCTCGGTGATCGCGGCCGCGTCCATGCCGGAGAACTCCGCCAGCGCCGCCGCGATGGCGTCGCCCGCCCGCATCATCGCCAGCGCCTTGTCGCGATGCGCTCCGCCGGTGGGCTCGGCGACGATGGCGTCGATGACGCCGAATTTGAGCAGGTCCTGCGCCGTGATCTTCATGCCGGTCGCGGCGTCCTGGGCGCGGGCGGTGTCGCGCCAGAGGATCGAGGCCGCGCCCTCCGGCGAGATCACCGAATAGATCGCATGCTCCATCATCAGCACGCGGCTCGCCGCCGCGATCGCGATGGCCCCGCCCGAGCCGCCCTCGCCGATCACCAGCGCGACGCTCGCCGTCGGCAGGCCGAGCCAGGCATCCGTCGAGCGGGCGATCGCCTCCGCCTGGCCGCGCTCCTCGGCGTCGATGCCCGGATAGGCGCCGGCGGTGTCGACGAAGCTCAGCACCGGCAGGCCGAAGCGCCCGGCCATCTCGACCAGCCGCGCCGCCTTGCGATAGCCCTCGGGCTTGGGCATGCCGAAATTGTGCCGGATGCGGGTCTCGGTCGAATCGCCCTTCTCCTGGCCGATGACGCAGACCGCCTCGCCGCGGAAGCGGCCGAAGCCGCCGACGATGGCCTCGTCCTCCCCGAAGGCGCGGTCGCCGGCGAGAGGCGTGAACTCCTCGATCAGCGCGGCGCAGTAATCCTTGAAATGCGGGCGCTGCGGATGGCGCGCCACCAGCGTCTTCTGCCAGGGCGTCAGCGCCGCGTAGATCTCCTTGAGCGCCTGGTTCGCCCTGGCGTCGAGCTTGCCGATCTCCTCGGACAACGAGATGCCGTCGCCGCGCGCCTCCAGCGCCCGCAGCTCGTCCGACTTCGCCTCGAGTTCGGCGACCGGTTTCTCGAAATCCAGATAGCTACGCATCGTGATCCAGTTCAACTTCCGCACCGAGATCGGCGCGGATCGGCGGTTTCGGGGGAAACCGGGGCTAGAGCATTTTCGAGCGAAATGGGCACCGGTTCGCGTGAAGAAAATGCGACAAGACAAGGACCTAATGGATTTCCGCATCTCCGGGAAACGCGGAAATCCATTAGAAAAGCGGCGGACCTTGGCCGCGCCCCGGCGAAATTGTCAACCCGTTCACGGCGCTTCCGGCGGGTTTGCCGCGCGCGGCGTCGGCGCCGGCTGCGGCAGCAGGACGGGCCTGAACGCGAAGCTGCGCCGCGTCGCGCGCAGGGGCGCGCGCCGGTAGAACTGCTTGGTCGCGTCGATGACGTGGACCCCGGCGAAGGGCAGGGACAGGCCGAGCCCGACCCGCTCCCAGACGGACGCCGAGCGCATCAGCAGCCGCCGCTGGAGCGGCGGCACATAGAGCACCTCGGCCCAGTGCTCGGGCGAGAACTCGGCGGCGCGCAGCAGCGCCGAGAGCTGCCGGCGGCTGAAGGGACGGCCCTGGCCGAAGGGCGTGCCGTCCATCCGCGCCCAGAGGCCGCGCCGGTTCGGCACCACCAGGATCATCCGGCCGCCGGGATTGAGCACGCGCGAGACCTCCTCCAGCAGGTCGTCCGGGCTTTCCGTCTCCTCCAGCGCATGGACGAGCACGGCCCGGTCGATCGAGGCGGTCGGCAGCGGCAGCAGCGTCGGCTCGACCAGCGCCGAGGCGGAGAATCCCGGCGAGGGCCAGTTCACCACGCCCTGCGCCGCCGGCATGAAGGCGATGGTCCGCTCCGCCCGCATGCCGAGCACGGAGAGATAGGGCGTCGAGAAGCCGAGCCCGAGCAGACGCTGGCGCGCGCAGTCGGGCCAGAAGCGCAGCATCGCCCGGCCGATGAAGCGCCGCGCCACATGCCCCAGCGGGCTGGCGTAGAAGGCGCGCAGGTCGACGACGTCGAGAGGCATGGCGCCTGACATGGAACGCCGGAGGGGCGAAGGCAAGGGCAGCCCCGGCGGCAGCGCACGGCGACCGTGCGCTGCCGCCGGGTTGATCGACGCTGCCGCATGGCTCATGCAGGAGGTCCGCCCGCTTCCGCAGGAGTCCGCCATGCCGCTCGACCTCCACGTCTTCCGCACGCTCAGCGACAATGCCGGAGCCCTGCTCCACGACCCCGCCACCGGCGCCTGCGCCGCCGTCGACGTGCCCGATGCCGGCGAGATGCTGGCCGCGGCGAAGGCGAGGGGCTGGACGATCAGCGACGTCTTCGTCACCCACGCCCATCACGACCACACCCAGGGCGTGGCCGCGCTGAAGCAGGCGACGGGCGCCACGGTGGCCGGCCCGGCCGATGCGCGCACCATGGCCCCGCTCGACCGCGTCGTCGGCGAAGGCGACAGCGTGACCCTGGCGGATGAGCGCTTCGAGATCTGGCACACGCCCGGCCATTCCGACGGCCATCTCAGCTATGTCGGGCTCGGCAGCAAGATCGCGCTGGTCGGCGACGTCGTCTTCGTCATGGGCTGCGGCCGGGTCCAGCCCGGCCAGATGGGGCGGATGTGGACCTCGCTCTCGCGCATCATGGCGCTGCCGGGCGATGTCCGCCTCGTCACCGGCCATGACTACACGCTGGCCAATGCCCGTTTCGCCCGCTCCGTCGATCCGGCGAACGCCGCGCTCGCCGCCCGCTTCGCCGAGGCCGAGAGAGCCAGGGCCGAGGGGCGCTTCTGGGCGCTGACCACGGTCGCCGAGGAGCAGGCGACCAACCCCTTCTTCCGGGCCGGCGACCCGGCGCTGGCGGCGGCCGTCCACCTCGCCGGGAAACCGGCCGACCAGGTCTTCGCGGCGCTGCGCGAAGCCAAGAACAGGTTCTGACCATGCCCCATCGCCTCGACGGGCTGACGGCGGCGGAGGTGATCCGCCTGCTCGGCCTCCAGACGCACCCCGAAGGCGGGCACTATCGCGAGACCTTCCGCGACCCGGAAGGGCCGGAAGGGCGCGGGCATTCGACGGCGATCTACTATCTGCTCGATACGGCTGAGACCTCGGAATGGCACCGTGTCGACGCCGCCGAGATCTGGCATCACTATGCCGGAGCGCCGCTGGTCATCACCGTCTCGCCCAACGGGCACGACGCCTCGGCCTATCATCTCGGCACCGATCTCGCCGCCGGCCAGCGCCCGCAATTCGTGGTGCCGGCGGGCTGGTGGCAGAGCGCAACCTCGCTCGGCGCCTGGACGCTGGTCGGCTGCACGGTGGCGCCGGGCTTCGCGTTTTCGGGCTTCGAGATGGCGCCGCCGGGCTGGCGGCCGACGCCGCGCAAGCCCTCCGGGAGACGTTGATGCCGACGACGAACGAGGACGCCCGGCTCGCGCAGGAATGCGAGCGGCGGATCATCAATGCCTGGCCGGCGCTGTCGACGCTGGTGGTCGGCGACTGGGTGCTGCGCTTCGCCAACGGCTATTCCGGCCGCGCCAATTCGGCGACGCCGCTCGCCTACGGGGCCGAGCTCGACGACGCGATGCTCGACATGCTCGAGGAGCTCTATCGCGCCGACGGCCTGCAGCCGGCGATCCGGCTGACCCCGCTCGTCGCCGAGGCGACCCGCGCGGCGGTGCTGGCACGCGGCTACAGGGTCCGGGACCGCTCCTTCGGCATGATCGCCCCGCTCGCCGACATCCCGGTCTCGGAAGAGGCCGCGTTCCGGATCGAGGCCCGGCCCGAGGCCGAATGGGTCGCCGGCGTCGCCGCGCTCCAGAGCGGCATCAAGAGCCATGCCGGCAATCTCGCCGCCATTCTCGAGCGGATCCGGCTGCCGGCCGCCTTCGCCTCCTGGCTGGTGGAAGGCGAGCCGGTGGGCTTCGGCATGGCGGTGGCGGAACGCGGCATGGCCGAGATCGGGCTGATCTGCCTCGATCCCGCCCATCGCGGCAAGGGCATCGGCCGCAGGATCGTCGCCGGACTGATGGGCTGGGCCGGCGCCACCGGCAGCCACAGCGCCTATCTCCAGGTCGAGCAGGGCAACGCCGTCGCGCTCAACCTCTATCGCAGCCTCGGCTTCCGCCGGCTCTACGCTTACGAGACGCGCCTCCTCGAAGGCTGAGAACCGCCAGCCTGCCTTCGTCGTCGCGAGGAGCGGCGAGCGACGAAGCAACCCGGGGCGGCAGGGCCGGGCCGTTCAACCCGGTCTTCTCGGGGTGCTTCGCTGCGCTCGCAAGGACGAGCCGCGCTTCGTCGCGCGATCAGCGGATCAGCAGCGCCGTGCCGTAGAGCCCGATGGCGAAGACCGTATGCCCGACGATGTTGAACAGGCGGATCTGGCCGGCATTCGGCTTCTTCGCGGCGGCGACGCCCATTCCCATCCCGGGCTGCAGGATGAACCAGCCGCAGCCCACCGTGGCGAGCCCGACGATCAGCGCCGGCAGGAATGTCGGGTTGCGCGCCCAGCCCATGCCCCAGACCGCCAGCACGACCCCGGCGAAGACGATGCCGACGAGATAGTGGAAGAGCCAGCCCAGCGCGACCTCGCCCGCGACCGGCGCCGCCTTGCCGATGTCGTCATGCAGGAAGCGCCCGCGCAGCGCATGCGCGAACCAGCGTCCCGGCGGCCCCCAATTCGGCTTCGGCATGCCGAAGAGCCTGAGGAATTGCGCCCAGAGGTCGAACAGGATCGTCGCCCCGACCCCGATGACGACCGCATGCCAGATCAGATCCGCCAAAATCCCCTCCCCCCGGACCGCCGCGCTTCGTTTCCGTTGGAGCGGCGATCGCCCCTCCGGTCAACCGCCCGGAAACGCCTCCAGCGCAGCGGCGGCCTGCGGGCGGCGCATTCGCACCCGCGTCGGAACCTCGCGGCCGCTCCGGCCGTTGCCCCCGGAAGGCATGGCGAGAGGAGCGGGAATGGCTGGGTCGACGACGGACAAGGCGCGCAGCGCGCCCGGAGCGGGAGCGCATGGCGCGGCGGAGCTGCCTTCCGTCATCGTCACCAGCTACAATCTCGAGGTCCGCGACGAGGACGGCTTCGTCGGCGACAAGGCGAGCCGCAGCGCCTTCATCGGCCATCTCGACACGCTGCGGACCCATCTCAAGCGGAACGGCGAGGATCCGCTCGATGGTGCGACGGCCGCGATCGGCAAGAAGGAGCTGGACGCGCTGCTGAAGGATGGCGATGCGGCCGAGGCCGCCCTGGTGCTGAGCGCGGTCGAGGACTTCGCCCAGTCGCTCGCCTTCGTCATCCGCCGCTTCGCCCGGCTGAAGAGCTGGGCCGAGATCGCGCGCATCGTCGTCGGCGGCGGCTTTCGCGAGAGCCGGATCGGCGAGCTCGCCATCGCGCGCGCCGCCATCATCCTGCGCGTCGACGGGCGCGACATCGACCTCGTTCCCATCAGCCACCATCCGGACGAGGCCGGGCTGGTCGGCAGCGCCCATCTCGCGCCGAAATGGATCTTTTCCGCCTTCGACAGCCTCGTCGCCGTCGACATCGGCGGCTCCAACATCCGCGCCGGCATCGTCGAACTGCGGCAGAAGAAGGCGCCGGATCTGAGCAAGGCCCGGGTCTGGGCCTCGGAGCTCTGGCGCCACGCCGACGAGGAGCCGGGCCGCGACGAGGCGATCGAGCGCCTCGGCAAGATGCTCAGGGCCCAGATCGCCGAAGCCGAGAAGAAGGGGCTCAGCGTCGCGCCCTTCATCGGCATCGGCTGCCCCGGCCTGGTCGAGCCCGACGGCAGCATCGAGCGCGGCGCCCAGAACCTGCCGGGCAACTGGGAGAGCAGCCGCTTCAACCTCGTCGACAGCGTGCGCGAGCTGGTGCCGCAGATCGGCGGGCACGACACCGAGATCGTCATGCACAACGACGCCGTCATCCAGGGGCTGAGCGAGATGCCGGCGATGCAGGACGTCGAGAACTGGGGCGTCCTCACCATCGGCACCGGCCTCGGCAATGCGAGCTACCGCAACCGGGAGACGGCGCGGAAAAAGCGCTGACCGCCGGCGGCGCTCCGTCCGGTCGCGCGCCATTCGGCGAAGCTTCGCCATCTTCAGGTCGCCTTTGCCGGTGAAGAGGCGGCACCGCTCCCGCTCCGGGCGCGGAGCAGCGCAGGAAACGCAGGAGTCTGACCTTGCCGGCAGCGGAAACGCCGTCTTCGTCTTGCACCCGGCCCGATCCTGTGTCGAGGGTCGGCAGGAAGCCGAATCACCTGGGACGGGGCGGCCCGCGCATGGCAACACGTCTGATACGAGCATCGGCCCGGATGGGACGGAGCGGCCGCAGCCTCGCGGCGCTGTGCCTCCTGATCCTGACGCTGGCGGCCGGCGTCGCCCACGCGCCGGCCCAGCAGCCGCCGGCGGCCCCCGCAGCCGCGCCGGCCGCGCCGGTCGATCCGAAGAGCCCGCGCGGGCGGCTCGATTCGGTCAGGCTCGAGCTCTCGCAGATCGAGACCGTCCTCGCGCGGCCCGACCTCGGCGACGACGAGCTCATGCGCCAGCGCCTGCGGCTGCAGCCGTCGCTCGACCAGCTCCGGCTGATCGTCGATCAGCAGGCCCCGCTCGTCGAGCAGGCCAAGCTCAAGCTCGACCAGCTCGGCGCCAAGCCCGACGACAAGGCCCCGCCCGAATCCGCCGAGATCGCCCGCGAGCGCGAGCTCCGCGCCAAGGCCTATGCCGATGCCGACGAGACGCTGAAGATCGCCCGCGCCTCCCTGCTGCAGGCGGAGCAGTTGCAGAGCACGATCGCCGACAAGCGCCGCGACATCTTCGCAGCCCAGCTCTTCGCCGCCGGCCCGTCGGTGCTCAGCCCCACGGTCTGGAGCAACGCGGTCGCCACCGCGCCCGAGGATCTGCGGGCTTCGGGCTACGTCTTCGGAAGCTGGCTCTCGGGCGTCACCGACTCGCTGACCGGCGCGCGCGGCGGCATCCTCGCGCTGTCGCTGGTCGGAACCGGCCTGCTCTACTGGGCCCGCGCCCGCTACATGCCGCGCTTCAAGGCCCGCTACGCCGTCATCCAGGAGACCAGCACCGGCAGCCTCCACGCGCTCTATGTGGCGCTGGCGCGCATCATCGCCGGAGTGGCGCCGCCGGCGCTGGCGAGCTGGCTGATCTACAAGGCGCTCAGCACCACGGGACTGCTGCCGGAGCGCGTCCGGCCGGTGATCTGGACTGTCGTCGTCGGCCTGGGCTTCGTCGCCTTCGTCAAGTCCCTCGCCAATGCGCTGTTCGCGCCGACGAGCCCGCAGCGCCGCCTGATCCGAGTCATGGACGACACCGCCCACAGCGTGGTCTGGATCGCGAGCGCCCTCGCGCTGGTCATGGCGGTCGGCAAGGTCTTCGAGGCCTGGCTCCAGGCGATCGCCGCCGGGCTTTCGATCTCGATCATCGTCAAGGCTCTGTTCGCGATCCTTTTCGCGCTGGCGCTGATTGCCGGGCTCTACCGCATCCGCGACGACGAGGACGTCGAGCAGGAGGCCTGCCTCGGCCCCTATGTCCCGGTCGACGGGGCGAGCCTCGGCCCGCTGCGCGTCCTCGGCTGGCTCATCGGCCTCGCCATCATCGGCGCGGCGCTCAGCGGCTATGTCGTCTTCGCCTCCTTCATGGCCCAGCAGACCCTCTGGCTCGGCATCGTCGCCTGCCTCTATCTGCTGGCGCACCAGTTCATCGAGCTCGGCATCCCGCATCTCCTCACCGGCCGGGGGCGGCTGGCGCTGACCCTGCGCGCCGGGGTCGGCCTGCGCGCCGCCACGCTCGACAAGCTCGCCGTGCTGACCGCCGGGCTGCTGAAGCTGCTGCTGCTCTTCGTGACGCTGCTGCTCGTGCTGGCGCCCTGGGGCCTCGAATCGGCGGATTTCCTGGCCTCGCTGCGCGCCGCCTTCTTCGGCTTCCAGGTCGGCGGCGTCACCATCTCGGTGTCGACGATCGTGATCGCCGCGATCATCTTCGCCCTCGGCATCGCCGCGACCCGGACCGTCCAGCGCTGGCTCGACAGCAAGTTCCTGCCGACGACGCAGCTCGACCCGGGCCTGCGCAACTCGATCACCACCGCCACCGGCTATGTCGGCTACATCGCCGCCGTCGCGCTGGCCGTCTCGGCGGTGGGGCTGAGCCTCGAGCGGCTGACGCTGGTGGCCTCGGCGCTGTCCGTCGGTATCGGTTTCGGCCTGCAATCGGTGGTGTCGAACTTCGTCTCGGGCCTGATCCTGCTCTGGGAACGGCCGATCCGCGTCGGCGACCAGGTCGTGATCGGCGATGTCGAAGGCATCGTGAAGCGCATCAATGTCCGTTCCACCGAGATCGCGACCTTCGACCGCGCCAGCGTCATCGTCCCCAACTCGAACCTCGTCTCCGGCGTCGTGCGCAACCGGGTGCGCAACGACCGCAGCGGCCGCGTGCTGATCTCCCTTTCGGTGACGCGCCTGACCGATGCCGGCGCGGTGCGGACCATGCTCCAGGAGGTCGCCGACAACCATGGCGACGTGCTGAAGAAGCCGCCGCCGGCCGTGCTGTTCAAGAAGCTCGGCACGGCGACGATGGATTTCGACCTGATCTGCGTCGTCGAGGATCTCGACCAGGCCGGCCGCGTGACCAGCGACCTGAATTTCGCGATCCGCAAGCGGCTGGCCGAGATCGAGGTCTTCGGCACGCCGCAGCTCGAGGTGAAGGGTCTGGCCGGCGTCGAGCAGTCGCTCGACGGCATCGCCGGCGCCGTCGAGCGCGCCCGCAAGGCCGCCGCGCGAAAGCCCGAAGCCCCGGCCGCCCCGCAGCCGCGCCGGAAGGCCGAGGCGCCGGCGGAGAAGTCCGAAAAGACAAAGGCCGCGCCGGCCGCTCGCCCGAGCAGGACGGCCGGGAACGACAAGGAATGACCGGATGCCGAAGCTTCTGCGCCGCCTCGCCGGCCCGCGCGCCATGACCTGCCCCGCCGCCCTCGCCGGCGCGCTCGCCCTGTTCGGCATCGCCGGCTGCACCGAACCGCAGCGTCAGGCCCAGCCGGCCTTCTACCGCGACCTCGGCTCGAGCACGGCCCGGGTCGATGCCGAGCAGGCCCGCGCCATGATCTCGGCCTATCGCATGAACGCCGGCCTCGGCGCGCTTGCGCTCGACCCCGCCCTCGACGCGGCGGCGCAGCGCGAGGCCGCCATGATGGCGCGCTCGGACAAGCCGGCCCAGGCCGATGCGGTGAAGGCGCGCCTCGCCGGGGCGGGCATTCCCGGCGCGGAGGCCAATCTGTCGGCCGGCTACCGGCGGCTCGCCGAGGCCTTCTCCGGCTGGCGCGACTCGCCCCAGCACGACCGCGTCATGAAGGATGCGAAGGCGAAGCGCATGGGCATCGCCACCGCCTATGCCCCGGGCTCGAAATACCAGGTCTACTGGGCGCTGATCGTCGCGCCCTGAGACGGCGCGGCTTCGGGCTCCCGCCAGCCCCTGTCAGCGGTCGCGCGCCCGCCCTCTTACGCGGCGCGGGCGAGGGGGCTAGCCTTCGGCCATGCCCCCTCGCCCGCGCAAGCCGCCTTCCCTTTCCGCCGAGCAGGCCCGCCGCCTCTGGCTCCACGCCCAGCGGCTCGACCGGCGCGAGCCCTTCGGCGCCGGGCCGGCGGCGACGCGCGCGGCGGTCGAGCATCTCGGCTATGTCCAGATCGACACGATCAACGTGATCGAGCGCTGCCACCACCACATCCTCTACGCCCGCATTCCCGCCTATCGCCGCAGCGACCTCGCCCGGGCGCAATCGGTCGAGAAGAGCGTGTTCGAATACTGGACGCATGCGCTCTCCTATGTGCCGACCCGCGACATCCGCTATTTCCTGCCGGAGATGAAGGCGCATCGCGAGGAGCCGAAGCGCTGGTCCGCCGTCGGCGCGCGCGAGGAGACGCGCAAGCTGCTCCGCCGCATCCGCAGGGACGGCGCGCTGACCATCCGCGACATCGAGGAGGAGCTGGTCGAGAAGGCCCATCTCTGGGCCAGCAAGAAGCCGTCCAAGGGCCTGCTGGAGCGCGCCTTCTACGATGGCGACCTCGCCATCTCCGCCCGGTCCGGCATGGTGAAGACCTATGAGCTCTTCGACCGGCATTTCCAGTGGGAGAAGCGCCCGGCCCCGGCGAGCGAGCGGCAGGTCACCGCCTACAAGCTCGACCGGGCGCTGAGGGCGCAAGGGTTGGTCAGCCTCGATTCCGCCTGCCATCTCGACGCGCCGAGCAAGAAGGCCGCGGCGGCGCTGATCGCGGCCCGGGTGAAGCGCAAGGAACTCGTCCCCCTCGCGATCGAAGGCGCCGGCAAGACGATCCACTGGGCGCGGCCCGCAGCGCTGGAGGCGGTGCCGGAGCCCGAGCCCGATCTCATTCACATCCTCTCGCCCTTCGATCCGCTGGTGATCCAGCGCAAGCGGTCGAAACTGTTCTTCGACTACGCCCATGTCTTCGAGGCCTATCTGCGCCCCGAAAACCGCGTCTACGGCTATTTCGGCCTGCCGGTCCTGGCGGGCGACCGCATCGTCGCCGTGCTCGACCTCAAGACCGACCGGGCCGCCGGCAAGCTGCTGATGCAGCGCTGGACCTGGCTCGACGGCTACGAGACGCCGGCGCTCAAGGCCGCCATCGAGGACGAATTGCAGCGTTTCGAGCGTTTCCAGCTCGGCCGCGACGAGACGGTTCCCGCGGTCCCGGCCCCCGAAGCGCCTCGTTCCGGACAGGCCGCGTCAGCACCGCCGCTATAGCCGCCGGGAAGCGGCCTCACGCCCCCAGCAGATCGACCAGCGGCGGGATCAGCGGCTCGTCGGCCGGCGGCATGGCGAGATCGCGCAGCTTGCCGGGGCGCACCCATTTCAGCGCCTGCGCCTCTTTCGATGCGGGCGTGCCCTCCCAGCGACGGCAGATATAGAGCGGCATCAGCAGGTGGAAGTCCGGATAGGCGTAGCTGGCGAAGGTCAGCGGCGCGAGGCATTCCTCCTTCACCGCGATGCCGAGTTCCTCATGCAGCTCGCGGATCAGCGCCGGCTCCGGCCGCTCGCCGGCTTCGAGCTTGCCGCCGGGAAATTCCCACAGCCCGGCCAGCGCCTTGCCTTCGGGCCGTTGGCTGACGAGGACGCGGTTGTCGGCATCGATCAGGGCGCAGGCGACGACGAGGAGGAGCTTCACGGGAAGGGGACTCAATTGCCGGAGAGGATGACGTCGATGGGCTCGCTCTCCTTGCCCGTCACGGTGACGAGGTCATAGACCGAGCCGCCCTGGCGGGTGAAGGCCGCTTCATCGCCCCAGACCACCTGGGTCGTCACGAAATAGCGGCCGGGCGCGACTTTGTCGAAGCTGAAGCGGCCGTTCGATTCCGCCTTGGTCGTGCGGGTGTATTCGGCATAGGCCGGATCCGCCTTGTCGTCGCGCGGATAGTTCTGGTACGGCACGAACTTGCGGTCGCCATAGAGCTGCTGGAAACGCTCGCGCGCATAGGCTGTCGCCGGAACGAGGCGAACCACCTCGCCGGCCGCATGGACGACCGTTCCGCTCGGCCTTGTGCGGAAGGCGTGGCCGGTGATCGTCGCGGCCCCGGGCTTCCTGATGAAAGCCGCCTCCTCGGCCGAGAAGGCGACGGTCGCGGGCGGGCGGCTCGCCTGGCAGCCGCCGATGATGGTGCCGGCCAACGCCGCCGCCGCGAATATCCCGGTCCTCATGCCGCCCCCACCCTGCGCGGCGCCATCATCACGATGACGCCGGCCGGGATGATGCAGCCGCCGAGAGCTGGCCGCAACTCCGGAACCTGCGCCGGGGCGAATGCCTCAGGAGCGATAATCGCCATTGATCTCGACATAGGCCTTGGTCAGGTCGCAGGTCCAGACCGTGGCCTTGCCGCGTCCGAGGCCGAGATCGGCGGTGATGACGATGTGGTCGCCCTTCATATATTCGGACACCGCGGCCTCGTCGTAAGAAGGAGCCCGCGCGCCCTGCTTCGCCACGAGGATGTCGCCGAAGCCGATATCGAGCCTGTCGCGATCGGCCGGCTCGCCGGCCTTGCCGACCGCCATGACAACGCGGCCCCAATTGGCGTCCTCGCCGGCGATCGCGGTCTTGACCAGCGGCGAATTGGCGATCGAGAGCGCGACCCGCTTGGCCGAACGGGCGGAGGCCGCGCCGGTGACGCGCACCTCGACGAATTTGCGGGCGCCCTCGCCGTCCTTGCAGACGAGATGGGCGAGCTCCAGCAGGATGGCATTCAGCGCCCGCTTGAAGCCGGAGAGACGGGCATCGTTGACCTCGCCGATCTCCGGAACCCCCCGCGCGCGCGCCTTGCCCGTCGCGAACAGCATCAGCGTGTCGGAGGTCGAGGTGTCGCTGTCGACCGTCACCGCGTTGAACGAGCCCTTGACGCCCTTCGACAGCAGCGCCTGCAGCACGGGGGCGGCGATCGGCGCGTCGGTGAAGACGAAGGAGAGCATCGTCGCCATGTCCGGCGCGATCATGCCGGCGCCCTTGGCGATGCCGGCGATGACCACCTCCTTGCCGTCGATCTTGGCTTTGCGGGTCAGCGCCTTCGGGAAGGTGTCGGTGGTCATGATCGCGCGGGCGGCGTCGATCCAGGGACCGTCCGCGGCGCGTCTGGCGCAATCGTCGAGCACGCCCTTGAACTTGCTCGCATCGAGCGGCTCGCCGATCACGCCGGTCGAGGCGACGAAGACTTCTTCAGGCTTGCATCCCGCGGCCTTGGCGGCGATCTCGGCGGTGAGCTTCACCGCCTCACGCCCCTTCAGCCCGGTGAAGGCGTTGGCATTGCCGGAATTGACGACGACGGCGCGGGCCGAGCCCTGCTTCAGGTTCTCGCGGCACCAGTCGACCGGTGCGGAGGGGCACTTGGAACGGGTGAAGACGCCGGCGACCTGCGTGCCCGGATCGAGCAGCGCGAACCAGACATCGGTGCGGCCCTTGTAGCGGATGCCGGCCTCGGCGGTGGCGAAGCGCACGCCCGGGACCGGCGGAACCTTGGGCTGGCGCTTCGGCGCGAGCGGGGAAACGGGAACATCCTTGCCGGCCATCGGGGCTCCTCCTGCGGGACACGGCTCGCAGGACCGGCGAATCGTCCGCCCGCCGCGCCATGCGCCTTATCCAGCAGCCTCTGCCGCAGGCCGATGACGAAAACAAGAAGGGCGGCCGCAAGGGCCGCCCGCAAAATCGCCTGACGCGAGGCGAAAGCTCAGTTCTTCTTCGGCTCGGCGGGCTTCGCCGCATCCGGGGCAGGCGCCACCGGGGCGGCAGGCTCCGCCGGCTTGTCGAGGCGCTCGACCTTGGCCTTCTCGCGCAGCGCCAGCACGGTGTCCTGCTGGGCCTTGCGCTCGAGATACTGCTCGATCTGCGGCTTCACGGCGGAATATTCCGGCAGCGGCTTGGTGCGCTTGTCCTCGAGCTTGATGACGTGCCAGCCGAACTGGCTCTTCACCGGGTCGGAGACCTCGCCCTTCTTGAGCTTGAAGGCGGCCTCGGCGAATTCGGGCACCATGCGGTCCTTGGTGAACCAGCCCAGATCGCCGCCCTCCTTGCCGGAGCCGGGATCCTTCGAGACGTCGGCGGCGACCTTGGCGAAATCCTCGCCCTTCTTCAGCCGCTCCTCGACCGCCTTGGCCTGGTCCTCGGTCTCGACCAGGATGTGGCGGGCATGCGCCTCCTCCTCGGGAGCCATCGCCTTGGTGGTGTCCGCGTAGAGCTTCTTCGCGGCCTCCTCGGTGACCGCCTTCTTGCCGATGCCGGTGAGATACTGGTCGAGCAGCACCTTCTCGCGGTAATAGGCGAGGCGGGCGGCGAAATCCGGCGTCTCGGCGATCTTGGCCTCGGCCGCCGCCTTGGCGCCGAGCTTGAGGTCGACAAGATAGTTGATCACCTCGTCGCGCTTGCGCTCGTCGGGAAGCTGGGCGAGGCGCTCGCCCAGATCCTCGGTCGCGAGGTCGACCTCCTGCTGCGTGATCGGGATGCCGTCGACCTTGGCGACGACCTTGTCGGCCTGGGCGAAGGCCGGCCCCGCCAGCAGGACGAAACCGAGAGCGGCGATAAAACGGGTGGACTTCATGAAGACGGCCTTTCCAAGGAGAGCCGAAGACGCGGGGGTCGCGCGCTGCACTGCCAGTTGAACACGGCAAAGGCAAGGCGATTCAGGGCCATCCGGCGCTGCGGGCCCGGCGCCGGTCGAGGCCTGCCTCGCGGCGGCCGTGCCGCCTCCGGGCGGGCACCTCCCTTGGCAGCGGCGCCGCGCCACCCCACATCCACGGCGGATTCCTGGCCGCTTCGCCGAAGATCGGGCGAAACGCGCGCTGGACCCTGCCCGCGCACGCGTCTAAACACGCGGTCGCAATTCGAGAATACCGCGGCCTTTCGGCCCGGGCGCGACACCCAGGACCGCGCCGGCCGTCAGACCCAGACATCACCTGAAAGGCCCAACATGCTTGGCGCGCTCGCAAAGAAACTCTTCGGCTCGTCGAACGACCGCCGCGTCAAGGGCTACCAGCCCCGCGTCGCGGCGATCAACGCGCTGGAAAAGGAGGTGGCGGCGCTCAGCGACGAGGCGCTGAAGGCGCGTACCGACGAATTCAGGCAGCAGCTCGCCAACGGCGCCAAGCTCGACGACCTGCTGGTGCCGGCCTTCGCCACGGTGCGCGAGGCGGCCAAGCGCGTCCTCGGCCAGCGGCCCTACGACGTCCAGCTCGTCGGCGGCATGGTGCTGCACGAGGGCGCCATCGCCGAGATGAAGACCGGCGAGGGCAAGACCCTGGTCGCGACGCTCCCGACCTATCTCAACGCGCTCGAGGGCAAGGGCGTCCACGTCGTCACCGTCAACGACTACCTCGCCAGGCGCGACGCCGAGTGGATGGCGAAGCTCTACAACTTCCTCGGCCTGACCGTCGGCATCATCGTGCACGGCCTCGACGACGAGGAGCGCCAGCGCGCCTATGCCTGCGACATCACCTACGGCACCAACAACGAGTTCGGCTTCGACTATCTGCGCGACAACATGAAGTACGAGACCGCGCAGATGAGCCAGCGCGGCCACCACTTCGCCATCGTCGACGAGGTCGACTCGATCCTGATCGACGAGGCCCGCACGCCGCTGATCATCTCCGGCCCGCTCGACGACAAGTCCGAGCTCTACGTCGCGATCGACAAGGTGCTGCCCGGCCTCGTGCCCTCAGACTATGAGGTCGACGAGAAGCAGCGCACCGTCGCCCTGACCGAGGACGGCAACGAGCATATCGAGGAGCTGCTGCGCCAGGCCGGCATCCTGACCGAGGGCGACCTCTACGACGCCAACAACGTTACCATCGTCCACCACGTTAACCAGGCGCTCAGGGCGCATACGCTGTTCACCCGCGACAAGGACTACATCGTCCGCAACGACGAGGTGGTGATCATCGACGAGTTCACCGGCCGCATGATGCCGGGCCGGCGCTATTCCGAGGGGCTACACCAGGCGCTCGAGGCCAAGGAGCACGTCACCGTCCAGCCCGAGAACGCGACGCTGGCCTCGATCACCTTCCAGAACTATTTCCGCCTCTACAGGAAGCTCGCCGGCATGACCGGCACGGCCGCGACCGAAGCGGACGAGTTCTTCCAGATCTACAAGCTCGAGGTCGTCGAGATCCCGACCAACCTCCCCGTCTCCCGCAAGGACGAGGACGACGAGGTCTACCGCACCTTCGAGGAGAAGGTCCGCGGCGTCATCCGCGAGATCAAGCAGGCGCAGGAGAACGGCCAGCCGGTGCTCGTCGGCACCACCTCGATCGAGCGCTCGGAGCTCATCGCCGAGATGCTGGAGAAGGCGGGTTACAAGCTGCTCGACTTCACCGACCCGAAGGCGCTGGAGCCGGTCTACGCCGCCGCCCGCAAGGGCGAGACCGTCAAGGCCTTCGCCGTGCTGAACGCCCGCTTCCACGAGCAGGAGGCCTATATCGTCGCCCAGGCCGGCGTGCCGGGCGCGATCACCATCGCCACCAACATGGCCGGCCGCGGCACCGATATCCAGCTCGGCGGCAATGCCGAGATGCGGATCAATCACGATCTCGCCGGCATGGAGGAGGGCCCCGAGCGCGACGCCAGGGCCGCCGCCATCCGCGCCGAGGTCGCCGATTTCAAGCAGCGCGTGCTCAAGGCCGGCGGCCTCTACATCGTCGGCACCGAGCGCCATGAGAGCCGCCGCATCGACAACCAGCTCCGCGGCCGCGCCGGCCGCCAGGGCGACCCCGGCCGCTCGAAGTTCTTCCTGTCGCTGCAGGACGACCTGATGCGCATCTTCGGTTCCGACCGGATGGACGGCATGCTGCAGAAGCTCGGCCTCAAGGAGGACGAGGCGATCGTCCATCCCTGGATCAACAAGGCGGTCGAGAAGGCGCAGGGCAAGGTCGAGGCGCGCAACTTCGACATCCGCAAGAACATCCTGAAATACGACGACGTCATGAACGACCAGCGCAAGGTCGTGTTCGAGCAGCGCCGCGACTTCATGAACCAGCCGAGCGTGCGCGAGACCATCGACGACATGCGCCACGGCGTCGTCGAGGACCTCGTCGCCCGCCACATCCCGGAGGAGGCCTATCCCGAGCAATGGGACACCGCCGGCCTCAAGCAGGAGGTGATCCAGTACCTCAATCTCGACCTGCCGGTCGAGGACTGGGCCAAGGAGGAGGGCATCGCCGATACGGAGCTGCGCGAGCGCATCCGCAAGCTCGCCGACGAGGACTATGCGGCCCGCATCCAGCGCAACACCGAAGAAGTGATGACCTATGTCGAGAAGCAGGTCCTCCTGCAGACCCTCGACCATCTCTGGCGCGAGCACCTCGTCACGCTCGACCATCTGCGCCAGGTCATCGGCTGGCGCGGCTATGCCCAGCGCGACCCGCTGCAGGAATACAAGGCCGAGGCCTTCGAGCTGTTCGGCGGGCTGATCGGCCAGTTGCGCCAGCAGGTCACCGGCCATCTCTCGCGCGTCGAGGTCCGCTTCGAGCAGCCGGAGGAACAGGCGCCGCTCCAGGTTCTGGACGGGGCCGCCGCCCCGGCGGGCGGCTTCGGCAGCGGCGACTATGGCGGGGGCGGCGTGCAGTTCGCCGCGCTCGACGCCGATGCGGCCGTGCTCGAGCGCGACCCCGCCGATCCCGCGAGCTGGGGCAAGGTCGGCCGCAACGAGCCCTGTCCCTGCGGCTCGGGCAAGAAATACAAGCACTGCCACGGGCAGTTCGCCTGAGACCCGGCCACCGCTTTCTCCCTCGATGCCCGGCCTCGCGCCGGGCATCGTCGTTTCGGAGGCGCCTCCTCCGCCGCCCTTCCTCGGGGCTCCGGCCGGCCTGCGCCGGATCGACGCACAGATTCGTGAGGTCTTGTTTACGCCTCGGTAAGGCTCTGCTTTCCAAGTTGCGCGCTGCGAAAGGAGATGAACGGATGATCAAGACAACGCTTTCGGCTGTCTGCCTGGCTCTGCTGGCAACCACCGGTGCTGAAGCGGCTTCGGCCAAATCGCTCGGCCAGTTCAACGCCTGGAGCGCAGCCACCTATGAAAAGGGCAATCTGACCCATTGCTTCATCATGAGCAGCCCCGCCTCCCAGGAGCCTTCGAGCCTGCGCCATGGCGAGGTGTTCTTCTTCGTCCAGACCGGGAATGACGGAGCGAATACCGAATCGAGCTTCCAGACGGGCTACGACTTCGCCGCGAACTCGACGGTCACCATCACCATCGGCGACGAGGAGTTCCGCATGCTGACCGAGGGCAACAACGCCTGGCTCGAGAAGATCGAGCGCGAGCCGGCCCTGCTCGCCGCGATGCGCGCCGGCAACGACATGGTGCTCCAGGCGCGCTCCGGCCGCGGCAACAGCACGCGCTACACCTTCTCGCTCACCGGCGTCACCGCCGCCTCGCGCCTGCTCCAGCGCTGCAACGCGGCCGCGACGCAGAGCTGAGGCCGGCCGCGCGCGTCCGGGGCGGGCCTGCCGCGCCGGGATTCGGTCGGCGGTCGCGGCTCTGCGCTTGCATCCGCACGCCCGAGCCGCCAGTTTGGGCGCCGCGGGCAAGGGCGGGCCTCGCGGCCGCCGCTAGGGGAACGGAATGGATCTGTCGGGTTTCAACATCGCCGTCATCGTCGTCGTGGCGCTGGTCATCCTGACCATCGCGCGCGGCGTCCGCACCGTTCCGCAAGGCTACAACTACACCGTGGAGCGCTTCGGCCGCTATTCGCGCACGCTGAGCGCGGGCCTCGGGCTGATCGTGCCCTATATCGACCGCATCGGGCACAAGGTGAACGTCATGGAGCAGGTGCTCGACATTCCCTCGCAGGAGGCGATCACCAAGGACAATGCCGGGGTGCGCATCGACGCCGCCGCCTTCTTCCAGGTGCTCGACGCCGCCAAGGCCTGCTACGAGGTCCACTCGCTCAGCGAGGCGCTGATGGTCCTGACCATGACCAATATCCGCACCGTCGTCGGCTCGATGGACCTCGACCAGCTTCTCTCCCATCGCGACGAGATCAACGAGCGGCTGCTGCGCGTCATGGACGCCGCCGCCTCGCCCTGGGGCGTCAAGGTCACGCGCATCGAGATCCGCGACATCATCCCGCCGGCCGACATCGCCGGGGCGATGAACCGCCAGATGAAGGCCGAGCGCGAGAAGCGCGCCGCGATCCTGGAAGCCGAAGGCCTGCGCCAGGCCGAGATTCTCAAGGCCGAAGGGCAGAAGCAATCGCAGATCCTCGCCGCCGAGGGCCGCAAGGAATCGGCGCTGCGCGACGCCGAGGCCCGCGAGAGGCTGGCACAGGCGGAAGCAGCGGCGACCGCCGTGGTGTCGGAGGCGATCGGCAAGGGCGACATCCAGGCCGCCAACTTCCTGATCGCCGAGCGCTACACCGACGCGCTGAAGGCGATCGCCGGCAGCCAGAACAGCAAGGTCGTGATCGTCCCGATCGAGGCCGCCGCGCTCGCCGGCACGGTCGGCGGCATCGCCCAGCTCACCAGGGCCGTCTTCGGCGAGGAAGCCGCGACAGCCCGGCGCAACCCCGGCTCAGTGCCGTTGTCCGGCCGCACGAGCGGTTAGGCGGGCGCAAACGATCATGTCGAGCTGGCTGGGGATTCACGGCGGATGGCTCTGGGCCATCCTGGGCCTGCTGCTGATCGGCGGCGAGATTCTCGCGCCCGGCGTCTTCCTGATCTGGCTCGGGCTCGCCGCGCTGCTGACCGGCGCGGTCGTCGGCCTCGCCGGCCTCGGCTGGCAGGCCGCCTGCATCGTCTTCGCGGTCTTCGCCGTCGCCTGCGTCGTCGCCGGGCGGCTGCTGACGCGCCGCCGCGGCGAGGAGCCCGACGCCGCGACCGGGCTCAACGACCGCGGCCGCCAGCTCGTCGGCAAGGTCTTCCGGCTGGAGGCGACGATGACCGGCGGCGAGGGCCGCATCCGCGTCGGCGATTCCTCCTGGCGCATCACCGGGCCGGAGCTGCTGGCCGGCACGGAAATCCGGGTCGTGCGCGTCGAAGGCGCCACACTCGTCGTCGAGAAGGCATGAGGTTTTTGCATCCGCTGCGACGTTTTGTGCGTCCGCATTGCGTCTAAGGCGTTGGACTCGCGCGCCGCGAGGACTATAGCAACCGCTCCCTCACGAGCGCGACCTCCATGACCTCTGCCAGCGAACGCCTCTCCCTTCCCAAGAACCGCATCAAGGTCCTGCTGCTCGAAGGCATCAACGACTCCGCCGTCGCGCTGCTGCAGCAGGCCGGCTACACCAATCTGGAACGGCTGCCCAAGGCGCTCGACCGCGAGGCGCTGGTCGCCAAGATCAAGGGCGTGCATGTGCTCGGCATCCGCTCGCGCACCCAGCTCACCCCGGAGATCTTCGCCGCCGCCGACCGGCTCTTCGCCGTCGGCTGCTTCTCCGTCGGCACCAACCAGGTCGATCTCGAAGCCGCCCGCCATCGCGGCGTGCCGGTGTTCAACGCGCCCTTCTCCAACACCCGCAGCGTCGCCGAGCTGACCATCGGCGAGATCGTCATGCTGCTGCGCCGCATCCCGGACCGCTCGCGCGCGGCGCATGACGGCGACTGGGACAAATCCGCCAACGGTTCCTTCGAGGTGCGCGGCAAGACGCTCGGCATCGTCGGCTACGGCAATATCGGCAGCCAGCTCTCGACTCTGGCCGAGGCGATGGGCATGCGCGTGATCTACTACGATCACACCGACCGCCTGCGCCATGGCAACACCGAGCCGGTCGACAGCCTCGACACCCTGCTCGCCGGCGCCGACATCGTCTCGCTGCACGTGCCCGAGACCCCGCAGACCGCCGGCATGATCGGCGCCGCGCAGATCGCCCGGATGAAGCCCGGCGCCTATCTCATCAACAATTCGCGCGGCACCGTGGTCGACCTCGACGCACTGGCGGCGGCGCTTCGGGAGGACCGCCTCGCCGGCGCCGCCGTCGACGTCTTCCCGGTCGAGCCGGCCTCCAATGCCGAGCGCTTCGTCTCGCCGCTGCAGGGCTGCGCCAACGTCATCCTGACGCCGCATATCGGCGGCTCGACCGAGGAGGCGCAGGAGCGCATCGGCGCCGAGGTGGCGCGCAAGCTGGTCGATTATTCCGATGTCGGCTCGACGGTCGGCGCGGTCAACTTCCCGCAGGTCCAGATCCCGGCACGCGCCGTCGGCACGCGCTTCATCCATGTCCAGCGCAACGTGCCCGGCATGCTCCGGCGCCTCAACGACGTCTTCGCCGACCGCCAGGTCAACATCGCCGCGCAGAACTACCATACCGACGGCGAGGTCGGTTACGTGGTCATCGAGGCCGACGGCGTCACCAGCGCGGAAGCGCGCGAGATCCTGCGCGAGATCCGGGCGCTCGACGGCACCATCCGCGCCCGGCTGCTCTACCAGCGCGATTGAGAGCCGGGGCGCGACCGGCACCTCAGCCCTTCTTCCGGCCCCCGGGCTTGATCGGCGTCTGCGTCGCGACCGGGTCGCTGGCCGGGAAGGTTTCCTTCAGCGCCTCGTCCAGCGCGTCGTCCCCGTCGCGCTTGCGCGCGGCCTCGCGCTGCTGCTTCTGCTCCTTGCGCAGGCTCTCCTTGGCGGGATTGGGCGTCGCGGTCATGGGGCTCCCCCTTCTGCTGCCGCCGCGCCGATGCGCGGCCGTTGGCCGAGCAACGCGGCAGCCCCCGCCGGCGTTCCGCCAGAACGCCAGCGCAGCCATGCCATGAGGCGGCGCGCCCGCCTCTGGACCCCGGGGCCGATCCTTCCCATCTGGTGAAGCCACGCCATCGCCGCCGGCGCGTTCCGGCGCCAACCAGCAGAGGCCGCCATGGTCGCGATCTCCGTCCTCGATCTCGTTCCCGTCATCGAAGGGGAAGGGCCGCGCGACGCGCTGCTGAAATCGATCGAGCTCGCCCGCCACGCCGAGGCGCTCGGCTTCACCCGCTACTGGGTGGCGGAGCATCACAACATGGTCGGCATCGCCAGCGCCGCGACCGCGGTGGTGATCGGCCAGCTCGCCGCCGCGACCCGGACGATGCGGATCGGCGCCGGCGGCATCATGCTGCCGAACCACGCCCCCCTGGTCATCGCCGAGCAGTTCGGCACGCTTGAGGCGCTGTTCCCCGGCCGCATCGATCTCGGCCTCGGCAGGGCGCCCGGCACCGACCAGCTCACGCTCAGGGCGCTGCGCCGCAATCCGATGTCGGCCGACAGCTTCCCGCAGGATGTGCTGGAGCTGCAGGCCCTTTTCGCCCCGTCCGGCCCCAACCAGGCGGTCCGCGCCGTCCCCGGCGAGGGGCTCCAGGTGCCGCTCTGGATCCTCGGCTCCAGCCTGTTCGGCGCCCAGCTCGCCGCCGAGCTCGGCCTGCCCTATTCCTTCGCCTCGCATTTCGCCCCCGACGCGCTGATGCAGGCGCTCGCCATCTATCGCGAGCGCTTCAAGCCGTCCGGGCAGTTGCAATCCTCCTACGCCATGCCCGGCATCAACGTCGTCGCGGCCGAGACCGACGCGGAGGCGCGCTATCTCGCCACCTCGCTCCAGCAGCGCTTCGTCGGCATGGTGCGCGGCGCCCGCGGCAAGCTCCAGCCGCCGATCGACGACATCGAGCCATACTGGTCGCCGGCCGAGAAGGCCCATGTCTCGCAGATGCTGCGCTATGCCTTCATCGGCTCGCCGGAGACGCTGCGGCGCGAGCTCGGCGCCTTCGTCGCCAAGACCGGCGCCGACGAAATCATGGTCACGGCCCCGATCTTCGACCATGAGAAGCGCAAGCGCTCCTACGAGATCGTCGCCGGCCTCGCGCCCGAGCTGGGGAAAGCGCGCGGCGCGGCCTGACGGGGCGCCGCCCGGCCCGGAAGGGGCGCCTTCGCATTTGCAGCAATAATGCAAATGAGAAGCCGCTTTTTGCAAAGCGCCGCGCCGGTTGCTATGGGCTTGGCATGAGCGAGACCGACCGGCGCGTTGCCGTTTTCGAAGCCCAGCTAAAGGATGCGGGGCTGCGCATGACGCAGCAGCGCCGCCTGATCCTGCGCGTGCTGGCCGAGGCCGACGACCATCCCGATGCGAAGGGCATCTTCACCCGTGCCTTCGCGCAGGACCCGACGCTGTCGCTCTCCACGGTCTACCGCACGATGAAGCTGCTCGAATCGCAGGGCGCCATCGAGCGCCACGCCTTCGAGGACGGCATCTCGCGCTACGAGCATGCCGCGCAGGAGCATCACGACCATCTCATCGACGTCGACACCGGCGCCGTGATCGAGTTCTCCTCGGATGCGATCGAGGAGCTGCAGCGGCGCATCGCCGCCGAGCTCGGCTACGAGCTCGTCCGGCACCGGCTCGAGCTCTACGGCCGCAAGAAGCAGCCCGCGCGCAAGGGCCGTTCCTGAAGGGGCGCCGCGCCCGTCAGCCGTCGATGATGTCGTCGTATTCCCCGTGCCTGGCGACCCAGGCCTTCAGGAACGGGCAGCGCACCACCGCCTTGCGCCCGCTCGCCCGGATCAGCTCGAACACGCCCTTGGCGAGCCGCGAGCCGACGCCCTGGCCGGCGAACCGCTCGGGCACCTCGGTATGGATCAGCACCAGCCGGTCGCCATCCCTGCGATAGGCGACGACGGCGGTGCCGCCCTCGAGGGCCAGCTCGAAGCGATCCTGCGCGGGCTTCTCGACGACATCCATTGCATCACTCCTTGGCGGGCGGCTGGGACGGTTGCGGGGCGGGAGCAGGAGCGGAGGCCGGCTCGGCGGGGGCAGGCGCAGGCGGCGGCTCCTTCGCCTCCGCGCGCCAGGGATAGCTCCAGGTCTCCGTCAGGGTCTTGTTGCCGCGCTTCAGGAAGGCGCGCATCTCGGCGAGCTGCCCGGGCTCGCCGGTCACGTCGATGAAGGCGCGGAACCCGTCGATCCGCGGATTGGGCACGAGGAAGGCCCGGTCGACCTTGCCGCGGGTGATCGACGGCACGATCTCGACCTTGTCCGGCTGCTTGAGATGGTAGTCGAGGTCGCCGCCGGCGAAGTCGACGATGAAGCGGCGCGCGCCCTCGGCGACGGCCTCGGCGGAACCGAGCGCCTTCGGCGCGGCCTGATAGGTGTTGACCACCCGCCCGCCGGGGTGGAGATCGCCGGAATCGAGCATCGCCGTCAGCCGGTAGCCGAAGGAGAATTCCTTGCCCGGCTCCAGCGGCGTCTTCGGCGTCCAGAGCGCAACGACATTGTCGTTGCTCTCGTCCGCCGTCGGCATCTCGATCAGCTCGATCACCCCTTCGCCCCAGTCGCCCTGCGGCTCGACCCAGTAGGAGGGGCGGCGCTCATAGGCGAGGTCGAGATCCTGGTAATGGTCGAAATTGCGGTCGCGCTGCATCAGGCCGAAGCCGCGCGGGCCGCGCTCGCCGAAGGAGGACACCGCCTGCTGCTTCGGGTTGCGCAGGGGCCGCCAGAGCCATTCGCCCGAGCCGGAATGGATCATCAGCCCATCGGAATCGTGCAGTTCCGGGCGATAATCCTCGAAGAAGCGCCGGTCGTTCTCGCCGGTGAAGAACATCGAGGTCAGCGGCGCGAGCCCCAGCTTCTCGATCGGCTTGCGCGGGAACAGGGTCGCGGCGACCTCGACCACCGTGTCGACCTCCGGATAGATGGTGAAGCGGTAGGCGCCCGTCAGCGACGGCGAATCGAGCAGCGCGTTGACGACGATGCGCTCGGCCGCCGCCGCCGGCTGCTCGACCCAGAATTCGCGGAAGACCGGGAATTCCTCGCTCCCGGTGCCGGCGCCGATGGCGATCCCGCGCGCCGAGAGCCCGTAGCGCTGCTCGCGCCCGAGCACCCGGAAATAGCTCGCGCCGATGAAGGAGATCAGCTCGTCGAGGACGCGCGGATCGTTGAGCGGATAATGCAGGCGGAAACCGGCGAAGCCGAGATTGACCGGCAGCGGCTTCTCGAACCTGACCTTGCCGTAGTCGAACAGGTTGGCGGCGTAGGGCACCGGCGTCGGCACGCCGTCGCGCACAACATTGACCGTGATCGGCCGGGTGAACAGGAAGCCGGGATGGAACATCTGCATCCGGAAGGGCGAGCCGTTCTGCGCGAGCAGCGCCCGGTCCGGCCGGAAGCGGATGTCGCGCCAGGAATCGTAGTCGAGCCGGGCGAGCGGCTCCGGCAGGGCGGCCGGCGGCTCATAGGCCACCGCGGCGACCTCGCGCGCCCGGCGCTGCACATCCTCGAAGCCGAAGCGGGGCTGCGGCGGCGTCTGGGGCGGCGGCGGATTCGGATTCTGCGGCTGCTGGGCCAGCAGGATCGACGGCGCGGCGGAAAGGCTCAGCGCGGCGGAAAGCCCGGCCAGGACTCGGCGGCGGTCCAGCATCGTCATCTTATGTCCGTCTTCTCGTCGCCTGCTGCGACAAACATGCGTTGCCCCAGCGACTTAAGGCCATGAAATGAGGCCCGTCTAGGGCAGCCCGATTGACAATGCATGAAGATGCGGCATCCTGCCGCCCGGCCGGATGCGGCCAGCCGCTCGCGCCCTCGGGGCTAGGTGAACGCATCCCTTCAAGTCCCTGTCCTGATCCCGATCGTTTCGTGGACGGATATCGGCAAGGCGAGCCCCCGATCCCACCCGTCCGCACGAGAAGGATCGAGACGATGCGAAGCTTCCGCGACGCGAAACTCATGGCCCGGAGCCTGCGCGAGGCAATGGCCGCCCGGCAGGTGCCGCTCTCCCATGCCGAAACCCTGGAGATCGTGGCGCGGCAATTGGGCTGCCGCGACTGGAACGTGCTGGCCGCGCGAATCGGCGAGGACGTCCCGCCCGCCCCGCCGGACGAGGCGGTCAGGCTCCGGCAGGGCATCCCGATCCTGCGGATCTTCGACGAGGCCAAGGCGAAGCAGTTCTATCTCGACTTCCTCGGCTTCCGCATGGACTGGGACCACCGCTTCGCGCCGGACCTGCCGCTCTACATGCAGGTCTCCCGCTCGGGCCTCGTGCTCCATCTCTCCGAGCATCACGGCGACGCCAGCCCCGGCTCGACCGTCTTCGTCTGGATGGAAGGCATCGACGCCCTCCATGCCGAGCTGATCGCCAAACGCTACACCTATTCCCGGCCGGGCATCGAGGAGGACGGGCCGGGCGGCCGGACGCTGCAGGTTCCCGACCCTTTCGGCAACCGCATCCGCTTCTGCGAGAAGCGCGACTAGGCCGCTCCCGTTTGTGCCGGAATCACACCGTCATTCCGGGGCGCCGCGCAGCGGCGAGCCCGGAACCCATGAACACGACAGCGATCGACATGCGCCGGCCCGAAGGGTTTCTCGTCCGATCCGATGTGCATGGGTTCCGGGCTCTTCGCTGACGCGAAGCCCGGAATGACGGCGCGGTTCCCGACCATCCCTTAACCCATAGCCGGCGAAGGGTTTTCGCCCGTTTTTCGTTCGCGGAATCCCGCGGATCGGCCCTGCAAAAAAATCGGACCCGGGCGCGCAAAAAACTCTTGTGGTCGCGCCCGGCCATCCGTATATCGCGGTCACCCAATTCGCACGTGCCTGTGGCCGCGTGCCGGTCGGTGGGCATCCGGACAAGAGGCCGGACAGCCGCCAGGGGTCGGAAGACGGATGGAGGGGATGGATATCCCTCGAATCACGCTTCCCGGTTCTCGCAAGGGAACCGCTCCCCGACACAGACCGGCAGCCGGAGGCAAAACCGGCGAACCCCGCATCTCCACGGGGGACGCAGCTTAAAGCAACGACGGAGCGGGCTTTTTTGGTCTCGTTGGCTTTCCAAAGGCCAACACCGAAGAGGCTTGTCCTTCATTGCCGGCCGTGCGGGGTCTTCCCCAATCGAACGGTGTTTCGGGTCCGGACGTTTCGTCCGCTGTCGCAGGCGTCTCCAAAGCGCCGCGCGAACGCGACGTTTCTTCCGGCGATACATCGCATCGACGCCGCTTGCGTCGTAGGGGAGTCGCGCCGATGACCGAGCGCATCCGTGAGTTTCTTCGGGCCCGACGCGAGGACGGCCCCTGCGTCGTCATCGACCTCGATGTCGTGCGCGACAACTACCAGGCCTTCTCCCGCGCCCTGCCCGACACCCGCGTCTTCTACGCGGTGAAGGCGAACCCGGCGCCGGAGGTGCTTGCCCTTCTGGCCAAGCTCGGCTCCTGCTTCGACTGCGCCTCGGTCGTCGAGATCGAGCTCGCGCTCGCGGCCGGCGCCACCGCCGACCGCATCTCCTTCGGCAACACCATCAAGAAGGAGCGCGACGTCGTGCGCGCCATGGAGATCGGCGTGCGCCTCTTCGCCGTCGACTGCGTGGCCGAGGTCGAGAAGGTCGCCCGCGCCGCCGAGAAGACCGGCGCCCGGGACGCGCGCATCTTCTGCCGCATCCTCTGCGACGGTGCCGGCGCCGACTGGCCGCTCTCGCGCAAGTTCGGCTGCGTGCCCGAAATGGCCGCGGACGTGCTCGAGCACGGCCATCGCCTCGGCCTGCAGGCCTATGGCATCTCGTTCCATGTCGGCTCGCAGCAGGCCAATGTGAACGCCTGGGATTCGGCCCTGGCCTCGGCCTCGGCGATCTTCAAGGAATGCGCCACCCGCGGTCTCTCGCTGTCGATGGTCAATCTCGGCGGCGGCTTCCCGGCGCGCTACCTGAAGCCGATTCCGGGCGTGCCGTCCTATGGCGACGCGATCTTCCGGGCGCTGTCGAAGCATTTCGGCAACCGTCTGCCCGAGACGATCATCGAGCCGGGCCGCGGCATGGTCGGCGAGGCGGGGCTGATCGAGGCGGAGGTCGTGCTGATCTCGAAGAAGGCCGAGGCGGACGAAGTCCGCTGGGTCTATCTCGACATCGGCAAGTTCAACGGCCTGGCCGAGACCATGGACGAGGCGATCCGCTACCCGATCCGCACCCTGCGCGACGGCGATGCGACCGTGCCTTGCGTGCTCGCCGGCCCGACCTGCGATTCGGTCGACGTCCTGTACGAGAAGACCCCGTACATGCTGCCCTTCTCGCTGGAGATCGGCGACAAGGTGCTGATCGAGGGCACGGGCGCCTATACGACGACCTATTCGGCCGTCGCCTTCAACGGCTTCCCGCCGCTGAAGCAATACGTCATCTGACGTTGGAGGGAACGCGAGTTCCCTCCTGACCAATCGGGTCCGGCGAAGCGCCCTGTCGGAAACGGCGGGCTGCCCGGGAAATCGGGCGGAGCGTCCGCGTCTCCAGAACAGAGCGCGCGGGCGTGGCTCCCGCCGGACCCTCTTCCCACATCCCCGATTGCTTGTGGCCGCCCTCGGGCGGCGCCGGGAAGGCCCGTGAGAATGGGCGCTCCGGCAGGAGGTGCGTCATGATCACGATCCGCGACGAGATCGCCAGCGACATTCCCGCCCGCGAGGCGCTGCTCGACCGCTGCCTCGGCGAGCGCCGCACCGCCAAGTCGAGCGAGCGCCTGCGCGAAGGCCGCCTGCCGGCCGAAGGGCTGGCGCTGACGGCGGAGCGCGACGGCGAGGTCGTCGGCACGGTCCGCCTCTGGCATGTCGCCGCCGGCGGCGTGCCGGCGCTGCTGCTCGGCCCGCTCGCGGTCAAGCCCGAATTGCAGGGCGAGGGGCTCGGCAAGGCGCTGATGCGCGAGGCGCTCTGGCGCGCCGCCTGCCGCGGCCACGGCGCCGTCCTTCTGGTCGGCGACGCGCCCTATTATGCCCGCTTCGGCTTCGACGCCGGGCTGACGCGCGACCTCGCCATGCCCGGCCCGGTCGAGCGCGGGCGCTTCCTCGCCGTCGCCCTGCGCGCGGGCGCGCTCGACGGCGCCAGCGGCGTGCTGGTCGCGACCGGCACGGTCCTTCCCACGGTCACCGCATCCGAGCCGGTGGCCCAGGCCGCCTGACCCTTTCGTTCCGCCGTCATCGCGCCGTCATCGCCGGGCGCCTTCCATGTGCCGGCCACATGGAAGGCTCTCGTCGCGATTGACGGCGCAAAGGCGCGCCCATACGAGCTTTTCCACCTTTTTGTTCCCGGAACCCAGGAGTTTGGAAGAATGACGAATTGGCCCGTCTACGGCGAGATCACCGGCCCGGTCGTGATGATCGGTTTCGGCTCGATCGGCCGCGGCACGCTGCCTCTGCTCGAGCGGCACTTCAAGTTCGACAAGAGCCGTTTCGTCGTCATCGCTCCGGACGATACCAACCGCCATCTGCTCGACGAGCGCGGCATCCGCTTCATTCAGAAAGCGCTGACGCCGGCGAATTACAAGGAGATCCTGGAGCCGCTGCTGACCGCCGGCGGCGGCCAGGGTTTCTGCGTGAACCTGTCCTGCGACACCGGCTCGCGCGACCTGATGGAATTCGCCTCCAGCCTCGGCGCGCTCTATATCGACACCGTCAACGAGCCCTGGCTCGGCTTCTATTTCGACGACAGCAAGGGCCCGGCCGAGCGCTCGAACTACGCGCTGCGCGAGATGACGCTCGCCGCCAAGCGGGCGCGGCCGGCCGGCACGCCCACCGCGGTCTCCTGCTGTGGCGCCAATCCCGGCATGGTCTCCTCGCTGGTGAAGCGGGCGCTGATGAACATCGCCGCCGATATGCGCCTCAACGCGCCGGAGCCGACCAGCCGCGAGGAATGGGCCGGGCTGATGCAGCGCGTCGGCGTCAAGGGCATCCACATCGCCGAGCGCGACACGCAGCGCTCGAAGAACCCGAAGCCGCCGGGCGTCTTCGTCAACACCTGGTCGGTCGAGGGCTTCATCGCCGAAGCGGTGCAGCCCTCCGAGCTCGGCTGGGGCACGCATGAGAAGTGGCTGCCGGCGAACGCCCATGGCCACGAGACCGGCTCGCAGGCGGCGATCTACCTGATGCAGGCCGGCGCCGAGACCAAGGTCCGGAGCTGGTGCCCGACGCCCGGCGCCCAGTACGGCTTCCTGGTGACGCATAACGAGTCGATCTCGATCGCCGACTACTTCACCGTCCGCGACGAGACCGGCAAGGTTGTCTACCGGCCGACCTGCCACTACGCCTATCACCCGCCGAACGACGCCGTGCTCTCGCTGCACGAGATGTTCGGCAATGCCGGCCGGCCCCAGACGGAGCACCACATCCTCGAGGAGGACGAGATCGTCGACGGCATCGACGAGCTCGGCGTGCTGCTCTACGGCCATGAGAAGGGCGCCTACTGGTTCGGCTCGCAGCTCTCGATCGAGGAGGCCCGCGCGCTCGCGCCCTACCAGACCGCGACCGGCCTGCAGGTGACCTCCTCGGTGCTCGCCGGCATGGTCTGGGCTTTGGAGAACCCGCGCGCCGGCATCGTCGAGGTCGAGGAGCTCGACCACAACCGCCTGCTCGCGATCCAGCAGCCCTATCTCGGCCCGGTGAAGGGCTACTATACCGACTGGACGCCGCTCGACGGCCGCCCGGGACTGTTCCCGGAGGATATCGACGAAAGCGACCCCTGGCAGTTCCGGAATATCCTGGTTCGCTGAAGCGCGTCATATGAAGGGTGTCATCCCGCATCTGCGCAGCAGCACTTCGTGCTGCGGCGCGCGCGGGATGCCCCCTTACGATCGACGGACGACCCTCACCCCCGCCAGCAGCCAAGCACCGGCCAGGAAGAACAGGATCAGCACGGCCAGCCCGGCCCGCTGGCTCGCGAAGGCGCTCGTCGCCAGCGCGACCAGCGTCGGCCCCATGAAGGAGGTGACCTTGCCCGACAGGGCGAACAGCCCGAAGAACTCGCCGATGCGCCCCTCCGGCGCGAGCCGCGCCATCAGGCTGCGCGAGGCCGCCTGGAGCGGGCCGGCGACGAGGCCGATCAGCAGGCCGAGCCCGAGATAGACCTTCTCGGGCAGCGAGTCGTAGAGTCCGCCGCCGGGGACGGAAGGCGCGGCCGGGACGACGAAGAGAATGTGGTCGGCTCCGAGCGAGAGGATGCCGAGGCAGGCGACGAGCAGGCAGGCGATCGCGCCCAGGATGACCGGCTTGCCGCCGATGCGGTCGTCGAGCTTGCCGCCGAGCCAGGCGCCGAGCGTGCCGGTGACGGTAAGCAGGATGCCGAACACGCCGAGCTCGATGGTCTGCCAGCCGAAGACGCCGGCCGCATAGATGCCGCCGAAGGCGAAGAGCGCGACCAGCGCATCCTGATAGATCATGTTGGCGAGCAGGAAGCGCCCGAGCGCGGGCAGCTTCGGCAGCTCCGCCAGCGTCGCCCTGAGCCGGCCGACGCCGCCCTGCGCCGCCTCGGCGAGCCTCAGCCCGGTCGGCGGCGAATCCGGCGTCAGCAGGAACATCGGCGTGACGAAGACGACGAACCACAGCGCCGTCAGCGGCCCCGAGAAACGATCGCCCTCGCGCGCCGCCGCATCGAGCCCGAGGATCGGCGCCATTCCCGCCAGCGTCTTGCCGGTCTGCGGATCGGCGGCGAGCAGGCCGAGCGTGATCGCCAGCGAGAGCAGGCCGCCGAGATAGCCCACCGCCCAGCCCGTGCCCGAGAGCCAGCCCAGCCGCTCCGGCGGCACGAGGCGCGTCATCATCGCATTGTTGAAGGTCGTCGCGAACTCGGCGCCCACCGTCGCCAGGACGAAGCCGGCGAGCGCGACCGACACCGCCCAGGGCGAGCCGGGCACCGCGAACCAGAGCATCGCCGAGCCGATCACCAATAGCGCCCCGAAGGCCGCGATCCACGGCTTGCGCGGCCCGGTCCGGTCGGCGATGCCGCCGAGCAGCGGCGAGAGCAGCGCGATGCACAGGCCCGCGAGCCCGGTCGCATAGCCCCACAGCGCCTGCCCCTGCGCCGCGTCGCCGGCGAGAGCGGAGGCGAAGAACGGGGCGAAGACGAAGGTGGTGATCAGGGTGAAGAAGGGCTGCGTCGACCAGTCGAAGAGGATCCAGGCCGCGACCGCGCGGCGCGGCGGCCAGGCGGCCGAAGGCGCGGCCCCGGCCGGCGCGCAAGGGGATGCGGCGGCAGTCACTGCAGGGTGGTGTCCGGATCGCCGCCGCCGCGCGCCAGCTCGATCTCGGTGATCGCGACCAGGACCGCGGCCCGCTCCCGCAGGCTCTCCGCCTCGAGCAGCGCCTGCTTCTCGCGCGGCCCGAAGGGGCACATCATCGCCAGCGCATTGACCAGCGCCTCGTTCGGCGCCTCGTTCACGCCCTTCCAGTCGATCTTGAGGTCGTTGACCTTGGCGAAATCCCGCAGCGCCCGCAGCAGCCCGTCGCGATCGACCTCCTCCTCCCCGGCCCGCGCGACGAAATCGCGGGCGAAGGGCGCGTAATCCACCCGGGCCTGGCGGTAGGGCGTCGCCACGGAGAGTTCCTCGGCGACGCGGAAGCGGCTGATCCCGGTCAGGGTGACGATGTAGCGGTCGTCGCCGGTCTCGGCGAACTGGGTGATCCGGCCGAGGCAGCCGACCTTGAGCAGTGGCGGGATCTCGGGGCTGCGCCCGTCATCCGGGACGGGCTGGATCATGCCGATGACGCGGTCGCCCCGGATCGCGTCGTCGATCATCGCCAGATAGCGCGGCTCGAAGATGTTGAGCGGCATCTGCCCGCGCGGCAGCAGCAGCGCGCCGGTCAAAGGGAAGAGCGGAATCACCTGCGGGCAATCCCCGGCCCCTTTGTACACGGCGTTCATGCTCATCCGCAGCTCCTCCCGCGTCAGGAAAACAGCAGGGTCGACAGTTTCCGGCGCCCGGCCACGCTCGCCTCGTCCATCGGGCCCCAGGCCTCGAAGAACTGCAGCAACTGCTTGCGGGCGCCGTCCTCGTTCCAGGTCCTGTCGGCCCTGATGATGGCGATCAGATGGTCGACCGCCTCGTCGCGCCTGTCCCTGGCGTTCAGCGCCAGCGCCAGGTCGAAGCGAGCCTGGTGATCCTTCGGGTCGGCGGCGACCTTCGCCTCCAGCTCCGCCGTGTCGCCGAGCGAGGCGGCCTGCTCGGCGAGCTCGATCGCGGCGCGCACGGCCGCGATCGCCGGGTCGCCCGCCTTGTCCTGCGGCGCCATGGCGAGGATGCCCTTGGCACCCTCGACGTCGCCGGTGTCGAGATGCAGCCGGGACAGCCCGGCGATGGCGGCGAGGTTGTCCGGCTCCATCTGGAGCACATGGGCGTAGAGCTCGCTCGCGCCGGCAGCGTCGCCCGCCGCGATGGCCTCCTGCGCCGCCGCGACCAGCGCTTCGGCCTCGCCCGGCCCGACCGGCCCGACGAGGCGCTCGATGAAGGCCTTCACCTGGCTCTCGGGCTGCGCGCCCATGAAGCCGTCGATCGGCTGGCCCTGCTTGAAGGCGATCACGGCGGGAATCGACTGGATGCCGAGCTGGCCGGGGATCTGCGGGTGCTCGTCGATGTTCATCTTGACGAGCTTGACCTTGCCGCCGGCCGCCTTGACCGCCTTCTCGATGACGGGGGTGAGCTGCTTGCAGGGGCCGCACCAGGGCGCCCAGAAATCGACCAGCACCGGCTGCTGCATCGATTCGGAAACGACGTCCTGGCGGAAGCCCTGGGTGGTGGTGTCCTTGATCAGGCCGGATTGCCCGGCCGCCTCGCCATTGACCAGCATGGGTCGCCCTTCGTGATGCCGTCGTTCCGGATCCCGGGCCTGCGCCGACCCGTTCGGAACCCTGTGTCTGCGTCCTTGGCCCGCCGCGGCAGGCCGCCATCATAGATGGGGAGCTTTAGCCGTTCTGTCCATCGGGCGGCACCGGCAAATCCACGATCAGCGGCTCGTGCCCGGTGGCGCGCAGGAAGGCGATGAGGTCGTCGCGCGCCAGGCGCAGCGTCGCGGTATTGACCAGCGGGTGGAAATTCACCTCCTCGCCGGTCGTCAGCGCCGCGTCGAGCACCATGGTGACGGCCCGTTCGCGATCGTTGATCACGGCGAAGGCCGTGACGGAGCCGGGCGTCACACCGAGCTTCTCCAGCAGCAGCTCGGCCGAGCCGAAGGAGAGCCGGCCGCTGGCGCCGATCGTCTCGTGCAGGCGCTTCAGGTCGATGCGGGCATCCGACCGGGCCGAGACCAGGAAGAGCCTGCCCTTCTTGTCCTTGAGGAACAGGTTCTTGGTCTGCAGCCCCGTCATCGCCGCGCGATGCGGCGCGGTCTCGGCCACCGTGAACACGGCCGGATGATCGGTCCGGTGAAAGGCGATGCCGCTCGCGGCAAGGCGCGCGCAGAGTTCCTCCGGAGTGAGAGGGGCGATGCGGGGCGGAGCGCTCATGACGGATTCGGACAGACCAGGCGGCGCGGGAACAGGCGGATGCGGGCAGCGGCCCTCGCCGCGCCTGCGACGGCCCGATGCGCCACCGGACCGGATCCTGCTCTAGATCATCGGCGCAAAAAACGAAACGCCGCGCCCCGTCGGCGGAGACAGTCTTGGTAGGTGCGCCGCCACGGCGATCCGGGTCTCGGCCAGTTCCGCCGCGGTTCCGCTGACAGGAGAAGGGCGTCCGCCAGGGCTTTATCGACAGGCGGCAAAAAACTTTGCGCAGACGCTTGCGCTTCGCAACGCTTTGAGGCAATAACCCGACCGCGCCGCCACGGCGCGACTGTCTCGGATGCGGGTGTAGCTCAGGGGTAGAGCACAACCTTGCCAAGGTTGGGGTCGAGGGTTCGAATCCCTTCGCCCGCTCCAGACAATCTCAAGGCTTGAGAGGCACGCAAGCGTCGGATCTTCCGGCGCTTTTTGCTTTTCGGCCGCGGTCGCTCCAGGACACTGCCGAGAGGCGCCATCTCGCGGACCCAGTTCGGCTCTCGCAACGATCGCGCGGTTCCGGGCGAGATCGCGTTTTCCCGGCTGACACGCCCGGCATCGCGACAACCCTCTCGACAACCCTGCCGAAAGCGGCTTTGTCCTCTCCCGCCCGAGCCCCCCACCGGATATCCGATATGCTGAAGCTGAACGACACCTCCCTGCTGAAAGCGCAATGCCTCATCGACGGCGGCTGGACCGGCGATGGCGTCGATGCGGTCGAGAATCCGGCGACGGGCGCGGTATTGGCCAAGGTGCCGCGCTTCGGCGAAGCCGAGACGACCGCCGCCGTCGAGGCCGCGGCGCGCGCCTTCAAGCCCTGGGCGAGGAAGAGCGCCAAGGAGCGCTCGCAGATCCTGCGCAAATGGTTCGGGCTGATCATGGCCAACCAGGAGGACCTGGCCCAGATCATGACGGCCGAGCAGGGCAAGCCGCTGGCGGAAGCGCGCGGCGAGGTCGCTTACGCCGCGTCCTTCGTCGAGTTCTATGCCGAGGAAGCCAAGCGCATCTATGGCGAGACCATTCCCTCGCCCTTCCCCGATTCCCGCATCATCGTCCAGAAGCAGCCGGTCGGCGTCTGCGCCGCGATCACGCCCTGGAACTTCCCGGCCGCGATGATCACCCGCAAATGCGCGCCGGGCCTGGCCGCCGGCTGCACCTTCGTGGTCAAGCCCGCGCCGGACACCCCGCTGACCGCGCTGGCGCTGATGGAGCTCTCGGTCCGCGCCGGCTTCCCCGAGGGCGTGCTCAACATCGTCACCGGCGACGCGGTCGCGATCGGCAAGGTCATGACCTCGCATCCGGCGGTGCGCTTCATCGGCTTCACCGGCTCGACGCCGGTCGGCAAGCTCCTGATGCAGCAGGCCGCCTCGACCGTGAAGAAGGTCGGGCTCGAGCTCGGCGGCAACGCGCCCTTCATCGTCTTCGACGACGCCGATCTCGATGCCGCCGTGCAGGGCGCGATCGCGGCGAAGTTCCGCAATATGGGCCAGACCTGCGTCTGCACCAACCGGCTCCTCGTCCAGGACGGCATCCACGACGCCTTCGTCGAGAAGTTCGCCGCGGAGGTCGCCCGCCTCAAGGTCGGCAACGGCATCGAGGTCGGCGTCGTGCAGGGGCCGCTGATCAACGCGCGCGCGGTCGAGAAGGTCGAGCGCCACGTCGCCGATGCGGTGGCCAACGGTGCGAAGGTGGTGGTCGGCGGCCAGCGCCACGCGCTCGGCCGCAGCTTCTACGAGCCGACCGTGCTGGCGGGCGTGACGACCAAGATGCTGGTGACGCGCGAGGAGACCTTCGGGCCGATCGCGCCGGTCTATCGCTTCACCAGCGAGGACGAGGTGGTCGCCATGGCGAACGACACGCCCTTCGGCCTCGCGGCCTATTTCTACACGAAGGATCTCGGCCGCGCCTTCCGCGTCGCCGAAGAGCTGGAATACGGCATGGTCGGCATCAACGCGGCCATTCTCGGCACCGAGGTCGCGCCCTTCGGCGGCGTCAAGGAATCGGGCCTCGGCCGCGAGGGCTCGCTCCACGGCATCGAGGAGTTCGTCGAGATCAAGTACATGCTGATGGGCGGCCTCGGCCGGTAAGCCCGACGAAGCCGGAGGCAGCCGCCCTTGGCGGCGGCCGCCTCGCGGTTGCGTTCCCGCGCGTTTTTCTGCGAGTCGGTGCTACCTCCCGATCGCGCTCGACCCTGAAAACAGCGAGCCGGGCGCATCGCCTTGGCGGTTCCGGCGGCATGGGCATCGCCGCGCGGCGCGGCAGCCAAATCTGCCCAAAACAGCAGCAATTGCGTCCGCACGCTCCATGTAGGTCAGAAAATAGGCAATATCCGCATGGCGATCCGCAGCCGGCGCTGCGTCAGAGCTTTCGACGCCGCGGCGGAGCCCTGAAAACCGCCGTCCTGGCGGCGGGAGCGCGCCTGCGCGCGCGGTTGGCACATCGCTTGCGAAGCATGGTTCACGGGCCTTGAGGCACGTCGGCGTCAAGGGGGCGCCGTCAGCAACCTTCCTTCGGGAGATGGCCGTGAACAGCAACCGTCGCGAATTCCTCGGCACCGCTCTGGCCGGCGCCGCTTTCCTCGGCTCTTCCTGGCGACCTGCGGCGGCGCAGCAGGAGACCATCAAGATCGGCATCCTTCATTCGCTTTCGGGGACGATGGCGATCTCCGAGACGACGCTGAAGGACGTCATGCTCATGCTCGTGGAGGAGCAGAACAAGAAGGGCGGCGTGCTCGGCAGGAAGCTCGAGGCCGTGGTCGTCGACCCCGCCTCGAACTGGCCGCTCTTCGCCGAGAAGGCGCGCGAGCTGATCACCAAGGACAAGGTCGCGGCCTGCTTCGGCTGCTGGACCTCGGTGTCGCGCAAATCGGTGCTGCCGGTCTTCAAGGAACTCGACAACATCCTGTTCTATCCCGTCCAGTACGAGGGCGAGGAGAGCGAGCGCAACGTCTTCTACACCGGCGCCGCGCCGAACCAGCAGGCCATCCCCGCCGTCGACTATCTCGCCAAGGAGGAGAAGGTCGAGCGCTGGGTGCTGGCCGGCACCGACTACGTCTATCCGCGCACGACCAACAAGATCCTCGAAGCCTATCTCAAGTCCAAGGGCGTGAAGCCCGACGACATCATGATCAACTACACGCCCTTCGGCCACTCCGACTGGCAGACCATCGTCTCTGACATCAAGAAGTTCGGCTCGGCCGGCAAGAAAACCGCCGTGGTCTCGACCATCAACGGCGACGCCAACGTGCCGTTCTACAAGGAGCTCGGCAACCAGGGGATCAAGGCGACCGACATTCCGGTCGTCGCCTTCTCGGTCGGCGAGGAGGAGCTCGCCGGCATCGACACCAAGCCGCTGGTCGGCCACCTCGCCGCCTGGAACTATTTCGAGTCGATCGACACGCCCGAGAACAAGGCCTTCATCAAGCAGTGGCAGGCCTTCACCAAGAACCCGAAGCGCGTCACCAACGACCCGATGGAGGCGCATTACATCGGCTTCAACATGTGGGTGAAGGCGGTCGAGAAGGCGAAGTCCACCGATCCGGACAAGGTCATCGACGCCCTGCCCGGCATCGAGGCGCCGAACCTCACCGGCGGCACCTCGAAGATGCTGCCCAACCACCACATCACCAAGCCGGTCTTCATCGGCGAGATCAAGGATGACGGCCAGTTCGACGTGGTCTGGAAGACGGACGGCCTCGTCGCCGGCGATGCCTGGTCGAAGGAACTCGAAGGCTCCAGGGACCTGATCGGCGACTGGGTCGACAAGAAATGCGGCAACTTCAACGTCAAGACCAACAAATGCGGCGGCGGCGCATGAGGTCATGAGGGGAAGGGGCGGCACGGGAAACATCCCGGCCGCTCCTCGTTTTTCGCTGCCCGAGAAGCGGCCATTCATTCGAGCCCTCGTCCTGAGGAGCGAGCAAGGCTCGCGTCTCGTCAGGATGAGGGCTGGAGCCAAGCCCAGCCGTGAAGCGGACCGATTTGATGTCCTTCTTTTATCGCCTGCTGCATCTGGGAGTGATCCTCGTCGCGCTGGTCGCGGCCTCGGTCGCCTCCTTCGCGCAGAATGCCGACGAGGCGTTCCGGCGCCTCGCCGCCGACAGCTATTCCGACACGACGCGGGCGGTCGAAATCCTCGTCGCGAGCGCCCATCCCAACGCCGGGCTGATGGTCGAGGCGCTGGGCGACGGGAGGCTGCTCGCGGGGCCGGGCGGCGTCGTGGTGAAGACGGCCGCCGGCGGTCTCGTCGATGCCCGCACCGGCCAGACGCTGGCCGCCGCGCCGGAGGGGCTGAAGGCGGTGCGCCTCAACAACTCCGTTCGGCGCGCCGTGCAGGCGGCGCTCGGCGGCTTGAGCCTCCTCAATCCCGATCCGGGCAAGCGCGCCGCGGCGGCCGAGGCGGTCTTCAAGTCGCGCGACGCCGGCCTGCTGCCGATCGTCGAGACCGCGATCGGCAAGGAGAGCGACCCGCGCGCCCTCGCCGCGCTGCGTCAGGCGCAGGCCGCGATCCTGGTCGCCAAGCCCGATGCCCAGCCGCTCGACCGGCTGGCCGCCATCGACGTGCTGCGCGAGCGCGGCGACCAGGAGGCGCTGGCGACGCTGCGCGCGCTCTCCGGCGAAGCGACACCGGCCCTGAGGGATGCGCAGGCCAAGGCGATCTCCGCCATCGAAGGCCGCCTGCGGCTCTGGGATATCGCGCAGAACCTCTGGTACGGGCTCTCGCTCGGCTCGGTGCTGCTGCTCGCCGCGATCGGGCTTGCCATCACCTTCGGCGTGATGGGCGTCATCAACATGGCCCATGGCGAGATGGTGATGCTCGGCGCCTATACCACCTTCGTCGTGCAGGAGGCGATCCGCGCCAACGCGCCCTGGCTGTTCGACTGGTCGCTGGCGATCGCGTTGCCGGCGGCTTTCATCGTTTCCGGCGCGGTCGGCATCGCCATCGAGCGCGGCGTCATCCGCTTCCTCTATGGCCGCCCGCTGGAGACGCTGCTCGCGACCTGGGGCATCAGCCTGATCCTGCAACAGACGGTACGCACCGCCTTCGGCCCGACCAACCGCGAGGTCGGCGCGCCCGCCTTCATGTCCGGCGCCTTCGATCTCGGCGGTCTGGCGATCACCTATAACCGCCTCTGGATCATCGTCTTCACGGCGCTGGTCTTCCTCGCGCTGCTGGCGATCCTGAAGCTGACGCCGATGGGCCTGCAGATGCGCGCCGTCACCCAGAACCGGCGCATGGCCTCAGCCATGGGCATCCGCACCGGCCGCATCGACGCGCTGACCTTCGGGCTGGGTTCGGGCGTGGCGGGGCTCGCCGGGGTCGCGCTCTCGCAGATCGACAATGTCAGCCCCAATCTCGGCCAGAGCTACATCATCGACTCGTTCATGGTCGTGGTCTTCGGCGGCGTCGGCAATCTCTGGGGCACGCTGGTCGGCGCCATGACGCTCGGCGTCGCCAACAAGCTGCTGGAGCCCTATGCCGGCGCCGTGCTCGGCAAGATCGCGCTGCTCGTCTGCATCATCCTCTTCATCCAGAAGCGCCCGCGCGGCCTGTTCGCGCTCAAGGGCCGGGCGGTGGAAGCATGATCGCCCGCTTCTTCCTCCAGAACATGGACCGACGCGGTGGCATCTTCCTCGCCATCGTGCTGGCCTTGGCTCTTCTGGTGCCGCTCTCCAACCTGCTGATGCCGGCAGGCTCGGCCTTCCATGTCCCGACTTCGACCATGTCGCTCTGGGGCAAGTATCTCTGCTACGCGCTGCTGGCGATCTCGCTCGATCTGGTCTGGGGCTATTGCGGCATATTGAGCCTCGGCCACGGCGCCTTCTTCGCGCTCGGCGGCTATGCCATGGGCATGTACCTGATGCGCCAGATCGGCTCGCGTGGCGTCTATGGCAATCCGGTCCTGCCCGATTTCATGGTCTTCCTGAACTGGCAGGAGCTGCCCTGGTACTGGTACGGCTTCTCCTCCTTTCCCTTCGCCATGCTGATGGTGCTGGCCGTGCCGGGGCTGCTCGCCTTCATCTTCGGCTGGTTTGCCTTCCGCTCGCGCGTCACCGGCGTCTATCTCTCGATCATCACCCAGGCGCTGACTTATGCGCTGCTGCTCGCCTTCTTCCGCAACGATATGGGCTTCGGCGGCAATAACGGGCTGACCGATTTCAAGGACATCCTCGGCTTCGAGGTCCAGGCGCAGGGCACGCGCGCGGCTCTGTTTTCGATGACCTGCGTGATGCTCGCCGCCGGCTTCCTGATCGCGCGCGGCATCGTCGTCTCGAAGCTCGGCAAGGTGGTGATCGCGATCCGCGATGCCGAATCGCGGATCCGCTTCCTCGGCTACCGGGTCGACCGCTTCAAGCTCTTCGTCTTCACCGTCTCGGCCTGCATGGCGGGGATTGCGGGCGCGCTCTACGTGCCGCAGGTCGGCATCATCAATCCCAGCGAGTTCGCCCCGGCCAATTCGATCGAGACCGTGATCTGGGTCGCGGTCGGCGGGCGCGGCACGCTGGTCGGTGCCGCGCTGGGGGCGGTCGTCGTCAACTGGGCCAAGACCGTCTTCACCTCCGGCTTCATGGCGCCGTATTGGCTGTTCGCGCTGGGCGGGCTCTTCGTCGTCGTCACCCTCTTCCTGCCCAAGGGCATTTTGGGCACGGCCGAGGCGCTGTGGGCGCGCCGCCGCAGGCCAGCCAGCGCCCCGGCCGCCGAGCCGGCCCCGGCTGAGTGACGCGATGAACGCTCCCGTGCCCGGCGCGTTGACCTCCTCGCTGCTCTATCTCGACGGCGTCAGCGTTTCCTTCGACGGCTTCAAGGCGATCCGCGGCCTGTCGCTGACCATCGCGCCCGGCGAGATGCGCGCCATCATCGGCCCCAACGGCGCCGGCAAGACCACGATGATGGACATCATCACTGGCAAGACGAAGCCCGATCTCGGCACGGTGATGTTCGCCGGCACGGTTGACCTGACCCGGCTCGACGAGGCGGCGATCGCCAATCTCGGCATCGGCCGCAAGTTCCAGAAGCCGACCGTCTTCGACTTCCACAGCATCGAGGACAACATCCTGCTGGCGCTGAAATCGAAGCGTACGGTCGGCAGGACGCTGTTCTGGAAGACGGAAAGCGCGCAGCAGAAGCGCATCGACGAGATCCTCGGCATCGTGAAGCTCGCCGACAGGCGCGACCGGCTCGCGGGCTCGCTCTCGCACGGGCAGAAGCAATGGCTCGAGATCGGCATGCTGCTGGCGCAGGACCCGAAGCTCCTGCTCGTCGACGAGCCCGCCGCCGGCATGACCGATGGCGAGACGGCGCAGACGGCGGTCCTGCTCAAGGAGATCGCGCAGGATCATTCGGTGATCGTGGTCGAGCACGACATGGGCTTCATCCGCGAGCTCGGCGTGAAGGTCACGGTGCTGCACGAGGGCTCGGTGCTGGCGGAAGGCCCGCTCGACCAGGTCAGCGCCAATGAGCGGGTCGTCGAAGTGTATCTGGGGCGGTGAGGATGGCTGCGTCTCGCCCCTCGGTTCTCCTCCGCCGTCATCCCGGACAAGCCGCCCTCGGGTCCGACCTTCGGTCGGCCCAAGGACAGGCTCCGCGGCGCCGATCCGGGATCCATGCCGGAACGCATCCGAAAGAAGTTCAGGCATGGATCCCGGGTCTGCGCTGCGCTTCGCCCGGGATGACCCGCACCTTTTCCCGCAAGGTCATGGCGGAGGTGACTTCATGCTGACCGTCGACACCATCGACCTGCATTACGGCGCCGCCCGGGCGCTGCGCCATGTCTCGCTTCACGCCGAGACCGGCAAGGTGACCTGCGTGATGGGCCGCAACGGCGTCGGCAAGACCTCGCTGATGCGCGCCATCGTCGGGCATCAGCCGATCTCGTCAGGCCATATCCGCCTCGATGGCGAAGACATCTCCGGCCTGCGCAGCGAGGACCGTGCGCGGGCCGGCATCGCCTATGTGCCGCAGGGGCGGGAGATCTTCCCGCTGCTGACGGTGAAGGAGAATCTGGAGACCGGCTTCGCGCCGCTGAAGCGCCGCGAGCGCTTCGTCCCGGATGAGCTCTTCGACCTCTTCCCCGTGCTGAAGACCATGCTGGGCCGGCGCGGCGGAGACCTCTCGGGAGGCCAGCAGCAGCAGCTCGCGATCGCGCGGGCGCTGGTCACCCGACCCAGGCTGCTGGTGCTGGACGAGCCGACCGAGGGCATTCAGCCCTCGATCATCAAGGATATCGGCCGCGCCATCGACTATCTGCGCCAGAAGGGCGGCATGGCGATCGTGCTGGTCGAGCAGTATTTCGATTTCGCCCGCGAACTCGCCGATACGATGTTCGTGATGGATCGCGGCGAGGTCGTGCTGTCGGGGCCGATGAACGAACTCGACGGCGCGCAGGTCCAGCGCTTGATTCAGGTCTAGATGCAGCGTCTTCTGCAAGCCCCGCTGCCTGGAAAACGGCCCTGACGATGCTGGCGATCGACCATCTCCAGAATCCAACGCCGACACGGATGCAGCGCGCCCACGGGCAGGCGCGCGTCTCCTTCCGCTCGCGCGACGGCCGGACCGGCCTCGACCGCCTGTTCCAGGAAGGCTGCGCCAAGCTACGCTTCCCCCGGCCGCTCGGAGCCGACGATCCCCAGGCGATTCTCATCAACACCGCCGGCGGGCTGACCGGGGGAGACCGCTTCGGCGCGGAGGTCGAGCTTGCGGCAGGGACCCGGGCCTGCCTCACCACGCAAGCCTGCGAGCGCATCTATCGCTCGACCGGCGCCGACGCCGTCGTGACCAACCGCCTGCGGCTCGCGGCCGGGGCGCGGCTGGACTGGCTGCCGCAGGAAACGATCCTCTTCGACGGCGGCAGGCTGTCCCGTCGTCTCGATGTCGATCTCGAAGGCGATGCCGAGCTGGTCGCGGTCGAGGCCGTGCTGTTCGGCCGGCAGGCGATGGGCGAGACGCTGCGCAGCGGCCATTTGCACGATCGCTGGCGCATCCGGCGCGGCGGACGCCTGCTCTTCGCCGACGATCTGCGCGTCGAGGGGGATATCGCCGCGCGCCTTGCTCCGCAGGCGGCGCTGGCCGGCCATCATGCCATGGCGACGGTGCTGTTCGCCGGGGCGGCACCGGAGCGCTTTCTGGATCAGGCCCGCTCGATCATCGGCCCGGCCGGCGGCGCCAGCGCCTGGAACGGCAAGTTTCTCGCGCGGCTGGTCGCGGAGACCGGGCTCGCGCTCAGGCGGCGGCTGGAGCCGCTGCTCACCTTGCTCATGGGCGGCCGGGCGCTGCCCAAGGTCTGGCAACTCTAGGATGGCCCGATGAACCTGACACCGCGCGAGAAGGACAAGCTCCTGATCTCCATGGCGGCCATGGTCGCCCGGCGCCGGCTCGAGCGCGGGGTGAAGCTCAACCACCCCGAGGCCATCGCCCTGATCGCGGATTTCGTCGTCGAGGGCGCGCGCGACGGCCGCAGCGTCGCGGAATTGATGGAAGCCGGCGCCCATGTCGTGACCCGCGCGCAGGTCATGCAGGGCGTCGCCGAGATGATCCACGACGTCCAGGTCGAAGCCACTTTCCCGGACGGCACCAAGCTCGTCACCGTCCACGAACCGATCCGTTGAACCTGCCGATCCGTTGAGAACCCGAGCCGGAGGCCGCCATGAAGAGACTGTCGATCGCCCTGATTCTGAGCGTCGGAGCCGCGAGCCCGGCCTTCGCCCATCTCAACCCGGCGGAGCACGGCTCGTTTGCCGCCGGCTTCTCGCATCCGCTCTTCGGTGCGGACCATATCCTGGCGATGGTCGGCGTCGGCCTCTGGGCCTTCCTCGTCGGCGGACGCGCCGTCTGGGCGATCCCGCTCGCCTTCGTCGCCACGATGATGCTGGGCTTCGGCGCGGCGCTCGCGGGCGTCTCGCTGCCCTTCGTCGAGCCGGTGATCGCGGCTTCGGTCGTCGTGCTCGGCCTGCTGGCGCTGGTCGCCTTGCAGGTGCCGACGCCGGTCGGCATGGCCATGGTCGGCTTCTTCGCGCTGTTCCACGGCTATGCCCATGGCGGCGAGATGGGCGCGGCGACGAGCCTGCCCTTCATGGTCGGCTTCGCGCTCGCCACGGCCTTGCTGCATGCGGTCGGCGTCGGCATCGGCGTCGCCGGGAATGCGCTCTCGCATCGCGGGCGGATCGCGGCGCGCATCGCCGGCGGGCTGACCGCGCTCGGCGGGCTCTGGCTGGTCGCGGGAGCCTGAGGCCATGATCCCCGGAGAGGTTTTCCCGGCTGCCGGGGATATCGTCCTCAATGAGGGGGCGGAGCCGGTCACGCTGCTGGTCGCCAATACCGGCGACCGGCCGATCCAGGTCGGCTCGCATTACCACTTCTTCGAGACCAATGCGGCGCTCGACTTCGACCGCGCGCAGGCGCGCGGCATGCGGCTCGACATCGCCGCCGGCACGGCCGTGCGCTTCGAGCCCGGCCAGCAGCGCGAGGTCCGCCTCGCGCCGTTCGGTGGCGGGCGCGCCGTCTACGGCTTCCAGCAGAAGGTGATGGGAAAACTCTGATGCCGGCCACGCTCTCCCATGCCGCTTACGCGCAGATGTACGGGCCGACGGTCGGCGACCGGGTCCGTCTCGCCGATACGGACCTGATCATCGAGGTCGAGAAGGATTTCACCCGCTATGGCGAGGAGGTGAAGTTCGGCGGCGGCAAGGTCATCCGCGACGGCATGGGCCAGAGCCAGGCGAGCCGGGCCGAGGGCGCGGTCGACACCGTCATCACCAATGCGCTGATCGTCGACCATTGGGGGATCGTGAAGGCCGATATCGGCCTGAAGGACGGGCTGATCGTCGCCATCGGCAAGGCCGGCAACCCGGATACGCAACCCGGTGTCACCATCGTCATCGGACCCGGCACCGAAGCGATCGCCGGCGAGGGCAGGATCCTCACCGCCGGCGGCATCGACGCCCATATCCATTTCATCTGCCCGCAGCAGATCGAGGAGGCGCTGATGTCCGGCGTCACCACCATGCTCGGCGGCGGCACCGGCCCGGCCCATGGCACGCTGGCGACGACCTGCACGCCCGGCCCCTGGCATCTGGCCCGCATGATCCAGTCCTTCGACGCCTTTCCGATCAATCTCGGCCTTTCCGGCAAAGGCAACGCCTCGAAGCCGGCCGCGCTCGTCGAGATGATCGAGGGCGGCGCCTGCGCGCTCAAGCTCCATGAGGACTGGGGCACGACGCCGGCGGCGATCGACAACTGCCTCAGCGTCGCCGACGATCATGACGTCCAGGTGATGATCCACACCGATACGCTGAACGAGAGCGGCTTCGTCGAGGACACGGTCGCGGCCTTCAAGGGCCGCACCATCCACGCCTTCCACACGGAAGGCGCAGGCGGCGGCCATGCGCCGGACATCATCAAGGTCTGTGGCTTGAGCAACGTCATCCCCTCCTCGACCAACCCGACCCGGCCCTATACGCAAAACACCATCGCCGAGCATCTCGACATGCTGATGGTCTGCCATCACCTGTCGCCCTCGATCCCGGAGGACATCGCCTTCGCCGAGAGCCGTATCCGCAAGGAAACGATCGCGGCCGAGGACATCCTGCACGATATCGGCGCCTTCTCGATCATCTCCTCCGACAGCCAGGCCATGGGCCGCGTCGGCGAGGTGCCGATCCGGACCTGGCAGACCGCCCACAAGATGAAGCTCCAGCGCGGACGCCTGGCGGACGAGACCGGCGACAACGACAATCTGCGCGTGCGCCGCTACATCGCGAAATACACGATCAACCCCGCCATCGCGCAGGGGCTGTCGAAGCATGTCGGCTCGGTCGAAATCGGCAAGCGCGCCGATCTCGTGCTCTGGAACCCGGCCTTCTTCGGCGTGAAGCCGGAAATGGTGCTGGTCGGCGGCATGATCGCGGCGGCGCCGATGGGAGACCCCAACGCCTCGATCCCGACGCCTCAGCCGATGCATTATCGGCCGATGTTCGGCGCCTATGGCCGCGCGCCGGCCGCCTCTTCCGTCACCTTCGTCAGCCAGGCCGCCATTGCCAACGGGCTGAAGGACAGGCTCGGCGTCGCCAAGGGCATGGTCGCGGTCGAGAACACGCGCGGCGGCATCTCCAAGGCCTCAATGATCCTCAACGACGCCACGCCGCGGATGGAGGTCGATCCCGAGACCTATGAGGTGCGCGCCGATGGCGAGCTCCTGACCTGCGAACCCGCGACCGTGCTGCCGATGGCGCAGCGCTATTTCCTGTTCTGAGGCCGCCATGCTCCGCGCCGTTTCCCACAGCCATGGCGGAGGCGAAGAGCCTGCCGGCACGATCAGGCTCGACCATGCTGCTCGCCATCTGCGCCGCAAGCGCGTCACCACGGATCAAGGCGAGGAGGTGATGGTCGACCTGCCGGAGGCCGTTCTCTTCGCCGATGGCGATCGGCTCGTGCTGGAGGATGGTCGCAGCATCGCCATCGTCGCGGCCGAGGAAGAGCTTTACGAGGTGCTGCCGGGAACCTGCCCGCTGCGCCATCTCGCCTGGCATCTCGGCAATCGCCACCTGCCGGCGCAGATCGACGAGGGCCGTATCCTGATCCAGCGCGACCACGTCATCCGGGCGATGCTGGAGGGGCTCGGCGCTTCCGTGCGCGAGGTCGTGGCTCGCTTCCAGCCTGTGCATGGCGCCTATCACGCTCATGGACACGCGCATGGTCACGATCACCACCACCATCATGACTGAGACCGCCACGCTCGCCCGGCTGATGACATGGCTGTCCCCGGCCTTTCCGGTCGGAGCCTTCGCCTACAGCCATGGGCTGGAGCGGGCGATCCATGACGGGTTGATCCGGGATCGCGCGAGCCTGACCGCATGGCTCGAAACCCTGCTGGAGCAAGGCTCCGCCTGGAACGATGCGGTGCTGCTGACCGAGGCCTGGCGCCGCGCGACCGTGGGCGAGAGCATCGGTGCCGTCGCGGAGCTTGCCGAAGCCATGTCCGGCTCGCGCGAGCGCCATATGGAGACGACACTGCAAGGCGCTGCCTTCGCTGATGCCATGGCCGCCTGGAGCGGCGAGCCGTCGCGGGGCGGGGAGGGGGCTGTCGCCTATCCGGTCGCCGTCGGCGCGGCTGCCGCCCGCCACGGCGTCGGGCTCGACGATGCGCTCGTCGCCTATCTCCACGCCTTCGCCGCGAATCTCGTCCAGGCTTGCGTCCGCCTCGTCCCGCTCGGCCAGCGCGACGGGGTGGCGACGCTCGCCGCGCTGGAGCCGGTCGTCCTGCGCAGCGCCCGGCGCGCCGCCGGCTCGACGCTCGACGATCTCGGCGCCTGCACGATCCGCGCCGACATCCTGTCGATGAACCACGAAACGCAGTATTCGAGGATCTTTCGCTCGTGAACTCCCCCCATGGCCCGCTCCGTGTCGGCATCGGCGGCCCGGTCGGCGTCGGCAAGACGACCCTCACCGAAAAGCTCTGCAAGGCGATGCGGGACCGCTATTCGGTCGCGGTCGTCACCAACGACATCTTCACCAGGGAGGACGAGCTGATCCTCAACCGGCTCCAGGCCTTGCCGGAGGAGCGCATCATCGGCGTCGAGACCGGCGGCTGCCCGCATACCGCGATCCGCGAGGACGCCTCGATCAACCTCGCCGCCATCGCCGAGATGCGCCGGCGCTTTCCCGATCTCGATGTGGTCTTCATCGAATCCGGAGGCGACAACCTGGCCGCGACCTTCTCGCCCGATCTCGCCGACCTCACGCTCTACGTCATCGACGTCGCCGGCGGCGAGAAGATCCCGCGCAAGGGCGGGCCCGGCATCACCCGCTCGGATCTGCTGGTCGTCAACAAGATCGACCTGGCGCCCTATGTCGGCGCCGATCTCGAGGTGATGCGGGCGGACACCGAGAAGCAGCGCGCCGGAAGGCCCTTCGTCTTCGCCGATCTGAACCGCCTCACCGGAGTGGACGAGATCGTCGCCTTCATCGAAAGGCATGGCGGCCTCCTGCCGCGATCCCGGGCCGGTTGAGCGAGCCGGCTCGTGCAGGCGCGTTTCGCCGGCGGCACGGCCTCAGGCCACCCGCTCGCTGCGCTCCGGCGCACCGCCGCCGGCGATCGCCGCCGCCAGCGCGCCGAGACCCTGGGCGACGAAATCCGCTTCCGGGATCGGGGCAGGCCCGGCGGCGGGCGCCTGCCCGGCCGGGTCGGGCCAGATCAGCAGCCCGACCCGCGCCTGCGGCCATTGGCGCTTCAGCCGCCGCACCAGGAACCGGCCGCTGCGGATCGAGGCCGGATTGAGCAGGCAGACGGCGATCGTGGCGATGTCGGAATGGCGGTCCGCGGGGGTCGAGCCGACCATGCCGCGGGTCGTCGCGACGGCGCGGTGGCCCTCCACCGCGAGGAGCTGGGCCAGCATCGTCGCGCTGACGTCGTCGAGCGCGCTGCGGCCGCCGACGCAGAGCACGGCCCCGGCCCGCTTGTCCGGGCGGCTCCCCGCCGGCGCAGGCTCCCCCTCCTCCGCCGGCTCGATCTCATCCGCGAGGTTGTCGACCACTTTTCGCGCCGCCGCGGACACCGTCCTGAGCTGGTCCTCGGCCATCACCCCGCGCTGGCGGTCCCGGTCCGCCAGGACCAGCGCCGGAATCGCCACCTCGCCATAGATCTGCGGCAGGGTCCGCTCCTCCAGCAGCTCCTCGAGCTGGTCTGTGGCCTCGTTCGGATCGTTGGCGAGCAGCCGCTGGTAGAGCCGCATCTCGGGGTCGAGCACCGGCTCGTTGCCGAGCAGCACCTCGAAGAACTGGAATTGCGGGACATGCTTGCCGAGCACGACCAGGCAGACGGTCAGCGGCGTCGACATCACCAGCCCCACGGGCCCCCACAGCCAGGTCCAGAAGATCGCCGCCACGATGATGGCGAGCGGCGACAGCCCGGTGCGGGAGCCGTAGAGCCAGGGCTCGACGACATTGTTGATCACCAGCTCCATGACGAGGAAGAGCGCCCCGACCCAGAGCAGCAGGCTCCAGCCCGGCGAGACAGCGACGGCCAGGAAGAGCGGCAGGACCATCGAGACGGCCGGCCCGATATAGGGCACGAAGCGCATCACGATGGCGAGCGCGCCCCAGAGCGCCGCATTGGGGATGCCGATCCACCACAGCCCCAGCGCGACCGGCACGCCATAGGTCACGTTGACGACGAGCTGCATCAGCAGATACCGGCCGACGCGGCTGCCCGCCTCCTGCAGCGCCTCCGTCGTCCGGTGCAGGTCGCTGTAGCCGACGAGGCGGATGAAGCGGTCGCGCAGATCCTCGCGCTCCAGCAGCATGAAGATCACCACCACGATGACCAGGCCGGCCGTGGCGAGCGGGCCGACCAGCGGCGCGATCATGCTGGTCAGGATCTGGATCGGCTGCTCGGGCGAATAGATCTGCACCAGCATCGGGCCGTTGCCCTCGCCCTCGCGCTGTCCCGGGGCGGCATCGCCGGCACGGCCGATTTCGCGCCCGACCCGCTCGACTGCCTCGGTGATCTGCGCGACGAGGCCGTGGCCGGCGCCGGCATCCTTGAGGCTGCGGACCTTCTCCAGGATGTTGGCCTGATAGGTCGGCAACTGCCCGGAGAGCTCGCTCAACTGGCTGACCACGAGGAAGCTGAAGGCGGCGATCCCGATGAAGGCCGCTGTGACCACCGCCAGCACGGCCGGGGTGCGCGGGACGCCGACGCGGCGGATCAGCGAAACCAGCGGCGCCAGCGCGAAGGTCAGCAGAACCGCGATCGCGAGCGGAATGAAGACCTCCCGCGCGACGAAGAGCACGGCGACGACGCCGAGCAGGGCAACGATCTGCGGCCAGTTCGCCGGAAGCCCGGCATGGACGCCCGCGCCGCCCTCAAGCTTCGGCCGCCCGGCGGCATCGGCCTCCATCGCCTGGTCCGGTTTCATGGTCTCTCCCTTTTCGCGCCAAGCTTAACGCGCCCGGGCGCCGTTTGATCCGAAGCCGGCCGCGACGCCTGGCGAAACCTCCGGCGGGGCATGCGGCAGCCCGGCTCCCCTCGGCGGACGGGATGGTCTATGGCCGTCGCGTCAGTCGTTCAGGATCGCTTCCATGACCCAGCGCGCGCGCGATTTCGGCCTCATCTGCGGCGTCATGCGGCCGGGCCCGCTCAACGCCATCACCGATGTCGCCGGCGTGACGCTCGGCCACCGGACCCTGAGGAAGGGCGGCCTTCTCACCGGCTTCACGGCGCTCCTGCCGCATGAGGGCAACCTCTTCCGCCAGAAGGTCCGGGCCGCGGTCGACGTCATCAACGGCTTCGGCAAGAGCGCGGGGCTGATGCAGCTCGCGGAGCTCGGCCAGATCGAGACGCCGCTGCTGCTCGGCAACACGCTTGCCGTCGGCACCGGCTTCGACGCGCTGGTGACGCGCGCGCTCGCCGCCAATCCCGACATCGGGCGCGAGACCGGCACCGTCAACCCGGTCGTTCTCGAATGCAATGACGGCTATCTCTCCGACATCCGCGCCCGCGCGCTGACGCAGGAACACGCCTTCGCCGCGCTCGACGCCGCGGCGCCCGGCCCGGTCGCGGAAGGCGCGGTCGGCGCCGGCGCCGGCATGAGCGCCTTCGGCTTCAAGGGCGGCATCGGCACCGCCTCGCGCCGATTCGATCTCGACGGCGCGGCCTACACGCTCGGCGTGCTGGCGCTCGCCAATTTCGGCAATGCCGGCGACCTCGTCCTGCCCGACGGCCGGCGGCCCGTCCCGCCGGAAAGCCGGCCGCAGGGCGAGCGCGGCTCGGTCATCCTCGTCGTCGCGACCGACGTGCCGCTGGAATCGCGCCAGCTCCACCGCATCGCCCGGCGCGGCGGCGCCGGCCTCGCCCGGCTCGGCGCCTTCTGGGGCAATGGCAGCGGCGACATCGCCGTCGCCTTCTCCACCGCCGATCCGATCGCGCACGACCAGCCGGCCGACCTCGTCCCGCTGCGGGCGCTCAACGAGAACCGGATCGACACGCTCTTCCGCGCGGCCGCCGAGGCGACGCAGGAAGCCGTGCTCAACGCCATGATCGCCGCCCCCGCCACGACCGGGCGGGACGGCCATCACCGCCCCTCCCTCGGCGATTGGCTGCGCGCGAACCCGGCTTGAGGCGAGGCGGCCCGCTCAGGCCCACTCGCCCTTGCGGAACACCGGCACGCGGCGCCCGTCGGCGTGGACGCCGTCGATATCGACCTCGCCCGAGCCGATCATCCAGTCGATATGGATCAGGCTCTTGTTGCCGCCCTGCGCCGCGATCTGCTCCGGCGTGAGATTGGCGCCGTCGACGAAGCATTTCGAATAGCACTGCCCGAGCGCGACATGGCAGGAGGCGTTCTCGTCGAAGAGCGTGTTGTAGAACAGGATGCCGCTCTTCGAGATCGGCGAGGAGTTCGGCACCAGCGCCACTTCGCCGAGCCGGCGCGCGCCCTCGTCGGTGTCGAGCACCTTGCTCAGCACCGCCTCGCCGCGCGAGGCCTTGGCCTCGACGATCCGGCCGCCCTCGAAGCGCACGCGGATGTCGTCGATCAGCGCGCCCTGATGGGAGAGCGGCTTGGTGCTCGAGGCATGACCCTCGACCCGGCGCGCATGCGGCGTGGTGAAGACCTCCTCGGTCGGAATATTCGGATTGCAGACGATGCCGTTCTTGGCCGGCGAGGCGCCGCCCTGCCAGTCATGCCCGTCCGCCAGCCCGACCGTGAGATCGGTGCCCGGCCCGGTGAAATGCAGCGCCGCGAAGCGCTGGCCGTTCAGCCAGTCGCGCCGGCTGCGCAAGGCGGCGTTATGGGCCTTCCAGGCCGCGACCGGATCGGCCTCGTCGATGCGGGAGGCGGCGAAGATCGCCTCGGCCAGCTTGCGCACCGCGACATCCTCGCCATCGTCCGGGAAGACCTGGCGGGCCCAGGCCGCGCTCGGGAACGCGACGATGTTCCAATTGATGTCGAAGCCGGCGATCTTTTCCAGCGCCGGCTGATAGGCGAGCGAATTCGCCTTGGCGGCGCGGCCGACCTTGGCCGGATCCTCATTGGCGAGCAGCATCGGGTTGTCGCCGACGATGGCGAGCCGGGCGGTATTCTCCGTGAAGGCCCTGGCGACGCCCTGATAGAGCCAGCCCGGCGCCTTGTCGAAGCTGGCATCCTGCGCGTGGCGATAGCGCGCCAGGGTCACCCCCTCGTCGGAGAGCAGCGGCGTGACGATGCCGGCCCCGGCCTTGTAGGCGTGCTCGGCAATGCGCCGGACCAGCGGCAGCGCCGCGACCGGCGCCGTCAGGAACAGGTCCTGCCCCGGCTGGAGATTGAGGCCGACGCGGATGGCGACCTCGGCCAGCTTGTCGAGCCTGGTGGAGTCGATGGCTTCGGGGTGTTGATGAAGGGTCATGGCGGTCAACCTGTCGGATTCGCGATTGCCGCCATTGCTCGCCCAAATCGCGGCCGGGTCAACCGCCGCGGCGGCGGCACCGCCTCGCGATGGCGTCACGACGCCGCGGCGCCGGCCAGCCGCAGGCCGAGATCGAGCTTGCTCGCCCGCAGCAGATGGCTGCGCATCAGCGCCGAGGCGACCTCATTCTCCCCCGCCTCCAGATGGTCGAGCATGGCGATATGCTCGGTGCAGTTCACCTGCACGCGCTCGAAGCCCAGGCCCCAATCATAGTTCGACAGGCGCCGGAGCTGGTTCTGCCGCCGCACCGCCGAATGGAAGAAGCGGTTCTGCGTGGCGGCGGCCAGGCCCTCATGGAAGGCGGCGTTCATTTCGTAGAAGGCGATGCTCGAGGAATCGCGCCAGGGCCGCTCCAGCGCCTCGACATGCCGCGCCCGCATCTCCGCGATCCAGCCGGGCTCCAGCCGGAAGCCCGGCTCGAGCAGCCCGAGCGGCTCGATCACCAGGCGGAAGCGGTAGCTTTCGTCGCGCAGCCGCCGGTCGCGCGGCGCGTGCAGGAAGCGCCAGCCATAGCCGGGCTTGCGCTCGACCATGTCGAGACCGGCGAGCCGGGCGAGCAGCTTCTGCGCCTCCGGCCGGCCGAGGCCGTAGCGCCGCATCACCTCCTGCTCCGAGACCTCGTCCGGCAGGAGCCCATTCTCCCGCTCATGCGCGAGGCGGACCATGGCGAGCTCGATCTCTTCCGGCGGCAGGGCGGTGTCGGCCGCCACCGGCAGGCTCAGGATCTCGATGCCCTTGTTGAGGTGGCGCCGCACGACCCCCTGCGCGGCCAGATGGTCGAGCGCGGCGCGAACCGGCGTGCGCGAGACGCCGAGGCGGCGCGCCGTGGCGTTCTCGTTGAGCCAGGCCCCCGGCGCGAGTGCATCCTCGCGGACGAGGTGCAGGATGCGTTCCGCGATCTCTTGCTGGAGCCGTGTCGGCGCTGTCATCGGAGGGCCTTGATTGTTTTAGCTGACGATGAAATACAATAAACCATGACCGTTCGCCAGCGTTCCTGGCCAACATACCGGAAAGGCCCCCGTCATGGTCCAGCCCTGCCCTTTCGTCGACGTCTCCGGCACGCCCTATGAGCGCGGCCGCCAGCACGGGGCGGCCGTGCCGCAGCGGGTCAGGCGCTCGATCGAGCTCTATGGCGGCCAGCTCGGCGAGCTCGGCTACGACGCTGCGGCCAAATCCGCGCTGATCGGCGAGTTCGCCCGCGAGATCGAGGCCTTCGGCGCCCATTACATCGAGGAGATGCGCGGCATCGCCGACGGCGCCGGCGTCGCGCTCGAAGACATCATCATGATCAATGCCCGCACCGAGGTCATCGCCAAGGCGCGGCTGGTGAAGAACCGGCCCGTCGAGGCCACGGACGAGCATGACGACGGCTGCACCGGCGCCATCATCCTGCCCGAGCGCAGCGCCAGCGGCGAACTGATCCACGGCCAGAACTGGGACTGGCGCGCCGAATGCGCCGAGACCGCCATCGTGCTGCGCGTGCGCCGCGACGACGGCCCGGATTTCCTGACCTTCGTCGAGGCCGGCGGCCTCGCCCGCTGCGGCATGAACGCGGCCGGCATCGCGATCACCGCCAACTATCTCGAATCCGAGCGCGACTTCACCCGGACCGGGGTGCCGCTCGCCCTGATCCGCCGCAAGGTGCTGGAGCAGGAGCATCTCGCCTTCGCCATCAAGGCCGTCGCGACGACGCCCAAGGCCTGCTCGAACAACATGATGCTCTCGACGGTGAAGGGGTTCGGCATCGACTTCGAATGCGCCCCGGACGAGGCCTTCCCACTCTATCCGCAGGACGGGATGATCGTCCACGCCAACCACTGGGTCGGCCAGATCGCGCTGACCAAGATCAGGGACACCGGCACCCCGCGCGTGCCGGAGAGCTTCTACCGCGACTGGCGGGTGAAGAAGCTGCTCGACGAGGCCGGCCGCAAGCTGACCGTCGACGATCTCAAGCAGGCCTTCTTCGACGATTTCCTCTCGCCCTATTCGGTCTGCCGCCCGGCCCGCCCGAACGAGGCCGGCAATCTCTCCGCCACCGTCGCCATGGTGATCATGCAGCCGGCGAAGGGCATCATGGAGGTGGCTCCCCTGCCGGCGCAGAACCGCGTCTTCACCCGCTACAGCCTGACCGAGGATCCCGTCCTGCTCGCCGAAGCGGCCGAATAGGCCGGGCGCGCCGCATTTTCGAGCGAAGCGACCTCCGCTCCGCATGAAAAAATGCCCAGCAAAGCCACCGCGTCACAACCGAAAAACAACAGGGGAACATGATGCGTCGAACCACCGTAACCGCCCTCGCCGCCGCGCTCCTGTGCGGCGGCCTCGGCCAAGCCGCCGCGGCGAGCACGCTCAGGATCCAGTTGCGCGCCGACATCCGCTCGATCAATCCCGGCGTCAACCGCGACGCCAATACCGACGGGGTCGTGCTGCAGATGGTCGAGGGCCTCGTTGCCTATGGCGAGGACGCCCTGCCGAAGCCGCTGCTGGCCGAGAAGATCGCGATCTCGCCGGACGGAAAAACCTACAGCTTCACCCTGCGCCAGGGCGTGAAGTTCCATAACGGCGCGCCGCTCACCGCGGCCGACGTGCTGTGGAGCTGGAACCGCTACATGGACCCGAAGACCGACTGGCGCTGCCTCTCGGAATTCGACGGCCGTGGCCTGGTCAAGGTCGAGAAGGTCTCGGCGCCCGACGACAGGACGGTCGTCTTCGCGTTGGACAAGCCGAGCGCGCTCTTCCTCTCCTCGCTCGCCCGCACCGACTGCGCCATGACCGGCATCCTGCACCGGGATTCGGTCAAGGCCGACGGCTCTTTCGACAAGCCGATCGGCACCGGCCCGTTCAAGTTCGCCGAATGGAAGCGCGGCGAATACATCCGGCTGGAGCGCTTTGCCGACTACGCCTCCCTGCCCGGCAAGATCGACGGGCTGACCGGAGCCAAGAGGCCGCTGGTCGACGAGGTGCGCTTCCTGGTCATTCCCGACAACGCCACGGCCAAGGCGGCGCTGCTGCGCGGCGACATCGATATCGTCCCCGACATCGCCAACACCGACATCGCGGAGCTGAAGAAGAACGACAAGGTCGGGACCTCGGTCGTCACCAGCATGGGGCTGGTCGGGCTGATCATCCAGACCCGCGACCCGCTGCTCGGGAACGTCAAGCTGCGCCAGGCGATCGCCGCCGCGATCGACACCAGGGAGCTGGTCGCGACCATCACCGACGGCATCGGCACGCCGAACAATTCGATCGTGCCGGCGCTCTCCGCCTATCACGGCCCGGTCGAGAAGCAGGGCTGGACCTATGATCCCGCGGCCGCGAAGAAGCTGATCGCCGAAGCCGGCTACAAGGGCGAGAAGATCGTGATGCTCGCCAACAAGCGCTATCCCGAGAGCTTCGACGCCGCCGTCGTCGCCCAGCAGATGCTGCAGGCCGTCGGCCTCAATGTCGAGATCGAGGTGCTGGAATGGGCGACGCAGCTCGACCGCTACAGCAAGGGCAACTACACGATGCAGGCCTTCCCCTATTCCGGCCGCATGGACCCGGCGCTGAGCTATGAATCGATGACGGGGCCGAAGGACAAGCAGCCGCGCAAGCTCTGGGACAACCCGCAGGTCCAGGCCCTGCTCGACAAGTCGATGGTCGTCAACGACCGCGCCGAGCGCCAAAAGATCTTCGACGAGCTGCACCGGCGCTTCCTCGCCGAGGTTCCGATGGTGATGCTCTATAACGGCATCGTCGGCGGCGCGATGAGCGCCAAGACCAGGGGTTATATCTCGACGGTGATGTCGCTGCCGCGCGCCTGGGAAGTCTCGCTCGGCGAATAGCGGCCTCGCGGCCCGCCCGGCGGGCTGCCGCGCAACCGCATGCCCGCCCAGGGCATGCCCGACGACCAAACCATAGGGGAACGGGAATGATCCGCTTTTCGGCCGCCGCCCTCGCGCTCGCCCTGATCGCTGGCGGGGCGCAGGCGCAGACCGTGAATGTCGCGCTGAACGCCGACATCCGCAGCACCAATCCGGGCGTCAACCGCGACGACAACACCGATGCCGTCGTTCTGCACATGGTCGAGGGCCTCGTCGGCTACCGCGAGAACGGCGCCGTCGCGCCGCTGCTGGCCGAGGCCGTCGACATCTCGCCGGACGGGCTGACCTACAGCTTCCGCCTGCGCAAGGGCGTCAAGTTCCATAACGGCGCCGAAATGACCTCGGCCGACGTGCTGTGGAGCTGGAACCGCTACATGGACCCGAAGACCGACTGGCGCTGCAAGGCGGAGTTCGACGGCCGCCTCGGCCTCAAGGTCACGGAAGCCTCGGCCCCCGACGCCGCGACCTTCGTGATGAAGCTGGAGAAGCCGAGCGCGCTCTTCCTCGACACCATGGCCCGCACCGACTGCGCCATGGTCGCGGTCCTGCACCGGGATTCGGTCAAGCCCGACGGGAGCTGGGACAGGCCGATCGGCACCGGCCCGTTCCAGCTCGCCGACTGGCGCCGCGGCGAATATGTGCTGCTCAAGCGCTTCGACGGTTACGTCTCCCCGCCGGGCGACAAGCGCGACGGCTATGTCGGCTCCAAGCGCCCGCTGGTCCCGGAGGTCAAGTTCCTCGCCATCGCCGATGGCGCGACCGTCAAGGCCGGGCTGGTCTCCGGCGCCCTCGACGTCGCCGACATCCCGGACGAGGAAGTGGCGGAGATGAAGAAGAGCGGCCTGCGCGTCCTGACCGCGCCCAGCGCGACCAAGCACGCCATCCTGCTCCAGAGCCGCGATCCGCTGCTGTCCAACGTGAAGATGCGGCAGGCCATCGCCGCGGCGCTCGATCTCGACGAGATCGTCGGCTCCGCCTCGAACGGCCTCGGCCAGACCAACAATTCGGCCGTCTACGTCACCTCGCCCTTCTACGACGACGTCCAGAAGCAGCGCTACACGCACGACCCGGCGCGGACGAAGGCCCTGCTGGCGGAGGCCGGCTACAAGGGCGAGACGATCAGGCTGATCGCCAACAAGCGCTCGACCGTACCGAGCTATCCGGTCGCGATCATGGCGCAGGCGATGCTGCAGGCGGCCGGCATCAAGGCCGAGATCGAGATCCTGGAATGGGCGACGCAGCTCGACCGCTTCGCGAAGGGCAACTACCAGATGATGTCCTTCAGCTACTCGGCCCGGATCGACCCTGCCCAGAGCTACAACCAGTTCTCCGGCCCCAAGGACAAGCTGCCCTCCAAGGTCTGGGACAACCGCGAGGCCGACGCGCTGATCGAGAAGGCGACGCTGGTCGGCGACCCGGCCGAGCGCAAGGCGATCTTCGACCGCCTCCACAGGATGATGCTGGCCGATGTGCCGCTGATCTTCCTCTACAACCAGGTCGACACGGCCGTCGTCTCGAAGCGCCTGCAGGGCTTCGCGCCCTGGGTCGCGTCCAAGCCGCGCCTCTGGGAGGTCGGCATCGCTCCGTGACGAGGCCCCTGCCGGTCAGGCCGAGAGCTTCGGCGCCGCGGCCGGCTCGGCCGGGCGGGCCGCCGGCACGGCCCCCTTGGTGACATGCCTCGCCACCAGCGCCGCGAGCCCGGCGGCATCGCCGGCCCTGAGGGCCGCCATCATCGCGTGATGCTCGCGGTCGCTGGCCAACAGCGCCTCATGCGAGCTCCAGACCGTGATCTGCGAGCCGCGCCCGCGATCGCGCAGGGCCCAGATCGTCTCCTGCAGCACCGCATTCCCGCAGAAGGAATACATGAGCTGATGAAATGCGCGGTTGATCTCGCTCTGCTCGGTGCGGCTGCCGGTCAGCACCGCCGCCGAGAATTGCGCCGCCAGCGCGTCGAGCCGCGCGATTCCCGCGCCGTCGATGCGCGCCGCCGCGCTCTCCGCCGCCGCCGTCTCGAGCATGACCCGGATCGCCAGGATCTCGCCATAGGTCTTCAGGTCGATCTCGGCGACGCGATAGCCGCGATTGGGGACATGCTCGATCGTCTTGCGCACGGCGAGCTCGTCGAGCGCGCGGCGCACGTCGAAGCGCGTCGCCTGGAAGCGCTCCTCCAGGTCGATCTGGCGCAGCCATTCGCCGGGCCGGAACAGCCGCAGCCGGATCGCCTCGGCGATCTCGTTGGCGAGGTCGGCCCGCCGGGTGCTGGTGTTTCTGCGTTTCCGCTTCGGCGTCATGGAAGGCTCTCTAGCAGGATTCCGCCGCGCCACAGAAGCTGGTTGCAGGGCGAACCATCATGTGCAACATAATTGGCGCCAATATTTTTACCAGAGGAGAAGGCCCGTGAGCGCCGTCGCGAACCAGACCGGCAAGCCGGAAGACGAGGCGGCCGCGCGCGGCAGGGCGCTCTACGAATACGGCCCGACCTCGATCTACGCCTCGCGGCACGATCCGCGCTTCCCCTATTGCCTCTATGTGCCGCCGAATCTCGGCCAGACCGGCGAGAAGCCGGAGCTGATCGTCGCGATGCACGGCACCGGCCGCGGCTTCACCGGCTATCGCGACGCCTTCTCGGCCTTCGCGCGCTGGCACAACTGCGTCATCCTGGCGCCGCTCTTTCCGATCGGCGTGATGGGCGACGGCTATCGCGACGGCTTCAAATACATGCGCGAGGGCGATCTCCGCTACGATCACCTGCTGCTCGCCATCGTCGATGAAATCTCCGAGCGCTATCGTCTCTCCTTCGAGCGCTTCGGCCTGTTCGGCTATTCCGGCGGCGGCCATTTCGCCCATCGCTTCCTGCTGCTGCAGCCGCACAGGCTCTGGGGCGTCTCGATCGGCGCGCCGGGCTCGGTCACCCTGCTCGATCCGACCCGCGACTGGTGGGTCGGCACCCGCAACATCGGGGAGCTTTTCGGCCAGGAGCCCGACATTGCGGCGATGCGGCAGGTCGCGGTGCAGATGGTCGTCGGCGCCGCCGATCTCGAGACCTGGGAGATCACCCACAGGCCGGGCGGCCGCAACTGGATGCCGGATGCCAACCATGCCGGCCGGAACCGGCCCGAGCGGCTGGCGGCCCTGCGCGATTCCTTCACGCAGAACGGCATCTCCGTGCGCTTCGACCTCGTGCCCAACACGCCGCATGACGGGCTGAAGGTCGTGCCGACGGTCGAGGACTTCTTCGCCGCCGAGCTGGCGAAGCTGCGCGGCGCCCGCAAGGCCGCCTGACGGCGGCACGGAAAAGAATGTCGATCACGACAGCAACGACAACAGGGGAAAACCGATGAACCGTCTGCTCGTCTCCGCCCTCGCGCTCGGTCTCTCGGCCGGCGCGCTCCACGCGCAAACGCTGACCGCCGTGCTCAATGCCGACATCCGCTCGACCAATCCGGGCGTGAACCGCGACGGCAACACCGACGCCGTCATGATGCACATGGTCGAGGGCCTCGTCGGCTACGCCGAGGACGGCTCGGTCGGCCCGCTGCTCGCCGAAAAGGTGGAGATCTCGCCGGACGGCAGGACCTACACCTTCCATCTGCGCAAGGGCGTCAAGTTCCACAACGGCGCCGAAATGACCTCGGCCGACGTGCTGTGGAGCTGGAACCGCTATATGGACCCGAAGACCGACTGGCGCTGCCTCTCGGATTTCGACGGGCGCAACGGCCTCAAGGTCGTCTCGGCCAAGGCGCCCGACGCCGACAGCTTCGTCATGGAGATCGACAAGCCGAACGGGCTCTTCCTCGACTCGCTCGCCCGGGCCGATTGCGGCGGCACGGCGGTGCTCCACAAGGATTCGGTCAAGGCCGACGGGAGCTGGGACAAGCCGGTCGGCACCGGCCCCTTCATGCTCGGCGAATGGAAGCGCGGCCAGTCGGTCCAGCTCCTCGCCTTCGACCGGTACGTCTCCCCGAAGGGCGACAAGCGCGACGGCTATATCGGCTCGAAGCGCCCGCTGGTGAAGGAAGCCCGCTTCATGGTCATCCCCGACGCGGCGACGGTGAAGGCCGGCCTGCTCGCGGGCTCGCTCGACATGGCGCTGATGCCGGCATCGGACGTGCCCGACCTCAAGAACGCGCCGAATGTCGCGCTCGCCATCGCGCCGAACCCGGTCCGGCACAGCCTGATCATCCAGACGCGCGACCCGCTGATGAAGAACCAGGCCCTGCGCCAGGCGATCGCCGCGGCGATCGACTTCCCCGAGCTCGTCGCCAATGTCTCGAACGGCCTCGGCAAGCCCAACAACTCGCCGATCTACATGACCTCGAAATATTATGGCGAGGTCGAGAAGCAGGGCTTTACCTACGACCCGGCCAAGGCCAAGGCCTTGCTGCAGAAGGCCGGCTACAAGGGCGAGAAGATCACGATCCTCGCCAACAAGCGCTCCAGCGTGCCGAGCTTCAACACCGCCGTCATCGCCCAGGCGATGATGCAGGCGGTCGGCATCAATGCCGAGATCGAGGTGCTGGAATGGGCGACGCAGCTCGACCGCTACAACAAGGGCAACTATCAGATGCAGGCCTTCTCCTATTCGGCCCGCTTCGACCCCGCGCTCGGTTTCGAGCAGATCGCCGGCCCCAAGGACAAGCAGCCGCGCAAGATCTGGGAGGACCCCGAGGCCCTCGCCTTGATCGACAAGTCGATGGTGGCGACCGACCCGGCCGAGCGCCAGAAGATCTTCGACGACCTCAACAAGCGCTTCATCGAGCAGGTGCCGAGCATCTTCACCCATAACGATCTCGACATCATCGCCCACAACAAGCGCGTGACCGGCGTGACGCCCTGGGCCTCGCAGTTGCGCCTCTGGGAAGTGAGCGTCGCCAGGTAGGTCGGCAGTCCGGCTCCGCGCGGCGCGGGGCCGGCACGAGGCTTGGGAGGGCCTTCGATGTTTCGCTTTGCGCTGACGCGGATCGGGATGGCGCTGCCGACGCTGCTGATCGTGGCGGTCTCGGTCTTCGTCCTGATCCGGCTGATCCCGGGCGACCCCGCCCAGTTGATGCTGGGCGATCTCGCGACGCCGGCGAGCCTGGCCGATCTGCGGGCCCGGCTCGGGCTCGACCAGAGCCTTCCCGTCCAGTTCGGCATCTGGTTCGGCAATGTGCTGACCGGCGATTTCGGCCAGTCGATCTCGTCGCAGCAGGCGGTGCTGCCGCTGATTTTGCAGCGCTTCGCGGTCAGCGCCCAGATCGTGCTGGCCGCCGTCTTCCTGGCGAGCCTGTTCGCGGTGCCGGCCGGCGTCGTCGCCGCCTGGAAGCAGGATTCCGCGCTCGATATCGGCCTCGTCGGCGCGGCGACGCTGCTGCTCTCGATCCCGACCTTCTGGCTCGGCCTGCTGCTGCTGCTGTTCTTCGGGCTGAAGCTCGGCTGGCTGCCGGTCGTCGGCTATGTCTCGATCGCCGACGACTGGAAGGCGGGGCTGCTCTACCTCGTCATGCCGATCATGACGCTGTTCCTGCACGAGATGGGCGTCATCCTGCGCATGGCCCGCGCCTCGACGCTGGAGGTCTTGAGGCTCGACTACATCACCCATGCCCGCGCCAAGGGCCTGTCGGAAGGCGCGGTGCTCTGGCGCCACGCCTTCAAGAACGCCTTCGGCCCGACCTGGACCCTGATCGGCCTCGTGCTCGGCAACCTGCTCGGCGGCATAGCGGTGGTCGAGACGGTCTTCACCATCCCGGGATTGGGCCGCCTGCTGGTCGATGCGATCTTCGCCCGCGACTATCCGGTGATCCAGGGCTGCATGCTCTTCGTCGCCTTCACCTATGTGCTGGTGAACCTCGTGATCGACCTCTGCTATCCGATCTTCGACCCGAGGGTGGCCGCACAATGAGCAGCGACAGCACCGTGAGCGCCGGCGGCGCCATGAAGAGGGACCGCCGCATGAAGCTGCCTGCCCCCAACGCGCTGGTCGGCGGCACGCTGATCGCCATCCTGCTCGCCGCCGCCGGCACCGGGGCGCTGTGGACGCCCTACGATCCGCTCAAGCTCTCCTTCCGCGAAAAGCTCGCGGCGCCCTCCGCGCTGCACTGGCTCGGCACCGACGAATTCGGCCGCGATGTGCTCTCGCGCCTGATGGCGGGCGCGGCGACCTCGGTCTGGATCAGCATCCTGACCGTGACGCTCGCCGTGGTGATGGGCACCGCGATCGGCCTCGTCTCCGGCTATCTGCGCGGCTGGGCCGACCGCGTCATCATGGCCTTCAACGACGCGCTGCTCGCCTTCCCCGGCATCCTGCTGGCGCTCGGCCTGCTCGCCGTGCTCGGCGCCAACAAATACGGCATCATCGTCGCGCTCGGCATCGCCTACACGCCCTCGGTCGCCCGCGTCGTGCGCGGCACGGTGCTGTCGCTGCGCGAGCGCGAGTTCATCGCCGCCTCGCGCGTCATGGGCAATGGCGAGGGCTTCACCATGCTCCGCCACATCCTGCCGAACTGCATCGCCCCGCTGACCGTGCTCGCCACCTCGATGTTCGGCTATGTGCTGCTGGCCGAGAGCGCGCTCTCCTTCCTGGGCCTGGGCGTGCCGCCGCCGGCCCCGACCTGGGGCAACATGCTGGCGGGCTCTCGGCCCTATATCGACCAGGCCGCCTGGCTCGGCATCTTCCCCGGCCTGTGCATCTCGCTGACCCTGCTCGGCATCAACCTGCTCGGCGACGCGCTGCGCGACAAGCTCGACCCGCGGATGAGGGGCGCACGATGACCACCACGGCCCCTCTCCTCGACGTCGCCCATCTCACCCTGACGATCGGCACCGCCGGCCGCCGCGTGGTCGACGACGTCTCCTTCCAGGTCTTCCCGGGCGAGATCGTCGGCATCGTCGGCGAATCCGGCTCGGGCAAGACGCTCGCGGCAAGGGCCGTGATGGGCTTCGTCCCGCCGGCGGTCCGGCTCGCCGGGGGGAGCATCCGCTTCGAGGGCCGCGACGTGATGGCGATGTCGGGCAAGGAGCTGCGCGCCATGCGCGGCGCCAAGGTCGGCATGGTCTTCCAGGAGCCGATGACCTCGCTCAACCCCTCGATGCTGATCGGCCGCCAGCTCGACGAGGGGCTGGCGCTGCACCGCGGGCTCGACGCCCCCGCCCGCCGGGCGCTGATCCTCGACATGCTGGAGCGCGTCGGCATCCGCGATCCCGAGGGCGCGCTCGACGCCTATCCGCACCAGTTCTCCGGCGGCATGCGCCAGCGCATCATGCTGGCCTCGGTGATGCTGCTGAAGCCCGCTTTGCTTCTCGCCGACGAGCCGACCACCGCGCTCGACGCCGTGGTCCAGCGCGACGTGATGGAGCTGATGGTCGAGCTGACCCAGGCCAACGACACCGCCGTGCTGCTGATCTCGCACGATCTCGGCATGGTGGCGCGCTATTGCAGCCGCATCGTCGTGATGTGCCGGGGCGAGGTGGTCGAGCAGGGCACGGCCGAGGACATCCTCGCCCGGCCGCGGCACCCCTATACCCGCAAGCTGCTGGCGGCGATGCCGCAGCGCCTGCCCGCCCGCTTCCTGCCGCAGGGCGAGACCCCGATCGTCGCCGTGCGCGACCTCGTCGTCGACTATCCCGGCCGGCAGGGCTTCTTCCGCAGGAGCGCGCCGAAGCGCGCGCTGCACGGCATCAGCATCGCCGTGCAGCCGGGCGAGGTCGTCGCGGTGGTCGGCGGCTCGGGCTCGGGCAAGACCACGCTCGGCCAGTCCATCGCCGGGCTGGTGAAGCCTGCCGGCGGCGAGATCCTGTTCAACGGCAAGCCGATCGCGAAGAGCGACACGGCCTATTGGGACTACCGGCTCAACTGCCAGATGGTCTTCCAGGACCCCTATTCCTCGCTCGACCCGCGCATGACGATCCGCCAGCTCGTCGGCGAGCCGCTCAGGCTGGTCGAGGATATGGACGCCTCCGCCAGGCAGGCCCGCATCGCCGAGGTGCTGGCCGAGGTCGGCTTGAGCGACGGCTTCGCCGAGCGCTTTCCGCACGAGCTCTCCGGCGGCCAGCGCCAGCGCGTCGCCATCGCCCGCGCCATCGTCCGCCGGCCGAGCTTCGTCATCGCCGACGAGCCGGTCTCCGCGCTCGACGTCACCGTGCGCGCCCAGGTGCTCGCCCTCTTCGACGAACTCCAGAAGAAGCACGGCTTCTCCTGCCTGTTCATCAGCCACGATCTCGGCGTCGTCGAGCAGGTCGCCGACCGCGTCGTCGTCATGCAGGACGGCCGCATCGTTGAGGAAGGCCCCCGCGACGCCATCTTCGACGCCCCCCGCCACCCCTACACCAGGAAGCTCCTCTCCGCCGTCCCAGGACTCGAAGCCACCGGCGACGGCGGCGTCAGGCTGTTCTGGCGGCTCGGCGAGGGCGAGGCGACGGCGCCGGCGTGAACCGCCGCGCTCCGCGGAATCGCGCGTCATCCCGGACGAAGCGGAGAGCCGGGATCCATGCCTGAGCCGTTGCCGGAAGGATTCCGGCATGGATCCCGGGTCGAACCCGGGATGACCATATGGTGTTGCGCCGGATCACCGCCGGCAGCAGGAGCGGAGGGTCAGCCCTTGCGCTGCTTGGAGCCGACCAGCTCGTCCCATTTGCGGAAGGCGACGACCATCCTGTCGGGCTTCAGCGGCAGCTCGATCGGGTTGTTGGCGATGAGGTCGGCATATTCCGGCCGGCCGAACTCGGCGATGACCTCCTGGCTGCGCTGCGGCGCCAGCGAGAGCGGCACGTTCTTCACCGCCGGGCCGGGATAGAGATAGCCCTCGTCGTAGGAATAGGCCTGCATCTTCGGCTGCAGCACATGCTTCATGATGTCGAGCACCACGGCGAGCCGGTCGTTCGGCAGCCCCTTCGGGACGCACATGAAGAAGGCGTCCGAGACCCAGTGGAAGCCCTTCAGTGTCTGGATCTTGGCTTCCTTCGGCACGATGCCGAGCGCGCGCGGATTGATGTCCCAGCCCGTGGTCGAGATGATGATGTCGCGCGAGCCGTCGCCGAACTCCTTCATCGTCGCGCCGGTGCCGGCCGGGTAATACTCGATGTACTGGCCGAGCTCCTGCAGATAGGCCCAGGTCTTGTCCCAGCCGCCGACCGGGTCCTGCGGATCCTTGTCGCCGAGGAGATAGGGCAGGCCCATCATGAAGGTGCGGCCGGGGCCGGAATTGGTCGGGCGCGCATACATGAACTTGTTGGGGTTGGCCTTGGCCCAGGCCAGCAGCTCCTCAGCCGTGGTCGGCACCTGTTTGACGCGATCGGGCATGTATTCGAGCAGCGGGCCGGAGGGATAGTAGTTCACCACCACGCCGAAGCCCGCGCCCTGCGCCTTGTGCAGGTTGAGCGCCGCCGGCTCGTAATTCTCCTCGATGCCGGGGAAGACCTCGGCGAAATCGGGGAAGATCTTCAGCCAGAGATTCTGCTCGAGCCCGGCGGCGAGGCCGTCGCTGCCGGTCAGAACGAGGTCGAGATCGGAGCGGCCGGCATCCTGCTGCGCCTTGATCTTGCTGGCCAGCTCCGGCGCCGGCGCCTTCACATAGGTGATGCGCGAGGCGCGCTTCGGGTTGGCGGTGCGGTAGTCGTCGAAGGCCTGCTGCATCAGCGCCAGCGCCCCGCCGACATCGATGATGCTGATCGCCACCGGCGCCGAAGGCAGCGCCGGAGCCGCGGCGAAGGCGCCGCCCGCGCCGGTCGCCAGCGCGCCGAGGCCGCCGAGCACCGCGCGGCGGTCGATTCCCGTCTTGAACTGCGTCATGGTCATTCCCCTCTCTTGCTTTGATAGTGACGTCTTCAGGCTGCCGCGGTGGCGGCGAAGTCGCGGGTGACGTCGCCGACACGCAGGCGCGCGACCCGCAATTCCGGCGACCAGTCGATCGCGCTTTCCGGCAGGACGATGCCGGCCGTCTCCAGCGCGCCGGCGATCGCCGCGAGCGCATGGGTCGAGGCCATGGCGACCGCCTCCTCCGGCGTGGCGATGCCCCAGGCGACGACGTTGCGCACGGCCTCGTCGAGCCTGAGCGCCGAGCCGGCGAGCGAGACGCCGCCGGGCTGGCGCACCGAGCCGTCGGCGGCGAGATCGACCGGCATGCCGGCGAAGCTGTAGCGTCCGGGCGCGGCGCCGGCCGCGACCACCGCGTCGGTGACCAGGATCGAGCGCGCCAGGCCCTTGGCCCGGATCAGGCTCTTCAGCGCCTTGGGGTGGATATGGATGCCGTCGGCGATGAAGCCGGCCATCAGGCGGTCCTCGGCGAGCTGCGCGAAGAGCGGATTGACCAGCTTGTGCATCTGCTGCGGCAGGCCGTTGCCGAGATGGGTCGAGAGCGTGGCCCCCGCATCGGCCGCCGCCGCAACGATATCGAACTCCGCCGCGGCATGGCCGATCGCGACGACCTTGCCCCGCGCCGCCAGCGCCGCCGTGGCCGCGATCCCGCCGGCCATCTCCGGGGCCAGCGTCACCATCAGGATCGGGCGCCGCAGGCCTGTCTCCAGCCGCGCGACCAGCTCCGCATCGGCCGGCGTCATCGCCCCGGGCGGATGGCAGCCGGCATAGCCGCCGGCCGGGTTCAGGAACGGCCCTTCGAGATGGTAGCCCGGGCACATCAGCGGCCCGAGCCGGCTCTGCGACACCGCCGCGTCGAGCGCCGCGAGGCGCGCCTGCAGCTCGTGCGGATGGGCGGTGATGACGGTCGGCAGGCAGGTGACGACGCCGGTCGCCAGCATCGCCTCCAAAGCCCGGTCGAGCTCCGCCGCGGTGATCGCGGCGGAATTGAAATCGACCCCGGCGAAGCCGTTGACCTGGAGATCGACGAGGCCGGCGGTGCGCATCCTCAGCCCTTCCGCGTCAGCAGCGAGGCGGCCGGCGGATCGATGAAGAGCACCGTGCGCGGATGGTTCTGCAGGATCGAGGCCGGAGCGAGGTTGCTCACCGGCCCCTCCAGCGCCGCCTGCGTCGCCTGCGCCTTGCGGGCATCGGAGACCGACAGCACGATCAGCTCGCTCTTCATGATCTGGCGGATGCTCATCGAGATCGCCTGCCGCGGCACGGACTCGAAGTCCGGGAACCAGCCCTCGCCGAGCTGCTGGCGCCGGCAGGCCTCGTCCAGCGTCACCACGATATAGGGGTCCTCGGTCTCGAAATCGGCCGGCGGATCGTTGAAGGCGAGGTGGCAGTTCTCGCCGATGCCGGCGAAGCAGACCGCGATGCGCCGGCCGGCGAGCAGTCCGTTGAGCTTCGCCACATTCGCCTGCGCGTCGCCCTCGCCGTCGACCGGCACGAAGCGCGGCGCATCCTTCAGCGGCGCCAGGAAGCGCTCGCGCAGATAGCGCCGGAAGCTCGCCGGATGCGTCTCGGGCAGGCCGACATATTCGTCGAGATGGAAGGCCGTGACCTTCGACCAGTCGATGCCCTCGGCCGCGACCAGATGCGTCAGCATCTCGAACTGGCTCGCCCCCGTGGCGACGATGATCGAGGCCGCGCCGTCGCGGGCGATCGCCGCCCGGATCGCCTCGGCGCCCAGCGCCGCGGCCTGGCGGCCGAGAACGTCCTTATCGGCGGCGACATGCATCTCGATCATGGATTTTTGAACCTTTTACGCTGGGAATTTTCCGATATTCTGGAACCGAGCTTCACCAAGGTCTCCCGGAAACGCAATGATTAATTTTGAACGAAACCGTTCCGAAAGATCGGGCCGCGCCGGGAAGAGCCGATGAGCCTGGTCGCGCTCGACGAGACGCGCTTCGCATCGGCGCATCAGCGCGACCGGGCCCGCGCCTATGGGCTGATCCTCGCCGGCCGGGCGCATTCGCGCGGCGAGCTCAGCCGCCTGCTCGGGCTGCGCTCGACCAGCACCTCCCGCGTCGTCGCCGATCTGGTCGCCAGCCGCCTCGTCATCGAGACCACCGGCGAGACCGCCGGGCGCGGCCGGCCCGCGGCGATCCTGCTGGCCCATACCCGGCGGATCGGCGCTTCCGTGATCCATGTCGCGAGCCGGTCGCTCTCCGGCGCCCTGGTCGACCTCAACGGGCAGATCGTGGCGGAGCGGCGCAGGCTGGTCGAGGCGCAGGCCGGAAACGCGGCCATCGCCGAGGCCATGGCCGACCTCGCCCGGAGCCTGCTCGACGCGATGCCGGCCGGCATGAGCCATGCCGGCACCGCCGTCTCCCTCTCCGGCCTGATCGACCTGCGCCGCGGCCAGTGGCTGCTGGCGTCGCGGTGGCCGCGGATGCGCGGGCTCGATATCGCGGCGGTGCTGGCGCCGATCGCCGGCCCGGTCGAGATCTGCCGCAATCTCGACGCCGAACTGCGCGCCCGCGCCGCGCGCGAGCCGGAGCCGTTCAGCGGCGGCACCCTGCTGCTGCACTGGGGCTGGGGCATCGGCCTGGCCTATGCGCAGGACGGCAGGCCCTTCGCGCCGGCCGGCTCCTTCGGCGAGCTCGGCCACTGGCGGCTCGCCGCGCTCGGCGGCCGGCAATGCGGCTGCGGCAACACCGGCTGCCTCGAGACCGGGGCGGCGCTCTGGGCCCTGCTGCCCGCCCTGCGCCGCCACTGGCCCGCTCTCGACGAGGACGAGAAGCGGCTGGCGCGGCAGCTCGCCCCGCTCGACCTCGTCGCCCTGCCGGAGATCGACATCGCCTGCCGCTCCCTGGCCCGGGCGCTGGCCAATGCCTGCCGCCTGCTGTTTCCGGCCCGCATCGCGGTGAGCGGCCCCTTCGCCGCCAACCCGCAGCTCTGGGCGCATTTCAACGCGCTGTTCCGCGCCGAGGGCACCATGGACGGGTTTTCGGTCCCGGACCTCGTCAGCGTCGATGCCGGCCAGCTCTACGAGATCCACGGCGCCGCCGCCCCGCTGCTCGGCCGCGCCGCCGAAGCGCTCCTGCTCGCCCGGGGCTGACGCCCGCCGGACGCCCGAAAGCGGGCAGCGGCCATGCCGTCGATAGCGCTTGGCATCCGTGAAAGTGGTGCACTAGTATCCCAGGAAAGGCCGACGGCGCCCCTGACGGCGCCGGAAGAGAGCCGCGAACCCAGGGAGAGATCATGACCCATCCGACACGACGCGCCCTCATGGCCGGCGCCGCCGGCCTCGCCGCCCTGAAGACGGGGGCAGCCTTCGCGCAGGGGGCCGCCGGCCCCGTCGCGCTCAACATCATCGACGTCGCCGGCAATCTGCAGCTCACCCAGGCGGCGATCGAGCGTTTCGCCAAGGAGAACCCGAAGCTCGTCTCGCGGCTGAATTTTTCGCGCGCGCCTTCTCCGGAACTGCCCGGCAAGCTCAAGGCGCAGCAGGCGGCCAACCGCGTCGACATCGACCTGGTCCTGACCGGCCCCGGCGCGATGTCGGACGGCATCCAGCAGGGCCTCTGGGTCGATGTCTGGAAATCGCATGCCGCGAGCCTGCCGAAGCAGGAAGAGGTCTATCACGAGCAGGCGCTGATGATGCAGCGCAACTTCGGCCAGAACGAGGGGGTCGCGGTGGTCTACTCGCCCTCCGGCCCGCTGTTCGAATACATGCCCGATCGCCTCAAGACCGTACCGAAGACGGCCGCGGAACTGCTCGCCTATGTGAAGCAGAATCCCAACCGCTTCACCTATGCCCGGCCTGTCAATTCCGGACCCGGCTGGACCTGGCTGATGGGCCTGCCCTACATCCTCGGCGATTCCGACCCGGGCGACCCGATGAAGGGCTGGGACAAGAGCTGGGCCTATCTCAAGGAGCTCGGCACCGGCATCGACTATTACCCCGGTGGCACGACCGGAACGATGAAGGAGCTCGGCGAGGGCACGCGCGACGTCATCGTCTCGACGCTGGGCTGGGATATCAATCCGCGCGCGCTCGGCATCGTGCCGAAGGAGGCCAAGGTCTTCGTCCTCGACAACACCCACTGGATCCCGGACACGCAGTTCATGTGCGTCCCCAAGGGCGTCCCGGCCGAGAAGATGCCGGCCCTGCTGGCCCTGATGTCCTACATGCTGAAGCCGGAAGCCCAGGCCTACACCTTCGACAAGGGCTATTTCTATCCCGGCCCGGCGGTGAAGGGCGTGACCCTGGCCCAGGCGCCGCAGGAGAGCCGCGACGTGCTCGCCGAATTCGGCCGCCCCGAATACGACAAGCTGATCGAGAGCCTGCCAACCCGGCCGCCATTGACGCCCGAACGCCTCGTCGCCGCCTTCCGCCGCTGGGACCAGGAGATCGGCGCCGGCCACGGCGCGCCGCAATAAGGGCTGTCCAGCATGCGTTTCGCGGCCATCGGCCTCGACCATCGCCATGTCTACCACATGGTCGGCGGTCTCCTCGAAGCCGGCGCGCAATGCGTCGGCTTCGACCCCGCGACCAGCGACGAGCGGGTGCTCGCAGGCTTCCGCGAGCGCTTTCCGGCCCTGCCGGAACGCAGCGCGGAGCGGCTGATCGAGGATCCCTCGATCGACCTCGTCCTCTGCGCCGCCATCCCCTCGGAGCGCGCCGCCATCGCCATCCGCGCGATGCGGGCGGGCAAGGACGTGATGGTCGACAAGCCCGGCGTCACCGATTTCGACCAGCTCGCGGCGGTGGAGCGGGCGGTTGCCGAAACCGGCCGCATCTTTTCCGTGTGCTTTTCCGAACGCTTCATCGTTCCCTCGACCATCATAGCCGGCAAACTGATTGCGGATGGCGCGATCGGCCGCGTCGTCCAGACGATCGGACTCGGACCGCACCGCTTCAACCGCGCGATCCGGCCGGGCTGGTTCTTCGACAAGCGCCATTACGGCGGCATCCTGACCGACATCGCCTCGCACCAGATCGACCAGTTCCTGCACTTCACCGGCTCGGACGACGCCGGAATCGTCGCCTCGGGCGTCGGCCATTTCGGCGATCCGGATTTCCCCGATTTCGAGGATTTCGGCGAGGTCCTGCTGCGCAGCGACCGGGCCGGCGGCTATATCCGCGTCGACTGGTTCACCGCCGACGGCCTGCCGACCTGGGGCGACGGGCGCCTCGCCATCCTCGGCACCGAAGGCACGATCGAATTGCGCAAATATGTCGACGTCGCCGGCCGTCCCGGCACCGACCACGTCTTCCTCGTCGACAGGGCCGGCACCCGCCATATCGACGCCTCGCAGGAGCCGCTGACCTACTTCCGCGACCTGATCGCGGATATCGGCGCCCGCGGCGAAACCGCCATGAGCCAGCGCCACGCCTTCACCGTCTGCCGCCTCGCGCTGGAAGCCCAGGCGAAGGCGGCCTGGCTGCCGGCGCGGCCGCAGCCAGGCTGAACCCGCTCGTCCCGGGCGACCGAGGGGAGCCCGGGACCCATGCCTGCCCCCGCCGGAAACGCTCCGGCATGGGTCCCGGATCGGCGCCGCTGGCGCGGCTCGTCCCGGATGACCGCGGTGGAAACCGATCGAGCCACAATTGGGAAGCGCCTGACATGACACGCAAGCTCGGCATCGCCGTGATCGGCCTCGGCCCCGCCTCGCTGCCGCATTCCAAGAGCCTTCTCGACCTCGCGGACCGCGCCGAAATCCGCTGGGCGGTGAGCCGCACCCCGGACCGCGCGAAAACCTTCGCCGCGCAGTTCCCGTTTCCGACCACGACCGATCTCGGCACCGTTCTGGCCGACCCCGCTGTCGACGCCGCCATCGTCCTGACGCCGCCCTCGAGCCATCTCGACGTCTCGGCGCTCTGCCTCGAAGCCGGCAAGCATGTCCTGGTCGAGAAGCCTCTGGAACTGACCAGCGCGCGCGGCCGGCGCCTCGTCGACACGGCCCGCCGCGCCGGCAGGACCTTCGGCGTCGTGCTGCAGCACCGTTTCCGCCCGGCGAGCCTGCGCCTCAAGGCGGCGCTCGATTCCGGCGAGCTCGGCAGCATCGAAGCGGCCTTCCTCAACGTGCCCTGGTGGCGCCCGCAGAGCTATTACGACGAGCCCGGCCGCGGCACGCTTGCCCGCGACGGCGGCGGCGTGCTGCTGACGCAGGCGATCCATTCGCTCGACCTGTTCCGCGCGCTGGTCGGCGTCTCCAAGGTGGTCGCCGCGCAGGCCCGGACCACGGCGCTGCACCGGATGGAGACGGAGGACTACGTCTCCGCCCTGCTCGAGACCGGCCATGGCGCGCCCGCGACCCTGATCGCCACCACCGCCGCCTATCCCGGCTATCCCGAGCGCATCGAGATCACCGGCACGAAGGGCTACGCCTCCCTGATCGGCGGGCGGCTGCGGCTCGCCTTCCTCGACGGGCGCGAGGAGATCGTCGAGGCCGAGGGCTCGACCGGCAGCGGCGCCAACATCATGGACTTCCCGCACGACGCCCACCGCGCCGTCATCGCCGACTTCCTCGATGCGATCGAACAGCGCCGCGACCCCGTCGTCACCGGCGAGGAAGCCCTGGCCTCGCAGGAGCTCGTCGACGCCATTCTGAAGGCGGCGCAGGCAAACGCGCCATCGCGTCCTTGACTTCGCCGCGATTTGGGGTGTGTTGCGGGTGATGAACCGCCGTCATTCCCGGCTCGGCCCGGAATCCATCGCAACGCGCTGCGCCCTATGATGGATTCCGGATCGGTGTCGCTTTGCGGCTTGGCCGGAATGACGAGCGTCCTGCAATCCCCATGGTCCCGATGAGCGTCGTCCTCGCCTGCGATCTCGGCGGCAGCAGCTTTCGCGCGGCGCTGATCGACCGGCACGGCGAGACCCGCGCCGAGCAGGCCGTCTCCGGCCCGGCGCTGGACGACCATCTCGATCGCTCCGAAGTCGCGGCGGAGGCCTGGTGGGCGCTGCTGCTCGAAGCGGCGGGCCGCCTCGCCCGCGAGGCCCCCGCCCTCTTCGCCCGGATCGAAGGCATCGCGATCTGCGGCGTGACGCGCACCCAGATCTTCATCGGCCATGACGGCCGGGCGCTGCGCCCGGCCCTGACCTGGAAGGACGCCCGCGCGGGCGAGGCCGCCGCGCGCCTGCGCGGGAAGCTGGGCGATCACCCCGAGGCCGGCCGCATCAACGCCTTCCACCCGCTGGCCCGCCTCGCCTGGCTCGCCGAGGCCGAGCCCGAGCGCTTCCGCGCGCTCGCCCGCGTGCTCGAGCCCAAGGACTATCTGAACGACCGGCTGACCGGCCGGCAGGCGAGCGACCCGGTCTCGATGGCCCGGCTCGTCGCCTGCGCGCGGCCGGGCGCGGCCTCCCCGCTCGCGACGCTCGGCCTGTCCGCCGCCGTGATCCCGACGCTGCTCGCCGCCTGCGATCGCGTCGACCCGGTGCGCGCGGGCCTGCCGGCCCCGTTCGACGCGCTCGCCGGCATACCCGTGTTCTGCGGCGGCAACGATAGCTGGGCCGCCGCCGCCGGCCTCGGCGCGCTGCGGGCAGGCTATGCCTACAACATCTCCGGGACCACCGAGGTGCTGGGCGTTCTAGGCCCGGAGGAGGTCGAGGCCGAGGGCCTGATCACGGTCGACTGGGGCGGGCTCTGGCATCTCGGCGGGCCGAGCCAGAACGGCGCCGACACCGCCGCCTGGCTCGCCGGCCTGCTCGGCGGCTCCGGTCCCGTCGGCGCGCGCATCGAGGAACTGCTCGCGGGCTCGCGCGATCCGCAGCCGCTGATCTTCCTGCCCTATCTGCAGGGCGAGCGTGTGCCCTACTGGAACCCGGACCTGCGCGGCGCCTTCATCGGCCTCAACCGCCGGCACGGCCCGACCGACCTCGCCTATGCGGTGCTCGAGGGCGTCGCCTGCCTCAACCGCATCGTGCTGGAGCGGGCCGAAGCGGCGCTCGGCCGGAGCGTGGGCGAGATCCGTTTCGGCGGCGGCGCCGCGGCCAATCCGGTCTGGGCGCAGATCAAGGCCGATCTCTGCGGCCGCCCCGTCGTCGTCGGCAAGGCCCGCGAGGCCGGCCTGCTCGGCGCGGCGATCATCGCCTGGACCGGGCTCGGGCATTTCCCCTCCCTCGCCGCCGCGCAGGAGGCGCTGGCCGGCACGGACCGGCGCTACGCGCCCGATCCGGCCCGGAAGCCCGCCTATGACGCGCTCTACGCGCTCTTCCGGCGCAGCGAGCAGGCGCTCGCGCCGATCTCCGCCGCTCTCGCCGCGCTGGCGCAGGACCCCGGCCCGCTGCCGGGCCTCGCCGCTGCCCGGCCGATGCCTTAATGGACCCTGCCATGGCCGCCGCCCCGCTCAGCCCCTCCGCGGGCACACCCGCCCCGAAAGCGCCCGTGACGCTGCTCACCGGCGCGTCCGGCGGCATCGTCGGCGCGCTCGCGGCGATCCTGGCGCGCGCCGGCCACCGCCTCGTGCTGTCCGGGCTCGACCAGCCCGGCCTCGATGCCGTGGCCGCCGGGGTCGCCGCCGCCGGCGGCGCATGCGTGACGCTTGCCGGCGACCTGCGCGAGCCCGGCTTCGCGCACACCCTCGTCGCCCGCGCCGTCGAGGCCCATGGCCGCCTCGACCATCTCGTCAGCGGCGCCGGCGCCTCCCGCCCCGTCCCGCTGGTCGAGATGGAGGACGAGGAATGGGACAGGCTGGTCGACCTCAACCTCTCGGCCGTCTTCCGCCTCTCGAAAGCCGCCGCCCGGCAGATGATCGCCCAGGGCGAGGGCGGCGCGATCGTCCACATCTCCTCGATCGCCCACAGCAATGGCGGCGCCAATCTCGCCTATGGCGCGGCCAAGGGCGGCGTCGCGACCCTCACCTACGGCATGGCCCAACAGCTCGGCCCGCATGGCATCCGCGTGAATGCGGTTGCGCCCGGCATCATCGATACGCCAATGGTGCGCCATGGATTCGCTCGGCAGTTCGACGCGCTGGTCGAGGGCGCGGCGCAACGCACGCCGCTGGGGCGGCTGGGACGGCCGGAGGATGTCGCCAACGTGATCGCATTCCTGCTTTCGGAGGGCGCCGCCTTCGTCACCGGCGCGCTGATCCCGATCACCGGCGGCATCGAGATCCTGTCGCCGATCTCGACCATCGCGAAAGGGACCTGAGCCGCATGGGGGGTCTCGACCTGCGCGAATTGATCGGCCGCTACGGCACGGCGATCGCCGGGCTGGCGCTGATCGCGTTCTTCCTGATCTTCGCGCCGAACTTCGCCACCGCGACCAACATCGTCAATGTGCTGAAGGATACGAGCTTCCTCGCCATCCTCGCGCTCGGCTTCACCCTCGCCTTCATCGTGGCGGAACTCGACCTCTCCGTCGCCGAGGTCGCGAGCCTTGCCGCGGTGGTCTGCGGCTGGCTGATCAAGCTCCAGTATCCGCCGGCCGCGGCGGTCGCGGCGGCGCTGGCCGTCGGCGTCGTCTTCGGCACGCTCAACGGCCTCGGCATCACGAAGCTTCGCATTCCCTCGCTGATCATGACGCTGAGCACCGGCGCCATCGCGCGCGGCTGCGCCTTCATGATCACCCAGGGCGTCGCCTTCACCGGGCGCTGGCCGGTCTCCTTCACCGGGCTGGCGCGCGGCGTCACCTTCGGCATCCCCAATCTGGTGCTCTGGCTCGCCGGGGCGACGCTCTTCGCCTGGGGGCTGGTCAAATGGACCCGCACCGGCGCCCATATGGTCGCGACCGGCGAGGCCGACGAGGCGGCTCGCCTCGCCGGGATCGCCACGGCGCGGATGAAGCGCATCGGCCTGCTCCTCGCCGGCCTCTTCGCCGGCATCATGGCGGTGCTGCTCGCCGCCAACCTGTCCTCGGCGGCGCCGAACATGGCGGGCGACTACCTGCTCTATGCCATCGCAGCCGTCCTGCTCGGCATGACCATGTTCGAGCCCGGCAAGCCCAATGTGCCGGGCACGGTCTTCGCGGCGCTGGTCTTGAAGGTGCTCGGCAACGGCTTGGTCCTGCTCGGCGCCGCCTATTACGTTCAGGACATCATGCTCGGCGCGATCATGATCGGCTCGGTCGCCTTCTCGGCCAGCGCGATCCGCAAGGTGGCGTTCAAGGTCTGATGCCCGGACATCACGGTCGCAGAAACGAAAGAAGGGGAGTTCACATGTTCGGTTTGCGGAAAATGCTGGTTGCCGCCGCGGCGCTGCTGGCGCTCGGCCAGTCCGCCGGCGCCTTCGAGCTCGGCATCATCGGCTTCCAGTTCTCGTCGGAGACGCATGCCCGCGTCGCCAACGCCGCGGCGGCCGCCGCCAAGGCCAGGGGCTGGAACGTCACCCTGCTGAACTCGGAAGGCGCGCTGCCCAAGCATGCCGAGCAGTTCGACGCGCTGATCGCCAAGAAGGTCGACGCCATCGTCATCGCCATGGGCAAGCCGGTCGAGGCCGACGCCCAGTTCAAGGCGGCCAGGGACGCGAAGATCCCGGTCATCACCGTGCAGTCGGGCTCGAGCCCGCATGCGCTCTTCGACATCCAGTCGAACGAGTACAAGATCGGCGCCGATGCGGCGCTCTACCTGCTCGGCCAGCTCGGCTATCGGGGCAACATCTTGACCTCGCGCTTCGACCTCAACGTCGCCTCGCGCATCCGCGGCAAGATCCTCGACGCCGTGCTCTCCGAGAACCAGGCGGTGAAGGAGCTCGGCAAGTTCTCGATGGGCCGCACCCAGAGCTGGCGCGACGACGTCCGCTCCGGCATGCAGGCGCTGCTCCTGCAGAACCAGGGCAAGGTCAACGGCATCTGGGCCTCCTTCGACGGGCAGGCCTACATCATCGACGACCTGCTGCAGGCGCAAGGGGTGAAGAAGGGCGAGATCCCGCTCGTCTCGGTCGATGGCGGGCAGGAGAGCTACGAACGCATCGCCGATCCGGCCTCGACCTTCATGGCGACGGTCTCGATCCCCTTCGAGGAGATGGGCAAAAAGGCGGTCGACGCGATCCAGGCCATCGTCGTCGACAAGCAGCCGAAGGAGAGCGTCGCGAGCGGCCCCTATCTCTTCCTGGACGCCGTGCTGGTCGACAAGAACAACGTCCAGCAGTTTTTGAAGAAGTGACGGCGCCGCCGTCATTGCGAGGCGCGAAGCGACGATGACCTCTCCCACCCCCCTCCTCTCGCTGCGCGGCATCGGCAAGAGCTACGGCGCCGTCGTCGCCGTGCGCGAGGTCGATCTCGACATCTTCCCCGGCGAGGTGGTGGCGCTCTGCGGCGACAACGGCGCCGGCAAGTCGAGCCTGATCAAGGTGATCTCCGGCGCCGAGGAGGCGACGAGCGGCACCATCCGCATGCGCGGCGAGCCGGTGGTGTTCGGCTCGCCCCATGACGCGCTGGAGCATGGCGTCGCCACCATCTACCAGGACCTCGCGCTCGCGCCCCGCCTCTCCATCGCCCAGAACGTCTTCATGGGCTCGGAGCTGACGAAGCCGATGCTGCTGCCCTTCCTGCGCGTGCTCGACAAGAAGCGGATGATCGCGGAATCGCGGCGCTACCTGTCGCAGCTTTCCGCCGCCGTCACCGACATGACCCGGCCGGTCGAGCGGCTCTCCGGCGGCCAGCGCCAGGCGGTGGCGATCTCCCGCGCACTGCGCTGGAACGCCGAGATCATCATCATGGACGAGCCGACGGCGGCGCTCGGCGTCAAGGAAAGCGCCCTGGTCCTCGACCTCATCCGCAAGCTCAAGGCGAACGGGCGCACCGTCATCCTGATCAGCCACAACATGCGCGACGTGGTGGCGCTGGCCGACCGCGTCGTCATCATGGGCGCGGGCCGCAAATATGTCGACCGGCCGCTCGGCGACCTCCAGCCCGACGACATCGCCCATATGATCATGGCCGGCAACGCCAAGGCCGCCTGACATGCGCGAGGCCATCGTCATCGACACCGATCCGGGGCAGGACGACGCCGTCGCGCTGCTCCTCGCCTTCGCCAGCGCCGACCGCCTTGAGCTGAAGGCGATCACCACCGTCGCCGGCAACGTGCCCGTCGCGCAAACGACGACCAACGCCCTGCGCATCCGCGACCTCGGCGGGCGCGGCGACATCCCCGTCTTCCGCGGCGCGGAACGGCCGCTCGTCGTCGCGCTCGAAACGGCGGAATTCGTCTGCGGCCCGGATGGCCTCGCGGGCGCGGATCTTCCCGCCCCGGCGAGCGAAGCCGCACCCGGCCACGCCGTGCAGGCAATCGTGGACCTCTGCCGCGCCGCGCCCGATGACGGCATCACGCTCTGCCCGCTCGGACCGCTGACCAATCTCGCGCTCGCCTTCCGGCTCGCCCCCGACATCCTGCCCAAGGTCGGGCGCATCGTGCTGATGGGCGGCGCCGTCGGGCTCGGCAACATCACCCCGGCGGCCGAGTTCAACGCCTATGTCGACCCGCATGCGGCGGCGGTCGTCTTCGGCTGCGGCCGGCCGATCGTGATGTTCGGCCTCGGCGTCACGCTGCAGGCCATCGCCAGCCACGACCAGATCGCCCGCATCGGCCGTCTCGGCAACGCGGCCGGAAAAGCCGTCCACGGCATGCTGACGCGCCCGCGCCCCGGCGGGCTCGGCAGCGACGGCCACCCGATGCACGACCCTTGCGTGATCGCTTACCTGCTCTGGCCCGCGCTGTTCGAGGGGCGCGACTGCTTCGTCGCGGTCGAGACCGGCGACGGTCCCCTGCGCGGCCGCACCACCATCGACTGGAACGGCCGGCTGAAGCGCGCGCCCAACGCCCATGTCGTCGCGACCGTGAAGGCCCATGAGCTGTTCGAGCGGATGATCGAACGCCTCGCCACCTTGCCCTGAGGAACCGCCCCATGCCGCATTTCGTCGAAGCCTTGCAGCAGGAGGCGACCGAGGCCATCGCGCAGATGCGGGAGGCGGCGCTGCGCGCCCGCCACGCCCATGCCCGCGCCGAACTGATGCGCCACATGCTGACCACCGCCCGCAAGGTCAAGGACCGGCCCCGGGCCGAGGCGATCGAGACCGTGGTGCGCGAATGGATGGAGGCCTGGAACCTCGCCCGCAGCGACTGGCCGCATATCGCCCGCGAGATGGAGGCCTTCACCGCGGCCTTCCACGACTATGCCAACGATCCGAGCGACGCCCATGACGCGCATTTGCGCGAGGCCTGCGCCGCGCTCGATGTCGTGCTGGAGCAGGAAGGCACCTCGATCTCCGACCAGATGGCCTTCCGCTCGCAATGCGCCCATGGCTGGTGGGAGCTGGTGAAGCCGGTGCCCGCCGGCCTGCCCGGCCGCAAGCCGCGGCCTTCGGTTCCCCTTCTTGAATCCGGCAAAGCATTCTGGGAAGCCGGCTGCGCCGATTTCTGCCGGTAGCTCAGCTCTCGACGAACTGCATCCGGTGCAGCCGCGCATAGGCGCCGTCGCGCGCCAGCAGATCCTCATGGCTGCCGGTCTCGACGATCTTGCCCTCGTCCATCACCACGATCAGGTCGGCCTCGCGGATGGTCGAGAGCCGGTGCGCGATGACCAGCGTGGTGCGGCCCTTCATCAGCGTCGCCAGCGCCTGCTGCACCAGGCGCTCCGATTCGGTGTCGAGCGCGCTCGTCGCCTCGTCGAGCAGCAGGATCGGCGCATCCTTCAGGATCGCGCGGGCGATCGCGATGCGCTGGCGCTCGCCGCCCGAGAGCTTGTGGCCGCGCTCGCCGACCGAGGCGCCGTAGCCGCCCGGCATCGCCATGATGAAGTCATGCGCCGCCGCCGCCTGCGCCGCCGCGACGATCTCGCTCTCGCTGGCGCCCGCCCGGCCGAAGGCGATATTGGCGCGCACCGTGTCGTCGAACAGCACGACATCCTGGCTGACCACGCCGATCTGGTGGCGCAGGCTCGCGAGCGAAACCTCGCGCAGATCCTGCCCGTCGATCTCGATGCGCCCCTCGCTCGGATCGTAGAGCCGCGGCACCAGCGCGAGCAAAGTCGACTTGCCCGAGCCCGAGCGGCCGACCAGCGCCGTCGTCCTGCCGCCCTGCGCCACGAGGTCGACGCCTTCCAGCGCGCGCTGGTCCTCGCGATAGCGGAAGCGCAGATGCCGGAAGGCGATCTCGCCGGAAGCGACGGCGAGCGTCTTCGCGCCGGGCCGGTCGACGATCAGCGGCTTCTCGTCGAGCAGCGCGTAGTAGCGCTTCAGCGAGGCGCCGGCCTCCTGCACGATGGCGTTGAGATTGCCGAGCGAGCGCAGCGGTTGGGCGGCGAGCAGCAGCGCCGAGACATAGCCGGTGAAATCGCCGACCGTGGAGGCGCCCGAGGTGATGCGCACGCCGATCGCGGCGAGAACCCCCGCGACGGCGATGCCGCCGCCCACTTCCAGCAGCGGGTCGAGCCGGCCGCGTGCATTGGCGGATTTCATCTTCAGCGCCCGGATCGTCTCGAAGGCGCTGGCCGCCCGCTGCTTGAGGTAGGGCTCGAGCGAATCGGTCTTGGCGACGCGCGCGCCCTGCAGGCTCTCGGTGACGAGGCTCGCCATGATGCCCGTCTGCTCCTGCTGGGAATTGGCCATGCGCCGGAGCTTCTTGCCGATCCGCCCGATCGGATGGGCGATCACCGGCGCGATCAGCAGCACGACCAGCGTCATCTGCCAGTCGATCCAGAACAGAGCGCCGATCAGCGCGATCGCCGTCACCACGTCGCGGATGGCGATGTTGACGATGCGCGTCAGCGCCTCCTTCACGAAGGTGAAGTCGGTGGTGAAGCGCTGGGTGAGGGAGGCCGGATTTTCCTTCTGGAGCTGGGCGAGGTCGGCGTCGATCAGGTGGCCGTAGAGCTCGGTCTGCATGTCGGCCTCGATCCGGCTGACAACGGTGTTGGTCATCACCGTCTGCGCCAGCAGCGAGAAGCCCTTGATGGCGGTGACGATGACCACCACGGTCGCGACCGCGTTGATGACGCCGATATCGTAGTTGATCGATTTCGAGACCAGCCGTTCCATGCGCCGCACGAAGCCGGTCGATTCGGCCGTCAGCGGGTCGGCGAAGGCGTCGAAGGCCGCCTTGATCAAGAGCGGATAGAAGCTCGTCGTCGCCGCGATGACCACGACCAGCGCCAGGATCATCGCCATCTGCGGCAGGTAGCGGCTGATCTGCTCGCGCCAGACGCGGGCGAAGAGCGCGAGGGTGTCGTCGGTGACGCGGCCGATCTTCATGGGCGGCGACGTAACATGGCGAATGGCGAGTGGCGAGTGGCTTCGCGCCACCCATTCGCCATTCGCCATTCGCTACTCGCCACTCGCCCACAGGGTCTTGCTCCCGACACGAAGCTGTCATCCCATGGGCGCAACGACTCAGGAGACTCCATGCCTTCCACCCCGCCGGCGCAGCCGGGCCAGAGCTTTGCCGAAATCGACACCCCTGCCCTGGTGCTGGATCTGGACGCCTTCGAGCGCAACCTCGTCGCCATGGCGGCTTTCAGCGAAGCGCGCGGCATCCGCCTGCGCCCCCACGCCAAGACGCATAAGAGCCCGGAGATCGCGCTGCGTCAGATCGCCCATGGCGCCGTCGGGCAGTGCTGCCAGAAGGTTTCGGAGGCGGAAATCCTCGTCGCCGGCGGCGTCGGCGACGTGCTGGTGACCAACGAGATCGCCAGCCCCGCCAAGCTCGACCGCCTCGCCATCCTCGCCCGCACCGCACGGATCGGCCTCTGCGTCGACCATCCCGACGGCGTGCGCGACGCGGCCGAGGCCGCCGCCCGCCACGACGTGGTGCTCGACGTCATGGTCGAGATCGATGTCGGCGGGCGCCGTTGCGGTGTCGCGCCGGGCGAAGCGGCGGTGCGCGTGGCCGAGGCGGTCGCGCGCTCGAACACGCTGCGCTTCGCCGGGCTCCAGGCCTATCACGGCGCCGCCCAGCACATGCGCTCGATCGACGAGCGCAGCGAGGCGATCGAGCGCGCCGGCCTCGCCGCGCGCAACACCGCCGAGCGCCTCGCCCAGGCCGGCCTCGAATGCCCGATCATCAGCGGCGCCGGCACCGGCACCTACGAGCTCGAGACGCAGTCGGGCATCTGGAACGAATTGCAGTGCGGCTCCTACATCTTCATGGATGCCGATTATGCCCGCAACCGCCAGGCCGACGGCTCGCCCTTCCGCAGCTTCGAGCACGCGCTCTTCATCCTCGCCGGCGTGATGAGCAAGCCGGTGCCGGACCGCGCCATCCTCGACGCGGGGCACAAGAGCGCGGCGGTCGATTCCGGCATGCCGGTGCCGTTCCAGCGCGAGGGCGCGATCTACACCAAGCCCTCCGACGAGCACGGCATCCTGACCGGCGACCCGATCGCCCTGCCGCATCGCGGCGACCGCGTGCTGCTGATCCCGGGCCATTGCGACCCGACCGTGAACCTGCACGACTGGTATGTCTGCGTGCGCGGCCTGCACGGCCCGGACGCCCATGTCGAGGCGGTCTGGCCGGTCGCGGCGCGCGGCGCCGTGACCTGAGCGCGGCCGCTCCCGGGTTTCGGGGCCGCGGACCGGCGAAGGCTCAGGGCCGCCAGCCCTCTTCCGCGGCCGGCGCCGTCTCCGCCTCTTCCTCGCGGCGCGCCTGCTCGACCACGGCGAAGAGCGCCCTGAGCGCGGCGTCGACGCCCTCGCCCGAGGCGGCCGAGAGGATGATCGGCATGCGCTTCGCCGCCCGCTTCAGGCGCGCCACCTGCTCCTTCAGCAGTTCCGGCGTCAGCGCATCGGCCTTGGAGAGCGCCACGATCTCGGGCTTCTCCGCCAGGCCTTCGCCATAGGCCTCCAGCTCCTCGCGCACGGTCTTGTAGGCCTTGCCCGCATGCTCGCTGGTGCCCTCGACCAGATGCAGCAGCACGCGGCAGCGCTCGATATGGCCGAGGAAGCGGTCGCCGAGGCCGTGGCCCTCATGCGCGCCCTCGATCAGCCCCGGAATATCCGCCAGCACCATCTCGTGCCCGTCGACGCGCACGACGCCGAGACCTGGATGCAGGGTCGTGAAGGGATAGTCCGCGATCTTGGGCTTGGCCGCCGTCACCGTCGCCAGGAAGGTCGACTTGCCGGCATTGGGCAAGCCGACCAGCCCCGCATCGGCGATCAGCTTGAGCCTGAGCCAGACCCAGCGCTCCTCGCCCGGCAGGCCGGGATTGGCGTGGCGCGGCGCCTGGTTGGTCGAGGTCTTGAAATAGGCGTTGCCGAAGCCGCCATTGCCGCCCTTGCACAGCACGAAGCGCTGGCCCGGCTCGGTCAGGTCGGCGATCCTGGTCTCACCGTCCTCGTCGAGGATCTCGGTGCCCGGCGGCACCTTCAGCACCACCGCCGGCGAATTGGCGCCGTGGCGGTCCTTGCCCATGCCGTGCTCGCCGGTCCTGGCCTTGAAATGCTGCCGGTAGCGATAGTCGATCAGCGTGTTCAGCCCCTGCACGCATTCGACGACGATGTCGCCGCCGCGCCCGCCATCGCCGCCATTGGGGCCGCCGAACTCGATGAATTTTTCGCGGCGGAAGGAGACGCAGCCGGCGCCGCCGTCACCCGCCTTCACATAGATCTTGGCCTGGTCGAGGAATTTCATGCCTGTCAGTCTTCAAAAATTCCGCCGTCATCCCGGACAAGCCGCGTCAGCGGCGCCGATCCGGGATCCAGGCCTGAACCGTTCCGGCATGGATCCCGGGTCTCCGCCACGCTACGCCCGGGATGACGCCAGAGGGGAATAGGGTTCCTTAGGCTTTAGGCCCATGCAGGCTGCCGGGCAATGCGTCACGTCACGCCGCCGCGCGGAAAGCGCTCATCTCCTCGCGCAGGGCATCCGCGAAGCGCTGCGCCGCCAGCCCCGGCCGCGGCGCCATCAGCAGGCCGACGGTGAGCTCGAACAGCGGCGGCAGCCCCTCCGCCGCGCCGAGGCGGCGCAGCGAGGGCGGCACCGCGCTCTCGGTGATCGCCGTGACGCAGAAACCGCCCTCCACCGCCGAGAGCACGCCGGAGGTGTGCGAGCAGGAGAACACCAGCCGATAGGGCTTGCCGGCGCCGTTGAGCGCCGCGAGGATGCGCGCGCGCGCCCGGCAGCCCTCGGAGAACAGGGCGAGCGGCAGCGTCTCCTGCAATTCCGGCCGATGCCCGCGCGCCGCCACCCAGATCATCGGCTCGCGCCGCAGCACCTCGCCCACCGGCCGGCTCGGATCCTGCGACACCACGGCGAGATCGAGCTCGCCCGCCTTGAGCGCCGGCTCGATCCATCGCGACAGGTCGCAATGCACCTCGAGCTCGACCTTGGGATGCTCCACCGCGAAGCGCGCGATCAGCGGCCTGAGATAGGCGTCCATATAGTCGTCGGGAACGCCGATGCGCAGCCGCCCGGACGGGGTCGCGCCGCCGAGATCGGCCAGCGCCTCGCGCTCGACCGCGAGCAGGCGCCTGGCATGGGCGATCAGGCGCTCGCCGGCATCGGTCGGCGTGACGCCGCGCCGCGAGCGCTCCAGCAGCTTGTGGCCGAGCTGGCGCTCCAGCTCCTGGATGCGCACCGAGATCGCCGATTGCGTGCGGCCGAGCCGCGCGCTCGCCGCGGTGAAGCCGCCGGCCTCGGCGACCGCGACCAGCATGCCGAGCGCGGCGAGGTCGAAATGACCGTTCATCAGGGAGCCTCCGCGAGACGCAGATCGTCCATCGATTTTAAGAATGGCTGAATCAATATAATCCGTTTTTCCAATGCCAGAAAGCGCTCTATAGCAGCGCGGAAGCGGCAGGCCGGCCGATGCGGGAGGGCGAAGGAAGCTCTCCGGGTCAGGCCGCCGGCGCAGAAGCTGTCGACCATGTCCGCTCCCGCCATTCCCGTCCGCCCGGCCTCGCCGGCCTTCGCCATGTTCGCCGCGCTGCTCGCGGGCGCGACCTTCATCGGCTTCTCCGGCATCTTCGTGCGCCTCGGCGATGTCGGCCCGGCCGCCGCCGGCTTCTGGCGGATGGTCTTCGCCATGCCCGTCCTGTTCGCCTGGACCGCGTTCGAGCGGCGCGGGCCCTCCCGCCGGAAGCCGCTGCGCGGCGGCGCCTTCGGCGCGATCGCGCTGGCCGGGCTGGCCTTCGGCGTCGATGTCGCGCTCTATAACGGCTCGCTCGGCTACACCACGATCGCCAACGCCTCGCTGCTCGGCAATCTCGCCCCGGTCGGCGTCGTTCTCGGCGGCTGGCTGTTCCTCGGCGACAGGCCGTCTCGCCGCATTCTCGGCGCGCTGATGCTGGCGATCGCCGGCGCGCTCCTGCTGGTGCTGCCGAAATTCACCGGCAACCCCGCCGCATCCGGCAATCTGTTCGGCGATTCCCTCGCCTTCGGCGCGGCGATGTCCTACGCCGCCTATATCCTCGCCGTCGGCCGGGCGCGCCACCATGCCGATGCCGGTCTGGTCAGCCTGATCTCCAGCCTCGTCTGCGCCGCCTTCTGCCTGCTCGCCGCGCTGGCCCTGCGCGAGCAGATCCTGCCGGCGAGCTTGCAGGGCTGGCTCGCGGTGATCGGTCTCGGCCTCGTCTCGCACGCGCTCGGCCAGGGCCTGATCACGCTCGCGCTCGGCAGCTACGGCGCCGGAGCCGCCTCGCTGGTCATGGTCTGGCCGGCTTTGGTCAGCGTGCTCGCCGCCTGGGCGATCTTCGGCGAACAGCCGACGCCGCTGCAGACCTTCGGCGGCGTCGCCATCCTGGCGGCGGTGCTGATGGTGCGGCGCGGCTGAAAGGCCGGCGCCCGGCCCTCGCTCACTCCGCCGCGAGCCGCGGCATCTTGCGGCCCATCGCCTCCGCCGTCGCGGCGCCCGGCGTGGCGTGCTCGGCCTCGTGGATCGGCTCCCAGGTGCTTTCGTCCTCGGCCTTGCTGAAGAAGCGGCCGAACAGGCGCCCGACGAGCTGCGAGAGATCGTCCATCACCGCATAGAAGGACGGCACGAAGACGAGCGAGAGCACCGTCGAGACGATCAGCCCGCCGATCACCGCGATCGCCATCGGCGCGCGGAACTCGCCGCCGTCGCCGACGCCATAGGCCGAGGGCATCATGCCCGCCGCCATGGCGATGGTCGTCATCAGGATCGGGCGGGCCCGCTTGCGGCCGGCCTCGAGCAGCGCCGTCATCCGGTCCTTGCCGCGGCCGACCTCCTCCACCGCGAAATCGACCAGCATGATCGCGTTCTTGGTGACGATGCCCATCAGCATCAGCAGCCCGATATAGACCGGCATCGAGACGGCGTTGTGCGTCGCGAGCAGCGCGATCACCACGCCGCCGAAGGAGAGCGGCAGCGAGAGCAGGATGGTGATCGGCTGGAAGACCGAGCCGAACAGCAGGATCAGCACCGCCAGCACCAGCATCAGGCCGGTCGTCATCGCGGTGATGAAGCCGTCGACGACCTCGCCCTGGATCTCGGCATCGCCGGTCGCGGCGACGCGGACGCCGGCCGGCAGCCCGACCTCCTTGACGATCTCCTCGAACACGTCCTGCGCCGTTCCGAGCTCGAAGCCGCGCTTCAGGTCGGCGCCGATCTGGGCGCGGCGCAGCCGGTCGTAGCGGTCGATCGAGCTCGGGCCCTCGCCGAAGCCGACATCGGCGACGGCGGTGAGCGGGATCGAGACGCCGCTGGCATTGGTGACGCGCAGCGCCGCTATGTTGCGCATATCGGTGCGCGCCGCCTCGTCGAGCTGCACCCGGATCGGCACCTGTCGGTCGCCGGCGTTGAACTTGGCGAGGTTGGCGCCGACATCGCCGATGGTCGCGACGCGCACGGCTTCCGAGATCGCCTCCGGCGTGACGCCGAGATTGGCGGCCTCCTCCAGCTTCGGCGTGACGCGCAGCTCCGGCCGGCTCAGCGAGCCGGCGGTCGCGACGTTGAGATAACCGTCGACCTGGCGCATCCGCGCCTCGATCTTCGCCACCGCCGCGTCGAGCGCATCGCCGTCCTTGGAGAGAAGCGAGAAGGCCATCTCGCGCTCGCCGCGCTCGTTGACGTACCAGGCACGGACATCGGGCACGCTGGCGAGCTTGTCCGCGATGGTGACCTTGAGCTCCTTCTGCCGGATATCGCGCTCAGCCTTGGGTTTGAGCAGGATGAAGACGGCGGCGCGCCGCACCTCGCGCTGGCCCGTCGGCGAGGAGCCGCCGAGCACGAAGACGTCGCGCACCTCGGGGATGGTCTCCAGCGCGTCGACGATGCGGTCGGTGGTGGCGGCGGTGTCGTCGAGCGTGGCGCCCGGCGGCAATTCGACCGAGGCGACGACGCGCGAGGTGTCCTCGTCCGGGACAAAGCCGGTCGGCAGGAGCTGCGTCGCCTGGATCGAGCCGAACAGGAAGAGGAAGCCGATGATCAGCGTCGCATAGGCCGTGTTGAACGGCAGCGTCCGCCACCCGCCCGAGCCGTCGAAGCGCGGGAAGAACGGGATGCGCCGCCGCTTCAGCGTACTCTTCAGCAGCCCGACATAGGCGCCCATGATGGCGCCGTCCCTGGCGTCGGCATGTTTCACCGGCCGCATCAGATAGGCGGCCATCATCGGCGTGATCAGCCGCGCCACCAAAAGCGAGAACAGCACGGCGACCGCGACGGTCAGGCCGAACTGGCGGAAATACTGCCCGGCGATGCCGCCCATGAAGGAGACCGGCGCGAAGATCGCGACGATGGTCAGCGTGATCGCGATGACGGCGAGCCCGATCTCGTCGGCCGCCTCCATCGCGGCGCGATAGGGCGATTTGCCCATCTTCATGTGCCGGACGATGTTCTCGATCTCGACGATCGCATCATCGACCAGGATGCCGGTGACCAGCGTGATGCCGAGCAGGCTGACGAGGTTGAGCGAGAAGCCCATCAGCTCCATCGCCCAGAAGGTCGGGATGGCCGAGAGCGGCAGCGCGATCGCGGTGATCAGCGTGGCGCGCCAGTTGCGCAGGAACAGGAAGACGACGATGACGGCGAGCGCCGCGCCCTCCAGCAGCGTCTCCATCGCCGCCTTGTAGTTGCCGTGGGTATAGGCGACGGCGTCGTCGATCGGCGTGATCCTGATGTCGGGATAGCGCTTGTTGAGCTCGTCGATGCGCTGCTGCACGACCTCCTTCACCGAAAGCTCGCTCGAGCCCTTCGAGCGGAACACGGCGAAGGTGACGACCGGGTTCTTGTTGAGGCGGCCGAAGGCGCGCGGCTCGGAATTGGAATCCTCGACGCGGCCGAGATCCTTCAGCCGGACCTCGCGGCCGCCGCTGAGCGTGATCTTGGTCTCGGCCAGATCGGCGACCGTCTTCGCGCCGGCGAGCGTGCGGATCGCCTGCTCCTGTCCGCCGACCTCGCCGCGCCCGCCGGCGAGGTCGACATTGGTCGCCCGCACCTGCCGGTTGACCTCGCCGGCGGTGATGCCGAGCGCCAGCAGCCGGTCGGGATCGAGTGAGATCCGGATCTCACGATCGACGCCACCATAGCGCTCGACCCGGCCGACGCCCTTGAGCCCCTGCAATTCGCGCGCGATGACATCGTCGACATGCCAGGAGAGCTGCTCCAGCGTCATGCCGGGCGAGGCTGCGCCATAGGTCAGGATCGACTGGCCCTCGACATCGATGCGCTGGATCACCGGCTCGTCGATGGTGAGCGGCAGATCGGCCCGGATCTTGGCGATGGCGTCCTTGACGTCGTTGACGGCGCGATCGGTGTTGGTTTCGAGCCGGAACTCGATCAGCGTCAGCGACTGGCCGTCGGTCAGCGTCGAGGTGACGTGCTTGACGCCGGGAACATTGGCGACCGAATCCTCGACGCGCTTGGTGACCTGGCTCTCGAGCTCCGCCGGGGCGGCGCCCGACTGCGTCACCGTCACCGAGATCAGCGGGATGTCGATGTTCGGGAAGCGCGTCACCGGCAGCTTCGAGAAGGCGAGCAGGCCGAGCACGCACAGCACGACGAAGAGCAGGATCGCGGGAACCGGCTTTCGGATCGACCAGGCGGAGAAATTGATGCGCATCGCCCGGCCCGTCAGTTCATCGCGACCGGCGTGATCAGGTCGCCGTCGCGCACGAAGGTGCCGGCGCGCGCCACCACCGTCTCGCCCGCGGCAAGTCCCGTGGCGATCTCGGCCCGCCCGCCGCCGCTGAGGCCGAGCGTGACCTTGCGGGTCGCGATCTTGCCGTCCTTGACGGTCTGCACCGTCGGCCCGCTGCGCGTATAGGTGATGGCCGAGAGCGGCAGCGTCACCGCGTGCTTGCGGCCGGTCTCGATGGTGCCGCGCGCGAAGGAACCGATCGCGACGGGCGGATTGCCGTCGAGCGCGACCCGCACGCGGCCGAGCCGCGAGGCCTTGTCGACCTCCGGCGCGATCAGGCGGATCGTGCCCTTGAGCGCCTCCTTGGCGCCGGCCGGCATCACCGCGACCGGCTGGCCGGGCTTCAGCGACGGAATATCGACCTCGGCGACCTGCGCCTCCAGCTCGACGGCGCCGTCGGCGATGATCCGGTAGAGCGGCTCCGAGGTGGGCAGCATGCTCGCCGTCGCGCCGAGCTTGGCCGTGCGGCGGCTGACGATGCCGCCCTGCGGCGCCTTGATCTCGGTGCGCGCCAGCCTGACCTCGATATCGCGGCCCTGCGCCTTGGCCAGAGCGAGATCGGCCGTGGCGATGGCGAGCGCCTGGCGGGCGGAATTGGCGCGGGCCTGGGCCGAACGGGCGGCGGCGGCGCGCTGGTCATAGGTCTCGGCGCTGGCATTGCCGCTGTCGCGCAGCGATTTCGTCCGGTCGAAGGCGTTGTTGGCCTGCACCAGATTGGCGTCGGCCTCGGCGATCTGGGCGTTGGCCTGGGCGATGGCGGCTTCGGAGCGGGCGATCTGGGCGTCGTTCTGGGCCTTCTGCACGTCGAGGCTGGTGCGGTCGAGGCGGGCGAGCACCTGGCCCTGCGCCACCCGGTCGCCTTCCTCGGCGAGGATCGCGACGATCGACAGCCCGTCGACCTGCGGCGAGACCAGCACCTCCTCGCGCGCGATCATCGAGCCGGCGACGAGGACGCTCTGGACGATCTCGGTCGTCCTGGCTTCGGTGACCGTCACCGACGGTCCCGCGGCCGCGGGCTCGGCCAGGGCCGGTCCCGCCGCAACCGCGATGACGGCCGCCGGCGGCAGCGCGCCGGCGACGGGGAGGAAGAGCTTCGTCAGCGCGGCCGCAACGGCGAGGCGGCGTCCGAGGCTGGGCGCGCGGGTCACGACTGCGTCTCCGTGGCGGGCGCCGCGGCGGCCGGAAGCGGCATGGCGCGCGCCAGAGCGCGCATGCTGCGGAACAGGACCTCGCCGCCGGCTACGGCGTCGAAATCCGGCTCGATGGCCCGGCGGCAGTAGAAGCCGTCGGCCATCATCGAGATCGCCAGCAGGAAGCGCTGCTCGTCGAGATCGGCCGGAAGCTCGCCGTTCCGCTTGGCTTCCGCCAGCGCGGCAATCAGCCCTCCGATCAGGGTTTCCTCGATCCCGGCGCACATCCGCGCCATCTCCTCGTTGCGGGCTGCTTCCGCCCAGATCTGCAGGGCGATCACCGCCTTGTCGCGGGGCTGGCGGATGAGATGCTTGCGACCGATCTCCTCGAGCTGGTCGAGCAGCGCCCCGCGGCTCGGGCAGAGCGCGGCGAAATCGGCGGCGATGGTGGTGCGGTCGCGCTCCGCCATGCCGGCGATGATCGCGTTCTTGGAGCTGAAATAGCGGTAGAGATTGCCCGGGCTCATCCCGGCCGCCGCGGCCACGTCCTGCATCGTCGCGGCATGGAAGCCGGCCCGCGCGAAGACCTCCTCGGCGGCGTCGAGGATGCGGATATGGCGCTCCGAGAGCGTGGTTTCGGGCTGTATGGCGGCGGCGGATGACGACATGGGCGGCCCGAAACGAGAATGAACGTTCATTTTCATCGCAAGCGATTGTGGCGAGGTCAAGGAAGCGCCTCCGTCGCGGCCCGGCCCCTTCGCCGCGCCGGATGCGCGAAAGCCGCAGCCGTCAGGCAGTCCGAACCGGAAGGCCACGCATAAATCGCTTGCTTCGTTCCGTCTGGAACTTCATGCTGACCGTGTCCGCCACGACTGCGCGCCCCTGCCGGTGGACCGCGCGCAAGCGAGCCCGACGCTGGTGATGAACGACCACGCCTTTCCTCCCCCCTCGGCCCGCTGCGCCCGCCCCCTCGCCGGGGCCGCCCCGGCCCGGCCGCCGAAGCCCGTCCTGATCGTGCTCCATCAGGAGCATTCGAGCCCCGGCCGCGTCGGCCGGCTGCTCCAGGCGCGCGGCCATGCCCTCGACATCCGCAAGCCGCGCTTCGGCGACGCGCTGCCCGGGACGATGCGCGACCATGCCGGCGCCGTGATCTTCGGCGGCCCGATGGGCGCCAACGACCCCGATGATTTCATCAAGGCCGAGATCGACTGGATCGGCACCTGCCTGAAGGAGGATGCGCCCTTCCTCGGCATCTGCCTGGGCGCGCAGATGCTGGCGAAGCATATGGGCGCGCGGGTCTACACCCATGGCGAAGGCCGGGCCGAGGTCGGCTATTACCCGCTCGCGGTGACCGAGGCCGGCCGGAACCATGCCGAGTCCGCCGGCTTCGTCTGGCCCGAGACGGTCTATCAATGGCACCGCGACGGCTTCGACTGCCCGGCGGGAGCCGAATGCCTCGCCACCGGCGGCGACTTCCCGACGCAGGCGATCCGCGCCGCCTCGCGCGTCTACGGCATCCAGTTCCACCCCGAGGTCACGCCCGCGATGATGTATCGCTGGTCGGTGCGCGGCCATGAACGCACCCTGATGCCCGGCGCCCAGCTCGGCCACACCCATGTCCCGGGCTGGTTCCTGCACGACCCGGCGATCCGGCTCTGGCTCGACGCCTTTCTCGACCACTGGCTGCAGCAGCCGGCCGATACCGCCACGGAGCCTCTGTGACCCGCACAGCCCTCGTCCTCGGCGCCGGCATGCTCGGCGTCTCCTGCGCGCTCGCGCTCCAGAAGCGCGGCATCGCCGTCACCCTGATCGACCGCAGGGAGCCCGGCAGCGAGACCTCCTATGGCAATGCCGGCGTCCTCGCCAGCTCCTCGATCGTGCCGCTCAACAATCCCTCGCTCTACGCCAGGATCGCCGGCTATCTCGGCAACCGCGACGCCGCGCTCAACCTGAGCTGGCGCCGCGCCCTGACCCGCCCGGGCTGGCTGCTGCGCTTCCTCTGGGAGGCTCGCCCCTCGCAGGCGGCCGCCCGCATCGCCGCGCTCCAGGCGCTGACCGAAAGCACGGTCCCGCGCCATCGCGCCCTGATGGCCGAGGCGGGCGTGAGCCACCGCCTGCGCGAGAACGGCACGCTGAAGCTCTGGCGCAGCGAGGCCGGCCATGCGGCCGCGCAGGCCGAGCACGATTTCCTCAGGCGCCACGGCATCGCCTCGCAGATCCTCGACCGGCAGGGCATCTCGGCGGTCGAGCCGGGCCTGAACCCGATCTTCCCGGTCGGGCTCCTGATTCCGTCCGTCGGCTCGGTCGATTCCCCCGGCGCCGTCACCGCCGCCTATGCCGCCCTCTTCGTCGCGCGCGGCGGGCGCATCGAGCAGGCCGAGGTGACCGGCCTTGCCCGGCGGGGCGCGGTTTGGCAGGCGAGCACGGCGGCAGGCGCCTTCGCGGCCGATATCGCGGTGGTCGCGCTCGGCCCCTGGAGCGGCGACCTGCTCAAGCCGCTCGGGCTCGATCCCTGGCTCGACGTCGAGCGCGGCTATCACCGCCACCTGCGGCCGCAGGACGGCGCGCGGCTGGCGCGGCCCGTCTACGATGTCGACGGCGCCTATTACATGGCGCCGATGGAGCAGGGCCACCGCATCACCAGCGGCGTCGACCTCTCCTTCCGCGACGCGCCCGACGACCACCGCCAGATCGACAGCGCCACGGCCTCGGCCCGCGAGGCGTTTCCGCTCGGCGAGGTCGTTGGGGAGACCTGGCGCGGGGCGCGGCCGACCTTGCCGGATTCCTTGCCGATGATCGGCGAGGCGCCGCGCAATCCCGGCCTCTGGCTGGCCTTCGGCAGCCAGCATATCGGCTTCTCGACCGGCCCGATCACCGGCGAGATGATCGCCGCCATGGTCTGCGGCGAGGAACCGCCGATCGACCCGACGCCGTTCCGGCCGGGGCGGTATATTCGTTGATGTCAGGTGTCATCCCGCACGCGCTGCGGCACGAAGTGCTGCTGCGCAGATGCGGGACCGTCATCAGAAAAGGCGCCTTCTTGTCATACGGTCCCGTGCCTGCGCCGCGGCATTCCCATGCCGCAGCGCGCACGGGATGGCACCTTCATCATCAGACCTGGCGCGCCACCATCATCTTCTTGACTTCCGCGATCGCCTTGGCCGGGTTCAGGCCCTTCGGGCAGGCATTCGCGCAGTTCATGATGGTGTGGCAGCGATAGAGCCGGAACGGGTCTTCCAGATTGTCCAGCCGCTCGCCGGTCGCCTCGTCGCGCGAGTCGATCAGCCAGCGATAGGCCTGGAGCAGCGCGGCCGGGCCGAGATAGCGGTCGCCGTTCCACCAGTAGCTCGGGCAGGAGGTCGAGCAGCAGGCGCAGAGGATGCACTCATAGAGCCCGTCGAGCTTCTCGCGGTCGTCCTTGGCCTGGCGCCACTCCTTCTCGGGGGCCGGCGTCGTGGTCTGGAGCCAGGGCTCGATCGAGGCGTGCTGGGCGTAGAAGCGCGTCAGGTCCGGAACGAGGTCCTTGACCACCGGCATGTGCGGCAGCGGGTAGATCGTGACCCGGCCCGCAGCCTTGCCGGTGCCGCTGCACTCGTCGATGCCGGTGGTGCAGGCCAGCGCGTTCTTGCCGTCGAGATTCATCGCGCAGGAACCGCAGATGCCCTCGCGGCAGGAGCGGCGGAAGGTCAGCGTCGGGTCGACCTTGTTCTTGATCCAGATCAGCGCGTCCAGAACCATCGGCCCGCAATCGTCGCGGTCGACGTAATAGGTGTCGGTGCGCGGATTGGCGGTGTCGTCCGGGTTCCAGCGATAGATCTTGAACTCGGTGACGTTCTTGGCGTTGGCCGGCTTCGGCCAGGCCTTGCCCTCGGTCAGGCGGGAGTTCTTCGGAAGATTGAATTCAGCCATCGCAAGAGTCCTCAGTACACCCGCGCCTTGGGCTTGATGTACTCGATGTCGTTGGACATCGTGTAGGTGTGCACCGGCCGGTCATCGAGCGTGACCGTGCGCTTCTCGTCGTCGATCCAGGACAGGGTGTGCTTCATCCAGTCCTTGTCGTCGCGGTTCGGATAGTCCTCGCGGGCATGGGCGCCGCGGCTTTCCGGCCGGTTCAGCGCCGAATCCATGGTGACGACGGCCTGGGTGATCAGGTTGTCGAATTCCAGCGTCTCGACGAGGTCGGAGTTCCAGATCAGCGAGCGGTCGCGGGTGCCGATATCGGCGATGCCGGCCCAGACCTCGTGGATGAGCTTGGAGCCTTCGGCGAGCGTGTCGCCCTCGCGATAGACGGCGCAGTTGTTCTGCATCGTCCGCTGCATGCGGTCGCGCAGCACCGCGGTCGGCGTGCCGCCCGAGGCGTTGCGGTACTTGTCGAGGCGGGTCAGCGCGAGGTCGGAGGAGCCCTTCGGCAGCTCCGGCTGCTTCTCGCCGGCCGTCACCGTCTCGGCGCAGCGCAGCCCGGCGGCCCGGCCGAAGACGACGAGGTCGATTAGCGAGTTGGAGCCGAGTCGATTGGCGCCGTGCACCGAGACGCAGGCCGCCTCGCCGAGCGCCATCAGGCCCGGCACCACCGTGTCCGGATCGCCGCCGACCTTGGTCAGCACCTCGCCGTGGAAGTTCGTCGGGATGCCGCCCATGTTGTAATGCACCGTCGGCAGCACCGGGATCGGCTCGCGCGTCACGTCGACGCCGGCGAAGATCTTGGCGCTCTCCGAGATGCCCGGCAGGCGCTCATGCAGGATCTTCGGATCCAGATGGTCGAGATGCAGGTAGATGTGGTCCTTGTTCTTGCCGACGCCGCGGCCGGCCCGGATCTCCATCGTCATCGAGCGCGAGACGACGTCGCGCGAGGCGAGGTCCTTGGCCGAGGGGGCATAGCGCTCCATGAAGCGCTCGCCCTCGGAGTTGGTCAGGTAGCCGCCCTCGCCGCGCGCGCCTTCGGTGATCAGGCAGCCGGCGCCGTAGATGCCGGTCGGGTGGAACTGCACGAACTCCATGTCCTGCAGCGGCAGGCCGGCGCGCAGCACCATGCCGCCGCCGTCCCCGGTGCAGGTATGGGCCGAGGTCGCGGAGAAATAGGCGCGGCCGTAGCCGCCGGTCGCCAGGATCGTCTGCTGGGCGCGGAAGCGGTGCAGCGTGCCGTCATCGAGCTTGAGCGCGATCACGCCGCGGCAATGGCCTTCCTCGTCCATGATCAGGTCGATGGCGAAGAACTCGATGAAGAACTCGGTGTTGTAGCGCAGTGCCTGGCCGTAGAGCGTGTGCAGCATGGCGTGGCCGGTGCGGTCGGCGGCGGCGCAGGTGCGCTGGGCCGGCGGCCCCTCGCCGAACTCGGTGGTCATGCCGCCGAAGGGGCGCTGGTAGATCCTGCCGTCCTCGGTGCGCGAGAAGGGCACGCCCCAATGCTCCAGCTCGTAGACCGCGGCCGGCGCGTTGCGCACCAGATATTCGATGGCGTCCTGGTCGCCGAGCCAGTCCGACCCCTTGACGGTGTCGTACATGTGCCACTGCCAGGTGTCCTTGCCCATGTTGCCGAGCGAGGCGGCGACGCCGCCCTGGGCCGCGACGGTGTGCGAGCGGGTCGGGAAGACCTTGGTGATGCAGGCGGTGCGCAGGCCGGCCTGCGAGCAGCCGACCGTGGCGCGCAGCCCGGCGCCGCCGGCGCCGACGACGACCACGTCGAAGGTGTGGTCGGTGATGGGATAGGCGGTGCCGGTATAGGCCGGGACCGGACGGGATTTTGTGATCGCCATCGGATCAGCCTCCAAAAGACAGCTTCAGCACCGCGTAGACGCTGGCCGCGCCGACCGCGATGGCGAAGAAGGTGTTGGCCATGACGGCGAGAATCTTCATCCCCTCCTCATGGACATAGTCCTCGATGATGACCTGCATGCCGAGCCGCATATGGATGCAGGCGGAGAGGATGAAGAGCAGCATCAGGATGGCGACGAGCGGGTGCGACAGCAGCGCGATCGCGGCCGGGTAGGGCTTCCCGACGAGCGCCACGACGATGAAGACGAAGATCACCGTCAGGATGAGGTTGGCGACGGCGGTCAGCCGCTGCAGCCAGAAATGCCCGGTGCCGGACTTGGCGGAGCCGAGGCCGCGGACGCGGCCGAGCGGGGTGCGCATCGAGGAGTTGGATTGCATCGCAGGTCTCCTCAGCGGGTCGCCAGCACGACGACCCAGATCAGGATCGTCAGCGCCGCCGAGATGACGAGGGTGAACTTGGCCATGGCCATGCGCGTCTGCGGCTCGTAGCCCTTGCCCATGTCCCAGACGAAATGGCGCAGCCCCCCGACCATGTGGTGCATCAGCGAGAAGCTGTAGAGGAAGAGCACGAGCCGGCCGAGGATGGAGCCGGCGATCCACTGCGCCGTGTCGAAGGCGGCGGGGCCGGAGGCGGCGGCGACGAGCCAGGCGGCGATCAGAACCGTGCCGAGATAGAGCCCGGTCCCGGTGACGCGGTGGGCGACGGACATCGCCATCGTCCAGGACCAGCGATAGATCTGCAGATGCGGCGAAAGCGGGCGAGCTGCGGGCTTGACCTCGGCCAATATCATTCTCCGATCAAGCGGCCCGTCGGACGGCGGCGGACCCATTTGGGATCATTCTAGAGTGACTGGTTCTCTAGCGAAACCATCCCCGCGCTGCAATGCGGCATGCGCGGAACAAAGTTACAGATTCTGAAATTCGTCATTTTATCGGAAAAGCCGGACCGGGCGGCAGCGCCCGGCCGTCGCGTCCGGAAATCGTCCCGGCCGCATCCTGCACGCCTTGCATGCGGGCACGAGCCGCGCAAGGCAAGCCCCGAATGGCCGGGCGCCGGAACCGGAGCGGGGCGGCCTCGCCGCCCGCCCCGGAATCGCGGCGCATGCCGGCCTCCCGCTGAGGTCATGCGCGGTGGCGGCAACCGGCGCCGCCCGGCGCCGATCCCGGATCGCGATGATGCGAGCGCCCTCGCCCCGCCGGCCGCGGCACGTTCACCCCGCGATCGCGGCGAGCTTCGCCAGATCGACATTCGCCCCGCAGACCAGCACGCCGAGGCGCTCGCCCTTCGCCGGCCTGTAGGCGCCGCTCGCCAGGGCGGCGAAGGCCGCCGCCCCGCCCGGCTCGACGGCCAGGCGCATATCGCGCCAGAGCGCCGCCTGCGCCGCCGTGATCGCCGCATCCGGCACCAGCGCGACGTGGTCGACCGTGCCGTTGCAGGCCTCGTAGACGAGCCCGCCGACATTGCGCGCGCCGAGCGAGTCGGCGGCGACCGAGGCGACATTGACCTCGACCGGCCCCTTCGCCTCCAGCGCCGCCTGCAGGGCGCGCGAGCCTTCCGGCTCGACGCCGACGACCTTGACCTTGCTGCCGGCGAACCAGCTCGCGATGCCCGAGATCAGCCCGCCGCCCCCGACCGCGACGAGGACCGTATCGAGATCGGACTCCTGGAGATCCCATTCGCGGCCGAGCGTCCCCTGCCCGGCGATCGTCTCCTTCGCGGCGAAGGGATGGATCTTGAGCGCGCCGGTCTCGGCGACGAAACGGTCGCAGGCCGCCTGGGCGTCGTCATATTGCGCGCCGCCGACCACGACCTCCGCGCCGAAGCGGCGGATCGCCTCGATCTTGGCCGCCGGCGAGATCTCAGGGACGAAGATCGTCGCCTTCACGCCGCGCTTCATCGCGGCATAGGCGACCGCGGCGCCATGATTGCCGCCCGACGCGGCGGAGACTCCCGCCGCCGGGACCGCGAGCGAAAGCAGGTTGTTGAAGGCGCCGCGCGTCTTGAACGAGCCGGCATGCTGCAGGCATTCGAGCTTGAGCGAGACATCCGCCGCCGTGCCGAGCGCCCCGGGCCCCAGCCGCATCACGGGGGTGACCCGGGCCTGGCCGGCGATGCGGGCGGCCGCCTCCTCGATCATCGGGCGGGTGACGGGGCGTTCGCTCATGGCTCGGTCCTGTGTCGGCCGCGGCGCGGACGAAAAGGTCCAGATCGCGACGGGCAGCCCGTGGCTATCGCGTCCCGGCGGATCGGGGAAGGGCTTTCCGCGCCCGGCGGCAATGTGCCGGGCGACGACCAGCGCGGCCAGCGCATCGAGCAGGTCGTCGGCCGCCGCCCCGCGCGGCGGGCGCGCATCTACGGCCGCCGGCGCGATTCCGGCCGCCCGCAAAAGGGCCTGCCGCTCGGCCATGCCCGCCGGATTGACCACGCCCCCGATCTTCTTCGGATGGGCGAGCGGCTCGCCCTTCATCGTCCGGAAGGCCAGTTCGGGATGGACCTCGAAGACCCGCTCGCGCCATGCCGGCTCCGCCCGCAGCAGCGCATCGATCTCGCGGATCTTCGGGAAAAGGTGGAAGCCCTGCTTGGAGACCTTCCGGGGCGGCTGCGAATGGGCGAGCGCCAGCGCGCAGGCCTGCGCGTAATCGCCAGCCTCCACGGCCCGGCGCGCGGGGATCGAGAACACCGAGGATTGCCGCTCGCCCAGCAATGCCCGCACCGCCTGCTCCGGCCCGCGCCCGGAGCCCGTCACCCGGTCCGGCAATCCGATCGGCATGTCGACGGCGAGGAGAGCGGGCACGATCTCGCCCGCGAACAGATCGGCGAAGCGCGCCGCCACGCGGATCAGCGGCACTTCGCCTTCCGTCGCCGCGATGGCCGCGATCCAGCCCGCCTTGCAGCCGTCGACCCCGGCCAACCACACCATGCCCCGCCTCCTCCGCCCGCGCCGCGCTGGCCTCGCCCCCGCATTCGGCTATTCTGCGCCGCCGCGGGAAGCCGGCCCCGCCAGGAGAGACCATGACCGACATCCGCCCCCGCCGCAGCGCCCTCTATATGCCCGGATCGAATGCCCGCGCGCTGGAAAAAGCACGCGAGATCGCGGCCAACGTCCTGATCCTCGACCTCGAGGACGCCGTCGCCCCGGACGCCAAGGCGATGGCGCGCGCGCAGGTCTGTGCCGCCGTGACGGCCGGAGGCTATGGCCGGCGCGAACTCGTCATCCGCGTCAACGGTGCCGACACGCCCTGGTTCGCCGAGGACCTCGCCGCGGCGGCGCAGGCGCGGCCGCAGGCGATCCTGATCCCGAAAGTCTCGGCGCCGGACACGCTGCACGCGATCGGCGGGCGATTGACCGGCCTCGGGGCCGATCCCGCCATCGCGCTCTGGGCGATGGTCGAGACGCCGCTCGCCATCCTCGACGCCGAGCGCATCGCCCGCGCCGCGCGCGACCCGGCCACCCGGCTCGCCTGCTTCGTCATGGGCACCAACGACCTCGCCAAGGAGACCCGCGCGCGCTTCGTGCCGGGCCGCGCGACCATGCTGCCCTGGCTGACCGGCGCGCTGCTCGCCGCCCGCGCCCATGGCATCGACATCCTCGACGGCGTCTACAACGACATCCGGGACGAGGCCGGCTTCCGCGCCGAATGCGAGCAGGGGCGCGATCTCGGCTTCGACGGCAAGACCCTGATCCATCCCGCGCAGGTCGGGCCGGCGAACGCGGCTTTCGCGCCCGACGCAACGGAGCTGGAGCGGGCGCGGGCGATCATCGCCGCCTTCGACTTGCCTGAGAATGCGGGCAAGGGCGCGATCCAGCTCGACGGCCGCATGGTCGAGCTGCTCCATGCGGAGATGGCGCGCCGCACCGTGGCGCTGGCGGAAGCGATCACAGCCTGAAATGAAAAGGGCCGCCCATGGCGCGGCCCTCAACCCTGGTCGGGGTTCGGAACGCCGCTCAGCCTTTGGCGGCCTTGGCCCGATCGATCGCCTCGACGATCAGCTTCTTGGCCATGGCGGCATCGCCCCAGCCCTTGAGCTTGACCCATTTGCCGGGCTCGAGGTCCTTGTAATGCTCGAAGAAGTGCTGGATCTGGTCGAGCGTGATCTTCGGCAGGTCGGTGTAGTCGTGGACGTGCTCATAGCGCTTGGTCAGCTTCGGCACCGGCACGGCGAGGATCTTCTCGTCGCCGCCGCTCTCATCCTCCATCAGCATCACGCCGATCGGCCTGACCGCGATATAGGAGCCGGGCACGAGCGGGCGCGTATTGGCGACGAGCACGTCGCAGGGGTCGCCGTCTTCCGAGAGCGTATGCGGGATGAAGCCGTAATTCCCCGGATAGCGCATCGGCGTATAGAGGAAGCGGTCGACGAAGAGCGTTCCGGCCTCCTTGTCCATCTCGTACTTGATCGGCTCGCCGCCGATCGCCACCTCGATCACAACATTGACTTCTTCGGGCGGGTTCTTGCCGATAGAGATGGCGTCGATGCGCATGGTGGAGCCTGTCGCTTGGATATTTTGCCGGGCCTTATGCAAGTTCGCGGCGAAAAGTCCAACCCCTTCCGGCATCGCGGGCCATCAGACGATTTGCGCATGGGCGCCGCCGCTGCTATCGGGCGCCCCATGAACAGCCCCGAGACCAGGCCGTGCTGAGCCGCCTGCGCCCCGATGAAGAACGCTATGCCCGCCGCATGGCCCGCATCGCCCGCTGGGACCGGCCGATCGAGGGCCGCGGCCAGCGCCTGCGCGCCTGGGCCAACATGCTGCTGGTCGACCATGGCATCTTCCGGCTCGCCTATCTCAACGCCCATCGCGTCACGCCGCGGCTCTGGCGCTCGGCCCAGCCGGCGCCGGGCCAGATCGCGGCCTTCGCCCGCAAGGGCGTCAAAACCATCGTCAACCTGCGCGGCGGGCGCGAGCACGGCTCCTGGCCGCTCCAGAAGGAGGCCTGCGAGCGCCACGGCATCGCCCTGGTCGATTTCGTGCTGCGCTCGCGCGGCGCGCCGGAGCGCGAGACCATCCTCGGCGCCAAGGCCTTCTTCGAGAGCCTTCGGGAGCCGGCGCTGGTCCATTGCAAATCGGGAGCCGACCGCGCCGGCTTCTTCTCGGCGCTCTATCTGCTGATCCGCGAGGAGCGCCCGCTCGACGAGGCGATGCGCCAGCTTTCGCTGCGCTACGGCCATTTCCGCTTCGCCAAGACCGGCATTCTCGACGCCTTCTTCGAGGCCTATCGCCGCGAGGGCGAAGCCCGCGGCATCGCCTTCCTCGACTGGGTCGCGACAGCTTACGATCCGGCCCGCCTCGAGCGGGAGTTCAAGCCCGGCCTGCTCTCCTCGCTGATCGCGGACAGGCTCATCCGCCGCGAATAGCTCAGGGCTTCGCGGCGGAGGCCGCGAGCGCGTCGTCGGCATGGCTCTCGGCCTCGCCGAGATGCAGCCAGATGAAGGCCACATAGAGCAGCATCCGGCCGATGGAGACCAGTCCGATCGCATAGAGCAGCGCCGGCGTCAGCGCGCCGTGCCAGAGCATCACGCCGAGCATCCCGGCGAGCGCGAGCGCATTGATCAGCACCTGCCACAGGGGCTGGCGCGAGAGGCTCGCGATTTCCTGCAGCGGCCCGACCAGGGCGATCCCGCAATAGAACAGGCTCATGATGGCGACGACGTCGCCGACCCCGCTCCATTGCGATCCGTCGAGGAAGCTGTCGCCGACCGAGCCGACGAGCGCGATCGCCGCGAACAGGACCGCGGAAGCCGCGACGAGCCCCAGCATCATCACCCGCACCCAGAAGCGCCGGCGCATGCCGGCATAGCCGCGCAGCCGGTTCAGCGCGAGCGGGATCGAGACCGTGCCGAACATCTGGGTCGGCATGTCGAGCAGGCGCATCGCCAGCGCGACATGCGCCGCCAGCAGCGCGTTGGAGGCATAGGGCAGCGCCAGAATCGGGGCGATGCTGAAGCCATAGGCGAGGAGCGCCGCCGGCAGCAGGGCGCGCGGCGCATCGCGCCAGCGGTGGCCTGCCGCCACGAGGCTCCCGACGCTCCAGGCGCCGGGCTCGACCAGGGGCAGGAGCGGGCGGAAGCGGCGGCGCAGCAGATAGAGCGCGGCCAGGACATGGCCGCAGGCATCGGCCATGAAGAGCGCCAGCGCCTTCGGCCCGAACAGGCCGATCAGGACGAGCATGAGCACCGGCTGGACCAGCGCCTGCACGACGTTGCTGTTGCCGATGGCGCGGAAATCGCCTTCGGCGGTCGCCTCGGCCCAGATCAGGCGCAGCACGGAACGGGCGGCCAGCGAAACCAGAAAGAGGAATGCGACCGCCGGGGCGACCCAGCCCGCCAGCGCCAGCCCGGCCAGGACGAGCGCGCAGATCACGAGAAAGGCGGCACCGACTGCTGCGGCGAGCCGAAAGGCCAGGCCCAGGCGAACCGGATCGCTGCTCCGGAAGAACACGGCCTCGAGCCTGAGCAAGGAGGCGGTCGAAACAAAATTGACGGCGGCGGAGAACACCGCGAAGGCGGCGAAGACGGCAGGCGGGCATAGCGCCGCCGCGACCACCAGCCCCCAGACCGAGATCAGCCGCGCCTGCACGAAGCGCATGCCCAGCAGGATCGCGGAGCCGAGGCTCGAGCGCAGGATCGGCGCCCGCGCCGCGACGAAGCGCCGGCCCGCGGCCAGCGACAGAGACGGCCGGCTCGGTGGGAACGTCGCCCTTTCCATGACGACATGCGCGGCCATATCGACATCCACGGCTGGAGCATCGGGCAAGCCGGCCTCGCGCGCGGCCGCATGCCCATGCTGATGGGTGCGATCGGCCGACATCACGAGAACGCGGCTCTCAGGCGGTCAGGCTGCGCCTTTATGGTTAACGAATGGTAAACGAGGCTCATCGCGGATCGTCGGTACGGGCCCGCCGCGCGGGCGCGACACGGCAATCGGATCGCGCCCCCGGCAGCCTCAGACGAAGCTCGTCTTCAGGCCCTCGAACCGCTTTAGCTGATCGGGCAGCAATGCGCGACTGGCATCTCGCCGCACGAAGATCTTGAACATGACCTCGCCTGCGGCATTGAAGAACTGCACGGAGCAGGCTCGCCGCCCCTGCGCCGTGGCGCGGTCGACGAGATAGATCGCCCGGCAGTTCCCGGCCTTGATGTGCCCGCCGATCGGGCTGTCGCCATGGATGTTGTAATAGCCATGGCCGAAGCTTCCGACCGGCAGCGAGCCTTCGACCTCGAGCACGATATCGGGCGTGTGCATCAGGAACAGCACCGTGCCCCAGCTCGCCAGCTCCTGCCACAGCGCTTCGAAGCGCTCCGGCGCCACGAAAAGCCGCTGCTCCGCCGGCAGCAGCTCCAGCGCGGCCTGCGTCGAAACGCCCGCCTCGCGGGCGATCGCCTCGATCAGCCCGTCCGGCTTGGCCGCCAGCAGGGCTCGGGCCTGCTCGATCGGGTCGCGGGCCGCGACCTCCGCCGTCGTCATCGGCCGCTCCTCACTCGGCCGCCTGGCGCGGCTGATGCGGATTGACCTCGCTCAGCACGGTCTCGAAGCCCTCGAACTCGGGATGGCCGAGATAGATCGGCTTCGGCCGCGGCTGGCCGGCATTGCGGTGCGACTCGCGGAACTGTTCCGACTTCGTCCAGGCGAGGAAATCCTCCTTCGAGGCCCAGCTCGTATGCGAGGAATAGAGGGTATGGTCCTCCTTCTCCGGCCCCTTCAGCAGGTGGAAGGACAGGAAGCCCGGCATCTCGTCGAGCCGGCTCTTGCGCGAGGACCAGACCGCCTCGAAGGCGGCCTCCTCGCCCCTGACGACCTTGAAGCGATTCATGGCGATGAACATCGGACGATCCTGCACTGAAAAGGCCATCGCTGGCCGAATGGAACGGCATCGACGGCAGACGGCTTCGGCCCGTCGAAGCGACGCGGAGCCGGCATGACCATCCGTCGGATATCACGATCCGGCCATGCAGCGCGATGCCGCGGAGGAAACCGACACCGCCTCGCGCGCTGCCCTTGACCGCTTGTAGTAAAGCCTAATATCTGCGTCAATAACGGTCGAAACGATGCTAGTTTTTAACGATTAAAAACTGGCATTTACTCGATTGGAATAGCTTTAAGCTACCCGAAGCAACGGATCTTCACATGCGGCAGCGGACAGGCCCGGGACGCCCGGCGGGAGTCGCATCCATGTCTGGCGAAACCTCCCTCGTGACCTCTTCCTCGCAGCCGAGCCGCCGCCTGTTCCTGGCGGCTTCCGGCTTCGCGCTTCTCGGCGGCGCCGGCCCGGCCTTCGCGCAGGCCGCGGACAGGATCGTCGTCGCAGGCGGCGTCGTCACCGAGATCCTCTACGCCCTCGGCCTGCAGGACCGGATCGTCGGCGTCGACTCGACCAGCCAGTTCCCGCCCCAGGCGCTCAAGGACAAGCCGAATATCGGCTATGTCCGCGCCCTCTCGGCCGAAGGCGTCCTGTCGCTGAAGCCCTCGCTGATCATGCTGATCGACGGCGCCGGCCCGCCGGACGCGGTTGCGCTGCTGAACGAGTCCGGCGTCAAGGTCGCGCATATCCCCGACGGGCTGACGCCGCAGGGCGTCGCCGCCAAGATCGTCGCGATCGGCGCGGCGGTCGGTGCGCAGGAGCCCGCGGCGAGGCTGGCGGCGCGGACGAGCGCCGGCTTCGCCGAGCTTTCCGCGTTGCGCGCCGGGCTTCCGAAGCCGAAGCGCGTGCTGTTCGTGCTCTCCCTGCAGAACGGACGCACCCTGGTCGGCGGCCGCAACAGCTCGGCCGACGCCGTCATCTCCCTCGCCGGCGGCGTCAACGTCGCCACCGAGATCGAGGGCTACAAGCCGATGACCGACGAGGCCGTCATCGCCGCCGCCCCCGATGTCGTGCTGATGATGGGCAATGCCGGCGCCCACGCCATCCCGCCGGAGGAACTCTTCGCGCTGCCCTCCTTCTCGCAGACGCCCGCCGCGGCGGGCAAGCGGCTGCTGCGCATGGACGCGCTCTATCTGCTCGGCTTCGGCCCGCGCGCGCCGAGGGCCGCGCGCGACCTGATGGCCGCGCTCTATCCCGAGGCCGCCATCCCGCCGCTGAAGGCGGCCGACGCCCCGTGACGCTCGCGGCGCCCGTGCCCGCCATGGCCGCCTCCCTGTCCGGGCTGATCGCCGGCCGCCGGCGGATCGGCCTGTACGTGCTGGGCGGGCTCGCCTTGGCCTGCCTCCTGCTCGCCGTGGTCGCCATCGGCCAGGGCGCGATCGGCATCCCGCCGGGACGGGTGACCGAGATCCTCTGGGCAAGGCTCACCGGCGACGGCGCCCTGCTCGAAGGCCGCGATGCCCTCGTGGTGCTGAACATCCGCCTGCCGCGCGTCCTGCTCGGCCTGCTGGTCGGCGCCGGCCTCGCCGTCTCGGGCGCGCTGATGCAGGGCCTCTTCCGCAATCCGCTGGCGGATCCCGGCCTCGTCGGCGTCTCGGCCGGGGCGGGGCTCGCCGCGGCGGCGACCATCGTGCTCGGCGACCGCTTCCTCGCCGGCACGCTGATGAAGCTGCCCTTCGCCATGCTGCCCTTCGGCGCCTTCTGCGGCGGGCTGATCTCGACGCTGGTGCTGTATCTCATCGCGACCCGCGACGGCCGCACCTCGGTCGCGACCATGCTGCTCGCCGGCGTGGCGCTGGGCGCGCTCTCCGGGGCGCTGACCGGCCTGCTCGCCTTCGTCTCCGACGACCGCCAGTTGCGCGACCTGACCTTCTGGTCGCTCGGCAGCCTCGGCGGGGCGAGCTGGTCGAAGCTGTCGATCGTGGCGCCGATCATCCTGCCGCTGCTGCTGACGATGCCGCTGCTCGCGCGCGGGCTGAACGGGCTGATGCTGGGCGAGGCCGAGGCCTATCACCTTGGCATCCCGGTCCAGCGCATCAAGGCGCTGGCGATCCTGCTGGTCGCGCTCGCGGTCGGCGCCAGCGTCGCTGCCGCCGGGCTGATCGGCTTCGTCGGCATCGTCGTCCCCCATCTGATCCGGCTCTCCGTCGGGCCCGACCACCGCCTGCTGCTGCCGCTTTCGGCGCTGGGCGGCGCGATCCTGCTGGTCGCGGCCGACATCGTCGCGCGCCTGATCGTCGCCCCGGCCGAGTTGCCGATCGGCATCGTCACCGCCGCCATCGGCGCGCCGTTCTTCCTCTGGCTGCTGCTGCGCCGGGCGGGGGGAGCGCTCGATGTCTGAGGCCGCGCCCGTCCTGTCCGCCCGGAATCTCGGCTTCCATGCCGGCGGCCGCGCGCTGGTCGCGGAAGCCTCCCTCGACCTCAGGCCCGGCTCGACCACGATCCTGATCGGCCCCAACGGCGCCGGAAAGTCGACGCTGCTGAAGCTGCTGACCGGCGAGCTCGCCGGCTCCGGCGGCGGCGTCCGCATCGGCGACGAGGCGCTCGGCGCGATTCCCGCCTGGCGGCTGGCCTGCCTGCGGGCGGTGATGGCCCAGCACAGCCGCCTCGCCTTTCCCTTCAGCGTCTACGAGGTGGCGCGGCTCGGCGTCGACGGCGTCGGCCGGGCGCTGACGCGGCAGCGGCGCGAGGCCATCGTGGCGGAAGCCCTGGCGGCGGCCGGGGTGCTCGACCTCGCCGCGCGGCGCTACCAGACGCTTTCCGGCGGCGAGCAGCAGCGCGTGCAGTTCGCCCGCGTGCTCTGCCAGCTCGAGGCCGGGCGCAGCGTCGCCGAGCGCCAGATCCTCTTCCTCGACGAACCGATCGCGAGCCTCGACCTCTGCCACCAGCTCGCCCTGCTCGACATGGCCCGCACCATCGCGGCCCGCGGCGTCGCCGTGCTGGTGGTGCTGCACGACCTCAACCTCGCCGTCACCTATGCCGACCACCTCGTGGTGATGGACCGGGGCCGGATCATCGCGCAGGGGCCGCCGGCCGAAACGCTCGACGACGCCCTGCTCCGGCAGGTGTTCCGCGTCGGGCTGTCGCTGAGCCGCGCCCCGGCGCCGGGCCTGCCCTTCCTGCTGCCCCAGCAGCATCGCAGCCGGCAGGCGGGCTGAATCCGCCGGCCTGCCGCTTCACCATCGATTCATGGTGAATCCCGGCGACACGCGTCTTCACCATATCGCTCAACCGCCGGTTCACGGCTGCGGCACGATGGCTCCCGCCAGTTCCAACGGGAGGCTCCGCCATGTCGAGACAGGTTGCGACCATGCGCTTCGCCCTGGCCGCGCTCGCGCTTTGCGCCGCCGGGCCGGCCGTGACGCCGGCGGCGGCGCGCGAGGTCGTCGAGATGCCCGATACGCGCTACGATCCCGGCACGATCGTGATCCGCACCAACGAGCGCAGGCTCTACTACGTCGTCGCGCCGGGCGAGGCCATCCGCTACACCATCGCCGTCGGCAAGGCCGGCAAGCAGTGGCGCGGCGTCAAATATGTCGAGGAGATGCAGGTCGACCCGGCCTGGAGCCCGCCGGCCGAGGTGAAGCGCGACAATCCCCGCCTGCCCGACGTCATCCCCGGCGGCTCGCCCCGCAACCCGATGGGCGCGCGCGTCATCGGGCTCGGCCCCGGCGGCGAATACGCCATCCACGGCACCAACATGCCGCGCACGGTCGGCACCGCCGCCTCCTATGGCTGCTTCCGCATGCACAACAGCGACGTGATCGACCTCTATGCCCGCGTGCAGATGGGCACACCGGTGGTGGTGCTTCCCTAGAATATCGGACCGAACATCGCATTCATTCCGATACTCCAGCTCTTCGATTCTGCATCGGCTTCATGGTCACGGAAGCGGCGCTCCGGAACCGGAACCGGGCGATCAGAGCGGAACGGGCGACGGCAGCGGCTCGCCGGCGAAGAAGGCCCGCAGATTGCCGAGCAGGACCTCCTGCTGCGCGGCCTGCGCCGAATCGGAAGCGGCCGCGATATGCGGCGTCAGCACGACATTGTCGAGCGCCTTGAGCCTGTCGGAGATCTGCGGCTCGTTCTCGTAGACGTCGAGCCCGGCCCCGGCGATGACGCCGGCCTCCAGTGCCGCGCACAGCGCCTCCTCGTCGACCGCGATGCCGCGCGAGACGTTGACGAGATGCCCGCGCGGGCCCAGCGCCTCCAGCACGGCGGCGTCGACGGCATGGCGGTTCTCGGCGCTGGCCCTGGCCGACACGACCAGGATATCGGCCCAGTCCGCCAGGCCGAGCAGGCTGTCATGATAGCGATAGGGCATATCGGCGCGCCGGCTGCGGTTGTGGTAGCCGATTTCCATCTCGAAGGCCTCCGCCCGGCGCGCGATGCGGCTGCCGATCGCGCCGAGCCCGTAGATCCCCAGCCTGCGCCCGGCCAGCCCCGGCACCGCCGGCATGCGCTCGACCGAATTGCCTTTCCAGCGTCCGGCCCGGACGAAGCGGTCGGCCTGCGGAATCCGGCGGGCGGTGGCGAGGACGAGCCCCATGGCGAATTCGGCGACGCTCGCGGCATTGGCCTCGCCGGCATTGCCGAGCGCGATGCCGCGCGCCTTTGCACGAGCCCGGTCGACGCCCTCGACGCCGGTGCCGTAGCAGCAGATCAGCCGGAGCTTCGGCAGCGCCTCGATGAGGGCGGCGCCGGTGCTCAGGCTGCCCATGGTGAGCAGTGCCTCGGCGTCGGCCGCGCCGGCAGGAAGCGCCTCCGGCGTCGAACGCTCCATCGGGCCGAGCACGGTGTAACGTTCGCGCAGCCGGGCGACGAGCGCCTCCGGCATCCGCGGCACCATCACGATGGTCGGCTTCATGGATCGGCTCCGAGCGATGCCGCATCGCACCATCGGTCCGGCGTCCGCTCAAGCCCGTCTGCGGCAGGGCCGCCATCCGCCGGATGCAGGGCGCGCCCGCCGGCGGCCCGCCAAAAGGCCAAAGATCGGCGGACGCCATTTCCCTCGCCTGCGGCGAGAAAGCGCGTTAGCTTCGTCCCGCGACACGCAACGCGCCCGCGCGCGAGCCGGGCCAACAAGGGGCTACCCGATGGATCACCTTGCCGACGTCAAGAAGTTTGCCAAGAAGCCGCTGAACGAAGCCGCCTTCGCCGGGATGGCGAAAGCCTATGCGCTCGTCATGAGCAAGCCGGACACGCGCTACGTGGCCTGTTCCGATCCGGCCGAGCTCGAGCGCGTCCGCGAGAATTTCCTGAAGAAGAAGCTCGGCCTGAAATCCGGCGATCTCGACGGCTCGATCAAGACCGTCTGCGAGCAGATGAAGGACGACCGGACCAAATCCCGCCTGACCTTCTACTACCTGCTGGCCGAGCACCACGGAAAGCTCGACCTCTTCGTCAAGAAGTAAGACCGGCCCGTCTTCCGGACGGGTTCCCGGGGGGACCTTCCCAACCACGGCGAACGATGCGGCCGGCCTGCGATCGCCAACGCGCCCGGCCGGGCGCGGCAGCCGCGATCGATGGCTCTGCCGTTCTATCGGAGCTTTCCGAAAAGTGGATCCCACTTTTCGGTCCGATGCCGTGGAGGCCGGCCCGAGAGCCTGCCTCTCCGAACGGTCAGTCGCGATAGAGGTCTGCGCGCGTCAGCGGCAGGCCGGACGGCCCCTTGCGCCGCTTCGAGACCAGCGTCTGGTTGATCAGCGCCCCGCCCCGCTCGAAGGCGAGCGAGCAGCCGGCGAGATAGAGCAGCCACATCCGGGTCCGCTCCGCGCCGATCTCGGCCTCCGCCTTGTCCCTGTTGGCGTTGAGCCTTTCCCACCACAGCCGCGTCGTGCGCTGATAGTGCTCGCGCCAGCCCTCGACATCGTGCACCTCGAAGCCGTGGCGCTCGAGATTGGCGATCGACATGCCGAGATGGTCGAGCTCGCCGCCCGGAAAGATGTAGCGCACCAGCGCGCGGTACTCCGCCGGCATCTTGTTGAAGGCCTTCTCGGTCTTCTTGGCGCGGCGCGAGATGGTGTGGTGCAGGTAGAGGCCCCGCGGCCGGAGCAGCCGGTTCACCGTCGAGAAATAGGCGGGATAGTTGCGGATGCCGACCTGCTCGAACATGCCGATCGAGGAGATCTTGTCGAATTCGCCTTCCATCTGCGTGTAGTCGCGCAGGTGCAGCGTGACCTTGTCTTGGAGGCCCCAGCGCTCGACCTTCTCCTGCGCGTATTTGAGCTGCTCTTCGGCCAGCGTCACGCCATGGGCCTCGACGCCGTAATAGCGGGCGGCATGGCAGACCAGCGCGCCCCAGCCGCAGCCGATATCGAGGAAGCGGTCGCCCGGCTTCAGGCGCAGCTTCCTGCAGATCATGTCCAGCTTGTCCTGCTGGGCGCGGCCGATATCGCCGTGATCCTCGGTGAAATAGGCGCAGGTATAGACCATCTCCTCGTCGAGGAAGAGCCGGTAGAAATCGTTCGAGACGTCGTAGTGATAGGCGACGTTGGCCTTGTTGGTGGCCGGGTCGCCGTCGCGGGCGATCTCGTCGCCGCGCCGGTGCTGCACCGCGTCCGGAGCCTTGCCCGGCGCGAGGATGAAGCGGCGCACCACGTCGAACACCGCGCTTTTCGGGATGCCGCGCGCCAGCTTGCCGATCTTGCCCTCCGGCCGGGCGGCGGCGAGGTCGAAGATCGAGCCGTTGATGATCGCGAGGCGGTCGGAGATGTGCAGGTTGAGCAGCGTGTCGAGCTTGGGCCGGCGCAGCAGCGCCGCCAGCACGCCGGGATCGGCGATGGCGATGCCGAGCCCGTCCTGCGGCCACGCCTCCGGGACCATGCTGCCGTCCCAGAGCCGGAAGCCGAGCTTCAGGCCGAGCTTCTCATGCGCCTCCGCCAGAAGCCGGCGCAGCGCCGCCAGGCGCTTGTCGTTGCTGTCCATGACCCAAGATCCGAAATTGGCTGGCTGCTCTTTGGACGCAACGCCGCCCGTTGGCAATGATTCGGGCGGCTTTGCCCGTCATGGCGAGCGCAGCTTCGCCGCATCGCTCCTGGCGATGAGGCAGAGCCTTGAGCGCAGGGCGATCTAGAAATCGCTGGCGATGCCCTTCACTTCCCAGTCGTCATAGCGCACCGGCTCGAGCCCGCCGCGCCCGTTGACCTCGGGCTGGCCGGCGACCTCCGCGGCATGGGCGTCGATCGCGGCCCGGCGCGCCTCGGCCTCCGCCAGAGCGCGCCTGGCGGCCGGGGAGAGAACCTTCCGCGTTTCGGCTGGTGCGGGCGGGGTATCCCTGGTTTCGTCCGGCATCGCGACCTGTCTCTGTTGCGGGCCGGCCTTGCAGGACCGGGCTCCCATCCACCACATAAGGCAGGAAACCGGCCTTCGCGAGGGCAAGCTGCTCAATTTCCGGCCGGTCCGAGAAGGAGACAGGATGAACTACGTCAGGACCGGCATGCTGATGGCGGGTCTGACCGCGCTGTTTCTCGCGGTCGGCTACCTGCTCGGCGGCAGCAGCGGCATGCTGATCGCGCTGATCTTCGCCGCCGGCACCAATCTCTTCAGCTACTGGAATTCCGACCGGCTCGCCCTCGCCGCCCACAACGCGCAGGAGGTCGACGAACGCACGGCGCCGGAGCTCTACGGCATGGTGCGCGAGCTCGCCGCCCGCGCCAACATCCCGATGCCGCGCGTCTATCTGATCCATGACGACCAGCCCAACGCCTTCGCCACCGGCCGCAACCCGCAGAACGCCGCCGTCGCCGCGACGACGGGCATCCTGCGCACCCTGACCTATGAGGAACTGGCCGGGGTGATGGCGCATGAGCTCGCGCACATCAAGAACCACGACACGCTGACCATGACGATCACCGCGACCTTCGCCGGCGCGATCTCCTCGCTGGTCACCTTCGGCATGTTCTTCGGCTCGCGCGACAACCGTCCGAACCTGATCGTCCAGCTCCTGCTCTCGATCCTCGCGCCGATGGCGGCGGCGCTGATCCAGATGGCGATCTCGCGCTCGCGCGAATACGAGGCCGACCGGCTCGGCGGCCGGATCTGCGGCAATCCGGTCTGGCTCGCCGATGCGCTCGCCAAGATCGCCGCCGGCGTGCAGCACAATCCCAGCGAGACAGCCGAGGCGCATCCTGCTACGGCGCATCTGTTCATCATCAATCCCTTGACCGGCGGCGGCATGGATAACCTGTTCTCGACCCATCCCGACACCGGCAACCGCATCGCGGCGCTGATGGAGCAGGCGCGCGCCATGGGCCTCGGCCGTGCCCCGGCCGCGCCGGGCTTCACGCAGCAGGCTCCCGGCAGCCCCTGGGGCAAGACCGGCTTCGGCGGCGAGCCGCCCCGCCAGCCCGGCCCCTGGGGCTGAGATGACCGACCGCGCCCCTTCCCGCCGCGGGCCGCAGCCGCCCGCGGCCGCCCCGCAATCCGACGCTCCCGGCCTGCCGGCCCGCCGGCTCGCCGCCACCGTGATCGACGAGGTGCTGCGCGCCCGCGTCGCGCTCGACGAGACGCTCGACCGCCTCATCCCGCCCTCCGGCCTCGACGCCGCCGATGCCGGGCTCGCCCGCGCCATCGCTGTCACCGCCTTCCGCCGGCTCGGCACCATCCGCCAGGCGCTCGACGAACGGCTCGACCGCGGCAGCCCGCGCCATTCCGGCCTGCTCGAGCCGATCCTCACGGCTGCGGCGGCCCAGATCCTGTTTCTCGACGTGCCGGACCATGCCGCCGTCGACCTCGCCATCCGCCATCTGCACGAGGATCCGCGCTCGGCCCGCTACGCCGCGCTCGGCAATGCGCTGCTGCGCCGCGTCGTGCGCGAGCGGGACGCCATCCTCGCCGAGGCGGAAGCGGACCCCTTCCGCGACACGCCCGACTGGCTCGCCGAAAGCTGGCGCGCCGCCTATGGCGAGGAAGCCGCCACCGCGATCGCGCTGAGCCATCGCGAGGAGCCGCCGCTCGACATCACCGCCAAGGCCGATCCCGCCCTATGGGCCGAACGGCTCGGCGGCATCCTGCTGCCGACGGGCTCGATCCGCCTGCGCGAAAGGCAGGCCATCGCGACGCTGCCCGGCTTCGCGGACGGCGCCTGGTGGGTGCAGGACGCAGCCGCCGCGCTGCCGGTCAGGCTGATCTCGCCGGCGCCGGGCGAGCGCGTCGCCGATCTCTGCGCCGCGCCGGGCGGCAAGACCGCCCAGATCGCGGCGGCCGGCGCCAGCGTCACCGCGCTCGACCGCTCGGCACCGCGCCTGCGCCGCCTCAAGGCCAATCTCCAGCGTCTCGGCCTCGCGGCGGAGGTGGTCACGGCCGATGCCGCGAGCTGGCAGGCCGAGCCCTTCGATGCCGTGCTGCTCGACGCGCCGTGCAGCGCCACCGGCACGATCCGCCGCCATCCCGATGTCGCCTGGACCAAGACGGAGGAAGATCGCGACCGCCTCGCCGCCCTGCAGGCGAAGCTGCTCGACGCCGCGGCCGGGCTGACGAAACCCGGCGGCCGGCTCGTCTACTGCACCTGCTCGCTGGAGCCGCAGGAGGGCGAGGCGCAGATCGAGGCTTTCCTCGCCCGCCATCCCCAGTTTCGTCGCGCCGGGGCGAGCGCCGCCGAAATCGGCGGTTTGGGCGCCGCCATCGACGCGAAGGGCGATATCCGCACCCTGCCGCAGCATTTGCCCGGCGGAACCCCGCGCCTCTCGGGATGGGCGGGATTTTACGCAAGTCGCCTGATCAGGCTATGACGGATAAGGGATTCGCGCGGCGCCGGAACGCCGCGCCGCTTCCCGACAGGGTCCGCGCGGGCCGATACCGCGCCCAAGACGGAGCTTTCAGGGATTTGAGCGCCTGGTCTGAGCGTCGGGGACTGGCCCAGGCCGCGATCGGACGGGCGGCGCGGCGCAGCCGTGGCCAACTGGTCGGCGCAGCCCGCAGCCTCTGGCCCTTCGGCCGCCGCTCCGCCTCGCGCCTGCTCTTCGCCCCGCACGACCTGCGCACCGCCGACCCGACCACGGCCGGCGATTTCTACGCCGGCTACTACGCTTTCGCCGGCCGCACCGTCCGCACCCATGGCGAATCGCCCTTCGATGTCGCGCCGCCGAGCGAAGCCTGGGCCGAGGCGCTCTACGGCTTCGGCTGGCTGCGCCATATGCGCGCCGCCGACACCGCCATCGCGCGCGCCAATGCCCGCAGCCTGGTCGAGGACTTCATCGCCAAGCGCCGCGACCGCCACGAGATCGCCCGGCGGCCGGCCGTCGCGGCGCGGCGGCTGATCTCCTTGCTCTCCCATTCGCCGCTGCTGCTGGAGGGCGCCGACCACGCCTTCTACGAGCGCTTCCTGCGCCATGTCTCGCGCCTGGCCGACCGGGTCGGGCTGGGGCTCGCCGGCGCGGTGGAGGGGGCCGACCGGATCAACGGCCTGATCGCCATCGCCCTCGCCGCGATCTGCCTGGACGGGCAGGATGCGCGCCGCAAGCGGGCGGAGATCCTGCTCTCCGACGAGCTCGACGACCAGATCCTGCCCGATGGCGGGCATCTTTCCCGCAATCCGCGCCTGCTGATCGACTTCCTGCTCGATCTCCTGCCGCTGCGCGAGACCTTCGCCGCCCGCGGGCTCGAGCCGCCGCGCGGCGTGCTGACCGCGATCGAGCGGATGATGCCGCATCTGCGCCTGTTCCGGCACGGCGACGGCGCGCTCGCCCTGTTCAACGGCATGGGCACGACCCCGCCGGACCTGATGGCGACGCTCGCGGCCTATGACGACGCGCGCGGCCGCCCGACCGAACATGCCGCCTATTCCGGCTACAGCCGGCTCGCCGCCGAGCGCAGCGTCGTCGTCATCGATGCCGGCGCGCCGCCGCGCGGCGCCTATTCCACCGAGGCCCATGCCGGCTGCCTCGCCTTCGAATTCTCCAGCGGCCCGCAGCGCATCGTCGTCAATTGCGGCGCCAGCCGCTTCGGCCCGCCCGATCTCCAGCTCGCGGCGCGCAGCACCGCCGCCCATTCCACCCTGGTGCTCGACGACCGCTCGAGCGCCAATTTCGGCATGGTTCTCGGCGAGATGCGGCTGGTCTCGGGCCCCGTCGATGTCCGCGTCGCGCGGCGGGACGGCGAGGACGGTCCGGAATGGGTCGCCAGCCATGACGGCTATCGCCGCCTCGGCGCGACCCATACCCGCCGGCTGCTGCTCGCCCGCGACGGCTCCTGGCTGGCCGGCGAGGACGAGGTGACCCTGACCGGCGGGCAGGCGCGCCTGGACGCCGCGGCCCGCTTCCACCTGCATCCGCATGTCCGCGTCAGTCTGGTGCGCGAGAATACCGGCGCCCTGCTCGCGCTCGCGTCGGGCGAGGTCTGGAGCTTCGAGGCCGGCGGCCTGCCCCTGGCGATCGAGGAAAGCCTTTTTCTCGCCGCCGCCGATGGCCGCCGCAAGACCGAGCAGCTCGTGATCGCCTTCGATGCCGTCGCGACGCCGCGCATCGCCTGGCGGTTCAGCCGGATCAGCGCCGCCAATCCCCGCGCCGGGCAGACGCTCGCCGCCGCGCTGGCCGAGCGGCAGGCCCCTCCGACGGAGCCCGACCCCACGCCTTCGGATTGAACCGTCCGCGCGAGAAGCGAAGCGACGAAGCGCTCCGGGAAGGCCGGGTGAGAGGCGCCGGCAACTCCCCCTGGATTGCCGCGCTGCGCTCGCAACGACGCGCGAACGCGTGACGGTTCTGCGACGGCGGCTTTTGCCTTTCGCGCCGCAGCATGATAGCTCGCGCGCGACTGCCTGCTCCCGCAATCGCAAGCCGGATCCGATCCCGATGCCGAATGAGCTTCGCCGCGTCGAACGCGCGCTTCTTTCCGTTTCCGACAAGACGGGCCTGATCGATTTCGCGCGCGCCCTGCACAAGCTCGGCATCGCGCTCGTCTCGACCGGCGGCACCGCCAGGGCGATCGCCGAGGCCGGCCTGCCGGTCAGCGACGTCTCCGACCTCACCGGCTTCCCCGAGATGATGGACGGCCGGGTCAAGACGCTGCATCCGAAGGTCCATGGCGGGCTGCTCGCCATCCGCTCGCATCCCGAGCACCAGGCCTCGATGATCGGCCACGGCATCCAGCCGATCGACCTGCTCGTCGTGAACCTCTACCCCTTCGAGGCGACGGTCGCCGCCGGCAAGGCCTATGACGACTGCATCGAGAACATCGATATCGGCGGCCCGGCGATGATCCGCGCCGCCGCCAAGAACCACCACGACGTCGCCGTCGTGGTCGAGCCGGCTGACTACCCCTCGGTCCTCGCCGATCTCGAGGCCCAGAAGGGCGCGACCACGCTGACTTTGCGCCGCAAGCTCGCCCAGAAGGCCTATGCCCGCACCGCGGCTTACGACGCCGCGATCTCGAACTGGTTCGCCAACGAGCTCGGCGACACCGCCCCGGCCTTCCGGGCGCTGGGCGGCGCGCTCGCCGAGACGATGCGTTATGGCGAGAACCCGCATCAATGGGCCGCCTTCTACCGCACGCCGGAAAACCGCCCGGGCGTCTCGACCGCAAGGCAGGTCCAGGGCAAGCAGCTCTCCTACAACAACATCAACGACACCGACGCGGCCTTCGAATGCGTCGCGGAGTTCGCGCCCGAAGCCTCGGCCGCCTGCGTCATCGTCAAGCATGCCAACCCTTGCGGCGTCGCCGCCGGCGGCTCGCTGCTGGAAGCCTATGAGCTCGCCCTGCGCTGCGACCCGGTCTCGGCCTTCGGCGGCATCGTCGCGCTGAACCGCAGGCTCGACGCCGCCGCCGCGAAGAAGATCGTCGAGGTCTTCACCGAGGTCATCATCGCCCCCGACGCCGAGGAGGAGGCGATCGCCCTGATCGCCGCCAAGAAGAATTTGCGCCTGCTGCTCACCGGCGGCCTGCCGGACGTTCGCGCGCCGGGGCTTGTCCTGCGCACCGTCGCCGGCGGCTTCCTCGCCCAGTCGCGCGACAATGCCGTCGTCGACGAGATGGAGCTCAAGGTCGTGACGAAGCGCCAGCCGAGCGCGCGCGAGCTCGCCGATCTGCGCTTCGCCTTCCGCGTCGCCAAGCACGTCAAGTCGAACGCGATCGTCTACGCCCGGGACCTCGCCACGGTCGGCATCGGCGCCGGCCAGATGAGCCGGGTCGATTCCTCGCGCATCGCCGCCTGGAAGGCGGCCGAGGCCGCCAGGGCCGCGGGCCTGGCCGAAAGCCTCGCCAAGGGCTCGGTCGTCGCCTCAGACGCCTTCTTCCCCTTCGCCGACGGGCTGCTCGCCGCGGCCGAGGCCGGCGCGACCGCCGTGATCCAGCCCGGCGGCTCGATGCGCGACGACGAGGTGATCAAGGCCGCCGACGAAGCCGGCCTCGCCATGGTCTTCACCGGCCACCGCCATTTCCGCCATTGACGGCGGCGCGGGCGGCAGGACAGGCTGATCCGGGCCGCTTCCCCGGCGGCCTCGTTCCGTCGTTCGGATGAGCGGGGGCGTGCGCTGAAGCCCATGCCTGAGCCGCCAGCCGGCACGCTCCGGCACCGCTTCCGGACCGGCTGAAGGGCAGGGTCCCGCATCCAACCGCAGGAGGCCTGTGGCGATGCATACGATCAAGGTCATCGGGCTGGGCTTCGCCCTGCTCGGCCTGCTGCTCTTCCTGGCACCGCGGCTGTCGGCCGCGGCCGGGCGGCCGATCCCCTTCGCGATCAGGCTCTTCCTGCCGCTCTGGTTCATGGGCGCGCTCGTCAACCTCTGGATCGGCGTCGCCCGAGCAGGCTATACGGTGAGGGAGGAAGCGCCGATCTTCCTCCTCGTCTTCGGCATCCCGGCCGCGGCCGGCCTGCTGATCCTGTGGCTGACTTCACGAATCGTCCGATGAGCCTCGAATCCGTCCGCAATTTCTTCGCAGAACACGCTCCCGACATCGCCGTCATCGTCACCGAGCAGAGCAGCGCCACCGTACCGCTCGCGGCGGCGGCGCATGGCGTCGAGCCCGGCCAGATCGCGAAGACCCTGTCCTTGCGGATCGGCGAGGAGGTGGTGCTCGTCGTCGCCCGCGGCGATGCCCGGCTCGACAACAGGAAGGCCAAGGCGGCGCTGGGCGGCAAGCCGCGCATGCTCGGCCCCGAGGAGGTCGAGGCGCTGACCGGCCATCCGGTCGGCGGCGTCTGCCCGTTCGGGCTCGCCACGCCGCTGAAGGTCTATTGCGATGTCTCGCTGAAAGCCTTCGACATCGTGGTGCCGGCGGCAGGCTCGACCCATAGCGCGCTGCGCATCGCTCCCGACCGCATGGCCGAGCTGACCCGCGCCGCATGGGTCGACGTCTGTCAGGAAACGGCGCAGGAGGCCGTTCCGGCCGATTGAAGCTCAAGCCTCCGTCAGCGCGATCAGTTCCATCGCGGCCGCCGGATTGCGGAGCTTGGCGCCGCTGATGACATAGAGAAAGACGTCGCGCGGCTCGACTTTGGCCGGCGGCCCCACCGTCTCCAGCCCTTCCGGCACATGTCCTTCCGCCCAGCGCCGCGCGGCCGTGGCCCAGCGCTCGAGCCCGGATTCGGGATAACCCTTCGGCTCGGCCTCCTGGGTTCCCATGATCCGCGCATAGACGAAGGGCGCCGTCACATTGGCGATCTGCGTGTAGTCCGAATCGGCGGAGGTGATCGCCGCGACGCCGTATTCCCGCAGCAGAGCGACGAAATCCGGCGAGCGGAAGCTGCCATGCCGGACCTCGACGGCATGGCGCAGCCTGACGCCGTCCAACTCCTTGGGCAGCAGCTTGAGGAAGGCCTCGAAATCCGCGGGATCGAATGGCTTGGTCGGCATGAACTGCCAGTTGATCGGCCCGAGCTTGTGCCCGAGTTCGGTCAGCCCGCTGGTCAGGAACTTCTCGACCGAGGGCCCGGCCTCCGCCAGGACGCGCCGGTTGGTGCAGAAACGCGAGCCTTTCAGCGCGAAGACGAAATCCTCCGGCGTCTCCTCGCGCCAGCGGGCGAAGCTTTCGGGTTTCTGCGAACCGTAATAGGTGCCGTTGATTTCGATCGAGGTCAGCTTGCTCGCGGCATATTCGAGCTCGCGCTTCTGCGGCAGGCCGTCGGGGTAGAACACACCGCGCCAGGGTTCGAAGACCCAGCCGCCGATGCCGATATGGATCTTGCCTGTGGTAGCCACCGTACGCCTCCCGGCTCGAAGTGATGCAACGCTGTTGGATAAACGCTTGTGATGCTGACGACGCCCGTCAGCATCGCCCTTTCCATCCACTTGCTGAGCAACCGAAATCTGTTCGCTGCGTTTCCTATCCGGATGACGTGCAATAGCCGCATCATACAATCACAGATGCGTTGTAGCCCAGCGTGCCTCGCCACCTTCCTTCCCCTCGAAGAAGGAGCGCAGCGTGGCGAGAGGGGCACCAGGGAAACTGGACATCACGATCGGCGCGCATCTGCGCCGCTTGCGCGAAAGCGCGAGGATACGGCAAAACGACGCTCTGCGCCGTCCTGCGCTCCCTGCAAACTGGCGATCCGGCCCATGTACTCGGGCGCAAGACCCTTGGTGCGACCGACGCGCCGACGATCGAGGTGCTGCTGGACGGCGGGCAAGTCCGCTTCGATGGCACGGCATGGAGTGCGACCAAGCCGGAAATCGCCATCTTCGACGGCGTGTTCGTCGCGGAGAACGTGCATTCCGGCGAAGTCGTGGACATCGAGCACAAGCGCAACCTTTATCGCGTCATTGTAGGCGATACCGGCGTAAAGCTAGCAGCGCAGGATGCAGATTTGGCCGCTGAAAGCCGCGCCAAGACTGGCGAGATCAGCACGGCCAGCAAGGCGGTTCAGCCGCATGTACCGGTTGGCATGAAGCTGGACGCCTTCATTGCTCTTCCGGAGACAGCCGACATTGCCGCGCAAATTGAGGCGCAGGCGCGCAACGTGGACGCGCTGCGGCAGGCCGGGGCGCTACGCGCCCGCCCTGTCCTGTCAGAGTTTACCATTCCGGCGCTTCCAGAGAATTTCGCCGACCTGTTGGCCCGCACCATCGACGACGTTGCACAGGACGCGGAGCACCGATTGTCGGAACACCTGGCCGCGCATGGCATGACGGCCAGCGGCGGCAACTGGATCGCGGATGGCCTTGGCCATGCTGGCGATACCTGTCCTTTCTGCGGGCAAGACATTCGGGAGCTTCCGCTGATCGCTGCGTTCCGGGCCGTGTTCAGCGAGCGCTACAAGGCGCTGGTCGAAGAGATCGCCGCCATGAAAGCGGTTGTCATGCGGGACATGGGCGATGCCGCCTTGGCCCGGCTTGGCACCGTCGAGGAGCGGAACAAGGGCGGCGTCGAGTTTTGGCAGAAATACTGCGCGATTGAGGCCCCTGCCCTCACATTGCCGACCGAGGCCGTTGAGGCGATCCGCGCGCTGGCCGTCGCAGCGATCGGACTTCTTGACCGCAAGGCGACCGCGCCGCTTGAACCGATCATGCCGGATGAAGGTTTCAACGCCGTGTGCGCCGTCTATGACAGTGCAGTCGCTGCCGTTGCGGAGGCGAATACCGCGATCCGCGCGGCGAATGTCGCCATAGCCGAAAAGAAGGCGGCCGCCGATGGTGGCGACCTTAAGGTAGCCGAGGCCGAGCTGGCCCGCCTAACGGCGATCCAGACTCGTCACCGTGCTGACGTGTCCGACCTTTGCGCCACCTATACGAAGCTCTCCGACGAAAAGGACGCCATCGAGGCGCGAAAGGAGGCGGTCCGGAAGCAGCTCGACGCGCACACAAAGACTGTGGTGAAGCCCTACGAGCGGCGCATCAATGAATATCTGGTCGCTTTCAACGCCGGCTTTACTATCACCGAGACCAAACACGCCTATCCCGGGGGCGTTGCGACATCGAGCTACCAGCTCGTTATCAACGACACGGCCGTTGACCTTGGCGACAGCAAGACGCCTGGAGATCGACCGAGCTTCAAGAACACCCTTAGCGCCGGCGACCGCACCACCCTCGCCCTTGCGTTCTTCCTCGCGCACCTGGAGCGTGATCCGGCGGCGGCCGGAAAGTTGGTCGTGTTCGACGATCCCTTTAATAGTCAGGACGCTTTCCGCCGCCGGCAAACCGTCCATGAGATTATGAAGGTTGCCGGTAAGTGCGCCCAGGTCATCGTGCTGTCGCACGATGCCACTTTTCTCAAGCAAGTTTGGGATAAATCGCCTGCGGCCGAGCGTGTCGCGCTAACTATTGCCGATCACCGTGCACAAGGCTCGAAGATCATGCCGGTGGACTTGGATCAGGCCTGTCGGGGCCGGACAGCCACTGACATTGACGACCTGCAAACCTATTTGACGACCGGTGCAGGCGGCTTGCTCGACATCATCCGCAAGATGCGCGTCGTTCTCGAAACCCATTGCCGCACGACCTATCCTGGCAGCTTCTTAGCCGATGACTGGTTGGGCGAAATGGTACGGAAGATTCGCGAAGGCGGTGATACCCACCCCGCACAGGCTCTCTATGACGAGTTGGATCAGATAAACGACTATACGAGCCAATATCACCACGGTGAGAACATAGCCGACGCCACGCCGGATCAGATTGATCCGAGCGAGCTAACGGGCTTCACTCGGCGCACATTAAAAATCGTTAATGCTCTTCAAGCGTGAGCTACCTCAAGCAACTATGACACCCCTGTACTAGCCATGGCGACCTGAGGCGTTTCGTGCTTTGGCAAACCCTCTGTCCGTTGCGATGAACCGCTCCAGCATGGGCACGATGAGCCTGAGGGGATCGCTGACCGGCTGGCCGGTTTCGCGGGCCAGCACCTCGGCATAGGTGACCAGATTGCGGTGAAGCGATCCCGGCAGTTCCACTGTCACTTTTACGGGCTTGTCTTCGATGATAGGACCGAGTTTTAGTTTCGTCATGGTCAACCTCCGGCATTCTGGAATATGAGGTCGCGAGTGACGATGATCCTGACCGGGAAACCGGGACGAATGGTCAGCGTCGGCGCAACCTGTAACTGGCGCTGGATGATCTGCTGACCCGCCTGATTGATGGTGTCCTGCGCGCCGTCGCGGATGGCGCGGATCAGGCGGTCCTCGTCGTCGGTCGCCAGTTCCGCGCCGACCGCGAGCAACGTGGACAGGCCGGCGGCCTTCATCAGATCCCACCAGTGGTAGTCCACCCCGTCCTCAAGTCCGGCATAGCCGGAAGCGTCCGCTCCGGGCAGACGTTCGAGGACGATGGAACGGCCGCCAGGCAGGATCAGGCGATTCCACACCAGGAGTACGCGGCGCTGACCGAAAATCACGCTGTCGTCATATTGGCCGATGATCCGGGTGCCCTGCGGGATCAGGAGAAGCGAACCCGTCGGACTGTCATAAACGTTCTCGGTGACTTGCGCGGTGATCTGGCCGGGCAGATCGGAACGGATGCCGGTGATGAGCGCCGCCGGGATGACAGACCCTGCCTGTAGGATCCAAGGCGATGCCGGCGGCGTGACGCGATCCGGAGCGACGGTCTGGCGGTCCACCGGACCGCCCAGGAAAGCGGCATGCCGGTTCTGTCCGGTCCCGCTGACTTGCGCACCAGGACCGCCAGGGACGGGAATGGTCGCATCGGCTGATGCACCTGTGCGCAGCCCTGACTGGAAGAACACATTGCTCAGGCGCGCCGCTTCCTCCTCGGCGCGGCGGCGTTCTTCCTCGGGGTCGACGGCAGGTGTCGTGATGACAGGCGGCGCAACCGGCTGGCCGCTGTTCTGCGCGTCAAGGATCGGACGGCCGAGGTCGCCGGGCAGTGGCGGCCCGAGGACCGGGCCGGTGTAGTCGGAAGGCAATTCTCTCAGGCCATCGGCTGTCGGTCGGTTCTCGGTCGAATAGAGTTCTTCGCCGCTCGGACCTGTATCGCGGGTCTGGAGGGCGTAAATGAGCGCGCCGCCAATGCCGAGCAGCGCGACGGCTCCGACACCTGCCAGCATCTTGCGGGACAGGCGGGTCACGCGGGGCGGATCGGCGCGCAACCGCATGGGTTTGGTGGTGTCCGCGATGGTGGTATCGGTCATGATTGGGAATCTCCGATGGCAGCAGCGCGGGCGGCGGCCTGTCTTTGCTCGACGCGGACAATCCTGACGACCTGCTGGCGATTGCCGCTGCCGAGGCGCAACTCGGCGGCGCCGAACAGGCGGTCCACGATCAGGACATTCTGATGGACGCGGCTGTTGACGATCTGCGGTTCGCCATCGTTACCGAGTACGAAGATCGGCGGCATTTCGCCCTGGACGATCCCGCGCGGGAACACCACGTAAACACGCCTTCCATCGTCAAAGACCGAGACGGGCCGCCACGGCGGATTGTCGCCGGCGAGGCCATAGCGATAGTTGCGTGCAGCCTCCGCCGGAATGATCGGTGCAGCCGGAACGGTCTGGCGCTGGCCTGCCGGTGGCGCAGGATAGGCCCATGCCACCGCCGGCATGTAGAGCGATTCTTGTGCGCGCAGTTCAATCAGGTATATGCGCCGGTCAGTGGTGATGACGAGGTTGGTGGAAATGTCCGGGCGCGTCGGCTTCACGAGGATATGGACACGGCGGTTTGCACCGCTGCCGCTCTCGGTGTCGCCGATGATCCAGCGGGCGGTGTCGCCCGCCGCAATCGGCCCTGCGCCTGTCAGGCTCTCGCCCGGCTCCAACGCAATGGTGGTGATCTGTCCGACTGCGGCATAGACCTGATAGAGCGCGCCTTCGCTCCACGGATAGATCTGGATGGCGTTGTAGTAGCCTTCGCGGCGCGGCTCGACGCGGGCGGCTGCATTGGCGTTCTCGACACGGCCGGCCGGCGTGGCGGCAGCCTGTCCGCCTCGCGCCACAGTCCAGGCCGGCGGCACATGCAGCGGCCGGGGTGTGTCGTCGGTCGCGGCCTCCTGCGCCACGGGTAACGGCGGCACCTCGGCGTCGTAGCTCCATTGCGGCGTCCGGTTGGTGGCGCAGCCGGCCAGCATGGTGGCGGACAGGAGCAATGCGGAAACGGCCGGTTTGCTGATGACGCGCGTCATTGGCTCATCTCCCGCGACCAGTTGATTGCGTTGACATAGATGCCGAGCGGGTTTGCGCGCAGGCGCTCGGCGTCGCGCGGCGTCTGGATGACGATGGTCAGGATCGCGGTCCATCGCTCGGTGGTGGAAAGCTGGCCGTTCTCGTAGTGCCGTTCGGTCCAGGCGACGCGGAAGCTGTTCGGGGACGCCCGGATGACGCTCGACACCTCGACGGCGACCTGGCTCCGGCCGACGCGGGTGAAGGGGTCGTTGGCCCGCGCATAATCGTTCAAGGCCGCCGCGCCCCGGTCGGTGGTGAACTCATAGGCGCGAAGCCAGTTCTGGCGGACGATGATGGCGTCGGCCGGAATCGACCGGACCTGCTCGATGAAGCGGCCGAGATGCCATGCGATCTGCGGATCGGTGGGGCGGTAGTCGGCGACGGCCGGTGCGACGGTCTGCGCCTGCCCGAGATTATCGACCTGCACCACCCAGGGCACCACGGTCCCGCGTGCGGACTGCCACACCAGCGCCGAGGCGAAACCCGCCGAAAGAATCAGAGAGCCGAAGGCCATGAGACGCCAGTTCCTCGCCTGCACGCGGGCCGAGCCCATGCGCTCGTCCCAGACTTGAGCGGCCTTCTGATAGGGCGTCTCGGGTTCCGGCGATTTGCCGTAGTGGGTTGCTGGTCGTTTGAAGATGTTCATGAGCGGTCGCTTTCGGAAAGGTTGATGGAGGAACCGCCGCCATGGCTGTCGCCGGAACGCACTGCATGGGCGGCCATGGTGGCGCCGTGGTTGAGGGCCTGCCGGCGCTGCATCCGCTGCGCCCAGGCGGGAGGACCGCCGGCCGGGCCGGACGGCGCGGCGGGGGGATCGGCGCTTACGCCGCCCACCGTTCCCATGGACGATGTGCCGCCACCGGCGGCAAAGCCCGCGCGTGCGCCAGCGGTGAAGCTGGATTTGATGCTTTCGCTGGCGCGCGCGGCGGCGCGTTTCAGGGGCGAGATGGCCGCCGATCCTGCGGCGCGCGCAACGCCGCCGAGGCCGGAGGCGACGCCTGCCGCGCCGGACTGGCCGAGCGAGCCGACGCTGTAGGCTGCGCTCGCCGCGCCTGCGGCGGTCGCGCCGCCCCGAACGGCGGCGGCTCCACCGGACATGGCGGCAGCGCCGCTCTTGATGGCGAGACCGGCCGCACCGCCTGCGGCAAGGGCGCCCCCCCCTACGGCAAGCCCGGTACCGACGGCTGATCCCGCGCCGAGTTGCGGACCGCCGCTCAAGAGACCGGAGGCGATACCGGGACCGAAGATGCCGAGGCCGAGCAGCGAGAGGGCGGCGAGCACGATCGCCATGGCATCGTCGATGGTCGGGGTCTGCCCGCCGAAGCCGGCCGTGAATTGCGAAAACAGCGTCGAGCCGATGCCGATGATGACGGCAAGGACCATCACCTTGATGCCGGACGAGACGACATTGCCAAGCACGCGCTCGGCCATGAAGGCGGTCTTGCCGAACAGGCCGAAGGGGATCAGCACGAAGCCGGCGAGCGTGGTCAGTTTGAACTCGATGAGCGTCACAAAAAGCTGGACGGCAAGAATGAAGAAGGCAAGCAGCACGAGCGCCCATGCGAAGAGAAGGCAGGCGATCTGGATGAAGTTCTCGAAGAAGGACCAATAGCCCATGAGGTCGGAAATCGATTCGAGCAGCGGCCTGCCGGCGTCGAGACCGGTCTGCGCGACGCGGCCGGGGCGCATGAAATCTGCGGCCGAAAAGCCGGTTCCCGAGGCTTGCAGCCCGAGACCGGCGAAGCTCTCGAAGACGATCCTCGCTAGACTGTTCCAGTTACCGATGAGATAGGCGAAGACGGCGACGAACAGGGTCTTCCTGACGAGGCGCGCAACAATATCGTCGTCCGCCCCCCAGCTCCAGAATAGGGCGGCGAGCGTCACGTCGATGACGATGAGCGTCGTGGCGATGAAGGCGACTTCGCCTCCGAGCAGACCGAAGCCGGAATCTATGTAGCTGGTGAAGACCCCGAGAAAGGAATTTATGACGCCGGTTCCGCCCATGGGCTACGGTCCTTCGTTTTGCCGGGCAGCGACTGATGCGGGTGTGCGGCCCAGGAAGCGGTCGCGGGACTGAGCCCAGGTGGCGAGGCATTCGGGATCGCTCACGGCCGCCTCACCAAGTCGCTGGCACCGGCGCAGGCTCTGGCGCAGCGGATCGTCCGGGGGCTGGAGCGCCGGAGCCAAACGGGATGGCGCGGAATCGTCCCTGCGCGTCATCTCGACCACCGTTGCGGTGATGGCGACGGCAACGAATATGACCGCGCCGAGCCGGACGAGCATCCCGGTGTCCATAAGCGCTCCCCCGTCGCTCAGTTGTTGCCGTTGTTGAACATCCGGGCATTACCGGGCTGGTAGCCGCTGCCTGGTGTCAGAAACCGCTCGCGCTGGATGCGGCCCTGTTCGGCAGCCGTCGCGCGCTCGGCCCCGATCAGCGCTTCCGCCCGACCGTTGGCGGACATCAGCGCGATCAGGTCGGAAAGCTGCTGCGACTGGAGGGCGAGAAGCTGGTTGCCGGCCTGCGTGGCTTGCAGCGCCCCGGCAGCATTCTGGCTTTGGCCGATGAGCGCAGCCATTTCCGCGCGGTTGGTGTCGATGTTGCCAACAACGCCGGCCTGTACGCGCAAGGCGTCTTGCAAGCCGCCCACGGTGTTTTGCCAGCGGGCGCGTGCATCGGCGACGAGTTGCTGGTCGGTGGCCGACAGCGAAACGTTGCCATATTGGCTCTGGAACGCCTGATCGATGCCCTGCACCTCGAAGGCGATGTTCTGCGCCTGATTGAGAAGCTGCTGGGTGCGGCTGACGTTCTGCTGAATCTGCTGAAGGGCGCTGTAGGGCAGGCTCGCCAGGTTGCGGGCCTGATTGATGAGCATCTGCGCCTCGTTCTGGAGGCTGCGGATCTGATTGTTGATCTGCTCCAGAGTGCGTGCGGCTGTGAGAACGTTCTGCGCGTAGTTGGACGGGTCATAAACAATGCGGCCTAAGCCAAAGAGCGCCAGCGCTGGACTTGCCAGCATGGGCGACAGGGCTACCGGCATGGCAAGCGCCAGCGCGATCATGGATACCCCGGCGATACGGGGAACGGGAACACGGATCATAAAAGAGGCTCCTTTCCTGCGGTGGTCTCTGGCGCGGCCGGTGCGGTGATTTCCGGCCGGCCGCCAAGGTTGGTGAGGCTGGGAATGAGGTCGGCCGCCCAGTCGACGCCGCGATGGCGCAGCCAGGCGTCAAGGAACCCGTCACGTCCGTGCTCCTTGAAGATGCGCGCGATCTCGGACTGATCGGATTTGGTGGAGGCGGCACAGAGCGCGAGGCCGACTTCGGACAGGCCCAGCTCGAACAGCCGGTTGCCGCGGCGGCTCTGGCAGTAGTAGTCCCGCTTCGGGATTGCCCGCGCCAGAATCTCGATCTGGCGGTCATTGAGGCCGAACCGCCTGTAGATGGCCGTGATCTGCGGCTCGATGGCGCGCTCGTTGGGCAGCATGATCCGCGTTGGGCAGCTCTCGATGATGGCGGGGGCGATGGTGCTCTGTTCGAGCTGCGCCAGCGATTGGGTGGCGAAGATGACGCTGGCGTTCTTCTTTCTGAGCGTAACCAGCCATTCGCCCAATTGCCTTGAGAAGGCCGGATCGCCGAGCGCCAGCCAACCCTCGTCCACCACGATCATCGTGGGGCGGCCGTCGAGGCGGTCGGCGATCCTGTGGAACAGGTAGGCGAGGACGGCGGGCGCCGCGCCAGTCTCAAGCAAACCTTCGGTCTCGAAGGCGGCAACCGGAGCATCGCCGAGATTTTCGGTCTCCGCGTCGAGCAGCCGCCCGTAGGGGCCGCCGACGCAATAGGGTTGCAGGGTGAGCTTGAGTTCACTGGACTGGAGCAGGACGGACAGGCCGGTCAGGGTGCGTTCCTCGACCGGCGCGGAGGCGAGCGAGGAAAGCGCGGTCCAGATATGCTCCTTGGCCTCGGGCGTGACCGTCAGCCCCTCGCGCGTGAGGATCGCCGCGATCCAGTCGGCGGCCCAGGCGCGATCCTCCGTGTGCCCGATACGGGCGAGCGGCTGGAGCAGGACCGGAGCGTCCGCGCCTTCGGTCAGGCGTCCGCCGAGGTCGTGCCAGTCGCCGCCCATCGCCAGCGTGGCGGCGCGGATCGAGCCGCCGAAGTCGAAGGCGAAGACCTGCGCTCCGGCATAGCGCCGGAACTGCAGGGCCATGAGGGCGAGCAGCACGGACTTGCCCGCGCCGGTTGGGCCGACGACAAGCGTGTGGCCCACATCCCCGACATGAAGGGAAAACCGGAACGGGGTCGAGCCTTCGGTCTTGGCGTAGAGCAAAGGGGGCGCACCGAAATGCTCGTCCCGTTCCGGCCCTGCCCATACGGCGTTCAGCGGAATCATGTGGGCAAGGTTGAGCGTCGAGACCGGCGGCTGGCGGACATTGGCATAAGCGTGTCCAGGCAGGCTGCCAAGCCATGCGTCAACCGCGTTGACGGTCTCGGCCATGGCGGTGAAGTCACGGCCCTGAACGATCTTCTCGACCAGGCGCAGCTTCTCTTGCGCCACGCGCGGGTCGGCATCCCAAACGGTGACGGTGGCCGTAACATAGGCCATGCCTGCCACGTCCGCCCCAAGCTCCTGCAACGCCATGTCGGCGTCGAGCGCCTTGTTGGCGGCGTCGGTGTCAACGAGAGCGGACGCCTCATTGGTCATCACCTCTTTCAGAATCGCGGCGATGGACTTGCGCTTTGCAAACCATTGGCGGCGGATGCGGGTCAGCAGCCGGGTCGCATCCGACTTGTCCATGAGGATGGCGCGGGTAGACCAGCGATAGGGAAAGGCAAGCCGGTTCAGTTCATCCAGAATCCCCGGCGTCGTCGCGGCCGGGAATCCCACGATGGACAGGACGCGCAGATGCTGATCGCCCAGGCGCGGCTCCAGCCCGCCGGTCAGCGGCTGGTCGGCCAGAAGCGCGTCGAGGTACATCGGCACTTCCGGCGCGCGCACGCGATGCCGGTTGGTCGAAATGGTGGAATGCAAATAGGTCAGCGTCTGGCCGTCATCGAGCCAACGGCACTCCGGCATGAAGCCGTCGAGCAGCGCCAGCACGCGATCGGTGCGATCGATGAAGCCGCGCAGCATCTCCCTTGGGTCCACGCCTGCGTTCTCCCTGCCCTCATAGAGCCAGGACTCTGTTCGGGCAGCTTCCTCGGCAGGCGGCAGCCAGAGAAAAGTCAGGAAATATTCCGAGACGAAATGCGTGCCGGCTTCCTCGAACTCAGCCTTGCGCTCGGCATCAACCAGCGCGGACGCCGGATCGGGAAAGATGCTGTCGGGGTAGGTCCCAGCTTCATTACGCTGTGCCTCGACAAAGATCGCCCAGCCGGAACCGAGACGGCGCAGGGCGTTGTTGATGCGCCCGGCGACGGCAACCAGTTCGGCGGCGACGGCGGAATCCAGATCGGGGCCGCGGAATCTCGCAGTGCGCTGGAACGAACCGTCCTTGTTGAGCACGACGCCGGGGCTGACGAGCGCGGCCCATGGCAGATAATCTGCCAGCCGGGTGGCGGTGCGGCGATACTCCGCAAGGTTCATCATGGCCGCAACCCTCACACCGCCAGATGACCGGGGATGCGCAGGTGCCGCCGCCCGGCCTCTACGAACTGCGGATCGCGCTTGGCCGCCCACACGGCCGCGAAATGGCCGATGGCCCATATGGCGATGCCGACCAGCCAGAGGCGCAGGCCCAGGCCCACGGCCCCGGCAAGCGTCCCGTTCATGATGGCGATGGAGCGCGGTGCGCCGCCGAGCAGGATATGCTCGGTCAGCGCACGGTGGACCGGGATCGAAAAACCCGGCACCGCGTCGAGCTGCTCGAAACCACCCGCCATCAGACGAGCGCCCCGCCGCCGAAAGAGAAGAACGACAGGAAGAAGCTCGACGCCGCGAATGCGATGCTGAGGCCGAACACGATCTGAATCAGGCGCCTGAACCCTCCGCTCGTATCGCCGAAGGCCAGCGTCAGTCCGGTCACGATGATGATGATGACGGCGATGATCTTGGCGACCGGCCCCTCGATGGACTGAAGGATTTGCTGAAGTGGTTGCTCCCACGGCATCGAGGAGCCGGAGGCATGGGCCGCCGGAGCCATGAACATGGCGAGCGCGGCGATGGTGGCGGCCGTGGTGAGCTGGCGGCGCAGACGGGATGCGTGATGGATCATTCGGGGTCTCCTTTTTGGCTGGTCGCGGGGGTGATGCGGTAGTCGCCATCCGGCCCCAGCCCGTCGACGCGGGCGAGTTCGGCCAGCCGGCGCGCGGAACCGCGCCCGGAAAGGACGGCAACAAGGTCGATGGTCTCGGCGATCAGCGCGCGCGGGACGGTGACGACAGCTTCCTGGATGAGCTGCTCAAGGCGGCGTAGCGCACCGATGCCGGAACCGGCATGGATGGTGCCGATGCCGCCGGGGTGTCCCGTGCCCCACGCCTTGAGCAGGTCCAGGGCTTCCGATCCGCGCACCTCGCCGATGGGGATGCGGTCGGGGCGCAGGCGCAGCGAGGATCGGACCAGATCGGAAAGCGTCGCCACGCCGTCTTTCGTCCGCATGGCGACAAGATTGGGCGCGGCGCATTGCAGCTCGCGCGTGTCCTCGATGATGACGACGCGATCGGCCGTCTTCGCCACCTCGGCGAGCAGCGCATTGGTCAGCGTCGTCTTGCCGGTGCTGGTGCCGCCCGCCACGAGGATGTTGGCGCGGGAAGAAACGGCTGCCCGTAGGGTCGCGGCCTGATCGGCGGTCATGATGCCGGTGGCCACATAATCGTCGAGGCTGAACACCGCGACGGCGGGCTTGCGGATGGCGAAGGCCGGCGCGACGACTACGGGCGGCAACAGCCCCTCGAACCGCTCGCCGGTCTCGGGAAGCTCGGCCGAGACACGCGGGCTGCGGGCATGAACCTCCGCACCGACATGATGGGCGACCAGACGCACGATGCGTTCGCCATCGACAGCCGATAGTAGTTCCCCGGTATCGGCCAGCCCTTCCGACAGCCGGTCCACCCAGATGCGGCCATCCGGGTTCAGCATCACCTCGATGATTGCAGGGTCTTCGAGAAACCGGGCAATGGACGGCCCGAGCGCGGTGCGCAACATGCGCGCGCCGCGCTGGATGGCTTCCGGTCTGTGGTGGTTGGCGGTCATGTCGGCCCCTTTCCTTCGGGGTGCGCGACAGACGGTCCCCCGATCGGGGTCGATTAAAAGAACCTGATTTTTGTCTGCCTCAACAAGTATTTACGCGCGTGCGGCGGGATACGATGATCGACGGCAAAAAGGACAGGTTCGGCCCGGAACTATTGAGCGGGTCAAACTGCATAGATATGAGGACAGGAAACGATGACGGGATCGCACCGAATGAACATCAGCCCGAAAATATACATAATGGGGGCGTCCTGTTCGGGCGTCTCGACACTCGGTGCGGTATTGTCAGAGTGGACTGGCACACCGCATATAGATGTCGACGATTTCTACTGGATGCCGACCGATCCGCCGTTCAGTATCAAGCGCCCACCCGGGGAGCGCGTGCGGCTGATCGCCGAACGGCAAAAAGCGTCTGACGGATGGATTTTGACCGGCTCCTTCATGGGATGGGGAGACGCCCTGATCCATGACATCGACCTGATCGTGTTCCTTTACACTCCTGCAGCCATCAGGTTGCAACGGCTCGACCAGCGCGAGGCGGCGCGCCACGGGGATCGCATCCTGCCTGGCGGCGATATGTATGAAGCGCATCTGGCCTTCCGGGAATGGGCATCGGGCTATGATGATCCGCTGTTCTCCGGACGGAGCCTTACCCAGCATGAACGCTGGCTCGGCCAGCAATCGGTTCCGGTTCTCAGGCTGAAAGGCGAGAGGCCGACGGATGAGCTGGCGGATGCGGTAGTCAGCGAGATCCAGCTCATTGCCCAGAGGGCTGGGCGTTAGCCGGGTTCAATTGCGGTTCTGACGCCGGGGCTTTGGGTTCTTCGCCGGGGACATCCCGAGACAATTCCCTGAGGAACCTGTCACCCGCCGCCAGCCGTCGGCCGAGCGTCTGCATGAAGCCCTCGAACCGCTCGGTGCCCTTGGCACGCGCCGACTGTCGCGCGCTTTCCGGCAAAGGCGGTGTAACCGTCATCCAGTAATGGATAAAGAGCGCCAGGGTCTCGCCGAGGATGGCGACATCCATATCGAGCGCGTCGATCTGGCGGCTGATCCTGTCCAGGCGGCGGGACATGGCCGCTTCCAGATGCTCGGCGGTATCACCAGAGAGAAAAGAGGCAACAGCAGCCTCAATGACGGCGGATTGCGACACCCTGCGGCGCAGAGACAGCGCCTTGACCCGCCCGAGCAGTTCCGGGTCGAAATAGACATTCATGCGAGTGCGTTTCGCCATGGCGCTGCCTCAAAGTTCAATTCCGTCATCTGGGTTCATGGCAACCTGCCGCGCCACCATCCGCATGCGCTGGCGCATTGCCCGGGCTTTCGCCGTATCAATATCCGGTTCGTCGTCGAGCAGTTCGAATGCCTGTGCGGGTGCTGCCTGTGGAGGAAGTATTTCCTCATGGTCCGGCAATTCCGGCTCGCGGCGGATGCCCGCATTGGTGGGATCGCCGCCTGCGCTATCCGCGAGTTTCGCGGCGGACTGGTGCACTGGCGCGACAATGCGGCTCGTCCAATCATCTGTTGGAGTGGAGAGTGCGTCTCTCGAAGCCATGGCCATATCAGGCGGCGGCAGGATGCGCTCCATGAACCGCGCATCCTCGAAATACCGCGCCTTCTTCGCGCGGATCGGCGGTGTTCCTGCGACCATGACGATTTCGTCGGTGGGTGGAAGCTGCATGATCTCGCCCGGCGTGAGCAGCGGCCGGGCCGTCTCCTGCCGCGACACCATCAAATGCCCGAGCCATGGGGCCAGTCTGTGCCCGGCATAGTTGGTTGAATCCCGCAGTTCGGTCGCGGTGCCGAGCGCGTCGCTCACCCGCCTGGCGGTACGCTCGTCGTTGGTCGCAAAGCTGACACGGACATGACAATTGTCGAGGATCGCGTTGTTCGGCCCGTAGGCACGCTCGATCTGGTTGAGGCTCTGGGCGATCAGGAAGGATTTGAGGCCGTAGCCCGCCATGAAGGCGAGCGCCGATTCAAAAAAGTCGAGCCGGCCAAGTGCTGGAAACTCGTCCAGCATCAGCAGCAACCGGTGACGCTTGGCCGAAGTGTTCAAATCCTCGGTCAACCGCCTGCCGATCTGATTGAGGATCAGACGGATAAGCGGCTTGGTGCGGTTGATGTCGGACGGCGGCACGACGAGATAGAGCGTTACAGGCTCCCTGTTCCCGACCAGATCGGCAACCCGTGGGCAATCATCGACAGCAAAGCGTCGCGCCCAACATTGAACTGGCGAATGGTCGGAACTTGCCATTCGCCGGCAAAGCGTATCACGATCAGATCGTGCACCTGCGGACCGGTTCCTCCCTCGCGCACGAGGAAGGTTTCGTTTGACAGGTCGCTCCATTCGACGTGCGTCTTTGCTGCCAGGGGATGGGTGCCCGAGAAGACCGCCATAAGCGCATCACGCCAGATCACACCGGAGTGGAGATCAGGAGCTCTGCACTCCCCAGCCATGAAGGCCAGGTCAAGTCCTGCTTCGCGCACCATGACCTGCGTGTCGCGTGCGGTACCCTCGGTTATGTGCAGGGATACGCCCGGATTCCGCTGATGGAACAGTTCCAGCAGTCGGTCGAGAAATCCGCCTGATATGAGGGCATGAACACCAATACGGAGTTCCCCCTCTTCGCCCCGCGCGAGAATCCCGGCCATCTTTACGGCACGATCAAGGATCTGCAGCGCCTGCTCAACCTCCGCCACAAAACGACGACCGGCCTCCGTCAGCCGGACCCCACGCGTGTTCCGCTCGAACAGGAGAACACCGAGGGCTTCCTCAAGCGCCTTGATACGGGCGCTGACGCTCGATTGCGTTACGCCGAGCGCGCTGGCAGCGTGACGGAAGCTAAGATACTCGGCGACCGCAAGTGCCTGGCGCAGGGAAACGAGAGGAATTCTGGTGTTGATAGTATACTTGGTTTCGCCCCTCTGAGACGTCCTGCCGGATGTGCGTTTCATCGACTGCACCCGCACTCATAAAACCGGGCGAAACCTGGGAAAGAAGACAGAGCATGGCTTGAGGAAAACAAGCTGCGTGGCTGGATCTGCCACATTGCCAAGCTCCTTAAGCTGGCGTTTGGCATCGAGACCCTCCGTACACCCATGAGCGGAGATAAAGTCTGCTGGACGCAACGCAATTAGGCGCATTACCACAGTCGCAATCCGAAAGCGCCGGAGAATAACTTGTTTCATCTATGATAAATACGGACAAGGTCAGAAATGACGGATAGTGCCCCCTGATTTCCGGCGTTGAAATACCCAGGTTTGTTTGTATTCCCTGTTTTCTGCCACCCTTTTGGAATCATTTTCGCCCTGCCCCAGCACCAGCAAAAATAATGGACTGATGAGCGCTCCCGGCCGCGATGACGCCTGCAGCTGCTGCGAGTGTCGCCTGCGGCATGGGGCTAGCTGCGTCTCCAGCCGCGAAAACACCGGGTACGGACGTCTGACGCCGGTCATCAGTACTGATGATTGGTCCAGTCGGCCCGTCCTCAAAGAGGCACCCCAGCCTCTCTGCCAGATCGCTGGCCGGGACCGTTTGCGGAAGGGTGAAAAGTGCGGACAATTCTATTGTTCTGCCGTCAGCGAGGCGAACCCCGTCAAGCGTTGGTGCATTGCCGACGAGCCCTACAATCGGGGTATGCTCGACCTTCACGCCACGACTGGACAGCGCTACCACTTGCTCTGACGTCGGGCTAAACAGACCCTGAGTGAAAAGGGTCGTTGTTCCCCAATCCTGCACAAGCATTGCCTGATGAAACGCCATTTGATCGCGGGCCAGCACCCCCAAAGGCCGTTGGTTCAACTCATAGCCGTGACAATAGGGGCAGTGGAGAACACTGACGCCCCAACGCTCTTCGACACCCGCCAGATCAGGAAGAATGTCGCGGACACCGATTGCGAGGATTAGACGCTTCGCCCTCTCTTCCCTCCCATCAGCCAACGACACACGAAAGCCCATTTCGGTAATGGCTGCGTCCACAACCTCTCCCTCACGGACTTCCACTGTCGCGTAGGTTGCCAGTTGACGGCGCGCAGTCGAGATGATGACCGATGGCGGCACGCCATCCTGCCCAAGAAAGCCATGGGAAGTGCGTGCGAAACGGTTGCGGGGACTGCCGGCGTCAACGAGCAAGGTACGCAGTCTGGCGCGCCCCAGTTGCAGCGCAGCTGCCTGCCCTGCGAAGCTGCCGCCGACTACGATGACATCAAACTCCATAAGCGCCTCCTTTATGTATCTTTTAGAGATACATGACTTGCCTGTGTTCGTCAACTCTGAAAGATGTTCGCATCCCCTCGGACCGACCGTAGGGAATTCAACGCAGGGCGACAGAGAAGGCCCCACCAGGTATGGTCAAGTAGGAGATTCTGAAAGGAGATGGAGCACCGTTGAGAACAGACAGTCGATTGTCAAGAATGCTGCATGTGCTCTTGCACATGGCACGGCACGACGCCCCGCTTACCTCTGAGCAGATCGCTAAAATGCTCGATACTAACTCTGTGTTGGTTCGACGGACGATGGGCGGCTTGCGGCGTGCGGGTTATGTGCGTTCGGAAAAAGGGCACGGTGGCGGTTGGTCGCTTGCGCGAAACCTGACTGAAATCACCTTGCTCGACATACACAACGCTATCGGCCGCCCAAAGATCTTCGCCATAGGAAACATGGGCGACAACCCGCACTGTGCGGTCGAAAGGGTCGTCAACGCCGCGATTGATGATGCCCTTCAGAGCGCGGAAGCCCTCCTGCTTAAGCGCTTCGGTTCCGTGCGGCTATCCGACCTCGCAAATGAATTTGAACGCATTTGCTCGGATACCGGATGGGACGAGGACCATTTGCCAACAGGTCTCTAACTGACAAAAGGCGTTGCCCGGCAGCCCTAGTGCATGGAGAATGATCGAGTGCAGCACACACCATGCGAACCAATAAACCCACGCTCATGTAAAGCCGGCAATGTAGCCGTCCGGTCGAACGAGCATGCTTGTCGCATCGCGTACCAGATCGTCGGAAGACTGACAGCGAACCCGCCGCACCGCCGCTTCTGGCAACCACGCCGGCGCCCTGGCCGATTTGCCCTCCGCGAAACTTAACGAGAGCCATTTGCCCTCCTTGAGAAGGGCGTGAACAGTCGTCTCAGCGCCGTCTTCCAGCACAAGGCGGCTGTCGGGCGACCGGCAGCCCGCTGCGGGATCGTCGCTGCCGGGCAGTGCATCGTGCGCATATGTGATGTCGAATCCCGACAACTCGCCAGCGAGGCGCCGGTTAAGCTCGCCGACCTTGAGCAGATCCGACATCAATGCGCGCAGCGCGAGGTGGGCTGGATCGAAGCTGGTCATCATTGCGATCTGCGCCAGCGTGTTGCGGGCGAGCTGAGCGCCAACTGGCCGTCTTTCCGTCTCGTAACTGTCGAGCAGCGCGTCAGGCGCCTCGCCCTTGATGACTGCCGCCAGCTTCCAACCGAGGTTCATTGCATCCTGCAGCCCGACATTCATGCCCTGGCCACCAGCTGGCGCGTGGATATGCGCAGCGTCCCCCGCGACGAAGAGATTGCCGCGGCGGTAGGCGGCAGCCAGCCGTGTTTCATCACCGAAGCGCGTGAGCCAGGAAGGATCGCGCATGCCGAGATCCTCACCAAGAACACGGCGGGCTGACGCGGAGAGTTCCTCCAGCGATAGAGGTTCGCGCGTGTCGACGTGAGAGCGCTCCGGGTCGATGAGGATGATCCTTACCCGCCCGGTGGCGTCGATGGGCGCGAGCATGCCGCCGCCGCGTGCATTGCAGAAGGCACGCACGGGTGGCCCCTCCCTTGCATCGATGCGGACGTCGCCCATCATTACGCTGTGGGAGGTATCACTGCCTTCAAACGCGATGTTGGCCGCCGCACGCACGACGCTCCGACGCCCATCAGCGCCGACAACGGCGCGGCAGTCGAAGCGGAATGCGCCATGGGCGGCCGTGCCTTTTACCGTATAGCCGCGCTCGCTGTCCCCAGCGATGCTTTCCACATGATGGCCGCGATGGATCCCCGCCATTGACGATGACAGTCCGAAGCGCCGCGCGGCGCCCACGAGACTGCCTTCCTCTACTGCCGCGACAAACACTGCCATACTGGTCAACCGATCCAACCGTCACTCCATTCGATAATCCAGGTATCAGGTGATAATAAAATAATGGAAATTATATATCAATGCGATCAGACATAGATCTGCCTGCACCTGCCGCAAATGCTCTGGTGAAAGGCGAATTAAACATGAACATCACCTCGAACGGAATCTCGTTGTTCGTCGATCAGCAAGGAAAAGGCGAATTAGCTTTAATCTTCTTGCATTACTGGGGCGGCTCGTCACAAACTTGGAAGTATGTTACGGCGGAGCTTGCAACGAGCTACCAAACCATCGCGATTGATCTTCGTGGATGGGGTCAATCCGAAGCGCCTAACGTGGGCTATACGTTGGCGAATATGTGCTCAGACATCGAGGGAGTCATTAAGACACTTAATCTGCGCCGCTACGTGTTGGTCGGTCATTCCATGGGAGGTAAGATCGCCCAGTTAATGGCATCACTCCGACCGGTCGGCTTGGCGGGTCTCGTACTGGTAGCACCATCCCCGCCCACGCCGATGAATCTTCCCGCTGCGGCACGAGAGTCGATGGCCAGCGCTTATAGCAGCCGGGAAGCGGTTGAGGCGACTATCGACAATGCGCTTACCGCCAAGCCCCTTTCTGCCGAAATTCGCGAGCAAGTTATAAAAGATAGCCTAAAAGGGGCACCGGCCGCAAAATTTTCCTGGCCGCAACACATGAGCCAAGAGGATATTTCGGGGCATATCGCGAGGATTGCCGTCCCCACTGTTGTGATCGCAGGTGAACAGGATAAAGTTGATACACTGGACGTGTTAAGAACCGAACTAATGGTCCGCATGCCAAGGGCCGAAATGCATGTATTGGCCGGCACTGGGCATCTCTCGATACTGGAATCGCCCCGGGAAGTAGCGGCGCTCATTCGAGACTTCTGCGAAAATCTCACTCGCCGGAATGTGTAACCTGCCTGCATTCTGCAATGGGGCGTTGCCCCCCCCGAATAATTATCTCGCCGCCGGGATATGCTCCTGGCGGTGGTCAGTACGGAGACTGCTACCCGATGCTATCAGACTGCCCCTGCCGGCCGTTCGGAATAGCGAACGAATAGACACGTATTGCACGCCGCGGTCGGAGGGATGAATGAGCCCGCCGCGATGGACCGGCGCCGGTTATGAAGTGCCTGATCGAGGACATTGAAGATGGTACCGGACCGGCATGGGCGGTCCGGCTCGGCCGCCAGCCGACGATGCGGCGAGCGAAGGCATCGATCACAAAGGCCACGTAGACGAGCCCCCGCCAGGTCGCACATAGGTGGCAGACCTGTCCGCTTGCCGGCATCGATCTCGACCTTCTTTACCCAATCCAACAGCGTATGTGCCGAGCTGCCGATCTTGGCCGAGATCGAGTGGCAGGCAGTCCAGTGGGAAGAATGATCCCCCTCGTTGTCAAACACCAATCGAACCGAACGTTCTCGCAGCTCGAGGGAAATTTATTCGTCGTTTTGCTCGTCATGGCTCCATCCTAATTGGAAGTCGGAGTCTTCGGCAAAACCGGCGCGGTTCACCCCGTTACTTTTGTCGGGGCCGGAGTTCCGCATGTCACAAGGAGGGATTGCTCTCTTTGCACTCGCAGGCGTTGCGGGCGCGGTCGCGGCGCCCGTTGCCGGTCGGATCGCTGATCGTGGCTGGATACATCTCGCCACCGTTTTTGCGATGCTGTCGGTAGCAGGCTCATTCTTGCTTACCCATATCGCGCCAGTTGGTTCAACACTTTCGCTCGGATTGCTCGTCATAGCGGCGATTCTTCTGGACTTCGGCGTCTCTGCAAACATGACACTGGGCCAACGGGCCATCTTCGCCCTTGGCGCGGAGTTCCGCAGCCGCCTTAACGGACTTTACATGGCGACTTTCTTTGTTGGCGGCGCTGCTGGTTCGGCAGTTGGAGGGTGGGCTTATGCCCGAGGTGGCTGGACGTTCACTTCGTGGATCGGATTCGCTCTGCCCGTTGTCGCACTACTCTATTCACTATCCGAACGCGCGGCTAACGAGCCCGTACAGAGGCTATGAATCGCGCTGACGTTGGCACGCTCCGAGGAGCGCCAGCAAACGGCAACTGTTGCTCCAAAGTTGCGATGAAGATCATCGCCATCTTCCCGAGTCACTCGCAACCTTGGCTCTCGGCCGGGAACCGTCATTGACTGTAACCACATCGCAGGACGCGACACGGGTCCACCAGCTGCGGACCTTATGCGGTAACAGCCGACAGCGCAGGGCCACAAGCGAAACGAGGACACCATTCCTACCCCGCCGGCCGAGTTAGTAATGAACTTGGTCCCGACCATCTGCAATTTGCGTTCTTGCGGGGCGGAATGCAGCGCGCACCACTATCCGCGGTGGTATCGCGGCACTAGCGGATGTCGCAAGCACCACCCGCGGTCACTGAGCCGGAACCCGGTCACACGACGTTCAAATTATAATCTGCCCAAGTCAGTGCGGGCAAGCCCTGCGTCGCGGCCCGAAGATCGGCCGGAAACGGCACGCTCGTCGCGCTCGGACGGGCTGCGAACCGATGGAACCAATCCATGAGACGCGGCGCATCTTCGGGATAGGGTACATCATACAGGTCGTGAGCGAACTGAACCGTCGAGTAGGTGATGCAATCTGCGATAGTAGGAGAATTTCCAACGAGGAATTCACCATCCTTCTCAGACATCAGCATATCGATTTCGCGGAGCCGGCGATAATACCATTCTGCGCCAAGCCGAGCCGCATCGCGATTGAGCTCCTCCCGGCCAGTGAAGAGCGGGCTGGCCTTGCGAACCCAGAAGCTGAACATGGTGGTCGCCTCGTCTGCGAGGGCGACGAATTCCCGCGTGCGTGCCTTTTCGGCCAACGTGCTCCCGATCATGGGAGGCGTCGGATAGCGTTCCTCGAGATACTCGAGGATCGCAATTGATGATCGGATGATGATGTCCTGATCGACCTGCAGGATCGGAACAGTGCCCAGCGGCGACAGTTTCAGCATGTCTTTCGGCGGCCAGCCCTGGCTCAGGTCGAAGGGCGAACGTTCGACATCTGTTATGCCTTTCTCGGCAAGGTAAATGCTGACACGACGTGGATAGACTCCGAATTCCATCTCGTAGAGTTTCATAGAAGCATTCTCCAAGTATCGCGCCTCTTGACAGAGTATCGCGTTTCTCGACAGGTCGCCATCATGTAACTTTATAAGTTTCGTATTTCAAGCCCCAGGCGATCGTTGTTGTTCGAATCAGCCTCAGGGCTGAATGACCCCGTCCCATGATCCTTTAGGTATCATCTTCAAGATCGGTCCTACCGGGGTCGGAGAGCCCTGTGGTTTACCGCAGCGCCATCCCGAACAGCACTTTCATCGTCAGGCAGGTCTGTATGGCCGCGCCGTCGTAGTCCCGCGGCGGCCCGCGCTTGCCGGTAGGTGCGGCTTCCCAGGTCATGACGGGATCGAACCAGATAGTCAGCGAGCCTCGGCGCTTCAGTGCTTCGTTATAGGCTCGCAAGTTCCTGGCCCTGAAGGTGGCGGTATCGCTCTGCTCATGCCATCCAGCTATCACACTGGATTCACGAGAAGAATTCATCACCCGATTTGTGCAACACAGCCTTGAGGGCTAATCATCAGGCCTGGACCTCACCTCGCATGCGATAACGTGCCCCTCCTGCCTGAGCGCTCATTGCCGCTGCTCAGAGGTGGCGAAGGATGCGCACAACAAGAGGAAATTCCACCCATTGCGTAAACATTTTCTTTCGTGTAAGTTTTTCTTGACTCAAAGGAGATCGGCTTGACCGGCAACGAGACCACATTGCTCACACGACTCCAGGCTTTGGCACATCCAGTCCGACTTTGGATTATTTCCAACCTCGCGGACGGTCGTCGCGCCTTCGTCAGCCAGTTGGCAAAAGAAGCAGGCATCAGTCGCCCGCTGATGAAGATGCATCTCCTGAAGCTTGAACGGGCAGGATTGGTACGCAGCGCTTTTGAGGCGGCAGAAAGCGGCAAGCTCGCCAATTTTTATGAGATCAGCCCGTTTTCACTGGCAATCAGTCCTCAGAGCATTGCCGAGGCAGGACCGCACCCAAGGCCGAGCGATTACCACAACTCAGGAGCCAACAATGACTAACGCGCCCGCATTCATCATTCTGTCTGTTCTGACGCTCTTGGTGATCGTCATCGTGTTTGCCATGAAGTATCTGACTGCCGCTCGCCGAGGCCGCGCGCTGGAAATGAAGGAAAAAGAAACAGTAGCGGCCATCGAAGGCTTGCGACAGGAGATCGCGCAACTGACGAACCGGCTTAATGTGGTGGAAAAACTTCTGAAAGACGTCGAATGACCACGGGTAGTTGTCATGGATATCCGACGCTGAAGAGGCTCTGCCACCCCCGGCGCGACTTCCCGTTGCTGGTAGCCTCCAGAGCGGGCCTGTCACAGTCATAATCGTGCGGAATGGCGGTCTGATGCTCTATGAACTGATAAAGTCTGTCCATATCATAGCGATGGTGATCTGGTTCGGTGGGACCATGACGGCAGCGCTCGCCCTTCTATACGCAATGCCTGAGACCATCGCCCGATTCGTGCGGTTCGATCGCAGCGTAACAACGCCTGCCATGGTCGTGATGTGGGCGGCCGGGCTGACGATGGCATTCTGGCACGGATGGTTTGCGAGCATATGGCTCGCAGTCAAGCTCGTAATTGTCATCGCCCTGTCTGGGGTCCACGGCATGGTCTCTAGCAGTTTACGGCGGGTGCAATGTGGGCCACCGAAACAGCCCGACATTATGCGCCTCGTGCTTCCGGTGATGTTTATCTGCATCAGCGCAATCGTGTTGCTGGTGATCATCAAACCATTCTGAGATCAGAGCACCCAGCAACAGAAAGCAACATCCGCAAAAACCACGGTGAAGTCCGGAGTAGCAGCTTCGGCGATGGGGAACTGCTGCCTCGGCGGATGTCAGCCTGAGGCCTGCGCGTCGAGAACATGCGCTTAGCAGCACTAAACGATGACGTTCCCAAAACCATGCGTGGAACAGCAAACAAAGAGAGGTTCTCGCGATGAACAGTATCATAAACGGAGCAGCTTGGGTCAGCTATCCCGTACTTTTCCTCCACGTTGCTTCTGGCTTCATCGGCATGTATGGCGGCTTCGTCCCCCTCTTTACCCGGAAAGGTGGGATTTCGCACCGTAGATGGGGCCTCGTATTCGTCTGGGGTATGGCTATTGCCGCAGTTACGGCCTTTCCCTTAGCTTTCTGGAGCCGTGACATTTTTCAGGCCACGATCGGCCTGCTGAGCGGGTATCTCGTACTCATGTCGGTGCGCAGTTTGCACATTAACAAGGCTCCGCGCCCCTCGCTGGACTGGAGCGTCGCATTTGCGGGAACGTTCGCCTTCATGGCCATGATCGGCGCAGGTATTGTGCAATTTAATACTGCACCGTCCCCGCAGGCGCGCGCCTCCATCGTTTTCGGGGCACTCGGTCTTATTGTATGCGCGCGCCAATTCATGGCGCTGACCACCGCCGTCACCACGTTTCGGCAACGGGTGCTTGATCACATGCTTGCAAGCTGTTTGGCTCTGACTTGTGGCGTTGCCTCATTCCTCAACACTCAACTCGGCAACCTCACCGGCCTCGACTGGCCATTGGACTGGCGGATGCTGTTTCCGGTCATCTGCGCTATCCCGATCTTAACCTATTTCCTTATCCGTTGGTCACGAAAGCTACGGGGCGTTGAATCGGTCGCAGGGATCGTTCAGGCGCCGGAAAGCTCTGAAACAACACGGTTTCGCTTCTTTGCGCGAGCTGAAGGCATATCGTTGCTTGTGCTAATGGGGATCGCAGTTCCTCTTAAACATTTTGGAGGGCACCCCGAACTCGTTCGGCTGATGGGTCCGGTCCACGGCGCGCTGTTTGTCTTGTATGTCATAGCTGTAATGCTGGCGCGGCGCCCAAACAGATGGACCACATCAGTTGTGATATGGGCAATTCTCGCGAGTATCGTACCCGGTGGCACGTTTATTTTCGACGCATTGCTTCGTCGGAGAGACAATCGGGAGATCAACCCCGCGTCAGTAGGCCAAACCTTGAGTTAGGGCATCACGATCTCCCCTCTCGGCATTCCATTGCGGTAGAGCAGAAAGCGAGGATTTCGCAGTGGCTATCCGTCTCTGAAAGCTAGTTTCCCGCTTATCCCTTGACCGCGATGAGAATGATGCATATACGATTTATATATGAATCATGCGTCTGGGGATTGCGATGGGCATCGTAAAAATTGACGAAGCGCTGCACGATGAGGTTCGAAAGGCCAGTTCGGTCATGTGCCGCTCCATCAACGCGCAGGCTGAATTCTGGATGAAGATCGGCATGCTGGCCGAGGCCAATCCAACCCTGTCCTTCAATGACATTGTCAAAATGCAACTGGAGGCGGCGGAACGACAACCAAAGGACCTAGAAGCCGCCTGACATGGTCAAGACTCCTGATGAGCTGGCGCTCATGCGCATATCGGGCAAGATGTTGGCGTCCGTCTTCGAAATGCTCGATCGGCAAGATTTGGTCGGCATGTCAACGTTGCAGATCAACGATCTGGTGGAACGCTTCATCAGCGTGGACCTCGCCGCCCGTCCTGCCAGCAAAGGCCAGTATGGTTTCAAGTATGTGCTGAACTGCTCAATCAACGACGTTGTCTGCCACGGCGTTCCCGACAGAAATGAGATCATTCGTGATGGCGACATCGTCAATTTTGATATCACGCTCGAAAAGAACGGCTACATTGCAGATTCGAGCAAGACCTATCTTGTCGGCAATGTTCGCCCTGCTGCGCGACGGCTTGTACGCATCGCACAGGAGGCGATGTGGAAAGGCATAATGCAGGTCCGTCCCGGTGCTCATCTGGGCGATATCGGCTTCGCTATCGAGCGTCACGCCAAAAGGAACGGCTGTTCTGTAGTGCGTGAATATTGCGGACATGGCATCGGCCGCGAGATGCACGAAGAACCGCAGGTATTGAATTTTGGCCGACCGGGAACAGGGATCGAACTGCGAGAGGGTATGGTATTCACCGTCGAGCCGATGATTAATCAGGGCTCTCGTAAGGTCACCACGGCTGAAGACGGATGGACCGTCTTGACAAGTGACGGAAAGCTATCCGCCCAGTTTGAGCACACAGTCGCAGTCACAAGAAACGGCGTAGAAGTCCTGACCCTGCGTCGAGATGAAAGAGCGGCGGTGGCAAGTTGACCGCCCACCAATGCTAACGGTGTTTTCCTCTCCCTATAACGAAGGGCGCCGAACGCGCGAAAACGCCTGCAACCGTCCAGGTTGATCGGTCGGCCGGGAGTTCTTCGGAGAAGAAAGTACCCACTACCGTATAATGGACGCCGTCGGGTGGACCTGTTCCGATTTTGTCCCGGTCCGGTGCTCATGCCCGGCGGCCCTGCGTTCGAAGTCCGTAGCTGATTTCCAGTCGAGGACTTCACCTGCCAAGAGACCGGCCCCGTCAAAAGTGAAGCCCGACTGGATGTGATGCTCCCTCCTGGCGTCGATGATGGTGATCGTCGCGCCGGGCATGGCCCTTCTGAACCGCGAAGCCAGTGAGAGACCAGTCGCACCCGCCGCGGCGATAACGATTCGCGGGCGGGCATGCGAGGTCTGTGCCTACCCGTTGTGCTGGCAGAGCACCAAGAGCAAATGCATCGCCGTTACAGCGCGCGACCGGGTTCGGGATAAAGCCGCAGAGCGAGTGAGGGTCAGGGATTTGCGCTACGGATCGCACTTATGGCCTCGAACTGGCTGAGGAAGACCCTGCCGGTCAGGTGGTCAAGGAAGTCGGCCCGCTCCAGCCGGTCCATTACCGGGCCTTTCACTTCGGTCAGATGGAAGGTGACATCGGCATCCCTGAGTCGGTGGTTGATCTCCTCCAGGCTTTCCAGCGCGCTGGCGTCGATGGCGTTGACGGCGGAACACATCAGCACGACGTGGCGGACGTCCGGCCTTTGCGCAACGAGTTCGGCAATACGATCCTCGAGATAGCGGCTGTTGGCGAAATAAAGGCTTTCGTCGACGCGAATCGACAGGATCTGCGGATCGGTCAGAACCTGGTGTCGCTCGACGTTGCGAAAGTGCTCGGTGCCCGGCACCTGGCCGATAATCGCCATATGCGGTTTGCTGGTGCGGTAGAGGTGCAGAAACAGCGAGAGCGCCACGCCGGCAACGACACCCGGCTCCACCCCCCAGAGCAGCGTGACGATGATCGTCGCGGCCATGGCGGAGAAGTCGGCCTTCGAATAGTGGAAGACATGGCGGATCGCCTTGAAGTCGACGAGCGACAGCACCGCGACGATGATGGTTGCGGCCAGCGTCGCCTGCGGGAGGCTGGTGAGCAGCGGGGTGAGGAAGAGTGTGGCGAAGGCGATGCCGACAGCCGTGAAGACGCCGGCCGCGGGGGTCTCGGCGCCGGCATCGAAATTGACGACGGAGCGGGCGAAGCCGCCGGTCACCGGATAGCCAGAGGAGAGGCCGGCGGCGATATTCGCCGCGCCGAGGCCGATGAGCTCCTGGTCCGGGACGATCCGCTGCCGGCGCTTCGAGGCGAGCGTCTGGGCAACGGAGACGGATTCGACGAAGCCGATGATGCTGATCAGAAAGGCCGGCGCGGCAAGCGTCATGATCAGCTCGACAGAAACCTGCGGGAAGCTGAGCGCCGGCAGACCCTGCGGGATCGAACCGACAAGCGCCACGCCCTTCGCGGCAAGGTCGAGGGCGACGGCGAGCAGGATCGTGACGGCCACGGCCAGGATCGGCGCCGTCTTGGTCGCAAGGTCGGCTGCGCGCTTCGCGACGCCGATGCCGATCAGCAGAGGCTTCAGGCGGGTGCGCGCGAAATAGAGAAAGGCCAGTGCGCCGCCGCCAATGGCGACGGTGTAGGGATTGATCTCGGCGGCCAGGCGGGCAAGCGCGATGATCATCTCGAGGAGCGTGTCGCCGCCGGCCGTAACGCCGAGGATGTGTTTCAGCTGACTGGCGGCGATCAGGATGCCGGACGCGGTGATGAAGCCGGAAATCACCGGATGGCTGAGGAAATTGGCGAGGAAGCCGAGCCGCAGCAGGCCCATCAGCACGAGCATGACGCCTGACAGCAGCGCCAGCACGATCGCCGCCGTGAGATAGTCGGCCGTACCCTGCGCGGCGACCTGGCCGACGGCAGAGGCCGTCATCAGGGAAACGACGGCGACGGGGCCGACTGCGAGCGTGCGGCTGGTGCCGAACAGGGCATAGGCCACAAGCGGCAGGATCGAGGCGTAAAGGCCGACTTCAGGCGGCAGGCCGGCGAGCATCGCATAGGCCAGCGATTGCGGGATCAGCATGATCGTCACGATGATCGCGGCAACGACATCATTGGTGAGTGTCGTGCGGTCATAGGCCCGTGCCCAGTCGAGCATCGGGAGGAAGCGCTGGATCCTGATGGCGGGAAGACGCATGTTCCTGTAGCTCTCCCGCTGCTCAGGCGACGCGCGATTGCGTGCGTGCGGCAACCGAACGGCGGACGAAGCGTGCCAGCGCAATGCCCGCGAGCATCGAGCCGACGAAGATCAGCGCGCTCGACTCTCCGAGACCGAGAGCCGGAACGGCACCGCCCGGACAGAAGCCGGTGATGCCCCAGCCGATGCCGAACACGGCCGAGCCGGCAACAAGCGGAAGATCGAGCTTGCGTGCCGTCGGCAGATGGAACGTCTTGTCGAAGAGCGGCGCCGGGCGCTTCAGGATGAAACTGTAGCCGATGGCGGTGACCACGAGCGCGCCGCCCATCACGAAGGCCAGCGACGGGTCCCAGGTTCCGGCGAAGTCGAAGAAGTTGAGCACCTTGGCGGGATTGATCATGCCGGAAATGGCGATGCCGGCGCCGAAAATGAGCCCGGCAATCAGGGCGGAAAGGATTCGGGCCATCAGAAGCCTCCGAGAAGGTGACGGACAACGAAGACGGTGAGCGCCGTCGAAGCCATGAAGATCAGGGCGGCGGCGATCGAGCGCGGCGAGAGGCGTGCAAGCCCGCAGACGCCATGGCCCGACGTGCAGCCTCCGCCAAAATGGACGCCGATGCCGACGATGAGACCGCCGACGATGAGCCAGGGCGTGGGAACCGGGCTTTCGAACGGCACGGCTGAAGCCCCGGCTACGATAATCAAAGCGGGAGCCGCGACTGCCCCTGCGATGAAAGCAGCGCGCCAGGCCCAGTCATTCGACAAGGGCGGAAGGAGCCCGGAGAGAATGCCGGTCATGCCGGCGATGCGGCCGTGAAAGGCCATGAGGAGGATGGCGGCAAGGCCGATCAAAGCGCCCCCGAGAAGGGAGGCAAGCGGTGTGAACTCGGTCATCGATCAGTCTCGTGGTTGTGTGTTGGTCGTGCCGGTTTGGCAGAACAACCGATGCATGGTGTGGATGAAGGCGGCGACGCGGGCGTCGGCGAGCCGATAGAAGACGTGCTTACCCTCCTTGCGGCCGGCGATCAGTCCTGCCTCGCGAAGACCGGCGAGCTGCTGCGAGAGGCCCGGCTGGCGGATGCCAAGCAGATCCTCGAGCTCGCGCACGGAGCGCTCGCCCTCCACGAGAGCGCAACAGACCAGCAGGCGGTCCGGATTGGACAGCTTCTTCAGGAAGGCCGATGCCTCATCGACATTGGCCTTCAGATCGGCGGCTTCGCAGGAGAGCTTTTCGATCACCGGTTCAGTCCCAGGATGCGCCTGTCAACAGATCGAGCGGGATCTTGAGATAGCGCCGGCCGTTCGCTTCCGGTTCGGGCAGACGGCCACCCCTGGTGTTGATCTGCAGCGAATGCAGGATCAGCTTCGGCATGGGCAGAGTTCTGTCGCGGGCCTCGCGCGCGGCGACGAACTCCTCTTCCGTCTTGTACTTGGCCATGTGGATGTTCTTCGCCTTCTGCTCGGCGACCGTCGACTCCCACAGCGGTTCCCGGCCGCCGGGCTGATAGTCATGACCGGTGAAGATGCGGGTCTCGTCGGGAAGCGCCAGAATGTCCTGGATCGACTTCCACAGCACCTTGGCGCTGCCGCCGGGAAAGTCGGCGCGCGCCGTTCCGCTGTCGGGCATGAACAGCGTGTCATGGACGAAGGCGGCATCGCCGATGACATAGGTGATCGAGGCGAGCGTATGGCCGGGCGAGAACATCACCTTGGCATCGATATTGCCGACCCGGAAGGTGTCTCCGTCGGCGAAGAGCCGGTCCCACTGGGAGCCGTCGGCCGGGAAATCCGGCCAGTTATAGAAGTCCTTCCACAGCTTCTGGACCTCGGTGACCTTCTCGCCGATGGCGGTCTGTGCGCCTGTCTTCTGTTTCAGGTAGGCAGCAGCCGAGAAATGATCGGCATGCGGATGGGTGTCGAGGATCCACTCGACCTCGTAACCCTTGTCCCGCACGAATTCGAGGATGCGGTCGGCATTCGTCGAAGCCGTCTGGCCTGACTTCTCGTCGAAGTCATAGACGGGATCGACGATCGCGCATTTCTTCGTCTCGGGATCGGCGACGACATATTGGATCGACCACGTGCGACGGTCGAAGAAGCCGGTCACTTCCGGTTTCGGGGCCATAGGAACTGCCTTTCTGAAGGTTCGTGTGCTGAAAATGGATTTGCGGTGCTAGTGGCCATGGGCTCCCAGCCAGGCAACGGCTCCTGACAGATCGAAGCCGCGTTCCCGCCCGAAGGGGATGACGTCGTCTTTCGCCATGCGGCCGTCGAGAACCTCGCCGAGGGTCCAGAGCGTCAGGGAACGGGTGCCGGACCGGCAGAAGGCAAGAACCTGGCCGTCGCTATCAGCGAGCGCGCGTTGAAACGCCCGCACGGTATCTTCGCTGATCTCGGCCGCGCGCACGGGAATATGCGTACTGGCGAGTCCGGCCTGCGCGGCGGCCTCGGCAATTTCGCTGGCACGCGGCTGGTCGAAATCCTCGCCATCCGGCCGATTGTTGATCAGGGCCCGAATGCCGGACCCGGCGGCCGTGCTGACATCGCTGGTGCTGAGCTGTTCGCAGATCGACAGCCGGTCGTTGATCCGGACAGGCTTCATTGCCGCCCCCCCCTTTGAGAGGGCACGTGTTGAAGCCGAAGAGCGGATAGACCGGGCAAGTCGAGAACAGGCCCGTCAGCAGCGGAACGAGCCCGATCAACCCCCACCAGCGTGCGTTGCCGTCAAGCAGAAAGATGAGCGACAGCAGCGCGAGACCGACGATGATCCTGAGGATGCGATCGATGCCTCCGACATTTTTGGTCATGGTCCATTCCTTTCGTTTGAAGGTCGCGCACCGATTATTTCGCGACAACGATTGCAAAAAATTGCAACTATCAGCGTGCACAAGTTCAACAACGGCTCGGCCTCCATTCCCGATCAGTCCTGCGTGACTTTCCTGCGCCCGGAAGCGCGATTTCCCGCAGAAGGACCGTCGGCGAGCGTGGCCGTTCCCTTTGCTGCCCGCGGCTCGCAAAAGGACTTGTAGAGCACGCTCAGGACGCTGCGGGCCGGCTCGCTTTCGATCCGATACCAGATGGTCTGGCCGTCCCGTCGGCCTGCGATGAGTCGATCACGGCGCAGCAAGGCCAGGTGCTGGGACACGGTCGAGTCGCGAATGCCGAGGAACTCCGCGAGTTGCCCGACTGATTTTTCGCCCTCGATGAGCTGGCACAGGATCAGGAGGCGGTGCCGATTAGCGAGCGCCTTCAGCAATTCGCTGGCATCGTCGGCGGCGGTCTGCATGGATTCGAGATCGATTTTCATTACTGCGAATCTACGATGATTTGAATATATAGGTCAATGGGAAAATTTGGCGTGCTCGGTGCGGCGCAGGATCGACCTTTGTCCAAGGAGAGCTACACCATGGCGAATGCCCGACCGAGCCCCTGGCTGACAGCATTGCGCAACGGCAACCAGATCCTAGCCCGTCCCGATGCACTGGAAGTGCGTCGCGCTTATGCAAACTGCAATTGTTCTTCGGCGGTCTTACCGAAACCAAAGCGCTGATAGAGATGCGTCAGCGCAAGCAATTGTTCGCGCAGCCTATGGCGGTTTGGCGGTCGGGATCGCGTGACATGTTCCGTTCGCCGAAGAGCTTGAGCCGGTTCATTTGGCCTCGGTACGACTTCGTGCATGATAGCCTGTCCATTTCTTCCAGAGAGCCCGGTCAGACATCAGGTTGTCCACAGCATCTCATTGCGCGAGATCGCGGCGGGGCAATCGGGTTTCCAGGCCCGGCTGTTCCCTCGGATCGGAATGATCGGCTCCGCGCCGCACTCAAGGATCGCGGCATGACAGCGGCGTTTGTCGGAGGCTCCGTCCGCTATAATTGTCATGATATCCTCGGTGACCTGGATCTGCGACATCAGCTCCGGCAGGATCGGGCTGTCGCCTTGTCGGCTGGAGGTGAACTCGACAGCACGGATTTCACCTGTCGTGGTGCCGTCACCAGGTCAACATTCCGCCACTTCCGCCCGTGCGTTGCACCATGCTTACGGGCCCGCCACTCGCCATCACCGCGAAAACGGATGTCCATGTCTGCAAAGCGGCTGTTCCGAACCTTCGCGAACAAGGGTGCGGCCATATCTTTCAAATTGCCTCGATTGGTGCGCGTATCGCTTCGGCGGGGCTGAGCGCCTATGACCTGCCCCCCCACGAAGTCCCGCACCATGATGTAGAGTCTGCTCAACCCTGAAGGAGCAGACGAATGAGAAAGAGCCGTTTCATCGAGGCGCAGATGCGGTTGATTACGTTCGACGTGCCGACAAGGCAACAGCAGAAAACGATCAAAAGTGGCGACATCTCTCAGTCACTACAGGAGAGAATTGAGGTTCTGACTATACTGGAGCCATCCAGCTATACTAAAGACTCACCCCTCTCTGCCGCCCAACTTGCCAAGACACCGATCCGCCCTGCACGACGCCCATGACCTCGCGGCCGAGCTGGCGGTCGATGACCGGCCGCCACGGGACAAGGGTGAACTCGTGGGATTTCTCGACCACGGCGAACTTGCCGCTGGATAACTGCACCGTGCCGGTGAACCTGCCGCTGACATTCTCGCCGTCCATGGCGGCGCGGAACGGCAGGCCCTTGCCCTCGGCTATCTCCGCGCCGACACGAGCAACCTCGCGCTCGCGCAGCGTGGCGAGAAGATTGCGCCGATAGAAGATGCGACCGTTCTGCGCTCGGGTCGCGTCGCCCTGTTCGATATGATGCTCGCGGCGCCGGTCCATGGCCTCGCGCACCTGCTGGCCGAAGCCGGTCGGGGCAAGGTCGGCCGTCTCGCCCTGGATCAGCCGCCGGTCCAGCCAGGTCGCGCCGTCCGATCCGATCTGCTTTTCCAGACCGACCGGGGAAAGGACGCGAACGCTGGCCTGCCGGTCGCGGCCGGCGTCATAGGCGGCGGCGCGGCTGACCAGATCATCGGGGATGCGCCATTGGTCGGCGTCGATCCGCTCGACGATCCCGGCGCGGCGCAACGCCTCCAGCCGGCGGACATGGGCATCGACATAGCCCTCATAGTCGCCGCCCGGAACGCGGCCCTCGAACTTCGCCTGCTCCAGATGGCGGCTCGGCCGATAGATGCCATCCTCGGCGATAGCCGTGATGGTGCGGTCGGACGGCCGGGCTGCCGCCTCGGCCGGGCCGATCTGGACGACGCTGCCGATGCGGGCATCCTCCAGCCTTTCGGGCGCGATGCCCGCGATGTGGTGTGTGCGGCCGTCGATCCCGTCCACCACAACGGTCAGGTTCTCGCCCAACTCGTCGGACAGATGCTTGTCCACGACACGGCCGATAATAGGCGTCTCGGGCGCTCCGTCATGGATTTGGAAGCTCATGGGATCGCGTTCGCCGCCCTGCGGGCCGAGCGCCTTCTGCATGGTGCGGATAATGTCGCCACGCTCGCCAAGCTCGCGCAGGGCCGGTTCCATGTCCTTGCTCAATTCCCAAACGCCGGGCGCGTGCTCGGTCGCCAGCCCCATCTTCTCCAGCTTGGCGAGGCGGCGCAGGCGTAGCGTTCGCTCGAACTGCCGCTTCGGCTCTGCCGGTTCATGACGCAGGTCGAGGAAACGGGCATCGGCTTCCTCGGCCATGGCGCGGTCGATGCGGGTGAAACGGTCCTGGTCGATCTCGGCCGACAGCTTGCGGGTCTGCTCGATCTCGGTCACGGGGCCGAGGTCGAGGCTTGCAAGCTCGCTGGCCCGTTCGCGCAGGCCGGCGGAAAGGTAGTCGCCGTTGATGACCAGATCCCCGCCCATATCGTCGCGGCCGTTGACGATGACATGCACATGGGGATGGCCGGTGTTGTAGTGGTTGACCGCTACCCAATCGAGTTTCGTGCCGAGGTCGGCTTCCACCTGTTTCATGAGGTCGCGGGTGTAGGCCGTGAGGTCAGACAGCTCCGCGCTGTCCTCGGGCGAGACGATGAACCGGAACTGGTGGCGGTCGTCCTTGCCGCGCTCAAGGAAGTCGTCAGCGTCGGCCCGGTCCTCGGTCCCCGAATAGAGCCGGCCACGCTCGCCGTCGCGCGAGGTTCCGTCACGCTGGACATAGCGCAGATGCGCGCGGGCGCGGCCGTCCTTCCATGCGGCCCGGACGCTGCGCTGCTTGACGATCACGCGGCGGCTGCCCGGCTGGCGATGATGCCATTGGCCGGAGATGTTGCGGGCGCGCACGAAGCTCGCGCCCCGGCCGCGCTTCACACCCTTGCCGCTGGCGACCACGGCACGGGACCGGCCCGGCGATGACGGGCGGGCGGATGACGACATGCAAGGGGCGCGGGAGGCCGCCGCCTGATGCTGCCGAGTAATCTTCCTGACCTGCGTGAGAAAGCTCTTGGTCTTGCCGGTCTTCGGCGTGTCGGATCGGATGCGGCCGGGCTTCGGGCGGAAACAGTTTTCGTCGTCGGCGCTCACGGGCGCGACTCCAGCCAAAACCGCCGAAAAGAGGCCGATATGGGCCTATGGTGCCGCTCGAAACCCTGCAAAGCCAAGGCTTTGCGCAAAATCGCAGCACGCGGCCCCTCAAAACCATGGTGCCGGAATTGGCCGCCTAACCAGTGTGCAGACAACCATAATTTCCAGAAGCGGCCCGACATGGTGCCGTCTTCTTTAATCTTGCCCTCCGCCTTCCCTGTCGTCTTCGCCTTTCCTGCCGACAATTCAGCCAGGCACAATCCTGCCTGTCTGGACGCCGGAACGGATTGCGCGGAGTGCGGGAACGCCGCCTTCATGGTGTTCCCCCGTCGTCCGTGCGGGCGACGAAAATGCTGCCGTCCTGAGGTTTGGTGCGAACAGGATCGCGCACCGGAACGGTTGCGCGAACGTCATCGGGTCGCGCTTCGGATGACGATGCTACGGCAGTCCGTGCGTCCGCCGAGCGCATGACGAACAGCCCGGCCTCGCGCCAGTCGGGTGGTGGCGGCGGTGCCAGCGCAGGCACTTCTGACGCGGCCGCGCCGCCGAGGATCGGCGCAAGGGTGGCGACATAGGCGCGGGTTTCTGCAGGTAATACCCGCCCGGTCGCAAGGTATTCGTCGTAACGGCCGGGACCGGCATTGTAGGCCGCCAGCATCGCGCCGACATTGCCGTAGCGATCCCACATTTCGCGCAGATAGGCCGCGCCCGCCATGATGTTGTCGCGCGGATCGTAGGGATCACGACCAAGGCCGTGACGGACCCGTAGGCCCGCCCAGGTGTCGGGCATGACCTGCATCAATCCCATCGCCCCGGCCGGGGACACCGCCAGCGTATCGCCGGCACTTTCGGCGTGCAGAACGGCGCAAATCCAGTCTTCGGGAATTCCGAAGCGCCGCGCCGCTTCGGCGATATAAGCGGTATAGGGCTCAATGACGGCAGGCCGAACGATCAGTGTCGATTGTGCAACAGCAATCGCCGATCCGCTGCCAAGCGACAACAGACCGGTTGTCAAGACAACGGCATAGCGCCGCACCGCCCGGGATATGTCGGGGAGCCAAACTGCCAGCACTCTCATCGCTGCCAAAGCCAAGGTGTACGTGCCCGCGCAAAGCCGCCACTGACCTCCGCTGTGCGCGCCAACCGTCTTTTGCCTGAGCAGGACGACGGCATGAGACGACCTTTCCCCGATCAACGGGATGTGAGTTCTGAGCAAGGGGATGGCGCGGAAATGCATGGCCTTAGTCCCGCTCGTCACGCGGTCTTGGGCGACTCCAGTGCAGCGACCACGACGCGCCCGCGTCATCGTCGCGGAACAGGTTGGCGCGGATGGGATGCGGGAATGTTGGATCGTCCAGCAGCACCGAAAGGTATTCGCCAGCCTTTTCGCCGGTGCGTTTCCAGGCTGCACCGATCTCCGGTCCTTCAACGGCACCGTGATGGACGCGGTAGTTGGGGACATTCTCTGCGTCCGCCTCCTCCACCGGAACGATGAAGAGTTCGCGATCGAGGGTGAGTGTGTGGATGCGACCTAGATAGCCGTTTTTCTCGCGCGTGAACTGACCGATCTGAGGCATGACAATCTCCTTGGCGGTGAGGTTGGAAAGACCGTCGGCGGGCACCGCTCCCGCTGATGGGGAAGCAGTCAATGCGTCTGTGCGCTCCACTCGTAGCGGCTGTCGCCTTCCTCATTGGTCCAGAGCGGGATGGCGCGGCCGATGACGGAACTTGCGGGGATGGGTCCGAAATAACGACCGTCCAGGCTGTCTCGGATTTCCCAATTCATGAGGAAAAGCTGGCCGTCACCGATGACGCGGCAGCCCTGCCAGATGGGCAGATCGCGGCCGAGGCTGTCGCGCTCCAACGCCTCGCCCATCTCGATTCCGTCAACCGTGATCGTGCGGCCGGCGCGGCAAACCCGCTGTCCCGGCAGGCCCAAGACGCGCTTCAAGAGCGGGACGCCTCGCGCGATATAGCCGCGCTCGACCATGTAGGCGGCGAGCGGTTCGGGCGGCATGATGGCGACCAGTTCGGACACGTCGATTCGCTCGGCCGGCACGACTGTGTAGAAGCCGATGGGCGCGCTGGCGGTGGCATTCCAGATCAACCTTGCCGGCATATCGACGACACTCATGGCAGCGATGACGCTGACAGCCAGCACCGTCACCGTGAGGACGCGGCGGCGCGTCATGGCTCGATCCTCCGTCGCCCAATCCAGGCGGCGTGCCGCTCAGGCGTGTAGGCGCTCGGTTCCAGGTTAGCTGTCAGGCGGTTGTGGACGTGCCGCCAGTAATCCGGGGACACGTTGGCCGGATCGAAACCGAGGGCTTCCAACGCGTCGATGACGGCAAGCGCCCGCTGCACCTTCTCCCAGCCATTGAGGCGCAGAAGGATGTCGCCACCGGGCCGGACGAAGGGCAAGGTCTGGAACGGTTCGCCGCGACCGATGGCGCGCACGATGTCGATGCGCGAGACTACGGTGCCAAAGTCGTTTGCTGCCCATCGCACGAAGGCGAAGATGCTGCCGGGCGGAAAGCCGACGATGCTGCGGCGACGGTCGATGATCTGTTCGTAGCTCTTGCGGCCGAAGCGTATCCAGTGCTCGACCCTCTGCTTCTGAAAGGTCAGCTCGACAAATGTAGTGAACGGCGCGGGTTCGTCCGGCAGCGATCGACCGTGCGCCTTCCTGTGGGAACGACGGATCATGGTTCGTCTCCGGTAATGTCGGTGGATGTGCGGGCGAGCACCGCGTCGAGCGCAGCTTCGGTGCGCAGGATAGCGCGACCAATGGCTTCGGGAATTTGCGGAAGAACGGCGTCGCCGAAAGCTTCGACGATCAGACTGGCCGCAGAAGTCCCTTTGCGACTGCCGAGTGCAATGCGCGTGTCAGCCACCCAGGTGGAAAGCCCATCATCCAGCCGTAGGTGATGGGCAAGGCCGCCGTTCCAGTCAGCCCATGGCTCCGCAGCATCGTCGCCAGCGCCCGCGCTCCCGCCCATTTGTCCGGCGCGCGATCCGTCATCGCCCCGTTCATCACCGCGTCCATGGTCGGAGATTTCCGGCGGTCGTAGGCCGGACTCCAGCCGTCCATCCTGCTGTCTCTCTTCGTCGGCGTCGGCAGGATTTCCGCCGCATGGCGCAACAGGTTCGGTGTGTCGATCTGCGCCTTCGCGCCGCTCAATCGCCTTCCTGTCTCGATCTCCTGCGCGCTCAACCTGCGCCCGCCGTTCGGCTTTACCGGCGTCGGCATCAGGCTGCAGGAGCGTTCCAGACTGTCGAAATGCAGCGCCTCGCTGATCGTCGGTGTCCGGTCGAAATCGTCCTGGTCCGATGTCATCCGGCCCTTGTGCTTGCGCAGAACGCTCTCCCGCGGTGCGGGGTTCGCAGTCGGCGTTCCCATCATCCCCGCGTGTCGACTGGCATGGCCCTGCAATTGGCTGAGAACGTCGCCCCGGCCACCCCGATCCGCATCCGACTTCCTCGGCGTCGCAAGGATCATTCGCAGCGGATATGTCGATCCCGCTCCGCCGCCCGCGCCATCCTTCATCCCGTCCGATGCCATCGGCGTCGGCAGTGGGCGGTTGCGGAACAGCTCGTAGAGGCCCGATTCCCTCATCGCCCGGCGCGCGCCCGAACCACCCTCCAGACGGATGCCGCCCTGCTGGGACTGCGATACCGGCGTGGGCAAGCTGTTCGGGGTCGTAGCCGATAAGCCAGGACCGCTTGCGGACGTGGTTGGCGCCAACGCTGTCAGCACCCACCACGCACGGTTCGACGGCGTAGCCGAGCGCTTCCAGTTCAGCGAGCAGCCGGTCAGCGCCGCGAGTTCTGAGATTAGCGCTGTTCTCAAAAGCGAACCAGCGAGGGCGGCAATCTCCGACAAGCCGGACGGCTTCGAGGTAGAGGCCCGACCGCTCGCCGTCGATCCCTTTGCCCTTGGTGTTGGCGCTGCTGATGTCCTGGCAGGGCGGGCTGCCGACGACGATGTCGGGCAGGACTCCAAGGTCGGAAACAAGGTGAGCTGCCGTGAGTCCGCGCACGTCCTCGTAGAGTCTGACATGGGGATTGTTCTCTGCATAAAGGATGCGCCGCCATTCGACGATTTGGCAGGCGGCGATGGTAACGAAGCCGGCGCGGTGCAGGCCGAGCGACCAGCCGCCCGCGGCGGCGCTGAACAGGTCGAGTGCGCGCGTCAAAGAATAGAAGTTAGATTCTTTGTTAGATTCTTCTATAAAGTGCGCGGCGCGATTTGCGCCTAATGTGCCGATACTGTTTGCGCCTAATCTGCCGATAGGTTCCACATGGTTATCCACAGGCACTGTGGATAAGTTTCCGGGGTAAAAACGCACCAATTCGCGCCGATCCTCCCACTCGATTTCGAGACGGTATCCGGGCAGCGGCTGGCGGGCGGCGATCCGGCGCAGGTCGAGCGCGAAGTCGGACGACCGCGCGAGACTGCCGGACTTTTCGTGAAGGTGGCTGATCTCGAAAGCCCAGCCGTCAGGTTGGTGGCCGGCATGCTTGCGGGCAACGCGATAGAGCCATCGCTCGATGCCGCCAGTCAGCCGGAAATAGGCCGGGTCTATGGTCAGGATCAGAGAGCGGTCGATAACGCTCTGGTAGAACCATTCGGGCAGGACGAACTCCATGCCCTCCACGCGGCCGGAGCGCGTTGTCATTTCCTCCCACTCGTTGATCCATGAGAATTGCCGCCGGCGCCAGTTCGGGCCGTTACGGATCGTCGTGGCGACAACGGTGGATTGCAGGCGACCAAGCGCCGCCTTCAGAAGCTGATACTGATGGTTCCCGGTCGGGCGTCCGATCGCACGCAGCAACTGATAGGGCGTGAAACGGAAGAAACGTGAAGTCGGGATGCCGCTGTTTTCGGCTGCGACGATCTGCGACGCGGCCCAGATCAGGACATCAGCATCCCAGATGGTCGCCATGCCATGTTCGGGCATGGCGAAGACCTGCACCTCGACATCTGCGCCCTTGTAGAGAATCGGTTTCATGCGTGGGCGCTTGCCGAGCGAAAAGAACGGCCGTTCCATCAGGTCGCGCTGGTCACGCGGCGCAGCGTCCCCGGTCGCCACCACGAACGGGTCGAGATGGCTGCGCTCGCTGACCACTTCCGTCTGCGCTGGTCTATGATCGTCGTCACGCAGCATTCAGAGTTCTTCCCGCTCCGCAGGTGTCAGCGGTCGCGCGGGAAAGACCGTGCGGGCGTTCGCGTCGCGAGTGGACTTGCGTGCGCCGATTGCACTCCAGGCTTCCAGATCCTGCACGGCATAGACGACCCGTCCCCCGATCTTTCGGTAGACGGGGCCGGTGCCGTAGGTTCGGTGCTTTTCGAGAGTGCGCAGCGATATGCCGAGGAAGCGCGCAGCCTCCTGCGTGCGAAGCAGCCGTGGCGGCAGGTCGGCATTGCGGCCGTGGATCATGGTATCGCCTCCGGTTGGTCAGACAAACGGCCGCCGAGAGGGCGGCAGGCTGTGGCGAACCATGGCGAACGACGTGCGGCATGTAGCGTGCCGCATTTGCGCCCCTGCGCTGGCGGCACCCCTCAAGGCGGAAGTGAAATGGGAGTATTTCCGTGAGAAGAAGTCAGCCGGGCTCAAACGGTAAAGACAACCGTGCCCGGCTCGGCTATGAATGAAAGCGGAGCAGACGCGCTGCTCCGGGGCGTCGAAACCCCTGACTAGCGGTTGGTGTCGGCCGTGACGGCACCACACTCCTTGACCCTATGGTCGGGGAGCCTGTGGCGTATGTCCAGGGCTACCCGCCTAAAGGCCATGGGGCCGTCTAGTCACGGTTTCGAACTCCCCGATCACCAGGTCTGAGGGGCCATTTGCGGGGGCGCACCGCAAGCAAGGCTCTCCGGGAAGAAGGGGATTGACAATGGGAACGCCCGTCGAACTCGACCCCGATGTGGATGATGAGGCACCGACAGGCAACGAGATCACCAGCTATGACGAGCGGCATTTCGTGACCTATCTGAGGCTTCTCGACGCCAGGGCCGAAGGGGCGGACTGGAAGGAAGTCGCGCAGATTGTCCTGCACCGCGACCCGGTCGCCGACGAGACGCGTACTTATCGGTGCTGGCAAAGCCACCTGGAGCGCGCACAATGGCTTTCGCGCGAGGGATATCGCAATCTTCTGAGGCAATCACCGACCAGCAAGTCCTGAAGCGGTCAACGCTTGCCAGGTTTGATCGGATAATGCAGCAACAGGCGATACCCGCCTCGCATCATCCTGGTGCCATGTGCCACAAGGCGACGCGCTTTGCTCTTGCGCGGGTCGCCCTCGAAGTCCTCCTTGGTCCCGCGAAAGCCGAGCAGGACTTTTGCGATGGTGCGATAACTCTCTCCACACAGCCTTGCGTCGAGCGCCCGTAAAGACAGGATGTACCATTGCCGGCGCTGTGCAGGAAACGCCCGAAAATCGGGACCTGACGCCCGGCCATTGAGAGAGCGCCAGAAACGACGGGCCGCATGTGCACGAAGTTCCAGATAGACGTCCATGGGCAGGGTGAGCGCATAAAATGCCGCTGCGTCCGGTATCGCCCCGGGCAGCCAGAACTGATGCGCAACACCGTTGGCTCGCCAGATACCATGCCAGCCATCGGCGGCGCGGCGCAAATCGAGATCGTCAAGCTGGGCCAGCGTAACGATCGGTTCCGTGTCGCCGTTCCTGCGTTCTACAGGTGACAGCATCACGGCTTCAGGATAGAGGCTCGGATTCCAGAACGGTGTCTGGCAATCAGGCGGCACGTCGGGGTCGCAGGGGAAATCGCAACCCCCAACGGTTGGCAAATACGTCAAGGTCACGGTCAGCCGGTTGGTCCGTCAGCACGGCCGCGTTGTAATCCTGACGGTAATCCTCGTTCCGGCGGAGATATTCCCAGGCGAACCCGGCGGCCGGAAGGTGCATCGTATGCCTGTACGCCGCCGGTGAACGCCAGTCGATGCTGAGCATGGCGTCACCTCCCAAAACCGGGGCGCGCAGGGCGACGCCCCGGCAGAGGATTTTATGCAATCAAAGCAAGACGAAGAAGCCGCGCGTCCCAGATATGTTGATCGCGGAAGGTGATCACTCTGCGTCGGATTGCCCTGACGTCTCCTGTCGCGAGCCGGGCGTAGCCCGGCGAGCGTTTGCTCGGTCGAAGATATGACTTTCCGCGCGTACAGGAGGTGCCCGCACATGGCAGGCACTTTGGCCAGAGAAAAAGGGGCGGCCTATGCGGCCGCCCTGTCGCCCTTCTGCTGCATCCATGCAAGCCGCCTGCTGGCCGTCTGGTGGTGGCCGCTGTCCAGCTCGATGCCGATCCAGTCGCGGCCGATCTGCTGCGCCGCCGCCAGGGTGGAGCCGCTGCCGCTGAACGGGTCCAGCACAAGCTCGCCGGGCTTCGTGAAAGCCTCGATCAACGGCGCCAAGGCTTCGACCGGCTTTTGCGTCGGGTGCAGCTTGTTGCCCGCATAGGGGAAGTCGATCACGTCCGGGATGGGATTTTCAGGCAGACAAACATTGCCCTTCGCCAGCAAGTAAGCCTGTTCATGCTGATAGCGCAGGAACTTCGCCGACGACGCATAACGCTTGCGGAACACGATATGTCCGACAATGCGGAAACCTGCCGCCTTCCATGCGTCCATGAACAGATCGACCTTGTTCCAGCCATAGAAGGAAACGGCGAAACCGCCATCCTTCAAAACGCGGTGCATCTGGTTGAAGGCGGGGCGGAGCCAGCGAGCATTGTCGTCGTTCGCCACCTTCCTGCCGTTGCGATCCCGATAGTTCACGAGATAGGGCGGATCGGTCAGAATGAAGTCCACCGATCCCCTTTCAAAAGAACGCATCGCCTGGATGCAATCGGCATTGACGATCACGTTGCGCGGGGTGTTGAAGGTGCGGGTCATGGGTCTTCCTTTCCGGTTGCAGGGTTCAGAGGAAGCGAAGCGCTCGCTCCTGAACCCTTGCCCGTCGGCGAGACCGGGGTAGCAAGGTGCAAGGAAAGTCTTTGGCACCGTGGAATAAATGGAGGGGACCCGCTTGCGGGGGGCGAGCCGTTTATGCCGCGAAAGGCCAGAGAGTTTTCTTGGGCCGCGCGAGGGCAGCGCCCTTAGCTCTTGCTTCAGAAACCGGGTTATTTCGGCTTTCGTACGGATGAGCTTGCGTGCAAGGCAGACGCCCGGCGGCTCACTTCAGATTTCTGCTGCCATACGCTAAAGCTGGCAACTTAATACTTTCGCACTTTCCGGAGAGCGATCCGGGGGGCTCATCTTTGGACCATGAACATCTCACGAAAAAGCTGTTCCGATCTGACGATCCCCTTGTCCGTAAGCCAGACGGATTTCGCTTTGTTGACCGGATTGCCGATGAAGCCCTTCTCGTGCAGTCGGTTCATCGCGCTCCAGTCGAATCCCTTCCATGCTCGGCCGTCCCCGTCGAGCGTCAGGTAGAGCAGCGCGAGAATCGCATCGTCGATCCTGTCCTTGTCGATCTCCATTGCGCGATGTTCTCCCGATTCCAGAGCATCCTGATTATACGCTACAGTATCCCATATGCCGCACGGGTGCGACGCGGGGCTTTCCTTTCATGCACGAGCGGTTCTTCGATGGTCCCTGCCCCCTCCGGGCAATGGGATTTTTGGAGACGATGGCGCTCAAACGCAGCAGGATCAACATTGAGGTCTTTGGACCTCCGGCCTCGTCGGAACCGGCGCGGAACGGCGGCAGTCGCGCCGACGAAGCGGTCATGATCCTCACCCGGCTGCTCGGCCGCCAGATCGCCCGCGAGCAGTTCGAGCGCAAGCTGGCGCTGGAACGCAGGGTACAGAAGAAGCGCCCAGCAGGCGAGGATGCGTGATGCCTGTGGTTTCAGGCACCGGGTTTGTTCAGGATGCAGTCATGACCACTGTTGATTCCATTTCTTTCCAGCCCAGTCCCGAAGAACTTTTGCATCAGGCGCGACAAGCGCCGGTGGAGATCACCCGGCACGGTCGCCGCGAATTCGTGCTGATGCGCGCCGACCACTATGACTGGCTCCGGGCTGCCGCGCAGCGACGTCACCGCACGGCGGAAGCTGCCGATATCGTCATCGACGCGGTTGAGCGCGCAGAGATGAACGCCGGGCTCATGCCGCTGGACGCCCCGCTCGGATAGGCGATCAGAGCGCCCCGCACATCGGTCATCGCCTCGTCGCGACACCCGCGCCGGGGCATTCGCATATTCTTCTTGTGACCGTTTTGGTCCCGTGATATAGGTACGCTATGAGGATCATTGCCCGCCGCACCTTGCGGCAGTTCGTCGACAGCCTCGCGGGGCAGAAGGACCAGCCGGCGGTCAAGGCCGCGCTCGACGCCTGGTTCGACGAAGTCAGCAAGGCGGACTGGACCAGTTCGGCGGATGTGAAGCGGCTCTACGCGACGGCCAGCATCGTCAGCGCCGAACGCATCGTCTTCAACATCAAGGGCAACGATTATCGCCTCGTGGTGGCGGTCGATTTCGAGAAGGGCATCGTCTGGATCAAGTGGATCGGCACCCACAAGGCATATGACAGGATCGACGTGACGGAGGTCAGACATGGCGACTGAGCTGAAGCCCATCCGCACCGAGGCGGATTACGATGCGGCGCTTGCCGAAGTGGAACGGCTGTGGGGTGCGAAGAGCGGCACGCCGGATGGCGACCGGCTCGACGTGCTGGCGACGCTGATCGAGGCTTATGAAGCGAAGAACTATCCGATGGATCCGCCCGACCCGATCGAGGCGATCCGGTTCCGCATGGAGCAGCAGGGACTGACCCGCAGGGACCTGGAGCCGATGATCGGCCCGCGCAACCGGGTGGCCGATGTCCTGAACCGCAAGCGGGGACTGTCCATCGAGATGATCCGGCAGTTGCACAACCACCTGGGCATTTCGGCCGAAGTGCTGATCCGGCCGAGCCGCTTCGACAAGGTTGCCTGAAGGAGTCTATGCCATGACGCGCGTCGCCCTTTATGCCCGCTATTCCTCCGATAACCAG